>NZ_CP192104.1:0-34288 GCF_050956065.1 Streptomyces sp. CA-111067 | reverse complement strand
AAGGAATTCCTTTCGGAATTCCTCGCAGACCTGAATTCCCCTTCGGGGAATTCGTGGTGGTTCTGTCGAGCCCCTTCGGGGCTCTTGGTTGGCGTCTTTGAATTCCCTTCGGGAATTCTTGAGTGATGTGTGGTGATTGCTTTTCGCCCCTTCGGGACGAATTGGATTCCCCTTCGGGGAATTGTTGGGTTGGGGTTTTGCCGCCGTTGGCGGCTGGTGGGTGGGGTGGTGGCCAGCCCCTGTCGGGGCCTTGTTGTGGCCGGGGTTCGGGATGGTTTGCAAACCGCAAACACCCTATTGAGTGGGGTTGTGAGGGTGTTTCAAGTGTTGGGGGGCGCGGTCCTGCGGACCGGCCGATGGTGAGTGCGGGAAGTTCGAGTGCGGGCCTTCGGCCCGTTATGCGGGGTGTCCCGGTGGTGTGGTTTACGGGTGGGTGCGGCCGGTCCTTATGGGCGTGCTCCGTGGATTGAGCTTAGCGGGTGCGTGCGGTGTGCGTCATTTCCGGTGAGCCGCTGGTTTCTGGACTCAGTCATAGGCCCCGCTCCGGGGAGCGCTAATCGCCTACGGCGATACATGAAGGTGCCACGGTTTGGCACGTGAAGGGCCGAACCTGACGGCATTTCAGGTTCGGATTCTTGGTGGAATAGGAGCCGAGTAATTCAGGGCCGGTCTGGGAGGCGCCTCGCGGGAGCACCCGACCGAGGCCCTGCGGGCCTCTCCAGCGGGCCGTGCCCGAAGGTCGGCCACCCGGCCCACACCCACCCCGACACCGCCCCTGCACCAGACCGGCACCAGCCACGTCCCGGCTTGCAAACCAGAAACACCCGGCTCAGCCCAGACGGCAGAGCAGGCGGGGCGGGGCAGGCGCGGCAGTTGACTCACTAGTTCAAGCCTGTGCTCACCTGCCGACCGACACCTGCCTGATCAGTTTTGGGCCGAAATTCGCCCGGTTTCCGGCCACTTCGCTAGGCCGCGGAGCAGTACCCGCCCACCGCTTCCGCCCAGCTCAGAGGCCCTTTGACGGACTGTCGGCCCGGCCACGAATGTGCGGGACAAGCGCACGCCCCCTACGCCGCCTCACCCCGAGTACCGACATCACCCCGCGACACAAGCAAGTCCATGGCCTGAGCCTCCCGAGGTTCAGGCCATCGCCACACCCACCTGGCCCTGTCACATCGCCGTGTTCTACGACGATCCGCTTCGCCCGCTACCAGGGTTGCGCGGCTAACTACCGCGCTCTCTACCGTCCGACTCCCCCGCCGCCCCTCTCGCCTACACCGCCCGCTCACCAAGGAGCCTCCGATGCCCTCCCGTACCCTCCAGGCCGCCATCACCGCACTGCCCGCAGGTGCCACCGCCTTGTTCGAGCACAACGCGCTCTACGCGCTGGCCGCACTGGTGCTGTGCTCGGTCCTCACCGTCCTGCCGGGCCTGGCCGACATCGCGGTGCGCTGGCGTGCCGACAAGCCCCGGCGGGATCGGGAGCAGATCGGGAACCAGGCGCTGAGCCGAATCGGGCAGGACGATCCCGAGCGTGTGGTGGCGCTGCTCGCCCGGCTGCCGCCTACGGCCAGTCCGTTGGAGCGGGAGCCGTCATCGGCGGCGGGGCCGGCCCCGCCCGAACCGGCCGCCTCGCCGGGTGATCCGGCAGCGGACGGTGCGGGCGGGACGGGATGATGTGCGGCATGACCGAGGCAGGCACCACTCCCGTCACCGCCCGGGTGGCATTCGGCACCAAGCAGCTGCTCGCCGACATGCGGCCGCTGTTCAAGGCCGAGCGGGCCAGGGCGCGGGCGCTGTCGGCGACGTCGCGCTGGGACTGGGACGGGCTGCCGGGCCGGGAGGCTGCGGCGAAACGGGCGCAGTGGGCGATGTACCGGGCGCACCTGCGCGAGACGGGCGAGCTGGCCGACACCCTGGACGTCCTGGTGGCGTTCGGCGTGCGGGCCGAGCTGGCGGCGCGCGGCTGGGATCAGGAGTGGCCGCCGTTGCCGGCGCAGGCGCGGAACCCGGGCCGGTGGCCCGGGACGCGGGACGGCGGGTGGCCGGAGCGGGTGACGGTGCGGCTCCCGGCCGCCCTGGTGAACCAGGTGCTGTCGGCGTGTTGGCACACCAGCGAGGACGCCATCGGTAAGCTCCGGGACTGGCGGGATGAGCACCCGGACATGCTGCCGACCAAGCCGTTCCGCTATCCCCATGACGACGCGGCGCTGGCCGAGTACGAGCAGTTGGCCGCGCAGGTGACTCCGGCCGGGCACATCTGGCGGGCTGCGGTGATGCGCGGTGTCGCGGCCGAGCCCCCGGCGTGACAGTCAGCGTTACACCGAGCGTGACACTCAGCGCTGGTGGCTCGGTTGGTTCCACATCCTGCGCAACGCGCCGCGCATCCCGGGCTTGGACCATTCCCGTTCTACGCGGTGCATCCAGCAGTAGGTCCCGTCTTCGGGCGGGATCGGAATGGGGATGCGGTCCACGTCGTTCTCGTCCGGCTGCTCGTCCAGCGCCATCTCGCAGTTGGGATTCGCGCACAGCACTTCTTCCGGTTCGTCCTCGTCTTCGTCGTCGTCCCACATGCGCTGCAACTCCGCACGGGCCTCTGCACGCTCGGCTTCCTCACGCTCCCGGGCTTCGGCGTCCCGCTGCTCCTTGCGCTGCCAGTAGGCCGCGAGCGTGTGGGTGTCCGGGTCGGCGAGCGCCTGGAGCAGCGGCTCAAATCCTTCGCGGTGCTGCGCGACGCGCTGCCAGACTGGTCCGTGCGGGCCGTGCTGCTGCAACCGCTCCAGGGTGGTGAGCACCAGCGGGACCTTGCCGGTGAAGTCGAGGTAGAAGTCGCCCGTGCGGTCGCGGTGTTCGTCGGCTGCCCAGTGCTCACGGGACAGGTCGGCCACGGCCTGCATCCGGTTGGCCAACGCCCGCGGCCCACCTCGGCCGGTGAAGACGAACGCCAGCGGCGGCCAGCCAGTCAGGCCGGTGTCGGGGTAGAGCGTCTCCCAGTACGGCACCAGGCCGGCCCCGGACGTCTTGCGCGCCACCCAGTCGCCCGGCGCAGCCGGGTCGTGGACGCGGCGCCGGTAGAGCGCGGCGTAGGCGGCGAGCTTGTCGGCAAGGCGTTCGACCGGTTCGGTGTTCAGGTCGACTTCCACCATCAGCAGCGGCACCCCGGCCTCCGAGGCACGCAGCACCGCGTCCGGTCGCACGTTCTGCTTGCCCGAGCTGGCGAGCGCGTGCGGGACCTCGGTCCGCCAGGAGGTGATGTCGCCGACGCCACCCCGGGTGAAAGCGACGACCGTGGCGTTGACTGCCATCGCGTGCGGCGCCCCGCCACGGCCCGCGCCCCGGGCCCGGCCGCCCATCTCTTCCGGCTTGCGCTTCAGCAGTCGCGCGGCCGCGTCCAGCCCCTTGGGCTTGAGAACCCAGAGCTTCTGCGATGGCTCCCCGGTCCGGTCCGGCGCACCGAACCGCCCCGAGGGGCCCGCCGTGCTGCCCTCGGACTCGACTTCGTCCTTGAGCGCCAAGTCCAGCAGAGCATTGCGGACCGGTTTGTTGTCCGCCAGGTGCGGGCGCTCCAGGGCTTGTATCTGGGTGGCGGTCGCCACCTTCAGCACACCCAGCACCCGCAGCGCCGCCTCTTGGTCCCTGATCGTGGAGCGCGTCCGCTTCTTCGTCGGTGTCGCTGGCTCCATTGCTTCTGCTGCTGGCTGTGCTGCTGTTGCCTCGGTCATGTCCCGCCTCCCCGCGCGCTGCTGCTGTAGAGGCTCTCCATGGTCGCCTGCCGGGCCGACAACCAGGCCCCGGCCCTTTCCACCGGCCGACGCAGCAGCGGCGGCCACGCGGCCCGCGCAGGGCCCGCCGGAGGCAGAAACCGGCCCCGTGAACCCTCGCGCCGGCCCACCACCCAGCCGCACCCGTCTCTTTTCCATGGGTGCAGCGGGGGTGGGAGGCAAGAGGGTTGTCGGGACTTTCAGTGATGTCCGGTCAAGGGGTCTGAACTGCGGAAACACCGGGAAGGGGGGTGATCCTGTCGGGTATACCCATGGGTGCAGCGATGGGTGTAGCGGCGGGGGGAGCCGTGGGTACCGGCGGACCGGGCGGCGGGCGACATCACTACCAGCCCGGTGCTGCCGCCGTTGCTGCAGTTGCTGCACGGTCCCGGCCTGCTGCTCGAACTGCTGCCGCGCCGGGTGCCGTTGCGGTTACTGCGTCGCGGTCCCTTCCATTGTGCACGTCGCCGGCCGCGGGCCAGGCCCGTCGGCGAGAGCACGAAGCCCCGGGCCGCCGTGGGGGTTGAGCGGCACCGGGACTTCATCGTGGGGGTCTGTGGTGCCAACGAGCGCGGGCCGCGTCCGTTACGGGGCGGCAGGCTCCGGGCTGAGGCCCGGCGGTGAGTTACGCGCGGCGCCCTGCCGCCGCCGGGCCGGGCCGGCGGCCGCCAGCTCCTGGCCGCCGCCGGCGCCCAGGGCCGTTGTCGTACCCCCGTGGGACGATCCGCGGATCTGTCCGCATCCGAACGCGGAAGGAGGTGAGGGAAGGTGACGAAGAAGCAGCAGCACGCGGCGGTCGTGTTCGTCGGGATGCTGGCCGTGCAGGTCGCGGCGAAGAAGATCGTCGGCCGCGAGGCCGCAGTGCTCGGGATCTCTACGCTGGGCATCGCGCTGGCCACGGCGATGATGACCGTGGCCATCGGCTGACGGCCGGCCCTGGTACGGCGCGGCCCGCGCGACCCGCCGCACTACCCTTGCGGCGGCCCGCCCGGGCCAGTACCGCGACCAGGGTGCCACACGGCAGCGACAGGCGGCGCCCCACCTCCCGGAGGTGGGGCGCCGCTTCGCGTTCCTCGGGCAGTCCCGAGTTCCACAGCACCGTGGAACTGTTCCACGCCGCCTGATAGGCCCCGTTCCACGACCATTTATGGCGTTCCACGAGCCACGTGCGGGCCGGCTGCTCAGCCTGTTCCGTGCCGGCTGTCGATGACGATGTCGCGCACGGGCTTGCCGTCGGGGTTGGCCAGATCGAGTTCATCGGTGACTTCGGCGATTACGTCGTAAGCGCGCTGGAACAAAGCGCGTTCGCTGGCGGGGTGAGCGTTGAAGTTGGGCGGGAAGGGGATGCTTCCCTTGAGCGCCTGCTGCATCAGTTGCGCCAACTGCGGACCGGTGAGCGGGATCCGAATCAGCGCGTTGCTCTCCTGACCGGTCGGGGCGCTCGGAAGCACTGAGCCGAACTGCATAATTGCCTGGCTGCGAAGCTTTTCCCAGGTCAGCACGGTGCATACCAGGTTGACCGTGGTCACTCCGGCGGCCTTTTCCAAGCGTATTCGGTGGTTCTTCGACAACAGCGTCAGGCTGCTCTTGGCTGCCATGCAGTCTCCGCCTCGGTTGGTCCCGTCGTCCCGGCCGGGATGGCTGGGCCTCACAGTAGAGCCCTTGTCGGTGCCCGTCAGCAACTAGTCGGTGACGCTCCGGCGCGTGAACGCGGATGGACGGATGCCGAGTTGGGCAGGGAACCAGGCTGGGTGCGGCGACAGGCCGCCCCCTCGGTCGGCGCGCTGGGACGGCTGTGAGGAGCCTTGTGAATCCGGTCAAAGGGTTAGTGGAGTGGTGGAAGCAGGGGCGGGAGATATCCGCTGAGCTACGGGAAGAGCGCCGCAAGGAAGAGGCCGAGCTCCTGCGGAAGAAGCAGGAGTTCGAGGACCTCCATCGGGGGCGCCTGAACAAGGCCGCCGGCGTCTCTTCCATGCAGATCGTGTGCCACGAGGACACCTGGAAGTTCGTAGACCTCGCGGTCTTCCCTCCGGTCGGTTACAAGATCCCCTTCTACGGGCTGGTGGAAATGCAGCACTTCCCCGCCAATCGTGTCGAGCGCGGGAAGGACGGCACGGTGACCGTCACCCTTTCCGGGCGGCACCTGGTGGCGGTCTTGACGATCACGCGGGCCATCGTGGCCGTGGGTCGCAACCACTTCAGCACCGACATCCAGCGGTACGCGATGGCGGACCGGGTGTATGTCCTGCTCTCGGAACTGGTCGACGGGATCGACCCCGATTCGTCCTCCGGCGGGATCCCCCAGCTCGTGATCGACGCCGGGCTGGAGAAAAACGCAGAGGACTGATCGCCCGGCGGTCGGGCGGTACGTGAAGCGGCGCGGGCCGTACGTCATCCGGTTGACGTACGGCCCGCGCCGGCGAGAACTCGAGGACCGTTTCAGTCCTGCGGCGTCCAGCCGCGGACTTCGAGGTGGGTGAGACTGGCGTCCGGGGCCAGGCGGCCGGTCTCGACCATCCAGCCGCGCACCGCAGCCGAGACGTCGCCGCCGGCGGCGTCGACCCGGGTCTTCCACTCGGCCGCGTCGAACCCGGCCTCACCCATCCCTGGACCGGCCGAGTTGCCGTAGGCGCGTTCCTCGGTGCCGTCGCGGCGCTGGACGACGCCGCGGCGGATGCCGGGCGAGTCCTTGCGGCGGCCGGAGTCGATGAGGAACGCGCCCTTCTTCGCCCGCACCGTGAACGCGATCCGCCCGCCCGGCGCGGCGGCGGTGCCTTCCACCACCGGCCGCAGCCGGGAGGCTCCCGAGGCGATGTGCTGCTTGGCGGCACGGGCGAACGTCGACTGCCCGGGTGTGGCGACGACGTCCTTGGTGCGCACCCGCGCCTTCTTCCCCGAACGGGTGGTGCGGCGCTGCACGTTCGGGCGGGCGATGGCCTTGAGCTGGTCGACGGTGGTGGCCTCGCCCACCTGGAACTCCTGCACGGCCTGGCGCAGGCCCTCCACGTAGGAGGCGCCTTTGCCCTTGGTGAAGAACTGCGAGACCAGCGAGGGGTCGCGGCCGATGATGTCGCCGACGTCCTTCTTGGTGAACCCGGCGTCGAGCAGCTGCTGGGTGAGCCGCGCCGCTTCGTTCAGCTGCGGCCGGCCACCGCGGCCGCCGGTTCCCCGGCGCCTGCGCGGCGTCATGCGGCCACCTCCTGGTCGTCGTCCTGGTCGCCGCCGTCGACGGGACCGGTGGGTTCGTCGTCGCAGGTGTGGTCGGCGTAGGTCGACTCGGTGTCGGTCCACTGCGCGTCGCCGCCGGCTGCGCACCGCTCGCATGTCCACTCGCCGGACCAGGTGACGTCGTCGTCGGTGGTGTCGGCCTGGTCGCAGTCGTGGTCGGCGTGCGGGACGGATTCGTCGGGCCAGTCGGCCTCGCCCGAGGCGCCGCAGCGCTCGCACGTCCAGCCGCCGAACCACCACACCGCGCTGTGCGTGCTGCTAAGGGTCATCGCGCGGCCCCCTGTGCGGCCTGCTGAGCCAGTTGGGCGCGTCCGGCGGCCTGGAGGCCCATCAGATCGTCCTCGGTCGCCGGTGCGGCCACAGGACCCCGCAGGAGGCCCTTGAGCAGGTAGTCCCCCGGCTGCCCGTGGTATGGCCAGGACGCGGCCTGCTCGGTGGCGGTGGTGTAGATGGCGTCGGTGCGGAACGCGACCACGCTGCCGGCGGGCAGGTGCAGCGCGCCGACGGAGACGTTGTCCTCGCGCATCCGCGTCGACAGCAGCGCGGCCCGCGCGCCGGACCACACGCCGGCGGCCCATTCGGGGTGTGCGTACGGGTCGCGGGAGAAGCCGTTGGAGCGCTGCCAGGTGATGTTCGCCCCGTCCGATCCGATGATCTGCGCGCCGGCCGGGATGTCGGCCTCGCGGCCGACCGGCACCGATGCGGTGGTGATCCTGGGGCGCTGCGCGAAGCCGCCGATGCCGTAGAGCAGGATGCTGCGGACCGCGCGGGAGGCGAGGTGGGCGGCGGTGCGCTGCCGTTCGTCGGCGTGGATGCCGGCCAGCGCCTGGAGGGAGGACCAGGCGTCCTTGAGCTTGGTCGACCAGTCGCGCAGCGGCGTGCCGGATTCCCACAGCAGGCCGTCGAGGATCTCGATCCGCCACGGCGCGACGGGGTTGCGCAGTGCGAGGTTGACCTCGGCCCCGCCAGCCCATGTCACGAACTGCTGGCCGCCCTCGGCCGGGTAGTACCAGGCGCGGTCGCCGGCCGCCGGGGCCGGGAGGATCCCGACGTGGTTCCAGCCGTCCGGCACGGTCACCCGGATCTGCCAGTGCGACGGCGCGAACAGCGCGTTGGTCTGCTCCTTCTCCGACATCGCGGCGAAGGTGGCCGCGGTGACCCGGCGGGGAGCTCCGACGCCGGAGGCCCAGGTGTGCTTGGCGTAGGCGAAGGTGCGGTCCAGCTCGGCCAGGCCCGGCAGTTGCTCCGGCACGCGCGGCGGCGCCACCAGCTCGGTGCGGCCCTGCCCGGCTGTGGCGTGCAGCAGGCCGCGGATCTCCTCCGACATGACCGGGTAGCCGCCCTCGGCCCAGCGCGAGCCGGCCTTCGTGGGGATGGTCCGCGACCACAGGTCCCGGCCGGTCTGCGACGGCGAGCCCATCAGCACCACGTCGCTCCAGTGCCGGTGCAGCGCCTTCCACAGCAACACGAACGCGTCCCGAACGGTGGCCGGGTCCGCGCCGGCGGTATCGAACCACTCCCCCGCGGAACGGATCTCGGTGTGCTGGTCGCCGCGCTGCCACCGGCCGACCGGGTTGCGGTGGTGGACCAGATGCCCGGCCATCCGGTCCCGGCCCCTCGAGGACTCAACCGACCAGCCGCCGTGGACCGGCGCGTTCAGCCAGGCCGCAACCGCATCGCGCAGGAACGGGAACCGGTCGGCATCGCGGTGCCACGGGTCGCCGCCGGTGATGTAGATCCGCTCCACCGAGGCGGGCACCACGGCGTAGACGGCGGTCAGGATCTCCCCCGCGCTGCCCGTGCCGAGGTCGACGCGCACGCTCTGGTCGCGGTGGACCAGGACGCCGGTGTCGGTGTCGAGGAACGCCATCTGCCGGGACTGCTGGGTGAAGTTCGGGTGCTTCGAGGCGAGGTTCGCCGTGACGGCCGCCCACCGGTCGCCGGCCTCCCCGGCCGGGATCGACGGCAGCTCGCGCGGGTGCTCGGCCGCCGGCGGACCGGCAGGTGCGGCCGGGGCCGGAGCGGCGGCCGCGGGCGGCTGCTCCGGTACGTCGGTGTGCTCCTGGCCGTCGCCGTCGACCGGAGCCTCGGCCGGATCGTCGGTCGGCGGCGCGGGCACCGCGGCGGCCAGCTCGGTGCCGGCGGCCGCGGTCGGCTCGGGAGCGCGGCGCAGGTCGGGCGGCACGGCGCCGACCGGCTGCGACACGGCAGCGACCGGGGGCGCGGCCGGTGTCGGCACCGCGGCGGCCGGGGCCTGCGGACCGAGCCGGGGCACCAGGGCCACAACCTCGGCCACGCTCAGCCCGGCGGCCGGGGCCAGCCGGTCCGCCTTCGCCTTGTCGAACGAGCCCAGCAGCCTGATGCGCCGGTCCCGGTCCTGCTCGGCCTGCTCCAGCTCGCGGCGCAGGCCCTTGATGTCGTCCCGCACACCGCGCAGATCGGCGAGGCCCGCGGTGAACTGCTTGCTGTCCATCACGATCTCCCTGGTGCTCATGTCTGGGCCATGTCCACGAACCGGCTGAAGTGCAGTTGCGCGGCCACCGTCACGCAGGCTGTGGGTCCGAACCTGTTCTTCTCGATCACGAGATCGACCTCGCCGGAGCGCGCCGATTCCTTGTCGTCGGCGTCTGGCCGCTCGACTTTGATCACGACGGATGCGTCGTTCTTGATCGCACGGGACTCGCGCATCAGGCCGTCGTCGTTGAGCTGCGACAGGGCGATGACGTGGCAGTCCAGTTCCACGGACAGGTTCTTCAGGCCGCGCGAGACGGACGCGACGGCCTGTTCGCGGGTGATGCCGCGGTTCTGCGTGACCTCCACGAGCTGGAGGTAGTCCACGACCAGGAGCTGGAGGCCGCCGTCGCGGGCGCAGGCCCGGGCCGCCGCGGCGATGTCGCCCAGCGAGGCACCGTCGGGTCGGTAGACCCGCAGCGGCAGCGACGCGAACAGCTTCGGGCCCAATCGCCGGACGGTCTCCCACCCGTCGTCGGTCAGGCCGCCTTGGTGCGTCAGGTGATGTAGCGCGACCTTGCCTTCGGCGGCAACGATCTTCTGCATCAGCTCGGTGGCGGACATCTCCAGTGAGGAGAACATCACCGTGGCGCCGGTCTTCGCGGCGGCGACGGCGGCGTTGAGCGCGAACGTGGACTTGCCCACGCCGCTGGCCGCACCCACGACTGTCACGTTGCCCGGCTGCATCCCGGAGGTGACCGCGTCCAGGTCGGCGAACCCGTAGGTCAGGCCCACCTTCCGGCCGTTCTGGATGTCCTCCAGGTCCGCGACGAAGTCCCAGAACAGGTCACCGACCGCCGGCGGCGCGGCGTGCAGGCCCGAGATGCCCGCGACCATCGCGGTCAGCTGCTGCTCGACCAGGCCGCGGACCTCGTCCCCGTCGCCCTCGTCGCCGTAGGCGAACTCCACGATCCGCTGCGCCGACTCGATCACCTGCCGCCGGTACGCCTTGGCCCGCACGATCTCCGCGTAGTGCGGGCCGTTCCCCGCGGCCGGCACCGCCTCCACACAGACGTGCAGGTACGGGGACCCGCCGACCCGGGCCAGCTCCCCGCGCCGTGTGAGCTCTGCGGCCACCGTGATGGCGTCGGCCGGCTCACCCGCCGCGCGCAGATCGCACGCCGCCCGGTGGATCGTGGCGTGTGCCGGCCGGTAGTAGTCCTCCGCGGTGATGCCCGTGGCCAGGATCTCCGCGAAGAACCGGTGCGACGCCTGCGACGGACTCCCCGACAGCAGCAGCGCCCCGATCACCGCCTGCTCCGCCTCGAGGTCCTGCGGTGGTACCCGCGAGAACCTCACCTGCCTCGCGTCGTCCAGGCCGGGGCCACCACCGAAAGCGTTGCTGGGAGCGTCGTAGGACTGGGCTGGAATGTCGGGCGCCATCAGCCAGTCACCGCCATCGCGCACTCCACACAATCGTGCCGGTAATAGATCGGGTGCACCGGGCACAGCTCACGGCCACGCGCATCAACCCGACCACGACCAGAACCTTGCTGCGCCGATGCCGGCAGGCGACGCCCGATCGCCTCACGCAGTGGCAGGTTGGGGATCCGCTTCCTCTCCAGGGTCACCGGGTAGTTCTTCACACCGTTCGGGTTATGGGTGAGCTGGCGGGCCAGGTCGTCATCGAGCAGCCAGCCCTGCGCGGTGATCTCCTCAAGCAGCAGCGGGGCGAGACGTTGGGCGTCCCTGCGACCGCACGTCCACGGGTCGGGCAGCAGCATCAGGAACCGCTTCGCCGCTGCCAGGTCTTCCGGTGCGAAGCACTCCTCCTCCTCCTCCTCCTCCTCCTCCTCCTCCGGCGAAGCCGGCCCATCCGAGGGCCGTGCGTTGTCGACGGGGGGTAGGGGGGAGGAGGTTCCTCCTCCGGAGGGGGGGTGTGGGGGGGTGAGGCCATGCGCGTGGATTTCCAACGTGTCGGTCTGACCTGCATAGACGTTGGATTCCGACGCGTCGGAATCCAACGCGTCGGAATCCGACGCGTGGATTTCCAACGTGTCGGTCTGACCTGCATAGACGTTGGAAATCAACGTGTCGTCCGGAGTGCCCGACGCCGGTTGCGTTGGAATTCCACGTGTCGCGCTGAGCTGCGACGATGCCGCGATGCCCTGCGCGACGTACTGCGGGTTGTTCGCCGGGTTGCGGTACACCACGAACGCCCACCGCGGGCGGCCGGCGTCAGTGTCGTAGCCGTCGCGCCGCCTGCTGACGTGGCCGGCCTTCTTCAGCCGCGCCATGACTCCGCGCAGCCGGCTGTCGCCCATCTTCCAGCCCGACGCCTGGAACTCCTTCGACAGTGCGGCGACGCCTGTCGGCAGCTCCGGGTCGCGCAGCAGTAGCCGGATCAGCACCCCGTAGTCCTCCGGCTGGAGGTCGGGCGAGTAGGCCAGCGCGTACGGCACGACCACCTCTTCTGGCGGCTCCCAGGCCCGGACAATCGAGGCTGCGGCGAACTCGCCGCTGGACATCTTCATGCGCCCACCCCCGTGGCCAAGAGCTGGACGCTGCGGGAGCTGGCGGAGGTCAGGGCGTGGTGGTCGATGCGCGCGATGCTGGACGAACCGGCCTGTGGACAGAATCCGGCGGCGGGGTGGGTCGCGGGCGCAGAGAAGTGGGTCATGCCGGGTAGTAGTGCGAATCCGGCGCGGCGTGTGACCAGCCGGGCCGGTGAAGGTGGATCTGCCGCGGGCCGGCCGGGAAGGCCGCCGATGCGGTTGTGCATGTTTGACACGTACGGTCCCTATCGGTAGGGAGCCGCAGATCAGCGGTGCAGTGTGACGCGGGCCACGCGATGCCTACTTCTAGTGGGCGGTGCGGTGCCTGTCGCTCTATGCTCCTGGGTAGGTGACTACACGGGCCTCGTGTCCGAGACACCCGGCGCGGTCACCGCGCTGATCTACGGTTCCACTGGGCGGGGGCTGGTCGAAGGACTGGTCAACTCCGCGGACTCGGATCAATCCGAGTGAGCACTGCCGGGCAGGTAGCAGTGGAGCCGACACTTGATGGCCGTTCCTGTTGACGCAGGGCGGCCATCGGTCATTTCAGGGGCCTCGCTCAGGAGACGTTGAACGCGATGGGCGGTTAACGCTGAAACGCACCATGTGCGCGGTCCTTCCGTTGACTTCCCCAGCGAACCGGGTACTCGGAGCACACACAATGCCAGAGGTCGTGGACGCGGCAGGCAGCGGCACGGCGATTGTCACAAATGAGACAGCGCCACTGGTCAACTGACGTTCGGTCATCTGTTCGCCTCCCTGATCCATTCGGTGCACGTTCGGCGAGCACTGAGAGTTCCCGACTTGCACGCCTTCCTACTGCGGTCCCTTGGAATCGAGGTAGTGGAATCCGGGTTTGGGATGCATCAGGAAGTCATGGTGAGAGATGTTCCAGGCGTACGCGCCAGCCATTGAGAAGGCGATAACGTCGCCGACGCTGATGCGATCCACGGGCACTTGACGTGCGAAAACGTCCTTGGGCGTGCACAGTTGGCCGACCATAGTGACCGGTACGCCGTTCACCTCCGGACCTTCTCCTGCGCTGGGCAGAATGACAAACGGTTGGTTGTGCTGCTTGGTAACCGGGGTTCGGAATTGCATGGTTCCGCCGCGCAGTACGGCGTACCACTCTCCGTAAGCGCGCTTCACGTCCAGCACTTGAGTGATGTACCAACCGGCGTAGGCGCTCATGGCGCGCCCCGGTTCGATGCGCAGGGTCTCACCCGGGCGAGCCAGTGCAGCGATGTCCCGGCCGTAGGCAGTCCAATCGAAGGTGTAGACGGGGGCGTTGTAGTCGACGGCCATTCCTCCACCCAGGTTGAACTCCGGTTGCGTGACGGCCGTGTCGTCCAGCCAGGAGCGGCCCCATTTGAGGACCTCTGAGGACTGCTTGACCAGGTCTTTCGCGTCGAGCCCGGACGAGAGGTGCGCATGGATGCCACGCAGGCGAATCCGCGGTGAATCGGCCAGCAGCGGCCGGCATTCCTCAATGAGGTCAGGGTCCATGCCGAAGGGGCCGGACATCGCCAGTGCCGCACCAGCTCGGTCTCCCGCGAGGTTCACTCGCAGCATCACATCGACCGTCTGGCTGACCGCACGCGCGAGCTCGGCGAGACGCTTCAGTTCGTAGGGGCTCTCGACATGGATGCGTTCGACATTCAGTTCCAGAGCGAGCGCCAGCTCCTGGTCGGTCTTGCCCGGTCCACCGAAGGCCAGACGAGTGGTGGGCAAGATCGACCGGACGTGCTCCAACTCCCCGCCGGATGCCACCTCGATCCCGGCCACGTATGGGGCCAGCGCCCGGAGGATCGGCGCATCGGGGTTGGCCTTCGCGGCGTAGAAGATCTCTGGTGCGTCGGGAAGCGAGAGCGCCGTCTGGACGCCCGATGCGTGCGAGCGCAGGGCGTCCAGGTCGTAGACGTAGGCCGGGAGGTCGCCACCTTCGGCAAGACGAGCGGCTTTCTCTGACACAGCATCGGTAATCATGGGCATCCTCTCGGCCGCGGTGCAGCGGCTGCGGGCATTAGGTCAGTGGGAAGCGGTGCTCGATGACGAGACTTTGGGCGGGAGTGACCGTCGTCGTCACCTCAACGACTCGGCCATCTGCGGTTTGGCCCGCGTGGAAGATCTCTGTGACGGTGCGCTCGGGGCTGATCTCCAGGAGCTGTGCCTCCGAGTTTGTCGGCAGCCGGCTGGGGATTATCCGCTCGACGGCCTCAACCTGTGGGTAGCCCAGGTCCGCCAGCGCGGTCTTGATGCCGCCGGTGATGACCGGCCCGGCTTCCTCGAGGACCGACTCTGCTGCGATCTCCAGAGGGAACCACGACGCGTTGAGCCGTACCGGGATGCCGCTGGCCAGCAGCCGTCGGCGTCGAACGAGGCAGGTCACCTCTTCGCTGGACACTCCGAGCGCTTCGGCGACGTCTGCCGGCGGCTTGGCGTGTTCCACGACGATCTCGTGCTGAGGTTCGAGGCCCAGGGCGCGTACCTCGTTGTCGAACGCTCCCCGAGCCCCGTCGTTCTCCCGGGCCGCGCGGGAGTAGCGGTTGGCCGAGTGCAGCATGGGCGGGAGCCAGGTGACCATGGTCCCCCGGCCCTGCTTGCCTCGGACCAGCCCTTCGGCCGCCAAGAGCCCCATGGCGCGGTTGACCAAGCTGCGCGACGCGTTGTATCGCGCAGCCAACTCCGGCTCGGTGGGAAGGACCGATGCCGATGGGTAGCGGCCGCTCTGGATCTCCTCGCGGATTGCGGCTGCGATCTCGCGGAAGCCCAGCTTCTGCGGTTGCTGCATTGGGTGTTACTCCCCTTCGTCGTGCCTGTGCCCGTGCCGGCACACGATCATCGTAACTGATTCGCCAATCGTTTGGCGATGCTTGACGGGCGGCCGTCGATGGGTTCACTCTGGCAATACGCCAATCGTTTGGCGTAAGCGCAACTGGCAAGGAAAGCTCCTGCTCGGCAGGGGCACCGCCATGCCAAAAACGGCTCTCCGGGTGGTCTTGGCAGAGACCCGGAGAGCCGCGCACAGGCCGTCACAACACAGAGGAGAACGACCCGTGAACACCATCTTCGCAGTCGAGCAGATCGCACCGCAGTCGACCGTTTCGCAGTCGGCCGGCCTGGTGCAGGTCGAGACGCTGTCCACGCTGGAGGTGCTGACCGGAGTCCCGGCCGTGGAGTGGCTGGAGTACCCGACCGAGTCCCCCGAGCAGCGCGCGGCGCGGCTGGAGCGGATCGCGGACGCGTTGCTGGAGCTGGACGACAGCACGGCGCGGCGAGTCGCCGCCCTGCACCGCGAGGTCCTGGCCGAGCCGGCCTACGTGGAGACCGAGCACTACGACCGGGTGTTCGGCCCGGTGGTCACCTGGGTGCTGGTCGACGAGATGGCGGCCTACACCGACCGGGCCGCCGGCACCGCCCCCGTCGCGGTGATCCGCGCCGTGGCCGCGGACGTGCACGCCGCGCTTGTGCTCGTGGGGGTGCGGGCCGCATGACCACCGCCGACGAAACCTCCCGCCCCACCGCCCCGGCGGGCTTACCCCGGCTGCCGATCCACAGCGTGGTCACCACCTGGATCCTCGCCGGAATGGTCGTCGCCGGATACGCCTGGACCCTCGGCCTCGAGGCGACCTGGTGGCAGCGCATCGTGCTCGCCGTGCCGGTCGCCGTGTCCGCCGTCCTCGACTCCCGCGGCGTCTACGCCCTGGTCGACGCCCGGCACACCGTCGCCCGCGGACTGTCCGACCTCGGCTGGCTCCAGCTCCCGCTCGCCGTCGCCGGCGGCGCGTGGCTGGCCGGCCTCACCGCCGGATTCGTCACCCGCCTGCTGGTCGGCTCCCTGATCATCGCCGTCGCCGCCCTTATCCGCTACGCCCCGACCACCCCGACCCGGAAGGGGGGCGCCCGATGATCACCGAGACCGAACTGGCGGCCGCCTACGCCGACGTGCGGCCCCTGCTCGCGCAGATCGACCGGCAGACGGCCGAACGCTTGGAGCAGATCGAGCAGAGCAAGCAGCAGATGCTCGCCCGCGTGGAGCTGGTCGACACCGCCGCCGTCGTGGGTGCCCTGGCCCATCGCGCCGTCCAGGAGCTGCGGGTGCTGCTGGACCAGGTGAAGCAGGCCGCGGCGGTCGGCGGCCTTCCGCTCGGCTCCGACTGGCTGGCGGCCGAGCAGATCCTCGATGCGGTTCCCGCCGCCGGCCCCGGTTCCGACCTTCCCGCCACGACCACGGGGGGTACCCGATGACCACCACCGACTTCCGTACCATCCGCCGGGAGCAGGACCGTGAGGACCGCCGCGCGGCCGATGCGGCCCGCCTCGAGCGCGAGCGCCTGGCGGCCGATCAGCAGATGGAGATCCGGCGCCTGGCGCTGGAGGCCACCGAGAAGCAGCGTGAGCAGGACCGCCTGGACCAGGCGCAGAAGGCCCGGGAGAAGGCCGAGCGCGAGGACCGCAAGCGCGCCGCCGACCAGCAGGCGAAGAAGGAGCACGACCGGGAGAAGACCCGGCGGCAGAAGGAGCGCCGGGAGCGCCGCAACGCGGCCGTCAAGGCGGCTCCGAAGTGGCTGGCCGAGCACCTGGACCTGGCGGCCGCGCTGGTGGTCATGGCGTGCAGCATCATCCCCGCCTTGATCTCCCAGAGCGCGTCGCTGTCCGACACCGGCATCACGGCGCCGACGGCGATGGGCTGGAAGGGCTCGCTGCTGGTCGCGCTCCTGCCGGTGATGCTGGAGTGCTCCGCATGGGCCGCGACAGCCGGCGAGGCCAAGGCCCTCGCGCAGGGCCGCTCCCCGTGGGCGTACCGGATCGCGGTCTACCTGTTCGCCGGCCTCGCCGCGTGGATCAACTGGCAGCACGGTCACAACGCCGGCGGCGACAAGTACGGAACCCTGCTGGGCAGCGTGCTGGCCGCGTCCTCGGTCATCCCGATCGCGGTGTGGCAGCTCGTCCAGGTCGGCCGGCACCGCGAGGTCAAGGCGAAGCTCAAGGCCGACCGGCTCGCCCGCCGCGAGGACCGCCGCACGACCAAGGACCGCAAGAAGCTCTACCCCGACGTGTGGCACACCGCGAAGCAACTGCGGGCCATCGCCGGACGCCAGCGGCTGTCGCTGGATGAGGCGTGGCACGGCGCGTACGCGGTCCACGAGGGCGCCGGTCCCGAGGCGCTGCCGGCCGACTTGATGGTGCTGCTGTCGGCCGAGCTGCTCGGCCTGCGGGCCGAGGCCGAGAAGGGCCTCGCGGACGTCCTCGGGAAGCTCAACGAGGCCCGCGCCCTCCGACTCAAGGTTTCCGGCGCAGCGACCGAAAATGTGCCCGCCCGGACGGCCGAGAGCGTCCACAAAGCATCCGTGAAGGTGTCCGCAGACGGGGGCGTAATCCCCCCCACGCACCCCGCTAACCGATCTCTACACAGGGCCGCACAGCGTGTCCGTGAAACGGCATCCGCGCAGGCCGCGCCGTCTGTCCCCATGTCCGCGCCCGCGCGCGAGGACAAGCCCGCACGTACGCGGAAGCCCCGGCCGCCGCGCCCCGAGCGGACGCTGTCGGAGGGTGCGAAGAAGGCCGCGCGGGAGACCGCACTGGCGTCCGCCACGGACTCCGCGGCGGCCGAGAAGAAGGCGCTGGAGGACTGGGCCGCGGACGAACTGCGGGCCGACCGCAAGGTGACCTGGCAGGCCGTCCAGGCCGAGACGCTGCGCCGCCGCAAGGAGACCGACAAGAAGGCCGTGCAGCCGTCGCGGTCCTGGTCCTACGACCGGCTCAACGCCGCGAAGAAGAGCACCGGGCTGCACCTGGTCCAGGCCGAGCGGAGTGCGTGATGCCGCCGAAGACCAGCGTCCGGTTCGACGACCCGAAAGGCGTGCGGTTCGGCATCCCGACCTGGCCCTGGAAGTGCGGGCCGGACAAGACCGAGCTGGCCACCGAACGGCAGCTCAAGGCTATGGGCCTGCGAAAAGGCGGTCGGCCCCCGGCGGGACAGCTCGGCTGGAGCCGCCAGGGCGAGGACATGTTCTGCCCGCTGTACCGGGTCGACCTGGCCAAGCCGAAGCGGCCGATGACCCCGGCGAAGTGGGTGGCGGTCCGCAAGGCCACCGCGGCCCGCCGGGTCTGCCCCACCTGCAAGACCGAGAAGCCGTACGAGATCCCCAAGCGGTTCGGCGAGTGCAACGACTGCTCCGGCTACGCCACCGCTGCCTGACCACCACAACTGCACACGCGGGACGGGGCCGCCGGCCTCAACCGACCAAAGCGACGTCCGACCGGACCCGTCCCGCGCCACCCCTCGAAGGAGCGTGACCAGCATGACCGAGACCACCCGGCACAGCGACGGCGGCACCGTCATCGACTTCCCGGTTCCGGCCACCCCGGCCGACGCCCCCGCGCCGGTCGACTTCACCAAGCCCACCGCCCCGGCCGCCGTGCCGCTGGAGGGCACGGTCATCCCCGCCCCGGTGTGGAAAGTTGACGACGACCCCGAGGGCGACCGCCCGTGGATCGACCCCCGGTTGCGCGCCCCGGGCGGCATCAAGGCCCGCACCGACTTCGCCCGCCGGCAGGCCCGCCGCCGCGCCCGCAAGTGGGCCGCCCGGCAGCGCACCCCGCACGGTCTCGGCCCGCGCATGGTCCGCGGCGAGGCCCGCGCCCGCCGCTGGGTCATCGGCCTGGAGGGCGCCAAGGCCCGCAGCGACCTGGAGCTGGCGCACGCGATGACCCGCGACGCCAGCCGCCAGGCCCGCAGCGCGGCCCGCGCGTTCAAGGACCGCAAGATCCGGCAGGCCGCCGCGCAGGCCGCGCAGCAGCAGGCCAGCCTCGCCGTCACCGCGGCGCTCGCCGGACGGGGCCGGGCCCGCAAGGTCGTGGCCACCCGGGCCGCGGTCCTCTACGGCCCGTTCGTCGCCGGCGACATGGTCGCCCTCGGCCTGGAGGGGGTGTGGGGCGCCCTCGGTGCACTCGCCCTCAACCTCGGTGCCCTGGCGTGGACCGGACGAAAAGTCGAACTCACCGATGAGGAGCAAGACCAGATGGACGCGATCGAGGCCGGCATCCCGCAGAAATTCGAGTCCGGGATGACGCCGCGCATGTTCGAGGCGATGATCCGTGAGGCCCTGACCGACGACCTCAAGGTGACGCTCAGCGCACTGCGCGTCGACCCGTACCCGTGGGGCTTCGAGGTCCACGTCTGGCTCTCCCGCATGACGCCGAAGGCCATCGCGGACGGCCTGGACCTGCTGGAAGGCTGCCTGCCGGGTGTGCGCACCAACAGCATCCTGCTGCAGCAGTCCGCCACCTCCCGCAACGAGTGCGTCCTGCGCATCCCCGGCTCGAACCCGTGGCAGGCCGTGCCGCCGCTCCCCTACCGGGCCCCGCACAGCATCAAGACCAGCGAGATCCACACCGCGCAGATCGGCGCTGACATGTCCGGCCGGCCGCTGGCGCTGCCGCTGCACCGGACCAACGCCGACGTCGTCGGCAAGTCCCGCAGCGGCAAGTCCAACCTGCTCGCCGCGATCCTCGATGTCCTGACCGCGACCGAGGACCAGATCGTCATCGGCATCGACACCGGCGGCGCCGGATCGGGATTCAGCGGCCTGCGGCAGGCGATGCACGTCGTCGCCACCACGGCCGAGGACGCCCACGCCGCACTGTCGTGGGCACTGGACATCGGCAAGGGCCGCCCCGCCCTGTTCGGCACGCTCGGCATGGGCAAGAACTGGCAGACCAGCCCCAAAAGGCCCGGCATCAAAATCGTGGTGGACGAATTCCCCGCCCTGGTCCGCGACTCCCGCAAGGGCCGCGTCATCGAGGACGGCGGAAGGCCGGTCCCGTGGGACCTGGACGGAATGCTCGCCGAACTCGCCATCACCTCGGCGAAGTCGGACGTCACCATCATCATCGCGGGCCAGGGCGTCACCAAGGAGAAGGTCAAGGACAACACCTGGGTCGTGGAACTCCCGGTCCAGGTGATGGCCGCCTGCGACAAGGACGACATTCAGCAGATCGCAGGCGCCGGGGCGATGGCCGAAGGCTGGCGGCCGGACCGGCTGCTGCCCGCCATGGGAGACCAGATCAACGACGCCTCGGTGGCCTACGTCCTGGCCGGCGCCGCATACACCGAGCCGATCCCTTACCGCGGCTGCTACGCCGACGACGACGAGCTGGAGCGCCGCGGCCTGGAGCGCGCGGAGGCCGGTCTGCTCGACATCGACACCGAGTCCGCCGACCTCAGCTACATCAAGCTCGCCGACCTGATGGCCCGCAGCCGCGAGGCCGCCGGCCCCGCCGTCCCGGCCGGGCCTCCCGCGCTGATCCTGACCATCCGCGACGTCTTCACCAAGGCCGGGAACCCGGCCGGCCTGCTCCCCGTGGAGCTCGCCGACGCCCTGGCCGACGTCGACCCCGACCGGTGGAGCCTGGACCAGTTCGACGGCGACGACGACACGGAGCGGTCCGCCGCTCGGGTCGACGCGCTGCGCAGCGCGATCACCGCAGTCCTCACCCCCTCCGGCCAGAGCTGGCGCCTGGAGACCTACGCCAAGGGCCGCCGTGGGTACCGCCTGCGCGACCTCAAGTTGATCACCGGAGAGGCAAGCGACGGCTCCTGACGGCCCGAACCGGAACGGAACCGCAGGTCAGAGAGGGGGAACCGGCCCGGAACCGGGCCGGAACCCTCTCCCCCGACCGGAACTGTTCCGGCTCCCAAGCCCCGGTTCCGAGCCAGTTCCACGCCCCTGACCTGCGGTTCTACCCCCGTTCCACCCCAGTTCCGCCCCTGAGAGCCCCGAGAGGAGGACCCGTGCCGAACACCGACTTCCGCCCCCCGAACCCCGCCGCCGGCTACCACCGCGTCACCACCACGCGCCGCTTCCGCTACCTGGTCCAGGACCCCGCCCACACCCTCCGCGTCACCTGGATCACGCAGGACCTGGCCTGCCCGGCCTGTGCCGTCGACACCGGCCTGCTCCTGGTCCTCGATGAGCCCGCCGGCGACGGCATGGTCCAGGTGACCTGCCCGGCCGGCCATCAGTGGGCCGACCCCCGCGTCGACCGCCACCACTTCGCCGCCTACTCCCGCCTGAACGGCTTCGTCACCCCCGACCCCGACTGGTTCTGGGTGATGGAGGCCGGATTCGGTGAGGAACCGCCGCCGCCGATCGACTACGCCCACGACATCGCCGGCGCCGCCAAATACGTAGCCAAGCGCGCCAAGAGCACCGTGAAGTCCAAGGTCAAAGGCACCGTGCGCCGGGAGACCCGCAAGGCCCGCCGCGCCGTCACCAACGCCGCGAAGGCGCCCGTCACGGCGCTGCGCTCGGCCTGGAACCAGCAGGCCGGCCCCGCTCCCGAGGCCGAGCCGGAGCCAGAGGAAGAGCCGTACCCGGACATCCCCTCGGTGGCCAAGTACCGCAAGGCGTACGGGATGGAGCCCCGCCGGCGCGGCCCGCGCTGCCTGGTCTGCGAGGACACCGGCCGCATCCCCGGCACCCCGATCACCTGCACCGAATGCGACGGTCCCGCGGCCGCCGCCATGGCCGCAGCCGAGCGCCGCGCCGCCCGCGCCCGCAACCCCAAGTCCCGCTGACCGGAGAGGAATCCCGCCATGCTGACCGTCGCTCCCGTCCTGCTCCTGGCCCTCGGAGTCGTCCTGATCATCAGGAAGTCCGGCGTCAAGGCGTGGCACGCCCTGATCTGCGCGTTGTTCGGCTTCTACATGGCCAGCACCTCGATGGGACCGGGCATCACCAGCAGCCTGGCCAAGGTCACCGGCGCCATCAGCGGCATCCACATCTAGCCAATAGCCAAGCATTCATAGGCCAAATCTTGATAGGCCAACAAAAAGTTGGCATTATGAAGTCGAGCCACCAACAACCCACCGAGGAGACCACGTTGACCACAAAGACCTACACCGCCACCCACTCCAGCTCCCGGTGGGCGGACATCACCAGCCCGGCCGGCACCGTGAACGTCACCGTCGACCCCGCCCTGCAGTACGCGCAGATCACCATCTCCACCTCGGCCGAAAGCGGTCCTTACGCCGACGCGGTGCGCGACACGACCATCCGCGAAACGCCCGGCCGCCAGCAGGACGTCATCGCCGTCGAGGTCCCTGAGGTGCCCGGCCAGACGATGCGCATGGGTGGCGCCGTCTTCACCGGCGCGAACTTCGGTGTGGTCAACACCGGCACCATCAACGGCACGGTGATCTCCAACGGCGACCTCTACATGGGTGGCCACCGCATCGTCTCCAACGGCCGGGTCGTCGCGCAGGCCGGCACCGTCGTCAGCGGCCCCGCCGCCGACAACCACATCACCGTCGACGTCCGCCTCCCCCGCGACTCCTCCCTCCGGCTCACCACCACCAGCGCCGATCTCGCCGTCAACGGCGCGCTCACCGTCCTCACGGCCGAGTCCGTCTCCGGCGACATCAACGCCCGCGCCGTCCACACCCTCGACGTGCAGACCACCTCCGGTGACGTCACCGTCGACTGGGTGCAGGCACGCCTCGACGCCCGCAGCGTCTCCGGCGATGTCCTGATCGGGGCCTACAGCGGCAGCGACTTCCGCGCCAACAGCACCTCCGGCGACATCACGGTCAGCGCCACGCCCGACGCCGTCGACCGCCTGGAGGCCACCACCGTCTCCGGCGACATCACCTTGCGCGGCCTGAACGACCGGCTCACCCCCCGCACCCGCACCGTCTCCGGCGACATCTCCCGCCGCTGAATCCGCCCCGGGGCGGCCGCCATCCCGGCCAGGACCACCGGCCGCCCCGGGCCCAACCCCAGCTCCGACCCGGAGCCAGAGGACGCACCCAGTCCCCGACCCGAGACGGAGCAGCACATGACCCCCAACTCCCCCGCCCCCGACCCCGATGTCCTCGAGGCCGCCAAGGACCGCCTGGTGGCCGCGCAGGAAAAGCGCGAGAAGGACCACGCCGCCGTCGACCGCGAGTTCTGGACGGCCGTCGCCGCAGAGATCAGCAGTGGCAACCTCCGCCAGGTCGACGCCGCCACCGCCCTCGGATTCACCCGCGAGTACATCCGCCGCAACCTCAAGCAGCTCGCCGAAACCGACTGACCCCCAGCTCCGCGCGGGGGCCGGCCACCGACAGGAAGGAAGCCATGTTCCAGGCAAACGACGAAGTCCAGATCCTCTCCTGCGAGGACGACCCCCGCGCCGCCGGCAAGACCGGCCGCATCATCGACCAGGTCCCGCCCGGCCCGCTCACCGGCGGCCGTTGGACCGTCGGCGGCATCAGCCTCCTGATCGCGCCCGTCCTGTGCCACAGCCACGAGCTGAGCAAGACCGGCAGGTGAGAGCGATGACCGACGAACAGCGCGAGGCGATGGAGAAGGCGCTCCGCAAGGCGAACGAGCGCAGCGAAGGCAGCGACGCCGGCAAGAACCCGAACTGAATCCGCCCCGGAGCGGCCGCCATCCCGGCCAGGACCACCGGCCGCTCCGGGCCCAACCCCAGCCCGAGAACACCCGGAAACCAGGGAGACCAGCATCATGACCGACACCAGCCGCCCGGCCAAGTTCGCCGCGAGCTACGCCCTGTTGCGCGCCGCCGCCGACATTGCCGACCACTGGGTGCAGTCCGACCGCTGCGCGCAGGCGAAGGCCGCCACCGACGCCGCCCCGGTCGTCACCACCGACGAGAAGACCGGCACGAAGCACTTCCACGGCACCCTCGGTGGTCGCCTGACCTGCGCCTGGCACGTCACCACCTACACCGCCACGCAGGGCCTGGTGCTGGTCGCCGGTTCCCGCTCGGTCGGCCTGCAGCTGCACCCGGGCGCCGTCGCCAGCGCGCTCGCCATCAGCGCGACGACCCACTACATCGCCGACCGCCGCGTGCCGAACGGGGTGCTGGAGCGCCTGGCCGCCGCCACCGGCAAGAGCCGGTTCTACAAGCTCGCCGACTTCGGCATGAACGGGTCCTACGCGCTGGACCAGGCGTGGCACCACGGCTTCGAGACCCTCGCCGCGATCGTCGCGGCTGCCAAGTAGGGACCGCCGCCGTGATCACCGCCACCGTCGCCCCGCGCGTGCCAGCCACGTTCCGGTCGCAGTCCGCGCTCGCCGCCGCCGTCGATGCCGCGTTCGCCGACGCGCTCGCCCGCGAGCTGGCCGACGTCCTCGCCGACGCCGCGCCCGCCGAACCGGCGCCGTCCCGGCCGTTCGGCCTGCCGGAGACCGAGGTGCTGATCGCGCAGGCCGGTATCACCACCGGCCCGGCCCCGCGTGACCCGCGCGTCCCCTCCCCCGCCGCTCTCCGCACCCGGCACGCCCTCGCGGTCGGCGGCAAGTTCGCCGGCCGCGCGGCCTGGGTGCTGCTCAAGGCCACCGCGTACGTCACCGCTCTGGTCGCCCGCGAAGTGCTGGTCACCACCTGGCAGTTGCTGTTCGGCGTTGTCGGCCAGGAGCAGCGCGAGCAGCTGCTCCCCGCCCCCGCGCCGACCGGGCGGCAGATCCGGCCGAGTGACTTCCTGGTCGCCACCAGCGGGGAGATCGAGCGCCGCGGCTGGACCCAGCGCACCGCGGAAGACATGCACGGCCGGGTCTGCGTGCTCGGAGCCGAGCAGGCCCTGATCCGCACGGGCACCGGCACCCGCCGCACCGCGCGCACCGCCAACCAGCACTTCCGGCACGTCACCGGCGCCCGCTCGGTGCCGGGCTACAACGACGGCCTGCGCCGCCGCGAGGACCAGATCCATGCCGCGCTGCTGACCGCCGCCGCCCGCGCCCGATCCGCCGGCCAGTAAGGAGACCACCCACCATGCGACTTCCCTGGATGAACCGCTCCGACCGGCAGCTGTGGCGCAGTGCCCGCACCATCGCCGACCTCGGCCTGCTCATGGCGTCCTGGCTCGAGGGCGACATCGCCTCGCAGCCCGGCTACATGCCGAACTGCGGCGTGGATGAGGAGACCGAGCACCTGGTGCCGATCCTCGCCGCCGCCAACCGGACCGGGTACCTGACCACCTGCTCCCAGCCCGGCCTGGAAGGCCCCGGCTTCGACGGCAGCACCTGGCGGCAGCGCGCCGCCGTCGACGGCCACGTCTCCGACCCGCTGCTGCTGCGCGCCCTGGCCGACGCCGCCGCCGAGACCGGCCTGTACTTCGCCACGCAGGACCGCATCCCCGACCGCACCGAGGCGGCCATCACCGTCACCACCGTCAACGGCGAGCCCTACACCACCTTCGGCCAGCCGCTGAGCTACTCCGACCTGCGCACCATCTGGCCGGTCATCCGCCCCGAGGCGTTCCACGCGGTCGCCACCTCGGTCCACGTCACCATCGCCGCACCGGAGTTCGGCAAGGCCGGCGAATACCTGTGGGACGTCCTGGACCAGGCGCTCATCGAGACCTGTGAGGCCCGCGTCGCCGACGGGCGGGCCTGCATCGTGTGCGGCTGCACCGAGTTCGCCCCCTGCCCCGGCGGCTGCGCCTGGGTGGCCGGCACGCCGGTCCCGCTGTGCACCGCCTGCCGGGTCACCGCCCCGGCCGACCTGACCATCCACGTCCTGTAGCCCGGGGGAATCCGCCATGCCGATCACCGTCACCGGCCACCAACTCGGCTTATTCGGCAACCGCCGTCTGGTCCACCAGGCCGAGTCCATCGCCCGCCAGGCCGAGCGCATCATCACCGCCCACGTCGGGCCGCTGCCCGCCGTCGCGCTCACCCTCACCAACGAGCGCGCCATGGCCCAGCTCGCCACGGCGGCCGATATCGCCTTCGCCCCCGGCGCCTCCCGCCTGACCCGCGCCGTCAAGGGCCACCAGGCCCGGCGCACCGCCCGCGGCGCGTACGGCGTCACCGTCCTCAACCCCGCCGGCGGCATCGCCGTGTTCGTCAGCGCCACCACCGCGACCACCGGCCGCGACCTGGCCGACACGATCCTGCACGAGCTGGTCCACGCCGTGCAGCTCGGCACCCCCGACGCCCGCGAACTGCACATCCGGCACCTGCGCCACTGCTACCGCACCGAGCCCTGGTCCCGCCGCGAGAGCGCCGACTACGACCGGCTGGTCGACCAGCGCGAGGACCAGGCCCACGCCCTCGAACCGCTCGCCGCGCAGATCACCGTCTGACCCCGCCCCGGGGCGGCCGCCATCCCGGCCAGGACCACCGGCCGCCCCGGGCCCAACCCGCCACGCCACACCCGAAGGGACACCCGTGCCCAGACAGAGACTCACCCCCACCGCGGCCGCCGCCCTGCGCGCCGCCACCACCCCCGCCCGCCCCCTGCTCCCGCTGGTCGTCCGCACCTTCCTGTGCGAGCCGTGCCTGGTCACCTGGACCGGCGACGAAGCCGACTGCTGGTCCTGCGGCAAGCCCGCCACCACCGCCTTCGCCCGCCGCCGCCGCGCCCGCCGCGCCCTCCTGGCCCCCGCCGGCCGCCCCGCCCGCCACTTCCGCCGCCGCAAGGGAGTCCTGCGATGAGCCACACCACACCGCCGCCCCTGGACGTCATCCTCGGCCCCGAAGGCGCGGGCCTGCTGATCCGGCGCCTGGCCGCACAGCTCATGCGCGAGGACGCCCTGCACCCGGACACCGCGCTGCGCCTGGCCTGCGAGCGGGCCACCGACGGCGACCCGGTCCTGCTCGCCGCTCCCGGCCAGTGCTGGCGGCTGCGGGACGACGTCGACCCCGACGACGCCCCCGCCCTGATGCTCTACATCCACGCCCGCCTGGCCGCGCCGCCGCGCATCCTCGCCAGCAACGCCGACATCCCCGGCGAGGCCGGCAACGTCGATGAGCTGCTGCTCACCGTCCTGGACATGTACGAGCTCGCCTACTGGACCCCGATCGACACCCCGGCCGAGGGCGGCATCCGGTGACCGCCGCCACCGTCGCGCCGTACCCGCCGATCACCGGCAGCGAGCCGTGCCGGCAGGCCGACACCGACCCCGACCTGTGGTTCAGCAACGACCCCATGGACCAGGCCGAGGCCGCCGAACTGTGCCGCACCTGCCCCGTCAAGACCCAGTGCCTCGCCTACGCCCTGGACCACCCCAAGGACACCGAGTTCGGCACGTGGGCCGCCACCACCCCCGAGCAGCGCCGCTCCCTTCGCCGCAAGTTCGCCAGGAAGGACACCACCTCATGACCACCACCACCGCCCCGGCCGCCGACCCGGCCGCCATGGCTGTCGCCCTGCTCCAGGCCAACACCCCCGCCCACGAGATCGCGGCCGAGACCGGCCTGAGCATCGGCCAGGTCATCGCCGCGGCAGAGGAAGCCGGCCTGACCCGCAAGCCCGACCAGCTCGCCGTCGCCCGCGAGCTGGTCGACGCCCTGGAGTGGGCCCGCACCCACTCCGACCCGAAGGTGCACACGCTCGCCGACAAGGCCAAGGCGGCCTTCAACGAGCTGGCCGCGCGGCGCGCGGCCGAGGCCGTGATCGTGCGCACGCAGAAGGAGATCACCGACCTGGAGCAGCGCCTGGCCGCCGCGCAGAACAAGCTCCGCAAGGCCCGCGGTGACGCCCCGATCCGCCGCCGGGCCTCCAACACCACCACCGCCAGCCTCACCCGCGAGCAGCGCACCGAGATCCGCACATGGGCCCGCGCGAACGGCCACACCGTCGGCGACGCCGGCGTCATCCCCGCCACCGTCGTCCAGGCGTGGCAGAACGCCCACCGGGCCTGATGGACACCCCGCCGACCGGTGCGGGCCGGGCCACCCCGGCCCGCACCGGCGGTACCCGCCCCACCACGTCGACCGCCGGAGGCTGAGGTGCCGATCCGCCCGGAGAACCGCGACCGCTACCCGGCCGACTGGGACGCCATCTCCCGCGCCGCCAAGGACCGCGCCGGATGGGCCTGCGCCTGCACCGGCCAGTGCGGCCGAGGCACCCACACCGGCCGCTGCCCCAACCGGCACGGCCAGCCCGCCTACGGCACCGGAACCCTCGTCATCCTCACCACCGCCCACCTCAACCACACCCCCGAGGACTGCCGCCCCGAGAACCTGGTGGCGATGTGCGCCGGCTGCCACCTCCACATGGACCGAGCCCACCACCTCGTCACCGCCGCCCTCACCCGGGCCGCCACCCTCGCCGCAGCCGGCCAGCTCGCCCTCGATGCCGTCGTGCTCCTGGCCGTGCCCGTCGAACCCCGCCTCGCCCCCGCCATCCCCGCGGCCCCGGCCGCCCCGTACGACGTGCCCCTCCCCCTCGAACTCCCCACGGCTCCCGAGAGGAACCCGATGCGCATCACCGCCACCATCCGCCCGATCCACGACGACAAGACCGTCTGCACCCACAAGGTGACCAGCACCGGCAAGCCCAAGGAGCCCGGCTGCTCGGGCCGCACCGCGTACACCGCCACCTGCTCGGCCGGCGACTGGACCGAGACCGGCACCACCAAGGCCGCGCTGGAGTACACCCGCGACAGCCACCTGCGCAGCCACGTCACCACGCCCGCCACCAGCGTCTGAGGGGCCCCGCCACATGAAGCTCACCGTCACCCACCGCGCCCTGGCCGACGCCCTCACCGTCGCCGGACGCGCGCTGCCCGGCCGCCCGCCCGTGCCGGTCCTGGCCGGCCTCAAACTGCACGCCGCCGACGACCAGCTCGCCGTCACCGGCTACGACTACGACACCTCCGCCTACGCCACCGTCGCCGCCCGCATCACCGAACCGGGCACCGTCCTGGTCCCCGGCCGGCTGCTGACCGACATCGCCCGCACGCTGCGGAGCGACGTCCACATCACCACCACCGACACCACCGCCACCCTGGAGTCCGGCAGCGCGAAGTTCACCCTGCGCACCCTCCCGCTGGACGAATACCCCAAGCTCCCGACCCTGCCTGCCCTGTCCAACGCATCCGGCATGGTGCCGGGTGCCGACCTCGCCGAAGCCGTCAGCCAGGTGGCCACCGCCGCCGCCCGCGACGACTCGCTGCCCGTGCTGACCGGCGTCCAGATGAACATCGACGGCACGACCCTCACCCTCGCAGCCACCGACCGCTACCGCTTCGCCGTCCGCACCCTGGAGTGGGAGCCCCAAGGCGGCGCCGGCACCGTCGGGCCGATCAGCCAGACGCTGCTGCCCGCCAAGCCGCTGATGGACACCGCCAAGGCCCTCGCCGGCGACCCCGGCGTGTTCTTGAACCTGCCCGACCAGTCGTACGGCATCACCGGCTTCACCGGAGACACCCAGCGCATCACCCTGCGCGGCCTCGAAGGCGAACTGCCCAAGTACAAGAACCTCTTCCCCACCGAGTTCGCGGCGCAGGCCGCCGTCAACACCGAGGCCCTGGCCGCCGCCGTCAAGCGCGTCGCCCTGGTTGCGGAACGCAACACCCCCGTGCGGATGACCTTCACCAAGAGCGCCGTCACGATCGAGGCCGGCACGAGCGACGACGCGCAGGCAGTCGACGGCACCGACGCCGCTTTCAGTGTCGCCTCGGGTGAGTACGACACGTTCGACGTCGCCTTCAACCCCCACTTCCTGCTGGACGGCCTCACCGCCATCGGCCACGAGACCACCCGATTCCAGTTCACCCACCCCCACAAGCCCGCCATGCTGCGCGCCGACAGCGGCCCCGACAGCCGCCTGCAGTACCTGCTGATGCCGGTTCGCCTGTCCGGCTGACCCCGCCCCGGGGCGGCCGCCATCCCGGCCAGAACCACCGGCCGCCCCGGGCCCAACCCGCACACCACCAAGGAGACCAGTGACCGCCACGACCACCACCACGACCAAGCCCAGCGGCACCGTCCGGATCATCTCGTTCGGCTACGGCCACGGAGAGCCGCCGGTCGCCGACATCACGTACGACCTGCGCGCCCTGCTGCGCAACCCGCACCACGACCCGGCCATGCGCGAGCGCACTGGCCTGGACGGCGACGTCTACGACCACGTCCTGGAAACCCCCGGCGCCGACCGGCTCGCCCTCGCCGCGACCACCACCGCGCAGCAGCTCCTGGTCGACACCCGCGCCGACGTCGTCACCGTCGCCTTCGGCTGCACCGGCGGCCGGCACCGCTCAGTCGCCATGGCCCGACGCACCGCGCTCTACATCGTCAACAGGTACGGAATCCGCACCCAGACCGAGCACCGCGACGTCGCCAAGGATCTGCTGTCGCCCGGAATCCACTCCCGCGAGCGCACCACCGCATTCGAGATGTCCGACCACGACTTCCTCGAACTCGTGGCTTTCGCCGCGAAGGCCGAGAACGACGGCTACGGCTACGCCTTCGAGGAGTACCGGCCCCGCTTCAGCAGCACCCGCCTCCAGCCCATCGCCACCGACCGCCACGCCTTCTCAGTTCTCCTGGCCGGCTACGAGGCCAGGATCGCCGAGTTCTGGAAGCAGCCCGACGCCGACGCCCGCTACGACGCCCACCTCGACAACCACCGCTGAAAGAGCAGGAACTCCATGACCCAGCACGAACCCTTCGATCTGCCCAAGGTCGTCACCCTGTGCGGATCCACCCGCTTCTGGACCGAACTGGCCGCAGCCAACCTGCGCGAGACCGCCGTCGGCCACATCGTGCTCGCGCCCGGCTGCAACCTCAAAACCCCGCACGAACTGTGGGCCGACCCGGAGCAGGCGCAGCAACTCAAGGAGCGCCTGGACCGGCTGCACCGCGCCAAAATCCGCATGGCCGATGAGGTCCTGGTCGTCAACCCCGGCGGGTACGTGGGCCTGTCCACCCTCGCCGAAATCGCCTACGCCACCTCGATCGGCGTCGCCGTCCGGTACACCGACAAGACGCCCGCCGAGATCGACCACCCCGACGCCGTCTACGCCGATGCGGCCCCGCTGGAGCAGGAGTTCGCTGAGCTCCAGGCCGCCGCCGCATCCTTCGCCGCCAGCCGCGACCTGGCCGCCTCCCGCACCCTGACCCTGCGCAAGGCCGCCTACTTGGACCGCGCCGCCCTGGCCCTGGCCGCCGACATCGCCCCCGGCCTGGCGGAAGCCGACGCCCTGGCCGAGACCGCCGCCCTCGAACTGCGGCGGTTCGACCACGCCTTCGGCACCCGCCTCGGCCACGTCCCGCCGCACGCCCGCCAGCTCACCGACGGCAACAGCCGCCGCTACACCCGCCAGGAGTACCGCCACTGGCTGGCCGGCCACACCGTCCCGGTCTCCCAGTGCGACCACCACGACAACTGCCCCACCACCGAGTGCGCCTACAGCGAGGGCTACTACGACAGGCCCGAACACCGCGACCCGAACTTCCCCGTCGACCAAGACCGCGAGGACTGGAACGGCTGGCCCACCACCGTCCGGCTGTAGCACGACCAGGCGGCCCCGCCGGAACCCCGGCGGGGCCGCCGCACGCCTCGCTACCGTGGAACCCAGCGCCCCAAGGAGGCCCCCACGATGACCGCGCAGCCCATCGGCTCCACACCGCCCCCGCCCTCCCCGGCCGCCGCCGCGCAGTTGCGCGCCCGCATCGCCGGCACCTCGCGTGCCGAACGCTGGCTCCCCTGGTTCGACCTCGAGTGGGGCCAGGCCCTCGAAGCCGCCCGCCAGTCCCTCGACCTCGGCCGCGTCTACGACACGCTCGCCTCCTGGCAGCGCCGCCTCGACACCGCCCCGGTAGCCGACGCCTTCCTCTCCGGCGGCTGCGACACCTCCGACGGCATCGCTCTCGAAGACGTCCTCGGCCCCCGCCGGTGAGCGACAGCGCCTGGCCCGTCCGCTTCTCCCCCCGCGCCTCCAGCTACCTCGCCGCCCTCGACCCCGTCGTCCAGGAGCTGGCCGCCGACGTCCTCGACATCGCCGCCCGCGCCCCGCTGCACTGGCCGGCCTGGGACGCCAGCGACCCCGAAGGCGCCGATCTGCGAAGCGCCGCAGTCGGCCAGCTCAGCCTTCTGTACTGGATCAACCGCACCACCCAGCCGCCGCACCTGTACGTCCTCGACATCGTGTGGGCTGGCTGACCGCCCCGCACAGCAATGGGCCCGGCACGCATCCGGCGTGCCGGGCCCATCGACGTCCTCCAGGCCGTCAGTCGACCGCCAACAGCTTCGCCAGTGCCGCCCGGTCCTCCGGCCGCATGAAGCGTCGCAGAACCTCGTTCAGAGTGTCCGGCGAGTCCCACGGCAAGGCATCGGCGAAGTCGGGCTGCCTCACCGACACCCGTTTCGCCCCGCTGCCGGCGCCCCTGCGCTTGGGGATGGACGGCCGAGCCGTCACCGCGAACTTCTCGACTGCCTTCCGCACCGCCGACGTCGCTGCCTTCGCGTCGAACTTCTCGCTCTTGGGCAGCGCCTTCACCGCGGCCCCTATGACCGCCGCCGTCACTGGCACACCGTCGACCGCCGCCGCCGTGCGGTACACGACGCTCGCCGCTTCCACGCCGTGCTGCTCGGCCAGCGGCACCAGCTCGAAGACCGTGGACTGGTTCAGCTTTTTGACTCCAATTGGAGTCAAACCGTTCGACTGCGAATCGAACAGTGATTCAGCGATAGGCCACGTCCGGATCAACTTGTCCGCCTGGCCCCGCGACATGTCCCACCGGTCCTCCAGGTAGGCATCGAAAGTCGGGTGAGTGCCCCGGTAGAGCCGACCGTCCCGCACGATCTGCAACGCTTTGCCCGCAGCCCAGAACGCCCACTTCAGGGTGTCGATTGCGGCCTCGCAGCGGGCGAAGACTTCTTGCTCCTCACCGATCAGCACCGGGGTGTCGGCGATCGGGTGAGCCGGGGGAGCGGGGAGCTTCCGCGCCACGTCCGTCGCCGTCTCCGGCCGCCGCCCGCCGACGTCGGCCCCGGAGTTCATCCGCCGGCCCATCAGAGGTTCTGCTCCACACACAGAGCGAGGGACATGAAGTCCTCGCGCGCCCTCAACGCGGTGCCGGATTCCTTGTACTCCACGACCGTCAGCCCGTTCTCAGCCGCATGCGCGTGGATCTTGTACTTCCGGATCGGATCGGCCATCCGCGGATAGCCGCGCTCGTCAATCCACGTCTTCACCGCGTCCAGCGCCGTGTCGCCGTCCCGGGGATCGTGCAGGTTGATCACCACGACGAAGGGGATACCCCGCGGCTTCAGGATGCGCTCGATGGTGAACTCCGCCGGCTTCCACGACAGCCACTCCGGGGTGATCGGCACGATCGCCAGATCGGCCAACTCCAGCACCTCGCGCAGCGCGTCGGCGACTCGACTCTCCCCGAGCGGATCATCACCCCACGCCGCGTCCGGGTCGATCTCCATGAAGCCGGGGGTGTCCACGATCACGCGCTTGCGGGTGGGACTGGTCTTGAGATCGGTCAGGATGCCGACCTTGCCCCGCGTCACCAGGTAGTCGAACGGCAGCGCTTCCTCCGGCACACGGTCAGCCCAGTCCTCAAGGCTGCCCTGTGGGTCGACGCCGGCCGCGACGACCGCAGCGTCCTCGATGTCGTTCTGCATGACGCTGCTGCGCCCGCTCACGGCCGCCAGGTTGACGGTTATCGTCGACTTCCCGGCGCCGCCCTTCTGCTGGATGACGATGATGAACTTCGGGCCGGTCGCCCTGGCCGCCACGTCTGTAGCGGACCGCTGGGCAGGGGTGGTGGTACTCAAGAGACAGCCTCCGTCGCTTCCCCGCAGGTACTCGGAATGGTCTGCACAGAATGCCAGACGGCCAAGCGCCCCCAGCGCAACCAGCCCGAGAACCACCAGATCGAGCGGATCACCGCCGCCGCCCGGTCCGCCGTCCACAGCCCCGCCGGGGGAGGCTGGGAGCCATGACGCGAAGCAAGGGCCAGCCACCCACCTGCGGGGCCGCACACGACCGCCTCAAGCCTGCCGAGCAGGCTGCCTGTAGCCGGGTGATGCCCGTCGGCACCCAAGCGCAAGCAGGCTTCCTTTTCGTCCAGTTCGGAGGCAACCTCGCCGCGCTCGCGGCCGTGCTGAACGTCCGGTCCCGCGCCCTCAAGCGTCAGCTCGAGGGCAGCCGGTTGCCGCCGTCCCCGCGGTTGAGGAGAAGCCTTGCGGGGGGGCGCGGTGCAGTACGCCTGTCCGATCGAGGTGGCCAGCCGGGCCGAGGAAGCCCGCAAGGAGGCCGAGCGGGACGTCCGTAGGGCCAAGCGCCGCCAGGGCCGAGAAGGCGAGCCGTAGGCCCCTTGTGGCCCTTCTGCTCCCTGTCCTTGGTTGTCGCGGCCTGGGCTGAGCCGGGTGTTTCTGGTTTGCAAGCCGGGACGTGGCTGGTGCCGGTCTGGTGCAGGGGCGGTGTCGGGGTGGGTGTGGGCCGGGTGGCCGACCTTCGGGCACGGCCCGCTGGAGAGGCCCGCAGGGCCTCGGTCGGGTGCTCCCGCGAGGCGCCTCCCAGACCGGCCCTGAATT
>NZ_CP192103.1:8360000-8779757 GCF_050956065.1 Streptomyces sp. CA-111067 | reverse complement strand
AAACCGTTCGCTTCGCTCACGGTTCGCACCCGCTCCGCGGGTGCGTGACCGCGCTGCGCGCGGTCCGCCCGGCTTCGCCGGCCAACCCCTCCGCTGCGCTCCAGGGTTGACGGCCCGCCAGGACGCGGGCTGCACCCGCCTCCTGGCGGGCCCGGCCCCTCGCTCCGCTCAGGTCCCCGCGGTGCGCTCCGCGCCCCGTAGCGGCTGCGGGAACACCCGTTCCGTGCGGGGCGGGCAACAAACAGGCTGGCTAGGAGGAGGGCGGAATGTCAGCTTGCTGCGGCGCGGAGTCGACGCCTCCGCTGGCAACGCGTCGGAATGTCAATGTCCAGCGCTCCTTGGGGGTTGCAGGGTTCTCTTTGGCGCTGACCAGCTTCCAGCCCTCGGATTCGATCAGGGCGATGTGTCTGCTCCGTATCTCCTCGAGGGTTGAAGCCAGTGTGCGCACGTACGTGTTCTCGCCTCGCTCTCGAGCAGCGATCGCACCCTTGGTTGCGCGCTTGTGCCCCCACTTCTGCATGAATCCCATGAGCAGGCCTCTTTCTGGGCTGGTCCGACCGCGGTGATCGACATCGACAGGACACTAGCGGCCTCCGCGCTGGCGGTCGGTGGGTGGCGTGGGGGAACCAGTTTCGGACAGTTCCGGTCATGGGATCGATCGATGCTGCGTCAAATTTCTGAGTGCGCTAATCTCTGGACTCAGACACCACCCCCGGAGCACACCGCCCGGGGCCGCGCATCGTCCCGGGATGGGGGAGCGTCAAACCATGGTGGCAGTGGTCACAGCCGAAGCGGAAAACACGGTCGTGGAGATGGACCCGCTTCCGCATCAGATCGAGGCATCCGATGCGGCGGTGCGGGCACTCGAATTGCAACCGGGTCAGGAAATGCCCGCGCAGGGCTTGCGGACGCAGGTCATCGCGGCGACCGGCTCGGGCAAAACGTTTATGGCCGTGCTGACCGCGCGGAAATTGCGGGCAGGCCGGGTTTTGGTACTGGTGCCGACTCTGGATTTGCTGACGCAGATGGCGGCCGCGTGGCGGGCCGGCGGCCGCACCGGCCCGTTCTACGGCATCTGCTCGCTGCGGGCCGAGGAGGCGCAGGGGCTCGCGGCGTGCACGACGAACGTGGACGAGCTGGTGGCGTGGACGCGCGGCCAGGAGCACCTGACGGTGTTCGCCACGTACGCCAGCGTGGGTCTGGGGACGCTCCAGCGGGCGCACGAGGCGGGCCTCGCACCGTGGTCGCTGGTGGTGGTGGACGAGGCGCACCGGGTCAGCGGCCGGGGCAGTAAGCCGTGGGCGGCGATCCACGACAACACCCGCATCCCGGCCGACCGCAGGCTCTATATGACGGCGACCCCGAGGGTGTGGGAGGCGCCGGAGACCGAGGAAGGCGCCGGCGGGGCACCGGTGCTGGTCGCCAGCATGGAAGACGACCCGGACGGGCTGTTCGGCAGCGTGGCGTACAAGCTGACGCTCTCGCAGGCCCGCAATCTCGGCCTGGTCGCGGCGTGGCAGGTGGTGTGCGTGGACGTGACCGACCCGGAGCTCCAGGCGGCCGCGCTGCTGGGGATTGAGGCCAGGTCGGACACCGTGCGCGGGAGCCGGCTCGCCGCGTTGCAGACGGCTGCGGTGAAGACCGCCGCGGAACGCGGCCTGCGCAGGATGCTGACCTTCCACTACCGGACCAGCGAGGCCGAGGCGATGGCCGCCGGGGTGCCGGCCGTGGCGCGGCGGCTGTGGGAGGACGACCCGCAGACGTACCCGGAGCCGGATCGGGTGTGGTCGGACTGGCTGTGCGGGGAGCACAAACCGAAGCGCCGCAAGGAGGTGCTGGCCACGTTTGCGGACCCGGTCGGCGAGCGCCTGGACGGCGACCTGGTCCCGATGCGCCTGCGACTGCTCAGCTCCGTTCGCATCCTCGGAGAGGGCGTGGACACACCAGGCTGTGACTCTGTGTACTTCGGGGACGTGCGCGGGTCGGCCGTCGATATCCTCCAGATCGTCGGCCGGGCACTGCGCATGAAGCCGGGAGAGGGCAAGGTCGCGTCATTGGTGGTGCCCGTTTTTCTGGGCAAGGACGAAGACCCGGACGCCATGCTCACGTCCAAGGGGTACAACGGCCTGGCCAAGGTTCTGGCCGCCCTCCGCAGTCACGACGCGGACACCGTGGAGGCCCTGGCGGAGCAGCAGGCCAACACCCGCAGCCGCAAGCCGTCGGCGGCGGAGACCAAGGGGGCCGGGCGGGGTGAGGAACGCGGCACGTCGGCCCCCGCGAGCAGCCTGCTGTCCTTCTCCACCCCGCGTGACCCGGCCGTGCTGGCGCAATTCATGAAACTGAGGATTCTCCAGCCCGAAAACACGTACTGGCGTCAGGGAGTCCAGGCCGCGACCCGGTACGTGAAAGAGAACGGGGATCTGAAAGTTCCCTATTCCTATGTCACGCCGGAGGACTGGACTCCCGCTGACTTCCCTCTGGGAACGTGGATCGCTGACCAGAGGCGGTTTTACAACGCGGGTGAGATGAAGCCCTCGCGCGCCAGGGAACTCGAAGACCTGCAGATGGTGTGGTCGCACTGGGACGTCGCCTTTCAGGAGGGACTGTCAGCAGCACAGGGGTGGGCAGCCGCACACGGGCACTTCCTCCCGCCCACCACGGCCAACTGGAACGGCCATCCGGTGGGGGTGTGGGCCAAGAATCTGAGGACGGCGGGCAGGAAGGCGGCGGAGATCGAGGCGCGGCGCGAGCAGGGGCTGCCGCTCGGCTCCGCCGTCGGGGCGCTGACCGAGGAACGCAGGGACGCCCTGGAGGCCATCGACCCGTCGTGGTGCCCGGCCTGGCCCGTGACCTGGCAGCGCGCCTACCGGCTGTGCCGCAACCTGATCGAAGCCGGCGCCCCGCTGCCCGGACCGGGCGAGGCCACGGTGCAAGGCGAAGACCTCGGCGCGTGGGTGCAGGCGCAGCGCCTGGACTGGGACCAGCTGCTGCCCGCGCAGCAGTGGATGCTGGAGAACATGCTGCACCTGTCCCCTGCGGAGGCGTCTGAGCGGCCGCCGGCGCCCCGCACGCAGGCCGACAAGTGGGCGGCGAACCTCGCAGCCGCCCGGCAGTACCACGCCCGCGAAGGCCACCTCCAGCCCCCGCGCAAGCACGTCGAAATCGTGGACGGAACCGAACACAAACTCGGCATGTTCCTCGACAACGCCCGCCGCAGGGCCGACAAGCTGAGCGAGGCGCGGCGCCAGGAACTCACCGAGCTGGGCATGCACTGGTAAACGCAGGCTCGGGCCGCATCGGCAAACCGGGCCGACTCACACGGCTGCGATCACGAAAGTCAGGAGTGCCAGCGAGAGTGTGGCACAGCCGGCGAAGGTGACGGCTCCATGCATGAGTGCCTTGGCATACGTGGCTCCATCGAGGCGGGCGAGCAGACCGGCGGTGGCGCCTGCCAGGATGCAGAAGAGTAGGACGACGGCCAAGAGCAGAAGGAGGAGCATCAGGTGAGTGGGTGTGGTGTTCATTCCTTCTCCCAGGATCGGTGGGGTCGCTGAGGAGAAGTTCGCCGGTTTGGTGTTCGCCGGGGTTCAGCGTGCACAAAGATGAATGAAAACGGTCATCGGAGCGACGGAGCATCGGGATATGGCGGAGTTGCCGGGCGATCCGCTGACGGAGCTGGCACGGCGGTTACGAACGCTGAAGGCGCAACGGAGGCTGCAGTCGGGCGGTCTTCAGCAGCGGACTGGGCTGGGGCGGACCACGCTCAGTCAGGCGCTGAGCGGTTCCAAGGTGCCATCCGAGACAACGCTGGTGCTACTGGCGAAGGCACTGGAGGCGGACGCGGAGCCGTTGCTGGCTCTACGCTCGGCTGCCGCTCGCCCGTCGGTGTCCAGGGCTACGCGAGTGTCAGGACCGCTTTCATTCGAGCAGCGGTATCGCGCCTACGTGGAACAGCGGCATTCCGGGCTAACTGTCGTGGGACTGGACCTCAGTCGCCCGGACCGTGCCCATTGGCCGTTGGACGCGGCCTACCTGAGCCTGGAGTTGGCGGAGCGGGCCGAGAGCTGGTCGGGCGGCGGTGATGAAGCTGACCGGTCAAGGTCCGTCGTCAAACGCGCCGAGCATGCCCTGTCTGGGCACCGGCGAGTGCTCCTGCGAGGGCTGGCCGGCAGCGGGAAGTCCACTCTCCTCCAGTGGCTTGCGGTAGCCGCAGCTCGGGAGGAATTGCCAGAAGAGCTGGCGGACTGGCGGGACCGGATTCCGTTTGTCTTGCCGCTGCGAACACTGGTGAGACGTGGTCCTCTCCCCCAGCCTCAGGAGTTCCTGGCGGCAGTCGGTACCCCGCTGGCAGCCTCGCAGCCCGAGCGCTGGGCCGATGCCGTGCTAGCCCGGGGCGAGGGTCTCGTGCTGATCGACGGCATCGACGAAGTGCCACAAGAGCAGCGGGGTGCCACACGGGACTGGTTGGAGGGGCTTCTGGCGGCCTATCAGGATGCTGTGTTCGTGGTCACCACGCGCCCGTCGGCGGTTCCCGAGGGATGGCTAGCGTCATCGCGCTTCACCGAGTTGACGGTTCGGCCCATGAACGCCGCCGACATCGGGGTGTTCGTGGGCCGGTGGCACACTGCAGCCCGCCGCGGCGCCGAGTCTGCCGATGAACGAGCGCACCTGGACGAACTGGAATCCGCGCTGCGGATGACGGTGCGTGCTCAGCGCGACCTGGCGCAGTTGTCCAGTACGCCGCTGATGTGTGCGCTGGTCTGCGCGCTCCACCGGGACCGCCGCGGCCATCTTCCGCACAGCCGCATGGAGCTCTACCAAGCCGCGCTGTCGATGCTGCTCGTACGCCGTGACCGCGAACGCAGCATCGACATCCCCGAAGGGATCCAGCTCACCGAGCACCAGAGCATCAAGCTTCTCCAGCGCCTTGCCTACTGGCTGATCCGCAACCGCCAGACCGAAATGGACTACGCCACCGCGCTGGTTCTGATCGGCGATGCTCTGCCTGCCATGCAAGCCGTGGCCGAACAGGGACCGGCCGAGCAGGTCCTGACTCATCTGATCGGCCGTAGCGGTTTGCTGCGCCAGCCCACCGCCGACACCGTCGACTTCGTCCACCGCACCTTCCAGGACTACCTCGGCGCCAAAGCCGCCATTGAAGCGCACGACTTCCCCCTACTCATCAACAACGCCCACGACGACCAGTGGGAAGACGTCATCCGCATGGCCGTCGCCCATTCCCGTCCGGCTGAGAGCACTGATCTGCTCAACCGCCTCGTCACTCGTGGCAATGCTGAAGCCGAACACCGCCCCAGACTCCACCTCCTGGCCCAGGCGAGCCTGCACTACGCGACCGAAATCGAACCCGACACCCGCGACCTCGTCGAACAGCACGCGCGCGCCCTCATGCCGCCCCGCTCCGAAGAGGAAGCGGACACCCTCGCCTCGCTTGGGCCAGGCATCCTGGACCTACTGCCACAGCCTCAGGGGTTGGAAGGCGATGAAGTAGCGGCCGTGGTGCGAACCGCCGCCGCCATCGGCAGCGACCAGGCCTATGTCTTCCTCCAGCGCTTCGTGACGTCCCTACCCCAAGACACCTCATCTCATGAACTGGTGAGGGGTTGGGAGCACTTCGACGCGGACCAGTACGCCCAGGACATCCTCTCCGCCGTTAGGGAAAAAATCTACCTGAGCGTGCAAAGCCACGATCAGCGTAATGCGCTTCGCTTCTTGACGCCCGTAACCGACATTTCCTTCGAAAATGAAGAGTTCACCGCGGGAGAAATCACAGAGTACCTGTCGCCCAAGACTCACGCCTTGCGAATCTATGCAGGTGCCCGACTGCAGAACCTAAAATTCTTGCATTCTTTTCCCACTCTGAGAGAACTCGCACTTGGAAGCGTAACAGGGTTCGCACATATTGATGACATCGCAAACCATCCACTAGCCGATCTGACTCTAGTCAATTTGCCCAATGAGTTCTCATTGACAGCCCTGAATTCTCTTCCCAATCTCACATCACTGGGCCTCTACACCCCCCTGTCATATCAGAACCTGGCAGAACTGCCCGGACCAGAGAGCCTCACCTCGCTACATCTGGGCCCTGGGACCGGTCCACACCTTACGGGCATCTCCAAGTGGCAGCAGTTGCGAGAGCTGACAATGAACAGACAGCCCACCCCGGAAGACTGGCGAGAGATCGCGCCCCTTCCGCACCTCGAAGAAATATTTCTTTCACATTATGATCTCACCCAGGCCGTTCCCATGCAGGCCGTCACCTATCTCCGACTCATGCCCAAAGATACGGCTACACAAGCAGACCTGATCCCGAATATATTCCCCAACCTTGAGAAGGTTTTCATCAACTTCCGCGAAGCAACATCTGACATCATCGACATCACACCTCTGGCTCGAATAAAAAACCTCAAGCTCTCCTTGAGCTTCGCGAAAGGGATTGTCGGCCTAGAAGAATTTGATCCGGACGCGGTTACACTGCACCCAAGGCCGCGAACATTGGACATCTGAAACCTCCGAAATGGCGGAGTTTCACGGAGAACGAGTCCAGCTGTGAGTAGACGCCCCTGTGACAGCCCGCAGAGCCGGCGCCAGCCGGACAATGGCAGTCGTCTAGTCACCTCATGACAGCAGGGCAGTCCACACGGCTCTGTGCTGCCAGGCCGGCAAAGGACTTCTGCCGCCGGCGCCCGCCTGCTGCCACCAAGACGCCCACTCACAACGGACATCCAGTCGGAATGTGGGCCAAGAATTGAGGACGGCCTGTCGGCGGTTGACGGAGATCGAAACGCGGCGCGAGCAGGGGCTACCGGTCGGCTCCACCACCGGGGCGCTCACTGAGGAGCGCAGGGACGCGCTCGAGGCGATCGACCCGAGCTGGTGCCCGGTCTGGCCGGTGGTCTGGCAGCGCCCCTACCGGCTGTGCCGGGGCCTCATCGAGGCCGGCAGCCCGCTGCCCACCGCGCCGGGGCAGATGACCGCTCCAGGGCGAGGATCTCGGGGCGTGGATGCAGGCGCAGCGCCTGAACTGGGACCAGTTGCTGCCCGCGCAGGCCTGGATGCTGGAGAACATGCTGCACCTGGCGCCGGCGGAGCCTGACGAGCGGCCGCCGGCGCCCCGTACGCAGGCGGACAAGTGGGCGGCGAACCTGGCGGCGGCCCGGCAGTTCCACGCCCGTGAGGGCCACCTGCAGCCGTCCAGGAAGGCCGTGGAAGTCGTGGACGGGACCGAACACAAGATCGGGCTGTTTGGTTCTGTACGCGGGATTTGAGAACGGTTGTTGCTCAGCGTGGAGTGCGCCCGGTTTCGACGGAGGGTGATGTCTGCGAGTTCTGACAACACCTCAGGGCTTGCGGTGGGAGCATCGAAGTGCTCTGCATGATGAGGGGGCGATGGTGCCGTCGAAGTCCAAGGTCGATCTGTACGCGGCGATACGCCGCGATGCCCGCTCGGGCATGTCGCACCGGGCGTTGATGCGCGAGTACGGGGTGGGTTTCCGCACCGTCAAGGCCGCACTGGATTCGGTCTGGCCGGAGCCGAGGAAGAAGCCGCCTCCCCGCGGGACACGGCTGGACCCGTTCAAGCTGCTGATCGACCAGATGCTGCGTGCGGACCTGGACGCGCCGCGCAAGCAGCGTCACACCGTCAAGCGGATCTTCGACCGGCTGGTCGATGAACACCGAGCGGAGGAAGTGACCTATCCCATGGTCAGGGCATACGTCGCCGCCCGGCGCTCCCAGATCGCGATCGAGGCCGGCCGAGGGGCGGCGGAGGCGTTCATCGTGCAGTCCCATCAGCCGGGGGCCGAGGCGGAAGTGGACTTCGGGGACGTGAAGGTGCGCCTGGCCGGTGAGCTGGTCACCTGCTACCTGTTCGCGATGCGCCTGTCGTTCTCCGGCAAGGCCGTGCACCGCGTGTTCGCCTCCTGCGGCCAGGAGGCATTCCTCGAAGGCCACGTCCATGCTCTGAGCGTGCTGGGCGGAGTGCCGACCGGCAAAGTCCGCTACGACAACCTGCGGGCGGCGGTCGCCCGGGTGCTGGGGTCACGGGCCAGAACGGAGAACGAGCGGTGGGTGGCGTTCCGCTCGCACTACGGCCTGGACGCCTTCTACTGCCGGCCGGGCATCGTGGGCGCACATGAGAAGGGCGGGGTCGAGGGGCAGGTCGGCTGGTTCCGTCGCAATCACATGGTCCCCGTCCCGGAGGCGGGCTCGCTGGCGGAGCTGAACGCGATGGTCGACCAGTGGGACGAGCAGGACGAGGACCGGCGGATCGGGACCCGGCCGCGGGTGGTGCGGGAGTACTTCGAGGTCGAGCGGCGGCTGCTGCGGCCGCTGCCGGACCAGCCGTTCGAGACGGGGCGACTGTTCAGCCTGCGGGTGGACCGGTTCTCCCAGGTCAGTGTCCGCACCAACCGCTACTCGGTGCCGGTGCGGCTGATCGGCCGAACCGTGCGGGTCATGCTGCACGCCTCCGAGGTGGTGGTCTACGACGGCCGGATGGAGGTCGCCCGGCACGAACGGCTGATCGCCAAAGGCGGTGTCCGCCTGGACCTGGACCACTACCTGGAGGCACTGGTCCGCAAACCCGGAGCGTTCCCCGGGGCGACCGCACTGGAACAGGCCCGCTCAGCGGGCAAGTTCACCCCTGTTCACGACGCGTGGTGGGCAGCGGCCTGCAAGGCCCACGGCGACCGGGACGGAACCCGCGCGCTGATCGAGGTCTTGCTCATGGCCCGGAGCATGTCCCACGAACACCTGGTGACCGGCCTGGCGGCGGCCTTGCGGGCCGGGGCCCTGACCGCGGACGCCGTCGCCCTGGAGGCCCGGAAGGCTGCCGAGGCGGACGCGGCGACCGAGCCTGTCCTGGAGCCGCCGGAACCGGGACGCGTGACGTTCCTGACCGAACGGCGGCTGGCACATCTGCCGCCCGACACCCGGCCGCTGCCGTCGGTCGCGGCCTATGACCAGCTGCTGCGGCCGAGGCAGCCCGGCCACCGTTCCGCCGGCCAGGGAGAGATACCGTGACGCAGTTCAAACGCCACCGCGGACTGACCGAACAGGCCGCTGACGCGGCCGTTGACCAGGCATGCCGGATGCTGCGGCTGCCGACGATCCGCCAGCAGTTCCCCGAACTCGCCGAAGCCGCCGCCCGCGACCAGATGTCGTATCGCGGGTTCCTGGCCGAGCTGCTCATGGCCGAGTGCGACGACCGCGCCCGCCGCCGCTCCGAGCGGCGCATCAAAGCCGCCGCCTTCCCGCGCGAGAAGTCGATCAGGGCCTTCGACTTCGAGGCCAACCCCAACGTCGACCCCGCCGTCATCCATACACTGGCGACCTGCGAGTGGGTGAAGAAGAGCATGCCGCTCTGTCTGATCGGCGACTCGGGCACCGGCAAGTCGCATCTGCTGATCGCGCTGGGCACCGAGGCGGCGATGGCCGGCTACCGGGTGCGCTACACGCTGGCCACCAAGCTCGTGAACGAGCTTGGTGGAAGCCGCGGACGACAAGCAACTGACCAAGACCATCGCCCGCTACGGCCGAGTTGATCTTCTTTGTATTGATGAACTCGGCTACATGGAGCTGGACCGCAGGGGCGCTGAGCTGCTGTTCCAGGTTCTGACCGAGCGCGAGGAGAAGAACAGCGTCGCGATCGCCTCCAACGAATCGTTCGGAGGCTGGACGAAGACCTTCACCGACCCGCGGCTCTGCGCGGCCATCGTCGACCGCCTCACCTTCGGCGGGAACATCATCCAGACCGGCACCGATTCCTACCGCCTCGCCAGCACCAGGGCCCACACCGGCCCGCACGACGCCACCGCAGGCTGACCGCTCTGGGGCTTCCCCCGATAGGTGCCGACTCGCCGGCCACAGGACCACGTCAAGGTGGGCGCGCCCGCAGGCGAAGCCGAGGACGAACGACCTTGACGTGGCCCGAGGGACCGGCCACCATCACGGCACCGGGGAAGGGACCAGGGCTGTGACTGCGCAGGTCACAGCCTAGGATGAACGGTCTTCACCATCCGGCAGATGGACAGCGACGTCATAGTTGGCGATCCGCTCCGCCAGCGCCCGCGGGCTCACACCATGCTCATTCGCCCGGTCGGGGTCAGCCCCAGCAGCAAGCAGCACCCGAATCATCGTGCCCTCACCCCGAGAGCTGAACACTGCCTTCCACAACGGAGTTGCCGTTGCAATCTGCCATGTCCACCGCTGCCCCTGCTGCCAGCAGCACCTCGGCGGCCAGCGGGTCCTGCGCCTGCGCGGCGAAGTGCAACGGCGTCCAGCCCGAGGAATCAGGCGCCCCCGGATCTGCCCCGTCCGAGAGCAGTTCTCTCAGCTCGACTACATCGCCATCGGCCACCGCATAGTGGACAGCCGTCCGCCCCAAACGATCCCCATCCGTCATGCCGCCCATCCTCGTCGACTTGACGCGCCAGAGAGCGGCTCCCGCTTCAAGCGTTGCTACTTCTCATCGACATTTCCGGGCCCAATGACCGCCAAGTGCTGCCCAAAGCCATCGACAATCGTTGCCCACTCTCACCTACGAAACCAGCCGTCACCGGGGCCACCGCCGTCGTCACCGCCGGGGCCACCGCCGTCGTCACCGCCGACGACTTCTACGACCCCTACGCCAACGGGACGCTGGTCGCCTCGCACCCGCAAGCGGCCGACGGCTGGCAGCGGGCCCAGGTCTACGACCTGGGCCCGCACGTGCGCACCGGCGCGAACGCGATCGCACTGGCGGTCACCAACACCGGCCCGACCCCGGCCGGGCTGCTCGCGACGGCCCGGGTGACAGCGGGCCACAGCGCCGACTCCGTTCCCACCGACACCTCCTGGCGTGCCTCCGCCTCCGCGCCGGCCGGCTGGCACAGCCCCGGCTTCGACGACTCCGGCTGGGCGGTGCCGCTCGACCAGGACGCCTACGGCGGCGGCCCGTGGGGCAGCGCCGTCACGGTGGACAACGCCGCCCCCGCGCCCTGCCTGCGCAAGGACTTCTCGCTGCGCGCCCCGGTCGTCTCGGCCCGGCTGTACGTCTGCGGCCTGGGCTACTACCTCGCCTCGCTCAACGCCCGGCGGGTCGGCGACCGCGAACTCGACCCGGCGCCGAGCCTGTACGACACGGCGGGCCTGTACAGCGCCTACGACGTGACCGGCCTGCTGCGGCACGGCGCCAACACCGTCGGACTCGTCCTCGGCCGCTCCTTCTACGCGATCGACAGCCCCACCATCTACTGGGACAACGCGTCCTGGATCTGCGACCGGCCCGCCGCCCGGCTCGTCCTGCGGGCGACGCACCGCGACGGCACCGTCACCACGGTCGTCAGCGACGGCGGCTGGTCGGCGCACCCGGGCCCCACCCTCGCCGACTCCGTCTGCAACGGGGACGCCTACGACGCGCGGGCCGAACTCCCGGGCTGGGACCGGCCCGGCGCCCCGACGAAGGGATGGACACCGGCGGCCGTCCGCGCCGGCGCCAAGCTGCCGCCGGCCGACCGCCCGCAGCCGATGCCGCCGATCCGGGTGACCGGAACCCTGCAGGCCACCTCGGTCACCGAACCGGCCCCGGGCAGCTACGTGTTCGGCTTCCCCCGCCTCGTCACCGGCCGCCCGCGGCTGCGGGTCCGCGCACCGGCGGGCACCACCGTCGACCTGGGGTACGGCGAGATCCTGAACGCCGACGGCACCGTCGACAACCAGGGCGACCCCGGCATCACCCCCGGCGAGATCCAGCACGACACCTACACCACCGCCGGCACCGGACCGGAGACGTGGGAGGCGTCGTTCTCCTACGGCAGCTTCCAGTACGTGCAGCTGGACGGCCACCCCGGCCGGCCGCCGCGCGACGCCGTCACCGCCCGGGTGCTGGGCAGCGACCTGCCCGCCGCCGGCGGCTTCCACTGCTCCGACGACCTGGTCGACACCGTGCACCAGATGACCCGCGACACCATCGCCAACAACCTCACCGGCATCCCCACCGACACCCCGATGTACGAAAAACGCGGCTGGCTCGGCGACGCGTCACTGTTCTGCGCACCCAGCCTGGACAACTTCGACACGCAGACGTTCTGGACCAACTTCCCGGCGGTCATGGCCGACGACCAGGGCGCGGACGGCAACTTCGGCGACCTCGCCCCGGCCCTGGGCCCGGGCCAGGGCGCCGACCCCACCTGGAGCACCGCCGGGATCGTGCTGCCCTGGACGCTCTACCAGGAGTACGGCGACCTCGGCATCCTCGGCACCCGCTACACCGGCATGGCGCGCTTCGCGGACTACCTCACCGGCCGGGCCACCGGCTCGATCCTGGACGGCACCTACGGCGACTGGTGCCCACCGGGCAACGTACCGCCACCGGAGGGCGCGACGCTCACCTCCACCGGGCCGTACCACCGGTGCGCCGACCTGATGGCGCAGATCGCCGGGGCGCTCGGCAAGAACGCCGACCAGGCGGCCTACGCGCCACAGGCCGCCGAGATCCGCGACGCGTTCAACGCCGCGTTCCTCGACCCGGCCACCGGCGTCTACCGCACCGGCACCGCGACACCGTACCGCCAGTCATCCAACGCCTACCCGCTCTACCTCGGCCCGGTCCCCGACACGCAACGCGACGCCGTCATCGCCGCACTGGTGCGCAGCATCGCCGCGGGCGGCAACCACCTGGACACCGGCATCATCGGCACCATGGCACTGTTCCCCGCACTCACCGAACACGGCCACGCCGACCTCGCCTGCAAAGTCGCCACCCAGCCCACCTACCCCGGCTACGGCTACTGGGCCTCGCTGGGCGCGACCACACTGCGGGAGCAGTGGACCGCCACCCCGCGGTCGCACGACCACGCGATGTTCGGCACGGTCGACGAGTGGTTCTACCAATACCTCGGCGGTATCCGCCCCGCCGCGCCCGGATACAAGAAGACCGCGATCCGGCCCTACACACCCGCCGGCCCCACCTCGGTCACAGCCCACCGACACCCCCTACGGCCGGATATCGGTCCACTGGCAGGCCACCGCCCACAGCTTCCGGATCGACGCCACCGTACCCGCCAACACCACCGCGACGATCACCATCCCCCACCCACCCACCCGGCAGCCGGATACACCCCACCCCAGCCATCACCACCACACCCACACCCACCCACACCCACACCGGCACCGCCACCGGCACCCACACCGGCGCAGGCGCAGGCACTGCCACCGCCCACGCCGGCCCGGGACACCACACACTGACCATCGACCACTGACCCACCACCACACCGCAGCCCACCCGCCCGCCACACCGCAGCTCACCCGCCCGCACCACCGCAGCACACCGTCCGCCACACCACCCCCGCTGACCGTCCGCACCACCGCAGCCCACCCGCCCGCACCGCAGCTGACTGACCGTCCGCCGCACCGGGAACCCGATCGGCCCCCGCCACGTCACACCGCCATGACAACCAGGACGTGGACCGTGGCGGGGGCACTCACAGCGCTGGTGACCCTGGCGACGGCGAGCGGATGCGACAGCGCCCCGGGCGAGAGAGCCTGCACCCTCGTCGGCGCAAGCTCCGGCGTGACGGCCGACATCCCAGGAAAAGCCGGCACCGCCTACCGCATGTGCGTAGACACCCGCTGCGACACCCGAACGGCGCCGGCCGACTCCCGCACCGGCACCGGCACCGGCACCGGCACGACGCAGACCTCCCTGAACGTGCCACTACCCGACACCATCGGCGCCACCGAGGTCACCGTCCACTACACCGAAACCCCCCAAGGCAGCACCCGCCCCACCCTGGACCAGACCCTGCCCCTCACCCTCACCAAAGGCCAGCCCAACGGCCCAGGCTGCCAACCCACCGTCTACCAAGGCCGACTCACCTACACCACCGGCAAAGGACTCACACCGAGACAGTGACGCCGCCTTCCCGACGCGCAAGGCCCGGGCCGCACCAGCAGCCCGGGCCTCACCGTCCGCGGACCGCGGCCAGCGCGAAGGCCAGGCGCATGTCCAGCCACCCCGCCTGCCTGGTGTAACGGGCACGATGACCCACAGCATCACCATGGGTCAGCACCACCTCGCTGCCCGCCCGCCACGTCGTCGGCCTGGCCTCGCCCGACTCCGAGCTCTCACCGTCCCCGTCACCCAGACCGAAAGTGACCACCGACAGGGCCAGATCGAAGGCCGCATCGGCCACCGCGGCGACCGCCGCCGTGCCCGCCCGGTCCGCCACATCGCCGGAGCTGCCCACCGCCCAGTGGTAGCGAGCCACCACATTGGGACGATCCGGCTGCTGCAGCCACAGGGCGTGCTGGATCGACCGCTTGGCCTTCCCGGTCTGCAGCACCCGGCCGACCTCGGCGCCGTCCGCGTCCAGCACCCGGAAACCCCCGAGTTCACCGCGGTCGGCGCCCTGCGCCCCACCCGCCTCAAACGCCGTCAACGGGGCCACCCGGCACACCAGCCGGCTCTCGTCCATCGCCGAGCGCAACTCCCAGGCCCGCACCGACCGATCCGGACGCACCACATACGCCGCCGGTGCCAGGCAACTGCCGACCATGCCTCCCGGCACCCGGACGGCCTGCCGCCCCGTCATCGGCTTCTGACCTGGCGCGTGACCGGTGCGCACCTGCTTGCTGATCACGAAGGAGCTGACCGTCTCCCACGGCACCGGGTCCTCCTCCGGACTGGCCGGCGGCTGTCGTCGTCCGAGGGCCATGCCCCTCCCCCTCCCAGGCCGCCGGGCCCGGACGGCCGGGCGGCCGTTCGACGCTACACCGCGGCGCGGCCCGCCAGGTGACCGCGAGCGTGCGGTTCCAGCCACCGGCACGGTGCCGCCGCATCAGCACATTCCATCTAGCTTGCTAGGATGCTAGCATTGGCTCGTGGGCGATCAAGAAGTCAAACAGTTCAACGTGTACCTGCCGACAGGGCTGATCAAGCAGGTCAAGTACCGCGCCATCGAGTCGGGCATGTCGCTGTCGGCACTGGTCGCCGAGGCGCTGCGCGGCTACCTCGACGACGCCGACGACGACACCGAGCACACCGACGACAACAACGACAGCGACAACGCCAAGCCCGTACCGCGATCGAACGAGAAGGAGAGCTGACATGGCGACCGAGGGAATCGAGGCCGTGTTCCTGACGACCCACAACTGGGGCAGGGCGGCGGGGTTCTTCCAGGCCCTGGGCTACGAGCTGGAGTTCAGCACGGACCACAACTCCGGCCGGCTCCGCAACGGCGACGGGCCCTATGTCTTCATCGCCGAGGTCCCCCAGGACCAGGAGCCCCGGGCGCAGATGGTGCTGAAGGTGCCCGACGCGGACGCGTTCCGCGCCGATCCCGCCGTCGAGGTGGTCACGCCGTTCGAGGACACCCACTACGGGACCAGGGAGATGACCGTCCGCGACCCCGACGGGCGGCTGTGGAGTCTGCAGGCCCCGGCCAAGAACTGACCCCAACCCCAACCCCAACGGGAGGACACGCCATGGCAGGCGAGCAGGCCGACGCACCGGACAACACCGCGCTGCGCACCGCCCTGTGGCGGGCGCTGCACCTGGAGGTGGACCCGCCGCCCCACGTCCTGGCGGACGGGATCGGGCTGCGGCTGGCGGCCCCCGGCGAGGGCTGGCGCGACCGCCCCGACATGGACCCGGCCGCCACCAGGGGATTCCGGGCGGCCATGGTGGCCCGCGCCCGTTTCATCGAAGACCTGATCGCCGAGCAGTCCGACCGCGGCGTCACGCAGTACGTCGTCCTGGGCGCCGGCTTGGACACCTTCGCCCAGCGCAGGCCGGAGATCGCCTCCCGGCTCCAGGTCTACGAGGTCGACCAGCCTGGCACGCAGGCGTGGAAGCGGCGCCGCCTGGTCGAGCTCGGCTACGGCGTCCCCGGCTGGCTGCACCTGGTGCCGGTCGACTTCGAGGCAGGCGGGGACTGGCTGAAGCAGCTGGCCGCCGCCGGTTTCGACCCCGGGCGGCCCGCGGTCATCGTCTCCACCGGTGTGACCATGTACCTCAGCAAGGACGCCACCGCGGCCGCGTTGCGCCAGATCGCCGGGCTCGCACCCGGCTCGACGCTCGCCATGACCTTCCTGCTGCCGGCCGAACTCCTCGACGACGCCGACCGCCCGGGCCTGCGAGCGAGCAAGAAGGGCGCGCAGGCATCGGGAACGCCGTTCGTCAGCTTCTACACCCCGCCGGAAATGCTGGCGCTGGCCCGCGCGGCCGGCTTCAAAGACGTCCGGCACGTGCCGGGACCGTCGCTCGCCGAGCGCTACTTCACCGGCCGCACCGACGGACTCCGCCCCTCCAGCGGAGAGGACCTGCTCCTGGCCACCACCTGACCGCGCACTCGCCACTCCTCCCGCGGACCCGCGCAGCGCACGCGCTCCCCGCACGCCTCCCCCACCGCAGCCAGACGGCGTGCATCCAGGGCTTCGGCCCCGACGACAACCACCCGCTCTCCACCGACGCATCGCCGGCCCGGTAGCCGGCCGGCGGAAACTGCCTGTCGCGATGGCCGGGAAGGCCGCAGACTCCCCTCATGGCCGACATGGAGTCCTTCCGCAAGACCGTCACCGCATGGGCCGCCGGCGAGCCCGGCGAGCCCGGCGGGGCCGCGCGGGAACTCGCCGCCAGGCTGCCGGTCCGGGCGGTAGTCCTGCTGGAGGGGCTGAGCGACGTCGCGGCGCTCGACGCGCTGGCCGCGGCACGCGGGCGGGATCTGGCGGCCGAGGGGATCTGCGTGCTGCCGATGGGCGGCGCGATGAGCGTACGGCGGTTCGTCCGGCTGCTCGGTCCGGCCGGCCTCGGCCTCCGGCTCACCGGGCTGTGCGACGAGGGCGAACGCGGCTACTACGCCCGCGCGTTCGCCGAGGCCGGGGTGGCGCGGCCGGAGTTCTTCGTCTGCGCGGCGGACCTGGAGGACGAGCTCATCCGCGCGCTGGGCGTGGACCGGGTACGGGAACTCGTCCACGCGGAGGGCGACGTGCGCGCCCTGCGGACGTTCCTGAACCAGCCCGCGCAGCGCGAACGCGGCGCGCAGCAGCAGTTGCGGCGCTTCCTCGGCACCAAGAAGGGCCGCAAGATCCGCTACGGCCGGGTCCTCGTCGAGGCCCTGGAACCCGGCCGGGTGCCCGCACCGCTCGACGGCCTGCTCGCCGCCCTCTGACCGCCGGACCGCGCCGGGTGCGGTGCGCCGGACGCCGCTGCGGCCGCCCGCCGCGGAAAGGCTAGGCTCGCCGCACGAACCACCTGGTCAGCAGGCAGAAGAAAGGGCTGAACCCTGACATGAAGGTACTGATCTCGGGCGGCGCGGGATACATCGGCAGCACCGTCGCCTCCGCCTGCCTGGACGCCGGGATCACCCCGGTGATCCTGGACAGCCTGGTCACCGGCCGCCGGGAGTTCACCGAGGGCCGCGCCTTCTACCAGGGCGACATCGCCGACGGCGCAGTGGTGGACCGGATCTTCGCCGAGCATCCGGAGATCGAGGCGGTCGTGCACTGCGCGGCCCTGATCGTGGTGCCCGACTCCGTCGGCGACCCGATCGGCTACTACCGGGCCAACGTGGCCAAGAGCCTGGACTTCGTCGGCCACCTCATCCGCAACGGCTGCCGGCAGATGATCTTCAGCTCGTCCGGCTCGATCTACCGGCCGGGCGACGACTTCAGCGTGGACGAGGAGTCCGGGCTCGCCCCGCAGAGCCCGTACGCGCGTACCAAGGCCGTCTGCGAGGGCATGTTCGCCGACATCGCCGCCACCCAGCCGATCCGGATCCTGTCGCTGCGCTACTTCAATCCGATCGGCGCCGACCCCGAGCTGCGCACCGGGCTCCAGCTGCGCCGGCCGAGCCACGCGCTGGGCAAGCTGATCGAGGCGCACGACGAGGGGGTGCCGTTCCAGGTCACCGGCACCGACTGGCCCACCAGGGACGGTTCCGGCATTCGCGACTACGTGCACGTCTGGGATCTGGCCACCGCGCATGTCGCCGCGCTCCAGCGGTTCGACACCGCGCTGGCCGGCGCGCGCTCCTGCGTGATCAACCTCGGGACGGGCACCGGCACCACCGTCACCGAGCTGGTGGCGGCCTTCAACAGCGTGGTGGCCCCGCCGGTCGCGGTGACCGAGTCAGGTCCGCGACCCGGCGACGTGGCCGGTGCCTTCACCCGCAGCGACCGTGCCAAGCGGCTGCTCGGCTGGGAACCGCGGTTCACCGTCGCCGAGGGCATCCGGGACTCGCTGCGCTGGGCCGAGGTACGCGACCAGCGGCTCGGCGGGTAGGCCGGGAGGACCGCCGGGGCGAAGCGGGAGCCGGTCACGGGTGCATGTGCGCGCCCTTGAAGACCTTGTCCACGGCGTTGCGGGGGCCGTGCACGGCCAGACCCACCAGGTCGAGGCCGTCCCTGTGCACCGCGCGGACCGCCGCGCGGTTGTCCCGGTCGTTGCCCGTGCCGAACAGGTCGGACGTGAACAGCGCGGTGGGCAGCCCGCGGGACACCGCTCGGGCGTTTGCGGCTGTCAGGGTCTCCTTGGACCCTTCGAGCACCAGGACGGGCTGGCGGAACATCGGCAGATAGCCGGTGCCGTCGGCGTCCTCGTACGGCTCCCCGATCACCTCGGGCGCCACCGTGCCGAGGCCGCTCACCAGGAAGGCGGTCACGTTCAGCCGCTGCCACGTCTCGAGGTCGTCCCGCAGCAGGACGGTGATCTTGGTGTCGAAGCGCACGGGGGCGGCGGCCGGGGCGGTGCCGGCGGCAGCCCCGGTCTCGTTGCCATCGGCGGCCCGGGTCTCGTTCTCGGTTCTCATGCTCTGAGACTGGCCGGTGCGCGAGGTCAGCGTCTTGTACGTTGTTTGCGTGGCACCTCGGCAGGAGATCTCGGCCTGGCGCCCGCCGGTCGCGGGCGTCGTGGAGGTGTTCCACGCCCACTTCACCGAGCACGCCTACCCGATGCACGTCCACGACGCCTGGACGCTGCTGATCGTGGACGACGGCGCCGTCCGCTACGACCTGGACCGCTACGAGCGCGGCACCCCGGGCGACACGGTGAGCCTGCTGCCGCCGCAGGTGCCGCACAACGGCTCGTCCGCCACCCCGTACGGCTTCCGCAAGCGGGTGCTCTACCTCGACATGACACAGCTGGACGAGCGCTTCATCGGGCCGGCGGTGGACGGCCCCGACATCACCGACCCCGTGCTGCGCACCCGGGTCGGTCAGCTGCACGCGGCGCTGATGCACCGGGGCGACGAGTTCGAGGCGGAGAGCCGGCTCGCGCTGATCAGCCGGCGGCTGCGCGAGCACCTGCGCCCGCGGCAGGGCGCGGGCAGCGCCGGGCCCGGATTCGGGGTCGCCAGGGATCTGCGCGATCTGCTCGACGAGCGGATGCCCGCGGGCGTCACCCTGCAGGAGGCCGCGCGCCTGGTGCACGCGCACCCCGCGCATCTGGTGCGCGCCTTCACCGGCGCCTTCGGCATCGCCCCGCACCAGTACCTGACCTCGCGCCGGGTGGACCTGGCGCGCCGGCTGCTGCTGGACGGGCAGCCGCCCGGGCAGGCCGCGGCCGCCGCCGGATTCCACGACCAGTCGCATCTGACCCGGCACTTCAAGCGGGTCGTCGGCACCACGCCCGGCCGGTACGCCCGTACCGGCCCTGCGGCCTGAATCGGCCCCGGGCGGGCGTCACTCGGGCCTCGTGGGCGCCGGGGAATGCAGTCGATGCCGGGCTGCCGCCCTCGGTACTGTGCGCGCATGGATGAGGGACAGGAACCGGTCTACGCCCGCGGGCTCTACCGGTCGTTGCGGGACGACGCGGCCGGGCAGGACGCCTACGCCTCGGTGGTGGCGCCGTGGCTGCGCCGGGCCCAGGACGGCTACCGGGCCGCGCTCTCGCGGGCCGCGTCCCGGCTGTGCCGGGAGCCCTTCGACGGGCCGGACACCGAGCGGCAGGACCTGAGCTGGGAGCTCTACGCCCTGAGCCGGGTCAGCGACGTGCTGCTGCTGGCCCTTCAGCCGCCGCTCCAGCCGGCACCCGGCGGCATCGGCGGCGTGCCCGTCGCCCATGAACTGCATCCGCCCGAGCAGTGGCCTGAAGTGGGGACGGCGCAGTACCTGGAGCTGTTCACCGGCCTCGGCATGGAGCCGTTCACCGGCACCGGCGCGTTCGATCCCTTCCTCCACGAGATCGTGGAGGTCGAGCAGGCGCAGGACCCGGACGAGCCGGTCACCGTCACCGAACTCCTCTGGCCCGGGCTGTGGTTGGGGCCGCTGCTCTTCAGCCGGGCCGGCGTGCGGGTCAGGGCCGGGATCCGGCACGCCGAACGCGGTGTGGCCGACCGCTTCCCGCTGTACTGGACGTTCCTGCGCCGCAACCGGCCCACGGTCGACCTGTCGCTCGGCTGGGGCCACAACTCGCAGTGGCGTACCGACTTCCGGGTCGACTGCCGCACGGGGGCGGGCGCCAGGCGCGTCAACGCCGGGGTGGACGAGGACATCGACTCCGACGAGGCCGTCGGGGAACCCGGCACGCTGCTGACTCCTGAGGAGCGCCGCGAGCTGGTCCGCAACCGCTGCCTGCTGCGTACGCCGTCCAACGCCGCCGCCCTGGCGGGGACCTCGCACTGGGAGCGGGAGATCTTCCCGTTCGACTGGCGGCTGCCCGAGGGCTGAACCGCCGCGGCGCGCTCCGGCGTCAGGTGTCCGCGGGTGGGCGCGGCCGTCAGGTCACAGCGAGGCGAGGGCGACGGCGATCAGCACCAGGGACAGCGCGAAGAGCGCCAGCCAGCCGCGTGCCATCGCGCCCATGCCCGCGTAGCGGTCGTAGGGGGCGTACGGGTGGTCGGGGTGGACGACTATCGTCATCGATCCTCCGACTCCGCCCGGCGCGCCGGAAGCGTTGACCACGGTGGACGTGTACCGGCGGCCGTCGAGGTGATAGCGGACGACGGGGGCCAGGTTGTAGGAGCCGCGGTTGCCCGAGCTGGTCGGCTCGTTGTCCACGACGTCCGCCTGGAGTTCGACGCCCTGCCGTCTGGCCCGCCGGAAGGCCAGCTCCCGCGCTGCCGACCTGACCGCGCCGACCGTCCCGACGACGAGGGCCAGGCATGCGCCCACCAAGAAACCCATGGCCGCCATCCTGCCCAATCAGGGCCGCTGGGCGCCAGCGGTCCGGGCAACCGACCGGTGGGCGCCGGCGGTCGGGGGACGTGTCGGGAACCGGTCAGGATTCGAGAAGCACCGGGCAGGGGGTGGCGCATAGCTTCGAAACATGACCTCCATCGAATCCATCACCCTTGAGGCGGCCGACCCCGCCGCCGCCCAGCAGTTCTACACCGCTGCCTTCGGTCTGGGCTCCCAGGTCCGGCTGCGCGCCTCGGAGGCGCCGACGACCGGCTTCCGCGGGTTCACGCTGTCGCTCACGGTGGCGCAGCCGGCCGACGTCAACGCGCTCGTCGGCGCGGCCCTCGACGCCGGTGCCACGGCGGTCAAGCCGGTCTCGAAGTCGTTCTGGGGCTACGGCGGTGTCGTAAGGGCCCCCGACGGGGCGCTCTGGAAGATCGCGACCTCGGCGAAGAAGGACTCCGGGCCGGCCACCGGGAAGATCGACCAGTTCGTGCTGCTGCTCGGCGTCGAGGACATGGTCGCGAGCAAGCAGTTCTACGTCGGCCGCGGGCTGACGGTGGGAAAGAGCTTCGGCCGCAAGTACGTCGAGTTCGCGGTGCCGTCGAGCCCGGTCAAGCTGGCGCTCTACGGCCGCCGCGCCCTGGCCAAGGACGCCGGGGTCGCCCCCGACGGCACCGGGTCGCACCGGCTCGCGATCGGCGGCGGCACCGGGGAGTTCACCGACCCTGACGGCTTCGCGTGGGAGCCGGCGCCCGCATCCGCCTCGGTGGCGTAGCCGGCGCCGGCCGCCGGTACCGCACAGACGTGCCGCGGCCGGCGGCCTCTCCCCCGTCCCGATACCCGTGAGATACGCGTGTATGGCTGGATGTCATACCCCCGTGGTTCTATCTGATTCGGATCCGGATCGATCAACGCACGCTGTACGGTGCGGGGATCGCGCACGGCACCACGTGCGGGCAGGTCCGAAGAACGCGGAAGAACGCAGGTGGATCCGGTGGCGCCGCCACTCGGCCGGGGGAGGAACGTGCATGATCCGGATCATCCCGTCGCAGGGGCCGCCGCGGACGCTCGCGCTGGCGCAGCTGACCAACTCGGTCGGCGACGGCGCCTACTACGTCTGTTCGACGCTGTATTTCAGCCGGATCGTGGGCCTGTCGCCGGCGCAGATCGGCATGGCGCTGACCCTGGGGTGGGCGGTCGGCGCCGTCGTGGGCGTGCCGCTGGGGCATCTGGCCGACCGCAGGGGCCCGCGCGGCCTGGCGGCGCTGCTGTCGGCGGCCACCGGGCTCGCGGTGGGCGCGTTCTTGTTCGTCGACTCCTTCGGCGCCTTCCTGGTCGCCGCTGTCCTCTACGCGTGCTGCCAGTGCGGCCTGGCGGCGGCCCGGCAGGCGCTGCTCGCCGGGCTGGTGGAGCCCGCCCGTCGCACCGAGACCAGGGCCTATCTGCAGTCGACGGTCAACGCCGGGCTCGCGGTCGGCGCCGCACTCGGCGGTGTGGCCCTCCAGGTGGACACCAAGGCGACGTACCTGACGGCGCTGGCGCTCGACGGGACGAGCTTCCTGCTGGCGGCGCTGATCCTGCTGCGGCTGCCGTCCGTGGGCGCGGTCGCGGCCGCGCACGTCAAGGGCGAACCGCACCTGGCGGTGCTCAAGGACCGGCCGTACGCACTGGTGTCGCTGCTCAACATGATCATGCTGCTGTACATGCCGGTGCTCAGCGTCGTCATGCCGCTGTGGATCGTCCGGCACACCGCGGCGCCCGGCTGGATGGTCTCCACGCTCCTGGTGCTGAACACCGCGAGCGTGGTGCTCTTCCAGGTCAGGATGGCGGCCAGGGTGCGCGATCTTGGCTCCGCGGCCCGGGCGGTACGGCTGTCCGGTGTCGTCATGCTGGTGGCCTGCGGCGGGTTCGCGCTCTCCGCGGCCGGTACGTCGGCGTGGCTGGCGGGGGTCGTGCTGGTCGCGGCGGCCGGGGTGCAGGTCGTCGGCGAGATGCTGCTCGGCTCCGGCTCGTGGGAGATCGGGTTCTCGCTGGCCCCGGCGGACAAGCAGGGCCAGTACCAGGGCTTCTACGGCAGCGGGACGGCGATAGCCAGGATGATCGGCCCGCTGCTGCTGACCACGCTGATCCTCACCTGGGGAACGCCGGGCTGGCTGGTGCTGGGTGCGGCGTTCCTGGCGGCCGGGGTGGCGATGGGCCCGGCGGTGCGGTGGGCGGAGTCCCGCACCGGCCCGCTGCTGCCGGCGCCGGTGCCGGAGCACGGCGCGGGGCCGGTCGAGGAGGTCCTCCGCTGAGCGGCGGATATGCCTCGTCGGCCAGGCCCAACTGCTCGGCGAGGGCGCGCCGGCCGGTACCGGTGAGTGCGACGGCGCGGCCGGTGCCGATCCGGGTGATCCAGCCGGAGTCGAAGGCGTGCCTGCACAGGGCGGCGCCGACGGAGCCGGCCAGGTGGGAGCGGCGCTCGGTCCAGTCCAGGCAGGAGCGGACCGGTGGCCGCCGGGTGGCGGGCGGCAGCGCTATGCCCAGTTCGTCGAGCCAGTCGGCCCCGTCGCCGGTGAGGGCCAGTCCGCGCCGCCAGTCGAGCAGCCCGCGCTCGGTCATGGCCTCGGTGACGGCCACCCCGAGCGTGCCGGCGAGGTGGTCGTAGCAGGTACGGGCCCGGGCCAGCGCCCGATTGCGGCTCACCGAAGGCAGCGAGCGGGGCGGCTCGGCGCGCGGCGGGGCCATCGAGGCGAGGTTCTCGATCATCTCGGCGGTGGCGGGGTCGGCCAGCCGGACGTAGCGGTGCCTGCCCTGCCGTTCCTGTACCAGCAGTCCCCCGCTGACCAGCAGGTTCAGGTGCTCGGTCGCGGTCGAGGCGGCCACTCCGGCGTGCCGGGCCAGCTCGGCCGCGGTCCACGCCCTGCCGTCCAGCAGGGCCAGGCAGAAGCCGGCCCTGGTGCCGTCGGCCAGCAGCCTGGCCAGGGCGGCCAGGTCGCGGCCCTCGGAGTTCGCGTCATGGCGGTTCATCCCCACCATCGTGCACCCGTGATCCTTCGGCCGCCGCCGAAGCGTCCCGGCCCTACGGTCGGCGGCATGGATACCGCGAGCCCCAGCAGCACGGCCGCCGCCCCGGCGGCCGACCACCTGGCCGTCACGCCGAGCATTCTGTACTTCGGCACCCCCGTCGTCCTGCTGACCACCGAGAACGAGGACGGCTCGGCCAATCTCGCCCCGATGTCCTCGGCCTGGGCGCTGGGTCAGGTGATCGTGCTCGGCGTGGGCGCCGAGGGGCAGTCAGCGCACAACCTGCGCCGCAGGCACGACCTGGTGATCAACCTCCCCGCGCCCGAGCAGTGGCCCGCGGTGGAACGGCTGGCGCCGCTGACCGGACGCGACCCGGTGCCGGCGGGCAAGCGCGGCACGTTCCGCTTCGCCGCGGACAAGTTCGGCGCCGCCGGGCTGTGTCCGCAGCCCTCGGACCTGGTCGGACCGCCCCGGGTCGCCGGCTGCCCGATCCAGATGGAGGCCCGGGTGGCCGCGGCCCGGCCGGACGCGGCCGGTGACTTCCTGATCGTCGAGGCCCGGGTGCTCAGGGTGCACGCCGACCCGCGGATCGTCGTATCGGGCACGCAGCACATCGACCCGGCGGCGTGGAGCCCGCTGATCTACAACTTCCGGCACTACTTCGGGCTCGGCCCGGAGCTCGGCCACACCTTCCGCTCCCAGACGCCCCGGCGCCGCACCTCGTGAGCGGGAGCCACAGGGACGACTGGCGTGTACGCAGGGCGGCGGCCCGAAGCCGGGGCGTCGGGCCGCACCCGATACGGCTGTCGAAACTTTCGGTCAGGATGTCGTGCACGTGCTCCCGTTGAGGGTGAACTGCGGTGGTGCCGGATTGCCGGTGCTGTAGGTGGCGGTGAATCCGACGTCGACGGATCCGGCCGGCGGGACCGTGGCGTTGTATCCCGCGTCCCGCACCGTGACGTCGTGGCCGCTCTGGCTCACCGTGCCGCCCCAGGCGTTGCCGATCCGCTGGTCGCCGCCGAAGGTCCAGCCGGCCGTCCAGCCGTTGACCGCCGCCGGTCCGGTATTGGTGATCTTGACGTCGGCCTGGAAGCCGTTGCCCCAGTCGTTGGTGACGGTGTACGCGATCGCGCAGACCGCACCTGACGCGGCCGGCTTCGTCGTGACGGTCGCGGGTGGGGACGCGGCCGAGGCGACGCCCGTGTCGTCAACCGCCTTGACGGTGAAGGCGTAGGTCGTCGCCGGGGTGAGTCCGGTGATCGTCGTCGTGGTTCCGGTGACGGTCGCGGCGCCGGCGCGCACCGGGCCGGAGCCGCTGTCGGTGAACACCTGGTAGCCGGCCACCGGCCGGCTGCCGGGGGTCGCGGCGGGCCAGGCAAGGGTGACCGAGGTGGCGGTGGCCGAGGACGCGACCGGGGCGCCGGGCGCGGACGGCGGCGTGGACGCGGGCGGCGTGCCGCCCGAGCCGGGCGCGTTGCCCCACACCGCCGTGCCGCCGTCGTAGAGCACCATGTCGTCCACGGTGACCGGGGCGGAGCCGGGGGTGGTGGAGACCCCCTGGTAGGACCAGTCGCCGGCGGGATCGTGCGGTCCGGGGAAGGCCAGCCGGAACTGCACCTCGCGGTGGAAGGCGGACTGCCCGGCCGGGGCGATGTCCTGGCCCTCGCAGCTCACGGTCACGTAGTAGACGGTGTCGGTGTACCGGGTGGGGCCGCTCGGGGCGGAGCACTGGTTGTACGCCGAGGTCAGCGTCACCTGGGAGGGGCTGGTGCCGGGATCGAGGGTGAAGTAGTAGCGGAAGCTGCCGTGGGTGAGGTGGCGGGCCGGCCAGCCGGACTTGTTGACCACCTGGGCCTTGATCTCGTAGAAGTTCGTGCCCGCCGCGTTGACCGCCGCCTGCAGGAACTCCTCCGGGCCGTCCGGTGTTTCCTTCGGCGGGAAGTCCGCCCGCGGGGTGCCGCCGTACTCCGCGGCGAGTGCTGCCAGCGCGCCGGAGAATCCGGCGTTGTAGTCGAGTGCGCCCTCGGTCTCACCGTAGTTGGCGCGGTCGTCGGAGAATCCGTCGTCGGCGGAGCCCGGGCCGCCGACCAGGAGGCCGTAGTCGAGGTGGCGGGTGGCGGCGGGTTCGGTCATCGACTGGGACCAGGAGCCGTGCGCTGCCCTGCTGTGCGGACTGCGCGGCCAGGCACTGTTGGTACCGGAGTTGGTGAACCCGATCTCGTAACTCTCGCCGGCCGGGTTGTCGCCGAGCGCGTAGTCGATCTGCCGGACGCCGAAGTCGTGGTAGGTCCGCGCTCTGGCGGCATCCGTGCCGCGGCCGCTCAGCCAGCCGCTGAACTGCAGGGCCACGAAAGCGGTGTTGGCGGAATAGCGCAGCGAGCCCCAGGTGTCGAGAAACGCCTCACCGCCGGCGGAGTAGGCGACCTTCTTGCCGTCCACGCCGGTGGTCCACCAGTCGAGCCAGCGCTCGGCGTCGTCGACATAGCTCTGCTTGCCGGTGAGTTCGGCGAGCAGCACGTAGTCGCCGTAGGACTTGTCGTCCCAGGCGAGCGTCCAGTTGTACTCGGGGGTGGTGGTCTGCTGCATCTTCGGCAGTTGGGCGTAGTACGTCTCCGCCTTGGTGAGATACGTGCTGTCGCCGGTGGCCCGGTAGAGCCAGATCGCCCCCCAGACCAGCTCGTCCCAGTAGCCGCTCCAGGAGTTGTAGTAGCCCTGGGCGGCGGTGACGCACTTGTCGTAGGTGCCGCGGTAGGTGTCGGCGAAGGTGTACAACTGCTTGGCGTTGGTCAACAGGGTGGCGGCGTACCCCGGATCACTGGCCTTGAAGACCATCGACGAGGAGGCGAGCGCGGCGGCGGCCTCGCCCGCGAGGTCCGAGCCCGGGCACGACGCGTCGATCTTGAAGGACGGCCGCGGCGACGGGTTGACCTCCGGCGGCCCCCAGAACGCGTGGTCGCTTCCGCCGTCACCGACCTGGCCGTAGAGCACGTTCGGCGAGGGGTGCGCCTTGAGCAGCCAGTCGTCTCCCCAGCGCAGATTGCGCAGCAGATACGTGTTCTGGCCGCTCGCGGCGTAGCCGGGCGCCTCGTCCAGGCCACCCCAGCCGAGCATGGTCATGGAGAACGCCATGGGGAAGCCGAACTTCACCTCGTCGCCGGCGTCGTGATAGCCGCCGGTCAGGTCGATGCCGGCATCGGCGCCGTCGGTGAGATCGGAGTCCCCGCGCCAGCCGACCCGGTTGTCGGCGGGCAGCTTGCCGGAGCGCTGGGACTCGTAGAAGAGCATCGAGTCCTGGAGTGCCTCGGCGTAGTTGTACGAGGACGCGGTCGCGGCGGAGGGCACGGTCGCGGCGGAGTGCGCGGCCGGCGCCTGCGCGGGTGCGGCCGGCGTGGCGGCGATCATCGTCAGCGCCAGGGGCAGGAGGGCGGCCAGCGCGGTGGCGGCCCTGGACAGCGGGAGGCGGAGTCCGGGTCTGGGAACGGTGGGCATGGCGTCCTCCTGAGAGGGCTGTGCACGCGGTGGGGGGAACACGTGGGAGCGCTCCCACAATGCAGCCGGCCGCCGACCCTGTCAATGGTCCGCGCGCCCGGCGGCGGCCCTCGACGACGGTTGCCGGCCGAGCGCGCCGCGCCGCCCGTCGCACCTGCCGGGGAGAGCAGGGACGGGCGGCGCGGCGGTGAGCATTGCCCCATCACAACGCTCACGTATGTGTCAGGAGCCGGTGCAGGTGAGCGAGGGGGTCGAGGGCGAGCCGTTGGCGAGGAACCCGAAGGTGGTGGAGGCCGCCGGCTGAAGTGACCCGTTGTAGGAGGCGTTGGCCACCGTCGTCGTCGAACCGCTGGTGGTCAGCGTTCCGTTCCAGACCTGGGTGATGCTCTGGCCGCCGGACAGGGTCCATCTGACGGTCCAGCCGCTGATCGCCGCACTGCCCGCGGTGATCTTGACCTCCCCCTGGTAACCGCCCGACCAGGAGTTCGTGGTGCTGTACGTCGCCGTGCACGCTCCTCCCCCGGCTCCGCCGGTGCTGGATCCGCCGTCCGTCGTTCCGGAGGTCGTTCCGCCGTCGGTCGTTCCGGACGTGGTTCCGGACGTGGTACCGCCGTTGGTCGTTCCCGAGGTGGTCCCGCCGTCGGTCGTCCCGCCGGTCGTGGTGCCGGTGGCGGCGTTGAGGGCGTTCAGGACCGAGGTGTAGGCGGGCTTGGGGTTGCCGCTGCTGTCGAAGAGCAGCGGGTTGTCGCCGCTGCGCCAGGAGTCGCTGTCGCGGATGCCCCACACGGTGATGCCCGTGCAACGGGCCACGTGCAGGCACGCGTTGACGGTGTTGGCGTAGGCCGACGCCGGGGCCTGGGCGATGTCGAGCTCGGTGATCTGGACGTCCACTCCGAGCGCGGCGAAGTTCGACAGCGTGGTCTGGAAGCTGGACGGGGGTCCGCCGGCCCCGAAGTGGCTCTGGAAGCCGACGCAGTCGATCGGCACACCACGGGACTTGAAGTCCTTGACCATGTTGTAGACGCCCTGGGTCTTGGCGTCGGTCCAGTTCTCGATGTTGTAGTCGTTGTAGCAGAGCTTGGCGTTCGCATCGACCGAGCGGGCCGTGCGGAAGGCGTGCTCGATGAACCCGTTGCCGAGCTTGTCCTGGAACGGCGAGCTGCGGTGCTGGCCGCTGCCGTCGTCGGCGAACGCCTCGTTGACCACGTCCCAGGCGTATATCTTGCCCTTGAAGTGCGTCATCTCCTGGGTGATGTGGTTGTCCATCGCGGACTGCAGGTCGGACGCGGACAGGCCCGACACCCACCCCGGCAGCTGCTGGTACCAGACCAGGGTGTGGCCGCGCATCTTCTGGCCGTGGGCCGCCGCGTGGCTGACGATCTGGTCCGCGGGCCCGAAGTTGAAGCTCCCGCGGGACGGCTCGGTGGTGTCCCACTTCATCTCGTTCTCCGGGGTGATCATGCCGAACTCCCGGTCGAGGATCGTGGAGTACGCCGGATCGCCCAGTTTCGCCGTGGGCACCGCCGTACCGAAGTACCGCCCCGACTGCGCCGCGGCCGACCCCAGCGAACCGGCCGCCGCGGCGTGGGTGGCGAACGTGCCCATGCCCAGGAGGGCCAGTGCCACGCCCGCCGCCGCACCGGCGATCGTCGCCGCCGTGGCTCTGCGGCGGGTGTCTCTCTTGAACCATGCCATGCCGATCTCTCCTCTGTGTGGGGGGAGGGCACCTGCCGGGAGCTGATGCCGGAGCGAGGCCGGCGCGCGCCAGGGGCCCGGGGCGACCGTGGGGGGTCGCCTGTTGATGGCCGAAAGTTTCGAGTAATCCACCAACATTTTCGGGCACCATAGGTCACCGAACAGGTCGCGTCAATGCATCGCGCGGTCCTTGGCCGCCAGCTCTCCTACCGGAGCGGCAGCGGGAGGGGACGCGCCGGCCGGCGGCAGCGTGATGTGCACGGTGAGGCCCTGCCCGGGGCCGGTGTCCAGGGTGACCGTGCCGTGGTGCGCCTGGACGACGGCCTGGACTATGGCCATGCCCAGGCCCGCCCCGCCGGTGTCGGGGGCCCGTTCGGGGTCGGCCCGGAAGAAGCGGTCGAAGGCGCGGGCGGCGTCCTTCGGGTCGAGCCCGGGCCCGGAGTCGGCGATCCGCAGCCGCACCGCGGACTCGTCGCCCCCGACCTCGATGACCAGCCGCGCGTCCGGGGGCGTGTGGACGCGGACGTTGCTGAGCAGGTTGCCGATGACCTGCCGCAGCCCGGCCTCGTCACCGAGCGCGTGCACGGCGCGGCCGTCGCGTGGAAGCAGCAGGGTCTGCGGGCGGCCGGGCTGCTGCGCGGCGAGGTCGGCGGCGGCGTCCCGTACCAGGGCGCAGACGTCGACCGGCCGGAAGTCCAGTGCCGGGCGCTCCTCCAGCCGGGCCAGCGCGAGCAGTTCGTCGACCAGCCGGCTCATCCGCAGTGCCTCGGCGGAGACCCGGTGCAGGGCCCGGTCCTTCTCGCCGGCGTCGAGCATGCCCTTCTCGTAGAGCTGGAGGTAGCCCTGGACGGAGGCCAGCGGGGTGCGCAGCTCGTGGGAGGCGTCGGCGAGGAAGTGCCGCAGTTGGGCGGTGGCGCGTTCGCTCTCGGTCAGCGCGGTCTCGATCTGCTGGAGCATCGCGTTGAGCGCGGTGCTCAGTTCGCGGACCTCGCTCGATCCGTGGCGTGCGGTGGCGATCCGCCGCGACAGGTCGCCCTCGGCGATGGCGGAGGCCGTCTCGACCATGGTCTCCAGCGGGCTGAGCCGCCGTCTGGCGGCGGTCAGCGAGCCGACGGCGAGCAGCCCGAGCAGCGCGAGGCCGGCGGCCGACTCCCAGACCAGGAGCTTGTGGACGGCGTGTTCCAGCCCGCTGTAGCGCATGCCCTGGACAATCATGCTGCCGTCGCTGAGCCGGGTGACGACCACCCGGTAGTCGGTACCGTCGGCACGGACGTTGACGGCCTTGCCGCTGCGGGCGAGCGCGGCCGGTTCCGGCAGCGCGCGGGTCAGGTCCTGGCGGATCCGGCTGCCGGCGCCGCCGCTGTTCTCGCACACCGAGGAGTTGCGGCCGTCGGAGTCGAGCACCACGAAGAGGTCCTGCTTGAAGGCCTTGGCGAAGGACAGTCCGCCGTCGGTCCCGTCCTTGCCGTCCTGCAGGATGTCGGCCAGCGTGCACAGCTTCCGCAGTGCGTCGGTGGTGACCGGCGCGCTGCTCACCGAGCGCTGCGATTCGCGCAGGGTGTGGTCGATCTCGCTGCCCAGCACCGTGTACGTGGCCATCACGCTGAAGGCGGCGGTGGCCAGCAGCCCGAGCGCCACGAAGGCGACGTTGGCGAGGGTGAGGCGGGCGCGCAGGGTCTTCGGGCGGGGCAGCAGCCGGCGGCGGGTCACGCCGTCACGCCTGTTCCACTGCCCGGAGCCCGTAGCCGATACCGCGCCTGGTCTCGATCATCGACGGCCCGAAGCGGTCGAGTTTGCGCCGCAGATAGGAGATGTACGTCTCGACGACCGTCGAGGGCACGACGGTCTCGTACTGCCACACGTGCTGAAGCAGCTGCTCCTTGGAGACGATCTGCCCCGCGTGCCGGAGCAGGTGCCGGAGCAGGTTGTACTCGGTGGGCGTCAGCTCGACGCGCTGGCCGGCCCGGCACACGGAGTAGGTGGCCTCGTTCATCTCCAGGTCGCCGTGCCGCAGCACCCGGTCGGTGCCGCCGGTGTCGCGCCGGGTGCGGCGCAGCACCGCCTGCACCCGGGCGACGACCTCGTCGATCCCGAAGGGCTTGGTGATGTAGTCGTCGCCGCCGAGGGCGAGCCCGGCGACCACCTCCCGCGGATCGTCCCGTGCGGTCACGAAGATCACGGCGAGCTCGTCGCCGGCGGGGTCCGCCGCCCGCTCGGCGCGCAGCGCCTGGCAGACCTCCCAGCCGTTGCCGTCGGGCAGCATCACATCCAGCAGGACGAGGTCGGGGCGGTGCTCGCGGACCGCCGCCAGCGCTTCGCGCCTGGTCGCGGCGCAGTGCACGGTGAAGCCGTTGTAGCTGAGAGTGATCCGCAGGATGTCCGCGATTCCGGGCTCGTCCTCGACGACGAGCACCGTGGGTGCGCTGCCGACAGCTGTCTTCATGCCGTCAAGTATCTGCAACCCGTGACGCCGGGGCGGCCGTGAACCTTGGAGTTCCTTGAGAGAAGTCGTTTCGGCTTGGTCAGGGCCCGGCGCCCACTGAGTCTGAAGGGGGGCGAGTGGATCAGCGGACAAGTTCATGTGTGAAGACGACTTGGATGGGGGATGGATCGTGGCCTCTTTGGCGCGATGGTGCTTCCGGCACAAATGGCTGGTGATCGTGCTGTGGGTGGCGGCGCTGCTCGGCGCCGGCACCGCGGGGAGGATCGCCGGCGACACCTACTCGAATGTGTTCTCGCTCCCCCACACCGAGTCGAGCAAGGTCATGGACCTGCTGGACAAAGCCGTGCACGAGCAGTCCGGCGAGTCCGACACCGTGGTGTGGCACGTGGACGCCGGTTCCGTACGGGACGCCCCGGTACGGCAGCGCATCACCTCGATGCTGGACAGGATCGAGCACCAGAAGGACGTCGGACAGGTCGTCAGCCCGTACGACCCCGCGGGATCCACGCAGGTCAGCAAGGACGGCAGGACGGCGTACGCGACGGTGACGTACGACGTACTGGGCGCGAAGCTGGACAAGTCACAGGTCCACGCCCTGGTCGACACCGCGCACAGCGCGCGCACCGACGGGCTCAAGGTCGAAGTGGGCGGCGACGTGGTCGCCACGGTCGAGGAGCCGCCGGCCGGGCTGAGCGAGTTCGTCGGCATCGGAGCGGCGGCCGTCGTGCTCTTCCTGGCGTTCGGCTCGCTGTTCGGCATGCTGACGCCGATTCTGACGGCACTGTTCGCCATCGGCATCTCGTCGTCGATGATCACCCTGCTCACGCACACCATGAACGTGCCCGACTTCGCCGGGCAGTTGGCGATGCTCGTCGGGCTCGGTGTCGGCATCGACTACGCGCTCTTCATCGTCACCAGGCACCGCAAGGGCATCCTGAGCGGGAAGTCGCCCGAGGAGTCGGCGGTCACGGCGGTGAACACCTCGGGCCGTGCGGTGCTCTTCGCCGGCGGCACGGTCTGCATCGCGCTGCTGGGGATGTTCACCGTCGGCCTGAGCCTGCTGTACGGGGTGGCGATCTCGGCCGCGATGACCGTGGTGGTGTCGGTGCTGGCCGCGATCACGCTGCTGCCCGCGCTGCTCGGCGTGTTCGGGATGCGGGTGCTCAGCCGCCGCCAGCGGCGGAAGTTCGCGGCGAGCGGGCCGCGGACCGGGGACGCGGTCGGTGCCGCGATGCGCTGGTCGTCGTTCGTGCAGCGGCGCCCGAAGGCGCTGGCCGCCGTCGCGATCGTGGTGATGGCGGTGCTGGCGATCCCGACCTTCTCGCTGCGGCTCGGCTCGTCCGACCAGGGCAACGACCAGACCTCCAGCACCACCCGCAAGGCCTACGACATGCTCGCGGCCGGTTTTGGGCCCGGCTTCAACGGCCCGCTGACGATCCTGGCCGAGGTGCCGGGCGGCGCCGGGGACAAGGCGGCGCTCGGCAGCCTGGTCAGCACGCTGGACCACACCGAGGGCATCGCCTACGCCGCCGCGATGCCGATGCGGCCGAACAGCACGGTGGCGCTGGTCCGCGCGGTGCCGACGACCTCGCCGCAGGACGAGGCCACGAGCACGCTGATCGACCACCTGCGGGACGACGTGGTGCCGGCCGCGGAGCGCGGCACCACCATGAGGGCCTACGTCGGCGGTCAGACAGCCACCTTCAAGGACTTCGCGTCGGTGCTGGGCAGCAAGATGCCGATCTTCATCGGGGTGATCATCGCTCTGGGCTTCGTCCTGCTGCTGCTCGCCTTCCGCAGCGTGGTCGTCCCGCTGACCGCCGCGGTGATGAACATGGTCGCGGCGGGCGCGTCGTTCGGCGTGCTGGTCGCGACCTTCCAGTGGGCGTGGGGCGGCAGCCTGCTGGGGGCGACCAGGGAGGGCCCGATCGACGCCTTCCTGCCGGTGATCATGCTGGCACTGCTGTTCGGCCTGTCGATGGACTACCAGGTCTTCCTGGTCAGCCGGATGCACGAGGAGTGGGTCCACACCAGGGACAGCGCGCGTGCGGTGCGGGTCGGCCTCGCCGAGACCAGCCGGGTGATCAACTCGGCCGCGGTGATCATGATCTGCGTCTTCGGCGCCTTCGCGCTCAGCGGCGTCAGGGTCCTGGGCATGTTCGGCATCGGGCTGGCGGGGGCGGTCGCGCTGGACGCGTTCATCCTGCGGACGGTGCTGGTGCCGTCGTTGATGCACCTGTTCGGTACGGCGAACTGGTGGCTGCCCGCCTGGCTGGACAAGCGGCTGCCGCACATGGCCGTCGAGCCGGCCGAGGCCGGGGACGCGGCACCGGAGGGCGGACAGCTGCCGGACCTGGCGCTGGTGTCGTCGGCCGACTGACGGTGGCGCCCGCGGTGCTGCGTAGAGTGCTCGGATGATCGAGGTACCTGAGGCGTTCGCGCGTGGCACCGTCGGGCGTGAGGGAGAGCCGGGCGCGGCCTGGGTGGCCGCGCTGCCCGGTCTGCTGGAGGAGTTGCTCGAAGGCTGGGGGTGCGTGCCGGACGGCGCGGTCATGCACGGGGGCGTCGGGGTGATCGTCCCGGTACGGCGGCGTGCCGGGGCGACCGCGGCGCTGAAGGTGTCCTTCCCGCATCCCGGCAACGTCCATGAGCCGGACGCCTTCGCCGCCTGGGACGGGCGCGGCGCGGTGTCGCTGCACGAGCGCGACGACCAGCGGTTCGCGATGCTGCTGGAACGGGCCCGGCCGACGACCCTGGCGACCGTCGAGGACGGCGACGAGGTGGTGGCGGTCGCGGGGCGGATCAGCCTCCGGCTGGCCGTTCCCGCGCCCGCCGGGCTGCCCCGGCTGCGCGACCAGGCCGGCGACTGGGAGCGGGAACTGCGCACGGACTCTGTGGAGTTGCCGCACACCATGCCCGCGCGGGTGGTGGACGCCGCGGTGGCGGCCGTCCGCGAGCTGGGCCGGGAGCAGCCGGAGACCCTGGTGCACGGGGACCTGCACCCGGGGAACATCCTGCGCGCCGACCGCGAGCCGTGGCTGGCCGTCGATCCCAAGGGTTATGTCGGAGACCCGGCGTACGACGGCGGCACGCTGCTCAAGGCGCGTGCGCTGACGTTGCTGGAGGCGGACGATCCGCGCCGGGCTGCGTACCGGGTGCTGGACGTCTTCGCCGAGACGGCGGAGCTGGATCGCGAGCGGGTCCAGGGGTGGGCCTGCTTCCACGCGGTGCGGGCCGCGTTCTGGGGGCGCAGGCACGGTTTCCGGATGGCGCGCGGCGGCGAGGTGCTCGACCGGCTCACCGTGTTCGCCGACCGGCTGGCGGAAGCGCTCACCGACCGTCCGTAGACCGCGCGGGCGGTCACCGCGTGCCCCACCGGGCCGGCGTGCCCGGCCGGGCGCCCGCGCACTTCACTGCTGCGGGGACCGGCGCCGACCGCCGGGCGGACGTTCGGCCCCGGATTCGCCGCGAGTTCCTTCGCCTGTCCCAACGAGCGGGCATGCGCCGGGTTCGTCTCATCGGCTGAATCTGCCGCGCGGGCGACCCGTTACGGCGACTCGGCTGGAAGCGTTGAACCGAGCACCTGTCCGAATCGCGCACCCTCCAGGAGGACCCTTGCCGACCCGACTCTTACCGGCGCCCGGCGCCCGGCACGACGGCCTGTCCGCGGCGCCGGAGGTGGCGCGGTGACCGTACCCGCACCGGCCTCCCCCGCCGACTCCACCGCCGACTCCACCGCTGACTCCCCCGCCGACGACCTCACCGGCGACCTCACCGGCGACGGAGCGGGCGGCACCGCCGACGGGCGGCTGCCGCACCCCGCCCCCGCCGAGATCACCTTCAACGGCCACTGGGGCAAGAACCCGCTGGGCGGGGTGTCGTTCTGGGCCCTGTGCGCCCGGCTGCCCTCGGTGCTCGGCAAGACCGGCCGGATGACCTGGGCGATCGACCGGCGGGCGGTGATCCTGCTGCTGTGCTGCCAGATCACCACCGGACTCGCCTCCGGGCTGCTGCTGACCGGCACCGCCCGGGCGATGAAGCCGCTGGTCGGCACGGCGCCGGTCGCCGACCGGCTGCACACCGCGCTGCCGGCGCTGGTGGTGGTCGCGCTGTCGGCGGCCACCGTGCGGATCGCCTCGGCGCTCGCCACGTTCGCCGACGACCGGATCACGCCCGGCCTGACCACGGCGGCCGACGCCGCGCTCGTCGAGGCCGTCTGCAAGGTGGAGGCCACCGCCTACGGCGTCGACGGCTTCGCCGACCGGCACGAGGCCGCCGAAATGGGCGTCATCCGCACCCAGATGATGGTCCAGGACGCCAGGACCTTCACCGCCGCGCTGATCCGGATGGCCGCCGCGACCGGAGTGCTGACCGTACTCAAACCGCTGATGCTGCCGCTGCTGCTGCTCGCCGTGCTGCCGGCCGGCCTCGGCGCGGTGCTGTCGGCCCGGGTGGACTACGCCACCCACTACGCCAACGTCGGCGACCGCAACGTGCGCGGCATGATGCGCTGGTGGTCGACCGAGTCGCGGTACGGCGACGAGGTCCGCGCCAACGGGATGACCGACTACCTCCTGTACTGGTACCGCGCCCTGTCCCAGCGCATCGACCGGCGAACCCTCGCCACCGCGCCGCGCAAGCTGCGCATCACGCTGGCCTCGTCGGCGCTCGGCGGCCTCTTCCTGGTGGCCACCTGGACGACGCTGGGATGGCTGGCGGTGTCCGGGCGGGTCGAACTCGCCCTGGTGGCCACCGCGGTCGTCGCCGTGCAGAGCGTGCTGGGCGCGCTGTCGCAGGTCATCGTCAGCGGGGCGGCGATGTTCCACAGCAGCCTGTACCTCGCCGACATGCAGTCCTTCCTCGACATGGCGGCCGAACGGGCCCCGGACCGCGGCGAACTGACCGTCAGCGGCCCGGTGGAGGAGATCCGGCTGGAGGAGGTGGTCTTCGGCTACCCGGGCAAGGACGAGCCGGCCGTCGACCATGTGTCCCTGACGCTGCGGCGCGGTGAGATCGTCGCGATCGTCGGCGAGAACGGCTCGGGCAAGTCCACCCTGAGCCGGCTGATCACCGGCATCTACCTCGCCGAAAAGGGCCGTGTCAGGTGGAACGGCACCGACCTGGCCGACGCCGACCCGCACAGCGTGTGGGCGCGCTGCGGTCTCGTCCCGCAGATCTTCGCGCAGTGGCCGCTGCGGACCCGTGAGAACGTCACGCTGGGCCAGCCGCGCACCCGTGACGACGCCGCCGTCTGGGAGGCGGTGGACGCGGTCGGCATGCGCGAGGCGGTGGAGAAGCTGCCCGACCGGCTGGACACCCTGCTGGCCAGGGAGCTGTTCGGCGGCGCCGAGCTCTCCGGCGGCCAGTGGCAGCGGCTGGCCTGCTCGCGGGCCCTGTACCGGGGGCCGGATCTGCTGATCCTGGACGAGCCCACCTCGCAGATGGATCCGCGCGGCGAGCACCAGATCTTCGAGGAGCTCAAGGCCGTCTCGCGGGAGCGGATCACCCTGGTCGTCACCCACCAACTGGAGAACACCCGCGTCGCCGACCGCATCATCGTCATGGACCACGGCCGCATCACCGAGCAGGGCACCTTCGACGAACTCGCCGCCGGCAACGGCATCTTCGCCGAACTCCTGGCCCTGTCCAAGGACCGCTGACCCGCCGGGCCGGCGCTCCGCGCCGGTCTTGCTAACGTCGGGGCGTGACGGCTTGCACGGAGTGCGGATTCAGCTACGACCTCGCCTCGGCTCCCGAGGTCTCGACCCGGATCATGGAGTACGCGCAGGACTACGCGCGGTTGCTGGCGGCCGACCCCTCGGCGCTGCGCCGGCGGCCGGCGGCGGAGGTGTGGTCGCCGCTCGAATACGCCTGCCACGTACGCGACATGCTGCTCGTCCAGCGGGAGCGCGCGCTGGCCGCGCTGCGCCACGAGTCGCCGGTCGCGGAGCCGATGGGTCGCGACGAGCGGGTCGAGCACGACGGCTACGCCGAGCAGCGGCCGGCGGACGTCTCCCGCCAACTCCAGGACGCGGCGCTGCTGTTCGCAGGCGTCCTGGACCGGCTGCCGGCCGCCGGCTGGGAGCGCGTCCTGATCTACACCTACCCCGAGCCGGCCGAGCGCTCGGTGCGCTGGCTCGCCCTGCACACCCTGCACGAAGTGCGCCACCACCTGCTCGACATCCGCCGCCAACTGCCGGGCCAGGAAGCGAGTTGACCGCCGGGCGCCGGCGACGGGCCGCTACGGCTCGCAGCGGCGGCGGGCCAGGTGGACGGTGATGTCGGCGGCGATCTCCACCCGCTCGGGGAGCACCTGCCTGATCCGGCGCAGCACCTGCTCCCGGTCGGCGGCCGGCAGCACCAGGTAGGCCGAGACGGTGGAGAGATGGCCGACGTAGTCGGGCCCGCTCATCGTCAGCCGCCGTTCGATCACGGCCTGCCGGACGTCGGTGAACCAGGCGGACCGGTCGAGTTCCGTACCGGGCCACTGCATGGCCTGCTCCGGGGGTGTGCCGTGGGGCGACGGCACGTCGTCGCTGTCCAGGAACGGCGCCCGGGCCACGCGTACCGTCTCCCGCACGGCCGGGTCGGCCGGCTGGAACGGGCCGCCGAACGAGGCGAACACCCCGCCCGGCTCCAGCAGCGCGGCCATCCGCGGCCAGCGGCCCGCCGGGTCGGTCCAGTGCAGCGCCGCCGCCGCGTAGACCAGGCCGTGGCGCTCGCCCGGCCGCAGGTCCTCGAACGCGGCCCGCACCGCCTTGACGCCGGCCGGTACGTGCTTGCGCAGCTCGGCGAGCATGCCCGCGTCGGGCTCGGTCGCGGTGACTGCGACGCCGCGGCCGGCGAACAGCCGGGTCGCCTTGCCGGTGCCCGCGCCGATCTCCAGCGCGGTGCGGATCGGCCGGCCCGCGTAGTCCGCCACCAGGTCGAACAGCCGGCCGGGATATCCCGGCCGGTACCGTTCGTAGGCTTCCGCCATCACTCCGAAGCTCAGCGCGCGATCAGACACGCCGAGCATCCTGGCACGCGCCCGGGACTTGCGGCCTCCCGTTGAACGGGTTGCTGGGCGGGCTCCCGCGGATCACATGGCGCCGTGGTGTTCCAGGCCCAGCGCCAGGACGGCCGCCGCGGTGGCGAGGAAGACGATGCCGCCGACGATGTTGCGGGAGCCCACCCGCAGGTGGGCGATGATCGCGCCGATGAAGTAGAGCACCAGCCCGCAGGCGGCCAGGGTGCCGAGCAGCGGCACGGCGAGCCCGGCCAGCAGTCCCACGGTGCCGGCCGCCAGCAGCATGCCGAGCACCGGCACCCACTTCCTGGGCAGGCCCTTCATGTCCGCCTGGGTCTTGGGGTATTCATGGCCGATCAGGTACGTGACGGCGGCGGCGCCGTTGAAGACCGCGCCGATGATGGTGACCGTGAGGTAGGCGGCGAACACGATTGCTCCGCTTCTGTGGTGGCTGTGTCGTCGTCGGGCAGCCCCTCGTGGGACGCCGTTCCCCTCGGTGACAGATCAGCGGCGCGTTTCGTGACACCTTTCGGCGGCCGGTCGCGGCGGATGTGCCGGCCGGCCGTCGGTCATCGCACCGCCTCCGGGAGGCCGAACGCGGCGAACAGCTCCGGCTGGAGGAACATCCCGATCTCGCCGATCCCGCCGCGCTCCTCCCGCAGCACGCCGATGGCGAACGGGCGGTGGTCGCCGCTGTCCGCGGAGCGCCAGTAGAGGCCGAAGGCCGGCTGCCCGTTGGCGCTGGTGGGCAGCAGCCGCCAGTCGGTGCCCATGACGGCGAACACATGGCCGTCGAGGAACGTGCCGATGGTGTCGCGGCCGAGGAACCAGGTGGGGCGCGGCGGCATGACGAAGCGGGCGTCGGCGCGCAGCAGTTCGACCAGGGCGCTGGTGTCGGTCCGCTCCCAGGCCGCGATGAAGTCCCGCAGCAGGCCGCGCTCGGTGGGGGTCGGCTCGCCGCGCCACTCGGTGCGGCTCTTGGGCAGCTGGGAGCCCAGGGTGCCGCGAGCCCGGCGCAGGGCGCTGTGCACGGCGGTCTCGGTCATGTCCAGGGCGGCGGCGGTGTTCCGCGCCGACCAGTCCAGCACGTCACGCAGGATCAGCACCGCCCGCTGCCGGGCCGTGAGCTGCTGGATCGCCGCGAGGAACGCCAGCTCGATGGTCTCCTTCGCGGTGACCACGGCCTCCGGCTCGCCGTCGGCCGGGGCCGGCGGTTCCAGCAGCCGGTCCGGGTACGGCTGGAGCCACGGCAGGTCCGCGAACGGGGCCGGCTCGGCCTTGGGGTCGGCCGGGCCCGCCAGGTCGCTGATCCACACCCGGGACTTGCGCCGCCGCAGCGCGTCCAGGCACACATGGGTGGCGATCCCGTACAGCCAGGCGCGGAACGTGGACCGCCCCGCATAGGTGTCGAGCCGCGTCCACGCCCGCAGATACGTCTCCTGGACGGCGTCCTGGGCGTCCTGGAGCGAGCCGAGCATCCGGTAGCAGTGCACCTCCAGCTCATGTCGATGGCGCTCCGCCATCTGCACGAAGCCGTCCTGGTCGGGGCGGCTCAGCGAAACCGATGGATCTGTCATGTCATGGAGACGCGTCAGGGCCCGCCGACTCGTCGCTCCGCCCGCACTTTTTTTCCTGAGGCCGCCGGACGGTCCGGTTCGGCGACGAACAACCGTCCGCCATCGCGTCACACCGGTGTGCAGCACGCCCGCCGCGGCCACGCGCCGGGCGTTATCGGCAACGCGATGACGAGGAAGATTGTGATGACGACCATCCAAGGCAAGACAGTGCTCATCACCGGCGCGAACCGCGGCATCGGCCGCGCGCTGGTCGACGAGGCCCTGAAGTGGGGCGCGACCAGGGTCTACGCCGGCAGCCGGCAGCCGTTCGAGCACTCCGACGAGCGGGTGACCAGGCTGGCCCTCGATGTGACCGACCGGGAGCAGATCGCCCGGGCGGTCGAGCGGGTCGGCTCGTCGCTCGACATCCTGGTCAACAACGCCGGGGTGTGCGTCCTGGACGACCTGACCGACGAGCAGGCGCTCCGGGACCATCTCGCGGTGAACTTGTTCGGCACGTTCGGTGTGACCACCGCGTTCCTGCCGCTGCTGGAGCGGTCCGGCGGGGCCGTGGTGAACAACGTGTCGCTGGCGGCGCTGGCCTCGGTGCCGGTCATGCCCGCCTACTCGGTGTCGAAGGCGGCGGCGTTCTCGCTCAGCGTCGGGCTGCGGGCGCTGCTGGCGGCCCGGGGCGTCAGCGTGTCGGTGGCCCTCACCGGGCCGACCGACACCGACATGGTGCGCGACCTGCCGATTCCGAAGGCCACCGCCCAGTCCGTGGCGGCGGCGATCCTCGCGGGGGTGGAGAACGGCGAGGAGGAGATCTTCCCCGACGTGGTGTCGGAGCCGCTCGCGGAGGGCTGGCGCGGCGGGGTGTCGAAGGTCCTGGAGCGGCAGAACGCGGCGCTGCTCCAGGCGTAGTCGACGCCAAGGGCGTAAGCCGTGGGCCGGGGCGGCTCGCCGCGCCGCGGCCGGGACTTGCTCCGGTGCACGGTCAGGCCCGAGTATCCCGGCCGGCGGTCAGGCCGGGGCGCCCCGGCGGGTGGTCAGGGCTGCTCCGGCCGACGGTCAGGGCTGCTCCGGCCGGCGCGGGGTGAGCAGGCCGCGGTTGAACGCCTCGGCCACCGCCGCCGCGCGGTCGCTGACGCCGAGCTTGCCGTAGGCGTTCAGCAGGTGGGTCTTCACGGTGGCCTCGCTGATCAGCAGCCGGGCCGCCACCTCGCGGTTGGTGGCACCGGCCGCCACCCACGTCAGGACCTCGTGCTCGCGCGGGCTGAGCAGCCCGGGGACGGGCGCCTTGACCCGGTTCATCAGCCGGGCGGCGACCGAGGGCGACAGCACCGCCTCGTGGTTGGCGGCGGCCCGCACCGCCCGCAGCAGCTCGTCCCGCGGCGCGTCCTTGAGCAGGTAGCCGGTCGCGCCCGCCTCGATGGCCGGCAGTACGTAGCTGTCGGTGTCGTACGTGGTCAGGACCAGCACCCGGGCGGCGCTGCCGGCCCTGGCCAGCTCGGTGATCGCGGTGACCCCGTCGGTGCCGGGCATCCGCAGGTCCATCAGGATGACGTCCGGTGCGAGCCGGCCGGCCAGCAGGACCGCCTCGGCGCCGTCGGCCGCCTCGCCCACCACCTCGAACGCCGGGTCGGCGGCGAACATGCCGCTCAGGCCGTCCCGCACCACGGGGTGGTCGTCGGCGATCAGCAGCCTGATCGGGGCCGGGGCAGGGGTCCCGCCCGGGTTCACGGAGTTCACGCGCCGGCACCGGCCGTCTCGTGCGGCAGCCGGGCGGAGACCGTCGTCCCCGATCCGGGCTCCGACCGGACCGCCAGCGTGCCGGACAGCCCTTCGATCCGCTCCCGCATCGCCTTCAGCCCGAACCCGCCGCCCGTCCCGGCCGCAGGCTCGGCGTCCGCCGCCTCCGCGCCCGCCGGTCCCGGCTCGGCCGTCACCGGTGCGGGCACCCGGGCCGCCGCCGTCTCGAACCCGCGTCCGTCGTCGCACACGTCGAGCGTGACCTCGTGCTCCAGGTAGCGCAGCGTCAGCGTGACCGCGGTGGCGCGGGCGTGCCGTGCCACGTTGGCCAGCGCCTCCTGGGCCGCCCGCAGCAGCGCGAGCTCGGCCTCCGGCCGCATCAGCCGGACCGTCCCGGTGGCGCTGACCTGGACGCCGATCCCGTGCAGGTCGGACCAGCGGTCGGCGACCCCGGTCAGGGCATCACCGAGCCCGGCGGTCTCCAGCGGCTGCGGGCGCAGCGCGTCCACCGACCGCCTGGCCTCGGCCAGGCTCTCCCTGGCCATCCTGGTCGCCACTGCGAAGTGCGCCTTCCACCGGTCGGGGATGCCGCCCGCCTGCTCGGCGGCCTGCAGCTGGGTGATGATCCCGATCAGGCCCTGCGCCAGGGTGTCGTGGATCTCCCTGGCCATCCGCTGCCGCTCGTCGAGCACCCCGGCCTCCCGGGCCTGGGCCACCAGCTGCCGGTGCAGCCCGGCGTTCTCCGCCAGCGTCGCCTGGAGCCGCTGGTTGGCCTCCCGGGCCTGATCGAGGGCCGTCTTCCGCTCCTGGTTCTTCTGCTCGTTGTCCCATTCCCACCAGGCGAATCCGCACATGCAGATCACGTTGACGGCCAGCACCACGGCGAGGACGGCCAGGCCGACGGCGCTGTCCTGGGGCATCGGGGAGGCCTGCGCGTAGCCGGACTCCAGCGCGACCGCGGCCACCGCGGGAAGCCGCCACGGCCAGGACACGACGCCGAACGCGTAGAAGTACAGGACGGGCGTGAACAGGCCGAACCACGGGTCCCGCAGGACCAGGACCCCGATGAGCACGACGAGGCCGACGAAGAACACCGCCATCGGCACCGCCCGTTCCCACCAGCCGGGGCGCAGGGTGAACATGCACAGCACCCACAGCGCCGCCGCCGCGCACAGGCCGAGGTCGATCAGCAGTGATCCGCCGGCCCCGCGCCTGGCGATCGCGGTCACCACGACGAGCGCGGCCAGGACCGCGTAGGGCACGACCGTCACCAGCGGGAGCAGCCGTTCCTCCTGGCGGCCCGCGCGGGCCGCCGTTGCCGGTGTGCTCATTGCTGCCTTCCAGGTCAGGTTCATTCCCAGCGGAACGATCTCACCGCGGCCGCGCCGAAGACAACGGCGTAGCCGGCCAGGGTGACCAGCTGGAGCGGATGGGGCCAGTGTCCCTCGGTCGCGTCGGTCAGCGCCTGCACGGCGGCGCCGAGCGGGGCGGCCCGGCTGATGTGCTTCAGCGGCGCCGGCATGGCGGCGATCGGCAGGAACAGCCCGGCGAAGAACATCATCACGTAGAACAGGGCCACGCCCGCGGCGTTGGCGGCCTGGGCGCCGCGCGAGACCGCGGCGACGAACAGGCCGATCGCGAACAGGGCGAGCGCGGCGAGCACCACGCCGATCAGGTATCCGGCGAGCTGGCGGGGCAGCCGCACGCCGAAGGCGAGCCTGGCCACCAGCAGCACGCCGGTCATGGAGACGGCCGCGGTCGCCAGGTTGACCAGCAGCTGGGCGGCCAGCACCCGGGCCGGGCCGACCGGGGTGGTCCGCAGCCGGCGCAGCACCCCCTTCTCCCGGTAGCCGGCCAGCACCGCGGGGATGACGTTGAACGACAGCGTGGCCAGCGAGAACGCGGCCAGGATCGGCACGTAGACGTCGAGCAGCGTGTAGCCGCCGAGGTTGTCGCGGTCCTGGTTGTAGAACGGGATGTTGCCGAAGACGATCAGCAGCGCCAGCGGCAGCCCGATCGCGAAGGCCGGGCCCGCCTTGTCCCGGACGAACAACTTCAGCTCGGTGAGCGCGAGCCGTCCCAGCACCGCGCCCCGGTCGGGGACGGGCGGCACGGGCCCGGCTGAGGTGGTGGCCGGCATGTGGTGTTCCTCCTGCGGTTCGGTCGGTCAGCGCGGTTCGGTGCCGGGCTCGGCGACGGCCGGTCCGGTGCCGGGCGGCGGGTTGCCGGTCAGCGCCACGAAGGCGTCCTCCAGGCTGGGCTGGTCCACCCGGAGGTGCTCGGCCACGATGCTGTTGCGGGCCAGTACGGAGGTGACCGCGTTCAGGGCGTCGCCGGTGCCGGTGACCACGACGAGGTCGCCGCGGCGGGTGAGCCCGGTGACGTCGGGCAGGCAGGTCAGCAGGCCGTCCTCGAACGGGACCGACGGCCGGAACTGGATCCGCCGGCCGCCGTGCACCTGTTCGGTCAGTGCGGTCGGGCTGTCCACCGCGACGACCCGGCCGCGGTCGATCACCGCCACCCGGTCGCAGAGCCGCTCGGCCTCCTCCATGAAGTGGGTGACGAGCACGATCGTCACCCCGCGGTCGCGGACGTCCTGGATCAGGCCCCAGGTGTCTCGGCGGGCCTGCGGGTCGAGGCCGGTGGTGAGCTCGTCCAGTACCGCCACCTCGGGGCTGCCGATCAGGGCGAGCGCGATCGACAGCCGCTGCTTCTGGCCGCCTGACAGGTCCGCGTACCGGGTCCGGTGCCTGCCGGCCAGGCCGAGCGCGTCCATCAGCGCCGGGGAGTCGGCGGGCCTGCGGTAGAAGGAGCGGTAGAGCCGCAGCGCCTCGCCGACCGTCAGCTTGTCGGGCAGCCGTCCGTCCTGGAGCTGCACCCCGAGCCGCTGGGTCAGCTCGGCGCGGTCGCGCCGCGGGTCGAGGCCGAGCACGTCGATCTCGCCGCGGTCAGGGGTCCGCAGTCCCTCGACGCACTCCACGGTGGTGGTCTTGCCGGCGCCGTTGGGGCCGAGGATCCCGAAGATCTCGCCCTGCCGGACGGTGAACGAGACGTCCTCGACGGCCACGTCGGCCCCGTACTTCTTGTGCAGGTTCCGCACCTCGATGACCGCGGGCATCCGTGGCGTCCTCTCCAGCCCCGGGACGGTCTCCGGGTCGCTGATGTCAGCCTGGCAGCGGCGCGGGCGCGGCCCCATCGGCCGGCCGGCCCTTTTCCGCGGACGCCGGCGGATGGGCCGCACGGCTGAGCCCATCAACCGATCGGCTGATGGGCTCAGTGGCCGCGGCGGCTGGACGCCTGGTGGCGCGGCGGCCCGGTGGTGGGGCCGGGCGGGGCGGTTCAGCGCTCCAGGAGGTCGAAGAGCTCTTCCCACCGGCGGGTGATCGAATCCGGCGTGAAGCGCCGCACGTTGGTCCTGGCCAGCTCGGCCATCTCGTCGCGCCGCTCGGTGTCGTCCATCAGCAGGACGAGCTGACGGGCCAGCTCGGAGGTGTTACCCGGGCGGGCCAGCAGGCCGTCCACACCGTCCTCGATGATCTCGTGCACGCCGGGCGCGCAGTCGAAGGCGACGCAGGGCAGTCCGCAGGCCATGGCTTCGAGCAGCGCCAGCGGGAAGCCCTCGCCGCGCGAGCTCTGGACGAACACCGAGGCGCCGCGCAGCGCCCCCGGCACGTCGGCGGTCTGGCCGGCCCACTCCACCGAGCCGTCGAGCCCGAGTTCGGTGCACTGCCGCTTCAGCGCGGAGTCGAGCTCGCCCGCGCCGTGGATGCGCAGCAGCCAGCCGGGCACCCGGGGTGCCGCCTCCGCCCAGGCGTCGAGCAGCATGTCGATGCCCTTCTGGTGGCTGAGCCGGCCGACGCTGGCCACCACCTTCGCGGTGCGCGGCGACGGCACCGCCGACATGGTCGGCAGCGGGTTGGGCATGAAGCCGACGTTGTCCATGCCGCGGACCGCCCACAGGTCGGCGTCCTCCTGGGTGAGGAGGACCAGCCGGTCCACGTCCTTGAAGTACCGCTCGATCCGCTGCGCCCGGGAGGACTGCCAGGAGTACGCGTACGACTCGTGGCTCATCCCGATCACCTTGTGCCCGGTGGTGTCGGCGAGCGCCACCCACTCCATCGCCCACACCTGGGTGACGATGATCATGGCTCCGGGGGCCGCCGCGCGGAACAGCTCGGACAGGCGCTCCGCGCTCTGCTCCACGCCCTTCTTCCTGGCCGACTCGCGCCGGCGGGCGCGCAGCGAGAGCCGGTCGGACAGCGACGCGGGACCCGGGCGGGCGGGCGGCCGTACGTCGTAGAGCGTGACGCTGTCGAACGGCGGGTGGTCGCCGAGGTCCATCGGGACGTCGGCCGGGGAGATGCCGACCACGGTCACCTTGTGGCCGCGTTCCGCGAACAGGCCGGCCATCTGGGCCTGCCAGCGGGCCACCCCGCCGAGCTCGTTGACCTCGTTGGCGACGAAGAAGATCTCACGCCGGGCCGTCATCGGCTCTCCTCCGCGGTGCCCTCGCTGCGGGTCTCGGCCTCACCGCGGGTCTCGTTCTCGCTGCGTGTTTCGCTCTCGCTGCGTGTTTCGCTCTCGCTGCCGGACTCGGCCTTGCCGCCGGTTCCGCCCTTGCCGCTCTTGCCGTCCTTGCCGCCGAAGAACCGGTCCACGATCCGGGCGGCCGCGTCGCCGCGGTCGTACTCGCCGAAGCCGGTCATGAACTCCTTGACCTCGCCGCCGTAACGCGACCGGACGGCCACCAGGTCGCCGAGCGCGTCGAACAGCTCCTCCTGGGTGCGGGCGACCGGGCCGGGCGCCGTGTCCAGCAGGTCGAAGTACGTGCCGCGGATGTCGTGCGCGTACTCCTCCCAGTCGTAGGCGTAGAAGAACATCGGCCGTTGCAGGAGCGCGTAGTCGAACATCACCGAGGAGTAGTCGGTGATCAGGGCGTCGGCGAGCAGCAGCAGCGGGGTGATGTCGGGGACCGCGGTGACGTCGATGACCCGGCCGGCGACCGACGGCGGCAGCGTCAGCTTGTTGAGGTAGTGCGTGCGGATCAGCAGGGTGTACCGGTCGCCGAAGCGGTCGGCGAACTCCTCGGCGTCGAAGGGGATTTCGAAGGCCCGCACCCGTCCGTTGAGACCGGCCCTGAAGGTCGGCGCGTACAGCAGCACCGGCAGCCCCGGGCGCAGGCCCAGGCTCTCGGCCAACTGCCGTGCCTGCGGGCCGGGTTCGGCGGTGTCGCGGCCCTTGACCAGGGCGTCGTTGCGCGGGTAGCCGACCCGGAGCAGCTTCTGCTCAGGCACCCGGTAGGCCCGGGCCAGGGTGCGCACGTCGTGCTCGCCGCGCACCACGAAGTGGTCGAAGCGGTCCAGTGCCCGCTGGTAGTCGCGCTGGCCGGTCTCGGACATGACGCGGTACCCGGGCTCGTCGAAGCCCATCCGTTTCAGCGCCGAGCCGTGCCAGGTCTGGATGTACGTGGTCTCCGGCCGCTTGCTGAGCTTGAGCGGAAACCCTTGGTTGTCGATCCAGAACTCGGCCTGGGCCAGGGCGCGCAGATACGGCCAGGACCAGCGCTGGACGAGCTCGGCGTCGTCGGGGAAGTCCTTCGGGGCCTTGCCCGCGTACGACCAGACGGGCTTCATCGGCACCCCGCGGCGGCGCAGTTCCTCGTAGATCGCCCGCGGGCTGTCGCTGTACTGCTTGCCGAGGTGGCTCTCGAAGACGATGGTGCCCTTGCGCACCGGCAGCAGCCGGACCATCCGGTGGTAGGCCCGGATCTTGGTGTTCCCGGAGTCCAGCCGGCGCTTGGCCGCCCGGGTCCTGCGCACGGCGCTCTTGGCCGAACGGGCGGCCTGGCCGCGCAGGTTGCGGTCGATCAGCGATCTGCCGCGGCGGGCGGTGGGACCCTCCTGTGCCAGGACGAAGGCGAGGTGCCCCCTGGACGAGACCTCCGGCTTGAGCCGGTCCGCGGTCACCCGGCCGAGGTAGGGGCGGACGGTGATCGCCCCGGCCTCCTCCAGGTACGTGTTGCCCGCGGTGATCCTGCTGGTGGTCGTCTCGCCGCCGGCGGTCAACAGCAGCCGTACGTCCCACACTTCGTCGAAGACGCCGACCGGGCGCAGCACGCGCCGCAGCGGGACGTCGGCGTGCCAGGAGATGGAGTCGCCCTCGTACGTCAGGGTCTGTACCGGCATCCGGTAGCTGCGCAGGCTGCGCCGCCGTGCCTTGAACTCCAGCTCGGCGCTCAGGGCCGCCTCCGGCCCGATCAGCCCGAGCGGGTTGACCAGCGCACCGTCCAGGACGACGCCGGTCGGGCTCTCCTGGTAGCCGGTGAGCTGGTTGCGCAGCGCCATGGAGGTCAGCGGCATGGCGTGGTAGCCGCGGTCGGTGACGTCGAGCACGGCCCTGGCCCGCGGATCGTCCAGGTGGTCGGCGCACCAGTAGATCCGGCCGTCCCGCTCGATCAGCGTGGAGGACACCTTCGCCCGGTTGATCAGGGTGTCGATGGCCGGCATCAGGTTCTTCCAGTCCTCCTGGAGCAGGAGGTACGCGCAGATGGCGTGAATGGGGTCGAGTGCCTGGAACGCCTCTTCCGGGAAGTCACGGGTGTAGTCGTTGGCCATCTCGGCGAAGCGCAGCCGGTACTCGTCGTCGAGGAAGGGAAGATCCCGCAGGTACAGCACGAGGTCGTGCTTGAGGAACTTGATGTCCTTGTGCAGCCGCAGGCCGTCGAAGCCGCGGGCCTTCAAGATGGCGTCGATCCTGCGGTGGATCTCCATCCGGTCGGCGAAGTTCCGGATCTCGTGGCGGCGGTTGCTGATGGACTTGGTCGCCGCCTTGGCAACGACGTTCCACCGGTAGACCTCGATGGGGATCAGCGCGATCCGGTTGGCCGCCAGGTACGCCTGGGCGGAGAACAGGAGGTCCTCGTAGTGGATTCCGCTCGGAAACGTCAGCTGATTCTCGATCAGGAACTGGCGCCGGTAGCACTTGTTGGTCGAGAGGGTGTCGAAGACGAAGAGGTCGGGGAGTTCGGCGATCGAGTCGAGGGTGCGGGTGGTCCGGTACAGCCACGGGTACCAGTCCTCGCGCTTGCCGTTGCGGCTGTCCACCTGGACCCGTACGCACTTGCCCGACACCAGGTCGGCGCCGGTCCGCTCGGCGGCCTCCAGCATGTTGCGGCAGGCGTGCCGGTCGAGGACGTCGTCGCTGTCGAGGAACATCACGTAGCGGCCGCGGGCCAACGCGATTCCCTGGTTGCGGGGTTCGCCGCAGCCGCCGCTGTTCTCGGCGAGCCGGATCGCCCTGACCCGTCCGGGATGCTCAGCCGCGAAGCGCTGCGCGACCTGGTAGGAGGAGTCCGTGGAGCAGTCGTCGGAGATGACGACCTCGACATTGCGCAGCGACTGGTCCAGTACCGACCGCACCGCGGCCGGCAGTCGCCCGGCGTCGTTGTAGACGATGACGACGACGCTCATGTCAGGCTCGGCGCCCGACACATGACCCACCGGCTCTTCACCCACGGGAGGGGTCACTCTCGGCACAGGCACCTCTGTCAGTAATCGCGGACCTCACAAAGCGTCACAGTCTAGCTCATTCCACTTGCGCGCACCCCGGCGAGGGAAGCGGGGGCGTACATGACAGAACGCTCACACAGACCGTGGGCGAACTCTACGTCATGTAGAACCGGGCCAACGGCCCGGACCACGTGGACGGCTACGCCCGAACGGCGAACCGCGCTAGGTTGCCCTCCATGGCCTGGAAACGAACGCTCAATCAATCCCTGGTGAAGTTCACGGGTTACGAACTGCGCCGCCCCGCACCGCCCAAGCCGCAGCCCAAACCGCAGCCGAAGCCCGCCGCGCCGGCGGGACCGCGGCCGCTGAAGCTGCCGGCCGACTACGACGACGAGGCCCGCGCGGTCATCGAGGCGGTCCGGCCGTACACGATGACCTCGCCCGAGCGTCTCAACGCCTTCATCCTCGCGGTCCGGCACATCACCAAGCACAACATTCCGGGCTCCATCGTGGAGTGCGGCGTCTGGCGCGGCGGCAGCATGCAGGCGGCGGCCCGCACCCTGATGACGGCCGGGGTGACCGACCGCGACCTGTACCTCTTCGACACTTTCGAGGGAATGCCGCCGCCCACCGACCGCGACCTGCGCCGGGACGGCGAGGCCGCCGCCGACCTGATGGCCAAGCAGGGCAAGGACCGCCCCATCTGGGCCGTCGCCACGCTGGACGACGTGCAGCAGTCGTTCAGCAAGCTCGAGTACCCCGAGAAGCATGTCCACTACTGCCAGGGGCTGGTGGAGGAGACCGTGCCGGCCGAGGCGCCCGAGGAGATCGCGATCCTGCGCCTCGACACCGACTGGTACGAGTCGACCAAGCACGAGCTCAAGCACCTCTACCCCCGGCTCGCCTCCGGCGGTGTCCTGCTGATCGACGACTACGGGTGGTGGCAGGGCTCGCGTGAGGCCGTGGACGAGTTCCTGGAGGAGACCGGGGCGCAGCTGCTCCTGCTCCGGATGGACGAGGGCCGGGTCGCGGTCAAGCCGTAGGCGGTGGTGAATCCGTAGGTGGTGGCGGCGGCGCGCGGCCGCCACCGCACCGCCCCTTCGACGTGTCCCTCTCAGCCGATCTCAGCCGATCTCAGCCGATGGTGACGACTCGGGCCCAGGGCGGCGGGCCGTCCGGGACGTGGTCGGGGTCCTGCTCGTCCACGCCGCGGGCGGGACGCGGGAAGAGGCCGACGACGGTACGGCAGGGCGGCTGCTCGGAGGGCCAGGGCGTCTGGCCGTCGGTCAGGGCGACGATCACCTGCGGCTTGAGCCGGGAGCGCAGCGCCCGGGCGAACCCGGAGCGCAGATCCGTTCCGCCGCCGCCCATCAGCTCGATGCTCTCGGCGCGGCACAGCGGCACGGCGATCCCGGCCGCCGCGTCGCAGGAGATCACGGAGACCAGGTCGCGGCGGCCGCCCACCGCGCGGCCGATCGCCGCCACCTCGAGCAGCGCGCTGCCCAGTTCGGCGTCGCTGACCGACCCGGAGGTGTCGATCACGACGCAGACCCGGGGCGGCGTGCGGCGCAGGCTCGGCAGCAGCACCCCGGGGACGCTCGCCGAGCGGCGGGACGGGCGCCGGTAGCTGTGGTCCTCGCCCGCGCCCGGCGCGCTCGCCGCCGAGCGGACCGCCGCGCGCAGCAGCTTCCGCCACGGCTGCGGCGGGTGGAACGCCTCGTCCGCCCACCGCCGCCACCCGTCCGGGGCGTCGCCCGGCCAGCCCTTGATCCCCTCGGCGACCCGGAAGCGGACGGCGTCCCGCTGCTGTCGGGTCAGCCCGTTTGCCCCGTCCGGGCCCAGCTCCCAGGGCCGCCGATGGCCGTCGGCGCCGCTGCCGCAGTCGAGCCACGACAGGGCGGCGGCGAGCCCGGAGAGCGAGGCCTGCCGAAGGTACTCCTCCATCAGCAGCCCGTTCGACAGGCCGAGCATCGACGGGAGCACCACCCCGGCCGGGCGGAGCAGGCCGTCGCCGTAGATGTCGTCGTTGATCTCGAAGTCGGCGGCGATGTTGCGCCGCAGCCTGCCCAGGCCGCCTGCCTCGGGAGCCCCCGCCCCGGCCGGTCCGTGCTCCTCGGGCTCCTCGTGTTCCTCGTGCTCCTCGTGCTCCTCGTGCTCCCTGGCGTAGCGCTCGCCCCGGCCGTGGTGGTCCCTGAGCAGATGGGAGACCTCGTGCACCCAGACGCCCGCGAGCTCCTCCACCGGCAGCCGGGCCACGAAGCCGGGCGAGACGTAGCAGCGCCAGTGCGCGTCCACCGCCATCGTCGGCACGGAGCGGTCCTCGACCACCCGCAGCGCGAAGAGCGCGGCGGCCAGGTAGGGGCGGACCTTCACCGCGTGCAGCCGGGCGGCCAGCAACTTGTCCATGTCCAGCGGGAGTCGGGGCGCGGCGGGGCCGGCCGGCAGGCTCGGGACGGCGGGCCGCGCCCGGCGCGGGGGTGCGGGCAGCGGGCGGGGCCGCGGCTTCGGCGCCGGGCGCTTCGCAGTCTCCGTCATCGGCGCGCACCCGCCGTCCAGCCGGACCCGGCCGCCGCCGCGACCCGTTCCACCGAGCGGTCCGCCTGCCGGGACAGGCCCACCACCGAGGCCAGCCGGTCCATGGCGTCGGGCAGCTCCCAGTCGTCGCGGCGCAGCCCGGCCAGCGCCGTCGCCGGGCCGACCAGCAGGTCCGGCGCGCCGGTCTCCAGCGCGCGGACCAGCACCGCCCAGCCCGCCTCCCACCGCTCCCGCTTGGGCCGCGCCCCGACGGCGGCCACCACCGCCTCCAGTGCCGCCTGCCGCAGGTCGCCGCGTTCCGGCAGTTCGGCGGCGGCCGGATCGGCGAGCAGCGTCTCCGGGTCGGGCAGGTCCATCCGGTCCAGGTGGGCGAGGAGTTCGAGCCCGGGGCCGTCCCCGACCGCGCCCCGCACCAGCAGCGCGAGCACCTCTCGGGAGACGGCGGCCGCGGTGCCGAAGGCCAGCAGGATCAGCGCGGTCTCCCAGCTGCGGGGTGACGGCCAGGCGCCGCCGCGCCGCGTCTCGGTGGTCGGCAGCCGGTGGATCAGGGTCGGCCGGGCCTTCAGGAAGCCGCAGACCGCGCGCCGGGACAGCTCCACCGCCTCGGCCAGCGACTCCGGTTCGAGCCGGGGCAGTTCCGCCCGGGGCCAGACCCCGCCGAGCCCGCGCACCACCACCTCCTTGTCGTGCGTCCAGTACAGGTGCACGAACCGGTTGGCCAGCGGCGGGCTCAGCTCCCACCCGTCGGCCGCCGACGCGGGCGGGTTGGCGGCGGCCACGATCCTTACGCCCGGCGGCAGTTGCAGCGTGCCGACCCGCCGCTCCAGGACGACCCTGAGCAGCGCGGCCTGGACGGCCGGGGTGGCGGTGGACAGTTCGTCGAGGAAGAGCAGCCCGCGGCCGGCCCGCACGATGTCCACCGCCCACTGCGGCGGCGCCATCGGCACCCCCTGAACGGCCGGGTCGTCACCCACGATGGGCAGGCCGGAGAAGTCGGACGGCTCGTGGACGCTGGCGATCACCGTGGTCAGCGGCAGGCCGAGGGAGTCGGCGAGCCGGGTCAGGGCCGCGGTCTTGCCGATGCCCGGCTCGCCCCAGAGCAGGACGGGCAGGTCGGCTGCGACGGCCAGGGTGAGCGCTTCGAGCTGCTCGTCGGGGCGCGGCTCGGTGGTGGTCGTCCGCAGCAGGGTCAACAGGGCGTCGGCGACGGCGAGTTGGCGGTCGGCGGCCGTCGCGGTGTCGTCTGATGCCGCGGGAACGGTCGCGGTCGCGGGAACGGGTGCGGGTGCGGATGCGGGTGCGGGTGCGGGAACGGTCGCGGGTGCGGGTGCGGGTGCGGGTGCGGGCAGGAATGTGCTGGACGTCATGGGCATCACCTTGGTTGGGGTAGGGGGACGGAACGGGCCGTCCCGGATCTCGTCGTGCGTGCGGCGCGCCGAATGCGCGCGGCAGTCAGTGCTCGGTGCTCAGCGTGTGAACGGGATTTCGGTGCGGCGGACGGCCGCCGGGCAGGCCGGTGGCGCGCTCAGCAGGCCAGGACGGTTCGGGGCCGCGGCCGGCTGCTCCGCTTGTTCCGGATCGCCAGTGCCGTGTAGCGCTCGATCCGGGGACGGTGGTTCACCTTGACGAACCCCGGGCCGGAGGCGTTCCGCTCCCCCGCCGCCCCGGTGGCGGGCCGCCCGGCCGCCAGACCCGCACGGAAGAGCCCGTGCTCGATGCGGCGGGCCGCGGCCGACTCCAGTTCGTCCCTGAGCGGCCCGGCACGCAGCATCGCACCGGGGCCGAGCAGCGCCTCGACCACGGCCAGTGCCCCGGCCGCGTCACCGTGCCGGAGCCGTTCCCTGACCGCGGGCAGCGCCTCCGGGCTGCGGTGCGCCGCGTCGATCACCCGCAGGCAGGGCAGCGGCGGCCCGCCGAGCTCCACCAGCAGCTGTTCCCGGCGCAGTTCGGCCGGTTCGTGGTCGACCGCGGTCAACTCCCCGTCCCGCAGGGCGATCCGGTGGATCTCGCCCCGGCACTCCACCCGTCGCGGATCACCGGGTTCGGCGGCGGCGTCCGACGACGGCGAGCCGAACCCGTCCAGTGCCGCGGCCACGAGCGGATGCAGCCGTTCGGCCGCGACCAGCCCGTACGCCAGCAGCTCCAGGTCGGGCAGCGCCCGGGCCGCCGCCTCCGGCAGCACCGGGAGCACCGCGGCCTCCTGCGGCGGCAACTCTTCGCGCGGCGGCCGGAAGGCCGGAGCGTGGCTGTCGTCGGGGGCGACGAGTTCGAGCACGGCACGGCGGTGCGCGTCGAACCGTACGGTGAAGGCCCCGCGCGGCAGCCCCTCGGCCCGCAGCAGCAGCTCGGCCTCGTCGGCCCAACGCCCCACCGCCCACGGCGAATCGGGGCCGGCGCACTCAGCGGGCAGGTCCGGCCGGCCGGCTGCGCAGGGCGGACCGGTGAGCCCGGTGAACGGTGCCAGGCCCGCACCGGACCGCCGGGCCAGTTCGCCGCTCCGCGCGGAATCCCACAGGTGCCGGTGCAGGTCGAGCCGGAACCGCCGGTCGGGATGGGGGTGCGGATGGTGCCCCGGGGCGGCCGGGCCCGGGCCGTCCCAGACGTCAAGGGACATCCGCTGTCCGGCGTCCGCCCAGGCCGGCGGTGTCCGCACCACCAGCTGGAGCGGTGTGCCGCCGGGCGGCCCGTAGCGGGCGAGGGAGACGGTCAGGCCGGGCCGCAGCAGCCCGTCGGGGGCGATCCGGGGCATGTGCCAGCGCAGCAGCTCAGGCGCCAGCAGGCGCAGATCCGTACGCAGCCGGGTGGAGGTTTCGGTGCCGTGGCGGTGGCGCACGGCGCGCAGATCGAGGTCGACATCGATCCGGGCGGCGGCGCATGCCCCCGCCCAGTCGCCGGCCGCACGTCGTGCGGTGGCGGTCTCGATCATGGACGGTGGCACGGCGTACTCGCGTACGCGCTGCCACATCAAGATGCGGGCGGGAATCTCGTTCGCGGAAGCAGGTGCCATCAGCACTCACCTTGCGCGAAAGATTCCCCCGTTCCCTTCGAGGAGTCAGTCATCACGATCATCCTAACCACCCCGGCGACGATCTGTCAGTCCCCCGCTAACCGCGGACGACTCCCGTGCTCTCGCCGCGCAGCACCTCGTCGCCGTGCTGGTTGACGATGACGACGTCGAGTTCCAGGCCCGTTCCCGACCTCGCCTCGCGCACCGCGCGCACGCCGACCTCCGCGCTGATCGTGTCGCCCGCCCAGACCGGGCGCAGGAAGTGCCAGGACATGTGCTGGGCGATGAAGTCGATCCGGCCGCCGATCTTCGTCGCGAGCGAGGCGGTCAGCAGGCCGTGTGCCATGATCCGTTCGGCGCCCTGCATGTGGTGGCTGCCCTCGTCGCCGACCAGGGCCGCGAAGGCGGCGATGTCCGCCTCGGTGACGTGTCGGCGGGCGCGCAGCACCTGCCCGACCCGCAGGCTGTCCACCGCCACCTTCGCGGAGTCGTCGGCCTGTTCGGTGTGGAGGTCTTCGCTGCGGCCCATGCCATCGCCTGTCACTCGGGTGCGGTCCGGTGAGTGCGATGGTAGCCAGCGCACCGGCACGGGGATCGCTGCCGCGGCCGTCCACGGTCGCGGCGGGTGGGAACACCCGGACCCGCGGCGGCAGTTCGCGTCCGCCGCCGCGGGTCCGGATGACCGGCCTACTGGGCGGTGAGGGTGAAGGACTGGGCGGGGCCGCCGGTGCAGGTCCACTGCTGGAGGCGGGCCGCGTCGGCCGTCGAGACGTCGGTGACGTCCAGGCAGCTGCCGGGACTGCTGCGCGGGGTCAGGGTGTACGTGCCGTTGCTGCCGGCCACCGGCTTCCACTGCTGGTTGGTGCCGCCGCCGTACGACCACAGCTGGATCTTCGCGCCGTTGCCCGCGCCCGATCCGCCGGTGACGTCCCACGCGGCGCTCGCCGCGTTGCGGCTGACCACCTTGTAGTAGCCGCTGTCGGTGGGCTGGAACTGCCACTGCTGGTTGGTGCTGCCCGCGACGCAGCTCCACTGCTGGACGGCGGCGCCGTTGGTGGTGGAGCCGGCCGAGTCGTCCACGCACTTGCCGCTGTTGGCGTTCTTCACCGTGTACCACTTGGTGGAGTCGACCGGCCCGGTGGTGCTGCCGCCGCCGCTGGTCGCTCCCGGCCACAGGTACGTGCCGACCGTCTTGGCGGGCAGCGTGCTGCTGATCTGCTGGCTGCCGGCCCGCAGGGTGAACGGCTGGTCGGATCCGGTCTGGTTGACGACCACCGTCACCAGCGTGCCGTCGGGATTCATGAACGCCACGTTGGTGACGCTGCCGCTGCCGCCGTTGTTGGTCTGGACGCGGGTGGCGCCGCGGGCGACGAACTTCGAGAACTGGGCGATGATGTTGTAGTCGGGCAGCGCCCAGTAGGTGTCGGGGCTGCCGGCGGACTGGATGAGCATGCTGGGGTCGGGCGATCCGGACCACTGCTCGGGGCCGCGGTTCTGGTCCAGCATGGTGACCCAGTCCTCGTACATGATCGACTGGTTGCGGAAGTACTGCACGATGCGGTCGGCGCCTGCGGTCCCCCACACGGCACGCTCGGTCATCCCCACCGTCTTGGCCGGATAGCTCGCCTTGACCTGGGACATGGCCGACGGGTCGCCGCCGTAGTCGTGGAAGGCGATGCCGTCGACGGCGTTGTACGCGTCGCTGGGCGCGCCGGGGCTGCCGATCACCCCGGCGGTGTAGCTGGCGCCGTCGGAGAAGTTGTGGTCGAAGGCCCAGATCTTGGTGTCGGCGGCGCCGTTGGCGTTGAGCTCGCCGCGCAGGTCGACGGCCACCCGGCGCTCCTGGTCGGCCGACAGCGTCATGCCGGGGTAGTCCGACGGGTTGAACAGCGGCTCGTTCTGCATGGTGACGGCGTACAGCGGCAGGCCCTGTCCGGCGTAGGCGGTGACCGCCTTGCGCAGGTAGGTGGCCAGTACCCCGATGTTGGAGTCGGGCAGCGATCCGCCCAGCAGGCTGTTGTTGGTCTTCATCCAGGCCGGCGGGCTCCACACGCTGCCGAACAGCAGCAGGTTCGGGTTGATCGCCTTGGCCTCTTTGAGGACGGAGATGATCTTGTAGTCGATGTCCTTCTGGATGGAGAACCGCGACAGGCCGGGGTCGGCCGCGCCGTCGTCGTAGGTGTAGAACTGCCGCGAGGTGAAGTCGCTGGTGCCCAGCGGGATGCGGGCGATGTTGAACCCGGCGCCGTTCACCGGGTCGACCAGCTTGTGCAGGGCGGCGGTCCGCACCGCCGGGCTCATCCGGGACAGGTTGTAGATCGTCGACTCCTCCAGCGAGGAGCCGACGCCCAGCACGGACTGGTAGCGGGTGCCGGTGTCCGCGGTGATGGTGGGGGTGCCGGAGGCGGCGGTGGTGCTCAGGTCGGCCTGCTTGGACAGCTGGTACGGGGTGGCCGCGAGGCCGGTCGCCGGGTCGCTGAACCAGTTGGCGTTGCTCGGGCCGAAGCCGGCCGCGCGCGACTCCGAGCTGAAGTACACCTGGACCGCGGTGCCCGCGGCGGTCGCGGTGGGCGCGCCGGCCGCGGTCAGTGCGGTGGTGGCGAGCAGGGCGCCGGTGGCCAGTGCCGAAACCGACAGCAGCGTCCTGCGGCTGCGCCCGCGTGGCACGCGGAGGGCGCGGAAACGTTTCCGGCGGTGGCGGTCCTGCTCGGGCTGGTGTCCTTGCGGATTCATTCGTCACTCCGATGTGGGGGTCGCTGCGCACTGTGGGGGCAGCGCGTGGGGCGGGTCAAGAGGCCGAAACGAAAAAAGTGCGGCCTCCGGGCGAAACAGCGGCGCTGACCGGCGGACCGTTTTGTTACAGCCAATTGTTTCGCCCTCAGGCTCGGTTGAGGGCTCGGCACGAACCTTGACACGGCGAGCGCGGCGCGGCTTTGCTGTGAGCCATCGCGTTGGTTTCTGCGGTGTTTCACATCGTTTCACGGCTGGTGCCGCCGCCCACGTCAGCAAGGAGACCCACCCATGAGACGCGCACTCGGCGCGGCGGGGCTCACGGCCGCCGCACTGTGTCTGAGCTGCCTGCCCGCCACCGCGACCACCGGGCCGGCCCACCACCGCCCAGGCCCGCCGCCGGCGCCGCGGGCCTCGGTCTGGCTGACCACCGCCGACGACAGCGAGCAACTGAGCCCGCAGCAGCCCGTCGCCTTCCGCTCCGGCGGGTCCGACCTCACCACGATCACGGTCGATCCCAGCCGGACCTACCAGCGGATGGACGGTTTCGGCGGCGCGCTCACCGACTCCTCCGCCGCCGTACTGAGCCGACTGCCCGGCGCAGCGAGGGACTCCGCGATGCGCAAGCTGTTCGACCCCCGGCAGGGCATCGGCATCAGCTTCCTGCGCCAGCCGGTCGGCTCATCGGACTTCACCGCCGCGGCCGCGCACTACACGTACGACGACATGCCCGCCGGGCAGACCGACTTCGGGCTCAGGCACTTCAGCATCGCCCACGACCAGCAGCAGATCCTCCCGCTGCTGCGGCAGGCCGAGCGGCTCAACCCGCAACTGACCGTGCTGGCCACGCCGTGGAGCCCGCCGGCCTGGATGAAGGACAGCGACTCGCTGGTCGGCGGCCACCTCAAGGACGACCCGGCGGTCTACCAGGCCTACGCCCGCTACCTGGTGAAGTTCGTCCAGGCGTATCGCGCGGCCGATGTGCCGGTGGACTACCTGACCGTCCAGAACGAGCCGCAGAACCGGGCGCCGAACGCGTATCCGGGCACCGACCTGCCGGTCCAGCAGGAGGCCAAGGTCATCGAGGCGCTCGGCCCGCTGCTGCGGGTGGCGAGCCCCGGAACCAAGATCCTCGCCTACGACCACAACTGGACCACGCACCCCGACGACATCGCCACCGCCGAGCGGCTCGGCGAGGACCCGCAGACCGACTACCCGTACGAGATCCTGGACGGCCCGGCCGCCAAGTGGGTGGCGGGCACCGCCTACCACTGCTACTCCGGCGACCCGAGCGCGCAGAGCGCGCTGCACGACGCCCACCCCGACAAGGGGATCTGGTTCACCGAGTGCTCCGGCTCGCACGGCGCCACCGACACCCCCGCCGAGATCTTCCGCGGCACCCTGACCTGGCACGCCCGCACCATCACGGTCGGCACCACCCGCAACTGGGCCAAGTCCGTGGCCGACTGGAACCTCGCCCTCGACCCGGCGGGCGGTCCGCACAACGGCGGCTGCGACACCTGCACGGCGCTGCTCACAGTGGGTCCGGACGGCACCGTCACCACCAACGCCGAGTACTCCACGATCGGCCACCTGTCGAAGTTCGTGAAACCCGGCGCCGTCCGGATCGCCAGTACCAGCTACGGCGCCACCGGCTGGAACGGCCAGCTCACCGATGTCGCCTTCCGCAACCCCGACGGCTCCACCGCCCTCGTGGTCCACAACGAGAACGACGACCCGCACTCCTTCACCGTCGCGGTCGGCGGCCGGTCCTTCGACTACACGCTGCCCGGCGGTGCCCTCGCCACCTTCACCTGGCCCGCCTCGGATCAACTGCGCTCCACCGCCCACCAGTTGGACCTGAGCGGCGCCACCGCGACCGCCTCCCCCGCCGGCCAGGGCCCGGCCGCGGTGCTCACCGACGACGACGGCACCACCAGGTGGACCAGCGGCGCCGCCCAGGCCCCCGGCCAGTACGTGCAGCTCGACCTCGGCAGGCGTACCGCGTTCCGGCAGGTCGCCCTCGACAGCGGCGACAACCTCGGTGACTACGGGCGCGGTTGGCGGCTCTCGGTCAGCGACGACGGCACGCACTGGTCCGATGTGGCCTCAGGCGCCGGCACCGGCCAGCTCACCGGCGTCGATCTGCGCCGCACCACCAGCGCCCGCTATCTGCGGGTGACCCAGACCGGCACGGCCGGCAGCTGGTGGAGCCTGGCCGACATCCGCCTCTACCGCTGAACCGCGCTTCACCGCGCGCAGAGCCGGGGAGGGCCGGGCACGGGGCCGGCCCTTCCCCATCTCCCCCACCCTTCCGTCCCGGCGGGCGCCGACCCGATCACGGACGGCATGGAACGTGACGGGGCCGGCGTCCTCAGCTCCGCCGGGCCGGTCGCGCGGGTGGTGGCCGGAACGTTCCTCGAACCGGGGCAGCTGCGCGGCCTGTACCTGGAGACCGCCGCCGCGATGGTGCACGCGGGCTCCGGGGTGGAGCCGGGTCAGGTGGTCGGCACACAGGGCCACGCGCTGCGGGGCGCCGACCTGCTGCGCAGGCTCGCGGTGGAGGCCACCGTCCACCACCTGGACTTGACGGGGTCGCTGCCCGACGCGCCCGGCCCGTCCGTGCTCGGGCTCGCCGAGGTTCGCCGAGCGCTGGACGGGCTGCTCGGCCGGCCGGTGCCGGTGGCCGGCCGGGACGACGCCCTCCACGCCCGCAAGGCCACCGGACGGATCCCGCTGACCGCGGCGGAACGCGAACTGCTCGGCGCGGACGCCGACCGCCTGCCGCTGTTCTGCTAGGTGTCCCGGCCGGAGCGGGTCGTCTCGCGGACCACCGCCCAGGCGTCCGCGACCGGGCCCACGTGCGCGAGCTTGTCGGGGTTGATCACCGAGCGGATCGTCTGGATCCGGCCGTCGTAGATGTCCAGCGTCCAGGTGTTGACCACCTTGCCGTCCCGGTCGCGGAAGACCGCGCCCGGCTGCCCGTTGACCTGGCGGACCTCCAGGATGCCGCCGATCCGGAAGAACGGCTGGATCAGCGCGGCGAACACCTTGATCGCGTCGTCGACGCCGAGGATGGCGCTCTTCCACTGCGGTGCCTTGCCGCCGCCGTCGCCGACCAGCAGGACATCGGCGGCCAGCAGTTCCCGCAGCCCGTCCACGTCGCCCTCCTTGAAGGCGTCGAAGAACCGTCCGGCCAGCTCGTCGCGCTCCTTGCGGTCGGCCTGGAACCTGGGCCGGCCGGCCTCCATGTGCCGGCGGGCCTGCATCGCGAGCTGCCGGCAGGCCGGCTCCGACCGCTGCACCGCCGAGGCGACCTCCCGGAAGCTGAAACCGAACACCTCGCGCAGCACGAAGACCGCGCGTTCGAGCGGGCTGAGCCGTTCGAGCAGCAGCAGGGCCGCCATCGAGACAGAGTCGGCCAGCTCCGCCGAGCGCTCCGGGTCCTGGTAGGGGTCGGTCAGCAGCGGCTCGGGGAACCACGGCCCGACGTACTCCTCGCGCCGCACCCGGGCCGACCGCAGCACGTCGATCGAGATCCGGGTGACCACCGCGGAGAAGAACGCCTTGGCCGAGGCGGGCGGGGTGCGGGACGACTCGTAGCGCAGCCAGCTCTCCTGGACCGCGTCCTCGGCCTCGCTGACGCTGCCCAGCATCCGGTAGGCGATCGAGAACAGCAGCGGCCGGAGCTCCTGGAACTCCTCGTCCGGCCTCATGCCAGCCCTTCCCTGAAGCCCTGCCGCCACGAGGGGTAGGTCGGCTGCCAGCCCAGCTCCCGCTTGGCCTTGGCGTTGGAGAAGCCCCGCCCCTCGGTCATCATGATCACCGCCACCTCGCCGGCCAGCAGCCGGGCCAGCCACTTCGGCACCCGCATCGGCCGCTTGGCCCCCGCGCACTCGGCGAGGAACGGCAGCCACTCGCCGGCCGGCGCGGGATCGTCGTCGACGATGTTGAACACGCCCCGCGCCTGCTGCTCCAGGGCGAGCACCGTGGCACTCGCCGCGTCGTCCAGGTGCACCCATGAAGAGTATCCGGCCGCGCTCCCGACCAGCGGGAACTGCCGCTTGCGGATCAGCTCGACCTGGTCGTCGGTGGCGCCGGGGCCGTAGAAGCCGCCGTAGCGCAGGACCGTGCCGCCGGCCCTGCCGACCGCCTCCTCGACGTGCTGGAGCGCCGCCATCGAGTTCTGGCCCGCGGTGCCCTTGAGCAGGTCGAGCGGGTCCTCCTCGGTCTTCACCCAGCCGCCCTGCCTGATGCCGTTCCAGTTGGCGTAGCCCTGCGCGACGAAGTGCGGCACGCCGGTCGCCTCGGCGGCGGCGAGCAGGTGGTCGGTGCCCTCGGTGCGCAGTCGGATGGTGGGCACCGCCCACCGGTCGAAGTGCTTCAGGTCGGGCTTGCCGGCGTGGCCGAGGCTGAGGCCGGTCATCTGGTGCACGATCGCGTCCGGCCGGGCCCTGGCCACCGCCTCGCCGACCGACAGCGCGTCGAGTCCGTCCATCAGCACGCCGTCGGCGCCGAGCTTCGCCAGCAGCTCCAGCTTGGCCGCGCTCGTCGTCGTCGCCGTGACCTGGTGTCCCCGCGCCACCAACTGCGGCACCAGCCGCTGCCCGAGCACACCGGCTCCGCCCGCCACGAACACCCGCATGACCATCATCTCCCTGATCCCGGAAACGTGCCTTCACCACCCAGGACGAGGCAGCACCGCGTTTTGTGAGGTCAGGGAGCGGGATCGGCGGCGGGCGGGCCGGTGGGCGGCCCGGTGCGAATGCCTACTGGGCGACCGCCTGCCAGTCGTTCACGTTCAGGCCGCCCTTGACGTATTCGAGCCTGACCGTGTGGTAGGTGCCGGCGTTGAACTGGAACGTGCCGGCGTCGACGGTCTGCCAGGTCTGCCAGCCTCCGGTGGTCGGGACGTTCACCGTCGGTCCGGCCACGCCGTCCCCACGAAGCGGACCTGCGCCCCGGTGAGCGGGCTGGCGACCCGCACCTTCAGGTTCTGGGTGCCCTGCATCGGCACCTCGTTCCACTGCTCCCACTCGCCGGTGGCGATGGCGCCGACGTTCCAGCCGCCGCCGGTGTCACCGGTCGTCTGGACGTCGAGGGCGTCGTCGCGGTAGACGCCGAGGGTGTTGGCGGGCGTGCTGTCGCCGACGCTGTCGGCGGTCTCGGCCTGCACGGTGCTGGTCGCCGGGAAGGGCGTCCTGGAGTAGCGCCGCAGGATGTTGATGTCCTGGCCCGGGTAGTCGCGCTGGGTGGTGGCGTAGGGCGCGTTCTCGGTGCGCCACAGCGCCGCGTTCTCCGGCCAGTCGGTGAAGCCCTCGACGAGGGTGAGCGCGTCGTTCTTGCCGACGGTGTTCACCAGGTCGTTGACGAACGTCTGGCCGTGGGCCGGGTCGATCACCATATTGGACGAGCCGTTGACGAAGTGGAAGCTCGGCACGGTGGCGCCGGTCGTCGTCCCGTTCAGCGTCATGTTGGTGTAGGTGGGGCTGGGGACGCCGAACCAGCCGTCCTGGCCGTTCGCCACCGAGGACACCGCCGGGTCGTTCTTGACCCAGGACTGGTCCACCACGAAGTACGGGTTCTCCTTGAACTGCGCCTGCGCCTGCCCGCGTACGTAGGTCAGCAGCCGGGCCGAGTTGCCGTTGCCCTGGTTGCTGAACGCGAAGGAGTTGTCGGACCACAGGTAGACCAGCGGCTGCCCGTTGACCTTGTAGAGCATGCTGTCGGGCACCGCCTGGTAGAACGCCTTGAGGTCGTTGTCCCACAGGTACTGGTAGCCGCCCTCGCCGGCTCCGGTGGTGTCCCCCATGTCGAACGGCGGCGCGTAGCCGCCGGAGTGGTGCTTGACCTGGTTCTTCTTGTCGGTCATCGAGGCCGGGATGTCGTCGAACGCCGCGATCTTCAGCTTGCCCGCCGCGCCGGCCTTGCTGATCGCGGCGACCAGGTCGGTCAGCGCCCGCGGGTCGCCGCCCTGGTTGGGGACGGCGCTGCCGGGGAGGTAGCCGCGGGTGTCCACGGCGACGTAGTCCACCCCGGCGGCGACCAGCTGCTCGACCGAGCTCAGCCAGAAGTCGGCGGCCGACGACTTCGCGGCGTCGTACATCGGGAGGTTGTAGATCTGGTTGCCCTGGTTGTCGTACGGGCCGCCCTTGATCGTGCGGTCCTCGAAGCCGAAGGTGACGCCGAGGGCCCCGGTGGTGCCGGCGCCCCGGTGCGACAGGGTGGCGCCTCCGGTGTCCACGACGGCGGCAGAGGCGGCGTCCGTGTGGGAGGCGCCCCAGCCGGCGGCCGGCGAGGCCCACCAGAGGGCGGCGGCCGTGACGGCCGCGCCGAGCGGGAGCCAAGGGCGGCCTCGGCGGGCGGGTATGGCGTGTGACATGGGATTCATGTCCTTTCGCCGGCCCGGACGCGGGGTCCGGGCCGGCCGGGTGGGGGGATGGGGTGCATGGGGGGTGGGGGACGGCGGTGGCTGGTGGGAAGCTACCGCGTCTCGTAGACGTAGATCTCGTGCACGGACAGGTACTTGCCGGCGGCCTTGGTGTTGACGACCTTGAAGTAGCGGGCCTCCACCGGCCCGAAGCTCAGGGTCATCACACCGCCCGTGGTGTACGGGGTGGTGTCGGGGAGGCTGAGCACGGTGGTCCAGGTCGTGTTGTCGGTGGAGACCAGCAGGTCGGCGGCGCTGGGGGCGTCGCCGCTCGACGCGGAGGCGTCCCAGACGATCTTGTCGAGCATGTGCGCGGCGCCCAGGTCGAGGCCGTAGTACATGCCCGGCTCCCGGAGCGCGGCGGAGGTCCAGCGGGTGCTGGGATTGCGGTCGTAGGCGTCCCCCGGGTTGCCGGCGGCGGGGTTGGTGAAGCCCTTCCAGCCGTCGGTGGGCAGCTCGCCCGAGCCGGCTCCGGCGGCGAAGGCGGCTCCGGTGTTGGCGGCCAGCAGCGAGGCAAGGCCGACCTGCGCGGGCAGCGCGTTCTTGTCGGCCCACAGCAGCTGGTCGACGATCACCGAGCCCTTGCCCGCGGCCGTCTGCCACAGCGCGCTGCCCGCGGTGAAGCCGAGGGTGCTGTGTGCGGCCTTGCCGTACTTGGTCTGCTCGTTGCCGGCGCTGAACAGGGTCCAGGCCACCGCCCTGGTGTCCACGGCGCTGTGCCCGCCCTTCGCCCGCACGGTGAACGACACCAGTGCGGCGCCGGCGCCCGGCCGGTCCAGGTCGGCGTTGTTCAGACCGCTGGTCAGCGGCGAGTCGCCGGTGACGACGGCGCCGTGGGTGTGGTCGGCGTCGACCGGGTCGAGCTTCGCGCCCTGCGGCAGGAACGGCGCCACGGAAGGCAGCGTGTCCGGGGTGGCGCCGTTGATCCACAGGGTGCCGCCGGCCTTGGTCCACGCGGTGACGTCGGTGGCCGCCGCCTTCAGCGACGCGAGCGGTGCCTCGTTGCCGGCCGAGGCGTCCACCAGCAGGACGTCCAGGGCCGCGAGGCCGCCGGTGTCGATCGCGGTGAGCACGGTGAGGTCGGCGGAGGCGGCCTTCAGGGTGACGACGGCCGCGCTCTTGTCGTCGGCGGCCAGCACCCCGAACCGGCCGGTGGGCACGGCCGGTCGTGCGAGATACCGGAGCAGGTTGCGCAGCAGCGCGGCGGCGATCGGCTCGGCTGCCTGCGCGGCCACCACCGGGTACTGGCAGACCAGATAGCGGCCCTTGCCGAACCTGGCCTCGGCCAGCGCGGTGCCGACCAGTGCGGGCCCGGAGTCGGCGAGCGAGAGCAAGCTGCCGAACCGGGGCTTGAGCAGCACCCTGGACGTGACGGTCTCGTCGCCGGTCTGCCACCAGCGCAGGTCGTCGGCGCCGATCCCGGCGAGCACCGGGTGGTGCGGCGCGGCGACATGGGTGACGGTCTGCGGGCTGCCGGTGGTGAACTGCGGCCAGGGCAGGATCTGCGGGAACGCGGTCTGCGCGAGCATCAGCACCTGCCCGCCGGCCGCGGCGAAGGCGGCCACGGCGGCGCCGTCGGCGGTGGTCGCGGCCGGGTCCGCGCCCTCGGCGACCACCAGCAGTTCGCCGGAGGCGGGGTCGGGCAGCGAGGCGAAGCCGGTGACGGTCCTGGCGGTGACGCCGAGCGCGGTCAGCGCCTGGGTGGTGGGGCCGCCCGAAGTCCCCTCCAGCACGGCCGCCTTCAGCGGGGAGCCGAGCTTCGCGGCGGCGGCCGGGTACAGGGTCAGCGCGATCTCGTCGGTGAAGCGTCCGTCGCCGGTGACGCTGATCCGCAAGGTGGCCGCGGTGGGCCTGCCGACCTTCGGCAGCGCCAGCTTCGCGGTGACGGTGCCGCGCCCGGTGGCGGCCACGGTGGTCCTCGCCGAGCCCTTGCGGGTGGGGATGCCCCGGCCGCTGAGCGTCCAGCCGACTGTCAACGTGGCAGTGCTGGAGGTGTCGTTGCAGACCATCAGGTCCTTCGAAAGGGTGCTCCCGCCGAAGTAGTGGGTGCGGTAGTCCAGCGCGAGCGCGGCGACCGGCTGGAAGACCCGGGCCACCGCGTCGTGGATCGGGTTCGGCGCGTAGTCGGGCAGACCGCGCTGGAAGCCGGGGTTGAGGGTGGCCGCGTACGGCCCGACCCGCTTCAGCCGCGGCCCGGACCCGGTGGGGTCTGCGGCAGGCACCGAGGTGCCGTTGAACGGCAGCGGACGCATCCCGTACCAGACGGTGTTCCACGGCGAGATGGCGGTGATCCCGGCGTACCGGAAGCCCTCGATCTGGGCGCGCAGGGTCAGCGCGTGCGCGGACCACAGCCCGTCGAGGTCCGCGTATGCCGCCGGGCCGCCGATCGCGCTGACGTCGGACGGGTTGGCGTAGTACATGGAGCTGAACTCGCTGATCAGGAACGGCTTCTTGCGGTCCCATTCGTCACCGCGCGACTGGCCGGGGGCCAGCGCGCGGCCGGACTCGGGTATCGCGGTGTTGCCGGTGGTGATCTCCAGCGGGTAGTGGGTGCTGCGCAGGTCGCCCATGCTCTGCGGGTCGCCGTCGCCCTCGAAGTACACCGGGCGGGTGGTGTCCTGCGCGAGCACCGGCGCCTTGAGCGCGGCGACCTGCGGCACCCAGCTCTGCCCGAAGGCGGCGAGCATCTCGTTCTCCGCGCTCCAGGCGATGATCGAGGGGTGGTTGCGGTCGCGGACCACCCGGTCGGTGAGGTGGGTGGCGCAGTTGGCCCAGAAGTCGTCGGCGCTCATGGCGTAGTTGCCCGACGAGCCGTAAATGCCGGACTCGCCGACGATCAGCATGCCGAGCTCGTCGGCCACGTCGTAGTAGACCGGCGGGTACGGCATGGCGTGCAGCCGCATGTAGTTGACGCCGGCGGCCCTCGCCATCCGCATCCACATCTCGGCGTAGGCGCGGCTGTTCTGGACCGAGCCCATGTAGTGCCAGGAGTCGCCGCGCAGCATCAGCGCCTCGCCGTTGAGCAGCAGCGCCGGTCCGTCCACGGTGACTTCGCGGAAGCCGAACCGCTCGACGGCGGAGTCGAGCACCGGGCCGTTCGCCGTGCCGCGGACGTCCACCCGCAGCTCGTACAGGTGCGGATCGTCCGGCCCCCACAGCCTCGGGGTGCGCCAGCCGGTGGCCGCGGCCACGGTGGCGGTGCCCCCGGCGGGCACGGTGACCTGGCTGCTCAGCCGGAACACCTGGCGGGCGCCGTCCCACACGGTGTGCTCCACCCGCACGGCGGCGTCGGCGGCGGAGTCGTTGCGCAGGTCGGTGGTGGCGGTCAACTTCTTGTCCGTGACGGAGGTGACGATCGCGGTGCCGGCGACGGAGACGGGGTTGCGGGCCAGCAGCCACACGTCCTGCCAGATCCCGGCCGCCTCCTGCCCCCACCACGACCCGGCCGGGTGGTGGAAGCCGTCCGGCTGGCGGGCCGCCGCGCCGGGCGAGCGCACCAGCAGGTGCACGGTGTTCGCGGCGCCGAAGGTGACGTGGTCGGTGACGTCGGCCTCGAACGGCAGCAGGCCGTCCTGGTGGGAGGTGACCTGCACGCCGTTGCAGAAGACGGTGGCCTCGAAGCTGACCGCCTCGAAGCGCAGCACGATCCGCTGCCCCTTCGCCTTGGCCGGCACGGTGACGCTCCGCCGGTACCAGGCGGTGTCGGCGTCGTTCCAGTCGGCGGGCGTCTCGAAGAGGTCGTAGGCGTTCCAACTGGTCGCGAACGGGCCGGAGTTCATGTTCCACTCGGCGGGCACCGGGATGCCGGCCCAGCCGGTGTCCGGCGGCGGGTAGGCGGCGCCGGCCGCGGCGGGCAGGAAGTCCCAGGTGCCGTTCAGCGACTGGAGCACCCGGGCGCCGTCCAGCTGGCCGCCCGGCCGGCCGGGGGCGTCGGCGTGTGCGACGCCGAGGCGTTGCAGTCCCAGGGCGGCGGCGGTCGCCGCGCCGAGCGAGAGCACCTGCCGGCGGGTCGGGACGAGGGCCGAACCGGGCGTTTCTGGGGCGTTGTTCATGACGTCCTTCCATGGGCGGCGTCCGGGGTCTGGTCGGGCGCAGACTGCGTGGTGGCCATCGCGAAGATGTGCAGGCCGGGGCTCGGGGAGGTTCCGGTGGCGGGGAGGGCGACGGCCTGCACGGTCTTGCCGGCCTGCAACGGCACCGCCGCGTAGTAGAGGTCGGCGGTGTGGTCGAAGCGGCCGGTCGGCGCGTTGATATAGCCCGCCGTGGCCACTACCTGGTCGGTGGCCGCAGGGGTCCACCAGTCGGAGAACGACAGCGAGTACGGCTGGCTGCTGCCGTCGGTGTAGTAGACGGTGCCGGTGCCGCCGTGAGTGCCGCTGGCGGCGGCGCCCAGGAAGGCCAGCGAGTCGCCCGATCCGCTGAACGCCACGACCTGGCCGTTGGCCTCGACGTTGTCCGGCTGTCCGTTGCCGGCGGCGGGCCAGGTGAAGGAGGTACCGGCATAGGTCACCGGTCCCGGCCGCACTCCCACCGCGGCCAGCGCCTGAGCCGAGTACGTCTTGCCGCTGTCCACGAACGCGCCGGCCGACGGGTCCGCGTCATCGGTCACGCCCTGGTTGTTCATGATGGAGGCGAGCGACGGGAACGGCACGCTCATGTCGCTGGGCGCGGCCGCGGTGCCGGTGCCCGAGGCGCAGCGGTAGGAGGCGACGGCGCTCGTCACGAAATGCCCCGGCGCGGTGCCCGCTGGCACGCCGACGCTCCACGTCGTGCGTACGGACGTGTGCGGCGGCACCACGGCGAACGACGAGCGGCTGGTCGCCCGCGCCGTCCACCCGGCCGGCGCCGTCAGCCCGACCTGGACATGCTCGACCGGCAGGTCGCCGTTGTTCGTGTAGGTCGTCGTCGCCCGGGTCCCCGCGCCCGGGGCGACGATGTGCGGCGCGGACAGGCCGACCGACTGCGCGCCGAGCGTCTGCCTGACCGGCTCGGGCTGGTTCAGCGGGTTCACCAGCATGGACGTGTCCACCGTCCGCGCCATCGCCTGGTAGCCGGCCTCGTTCGGGTGCAGATGGTCGCCGCTGTCATAGGCGGGGTCGTAGACCTGCGGGTCCTCCGGACTGGCGGTCGCGGCGGCGAAGTCGATCGTGCCGTCGAAGGCGCCGCTGCCGAGTATCCAGCGGTTCACCGCGTCGCGTGTCGCCTCGCCCTCGGCCGACCAGTAGCCGGCGCCCTTGAACGGCGTCAGCGTCGCCCCGAACATCCGCAGGCCGGCCGCGTGCGCCCGGTCGATGAGCTGCTGGTAGCCGGCGATCAGGTCGGCCGCCGTGACCTTGGGGGTGGTGCCGATGTCGCTCTGGCCGATGTCGTTGATGCCTTCGAGGAGGATGACGTCGCGGGCGCCCGGCTGGGCGAGCACGTCGCGGTCGAACCGGGACAGGGCGCTGACGCCGGAGGTGCCGGCGTCGCTGAGCACCCGGTTGCCGCCGATTCCCTCGTCCACCACTGACAGGGTGCGCCCCGGCAGGGCGTCAAGCCGGCCGGCGAGGTAGTTCGGCCAGCGGTGGTTGGTGCCGCTAGTCGACCCGGACCCGTCGGTGATGGAGTCGCCGAACGCCACGACCGAGCCAGCGAGCCGGGAGGTCGAAGGGACGACGTCCACGCCGTCGGCGAACATCCAGCAGGACATCGTCGTCGGGAACGCGGCGGCGCCGGGTTCCGTCGCGAAGTCGCCAGTACCGGAGAGGAAGTTGGTCTGGTGGGCTTCGGTGTGGAAGGTCGCGGGACCGTCCAGGTGCGGTACGTAGGCGCTCACCGCGAGGTTCTGGAGCTGGCGGACCTTGAGGCCCACCCAGTCGCTGCTCACCTCGGCGCCGGGCGGGATCGTGACGCTCCGCGCGCCGCCGAAGCGCAGCGCGCGCATCGTGCCGGGCACGGTGTCCGCCCCGCTCCCCTCCACTGCCACCGACGCCGAGGCGACGGTGAGCGGCGCCGTGCCGAACACGTTGCTGAGCCGCACCCGCACCCGGTCGCCGCCGACGGCGGCGAAGACGATGTCGCGCACGGTCTGGTCGGTGAGCCCGCCGGGTCCGGCGGGACATGTCGAGCTGGTGGCTCCCTGGATCGGGCTGGCCGCCCATGTTCCGACCGCGTGCGGGCCGCTCGCCGCCGCACTGCCGCCGACGCCGACGCCGGCGCCGGCGCCGGCGGCGAGCATCGCGCAGGTCGCGGCGCCCGCTATGAGGAACGATCTGGTCAAGGCCATAGGACTGCCTCCGGTTGGTTCGGGCCGGCGGGAGGAGACGGCCGGCGTGGAGCGAGTTCACAAGGTCACGTTGCGCACTTCCGTCTGGTGCTCTGCCTGGTGCTCGGTGCTCTGGTGCTCTGGTGCTCTGTGCGCGGAGTGGCGGGCCGGCCCCGGTGAGGGGCCGGCCCGCGCACTAGTGGGCTGCCATCGCGAAGATGTGCAGGCCGGGGCTCGGCGACGATCCGGTCGCCGGCAGGGCGACGGCCTGCACGGTCTTGCCGGCCTGCAACGGCACCGCCGCGTAGTAGAGGTCGGCGGTGTGCTCGTAGCGGCCGGTCGGCGCGTTGATATAGCCCGCTGTGGCCACCACCTGGTCGCCGGCCGCCGGGGTCCACCAGTCGGAGAACGACAGCGAGTACGGCTGGCTGCTGCCGTCGGTGTAGTAGACGGTGCCGGTGCCGCCGTGAGTGCCGCTGGCGGCGGCACCCAGGAAGGCCAGCAAGTCGCCCGATCCGCTGAACGCCACCACCTGGCCGTTGGCCTCGACGTTGTCCGGCTGTCCGTTGCCGGCGGCGGGCCAGGTGAAGGAGGTACCGGCATAGGTCACCGGTCCCGGCCGCACTCCCACCGCGGCCAGCGCCTGAGCCGAGTACGTCTTGCCGCTGTCCACGAACGCGCCGGCCGACGGGTCCGCGTCATCGGTCACGCCCCGGTTGTCGTAGGCGGCGGCCAGCGAGGCGTGCGGCACCTGGAGGACCGCGGACGCGGCGGAGGTGCCGTGGCGGGGGCCGCCGAACGAGGCCGTGGCGTCGATCGTGCCGCTGCCGGGCGCCGCGTCGGCCGGTACGCGTACGTGCCAGGTCGTACGTACGGTGCTGCGCGGTGCGACGACCGCGAACGACGCCGGGCTGGTCGCCGCTGAGGTCCAACCGGCCGGCGGGTGCAGGGCGGTGGACACCTGGGCGACCGGCAGGTCGCCGGTGTTGGTGAAGCTCGTGGTGACGGTGGCGGTGCTGCCGGGCGCGGCGACCGGCGGCGCCGAGACGTCCACACCCTGCGCGCCGAACGTGCTCCGCACCTGGACGGCGGCGGCCAGCGGCAGGTCGCGGGAGGAGTCGCCGACCGAGACGGTGTAGCGGCCGTCATGGGTGCCCCACTGCTGGGCGGCCGACTCCCAGGTGGAGAAGGCCCGTTGGTCGAGCGTGAACGAGACGTGCCTCGTCTGGCCGGCCGCGAGCTGCACCTTGGCGAACCCCTTGAGCTGCCTGGGCGGTTCGCCCGCCGAGGCCGGGTCGGTCAGATAGACCTGGGCGACCTCGGCCCCGGCGCGGCTGCCGGTGTTGGTCACGTCGGCGCCGACGGTGACCTGCCCGTCCGGGGTGAGCACCGGGGTCACCTTGAGGTGGCTGAAGGCGAACGTCGTGTAGGACAGGCCGTATCCGAACGGGAACAGCGGCGCGATGCCCTGCGAGTCGTACCACCGGTACCCGACGTCCAGGCCCTCGGAGTAGACGGCCGTGCCGTTAACGCCGGGGTACTGCTCCGGGGTGTGCGCGGGCACGTCGGCGGCCGAGCGGGGGAAGGTGACCGGCAGCTTGCCCGACGGGTTGACGTCGCCGAAGAGCACGGCGGCGACCGCGTTGCCGTCCTCCTCGCCGGGGTACCAGGTCTCGACGACGGCCGGCACCTCGGCGGCCCACGGCATCAGCACCGGGGCGCCGCTCTTGACGACGACCACGGTGTGCGGGTTGGCCGCCTCGACCGCCTCGACCAGCTGGTCCTGGTTGCCGGACAGCGCCATGCTGGGCTTGTCCTGGCCCTCGGTCTCGTCGTCGCCCACCATGACGACCGCGACGTCGGACTTCGCCGCGAGCGCGGCGGCCGCGGCCGGGTCGGCGCCGCTGTCGTAGCCGACGCTCACCGCGGCGCCCGCCCGGTCGCGGATGCCGTCGACCGGATCCACCGTGTACTCGGGCTTGACCTGCGAGCTGCCGCCTCCCCCGGTCTTGGCCGCGCCCGCGTACGGGCCGATGACGGCGACCGAGTGCAACGCGGAGGCGTCGAGGGGGAGTTGGGCCGCGCTGTTCTTGAGCAGTACGGTGCCCTGCTCGGCGGCGTCACGGGCGAAGGCGCCGTCGGCGGCGATCGGGACGGGCGAGGTGCCGGCCGGCCGGTCGAACAGCCCGAGGCGGATCATCGTCGCGAACCGGTCCACCAGCAGGGTGTCGATCGACCGCTCGCTGATCCGGCCCGACTGCACCGCCTGCCGCATCGCGGTGTCGTAGTAGATGCCGGTGGGCATCTCCAGGTCCATGCCGGCCTCGGCCGAGGCCACGGTGCTGTGCGCGGCGCCGAAGTCGGACTGCACGAACCCGTCGAAGGCCCACTGGCCGCGCAGCACGTTCTGCAGCAGGTGGTCGTTCTCGCAGTTGTAGGGGCCGTTGACCCGGTTGTAGGCACACATCACCGCGCCGGCGCCGCCCTGCTTCACCGATGCCTCGAACTGCGGCAGGTAGATCTCGTGCTCGGTGCGGTCGTCGATGATCTCGTTGACCGAACCCCGGTTGGTCTCCTGGTTGTTGGCGGCGTAGTGCTTGACTTCGGCGATGACGCCCTGGCTCTGGATGCCCTTGATGTTGCCGACCGAGAGCTGCCCGGCCAGATAGGGGTCCTCGCCGTAGCCCTCGAAGGTGCGGCCGCTGACCGGGACGCGGGCGATGTTGACGTCCGGGCCCTCCAGCACGTTCTCGCCGAGGTCGCCGGTCTCGGCGCCGGTGACCACGCCGTACTGCCGGGCCAGCGACGTGTCGAACGACGCGGCGAGCGAGATCGGCGCGGGCAGCGCGGTCGCCGGCTGCTGCACCGGATCGTCGCCGGGGCCGACGCCGGCCGGCCCGTTGGTGACCGCGAGCGGCGGGATGCCGAGCCGGTCGACGCCCGGCACGTAGCGCTGGTGGTCGGCGTTCTGCACGCCGTGCAGCTCGGTGATCTTCTCGTCGAGGGTCATCCGGGCGACCAGCGCGGTGGCCCGCTGCTCCGGTGTCGGGTGCCGGCCGGCCGCGGTGGCGGCCGGCGCGCCGGCGAAGGCGAGCGCGGCGCTCACCGCCACCGCCGCCGGTGCCTTCCAGTTGCGTTTCCTCATGGCCTCTCCTGTCTGCGGGGCCTGCCCGGGGGTCCGCCTGCTAGCGGTCCGCGCGCTCAACTGACGGCCACCGCGAAGATGTGCATGCCCGGCGCGGGTGACGAGTCGCCGGTCGGCGGCAGCGTCACAGCGGCCACGGTCCTGCCCGCCGCCAGCGGCACCGAGGCGTAGTAGAGGTTCGCCGGATGGTCGTAGCGGCCGGTGGGCGCGTTGATGTACGGCGCCGTGGCGACGACGTGGTCGCCGGCCGCCGCGGTCCACCAGTCCGAGAACGACAGCGGGAAGTCCTGGGTGCTGCCGTCGGTGTAGAAGATCGTGCCGGTGCCGCCGTGGGTGCCGCTGAACGACGAGCCCAGGAAGGCGAGTCTGGTGGCGGCGCCCGTACTCGGGCCGCTGACCGAGACGACCTGGCCGTCGGCCTCCACGTTGTCCGGGGTGCCGGGCGCGGACTTCGGCCAGGTGAAGGTGGTGCCGTCGTAGGCGACGGTGCCGCCGGGGGTGATGCCGACGGAGGCCAGCGCCTGGGCGGAGTAGGTCTTGCCGCTGTCGCCGAAGGCGCCCGCGGTGGGGTCGGCGTCGTCGGTGGTGCCGGAGTTGTCGAACGACGCGGCCAGCGGCGGCGCCAGCGACACGTCCTGGTCGGCCGACGAGACGCGGTGCCCGCGCGGGTCGGTGAACTCGTAGTGGATCAGGTGGTCGCCGTCGGTGGTGCCGGACCCGACGGTGACGGTCACCGGCTGGGTGGCCTGGCCGCCCGGCCCGAGCTTCAGTACGCCGGATGACGGTGTGACCGTGATGCCGTCGGGCGCCGTAGCCGACCACTTCACCGTGGCCGGCCGCGCCGTCTCGCTGCGCGCGCCGACGGTCAGGGTCCTACTCTGCCCGCGGTTGGCGACCAGCCCGCCCGACGGTGCGGCGAAGCCGATGGCCGGGGCCTCCCCCGCGGTGAACGACTGCGGCGCCGCGCCGCGGCCGGTGCCCCAGGAGGTGTCGGGGCTGCCGGACAGGGTGAAGTCCAGTGAGCCGCCACCGGAGATGACGGAGGCCGGCAGCCATGTGTTGTTCCACGAGCGGCCGTTGAGGCTGAGCGCGTGCACATACGGGGCGTCCGCGGCGGCGTTCGGCGCCTTGACCGTCAACTCCCGTCCCCTGGGCAGCGCGAGGGTCGCCTTCGGGAACAGCGGGCTGGCGGTGACCAGTTGGGGAACGCCGGAGGTCTGCGGATACAGCCCGAGCGCGGCCCACACGTACCACGACGACTGCGCGCCGAGGTCGTCGTTGCCCGGTTCGCCGCCCGGTGCGGTGCTGTAGAGCTGGGTGGCGATGTCCCGGACGACCTTCTGCGTCTTCCACGGCTGTCCGAGGTAGTCGTACGTCCACGGCGCGCCGAAGGTGACCTCGTTGCCCGCCCACTCGTCCGGCGCGTCGGGGCCGGCGTTCAGCTGGCTGAAGAACGCGTCGAGCTTGGCGGCCGTCGCCGAGTCGCCGCCCATCGCGGCGGACAGCCCGGCGATGTTCTGCGGCACCATCCAGGTGTACTGGGCGGCGTTGCCCTCCTCGAACCCGGTCTGCTTGACGGCGGCGTCGCCGGAGGAGAAGCCGCCGCGCGGCTGTGTGTAGCCGGTGGCGGGGTCGAAGACGTTCTGCCAGTTCTGCGCGCGGGGCGTGAACCGCTCGCTGGTGCGGGAGTCATCGATCGCGGCGGCGAACCGGGCGATGGAGAAGTCGTCGAGGGCGTACTCCTGGGTCAGCGACGTGCCGACCGCGCTGCTGTCGGCCGAGGTGGGCACATAGCCCTTCTTCACATACGTGTCCGCCGCGCCGGGCTGTACGTAGGTGCTGGTCCGCGGGTTGAACCAGCCCTGGCCCGGCGCGCTGGTGGTGTCGTCGGCGCCCTTGACCATGTAGCGCAGCGCGGACTTCACGTCGAAGTCCCGCGCCCCGTAGGCGTACGCGGTGGCGATGATCGGATCGGCGGAGTCGCCGCCCATCATGGCCGTGTAGACGTTGGCGGTGGGCCACTTGGGCAGCCAGCCGCCCTGCTCGGCGTCGTTGACGAGCGACTGCATCATGTCGCTCGTCTGCTGCGGCGCGATGAGCGCGGTCAGCGGCACCTGCGACCGGTAGGTGTCCCAGCCGGAGAAGTTCGTGTACTGGGAGCGGCCGGGGGCCACCCGGTGCACCTTGCCGTCGAAGCCCTCGTAGCGGCCGTCCACGTCGTTGAACAGGCTCGGGTCGAGCAGCGAGTGGTAGAGCGCGGTGTAGAAGGTCGTCTGCTGGTCGCCGGTCCCGCCGCCCACCTCGACCTTGCCCAGCAGGCTGTTCCACGCCTGGTAGGTGCTCGCGCGGGTCGCGTCGAAGCCGGCGTGGTCGGCGGCCAGGTTCTTCTTCGCGCCGTCCACGCTGACGTAGGAGATGGCGACCTTGGCGTTCACGACCGGCGAGCCGGCCGGGTCGAAGCTCACCCAGCCGCCGGAGTGCGCCCCGCTGACCGACGCGGCGCCGGGGGTGGCGGTGCCGCCCTGCCAGGTGCCGTAGGAGGTGAACGGGTGGTCGAAGGTCACCGCGAAGTGCACGGTGTACAGCTGCGTCGGGTGGCCGCAGAAGTGGCCGCCGTCGGCGGTGCCGACCAGCGTCCGCGGCCCGGCGACCTGCAAGGAGGAGGTGGAGTTGCCGTAGCCGTGGCTGGTGTTGAGCAGCAGCGTCGCCGGGCCGCCGGCCGGGTAGGTGAACCGGCCCTGCGCCGTACGGGCCGATGCGGTCAGCTCGGTGCGGATGCCGCTGTCGGCGAGCGTCACGCCGTAGTAGCCGGGCTTGGCAGTCTCGGTGTCATGGGAGAACGCCGAGGTGTAGGACGCCCAGTCGGTCCCGGGCGAGCCGGTGACCTGCTTGTTCGTCGGCAGGAACTCGAAGTCCTGGAAGATGTTGCAGCCGACGCCGGACAGCCGCGCCAGGCTGAACCCGTTGATCGTCGTGTCGTCGTGGTAGTAGCCGGCGGCGGTCTTGGACGGGCCGCCGGGTCCGGTGTCCGGCCCCCACTGGATCATCCCGAACGGCGCGTCAGGGCCGGGGAAGGTGTCCACCGGCCCGACGAACGAGCCGCCGACGCCGGTCCCGATCATCGGATCGACATGCGCCGCCGGCTCGGTGACCGGCGCCGGCCCGTCCGCCGCGCGCGCCACGGAAACGGCGGGGCCGGCCCCGAACAGCAGGCCCGCGCCGAGTAACGACACGGCGAGCCTTCGGATGGCTCCAACGGGTTTCCCGGGTATGAGTTTCAACGTCCCAACTCCTTGACAACGTTGTCGGTGTGCTTGGCCGATCGGCGGCTTGATCAGATGACGGCAGCCTCGAACGACAGCGTGATCGAACGTCAGAAGGCAACAGCGGTCGAGCGTCCGCCGGGCCGCGGCCCGGCTCGACAGCCATCAGAGATACTCCGCCAGTGCGCGCATTACAAGCATGTGAACGAGATTCACTCATCTGTTAGGTGCAAACTCACCAGAAGAAGGGGATTCGCGCCGGGCTGGCGGCTGAGATCTGACGGATCTCGGCGGATCGCCGCCGGCACACAGCGAGGCCAGGGATCCCGGATCGGGATCCCTGGCCTCGGGTGCCAAGCGGTGCCGGAGCCGGTCAGCTGAGGGACTTGATGCCGTCCCAGCCGCCGTTGCCGACCTCGGTGCTCGGGCCGTCGACCGGCCCGTTGGTCGAGCTCGCGCCCTTGTAGAACTTCAGGGTGCCGTCGCCCGCGCTGGCCCACATGTCGGAGACGCCGTCCTGGTTGGCGTCGGCGGCACCGGCGATCAGCGGCCGGTTGGCGACGGTGTACTTGGTGCCGTACGTGGTCCGGCCGCCGAACAATCCGCCGGCCTGCCCGCGGTAGAGGTAGAGCGTGCCGTCGCGGGTGTCCCGGGCGAGCAGGTCGACCCGGCCGTCCTTGTCGGCATCGCCGGGGGCCGTCATGGTCATGACGCCCCAGCCGCCGGTGCCGATCACGACGGGCGCGTGGACGGACGGGTTGATCCCGCTGACGCCCGTGTACAGGTACAGCTTGTCGTTGTAGGAGATGACGAGGTCGGGCTGCCCGTCCTGGTTGACGTCGCCGACGCCGACGACCTGGGCGGTGGTGGGCAGGCCGGAGGCGATGACGATCGGGTTGGCGAGCGTGCCGTTGCCGAGGTTGGGGTAGACCCGCAGCTCGCTGCCGACGCGGGCGACGATGTCCTCCATGCCGTCACCGGTCCAGTCGCCGCGGTGCGTCACGGAGGTACCCGACCATCCGCCGCTGCCGATGACGGTGGGCGAGCCGAGGGCGCCGGTTCCGGTGCCGGGGTAGAGGAGCAGCTTGCCCGCGCTGTTGACCGCGACGAGGTCGGGCTTCTGGTCGCCGTTCATGTCGCCGGGGATCGACGCCGACGTGCTGGTGATCCAGGCGCGCACGTCGTCGGTCCGGGTCGCGATCGCTCCGGTACGGGTCTCGGTGGCCGGCATGCCGAAGCATCCGCCCTGCCACGAGCGGCTGGTGATGGCGACGAGCTGCTGGACCGCGCCCACCGTGCGCAGGACGGGGCCGCCCGCGTCCCCCGCGCAGATGACCGAGCCGCCGGTGGCCGTCAGGTCGACGTCCGCGGTGCCGTCGGCGGCCGCGGTGAACGAGCCCGTGTGCAGGTTGTCGGGCGCCCAGGCGGTCTTCGTACGGCCGAAACCGGCCGCCTGCACGGTGTCGCCGGCCGCCACCGGGGTGGTGGCCAGGGCGACCGGCTTCACGCCCGCGACTCCGGCGTTCAGCTTCACCAGGACCAGGTCCCGGTCGGGGTGCGGGACGAGCTGGATCGCGGTCCTGGTGGCGCCCACCGTCGTCGTGGTCAGATCGGTGCGGCCGACCGTGACCGTGGTCGTGGTCGGCGGCTTTCCGGCCGGCACGCTGCCCGTGGCGTCGGCGAAGCAGCTCGCGGACGTCAGCACCCACTGCGGTGCGACCAGGGTGCCGGTGCAGCCGCGGTCGGAGTCACCGATGACGATCTTGGCCGTGAAGCCGTACGAGGCGGCGGCATCGGAGCCCTCCACGGCCTGTGCGGGCGAGCCGGCGAGGAGCCCGGCCAGCGCGGCGGCGACGGCACCGCCGCCGAGCCAGGCATTGCGTATGGACGTGTGCGGCATACGGTTCTCTCCAAGTGGTAAGTCAGGGTGCTTCAGTGGAAATGCCTTCACGGGACCGGGGGCCGGGGCAGGGCAATCCTCACATTCCCGAGGCCGAATACCTAGAGGATGTGAGGGAAATCTTCGAGATCTTCCTCGCCTGCACTACTGCCGGTCACTTACGTTTGACACCCGTAGTACCAGCGGCGAATGCGGTACGCGTGATTCCGCTACCTGGACGTCGAGTCGATGTCACACTGGGCAGGTTGAGGCTTTGCCAGTCGTACGGCACCCATAGCTTCACATCGCCGCTTTGGCAAGCACCACGCATTCGGCGGCTTTCACCTCACCAATACCGGGCTATCGAGAGAGGCAAGAGTATGAGTTTTCGGCTGGCGGCGTACGCCGTGTGCCTGGAGGACGACCGGGTGCTGCTCGCACTCTCCGTCTCGGCGGTGCACGGCCGGGTCTGGACGCTGCCGGGCGGCCGGGTCGAGCAGGGGGAGGATCCGTTCGACGCGGTGACCCGGGAGATCGCCGAGGAGACCGGCTGCGACGCGGTGGTCGAACGGCTGCTGGGCGTGGACTCACGGGTGATCTCCGCGGCCGACAGCCACTCCGGCGCGGAGCACCAGAACGTCGGGGTCTTCTACGGATGCCGCATCACGGGCGGCGAGCTGCGCCCCGAGCCGAACGGCGACACCGCCGAGTCCGTCTGGACGCCGCTCGCCGAGGTCGCGGGGCTGTGCCGGTCCTCGCTCGTGGACGTCGGGCTCGCGCTGGCCCGCACGGTGCCGGCGACCGGGCATGTCGATCCCGTTCCGGTGGGGGGCCTGATCAGGCACTGACCTGGCAGCGGGCCGCTTTGCGGGGCCCGGGCGGATCGGGGGTAGGACTCCCTGCATGACCAGTGAGGACGAATCGCGGGGCTCCGGGGGCGGGGGGCGGCGGGAGAGCGCCGAGGAGCGGGCTGACCGCCGGTGGGGGGATCTGCTGCAGGAGCTGCGGGTGGCGCAGACCGGGGTGCAGATCCTCTTCGGCTTCCTGCTGACGGTGGTCTTCCAGCAGCGGTTCACCACGCTGGACGGGACCAACCGGCACATCTACATCGTCACCGTGCTGCTGGGAGCGGCGACCACCGGCGCGCTGGTCGGGCCGGTGTCGATGCACCGGCTGCTCACCGGCCGCCGGCTCAAGCCGGAGACGGTCGTCCTGGCCTCCCGGCTGACGGTGCTCGGGCTGTTCCTGCTGCTGTGCACGATGGCCTCGTCCCTGCTGCTGGTGCTGCGGATCGCGATGCGGGACAACGGGGCCGCGTGGCTGGTGGGCGCCCTGGTGGTGTGGTTCGCGCTGTGCTGGTTCGCGCTGCCGCTGTGGGCCAGGCACCGCGCCAACCGCGACGACCGCTGACGCCCGCCGCCGGACGGCGGTGCCGCCCGGCGAGCAGGTTCCTGTGTGCATACGCGGTGTCGCTGCGGGCAGGCGCATCGACGGCGGGGCATGGTCGTGGTCCATGCCAGACGGGGTTCCGGCTTCCGGGCCCGCGTCCACCGTCGAGCCAGTTCAGAAAGGCGGCAGCGATGCCCAGCGGTTCGAGCGCCAAGCGTGAACGCCAGTACGAGCACATCAAGGACAGCGCCAAGGAGCGCGGCGAGTCGAACAAGCGCGCGAAGGAGATCGCGGCCCGCACGGTGAACAAGGAGCGAGCCCGTTCAGGAGAGTCGCGCACCGCGAGCCGCAGCTCGACGAAGGACATGTCCTCGGCGAAGCGGGGCGGGCAGCGGTCGCACTCCGGCTCCGGCGGCCCGACCAAGGAGCAGCTGTACAACGAGGCCCGGCAGCGCAACATCAAGGGCCGCTCCGGCATGACCAAGGGGCAGCTCAGCCGGGCGCTCGGGCACTGATCGCGCGATGGACTCCCGACAGCAGACCGGTACCGCCACTGAGGAAACCCTGGAGAGCGCGCTGCGTGCCGCGGTCGACGGCGAGGTGCGCTTCGACGCCGGCAGCCGCGGCGGCTACGCCACCGACGGCTCGAACTACCGGCAGGTGCCGATCGGCGTGGTGGTGCCGCGCTCGATCGAGGACGGGGCCGCCGCGGTGGCGGTGTGCGCCCGGTTCGGCGCCCCGGTGCTGTCCCGGGGCGGCGGCACCAGTCTGGGCGGCCAGTGCACCAACACCGCCGTGGTCATCGACTGGACGAAATACTGCGGCGCGCTGGTCTCGGTCGACCCCGAGGCGGCCACCTGCGTGGTCGAGCCGGGCATCGTCCTGGACGAGCTGAACCGGCAACTGGCCCCGCACAAGCTGATGTTCGGGCCGAAGCCGGCCACCCACAGCCACTGCACGCTCGGCGGGATGATCGGCAACAACTCCTGCGGGGCCTCCGCCCAGGCCTACGGCAAGACCGTGGACAACGTCCGCCGCCTGGAGGTGCTGACCTACGACGGCACCCGGATGTGGACCGGCCGCACCTCGCCGCAGGAGTACGAGGAGATCGCCGCGGCGGGCGGCCGGCGCGCCGAGCTGTACGCCGGGATGCGGGCGCTGGCCGACAGCCACCTGGCCGACATCCGGCAGGGCTACCCCAAGATCCCGCGCCGGGTGTCCGGCTACAACCTGGACGACCTGCTGCCGGAGAACGGCTTCCACGTCGCCCGCGCGCTGACCGGCAGCGAGGGCACCCTGGTCACCGTCCTGCACGCCGAACTCGACCTGGTCCCCGTGCCGGCCGCGCAGGCCATCCTGGTGCTCGGCTACCCCGACATCTGCGCGGCGGCCGACGATGTGCCCCGGGTCCTGGAGCACTGCGACCCGGCGCAGCTGGAGGCGCTGGACGACCGGATGGTCCAGCTCATGCACGAGGAGCAGGTGCACCTGGAGTCGCTGCGGTCCTTCCCGGCCGGCGGCGGCTGGCTGTTCCTGCAGTTCGCCGGCCCCGACCCGGACGACGTCGACGCCCAGGCCCGCGAGCTGTTGGCGGCGCTGGGACGGAGCGAGGACGACGACAGCGTCACGTTCTCCGACGACCCGGAGCGCGAGCAGCGGATGCTCAAGGCCAGGGAGGCCGGGCTCGGCGTGACCGCCCGCCCGCCGGACGGCCGGGAGACCTGGGAGGGCTGGGAGGACTCGGCCGTGCCGCCGGAGCGGCTCGGCGACTACCTGCGCGACCTGAAGAAGCTCTTCGCCGAGTTCGACTACGACCACCCCACGCTCTACGGCCACTTCGGGCAGGGCTGCGTGCACACCCGGATCCCGTTCGGACTGCGCACCGCCGAGGGAGTTGCCGCCTTCCGGGCCTTCCTGGAGCGGGCCGCCGACCTGGTGGCGTCGTACGGGGGTTCGCTGTCCGGCGAGCACGGTGACGGGCAGGCCCGCGGCGAGCTGCTGCCGAGGATGTTCGGCGAGCGACTGGTCGGCGCCTTCGGGGAGTTGAAGGCGCTGTTCGACCCCGGTGACCGGATGAACCCCGGCAAGGTGGTCGCCCCGCAGCCGGTGGACGGGCAGTTGCGGCTCGGCCCGCTCTGGCGTCCGCGGGACGACTCCGACGCCCGGTTCGGCTACCCCGACGACGACGGCTCGTTCAACCAGGCGGTGCTGCGCTGCGTCGGCATCGGCAACTGCCGCAGCCACGAGGGCGGCGTGATGTGCCCGTCGTACCGGGCGACCGGCGAGGAGGAGCACTCCACCCGCGGCCGGGCCCGGCTGCTGTTCGAGATGATCGGCGGCCACCGCGACTCGCCGGTCACCGACGGCTGGCGCTCCACCGAGGTCAAGGACGCCCTCGACCTGTGCCTGGCCTGCAAGGGCTGCAAGTCGGACTGCCCGGTGGGGGTGGACATGGCCACCTACAAGGCGGAGTTCCTGTCCCACCACTACCAGGGGCGGCTGCGTCCGGCCGCGCACTACGCGCTGGGCTGGCTGCCGCTGTGGGCGCGGGCCTCGCGGATCGCCCCCGGTCTGGTGAACACCGCGCTGCGGGCGCCCGGCGTCTCGAAGCTGGGCAAGAAGCTCGCCGGGGTCGCCGACCGGGACGCGCCGCTGTTCGCCCGCGAGTCGTTCGTCCAGTGGTGGCGGGCCCGCGGCACGCCCGAGCCGGCGCCCGGCGACCCGCGCGCGGTGGTGCTGTGGCCGGACACGTTCAGTACGTACTTCCATCCGTCGGTCGCCCGGTCCGCGGTGCGGGTGCTGGAGGACGCCGGGTTCCGGGTCGCGGTGCCGACCGAGGCGGTCTGCTGCGGGCTGACCTGGATCTCCACCGGCCAACTCGACGTCGCCCAGCGGGTGTTGCGACGGACCCTCGCGGTGCTGCGGCCGTGGATCGCGGCCGGTACGCCGGTCGTCGGCCTCGAACCGTCCTGCACCGCCGTCTTCCGGGCCGACGCACCGGAGTTGATGCCGGACGACGAGGACGTCAAACGGCTGGCCGGGCAGTTCCTGACCTTCTCCGAGCTGCTGCTGCAACGGGCGCCGGAGGACTGGCGACCGCCGGTGCTCACCCGGGCGGCCACCGTGCAGACCCACTGCCACCAGCACGCCGTCACCAAGTTCGACGCCGACCGGGAGCTGATGCGCCGGGCCGGCATCGACGCCGACGTGCTCGACGAGGGCTGCTGCGGGCTGGCCGGCAACTTCGGCTTCGAAGCAGGCCACCACGAACTGTCCATGCAGATCGGCGAGTTGGGCGTACTGCCGGCGGTCCGGCGGACCGCCCCCGACGCCCTGGTCCTCGCCGACGGCTTCAGCTGCCGTACCCAGATCGAGCAGGGCGGCACCGGCCGCGGCGCGCTGCACCTCGCCGAGGCACTGGCCCTCGCGCTGGACGGCCCGGCGCCCGCCGACCATCCGGAGAAGGCCGCCGCCCGGCCCGCGCCGCCCGGTACGGCGGCGACCCGGCTGGCCGCCGGCGCCACGGCCGCGGCGGGAGCCGCCGCCACCGCCGCCGCGTTCGCCGTGGCCCGGCACCGCAGACGCTGACGGGCGCCGCCGCCGGTGAGAAGGCCGCCCCGGGCGCCGCGCGAGACCCACCACCACTGCCGCAACGAGAGGGAGATCCGCCGTGTCGATCAAGGTGTCCGACTACGTACTGCAACGCCTGCGGGAGTGGGACGTCGAGCAGGTCTTCGCCTACGCGGGCGACGGCATCAACGGGCTCCTCGCCGCGTGGGGGCGCGCCGAGGACAAGCCGCGGTTCATCCAGTCCCGGCACGAGGAGATGTCCGCGTTCGAGGCGGTCGGCTACGCCAAGTTCTCCGGCAAGGTCGGGGTCTGCGCGGCCACTTCGGGGCCCGGGGCGATCCACCTGCTCAACGGGCTGTACGACGCCAAGCTCGACCACGTGCCGGTGGTGGCCATCGTCGGGCAGACCAACCGCAGCGCGATGGGCGGCAGTTACCAGCAGGAGGTGGACCTGCTGAGCCTGTACAAGGACGTTGCCTCGGACTTCTGCGAGATGGTCACCGTCCCCGAGCAGCTGCCCAACGTCATCGACCGGGCGTTCCGCACGGCCTACGCCCGGCGGACGGTGACCGCGGTCATCATCCCCGCCGACGTGCAGGAACTCGACTACTCCCCGCCCACGCACGCCTTCAAGATGGTGCCCTCCAGCCTCGGCATGGCCGAGTACGCGCCCGTGCCGGCCGACGCCGACCTCGCCCGCGCCGCCGAGGTGGTCAACGCGGGCGAGAAGGTCGCCGTCCTGGTCGGCCAGGGCGCCCGCGGCGCCCGGGCCAAGGTCGAGCAGCTCGCCGACCTGCTGGGCGCGGGCGTCGCCAAGGCGCTGCTCGGCAAGGACGTGCTGTCCGACGACCTGCCGTACGTCACCGGCTCGATCGGCCTGCTCGGCACCCGCCCGTCCTACGAGCTGATGCAGGACTGCGACACCCTGCTGGTGATCGGATCCAGCTTCCCCTACACCCAGTTCCTACCGGACTTCGGGCAGGCCCGCGCGGTGCAGATCGACATCGACCCGTTCATGGTCGGCCTGCGCTACCCCTTCGAGGTCAACCTCGTCGGCGACGCGGACCTCACCCTGGAGCGGCTGCTGCCGCTGCTGGAGCGCAAGAAGCACGGCTCGTGGCGCAAGACCGTCGAGAAGAACACCGCGCGCTGGTGGGAGGTCATGCAGCGCCGGGCGGAGGTGGACGCCGACCCGATCAACCCGGAATACGTCGTGCACTCCCTGGACGCCCTGCTGCCCGACGACGCCATGCTGGCCGCGGACTCCGGGTCGTCCGCCAACTGGTACGCCAGGCACCTGCGGATGCGCGGGAACATGCGCGGCTCGCTGTCCGGGACGCTGGCCACCATGGGCCCGGGTGTGCCGTACGTCATCGGCGCCAAGTTCGCCCACCCCGGCCGTCCGGCCATCGCGATCGTCGGTGACGGCGCCATGCAGATGAACGGCATGGGCGAGCTGGTGACGGTGGCCAAGTTCTGGCGCCAGTGGCAGGATCCGCGGCTGGTCGTGGCCGTGCTGAACAACCAGGACCTCAACCAGGTCACCTGGGAGATGCGGGCGATGGAGGGTGCGCCGCAGTTCCTGCCCTCGCAGTCGCTGCCCGACGTGCCGTATGCGGACTTCGCCCGCTCGATCGGCCTCGACGGCGTCCGGGTGGAGAAGCCGGACGGCGTGGTGGACGCCTGGCAGCTCGCGCTGGCCGCCGACCGCCCGTTCGTCATCGACTTCCGCACCGACCCCGCCGTGCCGCCGGTCCCGCCGCACGCCGACCTCGACCAGATCGAGGCGGTCGCCGCGGCCATGCTGCACGGTGACAGCGACCGGACCGGCATGGCCAAGCAGGGCCTCAAGGCCAAGGTGCAGGAGATGCTGCCCGGCCACCGGCACCGCGAGGACCGGCCGGGGGCTGAGGACTGACCATGGGCGGGCGCGGCACGGGCAGCCGCCCGGTGGCGGACGGGCGGGACAGCGCTGTCGGCGAGCCGGCCGGCGGACCGGAGACGGCCGCCGGCTGGCCGGCCGACGGCTCGGCGGCGGCGTCCAGGGAGGCGGACGCTTCCTTGGACGCGGTCGTGGACGCGGTGCACACCGCCGTCTACACCGTCCCCACCGACTCGCCCGAGGCGGACGGCACCCTCACCTGGGACGCCACCACCCTGGTCGCCGTCCGCGTCCAGGCCGCCGGACGGACCGGTCTCGGCTGGACCTACGGATCCCCGGCCGCCGCCGCGGTCGTCCGCGACCAGCTGGCCGGCGTCGTCACCGGGCGACCGGTCCTGGACGTGCCCGCGGCCAACGAGGCGATGACCCGGGCGGTGCGGAACTCCGCCAGGCCCGGCATCGCCGGCCACGCCATCTCCGCGGTGGACATCGCCCTGTGGGACCTCAAGGCCCGGTTGCTCGGGCTGCCGCTGGTCCGGCTGCTCGGCGCCGCCCGCCGCGAGGTGCCCGTCTACGGCAGCGGCGGCTTCACCAGCTACGACGACGCCCGACTGGAGCGCCAGTTGCGCGGCTGGACGCAGGAGCAGGGCATCCCCCGGGTCAAGATCAAGGTGGGCGAGTCGTGGGGCGCGGCCGAGGCCCGCGACCGGGAGCGGATCAGCCGCGCCCGGCGCGCCGTCGGCGGCGGCGTCGAGCTCTATGTGGACGCCAACGGCGGCTACACCCGCAAGCAGGCCGTCCGGATCGCGCGGCATCTGGACGCCGAGGGCGCCACCTGGTTCGAGGAGCCGGTCTCCTCCGACGACCTGACCGGGCTGGCCGAGGTCAGGGCCGCTGTGCCGGTGGAGGTGACGGCCGGCGAGTACGGCTACACGCTGCCGTACTTCCGCCAGATGCTCGCCGCGGGCGCGGTGGACTGCCTCCAGGCGGACGTCACGCGGTGCGGCGGCATCACCGTCTGGCTGCGCGCCGCCGCCCTCGCCGAGGCGCACGGGATGCAGATCTCCGGCCATTGCGCGCCCCATCTGCACGCCCACGCCGCCGCCTCGGTGCCGAACCTGCGGCACCTGGAGTGGTTCCACGACCACGTGGCGATCGAGAACCGGCTCTTCACCGGGGCGCTGGATCCGGCCGGCGGCACCATCAGGCCCGGCGCCGACGGCTCCCCCGGGCACGGGCTGGCGCTGCGCGCCGAGGCCGCCGAGCCGTACCGCAGCGGATGAGGCGGCGACCATGAACGACCGCACGAACGACCACACCGCCGGGGCGGACGACAGCGAGCAGGAGCCGATGAACGACGACGAGCAGCACCACCTCTCGTACCGGCCCCACGCGCTGCGCGACTACGCGCTGGTCGCCGACGGCGAGCGCGGCGCGCTGGTCGGCCCGCACGGCGAGTTCGCCTGGATGTGCGCGCCGCGCTGGGACTCCGGCGCGGTCTTCTCCGCGCTGATCGGCGGGCCCGGCGTCTACGCGCTGGCGCCGGCCGGGACCTGCGTGCGCAGCGGCTACTACGAGGAGGGCTCGCTGATCTGGCGCAGCCGCTGGATCACCCGCGAGAACGGCGTGGTGGAGTGCCGCGAGGCGCTGGCGTTCCCCGGCGACCGGCACCGCGCCGTCGTGCTGCGCCGCGTCCTGGCACAGGACGGGCCGGTGGACCTGCGCGCCGTCCTGGAGCCGGCCGGCGAGTTCGGGCAGCAGGCGGTCGGCGAACTGCGCCGGGACCAGGACGGCGTCTGGCACGGGCGGGTCGGCGAGCTGCGGCTGCGCTGGTCGGGCGCGCCGGACGCGCGGCTGCGCGACGGCCGGCTCGAACTGGACCTCCGGGCCCGGCCCGGCACCCCCCGCGACCTGGTGCTGGAGATCTCCGACCGCCCGCTCGACGAGCCGCCGCCCGACCCGGAGCGCGCCTGGCGGGCCACCGAGGCGGCCTGGCGGGACGCCGTACCGGACCTCTCCCACGTCCTGGCGCCCCGCGACGCCCGGCATTCCTACGCGGTCATGCGCGGACTGACGGGCTCGGCCGGCGGCATGGTCGCCGCCGCCACGACGAGCCTGCCCGAGCGCGCCGAGGAGGGCCGCAACTACGACTACCGGTACGTGTGGATCCGCGACCAGTGCTATGCCGGCCAGGCCGTCGCCGCCGCAGGTCCCTACCCGCTGCTCGACGACGCCGTGCGGTTCGTCGCCGCGCGGCTGGGCCAGGACGGGCCCGGCCTGGTGCCCGCCTACACCGTGGACGGCAGCCCGATCCCCGACCAGCGGCGGATCGACCTGCCGGGCTACCCGGGCGGGTTCGACCTGGTCGGCAACCATGTCAGCGGCCAGTTCCAGCTGGACGCACTGGGCGAGAGCCTGCTCCTGCTGGCCGCGGCGGCCCGCCACGACCGGCTGGACCCCGAGGGCTGGAAGGCGGTGCTGATCGCCGCGGACGCGGTGGAGAAGCGCTGGCAGGAACCGGACGCCGGGGTGTGGGAGCTGGGCCCGCGGGCCTGGACCCACAGCAGGCTGATCTGCGCCGCCGGCCTGCGCGCCGCAGCGGGAGCGGGCGCCCCGGCGGACCGGGCGGCGCGCTGGAACGCCCTGGCCGACGCCGTCATGGCCGACACCGGGCGGAGCGGCCTGCACACCACCGGGCGCTGGCGGCGCGCCGCCGACGACGACGGCCTGGACGCGGCGCTGCTGTTCCCCGCGCTGCGCGGGGCGCTGCCCGCCGACGACCCGCGCACGGTCGCCACGCTCGACGGGTACCTCGCTGAGCTGACCGACGACCACTTCGCGTACCGCTTCCGACACGACGAACGGCCGCTGGAACAGGCCGAGGGCGCGTTCGTCATGTGCGGCTTCGCGGTGGCCATGGCCGAGCACCAGCAGGGGCGCACCGGGTCGGCCTACCGGTGGTTCGAGCGCAACCGGGCCGCCTGCGGGCCGGCCGGCCTGCTCTCCGAGGAGTACGACATCGCGCAGCGCGAGATGCGCGGCAACCTGCCGCAGGCGTTCGTCCACGCGCTGCTGCTGGAGAGCGCCGCCCGGCTCGCCGAACCCTGGCCGGTCCGCTGATCCACCCGAAGAGGGCCGCCGAACGGGCCCCGAGCAACCTCACGAAAGGCCGCGACAGATGTCCCAGACGATCGTCATCACCGGAGCAAGCGGCGGTATCGGCCGCGCGGCGGCCCGCGAGTTCGCCCGCAGGGGCGACCGGATCGGCCTGCTCGCACGCGGCAGGGCCGGCCTGGACGCCGCTGCCGGCGAGGTGCGCGAGCTGGGCGGCGAGGCGCTGGCCGTGCCGGCCGACGTGGCCGACCACGAGGCGGTGCACGCCGCCGCCACAGCGGTCGAACGGCGCTTCGGGCCGATCGACGTCTGGGTCAACGTGGCGTTCACCTCGGTCTTCGCGCCCTTCACCGAGATCCGCCCCGAGGAGTTCCGGCGGGTCACCGAAGTGGCGTATCTGGGCTACGTGAACGGCACCCGCGAGGCGCTGGCCCGGATGGTGCCGCGCGACCACGGCACGATCGTGCAGGTCGGCTCGGCGCTCGGCGACCGGTCGATCCCGCTCCAGTCGGCCTACTGCGGGGCGAAGCACGCCGTGAACGGGTTCACCTCGTCGGTGCGGACCGAGCTGATGCACGACAAGAGCAACGTACGCGTCACCGTCGTGCAGATGCCCGCGGTCAACACACCGCAGTTCTCCTGGGTGCTGTCCCGGCTGCCCAGGCACCCGCAGCCGGTGCCGCCGATCTACCAGCCGGAGGTGGCCGCCCGCAGTGTCGTGTACGCGGCGGAGCATCCGGGGCGCAAGCAGTACTACGTCGGCGCCTCCACCGTCGGCACGATCATCGGCAACAAGTTCGCCGCGGGCCTGCTCGACCGCTACCTGGCCCGTACCGGCTACGACTCGCAGCAGACCGCGGACCGCATCTCGCCCGACCGCCCCGACAACCTGTGGAAGCCGCTCGACGGACCGCGGGAGGACGCGCCGGACTTCGGCGCGCACGGGGAGTTCGACGCGCGCTCCCACCCGCGGTCGGCGCAGGCGTGGCTCTCCCGGCACGCCGGCCTGGTGTGGCCGGCCTCCGCCGTGCTGGCCGGGCTGGGTCTCGCGGGCGTCGCCCGCGCCAGGAGGCGCCTCGGCTGACCGGGAGAACGCCTGGCCGGCGGCCGTACGCAGAGAATGTGAAAGTCGCCGGTCCGCCGTGTCGATCCGCGGCTGCGCCGTTCGACCTGTGGGTGAGAAGGTCGAAAGACGACCACGGAAGGCTGAGGAGACCCGCAATGGCGAAGTACATGCTGATCATGCGCGGCACGGACGAGACCATGGCCAAGATGATGGACACGCCCATGGAACAGATGCTGGAGGTGGTCGGCCGCTACAACGAGGAGCTGATCAAGGCGGGCGTGCTCGTCGCCGCCGAGGGACTGGACGACCCGCGGCAGGGCGTGGTGGTCGACTTCAGCGGCGAGGCGCCGGTGGTCACCGACGGCCCCTACGGCGAGACGAAGGAGCTGTTCGGCGGCTTCTACCTGATCGACGTGGCCTCCAGGGACGAGGCGGTCGAGTGGGCCAGGCGGCTGCCGCCCATGGGCGGTGCGAAGTGCGAGGTCCGCCGGGTGTCCAGCATCGAGGACTTCCCGCAGGACAACGAGTGGATCGTCAAGGAGCGCGCCTGGCGTGAGCGGACCGGCCAGCTCTGATGCCGGCGGCCACCGGCGGCCCGCCGGACCCCGAGTCGGCCCGGCGGGCGGTCGAGGCCGTCTGGCGGATCGAGTCCGCCCGGATCGTCGGCGCGCTCGCCCGCTACACCGGTGACTTCGAACTCGCCGAGGACGTCGCCCAGGAGGCGGTGGCGGAGGCACTGGTCACCTGGTCGCGGGAGGGTGTGCCGACAAATCCGGTGGGCTGGCTGCTGGCCACCGCCCGGCGGCGGGCCATCGACGGCTTCCGCCGCCGGTCGGCGCTCAAGGAGCGGTACGCCACGCTGGCCGGCCCGCTGGCCGAGGGCCAGGCGACCTCGGGCGCGGCGCCGCCGCCCGACCGGTCCGGCGATCTGCCGTGGGATCCCGACCGGGTCGATGACGACGTCCTGGCGCTGATGTTCGTGGCCTGCCACCCGGTGCTGTCGCCCGAGGCGCGGGTGGCTCTGACGCTGCGCGCGGTCGGCGGGCTGGCGAGCGAGGAGATCGCCCGGGCGTTCCTGGTGCCGGTGCCGACGGTGCAGGCCCGGATCACCCGGGCGAAGAAGACGATCGCGGCGGCCGGGGTGCCGTTCGAGCTGCCGCCGGTCGGGGAGCGGCGGGAGCGGCTCGGCGGTGTGCTGAGCGTGCTCTACGTGATCTTCACCGAGGGTTCGACGGCGACGGCCGGTGACAGCCTGCTGCGCACCGACCTGGCGTACGAGGCGATCCGGCTGGCCCGGATGCTGGCCGCGCTACTGCCGGAGGAGCCGGAGGCGCACGGGCTGCTGGCCCTGTTCGAGCTGACGTCCGCGCGTTTTCCCGCCCGCACCGGGCCGGACGGGGAGGCGGTGCTGCTGGAGGACCAGGACCGGCGGCTGTGGGACCGGTCTGCGGTCCGCCGCGGGCTGGCGGCGCTCAAGCGGGCCACCGCGCTCGGACGCGGCCTCGGACCGTACGGGCTGCAGGCGGCCATCGCGGCGTGCCACGCCTCGGCGCCCTCGGTGCGGGAGACCGACTGGGAGCAGATCGTGCTGCTGTACGAGGCGCTGGGGCGGGTGGCGCCCTCCCCCGTGGTCGAACTCAACCGGGCGGTGGCCGTCGCCATGGCGCACGGACCCCAGCAGGCGCTGGAGATGGTGGACGAGCTGGTCGCCGCCGACCGGCTGCCCGGCTCGCATCTGCTCCCCGGCGTGCGCGGCGAGCTGCTGTCCCGGCTCGGCCGCACGGCGGAGGCCCGGGCCGAACTGGAGCTGGCCGCCCGGCTGTGCCACAACGCACGCGAACGGTCGGTGCTGCTGCGCAAGGCGGCCTCGCTGCCGTGAGCGGGGCCGCCGCGGCGGAGAGCGTCAGGAGGAGCGCTGCCTGGCCTCCATGGTGACCGCGAGCGCGAACAGCAGCGGCCGGTCGACGGCGTCCTCGTGCACGGTCAGCCGGTACAGGTCGTCGAGCACCTTGGCCTTCTCGATGCTGAAGGCCGGCTCCCCGTCCCGTTCGAAGTCGAAGTGGTACTTCACCAGCGCGCCGGCGATCTCCCCGACCGCCCCGCCGAGCCCCAGCAGCCTGCGCCCCCGCGCCGTCCTGACGCTGCGCTCGGTCCCGGTGAACCGCCCCAGTCCCGGCTGCTCGAACTCCCACGTGGTGCGGTCGATCGACTTCTTCACCAGCACGCCGAACGAGCCGAGCAGCCGCTCCCCGGAACCGAACGCCTCATACCCGGTCAGCGAGGCGAGCCAGCCCTTACTGCTCTCCCGCACGGTGACCAGCTTCTCGACCCGCTCCTCGTCCCGGTAGACAGCCAGCTCGTCGGACATCTTGAGCTGCTTCTCGGCATATCCGATCAACGGGCCCGGCTTGCCCTTGCCGTCGTCGTCGAAGATCCGGTACTTGCGCTTGGGGCCGATCGAGAACTTGCGTACGTGGTAGGTCGTCGTCGGCATCCGGGAACTCTAACGCGAACCCGGACCAGACCGGCGGCTCGCCGTCGGCCCTCTCAGCGGCCGGGAGGGCGCCGTCCGGCCCATCCTGTGGCGGCCACCACTTCACGCGCGATGTCCACGACCTGCCGTCCGTCCGTCGCGACCCGCAGCACGTCCGCCGAGGCGCGCTTGTCCAGGAGCCGTCCCTTCTCCGCGCTGGCCCGCAGCCCCTGCTCCAGTTCCGAGCCGAGTTCCCGCCGCGCCAGGCGCTGCCCGACCGTCGCGTCGGACGCGGTGAGCAGGACTCGTACGATCCGCACAGTCGGGCCCATCGCGCGCTCGAACATGCCCGCCGCTACAGGCAGCACGCTCACGGTGTTCGTATAGATCAACCGGCGGTAGCCGAGCCGGGCGTAGTTCGCCCACATGTCCGTCAGGTTGCGCTCCACCAGCTCCGATCCGTGCGGATCGCCCTCCGGCGCCGGATACACCTGCCCCAGGAAGTCGCCCTCGATGATGGCGTGCGAGACCTCAGCGACCCGCAACCGGGCCGCGACCTCCCAGCCCACCGTCGTCTTGCCGACGCCGGAGCGTCCTCCTATGAGCAGTACTTCCGCGGGATCCATGAGAGCCAGAGTGCCAACGACCGCCCGCGGTAAGCGAACCCGGGGCTCAGTCGGGGAGTGCCGCGGTGAGGTCCAGCTCGACCAGCTGGCCCGTGAAGCCCAGTTGGGACACGCCCAGCAGGGTGCTCGCCGTCGTGAAGGCGGGGGCGAGGGGGGAGGCGGTGAAGCGTTTCCAGGCGGCGCCGAGGACCGGGGTGTCGGCGGTGCATACGTAGATCACCGAGCGCACGACGTGCTCGGGGCGGGCGCCGACCGCGGCCAGGGCGGTCAGGGCGTTGGCCGCGACCTGGTCGATCTGGGCGTCGAGGGCGCCGGGGCCCACCAGGGTGCCGCTGCCGTCCAGCGGGCACTGGCCCGCCAGGTATGCCGTCCGGCCGGTCTCGACCACGGTGATGTGGTGGTAGCCGGGGGTCTCGTGCAGCCGGAGCGGGTTGATGCGGGAGATCTTCGCCGTCATGTGCGGGAGTCTGCCGGATCGGTGGCCGGCGCGCATGGCACTTTTCCGGCCGGGCGGGGGCTCAGGCGGTCGGCTGGTGGTCGGGGAAGGGGACGGCGTACCGCGGGTCGCGGTCGGTGGATACCCGGGCGTGCCGCAGGAGTTCGCGGATGATGCCCGCGTTGCCCATCGCCCAGCCGGTGGCCGGGGGCAGGTCGCTGGGCGTCCGGCGGTGTTCGACGTTGGACCAGCGGGCGCCGTCGGCGTCGACTGTCGCGCGGGCCGCGAGGTCGGCGACCAGGACGTCGGCGAAGCCGCGGCCGTCGCCGCGCTCGACCTCGCGGTCGCAGGCGAGGGCCAGGACGCCCGCGGTGCCGCAGCAGCGGCCGTTGTTGTCCCAGAACCGGGGGCGGATCCGCTGCGGGACACCGGAGTTGACGACGGTGTGCCAGCAGCGGTCGGCGAGGGCCGGCCAGTCGGGATCGTCGGGCAGCAGCCGGCCCAGCAGGCGGAACACCTGCGCGTCGCCGGCCGGGCCGTGGCACCAGCCGTAGCTGTGGCGGGAGATCTTCTCGTGCTGCTGCATCGGCTCGGAGTACGGGACGAGGAAGCCGTCCGTCCCGGACTCGTCGCGGGAGACGACGTCGGCGGCGCCGGCCAGGGCCAGTTCGACCAGGTCGGGGCGGTCGGCGGCCCGGCCCACGGCGGCCAGCGCGTAGACGATGCCGAGAGTGCCGTGCGAGAGGTGGTGCAGCCGCGGGACGGTCCCGGCCCTGGTCTCCCAGTGGACGCCGGCCGCGGTGGGCTCCGCGGTGTGCGGGTAGCGCTCGACGGCCCGTCGCGCCAGCTCCACGTCGCCGCACTCCAGCGCAGCGAGCGCGATACCCGCGTTGCCGACGATGAGTTCGCAGCGATCGTTCCACCCGGTGCCGTCGAAGCGGGAGCGCAGCACGTCCAGGGCGCGGTCGGCGGACGCGCCCGCCGCCGGGTCGCCGAGCACCCGCTCGACCCCGCGCAGCGCGACGGCCATTCCGGCCACGCCGGTGTAGAGCCCGCTCTGCTCCCAGCCGTCCACCGCGGCGGCGACGCTGCGGGCGCCGCGCAGCGCCGCGTCCGCGTACCGGTCGTCACCGAAGTGCCGCCACGCGTCGAGAAGGGCCGGCAGCACGCCCGAGGTGCCGCTGTACAGCGTCGGGTTGAACTCGTTGTCGGCGAGCGTCCCCGGCCAGGTCAGGCCGCCGGCGGCCTCCCGGGCCGCCCCCGTCAGCCAGGTGAGGGCCGCCGCGGCGAGCGACTCCGAGTCGTGCGGTGTACTGGCGATCATGTTCTCAGCGTCCCCCGCGGCGCAACCGTCAATCGTCAGCCGGCCCGCAGTCTCCCGCTCGCCGAGCACGGAGCCCTCTGCCCGGCGATCTCCTGCTGGAATCGATGCCAGGCTGGCACGCCGGAAACTCGGCGTCAACCACGGTGACACCACTACCGCAAAAGCGCCGAATACCGGCTGGACTACTGTCTTTTCGCGCCCTCAGCCGGAGCAAACCCTTGACACGTCTGGGCGCCGGGACTACCAAGGGGCTGGAATCCATTCCAGACAATCCCCGCCCCACCCGGCCCAAGGAGCAGTCATGGGTACCCCCGATCGGCCCTGGTCCCGCGTCTCGCGAAGGCGGTTCCTCAGCATCGCCGCCGCCGGTACCGGCGCCGCCGTCGCCGCAGTTCCGGCCATGTCAGGGACGGCCGACGCGGCGGCGCCCGGCCAGGTGCGCCCCACCGCGCTCACCGTGGAATCCGCGGACAACCCGCTGGGCATCGACATACCGGTGCCGCGGCTCGGCTGGCAGTTGACCGCGCCGGGCCGCGGCGTCAGCCAGCGCGGCTACCGGGTCCTGGTCGCCTCCTCGCCCGCGCTGCTGGCGCGGGACCGGGCGGATGTGTGGGACAGCGGGCAGGTGCGGTCCGCCGACTCGGTGGGGGTCGAATACGCCGGGCCGCCGATGCGGGCCAGGCAGCGCTGCTACTGGAAGGTCAGGGTCTGGGACCAGGACGACCGGGCCTCGGTGTGGAGCGAGCCGAGCTGGTGGGAGATGGGGCTGCTCTCGCCCGACGACTGGTCGGGGCGGTGGATCGGCCACAGCACCTCGACGCTGCTCACCTTCGAGGGCGCGCACTGGATGTGGTATCCGGAGGGCGATCCCACCGCGAGCCTGCCGCCGATGGTGCGCTACTTCCGGCTGCCCTTCGACCTCCCCGCCGGCCGCCAGGTCACCCGCGCGCAGGTGGTGATGACGGCCGACGACAGCTTCGTGCTGTACGCGAACGGCACGCCGGCCGGCGGAACCCCGGCCGGCGGCCTCTGGTACGACGGCCAGGTGATCGACGTGACGTCGGCGCTCGGCGCCGGCGGCAACGCGCTCGCGGTCGCCGCCACCAACGCGCTGGACACCAACGGCAACCCCTCCCCCGCCGGACTGCTCGGCGCGCTGGTCGTCGAGTTCGACTCCGGCGACCCGCTGACCATCACGACCGGCGACGCCTGGCGGGCGGCGAACGACGAGCAACAGGGCTGGCAGGACCGGGACTTCGACGACAGCGACTGGGTCGCGGCCCGCGAGACCGCCCTGTACGGCGAGGGCCCCTGGGGACGCGGCGTCAGCCTGCCGCCGGCGCCCGCGCCGCTGCTGCGCCGGGAGTTCACCGTGGCCAAAGCGGTCCGGCAGGCACGGGTGTACGTGGCCGGCGTCGGCTACCACGAGCTGGAGATCAACGGGCGGCGGGTCGGCGGCAACGTGATGGACCCCGCGTCCACCGACTACGACAAGCGCGTGCTGTACGTGACGCACGACGTCACCGGCCAGCTGAAGCGCGGGCGCAACGCGATCGGCGCCGAACTCGGCCGCGGCTTCTTCGGGTTGCGCACCGTGACGGCCTGGGACTGGACCAACGCGCCCTGGAACGGCGACCCCCGGATGCGGTTGCAGCTGGAGATCAGCTACGCCGACGGCACCCGCGACGTGGTCGCGACCGACGGCGACTGGCGGGTCACCGACGGCCCGACCCGTTCCGACTCGATCTACGCGGGCGAGACCTACGACGCGCGGGAGGCGCGACCCGGCTGGTCCAAGCCGGGCTTCAAGGACTCAGCCTGGTCCGCGGCGGCGGAGCTGACCGCGCCCAAGGGTCGGCTGGTGGCGCAGCCGCTCGATCCGATCCGCGTCATGGAGACGTTGGACACGGTCGCGATCACCCAACCCAAGCCAGGGGTACGGGTCTTCGACCTGGGCCGGACGCTGGGCGGCTGGGCGGCGCTGCGCGTCTCCGGGCCGCGCGGCACCCGGATCGTCCTGGAGTACGCCCAGCAGCTCACCGCCGACGGCACCGCCGACCTCGAACAGGGCTACGTGCAGGGCGGCCGCTTCCAGCAGGACGAGTACGTGCTCAGCGGGAAGGGCGTCGAGACCTGGCACGCCCGGTTCAGCCACAAGAGCTTCCGCTACGTCCAGGTGACCGGCCTGCCCGGCACCCCGAGGCGGGACACCCTGCGCGGCCAGGAGGTGCGCACGGCCGTGCCGTCCGCCGGCGGCTTCGCGTCCTCCAGCGAGCTCTACGGGCAGATCCACTCGATGGTCGACCGCAGCACCGGCCACCACCTGCTGGGCATCCCCGCGGTCGACGTGATGTACGAGAAGATCGGCTGGACCGCGGACGCGCAGCTCAACGTGCCCCAGATGACGTTCAACTACGCCACCGGGCGGTTCCTCGCCAAGTGGCTGGACGACATCTCCGACTGCCAGATGGACACCGGCAACATCCCGGTGATCGCGCCGACCGGCGGCTGGGGCGACGACTGGCAGGCACCGGAGTGGAAGGCCGCCTATCCGATCGTGCTGTGGGAGCTGTACCGCCGGTTCGGCGACCACCGGGCGCTGGCCGACCACTACGACGGCGTACTGCGCTATGTCGACTGGGAGTTCGGCAACCGCGACGCCTCGGGCCTGGCGACCAGCAGCCTCGGTGACTGGCTCGCGCCCGGCGGCTACACCCAGCCGCCCGAGGACACCCGGCTGACCGCGACCGCCTACCTCTACCGGGGCCTGCGGATCCTGGCGGACGCCGCCGCCGCGCTCGGCCGGACCGCCGACGTGGACCGGCTCGGGCAGCGGGCCGCCGCACTGGCCGAGATCTTCAACAGCACGTTCCTGGACCGCGACCGCGCCGTCTACCGGACCGGCAGCGACCCCGGCTACCGGCAGTGCTCGAACGCGATCCCGCTGGCCTTCGGCCTGGTCCCGGCCGAGCTCCGCACCCGGGTCGCGGACGGCCTGGTGGCCGACGTGCACGCGCACGGCGACCACCTGAACACCGGCGCGCTCGGCACCGCCGTGCTGCTGCCGGTGCTGACCGAGGCCGGCCACGCCGATGTCGCGCACGCCGTCGCCGGTCAACGGGACTTCCCCAGCTGGGGCTTCTGGCTGCGGAACGGGGCCGACACGCTGTGGGAGACCTGGGAGCTCCAGCAGGACGGCCAGGGCCGCCCGCCCGGCCACGACCACTACCTGTTCGGTTCGATCGACCAGTGGTTCTACGAGCAGGTCGGCGGCATCACCCCGGCGACGCCCGGCTACGAGCGGATCACCGTCCAGCCGTACGTGGACGGGCCGCTCAGCTGGGCGGCGGCGTGGCACGACACCGCGCGCGGCCGGGTCGAGGTGCGCTGGCAGAAGCGGCCGGGCGGCGGCCTGGAGCTGAGCGTCGACGTGCCGGGCAACGCCGCCGCCGACGTTCACGTGCCGGCCCCCGCCGGGGCCGCGGTCCTGGAGAGCGGCCGGCCCGCGGGCAAGGCACGCGGAGTACGGCAGCTCGGCGACTCGGTCTACCGGGTCGGCTCCGGCCACTACGTGTTCAGCGTGAGCGCCCCGAAGAGGTAGCAGGCGGTGCACCGGCGTCAACTCCCGGGCGGCAAGGGCCGTTCGGGGGCTGACGCCTGCTTGAAATGTTTCACCACTCGGCGATCCTTGGCGCCGTATCGCGCCGCACCTGGCTACCGGAAGTCGCCGCTCCCACTCCCTTGACCCGGTCCCGATCCGGCCCTAAGTTCTGCGCAGTCCGATTGAAACGTTCTATTCGAAGGCGCGCCCCCACGCGCGCACCGAACGCCAGAGGGGACCCCCGCCATGCCCGCTCGTTCCGAACAGCTCAGGCCGGACAGGGGATCGCCCCGCAGGCGGGTACGGCGGCGGGCGGCCGCCGCGGCCGGCGGCCTGGCGGCGGCGCTGCTGCTCACCGTGGCGACCGGCCAGGTCCCGGCGGTGGCCGGCCCGTCGGGTGGCGGGGCCTCCGCCGACTGCCCGTGGGTGGGTTCTGACGCCTCGCCCGGGCAGCGCGCCGCCGACGTGCTCGCCCGGATGACGACGGACGAGAAGCTGTCGATGACCCACGGCAGCCAACTCCCCGGCTACGCGGGCGTGGTGGCGCCCATCCCGCGGCTGTGCGTGCCCGCGCTGAACCTCAACGACGGCGGCGCCGGAGTGGTGATGGGCGGCACCACCGCCATGCCCGCGCCGATCGCCGCGGCGGCGAGCTGGGACCCGGCGGCCGAGCAGTCGTACGGGCAGGTCGTCGGGGCCGAGGCGAAGACCAAGGGCGTCGGCGTCGACCTCGGCCCCGACGCCAACCTGGTGCGCGACCCGCGCGGCGGCCGGGTCTTCGAGATGGCGGGTGAAGACCCCTATCTGGCGGGCGAGATGACCACCGGCTACGTCAAGGGCGTGCAGTCCAAGGGGGTGATGGCCGACCTGAAGCACCTGGTGGCCAACGACACCGAGCAGAACCGCAACAACGGCAACGCGATCGTCGACGAGCGCACCCTCAACGAGATCTACTACCCGGCGTTCAAGCAGGCCGTGCAGGAGGGCGGCGCGGCCTCGATCATGGCGGCGACCAGCCTGGTCAACGGGGTGCACGCGAACGAGAACGCCACCCTGCTCAAGGACGAGGCCAAGCAGGACTGGGGCTTCGACGGCTTCGTCGTCACCGACTGGGACGGTGCCCGCAGCACCGTGCGGGCCGCGAACGCCGAGCTGGACCTGAACATGCCCGCCCCCGGCAACTTCGGCGAGCCGCTGTCCGCCGCCGTGCGCTCGGGCGAGGTCAGCATGGCCGTACTGAACGACAAGGTGGCCCGGCTGCTCACCGAGGAGTTCGCCTACGGCCTCTTCGACTCCGCCGCCGGCTCCCCCGGCGCCACCGCGACCACCCCGGAACACGTCGCCACCGCGCGGGACATCGCGGCGGAGGGCACCGTGCTGATGAAGAACGACGGCGGCCTGCTGCCGCTCGACAGCTCCGCCACGCCGTCGATCGCGGTGATCGGTGCGGCGGCGAAGGAGGCGCCCGTCACCGGGGGCGGCGGCAGTTCGCACGTGCCCGCCGATCCGTCCTCGGTCGTCACCGTCGCCGACGGCATCGCCCAGCGGGCCGGCGGCTCGGTCCGGGTGGACGACGTCGGCTCCTGGACGGCGACGGCGTCGTCCTCGGCGAGCGGCTCCGACCAGCCGGGCAACATGTTCGACGGCGACACGGCCACCCGCTGGTCGAGCGGCACCCCGATGGCCGGCGGCCAGTGGATCACCGCCGACATGGGCGGCGCCCGCATGATCGACCGGATCACCATGGACGCCGGCAACGACACGGACTACGCCCGCGGTTACCAGGTCTACCTGTCCGACGACGGCACCACCTGGGGCGACCCGGTCGCCGAGGGCACCGGAACCGGACGGGTGACCACCGCGGACTTCGGGGCCCGGCAGGCGCGTTACCTCAAGATCGTGCAGACCGGCTCCGCGAGCAGCTGGTGGTCGGTCGCCGAGCTGAACGCGTACACCGCGGACGGCAGCGGCGGGCAGACCGCCGTCGGCCGCTCCGGCATCCGCGTGCCGGGCGTGACGGACAAGCTGCCGACCGTCCCGGCCGCGCGCTTCAGCACCGCCGGCGGACAGCAGGGACTGACCGCCAGCTACTACAACAACCTCGACCTGTCGGGTAAGCCCGTGCTCACCCGGGTCGAGCCGAACGTCGACGCCCACTACACCGCCGCGCCCGGCCCCGGCGTCAACCCGGCCGGTTTCTCGGTGCGTTGGAAGGGCTTCCTGACCGCGCCGGTCACCGGCACCTACACGTTCTCGATGGCGAACACCGGCGGCGTCCGGATGACGCTCGACGGGCAGCCGGTCTTCCAGGACTGGGCGCAGTACGGTCCCGGTGTCTCCGCGATCCACCTCAAGGGCGGGGTGCGGACGCCGATCACGGTGGAGAACTACCAGCCGGTGAACGGCCCCGACGGCCCGGTGGCCGGCACGCCGAGCAGCCCGCCCGCAGGCGGCTCCGTCACGCTGGGCTGGCAGGCCCCGGACACCGCCGCCATCGCCGCCGCCGCGGCCGTCGCCAAGCAGGACAGCGTCGCGGTCGTGGTGGTCAACGACGACGAGAGCGAGGACGGCGACCGGCAGAACCTCACCCTGCCCGGCGCGCAGGACGACCTCATCGAGGCGGTGGCCGCGGCCAATCCGCACACCGTGGTGGTGCTGAACACCGGCGCCCCGGTCCTGATGCCCTGGCTCGGCTCGGTCGGCGGCGTGCTGGAGTCCTGGTACGGCGGCCAGCAGAACGGGGCCGCGCTGGCCTCCGTCCTGTTCGGCGACGTCAGCCCGTCGGGGAAGCTGCCGCAGACCTGGCCCGCAAGCATGGGCCAGCTGCCGACCGTCGACCCGTCCCGCTACCCGGGCAGCGTGGACGTCTCGACGAACACCACGAACTACCACTACAGCGAGGGGCTCGACGTCGGCTACCGCTGGTACGACGCGCACCGCCTGACGCCGCTGTTCCCGTTCGGCTACGGCCTGACGTACTCGTCGTTCTCCTTCAGCGGGCTCAGCGTCTCGCCGGGCGCGGCCGACTCGGCGGGGCCGGTCAAGGTCTCGGCGACGGTGCGCAACACCGGCAGCCGTACCGCGTCGGAGGTGGCGCAGCTCTACGTCGGCGACCCGGCGCGCTCAGGTGAACCACCCAAGCAGCTCAAGGGCTTCCAGCGGGTGACGCTGGCGCCGGGCGGCTCGCGGCGGGTCACGTTCACTGTCGCCGCGTCGGCCTTGCGGACCTGGGACGACGCCACGCACGCCTGGCAGACCGACGAGGGCACGTACCGGCTGTTCGTCGGCGACTCCTCCCGGAACCTGCCGCTGACCGGCAGCTACACGCTGCGGCACTCGACGGGCAGCCGTACGGTCACCGCGCAGGCTCCCGCGACACTCGACCCGGCGCACGGCAACACCGTGACGACGGCGCTCACCGCGGGCGGCAGCCAGACCCTCGACCACGTCAGACTCCGCCTCGACGTGCCGGCCGGCTGGACGGCCACGGCCCGCACCACGGCGGACTTCCGCACCGTACGGCCCGGCACCCGGCTGACCACCTCATGGCGGGTGACCCCGCCGGCCGGCGCGCAGGACCGGCTGTGGCGGCTCACCGCGTCGGCGGGCGCGGACGGCGGCTACCGGGTGGTGAGCGGACTCCAGGTCACCGTCGGCCCGCTGGTGTCGGCGGCGCTCACCTCGACGGCGAAGCTCGCGCGTACCGGGGCCGACTACCCCGCCACGCTGACCCTGCGCAACACCACCGACTCCCCCGTCAAGGTCAGCGCGGCCACCGCGCCGCCCGCCGGGGTGACCGTCAGCCCCGCGCAGACCTCGGTGGTGCTGGCGCCGCGGTCGTCGGTGTCGAAGAAGCTGACCGTCGCCGTCGGTGACGGCGCGAAGTCCGCGGCGATCGACCTCACCGGCACGGTGAGCGCCGCCGGGCACGACTACCCGCTCCAGGGCGGCGCGCTGGACCTGCCGCTGCTGTTCGGCTCGGTCGCCGCGGCCTACGACAACACCGGTGTCAGCGACGACTCGTCGCCGCAGGGCGCGAACTTCGACGGCTCCGGCTACAGCTACTCCGCCCAGTCGCTGGCCGGTGTCGGCCTGGTACCCGGGAAGCCGGCCGGCCCGGCCGGGCTGACGTGGCCGTCGGCCGCCGCGGGCAGCCCCGACAACGTGGTCGCCGCCGGGCAGCGCATCGCGGTGAGCGGCGCCGGATCGCAGCTGTGGTTCCTCGGCTCGGCCAACAACGGCAGCGGCTCGGGCGAGGGGACGCTCACGTACACCGACGGCAGCACGGCACCGTTCACCCTCGCCCTGACCAACTGGACGCCGAGCACGGCGCTGCCGCAGGACCAGCTCGTCGCCACCGCGCCGACCTGGAACAGGCCCGCGGGCAGCGACTATCCGGCCGCCACCGCGGTCAGCGTCTACGCCACGAAGGTACCGCTGGCCGCGGGCAGGACCCTCTCCTACGTCACGCTGCCGGCCACCGTCACCGGTGACCAGGCGGGCACCCGGCTGCACGTCTTCGACATCGCCGTCAACTGACCGCGCCCACAGCGGACTTGGAGGAGCACCATGCCCCGCACGGCACCACGACGGCGTCGCAGGCGCTGGATCGCGCATCTCGCGGTCGTCCTGCTGTCCCTCACCGCCGCCCTCACCGGATCGGGCCTACCGGCCTCCGCGACACCGGCCCCGGCACCGGCCTCCGCCTCCGACCCGCAGTGGGTCGGGGTCGATCCGCGCGGCGCCGGCTGGACGGACTACACCGTCGACACCGACTTCCGGATCGTGAACGAGGCGGCCGACGTCTACTTCCGCGCCGACGGCGCGGGCAACTCCTACATGTGGGAGGTGAACATCTCCGGGAGCGTGCCGGTCTTCAAGCCGCATGTACGGGTCGGCGGCGGTTACCGGGTGCTCAAGGAGGTGCCGATCGGCGACGTGATCGCGCCGGACGCCCTGCACTCGGTCCACCACCTCCGGATCAGCGCGCGGGGCCCGACCGTCGTGACGTCGGTGGACGGCGTGCAGGTGGACACCATGACCGACCCGACCCGCGCCTCGGGCACCGTGGGATTCCGCGCCTCGAACACCGAGGACGCGTTCTACAGCGACATGACGGTCACGGCGCCGGACGGATCGACGCTCTTCGCCGACCCGCTCACCACCGGCGGCCCGAACCAGTTCACCGCCGGGACGCCGACCGCGACCGGACTCGAGGTCTCCGGCGCCGACGCGCTGCTCACCCCGGGCAACGGCACCACCCGGCTGCGGCACGAGTTCGCCGTCGGCAAGAAGGTGCGCAGCGCCAGGCTCTCGGCGTCGGCGCTCGGGATCTACCAGCTCGACATCGACGGCAAGCAGGTCGGCGACCAGCTCTTCGCCCCCGGCTGGACCGACTACAGCAACCAGATCCAGTACCAGACCTACGACGTCACCCATCTCGTCGCGCGCGGCGGCAACGCGATCGCCGCGCAGCTCGCGCCGGGCTGGTACGCGGGCACCGTCGGCTGGTTCGGCACCGGCCAGTACGGGTCGAGCCCGGCCCTGTGGGCCCGGCTGGAGATCACCTACACCGACGGCACCGTCCAGCAGGTCGTCACCGACCCCTCGTGGTCGGCCAGCACCACAGGGCCGGTGACCGGCGCAGACAACTACATGGGCGAGTCCTATGACGCCCGCGCCGAGCAGCCGGGCTGGGACCGGCCCGGGTTCCACGGCGCCGGGTGGCAGGCCGTCGATGTGCTGCCCGGTCAGACGGACAAGCTGGTCACCACGCTGGGACCGCCGGTGCGGGTCACCGGCACGGTCAGGCCGGTGCGGATCACCCGGCCGGCGGCGGGCACGTACATCGTCGACCTCGGCCAGGAGATCACCGGCGTCACCCGGCTGCGGGTGCGCGGGGCGACCGGCTCCACGGTGACCCTGCGGCACGCGCAGGCGCTCAACCCGGACGGCACCCTGTACACGAAGAACCTGGCCGCCGGACCGCAGCCGTACGTCTACGCCCGGCAGACAGACACCTACACGCTGAGCGGCAGGGGCACCGAGGTCTTCCAGCCGCAGTTCACCGAGCACGGCTTCCGGTACGTCGAAGTCACCGGCTATCCGGGCCCGTTGACGGCGGCCGACGTGACCGGGGTGGTCGAGGGGTCGGACGCGCCGGTCATCGGGTCGTTCGCCACCTCCGACCCGATGCTGAACAAGCTGCAGTCGAACATCACCTGGAGCGAGCGGGACAACCTCTTCTCGATCCCGCTGAGCGACGACGCGCGCTCCGAGCGGCTCGGCTGGACCGGCGACGCCGAGTTCTTCGCGCCCACCGCCGTGTTCAACCGCGACCTGGACGGCTTCTACCGCAAGTGGGAGCGGGACCTGATCGACAGCCAGACCGCCTCGGGCGTCTTCGACAACGTGGCGCCGACCTGGCCGCCGGTGGCGAACGCCGGCTACGGCGGCGGCTGGGGCGACGCGGGCATCGTCATCCCCTACACGGCCTGGCAGAACTACGGCGACACGGCCATCGTGCGGGACAGCTATCCGGCGATGCGCAAGTACGTCACGGCGATGACGTCCATGAGTCCGGGACTGATCCTGCCCGCGTCCTTCGCGCCGGCCGGCGACTGGATGAACGTCGGCCAGGGCACGCCCGCCGACCTCATCGCCACCGCCTACTTCGCCTACGACACCTCGCTGCTGGCCGACATGGCCGACACGATCGGCAACACCGCCGACGCCGCCGCCTACCGCGACCTCTTCGGGCGGATCAGCGCCGCGTGGCAGGCGAAGTACCTGGCGGCGGACGGCACGATCGCGGGCGACAGCCAGACCGCGTACGTGGTGGCCCTGAAGGTCGGGCTGCTGCCCGAGTCCCGGCGGGCGGCCGCGGCGAGCCGGCTGGTCAGCCTGATCCAGGCGGCCGGCGACCATCTGACCACCGGGTTCGTCGGGACGCAGTGGCTGCTGCCGGTGCTGTCCGACACCGGGCACACCGATGTCGCCTACCGGTTGATCGAGCAGACCGACTACCCGTCCTGGGGGTACGAGATCGCGAAGGGCGCGACGACCACCTGGGAGCGGTGGGACGCGATCGGGGCCGACGGGAGCTTCAACCCCAACGAGAACGGCAACGGGTTCAACCTGCCGGTGGGCGGCACGGTCGGCACCTGGATGTACCGGACGATCCTCGGCATCGTCCCGGACCCCGGCCGGCCCGGATACCGGCACTTCAGCATCCGCCCGCAGCCCGGCGGCGGGCTCACCCACGCCGCCGGCTCGCTGAAGAGCCCGTACGGCACGATCGCCGCCTCCTGGAGCCGGCGGGACGGAGGGCTGACGCTCTCGGTGAAGGTGCCGCCGCACACCACGGCCACCGTCGTGGTGCCGGCCGATCACGGCGTGCGCGCTCCGTCCGGCGCGCGGCTGCTGCGCCGCGACGGCAGCGGCAGCGCGTACGCGGTGGGCTCCGGCAGCCACACCTTCACCAGCCGGTGACGGTGCGGCCGCCGGCCGCCTCACGGCCTGCGGCTGCCCGCGGGATCGGGCCGGGCGGCATCCACCTCCTTGCCGGAGGGGTGCTGCCCGGCTCCGCCGTCCTCTCCCCGGACCGGCGTTCCGGCGGGGTCCGGCTCGCCGTGCCGGGGAAGCAGGACCAGGGCGAGCACCGCGGAGGCGGCGGCGATCCCGGCGGCGGTCAGCAGCATGTGGTCCATGCCGTGCACGAAGGCGTGCCGGACGGAGTCGAGCAGCGCCGTACCGCCGGTGCGGTGCGCGATCTCGACGCCGCCGGCCGCGCTGTCGCGGACCGCGCCGGCGGAGGCGGCGGGCAGCCCGCCCACCTCGACGTGGCCGCGGTAGCCGGAGGTGAGCACGGTGCTCAGCACCGCGATGCCGATGGTGCCGCCGGCCTGGCGCAGCGCCTGCAGCAGGCCGGATCCGGCGCCCGCGCGTTCTGCGGTCAGCACGCCGAGGGCGGAGTTCATCGAGACGGGCAGGGCGATGCCGACACCGGCGCCCAGCACCGCGGTCCACGCCGCGGTGACGGCATAGCCGGTGTGCACCCCCGTGGTGGCGCCGACCGCCAGCGAGGCGGCGGCCAGCAGGAACCCGACCGCGATGAGGACACGCCCGCCGAACCGCCGGGTGCCCGTGCCGGCCACCCGGGTGCCGATGGTCATGCCGATCAGCATGGGCAGCAGCTTGAGGCCGGTGGTCAGTGCGTCGCTGCCCTGGACGGCCTGGAAGTACTGCGGCAGGGCGAACAGCAGCCCGAAGATGGCGAAGCTCGAAAGGGTCGCCATGACGGTGCCGAGGTTGAAGGTGCGGCTGCGGAACAGGTCGAGGTCGATCAGCGGGTGGGCGCTGCGGTGCTGCCAGAGCACGAACAGCACGAGGGCCACCGCGCCGGCCGCGACGGGCAGCCACAGGTCCGCCGATGTCCAGCCGTGCGAGCCGGCCTGGATGAAGCCGTAGGTGACGGCTGTCAGGCCGATGGCGGACAGCACCACCCCGCCCAGGTCGATCGGCCGCGGCACGCTGCTGCGGGACTCGGGCACGAACCGCGCCAGCGCGACGGCCCCGAGCGCGACCAGCGGGAGGTTGATCAGGAAGACCGAGCCCCACCAGAAGGAGTCGAGCAGCAGGCCGCCGAGTATCGGGCCGAGCGGCAGGCCGAGCGCGGAGGAGGTGATCCACAGCGCCCTGGCCCGGTTGCGCTCCTCGGGGTCCGGGAAGAGCACCGGCAGCACCGCGAGGGACAGCGGCATCATGAAGGCCGCCGCCGAGCCGAGCAGGCACCGGCCGGCGATCAGCAGGGCGGGTGTGGTGGCGAAGGCGCACAGCGCGGAGGCCACACCGAACAGCACCAGCGCGCCGATCAGCAGCTTCTTGCGGCCGTAGCGGTCGCCGAGGCCGCCGGCCGGGATCATGAGGGCGGCCAGTACCAGGGTGTAGGAGCTGCCGGTCCACTGGAGCTGCCCCGAGGTCATGTGCAGGTCGGTGGCGATCTCGGGCAGCGCCACGTTCAGGATCGTGGTGTCGAGACCGATGGTCAGCATGGCGAGCGCGAGCGCTGCCAGGGCGAACCATCGGCCGCGGCTGGTGGTCGGCATGTCGGCCTCCATTCGATACGTAACTCAGGTATCCTTTTCTCGGGCATGCGAACGGTCGTGCCGGACGCATGACACGAGCAAGTGTATACCTAAGTTAGGTAGTTTGTTGAGATGGTGGACCAGTCGTCCGAGGACGCGGCCAAGGCCGAGCGCACCGAGGAGATACTGAGCAGCCTGCTGCCGCGGCTCACCCGGCTGAGCGCGTCGACCTCCCGCGGACGGCTGCTCGAACGCGCCATCGAGGCCACCGGCCTGCCGCTGGACAAGCCGGCCATCACCATCCTGGTCACGCTCAACCGCGCGAGCGGGCCGCTGCGGGTCGGCGAGATCGCCGCCCAGATGCAGGTCGTCGGCCCCCATGTCACCCGCCATGTGGGCACCCTGGAGAAGCGCGGGCTGGTCCGCCGGGTCACCGATCCGGACGACCAGCGCGCCCGGCTCATCGAGCTCACCGACAGCGGTACGGCGGCGGCCGAGGCGTACACCCGCAGCGTCTTCACCTGGTTCGCCGAGGTCCTGGCCGACTGGCCGGAGCAGGACCGGCTCGACCTGGTGCGGCTGCTCGGCCGGCTGACGGACGACGTGACCGCGCACCTGGAGACACTGGACGAGAACTGACGCTCAGGCGTCCTTCTCCGGCTCCGCGAGCCGCAGGATCGGGTCGAGCAGGCCAGGGAAGCGGTCCCGCAGATCGTCGGCGCGCAGCCGGATCCGCCGGTGCCGGCCGTCGGCGGTCATGCTGATCAGCCCGGCCTCGCGCATGATCCGCCAGTGGTTGGTCAGCGTCGACAGCGGTACGTCCATGCCGTCGGCGAGCACCGCGCAGGTCGCCTCCGGGCTGGTCGAGGCGCGCCGTACCAACTCCAGGCGCACCGGGTCGCCGAGTGCGTGCAGCACGGGGGCGAGGGCCAGCGATTCACGGGCGGGCTGGGGCAGCGGTCGCATACCCGCACGGTACCTCATCGGTTCGATAGTTCGGGATTATCGAACTATGCTGCCGGGAACATCCGCCGCACGAGGGGGCACCGCCTTGACCGCAGACCGGGACACCACGACAGCGGCACCGCCGGCAGGCAGCGGCGGCCCACCGAGCCGTACGGCGCTGCTCACCCTGACCTGCCTCGGACAGTTCATGGTGCTGCTCGACAGCACGATCGTCGGGGCCGCGCTGCCCGACATGCAGCGGCGGCTGGACACCGGGCTGACCGGCCTGCAGTGGATCGTGGACGCCTACGTCCTGCTGGTCGCCATGCTGCTGCTGACCGGCGGGGTCTTCGCCGACCGCTTCGGCCGCAAGCGGCTGTTCCTGGCCGGCGTCGCGGTCTTCACCGCCGCCTCCGTGCTGTGCTCCTTCGCGCCCTCGATCGGCTGGCTGATCGCCGGACGGGTGGCGCAGGGCGTCGGCGCGGCGGCGCTGGGGCCGGCCTCGCTGGCGCTGCTGGCCGCCGCGTATCCGGTGCCGCAGGAACGGGTCAGGGCGATCGGCCTGTGGGCCGGGTTCAGCGGCATCGGCCTGGCCGCGGGGCCGGTGGCCGGCGGCATCCTGGTGGACGCCTTCAGCTGGCCCGCCATCTTCCTGGTCAACGCGCCGATCGGCGCCTTTCTGCTGGTGGCCGGCCTGCGCGTGCTGGGCGAGTCCCGCAATCCGGGCGCGCCTTCGATCGACGTGCCGGGGACGGTCCTCTCCGTCCTGGGGGTGGGGGCGGTGACCTACGGGCTGATCGAGGGCGGCTCGCGCGGCTGGGCCTCGCCGGTGATCCTGGCGAGCTTCGCCGCCGGCGCCGCGCTGCTCGCCGCGTTCGTCGCCGTCGAAGGGCGCGGACGCACGCCGATGCTCCCGCTGCGGCTGTTCAGGGAGCGGCTGTTCACCGTGTCCAACACGGCGATGGTCGTGGTCGGCTTCGCGCTCATGGGTTCGGCGTTCTTCTTCTCCCAGTTCTTCGTGTACGTCCAAGGCAGCTCGATCCTGCGAGCCGGTTTGCAGACCCTGCCCACCTCCGCCGCGATGGTGGTGGTCAGCCCGTACGCGGGCCGGCTTGCGGCCAGGTACGGCTTCCGGATCGTGGTCACCACCGGCATGGCGCTGGCCGGACTCGGGCTGCTGGCGCTGGGGTTCGCGCACGCGGACACCGGCTACGGGAACGTGTGGTGGCGGCTGGCCGTGGTCGGGATCGGTTTCGGTCTGACGATGTCGCCGCTGACCGGCGCCGCCATCCAGGCGGTCAGCCCGCGGGAGGGCGGCCTCGCCTCCGGGATCAGCAGCACCACCCGGCAGATCGGCGCGGTGCTCGGCGTGGCGGTGCTCGGCGCGATCGTCCGCTCCCGGCAGTCCGGCGGCGCGTCCATGGAGGCCGGCCTCGACAACGCGTTCCGGGCGGCCGGCGCCGTCACCCTGGCCTGCGCGGTGTTCACCGGCCTGTGGCTGGCGCGGTCCAGTCCGGCGGAGACGGCCGCGCCGCAACCCGTGCCGCCGCAGGGCCGGCCCACCGAGCCGTCGTCCACCGCCCGGTGACACCCGCCGGTCCCGGGCGCTCCGGCAGGTGTGGTCATCGGGGCGCCCGGGACCGGCTAGTATCAAGGCACAACGACGCGGGGTGGAGCAGCTCGGTAGCTCGCTGGGCTCATAACCCAGAGGTCGCAGGTTCAAATCCTGTCCCCGCTACTCGAAGGCAAGGCCCGGAAGCCATCGCTTCCGGGCCTTCGCCGTCTCCGCCGCGGGCCTTCTCCGTCCTCCCCGCGGCGCCTCGCCCTCTCCCCCGCGGCCCTTCGCCGTCTCCGCAGAGGCCCGCCGATCCGGCTCCGCTTTGCCGCTGCACGCTTATTGACCCTGTATGGCCGTGGTGATTCACTTCGTCCCTGAGAGCGCTCTCTCGCGGTTGAGGACCAGCCGCGGTCCGCCATCCACCACTTGCAGGGAGAGCCGTGTCCGTGATTCCCACTCGTCGTGCCATGCTCCGAGGTGCGGCCGTTGCCGCCGCGGTGCCGCTGGTCGGCGGCATCTCCGCAGGATCCGCTTTCGCGTCGTCGTCCTCCCACGGCGGCGACCACGATCACGACCATGGCCACGGTGACGACCACGGCCACGGCCACGGCTCCGCCGGTCTCGGGCCGAACGTCCTCATCTTCTCGCCGTCCATGGGCGACGCGGCGATCCAGGCCAAGGTCGACGCCGTCTTCGCCATCCAGGAGTCCAACCAGTTCGGCGACGAGCGGTACGCGCTGGCCTTCATGCCCGGCACGTACCACATCGACATCAACGTCGGCTTCTACACCCACGTCCTCGGGCTCGGCGACAGCCCCGACGACGTGGTGATCAACGGTCATGTCACGGTCGACGCCCAGTGGTTCGACGGCAACGGCACCCAGGACTTCTGGCGGGCGGCCGAAAACGTTTGCATCGTTCCGCCGGACGGCCTCAACCGCTGGGCCGTCGCGCAGGCCGGCCCGATGCGCCGGGTGCACGTCAAGGGCGACATGAACCTGATGCCGAGCCCTCCCGGCAACGGCTGGTCCAGCGGCGGGTACCTGGCCGACAGCGTGGTGGACGGCGAGGTGCAGTCCGGCTCGCAGCAGCAGTGGCTGTCGCGCAACGACACCATCGGCAGCTGGGTCGGCTCCAACTGGAACATGGTCTTCGTGGGCGTCCAGGGCGCCCCCGCCCAGACCTTCCCGACGCCTCCCATGACGACGGTCGACCGCACGCCGATCGTCCGCGAGAAGCCGTTCCTGACGGTGGACCGGCACGGCGACTACCAGGTCTTCGTGCCCGCGGTCCGCCGCGACAGCACCGGCACCACCTGGGCGCACGGGCGGGCCAGGGGCGAGAACATCGCGCTGTCCCGCTTCTTCGTGGCCAAGCCGGGCGACTCCGTCTCCGACATCAACCGGGCGCTGGACCGCGGGCAGCACCTGCTCTTCACCCCCGGCATCTACAACCTGTCCTCGACGATCCGGGTCAGCCGGCCCGGCACCGTCATCCTCGGCCTGGGGTACACCACCCTGCGCTCCACGCACGGCAACACCCTGATCGACGTCGCCGACGTCAGCGGCGTCACCGTCGCAGGCGTGCTGGTCGAGGCGGCCTCGGCGCACACCCCCGTGCTGGTCCGGGTCGGCCACGGCCGCAGCCGGCGCCGGCACGACGACGACCCGACCGTCCTGTTCGACGTCTTCGCCCGGATCGGCGGCGCCGTCGCGGGCGGCGCGGGCATCAGCCTGCAGATCGACAGCAACGACGTCATCTGCGACCACCTGTGGCTGTGGCGCGCCGACCACGGCCTGGACAACACGGTCGGCTGGACGGTGAACCCCGCCGACACCGGCATCCTGATCAACGGCGACCACGTCACCACCTACGGGCTGTTCGTGGAGCACTACCAGAAGTACGAGGTGCTCTGGAACGGCGACCACGGCCGTACGTACTTCTTCCAGAACGAGAACCCGTACGACGTCCCCACCCAGTCCGCCTGGATGAACGGCTCGACCAAGGGCTACGCGTCCTACAAGGTCGGCGACCACGTGCGCGACCACCTGGCGTGGGGCCTGGGCAGCTACTGCTTCTTCAACCTCAACGCGGACATCTACACCGACCGCACCTACGAGGTCCCCGACACCCCCGGTGTCGTCTTCACCGACCTGATGACCGTCTGCCTGAACGGCGCGGGCGGCGGCGGCATGCTGCACTGCATCAACGACAGCGGTGATCCGGTGCAGAACGGGTTCGCCGTCTACAACATGAAGAAGTACACGAACGGTGTGGCCACGGTCTGATCCCGGCTCACGTTCGCTGACGGGCGGGTCCCTTCGGGGGCCCGCCCGATCGGCGTCGCTCCCGGGGCTCGCCGGGCTCCCGGGGCGGGCTAAAACGGGTCGCCGGTCCGCGCGGGGCGACCGTAGGGTCCGGCCATGGACTGGGAACGCTGGCACGACGACTACGACAACCCCGGCACGTGGCAGGCGCGGCGGCTGGCCACCGTTCAGGCCCGGATCCGGGATGTGCTGGACAGCGCTCCGCCCGGACCGCTGCGGGTGATCAGCCTGTGCGCCGGGCAGGGCCGGGACCTGCTCGGCGTGCTCGCCGACCACCCGCGCGGGAACGACGTCCGGGCCCGGCTGGTGGAGTTGGACCCGCGCAACACCGCGCCGGCCGAGGCGGCGGCCCGGGCCGCCGGGCTCGACCAGGTGGAGGTCGTGACGGCCGACGCGTCGCTCACCGACCACTACCGGGGCATGGCCCCGGCCGATCTGGTGCTGGTGTGCGGGCTGTTCGGCAACATCACCGACGAGGACATCGAGCGCACGGTCGACACGTGCACGCGGCTGTGCGCGAGCGGCGGCACCGTGATCTGGACCAGGACCCGCAAGGAGCCCGACGTGGTGCCGCGGATCTGCGGCTGGTTCGAGGAGCGCGGCTTCGAGCGCCGCTGGCTGTCGGAGCCCGACGCCGGGTTCGGGGTCTGCGTGCACCGCTTCGGCGGCGTACCGGAACCGCTCGGGGACGGCGCGCGCATGTTCACCTTCGTCGGATACGACGTCCTCAGGCTCGGCTGACCCGCCCTCGGTCGCCGACGGCCTTTCGGCCGCCGGGTCTACCGCCAGCCGGGCGAGGCGCGGGCGTGGCTACCTCCGGCCGCGGGCCGGGAGCCGGTTGACTGGCCGATACGCCCGCTCGGCGGGAGTCGGACCTGGCGCGGCGGCCCGGGAGACGCGTGAGGCAGGAGGCTCGGTGGTGGGACGCGACGGCACGGGGCTGGACTTCGCCGCGCTGTTCGCGGCGGTGCCCGCGGCCTGCCTGGTGCTCGACCGGGACTTCACGATCGTCGCCCTCAACGACGCCTACAGCCACATCACCGGGCGCGGCGCGGACGAGCTGGTCGGCCGGGAGTTCTTCGACGCCTTCCCGCCGGAACCGGACCGGCCGACCTCGCGCGGCGCCGAGACCCAGCGCCTCTCGCTGGAGGCGGTGCTCGCCTCGGGGCAGACCAACCTGCTGATGCTGCACCGCTTCGCGATCCCGCGTCCCGACGAGAACGGCCGGTTCGAGCCGCGCTGGTGGAACGTGATCAACCAGCCGCTGACCGGACCCGACGGGCAGGTCGAGCTGATCATCCACCGGGTGGAGGACGTCACCGCGTTCGTCCGCTCCCAGGACGGGGACGGCACCAGGACGCCGCAGGACCACGGCGACCAGGCGCCGCGCGCGGAGCTGTTCACCCGGGCCCAGGAACTCCAGCAGGCCAACGCCCGGCTGCAGGAGTCCACCGTGCGCACCCGGGACATGGCGCTGACGCTCCAGCAGACCATGCTCGCCACCCCCGACCTGACCGCGCACCCGGAGATCGCGGTGCGCTACCGCCCGGCGCTGAAGGGGATGAACGCCTGCGGCGACTGGTACGACGTGGTGGACCTGCCCGACGGGCGGCTGGCGCTGACCGTCGGCGACGTGGTGGGCCACGGTGTGGACGCCGCCAGCGTCATGGGCATGCTGCGCAGCGCGCTGAGCGCGGCGATCCGCGTCGCGGACGGCCCGAGCGGCGCGCTGGAGACGCTGGGGCTGTACGCGCGCTCCCAGGACGGCGCGACGGCCACCACGACCTTCGCCTGCCAGCTCTTCCCGGTCAGCCGGCTGCTGACCTACAGCAGCGCCGGCCACCCGCCCCCGGTGCTGCTGCACGCCGACGGCACCCACGAACTGCTCGACCAGGCCACCGACCCGCCGCTCGGGGTCCGGCTCGAACATGTGCCGCGCCCCCAGGCCACCGCCGACTACCGGAGCGGCGACACGCTGGTGATATACACCGACGGCCTGATCGAGCGGCGCAGCGAGGACATCGACGTCGGCCTCGACCGCCTGGTCCGCGCCGCGCGCGGGCTGCACGCGCTGCCGCCCGACGAGATCGCCGACAGCCTGCTCACCACGATGGCCGACCCGGCCGGCCAGCAGGACGACATCTCCCTCCTGGTGGCCAGGCTCTGACGCCTCGGGCGTGCTGAAGGTTCCTGAGACCGTCGCGAGGCTTTTTCACGTAGATGCGTGTGGTAATCACGCAGTGAATATCACCGATGGTTCGATCGCCACACCTTTCGCACCACCCAGCTGAGCCGCCGGTCGAAGCCGCGCCCACCTGGAGCGTGGTCTCGTCAAGTGGGCCTCGCTCCGACGTTCTTACCAGACTCTTGACACCCCTCATGAGGGACTCATAGTGTCCACGCCACAGAATCGACGTTAGTTTTCACATCCACAGCTGATCATCTTCACGTCGTCCCGGTGTGCAAGGAGGAGGTGCCCGTGTCCGCACTGCGGCCCTACGCCCTGCGGTGCGATCACCGCACCACTCCCCTCGGAATCGACGATTCCGCTCCGCTGCTGTCCTGGCGGCTGGCCTCCGACCGGCACGGCGACGACCCCGCCGGGTACCGGATCCGGCTCGCCGAGCGGCCCGAGGAGCTGGCCGACGGCGGCCGGCCGCACTGGGACAGCGGCCGGATCGAGGATCCCGCGGCGATCGGCGCCGTCTACCCCGGGCCCGCCCTGCGGGCCAGGACCCGCTACCACTGGCGGGTCGAGGTCTGGCCGGCGGCCGGCGGCGCCCCCGCCGACGCCGTGTCGTGGTTCGAGACCGGGATGGCCATGTCGCCGGGGGGCGCGGGGGCAGCGCGGAGCGCGGGCGGGTCCGGTTGGCGGGCCGCCTGGATCACCCACGACCCGGACCCGATCGACGTACTGGACGCCCCGACCGAGGGCGAACACGCCCTGGACGACCACGGCCTGGCGCCGTGTCCACTGCTGCGCCGCGCCTTCCCCGTACGGTCCGGCTCGCCGCTGGTCGCGGCCAGGCTCTATGTGAGCGCGCGCGGCCTGTACGAGGTGCGGCTCAACGGCGCCCGCGTCGGCGACGCCGAACTCGCCCCGGGCTGGACCGACTACACCCGCCGGATCCAGTATCAGACCTACGACGTGACCGACCTGGTCGGTGGCGGCGAGAACGTCCTCGCGGCGACCGTCGCCGACGGCTGGTGGAGCGGCTTCGTCGGCTTCGAACCGCGCCGGGCGGGCGCGCACTACGGCACGTTCCCGCAGTTCCTGGCCGAGTTGCACCTCACCCATGCCGACGGCGGCGTCAGCACGGTCGTCACCGACGGCAGCTGGGTGACCGGCACCGGGGCGATCCGGCACGCCGACCTCCTGATGGGCGAGTGCCACGATCTGCGGCGGGCCGTGGACGGCTGGGAGCTGCCCGGCTTCGACGCGGCCGGCTGGCGGCCGGCCCGGGTGGTCGACGCCGAACACCGGCTGCTGGTGGCCTCGGTGGACGAGCCGGTACGGGCGATGGCCGAGGTGCGGCCGGTGTCCGTCACCCTCGTCTCCCCCGGTACGCACCTCGTGGACTTCGGCCAGAACCTCGCCGGACGGGTCAGGCTCACCGCCGACTCACTGGAACCGGGCGCCCGGGTGGTGGTCCGGCACGGCGAGGCGCTGGACGACAAGCAGCGCCTGTACACGGCGAATCTGCGCACCGCCGCGGCGACGGACGTCCTGATAGCAGACGGCCGGCCGTGCATCGAGTTCGAACCGCGGTTCACCTACCACGGCTTCCGCTACGCGGAGATCAGCGGCCTGCCCGCGCTGGACCCGGGCGACGTGCTGGCCGTCGCGCTGCACAGCGACACGCCCTGGGCGGGCTCCTTCGACTGCTCGGACGCCGACCTCCGCCGGCTGCACGAGTGCGTGGAGTGGGGCCAGCGCTCCAACTTCGTGAGCGTGCCGACCGACTGCCCGCAGCGTGACGAGCGGCTCGGCTGGCTGGCCGACGCGCAGGTCTTCCTCCCCACGGCGGCGCTGAACGCCGATGTGGCGGCGTTCTTCACCAAGTGGCTGCGCGACGTCGAGGACGCCCGCACGCCCGACGGGGGCTTCCCGAACGTGGCCCCGCGGTTGGCCGGTGTCGCCGACGAGGGGGCGCCCGGCTGGGCCGACGCCGGGGTGATCGTGCCGTGGCACCTCTACCGGACCTACGGCGACCCGCGGTTCCTGTCCCGCGCGCTGGACGGGATGCGCGCCTGGGTCGCCCTGATCCACCGGCACAACCCCGACCTGGTCTGGCGGCACCGGGTCGGCCCGCACTTCGCCGACTGGCTCGCCCCCTCCCCCACCCCGCGCGAGGTCGTCGCCACCGCGTACTTCGCGCACAGCACCCGGCTCACCGCGCTGGCCGCCGAGGCGCTGGGTCGGCACAAGACGGCCGCCGAACACCACGAGCTGGCGGCCCGGATCAGGGCCGCCTTCGTCCACCGCTTCGTCACCGCCGACGACACCGAGGGACAGGTGCGCGTCGCGGGCGACACCCAGACCGGCTATCTGCTCGCGCTCGCCTTCGGCCTGCTGCCCGAGGAGTGCGAAGAGGGCGCGGCCGGCCGGCTCGCCGAACTCGTCGAGGAGGCCGGTCCGGCCCTGCGGACCGGCTTCCTCGGCGTGGCACTCGCCGCGCCCGTGCTCGACGCGTACGGGCGCGCGGATCTGGCGCACGCGCTGCTGCGCCGCACCGAGGTGCCGTCCTGGCTGTTCCCGCTGCGGCACGGCGCCACCACCATCTGGGAGCGCTGGGACGGCTGGACGCCCGGCGACGGCTTCCGGGCCCCGGCTATGAACTCCTTCAACCACTACGCGCTCGGCTCGATCGGCGAGTGGCTGCACCGAGGCGTCGCCGGCCTGGACCAGAGCGCGGACTCCGTCGCCTACCGGCGGCTGCTGATCAGGCCGCGGCCGGGCGCGCTCACCCACGCCAGCGCCCGCTACGAGTCGGCCCGCGGCACCGTCGAGGCCGGCTGGCGGCGCCAAGGCGCCAGCCTCAGCCTGCACGTCCAGGTGCCGCCCGGTGCCACCGCGGACGTCTTCGTACCCACCACCGATCCCCGTTCGGTCCGCGGACCCGACGCGGCGCCCGGGGACGGCGGCCACGCCGCCCTGATCGGTACCGGCACCGGCCACGCCCACTACCGGGTGGCCTCGGGCTCCTACCACTTCACCGCGGCATTCTCTCCGGCGGAGCGACCGCTCGCCGGTCCCCTTGAGGAGGACACACCATGAGCACGGGTTCCCGCAGTCTGCCCGGCCGGGGCACGGTGAGCCGCCGAGGATTCCTCCGCGTCGGCGGTGGCGTCGTGGCCGCGACCGGGCTCTCCTCGGTCCTTTCGGCGTGTTCCAGCAGCGGCAAGGGCGGCAAGGTGCGGATCGTCGGAGTGGCCGACGAGCAGAAGCCGATCACCGATCTGCTCGCCGTCTACCGCAAGAGCCACCCCGACGCCGACTTCAGTACCTCCTTCGCGCCCACCGACCAGGTGCAGACGGTGGTGCGCACGCAGCTCGCCGGCGGCAACGCCCCCGACGTGCACGTGCTCTACCCCGGGAGCGGCAGCGCGATGTCGATGGTCGAGCTGGCCAAGGCGGGCCTGCTGGCCGACCTCGACGACCAGGCGTGGACGAAGTCCATACCCAAGGGCTTCGACGCGGCCTACCGCAGGGACGGCAAGACCTATCTGTACTCGGCGGGCAGCAGCGTCATCGGCGCCATCTACAACAAGCAGGTGTTCGCCGACGCCGGGGTGAAGCCGCCCACCACCTGGGCCGAACTGCTGGACGTCTGCGGCACGTTGAAGGCCAAGGGGGTGGTGCCGATCGCGCTCGGCGCGCAGACGCCCTGGGTCACCCAGCTGATCACCTACGCCCTGGTGCCCAACGCGGTCTACGCCAAGGACCCCACCTTCGACGACGACATGGCGGCCGGGCGTACGACGTTCGCCGGCTCGGGCTGGGCCGACGCCATGGGCAAGTACCTGGACCTGCAGAAGCGCGGCTTCTTCAACGACCACCCCGACGGCACCACCTACGAGCAGCAGACCTCGATGGTCGCCACCGGCAAGGCCGCGATGGCCGTCCAGGTGACCTCGGTGCTGTCCAACTTCCGGGACGCCGCGAAGTCCCCCGACGACCTCGGCATGTTCCCGTTCCCCGGTGGGGACGACCCGGCCGGGCTGTGGATCCCGGCGGGTGTCGTGGTGGGCCTCGGCCTGTCGGCGCGGGCCAAGAACGCCGCCAAGGGGCGGGAGTTCATCGAGTTCCTGGGCAAGCAGGAGAACCTCAACGCCTGGGCGGCGGATGTGGCCGCCATCCCGTTCAAGCGGGACGCCAGCACCAAGCTCGACCCGGTGCTCTCGGCGTTCCTGCCGATCATCGACGACAACCGGGCCGTGCCGTTCATGGACCAGCGCTGGCCCAACGCCGAGGTGCAGCCCGCCCACTTCGCCGCCGTCCAGGACCTGCTGGCCGGCAAGACCGATGTGAAGGGCGCTCTGGGCCAGATGGACAAGGCCTACGGGAAGAAGTCGTGAAAGCACCGCACATCGCAAGGCCCCGGTTCGGCCGCCGCGACCCCACCACACCGCCCTGGGTGTTCGTGGTGCCGGCGCTGGTGGTGTACGCGCTCGTCGTGCTCTACCCGAGCGTCTCGGGCGTGGTCTACGCGTTCACCGACTGGTCCGGCATCGGCTCGTTCTCGTTCGTGGGCTTCGACAACTTCCACACGCTGGTCAACGACCACCGCGCCCTGCAGTCGATCACCAACACGCTGCTGCTGACCGTCGCCATCGTCGTCGTGCAGAACGCCATCGGGCTGCTGCTGGCGCTCGGGGTGAACGCCAACATCAAGTCCAGGGACCTGCTGCGGGTGATCTTCTTCGCGCCGGCCGTGGTCAGCCCGGTGATGGTGGCGTTCCTCTGGAAGTACGTCTACAACCCGGACAACGGCGCCGGGCTGAACGGCATACTCGGCGCCGTGGGCCTGGGCAGCCTGCGCCAGGACTGGCTGGGCGACCCGTCGATCACGCTGTGGTCGGTGGCGGCGATGGTCGTCTGGCAGTACGCCGGCTACTCGATGGTGATCTTCCTGGCCGGCCTCCAGGACGTACCCCCGGAGTTGCACGAGGCGGCCAGGATCGACGGCGCCGGCACCTGGCAGCGGTTCCGCTATGTCACCTGGCCGCTGCTGGCGCCCGCGCTGACCATCAACCTGATGCTCTCGACCATCGGCGGCCTGAAGCTGTTCGACCAGGTGTACGCCGCGACCAACGGCGGACCCGGCACGTCGAGCGAGACGCTGTCCACGGTGCTCTACAAGGAAGCGTTCGTGTACGGGAAGTTCGGCTACAGCACGGCGGTGGCGCTGGTGCTCGCCCTCTTCGTGGCCGCCGTCTCGCTGGTCCAACTCCGCTACCTGCGCGCCCGGGAGGTCACCTCGTGAGTACCGCCACGGCCGGCCGGCGTATCCCGCGGCCCGCCTCCGCGCCCGCCGGGCGGCGGCCGGGCTACGGCCGCTACCTGCTCGAACTGGTCCTGATCGCGGTCGCCGTCGTCTTCCTGTTCCCGGTGTACGCGCTGGTCACGCTGGCGTTCAAGACCCCGTCGCAGATCGCCGACTCGCCGCTGTCGCCGCCGACCTCGCCGACCTTCGACAACTTCGGCAACGCCTGGTCGGAGGCCTCGCTCGGCTCCGCGCTGGTGAACAGCGCGATCATCACCGCGCTGAGCCTGCTGCTGCTGATCGTGATCGGGTCCACCGGCGCGTACTACCTCGCGCGGTGCGTCAGCGGCCTCGGCTACGGCCTGTACGTGCTGTTCCTGCTGGGGATCATCCTGCCGTTCCAGCTCGGCATGATCCCGCTGTACAAGCTGGTGGACAGCCTCGGCTGGCTCGGCACCTACCAGGGGATGATCCTGTTCTACACCGGCATCCAGATGCCGTTCACGATCTTCCTCTACACCGGCTTCATCCGCGCGCTGCCACCGGACTACGCGCAGGCCGCGCTGATCGACGGCTGCAACCACCGGCAGGCGTTCACCCGGATCGTCTTCCCGCTGCTGCGGCCGATCACCGGCACCGTGATCATCCTGAACGCGGTCTTCATCTGGAACGACTTCTTCACCCCGCTGCTGTACATGGGCGGGTCCGGCAAGGAGACGGTGCCGGTGGCGGTCTTCTCCTTCGTCGGGCAGTACGTCTCCGACTACGGCCTGGTCTTCGCCGGACTGGTGCTCGCCGCGCTGCCGATCCTCATCATCTTCCTGCTGCTCCAGCGCTATGTGATCAAGGGGTTCGCCGGTGGTATCAAGGGCTGACCGCACGCCAAGGGCGATGTTGTGAACGGCCGCGCGGGCGGCCTCCTCCCGGCGGACATCGCCGCGATACTCGACCAGCCGCCGAGGGCCTTCTCACCCACCGCGATCTGGTGGTGGAGCGGTGAGCGGCTGGACCGGGCGCGGTTGCGCGCGCAGCTCTACCGGTTTGCCGAGGGCGGGGTGTTCAACCTCGTCATCCTCAACCTGGCGCCCTCGGGACCGCTGTTCGGGTCCGACGCCGACGATCCGCCGTTCATGAGCGAGGCGTGGTGGGCGCTGCTCGACGGCGTCTGCGAGGACGCGGCCGAACTCGGCGTCTTCCTGTGGTTCTACGACCAGTTGGGCTTCTCCGGGGCCGACCTCCAGGCGCGACTGGTCGACGAGCGGCCGCAGTTCGCGGGACGCCGGCTGGAGCGGGTGCGCGCGGTGGTGGACGGCGGCGGTGAGCTGCGCTGCCCGGCCGACGGGGAGCCGGTCGGCGGCCACGCGGAGCCGCTGGACAAGGAGGGGCGGGTGACCGGCGCCGCCGTGCCGCTCATCGCGGCCGGGCGCGCGGTACGGCCGCCCGGTCCCGGGCGCTGGCGGCTCACGCTCCACCACCATGTGGCGCGCGGCTTCGACTACCTCGGCGCGGAGGCGTGCGCGGCGCTTCTGGACCGGGTGCACGGCGCCTTCGAGCGGCATCTCGGCGACCGGCTCGGAACGGTGGTCGTCGGCTCGTTCCAGGACGAACTGCCGTCGCTGCCCACCTGGTCGGCCGCGTTCGCCCAGGACTTCCTGCGGCTGCGCGGCTACGACCTGGTGCCGTATCTCGACGCGCTCTACGAGGACGGCACGGAGAGCGCCGACCGCCGGTCCCCCGGTGCCGGGCGGGTGCGGCACGACTACCAGCTGACCCGGGCCGAGCTGGCCGAGGAGGCGTTCTTCCGGCCGCTGGCCGGCTGGCACCAGCGGCACGGGCTGCTCGTCGGCTGCGACCAGCAGGATCCCGCGCGGGCCGGACACCCGGTCGGCGGCGTCGAGTTGTACGCCGACTACGCCAGGACCCACCGCTGGTTCTCCGCGCCCGGTTCCGATCACCACGGCGACGCCCGCATCCACTCCTCGCTCGCGCACCTCTACGGCGGCCGGCGCACCTGGATCGAGGCGTTCCACTCCACCGGCTGGGGCGGCACGCTGGAGGAGACGTACGACTGGCTGCTGCCGTGGCTGCGGGCCGGGGCGACCCTCTACAACCCGCACGCGGTGTACTACACGACCAAGGGCGGCTGGTGGGAGTGGGCGCCGCCCGGCACCGACTGGCGGCAGCCCTACTGGCGGCACCACCGGGTCTTCGCCGACGCCGTCACCCGGCTCTGCGCGATCCTGAGCCTCGGGCACCATCTGTGCGACCTGGCGGTGCTGCTGCCCACCACGACCGCGCAGGCCGGTACGGCGCTGGACGGAGTCTCGGCCGACGCGGCCCGCGCGCAGGCCGTCTACCTCGACGTCATCGGCGACATGACCTGGTTCCACACCAGGCCGGGGGCACTGGACCGGCTCGGCCGCGACACCGACGTGATCGACGACGCCTCCCTCGCGCGGGCGTCGGTGCGCGCGGCCGGCCCTGACGGGACGGCCCGGCTGTGCGTGGCCGAGGAGAGCTACGCCACCGTCCTGCTGCCGGCCTGCACGGTCCTCGAAGCGGCCACCGCGTGGCGGCTGGTGGAGTTCGCGTCGGCCGGCGGGCGGCTGGTCGCGGTCGGCGCCGTCCCCGATGACGTCGTCGGCGCTGGCGGCGACGCCGCGCTGGCCGCGCTGCGCAGGTGCTTCGCGGACGGCCGGGCCGTGTTCGCGCCGACGGTGGACGAGCTGCCCGGTGCACTGGCCGGTTCGCGGCCGGCCGTCGAGGCGACGGTCCCGGCGCTGGCCCGCCGGATGGCGGACGCCACGGTGGTGTTCCTGACGGCCGCCGCTCCGCGCGCGACCCGGGCGGAGGTCGCCGCACCCGACGAGCGCGGGGCGGCACTCGGCTGGCTCGACGTGCGCTACGACTTCGACCCGGGACGTTACGCGCGGAGCGCGCGGGTCCGGGTGCGGGAGGTGGCGGGACCGGCGGTGCTGGTCGACCCGTTCGGCGGTGTGCCCCGGGCGCTGGCGGTGCGGGCGGTTCCCGAGGAGCCGGGGTGCTGCGAGGTCGAGGTGCCTTTCGACGCCGGGCCGGCCGCGATCCTGGTCTTCCCGGGGTCCGCCGGCCAGCCGGTGGAGGCGTTCGCGCCCGCCGAGGCGGACGGGGCCGTGATGATCCCGGCCGACGCGGACTGGGAGATGTCGCTGGTGCCGACGGCCGACAACGCGTGGGGGGACTTCGACCGTCCCGCTGCGGGGACGGGCGGAGCGGTGCGGACCGAACTGCGGGCGTTCCGCCACCGGGTGGAGGGGCCCGGTGAGGACGGCGTTCGCGACGGGTGGGCGGTGTCGGGGGCCCCGGCGGGGGCCGTCGTGCACGCCACGTTCGGGCCGCATGCAGTCCTGCGCGGGGCGGACGGGGCGACCGTCAGGACGCTGGAGTGGTCCGACTCCCGCGGCGTCCGCAAGGATCCCGTGCACCGCGAGGTGCTGGGCCCCAAGGGCCATGTGCCGGAGGAGTTCCTCCACGTCGGCCCGACGGCGGCCGGCGAGACCAGGCGGGTCGCCGTCGAACTGCTGCTGGCGGCGGACTTCGACGGGCAGCTCGCGATCGGCGCCGCTGCCGCCAAGTCCGTACGGCTCGCGGGGCGGCCGGTCGAGCTGGCGGACGGCGGTCATCTCGCCTTCGGGCAGGTGCGGTTGGCGGCCGGGCGCGTGCTGCTGGAGCTCGACCTGACGCCCGATGAGGACGTCGATCTGCGGGCCCATGTGGCGCTCGTGCGGGACGCGGAGCGCTACCGGCGTCCGGAGTGGATCTCCGCCGCTCCGGGTCCCGGTCCTGCGGGTACGGGCGCCGCGCGGGTCGGTACGACGCTGGCGCTGGCCGCGCCGCCCGCGCGGGCCGTGGTCCAGGTCGTCGCCCGTGGCCGGTGCGTGCTGCGGGTCAACGGTGAAGTGGTGGGCAGGCAGGGCGGTTTCGATCCGTACACCGAGCACGCGGTGCCGCGCGTGCGGCGGCACGACGTCGCGGCGGCGCTGCGGGCCGGCGACAACGAGATCTCGGTGGAGAGCGCGGGCGGCGACGATCCGGCCGTCCTGGTGGACGCGGTCGTCCACGGCGACGGCCCCGCTCCGGTCGCGACCCTGCACAGCGATGCCGCCTGGTGGGCGGAGCGGGACGGCGAACGGGTGCCGGTGGCCGTCCGCCGCCGCCCGGTGGGCGACCCGGCGGCCCTGTACCTGCGGCGCAGACCGCACCCGCTGCCGGGCGCCGCCTGGCTGGACCCGGAGGCGGACGACGGGACGGTGCTGCCGGTCGGCTTCGCCGTGCCGGACGCCCGGCGGTCGGTGGAGTGGCTGTGGTGCGAACTGCCGCCGGGGGCAACCCGGTTGACGGCGGAGGTGCACGGCAGAGCGACGGCGTTCGTGGACGGCGTGCCGCACGGCGCGACACCGGACTCCCCCGGGCCGCACACCCTGACCGTCGATCTGACCGGTGACGGAGCCCCCTCGGGCGTCCGCCGGGCCGCCCTGCGACTGGAGCCCGACCCGGGCCACCGGGGCGGCGCGGCCCTGGCCGGCCCGGTCCGCTGCGCGGTGGGCGCCGGGCTCATCAGAACCGGCGACTGGGAGTCGGCGGGCCTCGCCGAATACAGCGGTGGCGTCCGCTACCGCCGCCTCGTGCACGTACCGGAGGCCGCTGCGGCGGGCCAGGTCAGGCTGGACCTCGGCCGGGTGCGGGGCACGGCGGAGGTGTCGGTCGACGGCGCCCCCGCCGGAACGAGGGTGTGCTCCCCGTACGTGTTCGATCTGACCGGCCTGACGACGCCGGGCCCGCACACGATCGAGATCACGGTCTTCGGCACGCTGGCCCCCTACTTGGACGCGGCAAGCCCGACCCATTTCGTCTTCCCGGGCCAACGCGTCACGGGCCTCATGGGCCCGGTCCGCCTCCTGACGACCTCGGCACGGCGTACGAACGGCCGTCCCGCACAGAGCGCGTCGGCATCCACCGGCGCCCAGGGCGCCGGCTGATCCCGGTGGACCGTCCGGCCCACCGGGCCACCGTCACGACCCCGTCGGGCCCCGCCAGCGTTCGCGGGCCGTTGTCACGCGGAACAGGTAGTCGGCGTATGCCTCGTCGTAGAAGGCGACGGCCGCCGGGGACGGGTCGATCACCGCCTCCGGGATCGTCCACCGCACCGGGTCCAGGTGGTGGCCCAGGGTGTCGCCGTGGGCGGCCACGCCCGCCATGACTGCTCCTCGGGCGCCCGGCTCAGGGCCGCGGGCCACGCGCAGGGGGCGGCCCAGGACGTCGGCGAACAGGCGGAGCCAGGCGGGGGTGCGGGTGCCGCCGCCGCAGACGGCGAGCCGGCCGGTCAGGCCGGCGGCCTCCAGGCAGTGGCGGGCGGCGAAGGCGATGGACTCGCACATCGCGCGGACCAGGTCGGCGCGGTCGGCGCGCAGGTCGAGGCCGGTGAACTCGGCGCGGGCGGCGGGATCGACGAACGGGGCGCGTTCGCCCGAGGGCGACAGGTACGGCAGCGCCGCCACGCCCCGGGCGCCGCGCGGGGACGCGTCCAGCAGGTCGGAGAGCTGGCCGTGCGTGGTGCCGGTGAGGCCGAGCACCCAGTCGAGCGCGACCGTGCCGGTCATCGCGGGCAGCGCCCGCATGTGGCGGTCCGGCCTGGCCGTGCCGAGGTGGAAGCCGACCGGTTCCGCGTCGAGGCCGACCGTATCCACGACCACCTGGCACGCCAGCGTCGTGCCGACGGTGAGCAGCCCGTCCCCCGGCTCGGTCACCCCCGCTCCGATCGCGCAGGCCGGCAGGTCGTAGGGGCCGCAGGTGACGGGCGTGCCGCGGGACAGGCCGTCGGTGCGGCCGTGCGCCTCCCCGTACGGCAGGGTCGCCGCGATGGGCGGCAGCAGGCCCGCGCGGTGTTCCAGGCCGAGTGCGGTGAGCGCGTCGGGGGCGTAGTCGCGGGTGCGCGGGTCGAGGAAGGGCACCGACGCGTCGGACAGGTCGGTGCCGCGCTCGCCGGTCAGCCGCAGGTGGATGACGTCCTTGCAGCAGGCGGCCGTCGCTGCCGCGTCCAGGGACGCCGGTTCGTTGCGGTCGAGCCATGCGAGCAGCGGTCCGGCCGAACCGGGGAAGAGCACGTTGCCGGTGCGCCGGTAGAGCCGCGTCGCCGTGCCGTCCGCCATCCAGCCGGCCACCAGTCCGCCGGCCCTGCCGTCCATCCACGACATGGCGGGCCGCACGGCCCGCCCTTCCGCGTCCACCAGCCACAGCCCGTCGCCCTGGCCGGTGACGGCGACGAGCGCGGGGGTCCGGCCCTCGGTGACCGCGGCGATGACGCCGGCGGCGGCCCGCACCACCTCCTCGACGTCCTGCTCGACGCGCTCGCCCTGCCCGCCGAGCGAGACGGGCGTCGACTCGACCCGCAGGGTCGTACCGTCCTCGGCGAAGGCCGCCGCCTTGGCGACGGAGGTTCCCATGTCCAGTCCGACGAACACCGTACGTTCCTTCCCTCGGCTCCCAGACGTCCCGATGATGGCCGGCCGCGTCAGACCACGCGGTGGGCGAGCGGCTCACCGCGCAGGAACCGGCCCACCTCCGCCGCCGCGATCCGCGCCGCGTTGTGCGCGACGGAGGTGTTGGCGCCGGCCAGATGCGGCGTCATGACCAGCCGGGGCGCGGTGCGCAGCCGCGAGCCGGGCGGCGGCGGCTCGACCGCGAAGACGTCGAGCCCGGCGGCGGCGAGCCGGCCCGACTCCAGGGCGTCGCACAGCGCCTCCTCGTCGAGCAGCGCGCCCCGCGCGCAGTTGACGACCACCGCCCCGTCGGGCAGCAGCGCGAGTTCGCGGGCGCCGAGCAGCCCCCGGGTCTCCGGGGTCAGCCGGGCGTGCAGCGAGACGATGGCGGAGCCGCGCAGCAGGTCGTCCAGGTCGGCGACCGGTTCGCCGTACTCGCGCAAGCCCCGCTGGTCGGCGTGCGGGTCGTAGAGCCGCACCCGGGCGCCGAGCGCGGTCAGCGCGCGGGCCACCCGGCTGCCGACCGCGCCGCAGCCGATCAGCCCGACCGCCGTACCGTCAAGGCCGGGACCGCAGTTGTCGTAGGTGTAGAACTCGCCGGCCCAGCGTCCGGCGGCCAGCGCGGTGGACGTCTCGGGGATGCGGCGCATCGCCGCGAGCATCAGCCCGATCGTGTACTCGGCGGTGGCGGCCGCGTTGCGCCCGGGGGTGTTGCAGACCTGGACGCCGTGCTCCTTCGCCGCTTCGAGGTTGACGTTGACGGGGCCGCCCCTGCCGATCACCACCAGCCGCAGGTCGGGCGCGCCGTCGAGGATCCGCCGGGTCACCGGGGCCATCTGCGTGACGCACACCCGCACCCCGTGCAGCGCGCCGAGCATGGTCTCCTCGTCCCCGGACGCCTCGTCGACCTCGGCGACCGGGCCGAAGGGGGTGAGCGGCCACGGCAGCCGGAGCTCGTCGACGGAGTGGCCGGCGCCGATCTCGGCGGCCAGCTCCCGGCTGAGCAGGTCGGGGGCGACGAAATGGTCGCCCGCTGCGAGGATTCTCATGGGCGAGGACTCCTTCATGCTCGGGTCGGAGCGATCTCGTAGGGGACACCGCTCTCCTCGAGGGAGCGCAGGGCCTCCGGCGGGGTGCGGTCGTCGACCAGGACGAGGTCGAAGGTGCTCAGCGGGGCCAGCCGGTGCAGCGCGGTGCGGCCCAGCTTGGAGTGGTCGATCATCAGCACGCTGCGGTCGGCCGCCTTCAGCATCGCCCTTTTGACGGCGACGATCCGCTGCTCCTGGTGGAAGGCGTATCTGCCGAACACCGACGAGGTGGAGACGAAGCACAGGTCCACCCGCAGCGCCTCGACCGCCTCCACGCAGGGGACGCCGAGGAAGGAGTCGTGCAGCCGGTCGTAGTCGCCGCCGAGCGCCATGAGGTGCAGCCCACGCTCGTCGGCGAGCAGGTTGAGGGCTTCGAGGAAGTTGGTGACGACGGTCAGCGGGTCGATGCCCGGCAGCAGCCTGGCCAGTTCGAGCGCGGTGGTGGAGTCGTCGATCATGACCGACATGCCGGGCTCGATCAGCGTCGCCGCCTTCGCGGCGACGGCCTCCTTCTCGGCCAGCATCGTCTTCTTGCGGAAGGCGACATTGCTCTCGAACACGCCGGACGGCTGGACGGTCACACCGCCGCGGAACCTGCGCAGGATGCCCTCGCGCTCCAGCTCGTCGATGTCCCGGTAGATGGTCATCAGGCTGACCCCGAACCGCTCGGCCAGATCGGACGCGGAGACCGAGCCCTCGGCCAGCACGTGGTCCGAGAGCTCGCGGCGGCGATCGGACGGTCCCCGGCGGTCCTTGTCCTGTGACATTCCTCGGTCCTGTTCCGATCCGTCGGGCCGGTGATAACAATTCACACTGTGGATCTAACATCCAGTGCTGATGCAATGTTCGGCAGTGTTCACTACGTGCGGCGGTCAGGTCAACCCGTCGGATAGCCTTCCCGGTGGCCTATTCCCAGGTGGGAGCCGAGATTTGGGACAGTCGTGACATCGCCGAGAGACGGCTGTCCGGCGCTGTGATCAGGGTGTGAAAAGAGTCTTGCGGTCACCGGAGGGGGCGGGAGTCCCCGCGTGAACGCGTTGGAGTAATCGCGCAAGAGAGGGTGTGACCAACAATCAGCTTTCGTACCGCCCCGGCACGGGCCGGTCCGCCGGGGCCGGGGCAGCGGTCCAGGACGTCCGGGCGGCGCCGGGCCGGCTGGTGCCGGTACTGCCCGCGCTCGTGGCGTTCGGCTTCGGGCTCTGGCGGCTCACCGGCCCCGGCATGTGGCGCGACGAGGCGGCCACCTACTCCACCGCCCGGCGCGGCGTCCCGCAGATCTGGCACCTGACCTCGCAGGTGGACGCCGTGCACTTCCTGTACTACTTCCTGATCCACCTGGACTTCGCGCTCTTCGGCGCGAACACGGTCACCCTGCGGGCCCCGTCCGTGCTGGCCGGAGCCGGGAACGCGGCGCTGCTTGCCGCTGTCGGCAGCCGGCTGGCCGGTCCGAGGGCGGGGCTGCTGGCCGGCCTGTTCTGGGCGGTGCTGCCGCAGACGAGTCGCCAGATGCAGGAGGGGCGCTCCACCTCGCTGGTGATGCTGTGCGTGCTGGCCGCGGCCTACTTCCTGGTGCGGGAGATGTGGGTCTGGACGGCGGTCGCGGTGGCGCTGGCCGGCGCGCTGAACGTCCTGTCCTCGCTCGTCCTGGCCGCGTTCGCGGTGACGGCGCTGCTGTGGCGGTGGCAGGGCGCGATCGGCGGCCGTGCGCTGGTGCGGGCAGGGCTGGCGGGCGCGGCGGGGTTTCTGGCCGGTGCGGTGCCGGCCGGGCTGCGCGGCCGGGGCCAGCGCGGTGTGCTCGGCTGGATACCCGGGCCGGGCCGGCAGACCTGGCACGAACTCAGCGGTGCGATGTGCGGCGGCCACCGGCTGGTGGTCCCGGTGCTGGCCGTCGCCGCCTTCGGCTGCTGCCGCGCCGTTCTCGGCGACGGGCGGCGGCTCGTGTCGCTCGCGGTGCCCCTGCTGGTGCTGCCGACCGCGCTGCTGGTCGGCTACTCGCTCGTGGGCACCCCGAGCTATGTGATGCGGTACGTGTTCTACACGTTCGCCGGGCTGGCCTGGCTGGTCGGTCTCGGGCTCGACGGGCTGCTGCGGTACGTGGATCGCGCGCTGCGCCGTCTCGGGCCGCTGCCGGCCGGGGCTTCGAGCCTGGCCGTCGGTTTGCTGGCGGTCGCGCTGGTCTGCCGGATCGGCTGGCCGGAGCAGAACCTGATCCGGACCGTCGACGGCCACGGCGACCCGCTGGAGCGCATCGCCCGGGTGGTGGGCGACAGCTCGCGCCCCGGCGACGCCGTGCTGTTCCTGGGCGCCGACCGCAGGTATGCCGCGCTCGCGTACCCCTCCGACTTCACGCACACCGCCGACGTGATGCTCACCGGGCCGGTCGCGGAATCCGCGAGCCTGTACGGCGTGCAGTACCCGGTGCGGGACCTGACGGCCCGGCTGGCCGGCCACGACCGGGTCTGGGTGGTGTGGAGCCGGTGGAAGTGGCACCGCGACGCGACCTTCCAGGAGCTGCGGCAGGACGGCTACCGGCAGGTGTCCGACTGGCGGCTCACCCCGGGGATGGACGTGCTGCTTTTCGCCAGGCTCGGCGCGGACCCGGACATCCACGGCAGGTTTCACGGCAGGTAGGGAACCGCCGCCGCCGCGACCCGCGTGCACGTCGGTATGAATGTCGGTGGGAAAGCGGCCGACGTACGTCTGCGTGCCGGTCCCGGCGGTGGCTGCGAGTCCGCGAAGGCGCTCCCGCACGCCTCGTTATGATCCGGGGTCCTCGTCCACCACGGCTTCCGGCTCGCGCTCGACCGGCCGCGGGTGCGGCTTGAGGCACCGATCGCCGCCGCGACGCTGCTGCTCGCGTTCGACGACCAGCCGATCACGATCGTCCGCTCCGACCGTCGGCACCACCCGGTCAGCCGGGTGTCGGCCATGTCGGGGCTGCGGACCTGCGCCACGCTCGCGTCGCACGACGGCCGGCTGCACGGGGTGGAGGTCAGCCTGACCCCGTGGATGGCGTTCGCGCTGTCCGGCACCGACCAGAGCGAACTGGCCACCGAATCGGTGGATCCGCTCTCGCTTCCCAGCAGTTGGATCCGCGCCCTGACCGACGAGCCGGCCGGCACTCCCGGTTGGGAGCGCCGGTTCGCGCTGCTCGACACGGCGCTGGCGGCCAGGGCGGCGGCCGGTCCGCGGCCGGCTCCGCAGGTGGTGCGGGCCTGGGAACTGCTCAGCCGGTCGGGCGGAAGGATTCCGATGCGCCGACTGGTGGAGGAAGTCGGCTGGAGCGTACGGCAGTTGGAGCGGCGGTTCGGGCAGCAGATCGGGCAGACTCCGAAGGCCCCGGCCCGGGTGCTGCGACTCCAGCGGGCTCGCAGGCAGTTGGCCGCGGGACGGCCGCCGGGCGCCGTGGCGGCCGACTGCGGTTTCTTCGACCAGGCCCATCTGTGCCGGGAGTTCAAGGCGATGACGGACCTCGCGCCGACCGAGTTCGTCGAGCACCGCGAACCGGAGCGGCCCGATCCCGCCGACTCCGACCCCCGCGCAGGTCACGGCGGTCCGGCCGGCCCGCCGCTCGACCGGCTGCCGGGCGAGGCCACCAGCATCGTCCTGGCCGGGTGAACCGGTGGCGCCGAGCGGCGGATGAACCGTGCCCGTAACGGTGTTGGGCCGGTGACAGGATGCCCGGCGGGGTGGGTCCCTGCCCGCACCCGCCATCACCGAAAGGCGCTCCCATGCCCCTGCTGCCCCTCGGCGTGTCCCTCCAGTCGCGCTGGCCGCTCGACGACGGCGCCGCCGCACTGCGTGCCGCCCGCCATGCGGAAGATCTCGGATTCGACCATGTGGCGGTCGGCAACCGCCTGCTGGACAGCGGCTTCGGCCTCGACACCGACCCGCTGGTGCTGCTGTCGGCCGTCGCGGGCGCGACGACCCGCGTGCGGCTGCTGACGTCGGTGCTCGTGGCGCCGCACTATCCGGCGCTGCTGCTCGCCAACCAGGCCGCCACCTTGGACGTGCTGTCAGGAGGGCGGCTGATCCTCGGCGTCGGCACCGGCTGGAACCCGGATGAGTTCGCCGCCGCCGGGGTGCCCGTGCGCGAGCGCGGAGCGCGCACCGACGACCACCTCGGTGCCGCCAGGGCGCTCTGGGCGCGGCGGCCCGCCGATTTCGAGGGCCGGTTCACGACGCTGCGCGGAGCGAACCTGGGGGTGCCGCCGGTCACCCCCGGCGGGCCGCCGGTCTGGGTCGGCGGCAGCAGCGACCCGGCCCTGCGCCGGGCGCTGCGGCTCGGCGACGGCTGGTACGGCATGGGCGCGGACGCCGCCGAGGTGACCGACGTGCGCCGGCGGCTGGGTGAACTCGCCGCGGAAGCGGGGGAATCGAGTGCGACCGCAGAAGGCGGCCGACTGACCCTGGCCTCGGCCCAGTTCCTCACCCCGCCCGGCATCCCCGCGGAGACGGAGCTTCCGGGACGTCCGCTCGGCGGCACGGCGCCCACCGCGGCGAGCGTCGCCGACGACCTCGGTCAGCTCGCCGAGGCGGGGCTCTCCGCCGCCACCTTGTGGCTGCCCATCGCGGCCGGGCACATGGACGCGGCCATGGAGTGGATCGCGGCCGAGGTGATGCCGCAGCTCAGCTGACGCCCCAGCAACATGCGCCTGCGGGGCGGACGCAGCACAGCCGGCGTACCCGCGGGCCTTCTTCGACCGGCACCTGCGGCGGCCGCGGCACGGCGGGCACCTGCTCGACGGCCCGAGCGCGGCCTTCCCCGAGGTGACGTTCGTGCCGTGAGGCGCCGGACGGTCGCCGCCCCGGCCGGCGGCCGACGGCGACCGGCGATCAGACCCGCGGGCCGAGGAACAGGCCGCCGCTCGCGTCGATGACCTGGCCGGTGATCCAGCGGGCCGCGTCGGAGGCGAGGAACGCGATCACATCGGCGACGTCGTCCGCGCCGCCCAGCCGGTCGAGGGCGGTCGATCCGGTGATGAACCCGGCAAGGCCCGGTGCCTCGAACACCGCTCCGTTGGTGGCCGTCCTGGTGGCGCCGGGCGCGACCGCGTTCACCGTGATCCCCTGGACGCCCAGTTCGTTGGCCAGCGTCATGGTCATCGTCTCGACCGCGCCCTTCGTCATGGCGAAGGACGTCTGCGCGGTGTTCGCCATCCGGGTCGCCACGGACGAGACGGTGATGATCCGGCCGCCGTCGCGGAGCAGCGGCAGCGCGCGCTCGATGACGAAGTACGGCGCCCGCACGTTCACCGCGAAGAGATGGTCGAACTCGGTGCGCGTCGTGACGCCCATCGGGCCCGCGGGCCGCGCCGCCGCGTTGTTCACCAGGATGTCCAGCCGGCGGCCGCCGAGGCCGGACTCGACTCCCGCGAAGAGCGTCTCGACGTCGCCGTCCACGCCCAACTGGGCCTGGACGGCGAACGCGGTCCCGCCGTCCCGTTCGATCCGGTCGACCGTCGCCGCCGCGCCGTCCTTGTCCGTGCCGTAGTGCACGACGACCAGCGCCCCGTCCGCCGCCAGCCGGATCGCCGTCGCCTGCCCGATGCCGCGCGCCGCCCCGGTCACCAGAGCCGTCCTGCCCGTCAGATCGCCCATGCCCGCCACCCCTGTCTGTGAGCGACTACCTATCTGGTAGTCACTACCACTCCGGTAGGGTCTATCACATGCCCGACCAGCACTCAACGTTGCGAGCTCAGCGGCGGTCCGAGACGCAGCGTGTGATCCAGGCGCACGCGGTACGGCTGTTCAGCGAGCGCGGATACGACGCCACGACCGTCACCGACATCGCGGCGGCGGCGGGCGTGTCGCCCATGACCGTCTACCGGCACTTCCCGACGAAGGAGGACCTCGTCCTGATCGACCAGCACGGCAGGCTGGTCGCCGAGCAGATCCTCGCGGGGCCGGCGGGGCAGCCGCTGGTGGGCCGGATCGGCAGGGCGCTGGTCGACTCTGCCGCCGCGCTGACCGGGGACGCCGAGGGCGGCGGGCTGACGGCGGAGGGCCGGTTCCTGCTGGCCAGGCTGCGGCTGATGATCTCCACGCCGGCCCTGCGGGCCAAGCACCTGGACAACAACTACGCGCTCCAGCAGGCGATCGTGGGCGCGCTCGGGGACGGCGCCGGCGATCCCGAGGCGGCCTTCCAGGCCCAGGCGGCGGCCAGCGCCTGCCTGGCCGCCATGCACACGGCGCTGGTGCGGTGGACGGAGGACGGCGGGCAATCCGAGCTGTCGGAACTGATCGCGAGGGCGCTCGTCGCCGCCTTCGGCGAAGACGTCCTCGGCGGCGCGGAGGCGTGAGGCGGGCCCTCCGGGCCGGGATTCGACAGCAGCAGCCCTCTCGGCCGGTGCCTCACCGCAGCCAGGCGGTGGCTGGTCGCGCAGTTCCCCGCGCCCCTTCGGGGCCCGGTGGCCGCCGGGGTGATCGCGGTCCGGAACGGACGGCCGCAGGGCCCCCGCCCGGGCGCCGGAGGAGAGGCCGCGCCCCTCCCCCGGCGGGGCCGGTCAGGCCAGTTCGGCGCGCAACTGCCGTGCGGCGGCGACCAGGTGGTCGAGGGATTCCTTGGTCTCGGGCCAGCCTCGGGTCTTCAGGCCGCAGTCGGGGTTGACCCAGAGCCGGTCGGCGGGGATCGCGGCCAGGCCCTTGCGGAGCAGGGCGGTGACCTCGGTGGTGTCGGGGACGCGCGGTGAGTGGATGTCGTAGACGCCGGGTCCGGCCTCGCGGGGGTAGCCGTGGTCGGCGAGTTCGCCGGCGACCTGCATGTGCGAGCGGGCGGCCTCCAGGCTGATGACGTCGGCGTCGAGGTCGTCGATGGCCTGGACGATGTCGCCGAACTCGGCGTAGCACATGTGGGTGTGGATCTGGGTGTCCGGGCGGACGGCGGCGGTGGTCAGGCGGAACGCCTGGGTGGCCCAGTGGAGGTAGGCGGGCCGGTCGGCGGCGCGCAGCGGCAGCGTCTCGCGCAGCGCGGGTTCGTCGACCTGGATGACGGCGGTGCCCGCCGCCTCCAGGTCGGTGACCTCGTCGCGCAGGGCGAGGGCGACCTGCCGTGCGGTGTCGGCCGGCGGCTGGTCGTCGCGGACGAAGGACCAGGCGAGCATGGTGACGGGGCCGGTGAGCATGCCCTTGACGGGGCGTGAGGTCAGCGACTGGGCGTAGCTGGTCCAGCGGACCGTCATGGGTGCCGGGCGGGAGATGTCGCCGGCCAGGATCGGCGGGCGGACGTAGCGGGTGCCGTAGGACTGGACCCAGCCCTGCCGGGTGGCGAGGTAGCCGGTGAGCTGCTCGGCGAAGTACTGGACCATGTCGTTGCGTTCGGGTTCGCCGTGCACCAGGACGTCCAGGCCCGCCTCTTCCTGGAAGGCGATGATCTCGGCGACGGCGGCTTCCATGCGCTGCTCGTAGCCGGCGGCGTCGATCCGCCCGGCGCGCAGCGCGGCGCGGGCCGCGCGCAGGTCGTCGGTCTGCGGGAACGAGCCGATGGTGGTGGTCGGCAGCGGCGGCAGGTCGAGGCGTTCGCGCTGGGCGGCGGTGCGCTGCGGGTAGGGCTGGGAGCGGGCGCCGTCGGCGTCGGTGACTGCCGCGGCCCTCTCCCGCACCGCCGGGTCCCGGGTGATGGGTGAGTTCGCGCGGGAGGCGAGGTCGGCGCGGTTGGCGGCCAGTTCGGCCGCGATCGACGCGGTTCCGCGGGCCAGGCCGCGGGCGAGAACCGTGATCTCGGCGGTCTTCTGCCGGGCGAAGGCCAGCCAGCGGGCGATCCGCGGGTCGATGTCGGGCTCGGCTGTCGCGTCGAGCGGGACGTGCAGCAGCGAGCAGGACGCGGCCACGTCCACCCGGTCGGCCAGGCCCAGCAGGGTGCCGAGGGTGGACAGCGACTTCTCGAAGTCGTTGATCCAGATGTTGCGGCCGTCCACCACCCCGGCGATGAGCCGCTTGCCGGGCAGGCCGCCGACGGCGGCGAGGTCGGCGAGGTTGGCGGCGCCGGGACCGGTGAAGTCCAGCCCGAGGCCGTCGATGGGTGCCTTGGCCAGCACCGGCAGTGCCTCGCCGAGCCGGTCGAAGTAGGACGCCGCCAGCAGCCTGGGCCGGTCGGCCAGGGCGCCGAGTTCGCGGTAGGCGCGGGCGGCGGCGTTCAGCTCGGCCGGGGTGCGGTCCTGTACCAGCGCGGGTTCGTCCAGCTGCACCCATCCGGCGCCGGCCGCCCGCAGGTCGGCGAGCACCTCGGCGTAGACCGGCAGCAGCCGGTCCAGCAGCGTCAGCGGCTCGAACCCGGGGTCGACTCCCGGCGCCGGCTTGGCCAGCAGCAGGTAGGTGACCGGGCCGACGAGGACCGGCCGGGCGTCCAGGCCGAGCGCGAGGGCCTCTCCCAGCTCGGCGACCTGCTTGGCCGAGTCGGCGGCGAAGACGGTGTCGGGGCCCAACTCCGGCACGAGATAGTGGTAGTTGGTGTCGAACCACTTGGTCATCTCCAGCGGCGCCACATCCTGCGTGCCGCGGGCCATCGCGAAGTACCCGTCGAGCGGGTCGTTCTGCACGGCCTCACGGTGCCGGGCCGGGATCGCGCCGACCATCACGCTGGTGTCGAGCATGTGGTCGTAGTACGAGAAGTCGCCGGTCGGCACCTCACCGAGCCCGGCCTCCGCGAGCTGCCGCCAGTTCGAACGGCGCAACCCGGCAGCGGCCTCCCGCAAGCCCTCGGCGCTGACCCTGCCCTTCCAGTACCCCTCGATCGCCTTCTTCAGTTCCCGGTGCTGTCCCTGCCTGGGGTAGCCGTACACGGTGGCGCGCGGCGCTGCGGCCGCGCGGCCGGCGGTGGGCTGGTCTGTCATGGGGGCTCTCCTTCGCGAGCGTGTGTCCCGAGGTTCCGGAGACCGCTTGCGGGAGGCGAGGAGCACGAAGCGGAGCGGACGGGTCACCTCGACAAGAGATGCCACACCCGGAGGTGCTGCCCGCCATCCGTACGCCGACCCGCCCACGAGGTCACCGGATCTCCGTACACACGGGGTGTGTACGGGCAGCGGGCAGGTCTTCGGACTCGCGGGCGCGTCCGCCTGAGGCGGACACCTACTGGCCGTCGCTTCCCAGACCCGTTTCCGGACCCAGTGCGTATGACGGCGGTCGTTCCCACTCACCGCTGCGGGGCAGTCCCGGATTCCCACCGGGTTCCCTCTTGCGACGCTCCCGCCTGGCGGACGGGGGCGAACCAGCTGCACCCGCCAGCTTAGGGCTTGCCGCCCGCGAACCGGCACCGGCTCCCGGCGGCGGCGAACTCCCGGCGCGCGCGACGAATCCACCAGCTTATGTACCTGGACAGGTACGTACCCGACTGGTTACGCTCACCGGGTGGATGCCGTACTGCAAGCGATGTCGGACGAGAGCCGGCGCACCGTACTGGAGGCCCTGCGGGCCGGACCGGCCACCGTCACCGAGCTGGCGGCGCTGCTGCCGATCGCCCGCCCGGGGGTCTCCCGGCACCTGCGGGTGCTGCGCGAGGCGGGGTTGGTCGAGGTGCACCAGGAGGCGCAGTTCCGCGTCTACCGGCTGCGCCCCGAGCCGCTCGCCGAGGTCCACGAGTGGCTCGACCGCTACCGGGCGCTGTGGGAGCAGCGGATGGACGCGCTGCACACCGAGGTCGCCCGTGGAAAACGCGGACAAGCAAGCCGTGCGCGGGGCAACGCCGCACAAGACAGCAGAGACAGCACAGAGAGCAGGGGGAACACCGCATGACCGACGACACGAGGACCGGACCGCGCCTGATCGGCAGCCTGCAGGTCACCGGCGGCAAGGGGGGCGTCCGGATGGAGGACGTGTACGAGACGGGCGCCGACGACCTGTGGTCGGCGCTGACCGACCCCGAACGGCTGGCGCGCTGGGTGGCGCGGGTGGAGGGCGACCTGCGTCTGGGCGGCGAGTTCCGGGCGAGCTTCACCAGCAGCTGGGAGGGGCCCGGCCGGGTGGAGGTCTGCGATCCGCCGCGCCGGCTGCTGCTGACGATGGAACCGGGCGCGCCGGACTCGACGGTCATCGAGGCCGTACTCACCCCCGAGGGCGAGGACCGGACCCGGCTGGTGATCGAGGAGCGCGGACTGCCGGTGCCGGAGTTCGTCAACCACGGCGCCGGATGGCAGGCACACGTCGAGGATCTGGCCGCGCACCTCGCCGGGCGGGAACCCGTCGACTGGCACACCCGGTGGACGCAGCTCATCCCGTCCTACCGGTCTCTGGCACGCGACCTCGGCCTCGTTCCGCCGGGCTACGGGGCGACCTCGGGCGAATAACGTTTCAGCTACGATGACCTGCCGAATACAACCTGACAGAAGCGACATTAAGCCGCTCTCGTACCCCCCTTACAAACGAAGGGCGTCCGCGAGCCCTCGCGCCGCCGGTCACTCTGCGCGCCTTGGTGATCACTCAGGGAAAGGTTGTAAAGCCCACTGAAATTGGGCATCTCATGCGACCGCCGGCACCCCGGTTGTGACATGTCGCACGATCGCGGCGGCGCCTGGTTTTCCACGACCGGATCGGCGGGTAAGGGGGTTTCGGCGGGGCACCCGGGCCGCGGAACGCACCGGGGCGGGGGCTGTGACTCGGGCCCGGCGGGCCGTTAGGTTCGGGAGTGAACCGGTTGCAGCGGGTTTGTACGGCATCGCTCGACGCGTCGCGCGATGCCCCGCCCGGCACCACGCCCGGCGGCCGGTTCCGACCCGTCCCCGGCCCGAAAGGCAACTGTGTCGAAGCTCGTAGCCGAGCACGTGTTCAAGGTCTTCGGAAGAAGGCCGAAGGCGGCCGTCCGCCGCATCCAGGAAGGAACTGATCGCGCGGAACTGCGCGAGGAAGGCACCACCGCCGCCGTGGTGGACGCCTCGTTCGAGGTGCAGCAGGGCGAGATCTTCGTTGTCATGGGCCTGTCCGGTTCGGGCAAGTCCACGCTGCTGCGCATGCTGAACGGCCTTGCGGAGCCCACCTCGGGCAGGGTGCTGTTCGACGGTCAGGACCTCACGGCCCTGTCGCCGAAGGCCCTGCGCGACCTGCGCTCCCAACGGATCAGCATGGTGTTCCAGCACTTCGCGCTCTTCCCGCACCGCAGCGTGCTGGAGAACGCCGGATACGGCCTCGAAGTGCAGGGCGTACCGCGCAAGGAGCGCGAGGAGAAGGCGGCGCACGCCCTCGACCTGGTCGGCCTGGCCGGCTGGGGCGTCCACTGGCCCGACGAGCTGTCCGGCGGCATGCAGCAGCGGGTGGGACTTGCCCGCGCGCTGGCCACCGACGCCGACGTGCTGCTGATGGACGAGTCGTTCTCCGCGCTGGACCCGCTGATCCGCCGTGACATGCAGGACCAGCTGCTGGAACTCCAGCAGCGGCTGCACAAGACGATCGTCTTCATCACCCACGACCTCAACGAGGCCATGCGGCTGGGCGACCGGATCGCGGTGATGCGCGACGGCCGGATCGTCCAGATCGGCAGCGCCGAGGACATCCTCGTCGACCCGGCCAACGACTACGTGGCCAGCTTCGTCCAGGACGTGGACCGCTCCCGGGTGCTCACCGCCGGCTCGATCATGCAGGAGCCGCGGGTCATGGTGCATCCCGGTGACGGACCGCGGGCCGCGATGCGCGCCCTGCGCACCGACCAGGCGTCCGCCGCCTTCGTCGTCGCGCCCGGCCGCAAGCTGGTCGGCACCGTCACCGAGGAGAAGGTCACCGAGGCGCTGCGCGGCGGCGAGTCGCGGGTCCGCGACCTGATGGAGACCGAGTGCGTCACCACGCACGCGGACGCGCCGCTGGCCGAACTGCTCACCCCCGCCTCGCAGACCAAGCTGCCGCTGGCGGTGGTGGACGGCGACGGCAGGCTCAGCGGTGTCATCCCGCGGGTCACGCTGCTGGCCGCGCTCGGCGACCAGCCGGAGACGGTGGTCGGCCTGCACCACGCCCTGGTGGCGGAACCCGCGGGCCCGGACAGCCCGGACGGCCCGGACGGCCACGGCACCGCGGCCGGCTCCGGTGACACCGGCCTGCTGACCAAGGGCGATACCAGCGCACTGACGAAGGAGGCCGGCGATGCCTAGGATCCATCTCGGCAACTGGGCCGAAGACGTCGTCAACTGGCTCACCGACCACTTCTCGTGGCTCTTCGACTTCATCAGCCGGATCATCAACCACGCCTACGACGGCGTGGAATGGGTGCTCGGCGGCCCGTCGCCGCTGCTCATGGCGGGCATCCTCGCGGTGCTCGCGTTCTGGATGCGCGGCCTGACGGCCGGCGTGCTGGCCTTCGCCGGCTTCGCGCTGATCGACTCGATCGCGCAGTGGGACGAGGCGATGGAGTCGCTGTCGCTCGTCGTGGTCTCCGGCGTGGTGGCGCTGCTGCTCGCGGTGCCACTGGGGGTGTGGGCGGCCCGCAGCAGTGCGGCGAGCAGAGTGGTACGCCCCGTGCTCGACGTCATGCAGACGCTGCCGGCCTTCGTCTACCTGATCCCGGCGATCATCTTCTTCAGCCTGGGCACCGTGCCCGCCGTCATCGCCACCATCGTGTTCTCGATGCCGGTCGGCGTGCGGATGACGGAGCTGGGCATCCGGCAGGTCGATCCCGAACTGGTGGAGGCCGCCGACGCGTTCGGCACCCCGCCCGGCAAGACGCTGCTGCGGGTCCAGCTGCCGCTGGCGCTGCCGACGATCATGGCGGGCGTCAACCAGGTCATCATGCTGGCGCTCTCGATGGTCGTCATCGGCGGCATGGTCGGCGCCGAGGGCCTGGGCTCCACCGTGTTCGGCGCGATCAGCCAGGTGAACATCGGCCTCGGCTTCGAGGGCGGCGTCGCGGTGGTCGTCCTGGCCATCTACCTGGACCGGATCACCGGCGCGCTGGGCGACCAGGTCTCGCCGCTCGGCCGCCGCGCGCTGGCCAGACTGCGCGAGCCCGCGCACGGCTTCAGCGTGCTGCGCTACCGGCCGCGTCCCGCGGTGGGCCTGTCCTGCGTGGTCGTCCTGGCGCTGGCCGCCTGCGGGGTCGGGGTCTTCGGCGACGACGACTCCTCCTCGGGCGGTCCCGTCACCGCCGCGCAGAACGTCGGCAAGGGGCAGTCGGTGAAGATCGGCGCCTTCAACTGGGACGAGTCGGTCGCCTCGGCGAACCTGTGGCAGCAGGTGCTCGCCGACCGCGGCTACCAGCCGAAGGTCACCACGTACGACCCGGGCGCGGCCTTCACCGGCCTGGCCAGCGGCTCGCTGGACTACCTGACGGACGCGTGGCTGCCGACCACCCACGCCTCGTACATGAAGCAGTACGGCAAGGACTACACCGACCTGGGCAAGTGGTACGACGAGACCTCGCTGGAGGTCTCGGTGCCGTCCTACGTCAAGGGCGTCAAGACGATGGCCGACCTCAAGGGCAAGAGCCAGGAGTTCGGCGGCCGGATCATCGGCATCGAGCCCGGCGCCGGCGAGACGAAGCTGCTCCAGACCAAGGTGCTGCCCGGCTACGGCCTGGACAAGGAGTACAAGGTCGTCAACAGCTCCACCGCGAGCATGCTGGCCGAACTCAAGCGCGACTACGCGCAGAAGAAGCCGGTCGCCGTGGTGCTGTGGTCGCCGCACTGGGCCTACAGCAAGTACGACCTGACCAAGCTGGCCGACCCCAAGGGCCTGTGGGGCCCCGGTGACTCCATCCACGACCTGGCCAACAAGGGCAGCGGTACGAAGCTGTCGCAGGTGAGCACCTGGATGCGGAACTTCCGGCTGACCGAGGCCCAGCTCGGCTCGCTGGAGGCGGCGATCCAGGACGGCGGTCCCGACACCCCGGCCAAGGGCGTGCGGAACTGGATGAAGAAGAATCCGGACGTCGAGCAGAAGATGGCGCCGGTCAAGGGCAGTTGACCGCTGCCGCGGCGGGCCCGATCGTCTCGGCGGTCGGGCCCGCCGCGGTTCTCGCGTCGCTCATGAGTGTGATTCAGACCACAACTCATTGACGATCACCGAAACACCCGCGCAACATTGCGGAAACCGCCTCTTTCACGAGTGGCTCGCCAGGACCGAACTGTAAACGTTTACAGTTCAGTTGCCGGACCAGCGAAGGGACCGATCATGACGACCTCGGCCGGACCGCCGACCGTGGAGACCATCGCCGCCAGGGCGGGTGTCTCGATCGCCTCGGTGTCCCGGGTCCTCAACGGCCACGGGGCCCGCCCCAACACCGTCCGGCGGGTCGAGCAGGCCGCCGCCGAACTGGGCTACGTACCCAACGGCGTGGCCAGGTCCCTCAAGGGCGGCCGGACCCGCCAGCTCACCTTCGCGATGCCCGACGTCGGCAACCCCACCTATGTGTCGATGGTCCGGCAGATACAGGCGGTGACCAAGCCGCTCGGCTACCGGCTGCTGCTGCACTCCACCGACGCCGTCGCCGAGGACGAGCTGGACGTGGTGCGCAGCCTGGCTGACCGCACCAGCGACGGGCTGATCCTGTGCCCGATCCGGGTGACCGACGAGCATCTGGCGGTGCTGGCCGCCGTCTCCCGGCCGGTGGTGGTGATCGGCTCGCTGCCCGGCGAGGCGGCGGTGGACAGCGTGCGGGCCGACTCGGTGTCGGGCACGGTGCTCGCGGTGCGGCACCTGGTGGAGAGTGGACGGCGACGGATCGCGTTCATCAACGGGCCCGCCGACACCGTCCCCGGCCGCAACCGCCGGCTCGGCTACCGTACGGCGCTCCAGCAGGCCGGACTCGACTTCGACCCCGCGCTGACCGTCACCACCGAGTTCGGCATCGAGGCCGGGGCCGCGGCCGCGCACCGGCTGCTGGACTCCGGCCTCGGCATCGACAGCGTCTTCTGCGCCAACGACCAGCTCGCGCTGGGCGCCGTGCACGCGGCGCACGACCGGGGCCTGCGAATACCGGAGGACCTCGCGGTCGCCGGGATGGACGACAGCGAGCTGGCCAGGGCCGGCCACCCGGCGCTGACCAGCGTGGACCTGGGATCGGCGGAGCGCGGCCGGCTGGCCGCGGGGATGCTGGTGTCCCGGTTGGAGGGCGACAGCCACGAGGTGCGCTGCGAGACCGTCGCGCCCCGGCTGGTGGTGCGCGAGTCGACCATGGCGGGCACCGGCCGGACGCCCCGCGTCGGCGCGGCGAGCGCCTCATGAGCGCCACCGCGGCCACCGCGCCCCGCCGCGGCGCCGGCACCCCGCCGCCGCGCAGCACCGCCGCCCGCCGCCGGGTGCTCGGCCTGGACAAGGACGCCTGGTTCCTGCTGCTCCCCGCACTGATCCCGGTGCTGGTGCTGAGCGTGGGACCGCTGCTCTACGGGATCGGCCTGGCGTTCACCGACGCGCAGTCCGGGGTCACCCACAGCACCTCCTTCGCCGGCGTCGACAACTTCAAGGAGCTGCGGCTCGACTCGCTGTTCTGGCAGTCCTTCCGGATCGGGCTGGTGTGGGCGGTATGCGTCACCGTGCTGCAGTTCCTGATGTCGCTCGGCCTGGCGCTGCTGCTGAACCAGAACCTGCGGCTGCGCTGGCTGGCCCGCACTTTGGCGCTGGTGCCGTGGGCGATGCCCGAGGTGGTGGTCGGCATCATGTGGCGGCTGGTCTACAACCCGGACTCCGGCATCCTCAACAACACCCTGCACGACCTGCACCTGGCCTCGGGCAGCACGGACTGGCTGTCCAGCCTGTCGCTGGCGCTGCCCGCGGTGATCGTGGTGGGCGTGTGGGCCGGGATGCCGCAGACCACCGTGGTGCTGCTGGCCGGCCTGCAGAACGTACCGGTGGAGCTGCACGAGGCCGCCAGCCTCGACGGGGCCGGGCTGTGGCGCCGGTTCAGCACCGTCACCTGGCCGACCCTCAAGCCGGTGGTGCTGTCCATCACCGCGCTGAACTTCATCTGGAACTTCAACTCCTTCGGCCTGGTCTACGTGCTGACCAGCGGCGGTCCCGGCGGCAAGACCGAGCTGCCGATGCTCTTCGCCTACGACGAGGCCTTCCGCTACGGGCAGTTCGGCTACGCGGCGGCCATGGGCCTGGTGATGGTCGCGGTGATCTCCGTGCTGCTGGCCGTGTTCCTGCGCAACCGTCTCAAGGAGGCCGACCAGTGAGCGCCGCCGTTCCCTCGCAAGCCACCCCCGCCGCCGCCCCCGCACAGGCGCCGCCGTCGGCCGGCCGACGGCGGGCGCGCCGCAGGGCGGGCCGGGCCGGGCAGTACGTGGCCCTGCTCTGCTACCTGGTCTTCCTGGCCTTCCCGCTGCTGTGGCTGGTGTCCACCGCGTTCAAGTCCCCGCAGGAACTGGGCTCGCTGCATCCGACCTGGCTGCCCAAGCACCCGACGCTGGACAACTTCCGCTCCGCGTTCGACCAGCAGCCGCTGCTGCACTCGGCGCTCAACAGCCTGATGGTGGCCGGCGCCGCGGCGGTGCTCTCGGTCGGCGTGGCGGTGCCCGCGGCCTATGTGATGGTGCGGTTCAAGTCCAGGGTCAGCCGGGCCGGCACCGGCTGGATCCTGGTCAGCCAGATGTTCCCGCTGGTGCTGATCATCATCCCGCTGTTCATGGTGCTGAAGAACCTGCACCTGATCGACTCGCGGATCGGCCTGACGGTCGTCTACGTGGTGTGGACGCTGCCCTTCGCGCTGTGGATGCTCCAGGGCTACGTCAAGGCGGTGCCGGCGTCGCTGGAGGAGGCCGCCGCCATCGACGGATGCAGCCGGCTGCGCACGCTGCGCAGTGTGGTGCTGCCGCTGCTGGTGCCCGGCCTGGTGGCGACCTTGATGTTCTCCTTCGTCACCGCCTGGAACGAGTTCTTCTTCGCTCTGGTCCTGCTCAAGTCCCCGGAGAAGCAGACGATGTCCGTGATCCTGACCCACTTCCTCGGCGCCGAGGGCGCCGCGGACCTCGGCCCGCTGGCCGCAGCGTCCGTCCTCGCCACCCTGCCCAGCCTGCTGTTCTTCGCGCTGCTGCAGAAGCGGCTGGTCGGCGGCATGATGACCGGGTCGGTGAAGGGCTGATGCGCCGCCGTACGCTCCTGGCCGGTACGGCCGCCACCGCCGCGGCGGCCGGCTCCGGGTCGCTGCTGTCGGCCTGCGGCTCCTCCAGCGGCTCGGGCGTGCCCAGCCTGGACTTCCTGTCGCTGGCCTGGCAGGAGGAGTCGGTCAAGGCCAACAAGGCGCTGGTGAAGCAGTGGAACCAGCAGCACCCGGAGACCCACGTCCGCTACGTGCAGGGCAGTTGGGACGACGTCCACGACCAGTTGCTGACCTCGTTCGAGGGCGGTGAGGCGCCCGACATCATCCATGACGAGGGCATCGACCTGACCGACTTCGGCTCCGGCGGCTACCTCGCGGACCTGACGAAGCTGCTGCCGGCCGGGCTGCGCGCCCGGATACCGCAGAGCACCTGGGACACCGCGGCGTTCAACGGGGCGCTGTACGGCGTGCCGTTCCTGCAGGAGCCGCGGGTGCTGATCGCCAACAGGAAGCTGCTGGTGGACGCGGGCATCCCGCTGCCCGACTCCGACCACCCGTGGACCTGGGCGGAGTTCGAGGACATCACCCGTGAGCTGTCCCACCACGGCGGCGGCAAGGCCGAGCGGTACGGGACCGCCTGGCCGATGAGCTCACCGGTGAGCGTGACGCTGAACCTGGCGCTCACCAACGGCGGCCGGGTGCTGTACAAGGACAAGGACAGCGGCCGTACCGAGGTGCGCTTCGACAGCGCGGACTCCGCGTTCGCCGAGATGGTCAGCCGGCAGGTGCGCACCGACCGCTCGGCGCCCTCCAGCGCCCTGTCGCTGGGCGGCGGCGACGTGCTGCCCGGGTTCTTCGGCGGCCGGTACGCGATGCTGCCGCTGGACTTCTCCTACCGGCAGCAGGTCCAGCAGCAGGCCCCCGACCACTTCGACTGGGTCACGCTGCCGCTGCCGGTCGGCGCCGGCGGCGCGGACGGCGGGCGCGCCCAGGGGGTCAGCCCGCAGACCCTGTCGGTGTCCAAGTCCTGCGCCCACCAGGAGGCGGCGGTGGAGTTCATCGACTTCATGACGCAGACCCCGCACCTGGTGCAGCTCGCCCAGGGCGACTGGATGCCGCCGACCGGCACGGCCGCGCTGCGCGATCCGGCGCTGACCACCGAAAAGCTCGGCTGGAGTACCGGCATGTCGATCGCCCGCTATCTGACCGCCTCGCCGGCGCTGGGCATGCGCGGCTACCCCGAGTGGTCGGACAAGATCGCCACCCCGGCGCTCCAGCAGTACTACAGCGGCGCGATCAGCCTCGACTCGCTGCGCGGAAAGCTGGTCCGGGACGGCAACCGGGTCTTCGAGCGGTACCGGAGCTGACCGGCCGCCCCCGGCACGGCCGTGCCCGCCACCTCCCGCACGGCCCGCACCCGTAACCGTCCCGGCCGCCGCGAGTTCCAGATTCCGACGGTCCGAGCACCCGAGAGGGAACCGAGCAGCCGAAGCAGTTGGAGAAGGAGCCCGACACCATGACCCGTTCACCCGGCCGGCCGCCGCGTCCGCCGCCCGCACGCCTGCCCGGCACGGCGCACCGAACGCCCCACCCAGCAGCACTCACCAGGAACGGCACGGCATGAGCTCAACCCCCGCCCCACCCCCTCCATCGGTCCCCTCGGTTCCCTCCCTGATCCCGCCACCGGGCGGCGCGGTCCGCCCCCGTCCCGCAGCGGGAAGCCGCCGCGACCACGCGCGCGGCGCGCTCACCGGCCTCGCGGTCGGGGACGCGCTCGGGGCGCCCGCGGAGAACATGAAACCGTCCCAGATCAGAGAGCGCTGGGGCCGGATCGAGGACTTCGTCAGCGACGACCCGGCGGGGACCGACGACACCGAGTACGCGATCCTGTCCGGCCTGCTGCTCGCCCGGTTCGGCTCCGCGCTCACCACCGGTGACGTGGAGGCGGCCTGGCACCTGTGGATCGCCGACCGGGACGAGGGGGCGTTCCGCGGCGCGGGGTTCAGCGAGCGCGGCACCCTGGAGAACCTGCGCCGCGGCCTGGCCTCGCCGATCACCGCGCAGCACCGGCACGCCTGGAGCGACGGCCTCGCCATGCGGGCCGCGCCCTGCGGGGTCTACGCGGCCGGCCGGCCCGCCGAGGCGGCCAGGCTGGTGGCGATCGACGGCACCGTCAGCCACGAGGGCGAGGGGATCTACGGCGGCCAGGCCGTCGCGGCCGGAGTGGCCGCGGCGATGACCGGCGGCAGCCCGGCCGCGGTCGTCACGGCCGCGCTGTCCGTGGTCCCGGAGGACTCCTGGACGGCACGGTCGCTGCGGCGCGCGGTGACCGTCGCGACCCGGGTCAGGCGGGACGCGTCGCTGAGCGTGCTCGACCGGGAGCGCGCGCTGCGCTCCGCCGTCGTCATCGGCGGCTACCCGTGGACGGACCTGGCACCAGAGGCCGTCGGCCTCGCGTTCGGTGCTTTCGCGCTGGCCGACGGCGACTTCGCCGGCTCGGTGCTCGGCGCGGTGAACATGGGCCGGGACGCCGACACCACGGCCGCCGTCGCCGGCGCGCTCGCCGGAACGCTCGGCGGCTACGCGTCCATCCCGGAACGCTGGTCGGCCGCGGTCCGCCCGGTCCGCGGCAGCTGCCTGCCCTCGATGGCCGGCTACCACGTCCGCGACATCGCGGACCTGCTGGCCCCCGACGAGGGCCGGCTCTCCCCCGGCCACGGCGAACGGGCGGCATCATGACGACCCGGTCCAGAGTGGAGCCGACAGCCACACCGCTGACGGCCGTTCCCGGCAGCGGGGTCGACCGTCCGGAGGCCGACCGGGCCGACCCGGCGCCCGGCGAGGCAGGCGCACCCGACTCCACACCCGCCACCACTACGGGCGAGCCGGCGGCGCCGACCCTCCGCCTCGGCGCGCCCGACCGGCCGGGCGCCCTCGGCGGCGGCCACGCGACGCGCGCACCCGGCGCCCGGAGCCCCGACGCCGCCCGGGCCGCCCGCACGGGCGAGGCGGAACGCCACGAAGGGCCGCCGGCGCCGTCCCTCCGCGTCGGCGCGACCGACCGGCCGGACGCCCGCCGCGCCGGACCCGCGGTGCGCACCTCCGAGCCGGAGGACGGCGCCGATGCCGCACCGACCACCCGCACGGGCGAGGCGCATCGCGCCGAGGGACCGTCCACGGCGACCCACCGCCACGGCCCGACGGCCGAACCGGCCACCCGTAGCGGCACGCTGACCGCGCGCACACCGGGGGCCCGGCGACCCGCCGACGGCGGGCGCGCGTCCGGCTCGGTGACGACCGGCAGCGCGGAACGGGCGGGGCGTCAGGACGGCGCCTTGCCCGGGACCGTGTGCGGTGGCGGCGGCGACGGGGACCCGGGGGCGGACGCGGCCGGGCGGATCGAGGGGCTGTTGCTCGGGCTCGCCGCCGGCGACGCCGCGGGGTGGCCGGCGGCCCGGCACCGGGCCGCGCGGATGCCCGAGTGGACGCGGCGGCTGACCCGGGAGCTCGACACCTTCGCCGAGCAGAACGCCACCACCACGCTGCCCGTGCCGATCGCCCTCAACCAGCCGCCGGAGCCGCTGCGGCTCGGCCCGTCCGACGACGCCGAGTGGGCCGCGTTCACCGCGGAGGCCGTGCTCGCCGCGCGGGCGGCGCAGCTCAGCGACCTCAGCCGGGACCGCCGGGTGCGGTCCTCCGTGGACCTGGCCTGGATGTCGCTGGCCGCCGAGATCTCCTCGGCCGCGGCCCGCGCCCCCGAGGTCGAGTCCGCCGTGATGCCGCTGCGCGCCCGTATCTCGGTACGCGCCGGGCTCGGCAACCTCGCCACCGGGCTGCGCCCGCCGGCCACCGGCCACGACAACCCGCACTTCTTCGACGACGCCGCCTGCGGGCGGGCCTGCGTGCTGGCCGTCGTCCACCCGGGCGATCCGGCCGCCGCGGCCGACCTGGCCGAGTACGACGCCCGGTACACCCAGGACGAGGACGGGGTGCACGGCGCCCGCGCGATGGCCGCGGCCGTCAGCCTGGCACTGGCCGGCGCCCCGGTGGCCGACTGCGTGCAGGCCGCGCTCGGCCAGCTCCCGGCCGGCACCGAGATCGCCCGCAACGCCGGGCACGCCGTGGCCCTCGCCCAGGCCGCCCGCGCGGAATCCTCCCGGGCGCACGGCCTGGCGTTCGGTCTGATCCCGCTGCTGGAGCACCAGATCGTCGACCACGTCTACAGCTACGGCATCGCCGCCGCGGAGACCGTACCGGTGGCGCTGGCCCTGGTGCTCGCCTCGGGCGGCGCGGTGGACGAGGCGGTGCCGGCCGCCGCCTGCCTGTCCCGCGTCGCGGACTCCGCCCCGGCGCTGGCGGGCGCGCTGGCCGGCGCGCTCGGCGGCATCGGCGAGCTGCCCGACTCCTGGCGGAACGCCTGCCGGACCCTGGCCGGCTGCGCGCTGCCGCGGCTGGCCGGCCTCGACCTCGTGGAGCTGGCCGCCCGGCTGGCCGGCGTCGAACCCGCCGTCAACCTCAAGGAAGGACTCGCAACCCATGAAAACGACGCTTGAGGACCGGATCACCGGCTGCCTGGTCGGTGCCGCCGTCGGCGACGCCCTCGGCGGCCCGGTCGAGGGCTGGACGCCCGAGCAGATAGTGGAACGGCACGGCGGACGGGTGCGCGGCATCGTCGGCCCGTTCCACGAGGAGTGGCGCACCGCCCGCCCGATCGCGCCCTACCACAAGGGTGACGGGCACGTCACCGACGACACCCTGATGACGCAGGCGCTGGTGCGGGTCTACACCAAGGTCCGCGACCACCTCGACGCGTACAGCGTCGCCGACCACCTGGTGCCCGACCTGATCGGCACGCCCCGCTGGATTCCGGAGCTGGAGGCGGAGGCGCTGCCGCTGCAGCGGATCTTCCTGGCCGAGAAGTGGATCGTCGCCCGGCTGCACTACGGGCACGTGGACCCGCGGGAGGCCGGCGTCGGCAACATCGTCAACTGCGGGGCCGCGATGTACATGGCACCGGTCGGCGTGGTCAACGCGGGCAATCCGGCCGCCGCTTACGCCGAGGCGCTGGAGGTGGCCGCGCCGCACCAGTCGTCCTACGGGCGGGAGGCGGCGGGGGTCTTCGCCGCGGCCGTCGCGGCGGCGTTCGCCCCGGGCGCCACCGCCAGGTCGGTGGTGGACCAGGCGCTGGCGCTCGCCAAGGACGGCACCCGCGCGGCCGTCGAGGCGGTCTGCGAGCGGGCCGCCGGGTACGACGACTGGGAGGAGGCACTGGCCCCGCTGCGCGAGGCCGTCGCCCCCTTCGACACGGTGGGCCCGCGCTACCGGGAGCCGTCGCTCGGCGCCCGGCGGCCGTCCCGGCTGCACTCCATCGAGGAACTCCCGGTGGCGCTCGGCCTGTTGCTGGTGGCCGACGGCGCTTTCGAACCGGCGGTGCTCGGCTCGGTGAACTACGGCAGGGACTGCGACTCGATCGCCACCATGAGCGGCGCGATCGCCGGCGCGCTCGGCGGCACGGGGGCGGTGCCCGCCGGCTGGAGCGACGAGGTGATCCGGGCCAGCCGCCTCGACCTGCACGGGCCGGCGGCCGAACTGGCCGAGGTCACCCGGGAGGTCTTCGCCCGCGACACGGCGAGGCGCCGCGCCCACGAGGCGGCGTTCACCGCCCTCGCGGAGGTCCGATGACCACCCCGCCCGCCGACGGCGGGAGTTCGGCCCGGCCGCCAGGCCCGTACCCCGAACTGCGGCTGACCTGGGTGCAGCCGGAGGACCTGGTCGGGCACGAGCTGCGGCAGGCCGTGGAGGACGGGCGGGAGGAGGGCGCCGCCGAGATTCGGCGGCGGTGGCTCGTGGCCGGGGGGCACCTCGCTCCGGAGCGGGCCGGGGCCTCGCCGGGGCCGGTCGAGCCGCGGCTGCGGGCGTTCGCCGAGTCGCTGCTCGACGAACTCGACGGCATCGCAAGCCCGTTGGCCGCCGACGAGCCGACCGCACTGGACGCGCTGCACGCCGCGGCGCCGCAGCCACCGGCCGCCGTGCCGGTGGCCGGGTCCGGGACGCTCGCCGAGCGGCTGGAGGCCGGCTGGCTGGGCCGGGCGGCGGGCTGCCTGCTGGGCAAGCCCGTGGAGAAGCTGCCGCTCGACGGCATCAGGGCCATCGCCGCCGGCACCGGCAACTGGCCGCTGCGCAGCTGGTTCACCGAGGCCGGGCTCGACCCGCGGATCGCCGCCCGGTATCCGTGGAACCGGCGCAGCCGCCCCACCTCGCTCGCCGAGAACATCGACGGGATGCCGGAGGACGACGACCTCAACTACCCGCTGCTGGCGCTGCTGTTGCTCGAGTCCCACGGCCACGGCTTCGGCACCGCCGACGTCGCGAAGCTGTGGCTGGACGAGCTGCCGGCCGGCCGTACGTTCACCGCCGAGCGGGTCGCGTACCGCAACCTGCTGGACGGGGTGGAGCCGCCGCGGACCGCGACCCGGCGCAATCCGTTCCGCGAGTGGATCGGCGCCCTGATCCGCGCCGACGTCTTCGGCTGGACCCACCCCGGCGACCCGCGCGCCGCCGCCGACGAGGCGTGGCGGGACGCGGTGCTGACGCACACCGCCAACGGCGTGTACGGGGCGATGTTCGCCGCGGCCGTCGTCGCCCGCGCGGCCGGCGGCGGCACCGACGTGCACGCCTGCCTGGCGGCCGGCCTCCAGGTGGTTCCGGCCCGGTCGCGGCTGGCCCGCGCCGTGCGCTTCGGCATCGAGGCGGCGCGGGCCGAGCCGTCCGGTACCGCCGAGGGCTTCGCGACCGTCGTGGACGCGCTGCACGCCGAGTACGGCGACCACCACTGGGTGCACGTGCTGCCCAACTCCGCGCTGCTGGCGGCCGCGCTCACCCACGCCGACGGCGACTTCACCGGCTCCATCTGCCGGGTGGTCTCCGGCGGTTGGGACACCGACTCCAACGGCGCCACGGCCGGCTCGGTGGCCGGGCTGCTGGCCGGCTCGCCCGGCGCGCTGCCCGACCGCTGGACCGGTCCGCTGAAGAACCGGCTGTCCACCACCGTCGGCGGTCTCGACGGCGTCGGCTTCGACGTCCTGGCCCGGCGCACCGCCGCCGTCGCCGTCACCTCTCCGGAAACGGAGACGGGGACGGAACCGGAAGCCGACTCCGCCGCCGACCGCGCGCCGGCGCGGGACAGCGTCCACGCCTACCCGCAGGAAGGCCCCTGATGAGCAGCCAACTCGCCGCACCGCGCCGGGCCCGGATCGTCGTACTCGGCAGCGCCAACATGGACCTGGTGGCGTACACGCGGGTGGCGCCCGCCCGCGGCGAGACCGTCACCGGGGAGTCGTTCCGTACCGTCGCCGGCGGCAAGGGCGCCAACCAGGCCATCGCGGCGGCTCGCGCGGGCGGCGCGGTCCGCATGATCGGCGCGGTCGGCGACGACGACTTCGGCCCGCGGCTGCGCGCCGCGCTGGACGGCGCGGGCGTGGACACCTGCCTGCTGCGCACCGTGCCGGGCGCCAGCGGCACCGCGCACATCGTGGTGGACGGCGCCGGGGACAACGCCATCGTCGTGATGCCGGCCGCCAACGGCACCGTCACCTCGCTCACCGCACAGGACGAGCAGGCGATCGGCGCGGCCGGCACGCTGCTGCTCCAGCTCGAACTGCCGCTCGACGGGGTGCTGGCCGGCGCCCGGTCGGCCCGCAGGCAGGGGGTGCGGACCGTGCTGACCCCGGCTCCGGCGCAGCCGCTGCCGGACGGGCTGCTGTCGGCCACCGACCTGCTGGTGCCCAACGAGCACGAGGCCGCCGCGCTGAGCGGCCACCGCGATCCGCGTGCCGCCGCCCGCGAACTGCTCGACGCGGTACCGGAGATCGTCATCACGCTGGGCGCGGCGGGCTGCCTCTACGCCGCGCGCGGCCGGGAACCGCTGCTGGTGCCGGCGCAGCGGGCCGACGCGGTGGACACCACGGCGGCCGGCGACACCTTCGCCGGGGCCCTTGCCGTCGCGCTCGGCGAGGGCCGGGCGATGCCCGACGCGCTGGCGTGGGCGACGGCCGCCTCGGCGCTCTCCGTCGAACGGCCGGGCGCCTCCTCGTCGATGCCGGACCGCCCGGCCATCGACGCCCGCGCGGCGACCGCCGGCACCGCACCCGCCGCCGCTGTGCCTGACGGCGAACAGGCCGGCACCAAGTGAAGCCGCGCCCCGCGATACCGCACGCAGTGAAGTCCGCACCGTCCGAGGGAGTTCCCATGCCCGACCCGATTCCGGAGCAACGGCCTTCCACCCCCGTCCGACCGACCTCCTCCCGCCCCGCCGGCACCTCCACTCCTCCACCCGGCGGCGGCCCCGGCCCGCTCGCCGGGCTCAGGGTGATCGACCTGGCCACCCTCTTCGCCGGACCGATCGCCGCGACCCTGCTCGGTGACTTCGGCGCCGAGGTGATCAAGGTCGAGCACCCGCGCAAGCCGGACCCGTCGCGCGGCCACGGCCCGAGCAAGGACGGCGTCGGCCTGTGGTGGAAGCACCTCGGCCGCAACAAGCGCAACCTCACCCTCGACCTGTCCACGCCCGGCGGCCGTGACGTGCTGCTCAAGCTTGCCGCGTCGGCGGATGTGATCATCGAGAACTTCCGGCCGGGCACGCTGGAGAAGTGGGACCTGGGCTGGGAGGAGCTGTCAGCGGTCAACCCGCGTCTGGTGCTCGCCCGGGTGACGGGCTTCGGCCAGTTCGGCCCGTACGCGTCCCGGCCCGGCTTCGGCACCCTGGCCGAGGCGATGAGCGGCTTCGCGGCCACCACCGGCGAGCCGGACGGCCCGCCGACGCTGCCGCCGTTCGGCCTGGCCGACTCCGTCGCCGCGCTGGCCACCGGATACGCGGTGATGACGGCGCTGGCCGGCCGCGACCGCACCGGCGGCGGGCAGGTGGTGGACATGGCGATCATCGAGCCGATGCTCGCCGTGCTCGGCCCGCAGCTGCTCTGGTACGACCAACTGGGCTATGTCCAGCCGAGGTTGGGCAATCGCTCCACCAACAACGCGCCGCGCAACACGTATCGGACGGCCGACGGCAGCTGGCTGGCGGTGTCGTCCTCGGCGCAGTCGGTGGCCGAGCGGGTGATGCGGCTGGTCGGCCACCCGGGGTTCATCGACGAGCCGTGGTTCGCCAGCGGCACCGGGCGGGCCGCGCACGCCGACGAGATCGACGCGGCGGTGGGCGGCTGGATAGCCCGGCACGACCGGGAGGAGGTGGTGGCCGCGTTCGAGAAGGCGCAGGCGGCCGTCGCCCCGATATACGACGTGCGGGACGTGCTGGCCGATCCGCAGTTCCAGGCGCTCGGCACGGTGGCGAGCGTCGAGGACGAGGAGTTGGGGCCGATCAGGATGCAGAACGTGCTCTTCCGGCTGTCCGCGACCCCCGGCGCGATCCGCTGGGGCGGCCGTCCGCACGGCGCGGACACCACGGCCGTACTGACCGAACTCGGCCTCAGCGGGCCGCAGATCGACGCACTGCGGGAGGAGGGGGCGCTGTGAGTACCGGAGTCGACGGGAAGATCACCGTCACCGCCGCACCGGACCGGCCGGGCATCGCCCTGACCTGGCTCTACGCACCCGGTGACCGCCCCGACGTGGTGGCCAAGGCGCTGCGCTCCGGCGCGGACGTGGTGCTGGTGGACCTGGAGGACGCCGTCCGGGCCGACCGGAAGGCGTATGCGAGGGCGGCCACGGCGGAGTTGCTGTCGGAGCCGGCGCCCGGGCCGGCCCGGATCCACGTCCGGGTCAACGCGCTGGGCGGTCCTCTCTTCGCCGACGACCTCGCCACGCTGGCCGGGCTGCCCGGCCTCGGCGGGCTGCGGCTGCCGAAGGTCGGCGCCGCCGACCAGGTGACCGCCGTGGTGCGCCGCTGCCGCGAACTCGCCCCGGGTGCGGCCGTACCCGGGCTGTATCCGCTGCTGGAGTCGGCACTGGGCGTGGAGAACGCCTTCGCCATCGCCGGCGCCGACCCCGCCGTGCACGGCATCGCGCTCGGCGAGGCGGACCTGCGGGCCGACCTCGGTCTGACGGACGAGGAGGCGCTCGGCTGGCCCCGGGCGCGGATCGTGGTGGCGGCCCGGGCGGCGGGGCTGGCCCCGCCGGCCCAGTCCGTCTACCCGGACGTCCGCGACCTGGAAGGGCTCGACGCCTCCTGCCGCCGCGGCCGGGCGCTCGGCTTTCTCGGCCGGGCCGCGATACACCCGCGCCAACTGCCGGTCATCGAACGGGCCTACCTGCCCTCGCCGCCGGAGATCGCCGCTGCCCGGGAGACCGTGCGGGCGGCGGCCGAGTCGCCGGGCGCCATGGCGCTGCCCGACGGCCGGTTCATCGATCCCGCGGTGGTGGCGGGCGCGCAGCGGGTGCTGGCGCTCGCCTCTCGCGCGGGCGGGTGACGGGGGCGCGGTGGGGTGCGCCGAACGGGCGCCCCACCGCCGTGCGCCCCGTCGGGCAGCATCCACGGACACATGTACGGCGCGGGCGGGGTGGTGGCCTGGGCAGTGGTGGCGGATGGCGGACTGCGAATGCGCTGCACAGAGGAGAGATCTCCCTACCCCGACTCCTTCTGGGAGAGGCCGTCCCGGGTCACAGGGCCCGCCAGATGTTGTCGAAGGCGGCAGTCTCGACGCTCCGGCGCTGGCGGACGCCCTCCAGTTCCGTCACGGCCCCGTTGACGGCGGAAAGGACGGCCGCCAGCACGTCGTCCTCGGCTGCCGCGGTCTGGCCGGCCACCTCGGCCGCCGCACCTTCCGCCTCCTCGGCGGCCGGCACGTCGCGGATGCCGAGGGCGGCGGCGAGACCGGTGAGGACGGGATCGCCCGCGGTCCAGCGGCCGGCCGCCTCCTGCGCGGCCGGCGAGGCGGCGGGTTCCGCCGGTTCGGTGCGGCCCGGAAGGAGGCGACGGCGGGCGGCCGGTGCTGCCCGCGCCGCCCCGGCGCGGTAGGCGGCGGCCAGGCCGCGGCCACGGCGCCACAGCCAGTCCTCGACCGACTCGTACGGCGGCTCCCGGACGAGTGCCGCCGCCGCCTCGCCCAGCAGCCGGTCATCGGCAGGGACCTGCGGCGGGCCGGGCACGATCAGGTCGTCCCCGTCCAGGGTGACGGCCCCGGCGTCGAGCAGGTCGAACAGCTCTGCCCCCGCGAGGGCCAGTGACAGGTCGCCCTGCTCGACCGGGCGGTCGGAAGGGAGGGTCGTGGTGATGGTCAACAGGTCCCGCGCTGTGCTCATGAGAGCTCCACATGTGAGGCATCCGGAGCGGACCGGCCGTCCCGCGAAGGGCGACGGGGGCGGCTCTTCCGCGCCGGCCGCGCCTGGACCGGCCGCGCTCCCATTGTCCGCCCGTGCCGCCCACGCCGCCACGGCCGGCTCCGGCAGCCGGCGCCGGACCTGGGCGTTGAAGCGTGTTCCTGCTGAGGGGGAGGCCCATCGGCCTGGCATCATATGGGGGGTGAACGAACCGAAGTTGATTCTTGCCGCCCAGCGCTACGAGGACGCCGAAGAGGCCCGGGAGGCCGCTGCGGAGGATCTGCGCGCCGAAAGCGCGGCAGCGCTGGCGCACGGTACCGCCGAGAAGCAGGTCGCCGAGATCACCGGCATCCCCCTGGAAGACCTCCGGCAGCTCTGAGAAGCCGCCCGCCCGTGCCGGACACGCGGCGGGCCGCCCCGGTGGAGTCCGGCAGCCGCAGTGTGGCCGGACCGGCCTTCGTCCGGCGGGTTGCCGGGCCGGTCACCGGCCTCAGGTCGGCTTGCGCCACACGGAGATGTGCTTCGCGGACTCCTGGGTGAACGGCGTCCCGTCCCAGTCCGCGACCCGGCGTTCCCGCTCGAGCCCGGCGATCCGCGCCATCAGGTCGAGCTCTGCCGGCCAGGCGTAGCGGTGCCGGGAGTTGTCGCGGCGGTAGCGGCCGTCCTCGGCGTCGCGGGTGAAGTGGTGCGAGACGAGGATCTGCTCGACCAGGTCGAAGGTGTCGAAGCCGAGGTGCCGCTCGGAGACGTCGAACGGTACCGCGACCTGGCCGGGCGGCAGGAACCGTAGCGGCGGCACGCCCAGCTCGATGACGAATCGGCCGCCGGGCGCCAGATGGCGGGCGGCGTTGCGGAAGCACTCGACCTGCTCGTCCTGGGTGAGCAGGTTCGAGATGGTGTTGTAGACGAGGTACACCAGGGTGAACTCGCCGGGTACGACGGCCGTGGCCATGTCCCCGATGACCACCGGCAGCGTGTCCTCGTCGATCCTGCGCCGCAGCACCGCCGCCATGTGCTCGGACAGTTCGATGCCCACCACCGGCACGCCGCGTTCCCGCAGCGGGATGCCCACGCGACCGGTCCCGATGGCGAACTCCAGCGCCCGGCCGTCTCCGGCCAGCTCGGCGAGGAAAGCGAGCGTCGGTTCGAGAACGGCGGCCGAGAACATCTCGGTGTCCTCGGCGTCGTAACGCTCGGCTGATGCACGGGTCCACAGTTCACTACTTGTCACGGGCGGCCACTCTGCCGGGTGCCGGGGGACGCTGTCGACGCATTTACCTCCCCCCGCTCTGTCTCAGCGCTTGACTCCGACGCCGCCGTAGAAACCGACGCGCGCCAGTTCCTGCTCCGTCGGCGCCGGGCCGTCAGGACGCCACAGCGGCGGCTGGACGAGTCCGGGTTCGACCAGCTCGAAGCCGTCGAAGAAGCCCAGCACCTGTTCGTGGGAGCGCAGGGTGAGGGTGGCGGTGGCGCCCTTGTCCCGGTAGACGTCCCGGGCCTCCCCCGCGTCGCCGTCAAGCTGGTGGAAGTCGCCGGTCGTGTGGCTGAGGACGAGGTGGCTGCCGGCGGGGAGCGCGTCGTGGTAGGCGGCGACCAGCCCCGCCGGGTCCTCCTCGTCCCCGATGAAGTGCAGGATGGCCATCAGCATCAGCCCGACCGGCCGGCCGAAGTCGATCAGGCCGCGCACCGTCGGATGGTTCAGGATGCTCTCCGGGTCGCGCAGATCACCGAGGAGAAAGCCGGTGTTGCCGGAACCCAGCAGGTGCGCCCCGGCATACGTCGCCACGATCGGGTCGTTGTCGACGTAGGCGACACGGACCTCGGGCGACACCTCGTGCGCCACCTGGTGGGTGTTGGGCGAGGTGGGAATGCCGGTGCCGATGTCGATGACCTGCCTGATGCCGCTCTCCGCCAGGTACCGCACCGCCCGGTGCATGAACTCCCGGTTGCCGCGGGCCATGGGCACGATGTCCGGGAACAGGTCGATCACATGCTGCGCGGCCTCGCGGTCGATCTCGTAGTTGTCCTTGCCGCCGAGGTAGTAGTCGTACATGCGGGCCGGATGTGGCCTGCTGGTGTCTATCTCGTCCACCGAGAATCCCTGGTCGGTCAACGTCGTTCTCCTGTTTCTTCCGTGTGCCCCCACCGGGCCGTCCGGACCGCGCGGGCGCGGATGTGCGCGAACGCGCCGCCCCGGCACGCATCTTAGAGTTCGATGACGGCCTTGCCGGCGCGGGCGCGGCGGCCGGGGGTGCGTCGGGTACGTTGCCTGGATGTCCGAACTCACCTACGCCGCCGCGGGCATGACCGCCGACGGCGCCGCCGTGCCGCCCGGATTCCACTCGATGCGGGTGCGCACCCCGCTGGACCCTGGCAGCTTCGAGGCCGCGACCGAGGCGCTGTTCGGCTGGCGGATGCACCGGGCCACGCCGCTCGGCGTCACGGCCACCGCGCCGACGGCCGCGCCCGGTGTGCGGGTGGTGCTGCGGGCCGGCCCGCTGCGGGCGCCGTGCGAGGTGGTGTGGACGGTACGCGAGGACGACCGGGCCGGGTACGGCTACGGGACGCTTCCCGGGCACCCCGAGTGCGGCGAGGAGTCGTTCCTCGTCCAGCGGCGTCCTGACGGCTCGGTGGACTTCACGGTCTTCGCGCTGAGCCGGCCGGCGGCCTGGTACGTGCGGGCGGCCGGTCCGGCGGGACGACTGGCGCAGCGGGCCGCCGCCCGGCGGTACGGCAGCGTGCTGCGCCGGCTGTCCCGGCCGGGCGCGGCGGCGGACTGACCTGACCGGGCCGGGATGCTGCCGGTCGATCAACTCCCTTACGTGTGGCGGTCGTCGCCCTCCAGACGGATGCGGCCGGCTCGCGGATCGCCCTCGCCGCCCGGAGAGGCCGGCGTGCGGTCGTCGACGATGCGGCCGTCGGACAGCACCACCACCCGGTCGGCGATCTGGATGGTCGACATCCGGTGGGCGATGACGAGCACCGTGCGCCCTTCGAACACCGCGCGCATGGCGGTCCGCACCGCCCGCTCGCTCGGGATGTCGATCACGGAGGTGGCCTCGTCCAGCACGATCACGGCCGGGTCCACCAGGAACACCCGTGCCAGGGCGATCAGTTGCCGCTGCCCGGACGACAGACGGCTGCCCCGTCCGCCGACTTCGGTCTGGTAGCCGTCGCGCAGCGCGGTGATGAACCGATGGGCCCCGACCGCCTCGGCGGCGCGCCGGATCTCGTCGCGCCCCGCGTCGGGACGGGCGAACGCGATGTTCTCGGCGACGGTCCCGGAGAAGAGGAAGCCCTCCTGCGGGACCATGACCAGGTTGTCGCGCAGATCGCCCGCCGAGAGGGAGCGGAGGTCGACCCCGTCCAGGAGCACCCGGCCGCCGGTCGAGTCGTGCAACCGGGCCAGCAGCTTGGCCAGCGTGGACTTCCCGCCGCCGGAGGGGCCGATCAGGGCGACCGTCTGCCCGGCGGGGATGTCGAGGTCGAAGCCGCGCAGGACGTCACGGCACGCGTCATAGGCGAACGAGACATCGTCGTATCTCACCCGGCGCCCCGGGAGGTGGCGGGCAGACGCCGGCAGCGCGGCGGGGCGGGCGGGTTCGAGGACGGTCGGCTCGATCGCCAGCAGCACCGCGATCTTGCCGAGCGAGGCCGTGGCCGACTGGTAGGCGTCCAGGACGCCGCCGAGCCTGAGCGGCTTGTCGTAGAGGTCCCGCAGATACAGCACGACACCGGCGTAGCTGCCCAACTCCAGCGCGCCGGACGCGACTCGGTACCCGCCCCACAGCACGAGCCCCGCCACGGCGGTGTTGGCGACCAGCCGCGAGAAGGTCACATAGCGCGCCATCTCCCGCTCGGCCTGCCGGTTCTCCTTCCTGAGCCGCTGGTTGAGGCCGGCGAAGCGGCGCTCGTTGGCGCGTTCGAGGCGGAACGCCTGGACGGTGCGGATGCCGGCGAAGGTCTCGCTCATGTCGGCCGAGGCCGCCGCGGCGGCGGCCGACCGCCGTCGGTAGACCTGGAGCGAGCGACCGCGGAAGGACCGCATGGTCAGCTGGATCGGTGCCATCGCGGCCAGCGCGGCGCAGCCGAGCCGCCAGTCGAGCACCAGCAGGACCGCGGAGATGGAGACCAGGGACACCGCGGCGGTGACGATCTGGTCGATCCCGCTGTCGAAGAGCGAGCGGACCGCCTCGACGTCGCTCGACGCCCGGGAGGCCAGCGTGCCGGAGGCGTGCTCGTCGTGGAACCGCAGGCTCTGCCCCTGGAGGTGGGAGAACAGCCGCACCCGGAGTTCGGTCACCGCGTCCTGCCCGACGCGGACGGAGAGCCGGATGAACACGCTCTGCAGCAGGCCGGCCGCCACGACGCAGCCCGCGTAGCCGGCGCTGACGGCGATGAGGGGCCGTACGTCGTCGGCCCGCAGCGCCGGGACCGCCCGGTCGATCGTGAGGGCTACGGCGACCGGCCCGGCCAGCGCGGCGGCCTGTTGCAGCAGGACGGCCACCGCGGCCAGCCACAGGCGCCGGGTGTGGGGCCGCAGGACGGAACGCAGCAGGCGCCCGGCCGCGCCCTTCGGCGGCGCCGCCTCCAGCGGGTCCGCAGGCTCGCCGCCGGTCTCGCCGGTTCGTGCCGCCGGCACGACGGACGTCGAAGTCGGGCGCATCAGACCCCCGTCTCGACCGGCGTCATGAGCGCCGCGTAGGCCGGGCTGGTGTCCAGCAGCTCTTCGTGTGTGCCGACGGCGGCGACCCGGCCGCCGGCCAGCAGGGCGACCCGGTCGGCCATCAGCACGGTGGAGAGCCGGTGGGCGACCACCAGCGCGGTGGTGGAGGCCAATACCTCGCGCAGCGCGCCTTGGACCTGGGCCTCGGTGTGCGTGTCCAGGGCCGACAGCGGATCGTCGAGCACCGCGACCCGGGGCCGGCGGACCAGGATCCGTGCGAGGGCGATCCGCTGCCGCTGCCCGCCGGACAGCGACATGCCGCCTTCCCCGACGCGCGTGCGACCGCCGTCCGCAAGCCGGTGCATGAACTCGTGGACGCCCGCTGACCGCAGGGCTTTCTCCAGCTCGTCAGTGTCGGGCCGCGCGCCCATGAGGATGTTGTCCATGACGGTCCCGGAGAACAGGACCGGCTCGTCGAAGGCCACGGCCACCGCGGCGCGCAGCTCGGCGCGCGGGATGCGGGTGAGGTCGGCGCCGTCCAGGGTGATCCGGCCCGCCACGGGGTCGTAGAGGCCTGCGGCCAGGGCGGCGAGCGTCGTCTTGCCGCTTCCGGTGGCGCCGACCACGGCCAGTGTCTCGCCGGGTGCGACACGCAAGGTGACCTCCCGCAGCGCGGCCGGATCGCCTTCTGGGGCGTCCGGATGGCGGAAGGCGACCCCGGAGAAGACGAGTTCGGCGGGGCACGGCGGACGAGGCGCGCCGGGCGCCGGGCCGGTACCGGGTCCGTCCTCGCCGACCCCCGCGGACGGTCGGCCGACGTCCGTCACCGTGTCGTCCGTCACCGTGTCGTCCATCACCGCGTCGTCCATCACCGCGTCGTCCATCACCGGTTGGCCGAGCACCTCGACATAGCGGTCGGTGGCCGCCGCCGCGTCATGGCACACGGCCAGCGACGCCCCCGCCCCCTCGATGGCCGGCCGCAGCGCGGCCACCGTCGCCAGGAACGCCAGCAGCGATCCGACCGAGAGGTGCCCGTGTGCCACCTGGACCGCGCCCGCCGCCAGAGCGGCGGCCGTCGCGAGTCCCGGCAGCACGCCGGTGAGCGCCGACATGGCGCCGAGCAGCCGGGCCTTGTGCAGTTCGGCCTCCCGCAGGAGCAGGGCCCGGTCGCGGAACCGGGCGGTCTGGTGCTCGCCGCGCCGGAAGCCCTTCGTCACGCGGATGCCCGCCACCGACTCCAGGACCGCCGTCGTCAGATCGCCCGACAGGTCCTGGGCCCGGCGGGTGGCCTTCGCGTAGCCGGCCTCGAACCGGTAGGACTCGGCGATCAGCAGCGGGACGGGTGCCAGCGCGATGAGGGCGAGCAGCCACTGCTGGGTGAGCAGGATCGCGGCTCCGACCGCGAGGGTGGCGGCGTGCACCGGCAGGAACGTCAGCGGTCCGGCGACGAACGCGCGGACGGCCTGCGGGTCGGAGGTGCCCCGGGACAGCAGCTGTCCGCTGGTCCAGCCGTCGTGGGCGGCGACCGGCAGCCGCTGTACGTGCCGGTGGAGGTCGGCCCGCATCTCCGCCTCGATACCGGCCAGCGGGGCGGCCGCCAGCCGGCGCCGGATGCCGAAGACCGACGCCTCGGCGGCGCCCAGCAGCAGCAGTGCCAGGCCCCCGAGGGCGACGCCACGCGGGTCGCGCGCCGCCACCGGCCCGTCCACGATCCACTTCAGGACCTGGGGCATCGCGAGTGCCAGCAGGGAGGCGAGGGCGGCCAGCGCGGACACGGCCAGCAGCTGCCGGCGGCGCGGCCGCAGATAGGGCCGGAGTTTCTTCAAGGACTGCGCGGTCGGACTTCCGGCCGCGGTGAAGCGCACATACGAGTGCACGGTGGTCTCCTGAGGAGAGAGCCCACCGGCGCGTGCGGTGTCGGATCAACCGGTGGGCGGGGTGGCGTGGACGGCTCGTTCCCCGCATGCGCGCATGCGGGAAGTGCGGTGGGCAGCCATCGACAACACCCCCTTCTCCTCTGCGAGTCGATCACTCGGCGGCGACGGGCACGTTACACCCGGGGCCGATCCGGCGGCCCGGATTTACCGGCGCCGGGCCGACGGGTCGATGCGCACCGGGTATCCGGCGGCGAGCGCCGCCAGCGTCGCCGGCGGGGTGACCACCTCGGCCGCTCCCCCGACCGGCCGGCGCAGCCGGGCGCCGTAGCCCTCCGTCGTCCACGCGACCAGCTCGTCGGCAAGCACCAGGGCGGCGCCGTCCTCGTAGCGTACGAAGGCGCCGTCCGGCAGCCCGGTCCAGGGCAGTTGGTGCAGCCGCCTGCGGTGCGTGCCCCGTACCAGCCGCTCCGCGTGCAGCCGGCGGTTCATCTCGCGGGCCGACGGCTCGGGCCCGCCGAGCGCGGCCGACCAGGCCGCCCGGTAGGCGCGGTAGTCGGCGCGGCGGCACTCCGCGCAGGGGCGGTGGCCGGCCGCGAAGGAGACCGCCTCGTCGTGGAAGTACAGGTGCGTGTAGTGGCCGGGCCGCCACTGCTCGCGCCACCGGCCGCGGAAGCGCAGCTCGCAGGTGATCCACAGGTCGCTCGCGTGGAAGCGGACGATCCGCCGGCCGGAGTGCAGGATGCCGCGGTTGCCGGTGTAGGCGCCGCGCAGCGGGATCGCGACGATGTCACCCATCGGCGTCACACGGTTGGGAGCGGGAGCGGTCATGCCGCCAAGCCTTCCACCAGGCACTGACACCGGCCCGGTGGCGGGCCGCGAACGGGCCTCGAACGGGCCGCCGGATGGCATGCTGTCGCTGCCCGGTACCGCGCCACCCCCGGCCGCCGGCACCGCACCACCCGCGGACCACCCGTCTGCCGCGGATGGCCGACCGTAGACCGGCCGACCCCGGACGTCCTACGGTTCGACCGACCCACCCACCGTCCGACCCGCGGGTCCGACGGACCCCGACCGCCGAAGGGACTCCGCGTGGCCCTCCCGCAGTGGCTGCTCTCCCGCGACCCCGGCCTGGGCGCGCTGCGCCGGGCCTGCCGCGCCGCGATCATCGCTCCCGGACTGTTCGCCCTGTCCTTCGAGGTGATCGGCAACTCCACGACCGCGGTCTTCGCGACCTTCGGCTCGATCACCCTGCTGCTCTTCGTGGACTTCGGCGGCCCGATCCGCGAACGGATCACCGCGCAGACGGCGTTGGTGGTCACCGCGGGGGTGCTGGTGTGCGTCGGGACGCTGGCCTCGCAGCATGTGTGGTCGGCGACGCTGGCGGTGGTGGTCGTGTCGTTCGGGGTGCTGTTCTCGGGGGTGGTCAGCTCGACGCTGGCCGGCTCCTCGGCGGCGCTGCTGGCCGGCTTCATCGTGCCGGTGACGCTGCCCGGTCCGGTCTCCTCGATCCCCGACCGGCTGGCCGGCTACCTGATGGCCGGGGCGGCCTCGGTGATCGCCGTCGGCGTGCTCTGGCCGGCCCCGACCCGCGAGCCGCTGCGGATCGCGACCGCCCGGGCCTGCGCGCTGCTGGCCAGGCGGCTGCGCGCCGAGGTCGACTGCATCGTGATCGACTTCGAGTCCGGCCGGCTCAAGGCGCGGGACGAGGTGGCGGCCGAGGCGGCGACGGCGGTGGCCGGACTTCGCACGTCCTTCTTCGGCACCCCGTACCGCCCCACCGGCCTCTCCACCGCGGCCCGCGCCCTGGTCCGGCTGGTCGACGAGGTGGTGTGGCTGGAGCAGATCCTGGTCCGGATGCCGCTGGACGCCTCCCCCGGGCCGTCGGACGCCGTGGTGTGCGAGGTCAAGCTCGCGGCGGCCGATCTGCTGGAGCGCAGCGCCGACCTGCTCGAACAGGGCGCGGACGGCAGCGCGGCGGGCCCTGACGGCCCCGGCGGCCCGGACGACCCCGGCGGTCTGCGCAGCGGCCTGGAACGGCTGCGGGAGGCCAGGGCCGCCATGGAGAACGCGGTCACCACCGCGCTGCCGAGCCCCGACCCGACGGCCGGCGGGCGCTCCCCGAAGTCGGCCGCCGCGCAGGCGGCGTCGCCGCGGGCGGCGCTCGAAGGCTTCGTCGGGTCGCTCGAACCGGGCTTCCGCGCCATGGAGTTGAGCTTCGCGATCTCGGCCATCGCGGCGAACGTGCAGCTCGGGGTCGCGGCCCGCAACCGCCGCTGGTGGGAGCGGCTGCTCGGCCGGCCGCCGCGCGGTGTCCCGACGCCGCTGACGTCCGTGCCCGCGCCTTCGCTGGCCTCGTCCCTGTCGTCCTCGCTGTCGTCCTCGCTGTCCTCGGTCCAGGAACGGGCCGGCGCGCACGTCGAGCGGCACTCGGTGTGGCTGCACAACAGCGTCCGCGGCGCGGTCGGGCTCGGTCTCGCCGTGCTGGTCGCCGAACTGACCGGTGTGCAGCACTCGTTCTGGGTGGTGTTCGGCACGATGGCGGTGCTGCGCTCCAGCGCGCTGCTGACCGGCCAGAACGCGCTGCGCGCGGTGCTCGGGACGGTGGTCGGCATCGCGATCGGCGGCGCGGTGATCTACGGCGTGGGCGACCACACCACGGTGCTGTGGTTCCTGCTGCCGCCGGCCATCCTGTTCACCGGCCTGGCACCGTCCGCCTTCTCCTTCGCGGCGGGCCAGGCGGGCTTCACCGCGGCGCTACTGATCCTCTTCAACATCATCCAGCCGGCCGGCTGGTCGATCGGCCTGGTCAGGATCGAGGACGTGGCGATCGGCGTGGCGGTCAGCGCCGGGGTGGGGGCACTGTTCTGGCCGCGCGGCGCAGGTGCCGCGCTCGGACTGGCCTTCTCCGACGCCTTCGCGCACAGCGCGCGCTACCTGAGCGGCGCGGTCGGCTACGCGGTGTCGCGCTGCGACGCGCAGCTGCCGGCCGGCCGCACCCCGCTGGACGAGCGCCGGGAGGCCGCCGCCGCGGCCCGGCGGCTGGACGACGCCTTCCGCGAGTTCCTGGCCGAGCGGGGCACCAAGCGGGTGCCGCTGGCGGACGTGGCGGCGCTGATCAGCGCGGTGGCCGTCCTGCGGCTGACCGCCGACGCCGTGCTCGACCTGTGGGACCAGGCCGGCGACACGCCGTCGGGCGACCGTACGGCGGCCAGGGCGGAGGTGCTGGGAGCCGCCGAGCGGGTGTGCGCCTGGTACGAGGACACCGCGCGGGCGCTGGGCGGCGACGGCGAGGTGCCCGGCCGGCTGCACCACGACGATGGCGCCGACGGCCGGCTGACCGACGCCGTGCGCCGGGACCTGACCGACGTGGACGGCCGCGGCACGGCGGCGGCGATCAGGATGATCTGGACCGCCGACCACCTCGATGTGGCCCGCCGGCTCCAGGCGCCGGTCGTGGAGCCGGCCAGGGCGGCGGCCACCCTCCAGCGCCGGCTGAACCGGTCGCCGCGGCGCGCCGCGCTGCGCCGCGGCCGTCCGACCGCCACCGGTACCTGACCTGCGGCGCGGCGACCTGCCGGGGGCGCGATCCGGGTGCCGCCTGGGGGGCGGGCGCCCGGACGTGGCACGATATGGCCCATGACTTCAAGCTCTAACGTGTTCTTCCGTATCACCATCAACGGCCAGGACGAGGGCCAGATCGTCTTCAAGCTCTACGACGACGTGGTCCCCAAGACGGCGCAGAACTTCCGTGAACTGGCCACCGGCCAGCACGGCTTCGGCTACGCGGGGTCGAAGTTCCACCGGGTCATCCCGCAGTTCATGCTGCAGGGCGGCGACTTCACCCGCGGTGACGGCACCGGCGGCAAGAGCATCTTCGGTGAGAAGTTCGCCGACGAGAACTTCACGATCAAGCACGACAAGCCGTTCCTGCTGTCGATGGCGAACGCGGGCAAGAACACCAACGGTTCGCAGTTCTTCATCACGGTCGCCGCGACCAGCTGGCTGGACGGCAAGCACGTCGTCTTCGGCGAGGTCGTCTCCGGTCAGGAGCTGGTCTCCAAGATCGAGGCGCTGGGCAGCGGCAGCGGCGCGACCAAGGGCGAGATCGCCATCGCCGAGAGCGGTGTGGTCGCCGAGTAGGGCCCTGAGCCGAACGCGGACGGCCCGCCCTCGTCGATCGACGGGCGGGCCTCCCCCGTCCTGGGCCGCACTGGCGTACCGTCGTCGGTGGGCCGCCCCCTGATCAGCACGGGGCAGCGGCCGGGCATCATCACTTCAGGGGGATTCTCATGACCGCATCGCTCTTCTCCGACCCGGAGCCCGACGAGGCACTGTCGGGCGGCCACGCCCCGACTCCGGCCGTCGACCCGTTCCACGCCGCCGCGCCGGCCACCGACCCCGGGCGGCCCGCGCCCGCCGAGCCGGAGGCCGCCGGTCCGCGGCCGTGAGGACGGCGCCACCCGCTGATCCCTGGGACGCGCTCCGCGCCCAGCACCCGCAACCCCTTCGCCGGGCAATCCGGTGGGCGGTCCGCTCCGAATGAGGGGTGGGACGTCAGAAGGGGAACGCACGTGTCTTCCGTTGTGTCACGCGGCGCGGCCGATCGGCTGCGCCCGCATCTGGACCGGGCTCTCGGCGGAGAGCTGCCACTGCGGGTGCGGCTGTGGGACGGCAGCGAACTGGGGCCCGCCGGCGGCCCCGCCGTCGTGGTGCGGGGGCGCCGGGCGCTGCGCCGACTGCTGTGGGAGCCGGGCGAGTTGGGGCTCGCCCAGGCGTACATCGCCGGTGAGATCGACATCGAGGGCGATCTCGCGGAGGGTCTGCGGACCGTGTGGGGCGCGGCCCGCGGACAGGGGGTGCGGCCGGGGCGGTTCTCGGTCGCCGACCGGGTGCGCGCGGCCGGCACCGCGGTGCGGCTGGGCGCGGTGGGGCCGCGTCCTCCCGCGCCGGGCAGGCCCGCCCGGCTGCGCGGCGGGCTGCACAGCCGGGCCAGGGACAAGGCCGCGATCAGCCATCACTACGACCTGTCGAACGACTTCTACTCGGCGTTGCTCGACGAGACGATGGCCTACTCCTGCGGCTACTGGACCAGCGACGATCCCGGCTACGGACCCGCTGACGCGCAGCGCGACAAGCTGGAGCTGATCTGCTCCGGCCTCGGGCTCGGCCCGGGCTCGCACCTGCTGGACATCGGCTGCGGCTGGGGTTCGCTCACCCTGTACGCGGCGGGCGAGCACGGCGCCCGGGTCACCGCCGTCACGCTGGCCGCCGAGCAGGCCGATCACGTCCGCGCGCAGGTACGGGCCCGCGGGCTGTCGGACCTGGTGCAGGTGCGCTGCGCTGACTACCGGGACATCAGCGGCGGCGACTACGACGCGGTGGCCAGCGTCGAGATGGGCGAGCACGTCGGCGCGGCCGAGTACCCGGCGTTCGCGGCGATGCTGTACGAGCGGCTGCGACCGCGCGGCCGGGTCCTGGTGCAGCAGATGTCCAGGGGGACGAACGCGCCGGGCGGCGGCGCCTTCATCGAGACGTACATCGCCGCCGACATGCACATGCGGCCGGTCGGCGAGACCGTCGGCCTGCTGGAGTCGGCCGGTCTTGAGGTGCAGTCGGTGCGGGCGATGCGGGAGCACTACGTGCGGACGATCGACGGCTGGCGGCAGACCCTGGAGGACCGCTGGGACGAGTTCACCGCGCTGGTCGGCGAGGAGACCGCCCGGGTGTGGCGGCTGTACACCGTCGGCAGCGCGCTGGCCTTCGCGGAGCGGCGGATGGGCGTGGACCAGATCCTCGCGGTCCGCCCGGCCGACGACGGCAGCACCGGGATGTTCCCGGCGACGGCCTGACCCCGGCCCGGCGACAGCCCGGGCTCGGCCCGCCGGCGGCCCGAGCCCGGGTGCCCGGGCCGCCCGCGAGGTGCCGGATCCGCCCGCGAGCCCTGTTCGCGGAAACCGCTCTTGACGACTACGCAGCGCCGGACCAGACTGCCGTCGCGCAGATGACAACGATGTCAAGCGACTTATTTTACGTTGCGCGTACGGTGCGGGGTGCACGTCACGCAGCGGCGACAGTGGAGGCCTTGGTGCATCGACTACGTGGCAGATGGAGCAGATTCGGGATCGTGGCGGTGGCACTGGCGGCGGGCGTGACGGCCGTGCCGTCGGCCGTCGCCGCCGTGCCGGCCCACTCGGGGCATTCGGGCGGCACCTCGCTGGTGTCCGACCCGACCGGCTACGTCAACCCGATGATCGGTACGAAGAAGGGGGTGGACTGGGAGAACACCTTCCCCGGCGTGACCGCCCCGTTCGGCATGATGCAGTTCAGCCCGGACACCACCTCAGGACCCACCGGATACGACTACGCCGACGACGCCATCAAGGGCTTCAGCCTGGACCACTTCTCCGGTGGCTGCTCCTCGTTCGGCGACATCCCGATCCTGCCGGTCACCGGCGCGGTCGGTGACAACCCCGCGGCGCGCACCGAGCACTTCAGCCACGACGACGAGCAGGCCGCGCCCGGCTCCTACGACGTGAAGCTGACCGACTCCGGGGTGCAGGCCGACCTCGGCGCCACCACCAGGACCGGCATCGCCTCCTTCACGTACCCGGCGGGCAGCCAGGCGCAGGTGCTGGTGAAGTCCGGCACCAGCCTGGGCGGCGACCTGTCGGCGGACGTGAACGTGGTCAACGACCACGAGCTGTCCGGCACCACCACGCCGCACGGGCTGTGCAACAACAGCAAGTACACGATGTACTTCGACATCACCTTCAACCGGCCGTTCACCGCGCACGGCACCTGGGCCGGCGGCAAGGTGACCCCCGGCTCGTCCAGCGCGAGCGGCTCGGGCTCCGGCGCCTACCTGACCTTCGACACCGGCTCCGACACCGCGGTGACGGCCAAGGTCGGCATGAGCTACGTGAGCACGGCCGGCGCGGCGAAGAACATGGCCGCCGAGATCCCCGGCTGGAACGTCGGCAAGGTGCAGGCCGCCACCCGCGGCGACTGGCGTGACGTGCTGCGCAAGGTGAACGTCGGCGGCGGCTCGAAGGACGAGCTGACCACGTACTTCACCTCGCTGTACCGCTCGTTCCAGTCGCCGAGCGTCTTCAACGACGTGGACGGCCGCTACATCGGCTTCGACAACGCGATCCACCAGGTGCCCCGCGGGCACACCCAGTACGCGACGTTCTCGGACTGGGACATCTACCGGTCGCTGGCGCCGCTGCAGACCATGGTCTTCCCCGACAAGGCCGGCGACATGGCCAACTCGCTGCTGCGCGACGCACAGCAGCAGGGCGGCTGGTGGCCGAAGTGGCCGTCACAGAACATGACGGGCAACGTGATGAACGGCGACAACGGCGTGCCGCTCTTCGCCCAGTACGTGGCCTTCGGCGCCAAGGGCGTGGACGTGCGCTCCGCGCTGCCGATCATGAAGAAGGCGGCGACCCAGTCGCAGAAGGTCGGCTGGGGCTGGGTGGAGCGGCCGGGCATCGAGGACTACGTGAAGCTGGGCTACGCGCCCAACAACGCGACCTCGCAGGGCGACCACGGCCTGCAGGGTGCCTCGGAGACGCTGGAGTGGTCCACCGACGACTTCGCGATCAGCCAGCTGGCCGCGTCGGTCGGCGACCGCAAGACGCAGGCCGAGTACGCCAAGCGCGGCAACAACTGGCAGAACATCTACGACCCCGCCACCGGCTACCTGCGCCCGCGTGACGACAACGGCTCCTTCCCGGCCGGGCCCGGCTTCCAGACCCCGCCGGCCGGCGCGTTCGGCCAGGACGGCTACGACGAGGGCAACGCGGCGCAGTACAACTGGTCGGTGCAGCAGGACATGGCCGGCCTGATCGCCGCGATGGGCGGCAAGGACAAGGCCGTACCGCGGCTCGACGACTTCTTCAGCCAGCTCAACGCGGGCGGCAACGCCCCGTACGACTGGGCCGGCAACGAGATCGACACCACCGCGCCGTGGGCGTACGACTACGTGGGCCAGCCGTGGAAGACACAGGAGGTCACCCGCCGCTTCGAGACCGAGCTGTTCACCACCACGCCGGACGGGCTGCCCGGCAACGACGACAACGGCGCGCTGTCGTCGGAGTACGTGTGGGCGGCGCTCGGCATGATGCCGGCCACCCCCGGCACCCCGACGCTGGCGCTGAACAGCCCGCTGTTCAAGCGCGCCCAGATCAGCCTGGGCACCGGCCGGACGATCAGCATCGACGCCCCGAAGGCCGCGGACGACGCGCCGTACGTCACCGGGATGCGGCTGGACGGCCGCTCGTTCGAGTCGACCGCGCTGCCGGCCTCCTTCGCCACCCGTGGCGGGGACCTGGACGTCAGCCTGTCCACCCGGCCCGACACGCACTGGGCCACCAGCTCCAAGGCGGCGCCGCCGTCGTACCGCTCCGGCGAGCTGTCCGCTGTCGGCTACCTGACCCCGACCGGCACCCAGGTGCTGCCGGGCGGCAGCAGCCTGCCGGGCACCGTCGGCGCCTCCGTGCTGGCCGGACACGCCGGCAAGGTGCGCTGGACGGCGAGCTCCGACGTGGCCGGGGTGACGGTCACCCCGTCGTCCGGCACGCTCGACCTGTCGCACAAGGCCACCGCCACGGCGCCGGTCACCATCAAGGTCGCGGACGGCACGCCGTCCGGCTACCACCCGGTGAAGGTCTCCTTCACCGCCTCCGACGGCACGCGGCTGCCGGGTGGCGCGCTGGTGGCGACCGTACCGGCCGCCGACGGCGCCGCCACCGCCTGCGACACGCTGGGCGCGACCGACACCGAGTGCGGGATGCGGCTGCGGGACAACGGCGACGGCCACACCGTGGTGGTGACACTCGGCGGGCGCTCCGGGCGCTCCACGACGGACGGTTCGCCGTTCGAGTACTTCGACGTGGACAACACCATCGTGCCCGGCGGCCACTACACGGCGACCGTGACCATCGACTACTACGACCACGGCACCGGCACCTGGGGCATGCAGTACGACTCCACCAACGGCGCCTACCAGCAGTCGGCGACGGTGGCCAAGACCGGTACCGACACCTGGAAGACGGCGACGTTCACCCTGGACGACGCGGCCTTCCACAACGGTGAGAACGCGGGTACCGACTTCCGCCTCGCCAACAACGGCGACACCGGCACCATCGGCCGCGTCCATGTCTCCGTGACCGGCGACAACGTCCTGGCACTGCACCTGTGCCCGGACGACCAGTGAGCGGTTGACCGAGGCCGGCAGTTGACCGAGGCCGGCTGACCGGCCCCGCGGTGGGGGCGTCCTGGGAACGGGGCGCCCCCGCTGCCGTCTCCGGGCTGCCGTCCGTCCGCCCTGCCGTCCGCCCGGCTCGGCGGCTCGCGGCTACCATATGATCGGCGCATGGGACGCCGCCGGGTCCGCGGAAAGGGCTGAGCCCACCCAGTGCGGTGCGGCAGTACGACAGGTGCCCTGCCCTCCTTTCGACCGGCGTCGCGGACCGGCCGGCAACGCGAAAGGAGTGGCGATGGCGACCGCCTCGCTTCCCCAGAACCCCGACCTCGACCAGCTCCGCAACCAGGCCCGCGAGTTGCAGCGCGCGGTGCGCGCCGGCGACCCGGCGGCGCGGGCCCGGGTGGTCCTCCTGCACCCGAAGGCGCCGGCGTGGGAGGCATTCCGGCTGACCGCGGCCCAGCTGGTGGTGGCCCGCGAGCACGGCTTCGCCAGTTGGGCGCGGCTGCGCCGCTACGTGCAGATCGTGACCGCGGGCAGCTGGAACCCCGGCAGGCCCGCTCCGGCGGACGAACCTGCGGCGGACCGCTTCCTGCGGCTGGCCTGCCTGGCCTCCACCGAGGACGAGGCCGCTGACCGGGTGGCGGCGACGCGGCTGCTGGCCGCGCGACCCCACCTTCCGTCCGAGAACCTGCTGGTGGCGGCGGCGTGCGCGGACGTCCCCGCGGTGCGCCGGCATCTTGCCGTCCGGCCGGCCGCCGCGGCCGGGACGGGCGGGCCGCACGGCTGGTCGCCGCTGCTCTACCAGGCCTACGCCCGGCACGATCCCGGCATAGAGAAGGCCGCGACCCTGGAGACGGCCCGCTTGCTCCTCGACGCCGGAGCAGACCCGAACGACGGCCGCTTCTGGCACGCGCTGCCGACCCCGTTCACGGTGCTGACCGGAGTGCTCGGCCACGGCGAGCAGGGCCGGCCGTGGCACCCGCACGCGATCCCGTTCGCCCGGCTGCTGCTCGACGCGGGCGCCGACCCCAATGACGGGCAGGCCCTCTACAACCGGATGTTCGCCGCCGAGGACGACCACCTGGTGCTGCTCTTCGAGTACGGTCTGGGCCGCGACACGAACGGCCCGTGGCACCGGCTGCTCGGGGAGTCCCTCGAATCCCCGGCCGTGATGCTGCGCAGCCTGCTGGCCTGGGCGATCACCCACGACCAGCGCGAGCGGGTGGTCCTGCTCGCCGAGCACGGGGTCGACATCACGACCCGGTTCACCGAGCACCGCAGCCCTCGCCGGCACACTCCCGTCGAGCTGGCCCAGCTCAACGGGAACCGCGAACTCGCCGACCGACTCCTGGCGTTGGGCGCCCGGCCGCCCCGGCTCGACGCCGCCGACACCTTCATCGCCGCCGTCCTGGCGGGCGACGCCCCTGCCGTGCGGGGCACGCCGGCCGAGGTCGTCGCGAGGGTCCGGCAGAAGCGGCCCGGTCTGGTCACCTGGGCCGCGGCGCAGGGCGCTCCCGGCGCGGTCGAGCTGCTGATCGCCGCCGGTTTCGACGTCAACGCCCTCGGCCGCAGCGACATCCTGAGCAACATGCCCTGGACCACCGCCCTGCACGCGGCCGCCGCGAACGGCGACCTGCCCCTGGCACGTACCCTGCTCGACCTGGGCGCCGACCCGAACCTCCGCGACAAGCAGTACACGTCCACCCCCCTCGGCTGGGCCCGCTACTTCGACCACCCGGCCCTGGTCGGCCTGCTCGAACCCGCCACGCAGGAGACCTCACCCGAGGACCAGGAGTAAGCGGTCAGGGTGCCTCGGTGGCGCCGGCGGGGGTTCGGTGGGACGGGTCGGCGGCGGCGTCGCAGTGCACGACGAGGGCGGCGATGTCGTCGTCGAGCGCGCCCGCGCTGTAGCGGACGAGCTGCTGGTGGAGCAGCGCGAGCAGGTTCGGGGCCGGGACGGCGGACTGCTGGGCGGCCCACTCGGGCAGCGGGAAGAACCGGCCGGCGCGGTCGCGGGTCTCGCTGACGCCGTCGGTGTAGAGCAGCAGCCGGTCGCCGGGGGCGAGGGCGACGGTGTCCACCGTGTAGTCGCCGCCGATCAGCCGGGCCATGTTCAGGGGCGGTGAGGCCGCCGACGGGTCGAGCACCCGGAGCACCGAGCCGGTGCCGTCCGCCCGCCCGCGCGCGTCGGAGCCGAGGAGCAGCGGCGGCGGATGGCCGCAGTTGACGATGGCGGCCTCCCGCCGGCCCGGTCTGACCTCGACGAGGATCGCGGTGGCGAAGCCCTCGCCCGCGTCGGGCGCGGTGAGGTGGTCGCTGTAGCGGCTGATGCTGGTGTCCAGGCGGCCGGCGAGCCGGGTCAGTTCCGGCTCGTCGTAGGCCGCCTCGCGGAATCCGTTGGTGATGGCGCTGGCCACGCCGACCGCCGACAGGCCCTTGCCGCGGACGTCGCCGATCAGCACCCGCACCCCGTGCGGGGTGTCCACCGCCTCGAAGAAGTCCCCGCCGATCCTGGCCTCCTCCGCCGCGGCCAGGTAGAGGGTCTCGATGCCGACCCCGCCGAGCCGGTGCGGCACCGGCCGCAGCACCACGGCCTGCGCGGCCTCGGCGACCGAGCGGACCTGGGACAGGGTGTGCTCGCGCTGCAGCCGTACGTGGGCGGCGTAGGCGGCGGCTGCCGTGACGGCGGCCAGCGCGCCCGCGGTGAAGGCGGTGGCCGGCTCGTCGAAGACGAACTGGACGATCAGCACGGCCGCCATCGTCCCCACGCCGAGCAGCACGATCGCGCCGACCGACCACATCGACGCGGCGAGCGCGGGCGCGGCGGGCAGCAGCCGGCTGACCGCGAACTCCTCCGGGGTGAAGACCGCGAGCACGCAGAGCGCGGCGGTCAGCAGCAGCGGCGACCACTGGGAGAGGGTGCTGCGCCTGCTGCCGGGCGTGCGGGAGCGGCGGCGCCGGTGAGGGATCATCACAGACGGGAGCGTATCGCCATGTTCGTCCGGTATTACGGTGATAACGGGATGGCCGACCAGGTGCGCCGCCCGCACCGGGTCGGTGTCAGGCCCCGGGCGGATCAGGCCAGGGAGGGGTTCACGCCCCCAGCCGGGCGAAGACCACGGTGGTGCGCCGTTCCCCCTCGGCGTCCGGCGAGGTGCGGCTGCCGACCCGCTGGAAGCCGCACTTCTCCGCGACCCTGATCGAGGCCGCGTTCCCCTCGTCGGCCTCGATCACCAGCCGGGCCAGCCCCAGGTCGCCGAAGGCCCAGCCGGTGAGCAGCCGTACCGCGCGCGGCGCATGGCCGTGGCCGCGGCCGGCCGGGAAGACGCTGTAGGCGATCGTCGCGGTGTCCTCGGCGCGGAACTGGAGGCTGACGATCCCGACCGGCAGGTCCGTTGCCGCGTCCGCGATCACCAGCCGGGCCGCCTCCCCGGTCCGCCAGCCCTCCTCGGCGCGGGCGATGCTGGTCGCCCGGGCCGCCGCGTCCATCGGCTCGTCGTCCAGCCAGCGCAGGGCCTCCGGGTCGTGGCTGGCCGCCGCGATGGCGTCCAGGTCGGACGCGCGCCGCATCCGCAGCACCACCACGCCGTCGGTGAGCGGGGCGGCGGGCGGCGGTATCGGGGTGGAACGGGCCATGGGGAAGATCGTATGCCTTGTCAGCGGTCCAGATAGGAGAGCAGTTCGCGGGCGGCCGGGCTCGGGCGGTCACCGTCGGGCAGCGCCACCGAGACCTCCCAGCTCTCCTCGGGCGGCCCGGTCAGCGGCACCGTGCACAGCTCCGCCGCCTGCTCCTTGCGGGCGATCGGCCGCGGCACCACCGCGATCCCGAGCCCGTGCCGCACCAGGTCGATCAGCGTGTGCACGTCGTTCACCTCAAGGGCCACCCGGCGCGGGGTGTGCCCGGCGGCGAACGCCCGGTCGGCCAGCCGGCGCGAGCCCCAGTCCGGGTGGAAGTCCACGAAGGTCTCGTCCGCCAGCTGCGCCCACTCCACCCCGGCGGCGCCGGCCAGCCGGTGCCCGGGCCCGCACAGCAGGACCATCGGCTCGCAGGTCAGCGGCAGCAGCCTGACCCCTTCGGGCGGCGGCCCGGGCAGCGTCACGAACGCCAGGTCGAGCCGGCCGCCCGCCACGTCCTCGACCAGTGCGGCGGAGCCCGCCTGCCGCAGCCGCACCTCCACGTTGCAGTGCTGGGCGCGCAGCCGGGCGAGCAGCGCGCCGACATCGACGGTGACGCACTGCTCGACGCCCACCGACAGGCTGCCGCGCAGCAGGCCCTGGACCGCCGCGACGGCCTCCCTGGCGGCCCGGGCGCCGGCCAGGGTGCGGGTCGCCTCGGCCAGGAACGCCGCGCCGGCGCCGGTGAGTTCGACACTGCGGGTGGTGCGGACGAACAGCGGCGAGCCCAACTCCCGTTCCAGCGCCCGCACCGAGGCCGACAGTCCGGACTGGGAGACCAGCATCCGCTGGGCGGCCCTGGTGAAGTGCCGCTCCTCGGCGACCGCCACGAAGAACTCAAGCTGGCGCAGTTCCATGATTGAGAACGGTAGTCGATGAATCCGTTCTCTTTCTTCTATTGGACGCGCCCACCGGTTCGGGGACAGCATGGAAACCGGCTGCCGGGCCCGGCCGCACCACGCGGAGATCTCCGCGTCACCCTGTCGTCCCCCTCTGCGCCATTCAAGGAGCACTCACCGTGGAGCATCGCAACCTCGGCCGCAGCGGCGCCAGCGTCTCGGCCCTCTCGCTCGGCACCATGACGTTCGGCGCGGAGTCCGAGGAGGCGTGCTCGCACGCCCAGTTGGACCGCTTCGTGGAGGCCGGCGGTACGTTCATCGACACCGCCGACGTCTACAGCGCCGGTGTCTCCGAGGAGATCGTCGGCCGCTGGCTGGCGGCCCGGCCGGCCTCGGTGCGCGACCGCGTCACCATCGCGACCAAGGGCCGCTTCCCGACCGGCGACGGGCCCAACGACGTCGGCCTGTCCCGGCGGCACCTGGACCGCGCGCTGAACGCCTCGCTGCGGCGGCTCGGCGTCGACTCCGTCGACCTCTACCAGGTGCACTCCTGGGACCCGCTGACCCCGGTCGAGGAGACCCTGCGCTTCCTGGACGACGCCGTCCGGCAGGGCCGGATCCACTACGTGGGGCTGTCCAACTTCACCGGCTGGCAGCTGCAGAAGGCGGTGGACATCGCCGACTTCCGCGGCCTGAGCCGGCCGGTGACGCTCCAGCCCCAGTACAGCCTGCTGGCCAGGGAGATCGAGTGGGAGATCACCCAGGCCTGCGCCTCCGAGGGCCTCGGCCTGCTGCCGTGGAGCCCGCTGGCCGGCGGCTGGCTGACCGGCAAGTACCGCCGTGACGAGCGGCCCACCGGCGCCACCCGGCTCGGCGAGAACCCCGACCGCGGCGTCGAGGCGTACGACCGGCGCAGCCGCGTGGAGCGCACCTGGGCGGTGGTGGACGAGGTCCGGGCGGTCGCCGACGAGCACGGCGCCTCGATGGCCCAGGTCGCGCTGGCCTGGCTGCTCGGCCGGCCGATGGTCACCTCGGTGATCCTGGGCGCGCGTACCGTCGCCCAACTGGACGACAACCTGGGCGCGCTGGACGTGGAGCTGTCCGCGGACGACCTGGCCAGGCTCGACAAGGCCAGCGATCCGGGCGCGGCGGACTACCCGTACGGCGTCCCCGGCGTCGACCAGCGCAGCCGCCGCATCCAGGGCGGCCGCTGACCGCACACCGGCCGACCGCACCTGCACGGTCGGCACACCCGCCGACCGCACACCCGCGGGCCGGCTCCCGGGGCGCCACCGCCCCCGGGAGCCGGCCCGCCGCCGTGCCCGCGGACCGCTCCCCCGAGCGGAGGCGCGACGACACCCGGGCGGACGCGCGGCGGCAACGGTATTGACACGTCACGCCGGAACCAACCAGGCTGGTCCACGACAGGGGATGACAACGTTGTCGTAGCCCACCGGGACACGGCTGGAGGCGTTCGTGCGGGCGCCCGAAAGTTGTCGAGGGCGTGAACAAAGCTGGGGAATGAAGGACGTGGAGCATTTCATTCGGTGCGAGGTGGACTTTCGCATCGCGTCAACGCAGGAGTTCGGCCGGCTGGCGGAGGACTGGGTCATGGGGGCGGCCGACACGCTGGCCCCCGACCCGCTGGCCAGGGTGATCGCCGACTCCCGGCTGCCGCGGGGACCGCTCACCAGCGGGGCGCCATGCGGCCCCGCCTTCGCCGAGTGGGGCTTCGTGTCCCGGGTGCGCCGGATCGGCGGGGCGCGGGAGCGGCGCACCGCGCGGGTGCTCGACGCGATGTCGGCGGGATGGGTCGCCAAGAGCGTGTACGACGGCGCCGAGGGTCTGGCCATGGCGATGTACGCGCTGGATTCCGAGGGCTATCCCGACGAGCTGCTGATCCGCGCCGAGGCGGAGATGCTGCCGGACTCCCCCAGCTGGGCACGGGCCTGGATCGAGGGCCCGGAGGCGGTGCTCTTCGACCCCGCGTCCAGGACCCGGTGGCTGCGCTTCATGCACGGCTTCGCGGCGGGCGTCGACCCGTCGTTCGGCCAGATCTCGTACGCGTACGGCGACGAGGACACCACCGCGCTCGAGACGCTGGCCGGGCCGCCGTGGACGATCGCCAGCGAGGCGATCAGCGCGTCACGCGATGTGCTGCGCGGCTACGACTGGCTGACCATCTGCCCCGCGGAGCTGACCGAGCGGCTGGGCGGCGCCGCCGCGCTGCGGGCGACCAACGCCTTCGCACAGGTCGAGCCGCTGCGCGGCGGCGGCACCTGGCTGCTGGCCACCGAGAACTACGAGGACTACCGGGCCGAGCGGGTCGAGGCGGTGTGGCGGGCGCTGGCCCCGGTGCTGGTGAAGGGCACACCGCGGCAGGAGGTGTCGGCCAAGTCGGAGGTGCCGTTCCGGCTGGTGTTCCGGGACGCGGCGGAGGCGTGAGGGCGCGGCTGCGCGGGCTGCCCCAACACGCTTGACGGGCCTACGGGTTGACGGTTCGCCGGCTGCGGGAGCCGGGCGCCGGGGCGCGGCGGGCGGTCTGCGAGGATGCCCGGATGAGCGATGACACGCAGGCCGGTTCCGGGGCGGATGCGCGGGCCGGCGGTGCGGGCGAACCCGGGGCCGACGTCCAGGCCGACGCCGAGGGCGGGCCCCGGGCTGCGGCCACCGCCGAGGGCGAACTCCCCGCCGGCACTGAGGCCGAGGCACGGGCGGACGCGGAGGGCGAACCCCAGGCTCAGGCCGACGCCGAGGGCGAACCCCCCGCCGGCACTGAGGCCGATGGCGACCCGGGTTCCATACCGGCGCGGCGCCCGTGGACGGTGTGGGCCGTGGCGGCCGTCGTCGCGCTGGCGGTGGCGTTCGGCGGCGGGGCGACCTGGGCGAGGGGGCGGCTGCCCTTCACCTCGGCGGCGCCCTCGTGCTGGGGCGTGAACCTGTCGTCCCTCTTCCCGCACCGGGCCACGTCCACCCAGGACGTCAGGCCGTACGGGGACACCACTCCCGAGTGCCGGATCATGGTGGGGGTCGAGCGGGACCGCAAGGTCGACGACACCTCGGACGTCTTCTACGCCGACCTCGACGTGCTCGACCGGAACAGCGCCGACGGCGGCTGGTCGCAGGACGGCCTGACCGGCGGCCTGTATCCGCTCGGCCCCGGGCTGACCGGCATGGCCGACGACCGGGACGCCTGGGTGGAGCTGCCGCGCGCGTGCTTCGCGACGGATCGCTACGACGACAGCGCGCCCTACGTCGTGCGGTTGTCGTACCGGCCCAGGGCCTCGATCCTGCCGGTGGACGACGACGGGGCGAACGGCGACGGCGCGCTGAAGATGGCGAAGGCGGCGGTCCGGCTGGCCAACCGTGCCGCCTCGTCGCGCCACTGCGCGGGCACGCTGCCCGCGCCGACGCTGCCGGCCGCCGAGCATGCCGCCTTCGAGACCTCGGCCCGTGACGCCTGCGGCCTGCCCGCCTCGGCGCTGCCCGCGAAGGTGGACCTGCGCGGCGAGTACCGGGCGACCGGCCGCTCGGTGAGCGTGTGCACGCTGATCAGTGACGTCGGCGATCTCGATCTGGTCACCCTGTCGGGAGACCTCGGCCTGTCGCGCAGCTTCGACGGCGTGGCGGAGACCTACGGGCCCGGAAGGCTGCTCGTCCCGCGCCGGACCGGATACGCCGGCACCAACCTGGCGACGGCCGACCTGGAGTGCGGCAAGCAGTATGTGACCTTCGTGGCCCGCGACCGGGACGACATCGGCGGCTTCGACGCGGCCCGCGTCCTTGCCGGGTACGCCGCGGCGCAGGGTCCCCGGTACGGCTGCGGCAAGAACCCGGTGCGGGTCTCCGGCTGAGCCGCGCCGGCGACCCGGTGCGGACACATGGGTCTGCCGGGCGCGGCCTAACGGCGGGCGCGCAGGGCCTGGATGAACCAGGCCAGGGGCGCGGACTGGGCGGGTGGCGGTGTCCAGCCGTTGACCACCGCCAGCAGCTGGAGGTAGCGATCGCGGCGCGGCTCCTCGGCGGATTCGAGCCGGTGAAGCAGCCGCCCGCGCAGGGCGGCGCCGTCCGGGGTGCCGATGTCGCGGGCGTAGCGGCCGGCCACCGCGGCGACCATCTCGCCCGCCTCGGCCGACCCGGGGTCCACCCCCGCCGCCAGCGCCGGGGCGGCCAGGTCGCGTACGGTCGCCACCGGGCCGCGGCGCGGTACGCCGGCGGGGCGGCCGGGACCGGCCGCCGGCAGGTCGGCGGCGAAGTCCTCCGTGGTCCTGCGCATCGCGGCGCGGAATCCGGGGTCCTGGGCGAGCTCGGCCAGCTCCACCCATGCCTCGACCTGGCGGGGCTCCGGGTCCTCCGGCAGTTCCGGGGTCAGCGAGCGGACCGCAGCGGCGAACCGGGGGTCGTCGGCCAGGCCGCCGAAGGCGGCGGCCAGGAAGTCGGCGGTCAGCCTGCGGCGCTCGGCTTCCGACAGGGCGGCGAGTCTGTGCATCAGTTCGGTCTCCTCAAGGGTCGAACCGCGCCGGGCCACGGCGGCCAGCACCGCCTGCCGCAGCCGGAGCGTGCGGATCCGCACCTCCAGCGCCTCGGCGTGCGCGGCGGCGGCCTCGGGCAGCGAGACCCGCCGGTCCAGCACCTCGGCGACGGTGGCCAGGTCAAGGCCCAGGTCGCGCAGGGTGCGGACCAGGTCGAGGCGGGCGACGGCATCGGTGTCGTAGCGGCGGTGGCCGGCCGGGCTGCGGCCGGCGGGCGGCACGATCCCGCGGTCGGAGTAGAACCGGACGGTCTTGACCGTCAGCCCGGTCCGCCGGGCCAGCTCGCCGATCGTGTAGGACGTGTCGCCGCTCATGGCCCTACTCTCGCCTCTCCCCCCACGGGAGACGCAAGGACGGCGGCCTCAGCGGCCGCCGGCCGGGCCGGTCACGGGTTGGCCTTGGTGGCGAGGTCGAGGAAGAAGACGTCGATGCTCCGCACCGCGCGGATGAAGTCGTCCAGGCCGACCGGCTTGGTGACATAGGCGTTGGCGTGCCGGCGGTAGGCGCCGGTGACATCCTCGGGGGCGGCCGAGGTGCTCAGCACCACCACCGGGATCACGGCCAGTTCGGGGTCCGCCTTGAGGTGGGTGAGCAGCTCGAGGCCGTTCATCCGGGGCATGTTGAGGTCGAGGACGATCAGGTCGGGACGGGTCAGGCCCGGGTCGTGCAGCACTTCGAGCGCGGCCACACCGTCGGCCACCTGCCGGACGTCGCGGGCACCGCCCCGTTCGAGCAGCGCCTCGGTGATCAGCACCACATCGGCGTCGTCGTCCTCGACGAGCAGCACCGTGTAGGTGGGGCTTGCTACGGGATGGGCGCTCGTCATGCTGCTCCTCACCGGCCGCCGGCCGTGCGGGCAGTCGCCCGGTGCCCCAACCCTATGCTCCAGCACACCTTGACAACAAGGGTTGTCGCCAACCGGGTCCGCCGCATCCGTGCGGCTCGGCACGTATGCGGCGGACTCCCTGCCGGGTCGGGGCAGTTGGCGGCTCAGGCGGCGGACTCCAGGTCGAGCAGCAGGAGTTTGGCGTCCGCGCCGCCCGCGTACTGGCCGGGCGAGCCGTCGGAGCGCACCACCCGGTGGCAGGGCACCACGAGCGGCAGCGGGTTGGTGGCGCAGGCCGTGCCGACCGCGCGGACCGCGCGCGGGCTGCCGGAGGCGGTGGCCACCTGGGTGTAGCTCTCGGTGCGGCCGTAGCCGATCTCCGGCAGGTGGGCCAGCACGTCACGGCGGAATCCCTTGGACAGCCGCCAGTCGAGCGGCAGTTCGAACCGCCTGCGGCGGCGGGCGAAGTACTCGTCGATCTGCCGGGCCGCGTCGTCCAGCCGGCCGGGGGCGTGCAGGACGCGCGGGCTGACCTTGTCCGACAGCTGCCGCAGCACCGCCTGGTGGTCCTGGACCGCGAAGGCGATCCGCACCAGGCCCGCTTCGGTGCCGGCCAGCAGCAGCGAGCCCGCCGGGGTGTCCAGGGTGCGGTAGGCGACGTCGAGGATGCCCTCGGCGCCGGCGTCGGCGGCCAGCCGCTCGCGCAGCCGGGCGATGGTCTCGGGGTCGTTCTCCGGCAGGCCCGCGAAGAGCTCGGCGGCGCCGGATCCGGTGCGGGAAGTCATGGCGTGGGTACTCCTGTCGTGTCGGTCGCCGGCGCGGTCGTCCGGCCGAGGCGGCGCTCCTGGTGCGTTCGGCCCTCGGGGTCCGCGGGGTCCGCGGGGTAGGTGCGGCGCAGCGTCCTCATGCCGTCGGCGGCGGCCCGGCGGGCCGCGTCGGTGCTGCCGCCGGTGAGTGCGGCGATCTCCGCGTAGGGCAGGCCCGCCAGGTAGTGGTAGGCCACGGCGTGCCGCTGCCGCTCCGGCAGCGCCCGCAGCGCCCGCCACAGGTCGGGGTCCCAGTCCTCGGGACGGCCGGTCCGCCCGGCCCGTTCCGGCAGCTCGCCGGCCGGCGCCGGGCGGCGCGTGTTGCCCCGGGTGACATCGATCGCCTTGCGGTGCGCGACGGTCACCAGCCAGGCTTCGACGTTGCTGTCGTCCGGCAGCTCCGGATAGGCCCGGAGCGCCGCGAGGAAGGTCTCGGACCAGGCGTCCTCCGCGTCGTGCGGCCCGAGGACGGCCCGCACCACCCGCAGCACCAGCGGCCCGTGCTCGGTCACGATCTGTTCGAACGGTGGCTTGCTCACACCTGGTAAACGCAACCGGCGGCCGAAACGTGAGATCCGGGCCGTGGAAAAGCGTCCGGCCGCCCACCGGGGATTGCCGGTGGGCGGCCGGGACGGAGACCGGGGCGCGGAGGGATCAGGGGGTGGCCGGCTTGAGGGCGACGATCGCCTCGGAGGTGTGCACCAGGAAGGTGAGGGTCTCCTGGAAGTACAGCTCGACGCTGGTGGCGTCGTGCCCGAGGTAGCCGATCGAGACGTCCTGGCCGAGCCGGAGCTCGAAGTCGCCGCCGCGGGACGACAGCAGGAAGGCGCCGTCGATCGCCGGCGCCCAGATGATCTCGCCGTCCAGCAGCCTGGCCAGGTGCTCGTGGATGGGATAGCCGTGGTCGGAGGTCTCGCTGACCGCGGTGTACGCGTCGGCACTCAGCGCCAGGCTGTACGCGCCGTCCACACCGGCCAGCCGCAGCGCGGTGATGGCCTGGCTGACCACGTCGGGGTACGCCCGGGCGTCCGCCGGCAGCGTCAGCTCGGGGTTGGACGAGGCGGCCCGGATGCCGGTGATCCCGGCGGCCGGGTAGCCCTCGAAGACGGCCCGGTCCTCGGCGAAGGCCAGCCGCCTGGCGGCGTCCTTCACCGGCTGCCAGTCCGCGTCCTTCGCGCCCCGCTCGACGTCGTCCACCTGGCCGCGGTCCACGGTGAAGGGCACCCGCAGCTCCACCACCGGCTGCGAGCGACGGCTGCGGGCCAGCACGCCGTCGGCCGGCGCGGCCAGTCCGTCCAGGTGCCCGGTGGCGACGGCGGCGAGCTCGGAGCCGGCCGCCTCCGGTACGTCCACGATGCGGCGGGCCGCGACATGGCGCTTGAACGTACGCCGGGCCTCGGCCTCCAGGTCGGCCCATGCGGCGGCGGAGACGGGAGCCAGTTCACGGTGCAGGTTGTTCACGGGGTCGTGCTCCTGTTCAGGTTGCCGATGCCCAGATCGCCGGAGCCCGGGTCACCGGGGCCCGCGGCGCCGTCGCCCGGGTCGCCGCCGGCCGGCCGGGCCGGCGCGGGGACGGCGGGCTCGGCGGCGCGGGCGGCGGTGCCGGGCAGCGGGGGCAGGTCGTCGAGGAAGTCCGCGGAAGGGGTGAAGAACAGCGTGCCGGTGACGGCGGTGGAGAAGTCCAGGATGCGGTCGTGGCCCGCGTCCGGGGTGCCGAGGAACATGTTGCGCAGCATCTGCTCGGTGACGTCGGGGGTGCGGGCGTAGCCGATGAAGTAGGTGCCGAACTCGCCGCGGCCGGGGCTGCCGAACGGCATGTTGTCCCGCAGGATGTCCTGCTCCTCGCCGTCGGGCCCGGTCACGGTGTTGAGCGCGACGTGCGAGGCGTCCTCGTCGAGCTCGATGTTGGTCGCCTTGGTGCGGCCGATGATCCGCTCCTGGGCCTCGACCGGCAGCGCGTTCCAGGTGTCGAGGTCGTGCAGGTACTTCTGCACCACCACGTAGCTGCCGCCGGTGTGCTCCGGGTCCTCCTCGCCGACCAGGACGGCGGCCGCGGCCGCCGCGCCGACCGGGTTCTCGGTGCCGTCCACGAAGCCCATCAGATCGCGCATGTCGTGGTACTTGAAGCCCTGCGTCTCATCCTGCAGGGTGACCGCGCCGCGCAGCCGCGCCATGATCTCGCCGGCCAGCTCGAAGCACAGGTCGAAGCGCCGGGCCCGCAGGTGGAACAGCAGGTCGCCGGGGGTGGCCACCGCCCGGTGCCTGGCGCCTTCCAGAGCCTGGAAGGGGTGCAGCCCGGCGGGCCGGGGGAAGTCGAAGAGCCGGTCCCAGGCGTCGGAGCCGATCCCGGCGACGCAGCTGAGGGTGGCCTCGGGCGAGCCGAAGCCGATCGCGCGCTGCAGCCCGCCGAGGTCGGCCAGCAGGTCGCGGGCGCGCTCCTCGCCCCCGGCGTCGATGGTGACGACCAGGAAGATCGAGGCGCTGGTCAGCGGGCTGAGCACCTGCTGCGGCTCCGGATCGGGTTCCGGCCGCGGCGCGGGAAGGGATGCGGACGGCAATCCGTTCTCCTGACCTCTCCGCGCGTCTCCGCGCGATGATCACGTCGATTCCGCGACCCTACTGGATCGGCCGCCGGGCGGCGGCGAACGCCCCGGTGCCGCGTTCGCCGCGTACGGTCAGGCCGACCCCGGTCTCCTCGCGGTCACTTCGCCTCGCGGGCCGGCAGCCGCCAGCCGGCCCGCGGGAAGTGGCAGGTGTAGCCGTCGGGGTACCGCTCCAGGTAGTCCTGGTGCTCGGGCTCGGCCTCCCAGAACGGTCCGGCCGGCACCACCTCGGTGACGACCTTGCCCGGCCACAGCCCGGACGCGTCCACGTCGGCGATGGTGTCCTCGGCGATCCGCTTCTGCTCGTCGTCGACGTAGAAGATCGCCGACCGGTAGCTGAGGCCGATGTCGTTGCCCTGCCGGTTCTCGGTGCTCGGGTCGTGGATCTGGAAGAAGAACTCCAGGATCGTCCGGAAGTCGGTCACGGCCGGGTCGAAGAGGATCTCGATCGACTCGGCGTGCGTGCCGTGGTTGCGGTACGTGGCGTTGGGCACGTCGCCGCCCGAGTAGCCGACCCGGGTGGCGGTCACGCCCGGCTGCCGCCGGATCAGGTCCTGCATGCCCCAGAAGCATCCGCCCGCCAGGACGGCCTTCTGTGTCTGCTCCGCCATCTCAGTCCTCCCTGCGCGGTGGGCCACCTGCCTGGTGGTCCACGGTTCCGGTGTGTCCACCGCCGCGGCCGGAGTGCGGTGGTGAATTAGGATTCCCTGTGGCAGTCAAGGCCGCGGGGCCCGGCAAAATTCCCTCAGAATCCAGGTGGTACGGCTTATGTCCGAAAGCGAGCACCGGGTGATCCTCGAAGAGGACCGGATCCTCACTCCGCGCCTCGTCCTGCGCCGCTGGCGGGTCGAGGACGCCGACGCGGCGCTCGCCGTCTACGGGGCCGACGAGGTGACCCGGTGGCTGGCCCCGGCGATGACCACCGCGCCGGACGGCCCGGCCATGCGCGAGCTGCTGAGCTGCTGGCGGGCGAACGGCGACTCGCTGGAGAAGCCGGCCGGCCGCTGGGCGGTCGAGCTGCGCGAGACCGGTGAGCTGATCGGCGGGGTGGCGCTGCTGCCGCTGCCGCCGTACGGGGTCGATCTGGAGGTCGGCTGGCAGCTGGCCCGGCCGGTATGGGGGCAGGGCCTGGCCGCCGAGGCGGGGCACGCCATCGCGCATTACGCCTTCGAGTCCGGTGTGGACGAGGTGTTCGCCGTCGTCCGGCCGGGCAATAAGCGCGGTATTGCCACGGCAAGGCGGGTCGGAATGGAATGGGTCGGCGAAACGGAGAAGTATTACGACCTCCGCCTCCAGGTCTACCGGCTCCGCAAGGGCGAGCTCGACGTGCCCGCCCTCCCGTAGGGCCGCCCTCCCGTCAGGCCGTCCTGCCGTCAGGCGTGCCCGCCGCCCTCCCCTGGAACGGCGAAGGCGGCCGGCGCCCCGGTCGGGGACGCCGGCCGCCTGAAGTGCGGCCCGTCAGCGGGGTGTCACCCCGGCGGGGCTACTGGATGCCGGCGGCCTTGCAGGCATCGGCGAACTCGGAGGTGCAGACCTGCGCCACCGTGTACGCCTGGTCCTTCAGCACCGTGTCCTTGAGGTTGTCGATCGTCACCGAGATCGGCGCCAGCAGCACCGACGGCACGTTCTCGCCGGAACCGCTCTTGGAGCTCGCGGTGGCCAGCGACTTGAAGTCCTTGCCGTTCAGCAGGTCCACCGCGATCTCCGCGGCGGGCGCGGTCTCCGGGCCACCGGGCTTGTAGATGGTGCTGGTCTGGGTGCCCGCGATGATCCGCTGCACACCGTCGAGCGCCGCGTCCTGACCGGTCAGCGGGAGGTTGATCCCGTTGCCCTTCATCGAGGTGGCGATACCGCCGGCCATGGTGTCGTTGGCCGAGTAGACGCCCACGATGTTCTTCTTGCCGAGCTGGGTGATGGCCGCGGACATCTTCTGCGCGGCGACATCGGCCTTCCACAGACCGGTCTGCTCGTAGGCCACCTTCACCTTGGTGTCCAGCGCCTTGTGGGCACCGGCCTTGAAGGCGGCGGCGTTCGGGTCGGCCGGGTCGCCGTCGATCATCACGATCTTCGCGGTGGGGGTGGCCTTCGGGCCGAGGGCCTTGAGCAGCGACTCGCCCTGGAGTTCGCCGACCTTCTCGTTGTCGTACGAGACGTAGGCCGAGACCGGGCCCTGGGCGAGGCGGTCGTAGGCGACGACCTTGATGCCCTTGTCCACCGCGGCCTGCACGGAGGACTGGATGCCGACCGCGTCCTGCGGGTCGAGGATGAGGACCTTGACACCCTTGGTGATCATGGTTGCCACCTGCTGCGCCTGCTTGGCGGCGTCACCGGCGGCGTTGGCGTACTGGACCGAGCAGTCCGGGCACAGCTCCTTGATCTTCTTCTCGATCAGCGGCCGGTCGAACTTCTCATACCGCGGCGTCACGCTGTCGGGCAGCAGCAGTCCGATGGACTTGTCCTTGCTGCCGCCGCCGTCGTTCTTCTTGTCGTCACCGGCCTTGCCACACGCGGCCATGGTGAACGAGATCGAAACGACGGCGGTGCCGACGACGATTCGACGCGTCAATGCGTTCATTACGAGGTGCCTCCCTGACAGGGCCGCCCCACACCACGGCCGAGGTGGAGGTGAGTCAACTCGGCTGAGGCCCCGTACGTCAAGAAGTAAACACCGAAAGAGATCGCAAGGTTGTGTGATTGGCATGGAACACGAATTGATAACGCTGGCAGGAGTGGCTGAAATCAACTCACGCGCCGATTGCGCCGCTATGGGGTGTTGTTCGACCCCGGCGCCGGCCGGCGAACCCGGAAACCGGGCATGAGCTGCACCTTTGCGTCAGATCACAATTCGCGCACGATATGGTGGAGTTAACCTCTCGGTGGGCGGGGGCAGGGACGATTTTCGCCCCGCCGAACGGCGCCGCCTACGGCACGGCACCCACCGGGTGGATTTGACCCCATTGTCTCCAAGACGTGAAGCCGGAATAGGCAGTTCCGCCGTCCCTCCGTCAAGGAACGAGAGCCATCGGCGGCTCCGCGGGCAGCCCGCGAGCGGCCTATACACCACTGCGGGACCGCGGATCGCCACGCCGGCCGGGCGGCACCGAAGATCAGCCGGACCCGCCGCCGCATCGGCAGCAACTGCCCACCCCCGCCGACGGGTTGACAGTGCTTCAGTCGTTGCCACAAAATCCGCGGAGAGCGCTCTCCGGCATCACACCCCCCACCCCTGGAGATGCACATGAGCCGCCTGTCCCTCTTTCTGCGATCCGTCAGACGGCGCAGACCCCTGGTCGCCGTGGCGGTAGCGATGGCGCTTGCCACCGGCGGCGCCGTCGGCACCTCGATCGGCGCCGCGCACGCGGCCGACTCCCTGCTCTCGCAGGGCAAGGCCGTCACCGCCTCCTCCACCGAGAACGCCGGCACCCCCGCCTCGGCCGCCGTCGACGGTGACGCCGGTACCCGCTGGTCGAGCGCCGCGGCCGACCCGCAGTGGCTGACGGTCGACCTCGGCGCGAGCTCGACCGTCAGCTCCGTCACCCTCAACTGGGAGGCGGCGTACGGCAAGGCGTTCAAGATCCAGGTCTCCGACAACGCCACCGCGTGGACCGACGTCTACTCCACCACGACCGGCACCGGCGGCAAGCAGACGGTCGCCGTAAACGGTTCCGGGCGCTATGTCCGGATGTACGGCACCGCCCGCGGCACCCAATACGGCTACTCCCTCTGGGAGTTCCAGGTCTACGGGTCCACCGGGTCCAGCAGCGATCCCGGCACCTGCGGCACCGCCAACGCCGCGGTGGGCAAGACCGCCACCGCCTCCTCCACCGAGAACGCCGGCACCCCCGCCTCGGCCGCCGTCGACGGCAACGCGGGCACCCGCTGGTCGAGCGCCGCCACCGATCCGCAGTGGCTGCAGGTCGACCTCGGGGCCTCGGCGACAGTCTGCAAGGTCGTACTGACCTGGGAGGCCGCCTACGCCACCGCGTTCCAGATCCAGGTGTCCGGCAACGGCACCGACTGGACGCAGGCATACGCCACCACGACCGGCACCGGCGGCACCCAGACCCTCACCGTGGGCGGCACCGGCCGCTACGTCCGGATGAACGGCACCGCCCGCGCCACCGGATACGGCTACTCCCTCTGGGAGTTCGGGATCTACACCACCGGCAGCAGCGGAGGTGACGGCGGCAGCACGGGCGGCACCGGCAACCCCGGCGGCGGCGACTTCTCCGGCACGGTGATCTCCGCCTACAAGCAGGTGTCGGCCTCCTCCTACGAGGGCGGCAACGCGCCGGCCGCCGCGCTCGACGGCCGGACCAACACGCGCTGGTCCAGCCTGGCCACCGACAACCAGTGGCTTCAGGTGGACCTCGGCGGCGTAGGAACGATCAGCGGTGTCGAGCTCAACTGGGAGGCGGCGTACGGCACCGGCTACCGCATCGAGGTGTCGAACAACGGCACCGCGTGGTCCCCGCTGTACAGCACCACCACCGGAAAGGGCGGCATCGAGAAGCTGCCCGTCACCGGCACCGGACGCTATGTGCGGCTGACCGGCACCGCCCGGGCCACCGGATACGGCTACTCCCTCTGGGAGTTCCAGGTCTACGGCACGGTGGACGACTCCACCGCCAAGCCGCCGATGCTCTCAGGTCCGACCAAGGCACCGGCCACGCTGAACCAGTTCCAGCTGTCGGCGCCGGCCGACAAGGCGATGGTCACCGACACCCGCAGGCCCGCGCTGTCCTGGGCGGCCGTGGCGGGCAGCGCGCACTACGAGGTCTGGCTCAACATCAGCCGCACCGACTACGACTTCACCGCCTCGGGCAACCTGCTCGACCTCTACACCAAGGTGGCCGAGCCCACCGGCACCAGCTACACGCCGAGTTGGGACATCACCGACCGCTGGACGTACAAGTGGTTCGTGGTGGCGGTCAGCGGCGCCGGCGCGAAGACCACCTCCAGCATCCGCACGTTCAGCGTCTACCTGCCCGACATCGAGCAGGCGGCCGACGGCGTCAACGTGGTGAACGGCGCCCGGGACCTGAACAAGGACGGCTCCATCCAGCCGTACGAGGACTGGCGGCAGCCGGTGGACACGCGGGTGAACGACCTCCTCGGGCGGATGACGCTGGAGGAGAAGGCCTACCAGATGTTCTACAACGTCCAGACGTACCCGATGTCCGGCTGGCACTTCGGGCCGGCCCAGCCCGCGGACCTGGACACGGTGCTGAAGTCCACCGCGGCCACCCGGCTGGGCATCCCGCCGGTCTCGGCGGGCGACACCACCGCGGGCTACCAGACCACCTACCCGCTGCAGAGCACGCTGGCGGCGGGCAAGGACTACCCGCTGGACTACAAGCTCGGCGACATGCAGCGCAAGGAGGAGCTGGAGGTCGGCGCCCGCGGCACCCTGTCACCGCTGGCAGAGGTCGGTACCAAGGTGCTCTACCCGCGGATCCAGGAGGGCGGCGGCGAGAACGCGGACGTGGCCGCGGCCCAACTCCGGGCACTGGTCTCGGGGTTGCAGGGCGGCCCGGAGCTGAACCCGGGCTCGGTGCTGGCCACCGTCAAGCACTGGCCGGGTGAGGGCGCCGGCGGCGAGGCCGGCATCACCTACGACGGGGTGACGATCAAGTACCACATGATCCCGTTCAAGGCCGCGATGGAGGCCGGCGCGGTCAACATCATGCCGGGCTACGCGGGCAGTTCGTATCTCGACCCGGGCGGCCCCGGCGCCGGCGACAGCGCGAAGATCCTCACCTACCTGCGGCAGAACCTCGGCTACACCGGGCTGATCACCACCGACTGGCTGCCGTCGTCGGCGTGGGTCAACGCGGCGAACGCCGGCTCCGACGTGATGGGCGGCGCCGACCCGGGCGCCGCGGACTTCACCATGGCGGGCTTCGAGTCGCAGGTGCCGTCGGCCAGGATCAACGACGCGGTGACCCGGATACTCAAGCTCAAGTTCGAGCTGGGCATCTTCGACCACCCGTACGGCGACCCGGTCAACGGCCCCTACCGGTTCCACCAGCCGAGCTACACCGCGCTGGCCAACCAGGCATCCCGCGAGTCCAACACCCTGCTGAAGAACGACGGCGTGCTGCCGGTCAAGCTCAACTCCGGCGACAACATCGTGGTCGCCGGCGACCGGGCCACCGACGGCGCGGCCTGCTGCATCTGGTCCAGCTACTTCCACCCGGACTACGGGTCGCTCGACCAGCTCGACGCGCTCAAGGCGAGAGCCACCCAGGCCGGGGTGAACGTCTACCAGGGCACCGGCCCGGCGCCGAAGCTGGCGGTGGTCTACGTCGGCGAGCCGTCCTACACCCACGCCACCGCGTGGCCGGACACCCAGCCGTACCTGCCGGCCGACCAACTGGCCCTGATCCAGAACTTCAAGAACCAGGGCATCCCGGTGGTGGTCGTACTGACACTGCCGAGACCGATCGTGATCAGCGACTGGAACAACCTGGCCGACGCCATCGTGGTGACCTACCGCGGCGGTGAGGAGGTCGGCCCGGCCACGGCGAGCCTGCTCTTCGGCGACTACACCCCGCGCGGCAAGCTGCCCTGGCAGCTGCCCAGAAGCCTCGACCAGGTGCTGAAGCCGGGTGGCGGCGACAACCAGGCGGACGCCAACGAGAACTGGGACCTGCCGTACGACCTGGGCGCCACCGCCGCCGAGCGGGCCGACATCCGGGCGAAGATCGACGCCGGCCAGCCGGTGCCGACCACCTACGGCAATCCGCTCTACGCCTACGGAGCAGGGCTGACCGGCTGGAGCTAGCCGGCCTCCGCGGAAAGGGACTTCAGACCCGGGGTGCGCTCCCCGCCGGCTCCTCCGGCGGGGAGCGCACCCGCGTGTTCCCGCTCTCCGTCCGTGGGTAGGGTCGGCGGCACACCGCCCGCCAGCACCCGCGAGGAGACCGCCGTGCCGACCTTCGAGTACGCGCTCACCATCGATGCTCCCCCAGCGCGCGTCTGGGACCTGGTCAGCGACGTCGAGGGCTGGCCGTCCGTCACCGCCTCCGTCACCTCCGTCGAGGCGCTCGACGGGGCGGAGCTCGCCGTCGGCGGCAGGTTCGTCCTCATCCAGCCCAAGCTGCGCAAGGCCGTGTGGACCGTCACCGCGCTGCGGCCCGGATCGGACTTCCGCTGGGAGTCGAAGGCGCCCGGTGTGGTCACCCGCGGTGACCACCTCGTCGAGGAGGCGGACGGCGGCGGCAGCCGGCTCACCGTCGCCATCGTCCAGAGCGGGCCGCTCGGATGGCTGATCGGACGGCTGGCCGGCGGCCTGACCCGCAGGTACATGGAGATGGAGGCGCAGGGCTTCAAGTCGCGCGCCGAGGCGGCGGCCGGGGCCTGAGCCCGCCGCACACCCCGCTCCCGGCGTGCTGCCCGTCACATAAAGTTCTCGCCTTGCCGTGTAGACCGTGCGGCGGGGCGCGGGCGTATACGTGGTGAGGCCGAAGAGAACCTGGGAGCTGTTGTTGACCGCTGAGGAGTTCGAGGATTTCTACGCGCACGCGGTCAGACGGCTCACCGGTCAGCTCTACGTCATGCTCGGAGATCTGCACGAGGCCCAGGACGTCGTGCAGGAGGCTTTCGTCCGCGGCTGGAGCCGGCGGCGGCAGCTGAGCCGGGACGGCAACCCGGAGGCGTGGATCCGCACCGTCGCCTGGCGGCTGGCCGTCAGCCGCTGGCGCGGCCGGCGCCGGTCGGAGGACGCCTGGCAGCGGCACGGCGGGCCGCCGGTGCTGGAGGGACCGGGTCCCGGGTCGGTCGCCCTGGTGTCCGCGCTGCGCGAACTGCCGGCCGGCCAGCGGCGGACGGTGGCCCTGCACTACGTGTGCGATCTGTCGGTCGAACAGATCGCCGCGGAGACCGGCGTGTCCGCGAGCACCGTCAAGACCCATCTGGTGCGCGGCCGGGCCGAGCTCGCCCACCATCTGCCCGATCCGCACGGTGAGGAGTCCTCCGGTGCCTGAACCGCGCGAACCGTACGGCCCGCCCCGACCGCCCGACCCGCTGCGCGCGGCCTTCAAGGACGCCGCCGCGGCAGGGCAGCGCGCCGCCGCCCCCGCCCCGGTCGCGCTGATCGCCGCGCGCGGCAACCGCAGGAGGCACCGCCGGATGGCGGCCGCCGCCGCGGCGGCCTGCCTGGTGGCCGGCGGCACGTCGGCGCTGGTCGTGCTGCTGCCGTCCGGCGGCGGAGGCACCGTCCCGGCGTCCACCCCGTCGTACGCGCCCGGCCCTTCGGCGACCCGGTCGGCCGGCCCGACCCGCTTCGCGCCGCCGCCCGACGGCGGCGTGCGGAGCACCGGGCCCGGCGGCGTGGCGACCTCCGACCCCGGCGGGCCCGCCACCACCACACCGCCGCCTTACCCCCCGCAGAACACCTACCTGCCAGGGCACGGCGCCCAGACCACCCAACCGCCGAGCCACGGCGCGCGGACCACCGCACCGGACGGCCACGGAGGGGCGACGACCTCACCGCCGTAACCGCCCCTCCGCACACCGATCCGCCGCACCCGCACACCGGCCGCGCCCGCGCCCGCGCCCGGCGGGAACGGCATGCCCTTCACCGCGCCACGGCCGCCTCCGACGCTGTCCGGACGGCGGGCGCGGAGTCGTCACCAGGCCCAGGAGCCCCTTCATGCCCGACAACTCGCCGCCCGCGACGGCGGCGCCGCCGCTCCCCCGGCGTCCGGCGCCGGTGCCCGTCAGCCTGCCGCGGCAGCGGTCCGCCGCCGCGCACGGCGCCGGGACGCGCCGAATACGCCCGCTGGGCGCCATGGACCGCGACGTGCTGGTGCTGTACGCGCTGACCCGGCTCGGGGTGTGGATCACGGCCTACTGCTCGGGCCGGATGTTCAGCGGCGACGGCAGCGCCAAGCACGCGCCGACCATGCTGTCCCGCTGGCAGCAGTGGGACTGGGCGTACTACCTGCACATCGCCAGGGACGGCTACTTCACCGGTCCCGGCGCGGGCGGCGCCCCCACGACCGACAACCGGGAGGCGTTCTTCCCCGGCTTCCCGCTGCTGCTGCGCGGGGTGCACGACGTACTGCTGCCGGACTGGACCGCGGCCGGGCTGCTGATCTCCTTCGTGGCCGGCGCGGTCGCGGTGCTCGCGCTCGCCAGGATCGCCCGGCCGTACCTGCCCGATGACGGCGGCGGCACCGACGCGGTGCTCTTCCTGCTGCTGTCGCCCTGCGCGGTGTTCCTCGCGGCGGGCTACACCGAGGCGCTGTTCCTGGCGCTCGCGCTGCCGTGCTGGCTGGCCGCGCGGAAGGGCCACTGGGCGCCGGCCGCCGTACTGGCCTGCGCGGCGACCGCGGTCCGGGTCAGCGGCCTGTTCCTCGCCGCGGCCCTGCTGGTGCACTTCCTGACCTGCGGCCGGGCGGTCCGCGGCAGCTGGTGGCGGCTGCCGTGGCTGGCACTGCCCGCGCTGCCCGCCCTCGGCTACACCTGGTACCTGGAGGCGCGGACCGGCGACTGGATGGCCTGGAAGCACGCGGAGGAACGCGGCTGGTACCGGCAGTTCCACTCGCCGTGGCAGGCATGGGGCCACACCTGGGACGCGGCCTTCTCGCACGCCCAGAGCACGCCGTACGCGGTGCTGTTCCAGGGCGAACTGGTCGCCATGGTGGTGGGCGTGGCACTGCTCGGGCTGCTGCTGTGGCGACGGCAGTGGGCGGAGGCGGCCTACCTCGGGCTGACCCTGTGGGCGCTCGGCACGTCCTACTGGTACATGTCCATTCCGCGGGCGACGCTGCTGTGGTGGCCGCTGTGGGTGCTGCTGGCCCGGTGGGGCGCGCGGCGGGCCTGGCTGAAGACCGCGTACGTGGCGGTCTGCGCACCGCTGATGACCGTACTGACCGTGGCCTTCACCTCCGGCCGGTGGGCCGGCTGATCTCATCGCGGTGGGCGGGTCACCTCGGCGGCGCCGAGGCATCGGCCGGCGGTTCAGCCCCAGATCGCGTCGGCGACGGACGTACCGACGAACGCGGCGCCCAGGCCCGCGGTCACACTGCCGACCACGTTGGCCGCCGCGTAGAACCGGGCGCGCTGCTCGGTGAGCCGCAGCGTCTCGAAGGAGAAGGTCGAGTAGGTGCTGAGCGCGCCGCACAGGCCGGTGCCCACGAGCAATTGCACGTGCGGCGACGCCGCGCCCTGCGCCGCGGCGCCGGCGACCAGGCCGAGGATCATCGAACCGCCCACGTTGACGGTGAAGGTGCCCCACGGGAAGAGCGTGTCGTGCTTCAGCTGTACGGCCCGGTCGGTGAGATAGCGCAGCGGCGCCCCGACCATCGCCCCGGCGATCACCAGCAGCCAGTTCACCGCTGCCTCCAGCCGACGACACCGCGGGTCGCCCACGCCCCGGCCCACACCGCGGCCAGCGCGGCGGCCAGGGTCAGGGCGAGATAGCCGAGGGCGGTACGTGCCTGGCCGCCGTCGGTCAGCCGCTGGACGTCGGTGGCGTAGGTGGAGAAGGTGGTGAAGCCGCCGAGCACGCCGGTGCCGAAGAACGGGCGCAGCAGCCGGTGCGGGGTCAGCACCTCGGTGATCAGGACCATGAAGACCCCGATCACGGCGCAGCCGACCACGTTGACCAGCAGGGTGGTCCACGGGAACGAGCCGTTCGCGGTGGGCCACAGCAGGCTCGCGCCGTACCGGCCGCAGGCCCCGACCGCGCCGCCGACGGCGATCACCGCGATCACCGGCGCCTGCCGCAGCATGGCGTCGGCGCGTTCCGCGGGAACGTGCAGGTCGATATCGGGGTCGATGGGTTCTTCGAGTCCGCCGGCCAGCGGGCCACGGGGGTCGGCCATGGGTCACTTCTCCTACTCGCAGGGCACAGCGCAGCCACAGATGCGCGTCGCAAGCAGGGACCGTTGGCGGCGGTTCGCCGCGGTTCGGGTACGGCGGGCCCCACCGCCGTGCGGCCTCCTGGGAGTGCCGCGTGATCAGCTTACCGGCCGCGGCGGCGGCACGCGGGCCGGGTGCCGCCGTGCCGCGCGGGCCGGGTATGCGGGCCGGGTATGCGGGTCGCGGCCCGCCCGGGCGGCGGTGTCGGGCGCGGCGCGTATGGGACGCTGAGCGGGCCGGAGCCCGTGGCGGGCGGGCAGACGAAGCAGAAGAGGAGTGCTCTGGTGTCCAGGGATGCCCGGTGGACGGCGTTGCTCGACCTGCTGGCCGAGCACGGCCGCCTTGAGGTGGACGACGCGGCCGGCGCGCTCGGCGTGTCCACCGCGACCATCCGGCGGGACCTGGACCAGCTGGCCGAGCAGCAGATGCTCACCCGTACCCGCGGCGGCGCGGTCGCGCACGGCGTGTCCTACGAGCTGCCGCTGCGCTACAAGACCGCGCGGCACGCCTCGCAGAAGCAGCGGATCGGCCGGACGGTGGCCGCGATGGTGGCCGTCGGCGAGGTGGTCGGGCTGACCGGCGGCACGACGACGACCGAGGTGGCGCGGGCGCTCGCGGTGCGCGGCGACCTGGCGGCCGAGGGGGCGAGCGGGCCGGGGGCCGCGGCCCGGCAGCCGGTGCTCACCTTGGTCACCAACGCGCTGAACATCGCGAACGAGCTGGTGATCCGCCCGCAGTTCAAGATCGTGGTGACCGGCGGGGTGGCCCGGCCGCAGTCCTACGAGCTGACCGGGCCGCTGGCCAGGAGCGTCCTGGAGGAGATCACCCTGGACATCGCCGTCCTCGGCATCGGCGCCCTCGACCCCGAGCAGGGCGCCTACGCCCACCACGAGGACGAGGCGAGCATCAACCGGCTGCTGGCGGAGCGGGCCCGGCGGGTGGTGGTGGCCGCCGACTCGTCCAAGATCGGCCGCCGCGCCTTCGCCAGGATCTGCGGCATCGAGTCGGTGGACACGCTGGTGACGGACGACGAGATCACGCCGGAGGCGGTGGCCCGGTTCAAGGAGGCGGGGGTGGCGGTGACCGCGGTCTGAGCGGTTCCCGAACGGGCGGATCCGGGCGGATCCCGGCGGATCCTTCGGCGTGTCCGGAGCCGGGCGGTCAGGCGCGGGCGGACCGGGATCCGGACACGGGGCCGGATGCCGGATGCCGGATGCCGGATGATGCTCGAAACAGCCGTTCCGCTGGCATCATTGAGCATCGCGCACGCACCAGCGCGCATATCCAGTCCAGGAGAACCACCGTGCTCGACCCGACCCCGACCGGCTTCGTCCTGGACGGCAGGCCGCTGCGGCTGCTCTCCGGCGCCATGCACTACTTCAGGACGCTGCCGCAGCAGTGGCCGCAGCGGCTGCGGATGCTGCGGGCGATGGGCCTGAACACCGTCGAGACCTACGTGCCATGGAACCTGCACGAACCGCGCCCCGGCTCCTACGACTTCAGCGGCACGGCCGACCTGGACGGCTTCCTGCGGGCCGCGGCCGAAGCCGGGCTGTACGCGATCGTGCGGCCGGCGCCGTACATCTGCGCCGAGTGGGAGAACGGCGGCCTGCCGTGGTGGCTGCTCGCCGACGAGCGGCTGCGCGGCCGGCTGCGGGTGGCCGACCCGGCCTACCTGGCCCATGTGGACCGCTGGTACGACCGGCTGATCCCGGTCGTCGCCGCGCACCAGACCAGCCGCGGCGGCAACGTGCTGATGGTGCAGATCGAGAACGAGTACGGCTCCTTCGGCACCGACACCGGCTATCTGCGGCATCTCGCGGCGGGCCTGCGGGAGCGGGGCATCGACGTGCCGCTGTTCACCTCCGACGGTCCCGAGGACTTCTTCCTCACCGGCGGCACCCTGCCGGGCCACCTGGCCACGGTGAACTTCGGCAGCCACGCCACCGAGGCGTTCGCCGAACTGCGGCGGCACCGGCCGGACGACCCGGCGATGTGCATGGAGTTCTGGTGCGGCTGGTTCGACCACTGGGGCGAGCGGCACACCGTGCGGGAGCCGAAGGACGCGGCGGAGACGCTGCGGGAGATCCTGGCGGCCGGCGCCTCGGTGAACATCTACATGGCGCACGGCGGCACCAACTTCGGCACCTGGGCCGGGGCCAACACCGCCGACCCGGCGACCGGAGCCGGCTACCAGCCGACCGTCACCTCGTACGACTACGACGCCCCGATCGACGAACGCGGCGCGCCCACCGAGAAGTTCTGGGCGTTCCGCGAGGTGCTGGCGCAGTACGCGGACCAGGCGCCGCCCGAGCCCGAGCCGCTGCCCCCGGTGCTGGCCCCGCGGCGGTTCGAACTGCCGGACCACGTACGGCTCTTCGACGTCCTGGACCTGCTGTCGGACGGTGAGGTGGCCGCACCGGTGCCGCCGTCGTTCGAGGAACTCGGCCTGGCGCACGGCCTGGCGCTCTACCGCACTCGCGTCCCCGGCCCGCGCCGGGCGCAACCGCTGTCCGTGCACGGCCTGGCCGACCGCGCGCATGTCTACCTGGACGGCGAACAGGTCGCGGTGCTGGAGCGGGACGCAGCCGACCAGTCGTGGCCGCAGGTGGCGGTGGACGGGGCGGAGGCCGAACTGAGCCTGCTGGTCGAGTCGATGGGCCGGGTGAACTACGGTGCCGCGATCGGCGACCGCAAGGGCCTGACCGCGGTACTGCACACCCGGCAGACCCTGCACGGCTGGACCGCCACCCCGGTGCCGCTCGGCGACCGGCCGTTGCCCGAACTGCCCTGGCGGCGGGGCCCGGTGGCAACCGAGCCAGGCCCCGTGCTGCGCCGCGGCACCCTGCCGCTCGACGAGCCGGCCGACACGTATCTGGCGCTGCCCGGCTGGGGCAAGGGCTACGTCTGGGTCAACGGCTTCTGCCTGGGCCGGTACTGGGACCGCGGCCCGCAACTGACGCTGTACGTACCGGGTCCGCTGCTGCGCGCCGGCGACAACGAGGTCGTCGTCCTGGAACTCGACGGACCCGGCGCGGACTTCGCCGAGCTGCGGGCGGTGCCCGAGTTGGGCTGACCGCGGGCCCGGCTCAGGGCCCCCCACCGGCCGTCCGGCCGTTCCGCCGGGCCGTCCCGACTGCCGTACGGGAGGACCGGCCGTGACGGCTGGGGCGCCCGTGCGGTGCGGGGTCACTGGTAGGCGACGATCCCGCAACCCTTTCTGGAGAGCGCTCTCCCGAGCTTGACACCACCTGACGCCGGGCCGCAGGGTACGTCTTCAAGGGCGCAAAGAGAGCGCTCTCACGACGCCCGTCCACCCGGGCTGCTTCGCCGTCGCCGCATGTCTCCTCCGTGCAGAAGGTGGGTCGTCACGCATGTCTTCGTTCAGGGCCGCAGGCAGTGGTTGTCCGGAGGCCGGGCAACGAACCGACAGCGCGCTGAGCCGCCGCTCGTTCATCACCACCGCGGCGCTCGCGACCGCGGTGCCGGCGGCCGGACCGGCCGGCAGCGCGGTGGCCGCGAGCGCGGGCGGCCCGCCGGCCGCCGCGCAGCCGGACTTCGGTCCCCATGTCACCGTCTTCGGCCCGGACATGGCCGCCGCCGAGATCCAGGCGGCCCTGGACACGGCCGGCCGAACGTCGGTCACCGCGGAGTCCGGCGGCGGCCGGCACGCCTTCCTGTTCAAGCCGGGCAGCTACGACGTGACCGCGCGACTCGGCTACTACACCTCGGTGGCGGGCCTCGGCCTGTCGTCTGACGACGTGACGATCAACGGCTCCGTGCACGTCGAGGGCCTGCCGCAACCCGGCAGCGGCGACAGCGGGTCGGCCGGTTTCTGGCGGTCGGCGGAGAACCTGGCGGCAGGTCCGGCCCCGGTCCGGGAGCAGGTGCTCGCGGGAGTGGCCGGGCAGCCGCTTCCCGATCTGCCGTACGCCACCCTGCCTCCCGGCCCGCCGAGCCGGGAGAAGCCCTTCCTCTACCTGGACCAGGCAGGACGGTACCGGGTGTTCCTGCCCGCGCTGCGGCACGACGCCGCGGGCAGCACGTGCGGCGCCGGCCAGCCGGCCGGGTCGTCGGTGCCGATCGACCGGTTCTTCGTCGCCAGGCCCGGCGACTCGGTGCACACCGTCAACAGGGCGCTGGCGCAGGGCAAGCACCTGCTGCTGACCCCGGGGATCTACCAGCCGGCCGGGACGATCAAGGTCAAGTGGGCCGGCACGGTGGTGCTCGGTATCGGCTTCCCGACGCTGGTCCCGGCCGGCGGCGTGGTGCCGATGACGGTCGGCGACGCGCGCGGCGTGCGGATCGCCGGGGTGCTCTTCGACGCGGGCGGCGCCGACTCCCGGGCGCTGCTGGAGATCGGCAACGGCCGCGGGCGCAGCGACCCGCACGACCCCGCCTCGCTCCATGACGTGTTCTTCCGGGTCGGCGGCGCGGGCCCCGAACGGGCCGCCGCCGGCCTGGTGGTGAACAGCGACCATGTGCTGCTCGACCGGATCCGGGCCTGGCGCGCGGACCACGTCGCCGCGGCGTGACATACCGGAGGCGTCCCGGTGGACGCGGGTCCTCGTCCCGGCGACCGGCGGGGGCGCGCGGACTGCCGCGCGGACGGGGTGAGTTGACGGCGGGTCGGCATATGCCCCCTGGTCGGCGCTCTCGACCGGGTCGGGGCCGCTGCCTAGGATGTGCTCCATGGACCATGAACAAGCACCGCAGCCGGACAAGATCGATGTGACGGTGCCCAGCGTGGCCCGCATGTACGACTTCCTTCTCGACGGCAAGGACAACTACCCCGCCGACCGGACGGCCACCGAGCAGTTACTGCAGGCCGTGCCGAGCATGAAGGTGCTCGCGCTGAACAACCGGCAGTTCCTGCGCCGGGTGGTGCGCAGGCTCGCGGAGGACTACGGCATCAAGCAGTTCGTGGACCACGGCTCCGGCCTGCCCACCCTGGACAACGTGCACGAGGTCGCGCAGCGGATCCACCCGGACGCGAAGGTCGTCTACGTGGACAACGACCCGATCGTGCTGGCGCACGGCCGGGCGCTGCTGGAGCAGAACGAGAACACCGCCGTGCTCCAGGCGGACTTCCGTGACACCGAGAAGATCTGGGGGCACCCGGAGACCACCCGGCTGATCGACCTGGACCAGCCGGTCGCCGCGCTGTTCGTCTCGGTGCTGCACTGCATTCCGGACAGCGACGACCCGGCCGGTGTGGTCAGCCGGGTGGCGGCGAAGCTGAAGCCGGGCAGTTTCCTGGTGGTGTGCCAGCTGGTCAGCGAGAGCGCGCAGACCCGGGAGTACGTCACGGACTTCATGGCGCGGGCCACCGACGGGAACTGGGGCCGGGTGCGGCAGGAGAGCGACCTGGCCGGCTACCTGGAGGGCATGGAGATCCTGGACCCGGGCCTGGTGGAGGTCTCCACCTGGCGTCCGGACGGCGACCTGGTGCTGCGGCAGCCGAGCGACGAGTGGATCGAGTTCGGCGGGGTGGCACGGCTGCGCTGAGCAGCGTTCCCGGCCGGGAGGCCGACGGCGCGGTCACGGTGAACTCCGTGGCCGCGCCTTCTCGTTGCCGCCTCTTCCTGCCGCGTCTTTGCCGCCGGCGGGTCGGGCTCGGGCTGGCCGGCGGGCCGGGCTCGGGCTACTGGTAGCGCAGCAGCGCCTCTTCGATGATGCCCCGGCTGGCGGAGGGGGTCGCGGCCAGCGCGCTCAGCTCGTCCAGCGCGGCACGGTAGCGGTCCACGTCCTCCAGCCGGTCCAGGTACACCGCGCTGGTCATGTGCTCCAGGTAGACCACGTCCGGCAGGAAGTTCTGCGCGAACCGCAGGTAGGTCACGGCGGTGCCGGGACTGGCCGCGGCGCTGGCGGCGTAGGAGGCGATCTGCAGCCGCACCCCGGGCCGCCGCAACACGTCGAGCAGGTAGGCGAGTTGGGCGCGCATCACCTTGGCGCCGCCGACCGGGCGGTAGAGCACGCCCTCGTCGATCAGCGCCCACAGCACGGGCGCGCCGGCCTCCGACATCCTGCGCTGGCGCTCCAGCCGCATCTGCACCCGGCGGGCGTTCTCCTCGGGCATGGCCAGCCGGTGGCCGCTCTGCACCACGGCGTCCGCGTAGGCCGGGGTCTGGAGCAGTCCCGGCACGAACTGGTTCTCGTAGGTGCGCAGTACGTGCGCGTCCCGTTCGAGGCCGATGAGCTGCTGGAGCCACTCCGGCACGATCTCGCCGTACTCCTGCCACCAGTCGGGCTGGACCGCCCGCTCGACCAGGACCGCGATCTCGGCCCGCTCGCGGTCGCCGACGCCGTAGAGGGTGAGCAGGTCCGCCACGTCGCGCGGCTTTAAGGAGACGTGCGCCAGTTCCATCCGGCTGATCTTCGAGACATGGGCGCGGATGTGCGACGCCGCCGTGGCAGGGCTGCAACCGCTGTTCTCCCGAAGGCCGCGCAGATAGTTGCCGAGCACCCGGGACATGGCACGCGCTCCCATGTCCGGCCTGCGCTCGAAGAGTTGTACCGGTGAGGTGACGGGCTGAGCAGACATGCGGGCTCCCGAGTCATACTGGACACGCCAGTATTCCACCGTGAAGCCCGCTGTCGCATCCCCGGGGAATCAGGTAACCGGCCTCACGCCGTGAACGAGTCGAAGTCGCCGTCCTTGGCGCCATCGACGAAAGCGGCCATCTCCGCCTGTGTGTATACCAGAGCGGGCCCGTCCGGGTGGCGGGAGTTGCGAACTGCCACCCCGCCGTCCGGGAGTTGGGCAACCTCGATGCAGTTGCCGCTCGGGTTGCTGCGCGCGCTCTTGACCCATTTCACGCCGGAGATCGAGCTGGCCCGCACTCCGTTGTCGAAGCTGTGCACTGAGCATCGCCCCTTTCTGGTTCGACCGTCCACGCTCATCCGCACCATCGGCACCGCGGGTCGCGGTGACCCCCCACACCTACCCCGCTCGGGTGCGTGCAATTCCCAATGCAATTGCATTTGTTGAGTGCAGCGGGTGGGGGCGGGATCAGGTGAGGACCGCGCCCAGCGAGACGGCGCCGCAGATGAGTACGAACAGCACCGCGAGCAGCGGCCAGATGAACCTGAGGTACTGGTCGTAGCGGACCTTGGCGAGCGCGACGCCACCGATGGTGACGGCGGTGGTGGGCACCCAGAGGTTCATCCAGCCGCTGGCGGCCTGCCAGGCCGTGACCACCACCGAGCGCGAGACGCCGGCGAAGTCGGCCAGCGGCGCCAGGATCGGCATGGCCAGGGTGGCGTGCCCCGAGGTGGACGGGATCAGGAACGCCAGCGGCAGGTTGACCAGGAAGATGATGATGGCGAACACCGCGTTGGAGGTGCCGGAGACCACGCCCTCGATGGAGTGCAGCACGGTGTCGGTGACCTTGGAGTTGTTCATGATCACGGTGACCCCGCGGGCCAGCATGATCACCAGTGCCGGGGAGATGAAGTCCGCCGCGCCCTGGATGATCGTCGAGCTGAGCTTCTGCTCGCCCATCCGCCCGAGCAGCCCGATCAGCACCGCGGCCACCAGGAACAGCGCGGCCAACTCGGCGAAGGACCAGTCGAGTTCCCAGCCGTACGGGGTGGCGTCCGCCTTGCCGGTCAGCGCGCTCGCCCACGGCACCACCGAGAAGATCATGAAGGCGAAGACCAGCCCGACGCCGATCAGCACCGCCTTGTGCATCCTCGTCAGCTCCGGCGGCGGTCCGCTGGTCTCGGCGCTCTGCTCCCGGTCGCCGGGCAGGAAGCCGGTGATCGACCGGTCGGGGTCCTTCTGTACCCGCTTGCCGTAGCGGACCACGTAGGCGACGGTGACCGTGGTGAGCACGATCCACATCAGGAAGCGCAGCACGATGCCGTCGCCGAGCGAGATGTCCGCGGCCGAGGAGGCGACGCCGGTGGCGAAGGGGTTGACCGTCGAGCACAGCACGCCGACCCCGGCGCCCAGGATGATCGCGCCGGTGGCGACCATCCGGTCGTAGCCGAGCGCCAGCATCAGCGGCACGATCAGCCCGTAGAAGCCGAGGGTCTCCTCGGCGAAGCCCTCCACCGTGCCGAGTGCCGAGAAGACCACCATGATGCCGATGATCAGCAGCGCGCCGCGGTCGCGCAGCGCGTGCGCGAGCCGGGCGATGCCCCGGTCCAGCGCCCCGGTGGCGAACACCACCGTGATGAACGCGCCGATGGCCAGCACGAACAGGAAGACGCCCGCACTGCCGTACAGGTCACCGGAGTTGGTGGGGCCGACCGAGCCGGTCTTGGCGTCCTGGATGCCGTAGAGGCCGTTGACCGGCGACAGGAACAGGTCCTTGAGGTGGTCCACGAAGCTGAGCCCCGACGAGACCCGGTGGTAGGTGCCCTGGATCGGGGCGCCGGACGCCTTGCGCCGGTACTCCCCCGACGGAATCAGGAAAGCCAGCGCCCAGACGGCGAGGGTGACGATCGCCAGCACGGTCAGCGCGCTGGGGAAGGTGAACTTGTGCTTCTTCTGCGGCTGTTCGCCGTCAGGGGCGGACGCGGGGCCGTCACCGTCAGGGGCTGACGCGGGCCCGTCACCGTCGGGGGCGGAGGCCGCCGCCGTGCTGTCCGTGCTCACTTCGCCTCCCGGGCGGCGGCGAACGACCGCGCGTACTCCCGCAGGAAGGCCGCCTCGGCGATCACCGCGCCGCGCAGTTCGGAGAACAGCACCCGCTCGTTGGGGGCGTGCAGGCCGCACATGCTGTCCTGGGCGCCGAAGAGCAGCACCTCGGCTCCCGGCACCGCCTTGGCCAGGCCGTTGACCAGCGGGATCGATCCGCCGCTCGCCGCCGACTCGGCCTCGGTGCCCCAGCCCTCGCGCAGCGCGGCGCGGGCGGCCCGGTAGGCAGGTCCGCCGGTGGCCGGCTCGAAACCGGGCCCGGCGTCGCTGGGGGTGACGGTCAGCTCGATGCCGAACGGGCGGTGCTCGCGCAGGTGCCGTACCAGCGCGGCGGTGGCCTCGTCCGGGTCCTGGAGGGGGTGCGCCCGCAGGTTGAGCTTGGCGCGGGCGTACGGCACGACGGCGGAGGCGGCGCCGTCCACGTCCGGCGCGTCGAGGCCGATCACGGTGACGGCGGGCCCGCTCCACAGCCGCTCCCCCAGGCTGCCGGTGCCGATCAGCGGCACCCCGTCCTGGACGGTGGCCAGCTCGCGGAACTCCTCCTCGGTGTACGAGGCGCCGGTCCACTCCTCGCGGCGCAGCCCGGCCACCGCCACGTCGCCCTTGGCGTCGTGCAGCGAGGCCAGCGCCTGGAGCAGGGCGAGCAGCGCGTCGGGCGCGGCGCCGCCGTACTCGCCGCTGTGCCGGGCCTCCGCGAGCGTGCGGACCTCCACCACCACCTCGCAGACCCCGCGCAGCCCGGTGGTCAGCGTCGGGGTGCCGGGCCGCAGGTTGCCCATGTCGGCGATCACCATGGCGTCGCAGGCGAAGCGGTCGGGGTCGGTCGGCGGGTAGTCGTCGAAGGCGCTGCCGTACTCCTCCTGGCCTTCGAGGACGATCTTCAGGCCGGTCGGCGGCCGGCCGTCGTAGGCGCGCAGCACGCCGAGGTGGGCGATCACGTTGGACTTGTCGTCCGCGATGCCGCGGGCCCGCAGCCCGCCCTCGACCGGGGTCGGCTCGAACGGCGGCGAGTGCCACAGCGACTCGTCGCCGGGCGGCTGGACGTCGTAGTGCCCGTAGAGCAGCACGGTCGGGGCGTCGGGGGTGGGCGGCGGCACCTCGGCGTAGATCACCGGGGAGGTGTCGGGCAGCTCCAGCCGCTCGATGTGCTCCACGCCCGCGTCGCGCAGCAGCTCCACGAGCAGGTCGTGGGCCCGCTCGACCTGGTCCTTGGGGTAGCCGGGAAACGCGATCGACGGGATCTCCGCCAGCCGGACGAGATCCGCGGTGAGCCCGTCCATCAGGCCGTCCACTGTGCTGGCGAGGTCCATGGTGGCGCGCTCCCTGCTCTTGTCCCGTCCGGGGGCGCGCGGGGTACCTCCCGCGGGTGGCGTCCCCGGGGCCCCGGGGAGGGGCCATGGGAGCACGATCGCCACGGCGGTGCTCGGCCGCAGCCGGGGGTGGGCCGAACGGACGAAGCGCGCGTCCGGCGCGCGCGCTGCGGACCCGGCTTTTCGGGGTACTCGGGGCACGGGCTGAGGTCGCATTCCGGCTGCGCGCCGTCCGTGGCTGAGCGCGCAGTTCCCCGCGCCCCTACAAACCGGCATCCCGCCGTACGGGGATCGCTTGCTGCCCGGCTGCCGGTCGTCTTGGGCTCAGCGCGCCGTTCCCCGCGCCCCCACAGGCCGGCTTCCCGCCGTACGGGCTTCGCTTGCTGCCCGGCTGCCGGTCGTCTTGGGCTCAGCGCGCCGTTCCCCGCGCCCCTACAAGCCGGCTTCCCGCCGTACGGGGATCGCTTGCTGCCCGGCCAACGGCCGTCCTGGGCTCAGCACGCAGTTCCCCGCGCCCCCACAAACCGGCATCCCGCCGTACAGGGATCGCTTGCTGCCCGGCCAACGGCCGTCCTGGGCTCAGCGCGCAGTTCCCCGCGCCCCTATGGGGCCGCTTGTCAGGGGAGTTTGCGGAGCTCGATCAGGAGGGCCTGTTCGGGGTTGAGGGTGGGCATCGGGAGGCCGGCGAGTGTCAGGGCTGTGCCGGGGAGGGGCAGCCAGGTCTCTTGGGCGCGGGTGAACCAGGACGGGCCGCTGGCCTGGTGGAGGGACGGGTGGCCGAGGTCGGTGCGGATTCGCAGCTGGTAGTGGGCCGTGGGATCGAGGCCCGGGAGGGGGACGCGGCCTGACTGGGCCTCGGGGGAAGTGGTCAGCCGGACCCAGGCGTAGAGCGCGGCCGTGCCGTCCCTCGCCACGACGCCGTGCAGCGCGGTGGCCTCGCCCGGCAGGTCGGCGCGGACCGTGCGGCCGCTGTGCAGCAGCGGGCGCAGCTCGCGGTAGAGGGCGGTCCACGCAGTGAGCCGGGCCAGTTCCTGGGGGGTGCAGCCGGTGATGTCCTGCTCGATGCCGGGGTGGCCGAACAGCGCCGTGGCGAGCCGGAAGGAGTGGGACGCCACCCGGGCGGTGGTGTGGCTGGCCGCCGGGCCGACGTGCGCGCCGAGCAGTTCCGGCGGCAGCAGCTGGCCCGACCAGCGCTGGATGGACTGCCGCTCCAGCGGGTCGTTGCAGTCGGAGGTCCAGACCCGGTCGGTCCGCGCCAGGATGCCGAGGTCGATCCGTCCGCCACCGCTGGCGCAGCTCTCGATCTCCAGCCCCGGGTGCCGCGCGCGCAGCGCGTCGAGCAGCCGGTAGAGCGCGATCACCTGGGCGTGGCTGACCGGCCGGTCGTCGGCGCCGTGCACGGCCTCGTGCAGCTCCCGGTTGTGGTCCCACTTCAGGTAGCCGATGCCGTACTCGCGGACCAGCCGGTCCAGCGCGTCGAGCAGGTACGCCTCGACCTCGGGGTTGGCCAGGTCCAGTACGTACTGGTGCCGCGAGGACGGCCCGGGCCCCGCGGTCGGGCCGAGTATCCAGTCCGGGTGCGCCCTGGCGAGCTCGGAGTCGGGGTTGACCATCTCGGGCTCCACCCACAGCCCGAACTCCATGCCGAGCTCCCGTACGTGGTCGGCCAGCGGGAACAGCCCGTCCGGCCACACGTCGGCGTCGACCGTCCAGTCCCCCAGGCCGGCCCGGTCCGAGCGCCGGCCGGTGAACCAGCCGTCGTCCAGGACGAAGCGCTCGACGCCGACCTCGGCCGCCCGCTCGGCGAGCCGCCGCAGCCGGTCCAGGTCGTGGTCGAAGTAGACCGCCTCCCAGCTGTTCAGCACGACGGGGCGCGGGGTGCGCGGATGGCCGGGGCGGGCCCGCAGCAGGTCGTGGAACCGGTCGGCGAGCCCGTCGAGCCCGTCCGCCGACCAGGCGAAATGGCAGACCGGCGCGCGGTAGGTGTCGCCCGGCCCGAGCCGGATCTCCCCCGACCGCAGCAGCTCGCCGCCGCCGAGGACGGAGGCGTGGCCGCCGGCGCCCTCGGGCAGCTGCTCCACCAGGTAGCGCTGGTCGCCGCTCCAGGCCACGTGCACGGCCCACACCTCGCCGGAGCGGAAGCCGAAGCCGGGCACGCCGACGGTGAGCAGATACGGCGAGTCGGGGCCGGACTTGCCGCGCCGCACCTCGCGGGAGTGGGTGCCGTGCACCAGCGGCCGGCGCTGCGGGGACCGCTCCCTCGACCACTTGCCGGTGAAGTCCAGGATCTCGGTGGCCCGCCGGGGCAGCGGCAGCAGGGTGGTGAGCGCCGACAGGTCGTACGGCTCGGAGTGGCGGTCGCGAGCCGTCGCCGAACGGCTGATCTCAGCGCCGACGGCGAGCACCCCGGACGGTTCGAGCCGGTAGGTGACGGTGATGTCGAGGCTGCCGGCGCAGTCGCTCATCGCGACGATCAGCTCGCCGCCGCCGGCCGGATCCGCCTGATAGGAGGTGGCGGTGGTGGCCGGCCGCGGGGCGGTCGCGGTGCCCGCGAGATGGCCCTGGTGAGCGGGGGTGCCCGACCAGCCGTCGGCCTCGGTGGGCCAGATGGTGAACTGCCGGGGCCGGTCGATGGCGTTCTTGAGCACCGGGCCCTCGGCGGTCAGCGCGAGGGCGGCGGCGTCCTGTTCCGGCAGCTCGCCGAGGTCGGCGCCCCAGTGCAGGACGCGGGGCACCGGCTCGGTGAGTTCCACCAGGAGCGAGGTGCCCGCCGCGCGCAGATGGACGGTCCGCGCCGCCGGGTGGGGCGCCGCGGAGTCCTCATCCTGGTTCTGCCGGTCCGTGATCATCCGCGCCGATCCATGGTGTCGAGGTCGAGATGCCGCGACCATAAGCGGGGTTTCCTTCCAGCGTCAACATTGCTCAGCCTGTTATGACCGGAACCTTCACATACCACCGGCGAGTCATCCGGCCGTTTAGTTTCCTGTGGAAAGGTAGAATCCGGGCATGACGCTCGCCGACCAGCCGCCCGCCGCCGCACTGGTCTTCCGGACGCTGCTGGCGCACGGCCCGCTGAGCCGGGCGGAGACCGGCCGGCGGACCGGCCTGTCGCCGGGCGCGGTGACCAAGGCCGCCACCGGGCTGCTCGCCGACGGCTGGATCGCCGAGGCCGTCCGCCCGGCGGCGGAGCGGGCCGGCGGCCGGCCGGCGACGCCGATCGCGGTGCGCCCGCAGCGCGCGCGGTTCATCGGGATCAAGGTGACCTCCGACGAGCTGATCGGGGTGCTCACCGACCTCACCGCGCGGCCGCTGGCGGCCGGCCGGGCCGCACTGGGTTCACGGGACGTCGGCGCCGTGGTGCTGGCGATCGGTCGCCTCGCCGCGCGGTTGCGCGCGGCGGACACGCCGTCAGACGGAGACGTGGGCTTGGTGCTGGGCTTGGCGGCCGACACGCCGTCTGACGGGGACGCAGGGATCGCGGCGGACGCGGTCGCGGCCGGCGACGGCCGGGTGTACGGCGTCGGGGTGACCCTGGCCGGGGATGTGGACGGCAGGACCGGCACCGTCCAGTATTCGCCGTTCCTCGACTGGCGCCGGGTGCCGCTGGCCCGGCTGGTCGAGGCCGCCACCGGGACGGCGGCGGTGATCGACAACGACGTGCGGGCGCTGACCGTGGCCGAGCAGTGGTTCGGCGCCGGGGCCGGGCTGTCGTCGTTCGCGCTGGTGACGGTCGGCGCCGGGATCGGCTGCGGCATCTCGATCGGCGGCCGGGTGGTCTCGGGCGCGTACGGCGTGTCCGGCGAGCTGGGCCATCTGCCGGTGGGCGGCACCGACCGCACCTGCACCTGCGGCAACACCGGCTGCGTGGAGGCGGTGGCCTCCGCGTACGCCATCGCCGACCAGGCGGGCGAGGCCGTCGGCGAGCCGGGGATGACCCTGGAGGACGCGGTGCGGCGGGCGCACGCGGGCGATCCGGCGGTGCGCGCGGTGTTCGCCCGCGCCGGGCACGCGGTGGGGCTCGCGCTGGCCTCGGTCGCCAACCTGATCGGGCCCGAGCGGATCATCATCTCGGGTGAAGGGGTCGCCGCCTACGACCTGTTCGCCGAGCGGATCAGGCACGCGTTCGCCGCGCACGCGTTCGGCGCGGCCGGCGACTGCGACCTGGTGGTGCGCCCGCTGCCGTTCGAGCAGTGGGCGCGGGGCGCCGCGGCGGTCGCCGCGCAACGGCTGTTCGCACCGGCCGGCTGAGGGCGCGGCGGCTCCCGGCGGGACACCCCGTCGGAACGCGCGGCGGGTCGCGCGGCGGGACCGAGGCCGGACCCGGGCCGGAATCCGCGGGATCGGGCCTGCTGCGGGGCTCGACTGTCCGCCTCGGTGCGCCTTCAATGAAGGCAGCGGAATGAGTGTCGAAACGACGACGAAGTCGGGTTGACGATGGCAGAGCAGGGCGGACTCCGGCAGCGCAGGACCGTACTGGAGCACGAGTGGGCCCGCTGGGTCCCGCAGTCCCGGCTGCCCCGGCCCGCCGCGCCGCGGCAGGCGTCAGCGCCGGCGTCACCGGTGGCCTCACCGCCCGCGTCGGCGGCCGAGCTCGCGGCCGCGCTGCGCCCCGAGGTCACCGAGTCGTGGGCGCGCTGCCTGGACACCGTCGATCCGGCCCGGGAGAGCGCGCCGCAGGACGACGACCGCGCCCGGTGGGCGGGTTCGCCGCTGCGGGTCCCGGTGACCGACCTCGCCGACGAGCTGCACAGCATCGCCGAGGACGCCGGCTTCGTGGTCGCGGTGACCGACGAGTCCGGCACCATCTTGTGGACCTGCGGCGGCCGGGTGATGCGGCGCCGGGCGGAGCAGGTCAACTTCGCGCCCGGCGGGCGCTGGGACGAGCCGGCGATGGGCACCAACGCGCTGTCGCTCGCGCTGCGCACCGGCCGTCCCAGTACGGTCTTCTCCGCGGAGCACCTGGTCGCGGCGCTGCACGGCTGGGTCTGCTACTGCGCGCCGATCCACGGCCCGGACGGCCGGGTGCTCGGCGTGCTCGACCTGTCCACCACCTGGGACCGGTCGCATCCGCTGGCGCTGCCGACCGTACGGACGCTGACCTCGGCGATCGAGGCCAGGCTCGCCGCCGTACCGCGGCTCTCCACCGGAGCGCGGAGCGGGCCGCCGCCGTCCGGACCGCCCGCCGTGCGGCTCGACTGCCTGGGCGAGGTGCGGGTCCGCGGCGGTGCGGGCGGGCCGCTGCACCTGCCGCCGCGCCAGCTGGAGATCCTGGCGCTGCTCGCGCTGGAGCCCGACGGCTTCCCACCGCAGCGGCTGCGGCTGTCGGTCTACGGCGACCGGCCGGTCAGCTCGTCCACGTTCAAGGCCGAGGTCTCGCACCTGCGCCGCGCGCTGGGCGGCGGTGTCGCCACCCGCCGTTACGCGCTGACGGTGCCGGTCGGCTGCGACGCCGTCGAGGTGCTGCGGGCGCTGGAGCGCGGCGACACCGCCGAGGCCGTACGCCGCTACCGCGGGCCGCTGCTGCCGCAGTCCGAGGCGCCGGGCGTGGTGGCCTGGCGCGCCCAGTTGGAGGTCGGCGTCCGGGAGGCGGTGCTGGCCAGCGGCCGGCCCGAGCACGCGCTGCGCTACGGGGAACGGGCGGCGTACGACAGCGAGGTGCACGCGCACGCGCTGCGGCTGCTGGGCGCGGGCGATGTCCGGCGGGGCATCGCGGCGAGCAGGCTGAGCGCGGCCCGGCTGCGTTGAGCGGGCCCCGGCCGAGCCGGAAGGGCCGGACCCGAGTGGGAGGGGCCGGACGGACGAGGAGCGGTCGCGGGTCGGCTGAGCTCAAGTCCCGGGCGCGCGCCAACCTTTCACCAACCTCCGGCGGCGACAGTGGCGGCAGCACCGTACCCGCAGCATCCGTATCCCCAGGAGCGCCGCCATGGTCTACGCGCAGCCAGGCACCGAAGGCAGCATCGTCAACTTCGCCCGCAGGTATGACAACTTCATCGGCGGGGAGTGGGTCGCACCGGTCGACGGCCGGTACTTCGACAACCCGTCACCGGTGACCGGCCAGACGTTCTGCGAGGTCGCCAGGTCCACCGCGCCCGACGTCGACCTCGCCCTGGACGCCGCGCACGCCGCCGCCGGCGCGTGGGGCCGCACCTCCCCCACCGAGCGCGCGCTGGTCCTCAACAAGATCGCCGACCGGATCGAGGAGAACCTGGAGAAGCTCGCCGTCGCCGAGACCTGGGAGAACGGCAAGCCGGTCCGCGAGACGCTGGCCGCCGACCTGCCGCTGACGGTGGACCACTTCCGGTACTTCGCCGGGGCGATCAGGGCCCAGGAGGGCAGCATCTCCGAGCTCGACCCGGAGACCGTGGCCTACCACTTCCACGAGCCGCTCGGCGTGGTCGGCCAGATCATCCCGTGGAACTTCCCGATCCTGATGGCCACCTGGAAGCTGGCGCCCGCGCTGGCCGCGGGCAACTGCGTGGTGATCAAGCCCGCCGAGCAGACCCCGGCCAGCCTGCTGCTGGTGATGGAGCTGATCGCGGACCTGCTGCCGCCGGGCGTGGTCAACGTCGTCAACGGCTTCGGCGTCGAGGCCGGCAAGCCGCTGGCGTCCAGCCCGCGGGTGGCGAAGGTGGCGTTCACCGGTGAGACCACCACCGGCCGGCTGATCATGCAGTACGCCAGCGAGAACATCATCCCGGTGACGCTGGAACTGGGCGGCAAGAGCCCCAACATCTTCATGCCCGACGTGACGGCCGCCGACGACGACTTCCTCGACAAGGCCGTCGAGGGCTTCGTGATGTTCGCGCTCAACCAGGGCGAGGTCTGCACCTGTCCGTCCCGGGCGCTGATCCACTCGGCGATCTACGACGAGTTCATCGCCCGCTGCGTCCAGCGCACCGAGGCGATCGTGGCCGGCGACCCGCTGGACCCGGCCACGATGATCGGCGCGCAGGCCAGCAACGACCAGTACGAGAAGATCCTCTCCTACTTCGACATCGGCGCGAAGGAGGGCGCCGAGGTGCTGACCGGCGGCTCCTCCCGCACGGTGGCCGGCCTCGACGGCTACTACATCGAGCCGACGATCTTCCGCGGCACGAACGACATGCGGATCTTCCAGGAGGAGATCTTCGGCCCCGTGGTGTCGGTGACCACCTTCGACTCCGAGGACGAGGCACTCAAACTCGCCAACGACACCCTGTACGGCCTCGGCGCCGGCCTGTGGACCAGGGACGGCAACGCCGCCTACCGGATGGGCCGCGAGATCAAAGCGGGCCGGGTATGGACCAACTGCTACCACGCCTACCCCGCACACGCGGCCTTCGGCGGCTACAAGAACTCCGGCATCGGCCGCGAGAACCACAAGATGATGCTGGAGCACTACCAGCAGACGAAGAATCTCCTGGTGTCGTACTCCCCGAAGAAGCAGGGCTTCTTCTAGACCTCCCGAAAGTGGTGCCTGACCTGGTCTTTCACCGGGCCGGGCACCACCTCGGACTCGTCAGCGTCGGCGCGGTGCAGTGCCTGGTATTCTCCCGATTTCTCCCACTGGTATCCCACCTCTGACCAGCTGTTCCGGGGCATTTCCGGGCCGGATTCCCTGGGTGTCCCTGTCGGTGGCCTCTTCTGTGTCAGCCCATCGGCGCATGGACTCCTCGATGCGGCCGTTGGCGTAGTCCTGCGCTCCCGCGAGGAACTTGGCGTAGTAGCTGAACATGACCTGGATGCTCTGCCCGGCGCGTCGGGCGCATTCGGCGGGGTCGACGCCTGAGGCGAGCCAGAAGGAGATGCCTGCATGCCGCAGGTCGTAGGGCCGCTTGGCCAACCGCAGAACCTGTTCATCCACCGTGAGTGCAGCAGCCCGGGCTCTGGCCCAGGTGATTCCGTAGGCGCCGGCGTCGACGTAGCCACCGGCCGCGTTCCGGAATATCCGCCCGTCGCCTGCGACGCCGAACCGATGCACGTGTGCACGCAAGATGGCGACGAAGTCCGGCGGAATGGGCACGGGCCGGGTGGCGTTGGCGGCACGCCGCTTCAGGGAGTGGACCTCATGCACGGAGCCGTCGTTGGACCAGCCCTTCCCCGCGATGACAACTCCCCCTTTCAGATTGAGCAGACCCCATCCCGTCGTGGGTAGCATGCACTGCGAAAACTTCAGGTGGATGACCTCCGCAGGGCGCATTGCGGCGTAGTACATGCAGCCGAAGAAGGCTTCCAGGTGGGGACCCCGCCCCTTCTGCGACCCAACCGCAGCGAGGAGGCGCGCAACTTGATGGGGGTTCGGGACGCAGTCCGGATCAACCTCATCAACGTGGCCCGGGGGCGTCCAGCGCAGACCGGCCATGGGGTTCTGCACGAAGTAGCCACGCTCCACGGCCACAGAGAAGACCTCGTTCACCGCGGCTTTTTTGCGCTTGATAGTCTTTGGCGCAGCCGGATTCCCGTCTAGCTTGAGCGACAAAATGTCCAGACCTCGTCGCAGGACATCGGGCTCCATCAGTTCGCTGACTGGGAGCGAGTGTCGTTCCAGCCAGGTCAGCGCGTCACGCCACTCATCAGGCGGGTCCGTGCTCCATGCGTTCTTGTTGAACCCCCACGAGTACAGCGCGCGCCTCAGCACGCGAGGATCTGTATAGGCACGACCAGAGCGCACGAATGCGGGGGTCACGGTAGCCAGAGCATCGGCCAGAGTTCGGCGCGTGTTACCGGGCGTGCGGGTCCACCGCTGGTCCATGTAGTCGTGGGCCAGGCTGTACCAGGTCTTCTGTTGCCTGGCGGCCCGGACCTCCGAGGCAGGCAGTCCCGATTCCTGATCGAAAGGTTCACCATCACGAGCAGCCGTCATGAGCTTCGAGCGTCGGCTCTCGGCCAGCCCTTTAGTCAGAAAGGACTCGGATTTCTCGTGCCCGTTGACGGTCCAGCGAACCTCGAAGCCCTTGCGCCGGTCCGGGCGCTCGCGTATGTCCCAGAACCGGACCTTATAGCTCATCACCAACTCTGAGTGTTCTCCTCGCACGCCCTCCACCAGGCGTCCAGGTCGGCCCGCCTGCAGCGTAGTTCACCATTCGGTAGTTTGATCATGCGCGGTGCCAGGTTCCTGGCGCGTAGCCGATAGAACGCGGACGGACTCATCCGGATCTCCGCCAAGACTTCGGCAAGCTTGAGCGCGGGGGGACGGCTCATATTCTCCTTCACACAGCAGCAACTCAGTGATCAATGACATACGCCCTCGGGAACCAGTTACGCGGACACCGGGGACATCACCAATGATCCACAGGAAAGGCGTTTTGCCTGACGGCATTTTCTGGGCTATAAGGAGCCAGCGGACCCCACAAATATCCGCCAGGCGTCTCTGGACACGGTCACGCCAAGCGCATCTCGTCGACCGCGACCGCAGGCGTTAGAGCAACGTCCCTCCGGAGCCGTGTGCGCAGGTTCGAATCCTGCCGGGGGCACCTTTGACCGATCGCAGGTCAGGTGCTTAAAAGACCCTCTGATCAGGCAGAACGTCTGATCGGAGGGTTTTTGACTGCCTGCAGATCGAGGCCACCAGAAGCAGCCAGGGGCTACGGCAGGCCGGACCGTGTGACGTATTTTTGACGGAGAATCGCGCCACGATTCGCCGGAGGACACCGAAACGGGTGCGGCCCCGGACAGGAGTCCGGGGCCGCGATCGGTCATACAGGAGTAGCTACTTGTACTCGCCCAGCAGGCTCTCGATGCGCTGGTTGGCGATCTCGATCCTGCCGTAAAGGCACTTAGCGTAACGGGCGGGGAGGACTTCCACGCTGTTTCCGGCCCGCTCGGCGACTTCGGTGGGGTCGACTCCGGCGTTCAGCCAGGCGGACAGGGCGGAGTGCCGCAGGTCGTAGGGACGGTGCGCCAGCGGGGAGCGCGCCAAGCGGGGCGGGAGCGCGAGCTCCCTTGCTTCGTGCCAGACCCGGTCGTAGGTGGAGGAGCCCAGGACGCCGCGTCGCTCATTGAAGAACAGCCGGCCGTCCTCCGCCACGCCGTGCGTGCGGATGCTCTCCTTCAAGATGATTACCAGCAGTGGCGGCAGTGGCACCACCCGGATGTCCTGCGCGGCTCGGTTCTTCAGGCCCCGGTCGTCATGGACCTCACCGGAGTCGGTCCACCTCTTGCCGACCGTCGGACGAGTTCGGTGAAGCGTGGCGCCGCCCCAGCCCCGCGCCGGCAGGGTGAGGTCGTCCTCCGACAGGCCAACGGCCTCCGCCGGGCGCAGAGCGGCGTAGTACATGCTGGCGAACAGCCCCACCAGGCGGCGACCGCGTGCCCGTTCGTAGCCGCCGACACAGGACACCGCTGTGATGAGCGAGGCGGCCTGAGCGGGGTTGGCCACCACCCTGGGATCGACCTGGGTTGTCGCCTTCGGCTTCTCCCACTTGACCGCGTCCACCTGGTTCTCGGCGAAGTCCTTGCGGTCCACGGCGTAGTTCAGGGCCGCGACGAGGGTCTTGCGCTTGCGGCGCACCGTCTCCCCGGCTGCCGGCTTCCCGTCCAGCCTCAGCTTGAAGGTGTCCAGCACCTCCCGCACCACCACCGGCTCTTTCAAGTCCGTCAGCGGGCGGGACGCCTTCTGTACCCAGCGCAGCACCCGGGCCACCTCCGGCGGGAGCTCCCGCTCACCCAGGGCTTCGGCATAGTCGGTCGGCGTCTGTTTCATGATCACTTGAGGTGAAGAGGTCGAGCGGGCGGTTCCTGCTCACGTCCGTTGCGGCTCGGCGCCCTTGCGTCTCACTCCGCACCGTCGGGTGGAGCGAGCCGGCTGCACTGGGAGATGATCCCGTGCATGGCTGAAGAGGCAGGTAAAGGTGCGGACGACGCTTGTGCGTGGGCTGAGCGACTGGGTTGGGCGTTCGGGCTTATAGCGGAGGATCCGGCTGCGAGAGGTGCAGCGCTCGTCCATTTGGTGGAGGCCCAGAGGAAGGTCACGGACGCGCTCGTCCAGTCCAACGAGATGTGGCTGCTGACGCGGCCTCTCGGATCGGAGGAGCAGTACCGGGAGCCGGTCTTTGCGCAGGCGCGCCGGAGGCATCAGCAAGCCCAGAGGCGTTCGCTGCCTGATGGGGTGTGGGGTGGTCCTGTGGGTGGGGATCTGGCGACGTGGCCGGGGCTGCCTTATGTATTGCTGTTCCTGGAGTGGGAGGCGAGGTACCCGTTGGAGTGGACGCAGCATGCGAAGGCGTGGGGTACGAAGAAGAGTCTTATCCGGGAGGTGGCCCGTGCTCGTCTCGATGGGGCGGTCAGGGCGAAGCTCACCGACCTGGTCGAGATCGTCGTTCACCGGGCGTATCGCTGCAAAGATCGCGAGTACGTGCGGGTTGCCCGGGCTGTCGATAGCGCTGACCTGCGGGACAGGCTCGATCGGGCAGCCGATTCGGACAGTCCGTGGGCTCGGTGCCATGCCGGGTATGTGCTCTGGCTCCTTGACCGCCCTGATTTGCCGAACAGCCGTCGTGTCTGGCAGGCCTGGGTGGCAGGCGAGGCTGCGGCGTCGACGTGACCGGGGGCGTTGCAGGGTAGGTTCCCGTGATCATGGAGTGCTCTTCGCCCCGTGACCTGCCTGGAAGACCGTGCCTGCCGACGTATCAACCCTGATTCCGCCTGCCCTTGACCGGCTCCGCGAGCAGTCCGACGTCGGGCACGGGGAGGTGCCCGGCCTGCTGGAGCGGCTGGCTGAGGTGCCGGATCCGCGCGATCCGCGCGGCGTGCGCCATGCCCTGGCCGTCGTGCTCACCCTGACCGCGTGCGCGGTGCTGACCGGAGCGACCTCGCTGCTGGCGATCGGCGAGTGGATCGCGGACGCGCCGCCGCACGTCCTGGAGCGACTCGGCATGCGCCCCGATCCAGTACTGCCCCGGAGGTTGGTGCCCTCGGAGGCAACGGTCCGCCGGCTGCTCGCCCGCATCGACGGTGATGCCCTGGACCGGGCGGTGGGCGGATGGCTTGCCGACCGCCGGCCCGAGAGCACCGAGCTGCGCGGACTGTCCGTGGACGGCAAGTGCCTGCGCGGCGCGGCGAAGGCTCAGGGGCGGAGGATCCACCTACTCGCCGCGGTAGAGCACACCACCGGGCTGGTCCTGGCCCAGCTCGACGTCGGCGAGAAGACCGGTGAGGTCACCCGCTTCCAGCCGCTACTCGACACCGTCGCCGACCTGGCCGCAACCGTGGTCACCAGCGACGCGCTCCATACGCAACGCGAGCACGCCGCCTACCTCTTGGGCCGCGGGGCCCAATACATCGCGATCGCCAAGGGCAACCAGAGGAAGCTGCGCAAACAGCTGAAGTCCCTTCCCTGGATGGACATCCCGTTCCAGGGCCGCACCCGGGGCACCGGCCACGGCCGCGCGGAGATCCGCCGGATCAAGGTCGCCACCGTGAACAACTTGCTCTTCCCCGGCGCCCGCCAGGCCGTCCAGGTCAAGCGCCGCCGCACCAACCGCAAGGCCGGCAAGACCACCATCACGACCGTCTACGCGGTCACCAGCCTGGCCGCCGAGCAGGCCACGCCGGTCCAACTCGCGAGACTGATCCGCGACCACTGGAAGATCGAGGCCCTGCACCACGTCCGCGACACCACCTTCGCCGAGGACGCCTCCCAGCTGCGGACCGGCAACGCACCCCGCGCGATGGCGACCTGGCGCAACCTCGCCGTCGGCGCCCTCCGGCTGAGCGGCGTCAAGAACATCGCCGCCGGCCTCCGCCGCAACGCACGCGATGCCCGCCGACCCCTCGCACTCCTCGGCCTCACGTGATCACAAAACGGGCGCCCGCCGACTATGCCGAAGCCCTGGTCCTGCCGTCAGTCCGCTTCCGCGAGAGCCAAGTCGAGTGAGAACACCGAGAGGCGGCGTCCTCACTCGACTTGGCAGCCCAGCAGCTCACTGACCCCTCTCCGCCAGATGGACTGGGACAGGACACTGCGCGACGTGGCCCGCGTTCAGTTCCACATGTCTGCCGGTGAAACGGGTTCGCATGCGGCGGTCGTGGGTGACGATGACGACCGCGCCTCGGTAGCGGGCCAGGGCTCCCTCCAGTTCTTCGACCAGGACCGGGGAGAGATGGTTGGTGGGCTCGTCCAGCAACAGCAGGTCGATGGGTTCGCTGACAAGGCGGGCCAGTTCGATCCGGCGCCTTTGCCCGTAGGACAGTTCACTCACTGTCAGGCGCAGTTCGGCAGGGCTGAACAGGCCGAGGGACAACAGATGGTCCATGTGCTCGTCCGGTTCGCCTCCGCGGCCGTGGGCGAACGCCTGAGGGGCGGTCAGGCCGGGCGGCCACGGCGTCTCCTCCTGTCTCAAGTGCCCGACCCTGCCCCGCGTGCGCATCGTCCCCTCATCGGGCTGCAACTCACCCGCCAGCACCCGCATCAGTGTCGTCTTGCCGGCCCCGTTGGGCCCGGTGACCAACAACCGCTCCGCGCCGCCGATCCGCAGCGCAGGTACGTGCAGCCGGTCCCCGACACGGATGCCGGTGAGCTCCGCCGCCGCCTGCGACGTCTGACCGTCGGCGGTGGTCATCTGAGCGGCGAAGACCAGCGGTTCGGGCGGCGGCGCGACAGGACTGACCGTCAGCCGCTCGACACGCTCCTTCGCATTGCGGATACGGACCATCGCCCCGTGACCACGGCCGCGGGCGCGGAAGCCGCCGTGGCCGACGACGGCAAGCGGCACCTTGCGAGGGATCGCCTCCAGCCGTGCCACGTTCGTGGCGGCCAGCTTCTGGTTGCGATCCAACTCCGCGCACCAGCCCGTGTACTGCTGAAGTCTGCTCCGCCGCTCAGCGGCCTTGGCGGCAAGGTAGCCGTTGTAGCCGTCGCCGTGACGCGTCACCTTCCCCTCGCCGATCTCCAGGATTGTGGTGGTGACCCGTTCCAGGAACACTCGGTCATGGGTGACCGCGAGCACCGTGCCGCGATGTCCCCGCAGGTGTGCCTCCAGCCAGCTCACCGCCTGGTCATCCAGATCGTTGGTCGGTTCGTCCAGCAGCAACAGCTCCGGCCGCGACGCCAAGGTCGCGGCCAGAGCCAGCCGCGATCGTTCACCGCCCGACAGCGTGCCCAAGGCCCGATCACGAGCCAGACCCGGCAGACCGAGCCCGTGCAGGGCAATGTCCACCCGGGCGTCGGCCTCGTACCCGGCGCGCGCCTCGTACTGGGCCACCATGCGGGCGTAGGAGTCCAGCGCGGCGGTGAGCTGCGCCCCCGCCAAGCCCGTGAGTCCGGCCTCGGCCTGGTGCATCCGCGCTTCGAGTTCACGCAGGTCGGCAAGCGCCATATCCACCGCGTCCTGGACGGTGGCCCCGAAGGGCAGGGCCAACGACTGGGCCAGGTAGCCCGAGCCGCCCGGTGCGATCACGGTCAGTTCGCCGTTGACGGGCCGGTCCTGCCCGGCGATCAGTCGCAGCAGGGTGGATTTCCCGGCTCCGTTGTCGCCGATGATGCCGGCCTTCTCGCCCGGCTTGATGCTGAACGAAACGTCGTCCAACACGACGTGGTCGTCGTAGCGGCGGGTGACGTTCTGAAGAGATAGCTGTGCGGTAAGCATGAAGCCCCCTGTTCTCGGCCGAGCCGATCGGCACGGGTGGACGAACGCATCCGCGCACGCCGGAAACACTCCGCTGCACGTCGGACAGGCGGCGTCACGGGAGGAGCGCAAGCACGGATGAGAACGTGCGACGGCGGAGCCAACCTCAACGCGGCCGCACGGGGACTATCACAGAGAACCCATGCGCAGGACGATAGGCGGGAGCCCATGCGACTGCAAGCCATTATCTTCGGTGAGATCCCAGAAAGGTGAGGCCAAAGAGCCGAGGGCACTCCATGGCCCCTTCTGGGCTTGTCCCGGCGCTACCCCAATGAGTGTCGAAACGCGGTGCGCGGCCGGCGGCGGGCAGGTGGTCGGGCAGACCGCGACGCGCAGGACCCGGTCCATCTCGATGCCGTCGTTGGGGCCGAACTGATGTCCCACTGTGCTGAACCGCTTTACGGCGAGGTCGGCAAGGCCTCGGTCAGTATTCGAACCTGCGGCCGGTGGACTGGTGGGGTGGCTCAGTAGGATCCGCTGCATGCCTTGGATACGACGGCGTGCGCGCGACGTGGAGCCGCCTTCGGATCGCCTGTCCGATCGTGAGTTCCTGGCCCTGGTGCAGGCGAGCCTGGAGGAGTACGCGCCCGGCGTGACGCAGGATACCGAGCTCAAGGGCAGTTCGCTGATCAGCCCGAGCGGATGGGCGGTGGCCGTGGCACCACCCCACCACGGGGGCGGTCGCCACTACGACTTCGTCGCACTTCCGGACGTGGGCGTTCAGCCGGACGTGCCCTGCTTCCTGGACTGTGTCGTGGCGATGGCCGAGGATCCCCGCAGGGCAGCAGACAGCTGGGTGCAGACAGCCGGCGCCTGCCTGCTCGAACTCCTCGACCGGCGCGAGCGCTTCGCAGACCATGCGGGCCCCGGTGATGAGCGCGGCGTCCCCGGCTGGCACTCGATCACCTCCGGCACGGTCGCTCTGGGGCTCGACACTGCCCAGAGCCGTCGCTTGCAGACGGCGCTGGTCGACGCGAACGTCCTGCACCGCATCGCCGGCGCCATGACTGCGGACCTCGCATCGCCGTTCTTCAACGGGGTCAAGGTCTTCTACGGCGGGCGCCCGGGCGCGATGCAGGCCGAGGTCCGGGTCAACGGAGAACGCCACGAGGCCGCGTCCGCCGCGATGGCGGCGCTGGGCCTGCCCGAGCCCACAGCCTTCACGACCGTTCGCTATTACGCGCTTCTGCTGCCGGCTCCGGCCGACGGAGCGGCGCCGGCCTACCCGTCGACCCGCCTCGGTATCGCCCCGGCCCCGCATGCGCACGACGCGGCCTGCGGTTGCGGCGGCCATCTGGACCCGGAGCGACCCGGCTTCGAGTTCCCGCTGCCCCAGCTGATCGCCGAACTCTCCGAGGACGAGCGCGTCCAGCGGGTGAGAGCCGACACCGGGGGTGATCATGATTGCGGAGGGGATAGGCAACTTCCTGAAGGTGCGCCTGCCGGTCCGACTCCAGGACGGGCGCACCGTGGTCTACCTCGCCTGGGTCTACCTCCAAGCCGAGGTGATCGACGAATTCACCGACAGGGTCGGCAAGGGGACGCTGGCCGGACACCGTTTCGAGGGCCTCCTGTGCAATGCCGTGGGCCCCTGGGGCGAGGAAATCCTGCGTGCACCCGTCGTCCTCGGAGGACAGCAGGCCAACGAGGACGGATCGATCCGCCTCCCCGAAGTGCTCGCATCCAGCCACCCGCTGCTGGGCAAGGTGCTGGGGGAACGCTGGCCGGCGGAATTCGTGCTCGGCCACCGCGATCCACACCTGCCCACAGGCTGACACCTCCGTCCCCTCGCCTGCCCACAGGCTGACACCTCCGTCCCCTCACGGCCGGGCAGGGCAGTCGCGCTCTGGCGGCTGCCGTGCCGCCGCCGGCAGCGGACCCGGGTCCGAGGCAGCGGGTCTGCGGGCTCAATGGTCGGCCACACGGCGAGCGCTGCCCGAAGACAACCCCCGCCGGCGGGCTTCGCGCGAATTGGCGCGCCGGTTGACGCACCGTCGGCGCCCCGGTAGCGGTGGGGCGTGCCCGGCGGCCTGGGTCAGCAGTTCCTGTAGTCGAACCGGACCGTGTTGTACGAGCAGGTGTCGACCGTCGCGCCGGTGTTCTTGCGCAGGGTCGCGGTGTCCTTGTCGTTGTTCCAGATGTACCAGCTGCTGCCCCAGTACCGGTTGGCCGCAGTGTTGGTGCCCTTGCTGGTGTGCACGGTCACGGTCTTGTGGGCGCCCAGACTGTAGGTGCTGAAGGTGTAGCGGTGCTTCGCGGCGTCGGTAAGCGTCCAGCCCTTCAACGACACCGACTTCGACATGCTGTTGTTGATCTGTACGTACTCCGCGTTCAGGCTCGCGGCCGAGCCCCGGTCGACGCCGGGGCTGTCGTAATAGATCTTCGTCAGGTGAACCGATCCTGCAGCGGCACCAGCCGGTGACGGCACCGCGATCACCGCGGCAGCCGCCGCAGCCACAACGGCGGCGGTGGCAAGGCGAGAACGAATCATGATGTCCCTCGATCGAGTCGGGCACCCCCCTTACGGGCCCGACGGAACGCCCACCCTAGAAGAAACCGGCTCTCAACAGCCCGCCGTTACGCAACCCGGACACAACACCACTCCTACGTGCTCCGGCATCGCCCTGCCCTCTCCGGACTGTTGACGGCGGCCGGCGCCCCCGCCGGTATATCCGCACCGCGAACACCCCCGGGCCCGGCGTACCCGGCCCCAGCTGGCCGCCTGTGGATGTAGCGTGGAGTGTCGCGGGTGCGGAGCTGCCGGGGACGGGTGGTTTCCTGTTCGAGGCAGGAGGCTCACACCGCGAACCTGGCATCGGCTCCCCTATGGCCGTCACACGCAGGTGAAGGACACCCGAGACGACGTCCGGGCCGTCCTGGCCGACGCCGCCCGTCTCCACACGGTCCCACCTGGACTCGGCCACACCCAGCAGCGCCGCCTCGCCTGACGACGGCTTCGCGGGACACGGTGGATCCGTCATCCGTCCGCGGCCGCGGTGCTGGGCTGCGGGGTTTCGGGGCGGGGTTCCGGTTCGGGTTCCGGTGGTGGCGGGGCGGTGCGCAGGCGGCGTCCGATGAGGATGGCCAGGGGCAGGGACAGCAGCGTCCAGCTGGCTAATACCGCGGCGGTGATGATCACGTCGTGGGTCACAGGGGGTGCTCCGGGCGGGGTGCGTGCTCTGGGTTCGGCTCACCCAGCCTGCGCCTGAAGCTCTGTCATATGCCTGTGACCCACATCACCGATCAGTGCGTCGGATAGGCGTCCCCAAGGGGCTGGCGCGGAATCCGCCCGCAAAGCCTTGTCGCATGACAACAATTTCCTCGCTTGCGAAGGCAAGAAGGGCGCCGACACCTGGGGAAGGCGCGCGGGGGCCGATGATCGGTTTTCGGCCGCAATGTTGCCCCGAGCTGAGCAGTGCCTCTGCGGATTTCGCCCGTTTCGAGCGGCGAGGTGGGCACGGTCGGGAGCCAACCGGAACCAGGCACTCTGGCCGGAACACGCCTATGGGAACAAATGTTCGCTCTATGTCGGTAGCGCGGAGTCATGATCGCGTGACAGGTTGTGTGCCGCCCGGGGGCCGTTGGGGCTGCCGGTGACTCTTTCCGTGGGGGGAAGATGACCAACTCGCAGGGCCCGCTTTTGCGTGCCCGTCAACGCATACGCCTGTCCGTCGCCGCTGCTGGGACGGTCCTTGCCGTCGCTGCGGCCGGTGTTCCGCTGGCCGCCGGCACCGCCGACGCGGCCCCGTCCCACGCCACCTCGGCATGGGGGCACCACGCCGACGCGAAGGCGAAGCTGCCGCAGATCCCGGTGGGCACGAACCGGCCGGTGGTCTCCGACACGCACCTGACCGCTACCGCCTCCGCTGCCGCCCGCCGCGCCCACCAGGCCGCGACCGGGACGGTGTCGCCGCTGGTGGCGCCGCCGTCGGGTCAGGGGCAGGTGCCCTGGCACCAGTACTCCAACACCCGGCTGACGGACTCTCTGGTGGCCCGGGTCGACCTGTCCTCGGGTGACCTGATGCTGGCGGGCACTGACTTCGACATCGCCGGCGCCGGCGACCGCCTCCAACTGACCCGGACCTACAGCTCGTTCACCGGTGTCGGCGGCACCCTGGGCAGCCGGTGGTGGGCCAGCTACGACCGGCGCCTGCAGGTATCGGGGTCGGACGTGTACGCGATCGACTCCACCGGCGGCAGCGCCCACTTCACCGCCTCCGGCACCTCGGGCGCGTACACCACCCCGGCCGGGTACTCCCAGGACCTGGTCAAGAACAGCGACGGCACCTACTCCCTGACGGACCGCAAGTCGGGTTCGAAGGACACCTACACCTCGGCCGGGGTGCTGGCGAAGGTCACCGACCGCAACGGGGCGGTGATCACCGTCGCCCAGCATTCCGGGGGCGGGTACAAGCTGACCGAGGCCCGCACCGGCCGGTTCATCGACCTGGCCCCGTACACCACCACCCAGTGGCGGGCCACCGACAACACCGGCCGCTACGCGACGTTCGACACCGACGGCTACGGCAACCTCGTCAAGACCACCGACACCGCCGGGAAGGCGACGTTCTTCGGGTACGAGTCCTTGTCCGACACCGAGTTCCGGGTCAACAAGATCACCAGCCCCGAGGGCAACATCACCAAGATCTCCTACGACGGCTCCAACCGGGTCCGCTCACTTCAGCGGATCACCGACAAGGACGCCGGCACCGGCCCGTCCTGGACTTACGGCTACAGCGCCGCCGTCGGTGCGGCCGGTACCACCACGGCCACCGACCCGAAGACCCACGCCACCGTCTACACCGTGGGCGCCGCCGGGCAGGTCACCAAGGTCACTGACGCGCGGCAGAACTCAAGGTCGGCGACGTACGACGCGAACCACAACGTGGCCACCGCGGTGGACGCGATGGGCAGTGGCGGCGGTGTGGGTAACACCACTGTCTACAAGTTCGACTCTCGCAACAACCCCCGCTCGGCCACGCTGCCGACGGGTGCGTCTGCGGCGTTCGGGCAGTACGCGACCAAGGCCGGCATGGATGTGCCGCCGGACTTCACCGACGCCCAGGGCAACAAGACCTCCTACAGCTATGACGCGGTCGGCAACACGCTGTCGGAGGCCACCAGCGGCAGCGGCGGCGCCAGCGCGGTCTACACCTACAACCCGGCCAGCCCGACCTGCGGCGGGTTCGCCGGCCAGCGCTGCACGTCCAGGGACCGCGACAACCAGGTCACCACGTTCCACTACGACAGCGCCGGCAACCTGGACAAGGTCACCCCGCCGGCACCTCTCGCCGCGACCACGTACACCTACGACGCTCTGGGGCGCCCGAGGACGGTCACGGACGGCCGCGGCATCACCACCACCTACGTCTACGACGACCGCGACCGCACCACCTCGGTGTCCACCTCCGGCGGCGCCGGCGTCAGCTACTCCTATGACGATGACGGCTTCGAGCTGTCCCGCAGTGACGCCAGCGGCACCACTTCTTATGTGCCTGACGCGCTCGGCCGCGAGACGCTGCGCACCCTGCCCGACCAGTCCACCACCAGCCTGTCCTATGACCCGGCCGGGAACGTGGAGACCTACACCGACCCGACCGGGCCGGTCGTCTACACCTACGACGACGCCAACAACCCGCACACGGTCAAGGATCCCAGCGGTGGGCTGACCACCTACACCTACAACAACGACGACATTCGCACCGGGACCGCCTACCCGGGCAACACCGTGCAGACCGTGATCCCGGACAACTCCGGCCGCCCCTCGCACATCCGCACTGTCGCCGGGTCCACCGTGCTGGTCGATCTGTCCTACGACTACACCAGCGGCCCGGGCGGCCAAGACGGGTCCGACATCCACACCCGCACCGACAACCAGGCCGGCAAGACCATCACCTATAAGTACGACGCACAGGACCGGCTGAACTTCGCCAGCGAGACCGGCGGTGCCAGCTGGCTGTACTGCTACGACTCCGCCGGGAACCTGCATTCCGCCTCCGGTGCCACCGTCTGCCCCGGCACCACCACCTACACCTACAACAACGCCTCCGAACTCACCGGCAAGAACGGGACCACCACCGGCTGGTCCTACAACCCCGTCGGCGACGAAACCGCCGGCGCCTCCTCCACCGGCCCGCGCACAGGCGAGGCCTGGTCGGACTTCAACCAGCTCACCTCCCTGACCGTGGCCGGCACCACCTACCCCGCCGCCTACTCCGGGACCGACAACGGGGAGCGCACCCAGCTCGGCGCGACCACGTTCCACAACGGCCCCGAGGGCCTGGCCGCCTCCACCACCGCGGGCGTCGACACCGGATTCACCCGCGACGCGCAGGGAACACTGAACTCCATGCGGACCGGCGGGAAGTCCTACTACTACCTCACCGACGCCCAGGGCTCCGTCCTCGGGCTCGTCGACAACGCCGCCCACCGCGTCGACACCTACACCTACGGCCCCAACGGCCTCCCCAGGGCAGGGGTGAGCGAGACCGTGCCCCAGCCCTACCGCTTCCAGGGCGCCTACCTCGACCCCACCGGCCTGTACAAAATGGGCGCCCGCTACTACGACCCCGTCACCACCCGCTTCACCCAAACCGACCCCTCGGGTAAGGAAACCAACCCCTACGCCGCTCTCGGCAACAACCCCGTCAATAACACCGACCCCAACGGCACTTCCAAGGTGTGCGACGTGGTCGCATGGGGAGGAAGCAGCGCAGGGGTAGTTATAGGAGTCGGTTCCGATATTGGCGGATTCATTATCGGCTTCGGTGGCAGTGTTCTGACAGCTGACTGCATTGCTGGCGCAGACGAGGGCAACGGCCCGGAGTATGGCGAGGGAGGCTTCCAGGCTGTTGGTGGTGAGTAAGTGATGATACGAGGAGGGATCTTGTATTTGCGTATCGCGGTCATAGTGATCGCGCTTGCCGCAGCCGGGATCGAATGGGCTGCCGGAGTGCGCGGGGCCTGGATAGCGTTGCCGATAGCGCTGGCAGCCCTTATCGGCCCGTTCCTTCCTCGGCACAGGAACTGACACGACGATCGAGGGCCGACCGTAAAGCAAGGCCTCCTCTAACCCCAGGCGATGCTGCCGCACCACATATCCGGTGGTCTCAGCGTCACAACCTGAAGGCGCTCGCGCCTCTGAGATCACGAACTGGGCTTGGCTCCCGCGTGAAGGGGAGCCAAGCCCCTCGTGTTGGAAGGGCCGTATGCCACCACGGATTGCACCATTCCTGGCGCCCACTGTGACAGGCCCGTTGGCTGCACGGTCCTCGGCGTGGGGAGCTACGCCGCCAGCAGCTCCACAACCCCGCGGTGGAGACCCGCACTTCAAGGCTCCCATCTTGGATGCCCGTTGGGCTATCCGCCACGTTCTCTCCTGACGGGACCAGCCCGGACTCACGGCCCAGCAGGCGATCTGCTTCTACGCCGGGCATGTCGGGCCAAAGTCCCGAGGTCTCACCAGTAGCGGAAAAGGAAACGATCATGTCGAGCATGGTGTCCACCAGCCGAGGCTACCGGACCGGTACTCTCCACCGGACGGCTCTAATCCAGATCTCAGACGCGCTCTGAGACTTTGACGGGCTTGGTGTGGCCGGCGAGGGGTCACGCTGTCATATGGCCTGTGTTGATAGCTGCTGACGTGCCACGGCTGCGGACGACGAGCAATGCTCATGACCTGTGGATCAGCCCCGGAGGGCGCGCGGAGGGCGTACCTTCCCGATTGATCCTGTGATGGTCACCGAGTAGGCCGGCGTTGCGAGCGCCGGTCGGGAAGGCACGCCCCCGTGCTCACCGTAGTGAATGACGACGCCGCCACGCGAGACGGCTCCCTGATCGCCGACAATGTCCGCGAGGGCGCCCGGCGGATGCTCGCCGCAGCCCTTGAGGGGGAAGTCGACGCCTATATCGCCGAGTTGGCTGAGGAGCGCGACGAGCGGGGCCGGCGTCTGGTCGTGCGCAACGGCCACCACCGGCCCCGGAAGGTCACCACCTCGGCCGGATCGGTCGAGGTCCGGGCCCCGCGGGTGAACAACAAGCGCGTGGACGAGACGACCGGTGAGCGCCGGCGGTTCTCTTCGGCGATCTTGCCGCCGGGGTGCCGCAAGTCCCCGAAGATCGCCGAGGTACTGCCCCTGCTCTACCTGCACGGCCTGTCGTCGGGCGACTTCGTACCCGCGATGGAGCAGTTCCTGGGCTCCTCGGCCGGCCTGTCGCCCGCCACGGTCACCCGGCGGACGGCCCAGTGGCAGGACGACCACGCCGCCTTCCAGGAGCGGGACCTGTCCGGCACCGACTACGTCTACATCTGGGTCGACGGCATCCACCTGCACATACGCCTGGAGCAGTCCAAAGCCGCCGTCCTGGCTGTCCTCGGCGTGCGCGCCGACGGCACCAAGGAGCTCGTCGCCATGGCCGACGGCTACCGCGAATCATCCGAGGCGTGGGCCGGCCTGCTGCGCGACTGCGCCCGCCGGGGCATGCGCGCCCCGGTCCTGGCCGTCGGCGACGGCGCGCTCGGGTTCTGGAAGGCCCTGCGCGAGGTCTTCCCCGAAACTCGCGAACAGAGGTGCTGGGTTCACAAAACCGCCAACGTCCTCGACTCCCTCCCGAAGTCTGCACAGCCGGCGGCGAAGAAGGCCCTGCAGGACATCTACAACGCCGAGGACCGCGACCACGGCGAGCAGGCCATCGAGGTGTTCACCAAGCTCTACCAGGTGAAATTCCCCAAGACCGTCGCCAAGGTCACCAGCGAACAGGACGAGTTGCTGGCGTTCTACGACTATCCCGCCGAACACTGGATCCACCTGCGCACGACCAACCCGATCGAGTCGACCTTCGCCACTGTGCGGCTTCGGACCAAGGTCACCAAGGGAGCTGGGTCCCGCGCCGCCGGACTGGCGATGGTCTTCAAGCTGGTCGAGTCCGCCCAGGCCCGCTGGCGAGCCGTCAACGGCGCCCACCTGGTGCCGCTCGTCCGCGCAGGAGCCCGCTTCGAACACGGACTCCTGGTCGAGCGCGCCCAGACGGTGGCAGCGTGACAGGGTCCACACCTGCCGACCGTGCCGGGAAGTACGCCCTGGTGGAGCGGGAACGGCGATTCCTGCTGGCAGTTGCCCCGGAGACGTCGCATGCCCGGGAAGTACGGCGGATCACCGACCGCTACCTGACGGGGACCCGTATGCGCCTGCGCCGGGTGGACCAGCCTGCCCCGGTCCAACCGGAGTTCAAGCTCACCCAGAAGGTGCCCGCCGACCGGCCGGGCCCCGTCCAGGGGACGATCACGAACATCTACCTCTCCGAGGCCGAGTACGACGTGTTCGCCGTGCTGCCCTCCGCAGTGCTGACCAAGACGCGCCTGAGCATCCCGCCCCTGGGCATTGACGTCTTCGACGCGCCCCTGCACGGCCTGGTCCTGGCCGAGGCCGAGTTCACCACGGACGAAGACATGCACACCTTCGAGCCGCCCTCGGACATCGTCTCCGAAGTGACCGACGACCCGCGCTTCACCGGTGGACGACTCGTCCAAGCGCACCGAGACGACCTGATCTCCTGGCTCGACGACTACGGCATCAAGCTCAACCCAGGCTGTCGAGAACCATGATCGCAACAAGCCAAACCCACAGACCTTGACTATTACTCGCGGACGACGACTTCGTTGGCCATGCCGGGGATGAGGTCCGTGCCATGGAGTGCAACGGCCTCGCATGCCAGCGGTAAACGGATTACTGCTGATTGGTGGTTTCGCAGAAGGTCCCGCACCCGCACCGTGCGGTAGTACCCGGCGGTGACGGCCTACAGACGACCATCGATCTGCGCCACCACCACCGTGTTCACCGAGTCGGTGTGGCCGGTCAGCACGGACCGCTCAGCGGCGGCCTCCAGGTCCCAATGGGGGACCGAGACTGAACAGATCCCCCGCGCCCGGTCCGGCGCCAAGCGCGACGCCCGGCAGGGCGTCACCGGGCCCGACCCGGTGCTGGTGGTGAGGGTGAATAGCGCGCACTGCCCAGCCCGCCAGGCCGCCGACGACGACGCGGCCCGCCGGTACTGACCGACGCGAACCGCAGTGGTCCTGCAGCTGGCCGATCCGGCCCCACCGCCGCAACCATTGCATGAACCCCCAGGGGGCACGTAGGAACTGCCAGCACGAGGACACCGCCTCGATCCCCAGCTACGTCGAGGGCCCGGAAGACAAGCCGCTGGGTCGGCGTGGTGCTTCAGTCTCAGGTGCCGGTCGCCGTTGACGGACCGCAGTTCCACGGTGGCCGGCCGGGCGAACTTCCCGACAGGGCCGCGGGCGGCAAAACGGCCGATCGGGGGACGGGACAGCGCTCAGGCGGTAAAGATGACGTAGCGGGTCGGAACCACCAGGGCGGGGGCTATGGTCACGGTTGTCTTTGTGCACGGCACAGGTGTTCGTCAGAAGCGCTACCTGGACCAGTTCGAGCTTCTCACCTCCCACCTCGTCGGCCTCGACCGGGACGACGTACGCCTGCATCCGTGTCTCTGGGGCGACGAGCTGGGAGCCACCCTCGCCGCAGGCGGCGCAAGCATCCCGAGTGGGACCGGGGACACCGAGGACATCGCGGACGAGTGGCCGGTGGCCCGGTGGCGACTGCTCGCGTGGGACCCCCTGCACGAGGTGCGGGTCCTTGCCGTCCAGTACTCGGCTAACGAGCCGCCGGAGACGGTCCCGGGGGCCGTTGCCTACCATCAGCGGTTGGAAAGGGCGGCGCGTACGCTCGTGGACCGGCAACCTGTTCAGGAGGCCCTGCGGTCCACAGAACTGGCGGATTTTCTCCCGGTCGCCGTGGAGGTGGTACTCCAGGAGGACGAGACCCGGTTGGCGATGCGACGGGCCGACGAGCGCATCCAGGGCGCCGAATTGGGCGGCGCACTGGCCCGTGCCTTCGTGGCCGAGGCGGCCAATGAGTGGGAGGACGAGCGAGGATGGCCGCCTCTGATGGCGGGTACGCACCGCGACGCCTTGGTCACCGCCATCGAGGCAGCGCTGGGTGGGCAGGAACTGGGCATGTCCGAAAAGCTGGTGAGCTTCAGCGGCCGGATGGCGATGCGCATGGGCGGGGCCAGGGCACTGGAGAAGAGACGCCACGCGCTGCTGCTCGCCCATCATCCGATGGCCGGTGACGTGCTGCGCTATCTGAGCCGCGGACAACAGATCCGGGACTACATCGGTCAGACCCTCCGCGGTATCCCGGGGGAGATCGTGTTGCTTGCGCACAGTCTGGGCGGGATCGCCGCTCTGGACCTGTTGATCATGGAGAGGTTCGAAGCGGTCCGGACCCTCGTCACTGTCGGTTCGCAGGGACCATTGCTGTACGAGCTGGGGGCGCTGCCTTCGCTCGGCTTCGGTTCCCCGCTGCCGCTCTCGGTGCCGCGGTGGGTCAACATCTACGATCCCCGTGACCTGCTCGCCTACGTCGGATCGGGACCCCGTCTGTTCGGAGATAAGGTGCACGACATTCCGGTGGACAACGGGTGCTCGTTTCCCGACGCGCACTCGAACTACTTCGATAACCCGGAGTTCTACCGGATCCTGGACCGCTTCCTGCCGTGACCGCGCGTAGACCTCAAGCGCACCGTACCTACGGCTTGGTCGTGGCAGTCAGCGAGTATGGCTACGGCGATCCCGCGTGGAACCGCTCGGCACTCGACCAGGACGCTCTGCGGTTCCGGGACTGGCTGCTCGGGCGGGACGTGCCGCAGGACAACATCCTGTTTCTCATCGGCTCGTCCGCGACTCCGGAGCGGGTGCGCAAGGCTCTCACCGAAGAGGTGCCACGGTGGCGAGGTGACGCCTTGTGGGTGTATTGGGCCGGGCACGGGCTGCTCGACGACGACAAACAGCTGCGTCTCCTCCTGGCCGGTTGTCCGGCGGCCGACAAGCGCAACCTCAGGCTCACGGACCTGTTGCGCCTATACCGGACCAAGGTGCTGCCCGGCTTCGCACGCCAGCAGTTCATCGTCGACTCCTGTCGGCTCTTCGCCAGCGACCAGGCCATCAGGGGGCTCAGCGGGCCGCTCGACCTGCTCAGCCCCGGCACGGGACAGGCTTGTGAGCAATACGTCTGGCTGGCCACCCAGCGCGGCGCGGCGGCATCTTTTCAGTCCGACCGGGGCGGGCTGTTCTCGGCGGCCGTCCATGCCGCTCTCAGCGCGGCCGACGGGCTGGAGTGGAACCCGACGATCGAGGAACTGACTGCGCGCGTGGCCGAGGAAGCGCGTCAGCGTGTCGCGGACAACCCCTTCTGTGCGGAGGCACAGATACCGAGCCGCCTCACCTTCCTCGATTGCGGTGAAGAGGTCGCCTTCCGTGACGTGGAGGCGCAAGGACACCTGCGGGTGTCCCGGCCGAGCGGGCTCCTCGACGGCGAACAGCACGGTGTTCTCAGGTCTCTGATCCAGGGCCATCCCTGCTGGGTGTCCCCGAGAGCGATCGTCGAGGCGGTCTGGCCCGTCGCGGACTGGGCGGGAGAGTTGTCCGTGGACGAGGCGATGGATCCACTCGCCCTCATCGAGCGGCTCGACGCGGCGCTGATGCCGCAACGCCGTCTGCCTCCGCTATTGGTATTCCTCGAACAACTGGCCGCTCAGTGCAACGACAGTCGTGGGGCGGCGCTGAAGGCTTTCACCGGAGAGATCGCGCAGGAGATCGGCCAGCACCCCGCTCTGCTGCGCGAGCGCGCGACCGCGGCGGACGTGCGTCCGCGCAAGACCGTTCTGCTGATCAAGATCGAGGCGGACGAGGCCGCTGAGGACACCTATCGTCTCGCCGCCTACGTCTACCGACGGGGCGCGACTCTGTTGGTCCGCCACGAGGACACACGCAGTATCCGAGGAGCCGACGTGCCAGCCAGGTCGGAGGAACTGATCCATCGTATGGGCCAGTTCTTGGCAGGCCTCACCGAGGATCTGATCACCTATGAGTTCCTGCTCGACCGTCACCAGCTCGACATGGGGGTGGAGCACTTGGGCGTCGCTCCGGGACTCGCCGGAAGCGACCGGATCGGCTGGCAGAGTCCTGTGCTGGTGCGTTCGCTCGATCGCATCAAGGACCTCCGGATCCACCGGATCGTGCCCCACTGGGAGCGGCGGTGGCGGGCCTTCGAAGGGGCTCCCCGGGCAGCCGAGGGCCTCGTGGGCGTGATCTATCAGGACAAGGAGCGCGAGGGAGGTCCGGACCTGGGCGGACTACGAAGTTTCCGCCGCGCAAGCACCCTGCTGCGCCAGGAACTGGCCGCCGCCCGTGACCTCGCCTGTGTCCTGCTCGGCTTCCCTTACGCGGTGGCACAGGACGAACGGTCCGGGGGGCTGCTGGACTGCGTGCTCATGTCGGGCGTGCCGGTTGCATTGTGGTGGCGTCAGGGAGCCGCTGACAGGGTCACCCACGACCGGCTGCACTCCATCGCGACCAGTTGTCTGCAGGAACTGCCGGCCCACGTCCTGGCGCTGCGCCAGGCAGGCCACGCCACGGACGTGACGCTCCTGTGGGATCCGCCCGATCCCTTTCCCATGCGTACCTCCCTGTTGACATCCCCACCACGCCTTGCGGAGAGGATCGAGCATCCATGACCACGCCCGAAGAACTACTGCCCGACCCCGTACCGGCGTGGTGGGTATACCAAGGAACCGGGAAGAGGCTTGGCCGAGAGGTGCCCATCCCCACGCCGCCACCCTGGCGGACCTTCCACCGGACGTCACCCGAGGCGCGGCCCTCGGTGCTGTCGCGGGAGGACCATCGGGACACGCACGCCGCCTGGCGCGACCGTCTGGCCGCTGCCTACCGGGCGGATCCCGACGAGGCGCGGCTCGTCAACACCGCCATCCATCTGCGGCGACCGCTCCTGGTGACGGGGTCCCCGGGCACCGGGAAGTCCACGCTGGCCTACAGCATCGCGTATGAACTGGGGCTGGGCCGGGTGCTGCGCTGGAACGTGACCAGCCGCAGCACGGTCAAGCAGGCCCTGTACCAGTACGACGCCATCGGCCGATTCCACGACGCCAATTCTCGCCGGCAGGCGAACGACGGGCAGGGCGGGACCGAGACGGCACCGGATCTGGGCGCCTACATCAGACTCGGCCCGCTCGGCACTGCTCTCGTACCCGTCGAGCGCCCGCGCGTTTTGCTCATCGACGAGGTCGACAAGGGCGATATCGACCTGCCCAACGACCTGTTGTCCGTCTTCGAGGAGGGCGAGTTCGCCATCACGGAAGTGGAGCGCCTTCCCGACGAGCACGCACCCGTCCACGTCATGACGGACGACGGCGGCAGGGTGGCCACCGACCGGGGCTGGATCCGGTGCAGCCAGTTCCCCATCGTCGTACTGACCAGCAACTCCGAACGGGAGTTCCCCGCGGCGTTTCTGCGACGCTGCATTCGGATGCCCATCCGGCCTCCCCGGAGGCGGAAACTGGAAACACTCCTGCGCGCACACTTCGCGGACACCGCCATCGAGTTGGATCCCGTTCTCATCGACCGCTACCTCGACGCCCTGGACGAAGGCCAACTGGTAGCTACCGATCAGCTCCTGAACGCTTTGCAGTTGCAGGGCACCCTCGACTCGACGGACGATCCCGGTTGGCACAAGGCCCTCGACGCCGTACTCAAGTCCCTCAACGAGCAGGACTGACATGGGGTACGGGCCCGAGGAGAGGCCCACCGTGCGTGACCTGGCCGACGCGATCTGGCTGGCACGACAGTTCGGTCGCACCGGTTCCCCGCAGTCGCCGCCCGTGCAAGCGCGCTCGCAGCAGGCCGAGCCAGCCTCGGTCGAGAAAGGCCCGGCCACCCCGCGCGACCTACCTACCCCCGCGCCTGCACCCTCGCCAACGCCCACGACGACGGGGACCATCCTGCGCGCCCCCACGCCCCGCTCCTCCGTATCCGGCGAGCCGACCACCGCGGTTCGGCTCGTAGACCGGCCCGATCTGCGGCGGCGTTCCGAACTGTGCCGCGCCTTGAAACCGTTGGGAGTGCCTTTCGCCGCGCCCGGTGGCAGCGACCTGGACGAGGAGGCGACCGCCGAGGCCAGCGCCGACGCGGAGACGCTCGTGCCGGTGTTGCGGGAGAACCGGGAGAAGTGGCTGGACCTCTCCCTCGTGGTCGACGAGAGCACCTCCATGGCCGTCTGGCGTCGGACCGCGCGCGAACTGTACGAACTGCTCGCTCACCTCGGCGTCTTCCGCAATGTGCGGGCTTGGCGTCTGGACGGCGACGTCGGGCCCGTGCTCAGCCCTTATCGGGCGGAAGGGCCCTTACCGACAGCACCGGGCGGGGCGCACGGCCCCGAGGCACTGCATGATTCGACAAGCCGTCGGCTGATCATCGTGCTCACCGACTGTGTGGGGCGGGCATGGGGTTCGCCCCGCATGGCTGCGGCCTTGAAGGGCTGGCAGCAGCACGGTCACCTGCTCCTGGTCAACACGTTGCCGCACAGGATGCGGCATCGCACCCTGCTGCGTCCCGAACCCGTCCGGTGGCGCTACATCCCGGGAATTGGACCGCGACTCATGGCCCGGTCACCAGGCAGAAGCCGGTCAGCGGTCGGGGCGGACACCCTGCGCGGTGCCGTGCCGGTGGTCGGACTCACGCCCGAGGAACTGGGGGTCTGGGCTGCGGGGTTCGCCGGTGTCCGACAGGACTGGTTTCACGGCCGTGCCGTCGACGTGCGTGCGCCGGCCGAACCGGACCCAGAGGCAGCGGATGAGGCCCTGGGCCACGCCGTCAACGCCGAGCGGCCGCCCCCACGGGAGATCATCGACCGATTCCGCGCCGACGCGTCGGACACCGCCTTCCGGCTGGCCGGGCTTCTTGCCGCGGCGCCCCTCACAATGCCTGTGATGCGGTTGATCCAGCAGACGCTGCTTCCCCCCTCAGATCCCGGCCATCTGGCGGAGGTCTTCCTCTCCGGGCTCATCGGCCGCATCGACCTCGAAGGCTCCGTCCACCCCGACCATCACCTGTACGACTTCGTCACCCCCGGCCTTCGCGAGGAACTGCTGACGACGCTGAACCGGACGGAGGCTTTCAACGTGCTGGACCTCCTTGGCGCGCTGCCGGTGCAGTTGGCCGAACGCTTCGGCGGCACCCTCGACTTCAGGGCCCTGGTGCCCGAATGGGGCGGGCCCGAACTGCTGCCACAGGAGAGTCTGCCCTTCGCCAACGTAGCGATCACGGTCCTGTCCGGACTCGGCCCCGCTCACGCGCAGATCGCACGTCGGATCGAAGCGGCTGCCGACCCGGCCCTCGCCCAGGCGCTGTATCCACTTCCCTCCGACCGCACGCCGGTGCTGGCCCTGGAACTCATTCGGTCCGATGACGACTTGTGCGCGGTGGTTGCCCGAGAGGCCGGCACGCTCGAACTGTGGTACGTCGACGAGCGCGGGCTGCGTCGTGGCTGGTCGGTGTCCTGCCAGCGCCCCGTCACCTCGCTCGCGGTCGCCCGGACAGGGCAGGGCGCAACTGCCTTGACATGCCACTCCGACGGGAGCGTGCAGACCTGGCTGCTGGGCGAGACAGTTCCCACATCTCACAAGCTGCCTCTCGACCTACCAGTCACACTGGTGAGTTGCCGTGCGGACAGCGCAACCATGGCGCTGGTGGGACGGGACAGGACGGTGCGCCTCTGGGATCTCGACCAAAGCCGCTACGACCCTTTCCACGGCACCGCCGCGCGTCCACTGGCCGCCGTGGCCGCCCACCGCACCGTGAGTCGATGGACGGTCACCGGGACGGACGCCTGGGGCGATCCGGTACCGATCCATGACGGCCTCGGCTTTTCCTCCCCGCAATGGGCGGATAGGCTCGGCAGACGGCGTTTTCTCAGCCTGGCCGTCTCCGCCTACTCGGCCCAGTGGGACGTGGAAGACGATCCCTTTTGGCTCGAGGACCTGCCCTTCGTGCCTGAAGCCGCTCATGACCTCGCCGCGGAATTCGAAAGGCTGGGCTATGAGTCCGAAGTGACCGTGGACCCGACGACGCAGGAGATGGAGAGACAGTTCCACTCGCTGGTGTCCACTAGCGGACCCTCCGACGTCCTCGTGGTGCACATCGTCGGCCACGGCGTCATGACGCAAAACCAACTACGCATCCCCGGCGGAGATGCAGGGGCGGACCCGTCGTTCGGAATCGATGTCCAACAATGGCAGGACTATCTGCAGGACCGCGCCGACTCCCCGTTCTGCCTGTTCCTCATCGACACCGCCCACGCGGGCGCGGCCATCGCTCTTTCGCCCGTGCACCGCAAGGGCCCATGGGTGATTGCGGCCTGCGACAGGGACGAGATGACGCATTCGGCGGTCTTCACCAGGGCGGCCACCGCCACAATGCGGCACTTGGAATGGACCGACACCGCCGCTTCTCAAGCGTACGTAGGGCTGGGGCCGGCGTTCAACGCCGTCCGTGCGGAGGTCTCCAGACTGTGTGAGGGGACCCTCAGCTTCACTCCCCAGGCGACGGCCACGGCGCCGGACGGCAACATCGAGGTGCCATTCTTTCCCAACCCGCTCTACCGGCATACTACTTCGCTGTCCTTCGCGGGTAGCCACGACGAGCTTTACCGTTTACGAGATGCGACAGACTTCGTGGGGCGCCATGCGGAGCTTCAACGGCTGGGAGAGTGGCTCGGTCGTGATGCCGATACAGGCCCGCCGATGTTTGTGGTCACCGGGGCGCCGGGCGTTGGAAAGTCGGCGCTGCTCGGTCAACTGATCCGCCGCGGGGAGCGGGCCGTGACAGTAGCTCTGAACCTTCGCGGCTGGGACGCAGGCATGCTGGTGGAGGCCCTGGTCGAGCGGCTCTCCCTGCCCCTTCCTCCCACCGGGCAGACGATCCGTCAAGCCGTGGCCGAACTGGCCAAGGCACTGGCCGAAGGGGCGCAACGACCGACCGTGGTCCTGGACAGCCTGGACGAGGCACGCGACCCGGAAGAGATCGTGCACACCGTCCTGCTGCCCCTTCTCACCGCACACACGCCGCCCGTCAGGTTCCTCAGCGGCACACGGTCCTTGCCTGAACTGCTGTCGCCGTTCACCCGGGTGGATCACGCGATCATGGACCTGAAGCCTCTTCCGGCATCTGACCTCCACACCTACATCGAGTCGATGGTGGCATCGGTTCCGGCCTACGACCGGGCCGAACTGGTAGCGGCGCGGCACGCCTTCGCCGAACGCTTGGCATCGGCTCTAGCCCAGGCAGGCACACCAAGCGCTCCCCTGATCGCCCGCCACTTCGTGGACCGTACGCGGAGGGAAACGACGAGCTTCCCCGCCGACGTGGCCGAGGCCCGCCGTCTCGGCAGCCAGGTGCCAGGAACTATGGGCGAGATGATGGACCTCGACCTCGCCCACATGCCGACACCATTGCTGCGGACTCTGCTAACCGTGCTCGCCCATGCCAAGGGCCAGGGCATGCCTCTGACCGTGATCACCCGGATTCTCGGACAGTTCGAGACGCACCGTGCTTCGGCTCCCTCCGTCGAAGACACTCGTTCGGCTCTGGGCGCCGGCGCGCCGTACCTGACCACCGTGACAGAAACGGACGGCACCGCACTGCACCGGCTCATCCACGCCAGCCTGGTGGACCATCTGCGGTCCTCGCGGGACACGGTGGTTGATCTCAAGGCCGTGTCGGCGGGGGTGGCCGGTCACCTGAGCGCCGATCCGGGGCGCGGGTGGGAGTTCGCCGAACCCTATGTACTGCGCCATGCGTTGGCGCACGCGCTCGACGCCGGAGACGCCGATTTCCTCCTGGAGGACGCCGACTTCCTCGTTCACGCGGACCGCGCTGACGGTCGGTACCTTTCACCCGTCGCCAAGTCGGCACGGGCACGACGCATGGCGGCCATCTACGACACCGCCATGGGCAGTGCCGCACCCGATGTCGACTCCTGGCGCCGTGCCCTGGCCGGCACGGCACGGCGCCTCGGGCATCCGGAGCTGGCAGAGAAGGCCGGGGCGCGCACCGCACAGCGCACGGTACGGCAGGCGGTGTTGGCCACGGTCGTCGCAGGGGAACGCACCGTCATGGTGAGCGGTGAGCCCTCGGGGCGACTGCACGTCTGGGACCCCAGCGACGGTACGTCGCTTTGGGTAGCCACGGCCCACGCCGGTGGCGTCACCTCGGTCGGCGTCTTGGGCGAGGTCCGGCCGGTCGTCGTCAGCACGGGTGTCGACGGCTCCCTCCGTGCCTGGGACCTCGCCAGTTCAAGACTGCTGTGGAAAGTCGAGACCGCTGCAGGCGGGATGGCCTCGGTAGGCGTCCTGCGAGGGGGCCGGTCAGTCGTCGTGAGTGCGGGCGCCGACGGTGCCTTGCGTGTCTGGGACGCCTCGGACGGTTCCGCTCTGACGATGGACCGCCCGCTCCCAGTTGTAGGCGTTCATGGCGCCTACAACTACCGGGTGGGTATGACATCCGAAGAAGCCGCCGAGATCACGTCACGGGAATGGATGGCACGACTGCGCCAATCGTTGGGGCCGTTGTCCGATCGGGTCGCCCTGAACGTCGCCTACTGGGCGCCGTACCTGCGCTCTGACCGCACCCAGGACATTACCGGCGTCCAGGACTTGTCGACCCCCGCCGCCGCGGCCGCGGGTGATGTCCTCGCAGACCTCTCGGTGCCGACCCAGCCAGCCCGCCGCGTCAGTACCTCAGCACTGCGCGGTCTGGTCACCCGCCTCAGCCAGAGCTATTCGCAGCTCACAGCGACCGTCGCCATCCGCATGATCCAGGAGATCGGCACCTATCTCTCGGAGCCGTCCGGGCCCCAGCGGATCGCCGCGAGGGAGGCGGTCGCGGAGGCCATCGAGCGCGCTCGGCCACGCGTAGTTCTCGCCCATTCGCTCGGCGGGGTCATCGCCTACGAAGCGCTCTGGGCCCATTCCGAACTCCGGGTGGAACTCCTCGTCACGATGGGCACCCCACTGGGTCTCAGCACGTCCGTGGCACAACGCCTCCAGCCGGAGCCCGTGTCAGGACGCGGACGACGGCCTCCGCAGGTCGACCGCTGGATCGATCTGAGCAGCCGGAACGACCTCATGGTCGGCGCGCCCCTCTCTTCGCTTTTCGACGGTGTGGAGGTGTATCGCATCGACGGTGCCGCGCTCGACTCGCATGCCCTCAGCAGCTATCTCACCCATCCCCAACTGGCCTCTGTGCTGGCCGGATACCTCGGCTGACGGGCCCTAGCCGCAATGTGGGCAAACCAACCCCCTTGGCCCGGCGCTGGTGCTGTCGATATCGGGCTCACGGCGAAGCCGTGCGGCTGAGCGGAGCGTCCAGCGGCCCGCGGGCCAGGTCCGCTGTCGGCGCCGGTGTATCCCTCCGGGCGCCGGGTAAACGGGCTGACGCCGCGCGCTCGCCGGCAACAGCACTGGGGGGTACGGGATGGTTGCACGGTTCAGGTTGCGGGTCGCGGTCGTGGTCGCGGCGGCTTCGGCCGCGCTGGTGCTGTCGCCGGCGACAATGCCCTTCGCCGCCGGCCAGGTGCCGGGCGGCACCGCCACGCCGGAGGAGAGCAGTGACGCCACGCCCGCATACCGGGCCGACGCCTCGTTGGACAGCTCGGTGACCTGTGCGACGGCCAGGCCGCCCTACCGGCATCTGTGGTCACGGGACTTGGGCACGATGGCGGGCGGTCCACTGACCGTCGGTGACCGGGTCTTCGCGGTGGTGAACGCGGCCGGCCCAGATGCCCTTGGTCCCGACCTGAGGCTGGTCGGGCTGGACGCCCGGACCGGAAAGGACCTGTGGCCCGCCAAGGAGCTCAACGGCACCGAGGCGAACGCCACTTACGGCGGCGGACTGCTCTACACCCAGACGATGTCCGGTCTGCTGACCGCCTGGAACCCGATGAGCGGCGCAGTGGTGTGGCACACGCAGTTGGACCAGGTGAACACCCACTGGTGGGCTTACCCGCCGACCTGGTACAAGGGCGTCCTCTACACGCAGGGCGGCAGCACCTCGGTCACCACGGCGGTGCGGGCCACCGACGGCCACGTGCTGTGGAACACCGCCATGCGCGACACCGGCCAGACGCCCGTCGCAGTCGACGCCCAAGGCGTCTGGGTGGCGCACGACGACATCACGTACCAACTGCTCGACCCGGCCACCGGCAAGGAGCGGCGCCACTACAACCTGCCGCCCTACTTCGACGGCGGCGGCAACACCCCGGCTCTCGCGCACGGCGACCTGTGGCTGCTCGGGAACATCCCCATCCACCTCACCGACCAGGTCACCGCCTTCGACGAGCGGACCGGTTCGAAGCTGCGGTCCTTCCCCGCCAGCTCCACGCCTGCCTTCGACGCCGGCCACGACTACATCACGTACCAGGGCGTACTGAAGGCCCTGGACGCGAAGACCTTCGCCACCGACTGGACGTACACCAGCCCGGTCGGGCACGCCACCGTCCGCCTCGTCGCGAACGGCTACGTGTACGTCGAGGACGCCGACGGCCTGCTGCTCGCCCTGGACGCGGCGAACGGCCGCACCGCCTGGTCCGTACGCGTCGCCCCCGCCCCCAACCCCAACGGCGCCATCAACGAGGTACCGGACTGGATGTTCGGCTACAGCGTCCCCGGCATCGGCACGGCCCACGGACGCCTGGTCGTGCCGGTCGGCGGCAGCCTCGTCGGCTTCGGGCCGGCCGGGGACGTCAAACACGCCGCACCGGTGCGCATCACGGCCCCGCCGCGTCCGCGCTGAGAAAACCGCCAGGACCGTACTGCGCGGGGGCGAGCCGGAGGAGCGCGCCGGACGCCCCGTAGGCCGAACTAGGGATCGTCTTCGAAGGTCATATTCAGAGGAGGGGAGGCGATGGTGACGGTGGCCTGGTAGGACTCGCGGGTCTCACCGAAGCCGGTGGGCGAGCCGCGCCATTGCTTGAGGCGGTTGAAGCAGCGTTCGACGACGTTGCGGTGGCGGTAGGTCGTGCGGTCGAAGCCGGTGGGTCTGCCGCCCCGCGATTCGCACCGGCGGCGGCTGGCGGCCCGATTCTGCCAGCACGGGCCGACCAGCGCTGCCCGTCGCCGTGAACACGCAGATGAAACGCTCAGCGCGAGCCCGTCCCGCAGATAGCCGTTCGGACAGGTTGCTGGCCGCCGGTACTGCCCCGGATCGGGATCAGGAGCCCCTCGACGAAGAGTTGCTCCCGCTTACGGCCAGCACACAGCAGAACCTCCGCCGGCGGACGGGTCTCGCGAGAAGGTGCCGGTCTGCGGTCACGGCACGGCGGAAACGCAGACACTGAATCCTCCGAGCGGAAGTAGCGCTTCCAGATCCGGTGCGAATCGTTGCAGGTTGCCTCTCACCAGCACTGGGCTGTGTACTCACCAGCATGAGTGACAGACAGCCACCCCCGCACGACGGCGCCGCCGGCGGACAGCAGGGCCCCTGGCAGCACAACCCATCCGAGCCGAGCCCCAACCCCTACGGCCAGCAGGCCCCATACGGGCAGAGTGGCATACCGTCCTACCCCGGGAGCGGGCAGCCCGACACCGCGGCCTACGGCCAGCAGCAGCCGGCCGGGATGCCGCCGCTGGCCAACTGGGGCTTGCGCGCGGCCTCCTACGTCATCGACACGATCGTCATCCTGGTCCCGTACCTCATCGTGCGCTTCGCCGTGGGCGGTGCCGCCGGAGCGCTGCTGGGCGTTGTCATCGGTCTGGTCGGCACCCTCGGCCTGTCCTACATGGAGGGCACCACCGGCCAGACGCCCGGCCGCAAGGCGATCGGCACCCGACTGCTGCGCGAATCCGACGGCCAAGTCGTCGGCTTCGGCCTGGCCTTCGGCCGACGCCTGCTGCACATCCTGGATGCCATCCCCTGCTACCTGGGTTTCCTGTGGCCGGCCTGGGACGACAAGAAGCAGACCTTCGCCGACAAGCTCGTCCACACCGTCGTCATCAAGCCCTGACCTCGAACTGCGTGTCGAACAACGGATGAATGCCGGCACCCTCCGCCCCGCCGGGAGAGTGCTGCTGGCCGCGCGTGGGTCGGGGGGACGGTTCATCCGCTCGGCGCGGGCTGCACAGTGGGACTCCCGCCGTGCGCAGGGGTGGCGGCCGGCGTCGCCGGTCGCTACGCCAAAGAAGAGGTCTTCAGGATTTCAGGGCGACATCGAGGCTGAACTCCATCGGCAACGCCTGGGTGCGGCAGCCGCCCAGGACCCTACTTGTGGCCGACTTCTGCGCGCCGCTCACCCACAGCTGGTACTTGGCTTTCACCGCGATCTGCCGGGCCACGTACTCGCTGTCGAACTCGAGTACGACACTGGTAGCAGTGGCGGTCAGACCGCGGGCAAGCGCATGTCGAGGCACGTCGTCATCCTTCTCGGAAAGGCTGCCGGCCCGTCCTGGGCCGCGGTCGAGCGAACAGGTCCGCCACCCGGCCGCGCACCGCCGGACGCGGCCGCCACGTCACTGGCCCCCCGACGCCTCGCGCGCCCAGCTCATCCCCGTCCCCCTGCTGCCGCTCCCCCGCGAACCGGAAGGCCGCGTCCGCGAACCGCCTGGTCAGCCCCCGAGGAGCCATCTGGCGGCAGCATTGGCAGGGTGCCCGACCGGCTCCGGGCCACCGGAATACGGCCGAACTCCTGGCCGGGCAAAGGCCCAGATGCATTCGAGCAGCCGACGCCCAGCCGGCAGATCGCCGCTGCCCACCGCCGGGAAAGGCGAGCTACCGCTGAGCCGGCGCTCAGCGAGTCGCGATCCCCTGTCCGCCCTCGGAAAAGGGGCGGGATACCGGGGGCATGCGGTTGTCGGAACAGCCCTGAGCGCCTCCCGGTATGCCGGTCTCCAGGCCGGCGCTCGCGGAGGCCGCTGCTCCGGTTATCAGGGACGACGCCCCTGGTCCGACCAGCCCACGCCAACCTTGACTTGCGCAGGTCAAGGCCCTTACCGTCTGCTGTCCCGGCCGGGCTCTCCGGTGCGGGCGGACCACCGGTCATGAATCGGTCCTTGGGGGGACTCACCGTGCATTGGTATGTCGATGTGCTCAAGAAGTATGCCGTTTTCAGCGGCCGCGCCCGCCGCCAGGAATACTGGATGTACAACCTCTTCAACATCATCGCGCTCATCGTGCTGGCCGTCATCGGCGCGGTGGCCGGCACCATGATCCCGTACTTCGTCTACTTCGCCCTCGTGCTCATCCCGAGTCTCGCGGTCACCGCCAGACGGCTCCACGACACGGGCAAGTCCGGCTGGTTCATCCTGATCGGCATCATCCCGCTGATCGGCGGCATCGTGCTTCTCGTCTTCACCTGCACCGACGGCGACCCGCAGCCGAACGCCTACGGCCCGAACCCGAAGTACGCACCCGCACATGCATAAGTAGCGCAGCAGGACACCGGCGGCCCGCGGTAGGGGAACTATGGCAGTCCCACCGCGGGCCCCGCCCTCCGGCCGCCCATCGCCCTCGCGCCCTCGCGCCCTGCGCCGACGCAGTCGGCAGCCGTGGGCCCGACACGCGCTGCTGAGGGAGCGGGCGGATATCGAGGGCACCACGGTGACCGCGCTCATCACCCAGGCCGCGCACGACGCGGTCTGTGATCCGCGGCTTGAGGGCGCCGCTAAGGTGTTCCGCCGGTACGCCCCCGGCCGGCTGGGCGCAACCGGGCGGGCTGTCTGAGGTGGAGTTGTTCATCGACATCCGCCGACTGCTGGAGCGCCAGTCGGAGGCCCTGCCGGAACAGCCGGTGGTTCACGACTTCTCCGGCCTGGTGGCCGCCGTCGGACCTTACCGCGTCAATACCCCGCGCATCGGCGTCGTATTCGACAGCGCCTGGCGCGCTGCGGCGCTGATGCACTCGCTCATCCGAGTGCGCCGCTGCCCTCCCGCAACGCGCTGTTCGGCGCGGCGATCACCGTGGCGCACATGGACGCGACAGGAGAAGGCGCCAACCCGCCGAATTGCGCGCTAGTCGACCTGGCCAGAGACATCGACGCCGGGAGGGCCGACGTGTACGAGGCAGCTGACCGCATCCGCGCCTGGCGAGCCTGAACCCAGCCGACAGGCCGCGGTGTTGCCGACGGTCAGGGCGGCATCGGCAAGCTGCGCGAGCACCTGCCGCGCACACATATCTCGTTGTGCACGTGCAACCCGGAGGCGACCTGGCCGTCTGGTCCGGCTCGGCGGAAGGGAATCAACAGCAAGATCCGACTGGATGCCCTCGCGTGAAGGCTCAACCGATTGACAATGGCAGGCAGACATAGGGGTTGATGACGGGACGGCCGGAACCGGTAGAGCGACCGGGGCGTGGTTCTGTTCGGTTCACCGGAGAAGGCGCCGTAACGACCATCGCGACAGAGGGAACGATGAGACGCACAGCTCTCGCAACAGCCGCTGCCGGAATTCTGCTGGGCCTGTCGGCCTGCTCGTCCCACCCGAACGACAGCAACGACGACGGCCACGACCACGTCACCATGATGCAGCAGACCACTCACGGAGTGCGGTGGCAACTGGACGCATGGGAAAGCGACCAAGGCATGTGTCTGGCGATCGACGGACCCGGAGGACCCAAAGACACGCTGGGGGCAAGCGCCTGCACGTTCAGTGCCCCCACGAAGAAACACCCGGACAACAGCTTCTGGTTCGCCGGCACCGTACCCGGCCTCCCCGAAGGAACGACCGGCATCAGTTACGGGCCGGTGCCACCGCAAGCGTCCCGAGTCCAGGTCGCCACGCACCTGACCGTCCCCGCCATAGCACTGCCCACCGGACACCACCTGCCGCACGCCCGCATCTGGTGGGCGTTTGACACCCCCGGAACGTCCGCAGGTCAACCTCTGCCGAGCCCCCGCCCCATCACCTCCTCCGGACACCCCGTACCCCTCCAGCCCTACTGAGTGTCAAATTCTGAACTTGGCGCGACATGAAAGTCCATGGGTTTCGGTGTTTGTCCAGCTCAGAAATCGAACGAAAGAGCTTGAGTGGTGAGTTCGGCTGGTCGACGACTGACGGTCTGCCCCGCTGTTCCGGGTTCCCCGGGAAGGCCGTCGTCTGGCGCGACAATGAAGCTGGTCCGAGAGAATCAGGCCGCCACGGCCACCGCCATCGTGGTCGAGACCAGGGCACACTTCGGGCTCACCGCCGCGCCCGAGTATGCCGCCCAAGGCGACCTTCCGGCGTTCACCGCATTCCCCCGCGAGATCTGGCGGCAGATCTGGCCCAACAACCCCTAGGAACCGCTGAACAAGGAGATCCGCCGCCGCACCGACGTCGCCGGGATCTCCCCCCGACCGCACCGCCGTCATCCGCCTGGTCGGCGCAGTCTAGCCGAGCAGAACGACGAATAGACCGAAGCCCGCCGCCACCGATCGAGTCAGAAGAGGACGAAACCACCGTGCCCACCGAACTCAGCGCGTAGCCTCACGACAAGTTCACCGAGTGGCCGCCTCTACACCACTCCAGCGGACGTGACCAGAACTCGGGGACGCCCTTCCACCTGGTTGCCAGTCGAGCGAGGCGTTTCCACCACTGCCGAATGTCTCAGCGAAGGTTCTCGGCGCCACCCGGGCTGCGGGTCTGTACGGTGACCGGTGTATCTCCTGATCAAGGAAGCACCTGATGAGCGACGCCATCGCCTCTGTTGAGGCGGCTGAGGATGGACGCCAGGTCGAGTTGCCGGCGGACATGTTGGACGAGCAGTTGATCGGCCAACTGGTGGATCGGGCCCGTGCGGGTGGGTTGCAGTTGACCGGCGAGGGCGGGCTGCTGCAGCAGCTGACCAAGCGGGTGCTGGAGTCCGCCCTGGAGGGCGAGATCACCGACCACCTCGGCTATGAGAAACACGACCCGGCCGGTGCGGGCAGCGGGAACAGCCGCAACGGTGTGCGGGCCAAGACCGTGCTAACCGAGGTCGGGCCGGTCGAGGTCGGGGTGCCCCGCGACCGGGAGGGCAGCTTCGAGCCGCAGATCGTCAGGAGACGTCAGCGTCGGCCGACCGGTGTCGATGAGATGGTGTTGTCCTTGTCGGCCCGGGGCCTGACGCACGGAGACATCTCCGCGCACCTGGCCGAGGTCTACGGCAGGGCTTCGGCGTAGTCCGCTAGCGTCCGGTTTGTGATCATGCGAGGCCGAGAAGTTCGAGGGGGCGGCGGGCGTCGCGCGCGTTGCGGCGGAGTCCGGCTGCGATGTTCTTTGTGCTGTTCAGCCGGAGGGCGCCGATGGCGAGGTTGCGCCAGGTCGCCATCGCGCGGGGAGTGTTGCCGGTCCGGAGTTGGGAGGCGTCCTCGGCGAAGGTGGTGTCGCGGACGTGGTGCAGCGCCTCGATCTTCCAGTGGTCTCGGATCAACTGCGCGAGTTGGGCGGGGCTGGCTTGGCCGGCGGTCAGGCTCGTGACCGCGTAGACGGTCGTGATCGTGGTCCTGCCGGTCTTGCGGTCGGTGCGGCGGCGCTTGATCTGGACAGCCTGGCAGGCGCCGGGGAAGAGCAGGTTGTTCACAGTGGCGACCTTGATCCGGCGGATCTCGGAGCGGCCGTGACCGGTGCCCCGAGTCCGGTCCTGCAGTGGAATGTTTTTCCAGGGCAGGGCCTTGAGCTGTTTGCGGAGCTTCTTCTGGTTGCCCTTGACGATCGCGATGTAGTGGGCCCGATGGCCGAGGAGGTATCGGGCGTGCTCGCGCTGGGTGTGTAGCGCGTCACTGGTGACGACCATCCCGGCGAGATCGGCGACGGTGTCCAGCAGCGGCTGGAAGCAGGTGGTCTCTCCGGTCTTCTCGCCGACGTCGACCTGTGCCAGGACCAGCCCGGTGGTGTGCTCTACCGCGGCGAGCAGGTGAATCTTCCGCCCCTGTGACCTTGCTGCACCGCGTAGGGACTTACCGTCCACGGACAGCCCGCGCAGCCCGCCCCTGGCGGGGCGGCGGTCGGCGAGCCAGCGGCCAATGGCCCGGTCCAGGGCATCGCCGTCGATGCGGCTCAGCAGCCGGCGGCAGCACATCAGACGATATGCCGGGCTGCCAGTTCGGTACGCTCAGCACTCCGATGACCTGCCGCTCGGCCCGGGCATACGGCGATGCCGCCCGTTCAGCCGCTGCCGGCTGTCCGGCATCGACCACTACAGCGGACATCGGCGGAGTCATCTCCGCGAGTACTTCGGCGACCGTTTCCCGCGCGATCCGCAGACGTTCCAGCCCTTCCCGGGCCAGCTCCAGTTTCCCGGCCAGCAGAGCGACCTCGGCTTCCAGCTCTTCCACCCGGACCCGGGCGGTCGCCTCGCGCGCTTCCAATTCCTCGAACAGCGAGCCCATCCGCCACCCCTCTCCTCCAGTACCACGGTAGAGACGAGCAGCCCCCAACACAGCCCAGACGAAGGTCGGATGTTGGCGGCAGGGGCTAATGTCCTTGCTCACCGTCGGTAGGAGGGCCATGAACACGCACACGGACTGGTCGGAAGTCCGGGAACGCGTCATCGCTGTGGAGGAGGAGCGTCGAGCCCGTGTCCGAGCGCCGTCCCAGTATCCAGTATTCGAACCTGCCCTGACTCCCGCAGAGATCGCCGAGGTCGAAGCACAGTTCGGTGTCGCGCTCCCCGACGAGTACCGCACGTTTCTGGCGGAGGTCGGGGCCGGCGGTCCCGGACCGGCACTCGAGCTCACATCGTTGCGCCAAATCAACGGGAAATGGGGATGGGTCTGGGATGACGACGAAGACCATCCCTGGCTGCTGGATCCCAGCGCGCCGTTCGTCGAGACGGAAGATTGGGCCGACCAGCAGATGGCGACCCTTCGCGCCGCCGGGTACGACCCCACCACCCGGGACGAAGACGACGACTATCTGGACGGCTACCGCAAGGCCTTTGGCGACGCCGGCGACGAAGTCTGGCACCTGGAACGCGGGCGGGGCGCGATCCACATCAGCGACAACGGATGCGGGATGACGGGCTGGCTCATCGTTGTCGGCCCGCACCGCAGGGAACTCCGCGACCGGGACTGCGCGGTCAACCCGCCCTTCGAGCCGTATGTTGATGCGCGAGGAAACCGCCACACCTTCCAGAGCTGGTACCTCGAGTGGCTTGAGCAACGCGAGAGGGCCGTACGGTGATCAAGAGCTGGTGACCCTGGCCTGACCGCGACGCACTCAACCTTCCCTTCAAAGGAACTGCACCCATCTCTGCTCTGGCTGACGCGAGGTCTGCGTGGCCCCCATAGCGGTAGGCAGGTGCCGCCCGATCCACGGCACCAATCGCCTCGGCGATGACGCGGCGGAGGAGTTTGTGTGTCGGCTGGTTCACAGACCCATGGCTGTTCAGTGCAGCCTGCGCGCGAATCACCGCGACCAAGGCGCTTGGCAGAGTGGCGCCATGCTGCCCGAGGTGACCGTCGCCGGCAAGAGCGAACAACACGCGCTCCAGCAGGCTACGTGCCGATCATTCAACGATGCCGAGGTCAACGCCTGCAGCCATTCAGGGTTCAGATACCGCACGAGCGAACCGTACGCTCGATCGGCCTCGCCTGTGGCGTCAACGACGAGCGAGGTGTGTGGCAACCCGTCGGCGAGATCCCTGGGATCGGTGTTTCCCGTACGAGTTTCCCATCTCGCGCCTCCAGGATTCTGCGAACCCGCGCGCTTCCGCCTGCGGTTCCGCCAAGGCCGAGCCGTCCTGGGAGGAGTTCGGCTACCGGGACGTCATCCCCGCCGGCCGCCTCTACACCGGCCCGTACCACCGCTCACTTCGGCTCGCCGCCGCCGGCCTCACCGACCAGACCCTGATCCGGATCCTGTCAGCGCAGCATGGCCTGGTCCCCCTCGATCGTCCCTTGTTCCCCTACGACACCCGGCTCGGCGACCGGGACGTCGTTACCCCTGAGCGGGTGGCCCGGCAGACCGCAGCACTTGACCTGGACGACGCCCGCGTGATCTTCCTCGGGGGCCGGGGCTAGGCCCGCATGCTCAAGCAGTCCGTACCCCACGCACTGACACCACGCGGCGGCGGGCTGGGCAACCAGCGGGCCCAGTGCCACGCGGTCGCCCGCTCCGCCCACCTCGCCGCCGCGTGGTGGACCGTCGCGGCCCGGTCGGCCCGACCACGAGACTGGGGCGCTACCGGAAGACGAACCGGCACCAACCTGAGGACCGCTGCTCCCGCCGGCCAGCCCCAGCCCACCCGCGGCGGGGAGCGGCCGTGGCGCGGGCCGATAGGCCGGTACCGGTGATCCGGGAAGCGTGCCGGAGACAAGAACCCGGGCACGGCAGACCCGACGGATGCCAGGAAGTTGTTCCTCGGATCGGGCCGTCTGCACAGAGCGACCGCCTGGGTTGTTTGTAAGCACTTCTTTGGGGACCAGCCGGAGGAGTTGATCTGGCCCCAGTAGAGTTTGTTTGGGGGCGTGCGGTGGGGTGGTTCGCGACGCCGTAGCAAGGTGATTTGGCCCCACCACGATCGGGTGGTTGCGCTGGTGGTGGGGTGGGTGGGTGACGGTAGCTTTGAGGCAGCGGCTGTCGCCGTCAGCACGCCCCCGACAGGTGTGTGGCGTTGGCCGGACCGTTCGGCCGAGCAGTGGCTGCCAGGGATCCTTTGCCGAGGCGGAGCTGCACGAACTCAGTCGAGCCAGACCAGTATGGCCTCGCCCGCCTGGGCGGCGGCGCCGAAGAACGGAAGCAGCGGGTCGAACCACCCGCGCACCCATTCCAGGGCGTCGGCCTCATCCCACAGGAGTGGGTAGATCTGCGCGGCCGTCATCCGCTCGGGGTCCACGTCCCGGATCAGGTCCTCGAAGGACAAGCCGGCCAGGGCTCCGGCCGCGAGCTTGACCTGGTCCGCGTCCAGGTACTTGGCCGGCCCATAGCCCCAGTCCTCGCTGGTGAACGACTGCTCGCCATGAACGATGTCGACGGGGAAACTCGCGCGTTCGAGGAGGAATGCGATGGCATGGAACGCCTTGTGGGTCGTTAGCTGCCGCGCATCCGAGGGAGCGGCGTCATTGATGCCGTCTGTCTCCATGACCTCCATTGCGTACTCGAACGCCCAGTCCGGGTCCTTGACTGCCCTGGCCAGCTCGGCTGGCGTTACACGCAGGTACTCACCATTCATGCTCACCCGCGCAGAGTACGAGGCACCACCGACACTGTGATGCCCAGCAGCATCCAGGGGCAGTTGGAGCCAGATCAACTTGCCACAACCTGGAGCCCGAACTGCCTGCTGCCGTGGGCCCAAAAGAACCTGCTACAGACAGCCTGGGTCGGCCGGCTCAGCCAGGACATACTGTTCCCCGGCGCGCTCGGCACGCTGGGGACGGCATTCTCTGTGAGCCCACACACGAAGCCGGCCGGCCGACATGCTGCCGGCGCATGCCGCTGCGGGCAGAAAGGGCTCGTATCCCGCTGCGCTCACCGGCTTCGGTCAGTACGTTGCTGAGGTGGCTGCTGAACTGCGGAAAGCCGCCGCCCCAGCGGGGGTTCGTCGTCACACTGACATGATGAGCCTGTTCGACTCCGACCACTACAGCCCAGACGACATGCTGATGCACCCACGGCATCAGGCGATGCAGCCCGTCCTGGCCAAACTGATCCAGCAGCTGCGGAACTGCGACACCGTCGAGGCCGGCGTCGTCTTCCAGCGGGACCTGCTCACTCGCCTGCTGAAGGTGGAGGAGGACCGTCGCGGCTTCAAGCGGGCCGCCAAGCGGATAGGCAGGAAAAAGTCGCCCCATCCGGAAGCTCCCGAACCGCAGTCCGGCCGCGACATCGCTGACGTGGCGACCTGGCTCTTCGAGCACGATGTGTGCGACCGGCTGGCCCGCCAACTGCGGTCTGTCGGCGACGCCCTGGCCTGGCGCGTCTTCGGCTTCCACCGCCCGTTCATACTCGCCCTGTGCCGCAACGACCCGCCCGGCCCGATGTTCGGGAAACTAGGGTTGCAAGCCGAACTGGATCGCGTGGAGCGGGCCTTCACGCAGGACAAGTCCTTCACGCTGCTGCACGACCTGACCAACTGTTTGCGCATCGGCGACGTCACGGTCTGGGACGAAGTGAACCCGCCCCGAACCGAAGAGATCAAGACCAACCCGGACAACCACAGGAACATCCAGATCCGGCGGATCAACCAGGCCCGCGCCGCAGTGCGACACGGTGGGCCTCTGCCGGGCGACAACCCTTCGGAACTCCTACACGACCTGGACCTGCCGCTGCGCACGCACATGAACCTCCTGAGCGACGCCTTGCAGCAAGCCGCGGCCGAGGGCATCTACTCCACCCCCGTACCCGGCAGTCGGATCCTGTCCGTCGTCGACCAATTCGGATGTTCCCAGCAGGGCATGTCCTCAGCAGTCTTCAACGAGCGCCTCCAGCAGAGCTACGGTGCCGCCCTGCGAAGTGCAGGCATCGCCACCGGCCGCGAAGACCACAACATCCACGCCACCAGCATCGACAGCACGGCCCGTGACCCCCTCCGCGTGCCCTGGGCAAACTACCCGCTTCAGCCAGCGACCTGCGCCCGACTGATCGGCGACTACGCCTCCGTGACCGTGGAGACATCCGGGCCCGCACTGGCTCGCCTGCTAGAAGTCTCCGGCCTGGACGCACGCTGGGTCCGCCCGCCGGGGAAAGCAGATCTGAAGCAAGGGGAGGTCCTCATGGAGGTCCACCACCAGGAGCAGCTACGCGCCGTGGCACTGCCGGGGGGCTTCACGATGACGCCGGGCTGGACGTTGCAGATGCGCCGCTCCGAACTGGACCGATACTTGATCGAACTCCTCCAGCCCGGCACCTGGGTCGCGGGCATCAAGCACGTGCTGGCCGCACGGCAGGCCGGGCAGCCATGGCCTCACTACCGCAATGAGCACGAGATCTGGGTCTGACCAGCCCGGCGTCGCCGGTTCCCAAAGACCGGCCCCCAGGAACCCAAGGACCCGGAAGTGGTCAGATTCCAGGAGACGTTGACACCCGGTCCGCGTCAACGCATACAAGACGAACGCTCTGTACACGGCCCTGTGGCACGGTCACCGCGGTGCCCTTTCACCCAAAGGCGGGCGAAGTCGAGCAGCGCGACACGGGAATCTTGATCATTCTCACGTGTTCAGGAACGCCACGGGCCACAGCACGCCCGGCTGCGGAGGCCCTGTTGCGCGGGGTGGCGGCCGGGCAGGCTACTTTGCCGGGGTGAGTCTTCTTGATGATGTGGCCGAGCGGGATGGCTGGCGGTGCTGGGTGTGCGACGAACCGGTCGACCCCGACATGCCGGTGAACGACCCGCGGGGGCCGAGTGTTGACAGCCGGACGGCCGATCGGAAGGCCAAGGTCGCCGAGCGGCTCGCGCACCGCGGGTGCAACACCCGCAAGGGCGCGGTCAAGGTGGTCATCGCCTGGCCAGACCGTCTGTACGTGGCCGAACCCGCGCCGCTGATCGCTGTTGCCGAAAGGCTGGAGCGCAAGGGGGGCCGTGAGATGGTGGGCCGTTGTCCGAACAGGCAGGACGCCCAGGACGTGGCGGACTGGCTGGTGGACCGGTTCTCCCGGCTGGTTCCGGGACTGCCGGTGACCGCCGACGTCGAGACGGGCGGCGGCCAGTTCCTCGTCATCCTGGCCACCGGCCACCGCTGACCGGAGATCACCAGCGCACGCTCCCCGCGCCGCCGCGCGGACCCTGCTCGCGCGGGTCACCGAGGCACACCACCGGCTGGAGCTGGTCTGGGCCGACGGCGGCTGCACCGGCAGCCTCATCACCCGCTGCCTCACCGCCCTCGCCCTGGTCCTGGCGATCGTCAAACGCAGCGACGCCATGCGCGGCTTCGTGGTGCTGCCCAAGCGGTGGATCGTCGAACGGTTCTTTGCCCACCTGATGCGCACCCGGCGCCTGGTGCGCGACTTCGAGCGATCCACCAGCGGCGCCGAGGTGATGGTCTACTGGTCAATGACGCTCCTCATGACCCGCCGCCTGGCCCGGCCATGCCCTTCGCGAGCGTGAACCGGTCCGGCACTGGGGCTTCCGGCCAAAGTCAGTCTGGCCCCTGCGATCATTCACACATGAGCTACGACCTGGCCGTCTGGCATGGAGAGCAACCGAGCGACGACGAAGCCGGCGCTGTCCTCGACGAGCTTTACGACCGCTACTTCGATTCGGAAGACGTGATCGCCGAGCCGTCGCCGCGCATCGCGGCCTATGTCGAGGCGCTGGTCAAGCGGTATCCAGACGATATCGCCGGCAGCCCGTGGGCGTCACCACCCGTCATCGACGAGGCCTCGGGCCCGATCGTCTATCTGCTCATGTCCTACAGCAGAGCGGAGGAGGTCTCCGAGTATGCGGCCGCTCTGGCACGCGAGCACGGGCTCGTCTGCTACGACCCCCAGGGAGAAACCCTGCGGGTCTGACGGTCGCCGTTCACCATCCCCCCTTGTCCGGCCACACCCTGCGAGAGCGAGAACCGACCAGGCACCGGCTCGACCAGCCACCCCCGGGTCACCATCCGCTTCGCCTTCGACCGCAGCGCCTCCACCTTTGCCGGCACCACCTCCAGGCCGAAGCAGACGGCCATCTCCTGGCAGGAAAGCGGACCTTGGCCCTCTCGGTCGCGGTCGACAAGGACTCGCAGAAGGCGTTGGTAGTCCACAGATAGAGCTGACCAGGCCAGCCCCGCGCGCCACACCGGCACGACCGACTTCGGCTTCGCCGATTCCGAAGCCCCTGCCGTCACCGGCTGTTCACCGCCATCCGGCAGGCCCACAGCGAGATCAGGACCGGCGACGCCACCATCGCCTGGGGCCAGTACTTCGCCGACACGCGAGCAAGCAACGACCCACTCGTTCCAATCCCGCTCGGCCACGGCCAGCTCGGCCTGGATCCGATCGGCCTCCTCACGCAGTTCGTCCACACGACGGCAAGCGGCGCACTCACGCTGTTCCAGCAGTCCCACGACCGACGGCATCCCTGACCTCCACCGGAGCGACGACACGACAGATCACCACTGCCACACAACCGCGGCTCCTATGCCTGACCATTGGAAACGCAGTCCTCAAGCTCGGAAAGACAACAACTTCTTAGTCACCATCATGCGTAGTGACGTCGCCCCACTCCCCAAGGAGCCGTCCGCTGGCGTTGCCGTCATCCGTTGCCGTCAAACGAATGATGGACCCCTTCTCTTCGCTTCAGGAAAGGGTCCATCATTTTCCTCGCTGATTAATTCACCACTCGACTATGTCACCGAATCTTTGGGGATGCATTTCGACTCGGACTACTATGGACCTTGCAAGGCTCTTCTAAGCTGCCGATCGGGCCGCCAATCCTCTGGCATTGCACCCTCCTCAACCCACGCATATCCAGATTCGACCCATCGGGAACGAGCCCTGAAGACGCCAGCATCGGTGGCATCCTCATAGCCAAATTCCGTCCCGCAACACGCACATATTTCGAAAGAGGGAGAGTCGCCGCTTTCACCCCATGGAGGTGCAACCTGGGCCAAGCCACAGACAAAGCAGGCAAAACCGACTCGACTACTGCGCATCGAAGTAATCCTGATTCGAGGCATAGCCATGCACCATCGGATCCGGCTTGTAGTACGTCCGAATCTCACCATTCGGTGTCATGATGCCGAAATCCTCCGTAACTCGATTGTATCGAACTATATCCCCATTGGATCGAACCTTTGTTTGAATCCAGGGATCTTCACTTTTCATGAACCGCTGAGCCGCTTCTACATACTGCTTTGCATTCTGCAGTTGCGGATAGTCTCCCTTGTGCTTTCCCCAATGCCCCAATGCATTCTGCATTGGCGTTTTGGAGTTGGTCGCCGTCCAGCAAGACGAATTGTGAACGAGGACCGGCGTGGTCCCAGCGAGTACATAGTACGTGTGGAGTTCGTCTACCGTGAGGTTCCACATGTCGGCGGCGCCGGGGCGGATGTGGACGGCGGAAACGCGGACGTGATGGTCAGTCGCGGTCTCCAGACTGTGGGCGGGCTTGAGTTGGCCAGCGGGGATCCACTTGTGGAGGGTGTCGTCCCAGAAGGGGTGACGGGAGGTGGTGTGGAGAGTGCTGCGGTGGCCAGGGCTGGTTTCGACCGAGAGGTCGACGAGGTCGTTGTCATGGTTGATGTGTGTTGCCGTGACGGAGCGGACGCCCTTATGTTGCCCGGTGTTGGGACTGGCCGCTTCTACCTTGTCTCCCGGCTTGATTTCTCCAATGGGTTTGGTCTTGGCTTCGGCCATCAAGACTGGCGTGTCTGGCGTGAAGCTACAACCACTGATCTTGGGCTTTCCCTCAGAGGGCCTATCCGCCATAAGACCAGTAAGAATGACGTCGGTCAGCTCCTGCGTATGGTCCCAGTCCGCCGCGTCGGACTGACACTGACGCATATTGTCCAGACAGTAAGTGGCCGCCAGATACCTTCCTTCTGCTACATCATCGGGATGGCGTAGCAGATATTTCCAAGCCACATTACAGGCGGTGCGGCCAAAGCATACGGTTTCCATCTTTCCGGTTACATTAGTGAAGGGATTCCAGTAACCACCCTCAGGATGTCCGCCCTGGTTCCTCATAAACGGATATATCGATTCGCCCAACGACGAGTCGTCCGTTGAGAGTGACTCCTGGTCTATCCAGTCCTGGCTGGCATCGGCTCCGCTAGTCGGGACGTTGCCAGTGCCGGATGTTGCAGACGAGCAGTCTGCGTGCTCGCAGGAAACACCCCGGTCGACGGGGGCCCGCATAGTTCCGGTGGGATCGGAGAAAGTGGCGGGGTTGTTGTCGGCGTAGGTGTAGCCGTTGAGGGATTGGGGGTCGCTGGTGGTGAGGAGGGGGTCAACGCTGAGGAAGCGGCCGGTTTGGGGGTCGTATTCGCGTGCGCCTATGTGGGTGAGGCCGGTGTCGGTGTCGGTGGGGGCGCCGAGGAAGGTTTTGTCGTCGGGCCAGGCGGTGGCGGTGCTGCGGGGGGCTCCGAAGGGGCTGGTGTAGCGCTTGGTGATGGCCAGGGTGCTGGCGTCCAGGGCGAGGCTGGATGTGCCATGGGCGTCGCCGGCGATGAAGGTCAGTGGCGGAGTGCTGGGCTGACTGGTGCGGACCGCGATCGCGGGACCGCCGGGGCCGGCGGTGTAGGTGCGGGTGGCCCAGGTCGTGTACTTGCCGCTGGCGGTCTTGATGTGGAGCTCGGTGCCGCCGAGGTAGATCACGCTCTCACCGGTGGCGTCGGTGGCGCGGCGGATGAGGAGGTTGCCGTCGGCGTCGTAGAGATAGCCGGCGGTGTTGGTGCCCTGGGCGGTGGTGCTGAGTTTGCCCTCGGTGTTCCAGGTCAGGGTCTGGGGGCTGCCGCCCTGGGGGCGGGTGGTGGTGTTGCCGGTGCTGTCGTAGGTGTAGCCGGCCGACACGCCGGTGCAGGTGGAGCCGGTGGTGGTGGCCGTCAGGGTGTGGGGCTGGGTGGTCTTGGTGTAGCAGGACAGCGTGGTGGTGTTGCCGCCGGTGGCGTGCTGAGTCTGGGTCAGCCGCAGCCCGGCCGGATTGTAGGTGTAGCTGGTGGAGTACGGGGCTGCGCCGCCGGTGGTGGTGCTGGCGCAGTCGGCGTTGGCGGGCGTCCAAGCGGAGGTGAGTCGCTGGTACCCGTCGTAGGTGAAGCACTGCGTGTCGGGCTTGGCCGTGGCGCCCTGGGTGGCGGGGTCGCTGATCTTGGTGACGTCGCCGGCGTCGTCGTAGGTGTAGTGCAGGTCCTGCGGCATCCAGGCGTGGGTGTCGTCGGTGACGAAGGAGCGGGTGAGGCGGCCGGTGCCTTCCTCGTACTCGTTGTCGAGGTAGACCTGCTTGGCGATGGTGGCCACCGAGGCACCGAGGTTGAGCTGTTTGGGCTGGCCGAGTGGGGAGTAGACGGCATCCAGCAGGTAGTCGTCGTACGAGGAGGCAGTGTTCACCTGGCCCGTGGGCAGGTAGCCGTAGGTGACGTTCTCCGCGGGTAGTCCGGCGATGGCGGGCTGATCGTCGTCGTGGAGGCTGCCGTCGGTGTTGTAGTTGCTGGTGAAGGTGTACGAGGCCGCTGCGGCTTTGGAGGTGACCAGCGGGTCGGTGGGATCGAGATCGATCTCGCTGCCGATGGGATGGTAGAGCTTGTCGTAGGCAGTGACCTTCTTGGTGTACGCCTTGCCACCAGTACCGCTGCCGCCGACGTAACGGGTCGAGGAGGCCGGCTGTCCTGTGGCGACGGTGTCGTAGGTCCAGGCGGCGAGCTGGTTGGCCGCGGTGTTGCTGGTCTGCCACAGGTTGGTCTTGCGGCCGAGCGAGTCGTACGTGTGTCCGACGGTGTTGCCGACTGAGGTGTGGGTGGTGGCGACCTGGTCCAGATCGGTGTACGTCGTCGTGGTGGTGCCCATGTCCGGGTCGGTCGCGGAGATCTGGCGGCCGAACAGGTCGTACCCGTACGTCCACTTGGCGCTGTCCGGGCCGGTCACGGTGGCGGGCAGGCCGTCACGGGTGGAGGTGTAGCCGGTGGTGGTGTACGTCGGCAGCGGGGTCGTGCCACCGTAGTCGGCATCGGCCGGCGAGGTACCGGCGTACGAGCGCAGCTCGGTGGTGCGGCCCAGGGCGTCGGTGATGGTGCGGGTGGCACTGCCGCCGGCCTGAGCGCTGGTGGCGGTGGAGTCACCGGTGTAGGTGGTGAATGTGGTGGAACCCTTCTTCACACCAACGACGTATAGCGTGTCAGAGGTAGGGCGGCCGGCACCGTCGTAGGTCAGCTCGTGCTCGGTGGGCGTGCCGCCGTTCTCGACATGCATGTATGTGCCATTTGGCATGGACTCGCTGTCAAAGGCCCCGGCGTAGGTCTGGAAGACCAGGCCGCGGGTGTCGTAGCGAGTATCGGTCAGTACCCGGCCGCCCACCGGTGTCGGAGTCTGGGTCTGCAGCGGGCGCAGCAGCGAGTCGTAAATCTGGTAACTGGTGTTGCGAGCCTCGCTGATACCGAGCGTGGATGTGGCCACATACGACGCCGTGGCGTTGTCCAGATGATAGGTGTATGTCGTGTTGGCGCTCTGGTTGCTGGTCTTGCTCCGGTTGGGCAGCCAGACCCCGGTGAGTCGGCCCAGGGCGTCGTAAGTCAGTTCGGTCTTCGCGTTGTTGACGTCGTAGCCATAGCTGGGAAGTCCACGTACGCCGTCGAAATTGGTGATGACCCTCTGGCTCTTGGAGTTGGTGACGATGGTCCGGGTCGTCGGCCCGGCGCCGGCGGGGGTGTAGGCGGTGGCAGTCGCGTTGCCGTCGGCGTCCTCGACGCGCAGCAACCGGCCCAGGTCGTCATAGGTGGCCGCCTGCGTGGTGGCCTGCCAGCCGCTGGGGTTGCGGTCACCATTGGCATCGGCCGTCGCCGGGTATCCGGTGGCCCGGCCGGTCCAGGTGGCCTCCCCGTGGGTGGCGGACTGGCTGGGGGTCCAGGTGGTGGCAGTGGTGTCGTACAGGGTCGCGGTGTCGGACAGCACGTCACCGCGCGTGGCGAAAGTGGCAGGCAGTGACAGCGAGGCGTCCGTGGTGGCGCAGGTCCGGCCCACGGTGCGAACGCGGGAGGTCAGGGAGTTGATGCCGAGGGCATCGTTCCTGGCGTACCAGGTGCGGGTGCAGGTCTCGTCGCCGGTCTTGGCGGTGTCACCGGCGCTGTCGACCTTGACGGGCAGGCCGTACGCGTCATAAGTGGTGGCCGTGGTGGCGGTCCGCCAGGTGCCCTTGGCCGTCAGAAACGTCTCGGTGTAGGTCTTGCCGGTGCGCACGTAGTACGCCTCGATGTCGGCGTACGACTTGTGCTGGGTGGCGGTCTTCGCCGACCAGGGGTCGCTGATGGACGCGGAGACGGCGGTGGCGCCGTTGTAGGTGACCTGTTCGCGGGCGAACCCGGCGTACTGGTCGGAGTCGGTGATCGTGGCGACCGGCAGGCCGGGCACGTCCAGGCCTTCCACGCCGATCGGTTCGAGTCCGCCGGTGATGACCTTGTCGCCGCTCATCCCCTGCATGTACCGGGTGACGGTCTTGGTGTGGTTGTTGTCGTTGTTGCCGGTGATAGCGGTGACGGTGCCGTAGCCGCGCCATTGCGACCAGGTCCGCTCGTCCTCAGGTGTGAACGGGCTGTCGTCGTAGTGCCAGGCCGGGTCCGCGTAACTGTAGGACTGGTCCAGCGCAAGGGTGCCGCCCGTCGGATCGGAGGTCCTTATACCGATGACCCGGTACTTCTGGAACCAGTCAAGGCCAGCGGTCTCGGCACCGTTGATGTGCCAGTACACCGGATAGCACGACATGGTGTCCCGGTCCTCGGCGACGGGCATGTGCGAGCCACTCACACACTCCGGGTCCGACATCGTCACATGGGTGATCGCCCCCGTCTCGGAGACGATCGTCTCGATCCGCGGTCGCTTCAGCGGCAGGACGTTGTCACCGACCAGATCGACCCGATTGGCCAACGGTGTGTACGTGAACGTCACCGGTTTCAGCGGGACCCTCGGCGTGCCGGTGTCCCCGGTGTGCGTGATGGTGTCCAGGACCAGCGACTGGTCAGAGGTGTTGTTGATGGTGCCGGGGTCGAAGAAGTGCTGCGTCATCACCCAGGTGTCGACCGGGGTGTACCCGGTGCCCGACAGCACCGACGTCTCCACCTGGGTCAGCCGCTTGCGGGTGAAGAACGCCGGCGACTCCGCCGTGCAGTCCGTGTCCGACGCCCCGGACGCGCAGATCGCGTCGAAGGGCACATCCGGCCAGGAGGCGGCCGTGGTACTGGTCAGGCTGGAGCAGTCGTCGGCCGTGCAGCGCTCGCTGTAGCCGAAGGTCACCTGCTGCGACGCGGGCGAGACGAACAGGGAGTCGGACTGCTGCTGCTGCCCGTAGAGGATCTTGTCCAGGTGACCGCCGCGGGTGTACTGGGCATTGGCGGTGGTGGCGCCGTTCTTCTTGTAGTAGTTGGTCTCCGCGGTGTACCAGTACGACATGGCGTTGCCGTGCAGGTCCACGACGTAGTCGAGGTTCCAGCGCCACGCCTGGTTCAGCGACCGGCCGGCGAAGGTGGTGCCGTCCTGGTAGCCGGGCTCTTTGTCGTCGTCGCCGAACACCGGGACGGTCCATACCGAGTTGGTGCGCTGGGCGTCGGCGCCGGGCAGCTTGTTCAGTCCGAAGACGTACTGGGTGCCGTTGCCGGTGGTCACCGTCCAGTACTCGCCGGCACCGTCGAGGTCCTTGCCCGGGTCGCCCTGGTCGCCGTTGTCGGCCCCGGTGAGGTGGGTGACGGTCGACGCGTCGTCGTCGGCCAGCCGCCACGTGCCGGTGGTGTCGTCCTTGACCAGTTCGGTGGACTTCCCGTTCAGCACCAGCGAGGCGTTGTCGTACTTCCAGCACTCGTCGTAGACCTTGTCGTGACCGTCGAGGTCGCAACTGCCGTACTGCCGGGTGATGTAGGACTCCGCCGAGTCGCTGAAGCCCTCACCGACCGGCGAGCCCTGGTTGTTCGTTGAGGCGGTACGCCCGTCGATGCTGCCCGAGTCGTACGACAACCCCACCGACGGGGACGGGCCCGCCGCGGTCGGCGGAACCTGCATCGGATAGGACCAGGTGAACGACCCCGAAGCACCGCCCTCGGCCCACTTGGCCGATGACGACAGCGCGGTCGCGGAGTAGTTACCAGTGCCAGAGGCGGACTCACCACCGCCCTTGGCTTCGACACCGAACACCGACACCTTCGCCGCGGACGTCCCGGCTTCCAGTTGCGCGGTGGCGGACACCGTCTGCGCGGGCACGTCGTTCCTGGACGAGGGAAGAGGAGTCTGGACGCGACAGGCGACCTTGTCCGGGGTGGTCAGCGCGCAGGCGGGCAGACTCACCAACTGCAACCGCCCGGCCCAGTCCCCGCCATAGGCGGAGGCGAACGCGGAGTAGTCCACCGACACCGTCGCCGGACCCGTTGCCTGCGGCCGGACCGACAACAGCACGCCCTGAACACCCGCGGCCTTCGTCGCCGACCGGTCCGCGACGGTCACCTGAGCCGGGCCGGCCGTAGCGGCCGGAAAATCCGTAGCCGAATTTCCCTTGGCTTTGGCGGCCGGTGACCGGCCGATGGTGACCGGCAACCCACCCACAACCGCCTTGCCCGACGCGGACGTTGCGGTCTGCGGTATCTGCGCGGCTCCGCCCTTGGGCCACGTAGCGTGCTGCTCAGCCGCCGCCCGCACGGCCCGCTGATCATCAGCAGCCTTGGCCTTGGCAACCTCGTCGCGAGCCGCCTTGGCACCCAGCCCCGCCGGACGCACCTTGCTCACCCGCGGCTTCGGCACCGCCGTTCGCCCCAGTGGCTTCGGCGCATCAGCCAGCGCCTGGTGGGCGATCGGCGTCAGACCCAACGGCACCGTCAGCGCCACCGCAAGGCCCAACACCACCAGGCGGGCACCGCCCGATCCCAATACCGAACCGCCCGACGATCTGACAGGAAGCAGTACGCCTCTCAGCAGCCGCGAACGCATCCAGCGGTTACCAGATCCGGAACTCACGAAGAACCCCCAGCCGACCGCGCCCAGACCATGGGCCGCGGGCACGCAATAAACAAGGACATGGAAAACGACGTGTACGCATCACAAAGCCGGCCGTTCCACCGATCGGGCGCCCACAACCGCGTCCGGCCGGTACGACTGACAGTCAGTGGCCGACTACGGTGCTCACCTGGTCGGTATCCTTCATCGCTCCGGACCAGATCCTGATCTCCTGGACACTTCCCGGCAGGTAGTGCACCCAGACGCCTGTCACAAAGGGCCGCCCGACAGCAAAGTCCGTGGATCCCATGGCCGCGGTGAACGGCCTCGCTTCTTGGAACACGTCGCTCATGTACAACGTGGCCTTGCCGGAAAGTGCGTCATATACACCGGTGACTCGCACCGCGCCGCCGGAGTCAGAGCCGTTTCCGGTGCTACCCGATGCCGGCCCGGGTTCTGAGGCTGCTCCAGTGAAAGTATCACCGGAGTCGATCTTGCCGAACAACCAGCGGGTGGTCGGCACCTTGACATCGTCTCCCGCATCGTCAGGCACCGTGGTCCAACCCGTCCGTTGATACCACAGCCCCCATGCCGAACCATCGGCCGAGCGCTGCCCCAACACCTGTGCGGAATCGCCGTCAGCCCAGTCCGCCAGCACCTTGGCGTTGTCGGGCTGAGCTAGGGTCGTCACCGTGAAAGAGCCCGACTCGTCGATCACCGGGCCTGGCGTGGCAGCGGCGTTCGAGCCGTTCAACACCAGCGCGTCGCCATCCAGCTGACCGGTTCCCGTGGTGGTCAGGACGTGACCATAACCCGTGGTGGCGTCGGTGACCGTAGTCCCCGAGGCACCAGACATGTTCCAGTTCACGACGTTCTCCACCGCAGGATCGCCAGCCGGGCCGCCCGGAGCTGTCAGGGGAGCGAGCAGCTGAGCGTCAAGGGCAATCTCCGAATCCTTCAGGGCGTACTGCCAGACCTCCAACTCATCGAGCCGGCCGTGCAAGTAGTCGGTGAAGGTGGAGTTCGAGGTGTAACTGGCACGCCCGAACTGCAAGGCACCGTCAGGCGTCTGAAGCGCTGCCGCAGCTGGCAGCTTCACAGAAGTACTCGCCGGCTTCCCGTTGACGTACAACCCCAAGGTATGAGTGCTGACGTCGTAGGAGAAAGCCAGGTGTGTCCACACCTTCACCGGAACATTCGTCACCGCACTGTTCACCGCGGCGTATTGACGTGCGCCCCCGCTGTTCCAACTCCACAGAACCTGCCAGCTACGGGAACCCGGTGAATATCTCAGGGCAAAACCGGAGTTGTCGCTGCCGGTCTGCGCCATCACCGTCTGGTACTGAGAGTTATTACTCAAATAGACCCAGGCCGACACTGTGAAGGACGACTTGGTGTTGACCACCGGTGTCTGGGTTGCGGCGTACCCAGTCTCCTGCGTCGGGCTGGAACTGTCGTTCAGCCACAGCGACCCGTCCCCGTCACCACGGCGGCCCATCAGCGACCAGCCCGCGCCATCGGTATGCAGCGTCGCGGTGTGCCTGCTACCGGGCCCGGTGGCAGTGTCGGCCGCGGTGGCTGACGTGCCACCGGAGGCGGTGTCGTCGAAGTGCCACTGGCCTATGGGCGGTTCGCCCTCGGCGACCTTGAACGGCAGGTCTGATTCAGCTCCCGTCCGGCCAGTACCGACATCGTCCAGGGCCTTTATGGAGAGCACCTGCGTACCAGCCCCGATCGGCGTGATGTCGCCCACCGTCAGCCACTCCTCCTGGCCAGGCGGCACGATCCGGTCCTTGTCGAGCATCTTGGTCACCCAGGCACCCGAGCCCAGCTCGTACATGTAGCCGGCGATGGGCGAGTCACCCAACGCTGGGGCAAACGTGAACGATCCCGGAATGCCCGGACCGCCTTTGCTCTGGCAGTCGTTGGTGGTGCATTCGGTGTACGGACCGTTCACGAAGATCCGTGGCGGTTTGGGCCCGGTGGTGTCCACACGGAAGTAGCACCAACCTGCGGTTGTGACCGTGCTGTGCGAATCGATGTGCGTCTGGCTGGTGGTTTCATAGGACCAGGTGGACGCCGCCATTCGGTAGGACACGCCCTCCGACAGAGCCGCCGGTGACTCGTCGTACACCAATTCCTTGTCATCGGCAAAGCTCGTTGGACTCGGCCGGATGGGCTCCTCCAACGTGCCCCAAGTCCCTGCCGCGTACTCCCGTTGCACTACGATGTCCGCCCGCAACCTGGCGGAATTGTCCGCGGGAGATCCACCCTCCGCCACTCGGACTCGGGCAGCCAGGATGGGTTTAGTGTCAGCGGTCACGTCCGGGTCTGCTGGATTGGTCCGGCAGGTGACAGATGTACCGCGCTTGATGCCCGTGTTCGTGGGGGGCAACGGCCGCCCGATGTAGTTCACCACCAGCGTGCCGTCGTTCTCGAACCGCTTCCACGCCGAAGCATCGCCTTCGTCATGCGCCCGCAGCTCCAGGGTGAGCTTGGCGAACTTGCCCGCCGCGAAGTCCCGCACCGTCGGTGTCAGGTTCTCGAACGACTGGGCCGCGTTGTCGGCGAACTCGATCTGGGCCGACGGTGCGTCCGGGTTGCAGCTCGACCCGCGGCCGGCTGAGAACGACTCGTCAACCATCCAGTCCAGTTCCTTGGGCCGCGACGCCCAGGTGGTGGAAGCCGAGATGTTGTTCGTGCGGACCAGATCACTGGTGCGGTCCTGGCACTGGAACGCCCACTGCGACGTCACCGTGAAGTACGCCGACATCACGGTCTTGCCCGCCAACGGACCGGGACCGAACTGGTAGTACAACCGCTGCACATACCCGCTGCCACAGTAGTAGCCGTTCCAGGTACCGCACTTGCCGTCACCCTTACCGCTCGGGGTGCCGTCCGTCGCCGTGTTGTCGAAGGCGTAGTCGCTGTAACCGTCGCTGCGCAGCAAAGTCCGCTCCGGCGCCTGCGGATTCAGCTCGGGATCCGGGTCGAGGTAAAGCGGGAACGCCGCCGAGTCAGTCTGGGCCAGCAGCCCGGGATCAGGCTCGACCGCCAGCGTGGTGGGGCTGACGTCGATCGGCACCGTGGCCGTACCGGCACCCGGCGCCGGGCCGTCCACAGCGTTCTCCGGCGGCGAGGCATCCGCAGGCGACTGCCCCGCCTTCGCCGACTTGGACGAGGACTTGGCGGCAGACGAGTCCGCGGTACCGCGTGAATCCCACATCTGAGCAGGCGGGTACACAAGAACCTGGCGGCCATTGTCATCGACCGCCCCCACGCCGCCGCCCGCGGTACGCGTCACGACCAGCCCGGTGCTGTCCAGGCCGAACGCGATCCGCGCCAGATCCGGATTGGCCGCCGCCTGAGGCGTCTTGACCACCAGCAGCTCACGGTAACCGGTCACCGTTGCTGTCATCCGCAGGTCCACGCCCGGCAGCACATCGGCGTACACCGCACTGTCACCGTCCAACGTCGGCGCGGGCAGCGTGCCCGGCCACGTCAGCGAGAGCGACTTGCCTTCGCTGCCCACCGTCACCAGAGGCGTCGAACTCCCCCCTCCGGAGAACGCCACCTCCGCCACGGAAGCCGCAGGACCCACCGAGCCGTCCGCCCGGTGCTGCAAGGTCGCGTCCGGCGCGGTCCACCCACCGGCAGCCGTCTTCACCCGCACCGGAACAGCAGACTCCCGCAACGTGTACGTACCGTCCGGCTCCGCGTACGTGGTGCCGTACTCCGTACGCTCCGCCGTCACCTCCACCGGCTCCCCCGACGCGGCAGCCTGCTCCGACGCCGACTTCGGCTGCGCGTCGGCGGCGACCCCCGCAGGAGCCGCGACCGCGGACACCACCGGAGCCGCGCCCACCACCGGCAACGCCGTCAGCAGTCCAGCCGCCGTCAGACCGGCCGCAAACGTACGCAAACGTCTTTTGCGCACGCCAAAGAGACGCACCTCACCACGCAAGAAAATCCCCACCCCTGTGAAACGCCACGTCAAAGCTGCGTAATGAAAGCACCTCGAACGCGAGCCGTCAACGGGGCATCACCCAGCGTATCCCGCGTGACGCCAGCTCGCAGGAATGGTTAATTCCGCCTACACGTAGGCAGCACCGTTACGCATGCAAAACGGATATTCATACGACATTCAGCAGTTTCTGCCCCCCAGCCCCGGGCGAGCCTCAGAACGTTGCTGCGGCAAACAGCCGCTTCAACTAGGTTTGCCTCAGGCGTCGTTGGCCCCGTTACATTCTCACCCGGCCGGCCCGGCACGTCCCACAGCATCGCCCTCCTGACCAGGGCCAGAGCCTCACTGGTTTCGTTGCGCGTGGTGGCCGCCCGCCCCACCCAATGGTCCCGCGCATAGGTGACGGCGAACGCGTACCAGGTCAGCTCCGACGGCCCCCAAGCCCGTAAGGCCCCGGGCCGGACGGCGCCAGTCCCACCCGGATCGCCCGCGCCAGCTCCGCACCGAACTCCCCCGCCACCGCAGTCACATCCCGGCCGCCCTCGACCGGGGCGTCGTGCCGGAACTCCCGCTGCCGCTAGCGGCCGATCACCAGCCCGCCGCTCGCCCCGGCCACCCCGCCCTGCACCAACTGCTGCACCATGCCCGTTCCCCTCACGTCGAGGAGGCAGAACTGCCCACCACCCAAAGCCACCATCCGCACCACCACCGAACAGCCCAACCACCATCCGCCGGTGACCCGTCCCGCCAGCGGAAACCAAGGTCACCCAGCGCAACCGGAAAGCACGCGTGCAGAGTCGCACTCCTTCACGGCCCCCAACCTCGGCCCAGGCCAGGGATGCCAGCGGACCGGGAGGGGTGCGAGTCCGGGTGACCGAACGACACTGCATAACTTGACGGTGCCTCAGGTTCCAGCCCGGAGCGAGTGGCGTATTTGTGGCGCAGCGCGCATGATGCAGTGTCAGATAACGCTCTGACCCGCTCAAATTCCACAAAGAGCTCCGGCCTCCCGTGCCGTGTGCGCAGGTTCGCATCACGCTCGTGGGTGCGTAGGCGACAGCCGTACCGAGGACTCCGCCGCAGTGAAAGCTCAAAACCCTTCGTTGACGGAGCGTTGGTCTGTGTCTAATGGGCGGTATGACCGACCAGCCCATACGACCGCCTCGGCGCTTGCGTACGGACGGCGCCTATAGCGACCTCATACTGGTCGTGGAAACTGCGAACGGTCCGTATGTGCGGCAGATACCGTCGGCGCTTCCCCTGCCTGCCGACATGGAGCACGGCCGGGCGGCCGAGACGGCCGCCCACTCTGCTGCGGCAACATGGGGGATGCCCGACTTCGTCTACCGTAATGCCCATGTAAGCAAGGGCTCGGGAACCCGCGAGTTGGGAGACCTGCTGCTGCTGGCCGGGCACCGAGGTGCCGTAGTGCAGGTCAAAGCACGCACTATCGCACCCAAAGGCGATGATCAAGAACGCTTCTGGATCCAGAAAGTCGCCGCGAAAGCGATGAAGCAGGCCAAGGGTACTGTTCGACAACTGCGGCTGCTGCCAGCCGAGATGTCCAACGGCCGCGGCCGGATCCTGACCGTCGATGGCAACGCCTACGAATGGATCGCCGTCTTCCTTCTGGACCACAACCAGGTCCCTGCCGGCACCGTGGCCTCGTGGGAGCCGGTCGGCATGCCCGCACTCGCGCTGACACGCCGGGACTGGGACTTCCTGTTCGACCACCTGCGCTCGATGACCGCCGTACTCGACTACCTTTTCCGCTCCGCCGCCGCACCAACGACCGCACTCGGAGACGAACCACTGCGCTATTACGAGTTTGCAGCAGCGGACGCCATGACTCCACCCGCGGACATCGACACCCACCTGGTGCAACCCGGCGATGTCACGCGCTCCATCCCGCCACTGCCGCAGGCACCGGTGGACGACGGAAAAACCCGGGCGCACCTGGTGGTCCGGATGGTGATGGAACACATCGCCACCCTTGACCTGCCCGATCACGCCGCCGAATCGGACCGCCTCACGGTGCTCTCCGACCTCGACCAGCTACCCCCGGGAGTGCGAGCCGAATGGGGTCAGCTTCTACTGGACATGCTGGACGACGTCTCGGGGATTCTCGACGGCCTTAGATGGCGCTGCCGACGCCAACTGAACGCCGACGCTACGCGTCAGATCCTCTGGACCTGTTGGAATCAGTTCGACTCCAACACCGAGGCCCTGTTCGCCAGTTTCGTCATGCTGCGCCACCACGAGATCGCCACCCGCATCGGCCGCGCGGACGAACTCGCCACCGTCGGAGTGCTCCTGACCCCCCACTACGGTGGCCGCCGCCCATGGAACACGACGATGATCCGCACCCACGGGCGCAGCAACCTGACCTCCGAACAGGTCGCCGAGCTCGACCGGTTGTGGAACCACAACTCCAGATGGGCGTGATGAACAACGCCGCGGCACCAGGCGACACCGCACGGGGCGTGCAGCTGCGAAAGCTTGCGGCTTCGCAGCTGTCCCCAGCGGAGGCCACCTACCGCGAAGCCGTCCGTCTAAACCCCGACTACGCGGCGGCGCGCGGATAGTTGGCATGGCTTCGACTGTTCGACGGTGACCGCGATGCCGCACGGCCGCTTCTGTCTTGCGCCTGTCCGACGGTGCGCTTCGAGGGGCAGGACCTCGGTGGTGCTCCAGGCGCCGTGGGGTCAGGTGAAGATGCGAGCACTCCTCGGCATCGGCGGGGTCCATCACCATCAAGATCCGGACCATATGCGGGCCAGGCACATGGCCATAATTGGTCCATCCGTCGTTTTTCCTGTTCACGGGCCCATAGGAGCGGTACCACCAGCAGACGAAGAACCTCCTGGTCTCGTACTCCGCGAAGAAGCAGGGCTTCTTCTAGACCCCCGAAAAGCGGTGCCCGGCCTGGCAATCCACCGGGCCGGGCACCACCTCGGACTCGTCAACTGTTCCGGAGAATTTTCCGGGCCGGATTCCCTGAGGCCCGGGCCGCAACCCACTTCGCCGTCCTGGCAGACTTCAGCCACACCTGCAACCACCACCGCACTCGAGGCAACCACCCGTCACCCGCGTCAACAACCCTGCGGGTCAATACAGCCTCCCTGCCGCGGGGGCCCCGCGTTTCCCGCCGCGGGTCAGCTTCGTCAGGGCAGCAGGACGACCTTGCCGAGGTTGGCACGGGCTTCGATGATCTCGTGCGCTCGCGCCGCCTCAGCCAGCGGAATCCGGGCGTGAACGGCCGGCTGCAACCGCCCGGACAGGGTCAGCTTCCACAGCTCCTCGCCATGCTGGTCATAGAGCTCGCGCTGAGTGTTGGCGAACCTCGCCATGGTGAGACCGGTGATGGTCTTCGACCCTGCCAGGAGGTCGAAGGCGGGAACGGTTCCACCGCCCGAGTTGAAGAAGACGAGTCGCCCGCCGGGTGCGAGGGCGGCGACGGCGCGTGGGAGCAGATCTCCGCCGACTCCATCCAGGACGACATCGACTGGCTCCCCCCAGTTCTCGCCGTCGTAGGTAACGATCTCGTCGGCGCCCAGACCGCGGAGGAATTCCGCCTTGGTGTGCGAGCTCACGGCCGCGATGACCCGTTCAATGCCCTGAAGCTTGGCCAGTTGGACCGCGAGATGCCCTACTCCGCTGGCAGCGCCCGTGATCAGGACCGACTCGCTCGCAAGGGGGCGGGCCGTGGCGAGGGCGGCGAGGGCGACATGTCCGCTGCGTACGAGCGCGACGGCTTGGACGGCGCTTGCTCCGTCCGGTATGCGGCTCGCCATGGAACCGGGGGCGATTGCCAGTTCGGAATACGAGCCGCCGCTGAAGGTGAGCGACGTGATGCGGTCGCCGACCTCGAAATCCGTCACGTCCGGCCCGAGTGCGATCACCGTTCCGGCGACCTCGCCTCCAAGGACTCCCGGTAGCGGCGTCCTGCCGCCTTCGCCGCGGACCTTGCGCACGGAGGGAAGGGTCACGCCGATGGCTTCCGTGCGGACCAGCAGTTCCCCCGGGCCGGGCTCAGGGGCCTCCGCGTCCTCGACGCGGAGCACTTCCGGACCGCCGTACTCATAGAAACGAACGCGCCGCATGCACACCTCCAGGTCATTGGGATCACCAACGATAGCCAAAGATCGTAGGGAGTCCCAATGATTTTCTGGTTAGTCTGGCCCCATGTCCGAGACCACCCGCGCTCCCGCCCGTATTCGTTCCCTCCCCAGCTGGCTCCTGGGCCGTGCCGCGGCTCGGGGGCACCGGCTCGTCGCCGGAGCCCTGGCTCAGGTGGGCATGCGGATGCTGCACCATGCCGTCCTGTCGGCCGTCGCCGAACTGGGACCTGTCTCGCAGGCCGAGCTGGGGCGCAGCCTGAGCATCGATCCCAAGGACATGGTCGCGATCCTCAACGACCTCCAGAACGATGGCCTCGTGGCCCGCGCGCCGGACCCCCGGGACCGTCGCAAGAACGCCATCGCCCTCTCGCCGAGCGGGAAACTTCGCCTGCTGCAGACGGAGAAACTGGGCCGTGCGGCGAACGATGAGCTGACCGCTGCCTTGACGCCTGCCGAGCGGGCCCAGCTCATGAGTCTCCTGGCACGCATAGTCCAGCAGGAAGAGCCTTGCGCTGAAACTGGGCCAGGTGGCGAATAGCAGTTCGTCGCATGCCCGGGAAGACAGCGATGCAGCCGTCCCAGCCTTAAGACGGTGACCTATGTGGTGAGTCGGACAAGACGTCTGTAGCAGCAGATGGCGGCGGCCAGACGGCCCGACGGCTGTATCGAATGGCATGAGCGCGAAATGCTCGAAAGACAAAATGAGCAGGGCTTCTTCCAGACGCTACTTGTCGCACTGCGTGCCGCGGATCTGTCTGTAGCTGCCGCCGATCCGGTACGTGCCGGCGGCCGGTGCGTGGAGCCGGGTCCAGGCGCCGTCCGCTGTCACGCAGCCGTGCCGGTTGTCGCGAGCGCCTTGGATGCCGAGCACCGGGGACCACGGGATGCGCAGCAGCACCGAACCGGGCCGGGGCATCGTCACCGTCAGCTCGGCCGGTCCTGCCTTGTCCACCACGGCCGGCGGGTCGGCCAGCGGATCGGCGCCGCTCACCAGGTAGACCCGCCAGTCCGCGTTGTGCCATACCGAGGTCAGCCAGGGCTGGCCGGCCGCGACGAGTCTCGACTCGGCCACTGCGGCGAAGTCCAGCCGGCCCGAGGGGAGCACGACGTAGCCGACGCTCCAACTGCGCAGCCAGTCCCGGTAGGTGTCGGCGGTGAGCCTCCCGTCGTAGAAGAGCGGGTTGCGCTCCACGTCGGCCTGCCGGTTCCAGCCGCGGGCCAGGTTGACGTACGGCGACAGACCTGACGCCTCCCAGTGCGAGCTCATCGGTACCACCTCGACCCGGCCGCGGTCGGCCCGTATGCGGTGCAGTTCGGAGATGAGCGGGCCCGCGTGCTCGACCGCGGCAACGTGTGCGTGGGTGGTCACCTGGTCGTAGACCGGCTCACCGATCTGCCAGATCGCCACACCGCCGAACGCCAGCCACACGGCGACGGCCCGCCGGGTCCCCCACGTGCTGCCCATCGCCACGATCAGCAGGACGGTGCCGCCGAAGAGCAGCGCCAAGCGCTCGATGTTGCTGCCGATGGGCGACGGTACGGCCCAGGTGAGAAGGACACCCAGCGAGTACACCGAGGCCCCCAGCTGTACCGACCGCCAGGACCTCGGCACCACCAGCGAGATCGCCGCGGCGACGGCCAGCGGGATGATCGCCAGGTACCAGGCGAAGGGCTGCACGCCGTAGAAGGGGAACAGCAGCGAGGTGGTGCCGACCACCAGCGGCGGGGCGGCGGCGAGCACGTAGGCGTCCGTGCGCCGTTTGTCGAGGAACAGCGCCGCCGCGACCACCAGCACGAACAGTCCGGCCACCGGACTGCACAGGGTCGCCAGCGCCGCCATCGCGGTGGCGGCCGTCAGCCGCCGGAGGCGGCCGTGCGACGCCTGTTCCGACGGGAACAGCAGTGCCGTCGCCACCAGGCCGAACAAGATGCCCAGGGCGAACGTCACCCGACCGGAGACCGCGTCGCACCACAGCGCGAAGACCGTCCACAGCACCGGCAGCAGCGGGCGCTTCACACCGGCGCGCACCAGCAGGGTCGCGGCCACGCCGGTCGACAGCGTGCCCGCGATGACCGCGGTCGTCCGCACGCCCAGCGCTGCCATGATGTAGGGCGACAGGACACTGTACGAGGCGGGGTGCATGCCGCCGTACCAGGAGAGGTTGTACGAGGCCAGGGGATGGGCCCGTATGAAGTCGGTCCAGGCGTACTGCGCGGCCATGTCGCCGGAGTCCTTGGCCAGCATCAGCGCCCACAGCAGGTGCAGGGCCGCCGCGGCGGCCGTGGCGAGCAGGACCGGGTGCCGCCTGACGGCCGAGTCCAAGAGCGCGTCCGGCCCTCGCCGGCCGCCGATTCGTGAGGGCCGCCAGGCGGTCATGGGATCTCTTTGGCTCTTGGGGACAGAGCCCCTCGGCGCGCGCGACATGCCGCGACATTATCGTCTACAAGGCTGTAGACGATAATGTCGCGGCATGACGACTCCCACGACGTCCACGGCGACGACCGCGACCCCGCGAGGTGCCACGGGAAACCGCCTGCTGAACAAGGTTCCCGAAGTCACGATCTGGTTCTGGATCATCAAGATCCTCTGCACGACCGTCGGTGAGAGCTTCGCCGACTACATCAACACCACGCTGGGCTTCGGCCTGACCAACACCATGCTGCTGTTCACCGCGATCTTCGCGGTCGTGCTGGCAATCCAGTTCCGCACCAAGCGCTACAGCCCGTTCCCGTACTGGCTCACCGTGGTCGTGGTCAGTGTCACCGGGACCCTCTACACCGACATGCTCACCGATCAGCAACACGTCCCGCTGTGGCTGAGCTCGACGGTGTTCTCGATCCTGCTGGCTCTCGTCTTCGGGGTCTGGTGGATGCGCGAGGGGACCCTGTCGATCCACAGCATCACCACCTTCCCGCGTGAGGCGTTCTACTGGCTGACGGTCCTGGTGACGTTCGCGCTCGGCACCGCCACCGGCGACTGGACGCTGCAACTGACCAACTGGACGCCCGCGCAGTCGGTGTTCCTCCCCCTGGGACTCATCGCGTCCATCACCCTCCTGTGGAGGTTCGGCGCCAACCCGGTCCTCGCGTTCTGGCTGGCCTACATCCTCACCCGCCCGCTCGGCGCGAACATCGGTGACTGGCTCGCCTCCCCCAAGACCGCGACCAGCGCCGGCGAACCGGTCGGCCTCGGCCTGGGCACCCTGGCTACCAGCCTGATCTTCCTCAGCGCCATCCTGGCGACGGTCGTCTACCTGTCGATCAGCCGCAGCGACGTCGCCGAGACCCACGAGATCACCCACGAGCCGTCGGTCACCACCAGTGCCCGCAAGGAGCGCATCGCGCTGGGAGCCCTCGCCCTGATCGCCGCCGCCACCGTCACGCTGATGGCCTGGGCGCACAACCAGCCCCACGTCACCTGCGACCCGACCGGGCAGAGCGAGACGCTGCCGGCCTGCCAGAAGGCCGCCCTGACCAGCGGCCAGACCACCGCGGCGGTGACGAAGTACGAGAAGCTCGCGCAGACCGCGATCGCCCAGGACAAGACCGGGACGGCCGCGGCCTCGCACGCCACCGTGCAGAGGATGCGCGACGACTGGGACGCCGACGCCACCTCCCTGCAGGCGGTCGACCAGAAGACCTGGACCCTGCTCGACGACCAGATGGACGCGGTCCTCAAGGCGTACGCCATCGACCACGGAAAGATCCAGCCGGCGCCGGCCGCCGAGCAGGAGAAGCAACTCGCCGTCCTGCTGGGCGACCTCCACAGCCACCGCTTCGCGACGGCCGGTCCTCCGACCGGATGACCAGGTCAGCTCCCAAGACACCTCGGCCGGAGGACGCGCCGGCGGGGCCGGATTCCTAGGCTGAGACGAAAGTCGGGCAAGTGCTGGAGGACGAGTGATCAAGGCCGAGGGTTTGACCAAACGCTACGGGGACAAGGTGGCGGTCGACGGGCTGACGTTCACCGTCAAGCCCGGGGTCATCACCGGGTTCCTCGGACCCAACGGCGCCGGCAAGTCCACCACGATGCGGATGATCATGGGACTGGACTTTCCCACGTCCGGGTCGGTCACCGTGAACGGCAAGCCGTTCGCCGAGCACCAGCGTCCGCTGGCCGAGGTCGGAGCGCTTCTGGAGGCCCGGGCGGTGCACACCGGCCGCTCGGCGCGCAACCACCTGCTGGCGATGGCGGCCATGGCGGGGATCGGGGTGAAGCGGGTCGACGAGGTGATCGGGATGGTCGGACTCGCTGACGTCGCCGGCCGCCGGGCCGGCGCGTTCTCCCTGGGCATGGGTCAGCGGCTCGGGATCGCCTCGGCGCTGCTGGCCGACCCGCAGACCCTCATCCTCGACGAGCCGGTCAACGGCCTGGACCCCGACGGCGTGCGGTGGATCCGCAACCTGCTGAAAAGGCTGGCCGACGAGGGCCGCACGGTGTTCCTGTCCTCCCACCTGATGAGCGAGATGGCGCTGACCGCCGACCACATCATCCTGGTGGGGAAGGGCAGGCTGCTGCGGGACGAGCCGATGGCGGACTTCATCGCCGGCGCGTCGTCGGACGTCGTCACGGTCCGGTCCCCGCAGGCGGGCCGGCTCGCCGAACTGCTGGCCGGTGAGGGCGTCACCGTCCGCAACCTCGCGGAGCAGAAGCTGGAGGTGCAGGGGCTGACCAGCGACCACATCGGTGTGACCGCCGCGGGTGCCGGGATCACCCTCCTGGAACTGGCCACGCACGCCGCGTCCCTGGAAGAGGCCTACATGGCGCTGACCGACGAATCGATCGACTACCGCTCCACCGTCGAACACATCAAGGACGCCGCATGAGCACCGTCACGACGGACACCGCCGCCGCTCCCCGCAGCGCCCCGGCCCGCGTCGAGAGCCAGCCGATCTCGCTGGGGCGGGCGGTGAAGGCCGAGTGGATCAAGTGGCGCAGCCTGCGCTCGACCTGGGTGGTGCTGGGCGCGGCCGTGGTGGGCATGCTGGCCATCGGGCTGGTCATCGGCTACAACACCCGTCACCTCACCGGGAACCAGGACGCCAACGACCTGGCGTCCTCGGCGCCGCTGCAAGGCTACTTCCTCGGGCAGCTGCTGATCGGCGCGCTGGGCGTGCTGTTCGTGTCCAGCGAGTTCAGCACGGGCATGATCCGCTCGACCTTCGCCGCGGCCCCCAAGCGCCTTCCGGTGCTGTGGGCCAAGCTGGCGGTGTTCTTCGCGATCACCGCGGTGGTGATGACCGTGATCACCACCATCGCCTTCGTGTCCGCGCAGGCGGTGATCAGCCAGGTCCGCCCCGGCTTCTCGCTGTCCGATCCCGGGGTGTGGCGGTTCGTGCTGGGCACCAGCTTGTACATGGTGCTCGCCGGGGTCATCGGACAGATGATCGGCTGGATCGTACGCTCGACCCCCGGCTCGCTGGTCAGCTTCTTCGCCCTGATCTTCGTCGTACCGGAGCTGTTCACCCTGTTCGGGTCGGCGGGCAAGCACATCGCGCAGTTCCTTCCCTCGCAGGCCGGGGAGGCGTTCACGGTGTCCCAGCCCGAGGCTCCGCACCTCACGCCCGGGGCCGGCGTGCTCGTCCTGTGCGCGTGGGCGGTTGCCGCGATCGTCGTGGCGGCCGTCTCGTTGCGCCGCCGGGACGCCTGAACGGGCCGCTGAGAACGTGCTCCCCGACCGTGCCCGCCTCGCGCCGGCGGCCCGTCTGCTTCTCGCGGACGGGCTGCTGGCCCTTGGCGTCGCCCTGGCGGCGATGCTGGCCGACACGCTCGGCCCCGACCACCGCGGCGCCCTGGCGCCGTACCTGGACGTGGCGCTGGCCGCGCCCCTGGTCGTGCGCCGCCGTGCACCGGCCACGGCCGCGTCCCTCATCGCCGCGATCTGCCTGGCGCAGTGGTTCACCGGCGTCGTGGCCGACGGTGATCTCGTCGTGCTGATCATGCTGTACTCGCTGGGCGCCTGGGAGCGGCGCGGCTGGGTGCTCGCGACCGCGCTCGTCATCGGCGAGACCGGCGTCATCATGGCCGTGGCACGGTGGACACCGCAGCCCCACCAGTGGCTGTCGGGGCTGACGGCGACCGGCACCGTCACCGCCGCTCTGGTCATCGGGCTCTACGTACGCACCCGGCGGGCCTATCTGGCCTCGATGATCGAGCGCGCGGAGACCGCCGAACGTGACCGGGACCGTCAGGCCCGGATCGCCGTGGCCGAGGAGCGCACCCGCATGGCCCGCGAGATGCACGACGTGATCGCCCACAGTCTCGCCGTCATGATCACCCTCAACGACGCCGCCGTCACCGTGACCGCCGCCGGCACGGTCCGCGACACCCTCACCCAGGCGTCCGACGTCGGACGGCAGGCGCTGGGCGAGATGCAGCGCATCCTCGGCGTCCTGCGCAGCGCCGGCCCCGCGGACCTCACCCCCCAGCCCGGCACCGCGCAACTCGCCGACCTGGTCGCCAGCGTCCGCTCGGCCGGCCTCACGGTGGAGCTCGAGACCTCCGGCTCGTCGGGCGACCTGGCACCCACCACGCAGCTCACGATCTACCGCATTGTCCAGGAGAGCCTCACCAACGTGCTCAAACACGGAGTCAACGTCCGGCGGGTGATCGTCGCGCTCACCTGCCGCGACGATCGCGTACGGATCAGGGTCACCAACGACGGCGAGCCCGGCGCGCCCGGCGCACCGGCCGGCGACACGACGGTCGGGCACGGGCTGGTCGGCATGCGGGAACGGTCCGCCCTGTACCAGGGCGAATTCCGGGCGGGCCCGATCCGCAGCGGCGGCTGGGAGGTCCTCGCCGACCTGAAGGTGATCGACCCGGCAGGTGCCGCATGACCATCCGGGTACTGCTCGCCGACGACCAGGACCTGCTGCGCCGCGGCTTCAAAATGATCATCGACGCGCAGCCGGACATGGAGACGGTGGGCGAGGCGGCCGACGGGGCCCAGGCCATCGCCCAGGCAGCGGCGCTCAGGCCGGACGTCGTCCTGATGGACGTCCGCATGCCGGGCACCGACGGCATCGAGGCCACCCGCCACATCGCCGCGCACCTGCCCGAGGTGAAGGTGCTGATCCTGACCACGTTCGACGTCGACGAATACGCCTTCACCGGCCTGCGCGCCGGTGCCAGCGGCTTCCTGCTGAAGAACGTGCGGACCGAGGAACTCCTCACCGGCATCAGGACGGTGGCGGGCGGCGACGCCGTGCTGGCTCCCAGCACCACCCGCCGCCTGCTCGACACCTACGCCCGCACGTTCCACGCCCCGGAAGCGGGCCTGCCCCCCAAGGACGTCCTCGATCCGCTGACCCAGCGCGAGCGGCAGGTGTTCACCGAAATGGCGTCCGGCCGCACCAACCAGGAGATCGCCGACCGACTCGTCCTGTCCGAAACCACGGTCAAGACACACGTCGCGCGCATCCTCGCCAAGTTGCGACTGCGCGACCGCGTCCAGGCCGTGATCTTCGCCTACGAGAACGGCCTGTCCGCACCGGGCCGCTGACCACCGCGGGCCGGCTGTCCCACGAGTGGCCTTCCGGCCCGGTCCCGGGTCCGGGCCGGGCACGGTCCGAGCGGCCGTGGGCGTACGCTGCTGAGATGGACATCCGCACCGTGCCCGGTCCGGTCGACCCCCTCGTGGGGGACGGCGCCGAGGCGCTGGTGCGGTTCTTGGACGGCCGAGGCGCCGTGGTCGTCCTCAGCGGGGCGGGGCTCTCCACCGAGTCGGGTATCCCGGACTACCGCGGTGTCACCGGGCGCCGGCGGCGATCCGTGCCGATGACGTTCCAGGAGTTCACCGCCGATGAGGACAGCCGGCGCCGGTACTGGGCGCGCAGCCATGTGGGGTGGCAGGCGATCGCGCGGGCCCGGCCGAACGCCGGCCACCGGGCCGTGACGCGTCTGGTGCGGTCGGGCCTGCTCTCCGGGGTGATCACGCAGAACGTCGACGGCCTGCAGACCGCCGCCGGAACCCCGGAGACGATCGACCTGCACGGCAGGCTCGACCGCGTCGTGTGCCTCGGCTGCGGCGACCACAGCGCCCGCACCCACCTGGACGAGCGCCTGGCCCGAGCCAACCCCGGGTTCCGCGACATCGCCGCCGCCGCCAACGCGGACGGCGACGCCGAACTCCCGGCCGCCCACGCGGCCGGTTTCCGTGTCGTGCCCTGCGAAGCGTGCGGAGTCGGGACGCTCAAGCCCGACGTGGTCTTCTTCGGCGAGAACGTGCCCGCCGAGCGCGTCCAGCGGTGCTACGACCTGGTCGACGCGTCGTCAGCCCTGCTGGTCCTGGGCTCCTCCCTCACCGTGATGTCCGGCCTCCGCTTCGTCCGACGCGCGGCCCGCGCCGGCACCCCGGTGGCGATCGTCAACCAGGGCACCACCCGAGGCGACGCCCTCGCCGCCCTGAGACTCGACCTGCCGCTCGGCCCGACCCTCACCGCCCTCGCCGACGGTCTGGGCGCCTGACGGACTGCGCTTCCCGGGTGGGGTCGTGGACTTCCTCGGCTTCCTCGGCGGGCACCCGGCGGCGTCCGCCCCTGTCGGGACCATCGCCTTCGAGCGCGAGGACCCTCGGATGGCGGGGGCGATGGAGGTGGCCTTCCGCTGGTGCGGCTGCCCTGAGAGTCTTGGCGCCGATCGGATCGGCGAGGGTCTGACGGCGGTCGTGTCGGTGCAGCTGGACCGCCCCGAGTTCGAGGGTTCCACGCGCGGCGTGCTGGGCGATGCAGCGGTTCGGGAGTGCGTCGGACAGGCCGTCCAGGACCACCTCGGCGAATGGCTGACGGAGCATCCGGAACAAGCCGCGACCGTCATCGACAACCACAGGAGGCACTCCCCCGTGCGCACTCTCTACGTCGTCACGCATCCCGAGGCGACGCACCACATCGAGGGGGTCGTCGGCGGGTGGTACGACTCACAGCTCACGCCCGGCGGGGTGCGGGCGGCCGAGGCCATCGGGCAGGCGTTGCGAGGGCGGGTTCCGGAGGAGGCCGAGGTGCGGGTGGTCTCCTCGGATCTGCGGCGGACGCTGCGGACGGCCGCGGAGGTCGGCGGAGTGTTCGGCGTGGAGCCGGTCGTGGATCGCAGGCTGCGGGAGAAGTCCTACGGTGAGGCGGGGGGAAAGCCGCAGGCGTGGCTGGACCGGCGGTTCGTGCCGCCGCCCGCTGCCGGGGAGCGGATGGACCACGACGAGGGCGTGGAGGGGGCGGAGACCAGAGGCGTGTACGCGCGGCGCATCTACGCGGCCATGGACGAGATCCTGCGGGACCCGTGCGAACACCAGATCATCGTCACGCACGGCGGCTCGCTGACCTTCGTCATCGCGTCCTGGATCAAGATGCCGATCGAGTCGGCCGGCTACGCCAGTTTCCGGTCCCCCTCCGGCAGCATCACCACGCTGCGCGAGGACGACCGCCTCCACAACCGCCAGGTCGTCGCCCTCGGCGACACCCGCCACCTCGCCCCGCCCCAGGACGGCTGACGGGGCCTCAACTCAGCGCAGGGTCATCGAAGACGACGTGCTCGATCCAGTCGTCCAGGAAGGCGGCCAGATCCTGGGCTTCGGCGCGGACGGCCTCCTGCTCCACGCGGGTGAGCGGGCGCAGTGGGCTGACGCCGAGTCGTCGGTCGCGCACGGCCCAGGTGGCGGTGACGCGTCCGTCGACGAGGACGGTGCGGTGGCCCGCGACCGACAGGCCGAGGTGGGCGGCGTCGATGATCCGGGACCGGTCGTGATGGCCGAGGATCGCGTTGTCGAACGCCGGAAGGAACCGGACGGGGGCCGGCGTGTCGGGGTGCGGGCGGGGCGCCTCGGGCAGGTCGAGCAGTTCGCGGCCGCGCTCGTCGCGGAAGACGACGAGCTCGTCGCGGGCGGCCTTGACGGCGGCGGGGAGGCCGGCGAGGCCGGACCAGGCGCGCAGGTCCGCGCTGGCGGCGGGCCCGTACGCGGCGAGGTAGCGGCGCAGCAGCTGCTGTCCGACGGGGTCGGCGCCGTCGACGGGCAGCGGGTCGATGTCCCGTTCCAGCCAGGTGCTCAACGGCAGGTTGCGTACGCCGGCGGTCTGCTGCCACAGGCCCCGGGGCGGCAGTTGGGCCATCGGGATGAGGGCCGCGACCAGCAGCTCGCCCAGCGCACGGCGCGGTGGACCGGGCCAGCGCTCTTCGAGCGTCTGCACGAGCTCGGTCATGCTGCGCGGCCGCCCGTCGGCCATGACCGCGCGGCCGGCGGCGGCGACCTCGTCCAGGTCGATGCCGGCCAGCTCGGGCCGGTAGGTTCCCAGCACCCGCTGGCGCAGCATCGCGTCGTGCCGGGCCCGCCAGGCGAGCGCGTCGTCGGCGGTGACGAGGTGGACGGTGCGCCGCATCAGATGCGTGCGCACCACCGCGCGTCCGGTCAACGCCTCGTCCAGCCGCCCCGGTTCGAAGCCGGCCAGCCGGGACCACAGCCCGGTGAACGGTTCCTGGGGCTCCTGCGCCTGCATGCCGCACAGGTGGGCCACCACCTCCGGTACGGACAGCTCGCCGCGCTCGAGCAGGTGCTGCCGGGCGAGGGTGGCGCGATTGAGAGCACGGGCGTCAAGGACGGTCATGGCTGCGGCGCTCCGGACGGCGTAGGCGTGTCAGGTCAGTCGGACAGTCGGTCGGTCGGTCCGTGGGTTCAGCCGTTGTACGGGGCCGCGACGTCAAGAACCCAGGTGACGCCGAAGCGGTCTGTGAGCATGCCGTACAGCGGCGCCCAATGCGCGCGCTCCAGCGGACTCACGATCGTCGAGCCCTCGGCGAGCCTGCCCCACAGCGCGCTGACCTCGTCGGCGTCGGTGCCGCGCACGGAGACGAAGAACGGGTTCTCGCCCTGGCTCCAGGGCAGCTGCGAGGGCACGTCGTAGGCCATGACGTGACTCCTCCCCCTCCTGAAGGGAGGGGGCTTCTCTCTATGCCTGGTCGGCGTAGAGACGGACCAGCCCGGCCCGTAGAATGTTGGTGGCGCCCACTGTGTCAGCGTGTGCCAGGTGGCCGCAGGCGACGCAGTGGAACTCTGCCTGTGTGGGCCGGTTTTCCTTGGTGGTATGCCCGCATTCGGGGCACATCCGGGAGGTGTTGCGGGGGTCCACGGCGATCACTTCCCGGCCGGCGCTTTCAGCCTTGCTCGCGAGGATCTGGAGGAACACCCCCCATCCGGCATCAGCGATCGAGCGGTTGAGTCCGGTCTTCGCGGCGGCCCCGTTGGGCAGGAAGCTGCCCGGTCGCTCGGGATCGGGCTTCGGAGCGACAGCCTTGGCCATGTTGCGGATCGTCAGGTTCTCGTGCGCGATGACATCGTGCTCGCGGACCAGGGTGAGCGCGGTCTTGTGGGCGTGGTCGAGGCGCTGACGGCGGACCTTGCCGTGCAGCTTGGCGACTTTCCCGACCGCGCGGCTGTGGTTCGCGGTGCGCTTGTCGCGTCGGACGCGTGGAAAGCGGGCGAGGGCCTGCTGTGCGGCTTCGAGCCGGGTGGCGTTGCGGCGGCCGTGGCGCGGGTTGGGCACGAAGCCGCCGCTGGAATCGGCGAGGAAGTTCGCGATACCCAGGTCGATGCCGACGGCCGAGCCGGTTTCGGGGAGCGGTTCGAGCTGGTCCTGCTCGGCGGTCAGCACAACGAACCACTTCGCGCCCTCGCGCTTGACGCTGACCGTCTTCACCCTGCCGACGACCGGGCGGTGCTGGTGGACCTTGACGTGCCCGACGCCCTGGAGGCGGACACGGGTGACCGGGTCGTGGGGGGTGGCGTCCCAGCGGCAGCCGTCGCCGTCCTTCGGGAAGTCCACCGTGTCGAACCAGTTGACGCCCCGGAAGCGGGGGTACCCGGGGGTGTCCCCGGACTTGACCCGGCGGAAGAACGCGGTGAACGCCTTGTCGAGTCGGCGCAGCGTGGCCTGCTGCGAGGAGAACGACCAACGGCCCTGACGCTCCGGGTCGAACGCCCGGATCTCCTTGAGCTGCGCCGACTGCTGCCCGTACTTCACGGACGTCTTCGAGACATGCCGGTAGGCGTCACGGCGTTCCTGCAACGCACCGTTGTAGAGCGAGCAGTGATCACGCAGCATCTCGCCGAGCGCGATCACCTGGCCCACGGTGAGCCGCATGAGGAACTTGTACGCACGGATCATCCGGCCCACCCCCTTTTCCGGTCTGGCTCCACCGATCCTAATACGCTTGGTGTATGTCACCACGCTGGGAACAAAATCCCGATATCCGCACCGGCCGCCACGTCGCCTACGCCCTGCACGCACATTTGGTGTTCGTGACCAGGTACCGGCGCGACATCTTCGATGACGCCATGCTCGAACGGTGCGAAGAGATCATGCGCGAGGTCTGCACCAGCTTCGAGACGGAACTGCGCGAGTTCAACGGCGAGACCGACCACGTGCATCTACTGGTGCACTACCCGCCGAAGATCGCCCTGTCCAAGCTGATCAACAGCCTCAAGGGCGTCAGCTCCCGCTACCTGCGGGCTGAGTACACCGGCCGGATCAACCGGACCGGCATGGGCTCCGTCTTCTGGTCCCGCTCCTACTTCGCGGGTTCCTGCGGCGGCGCACCACTGACCGTGATCCGCCAGTACATCGAAGGGCAAAAGCGCCCCCTCTGACCGTCAAGACGGAGACGCAGCGGCCTCCGGCGCTGCGCGCCCCCGGCCTCGGGATGCGTTTCCCTCCCCGGCTGAAGCCGGAGATACCCACGCAAGATCAGGGATGGAAGCCGTTGCTGCCGACCACCTCGCCCCACATCACCCAGTCGGCCTCGCTCTCGTTTCGAACGGCGCCCGCGTCCTGGTAGGTGACCGCGGCGGTACGTCCGCCGAAGACGGACTGGTAGAAGTCCAGCGCCTCGCGCGCGGTGCCCCGGAAGTTCAGGGGCAGCTGTGCGGCGGGTCATCGTCCCCACTTTACCTACCCGCTCCACCACTCCGTCGCCCCGCGGAGCCGAAGGGATCCGACGTCCCCCGGCCTCTGCTGCCGTACGCGTTGACAGTGAGCTGATACGGCGATCTCATGTATGGGAGCGCTCCCACGCACGCTCGCTCCCTCAGCTCTCCCCTCGGGAATCCACGAAAGAGGCCCCCATGCCCGCTCACGCCCTGCGATTACTGCGCGCACCCTGGACCGCGGTCGCGGCCGCCGCCGTACTGGCCGTATCGCTTCTGATCTCGTTGCCCGCCAGTGGCTTCGGAGCCACTTCATCCGGATGCCGGGTCGAGTACACCACGAACGAGTGGACCGGCGGCTACACCGCCCAGCTCCATGTCACCAACCTCGGCCCGGCCGTCAGTAGTTGGCGACTGACATGGACGTACACCGGGGACCAGCAGGTCACCTCCGCCTGGAACGCCACTGTCACCCAGAGCGGCAGCCAGGTGACCGCTGTCAACGCGTCCTACAACGGTGCGCTCGCCGGCGGCGGCGCCGTCGACTTCGGTCTGCAGGGGACCGTGCACACGGGTGGCTCGCAACCCGCCGGCTTCGCCCTCAACGGGCAGTCCTGCGGAGGCGACAGCACCACACCGCCGACCACCCCTCCCTCGACACCGCCGGACACCCCGCCCACCACACCTCCGGCCACGGACTGTGGCAGCGCGGCCGTCTGCACGGGCTTCGAGGATCAGAGCGGTCCCGTCCCGTCCGGGGCCTGGCAGTTCAGCGCGCCCGACTGCCAGGGCACCGGCACCGCCGCCATCGACACCGAAGTCGCGCACAGCGGCACGAAGTCGCTGCGGGTGGACGGACGGGCCGGTTACTGCAACCACGCCTTCGTCACCTCCACCGCGGACCTGTCGTCGGTCGGTCCGGTGCTGTACATCCGCATGTGGGTGCGCCACACCACCGCTCTTCCGGCCGGGCACGTCGCCTTCGTCTCGATGCCGGACTCCTCCCAGGGCGGCCGGGCACTGCGGATCGGCGGCCAGAACGGCGCCCTGCAGTGGAACCGGGAGAGCGACGACGCCACCCTCCCCGCGCAGAGCCCGGCCGGGGTGGCGCTCAGCGCTCCGCTGACGACGCAGACCTGGCACTGCCTGCGGTTCGCGGTCGACACCTCGGCGCCGAAGCTCGACACCTGGCTCGACAACAACCAGGTGGCGGGACTGCACGCCGACGGCGTACCGACTCAGGACATCGACCAGCAGTGGCTGTCCCGGACGACGCCGCCGAGGCCGACCGCCCTGCGCCTGGGATGGGAGAGCTACAGCACGGGCGACGACACCCTGTGGTTCGACGACGTGGCTGTCGCCTCGACACCCGTCAGCTGCTGAGCAGCGGGGATCGGGGTGTGGCGCGGCGGCCTGCGGACCGCCGCGCCACGGGCACGCTCCCGGGCCGGGCCGGTCAGGCGTTGCAGGAGACCGACGGCCAGGTCCAGTTGCCGTTGGTCATGATGGTGACGCCGAAGGTGTTGCCGCTGCCGTTGGGCTTGGCGACCATCACCTGACTGCTCGGCCAGGTGGCGCTGGTGTTCCAGGTCGCGCTGATCTTCTCGGGGGACGGCACGTTCATGGTCACCGTCCAGTTGCTGGAGCCGGCGACGGTGACATTGAGGTTGTAGCGGTCCGACCACTGGTCGCCTGCCGACATCGTCGCGGTACAGCCGCTGCCGCCGCCTCCTGTGGTGCCTCCGTTGCCGCCGGTGGTACCTCCGTTGCCCCCGGTGGTACCGCCGTTGCCTCCCGTGGAGCCTCCGAGGGTGATGCTGGAGTTTCCGCTGGACTGGTAGCCCTCTGTTGCCAGGATCTCGTAGTTGAAGGTGCCGAGGTTCATGCCTTGGCCGGCCCAGGCGTTGAAGTGGTTGCCGACGGTGATCGTCCCGCCGGTGCGCTTGGACTGCCGGACGCTCCAGTACTGGTTGAAGGTGGCGGTGCCGATGATGGACGGCTCGTTGTAGCGGGTGGTCTCGTAGATGTCGTAGGTGCCCCCGTCGCTGGTGACGCTGCCCTTGTACGTGCCGGTCGGGCGGTATGTGCCGTAGTTGTCGACGATGTAGTACTCGACCAGCGGGTTGGTGGTCCAGCCGTACAGCGACAGATAGGCGTTGCCGGAGGGGTTGAAGCTGCCGGAGTAGTTGACGGCGTTGCGTGAGCCGGTGCTCCAGCCCTTGCCCGCAACGAAGTTGCCGACGTTGCTCCAGGAGGTGCTGTAACTGCCGCCGGAGCTCAGGGTCATCGAGGACTGACCGCCACCGTCACTCCAGAACGAGTAGAAGTAGCCGTTGTTGGTGCCGGTCTGGTTGGAGGAGACGACGGTGTCGGCGTTCGCGGTGCCGGGCAGGATCAGCGCCGCGACGCCGGCGAGCACGATCGTGCACAGCACGCTCAACAGCAGTCTGAAGCGGCCGAGCAGGTGGAGTCGGCCGCCTGGACGGGCGGCCGGGGTGGAGTCGTCGTTCATGACCTGCTTCTTTCTCGTGGGGGGCAGGTGGGAACGGCCTGCGGCGACAGGGCTGTCGGCGGCCTGGTGATGACGGCGACAGTGTTGGTCTGCCTTTGACGGAGTGTCAATAGTTTCGGCACTATTTCCGAAAGCTTCGATCGACCCGACTCGCCCACCTCGAACAGTTTCCGCAGTTCACTGCCTTACATGGTTCGTCCAGGCGAGGGCATTGCTAGTTCACCGATCAGAGCAGTGGCATCTCGTGACCATGAAGACCGAAAGTTTCGACCCGTTCGTCGGGTCGAAAGAACCCGGGGCCGCGCGAGCGGTTGACGGCATGGCTGACGGCCGTGCGGCCCGCCGCGACGGACCGCACAGCCGCCTCGTCCTGCCCGGATCTCCCGGGCGGTCAGGACCCGCGCGTCATGAGAATGTGCAGCCGATGGAACCGATCGGGAAGTTGTTGCCGGTCGAGTTGGCCGTGAAGCCGAACGTGGTGGAACCGTCCGGTGGGATCGTGCCGTTGTACGCGGCGTTGCCCACGCTCATGACGCCGTTGCTGCTGGACTGGGTGCCGTTCCACAGGCTGGTGATCTGCGTTCCGGTACCGGGTGTCCAGGTCGCCTTCCAGTGGCTCGTCGGCGAAGTGCCGTGGTTCATCACCGTGACCTCGCCCTGGAAACCGCCGCTCCAGGCGTTGGTCACCGCGTACATGGCCATGCAGGAGCCGTCGTCCCCAGGAGTGGTGGGCGGCGGAGTGGTGGGCGGCGGGGTCGTCGGCGGCGGAGTGGTCGGCGGCGGGGTCGTCGGCGGGGTCGTCGGCGGCGCGGTGGTGCTGCCACCGTGGACGCCGGTCACCTCACCGTGGCCGCCGTCGAAGGCGATGTCCGAGCAGGAGAAGAAGTTCTCGTTGCTGTCCGAGCGGACCCACTGGATGAACATCAGTGCGTCGCCCGAACGGTTCGCGGGCAGCGCCTGGTCCCAGTAGTAGTGCCCGCCGACGGTACCCGGCGAGCCCACTGCGGGCGGGTTGGTGACGCTCCCGGCCTGTTCGAGGTCGGCCCAGGCCAGCGGGGTGGCCGGGGACCAGCCCTGCTTGGTGATGTACACCTTGAAGGTGCCGGGGTGCGCGGCCCAGTTGCTGTACTGCAACTGGATCGTGGCACCGGACGTCAGGTGCGTCCGGGGCCAGTCGTCGCGGGCGGCGTTGTAGCCGGAGAAATCGTACGGCGACTTGTTGCCCGCGCTGCAGAGCGTGCCGTCGGGCACGTAACCCTCGCCCCGGCCGGCCGCGTTGGAGTCGAGGACGGCAAACCAGTTGTACAGCGACGTCGAACCGCTCTGTGCCACCGCGGCGGCGCAAGCGGGATTGGTGGGGTCGAGGGCGCCGGTGGACGTCAAGGCGTCCTCGTAGCACAGATACGTGCGGGAGCCGGGCATCATCGCGACGCCGTGGGCCTGCGCGGAGCCCTGGCCGAGCAGTACGAAGGCGACTGCCGAGACCAGCAGGCCGAAGCCGGCCAATAAGGGGGACTTCCTGAATCTCTTCAAAGTGCTGCCCTTTCCGGGAACGCCCCGGAGCCGTGACTGGCGCTGCCGGGGCGGCGTGGGGGGAAGGAGGCGGAGCCCAGAGTGTGGGAGCGCTCCCACTTGTGAAGCTAACAGCGGCCTGACGGTCTGTAAATCCCCGCCGCCGGGCCCCGGGTCCGTCAGCGGGCGGTTGCCACCGCGAGGAGGAACCAGCCCGTGTGGGGGATCCACTGCTCGGCCCATCGCCATGACTCGCTTTCGGGGGCGTCATCGGGCAGGAACGCGATGTCGTCCTCGTCCGCCCAGCCGGAGGTGATGCCGTTGACGATGCCGCCGGGGAGGTTCGGGAAGTCGGTGGCGTAGTCGACGTTGTTGCGGCCGCGGCCCTGGAGCATGCAGGCGTCGAACGGGTTGCGGCCGGTGATCCAGGCCAGCTGGTCGTCGGCGAAGTCGAGCAGCCGCTCCCGGTCGGCCGGGGACACGCCGTCCAGGTCGGCGCACGAGGTGGCCGCCGCGGCCAGTGAGGCGATGGTGGCGTTCTCGCCCTGCCACCAGTAGCCGGTCTCGTTGGCGTGCGGGAAGAAGAACGCGTCGCGGTCGGTGCCGCCGGCCGGCCGTACCCGCTGCCGGGGAAGTCCGAACGGGTTCGGAACGGCGGAGGTGCGGGCCAGCGTGTCGAGCATCGCCTCGACGGCCAGTTCGCGTGCCGGGCCGGCCTCGGGCGCGTCCGGGAGGACGGCCGCGAAGCGGACCAGGGCGAGGATCGGCAGGCCGGCCTCCACCGCGTGGAAGAACGGCCGTCCCTCGGCGTCGGCGGTGAACCAGCCGGGCCCGCCGTCGCCGGGCCGCACGTACCGGCCGGTGAGCAGCCGCGCCCGGCGCCGCGCCGCCGCCTCGGCCGCCGACGCGCCCGCCGCGACCAGTTCGGTGGCGGCCAGCAGCGCCGCGTAGTCGTCGGTCACCGACTCCGTGCCGTCGTCCAGGTACTCCAGGTTGTGCGCCTCCAGGTGGGTGAAGCCGGTCAGGGCCGCGTCCAGGTACTGCGCGCCGGTGAAGTCGCCGTGGTCGTCCAGGGTGGCGGCGCGGGCCAGGGCCGCGATGGCGAGGCCGCCGCCCTGCCGGTACGCGGCCTGGTAGCGGTCGGTGCGGACGCACTCCGGGAGCGGCGCCGTCACGAACCGCTCGTCCAGCCGCTTGGTGAGGGCGTCGAAGACACCGGTGTAGAAGTAGCCCTCGGGGGCCCGGAAGCGGACCAGGAAGTCGGCGCCCCACAGCGCCTCGTCGCGCAGCCGGGCGCCGAGCGAGCGGACCAGGGCGGGGTGCCGCTCGGCGAGCGCGTCCCGCGCCGCCGCCAGCGCCCAGGCGCACAGCGGGATCTGCTGCGGGCTCATGGTGCGGGTGTAGGTGAGGTGGCTGAGGAACTTGCTCACGTCGCCGCTGGCGTCGAGCCAGCCGCCGCGGGCGTCCACCTCGCGCCCGCTCTCGTCGCCCCACAGCCGCGCGTGCCGGTCCTTGCGGTCGATCTCGCCGCTGGACCGCATCGCCTTGAAGTACGCGAGCACGTCCGACATCGTCTGCCGCTGGATCCGGTCGGCGGCGATCTCGAACGGCTCGGACACGGTTTCCCGGCCGCCGCCGTCCGCCACCCGCACCGTGTACGTGCCGGGCGGCAGGTCCGGCGGAAGCGGGATCCGCGCGAAGGGGCCGCCGTGCCAGCCCTGGACGGCCTCGACCGGGCCCGCGGTGAGCGGGCGGGGGCCGTCCGGGCCGTGGAGTTCGCTCGCGCGCGGCGGGCGGCCGTCCGGCAGTACGGCGACCACCGCCTTGGACGCGGCGAGCCCGTGGCCCAGGTGCGCGGTGAGGATTCTCGGGGTGTCGTTCCTTGCGGGCACCTGCGGGTACCGCCCCTTCCCGTCTGCCGGTGGACCGGGGGTCGGCCGGCCGGCCGCCGCCGGGAGTCCCGGGCGGCGATGTTTGCAAAGGTACGCAGTGGGCTCTCAATGGCAAATAGTGGTATGCGATAAATTTACCAACGGGCCACCGAAGGCTGCTCGAAATCGCCGAACACGTCCCCCGCACGCCACTTGAGAGCGCCCGTGGACCGACCGCGTGGTATGCACTGGTATGCTACTGGTGATCACCGGGAGGAACTGTCGTGGGTGTAGAAGCCGCACCGAGTCGCGCACCGCAACTGGCGGACACCGCGCACCCGCTGTGGTCGCGGACCGCCGAGCTCATCGGGGACCAGATCGAACGGGGCGAACTCGCCGCGGGGGCACGGCTGCCGCCCGAGCGGGAGCTGTGCGCGCGGCTGGACATCTCCCGGGTCACGCTGCGCAAGGCGCTGGCCCACCTGGTCGACCGCGGGGTGCTCACCTCCTCGCACGGCCGCGGCTGGTTCGTCACCACCGCGGCCCCGGCCACCGAGCGGGAGTGGCCCAACGACCTGGAGTCGTTCACCGCGACCGCGCTGCGCAAGCACCTGCGGCCCGGGGCCGTCGTGCTGCTGCACGACGTGCACCCGGCCTCGCTGGACGACGCCGAACGGCTGCTGGTCCCGGCCGGCACGCCGCTGCTGCGGCTGGAGCGGGTGCGGCTGCTCAACGACGTGCGGATCGGCGTGGACCGCACCCTGATGCCGACGGCGGTCGCCCCGGGCCTGGAACGGGTGGACTTCTCCACCGCGTCGCTCTTCGAGGAGCTCCGCGACCGGGGCGTGCGCCTCGACCGCTCCGTGGTGACGATCGAGGCGCGCGGCGCCGACCCGGCGCTGGCCGCGAACCTCGACATGGCGGAGGGCACGCCGGTGCTGGTGCTCGACCAGACCATCTACGGCCGCGACCAGCGCCCCCTCCTGCTCTCCACCGTCAGGTACAGCGGCGAGCGCTACCGGCTGCGCACCACCTTCCAGCCGCACTAGCGCCCGCCGCCCGCCCGAGGCCCCAGTAGGGCTAGTAGGGGTAGTGCACGGGGCTGCTCGCCACCGTCCGCCACCGCCGCTCGGTGAACTCCTCCAGGTTCGAGTCGCCGCCGGCCCGGCCGCCCAGACCGGAGTGGCCGATCCCGCCGAACGGGGCCAGCGGCTCGTCCTGCGGCGTGGCGTCGTTGACGTGGACCATCGCGCAGGTCAGCCGGCGGGCGATCTCGGTGGCCCGGTGCACGTCCGAGCCGACGACCGACGAGACCAGCCCGTACCCGGTGTCGTTGGCCAGCGCCACGGCCTCGTCGGCGCTGTCGACCACCGCGACCGGCGCGATGGGCGCGAAGATCTCCTCGGTCCACAGCGCGGACGCGGGATCGACGTCGACCACGACGGTGGGCCGGAAGAACCTGCCCTCGTTCGTGCCCCCGGTCAGGATCCGGGCGCCGCCCTCGACCGCGTCGTCGAGCAGCCGCCGGGCCCGCTCCAGCTGCGCGTCGTTGATGATCGGGCCCAGACCCGTCCCGTCGCGCAGCGGATCGCCGACGGTGACGGCCGCCGCCCGGTCGGTCAGATCGCGCAGGTACGCGTCGGCGACCTGGCGTCCGACGATGTGCCGGCCGGCGCTGATGCAGGTCTGCCCCTGGTAGTGGAAGCTCGACCAGGCCCCGATCATGGCGGCCTGCTCGACGTCGGCGTCGTCCAGCACGAGCAGGGCGTTGTTGCCGCCGAGCTCCAGCGACGTCTTCTTCAGCAGCGATCCGGCGGTGCGGGCGATCTCCCGGCCGACCGCCGTCGAGCCGGTGAAGTGGATCATCGCCACGTCCGGGTGCTCGACCAGCCGGCGTCCGACCTCCTCGCCACCTGGCAGCACCTGGAAGATCCCGGGCGGCGCCCCTGCCTGGTCGAAGACTTCGGCGATGGCCAGCCCGCCGGAAACGGGGGTCTCCGGGGAGGGCTTGAGCAGCACGGCGTTCCCGAGCGCCAGGGCGGGCGCGATCACCCGCATCCCCAGCACGAGCGGGAAGTTCCACGGTGTGATCACCCCGACCAGGCCGACCGGGACGCGTTCGGACACCGAGAAGCGGTCGGCGTGGCCGGTCCGCAGGACCTCGCCGACCGGCCGGGAGGCCAGCGCCGCCGCCTCGATCAGCTCGCCTGCGGCGGCGCCGATCTCGTAGTCGGCCTTGCCGGCGATGCTGCCGGTCTCCCGCACGATCAACTCGGCGAAGCCGCCGGCCTGTTCGAGCGCCGCGGCGGCCTTGCGCAGGATCGCGGCCCGCTCGCCGTAGGGGCGGGCCGCCCATTCGCGCTGCGCGATGAGCGACGAGGCCACCGCCGCGTCGACCTCCGCGGTGTCGGCGCCGCCGGCGAGGTCGAACACCTCCCCCGAGGACTTGTCACGGACCGGGAGCGACCCTCCGGCGGCCGGCGGCCGAAACCTGCCGTCCACGTAGATGGCTCCCGCCCAGGGCGAATCGTGCTCTGCCATGTTCAGCTCCTTCAAAGGTGGTTTGCGGTGGCACGCGTCCCGGCCGCCTGGTGCCCGGCCCTTGCCAGGGCCACCGCGCCGGCGACCGGCGGCACGTCCAGCAGGCGCAGGTCCAGGTCGGGGTGTGCGGCGCCGAGCCGGTCCCGCAGCCGGTCGGCGAGCAGCGGCTGGCCGATGACGACGCTGCCGGCCACGACGACGGTGCTGCCGGCGGCGCCGCGCGCCCGCAGTCGGGTGACGAGGGTGCACAGGTGGTCGGCGGCGTCGTCCACGACGGCGAGCGCCAGCGCGGAGCCGGCGGCGGCGGCCGTGAAGACGGCGGGGGCCGCCGGGCCCCAACTGCCGCTGGTGGGCAAGTCGTTGACGGCGCGGGCCAGGCCCGGCGGCTCGGCGGCGCCGTAGTGCGCGAGCAGCTGCGAGAGCAGCCCGTCGTCGGGCTGCCCCGCGTCGTACGCGGCCAGCGCCGCCTTGGTCGCCTCCCGGACGATCGCCGGGGCGCTGCCCTCGTCGCCGAGCACCCAGCCCCAGCCGCCGGCGAACAGCACGGTGCCGTCGGCGGCGGCGCCCACCGCGATCGAGCCGGTGCCGGCGATGACACCGATCCCGCTGGCCAGGCCGGCGGCCGGGACCAGCAGCGCGGCGTCGTTGACGACCGTGGCGGCCGTCCCGGACGACTCGAAGGCCGCGGCGAGCCGCGCGCAGTGCTCCTGCGTGTCGCAGCCCTGCGCGCCGACACCGAGGGCGGCGATCTCGTCCCCCGCGGGCAGTACCGAGTTCACCCGGTCGAGCAGCCAGCGCGCGGCGCGCTCGACCGGTGCCGCCTCCCAGCCGGTCGACGGGATCTCGACGTCGGCGCGGATCGCGCCGTCCGGCGCCGCCACGCGTATCGCGAGTTTGGTGCCGCCGATGTCGGCACCGACCAGCACCCTCATACGGCCGGCCGCCCCTCGGTCACCTTGATGTCGGCGTTGTGGAACACGAACTCCTCGATGTCCACGCCGCGCACCTCGGCCACCGCCTCGACCAGGATCTGCACGACCAGGATCTCCATCACCGCGCGCTGCGCGGCGGGCAGCCTGGGCACCCGCACCGGGTGCAGCAGCGGCCGTTTCCTGACCGGCGCCGCGGTGACGAGCACCACCGGGTGCCCGGCGTCCGCGAGGGTGTCGGCCACCACGTGCTCGCGCTCGTCGCCGAAGACGACGTGCACTCCCCCGCCGGCCGACTCCATGGCGCCGTGCAGGTACTGGCGGGTGCTCATCCCGGTGGACGGCACCCGGACGACCTCACGGAAGAGCAGCGCGCCGGCCTCCGCCGAGCCCACCGCGGGACCGGCTCCGACGAAGTCGGCCGAGGTGGCGTCGGCGAAGAGCGGGGCGAGCGCCCGCACCTGCTCCCCCGTCGCCTCCTCCGTGGCGCCGAAGAGCGCGCCGAGCCGGGACCAGCCCTCGTCGAGGGTGCCGCCATCCCACACGTCGGCGAGCATGCCGAGCGCGGCGACGGTCGCGGTGTAGCCGATGGTGGACGCGTAGCTGTCCGGGATGCTGCCGATGCCGAGTACACCGGTGGCCACGTCCGCGATCGGCGACGGCGACATGTTGACCACGGCGTGCCGCAGCGGCGCGGTGACGGACTCCAGCACGGCCAGCGTCTCCGCGCTCCGGCCGCTCTGCGACACCCCGAACACCGGGTGGGTGCTGGCCGGGAACGGCAGCGGGTGGTCGCCCGCGCCGAGCCGCCAGGAGTGCACGCCCCTGCTGCGCAGCGACCACACCGGGGCGCAGGCGGCGGCGAGGCTGGCGCCGATGCCGACGAACACCGGTCCCGGGCCGGACAGCAGGCCGGCCGAGGCCAGTGCCCGCACCGACGGGTCCAGCCGGCCGATCGCGGCCTCCAGTTCCTCGGCCTGGGTCGCGCGGGCCGCCGCGTAGGAGAGGTAGCCGTCGCTCATGTCTGTTCCGTTCGGTCGTAGGTCCGTGCGGCCGGGTCCCAGTGCGGTGGGATCGGGGGGACGGATGAGGCGGTGCTCGCCACGGTCACCGGTGCTCCGAGGTCGATGGACTCCTCGACGCTGAGCATGATGTCGAGCACGTGGTAGGCCAGTTCGCCGCTGGCCCGGGGCGGCCGGCCGGCCCGCACCGCGCGGGCCAGTTCGAGCACGCCGACACCGCGGTCGCGGGGCACTCCCTCGGCCGGCCGGGTCTGCCAGGAGGCGCCGGGCGTGGTGTCGGTCAGCAGCCTGGTGGGGCCGTCGAACCCGCTGACCGGCACCTCCATGACGCCGTCGCTGCCGGTGATCTCGAACAGCTGGCGGCGCTGCGGGGAGTCGAAGCTGTAGACGGAGGTGCCGACCGCGCCGGAGGCGAAGGTCGTCACCACGCTGACGTGGGTCGGGACCTCGACCGGGAAGACGGTGCCCGCGTCGGGCCCCGCGGCGATGGTCCGCTCGGCACGCGGGATCTGCCCGCTCGCGCTGACCGACACGACCGGGCCGAGCAGCTGCACCAGGGCGGTCAGGTAGTAGGGGCCGATGTCGAAGAGCGGCCCGGCGCCCTTGGCGAACAGGAACTGCGGTCGCGGGTGCCACAGGTCGGGACCCGGGCCCTGCATGAGGGTCAGGACCGTCCTGGGCTCGCCGATCGCGCCCTGCGCCAGCAGCCGGTGCGCGGTCTGTATGCCCTGGCCGAGCACGGTGTCGGGGGCGTTGCCGACCACGACACCGGCGGCGTCGGCGGCGTCGAGCACCGCGCGGGCGCTCGCCCGGTCGAGTGCCAGCGGCTTCTCGCCCCAGACGTGCTTGCCGGCCGCGATGGCGGCGAGCGCGACCTCGGCGTGCGCGGCGGGGACCGTCAGGTTCACCACCAGGTCGACGTCGTCGCGGGCCAGCACCTCGGCGGTGCTCCCCCAGGCCGGCACGCCGTGCGCCTCGGCCTGCGCCCGGGCGCGGGCCGGTACGAGGTCGGCCACGGCGGTGACGGCGAGGTCGGGGTAGCCGGTGAGGGCCCGCAGGTACTGGTCGGAGATGTCGCCAGCGCCGATGACGGCGACCTTGACCGGGGCGCTCACGCGGCCGCTCCGGCCAGGAAGTACGCGGCGTTGCGTGCCACGAGCGGCCATACGTCGCTGTGGTGGGCGACGACCTCGACGACGGGCAGCTCCAGGCTCGCCGCGGCCAGCGCGAAGACCTCGCCCATCCGGCCGGTCGCGTCCACGCCGAGCACCGGCCGGTCGTTGCCGGGTTCGCGCTCGTGCACCACGTGCAGCAGCCGTACCCGGTCTCCGAGCCGCGGCAGCAGCTCGAACACGTCGGCGCCGCCGACACCGGCCCAGTACACGTCGAGTTCGAGCACGACCGCCGGGTCGAGGAGTCCGGCGAGCAGTTCGTAGGCCGGCACCCCGTCGACTTCTTGGGCGAACTCGAAGTCGTGGTTGTGGTAGCCGATCCTGATGCCGCGGGCGGCGGCGAGCGCGGCGGCGGCGTTGAGCGTCTCGGCGAGCCGCCGCACCCCGGCCCGGTCGGCGATGCTGCCCGGGTCGACGTACGGGGTGATGACGGTGCCGATGCCGAGGGCTTCTGCGGCGTCCAGCACCTGCGTCACGTCGTGCCTGACCACCGAGGCGTGCGCGGAGGCGGCGCTCAGCCCGGCGTCCCGCAGGGCGCTGCCGAGCCGGTCGGGGTCGGTGAGGATGTCGTACGGCTCCGCGTGCGTGAAGCCGAGGCCCGCGAGCCGGGCGAGGGTGCCGTCGAGGTCGGCGGGGCCGATGTCGTCGCGCACGCTGTAGAGCTGGATCCCCAGCGGTTGTCCGGTCGTCATGCGCCGGCCTTTCCCTGGTCGTTGTGGTGTCCGTGGTCGTGCCCGTGGTCGTGGTCGTGCTCCGCGGGCTGGTGGTGCCCGCCGGGGTGGCAGTGGGCCGCGGTGGAGGCCGGGATGTCCAGCGTCGGGTTGCGGTCGAAGAAGCCGTAGGGCTTGAGGGCGAAGCCGGCGGAGTCGACCGGCATCACCGGCCAGTCCTCGGGCCGCGGGAAGTGGGTCAGTCCGAACGTGTGCCAGAGCACGATGTCGGTGTCGTCCACGTCCCGGTCGGCGGCGGTCCACTCGGGCAGCCCGGCGCCGCCCTTGTGCATGTTGACCAGGTCGCCCGCCGGGTAGTTCTCGTCCGGCGCGTAGGGGGTCACCCACAGGTGCCGGGTGGCGAAGGCGGCCCGGCGGTGGATGTCGGAGTCCTCGTCGGCCAGCAGCACCGGCCGGCCCTCCGGGTGCAGCAGGTAGCCGACCGGGTCGCCCAGCCGGTTGGCGACCGAGGGGTTGGTGACCAGCCAGGCCCGGCCCAGGGTGTTGTCGGCGAGCCGCTGGGCGCCGGACTCGGTGCGCAGCCGGGTGACGGTCTGGGTGAAGCCGGTGCCGGTGGGGTTGCCGGGCCCGCGGGGCACGGCCGCGGCCTCCACCTCGTCCACGGCGTTGCCGGTGCCGTCCACCGCCATGTCGAGCCGGGCGCTGAACAGGTGCTGGTGGTAGGGGGCGCCGAGGCCGGGGGCGAGCTGCGAGGCGTACGCGTAGCCGGGTCCCGGGTAGCCGGAGGTGAAGACCACTCCGGTGGCCTTGACCTCCAGCTCGATGGCGCCGTCGAGCGAGAAGTACCAGTAGAAGCCGTAGTCGTAGTTGCCGACGGTGACGAAGAAGGAGACCACCAGGCGACGGTTGCGGCGGGAGTCGGAGGAGCCGTTCCAGTTGTCGTAGTGCTTCCAGAGGATGCCGGTGTCCTCCTCGTGGATACAGATCGCCTGCGGGATCACCCGGACGTCGCCGGCGCTGTCGGCGAGCACCGCGTCGAGGTAGGTGATGTCGCCGACGCAGTCGCAGCCCAGTTCGAGGGAGTTGGCGAAGCCGCCGAGCAGGTACTCGCCGCAGTCGAAGAAGTTCTGGAACCAGCGCTGCGGGCTGGGGTCGCCGTAGGGGACCATCATCTCCGCGACGGAGGCGCGGTAGACCACCGGGCGGCGGCGGCCGGCGTCGTCGATGCTGATGTTGTGCAGCACCAGACCCTCCCGCTGGTCGAAGCCGACCTGGAAAGACCAGCCGAGCCAGTCGATGACGCCGTCCTCGTCGATGGTGAAGCTGGGGCCCTCCGGCTGGCTGATCTCGATCGGCTTCATCCCGGCCCTCGGCGGCCGGTCCACCCACCGCGGATCGTGGAAGTTGCCGTCCTCCTGCGGCACCGGCAGGTCGGCGTGGTCGACGACGTCCAGCACCTCGCGGGTGACCACGTCCACGATGGCGGTGACGCCGTCCACCGGGTGGGCCCAGCCGAGGTCGTCGGGCGTCTTCTGGACGAAGGTGAAGCAGCGCTGGAGGCGGCGGCCGTCCTCGCCCTCGCCGGGGACGCCGGCCGACAGCGGGTTGACCCGCAGCGTGCTGAGGTCGGTCAGGCCGCGCTTGCGCATCGCCGCCAGCCAGCGCTCGTCGGCGTGCACGATCTCCTCGACCAGCGGGAACTCGGCGAGCACCACCGGGACATGGCCGTCGGTGGCGGGGTCGAGCGCGCGGGCGGAGACGATCCGGTCCTCGTCCGGACAGGCGACCACGTCGTGCGACAGGCCGGTGCGCAGGTCGACCAGCATGGCGCGGAAGCGGCGGGCGGCGACGGTGCCGGCCAGCAGTTCGCGCTTGTCCTGCTCGGCCAGGCCGAAGTAGGAGACGTGGGTGTCGGGGCCGAGCAGACCCTCCCGCTGGAGGAGGGCCTTGCACGTCGTGATCTCGTCGGGGCGTGGCGAGGCGAGGGCGCCGGCCAGGGCCGGCGTGCCGTAGGCGCTCGCCGGCGCGCCGCCGGGGGCGGGAGGTTGCGTTGCTGTGGTCACGGTGGCTCCGCTTCTGCGAAGGGGGTCCGGAGTGCGCGGGCTCATAGCCCCGCGTTCCGCATGAAGGAGGTGCGCAGGCGGTAGCGGTCGCCGGCGTAGCGGATCGACGACGAGAGCAGCGGACGCTGGGCGCGGTCGCGGACGATCTGCCGCATGTCGAGGACCGGGGTGCCCGCCGCGATGGCGAGGTGGCCGGCGAGCGCCGCGTCGGCGGGGCGCGCCTCGATGGTGGTGTCGGCCTGCACGAGCTCGAAGCCCAGGCCGGCGATGGTCTCGTAGAGCGAGCGGGTGGTGAAGTCCACCTCGTCGAAGCCGTAGGCGATGTCGGCCGGTACCAGCGAGTGGTCGACCGCGATCGGCACCCCGTCGAGCATGCGGACCCGCTCCAGCCGGTACAGCGGGGTGCCGGGGGCGATCTGGAACGCCTCCGCCTCGTCGAAGCTGGCCGGGCCGGGCTCGCGGCGCAGCACCCGGGAGGTGGCCAGCAGCCCCATCCGGCGGGCGGTCTCGGAGAACGACTCCAGGGTGTTGGGCCACTCCTTGCGCTCCGGGGCGCCGACGTACCAGCCGCGGCCCTGGGCGGCGCGCAGCACGCCCTCGTCGACCAGGGCGGTCAGCGCCTTGCGCAGGGTGACCCGGGAGATGCCGAGCATCTGGCACAGCTCGCGCTCGGGCGGCAGCCGGGAGCCCGGCTTGACCTCGCCGACCGCGATCCGGGTCTCCAGGGCGGTCTTCGCCCGGATCCACAACGGCTCCGGATGCGCGCCGCCCAGCGCCGGCGGCGGCGCCGCCAGGCCCGGCCGCTCCGGGCTGATGTGATCCGTGCTCATGCCGGGACCTGGACCCTTTCCCACGTACCTGAGCGCATGGAGGTGTAGCAGGCGTCCAGTACGTGATTGACGACCACGCCGTCCTCGAAGGTCTCGCGTGGTGTCTCACCGCGGGCGAAGCAGTCGGTGAAGTGCCGCATCTGCTGGCTGAACCCGTAGGCGCGGGCCTCCTCGGGCACCGGGTAGACCCAGCCGGTGTCAGCGTCGGCCTTCTCCACCAGGTAGCCGGCCGGGTGCTCGATGAAGCCCCACACCGGTGTCGCGGAGGTGTCGGTGACCAGCCGGCCGGCGCTGCCGACGAGTTCGTGCCGCAGCTGCATGCCGCCCTTCTCGATCCACGACGACTCCACGGTGGCGAGCTGGCCGCCGGCGAACTTCAGCAGCGCGATGGCGGTGTCCTCGCCGGTGGTCCGGTCCGCGTGGGCGAGCGTCGCGCCCCAGGCGAAGACCTCGGCGATCGGGTTGTCCTTGCCGAAGAAGTGCCGGGCGGACTCCACGGTGTGGCAGCCCATGTCGAGCAGCGCGCCGCCGCCGGCGGTCTCGGCGTCCCAGAAGTGCGGGGCGTGCGGCCCGGAGTGCGCCTCGCGGGCCCGCATGGTGAGCAGGTCGCCGATGGCGCCGGCGCTGACCATCTCGTGCGCCTTGGCGATGTTGGGCGAGAAGACCGAGCTCTCGGCGTAGCCGTGCCAGACGCCTGCCTCGCGGACGACGTCCAGGATCGCCTGCGCCTCGGGCCCGGTGCGGGCCAGCGGCTTGGTGCACACCACGCCCTTGCCGGCCGCGGCGACCGCCCGCACCGCCTCCAGGTGCACCTCGTTGGGGACCGCGACGACCACGAGGTCGACGGCCGGATCGGCGCACAGCGCCGCCATGTCGTCGTAACTGCGGGCGCCGGGCGCCCACTTGGCGGCCAGCGCGGTGGCGCGGGCCAGGTCGCGCGAGCAACTGGCGACCAGCTCCGCGTTCCGTACGTCCTGGAGCGCGTCGGCGTACGTGTCGCCGATGAATCCCGAACCTATGAGTCCGACGCCGATCACGCGGCACTCCCCTCTCGTCCCCCGGTGGCCTGCTGCGGTGCGCTGCCTTCGAGCAGCGCGTCGAAGGCCCTGGACAGCTCCTGGTCGACCGACTTCAGCTCCGGGTGGGCGTCGTAGTGGGCCAGCGACTGCCTGGCGCCCTCCGCGAAGGACACCTGCGGCGCGAAGCCCGGTACCAGCGCGCGCAGTTTGGAGGTGTCGAAGAGCATCGAGTGCCGGAAGTCGTGCTCGAGCACCTCGCCCCAGCCGGGTACGTACTCGGCGATCGACTCGCTGGAGCGGTGCCGCAGCAGCGGTTCGCGCACCCCGGCGGCGCCGGCCAGCGTCAGGTGGATCTGGTCCCAGGTGAGGATGTCGCCGCTGACCACGTTGACGCTCTCGCCCACCGCGTGGTCCAGGCTCAGCAGCGGGGTGAAGGCGCGCGCGAAGTCCCGCGAGTGGGTCAGCGACCACAGCGAGGTGCCGTCGCCGTGCACCACGACGGGCCGTCCGGCCCGCATCCGGTCGATCGCCGTCCAGCCCGCGAGCACCGGGATCACCGTGGCGTCGTAGGTGTGGAACGGCCGCACGATCGTCAGCGGGAAGCCCGCCGAGCGGTAGGCGTCCTCAAGCAGCAGCTCGCAGGCGATCTTGTCCCGCGCATAGCCGAAGACCGGCTGGCGGCGAGGGCTGGACTCGGTGATCGGCAGGTTCGGCACCGGCCGGCCGAAGACCGAGCAGGTGCTGATGAAGACGTACTGCCCGGTCCGGCCGGTGAACAGCCCCGGGTGGGCGCTCACGTCGTCGGGTGTGAAGCCGACCCAGTTGACGACCGCGTCGAACTCCTCGTCGCCGAGCGCCGCCTTGAGCGCCTCGGGGTCGCGGACGTCGGCGCGCAGTTGGCGTACGCCGTCGGCGACCGGCCGGGCCGGCGCCGAGCGGGTCACGATGGTCACGTCGGCACCGGAGGCGACGGCCCGGGCCGCCGCCGCGGAGCCGATCATCCCGGCGCCGCCGAGGAAGAGCGCCCTCATGCCCGGCCCCCGTTCGCCGCCGGGACGACCCCGCCGCGGGAGAGCCCGCGGCCGACCAGATGGTCGTAGGAGCGCCGCAGCGCCTCGAACGTGTCGATGTGCAGCCGCTCCAGCTCGACGATGTGCCAGCGCAGGCCGGACGGTGTGGTCAGCGTCCGGGCCCAGTCGATGCCGCCCTCGCCGATCGGCACCATGACGTCCTCCTCGTAGCTGACCGCCGGACCGTCCTTGACGTGCACCAGGCGCACCCGGTCGGCGAGCCCTGCCAGCACCTCGGCGGGGTCGGCGCCTCCCATCTGCGCCCAGTAGGCGTCGAGTTCGACCAGCACCCGGTCGTCCAGCGACTCCAGCAGCAGGTCGTACGCCTGCCGGCCGGCGAACACCTGCGAGAACTCGGCGAAGTGGTTGTGGTAGGCGATCGTCATCCCGCGGCCGGCCGCGCGCTCGGCGGCCTCGTTGACCCGCTCCACGCCCCGCCGGATCGCGTCCGGCGAGTCGAACTCCTCGCGCTCCATGCTCCAGACGAGGATCTCGGCGCCCAGCTCCTCGTATCGGTCGAGCAGCTCCTCGGCGCCGGCTCCGGCCGGGAACGGGGTGTGCGCGCTGGTGAGGGTGAGCCCGGCGGCGGCGATGGCGTCCCTGACCCGGGCCGGGCCGAAGTGCTCGACCAGGCCGTAGGTCTCGATGCCCAGGTAGCCGAGGCCGGCCAGCCGGGCGAGGGTGCCCTCCAGGTCGGCCCGTGCCTGGTCGAGCACGGTGTACATCATGACGCCGATACCGGCTGCCATGTCTCCTCCTCCGGCCGTCCCCGCGGGGCCGGCGCTCGTCGTCTCAGTCACGGCCGGACGCCCACAGCAGTGCCTGCCGGACCAGGGTGCGGACCGGCGGCTCGCCCCAGGAGCGCATGTCGTGGCCGAGCGCCAGGTAGACCACCCGCCCGGCGCCGGTCTCGCGGGCGTAGAGCACCGGGATGACCTCGCCGTCCGCCCGGTGCCGCTGCGCGAGCACCGTCACGTCCTGGTCGGCGAGCTCGAACTCGTAGTACTCGTCGAAGAGTTCGAAGTCGGCCACACCGCTGGTGATCGGGTGGTCGGCGACGATCTCGATGGTGTGCCGGCCCTCGTGGTGGCCGGGGCCGTGCGAGAGGTAGCGGTTGCCGAGCAGGTCGAACAGCGGCCGGTCGGCCGGGTCGAGGCCGTCGCCCTGCCAGCCCATGATGTTGGCGCCGTGCACCCCCACCAGCCCCTTGCCGGCCCGCACCGCGTCGGCCAGCGCCTGCTGCTGGTCCGTCGCGAAGTGGCCGCCCGCGGTGTAGAGGAGGTAGACGTCCGCCTCGGCCGTCTCCGGCCGTGGATCGACGAAGCGGCTGGTGCCCATGGCCTTGCGGGTGGCGAACCCGGCCTCGACACCCAGCTGCTGGAAGACTCCGGCGGCACTGAGCAGGTCGTGGTGGATGTCGTCGCCGTTCACGACGACCATGGCTCTCGGCGTCGGGACAATGGACATGGCTCTCCTCGCGGGGGTGGTGCGGCAGGGGGCTGGTGCGGGGGGCGCGCGGCGCGCGGCGGGCTCAGACCGGCTTCAGCCGCAGGGCGACGACCGGGTTCGGCACCGGGCTGAAGTAGGGGTCCTGCGGGGTGGGGAACCCGGTGACCTTCTTGGTGCTCCAGTTGCCGTAGCTGCCCCAGTAGAACATCGGGATCCAGGGCAGGTTGTCGACGAAGATCTTCTCGATCCCGTCCAGGATCTGCTGCCGCTGGGCGTCCGTGGTGGCCTTCGGGTACTCCTTGAACAGCTCGGCGGCCTCGGCGTTCTGGAACCGCTCGATGTTCTGGTAGGTCGGGGTGGCCTTGCCGATCGGGTAGTACAGGTTCGGGTTGATCGTGTCGTTGTAGTACGAGAAGGCGCGCGGCGCGGAGTCCACCGGGTAGCCCATCGTGGAGTCGAAGTCGCCCTTGGCGGTACGGGTGTTGATGTCGGTCACGGTCGTGGTGTCGACGGTGAGCTTGATGCCGATGTCCTTGAGCTGGGAGACCAGCACCTGCACCCGGGAGGCGATGTCGGTGTACGCCGACGGGAAGGTGATCGAGAACTCCACCCGCTTGCCGCCCTTGTGGTAGTAGCCGTCCCCTCCCTTGGCGTATCCGGCGTCGGTCAGCGTCTGGTGCGCCTTGGCGACGTCCTGGGTGAAGTTCATGCTCTGGAACTGCGGGGCGACCGAGGAGGTGTAGGCCGGCATCGGCAGCCCGGTGACGCTGGTGGCCGGCGGGGAGGCGGTGGCGCCGCCGACCTGCTTGCGGTTCACCCCGAGGCTGATCGCCTGGCGGACCGCGAGGTCGCTCAGCGGCCAGCGCTCCAGGTTGGGGATCAGGCCGTCGGTGCCGGCCAGCGGCGCCCAGTAGTGGTTGTTCTTGCTGCGGCTGAGGTACGTCTTGTCGGCGTTGGCGATGTAGGTGCCGCCCCAGTCCGCCAGGCCCTGCACGAGCGCGTTGGTCTGGCCCTCGTTGTCCTTGTACGCCACGAACCGCAGCGTCTTGATCTGCGCCTTCGGCTGCCAGTAGTCCTCGTTGCGGACCAGCGTGAAGCTCTGCGCGGAGAACTCGCCGAGCTTGAAGGGGCCGGTGCCGACCGGGTCGGCGTCGGTGTACTTGGTCGGGTCCTTGACCTTGGACCAGATGTGCTGGGAGACGATCGGCTGCGACACCACGTTGGTGAAGAACTGCTGCGCGGGCTGCGGGAAGGTGAAGACCACCTGGGTCGGGCTCGGCGCGCTCACCGAGGCGACGTCCACGCCGAGGAAGTTCAGGCCGGAGTTCTTCTTCAGCATGGTGTAGGTGAACACCACGTCGTCGGCCGAGAACGGCTGGCCGTCGGTCCACTTCACCCCGGACTGGAGGTCCATCGTGAGCGTCTTGTTGCCGTCCGTCCAGCGCCAGGCCTTCGCCAGCCACGGGATGTCATGGCCGATGTTGACGGTGTTGATCTGCACCAGCGGCTCGTAGATGAAGCCGCCGCTGGCCGGGGAGGTGTAGGTCAGCCCCTGGGCGGTGTTCTCCAGGTAGGGGTTGAAGACCTTGGTGAGGTTGTCGGACTGGCCGGCCACGGTGAGGGTGTCGTTGGCACCGCTCGAACTGGTGGAACCCTGACAGCCTGCCAGCGCGACAGCGCCCGCGCCTGCCAGGGCGCTTGCCAGGACGCCGCGTCTCGTCATGCCGGACGCGATCGGCGACTGCGAAGTGGTCACGAGCGTCTGCTCCTTGGGAGTGGGGACAGCGGGGGTGGTACCTGCGGGCCGGCGGCGGCCCCTTGCGGATCAGGAGGCGGGGGCGGTCAGGTTCGCGACGGCCTCGGCGTTCTCGGCCCGCTTGGCGCGCGCCTCGGTGTCGTCGGCGTACAGCCAGCACCGGGCGGTGTGGCCTGGGGAGATGTCGAACGGCTCGGGCGCCTGGTCGGCGCACCGCGGCATCGCGTACGGGCAGCGCGGGTGGAACCGGCAGCCGGTCGGCGGGTCGATGAGGCTGGGCGGCTGCCCGATGTCCTCGACCCGGTCCGCGGCGGCCCGCGACGGGTCGGGGGCCGAGGCGATCAGCAGCTGGGTGTACGGGTGCGCGGCCTGCTGGGTCACCGCCTCCGACGGCCCGCTCTCGACGACCTGGCCGGCGTACATCACGGCGGTGTCGGTGGCGAAGTAGCGGGCGGAGGCGATGTCGTGGGTGACGTAGAGCATCGCGGCGTTGCGCTCCTCGGTGAGGCGGCGCAGCAGGTTGAGGATGCCCAGGCGGATGGAGACGTCGAGGCTGGAGACCGGCTCGTCGGCGAGGAACACCTCGGGGTCGGCCGCGAGCGCGCGGGCGATCGACAGGCGCTGCAACTGCCCGCCGGACAGCTCGTGCGGGTACTTCGCGGTGAACTGCCGCGGCGGCACCAGGTTGATCTGGGTCAGCAGGTCGTCGATGACCGCGACCCGGTCCTTGCCGTGCTTGCCCGGGTGGTGCAGGGCCACGGCCCGCTTGAGGGTGCCGGCGATCGTCGCGACCGGGTTGAAGGACGCGAAGGGGTCCTGCAGGATCAGCTGGACCTGGCGGACGTGGTCGCGGAAGGCCCGGCCGCGCATCGCCTTGACGGGTTCGCCGTGCAGCCGCACCTCACCGGCGGTGAGCGGGTAGAGCTGCGCGAGCAGCCGGGCGAGGGTGGACTTGCCGGAGCCCGACTCGCCGACCAGTGCGGTGATCCGGCCCGCGTACAGCCGCAAGGACACGTCCTCGACGGCGTGCACGACCTTGCGGGTGCCGCCGCGCTTGGGCAGTCCGCCGCGCACCGGGAAGTGCTTGGTCACATGGACGGCTTCGAGTACCGGGGCATCAGCCTTGCCGTCGCCGGGGCCGGCCGCCGCCGGGGCCGTCGTCTCGCCGCTCATCGTGTCTCACCTGTCGCCAGCTCGTTCGGGGACTTCTCGGGTTGTGGTTCCGCGGGCCGCGGGGCCGCTTCCTCCTTCGCCTCGGTGTGCAGCAGGCACGCGGCGAGCGACCTGCCGCCGCCGGGCGCGGCCACCTGGTAGAGCTCGGGCACCCGCTGCGCGCAGGCGTCGAACGCGTGCGGGCAGCGCGGCTGGAAGGCGCACCCGGAGGGCAGCCTGCGCAGGTCGGGCGGGGAGCCGGCGATGCCGGTGAGTTCCCGCTTGGGCCCGCCGAGGGTCGGGAAGGACGCGAGCAGGCCGCGGCTGTAGGGGTGCTGCGGGCGGCGGTAGAAGTCGTCGGCCGAGGCCATCTCGACGACCTTGCCGCCGTACATCACCGCGATGGTGTCGGAGAGTTCGATCAGCAGCGACAGGTCGTGGGTGATGAACACGACCGAGAAGCCGAGCTGGTCCTTCAGCTCCATGATCTTCGCGATGATCTGCCGCTGGATGACCACGTCGAGCGCGGTGGTCGGCTCGTCCATCACGATGATCTCGGGGTCCAGGGCGAGCCCGACGGCGATCATCGCGCGCTGCCGCATCCCGCCGGACAGCTCGTGCGGGTAGGAGTTGGCGCGGTCGGCCGGGATCCCGACGATGCCGAGCAGCTCGACCACCCGGGCGGCACGCTCCTGCGCGTTCATCCTCGGCCGGTGGGCGACGATGACGTCCTCGATCTGGACGCCGATCCGCAGCACCGGGTTGAGCGCGTTCATCGCCGACTGGAAGACGATGGACAGCTCCTCCCAGCGGAATCCGCGCAGTTCGGCGTCGTCCATGGCCAGCACGTCGACGGTCTCGCCGTCCGGCTTGGTGTAGTGGATCTCGCCCTGGGAGATCTCGGCCGGCGGCTTGTGCAGCCGGGTGATGGCGTAGGCGAGGGTGGACTTGCCCGAGCCGGACTCCCCCGCGATGCCCAGCACCTCGCCGCGCCGCAGCGTGAACGACACGTCGCTGACCGCCGGGGTGCGGCCGCCCTCGCCGACGTACTCCACCCGCAGGTCGCGCACGTCCAGGACGACGTCGGTGCTGTCCTGGGTGAAGGGTGTCGGGGCCGGCCGCTCGACCGCCGGGCCCTGGTGCTTGACCCGCCGGGCCCGCTTGGCCGACACCTGGCCGCGCTGGGCCTTCTTGGTGCCGATGCCGGCCTGCCGCAGCCGCGGGTTGATGAACTCGTCGATGCCGAAGTTGACCAGCGACAGCGCGGTGCCGAGCACGGCGATGGCGAGTCCGGCCGGTACGAACCACCACCAGGCACCGGTCAGCAGCGCGCTGCCGGTCTGCGCCCAGTACAGGATGGTGCCCCAGGACCACTGGGTGACATCGGCCAGGCCGAGGAAGGCCAGGCTGGCCTGGGTGAGGATGGCGGCGGTCACGGTGCCGAGGAAGGACGCGGCGATCACCGCGACCTGGTTGGGCAGGATGTCCTTGAGGATGATCCGCCAGGTGCGCTCGCCGGTGGCCCGGGCCGCCTCGACGAAGTCCCGTTTGCGCAGCGACAGGGTCTGCGCGCGCAGCACCCGGGCGCCCCAGGCCCAGCCGGTGACGGTGATGACCAGGATGATGCCGAGCGAGCCGCTGTGCGGCAGGTACGCGGCCAGGATGATGGTCAGCGGCAGGCTGGGCAGCACCAGGAACACGTTCGCCAGCAACGACAGCACCTCGTCGCCGATCCCGCCGACGTATCCGGCGGTGACTCCCACCAGGACCGACAGGACGGTGGTGAACACCGCGGCGCCGATGCCGACCAGCATCGAGGCGCGGGCGCCGTAGAGCATCTGCGACAGGATGTCCTGGCCGTTCTGGGTGGTGCCGAGCCAGTGCGAGGCGTTCGGCCCGATCAGCGTGCTGTCGCTGACCGCCGACGGGTCGTACGGCGAGATCCACGGTGCGACCACGGCCAGCACCACGAAGATCGATACGATCACCAGGCCGGTGAGGGTCAGCGGCGAGCGCAGCAGGCGCAGCCAGAGGCGGTTCGGCCCTCCGGAGGACTCGGTGGTCGCGTCGGCCTCGGCCAGGGCAGCGGGTTGCAGGGCCATGGTCAGCTCTCCCTTGTCCTCGGGTCGAGGAAGACGTACGCGATGTCGGCGATGAGGTTGGCGATGAGCACCAGCACGGTGATGAGCAGGAAGATCGCCGACATCAGCGGGTAGTCGGCCGCCTGCGCGGCCTTGAAGAGCACCGATCCGATGCCGGGGTAGTTGAAGACGACCTCGGTGACGATCGAGCCGCCGATGACGAAGCCCAGCGACATCGCGAAGCCGGACAGCGACGGCAGCATCGCGTTGCGGGCCGCGTAGGTGTACATCACCCGGCGCTTGGACAGGCCCTTGGCCTCGGCCAGCCGGACGTAGTCCTCGCTGAGCGTGGTGACCATCATGTTGCGCATGCCGATCAGCCAGCCGCCGATCGAGGCCACGGTGATGGTCACCGCGGGCAGCACCGCGTAGTTGATCGCGCTGCCGACGAAGCCGGCGTTCAGCCCGATGTGCTGGTCGAGCGCGTAGCCGCCGGACAGCGGGAACCATTTGAAGGTGATCGCGAACAGGTAGACCATGATGATCGCGAACCAGAAGTACGGGATCGACGACAGGAACGTCGTGACCGGCACCAGCGAGTCCAGCCAGCTGCCGCGCTTCCAGCCGGCCAGCATGCCCAGCACGGTGCCGATGACGAAGCCGAGCACGGTGCAGATGGTGACCAGGATCAGCGTCCAGTACATGCTCTGGCCGAGCACCGTGCTGACCTTCGACGGGTAGTAGGCGTAGGAGGTGCCGAAGTCGCCGGTGAAGACGCTGTGCCAGTAACTGACGTACTGCTGCCAGAGGTTCTGGTCCGACTGGCCGAACAGCACCCGCAGCGCGTGCACCGCGGACGGGCTGAGCTTGCCGTGGAACTGCTGGATCAGGTTGTCGGCCGGATTGCCCGGCATGATCCGCGGGATGAGGAAGTTGAGGCTGATCGCCGCCCAGGCGGTGACCAGATAGAAGACGATCTTCCGGAGCAGAGTCCGCACCAGGTCACACCCCTTCGCGATCGGGTCGGCAGGCCCAGCGGGCGGCGCGCCGTACGAGCTCTCGCATTCCGGGTTCGCCCCAGATCCGCATGTCGTGGCCCAGTTGCAGGTAGCAGACCCGGCCCTTCCCGTGCCGGCGGACGTGGACCAGCGGCTCGGGGCCGCTGCCGGTGTCCCGCCAGGCGAGGACGCGCACGTCGGGTGCGGTCTTCAACTGGTAGTGCTCATGGGTCACTTCGAACGGCTCGATGCCCGCGGTCAGCTCGTGGTCCGGGTCCAGCCGCACCTCGAACCTGCTCTCGTGCGGTGAGGGGCCGTGCGAGAGGTAGCGGCTGCCGATCAGCTCGGCGAGCAGCCGGTCCGCCTCGTCGAGCTGGTCGGGCGGCGAGGCGAGGACCGTGGTGGAGTGCAGTGCGACCAGGCCGCAGCCGCCGTGCACCGCCCGGGCCAGCCCCTCGCGCTGCCCGGCGGTGAACCGGCCGAGCGCGGTGTAGAGGACGATCACGTCCACGTCGCCCGCGTCGTCCAGCGGCGCGGTGCCGAGCCCGGTGCGGGTCGCGAACCCCTCGTCGGTCAGTGCGCTCTGGAGCGCGGAGGCCGCGGTGAACAGGTCCTCGTACACGTCGTCACCGCTGATCATGGCGAGGGCGGTCGCCCTGGTGGCGGCGGGTCCGGTGGCGCGATCGGCCGTGCCGGGGGCGGCGGTTGGGGCGGTGGAGACATGGCGGGGCTGGGATATCTGCATGCGGAGGCTCGATTCAGTAGGTGGAGCGCAATTCACCGGTAGGGCTCCAGAAGCCCTCCGCTCGCCCGCTGATCAGGGCGTTGTCCATCCGGTCGAGGGGCAGTTGCACGCGCCGCCTGGACCTGCTGCTCTCATATGTGGCGAAGATCAGTTCGGCGCCGCGCAGCCCGTGCTCGGCGTGCAGCGCCGGTCTGCGGCCGGTGCGCAAGCACTCGGCCAGGTCGCGGATGGCGTCGGCGGTGCCGGCCACGATCGCCGGGTCCACCGCGTGGTCCCAGTTCCGCGAGTCGGTGTCGAACGGTGACTCCCGGACCAGGTCCGCCTTGCCGAACCGGCGCACCACGCAGCGCGCGCCGCGGATGTCGGCCCGGCCGGTGCTGCCCTGGACGATCAGGCCGAGGTTGTTCTGCACATTGAGCACCGGTGTGTGCGGTTCACGCCCGGTGGAGACCACGGCCCGCACCCCGTCCGCCCAGCCGAACTGCGTCAGCGAGGCGGTCTCGGTGAAGACGCCGTAGACGTAGCGGTCCAGGGTGACGTCGAGCTGGCCGAGCACCCACTCGGGGGCGGCGTCCTGACGGTGGAAGAGGATGAGGTCGACGATGTGGGTGCCCCAGTCGAACAGATTGGGGCAGTAGCCCTCGACGGTCACCACCTCGCCTATCTCGCCCGCCGCGATCCACTCCCTGGCCTGCCGCTGCACGGGTTCGAAGCGGCGCTGGAGGTTGAAGGTCAGCTGGACCCCGGCGTCGGCGGCGCGGGCCGCCATCTCCAGGGCCTCGCCGTAGCTGAGCGCGATCGGCTTCTCGCAGTGCACCGCCCGCGCTCCGGCCTCGATCGCGGCGCGCACCACGTCGAGGTGGAAGGCCGGCGGGGTGCAGACGCTGACGATGTCCGGCCGCGCCGCGGCGAACAGTTCGCGGTAGTCCCGGTGGACGGCGGGCACGTCCAGTTCAGCGGCCAGCGCCTGCGCGGACGCCAGGTCCACGTCCGCCAGACCGGTCAAGACCACTCCGGGGGCGGCGAGATGGCCCAGAGCGTGCACCCTGCCCTGCGAACCCGCCCCGACGACCACGGCGGAGAGGTCCTGACCGGCGGCTTTCGCTGCGTGAACCATGACTGCCTCCCCTTCGTCGGGTGGATTCCATGGTGTGCCAGATGCATACCACTTGCCGTCATCTTAATACGAAGAGCGTTCCTGTCTAGGGGTGGAACAGCAGGTAACGCGGCGGAAATTCGCCCTTCAACTAGCAACTTTAGCCACATAGCTGGACATAGCTGACCAGAAATTCGGCCAGAGTCCGGACTGACCAATGCTTACCACTTAGAACCAGATGACTACACTGACCCGCACCACCCAGACAGGAGCCCCGTATGAAGATCAGTCAACTCATCGGCCCCCGCACCTCCGAGATCGTCACCGCCGACGACCCGGTCCCGGCCGACCACCAGGTGCTGGTGGACGTGCTGGTCTGCGGGGTGTGCACCTCCGACATCGGGCCGTGGCTCACCCATGACGGAACCGGCGCGCCGGTACGGCTCGGCCATGAGATCGTCGGCCGGGTCGCCGCGACCGGGCGGAACGCGGGCCGTTGGCTGCCCGGCGACCTGGTGACCGGGCTCGGCGGTGACGGCTTCGCGTCCCTGGCGGTGATGGACGCCGACGCGGTGCTGCCGGTGCCCGAGGGGATCGAACCGGCGCTCGCGATCGGCGAACCGGTCGCCGACCTGGAGGAGGCGCTGTCCCGTACCGGCATCCGCGCCGGTGACCGGGTGGCCGTGGTGGGGCTCGGCTTCATGGGGCTCGGGCTCGTCCAGCTCGCCAGGCGGCACGCGCCCGGCCTGCTGATCGGCGTCGACCCCGACCCGGCCCGCCGCCGCCGGGCCCTGGCGCTGGGCGCCGACCTGGTCTTCGCCCCCGACGAGCTGCCGGAGGAGTACCGCACCGACACCGGCCGGGCCACCGACGCGCGGCCGGGGATCGTCCTGGAGGCGACCGGGGCCACCGGCGGGCTGAAGACGGCCGGCAGCATGGTGCGGCCGTTCGGCACGCTGTGCGTGGTGGGCTACCACCACACCGGCGACGCGATGATGGACATGGACCTCTGGTACAAGGCCGTCACCGTCGTCAACGGCTTCTGCCCCGACCGCAGGCGGCTGGTCGAGGCCATGCGGCAGGCCCTCGGCCTGATCGCCGACCGGCGGTTCAGCTACCAGCCGCTGGTCACCCACCGGTTCGGTCTCGACGGCATCGACGAGGCGTTCGGCCTCATGGAGGAGGCCGGGCCCGACTTCGTCAAGGGCGTGGTGCTGCTCTGACCGCCGGGTCCGCCGGGTCCGCCGGGTCCGCCGCTACGACCGGGCGAACGAGGTGCGCAGCCGGTAGCGGTCGCCCGCGTACCGGATCGTCGAGACGAACAGCGGTTCCTGCCGGTCGCCCAGGGCGAGCTGCCGCATGACGAGCACCGGGTCACCGGGCGCCAGATCGAGGTGCTCGGCCGCCCGCTCGTCGGCCTTGGTCGCCTCGATGGTGCTGTCCGCGCGCACCGGCAGCACCCCGGCGGCGCCGAGCGTCGAATACAGCGACCGCTCGCGGAAGTCGACCTGCTCGATCCCCGGCACCAGCGCCTGCCGCAGGCGGGTGAGGTCGAGCGCTATCGGGACGCCCTCCAGCAGCCGCACCCGCTCCAGCCGGAAGAGCGGCGTCCCCGGGGCGATGGCCAGCTGCTCGGCCTCGTCGATGCTCGCCGGGCTGGTCTCGGCGCGCAGCACCGTCGAGTGCGGGGTGAGCCCCATCCGGGCCGCGGTCTCGCTGAACGACTCCAGGCTGTTGGGCCACTCCTTCTTCTGCGCGGTCCTGGCCACATACCAGCCGCGCCCGTGCGAGGGGTTGAGCACGCCGGCCTCGACCAGGCTGCCGAGCGCCTTGCGCAGCGTCACCCGGCTGATGCCCAGTTGCTGGCAGAGCTCGCGCTCCGGCGGCAGCCGGCCGCCCGGCTGCAGCACCCCGCGGTCGATCTCGCCGCGGATCACGTTGACCGCCTGGATCCACAACGGCTCGGGATACCCGGGCAGTACGGCGCCGGCGCCCTCGGGTGAGTCGTTCATACGGTGAAGCCCCCATGGTGATGCGCCCCGGTGAACGGGCGCGGATCACCCTAGCTTCAGCGGTGGCTCTCTGGCCAGGAGCCGACACGCGGGGTGGCGGGGCCCGCGGTCCGCGGCACCGCCGGGCCCCCGCGGCGTGAGGTCCCGTCAGGGTGTGACGGGGCCGTGGTCGGCGGCGGTCTGGGCCAGGGCGCGGAGGGCGGGGCTGTCGGCGGCGGTGCGCCAGATCAGCGCCCACTGGAGGGCCGGAGCGTCGTGCAGCGGCAGGAACACCACGCCGGGCGGGTTGTTGTAGCGCGCGGCGATCTCGCCGAGCGGGTGCACGCAGCGTCCGTCGGCGACCAGGGAGAGGATCTCGTGGAAGGTCCGTGCGGCGGGCCCGCGCGGGATGCGGCGCCCGAGCGGGGTGCGGCCGGGCACCATGGCGTTGACCCAGTACTCGGGGATCTCCGAGCCGATGTCCACCACGTGGTTGTCGGCGAGGTCCTCCAGGGACGCGACGCCGCGCTCGGCGAGCGGGTGGTCGGCGGCCACGGCCAGCACCCGGCCTCCGGTGAGCACGACGGGGCCGACGGTGAGGTCGGGCTCGGCGACCGGCAGCCACAGCACGTGCGCGTCGTGCTCCCCCGAGCGCAGCGCGGCGAACGCGTCGAAGCCGTTGATCTCGCCGAACTGGACGTCGCTGCCGGGGTAGCGGTCGCGGAACACGTCGATCATCGGGCGCAGCTCGTGTCCGGCGTGGCCGAAGACGCCGAGCCGCAGGGTCCGGTCCGCGCCGGGGCCGGCCGCCTGGGCGCGGGCGAGGCCGGCGTGCAGCAGGTCGACGGCCTGCTGGAGGTCCTCGCGCAGCCTGCGCCCGACCGGGGTCAGCGCCACCCGCCGGCTCGTACGGTCGAAGAGCGCCACGCCGAGGCGGCGCTCCTGGGCGCTGACGGACTGGCTGACCCGGGCCTGCGACACCCGGAGCCGCTCCGCGGTGCGGCCGAAGTGCAGCTCCTCGGCGAGCGTCAGGAAGATCTCGATGTCCCGCAGCTCCATTCATAACCTCCACGTTATGGACAGCTGCACGGACTCTACCTTGATCGCTCGCTGACCTGCGCCGACGCTGGTTTTCATGGACCTCACTCTCTGGATCGCCGCGGGACTGCTTGCCACGGTCGCGCTGGTCGGCGGCATCAGCAAGGCCGTCATCCCCAAGGCGAAGCTCGGCGCGCAGCACGGCGGGGAGTGGACGCGTGACGCGACCCCCGGCTTCATCAAGACGCTCGGCCTGCTGGAACTCCTCGCCGCGTTCGGCCTGATCCTGCCCGCCGCGACCGACATCGCGCCGGTGATGGTGCCGGTCACCGCCGCCTGCTGGATCGCCCTGATGGTCGGCGCCATGATCACCCACGGCCGCCTCGGCCAGTACGGATTCGTGCTGGTCAACTCGGTCTACCTGGCGATCGCGCTGCTCATCACCTGGGGCCGCTTCGGCCCCTGGTCGTTCGGCAGCTGACCGCTCGCCCAGCAGCCGGCCGGCCCCGGCACCTGGAAGCGGGTGTGCTGACCCTGCGGATCCCGATCGCCGTTCACCCGGCGGCCACCGCCCCGGCTCCCGAACCACCTCCGCAGAGGCGTATGGGGCGGGTCACGCAGGACTGCCAGCGGCTGGACAGGCCGCTGGCAGTGGTTGCCCGGTGATCTTCTGTTGTGTTTTCGGGCCCTTCTGCGGGTGGCGGTCGGACGGGTCGGGTCAGGAGCAGGGGGCGCCGTTCAGGGTGAAGGCGGTGGGGGACGCCGTGCTGCCCGTCGACGTGCCCTGGAAGCCGAAGGACTGCGAACCGCCTGCCGGGATCGAGCCGTTGTAGGACATGCTGCTCGCCGTGACGGCGCCGGAGGTCGGGTTCACCGTGGCGTTCCAGGCGCTGGTGACGGTCTGGCCCGAGGGCAGGGTGAAGCCGAGCTTCCAGTTGCCGACCGCGCTGGAGCCGGTGTTGGCGATCGTGACGTTGGCGGTGAAGCCGCCGGTCCACGTCTGCGTCGCGTAGGTGACCTTGCAGGCCGAGCCGCCCGTACCGCCGGTGCTGCCGCCGCTGGTCGAACCGCTGGTGGTACCACCGTTGGAGGCGCCGCCGTTCGTCGAGCTGCTGCCGGTGCTGACCGAGGACGAGAAGTTCGTGACAGCCAGGCCCGCGCCGTTCTGCCAGGGCTCGAAACCGGCCTGGACGCTGGTGAGGTACCAGTTGCTCTGAGCCATCCCGCGGCTGATCGTCTCGTTCGCGAACGCCTTGACGTCAAAGCTCCAGCTGCTGATCGCCGAGGGCGCGACGAAGGAGATGACGTCGTTGCCGCCGTTGTTGCCGGTCCAGACGTCCCAGCTGCGGCCCGCGACATTGGCGGTGCCGACCTTGGAACCCACCGGCTGGATCGACCCGACGTGGTTGAACCACACCATGATCTCGGTCTTGTTGACGCCGTCCGTCTTCGGCGTCGGGTCCAGCCAGATGTCGTAGGCCGCGTCGAAGACCGCGTTGTTCACGTAGGCGTAGGAGATGCTCGTCGGCGCGCTGCTGATCCCGCTGAGCTGCGCGGGCAGGTTGGTGCCGGGCGAGCAGTTGGTGTAGTGGCAGCCGTTGTAAACGGACGGGTACGCCTTCGGCGCACCGTTGGTCGGCACCGAGCCGTCAGCCGTGGTGAGCTGGAAGCCACTGCTGGTGACGTTGACGCACTGGGCTTCGGATGTGCCCCAGCGGTTGTTCTGCACGACGTACTTGCCCTGGATCGTCGTCGACCCGTACTGGTCGCAGATCTGGGTGTCGGCGTGCGCGGCCGGCGCGGCGGCGAGTGTGACCAGGCCGCCGACACCGAGGCCGAGCGCCGCGAGAACGGCCACGGCCGTTCTGCGGGTGGAGCGGAGGGCTTGCGGTAGCGACTTCATGCTTGTCCTTTCGATGACAGGCACGGAGGTGGGGGGACCGTGCAAGCGCAGTGGGCGCGGAGTCCTTTCGACGTGAGTGGGAGCGCTCCCAAATACTTCGAGGCAAGGACCGTAAGGGCGTTGTCCCACGCGTGGCAAGAGTCCCGTACGAGTGCGGGCACATCCGCAGGTGGGCCTTCCTCACGCCGGTGTCCTACTTGGCGTCGATGACGACGACGGTCTGGCGGGTGAAGATGTCTTCCACGGCGGCATGGAGGAGGAAGTCGGCGACGTGGGAGCGCGAGGCCGAGGGGAAGACCGGCAATTTCGTGACGTCCTGCAGGACGACCTCGGTGTAGCGGCCACCGTTTCGATTGTTCAGCGCTCCGGGGTATCCGAGAGTCCACTTCAGACCGCTGGCCTTCAAGAGCACCTCCGACGCGGCCTTGTCCGCGTAGGTCTTCCGGAGCACGGTGCGGAACAGGGGGCCCACAAGGAATGAGGCCTTGGCGAGAGAGTCGCCGACTCCGAACGCGGACACGATGACGAACCGGTCGACGCCTGACGTTTTCGCGGACTCGATCACCGCACGGACCATGTCGGTGATCAACGTGGGTGTATCGCGGGCGCTTTTCACGCCGAGCGCGCTGATGATCGCGTCGTGGCCCTGTGCCGCCTTCGCGATCACGGCGGCATCGGTGACATCGCCCACGACGATCTCCGCGCGCGGGTCGACGTCGGCGCCGGCCTTCCGGACGACGACGCTGATCCGGTGTCCCTGGTCGAGTGCCTTTTTGACGAAGAGGACACCGGTGCGGCCGGTTGCCCCAAGAACGAGAAACCTCATGACATTTCGCTCCTTATAGGAAAGCTGAACCGAACCTCGCCGGGCCGGCGCCCGTGGCGGCGGCGTGCTCTCTACGGCGACGGTTCAACAGGAACTATAGTCAGGAATTCTGACTAAGTCAATGAGGTGTCGAAGCGTGCTGACGCCCGGCGGTTCGGGGCGGCGGGCGTCAGGGCCGGACGGCCCAGGGGACCGGCCTACGGTGCGTAGGGGTCGGTGATCTCGCGGAGCTGCTCCAGGATCTGGTGGAGAAGGGCGAAGTTCCGGGTGCCCAGATACGCCTTCCACTCCGCGAGGATCTCGTCGAGTGCGGCCGCGGCGACCTCGACCGCCCGCCGGCCGCGTTCTTCGATGACGATCAGCCGCGCGCGGCCGTCCGCGGGGTCGGGGACCCGGCGGACGTAGCCCAGGCGCTCCAGTTGGTCGACCATCACGCCGGCGCTCTGTTTGGTCATTTGCGCCTGGTCAGCGAGGTCCGTGAGGCGCGACCCGTCCGGGGCGACGCGTTGGAACACCCGGCACTGGGCGAGGGTCCAGTCGTCGAACCCGGCACCCCGCAGAGCCCCGAACATCCGGTCCTCGGCGTACCGGTACGGAATGAACAGCAACACCCCGAGATTCGTCCGCCGCTCGTCGCCCATGCCGCTCTCGACTCCATCGCCTGTCCGGCCCCACGAGGCTCACACCCTTTGTCGACCCGGCCGAGCCAGATCACCCCCGGCCCGGCCACGGCCGCGCGGGCTGCGCCATCCCCTCCTTCGGACTGGGCGACTGCCACCGACATCGGCACCGCGGCATGTTTACATTCGTCAGCATAACTGACTAGTTGTTTCACTGCGGCGGCGATGTCCCGGGTCGTCGAAGGAGACCGCGGCCTCGCGGACCTTGCGGCCGGCGGGAACGTCTACCGGGCACCTCGATGTGGGCGCCGCGCGTGTTCCGCGGCCGGATCAGCGGGGCTGGTGGCGCCGGGCCGAGGCCGTACGGCGGGAGGGGGCGGGACGCGGGCGGCGGCGCGGGTGCCGGCGCGAGGAACCGGCGGTCTCGGCCGCGCGTTCCTTCCGTTCGATCTCCTCGTCCCCGAGGGCCGTGCTCGCGCTCGCGCTGATGTCGTCGACGGCCTCACCGGCGCCGGAACCGACCTCGCCGGCGGCTTCACCCACGCCGGAGCCGACGTCCTCGACCGCCTCGCCCGCGCCCGAACCGACCTCCTCGACCGCCTCGCCCGCGCCCGAACCGACCTCCTCCACAGCCTCGCCCGCGCCCGAACCGACCTCCTCCACAGCCTGCCCGGCGCCCTCAGCTACGTCTTCGACGGCCTCGCCCGCGCCCTCACCGACGTCCTCGACCGCCTCCCCCGCACCCCGGCCCAGTTCGCCGACGGCGCGGCCGGCTCCCGAGCCGACCGACTGGACCGCCTCACCCACCGGCCGGGTGACCTGCTCCAGGATCTGCGGGTTGCGATCGATCGTGCGCAGCACGCTGCCGACGATCTCGGCGACGTTGTCGAGGCGCACCTTGAGCAGGGCCTGCGCCTGGACGCCGGTCACGTCCAGTTCGACCCGGCCCAGCACCACGTCCACGCCGACGTCGAGTTTCAGCAGGTCGAGCACCTCCGCGTGCAGCGCCACCCGGGCGCGCAGATCCTGGACGTCGAGATCGATCTCGTCCACGTGCAGGTCCGGGATGTCCAGCAGCACATCCGGATCGCCCTGCGGCTTGCGGGCGTCCGGCCCCACCCCCGGCTCTTCCGCCGGCCGATCGCCCGCCTTCACGTCACCGTCCATGGTCAGTCTTCCTCTTCGTCGCCCTCTTCGTCCGCTTCTTCGTCGGTGCCGGTGTCGTCGTCCTCCGGCTCCTGGCCCTCCTCGTCCTCCTCCCGCTCCATGGCCTCCTCGTGGGTCTCGACGACCTCGCCGTCGCGGATCTCACCGCGCCAGCCCTCGGCCTCGTCCTCCGCGAAGGTCACGTAGCGCTGGAAGTTCTTGAAGTCCAGCCGGGCCCGGCGGCCCTGGGCCCGCCACAGGTTGCCGGTCTTCTCCACGAAGCCGGTCGGGTAGTAGACGAGGACCATGATGATCCGGGTGAGCGTCGGGGTGATCTCGTGGAAGCTGACCGCGCCCTGGGTGGTGCCCTGGCCTCCCTCCGACGTCCAGACGATCCGGTCGTCGGGGATCTGCTCCTGGACGGTCGCCTTCCAGGTCCTGGTCGAAGGGCCGATCTTGACCGTCCACTCGCTGACGGCCTCCTCGCCGCGCTCCGCGCTCTGGACGCCCTTGGTGAAGTCGCTGAAGGACTCGTACTCGGTCCAGTGGTCGTAGGCGGTGCGCAACGGCACCCCGACGTCCATCATCTCGATGATGTTCGTGGACTTGCCGTCGCCCGAAGCGTCGACGTCACCGGAGCCGCCGCCCGAACCGCTGTCGGAGTCGTCGTGGGAACCGCTGCCCGGAATGGCGTCCTTGACCTTCCCGACGATCCCGCTCTTGACGTCCTCGCCCTTCTCGGCGGCGATGGCCTTGGCGGGCGACTCACCGTGCAGGACCCGCTTGCCGACCTTCGGGACGGTGCCGCTGTCCTCGTCGACGTCGATGAGCTTGTCGGTCGCCTCGGTCAGCTTGCTGCCCGCCTTGCGGACAGCGTGTCTGGCCCGGGCACCGACGTACCGGCCGATCTCATGCTTGAGCTGGGCCATCGGGCTCGGATCGGATTCCTGGGTCTTCTGGTCGGTCGCCATGGACTGGTCACCTTTCCCGCCGGCTGCGTGCCGCTGCCTTCTTGGTGGGCTGGCTCTTCTTCGCCGTCGCCTTCCGGGCGGCGGACGACTTGCTGCCGGTGGACGCCTTGGCCGGGGCCCGCCTGCCGGGCGCGCTCGCGCTCTTCGCGCCGGGCTTGCCGGCCGGAGACCTCTTCGCCGGAGCCTTCTTGGCCACGGCCCTCTTCGCCGGGGCCTCTTCGGCTGGCGCCTTCTTGGCCACAGGGCTCTTGGGCGCGGCCTTTTTCGCCGGGGTCTTCTTCGCCGCCGGCCTCGACCGCGCGGCCGGCTTTCTCGCCGGGGCCTTCGGCTGCTCGGCGCCCTCGTCGTCCTTGCCGTCCTCGCCGCCCTCGGTGTCCGGCTGCCGCGTGTCGGCGTCGCCGGCCTCCTGCGGCTCCGTGCCGCCGTCTTCCGGCGCCTGCGAGTCCTCGTCCTCGCCGGCGTCCGGTTCACGGTCCAGCCCGAGGGTGTGTTCGTGCAGGGCCGCGGTCAGCGCGGTGATGCCGCGGTCCGTCACCGAGGAGGCCGCGCCGCGGGCCGCCTTGGTGCCGCGGCCGAGCAGATAGCCGCCGGCCATGGCCGCGGCCATGCCGAGTTTCTTCGGTGCGCCCATCACGCTTCGCCTTCCCACTGTCGCGGGCGGATGCCCTCTACGACTCGGACACCAGCTCCCGGAGGGCGACTCCCGACCGCCCCGAGCGGGGCGCGCCGCTGCCCTCGGAACCCAGAAGGGTTCGAGCCGCCTCGCCCCGGTTCCCAGTCTGGTGCACTTCAGCGAATCCGCATCTTCGGGCGAAAGGCGTGGTCAGAGTGGTTGCGTCAAGCAGATACGGGCAGAAGAAAGCCCCCTGGACCGGAGTCCTGGGGGGCAGTCGCCTGACGCTCCGACGCAGGAAGGTTCAGGCGTGGCGGCGGCGCTCGTTGTACGCGTCGGCCGCCCGGTCGTTGAGGGCGCTCCACCACGCCCGGAGCCGGCGGGCCACCGGATTCGCCGGTTCCGACTCGATGTCACGGCCCTCGCGCAGGTCCGCCCCGCCGGTGCCTTCCCGTTCCCCGGCCGACGGCAGGGCGCGAGCGCCGAGGGAGGTCAGCCGTACGGTCGTCGCCGGCGCGACGCCGTGGGCCAGCCCGGCCAGCTTCGCGGCCGGGGTCAGCACCAGCCGGGTCCGCCGCCGGGCCACCGCGCGGACGATTCGCCGCGCCGCACGCTCCGCGTCCATCGACACCACGGGGCTGCCGGCGAGAGCCGAGAACCAGCCGAACTCCGCTGCCCGGTCGCCGCCGAACTCCACGGCCGGCGACCTGGATGACGCCCGCGTTGGCGATGACGAGGTCGACGCCGTGCGCTTTGGCGGCGGCCCGCATCAGCTCTCCGACCGCCTCGCGGTCGGTCACGTCGCGGACCTGGGCGCGTACCCGGCCCGCGCCTCCCCCGTGCGTCAGCAGACCCTCGGCCTCGGCCGGTTCCGCCGCCTCCCGGGCCGCGACCGTCACCGCGCAGCCCACCTCGAGCAGCCGCCTGGCCAGCAGCAGGCCGAGACCGCGCGAGCCCCCGTCAGCGGTTCTCCATGATCGCCGCCAGCTCCCGGTCGAGGTCCGCCGACACCCCTGACAGGCCCCGGGCGAGCAGCGGCCGGGCCAGGTGCAGGAAGGCGGCGATGTCCCGGGTCGGGAAGGCCATCCTGGCGCCGAAGGAGCTGGCGAGCACCACCTCGACGATGCCCTCGGAGCCCGGGACGGGGGCGACCCGGACCTCGCCCTCGCCGGTGGCGGCGGACAGCCCCCGCTCCAGCAGGTCCCATGCGAAGGTCCAGCCGACCTCGACGTCGTCAGGGCCGCGCAGGACCATGGTGACCGCGAAGCAGTCCCGCACCCGGTACACGAGGTCCGCCGCGACCATCACCCCCGCCGTTCCCGGCAGTTCGAGCATGCCGACGGTTCGGACCGTCACCGGAGCGTCCTCGGTGGAGTGTGTCGCCATGTCGTCCTCCTCGCCCGGCGAGCCGCACAGCTCACCCGCCCGCCGGACGGCGACCGGCCTCGTGTGACAAGGGAGCTGCCTTGCGGTTTGCCTGAACGGCCGATTTCAAACGCCCGGGCGGCGACCGGCGGGCGGGCAGACGGCGCAACTGGTGCTGGACGTGTCCTCAGGCGGCCCTCATTGTAGGTTCGTTCGGATCTTTCGCGAGCGAAGAGGGTTGATAGATGTCGTCTGATTCGCCACCTCAGCAGATCGGGGTCGTCGCGGAGTCCAGGGCGGGTGAGACCAGGGTCGCGGCGACCCCGGCGACCGTGCGCCAGCTGGTCGCCCTGGGATACGCGGTGGTCGTGGCGCCGGAGGCGGGCGCGGCCTCGGGGTTCACCGACGACGCCTATACGGGCGCCGGCGCGTCGATCGGCGACGCCTGGGCGGCCGACACCGTCCTGAAGGTCAACGCGCCCTCCGCCGAGGAGATCGGGCGGCTGCGCGAGGGCGCCACCCTGGTCGGGCTGATCGCGCCGGGCCTCAGCCCCGACCTGCTCGACCGGCTCGCCGCCCGCCCCATCACCGTGCTGGCCCTGGACGCGGTGCCGCGGATCTCCCGTGCCCAGTCGATGGACGTACTCAGCTCGATGGCGAACATCGCCGGGTACCGCGCGGTGATCGAGGCCGCGCACGTCTTCGGCCGGTTCTTCACCGGCCAGGTCACCGCGGCGGGCAAGGTGCCGCCGGCGAAGGTGCTGGTGGCCGGGGCCGGTGTGGCCGGCCTCGCCGCGATCGGCGCCGCCGGCAGCCTCGGCGCGGTGGTGCGCGCCACCGACCCGCGCCCGGAGGTCGCCGACCAGGTCCGCTCGCTGGGCGGCGAGTTCCTGGCCGTCGAGGTCGAGCAGCAGGCGAGCACCGACGGCTACGCCAAGGCGACCTCGGAGGCGTACGACCGGCGCGCCGCGGAGATCTACAGCGAGCAGGCCGCCGACGTCGACGTGGTCGTCACCACCGCGCTGATCCCCGGCCGGCCGGCCCCGCGGCTGCTCACCGCCGCCGACGTGGCGTCGATGAAGCCCGGCAGCGTCATCGTGGACATGGCCGCGGCGCAGGGCGGCAACGTGGAGGGCACGGTCGCCGACCGGGCGATCGTCACCGGCAACGGCGTGACGATCATCGGCTACACCGACCTGGCGGCCCGGCTGCCCGCCCAGGCCTCGCAGCTGTACGGCACCAACCTGGTCAACCTGCTCAAGCTGCTCACCCCCGGCAAGGACGGCCGGCTGGTGCTCGACTTCGACGACGTCGTGCAGCGCGCGGTCACCGTGGTCAGGGACGGCGAGAAGACCTGGCCGCCACCGCCGGTCACGGTCTCGGCGGCGCCGGCGGCGGCCGCCGCGCCCGCGGCGCCCAAGGAGGCGGCGCAGCCGAAGAAGCCGCGGCTGACCCCGCCGGTCAGGTTCGGCCTGATCGGCCTGGCGATGGCCGCCATGTTCCTGCTGATCGCCTACTCCCCCGCCCAACTGGCGGAGAACTTCACGGTGTTCGCCCTCGCGGTGGTCATCGGCTACTACGTCATCGGGAAGGTCCACCACGCGCTGCACACCCCGCTGATGTCGGTCACCAACGCGATCTCCGGGATCGTGGTGATCGGCGCGCTGCTGCAGATCGGGCACGACTCGAAAGTCGTCACCGTGCTGTCGTTCATCGCGATCCTGCTGACGAGCGTGAACGTCGTCGGAGGATTCGCCGTCACCCGCCGCATGCTCGGCATGTTCTCGAAAGACTGAGGCCAGATGACTGCCACCACGGCCACCCTGGCCGCCGACATCGTCGCCGCTCTGCTGTTCATCCTCAGTCTCGCGGGCCTGTCCCAGCACCGCACCTCGCGGGCCGGGGTCGGCTACGGGATGGCCGGCATGGCGCTGGCCCTCGTGGCCACCGTCGTCGTCGCCGGGCGGGACGTCCCGGGCACCGATGTCGCCCTGATCATCGTCGCCATGGTGATCGGCGGCGCCGCGGGCCTCTGGCAGGCGCGCAGGGTCGAGATGACGCAGATGCCGGAACTCATCGCCGTCCTGCACAGCTTCGTCGGCCTCGCCGCGGTGCTGGTCGGCTGGAACAGCTACTACGAGGTCGAGTCGCACGGCTCGGCACAGACCCTGATCGCCCACGACCTGCTGCGCATCCACCACGCCGAGCTGTTCATCGGCATCTTCATCGGCGCGGTCACCTTCACCGGCTCGGTCATCGCATTCCTGAAGCTGTCGGCCAGGATCAAGTCGGCGCCGCTGATGCTGCCGGGCAAGAACGCGCTGAACGTGGCCGCACTGGCGGCCTTCGTGGGACTGACGATCTGGTTCACCACCGGTCCGGATCTCGGCCTGATGATCGCGGTCACCGTACTGGCGCTGGCCCTCGGCTGGCACCTGGTCGCCTCGATCGGCGGCGGCGACATGCCGGTGGTGGTCTCGATGCTGAACAGCTACTCCGGCTGGGCGGCGGCGGCCTCCGGGTTCCTGCTGAACAACAACCTGCTCATCGTCACCGGCGCCCTGGTCGGCTCCTCCGGCGCGTACCTGTCCTACATCATGTGCAAGGCGATGAACCGCTCGTTCATCTCGGTGATCGCCGGCGGCTTCGGCATCCAGGCGCCGACCGGGGACGCCGCCGAGCAGGGCGAGCACCGCGAGACCAGCGCCGAGGAGACCGCGCAGCTGCTGGCGGACGCCAGCTCGGTGATCATCACCCCCGGGTACGGGATGGCCGTCGCCCAGGCGCAGCACCCGGTGGCCGAGCTGACCCGCACCCTGCGCGAGCGCGGCATCGAGGTGCGGTTCGGCGTGCACCCGGTGGCGGGCCGGCTGCCCGGGCATATGAACGTCCTGCTGGCCGAGGCCAGGGTGCCGTACGACGTCGTGCTGGAGATGGACGAGATCAACGACGACTTCTCCGACACCTCGGTGGTGCTGGTCATCGGCGCCAACGACACCGTCAACCCGGCGGCGGAGGACGATCCGACGAGCCCCATCGCCGGCATGCCGGTGCTGCGGGTGTGGGAGGCGGCGAACGTGGTCGTCTTCAAGCGGTCCATGGCCTCGGGCTATGCGGGCGTGCAGAACCCGCTGTTCTTCCGGGAGAACAGCAGCATGCTCTTCGGCGACGCCAAGCAGAGCGTGGACGCGATCCTGCGCGCGCTGACCTCGCAGACCCCGCCCGCCACCTCGCCGAGGGCGGTTCAGGAGCATGTGGGTGATTCGGTCGTCGCCTGACGCCGCCGGACTGCCCGGCACTCTTTCAGCGGCCTCCCTTGTGGCGTACGGTCACTTCCGCCACACGTGTCATGAGCGCGGAATGCCTGTCTCCCCACCTCTCTCCCGGAAGAGGCCGCCGTGGACGCAACGCCGAAGCCCCCCGTCCGTCGCCGTACCCTCCTGACCGCGGCCGGTGCGGCGGTGGTGACGGCGTCCGGCACCGCTGCCGCGCGGGCCGCCGCGCCGCAGCCGTCGGCGCTGACCCCGCTCCAGCTCGCGGGGCAGCGGGTCATCTACTCCTACCCGGGGCTGACGCCGCCGGCCGCCCTGCTGACGGCCATCAGGGCCGGCCAGGCGGCCGGGGTGATCTTCTTCGGCGAGAACATCTCGAGCGAGAGCCAGATCGCCTCGGTGGTCAGCCAGCTCGCGCAGGCCAACGCGGCGGCGCCGGTGAACGCGCCGCTGCTGCTGATGACCGATCAGGAGGGCGGCCAGGTCAGGCGGCTGCCGGGTGCGCCGACGCTGTCGGAGAAGCAGATCGGCCTGTCCGGGCAGTCGCAGATCGACGCCTCGCGGGCCGGCGCGGGCGCCGGGCAGAACCTGGCGGGCGTGGGCATGAACCTCAACCTGGCCCCGGTGCTCGACGTGTTCTACCAGTCGGGCAACTTCATCGACGAGTACCAGCGCTCGTACAGCAGCGACCCGGCCAGGGTCAGCAGTCTCGGCCGGGCGTTCATCGCCGCCCAGCAGACCAACCAGGTCGCCGCCACCGCCAAGCACTTCCCCGGTCTCGGCGCCGCGACCGCCGCCCAGAACACCGACCTGGGCCCGGTCACCCTCACCCAGAGCCTGACCACCCTGCGCAACACCGACGAGGCGCCCTACCGGACCGCGATCGCCGCGGGCGTCAAGCTCGTGATGCTCTCCTGGGCGGTCTACCCGGCCCTCGACGCCTCCCGGCCCGCCGGGCTCTCCCCGGTGGTCGTCCAGCAGGAGCTGCGCCAGCGGCTCGGCTTCACCGGAGTGACGATCACCGACGCGCTGGAGGCCGGCGCGATCAGCTCGTCCTACACCACCGGCCGCCGCGCGGTCCTGGCGGCGACCGCGGGCATCGACCTGCTGCTGTGCTCGGCCCGCGACACCTCCCAGGGCGCCGCGGCAGTCACCGCGCTGGCCGACGCCTACTCCAGCGCGCAACTGCCGACCGCCGACTTCAACGCGGCGGTCCAGCGCGTCACGGCGCTGCGCACCTGGCTCGCCTGACCCCGCCGGACAGCGGGCCCGGGAAGGGCCCGGGAAGGGGAACAGCCGGAGGTGGCGTGTCGTTGGACCTGGCAACAGGGAGGCGATGACATGGCGGACAGCGAAGTGACCCGGGCATCGGCGGAGTCGGTACGGCGGGAGCGGTTCGGCAGGCTGCCGGAGCGGATCCGTCCGGAGGACACCTTCCAGGAGGTTCAGGCCGCGCCGCACGACCCGGCCAGGGACGACTACAACGACGACGAGTGGCTGATCCGCAACGTCGTGTAGCGCCCCCGGGCGGGACGCGGCTCAGCGGCGGGTGCGCAGCAGCAGCCGGACGAAGTACGGGGTGCCGACCACGGCCGTCATGAGGCCGGCGCCCAGCTGGGCCGGGGCGATGACCGTACGGCCGAGCAGGTCCGAGGCGCAGACCAGGATCGCGCCGAGCAGCATCGCCACCGGGACCACCCGCACGTGCCGTCGGCCCACCAGGGCGCGGGCCGCGTGCGGTGCCACCAGGCCGACGAATCCGATCGTGCCGGCGGCGGCGGTCGCGGTGGCGCTCAGCAGCACGCCGACCGCCAGGAAGCCGAACCGCGCGGGGGCCAGCGGCAGTCCGAGCAGCCGCGGGGTGTCCTGGTCGAGCGCCACCAGGTCGAGCTCCGTGCGCCGGGCGAACGCGTACCCGGCGCCCGCGGCGAGCACGATCGCGACCGGCACCAGGTCCGGCCAGGTGCGCCCGTAGGTCGAACCGGACAGCCAGGTCAGTGCCTTGGTGGCGTTGAACGGGTCGGTGAGCACGATGACCAGGCTGATCAGCGCCGCCGCCGCGGTGGAGACCCCCACACCGACCAGCACCAGCCGGTTCTGCTGGAAGCCGCCACGGGCGGCGAGCCCGAAGACGATCGCGGCGGCGGCCGAGGCCCCGGCGAAGGACGCCCCCGCGATGCTCCACGCGCCGGCCGCCGGCACCGAGGTCACCAGCAGCACGGCGCCGAGTCCGCCGCCGCCTGAGACCCCCAGCACGCCGGGTTCGGCGAGCGGGTTGCGGGTCACGGCCTGGACGAGAGTTCCGGCCAGGGCGAGCGCGGCGCCGGCCAGCAGCGCCGCGAAGACTCTCGGCACCCGCGTGTCGAGGACGAAGGTGACGCCCTGCCCGGCCCTGCCGAGTGCCCAGTTGACGACATCGCCGAGGAGCAGTTTGGCGTCGCCGAGCAGCACCCCCGCGATCAGCACGGCGACCAGTACGGCCGTGAGCACGGCCACGGTGGCCAGGAACCCGGCCCGGCCCGGGATGCGCGTCCGGTCGGACTCGGCGACGGCGCCGGAGTCCTTGGCCCGGAAGGCCATCGCGACCAGGAACACCGCGCCGACGACACTGGTGATGACACCGGTCGGCACCGAGGGCGCGGTCTGCCTGCTCACCATCGCGCGCAGCAGCACGTCCGAGCCCAGGACCAGCGCCGCGCCGACCAGCCCGGCCACGGGCACCGCCGCCCGGGACCTGACCAGCGCGCGGAACCGGCGGGCCGGCGGCCGCACCAGGGCCGGCGCGCAGAGGCCGATGAAGCCGATCGGCCCGGCGAGCGTCACCGCGGCGGCGGACAGCAGCGAGCCGAGCACCACCACGGCGACCCGGGTGCCGCGGACCGGTACGCCGAGGCCGCGGGCGGCGTCGTCGCCCAGTCCGAGTACGTCCATCCGGCGGGCGACCAGCAGCAGCCCGACCAGCCCGGCCAGGACCAGCGGCAGCATCTGGTCGACGCCGCCGAACCCGTTCTGGCTGATGCTGCCCTGGTTCCACTGGTAGAGGCCGTTGGTCCGCTCGGGGTAGAGCAGCAGCAGCGCGTCGGTGACCGAGCTGAGCCCGAGGGTGAGCGCGGTGCCGGCCAGCACCAGCCGTACCGTGCCGACGCCGAGGCCGGACAGGCCGAGCACGGCGGCGGCCGCGGCGAGGCCGCCGGCGAACGCGACGCCCGAGGAGGCGAGCAGCGGCAGCGACACGCCGGTGACGGTCACCACGCCGAGCGCGAGGTAGGCGCCGGCGTTCACCGCGAGGGTGTCGGGTGAGGCGAGTACGTTGCGGCTCACCGCCTGGAGGGCGGCGCCCGCGCTGCCGAGCGCGGCGCCGACCAGGAGTCCGGCGACCATTCTCGGCAGCCGGGAGGCGATGACCACGGAGGCGTCGCCCTGGTCGGCGCGGCCGGTGAGCGCCTTCCACACCTCGCCCGCGCCGACCGCGGCCGTGCCCTGGGTGATGTCGACGACGGCCAGGACCGCGATCAGCACGACGAGCGCGGCCACCGCGGCGACCGCTCCGGTGGCCGGTCCCGGTCCGGCCGCGACCTTGCCGCCGGCGGGAGCGGTCGTCTCGGTGACGGTCACGGGCGGGCTACTTGGCCAGCGCGGCGACGACGGCGTCCACGTACGCCCCCATCGACGCCGGTCCGCCGAACATCCAGATGCCGTCGGGCAGCCGGTGCACCTGGCCGGCCTTCACGAACGGCAGCGACTTCCACACGGCGTTCTTGGCGAGGTCGCGGGTGAACGGGTCGCCGCCGTCGCTGCCGTTCTGTATGTAGGCGAAGCGGACGTCGGCGCCGAGGCCGGTCAGTCCTTCGACGTCGGTGGTGGCCAGGCCGTAGTCCTTGTCGCCCTTGACCTTCCAGGCGTTCTTCAGGCCCAACTGGGTGTTCACCGCGCCGATCAGGGTGTTTCCGGTGTAGGGGCGGATGGAGACCTGGTTGGAGACCACGTAGCTGTCGGCGAAGGCGATCTCCTTGCCGCCGAGCCCGGCGTCCTCGATGCTCTTCCTTCCGGCCGCGACCTTGGCCTCGAACGCCTGCCGCGCGGTGCCGGCCTTCGCCGTGGTCCCGGTGGCCTGCGCGATCAGGTCGAGGTCCTTCATCATCATGCCGACCTGGTCGGCGCCGTCGGCGGGCCGGATCACCAGGACGGTGGAGACCTTGCGCAGCTGCTTGACCACCGAAGGGGACAGGTCGGTGGTCGCCACGACGAGGTCCGGGATGAGTGCGGCGATGGTGTCCGTGCTCGGCTCGGCGCGGGTGCCGACGTCCTTGGGCGAGTTCGTCAGCGGGGCCGCGGTGTCCCACGCCTTGTAGCCCTTGAGGTCGGCGACGCCGACCGGGGCGACCCCGAGGGTGATCAGGTCCTCCACGGCGTTCCACTCGGTGGCGACGACCCGGGTGGCGGGGTGGTCAAGGCGCACGGGCGCGCCGGTCGCGTCGGTGATGCTGACCGGTCCTGCGGGCGTCGCGGAGCCGGAGACCGCGTCTGCGCCTGAGCCTGAAGCTGAGGTAGCGGGCGACGGGCTGCCGGAGTCGGCGTGCTCGGTGGTGCCGCAGCCGGCCAGGACGAGAGCGGCGGCAACGGCCGCGGCGGCGGGGAGGCGTCTCATGGGGTGGTCTGGTGCCTTTCGGTTCGTGCGTGGTGGCGGCCGATCGCGCGGGTGCGCAGCCGACCGGTGGCCGGATCGGTGTCGACCTCGATCCGGATGCCGTAGACCTCGGTGAGGCGCCGCGGCTCCAGGACGTCCTCGGGGGTTCCGTCGGCGACGATCCGCCCCTGGTGGAGCAGGGCGATCCGGTCGGCGACGGCCGCCGCCTGGTCGAGGTCGTGCAGGACGACGCCGACGGCGATGCCGTGCTCGTCGGCGAGGTCGCGGATCAGGTCCAGGAGTTCGACCTGGTAGCGCAGGTCGAGGTAGGTGGTGGGCTCGTCGAGCAGCAGGACGCCGGTCTCCTGGGCGAGGCAGCCGGCCAGCCAGACGCGTTGGAGCTGCCCGCCCGAGAGGTGGTCCACGCCGCGGCCGGCCAGCTCCTGAAGCCCGGTCAGGCGCAGCGCCCGCTCCACCGCGGCGGCGCCGCCGGGATCGGGACGGCCCCAGCGGCCCCGGTACGGGTAGCGGCCGAACTCGACCACATCGCGTACGGTCAGCCCGCTCGGCGTGGGGCGCCCTTGCGTCAGCAGGGCGACCCGGCGGGCGAAGTCCCGTGCGGACAGGATGCTTCCGTCCTGCGCGGAGCCGGCGCCGGTGCCCTCGTCGAGCGTGAGCGTTCCGCTTCTGGGCTGCTGGAGGCGGGCCAGCGTGCGCAGCAGCGTGGACTTCCCGCTGCCGTTCGGCCCGACGAGCGCGGCGACCTCCGCCGGCCTGAGGGTGATCGCGACGTCGTGCACCACGTCGGTGCCGTCGTACGCCACGGTCACGCCGTCGGCCGACAGTTGGTGACCGAGCAGCGCTTGTGGCGGCGTGCCTGAAGGACCTTCCCGAAGCTTCACGCCACTTAGGATAGCCTTACCTTACAAGTGCTCCCGACCGGGGTCCACGGCTCTCACCAGCGGCGGCTTCCGGTTCTGCTCGACCGACTTCCGGTCTCTGCTCAGCCGGCGTCTGGTTCGGCTCAGCCGGCGTCCGGCCCCAGCCAGCCGCGGGCGCCCAGTTCCGCGGTGAACCGGCCGTAGGAGTCGAGCAGCGCCTCCCGCTCGCCCGGCACCGGCTCCACCGACTCCCCCGGCTCCACCATCGCGTCGGTGGCCTCGGCCAGGCTCGCGTGCAGCGTCCCGGACGCGGCGATGAGCGCCGCGCCGAAGGCGGTCTCGGCGCGCGGAACGGTACGCAGCGGCATGCCGAGAACGGTGGCGCGGATCCGGTTCCACAGCATGCTCCGGCTGCCGCCGCCCGCGGTGTACAGCGGCGGCTCGACGGCGATCCCGACCGCCGCCGCGTGCTCCACGGCCAGCCGCTCAAGGAACGCGACACCTTCGAGCGCGGCCCGGTGCCGTTCGACGTCGTCGCGCGGGTCGCCGAGCCGGAAGCCGCGGGCCGCGCCGGAGACGAACGGGTAGCGCTCGCCGTTCCTGCGCAGCGGGTACTGGACGCAGGACGCGGGACCGTGCGCGGACGCCGCCGCGTCGAGGGCGGCCAGCCGGCCGGCGGGAGTGTCGGCCAGCGCCTCTCCCCCGGTGTTGGACGCCCCGCCGGGCAGCCACCAACCGTCGGGGTGCCGGTGGCTGTACATCGCGCCCCACGGATCGGTGACCAACTCCCGCGTCACGCCTTTGAGTACGTAGGTGGTGCCGAGCACCCCGACGAACTGGCCGGGCCGCACCGCGCCGGTGGCGATCTGTCCCGCGCAGCCGTCGGTCATGCCCAGCCGCACCGAGCAGCCCGCCGGCAGCCCGGTCTCCTCCGCGGCGCGCGGGCAGACGACCCCGGCCTCGGTTCCCGGCGCCTGCACGGCGGGCAGCCACGAGGCGGGAACGCCGAGCGCGGACAGGACTTCGGCCGGCCACTCCCCCGTACGCGGGTCGTATCCGGTCTTCAGCGCGTGGCTCCAGTCGGCGGGCACCGGCGCCCCGGTGAGCCGCCGGCCGAGCAAGTCGGGGGTGTGCAGCACGCGGAACGAGTCGGCGTCCTCCTCTTGGAGGCGGGCCGCGCCGGTCCGGCCGGTCAGACGGGCGAGCCTGGCGACCCGGCCGATGGCGGCCGTCGGGCCGACGGTCAGGCCGAGCCGCCGCCAGCGGTGGGCACCCAACCGGCCCGCCTCGGCGTTGAGTTCGGCCCCGCGCCGGTCGTCGTACATCGAGGCGGGGCAGACCGGCTCGCCCGCGCGGTCGGCGAGTACGAAGGTGCCGGAGGTCGCCGACACGGTGATCGCCCGCACCTCGCCGCCCCGGCCGGGCAGTTGGGCGGTGGCCTGGCGCAATGCCTGCGCGGCCGCGGGCCACCACGCACGCGCGTCCTGCTCCCGGCCGCCGCCCGGCACCGCCACCGGTTGCGGCAGGGCCGCGCCGCCCTCGGCGACCACTCGCCCGGCGGCGTCCACGCACACCACCCGCACGGCCGCGGTCGCCACGTCGAGGCCGACCACGACGGGGACGGCCTGCGCCGCCTGGGGAGCAGTCATGAGACGAGCCGGTTCCTCTCCTGATGCGGCATGACGCGCAGTGATCAACGAGCAAGCCCTCGCGCCTGACATGCGCGTGAGAAGCCACGGCGGAGGCGCCGTTCCCGCTCGTTCTCATCACAAGTCATGTGAGATTAACAGCTGTCGGTGATACTGCCCAGGGCGGCGAGGTGCTGACGGAGGGCCGGCAGGGAGGCCGGTCGGGGGGGCCGGTCGGGGGTCAGCCGACGACCGGGGCCACCCGTACGTCGGTGTACTCACGGATCTCGGCGAGCATCTCGGCGTCCGCGCCCTCGTCCACCACGAGATGGTCGAAGTCGGTCACCGGTCCGAGCCGGTGCAGCGCGGTGCGGGACATCTTCGAACGGTCCATCAGCAGCGTCCTGCGGGTGCCCGACCGCAGCATCGCCCGTTTGACCAGGACCACCTCCTGCTCCTGGTGGTAGGTCATCCGCGCGTCCATCGCCGAGGTGCTGACCAGCACCATGTCCACCGACAGCGCCTCGATCGCCTCCACGCACGGCACCCCGAGGTAGGAGTCGTGGGTGCGGGAGAACTCGCCGCCCAGGCCGATCAGCCTGATCTCCCCGTGCTCGGCGAGGGTGTCCACGATCCGCCGCGCGTTGGTCACCACCGTCAGCGGGCCGACCTGGACCAGCAGCCGGGCCAGCGCCAGGGCCGTGGTGGAGTCGTCCAGCATCACCGACATGCCGGGCTCGACGAGTTCGGCCGCGGTGCCCGCGATGGCCTCCTTCTGCGCCACGTGCACCCCGAGCCGGTAGTCCAGGCTGCTCTCGAACACCGTCGAGGGAAGGGCGGAGACGCCTCCCCTGAACCGGCGCAGCACCCCGCGCCTGGCCAGCTCGTCCAGATCGCGGTGCACGGTCATGGCGCTGACCTCGGTCAGCTCGGCGAGCTCGGTGACCGTCGCCGAACCCTGCTTGATCACGTGCTCGGCGATCGCCTGCCTGCGGGCGTCCTGGGGGCGGGCGGCGGCCGACTGCGCACCGGTGGTGTTCATGGCGACAGTGTCCCTCACAACGGGCTGCGAAAAGCAGCGGTCGGCACGTTCAGCGAGCGCAGTGCGGTGCGGTGCCCGGCCACCTCGATCTCGGTGACGGCCGCGTTGCCGAGGACGGGCAGCAGCTGCCGGTAGCGGCCGACCCGCATGCCGAGCATCTGGCACAGCGCCATCCGCAGCAGGGTGTTGTGAGCCACCACCAGGACCACCGCGTCCGGCCGGCCGGCGGCCAGCTCGCGCAGCGCCGCCTGGCCGCGCAGCGCGGCCGACAGCGGCGGCTCCGAGCCGGGCAGCGCGCCGAGTTCGGCGTCGGCCTCGAAGGCCCACACGGCCCCGGGGTCCGCCGCCCGCATCTCCGCGAGCGTCCGGCCCTCCCCCCATCCGAAGTCCACCTCCCGCAGGCCCGGGACGACCTCGGGGACCAGGCCGAGCAGTTCGGCGGCGGGGGCTGCCGTGGCGCGGGCCCGGCTCAGCGGGGAGCAGGCGACGGCGTCGATCTGCCGGGTCCCGGCCCACGCGGCCAGCGCTTCGGCCTGCCGCAGGCCCTCGGCGGTGAGCGGCACGTCGGAGACCCCGGCGTAGCGGTTCTCGGCGTGCCATTCGGTCTGGCCGTGCCGTACGAGCAGCAGTCGAGTCGCCATCTGACGCCTTTCCTCCGGGCCTTGGGCCGGTCGCGGGGGTCCGTCGCCGAGCCCGCCTCTTCACATTCTATGTGTGAGATTCACCAGCGCGGGCTGTCGGTACGCTCCGTGACGAGGGACCGGGCGCGGGCTTCCGGGGCGTCGAGCCGCGGCCCGGGGCGCGGCTCGCGCATCGATCCGAACTGCTCATACGATTCAGCGAATCCCTGGCCAGACGGCCTTTCAGCGGCCCGCAGCGCCCCAACCTGCGGGTATCTCCGCAGACAATCTCGTACGCACCTCTTGACGGGCCTTCCGCCGTCACTTAGCGTCCGAGGCGCTGAATCGTTAGAGCAACCCGGTGGAGCACTGCGAAAGGGACGCCCATGACGTACGCGACCGGTGGGCTGCCGGAGGTGGCACGATGACCGCGGGCAAGCGCGCCACCGTCACGCTCAAGGACGTCGCGACCGCCGTCGGGATCTCGCAGAGCGCCGCCTCCATGGCGCTCTCCGACCATCCGCGGATCAGCGAGGCGACCAAGGAGTCGGTCAGGGCCGCCGCGGCCAGGCTCGGCTACGTCCCGAACTCCGCGGGGCGGGCGCTGCGGGCCGGCCGTTCGACGTCGATCGCGGTCGTCGTGCCGAACACCGGCCAGCACGTCTTCGGCCACCCCTACTTCATGCACCTCCTGGTGGGGGTCACGGCCGAGGCCAACGCACGGGACGCGGCGCTGATGGTGTCGACCAACCCCGACGAGTCGCACGGCGTCGCGGCGTACGAACGGGTGCTGCGCTCGCAGGCCGCGTCCGGCGCGATCGTCGCGTCGGCGGCGATCAACGACCCGAACGTCAACCGGATGGTGGACGCCGCGCTGCCGGTGGTGCTGGTCGGCCGGTTCGTCCACCTGCCGCACGCGGTGAGCGTCGGGATAGACGAGGTGGCGGGCGCCGCGGCGATCACCCGGCACCTGGTGGAGGAGCACGGGCTCAGCCGGATCGCGCACATCAGCGGCCCGCTCAACCACCAGACCGCGGTGGACCGGTACGAGGGATTCCGGGCGGCGCTGGCCGCGTCGGGGCGGCCGTGCACCCACACCCTCGCGGTCGGCGACTTCAGCGAGGAGTCCGGCCGGGTCGCCGCCCGCCAGGTCCTGGACAGCATGTCCGACGTCCAGGCGATCTTCGCGGCCAACGACGAGATGGCGTACGGCGCGATGCTGGAGATCCGCTCCCGGGGGCTGCGCATCCCGGAGGACATCGCGCTGGCCGGGTACGACGACGTCGGGGTCTCCCGGCTCACCACCCCGGGGATCACCACGGTGCACGTGCCGGCCGAGTCACTCGGCCGGAAGGCCGCGGCCATCCTGTTCGACCTGGTCGACGGGACCGCGCCCGATCCGGTGCACACCGTGCTGCCCTTCGACCTCGTCATCCGCGAGTCCTGCGGAAGCCACCCCGGCTGAGCGGGCAGCTCACACCACTCACGCAACGCAACTCACACGACTCGCAGCACCGCAGAACCCGCAGGACTCGCGGAACCCGCAGAAGGAGTCAGCCACATCACCCCCAGCCCCGCAGCGACGGGGCCACCGAACGAATGGGAACGATCGGCATGCACGTCAGAGTCAGCTACTGGAGAACGGCCGCGGCGATAGCCGCCGCCTCGACAGTCTCGATCCTGCTCGCCGGCTGCGGCGACAACGGCGGGAGCGGCGGCACCTCCGCCGGCGGCGTGGTGAACCTGACCATGCTCACCGGGTTCACCGGCCCGGACGCGCCCTCCTACCAGGCGCTGGTCAAGGAGTTCAACGCGAGCCACCCCAAGATCCACGTCACGATGACCGCCGAGCCCTGGGCCACCATCAGCCAGAAGCTGCCGGCCTCCTGGGCCACCGGGCAGGGCCCTGACCTGGCGACCCCGAGCTCCGACCCCGGCTCGATCTTCAACTACATCAAGACCAACTCGGTGCTGCCGCTCGACCCCGCGGTCGGCACGGGTGCGGGCCAGATCGACTCCGCCGCCTTCCCGGCCACCGTGAAGTCGGCGTTCACCGTCAAGGGCAAGCTCTACGCGGTGCCGGCCAACATGGCCACGCTGGTGCTCTATTACAACAAGGACATGCTCACGGCCGCGGGCATCAGCAAGCCGCCGGCCACCGAGGACGAGTTCGTCGCCGACGCCAAGAAGCTCACTCTCGGCTCCGGCGGCAAGCCGAGCCAGTACGGCCTCTCGCTCGCCGACAACAACACCATCCAGATGTGGCCGATCCTGCAGTGGATGAGCGGCGGCGACATCGTCGGCCCGGACAACTGCGCCGTCGTCAACAGCCCGGCCGGCGTCGCCGCGCTGACCCGCTGGAGCGGTCTGGTGGCCAAGGACAAGATCAGCCCGGTCGGCCAGGCGGGCGCGGACGCCGACACGCTGTTCTCCTCCAAGAAGGCCGCGATGGAGATCAACGGGCCGTGGGCCGCGGCGGGCTTCAAGTCGGCCGGGGTGAACCTCGGCATCGCCCAGGTGCCGGTCGGCTCGGCCGGTCCGGTGACGCTGGCCTCGACAGTGCCGCTGATGATCGAGCGCACCACCAAGCACGCGGCGCAGGCCAAGGAGTTCCTCGCCTGGTACTCGGGCAAGGCCGCGCAGACGCAGTTCTCGAAGGTCTCCGGCTTCCCGCCGGGGCGTACCGACCTGGGCAGCGCCGTCAACGGCAACGCCACCGTGGCGCCGTTCGCCGCCGCGCTGCCGCACGCGAAGCTCTACCTCGCGGGCCAGGAGAACGCCACCCGCATCGACACCGATGTCTACGTCCCGCTGATCCAGAAGATCGAGCGCGGCGCGGACGTCCAGTCGGCGGCCGACTCGGCGGCGAAGCAGATCAACTCGCTGACCGGCTGCCAGGGCTAGTGCGATGGCGAGCACCCAACTCCCCCTCACCCGCGGGCGGGCCCGCGGTCCGCGCCGCAAACCCCAGTTCAACAGCGCCTACCTGTTCATCCTGCCGAGCGTGCTGCTGATCGGTGTGTTCATCGCGGAGCCGATCGTGCAGTCCGGCTGGATGAGCCTGCACGACTGGACCGTCGGCGAGTCGCACCACAAGTTCGTCGGGCTGGACAACTACACCGCGCTCTACCACGACTCGCGGTTCTGGAACGCGCTGAAGGTCACCGCGATCTACACCGCGGCGGTCTCGGTCGGTCAGGTGCTGCTCGGGCTCGCCATCGCCTCCCGGCTGCGCCGGACCACCTGGTACTCGGCGCTGCTGCGCACCGCGTTCTTCTTCCCGTTCATCGCCTCGCTGGTGGTGAGCGGCATCATCTGGAAGTTCCTGCTGGACCCGCAGGTCGGCCTGGTGGACGCCTGGTTCTCCGACATCGGGATCTCGCCGCCCGAGTGGCTGCAGTCCACCTCGCTTGCGCTGCCCACGGTGATCGCGGTGGGCATCTGGAAGAACGTCGGCTTCACCATGATCGTGCTGCTGGCGGGTATGCAGCAGATCCCGCCGCACCTGTACGAGGCGGCGTCCCTGGACGGCGCGGGCCCGTGGCAGCGCTTCCGGCATGTGACGCTGCCGGCGCTGCGCCCCGCGCTGCTGTTCACCACGCTGATCGCCACGATCACCGGGCTCCAGCTCTTCGACCTGGTCTTCGCGATGACCAGCGGAGGGCCGATCTTCCACACCGAGTCCGTGGTCATGTACCTCTACCAGAAGGGGTTCGTGGAGTTCCAGATGGGCTACGCCAGCGCCGTCGCGTGGATCCTGTTCGTGATCATTCTGGCGGTCTCCGCACTCCAACTGCGTCTGTCGAGGTTCCGCGATGCCGACTGACACGCTCCGGCCGGGCACCTCAGCCGGCCGTCTCGGCCCGTTCGGCGACGGGCTCCGGCCTCGAGGCCCGCTGCGGCTGCGCTCGGCGGGCCGGATCGCCGCCCGGTTCGGCACGGTCGCGTCCTGGGCGGCGGTCACCATCGCCGCGGTGGCGATGGTCATCCCGTTCCTGTGGATGCTCGGCGTCGCCTTCCGGACCAACGCCGACCTCTACGCCGATCCGGCCAGGCTGATCCCCCGGCACTGGACCGGGCACGGCGTGCACGCGGTGCTCAGCCAGCTGCCGTTCGGCAGGCTGGTGCTGAACACGTTCGTCTTCGCCGGCGGTACGACGCTGCTCCTGCTGCTGTTCGACTCGATGACCGCGTTCGCGCTGGCCCGGCTGCGGTTCAGGGGACAGAACGTGGTGTTCGTGCTGATCCTGGCCACCTTGATGGTGCCGTTCCAGGTCACCCTGGTACCGGTCTTCCTGACCCTGTTCCACCTCGGCTGGCTCAACTCCTACCAGGGGCTGATCATCCCGCGGGCGACCAGCGCGCTGGGCATCTTCCTGCTCCGCCAGTTCTTCATGCAGCTGCCGCGCGAGCTGGACGACGCGGCCAGGATCGACGGGGCCGGCGACTTCACCGTCTACTGGCGGATCATCCTGCCGAACGCCAAACCGGCCCTGGCCTCGCTGTTCATCATCCAGTTCGCCGCGCTGTGGAACGACTTCCTGTGGCCGCTGGTGGTCACCAACAAGACGGACATGCAGACGCTGCCCGCGGCCCTGACGCTGTTCTCCAGCCAGTCGGGCGTGGACCACGCGGCGCTCATGGCGGGCGCGGCGATCTCGCTGAGCCCGCTGGCCATCGCGTTCCTCGTCCTGCAGCGGTTCTTCGTCCAGGGCGTCGCGACCACCGGGATCAAGTAGCCGGCGGCCCGCCCCCGTTCGTCCTTCCCCATTCACAGAGAAACCGGAGACAGGTGTGCTCACCTGCACTGCAACCATCGACCCCGCATTCGTCATCGCGCCGGTGCCCCCGCGTATCTTCGGGTCGTTCGTGGAACACATGGGCCGCTGCGTCTACGGAGGCATCTACGAGCCCGGCCACCCGGAGTCCGACGTGGACGGCCTGCGGCTCGACGTCATCAAGCTCACCAGGGAGCTCGGGGTCAGCGCGGTGCGCTACCCCGGCGGCAACTTCGTGTCCGGCTACCGCTGGGAGGACGGCGTCGGCCCCCGCGAGGACCGGCCGGTGTCGCTCGACCTGGCCTGGCGGTCCCTGGAACCCAACACCTTCGGGCTCAACGAGTTCATGTCGTGGGCCCGGCAGACCGACATCGAGCCGATCATGGCCGTCAACCTCGGCACCCGCGGTGTGGCGGACGCCTGCAACCTGCTCGAATACACCAACTTCAGCGGCGGCACCCGCTATTCGGACCTGCGCATCGCGCACGGCGTGCGGGAGCCGCACAACATCAAGACCTGGTGCCTCGGCAACGAGATGGACGGCCCCTGGCAGGTCGGCCAGAAGACCGGCACCGAGTACGGCCGGCTGGCCGCCGAGACCGGCAAGGCGATGCGGCGGATCGACCCGTCCATCGAGCTGGTGGCCTGCGGCAGCTCCAACGAGCGGATGCCGACCTTCGGATCCTGGGAGGCCGACGTCCTGGACGAGGCCTACGACGTGGTCGACTTCATCTCGCTGCACGCCTACTTCGAGCAGCACGGCGACGACCGGGTCGGCTTCCTCGCCTCGGCGCAGGTGATGGACTCCTTCATCGAAGGTGTCGTCGCGACCTGCGACCACATAGCGGCCAAGCGGCGCTCCAAGCGCCGGCTGCAGCTCTCCTTCGACGAGTGGAACCTGTGGTACGAGAGCCGGTTCGCCGGCCAGGACAACCTCGAGTGGGCGCAGGCGCCGCGGCTGATCGAGGACGAGTACACCGTGGAGGACGCGGTCGTCCTCGGCAGCCTGCTGATGAGCCTGCTGCGGCACAGCGACCGGGTGACCATGGCCTGCCTGGCCCAACTGGTCAACGTCATCGCGCCCATCCGCACCGAGCCGGACACCGGGGCCTGGCGGCAGACCATCTTCTACCCGTTCGCCCTCACCGCCCGGCACGCCCGCGGCGAGGTGCTGCGGGTGGAGCCCAGGTCGCCGGTGCTGGACTCCGCGACCCTCGGCGACGTGCCGGCCGTCGACGTGACCGCGACTCGCGACCCGGAGACCGGTGAGACCACGATCTTCGCGGTGAACAGGGACGACAGCCAGCCGGTCACCTTGCAGATGGCGATGGTCGGCGGCGAGCACGATGTCGTCGAGCATGTGGTGCTGGGCGGTCAGGACCTGCTGGCCACGAACTCCCGCACCGCGCCGGGCCGGGTCGAACCGCGCTCCAGCGCCCGGCACTTCGTCGACGCGAAGGGCTTCTCCGCGGAGCTCCCGCCGGTGTCCTGGACGATGATCAGGACAGCCCCGGTCAAGCGCTGACCGCGGGGAGGGCCCGGTCAAGGTGTGACCGCCGGGAGGGCCCCGGTCAGCGGGTGGCCGCCGCCCGGCGCCGGCCGGGGATCCGGCGGTGGATGTCCGCCAGCATGCCGAGCATCGACCGCCGGAACAGCTCGGCCTGGTGCTCGCCCATGAACGAGGTGTGCCCGAACACCTCCAGGACCACCATGCCGTGCAGGTGCCCCCATGCCTGGAGCAGCAGCGCGGCGGCGGGCGGCGGCAGTTCGCCGGGCCCGTCCGCCGGCAGGCTCTCCAGATGCGCCCGCAGCCCCGGTGAGAGCGGCGGGGTGTCGGCCGCGGCGAGCTGGGCGGTGCTGAAGCCGCCGAACAGCTCACGCTGGAAGATCACGCTCATCCGGCGGGCCGCCTGGGTGGTGGGCCCGTCGACGGGCGCCGCGTAGTAGCGCAGCGGCGTCCCGTACAGGAGCTGGTACCACTCGGGATGGGCGACGGCCCAGGCGCGGTAGCCCTCGGCGGCGACCACCAGACGCGGAAGGTCGGAGGAGTCCGTGGCTTCGACTGCGGCCTGCACGGCGGCTGACAGGTCGTCGTACCCCTTGGAGACGAGGGCGGTGATCAGCGCGTCCCGGTTCGGGAAGTAGTGGTAGAGCGCCTGCACGGTCATGCCGAGGCTGCGGGCGATCGCCCGCAGCGACAGGGCCCCCGGTCCGCTCTCCTCCAGCTGGCGCTCTGCGGCCTCCACGATCTCCCGGGTGGCGGCCTGCCGGCGCCGCTCGCGCAGCGAGGGCGGGGCTGTCGCGCCTTCTTCTGTGGCCATGGCCGCAACCCTACGCCCGGTTGCCTGACGGCCATCGCGGAAATTGAACGCTGTCAGGTAAATCTCGCACTGCCAAATTCTGGGTGGTCTCCCCTAGCGTCGGTGCGGCGACGAGGAGTGCGGCCGCGTGGGCCCCGGCCGCGTCCTGTCGCCGTCAACCCGCAAGGACGCTAAGGAGATCACGCGTGTTCGAACGCATAGCCGAGCTGGCCATCCGCCGGTCCCGGCTGGTACTGATCGTCGCCGTCGTGGCGACGGCCCTGCTGGGCGTCGCGGGCGCCGGCGCCTTCGGCAAGCTGCTGGGCGGCGGGTTCGACGACCCGTCCTCGCAGTCGACCCGGGCGCGCGAGGTCATCGACAAGAAGTTCGGCGGCGAGACCGACCTCGTCCTGCTGGTCCGTTCCGCGGGCCCGATCGACGGCCCGGCAGCCGAGCAGGACGGCCGGGCGCTGGTGGCCGACCTCAAGCAGGAGAAGACGCTGGCCAACGTCGTCTCGTACTGGGACGCCGGCAGCGCGGAGCTGCGCTCCCGGGACGGCCGCGAGGCGATGGTGCTCGCCCACGTCAAGGGCGACGAGACGCAAGCGAAGAAGAGCGCCCAGCACCTGATCGACACCTACAGCGGCACGTACAGGCACGACCTCACCGTCACGTCCGGGGGCGGCGCGGCGGTTTCCGCCGACCTGTCCAAGCAGGTGGTCAGCGACCTGTTCCTGGCCGAGGCCATCGCGATCCCGCTGACCCTGCTGCTGCTCCTGTTCGTCTTCGGCAGCGTGGTCGCCGCCCTGCTGCCGCTGGCCGTCGCCACCATCGCCATCCTCGGCTCGTTCGCCGAACTCTCGCTGCTCGGCAGCCTCACCGACGTCGCGGACACCGCGACCAACCTCACCACCGCCCTCGGCCTCGGGCTCGGCATCGACTACGCCCTGCTGATGATCAGCCGGTTCAGGGAGCAGCTCGCGGCCAGGGCGAGCGTGGAGGACGCGGTACGGCGGACGGTGCACACCGCCGGCCGCACGGTGGCGTTCTCCGCCGCGACGGTCGCCGCCGCCCTCGCCGCGCTGCTGGTCTTCCCGCAGTACTTCCTGCGGTCCTTCGGCTACGCCGGTGTCGGGGTCGTCATCATCGCGGCCCTGTCCGCCCTGTTCGTGATGCCGGCGCTGCTCGCGGTGCTCGGCCACCGGGTCAACAGCGGGCGGATGCCGTGGGCGAAGGCCGCGCCGACCGGCGACCGGGTCTCGGTGTGGGCGCGGCTGGCCCGTACCGTCATGCGGCGACCGGCGCTCACCGCGCTGCCGGTGCTCGCGATCCTGGTGCTCGCGGCGAGCCCGCTGCTGGGGATCACCTTCGGCACGCCGGACGAGCGCGTGCTGCCGCACGACGCGGGCAGCCGGCAGGTGTCCGCGGTGCTCCAGCACGACTTCGACGGCAACGACGACGCGGCGATGCAGATCGTCATCGACCAGGCCGTGGACAAGGGCCCGTTGGCGTCGTACGCGACGCGGCTGTCCCGGCTGAAGGGCGTGGCACGGGTCGAGACCAGCGCGGGGAACTACGCCGGCGGTCTGCCCTCGGCGACCGGACCCGGCAGCGCCGGCCTGGGCAGGGCGGACGCCCAGCGGATCAGCGTGGTCACCTCGCTGCCGCCGAAGTCGGACCCGGCGCAGAGCCTGGTGCACCAGGTGCGGGCGCTGGCCCCGCCCGCCGGTTCGCACCCGCTGGTCGGCGGCGACGACGCCACGCTGGTGGACGCCAAGCACTCCATCAGCAGCCGGCTGCCGCTCGCGGTGGGGCTGGTCGCCGTCACCACCTTCATCCTGCTGTTCCTGTTCACCGGCAGCGTCGTACAGCCGCTGCGCGCCCTGCTGCTCAACGTGGTCACGCTGTGCGCGACCCTCGGCGTCATGACCTGGATCTTCCAGAGCGGCCATCTGTCCGGGCTGTTCGGCTTCACCGCGCAGCCGATGGAGGTGTCGATGACGGTGCTGATGTTCTGCATCGTCTTCGGCCTCTCGATGGACTACGAGGTGTTCGTCACCAGCCGGATCAAGGAGCTGCACGACCAGGGCCAGGACACCGAGTCCGCGGTCGCCGACGGCCTGGGCCACACCGGGCGGATCGTCACCGCGGCGGCCTGCCTGCTCGCGGTGAGCTTCTTCGCCTTCGGCACGGCCAAGGTCAGCTTCATGCAGATGTTCGGCCTCGGCAGCGGTCTGGCCATCCTGATCGACGCGGTCGCGATCCGCGGTGTCCTGGTGCCCGCCGCGATGCGGCTGCTCGGCCGCTCCGCCTGGTACGCGCCCGGCTTCCTGCGCAGGGTGCACGGGCGGATCGGCCTCAGCGAGAACGGGCCCGCCCCGGCGGCCGCGCAGGTCCCGGAGCCAGCGGCGAGGCCGTGACGCGGCAGGTCCGCGGGCCGCGCGACGGGCGCCGGGACGCAGAGGAGGCTGGTCAACGGCGGCCATGATCGGCGATGATGCGGGGACGGGCCACGGGGGTCGGGACCCCCGCGGGCCGATCCGGCCGCCGGGGCCGGTCCGACGCGATGAAGAGGGCCGCGTGAACGCTGACTTGCCCGTGAAGGTCGCCGATCCGGTACTCGCCGGTGAACTCGCCGACGGCATGGCCTCGGTGGAGGAGCAGTTGCTCGCCGCCGTCGAGACCGGCAACGAACTGCTCTCCTCCGCCTCCCGGCACCTCATCGGCGCCGGCGGCAAGCGCCTGCGGCCGTTCCTGGTGCTGCTGGGCGCCAGGTTCGGCGATCCGGGCGACCCGCGGATACTGCGGTCGGCGGTGGCGATGGAGCTGACCCACATCGGCACCCTGTACCACGACGACATCATGGACGGCGCGGTGATCAGGCGCGGGGTGCCGAGCGCGCACGTGCTGTGGGGCACGGCGGTCGCGGTGCGCACCGGGAACTTCTTCTTCGCCCGCGCCTCCCAGCTGATCGCGGGCCTGGGCGACGAGGCGATCGGGCTGCACGCCAGGACGTTCATGCGGCTCATCGACGGCCAGGCCGCCGAGACCGCGGGACCGCAGTCCGAGGCCGACTCGCTGAACCACCACTTCAACGTGCTGGGCAACAAGACCGCTTCGCTGTTCACCGCCTCCGGCCAGATGGGCTGCGCGATGTCCGGGGCGGCGCCGGAGGTCACCGCCCGCGTCGCCCGGGCCTGCGAGGCGTGGGGCATGGCCTACCAGTTGTCCGACGACGTGCTCGATGTGACAGCTGAGTCCACGGTGGCAGGGAAGGCGCCGGGGGCCGATCTGCGGGAGGGCGTACCGACCCTGCCGATGCTCTACGCGGCCCACTCCTCCGCTCCTTCCGACGCCCGGCTGGTGGACCTGCTGCACCGCGGCCAGTTGACCGACCCCGACCTGCACGCCGAGGCGCTGGCGCTGCTGCGCGAGCACGAGGCCATCGACCTGGCCCGCGCGGAGGTGCGCAGGTGGGCGGAGGCGGCCCGGGTGGAGTGCGCGGGCCTGCCGGACATACCGGCGCGCGCGGTCTTCGAGCGGCTCTGCGACTTCGTGGTCGAGCGCACCTTGTGACGCGGATATGGCCGTGCGCACCCGGCCGTGTTGCACTGGATGCGGATGCCCGTTGAACCTTCCCGCGCGTCAGGCGCCGGGCGTCCACGGCAACGGCGGAGGGAGCGGCAGATGAATCCGCAGGAGCAGACGTACCAGCGGGCCGGCGAGCAGCAGGGCGGGGACGGGCCGGCCGGCGGACCCGGCGCGGAGGTGCCCACCGGCCGGGTGGAGCTGACTCCGGCAGCCGAGGCGATGCTGCGCCAACTGGAGCACACCCACGGCCCGTTGATGTTCCACCAGTCCGGCGGCTGCTGCGACGGCAGCTCGCCGATGTGTTACCCGCGCGGCGAGTTCCGGGTGGGCGGCGCCGACGTACTGCTCGGACGGGTCGCCGGGGACACCCCGTTCTGGATGAGCGCCGCGCAGTACACCTACTGGCGGCACACCCATCTGACCGTGGACGTGGTGCCGGGCCGGGGCAGCGGCTTCTCGCTCGAAGCGCCGGAGGGTGTGCGCTTCCTGCTGCGCTCGCGGCTGCTCACCGACGAGGAGCTGGCCCGGCTGGCCGACGAGCCGGCACCGCCGGACGGGAACGCGGTAATCCGTTCGGTCTGAACCGGGTGAGGCGATAAGGTCCGGCCCATGCCGCGACCTGCTGACCAGCCCCGCTCCCCCGTCACCCCCGACGATCTCGACGAGATCGTGGCGCTCGCCGTCGCCGCCCTCGGCGAGGTGCCCGAGGCCGCCTGGGACGGCAGGGCGGGAACCCTGGAGTGGGACTGCTGGGAGACCGTGGAGCACATCGCCGACGACCTGTTCGCCTACGCGGCCCAACTGGGCCCGCGGAAGCCGCCGTTGACGTCCTATGTGCCCTTCGAGGCGGAGCGGCGGCATTCCGGCGGCCCGGCGAACACCATCAGGGCCGACAAGGCGGCGGGCGTGGCCGGGCTGCTCCAGGTGCTGGAGTCCTGCGGCGGACTGATGTCCGCCATCGCCCGTTCGGTGCCGGCGCAGGCCAGGGGGTTCCATCCGGACGGGGTGTCCGACGCCGAGGGCTTCACCGCGATGAGCATCGTGGAGACCGCCGTCCACATGCACGATCTGGCCACCGGCCTGGGCTTGCGCTGGCAGCCGCCGGCCGGCCCGTGCGCCCGGGTACTGGCCCGGCTGTTCCCCGGCGCGCCGTCGGACACCGACCCGTGGGACACCCTGCTGTGGGCGACCGGCCGCGGCGAGCTGCCCGGCCGGCCGCGGCTCACGCAGTGGCGCTGGTACGGGGAGCCGCAGGGCTGACCGTGATCGGGGGCCGGAACCGGGCGCGGGATCGGGTGCCAGGAGCCGCGTGCACGGGGCTCCTGGCACGGGGCTCCGTGCCAGGAGGATAATTCGGGCATAAGGTGCGTTTTGTCACCTATGTCGCCCAGGAGGCCCACCATGTCCGAGCTCATCGTGATCGGTTACGAGGATCCCAAGGTCGCCGAGGACGCGTACCAGACCGTGCAGAACCTTCAGCAGGAGTACGTGGTGAACCTCAACGGGCTCGCCATCGTCACGGTGGACGCCGAGGGCAAGACGCATGTGGACACCCCGAGCAAGATCGTCGGCGTGTCGGCCGCGTCCGGTGCTCTGTGGGGCACGCTCTTCGGCATCCTCTTCCTGGTCCCCGGCCTCGGCCTGCTGGCCGGTGCCGCGATGGGCGGCCTGTTCGGCAAGCTCGGCAAGTCGGGCATCGACGAGCAGTTCCGCAACCAGGTGCAGGAGATGCTCAAGCCCGGCTCCGCCGCCGTCGTGGTGATGGCGTCCAAGATCACCGAGGACAAGTTCGCCACCGCGATGACGCCGTACGGCGGCACCGTGCTCAAGACCTCGCTCGCCGACGAGGACGAGAAGGAGCTGGCCGAGCACCTGGCCGGCGCCCAGCAGTAAGGGACCGCCCGGCGGCAAGGCAGCCGGTCCCGGACCGGAAGCCCGCGCGCCGGAGTTACGGCAGGGTCCCCGCGCGCCCGGGCGCCAGCAGCCCCGCGAACAGGTCGCCGTGCGCCTCCAGCCGGTCCGGCACGTCGCCGATGGTGAAGACCAGACGTGCCGGATCGGTCGCGGCGGCGACCTCGTCCCAGCTCACCGGGGTCGACACGGTCGGCTCGGCGCGGGCCCGTACCGCGTAGGGGGCGGCGGTGGTCTTCTTCGCCGAGTTCTGCGACCAGTCGATGAAGACCCGGCCGGCCCGCTCCGCCCTGGCCATCTTCGAGATGATCCGCTCGGGCTCCCGCTCCTCCAGCTCCCGCGCGACCCGCTTGGCGTAGTCGCTCGCCTCCTTCGAGCCCGCGCCGCGCAGCGCGGCGAACAGATGCAGGCCCTTGGACCCGGTGGTCTTGGCGAACGTCTCGATGCCGTCCTCGTCCAGCCGGTCCCGCAGCAGCAGCGCCACCCGGCAGCAGTCGATCACCGAGCAGCCCTCGCCGGGGTCGAGGTCGAGCACCAGCCGGTCGGCGACGCCCGGCGCGGCGGACCGCCACTGCGGGGTGTGGATCTCGACGCAGGCCAGGTTACCGCTCCACACCAGGGTGGCCAGGTCGTTGATCTGCACCTGGTCCATGACCTCGCCGCTGCTGCGCACGGTGCCCGACACCGTCACCCAGTCGGGCGTACCGGCCGGCGGCCGCTTCTGGAAGAAGCGCTGGCCGTCCACGCCGTCCGGGGTGCGGACGAAGCTCACCGGCCGCCCGGCGACATGCGGGATCAGCGCCTCGGCGACGGTCGCGTAGTAGTGCAGCAGCTCGGCCTTGGTGGTGCCGGTCCGCGGCCAGAGCACCCGGTCGAGATGGCTGAGCTTGATCTGGCGGCCCTCGACCTCGGCGATCGGCATACGATAAAGATCCCATAGCTGTACAAGTCCGACAAAGAGGGCATGCCATGCGAAGCGTCTGGTCAGGGAACCTCGCCTTCGGCCTGGTGTCCATACCGGTGAAACTCGGTTCCGCGGTCTCCAGCCACAAGATCGGGTTCCGGCAGGTGCACAGGACCGACAACGGCCGGGTCCGCTATCAGAAGATCTGCGAGCTGGACGAGCAGGTGCTCAGCGCCGCGGACATCAGCCGCGCCTACGAGACCCCGGACGAGCAGCTGGTCGAGGTCTCCGACGCCGACCTCAAGGCGCTGCCGCTGCCCACCGCCAAGACCATCGAGGTGACCGGCTTCCTCGACACCGACTCGGTGGACATGATGCAACTGGACACCCCGTACTTCCTGGCCCCGACCTCGCCGGCCGCCAACAAGCCGTACGTGCTGATGCGCGACGCGCTGGCCCGGTCGGGCAAGGGCGCGGTCGGCAAGTTCGCGATGCGCAACTCCGAGCACCTGGCGCTGATCCGCGCGCACGACGACGTGCTGCTGCTCCAGACGCTGCGCTGGCCGGACGAGCTGAACTCGCCTGCCGAGGCGGCCCCCAAGGGCAGCGTCAAGATCAGCGAGTCGGAGCTGAAGATGGCCGACACGCTCATCGACGCGCTCGGCGAGGCGGATCTGAGCAGCTACCACGACGAGTACGCGCAGGCGGTGGAGTCGCTGGTCACCGCCAGGCTGGAGGGCGCGGAGCCGCCGGCGGCCGGCGAGTCCGGCGGCGACGGGACGGTGGTGGACCTGATGGCGGCGCTGCGGGCCTCGGTGGACCAGGCGAAGGGCGGTCGCGGGAGCGGGGCCAAGAAGTCCGCGGCCAAGTCGGGCACCGCGAAGAAGGCGGCGGCAAAGAAGACCGCGGCGAAGAAGACAGCCGCCAAGAAGACGGGATCGAGCCGGAAGGCGAGCTGATCCGGCCGCTGCGGGCCCGCGGCGGTAATGACAGCCGGAAGCCAATTGACAGACGACTACTTTTTGACAGTAACTGTCTTTAGACGGTTCACTCTCAGGAGGTCGCCATGTCCGCGCCTGCTCCGCCCGCCCTCGCCAACTCCCCCCGCCGCTGGTGGGCGCTCGCCGCGCTCACGCTGAGCGTGCTGATCGTGGCGCTCGACGGCACGATCATCAATGTCGCGCTGCCCACCCTGTCCGGCGAACTGGGCGCCGACAGCGCGCAGTTGCAGTGGATCGGCGGCGGCTACCTGCTCGCCCTCTCCGTCGCGATGCTGCCCATCGGCCTGCTCGGCGACCGCTACGGCCACAAACGGCTGATGATCGGCGGCATCACCCTCTTCGGCCTGGCCTCGCTGGCCGGAGCGCTGGCCGGGTCGGCCGACCAGCTCATCGCCGTACGCAGCGTGCTCGGCCTCGGCGCCGCGCTGATCATGCCGCTGTCCATGGCGATCCTGCCGCGGGTCTTCGCCAAGGAGGAACTGCCCAAGGCCATCGCCGTCTGGACCACGGCCACCGCGATCGGCATGCCGGTCGGCCCGCTGGTCGGCGGCTGGCTGCTCAGCCACTTCTGGTGGGGCTCGGTGTTCCTGTTCAACCTGCCGGTGGTGGCGGTCGCACTGGTCGCCGCCGTCTGGCTGCTGCCGTCGGACCGCGGCGTCGACCGGGACCGGGCCGCCGCGCCGTTCGACCTGGCCGGCACGGTGCTCAGCGGCCTCGGCATCATCGCCCTCGTCTACGGCACCATCCTGGTGCCCGACGACGGCTGGGGCAGCCCGCTGGTGCTCGGCTCGCTGACCGGCGGGCTGGTGCTGCTCGCCGCCTTCGTACGCCGGCAGCGCCGCACCCCGCATCCGCTGGTGGACCTGCGGATGTTCCGCGACCGGGCGTTCAGCTGGGGCATCGCCCTCGCGGTGTTCGTCAACTTCGCGGTGATGGGCATCCTGTTCGTGATGCCGCAGTACCTCCAGGCGGTGCTCGGGAACGACGCCTTCGGCACCGGCATCCGGGTGCTGCCGCTGATCGGCGGCCTGATGGTGGCGGCCACCCTGACCGAGACACTGGTCGCCAGGTTCGGCACCAGGATCGTCGTCTCGGCGGGCCTGGCGCTGCTGGCCGCCGGCGCGCTGCTCGGCGCGACCACCTCGGCGGGCGACGGATACGGCTTCACCGCGCTGTGGTTCACGGTGGCGGGGCTCGGCTTCGGCATGGCCATCGTGCCTGCGACCAGCATGGTCCTCTCGACGCTGCCGACCGAGCGGTCCGGGCAGGGCACCAGCCTGCTGGAGACCGTGCAGCAGCTCGGCGGGGTGCTCGGAGTGGCAGCGCTCGGCTCGCTGCTCAGCTCCGGCTACCTGTCCCGGCTCACGGTGAGCGGGCTGCCCGGCTCCGCCGCCGGCACCGCGCGCGACTCGGTGACCGGCGCGGACAGCGTGGCCGCGAGCCTGCACGACCCGCGGCTGCTGGCCTCCGCGCACGGCGCGTTCGTGCACGGCATGAACCTGGTGCTGATGACCTGCGGGGCGCTGGCCCTGGTCGCAGCCGTACTGGCCGCCGTCTTCCTGCCCTCGTCGGCCGCGGCCGGCGCGAGTGTGGCCGGCGGCGCCGCAGCCGGCGGGGCCGTGGAACCGGCGGGGGACGTGGCCGGCTCCGTACCGGAACACGGACAATCGTTGGCATGAGCTCAGAGCAGACCCCGGCCCCGCGGCCCGTACCGCACGCGCAGCACGCCGCACCCGCCGCCGCGGCGTCCACCTGCGGCGTCCGCTCCGCCGGATCCAAGGTGCTGAGCCTGCGCGAGCGCAAGAAGCAGCGGACCCGGGTGGCGCTGCGCAAGGAGGCGTACCGGCTGTTCGCCGAGCAGGGGTACGAGGCGACCACCGTCGACCAGATCGCCGCCGCGGCCGATGTCTCCCCCAGTACGTTCTTCCGCTACTACCCGACCAAGGAGGACGTCGTCCTCACCGACGAGTACGACCCGGCGCTGTCGGACGCGCTGCGCGCCCGGCCGCCCGGCGAGCCGCTCATCGCGGGCATCCGGCACTCGCTCGCCGAGTCGCTGGGGCGGCTGCTCACCGCGGACCGCGAGGACCTGATGCTCAGGACCCGGCTCAGCTTCGAGGACCCGGACATCAGGGCCCGCTCGATGGACGAGGTCCTGCGCAGCGAGGCGGCCATCGCGGAGATCGTCGCCGAGCGGACCGGGCGCGCGGCGGACGACCTGGAGGTGCGGTGCGCCGCCGCGGCGATCATCGCGGTGTCCTCGGCGATCGTCAGGCACTGGGTGGAAGGGGACGGCAAGGAGGACCTGCTCGGCCTCTACGACCGGCACCTGCGGCTGCTCGAGGACGGCATCAGGCTCTGACCCCGGGCGGGACGCCCCGCGGCTCTGACGCGGCCGGGCGCCCCCCCGCAGGGACGGACGGGGTGTCAGCCGGACGGGTGGCGGCGGCGCAGCGCCGGGTCGGAGAGGGCGGCCGGGGTGTAGCCCGCGTCCCTGGCCGCGAAGTTGGTGCCGGGTGGGACGATCTTGTCGATCCGGTCGAGTACGTCCGGGCTCAGCCGGATGTCGTCCGCCCCGAGCTGGCTCGCCAGCTGCTCGAACGTCCGCGGACCGATGATCGCCGACGTGATGCCGGGGTGTTCGAGGACGAAGGCCAGCGCGAGCTGCACCAGGCTCAGTCCCGCCTCGTCGGCGAGCTGCGCCAGTGCCTCCGCGGCGTCCAGCTTCGCCGCGTTCTCCGGCGAGTCGATGTCGAACCTGGCCGCCTGCCGTTCGGTCCTGCTGGACACCGGCTGCGCCGCGCCCTTGCGGTAGCGGCCGGACAGCCAGCCGCCGGCCAGCGGGCTCCAGGAGAGCACCGCGAGACCGTAGCGCTGCGCGACCGGCAGCATCTCGCGTTCGATGCCGCGCGCCAGCAGCGAGTACGGCGGCTGCTCGGCCACCACCCGCTCCCGGCCGCGGCGTTCGGCGGTCCACTGGCCCTCGACGATCGCCGACGGCTCGAACGTGGAGGTCCCGATGTAGCGGATCTTGCCCTGGTGGACGAGGTCGGACAGCGCGCCGAGCGTCTCGTCGAAGTCCGTGCCGGGCTCGGGGCGGTGCACCTGGTAGAGGTCGATCCAGTCGGTGCCGAGCCGGCGCAGGCTGTTCTCCACCTCCTGGATGATCCAGCGGCGCGAGTTGCCCTGCTGGTTGGGGTCGTCGCCGAGGCTGCCGTGGAACTTGGTGGCCAGCACGACGTTGTCCCGGCGACCGCCGGCCAGCGCCTTGCCGACGATGGTCTCGGACTCGCCGGCCGAGTAGACGTCGGCGGTGTCCACGAAGTTGATCCCGGAGTCCAGGGCGTGGTGGATGATCCGGACGCCGTCGGCGTGGTCGGGGTTGCCCCGGGGGCCGAACATCATGGCGCCCAGGCACAGCGGGCTGACCTGGACTCCGGTGCGTCCGAACGGGCGGTACTGCGTCATCGTGCGCTCCCATTGAGGAGATGGTCGTCCGGATCGGCGGTGCCGTCCGTAGGGGATGCGAGGGGGGCCAACTGGTCGACGGTGGCCGCCCCGGTCTGCCGGAAGGCGTCCCAGAGCCTGCGGTACGGACCCTCCGCCGCCAGCAGGCCCGCGTGCGTTCCCGTCTCGACCACCTCGCCGTGGTCGAGCACCACCACCCGGTCCGAGCGGGCCGCGGTGGTCAGCCGGTGGGCGACCACCAGCGTGGTGCGGCGACGGGTCAGCGCCTCGGTGGCCGCGGTGACCCGCCGCTCGGTCGCCAGGTCGAGCGACGCGGTGGCCTCGTCGAGCAGCAGCACGTCGGGGTCGACGAGTTCGGCCCGGGCCAGCGCCAGCAGCTGCCGCTGCCCCGCGGACAGCCCCCGTCCGCGTTCGCCCACCGGCTGGAGGTACCCGAGCGGCAGCCCGGCGACCATCTCGTGGGCGCCGACCGCGCTCGCCGCCGCCTCCACCTCCGCGTCGGTCGCGGCGGGACGCCCGTAGGCGATGGCGTCCCGCACGGTGCCGTTGAACAGGTGGGCCTCCTGCGGGACGACGCCGAGCCGCCGCCGGTAGCCGGCCAGGTCCAGGTCGCGCAGGTCGTGGCCGTCCACCCGGACGGCGCCGGAACCGGGGTCGTAGAAGCGGGCGATGAGCTTCATCACGGTGGACTTGCCGGCGCCGGTCGCCCCGACCAGCGCCACCGTCTCGCCGGGCGCGATCCGCAGCGAGACGGCGTGCAGCACCTCCTGGCCGCCGCCGCCCGCGTAGCCGAACGAGACCTGGTCGAACTCGATCCCGCCGCGCAGCCGGGTCACCGGGCGCGGCTGCGCGGCGTCCGGGGTGCCGGTCGGGGTCCGCATCAGGGTGCGCAGCCGGCCGAGTCCCACCACGGCCTGCTGGTAGCCGTCGAAGACCTGCGAGAACTGCTGGATCGGCGAGAAGAACAGGTCCACGTAGAGCAGGAACGCGATCAGCGTGCCCGCGGTGAGCGCCCCGGAGCGCACCTGCCCTGCGCCTACGGCGAGCACCGCGGCGGTGGACAGGGTGCCGAGGAACTCCACGAACGGGAAGAACGTGCCCATGTAGCGCTGGGCGCGCAGCCGGGAGTCGCGGAACGCCCAGGCCAGCGCGGCGAAGTCGCGCGCGTTGCGCTCCTCGCGGCGGAACGCCTGGGTGACCCGGATGGCGGCCACGTTCTCCTGGAGGCAGGCGTTGACGGCGCTGACCCGCTCCCTGGCCTCGTGGTAGGCGGGCACCGAGTAGTGCCGGAAGACCGCGGTGGACACCACGAGCACCGGCAGCACGCCGAGCAGCACCACGGCGAGGCCGGTGTCGATGACCAGCAGCGTCACCAGCACGCCGAGCACCGTCAGCACGCTGACCACGGCGGTGATCAGACCGGTCTGCAGGAAGTTCGACAGCGCGTCCACGTCGGTGGTCATCCGGGTCATGATCCGGCCGCCGAGCTCGCGCTCGTAGTAGTCGAGGCCGAGCCGCTGGAGCTGCGCGAAGGTCTTCACCCGCAGGGTGTAGAGCAGCCGCTCGCCGGTGCGGCCGGTGGTGCGCACCCGGGCGACGCCGATCAGCCAGTCGGTGAGCACCACCGCGGCGGCGGCCCCGGCGGCGATCAGCAGCACCCCGCGGGCGTGGTGCGCCACGCCGTCGTCCACACCCTGCCTGACCAGCACCGGGACGCTGATCTGCGCGACCGCGTCCAAGGCGACCAGCAGCAGGCCGAGCAGCAGCGGGACCCGGAACGGCCGCAGCAGCGCGGCGAGGCCGAAGTGCGGGTCGGCGGCCTCGGCTCCGGCGTCCGGCACGCCGGGGTCGGCCGGCCGCAGCGGCAGCCTGGACAGCTGGGCCAGCAGTTCCGGGGTGGGCGGCGCGGAGCTGAGCACCCCGCCGCCCGGCCTGCCGCGGCCGGCGGTGGCGGAGGCCATCGCCATGGCCTGCGCCGCCTTGAGCGCGGTGCCCTCCTCGCGCCCGCCGCCGGTCTCGTCGGGCCGCCGCCACAAGTGGGCGGTGACGGGGGCGGGTTGCGGTGCCGCCGGCAGCTCCAGGTCCTCGTCGGTGCCGGCCGGCCCGGGTACGCCGGGGCCGGGCACGGTCTGGCCGGCCTCGCCGGGTTCGGTGACCTCGGCCGCCGACAGCAGGGAGCGGAACAGCGCGGAACGGGACCGCAGTTCGTCCATGGTGCCGGTGTCGGTGACCCGGCCGCCGTCCATCACCGCGATCCGGTCGGCCAGTTCGAGGGTGGACCGGCGGTGCGCGATGATCAGCGTGGTGGGGCGGCGGACGGCCTCGCGCAGCGCGCTGTGGATCTCGGACTCCACCCGGGCGTCGATCGCCGAGGTGGCGTCGTCGAGCACCAGGACACCGGGGTCGACGAGCAGCGCGCGGGCCAGCGCGACCCGCTGCCGCTGGCCGCCGGAGAGGGTCAGGCCCTGCTCGCCGACGACCGTGTCGTAGCCGTCGGGCAGCCGCTCGATGAACTCGTCGGCGCGGGCGATCCTCGCGGCCTCGCGGATCCGCTCCTCGCTCGCGGCCGGCTCCCCGTAGGCGATGTTGGCCCTGACGGTGTCCGACAGCAGCAGGCTCTCCTCGAAGACGAAGCCGATCCGGGAGCGCAGCGAGGCCAGCGCGAGCCCGGTCACGTCGGTGCCGCCGACCCGCACGCTGCCGGCGTCGACGTCGTAGAAGCGCGGCAGCAGCGCCGCGGCGGTGGACTTGCCGCAGCCCGCGGGGCCGATCAGGGCGACGGTCTCGCCGGCCGCCACCTCCAGGGTGAAGCCGCGCAGCAGCGGCTCGCCGCCGGCGTAGCCGAAGGTGACGTCCTGCCAGCTCAACGCGGGCGGCCCGGCGGGCAGTTCGCCCGCGCCCGGCGCGTCGGCGATCACCGGGGCCTCGTCGATGACCTCCAGGACGCGTTCGGTGCCGGCCCGTGCCTGCTGCCACACGGTGAGCAGGGTGGCGACCTGCCGGACCGGGGTGACGAACGAGCCGAGGTAGCTGGTGAAGGCCAGGAAGGTGCCCAGCGAGATCCTGCCGTGCAGCGCCAGCCAGCCGCCGAAGGCCAGCACCGCGACCTGGCCGAGCGCCGGCACGGCCTGCAATGCGGGGTTGTAGCGGCTGGTGTAGCGGACCACCCGCAGCCGGGACGAGAACAGCCTGCGGGCGCGCTTCTCCAGGCCGGCCAGCTCGCGTTCCTCCTGGCCGAAGCCCTTGACCACCCTGACCCCGGTGACGGTGGCCTCGACCGCGGAGGCGACCTCGGCGGCCTCCTGCTGGGCGTGCCAGTTGGCCGGGAACAGGTCGCGGCGGCTGCGCAGCGCGATCAGCCACAGCAGCGGGCCGACCACCAGGGCGACCAGCGTCAGCAGCGGTGACAGCACCGCCATGAAGACCAGCGAGATCAGGAACATCAGGGCGTTGCCCGTCATGTTCGGCAGGAACTGCAGCAGCGTCTGGATCAGGGTGATGTCGGAGATGGACCGGCTGACGATCTGGCCGGTGCGCAGATCGTCCTGCTGGGCGCCGCCGAGCCGCAGCAGCGCGGCGAAGGCGTCATTGCGCAGGTCGTACTGCACCCCGAGGGACAGCCGGCCGGAGCGGTAGCGGCGGGTGAAGGCGGCGGCGAAGCGGACCGCGCCCAGGGCGGCCAGCAGGATCGTCCAGGGTGCCGGCGAGTGGGCGGCGCCGGACGCCACGCCGTCCACCACGTGCCGCAGCACCAGCGGCAGGGTCGCGGTGGCGAGCCCGGCGACGACGGCGCCGGCGAAGGCGGCGAGCAGGTCGGCGCGGTGCCGCAGGCAGTAGCCGGCCAGCCGGCGCACCCAGCCCTGCGGGCCGGCCGCGGTCGCGGCCGGCCCTTCGGGTGCGGTGGGACAGTCCGTCACCGGGCGTCCGCCAGAGCGATGCCGAGGTGGCCGGCGCTGGTGTCGACCGTCTCGAAGAGCCGGTTGGCCGGGCGCGGCAGCCCGTAGTGCTCGCGCAGGGTGCTGCCGGTGTACTCGGTGCGGAACAGCCCGCGCTCCTGGAGGATCGGCACCACCCGGTCGACGAAGAGTTCGAGCCCTGACGGCAGTACGGCCGGCATGATGTTGAACCCGTCGGCGGCGCCCGCGTCGTACCAGTGCTCGATGGTGTCGGCGACCTGCTCGGCGGTGCCGGCGAAGGTGCGGTGGCCGCGCCCGCCGCCGAGCCGGCCGATCAGCTGCCGTACGGTCAGCTTCTCCCGCCTGGCCAGCTCCACCACCAGCGTGTAGCGGCTCTTGGCGCCCTCGATCTCGTCCTCGGTGGGGATGTCCTCGGGCAGTTCCCGGTCCAGGTGCAGCTGGTCGGGGTCGATCTTCAGCCGCTGGGCGAGCTGCTGCTTGGCGAACTCCGGCCGGATCAGCCGGTCCAGCTCCTCGTCCAGCTCCCTGGCCTGCGCCTCGGTGTCGCCGATCACCGGCACGATGCCGGGCAGGATCTTGATCCCGTCCGGGTTCCGTCCGAAGCCCTCGGTGCGCTGCTTCACGTCCTTGTAGAAGGCGATCCCCTCCTCCAGGGTCTGCTGGGCGGTGAAGACCGCCTCGGCGTAGCGGGCGGCGAAGTCCTTGCCGTCCTCGCTCGAACCGGCCTGCACCAGCAGCGGGTAGCCCTGCGGCGAGCGCTGCACGTTGAGCGGACCGTCCACCCGGAAGTACCTACCCCGGTGGCCGACGGCGCGCACCCTTTCGGAGCGGGCGTGTACGCCGCTGTCCTTGTCGGCGAGCACCGCGTCGTCGGCCCAGCTGTCCCAGAGCTTGGTGGCCACGTCCACGAACTCGGCGGCCCGCAGGTAGCGGTCGCGGTGCAGCGGGGTGTCGTCGAGGCCGAAGTTGCGGGCCGCGTCGGCGCCCGCGGTGGTGACGATGTTCCAGCCGGCCCGGCCGCCGGAGACATGGTCGACCGAGGCGAACCTGCGGGCCAGGTTGTACGGCTCGTTGTAGCTGGTGGAGGCGGTCGCGATCAGGCCGATCCTGCTGGTCGCGCCGGCCAGCGCGGTGAGCAGCACGGTGGGCTCCAGCTTGCTGGCCGGCCGCCGGCCCGGGTCGCCCATCAGTACCGGGCTGTCGGCCAGGAACAGCGAGTCCAGCTTGCCGCGCTCGGCGATCCGGGCGAGGTTCTTGTAGTGCTCGATGTCGGTACCGCCGGACGCCGGGCTCTGCGGCAGCCGCCAGGCGGCCTCGTGATGGCCGACGGACATCAGGAACGCGTTGAGGTGCAGCGGCTTGCGGTCAGTCCTGCGGGTCATGGGGGTTCTTCTCCTCGTGAGGACGCGCGGGGTGTGCGGGGTCGGCGGAGCCTGCTGCGCGGTCGTCATCCCGGGCATCGTCTCCGACGTTCCTGTGGACGGCGGCCGGGACGGGCGCGGGGCCGGCGGTCGGGACGGCGGCGGGGACGGTGGCCAGGCCGGCGGCCGGCGCCGGCTCGGTGACGCCCAGGGCGGCGAGCAGGGTGTCGCGGTACTCCTGGAACCGCGGGTCGCGGCGACTCCTGGGAACGGGCAGGTCCACGGTCAGGTCGAGCGCGATCAGGCCGTCCTCCAGGACCAGCACCCGGTCGGCGAGTTCGACGGCCTCGTCCACGTCGTGGGTGACCAGCAGGACCGCCGGGCGGTGCCGCTCGTACAGCTCGCGCAGCAGGCCGTGCATCTTGATCCGGGTGAGCGCGTCCAGCGCGCCGAACGGCTCGTCGGCCAGCAGCAGTTCGGGGTCCCGGACCAGGGCGCGGGCCAGCGCGGCGCGCTGCTGCTCGCCGCCGGACAGCTCGTGCGGCCAGGACCGCTCCCGGCCGTCGAGGCCGACCTCGGCCAGCGCCCTGGTACCGCGCTCCTTGGCGCGCGGGCCGGGCAGGCCGAGGACGACGTTGTCCAGCACCCGCAGCCAGGGCAGCAGCCGGGAGTCCTGGAAGGACAGCGAGACCCGGTCGGGAACGCTGAGCTCGCCGCCGCCCGCCACCCCGTGGTCGAGCCGGGCGACCGCCCGCAGCAGCGTCGACTTGCCGGAGCCGCTGCGGCCGAGCAGGGCGGTGAACTCGCCCTTGGCGATGGTCAGATCGAGTTCACGCAGCACGATCCGGTCGCCGAACGCGCGGACCAGGCCGCGGGTGCGTACGGCGTCCGTGCCTACGGGGGCGTCCTTGCCGGTGGGCCCGCCGCGGCGGACGGCGGTCAGCCCGCCAGTGTGCGTCGCCATGACAGCGCCCTCCTCTCGACCGCCCGGACCGCCGCGTCGGAGACGAAGCCGAAGATCCCGTAGGCGATCAGGCCGACGATGATCACGTCGGACTGGGCGTACTGCTGGGCCTGGAACATCATGTAGCCGATGCCGCTGGTGGAGTTGATCTGCTCGACCACGATCAGGCCGAGCCAGGAGGCGGTGACGCCGAGCCGCAGGCCGACGAAGAAGCCGGGCAGCGAGCCGGGTGCCACCACCTTGCGCAGGAACTGCCAGCGGCTCAGGTCCAGGCTCTCGGCGAGCTCCACGTATTTGCTGTCCAGTCCGGTCAGCGAGGCGTACGTGTTGATGTAGACGGTCACCGCCACGCCGAGCGCGATCACCGTGACCTTCATCTGCTCGCCGATGCCGAGCCACAGGATGAGCAGCGGGAGCATGGCGAGCGACGGGATGGCCCGCTTGACCTGGAGGGTGCCGTCGAGCAGGTACTCGCCGGTCCTGCTGAGGCCGGCGGCCACCGCCAGCACGACACCGGCCAGCACGCCGAAGAGCAGACCGAGGCCGGCCCGCTGGAGCGAGGTCAGCACGTTGTCCTGGAGCCGGCCGTCCTGGATCAGGTCGAGCGCGGTGGACCACACCCGGCCGGGCCCCGACAGGATGCGCGGGTCGAGGTAGCCGAGCGCGGAGGACGCCCACCACAGGGCGACCACCAGCACGGGACCGAGCAGCCGGCCGAACGGGACCGCCCGGCCGGGGCCGAGCCGGCGCCGGGTGCCGCGGCGGGGCAGCAGGGCCGGCCCGGTGCTGACGGTGCCGAGCGGCGGGCCGGCCGGGGCGTCCGGGGTGCGGGTCTTGGGCAGCGTGTCGGTCATGACGCCACCTGGTACTTCGCCGGCACGGCCCGCGCCGCCAGTCCCTCGAAGCGCCGGTCGAACAGCCCCTCGGCCCGCACCTTCGGCACGAAGCCGCCCTCGGCCATCAGGTCGGCGGTCTGCTGCTCCCAGGTGACGGCCTTGTCCCAGCTCAGCGGGAACTGCGGCTGGTCGAGCGAGGACACGATGCGCTCGCCGTCGGCCCTGCCGACACCCTGATCCTTGACGTAGTACGACTGGACCCACTCGTCGGTGTGCTCCCAGGCCCACACCACGCCCTGGGCCCACAGCGGGATGAAACTGCGGATCGCGGCGACCTTCGCCGGGTCGTTGAGCACCTTGACCGGCGCCCACAGCACGGTCAGCAGGTCCACCACGTCGGTGTGCACCCCGCGGGCGCCGTCCTTCCCGTACTGGCCCAGGTACTTGGTCAGCGTGGGCTCGCCGAGCGGGGCGACGTCCACCTGCTTGGACTGGAGCGCGGTCAGGAACTGGGTGCTCGGCAGCGCGACCAGTTTGACGTCGGAGTTCTTGATCCCCGCCGCCTTCAGGGCGCGCAGCACGACGACGCCCTGCGCCTGCCCCTGCGAGAAGCCGATCTTCTTGCCGCGGAAGTCCGCCGCCGAGCGGATGTCGCTGCCGGGCGCGGTGGCGAAGGTGTAGATCGGGTGGTTCCGGGTCTGGACCGCGACGATCCTGGCGCCCACCCCGATCGCCTGGGCCTGGATCGGCGGTATTCCCGCGTTGCTCGCCAGGTCGATGGAATGCGCCCGGAATCCCTGGATGACATCGGGTCCCGCGGTCAGATTGGGCCAGCTGGAAACGGTGAACTGCAACTGCTTGGCGAGCCCGGAATCGGCGAGTTGCAGCTGCGAGGTGTGGATCGATATCGCGAGTTTCGTGCCGGGCGGCGGGGTGCTTGACGGCAGCGGCCTGGTGGGGACGGTTTCGATGTCCGCGGCCGCGTTGCGGGAGCAGCCGGCGAGGGCGAGTACGGCCCCGCCGCCGAGGGCGAGAAACGACCGGCGGTGTATGGCGTGGGTCGGGTTGCTGAGAGGCATTGTCAGTTCCTGGTCGCTGGCCGGATACGGAATCCGGGCGCCGGTCAGATCGAGTGGTAGCCGCCGTCGTGGAACAGCAGGGGCCTGCGTTCGCCGTCGAGCCAGGACTCCGCGACCCGGCCGATCACGACGCGGTGGTCGCCGGCCGGCACGACCTGGCCGATGTCGAGGCGCAGCCAGCCGGTCACCCCGTCGAGCACCGGCTCGCCCTGCGGCAGCCGCCGCCAGCGGGTGGGTTCGGCGAACCGGTCGATGCCGCTGGTGGCGAACCGCCGGGCCACGTCCTCCTGTTCGGCGCCGAGGAAGTTCACGACCGCGGTCGCGGCCTGCTCGACGTGCGGCCAGGAGGAGGCGGTGGAGCCGATGCCGAACGACACCAGCGGCGGGTCGAGCGAGAGCGAGGTGAGCGAGGTCGCGGTGAAGCCGGCCGGGCCGCGGCCGGCGTCCACGGTGACGACGACCACGCCTGAGGGATACCTGCGGAATATCTGCCTGTACCGCTCGGGGGCGATCCCCGACGCGGCAGGCGAAGACACGGTGACGGTCAACGTCTCTCCCGGAATCGAATGAGCGGGCGACAATGGGCGGGGCGGCACGGAATGCGGTCCGTGCCGCGGCGGATTTCCGCGCGCGGACGGGCCGGCCGGAAAGCGGGCCGTGCGGCCCTGCGGATGGCTCGGAGATGATGCGGGCGGCCGGTGCCGGGGCAGGGGCCGCTATCGCCGGACCGTCAGGCCCGGGCGGCGGGGATTTTCGCTAGCCGCGACAACACAGGCGCCGGGCGGGAATTGCCGCCGGCGCGGCCAGCCGGAAGCGGCGCGCCGCTGTCGGCGCCTTCCGCTGGTTCCACTGCTGGCTGGTCATGAATCCATCTTCCCGGCCCGGCTTCCGCCGGGTCAACAATGCAACCAATTGAATTAAGTCGGATATCCGGACGACGATCGACGGGCCACCGATGACAGGGCGGCCGGCACCTGCCGACCGGCCGTCAGGACACCGCCGGCAGCGCGGACCACGGCCCCAGCGGGTCCGCGTACAGCGCGCCGAGCGCCACCGCCCCGCCCGCGACCGGCAGTACGGAGCCGGTGAAGCTGCTGGGCAGCACCGACCGCGCCGGGTCGTCGCAGGTACGGGAGCGCGCCGCGACCTGCTCGCGCAGGTCGGCCAGACACTCCGGCAGCCGCCCGGCACCCGGCTCGACCACCACCAGGACCTCGGGGTCGAACATGTCGAGCAGCAGTGCCACCGCCCGGCCGAGCAGCCGGGCCCGGCGGCGGAAGAGCGCGACCGCCGCCGGGTCGCCGGCCAGCGCCAGGTCGAGCAGGTCGCGGAAGACCGTCACCGGCAGGCCGCCGGCCACCGCCTGGCGCAGCAGCGCGGGCTCCGACACCTCGGACTCCAGGCAGTTGGCGGTGCCGCAGCCGCAGGGCCGGGCCGACCGGTCGGCCCGCGGCTCCTCCGGCCCCAGCGGCAGGTGGGCGACGCTGCCGGCCGCCGAACGCGGGCCGAGGTGCACCGCGCCCGCGGTGACGAAGGCGGCGTCGAGCACCGCGCCGACGAACAGCAGCACCATGCTCTCCCGGGGCGAGGCCGCGCCGAACAGCTGCTCGGCGCGGGCCAGTGCCCGGGAGTGGCTGTCGACGTGCACCGGCAGCCCCGTGGCGGCGGACAGGATGTCCCGCGCGGGCACGTTGCGCCAGCCCAGCCGGGGGTGGTCGACGACGACCCCGCTGCCGGGGTCCACCCACTGCCCGGTGGCGAGCCCGAGCACCGGCACCTCCCGGCCGTCCGCGTGCGCCGCCACCAGCCGGGGCAGCCGGGCCGCGAGGCCGCGCAGCACCTCGTGCGGCGCGGTGCCGCGGTGCCGCTGCCGGTCCTCGGCGACGATCGCGCCGCGCAGGTCCATCAGCGACAAGGTGGTGTGCTCCACGGCGATGTGCGCGCCGGCCACCAGGTGGCGGCGGGTGTCGACCTCCAGCGGGATGTGCGGCCGGCCGAGGCCGCGCGGCCCGGTGGTCCTGACGCTCTCCCGGATCAGCCCGCGGGCCAGCAGCCGGGCGCTGTGGCCGGTCACCGCGGCCGGCGAGAGCCCGGTGAGCCGGGCGACGGTGCTGCGGGCGACCGGGCCGTGGTCGAGGATCGCGGCGAGCACGGCGCCGGCCGACGACGGGCGGCGGGCCGCCGCGGCGCTCGGCGGGAGGTCGGCGCGGCGCGGAGCGGGTTGCGGATCGGGCGGTGCGGGCAGGGGGGCGGGCTGCGGCGGACGTATCACGGTGGCCTTCCGGGTCCTGGGGGGGCGGCGGAAGTGCCTCAGCGGCCGCGGCGGCGCACAGGCCGGCGGGCGGGCACCCCCGTTCGACGCTCCTTGCGGAGTCGTTCGGTCAGGCCCGGTGACACGCGGCGGAGCACACACGCTTGAGGTCGACATGACCCCGCGTCGTCAGGTGTGTGGTTCGCCGCATGCCGCGCAACGTAACCGCATCGGCGGAAGCCGGTCAAACGGCTGACCGCATGGTGGACACGGGGTGCTTGTACCACTCAGCAGTGCGTCACGGGAAGAAACACCCCAATTGCCCTCTCCCGAATGCCCGTTGACTACGGTGTGAAGTCGTTTGATCACCGATCGGGTCCAACGGCGAGGGAGACGGCCGATGTTCAGCGGTTTCGGTTCTGCGGGCGCGGCGCGCCAGCCCGGCAGCGCGGGCGAGCACCGGTTGCAGTGGGACTGGGGCACGACCGAGCGCGCGGAGCGGTTCTACCAGGACCAGGTGCTCGACCATCTCAACGCGCGGATGCGGGAGTTCGCGGCGGAACAGGAGATGTTCTTCATCTCCACGGCCGACTCCCGCGGCGAGTGCGACAGCAGTTTCCGGGCCGGGCCGCCCGGGGTGCTGCACGTGCTGAACGAGAAGGCGCTGTGCTACCCGGAGTACCGGGGCAACGGGGTGCTGGCCTCGCTGGGCAACATCAGCGAGAACCCGCATATCGGCATCCTCATGGTGGACTTCGCCGGCGACCGGATCGGCCTGCACGTCAACGGGCGGGCCCGGCTGGTGCCCGAGGGCGAGATGCGCGAGCGGTACGCCGGGCTGCCGGCCGACCAGGCGCGCGGCCGGCGTCCGGTGGTGTGGGTGGAGACCGAGGTGGAGGAGGCGTACATCCACTGCTCCAAGCACATCCCGCGGCTGGTGAAGGCGCCGATGCAGCGCAGACGGGCGTGGGGCACGGACGACGTGCGGCGCAAGGGCGGCGACTACTTCGGGGTCCGCGCGGACCGGCGCGGCGGCAGGCGCTGGTTCGGCTCGCGCACCGGAGCGGGGACGGCGGGCGGCCGACCGGAGGCGTGACGCCCGCGGGGCCGGGCCCGTGACGCCGGTCGGCCCGCGGTTCAGCCGGCCGCCAGACCCGGGGTCCAACCCGCCGCCCCCCAGCCCGCGTTCAGCCGGTCAGCCCCGCCGCGTCGATCAGCGCGACCGCCGTGCCGACGGCCAGGCCGTCCAGCGTCTCGGCGCCGATCCCGGCGCGCGCGCTGGCGCCGTCGAAGACCAGGGTCAACTGCCGGGCCAGCAGCCCCGGTTCCGCGGCGCCGGCGCGCTCGGCCTCGGCGCGGAAGAAGTCGGTCATCTCCTGCTTGCCGCGGGCGGCCACCACGCTGGCCGGATGACCGGGGTCCTTCAGCTCGACCTGGGTGGCCAGGAACGGGCAGCCGCGGTACTCCGGCCCGGCCGCGACCTCCTCCAGCCGCCGGAAGACATGCAGCATCCGGTCCCGCGGCCCGGCCGGGGCGTCCGGCGGCGGCAGCAGCATCGCCGAGTACGACGGTGACTTGCGTTCGAGCGCGGCGGCCATCACCTCGTCCTTGCTCGCGAAGAGCTGGTACATCGAGCGCTTGGACACCCCCGCGGACTTGCACAGCGCGTCGATGCCGGTGCCGACGCCCTCCTGGTAGAAGAGCGCGGACGCCGCGTCGAGCAGCCGGTCGCGGGGGGACGGCTTGGGTGTGGTGGTGGCCATGAGGCCAGGTTACCGCTGCGGCTTGGCAGAGGAAACCGATCGGTATACGCTGGTGGAAACCGATCGGTTTCCAGCGGTCGGCCGACCATCACGCCTCCCTCCCGAAGGACACGGCCATGCAGATCAACGGAGCAGTCGCACTCGTCAGCGGAGCCAACCGCGGCCTCGGCGAGCAGTTCGTCCGGGCGCTGCGGGACGCGGGCGCCGCCAAGGTCTACGCGGCGGCCCGCAACCCGGCGTCGGTCACCGTGCCCGGCGCGATCCCGCTCTCCCTCGACATCACCGACCCGGAGTCCGTGCGGGCCGCGGCCGAGCAGGCGGGGGACGTCACACTGCTGATCAACAACGCCGGCATCTCCACCGGAGCCGGCCTGCTCGACGGCGAACTCAGCGACTTCCAGCGGGAGTTCGACACCCACGTCTTCGGCACCCTGGCCATGAGCCGGGCCTTCGCCCCGGTGCTCGCGGGCAACGGCGGCGGCGCGATCCTCAACGTCCTGTCGGTCCTGTCCTGGTTCACCTCGCCCGGCAGCGCGGCCTACTCCGCCGCGAAGTCCGCCCAGTGGTCGCTGACCAACGCCCTGCGCGTCGCGCTCGCCGACCAGCACACCCAGGTCACGGCCCTGCACGTCGGCTACATGGACACCGACATGGCCGCAACGATCACCTCACCGAAGTCCGATCCCGCCAAGGTGGCCCAGCTGGCCCTTGAGGGCGTGGCGGCCGGCCGCCTGGAGGTACTGGCCGACGACACCAGCCGCCAGGTGAAGGCAGCACTGGCCGCCGACCCGTCGGCCCTCTACCCGGTGGCCGGCTGACCGCGCCACCGCGTCCCCCGGTCATGCCCCTGGCGGCCTCGCTCTCCTGATTGTAGAATTTTCCAACCAGCAGAGATTGCTCCAATGAAGTGGGGCCGGCCGATGGGCACACGGGACTCGACGGGTGCACCGGCTCCGGCGGGCGCGCCCGGCTCCGGCGCCCCACCCCGCCGCTGGCACGGCGTGCACAAGGCGCTCGCCGATCCCCTGCGCGTCCAGCTCCTGGAGGCGCTGTGGGAGACCCCGCGGTCCGCCAGCGAGCTGGCAGACCGCACCGGGCTGCCGGCCGACCGGCTCTACTACCACCTGGGGCAGCTGGAGCGGGCCGGACTGATCGAGATCGCCGAGTACCGGCCGCTGGCCAGAGGGAAGGTCGAGCGGGTCTACGCGCCCGCGGTCACCGAGCCTCCGGGGGACGCCGCGAGTCCGGAGGAGATGGCCGAGTTCCTCGGCTCGATGCTGGACGCCACCCGGGCCGACATCGGCGCCGCCTACCGGGCCAGGCAGGCCGGCGGGAGGCGCGAGGTGGATCTGCTGCGCGGCGCGGTACGGCTCACCGACGAGGGGCTGGCCGAGCTGCGCGGCCAGATCGAGCAGCTCGCCGCCCGGTTCGGCGACCGCGACGCTCCGGGGTCCTGGGTGCGGGTGGTCGTCGCGCTCGTCGACCTCCAGGACCGGCCGCCCCCGGACACCGCCGCCACCGACCCTGAGAGGCCGTCATGAACGACATCCAGCAGCCCGAGCCCGGCCCGCCGTTACGCGCGTCGGATGTCGAACGCGACCGGGTCGGGGAACGGCTGCGGCAGCACTACGCGGTCGGCCGGCTGACCCTGCCGGAGCTGGAGGAACGGGTGGCGGTCGCCTACGGGGCACGCACCCGCGAGCAACTGGAGGCCGTGCTGAGCGATCTGCCGGCCGAGGCGGACTCCCCCGTCAGGACCGCCGACGTGATCGACTCCCGGCTGATGGTCATCCTGCTGCGCACCGCCCGCGGCACTCGTCTACTGGCTGGTCGCCCAGCGCGCGGCCCGCCGGCGAAGCGTCCCGCCGCGTGCCCTGGGGTACCCGGCGGGACGGGAACTCTGAGCCGCGCGGCGCCCCCGCACCCGTCAGTCCTCGTCCGGCGAGTCCCGGTAGGTCTCCAGCAGCCGCAGCCAGATCTCGCTGATCGTCGGATAGGACGGAACGGCGTGCCACAGCCGGGCCACCGGCACCTCGCCGGCCACCGCGACGGTCGCGGAGTGCAGCAGTTCGCCGACGCCGGGGCCGACGAAGGTGACGCCGGCCAGCGTGCCGCGGTCGAGGTCCACCAGCATCCGGGCCTTGCCGCTGTAGCCGTCCCCGAACAGGCTCGCGCCGGCGACCTGGCCGATGGCGTAGTCCACGACCTTGATCCGGCGGCCGGCCGCCCGCGCCTCGCTCGCCGTCGGCCCGACCGAGGCGACCTCGGGGTCGGTGAAGACCACCTGCGGCACGGCCTCGTTGTCAGCCGTCGCCTCGTACGGGCCCCAACTGGCGTCCTCGACCTGCTGTCCCCTGGCGCGGGCGGCGATCACGGCGCCCGCGATCCGGCCCTGGTACTTGCCCTGGTGGGTGAGCAGCGCGCGGTGGTTGACATCGCCGGCCGCGTAGAGCCAGCCGTCGGCGACGGCGGTCACCTGGCAGTGGTCGTCCACGGCCAGCCAGTCGCCGGGGGTGAGGCCGACGCTGTCGAGGCCGAGGTCGGCGGTGCGCGGGAAGCGGCCGGTGGCGAACAGGATCTCGTCGGCGCCCAGTTCGTCGTCGTCGGAGAGGGTGATCCGCAGCTCGCCGTCCTCGCCCCCGGACCGCGTCACGGCCGTCACCTCGACCCCGAACCGCAGGTCGACGCCCGCCTCGCGGAGCCCCTCGGCGACCATCTCGCCGGCGAACGGCTCCATCCGGGGCAGCAGCCCGCCGGCGCCGCGCACCAGCATGGTGACCCGGGAGCCGAGCGCCTGCCAGGCGGTGGCCATCTCGACGGCCACCACGCCGCCGCCGACCACCACGAGCCGTCCGGGCACCGTGTCCGCGCTGGTCGCCTCGCGGCTGGTCCAGGGGCGGACGGAGTCGAGCCCGGGCAGGTCGGGCAGCGCCGCGCCGGTGCCGGTGCAGACGGCCACCGCGTGCCGGGCGGTGAGCTGTACGGTCTCGCCGCCGGAGGTCAGTACCGACACCTGGCGGGGGCCGTCCAGCCGGCCGAGGCCGCGGACCAGGTCGAGGCCGACCGACTTCAGCCACTCCACCTGGCCGTCGTCTGACCAGTGCGAGGTGAACTCGTCGCGCCGGGCCAGTACGGCCGCGGCGTCCAGCGGGCCGGCCACGGCCTGGGCGAGCCCGGGCAGCCTGCGGGCCTCGGCGCGGGCCACCACCGGCCGCAGCAGCGCCTTGCTCGGCATGCAGGCCCAGTACGAGCACTCGCCGCCGACCAGCTCCCGCTCCACGACCACCGTGCTGAGCCCGGCGGCCTGGGTGCGTTCCGCCAGGTTCTCGCCGACCGGGCCCGCGCCGATGACGATCACGTCGTAGGTGCGGGGGGCGTCGTTCATACCGGCTCCTGTGCTGCTGTCGGGTGGCGTTGAGGTCGGGGTCTGCGGCGGTCGGCGGCCCTCCGCGCCATCGTAACGACGGGCGCCGGGATTCGCCGCCAGGCCGCCACCAGCAGCGCCGACGTATGATCACATCGCGGCTCCGAGCGGGTGTCACGGGAGGTTTCCTCGATGGGTGAGCTGGTTCTGATCAGGCACGGCGAGACGGAGTGGAGCCGCAACGGGCGCCACACCAGCTACACCGACCTGCCGCTCACCACCGACGGCGAGGAGCAGGCCCGTACGCTCACGCCGCTGCTGGCCAGCCGTCACATCTCGTACGTGCTCTGCAGCCCGCTGGAGCGGGCCCGGCAGACCGCGAAGCTGGCCGGGCTCGACCGGGTGCTGGTCGAACCCGATCTGCACGAGTGGGACTACGGCGGCTACGAGGGCGTCACCACCCGGGACATCCACCGCGAGCGCCCCGACTGGGACCTGTGGCGGGACGGTGTCGTGCCGGGACCCGAGGGCCATCCGGGTGAGAGCCCGCAGGAGGTCGGCGAGCGGGCGGACCGGGTGCTCGCGCTGGTCGAGGCGTGCTTCACCAACGGCGACGGCGGCGACGTGGTGCTCGTGGCGCACGCGCACTTCCTGCGCGTGGTCACCGCGCGGCGGCTCGGCCTGCCGCCGGCCGACGGCGCCCTGTTCCAGCTCGCGACCGGCACGGTGAGCCGGCTCGGCTCCGAGCACGGCAAGCACGTGCTGACCCTGTGGAACCGCCGCCCCTGAGGCCGCGGCCGGGTCACCCCGGCGGTGTCGCCCGTACGGACCGCCCGGTGAGGCGGGCCGCCGCCGGGTGGCCGCAGACTGAGGGCAGGCGTTCGCGCGCGGCAGCCGGCCGGGCCGGCCCGCCGCCGCCCCGGTCCCGCGCCGGATCTGCGAACCCGCGGACACGCTGACCGCATGCCGCCGGGATCCCGGGGTACGTCCGTGCCAGGACCTGGTCGCCCCGGGGTGCGTACCGGGCTCGTGAGGGAGCGCGCGTATGACGGTGACCGCCGAGCGGCGCGCCACCCTGGCGGTGTCACCCTGGCTGCGCTCCGCGGGCGCGGTGTGCTCCGGCGCGGTGCCCGCGCTGGCCTTTCCCGCGCCCGGGCTGTGGTGGCTGGCCTACGTGTCGCTGGTGCCGTGGCTGCTGCTCGCCCGGTCCGCCGACAGCGGGCGGCGGGCCGCGCTCGACGGCTGGTTCGGCGGCGCCGGCTTCATGCTGGCGGTGCACCACTGGCTGCTCCCCAGCCTTCATGTCTTCCTGCTGGTGCTCGCGCTGCTGCTCGGCGCGCTGTGGGCGCCCTGGGGCTGGCTGGTCCGCCGGCTGCTGGGCGCGGGGGCACCGGCCGGCACCGGTCCGCGGCAGGCCGCGGCGGCGCTGGTCCTGCTGCCGTGCTGCTGGCTGATGGTGGAACTGGTGCGCTCCTGGCAGTACCTGGGCGGCCCGTGGGGCCTGATCGGCGCCAGCCAGTACCAGGTGCGGCCCGCGCTGCGGCTCGCCTCGGTCGGCGGGGTGTGGCTGATCAGCTTCCTGGTGGTGCTGGTGAACACCGCGCTCGCGGTGCTGGTCACGCTGCCCCCGGTGCGCCGCACCGCGGGCGTCGCGCTGCTGGTCGCGGCGGCGCTGACCGGCGGGGTGTGGCTGTGGGCGCCGCGCCCGCAGGCGGCCGGCACGGCGCGGATCGCGGTGGTGCAGCCCGGTGTCATCGTGGGCCCCGACCAGCGCTTCGCACGCGAGGTGCAGCTGACGGCGCGGCTCGCCGGCACCCACCCCGACCTGGTGGTGTGGGGCGAGAGCAGCATCGGCGTCGACCTGACCTCGCGGCCCGACGTGGCGAACCGGCTGGCGGCGCTCTCCCGGCAGGTCGGCGCCGACCTGTTGGTCAACGTGGACGCGGAACGGGCCGACGGGCGCGGCATCTCCAAGACCTCGGTGCTGGTCGGCCCGGACGGCGTGACCGGTCCGACCTACGACAAGATGCGGCTGGTGCCGTTCGGCGAGTACATCCCGATGCGCTCGGTCCTGGGCTGGGCCACCTCGGTGGGGAAGGCGGCGGGTCAGGACCGCAGGCCCGGCACCCGTCAGGTGGTGATGGACACCGGGGCGCTGCGGATCGGTCCGCTGGTCTGCTTCGAGTCCGCGTTCCCCGACATGAGCCGCCATCTGACCGACGACGGCGCCCAACTGCTGGTGGCCCAGTCGTCCACGTCGTCCTTCCAGAACAGCTGGGCGCCCGCGCAGCACGCCTCGCTCGCGGCGCTGCGGGCCGCGGAGAGCTGGCGGCCGATGGTGCACGCCACGCTGACCGGGATCAGCGCGGTCTACGACGCGCAGGGCCGGCCGGTCGGGCATCGGATCGGCACCTCCGACAGCACCTCGGCGGTCTACGCGGTGCCGCTGGCCGGCGGCCGCAGCCTGTATGCCCGGTTCGGCGACTGGGTGCCGCGGCTGGCGCTGCTGCTGGTGCTGGCCGCCGCAGGGTACGAGATCCGCCGCAGGGTCAGGCGGCCTGCGCGCCTATCTCGGTGACGATCCGCTCGCACAGCTCGTGGGTGCGCAGCGAGTCCCGGGCGTCCAGCGGCCGGCCCGACCTGACCGCGTCGAGGAAGGCCAGGGTGACCTGCTCGATGCCGCGCTGCCGGGCCACCGGCACCCAGTCGCCGCGCCGCCGCAGGGTGGGCTGGCCCTTGTGGTCGATGACCTCGGCGAGGTTGAGCACCTGGCGGCGGCTGCCGTCGCCGCTGACGTCGAGGCTCTCCTCGACGGATCCGCTCAGCCGGTTCATCGAGCCGATCGCGGAGAAGCCGTCGCCCGACAGGTGCAGCACGAGGTGGTGCACCAGGCCGCGCCGCACCCTGGCGCTGACCTGGATGTGCTCGACCGGTCCTGGCGCGAGGAAGCGCAGCGTGTCCACGACGTGGATGAAGTCGTCGAACACCATGCCGCGCGCCTCCTCCGGGAGGCCGATCCGGTTCTTCTGCATCAGGATCAGGTCGCGCGGGTGGTCCAGGCACTGGGCGTAGCCGGGCGCGTAGCGGCGGTTGAAGCCGGTCATCAACGGCACACCGCGCTGCTCGGCGAGCTCCACCAGGTGCCTGGCGCCGTCCAGGTCGCGGGCCAGCGGCTTGTCGACGTAGGCCGGGACGCCCGCCAGGATCAGCTGCTCGGTGATCTCCACGTGGTGCTCGGTGGGCGCGTGCACGAAGGCCGCGTCGAGCCCCTGGTCGAGCAGTACGGCGAGCGAGGTGTGCCGGTGCGGCAGCCGGTGGGCGTCGCCGATCCGGTCCAGGGTCGCCGGGGTACGGGTCTGGAGGTGCAGTTCGAGGCCCGGCTGGGCGGTGAGCACCGGCAGGTACGCCTTCTGGGCGATGTCACCGAGTCCGATGACGCCGATCTTCAGCGGTCCGCTGCCGGCTGCCATGCGCTGCTCCCGTCGTGGGCGATCCGGCCGGCGGGCGTACGCCCCCGACGGCCCGGTGCTGTGGTGTCCCCGCAGCATACGGTGCAGGTGGCGGGGGCCCGCGGGCGGTTGCGGGCTCGGCGGCACGGGCGCCTGACTCGTACGGGTGAGGGCGCGATACCCGGCGCCCGCGCGGTCACCCCTGCGGGGACTACCCGGGGGCGGCGGGCCCGGGCACAGTTGGCGGAGTGCGTCTTCTCCTCGTGGCTCTGGTGCTGGTGGCGGTCTGTGCGGCGGCCGGGTGCACCACGGTCTCCGCTCCCCCGCAGGCGCCGCTGCGGCCGGTGCCCTCCGCGCTCCGGCAGGTCGCGCCGGACGGGGCGGTGGTGCTGCCCTCCCCCGGCCGCCAACTGCTGGCCACGGCACGGCCTGAACCGGCCGGGCAGCGGCCGTCACCGGCGGCCACCGGTACCGCGCGGACCCGGACGGTCAGAGCCCCGCACCGGCGCGCCGGCCACGCCACGCACAAGACCCGGCCGCACCGGGCGGCGACGCCTCCGCGGAAGTCCGGCGGCACGCCGGCCGGGAGCGCGCTGCCCGGCAGCGCCGGGGTCTGCGAGCTGGGCGAGTCCTACGGCGGCTGGCAGCCGGACAGCCCGGCCGCCCGGATCTGCCGGCAGGCGTACGGCGGGTGAGCGACCGTCCAGCCCGAAGACGTTGCGCCGGGCGGGCCGGTCACGGCAACTGGTCGGAGCCCGTCATCCGCAGCTCCATCCGCCCGATCGCGGCCCTGACCCCGTCCCCGTACGCGTCCTCCGACAGCGCCCCGGACGAGCTGCGGGCCAGGCCCAGATGGCTGCGGGCCAGCCGGGGCTCCCCCACCTTCCAGTAGGTGGCCGCCAGGTTGAGGTGCAGCGAGGGGTAGAAACCGCGCACCTCGGCGGCCCGCTCGCCGTCCTTGCGGGCGACGAGCAGGTCGGCGGCGCGCAGGGCCCGCAGGTCCCAGCGCAGTTCGTCCTCGGGGTCGTCCTGGGTGTCGGCCATGTAGTGCGCCAGGGTGCAGCGGTGCAGCGGGTCGCCCTGGTCGCCGATCTCGGCCCACAGCGCGCCGAACCGGGTCCGCGCCTCCTCCCGGTCACCCGCGTGCAGCAGCATCACGACCTGGCCGATCCGGGTCATCACGGCGTCACCGGCCGTCCCCGGCGCGGCCTCCGCCGGTCCTTCCGCCGTGCCGTCCACCGTGCCGTCCGCTGTGTCCGGGTCCTCCACCGGCGCCTCCCGCTCCTGTCGCGCGCCCCCACGACGACGACGCTAGCTGGCGGACACCCCGAGATCGGGGATGCGCCAGTCGATCGGTTCGTGGCCCTGCGCCCGCACCGCCTCGTTGACACCGGTGAAGGGCCGGCTGCCGAGGAACAGCTTGACCGACAGCGGCGAGGGGTGCGCGCCCTGTACGACGGTGTGCCGGTCGGTGTCGATCAGCGGCAGCTTCTTCTTGGCGTAGTTCCCCCAGAGTACAAAGACCACCGGGTCGGGGCGGCCTGACACCGCGCGGATCACCGCGTCGGTGAACTTCTCCCAGCCCTTGCCCTTGTGCGAGTTCGCCTCGCCCTCGCGGACGGTGAGCACCGCGTTGAGCAGCAGCACCCCCTGCTCGGCCCACGGCATCAGATAGCCGTTGTCCGGGACGGGCGTGCCCAGCTCGTCCTTCATCTCCTTGAAGATGTTCCGCAGCGACGGCGGGGTCTTCACCCCGGGCCGCACCGAGAAGCACAGCCCGTGCCCCTGACCCTGCCCGTGGTACGGGTCCTGGCCGAGGATCATCACCTTGACCCGGTCGAACGGCGTGGCGTCGAGCGCGGCGAAGACCTCCTCGCGGGGCGGGAAGATCCGGTGCTCGCTCCGCTCGGTCTCGACGAACTCGGTGAGCTGCTTGAAGTACGGCTTGTCCAACTCCTCGCCGAGGACGCTCTGCCAGGAGTCGGGCAGCATGCTGGGCACGTCGGGAACCTCCGGTACGCGATCGGTTACTCCCCCAGAACGTACCGGCCCCCACTGACACCGCGATCACCGGACGGCTCAGGCGGCGTCCAGCCGGGCGCGCAGCTCGGGGGGCAGGTCCAGGTCCACCGCGCCGAGGAGTTCGTCGAGTTGGGTCACCGAGCTGACCCCGACCACCGGGACCACCGGAAGCTCGCCGCCGATCTGCCAGGACAGCACCACCTGGTTGGGTGTCACGCCGAGTTCGGCGGCGACCTCGCGGAGCACCGCGATCCGGCGGTGCGAGCCGGGGTGGTCGTAGGGCGCGGGCAGCGGTTTGTCGGCGCGGGTGTAGGCGCCCAGGACGAGCGAGCCGTAGGCCGTCAGCGTCAGGTCGTCGTGCGCGGCGACGAAGTCCCGCAGGTCCTCGCCCGCGTATCCGCGGGCGCCCCACTCGCTGTCCGGGGCCGGCCGCAGGTAGGTGTGCCGCTGCTCCAGGCAGGTGTGGTGCGGCAGCCCGTGGTCGAGGGCGTACTGCCGGAAGGTGGCGGCCGACCATGCGGTGTGGTTGCTGCACCCGATCAGCCGGGTGGCCCCGGACGCGACGAGTTCGGCGAAGGCGCCCGCGGTCTCGGCCACCGGCACCCCGCGGTCCTCGACGTGCGCGTAGTAGACGTCCACATGGTCGGTGCCCAGCCGCCGCAGGCTGCCCTCGATGCCGGCGCGCACGGTCGGCGCGGCCAGTCCCTCCCAGACGTCCGGCCACACCTGCCCCGAGCCGGCCGGCGGCCGGGCGCCGACCTTGGTGGCGACGACGGTGCGGTCCCGGGCGCCGCGGCTGCGCAGCCAGCGGCCGAGCAGTTCCTCGCTCTCGTCGCCGGTGCCGCCGGTGTGCCAGATGTGGTAGTTGTTCGCGGTGTCCACGAAGGTGCCGCCGGCCTCGGCGAACCGGTCGAGGATCGCGAAGGACGTGGCCTCGTCGACACTGCTGCCGAAGTTCATCAGGCCCAGGCACAGGTTGCTGACCTCGGGCCCCTTGCCGCCGGCGAGCGTGCGATAGCGCATGGTGGGCTGCCTTCCGTCTCGGGAGCGATCGGGTGGCGGACCCTGTCGGGCCGCCACCCGTTCGACTCTGCACGTTGGAGTGCGGACGAAGGCAAGCCCCCTCATCCGGGGGGCGAGCAGGACGGGTCGCTCACACGCCGCCGGCGTGCAGGAAGAGGCCGCCGTCGATCACCAGGTTCTGGCCGGTGATCCAGGCGGCCTGGTCGGAGAGCAGGAAGGCGACGGCGCCGCCGATGTCGGCCGGGGCGCCGAGCCGGCCCAGCGGGTAGCCGGCCGCGACCTCCTCCTCGCGGCCCTCGTAGAGGGCGGCGGCGAACTTGGTCTTCACCACGGCGGGGGCAACGGAGTTGACCCGGACGGCGGGTGCCATCTCGGCGGCGAGCTGCACCGTCAGGTTGATCATCGCGGCCTTGCTCATGCCGTACGCGCCGATCAGCGGCGAGGGCGCCAGCCCGGAGATCGACGCTATGTTGACGATCGCGCCGCCGTTGTCCTTCTGCCACGCCTTCCAGGTCCGCTGTGCGAAGGCGAGCGCGGAGATCACGTTGATCTCGTAGACCTTGCGGGCCACGGCGAGGTCGAGGTCGGTGAGCAGGCCGTAGACGGGGTTGGTGCCCGCGTTGTTGACGAGGTGGTCGATCCGGCCGAACGCCTCCATGGTGGCGTCCACGGCGGCGGCCTGGTGCGCCTCGTCGTGTGCCTTGCCGGCCACGCCGATCGCCCGGTCGGCGCCGAGGGATTCCACCGCGGCCTTGAGCGCGTCCTCGTTGCGTCCGGTGATGCAGACGCGGTCGCCGCGGGCGACCAGCGCCTCGGCGACGCCGTAGCCGATGCCCCGGCTGGCGCCGGTGACGAGGGCGACACGTCCGGTGTCGGGAGTCTGGGGGGTCATGGGTCAGGGCCTCCGGCCGGTCAGTTGAGCGGTCCGCCGGCCACGTACAGCACCTGGCCGGAGACGAAGCCGGCCTGGTCGGCGGTAAAGAAGGCGATGGCGTTGGCGACGTCGTCGGGCACGCCGACCCGCTGCACCGGGATCTGGGTGGCGGCGGCGGCCTGGAAGTCCTCGAAGCCCATGCCGACCCGGGCGGCGGTGGCGGCGGTCATGTCGGTCGCGATGAAGCCGGGCGCGACGGCATTGGCGGTGATGCCGAACTTGCCGAGCTCGATGGCCAGCGTCTTGGTCAGGCCCTGCATGCCGGCCTTGGCCGCCGCGTAGTTGACCTGGCCGCGGTTGCCGAGCGCGGAGGACGAGGAGAGGTTGACCACCCGGCCGAACTTCGCGTCCACCATGTGCTTCTGCACCGCGCGGGTCATCAGGAACGCGCCGCGCAGGTGGACGCCGAGCACGGTGTCCCAGTCGGCGGCGGACATCTTGAACAGCAGGTTGTCGCGCAGCACGCCCGCGTTGTTCACCAGGATGGTCGGGGCGCCCAGTTCGGCCGCCACCTTGGCGACCGCGGCCTCGACCTGGGCCTCGTCCGACACGTCGGCGCCGACCGCGACGGCCCTGCCGCCGGCCGCGGTGATGGTCTCGACGGTGTCCTTGCAGGAGCCCTCGTCGAGGTCGAGTACGGCGACGGCCCGGCCCTCCGCGGCCAGCCGTACCGCGGTGGCAGCGCCGATTCCGCGGGCGGCGCCGGTGACGATCGCGACGCGCTGCTCGGTGGTGGACATCTGTTCTCCTCAGCCCTGTGATGCGGTACCCGCTCCTGCCTGCGCATGAGCGACCGCTTAGTAGGTCCCGTTGCCGAAACCGTAGGAGGGCCGTGACCCAGTGTCAACGCCACCACGGGCGATGTGGCTCATGACTCCCCGCGCGCCGGCGCCCCGCTGTCGGCGGGACGCCGGTACCGGGAAGGTCAGCCCACCGGGGCCGCCGGGACCGCCGGGGCCGTCACCCGGCCGAGGTGCCGGGCGAAGAACCGCACTGCGCTGTCCGCCTCGAACCTGGGCAGCTCCTTGTGCCTGCCCGCGTTGACGTGCAGCGTCTTCTCATTCGAGGCGAAGGCGTCGAACAGCTCCAGGCCCTGCTCGCGGGAGATGTGCTCGTCGTCCCACTGCATGTCGTACTCGATCGGGACGGTGATCTGCCGCGCCTTCCCGGCGAGCGCGTCGGGCCAGTGCTGGCCGAGGACGGCGGCCGTGATCCTGGGCTCCGCGGCCACGAACGGCACGCCGATCGCGGTGCCCATGTTGATGCCCCAGAAGCCGACCGGCCCGCCGGCGCCGATCTCCGGGAGCTGCTGGAGGGCGTCAAGCGTCGCCTGGTACTCGGGCACGGCCAGCCGCGCCAGGTGGTCGTTGTAGCGCACGACGACCGGGCCCTCCGGCTCCCCCGCCGCGCGGGCCCGGAACAGCTCGGCGATCTCCGCCTCGTCGTGCGCGGTGCGCGGCCGGTCGCCGTGCCCCGGCGCGTCGATGACGGCGGCGTGGAAGCCGCAGCCGGCCACCAGCAGCCGGGCCCGGCCGGCCATCGAGGGGTGCTTCTTGTGGTTGCCGCCGCCGTGGGCCAGCAGGACCAGCGGGGCCGGTTCGGCGCCGGGGGCCGGCGACCAGAGGACACCGGGGATGCCGTCCACGGTGAAGTCGCGCTCGGTGACGCCGTCGGAGGAGGACTCGGCGGTGAACTGCAGAGAGTGCATGGGGTGTTGCCTTTCGGGAGTGCCTGTGGTCGAGGCGCTCCCGGCGACCCTTACGTCGATCGCCCGTCCGTGACGAGGAGCGGGAGCACCCACTGGAATACGGCCTTCATGGGTCCCACCTCCTCGCGTCCGTCACGGCTGCGCGCACGTTACCAACCACACCCCGCCCCGCCCAACTCCTTTTTCCGCGCCCCTTGTCGGCGCGGCCTCAGTGCACCAGGAGTGCCAGCAGCCGGTCCGCCTCGCGGCCCGGATCCTCGGTGAGGCCGGTGTGGATCGGTCCCGGCTGCACGATGGTGCTGCGCGGCGCCGTCAGCCAGCGGAAGCGCCGCCCCGGGTCGTCGGAAGCGGCCTGGCCGGCGTACTCGCCGCCCTCACACACGCCCTGGTAGCCGCGCAGCGCCGCCCGCACCCCGGCCACGTCCACCTCCGCGTCCAGGCAGCGCAGCCTGGTCTCGTCCAGATGCACCCGGGCGCCGACGAAGCTCTTGGCCCGGCAGTAGACCAGCACGCCTGCGTTGATCATCTCGCCGCGCTCGATCCGCGGCACCACGCGCACCAGCGCGTACTCGAAGACATCGCGTCCGCTCACTGGGCGTTCTTCCCTTCCACCCAGGGCCGCAGCCAGTCCGGCGGCGGCTGTCTGCGGCGGCCGCCCGGCGCGCTCCTGATCCGCTGGTGCACGTCGGCGGCGCGGGCCAGCAGCAGTTCGCGGTAGGCGCCGCGCACGTCGTCCGGCGTGTCGAAGCCCGGTTCGCCGGTCAGCCACTCGTCCGGCACCAGCGCGGTGACCTCGGTCAGCAGCTCCGCGGTGACCCGGGGCGCCAACTCGGCCGCGGCGGCGGCCGGATCGGGCCCGAAGCGGGACAGCGCGTGGTCGGAGGCGTCGTACTCCTTGGCGGAGGCGGCCTGCGCGGTCTTCCAGTTGTGGTGCCAGATCAGCGAGGCGCCGTGGTCGATCAGCCACAGGTCGCGGTGCCAGATCAGCATGTTGGGGTTGCGCCACGACCGGTCCACGTTGCCGATCAGCGCGTCGAACCAGACGATCCGGCCGGCCTCCGCGCTGTCCACGTCGAAGACCAGCGGGTCGAATCCGAGCGATCCCGGCAGGAAGTCCATCCCCAGGTTGAGGCCGCCGCTGGCCTTCAGCAGGTCCTGGATCTCCTCGTCCGGCTCGCCGAGCCCGATCACCGGGTCGAAGTCGAACCGCACCAGCTCCGGCACCCGCAGGTCCAGCCGCCTGGCCAGTTCACCCGCGATCACCTCGGCGACGAGCGCCTTGCGGCCCTGTGCGGCGCCGCTGAACTTGACCACGTACGTGCCGAGGTCGTCGGCCTCGACCACACCGGGCACCGAGCCGCCCTCGCGCAAAGGCGTCACATAGCGGATGCCCGTCACTTCTCTCAGCATCCGCCCAGGCTAGCCGGGCCGGGCACGCGGTCCGGCAGAGTGTCGCCATGGACGACCTCACCTTCCCGCAGCAGCACGCCCGCACCCAGCGCTTCTCGCTCGGCGTGCCGCGCGCGTTCACCCTCTCCCCCGACGGCGGCCGGGCGCTCTTCCTGCGCACCCGCGGCCCGCGGGACCGTACCGGCTGCCTGTGGCTGCTCGACGAGGACGGCGGCGAACGGCTGCTGGTGGACCCGGACTCGCTCGGCCGCGCGGCCGGCGGGCTGCCGGAGGCCGAGCGGATCCGGCGCGAGCGGGCCAGGGAGCGGACCGGCGGCATCACCGGGTACGACACGGACACCGCCGTGCGGACCGTCGCCTTCTCGGTGGACGGCGCGCTGTGGGCGCTCGACGTGGACGGCGGCCCGGCGCGCCCGGTGGCCACCGCCGGTCCCGTGGTGGATCCGCGGCTGTCCCCCGACGGGCGCCGGGTGGCCTATGTGACCGGCGGCGCGCTGCGCGCGGTGGACCTCACCGACGGCACCGACCTGCCGCTGGCCGAGCCGGAGCGCCCGGAGGTCGGCTACGGCCTGGCCGAGCACGTGGCGGCCGAGTCGATGCACCGGCACCGCGGCCACTGGTGGTCGCCCGACGGAACCGCGCTGCTCGCAACGCGAGTGGACACCGGCCCCGTACAACGCTGGTGGATCTCCGACCCGTCGGACCCGGCGAAGCCGCCGCACTCGGTCCCCTACCCGGTGGCGGGCACCGCCAACGCCGATGTGTCGCTGCACGTCTTCCCGCTGGCCGGCGGCGGCACCGAGGTGCGCTGGGACCGCCGGGCGCATGAGTACCTGGCCACCGCGGGCTGGGACGCGCACGGGCCGATCCTGAGCGTGCAGAGCCGCGACCAGCGCACCGTACAGGTGCTGGCCGCCGATCCTGCGACCGGTGCCACCCGGCTGCTGCACGAGCGGCGGGACCCGGCGTGGGTGGAGCTGATACCCGGCGCGCCGGTACGGACGGCGTCGGGCGCGCTGGTGTACGCGGCCGACGACGGCGACACCCGGCGGCTGACGGTGGCCGGCGAGCCCGTCACCCCGCCCGGCCTGCAACTGCGCGAAGTGCTCTCGGTGAGCGGCGAGTCGGTGCTGTTCATCGCGAGCGACGAGCCCACCGAGGAGCACCTGTGGTCGTACGACCCGGCGGCCGGCCCGGTCCGGCTGAGCGAGGGCCCCGGTGTGCACACCGGGCGGCGCGCGGGCGGCGGCCTGCTGCTCGCGGCGCACACCGAGGCGGGCCGGGACTTCGTCCTGCGGGCCCCCGGCCGCCCGCCGCGCCGGGCGGCCTGCCTGGCCGAGGAGCCGGTGACGCCGCCCCGGGTGACCTGGCTGCGGGCCGGGGAGCGGGCGATCCGCACCGCGCTGCTGCTGCCGTCCTGGTACGAGCCGGGCGGCGGCCCGCTGCCGGTGCTGCTCGCGCCCTACGGCGGCCCGGCGATGCAGCTCGTGGTGAGGGCGCGCGGCTGGTGGTTCAGCGAGGCGCAGTGGTTCGCCGACCAGGGCTTCGCGGTGGTGGTCGCCGACGGCCGCGGCACCCCGGGGCGCGGCCCGGTGTGGGAGAAGACCGTGCACGGGGACACCCTCAGCGCGCCGCTGGAGGACCAGGTGGCGGCGCTGCACGCGGCGGCGGAGCACTGCCCCGACCTGGACCTCGGGCGGGTGGGCATCCGCGGCTGGTCGTTCGGCGGCACGCTCGCCACCGTCGCCGTGCTGCGCCGCCCCGATGTCTTCCACGCGGCGGTCTGCGGCGCCGGGCCGAGCGACGCGCGGCTGTACGACACGCACTGGCGCGAGCGGTTCCTCGGGCACCCGGACGAGCGGCCCGAGGCGTACGACCGCTCCTCGCCGATCAACGAGGCCGCCGCGCTGCGCCGCCCGCTGCTGCTGGTGCACGGCCTGGCCGACGACAACGTGGTGGCCGCGCACACCCTGCGGATGTCGGCGGCGCTGCTCGCGGCGAACCGCCCGCACCGGGTGCTGCCGCTGTCGAACGTGACCCACGGGCCGACCGACGAGGTGGTGGTGGAGGGGCTGCTGCGACACCAGTTGAATTTCCTCCGCGAGACGTTGAACATCCCGCCGCGCCCGCCCGTATGACCCTGCACGCGTGACTGCACGCTGCCCGGCGACAGTATGCCGCCGGGCCCGGCCCCACCAGCGGACAGGATGCAGAAGATGGCCCAGACCCCCGGACTCCCCACTGCCCCCACCCGTCGCGGCATCGTCACGGCGGCGGGCGGTGTGGGGCTCGCCGCCGCGCTGACCGCCTGCGGCGGCGGATCCGACTCCTCGGACTCGGACGCGTCGTCTGGCACCACGGCCCCCGCGTCGTCGGCGGCGCCGAGCACGTCGTCCTCGGCGCCCTCGTCGACGTCGTCGGCCCCGGCCTCCGCGCCGGCCGGCGGTACGGCGCTGGCGAAGACCTCCGACATCCCGGTCGGCGGCGGAAAGATCTTCGCCGCCCAGAAGGTGGTCGTCACCCAGCCGACCGCCGGGGAGTTCAAGGCGTTCTCGGCGGTGTGCACCCACATGGGCTGCCTGGTCAAGGAGGTCGCCGACGGCACGATCGACTGCCCGTGCCACGGCAGCAAGTTCAAGGTGGCGGACGGCTCGGTGGCCGGCGGCCCGGCACCGGCCCCGCTGGCGCCGAAGCAGGTCACGGTCTCCGGCGACCAGGTCGAACTGGCCTGACCGGACGGGGAGACGGGCACCGGCCGGCCGGCGTGCGGGGACACGCGGCCGGCCGGTGCACGCGCCCGCCCGGGCCGGGGGGCGGCGGGGCGTCCACGACCAGCAGGGGTCGGCGCTCGGGACGGCCCAGGCGTCGACGACCGGCAGGGTCCGCGGCCGGGGGCCGGCGGCCGGAGCGGTCCACGTCCGGTGCCGTCGGTCCGGCGGACGACGGGGTTCGCGGCCGGCGAGTCAGTCCGCCGGGCGCCCCGCTGAGGCGCGCAGGGCCGCCACCGCCGCCCGGATCGCCGGGCGGCGGTCCGCGTCCTCCCGCCAGACGGCGAAGACGTGCCGCCGCATGGTGTGCCGGACCGCGGTGACGGCCACGCCCGACGGCATCGGGTCGCGGCCGAGCCGCGGGATGACGGCGACGCCGAGGCCCGAGCCGACCAGCGCGAGCACCGTGGCGTGCTCCTGGGCGTGGTGGGCGATCCGCGGCTCGATGCCCTTGCCGCGCAGCGTGAACAGCAGCCACTCGTGGCAGAAACCGCCGTCCGGCCAGGCGATCCAGTCGTCGTCGGCCAGCTCGTCGAGGTCGATCTCCGACCTGCCCTCCAGCCGGTGCCCGGCCGGCAGCGCCACGTCCACGATGTCGTCGGCGAGCGGTGCCTTGGCCAGGCCGCCGGGCAGCGACAGCGGCTTGTTGTACCAGTCGAGTACGACGGCCAGGTCGATGTCGCCGCGGGCCAGCCGCACCAGCGACTCGTCCGGCTCCATCTCGTGGACGACGGCCCGCAGCTGCGGGTGCTGCGCGCGCAGCGCCTTCAGGGCGGCCGGGAACAGCCCGCGCACCGCCGTGGGGAAGGACCCGGCCCGCAGCTCGCCGACCGCGACCCCGCGGTGCGCCTCCAGGTCGGCGCGGGCCAGCTCGGCCAGCGACAGCAGCCGCTCGGCGTGCCCCGACAGCAGCCGCCCGGCGTCGGTGAGCCGCACCCCGCGGCCGTTCTTGGCCAGCAGCGGCTGGCCGGTCTCCCGCTCCAGCTTCGCCATCTGCTGCGAGACGGCGGACGTGGTCACGCTCAGCACGTCGGCGGCGGCGCTGACCGAGCCGTAGGTGTCGATCGCCCGCAGGATTCGCAGGCGTTCCAGGCTCAGGAGGTGTTCGGCGCTCGACATGTAAGCGATACTACGCCGTTGGTGAATGAAAACTCGCTTGTTCTAAGACGTCGGACGGGCCATGGTGAGCATATGAGCGCCCCAGCAGACCGTCGCAGCACCGCCGCCATACCGTTGCCCACGCAGGGTCCCGCACCCGCGGGGCCGGGTGCGAGGGCCGGCATCGACTGGCGGATCCGCTTCACCGCCCTCGGACTGGTGTGGGGCTTCAGCTTCCTGTTCATGAAGGTCGGCAACGAGGCGTTCGCGCCGCTCCAGGTGACCCTGGGCCGGATGGTGTTCGGCACCGCCGTGCTGGCCACCGCGGTCGCGGTCAAGCGGGAGCGGCTGCCGCGCGGTGCCCGTACCTGGCTGCATCTGACGGTCGCCGCCTTCCTGCTCAACTCGCTGCCGTTCACGCTCTTCGCCACCTCGGAGAAGACGATCCCGTCGATGGTGGCGGGCATCTGCAACGCCGCCACACCGCTGTTCGCGATGGTGGTCTCGGTGGTGGCGCTGTCCGAGGACCGGCCGTCGCGGCAGCGCTTCGCGGGCGTCGGCCTCGGCTTCATCGGCGTGCTCACCGTGCTCGGCGCCTGGCAGGGCTTCTCCGGCCAGGACCCCAAGGGGACGCTGATGGCGCTGACGGCGGCGCTCAGCTACGCGGTCGGCTGGGCGTACGTGCGGCGCACCCTGTCGGACACCGGCGCCTCCCATCTGGCGGTGTCGGCCGGGCAGTTGGGGCTCGGCACGCTGCAACTGGTCATCGTGACGCCGCTCTTCACCTCGATGCCGCACTCGTACCCGGCCAAGTCGGTGCTCTCGGTGCTGGCGCTCGGCGCGCTCGGCACCGGGTTGGCGTTCCTGGTGCAGTACGGGCTGGTCGCCGAGAAGGGTCCGACGATCGGCTCGATGGTCACCTACCTGATCCCGATCGTGGCCACCGCCGCCGGAGTGCTGCTGCTCGGCGAGTCGCTGAGCTGGAACGAGCCGGTGGGCGCGGTGGTGGTGCTGACCGGTGCCGCGCTGACCCAGCGGCGTCCGAAGGCGGCTGCCGCACAGAAGGACGTCCCGCAGAAATCCTCCGCACGGACACCCGCCGGGAAGCCGTCCGTCGCGGAGCCGGTCACCGCGCCGGCGGCCCGTCAGCCGTAGCGGCCGGCGCCCGTCGCGCCCAGCACCCCGGCGACCGCCTCGGCCAGCGGGCCGATGTCGGCGGACGTCAGCGGAGAGACGGTGAGCCGTACGCCGGGCGCCGAGCGGACCCGGAAGCGGGCGCCGGGCGCCACCGCCCAGCCGCGCTGGAGCAGTCCGGCCACCGCGCCGGTCTCGTCGCTGACCGGCACCCAGACGTTCATCCCGGTGCGCCCGTGCGCGGCCACCCCGCGCTCGGCGAGCGCCGCGACCAGCGCGTCCCGCCGCTCGCCGTAGGAACGGGCGACGGCCGCCGGGTCCACCGCGCCGGTCTCCCACAGCTGGACGACCGCACGTTGCAGCAGGTGGCTGACCCAGCCCGCGCCGAGCCGGTGCCGGCCGCGCACCCGGTCGGCCGTCACGGTGTCGCCGGTGTAGATCGCCAGCCGCAGGTCGGGGCCGTACGCCTTGGCGGTGGAACGGGTCAGCGCCCAGTGCTCGGTGGCCGCCGACAGGCAGTGCAGCGGCAGGTCGACCAGGCCGTTGACGTGGTCGTCGTCGATGACGAGCACCTGGCGGTGGTCGGCGAGCAGGTCGCGCAACTCCGCGGCGCGGTCCGCCGAGATGGCCGCTCCGGTCGGATTCTGCCCCCGGTCGGTGACCACGAGCGCCCGCACCCCGGCCCGCAGCGCCCGCCGCACCTCGGCCGTCACCGGCCCCTCGTCGTCCACCGCCACCGGGACCGCGCGCAGCCCCATGGCCGGTACGAGGTCCAGCATGCTGCCCCAGCCGGGGTCCTCCACGGCCACCTGGTCGCCGGGCCGCAGATGCGCGGCCAGCACCCGTTCGATCGCGTCGAGCGACCCGGAGGTGACGCCGACCGGGCCGGGCGGCACGCCGTCGGCGTCCAGAGCGGCGCGGGCCAGCCTGGCCAGGTCGGCGTCGACCGGCGCTTCGCCGTAGAGCACCGGCGACCGGTCGGCGCGCTCCGCGGCGGCGGCCAGCGCCGCGGCCAGCGGGGGCAGCAGCGCGGTGTCGGGATTGCCCTTGGAGATGTCCCGGACGCCGGCGGGCACCTCGATCCTGATCGTCTCACGGGGCGCGGTGGCCGGCCGGGAGCGGATCCGGCTGCCGCGCCGTCCGGCCGTCTCGATCACCCCGCGGTCGCGCAGCAGCCGGTAGGCGGCGGCCACCGTGTTCGGGTTGACCGCCAGCTCGCGGGCCAGTTCGCGCAGTGGCGGCAGCGCGTCGCCTGGGCGCAGCGCGCCGGCCCCGACCGCGCTCTCGACGTCGGCGGCAATACCCGATGCGCCCCGACCGGTGATCCGATAATCTCCTAGCACAAACATCATTATGTACTAGTTCAAAGGATTCCGCCATGTCCGCTGCGCCGCCCGCCCCCTACCAGCCCACCGATCGCACGGTGCCGACCCGCAGCCGCGAACGAGCCTCGTACGACCGCGAGCTGGTGCACTCCATTCTCGACGCGGGCTACCTGTGCCATCTCGGCTTCGTGAGGGACGGCGCGCCGGTGGTGCTGCCCACCCTCTACGCCCGGGTCGGCGAGCGGCTCTACGTGCACGGTTCGACGGGTTCGCGCCCACTGCGCGGCGCGGGCGCCGACCAGGGGCTCGCGGTCTGCCTCACCGTGACCCATGTGGACGGGCTGGTGCTGGCCCGCTCCGCCTTCCACCACTCGATCAACTACCGCTCGGTGCTGGTGCACGGGATCGCGCACCAGGTCACCGACACCGGCGAGCGCTCGCGCGCGCTGGACGCGATCGTCGAGCAGGTCGTTCCGGGCCGGTCCGCCGACTCGCGCCGGGCCAACGCCAAGGAGCTGTCCGCGACGGCGGTGGTCCGCCTCGACCTCGAAGAGGTCTCGGCGAAGCTCCGCACCGGCGGCCCGAACGACGAGCCGGAGGACCTCGAACTGCCCTACTGGAGCGGCGTGGTGCCGGTGGCCAGGTCCTACGGCGACCCGATCCCGTCCGCCGACCTCGACCCCGCGGTGCCGCTGCCGGGCTATCTGGCAGGCAGCACCGCCTCGGCCTCCAGCGGCAGTTGAGCCGTCCGGCGGCGCGCCGCGGCCGACCGCGCCTCCGCGAACCCGAGCGCGGTCACGGCGGCGAGCAGGATCACCGTGCCCGACAGCGTCGCCGCGGTGAGCCGTTCACCGAGCAGGGTCACCGCGATGCCCGCCGCCGAGACCGGTTCGATCAGCGCGACCACCGAGACGGTCGCGGCCCGCAGCACGGCGGCGCCGGCGAAGTACATCGCGTAGGCGACCGCGGTGGGCACCGAGGCCAGGTAGCCGAGCAGCAGCAGAGTGCGGCCGGCGTCGGCGGCGTGCGGCAGCAGTCCCTCGGCGAGGGCGGCCGGGAGCAGCAGCAGGGCGCAGATCCCGAACGACCACAGCGAGGTGTCGAAGGCGTCGCCGGCCAGCCCGCGGCTGCCCCACCAGCGGGTCAGCAGGGTGATGGCGGCGTAGCCTGCCGCGGACAGCACGGCCAGCAGCACCCCGGCGGGGCGTACCGTCGCGGAGCCGCCGCCGAGCAGCATGACGGACAGCCCGGCCAGCGCTCCCGCGACGGCCACCGTGCCGCCGCGGCCGAGCCGTTCGCCCATCGTCAGCCGGGCGGCCACCGCGATCAGCACCGGGCCTGAGCCGAGGGTGACCACGGTGGCAACGGCGAGCCCGGTGGAGCGCACCGCGCAGAAGTACGCGGTCTGGAAGATCGTCAGGCCGGCGCCGGTGGCCAGCAGCCGGGGCAGCGCGGACCGCCGCGGGGCGCCCGGCCGGCGGGAAGCGGCGGGCCGGCAGGCCCGCACACCGAGCAGCAGCAGGAAGCCGCCCGCGGCGCGCCAGAAGGTGAGGGCCAGCGGGCCGAGGCCGCTGTCGCGGTACAGCAGCGCCGCCGCGGCGCCGGCCGTACCCCAGGCGGTGGCGGCGAGGACGACGTAGAGCAGCCCGCGGCCGGTGGAGAGGCCGGCGGGGGCCGGTACGGGGACGAGTGGATCGGCATGGGTGACGGACACGGAGTTCTCCCGCGGAAGAGGTGGTCGATTCGCTGATCACCGTCTGCGGGCAGCGCCGACCGCCCCGGCCGACCGGCGCGCGTGACTACCGCGCGCGGACTCCGGTTCGCGTCGTGCAGGGAAGTGCCGCCCGCGTCAGAGGACGGGCGGCGGAAGAACGGTCAGACCCATGGCCGTCACTCTACGGGCCCGGGTCGGGCACTGCGGCCTTTACCGGGTGGGTGCCGGCTGCGGCAGCTCCGCGCCCGGTACCGGGGCCGTCGGTGCCTGCGGGCGGGAGTTGGAGGCCGCGGCGGTCTGCGCGACGAAGGCGCCGGCCAGGACGAGCACGCCGCCGGTGACCTGGAGCGGCCCGAGGTGCTCGCCGAGCAGGATCCAGGCCAGTACGGTGCCGACGACCGCTTCGAGGCAGGCCACCACCCCGGCCACCTGCGGGGTCAGGCTGCGCACCGCGAGGACTCCGGTCAGGTAGGCCAGGACCGTCGAGACCAGCACGATCCAGGCCAGCAGCAGCGCGGCCGGCACCTGCCGGTCGCCCAGCGCGGTCTGGTGGCCGAGCACCGCCCAGTGCATCTGCCACGGCCGGGCGGCGGCGGTCAGCAGCACCGTGCCGACCAGCAGGCCGTGGGCGATGACGGCGACCGGCTCGGGGGCGTCCTCGCCGTGGCTGCCGTGGTCGGCGAGGACGAAGTAGGCGACCTGGCAGCAGGCGGCGCCGAAGGCGCACAGCAGGCCGACCGGGTCGAAGGCGAGTCCCGACCAGATCTCGACCACGCAGGACATGCCGGCCACCGCGAACAGCACGCCGACCGCCGCGGCCCGGGTGACCGGCCTGCGCTGGACGAAGCGGACCCAGCCGAGCAGCAGCGCGGGGCCGAGGAACTCCACCAGGATCGCGACGCCGACCGGGATCCGGTCGATCGCCAGGAAGTACAGCGCCTGGCAGCCGGTGACGCCGAGCACGCCGAAGCCGGCCACCAGGCCGAATCGGCGGCGCAGCAGGCTCCGGTGCCGCCAGGCGACGGGCAGCAGCACCAGCGCCGCGCCCGCCACCCGCATCCAGACCACGTGCAGCGGGTCGAGCCCGGCCTCGATCAGCGGTTTGGCCGCGACCCCCGAGCCGCCGAAGGCGAAGGCCGAGAGCAGCGCGAGCCCGAGTCCCCTGTTGCCACCCTGACGTGTCCGCATCGGGTCATGATGTCAGCTCGCGACAGGACCGTCATCCCGATAGCCACTGTCATCGCGGTGGCTCGCGGCACCGTCCCCGAAGGTGCCCACGTCGATGCCGGCCGCCCGGAACACATCCATCGCCCGGCACTGCGGGTCGGCGGCCAGCGCGTGCAGCAGATCGACGCCGTCGGCCCGCAGCCGGCCGCCCCGCCGGGCCAGCACGACGGCCGCGCGCATCGCTGCGGCGGCGGACGGGCTCCAGCCGGGCGCGGCCCCCTCCCCGACGGTGGGCAGCTCGCCCGAGTCCTCGACGCTGCCGTGCCAGCGCAGCCCGTAGCCGATGCTGCGCTGCACCAGGTAACCGAGCATCCGGGCGGACTGCCCGCCGCCCGCGTCGCAGGCCGCGTAGGCCCGCGGGTCGTTCTCCAGCAGCGAGTGCAGCAGGTGCGCGGTGTCCACCTGCCGGTCGCCGTCCCGGGTGGCGCGCCGCCGCGCGCTGGCCACCACGGAGTGCACCTCGACGGTGAGGTGGGCGTCGTCCGCCAGGTGGTTCAGGTCGAGCCCCGGCCCGTGGTGGCTGTACACGCCATTCACCTCATCAGGCCGGCCCGGCGTGGCGCATCGGCTCAACGGGGCATTCACGTCTCCACCGCTGGAGGGGGTCGTCCGTTCGGCGCGTCATCCCCTGGGATGAGTGGCCGGAATCAAGGCGTGAGGCGGGTCACGGCCACAGCAGCGTACGGGTCCACCCGTCGCCCTCGCGCAGATACCGTACCCGCAGATGGAAGTGCCGGGGGTCGGCCTGGAAGAACTCCGCCCCGGTCGCCCGCAGCCGGTAGAGGGTGTGGCCCTCGGGTACCCGGTCCGGTTCTGCCGCCACCAGCGCCGCGGCCTTGCGCCGCTCGCGCTCGTACTCCTCGGGTCCGGCCAGCGGCTCGCTCATCCGGCCGGTGAACCCGGCGGTCCTGGCCCGCTCGCCGCGGCCGAGGAAGTCCGCGCGGGTGGCCTGCTCGTCCAGCGCGGCGACGGTGCCGGTCATCCGGATCTGCCGGCCGTGGGCGGGCCAGTACCAGGTCAGCGCGGCCCGCGGGTTGCCGGCCAGGTCGCGGCCCTTGCGGCCGCTGCCGGCGTCCGAGGCGAAGTCATAGCGGCAGCCGGCCGAGTCGATGCCGCGCAGCATCAGCACCCGGGCGCTGGGCGCGCCGTCGGCGCTCGCGGTGCTGAGCGTCATCACGTGCGGCTCGGGCACCTCGTCGTCCAGCGCCCGGCTCAGCCAGCTCGCGAACAGCGGGCCCGGCGCGTCCGGCGCGGTCCGCGGGTCGAAGTCGGGCAGCGGTCCGGCCAGTACCGGCGCCTTGCGGGCCCGGGCGAGCAGCAGTTCGTCGCCGCCCGCCGGGGACCCGGCCGTGCCACCGTCGTCGCTGTTTCCGACGCCGTCGCTCTCGCGCATATGTCCTCCCGCCGGGCCCGCAACCGCGGGCGACCGGTCCGTCGTCACTGTCAGGCGAACTGCACCGGGCATGCCGTCCGGCATCAGGGAAGGAGAGGCCCATGGCGGTCAGACCCCTGCTCTTCCTCGACGTCGACGGTGTGCTCAATCCGGTGCTGCCGTCGCCGGACTTCACCGTGTACGACATCCTCACCCACACGGTGCTGCTCTCGGCGCGGCACGGCCGGTGGCTGCGGGAACTGGCGCACACCTACGACCTGGTCTGGGCGACGACCTGGGAGCACGAGGCGAACCGGCAGATCGGGCCGCGCCTCGGGCTGCCGGAGCTGCCGGTGGTGGAGTTCACCGGCTACCGGCCGCGGCCCGGCGACCCGCGGTTGCCGGCCGCCGAGCGGTACGCGGGCCGCAAGTGGGCGCCGATCCTGCGGTACGCGGCGGGGCGGCCGTTCGCCTGGACCGACGACGTGATCCCGCGCCGGCTGGTGCGCCAGTCGCTGCTGCGCACCGACCGGCTGCTGCTGCCGGTCAATCCGGCGCACGGGCTGCCGCGGGCGCATGTGAACCGGCTGCTGGCCCGGCCGCCGACGCTGTCCCGGCACACCCGGCGGGCCCGGCCGGCGCAGATACCGGCCCACCAGACGTGAGAGGCCGCCGACGGAACGCGCCGGGCCGCGGCCGGGGGTTCGCCCCGCCGCGGCCCGGCGTCAGGTGTCCGCCGGCCAGTGCTTGGTGGTCAGCGCACGGTCACCGTGGTGGTCTGGGTGCCCGCGGTGAACACGTACGCGCCGCGCGCCACCTGCTGCTTGCCCGAGCCGTCGATGTCGCCCGGGGTGACCGCGAGGCGGCTCGGCGGCACATCGAGCGCCACGGTCTTGGACTTCCCGGCCGTCAGGTGCACGCGAGTGAAGGCGACCAGCTTCCGGGACGGGGCCAGGACGTCGCTCGACGGCTGCGACACGTACACCGGTACGACCAGATCTCCCGCCGTGCCACCGGTGTTGGACACCTTCACCTTCAGGTGGACGGTGTCACCCGCGCGCACGGTCTTCGTCCACGGGGTGATGGAGGAGAAGTCGTAGCTGGTGTACGACAGTCCCGAGCCGAACGGGTAGGCGGCGTCCACCGTGGACTCAGGACCGCTGTTGGTGCCGGGCAGCTGCTGGTAGTACATCGGCTCGTTGCCGATGTCCTTGGGCCAGCTGACGTTCAGCCGCCCGCTCGGGTTGACCTTGCCGAACAGCACGTCGGCGACGGCGTTTCCGCCCTCGGAGCCGGGCAGCCAGGACATCAGCAGGCCCTGGGTGCCGTCGGCGTCACCGAGCACCAGCGGCCGGCCGGCCAGCACCACCGTGACCACCGGCTTGCCGGTCGCCTTCAGCGACTTCACCAACGCCTGCTGGTCGGCGCTCAGTTCGGGCCGCGGGCTGTCGGCGGCCCCTTCAGCGGCGGCCTTCTCTCCGACCACGACCACGGTCAGGTCGGCGTTCTTTGCCTGCGTGACGGCGTCCGCGTCGGTCGTGGCCTGCACCACGGTGGTGCCGGCCGGTGCTGCCTTCTTGATGCCCTGGAGCACGGTGGTGCCGGGCAGCGTGACCCCGTCGGGCACGCCCTGCCAGCCCACGGTCCAGCCGCCGGCCTGGTCGTTGATGTCGTCGGCGTAGGAGCCGGCCACCACGATCTTCTTGGCGGAGGACGGGATCGGCAGCGTGCCGGCCTCGTTGCGCAGCAGTACCTGCGACTCGTCGGCGGCCTGCCGGGCCAGCGCGGTGTCGGCGCCGAGCACCCGGGCGTTCGCCTTCGAGGCGTCCACGTAGGGGTGTTCGAACAGGCCGAGCTCGAACTTCATCGTCAGGATCCGCGACACCGACTCGTCGATCCGCTTGACCGAGACCAGGCCGCGCTGCACCGCGGTCCTCAGCCCGTCGCTCCAGCCCTGCGCGTCGTAGGGCTCCATCGCCATGTCCAGGCCCGCGTTGACCGCCTTGGCGATGGCGTCGGGGTAGTCGGCGGCGATGTGGTAGGAGGTCTGCAGCGCCCGTACGTCCTGCCAGTCGCTGACCTCGACTCCCTTGAAGCCCCACTGCTTGCGCAGCACGTCGGTCAGCAGGTAGTGCGAGGAGGTGGCCGGGATGCCGTTGACGGCACCGGAGTTGACCATCACGGTCTGCGCGCCGGCGTCGATCGCCTGCTTGTAGGAGGGCAGCAGGGTGTCCTGGAGGTAGCGCATCGACACGTCGCCGGGCACCCGGTCGTGGCCGTTGCCCGGCTCGCCGTAGCCGGGGAAGTGCTTGACGGTGGCGGCCACGTTCTTGGCGCCGCCGGCGTCCTGGATGCCCTTGACCGCGGCGGCGGCCATCGTGCCGGACAGCAGCGGGTCCTCGCCGAACGTCTCGTAGTAGCGGCCCCAGCGCTGGTCGCGGGCGATGTCGGTGACCGGGGCGAAGTTCCAGTCGATGCCGGTGGCGGCCACCGAGCGGGCCGCGCTCGCGCCCTCGCCCTTGGCCAGCGACGGGTCCCAGGTGGAGCCCATGCCGATCTCCTGCGGGAAGATCGTGGCGCCCAGTACGTTGTTGTCGCCGTGCACGGCGTCGATCCCGTACAGGATCGGGATGTGCAGCCGGGAGTTGGTCACCGCGTATTTCTGCACGGTGTTGACCATCTCGGCCCAGTTCTGCGGGGTGTTGGCCGACGGTCCGGCGCCGCCGCCGGAAAGCACCGAGCCGGCCGCGTTGTCCACCAGGACGTTCTTCATGCAGGATTCGGTGAACGCGCCGCCGCTCCACTGGCAGTCGCCCTGCATGTTGACGACGGAGATCTGGTCCATCTGGCCGATTTTCTCGGACAGTGTCATCCTCTTGAGCAGGTCGTGCACCCGGACGTCAATGGGTGCGCGGGCGTTGGTGTAGCTGGGGTCGTCACCGGCCTGTGCCGGTACCGACGCGACGGCGGCCACACAGGCGGCCGTGGTGGCCAGCGTCAGCAGGGTTCTGAGCCGAAGTCGTCGTGCGTTCATTGGCATCGCAGGCGTCCCGTTTCCTGTTGGCGGCCCGGTTCTTCCGGGCCGACTGCCGTAAACGATTCCGATCGGCGGGAAGTCTGTCGGCGTGTCAGTACATCGTCAAGACTGTACGCAGGAGGCGTTTTTGACACGTCCCCTCGAAGCCGACTCACGTAGAACGGGGACGCCGTGAACATTCGTGAACTGGCCCGCCGCAGCGGCGTTTCGACCGCTACCGTGTCCCGGGCGCTGAACGACCGGGCAGAGGTGAGCGAGGCCACCCGCGCGAAGATCCGGCGGCTGGCCGCGGAGTTGGGCTACGCGCCCAACGAGCCGGCCCGCACCCTGGTCCGGCGCCGCTCCGACACCATCGGGCTGATCTGGGACAGCGGCCAGGAGGCGCAGGGGCTGCACAACCCGTTCCTGCTCGGCCTGTTGAGCGCGGTGCGCACCGCGGTCTCGGAGTCCGACTACCACCTGATGCTGCTGACCACGCCGGGCGCGGAGGACCCGGACACCGCCCATCTCCAGGCGGTGCGGCGGCACAACCTGGAGGGCGTCATCGTGCTGACCACGCCTCCGGACGACCGCTGCCTGCGGGTGCTGGCCGCCTCCACGGTGCCCTGCGCGGGCATCGACACCGCGTTCACCGGGCCGCACACGGTCCGGGTCAGCTCCGACAACGCGGCGGGCGCGGAGGCCGCCGTGGACCACCTCTACGCGCTCGGGCACCGTCGGATCGCCACCGTCACCGGCCCGCTGCACCTGCCGCCGGCCGCCGAGCGGCTCGCGGGCTACCAGCGGGCCTGCGCCCGCCTGGGGCTGCCCGTGCCGCCGGAGTACGTGACCGAGGGCGACTTCTTCCTGGAGAGCGGCGAGCGGGCGGCCCGCCGGCTGCTGGCGGTGCCCGACCGGCCCACCGCGATCTTCGCGGCCGGCGACCAGATGGCGATCGGCGCGATGCACGCGGCCGCGGACGCCGGTCTCTCGGTGCCGCGCGACCTGGCGGTGGTCGGGTTCGACGACATCGACGCCGCCGCGCTGGTCAGGCCGGCGCTGACCACGGTCGCGCAGGACCAGCGCGCGCTGGGCGAGACGGCGGTGGAGGCGCTGCGCGGGCTGCTCGACTCCGGGCTCACCCAGTCGGCGCGGGCGCAGATCGTGCCCACCCGGCTGCTGATACGCGGATCGAGCCGGACCGGGGCGTGAGGCCCCGGCCCGGCTCGTGACGTCCGACGTCAGGTCGGCCGCTGTCGTGACGGCCGGTGGACCGGCGGCCCGGACTCGCGTCCGTGCCCGCCGCTCCGCCGGTCAGCTGTCCGCCCCGTCCTCGTCGGCGAGGATCAGGTACAGCTTCTTGCGGGCGTCGTTGACCACGGCGAGCGCCTTGTCGCGCTGCTCGGGCGTTCCGGTGGCCCACACCTGGCGGAAGGCCTCGATCAGGCCGCCGCCGACCTTCCTTATCTCGTTGAGCGCGTCCCAGTCGACGCCTCGGTCGGCGTCCTCCCAGGGGGCCTCGGGACCGGCTTCCGCCTCGGTGGTGCCGGCCTCGGTCAGCGTGAACAGCTTCTTGCCGCCCTCGCTCGCGCTGGTGATCAGGCCCTCGTCCTCCAGCAGCTGGAGCGTCGGGTACACCGAGCCGGGGCTCGGCTTCCACGCGCCGCCGCTGCGCTCGGCGATCTCCTGGATCATCTCGTAGCCGTGCATCGGCCGGTCCTTGAGCAGCGCCAGAATCGACGCCCGCACATCACCCCGCCGGGCCCGCCCCCGCGGCCCACCGCGCCCGCGGCCTCCACCGGGCCCGAAAGGCCCGCCGAAGGGCGGCCCGAACGGCCCGAAAGCCGCGCGTCGTCCTTCACCTTCGCCCCAGCCGTGCCGCCCGGGGCCATCGTGTCCATGTCCGTGTCGTTGGGAATGCATGATGTTTCTCCTTGATAGATCGTTCGCAAGTCGTTGATCGCTCGCGATGCGTCAACGATATATCGGAACTGTTCGCAGAGCAAGCCCTTCCCATGCCTGCCGCATCGATCCGATCGCGAACGGCCCGCCTGCACCGGGCCTTAGGGCTGTGACCAGCCCGGATAGAGAAGGTTGACGCGGACGTGGTCGTCCAGGTCGTGGAGGCCGAAGAAGCGCTGGTCCATCACGATGGCCTCCTTCATGGACTCGTCGTCCAGGACGGCGAAGGTGTAGTAGCCCGCCTCCGGGGGTGCGGCCTCGGAGCGTATGACGCCTGACTCCAGCAGCCGGTGCCGCTCGGACTGGATGTGGGCCACCAGTGCGTCGTTCGACTCGTCCGAGTCGAGTACCTCCATGATCCGCAGGGCGAAGCGCTCGTTGGTGGCGCTGGTCGCGCCGGTGATGTTCGCGCAGGCGTAGCGCAGTGACTGGCGGTGCTGGGGAGGGAGCAGCAGGTACGCGAAACGCGTGCCGTGCACGGCCAGGCTCTTGGTCGGGCAGACGATGCGGAACGTCTGGTCCGGCTCCAGCCCGGACGTGGGTTCCCGCCGCGAACCGCGGTCCCAGCGGGCGTACTGGAAGGTGCCGTCGACCAGGACCAGGGAGCCGGTGCGCCGCTGCCATCGGGCGATCCGCTCGATCTGCCGCTCGTGCACGGTGGTGCCGAAGACCCAGATGGGATCGCACAGGACGAGCGCGGACTTCCGCTCCGGCAGGTCCAGCTCCGCCGACTCGCTGTGCAGGAGGCCGGCACTGGCCTGGCGCATCGGGATGCCCAGGGACGAGCAGAAGTAGTAGCACGAGTAGTACACCGGCGGTACGTAGCAGACCTCCTCGACGCCCATCTCCCGTAAGGCGAGGAAGAAGCCCAGCAGGAGCGGGCTCGACCCGGAGGACACATAGACCCCCTCCGGGCGGTAGCCCACCCCGTCCGCCCGGACGTGGAAGCGCGCGATGGCCTCGGACAGCGCGGCGGAGTCCGACAGGAAGCTGTAGCTCTCCAGCATCTGCGGGCTCGGCGCCGCCGTGTGCGTACTGTCGAGGTAGCGGCCCACGTACGGGTGGGTCGTCTGCCAGCCGGACAGGAAGCGCCCGGTCCTGTTCGCCCGTGAGATGTCGTCCAGATCGCGGTGCAGTCGGAGTAACTCAGCGTGCGAAACGCTCATTCTCGCCCCCAGTCAGACGGTCCGGTGGACCGGCCGGCCCACCAGTGCACTCCCGATCGTGTCGATCCAGGTGGCTGCCCGCCGGTGCACGCTCTCGGCGGTGTACCAGCCGCGGGACGGCGTCAGCACGGTGTTCGGCAACCCGAGGTAGGGGTCCGCGGCACCGATGACGTCGAGCCCCGCTCCCGCGATGGTGCCGCTGCGCAGCGCGTCGGCCAGCGCCCGCGGATCGATGAGTTCGTCGGAGGAGATGTTGACGACGTAGGCCGTGGGCTTCATCAGGGCGAGCGTCGCGGAATTGAGCAGATGGTGGGTCTGCCCGGTCAGCGGCAGGCAGAGGAAGACCACGTCGGCCGCGGCGAGCAGTTCATCAAGTTCCACTTGGACCGCGCCCGCCACGTCCTTGCGGCTCCGGCTGCAGAACCGCACCTGCATGCCGAACCCCCGCGCGATCGCGCAGACCCGCCGGCCGATGTCGCCGACGCCGACGACGCCGGCCGTCCTGCCCTCCAACTCCACGGCGAGGTGCCCTCCCGGGGCACTGCCCCGGCGCAGCTCCTGGTCGAGTTCGGCGATGCGGCGGTTGGCGGCCAGGAAGAGGGCCATGGCGTGCTCGGCGACCGAGGACCCGGTGTAGCCGGGCGTGTTGCACACCGCGACGCCGTTCGCCCGGCAGTAGTCGGTGTCCACGTAGTCGTACGCGGTGCCGGTCGTCACGATGAGCCGCAGGTCCGGCAGTTTCTCCAGCACCGTCCCGCTGAGGTCCCGGTTGGCGGTGACCAGGATCTCGGTGCCGTCGGCCGTGATCTCCCCGTCTGCCCGCCACACCGGGCGCACCAGGGATTCCAAGCGCGGCCGCAGATCGTCCGGCACCTCGTCGGGGTCGATCAGCAGCAGGGTTCTGGGCGCTGCCTGCGGATCGGCGAATGCGAGGGTCAAGACTCGGTCCTTTCCATGTCTTCCCCGCCTCGGCGGGGCGATCGTGCGATCTCTTCCAGAGTCATCCGCAGCCAGACGGCGATGTCGGTGAAGGCCGCGTCCGGGTTCGGCCACGCGGTGACCGGCCTGCCGTCGCGCGGCAGCGCCTGGAGGGCGCCGAACGGGAAGCCGTTCCAGTCGCAGGCCCGCAGCATCACCGGTATCACCCGTGCGGTGTTCTCGTGGTGGCGCTCCATGGCCCGGGTCATCTCGATGTCCCGGCAGTAGTCGGAGGCCAGGAAGTCCGCGCTGATGAGCAGCAGGATGACGTCGGCCGACTCCAGGTTCGCGTCGATCGCCCCGTCCCACTCGTCGCCCGGCCGGATCTGCCGGTCGGACCAGGAGTCGAGCAGCCCGCGCCAGCGCAGCAGGCTGAGGTGCTTGTCGAGCTGCGAGCGCAGTTCGTCATCACGGTGGGAGTAGGAGATGAACATCCTGGCCGGCCTGGCGGACGCGGGCAGGATCGCGGCCTGGCCCTCCAGACGGGCCGAGGGGCCGGCCGCGCCCGGCTGGACCACCGGCGCGGAGGGCGACTCGAAGGCGCCGAGCATCAGCAGTGAGGCCTTCTCCGCGGGGGTGATGCCGTGGCAGCCGGTGATGTCGAACCCCTCGAACTGCCGGGCGACGCGCAGTGCGTCGCCCTCCTCGAGCTCGGGGAAGGAGTAGCGGCGGATCGCCTCGTCGCTGCCGACGGCGACGATCCCGTGGCCGTCGTCGTGCAGGGCGATCGACCGGATGGTGCCGCTCGGCTCCGCCGAGATGCCGCGCAGCCGTAGCCCGTCCGGCGACCAGGCCCGCAGATAGCCGTCCTGGCCGCCGCTCACGAAGGAGTCAGAACGCGGCGGGGCCAGCAGCGAGAGGATCGCGCCGTCATGGGCGCGGGTCTGGGCGCGCAGCGTGCGGCTCCGCAGGTCCCACAGCCGCAGCACGCCGTCGCTGTCCCCGGTGGCACACAGGTCGTCGTCGAGGACGCAGACACTGGTGACATGCCGGTCGACGGTGTCGAGCAGCTCCGACTCGCCGTCCGCGGTGTGCCAGAGCCTGGTCTGCCCGTCCTCGCCGACCGAGACCATCCGCTGCCCGTCCCGGGTGTACTGGACGGCCCGCACGCGCGCCTCGTGCCCCACGAGGGTCTGCGCGCCGCCGCGTCCCTGGACGTCCCAGATCCTGATGACCCCGTCGGCCCCGGCCGCCGCGACGCTGTGCCCGTTCGGCTCGAAGACCACCGTCCACAGCCAGTTGCGTGATCCGGTCAGGACGGCGGACAGCTGGTTGCCGCGCAGGTCCCACAGCCGTACGTCCCAGTCCTCGCCCGCCGTGGCCAGCAGGTGGCCCTCCGGGTGGAAGGCCACCGCGCGCACTCCCGCGGTATGACCGCGCAGTTCGGTCAGGCAGTCGCCGGTGGCCGGATTCCAGAGGCGGACGAGCTGGTCGTGGCCGCCGGAGGCGATCAGCCGGCCGTCGGGCGAGACGGCCACTCCGAGCACCGTGCCGGAGCTGCCGGAAAGCACCTCGAGGCACTCGGCGTTGGCGGTGTCCCAGAACCGGATCGTGGAGTTGCGGGCCACCGTGGCGAAGTACCGGCCGTCGCTGTCGGCGGCGACCGGCCACACCGGTCCGTTCGGGCTGCTGATCACCCGGTCGCAGCGGGCCGCCGAGGGGTCGGTGATGCTCCACACCCGGATGGTCTCGTCGTGGCTGCCGGTGACGAGTACGTCGCCGGTGGCGTTCCTGGTCACGGCCAGCGCCCACACCGACGAGGTGTGGCCAGGCAGCTTCGCCACCAGGCTGCGGCTCTCCAGGTTCCAGACCCGGATCGCACCGTCGTCGCAGCCGACGAAGACATGCCTGCCGTCGGCCGAGAACTTCAGGCACCGCCCGGCCACCGGCTCGCCGCCCTCCAGCGGGATCTCCTCACCGGTGGCGGTGTCCCAGACCCGCAGGCAGGTCGCGTCGACAGCGGCGGCGATCAGCGTGGACGTGGGCGCGCTGTGCAGACTCCAGATCTCCGCGTCGATGGCGCACAGCACCCGCGGTTCCGCCGCCCTCGGCTGCACGGACCAGGCGAGGATCCGCCGGTCCTCACCGGCGCTGAACAGCGTGCGCCCGTCGGCGGAGAAGACGACACTGCGGGTCTGGCGGTCGTGGCCCACGAAGTCGGTGGGCAGATTGGTCGTCAGATCCCAGATCCTGATCCGGCCCCGTTCGTCGGCGCACGCGAGCCGTCCGCCGTCCGGGGAGAAAGCCAGCGCCCTGATCCAGTCCGCCTGCCAGGGCAGCGTCCGCAGCCTGGTGCCGTCCGGCACGTTCACCAGGACGACGGAGCCGCCGCTCTGCCCGATCGCGGCGACCTTGCCCTCGGGGGAGAACTCCACGGCGAAGACGTAGTGGTACACGCCGGGAAACCGGCAGCCGGCGAACTCGGTGGAACGCGCGACGGCGTGGAAGACACGGAATCCCGACAGGTCGAGCTGCCGCAGCACCAGCTCCGACAGGTCGAGTTCCGTCAGGACGCTGCTCCACGCCTGGTACACGGATAACGCGTTCGCGGCCAGGTAGCTGCCGTAGGCGTCGTGCCCGCTCCTGGACGCGTCCAGGAGCGCCTGCAGCCTCGGCACCACCTGGGTGGCGGAACCGAGCCGGTCCTGGAGCATGTGCATCATCGGCTGGGACAGGAAGCGGCGCTGCGCCTCCCGCACATGCTCCGGCATCGCCGCGTCCACCACGGCGAACCAGGTCAGCACGTCGGGCTCGCCGGTACGGACCTCCTCGACGCATTCGAGGTTCAGCCGGGCGGTCACGAACTCCTGGATCATGTACTGCAGGTAGAAGCTGCCGCCGCTCTCCTGGACCAGTGAACGGCGCCGCAGCCGCTGCAGCAGGGTCGCCCCCGACTCCGCTCCGGCCCGGGTCCCGACCAGGATCTCGCGGACCGTCAGCGGCCGTCTGGCCGCCGCGAGCTGGAAGAGGACCATGCGTTCGGGGCGGGTCAGCCGTTCGAAGTGCTGATGGAACAGGCCCTCGAGTTCGCCGAAGAGGAACTCCCCCGACTCCACGAACCGGGCGATGCTGCCGTCGTGCACATCCAGGATGAGATCCGACGCGAGCTGGATCGCCAGCGGGTTGCCGTCGTACTTGCCGACCAGGTCTCCCCGCATCCGCACGTCGCCGTGCAGGCCCCGGCGGGCCAGCAGGGTCCTGGCCGGGACCTTCGGCAGTCCCTGGAGGTGCAGGGCCCGCACCGTGGTGCTCGTCTCCCGCAGAAAGGAAGGATTCTCGCGTGAGGTGATCAGCACGGTCGAGCGGTGCGGTTCTGAGGCCAGGCACCGCAGCAGGGCGCCGTACTCCTCGTACGCGGGGCGGAATTCGTTCGAGAAGCGCTCCGAGTCGAGAAGCACTTCGAGATTGTCCAGAACGACCAGGCACGCCTCGTCGGTCAGGCACGCCATGAGCTGTTCTATCGGCGTCCCCACCGCCTGGGTGTCCCGTTCGGGGAACAGCGAGAGCATTCCCTGCAGCAGTTCTTCCACGGACGGCGCGTTCGTCAGGGATACCCAGATGGTCCGCCGGGGCAACCTGGTTCCGGCGTGGGCGAGCCGGTAGGCCAGCGCGCTCTTACCTACTCCGCCGAGACCGTATACGGTGCAGACCCTGCAGCCGGACTCGATGAAATTGAGCAGCTTGCTGACTTCCCGCGTACGGTCCACGAACTCGTCCGGTGGCACGTGATACGTGCTGAACAGGTACGAGACTGGCATGGCTCTCACATCCAGACTGTCCCGGTGGGGACGCGGGCGCCACGAACACCGCCTCCGCGGTCGGGCACAGGCGAGCGACGGCAGCGCGATTCTAGCGGCACTGCGGCGGACCGTAGCGCATCGCTTTCACCCTGTCAGCGCGCTATACGGCCTTCACCATGGGCGTGATGTCCACCAGGACGACAGCCCGTTCACCCGGTCCTGACCGCTCTCCCCGGCGGATCGGATCGACGTGGTGACTGACCCGTTCGTCATGGATGCCATAGGAGTCGAGTGGTTCCTCCAGGTCGAAAGTCGCCATCAGCGACCCGGCCGGAATCTCACCCGGCTGAGAACCGGAACAGGCCGCTTCCGCGACGTAGTTCCGGCCGCCGACGGCGTTGCGTTTGTACACCAGATGGGCGAAGTGGAAAGGCTCGCCGTCCTGGTGCAGGAAGTTCGGCGAGGACACGGCGCTGCCGCCGCCCTCCGCGACGGCGAGTTTGATCAGGTGCACGCCGACATGCATCGGAGCGCTCCGCTCCCGTTCGCCCCACCAGGTCTGGGCGAAGTCGAACAGGACCATCCGCTCCAGCAGGGGATTGCCTTCCGTGCCGGCGGAAATGGCCGGAAAATAGCGCTCGGCATCGGGGTGTTCCGGGTTGTATCCGCCCTGGAAATAGTGGGTGACATCGCCGAGCCGCGGATCGGAGGTCTTCGGCACCCAGTGCAGTACCCCCTCCCAGGGGAGAAGCACGGCGCAGGAATGCCTGCGGTAGCGGTGCAGCAGCGGGTCCCCGTACGGATCCGGCGGCAGGTCGCCGAACTCCTCTCTCAGCTGCGGGTACCACTCCTTGATCAGCCCCGGCTCCAACTCCGAGCCGAGTGCGAAGCGTTCGAAACCGTCCACTGCGAGCGACGGTTCTCGCTGTCCGTTCACCCGATCCCCTCCCCTGCTGCCGGCCGCCCCGCCCCGTGGACACCACGACGGAACGTGCCCGGTGCGAGAGACCGCCAATCCCGGCAGAGGTTCGAGGCATAGGGCGGGTACGGAGATCAGCCAGGTCGCCTAGGCTCACGCCATGCGCATCCGTACCGTCGACGCCTTCACCGACCGCCCGTTCGCCGGAAGCCCGGCCGGCGTGCTGCTGCTTGACTCGGACTCCTTCCCCGCCGACAGCTGGCTGCAGCAGGTCGCCGCGGAGGTGAACCTGTCCGAGACCGCGTTCGCCCACCCGCTGACCGACGCGCCGGACGCCGACTGGGCGCTGCGCTGGTTCACCCCGGTGACCGAGGTGGGGCTGTGCGGCCACGCCACGCTGGCCACCGCGCACGTGCTGCGGACCGCCGGCATAGCCCAGGGCACGGTCTGGTTCCGTACCAGGGCCGGCGCGCTGTCCACGGCCGCGGCCGGTGACGGGACGATCACCCTGGACTTCCCGGCCGCGCCGCTGACCGCCGCGAAGCTGCCCGACGGGCTCGCCGAGGCGCTGGGCGCGGAGCCGCTGACCGTGCTCGACACCGGCCCCGACTGCGGTGACCTGCTGGTCGAGGTCGCCGACGAGCAGACCGTTCGCGGCCTGGCACCGGACTTCGCCCGGCTGGCCCGGCTGTCGCAGCGCGGTGTGATCGCCACCGCCGCGGCCCAGGACCCGTCGGCGGGCTACGACTTCGTCTCGCGCGGCTTCTTCCCCGCGATCGGCATCGACGAGGACCCGGTCACCGGCAGCGCGCACACCGCGCTGGCCCCGTTCTGGTCCGAACGGTTCGGCCGCACCGACCTCACCGGCTTCCAGGCCTCGGCGCGCGGCGGCCGGGTGGTCACCAGGGTGCACGGCGGGCGGGTGCTGCTGACCGGCACGGCGGTCACCGTGATCGACGGCGAGCTGCACGCGGTCCCGTAAGGAGCGTGCCGGTGCCGGGGACTCAGCCGGTGGGCAGCCAGCCCACCTTGCCGGCCAGCAGCGCGTAGCCGACGAAGGCGACCGTGTCGATCAGCGTGTGCGCCGCCACCAGCGGGCCCACCCGGCCCCAGCGGCGGTACAGCAGGACGAAGACCACGCCCATCGCCATGTTGCCGACGAAGCCGCCGATGCCCTGGTAGAGGTGGTACGAGCCGCGCAGCAGCGCGCTCGCCACGAGGGCGCCGTTCGCGCTCCACCCCAGCTGGCCCAGCCTGCGCAGCAGGTAGCCGACCACGATCACCTCCTCCAGCACCGCGTTCTGCGCGGCGGAGGCGATCAGTACCGGGATCCGCCACCAGACGGCCGGCAGCGACTCGGGTACCACGGTGAGGTTGAAGCCGGCGCCGCGCGCGCCCAGGTAGAAGGCGAGGCCGGTGCCGCCGATGACGGCCGCCACCGCCGCTCCCCAGGCCAGGTCGCGGCGCGGCCGGGTGAGGTCGAAGCCGATCGCCCGCATCCCGACGTACTCGCGGGCCAGCAGGTAGCCGACCAGAGCTACCGGGGCCAGCGCGCTGAGGATGTAGAAGACCTGCCAGGCCAGGTCGAGCCAGGGCCGGCCGGGCGCGGCGGACTCCACGATCTGCGCGGTCTGGTTCTTCAGCGCGCCCGGCTTGGTGACGTCGCCGATGAAGTGGATCAGCGCGGACACCCCGCTGGCGCCGAGCGAGAGCGCCAGCACGATCAGCGTCTCGTTGCGCAGCAGGCGCCGCCGCGCCCCGGCGTCCGCCGTGCCCGCCTCGCCCACCTCGTACGACTCCGTCTGCACGCGGTCCTCCCAGTGACGTCGTCCCACCCCCGGCACCGGCCGTGCGTGATCAGGCCGCGCATGCTCCGCATCAGGCTCTGCCGTGGAACGTCACCGTATATCGGCAACCTGGGACGACGACGGCGGCCCGGCCGTCAGGGCACCTGCGGCCAGCAGTGCACCGGTTCGCCGCCCTCGACGTGCTCGCGGTAGCGCTGGGTCATCGCGGCGAGCGCGGCCCGCCGGTCCAGGCCCCGTTCCAGCAGCCGGTGGAAGGCCGCGGCCTGCCACTCGGCGCCGTTGGTGCGCAGCCGGCAGCGCTGCTCGATGATGCCGAGGTAGCGGTCCCGGTCGGCGGGCTCGATGTCCCACGCGTCGAGGCCGGCCGCGGCGAGCGGCAGCAGTTCGTCCCTGATCAGGTCGGCGGCCGGCACCTCGACCAGGCCGCCGCGGGGCTTCGGCCAGTGCAGTACGGCGCCGATGCCGTACCGGCAGGCCGCGTCGAAGTTGGCCGCGGCCACCCCGAACGGCAGCCGGTGCCACACCGGGCGCGGCGCCTCGGCCAGCGCGCGGACCAGCCCGTAGTAGAAGGCGGCGTTGGCCACGACGTCGGCGACGGTGGGCCCGGCGGGCATCACCCGGTTCTCCACCCGGAGATGGGGCACGCCGTCCACCACCTCGTAGATCGGCCGGTTCCAGCGGTAGATGGTGCCGTTGTGCAGGCTGAGCTCGCGCAGCCGCGGCACTCCGCCGTCGTCCAGCACCCGGACCGGGTCCTCGTCGTCGCAGATCGGCAGCAGCGACGGGAAGTAGCGCAGGTTCTCGGCGAACAGGTCGGCCGCCGAGTCGATCCAGCGCTCCCCGAACCATGTGAGCGGGCGTACGCCCTGGGCCCGCAGCTCCTGCGGGCGGACGTCGGTCGCCTGCTGGAAGAGCAGCGGACGGGTCTCGCGCCACAGCTCCCGGCCGAACAGGAACGGCGAGTTGGCGCCGGCGGCGATCTGCGGGCCGGACACCGCCTGGGCGGCGTTCCACACGGCGGCGAACCGGCCCGGGGTGACCTGGAGGTGCATCTGGGTGGAGGTGCAGGCGGCTTCGGGGGCGATGGAGGCCGAGGTGTAGACGAGGTGCTCCACGCCCTGGATGTCCAGGGTGATGTCTTCGCCGCGCATCGCGAGGATCCGCTCGTTGAGCAGGGTGTACCGGTCGGCGCGGGAGAGGTTGGCGGAGACCAGGTCCTGTGCCTCCAGGGTGGGCAGAATTCCCACCATGACGATGTAGGCGCCCACCTCGCGGGCCTTGCGGTCGGCATAGCCGAGGCCGGTGCGCAGTTCCTCGGCGAGCCGGTCGAGGACGCGGCCGGAAAGCCGGTGCGGGGCAATATTAACTTCAATGTTGAACTGTGCCAGCTCGGTCTGGAAATCCCGGCTCGCGATGCGCTCGAGAACCTCTTCGTTCATCATGCGCGGCAGCCCGTCGGAATCCGCGAGATTCAGCTCGATCTCCAGGCCCATGAGATTGCGCGGCCGGTCGAAACGCCCCTCCTCCAACAGCCGCTCCAGCCCCACCAGACACTGCTGGAGCTTGCGCCGGTACATGCGGCGGTCGGACAGGTCGAACCCGTTGGCAACGACCTTCTCCCCCATCGGAGCTCCTTCCCGGCGCCGCTGCCGTACCTGGCCCTCATCGGAGGATGCCCACCCAAATGATCGATAACGCCATGAGGGACCTCCGGTACCCGCTAGGCTTGATGTAGCCGCCACCGGGGAACGTTCCAGTGGCACATTCGCCCGTCACCGCACCTGCGTAAAGCTCGCGTGAATAGCACCGGCGAGATCCGGCCGTCCGCGATGAGCGGAAATGACCGCGCCCGGCTGCTTAACCTGCGGGAATGCGGTGGACACCCTCGCCAAGGAAGGCGAATTCTCGTCTTGCGCGTAATACTGGCTGCGACTAGACGAAACACGGAGTGAACACGTGTCGTATAAACTCCGCGCACAAGGCAAAGCATCCGCCCTCGCCGGACGCGCCTGAGCAGGTTCCCCGCAGGCCGATCGGCCCCCGGTCGGCGAACCCGTCCCGGACCGTCCGCGCCACCGCCCGCCCGCACCACTGTGTCTCCCAGTGAGAGGCGACATCATGCCGCTGCTTGTACCCCCAGCACCTCCACCAGCACTGGTCAGCGTCCTGGCTGCGCTCAGCTCACCGTCCGCGGTCCTCGAAGCCCGTACCCCGGCACTGCGTGCCGCCGAAGGGCCGCTGACCCCCGAACACCCGCTGCCTGTCCATGTGTTCGAACCGGCCGCCGTCCCCGGTGGCCTGCCCCAGGCGCGGCTGACCGGCTGGCGGTTCCATATCAGGTCGGGGGAACTGGTGGCCGCCGCGGGCGAGACCGTGCTGACGCCTGACGGCTGGGTGTTCTCCCGCTTCTCCGAGGGACCGTTCCTGACCTCCACCGAGCGGGCGCTGCGGCAGGCCGATCTGCTGCCGACCGCGTACCAGCCGCACCTGCTGTCGGTGCCCGGGCTCTACATGCTGGCGCTGTGGCTGCACAGCGATCCGCGGGCCGACGCGGCCACCGCGCAGCCCGATCCGCTGGATCTGCTGGTGCCGCTCGCGCCGGCGCCGCCGGGCATCACCTCGCACCGGGTGCACCGGCTGGTGGACCTCGCCTCGGTGCTGAGCGTCCGGCTGGTGCCGCCGCCGCTCGCGGGATCGCCCGCCTGACGGCAGGGCCCGGCCTTCCGGTGCCCCCGCGACCGACCGGTCGCGGGGGCACCGGCGCGTTCGGCATATGCCGGTTCCGTCATGAACATGTGAGATACGCAACCACCCGGATGTGTGACGCGTCTCCATCGATTGAGCACAGCCTCGGTGAAATACCTGCGGATCCACGCCGGTAGAGCAACACTGAGATCGGCCGCACGCATGAACGGGGGGACGGAGATGAACCACGCAGACGACGCGACCAGCCGCACCACTCACCTACCGCAGCGAAAGACACCATCGACCATGTGCACACACGTACCGCAGTGCCCTACCGCAGAGTGTTCCGACCGTGAGGCCGCCTGCACCGTGGCCCACCACCCGGAGCAGGGCTGGAGCCTGCTGTGCAACGGGGTGGTGCTCTTCGAGGACACCGGCGAACTCCTGCCGGACGGGGAGATCATCGCACCGCACCGCCCGCTCGGCACCGAGCACATCACCACCGCGGCCTGACCGCCGCACCAGCCCGCCCAGCCGGTTCCCCTGAGTCCAGCGGAACCGGCTTCGTCGCGTCCGCGCCCGGTGGGACGGGCCGCCGCCGGCCGGAAGGCGCGGCGGCCGTCGCCTCCCTCAGCTCTCGTAGGCGTCGATCGGCGGGCAGGAGCAGACCAGGTTGCGGTCGCCGAAGGCGCCGTCGATCCGCCGCACCGGCGGCCAGTACTTGTCCGCCGGGCTGAGCCCGCCGGGGAAGACCGCCTCGGCCCGGCTGTACGGGTGCTCCCAGTCGCCGCCCAGCGCGGCCGCGGTGTGCGGGGCGTTGCGCAGCGGGTTGTCGCCGGCCGGCCAGGCGCCGGAGCCGACCTGGTCGATCTCGCCGCGGATCGCGATCATCGCCTCGCAGAACCGGTCGAGTTCGGCCAGGTCCTCGCTCTCGGTGGGCTCGATCATCAGGGTGCCGGCCACCGGGAACGACATGGTCGGCGCGTGGAAGCCGTAGTCGATCAGCCGCTTGGCGATGTCGTCCACGCTGACACCGGTCTCCTTGCTCAGCGGGCGCAGGTCGATGATGCACTCGTGCGCGACCAGGCCGCCGGGCCCCGCGTAGAGCACCGGGAAGTGCGGTTCGAGCCGCTTGGCCAGGTAGTTCGCGCTGAGTACGGCCACCTGGGTGGCGCGCCGCAGCCCCTCGCCGCCCATCAGCCGGACGTAGGTCCAGGAGATCGGCAGGATGCCGGCCGAGCCCCAGGGCGCGCCCGAGACCGGGCCGACGCCGGTGGCCGGGCCCGCGGCGGGCTGGAGCGGGTGGTTCGGCAGGTACGGCGCCAGGTGCGCGCGGACCGCGACCGGGCCGACGCCGGGGCCGCCGCCGCCGTGCGGGATGCAGAAGGTCTTGTGCAGGTTCAGGTGCGACACGTCGGCGCCGAACCGGCCGGGCCTGGCAAGGCCGACCAGCGCGTTGAGGTTCGCGCCGTCGACGTAGACCTGGCCGCCCGCGTCGTGCACGGCGGCGCAGATGTCGGTGATGTTGTCCTCGAAGACGCCGTGCGTGGACGGGTAGGTCACCATCAGCACGGCGAGCTCCGCGCGGTGCTGGTCGATCTTGGCGTGCAGGTCGGCCACGTCGACGTCGCCGTCGGCGCCGGTCCTCACCACCACGACCTTCATGCCGGCCATCACCGCGCTGGCGGCGTTGGTGCCGTGCGCGGAGGACGGGATCAGGCAGACCGTGCGGCCGGTGTCGCCGTTGCTCCGGTGGTAGGCGCGCACCGCGAGCAGCCCGGCCAGTTCGCCCTGCGAGCCGGCGTTGGGCTGCAGGCTGACCTTGTCGTAGCCGGTGATCTCGGCGAGCTGGTCCTCCAGGCCGCGGATCAGCGTCAGATAGCCCTCGGCCTGCTCCACCGGCACGAAGGGGTGCAGCGCGCCGAACTCCGGCCAGGTCACCGGCTCCATCTCGGTGGTCGCGTTGAGCTTCATGGTGCACGAGCCCAGCGGGATCATGCCGCGGTCCAGCGCGTAGTCGCGGTCGGCGAGCCGCCGCAGGTAGCGCAGCATCGCCGTCTCGCTGCGGTGCTGGTGGAACACCGGGTGGGTCAGGTACTCGTCGGTGCGCAGCAGGGCGGCGGGCAGCGCGTCCTCGGTGCCGGCGTCCAGCGCGTCGAGGTCGGCGCCGCCGTCCGCGCCGAAGGCGGCCAGTACCGCCGCGACCGCGGCACGGTCGGTGGTCTCGTCGCAGGAGACGCCGACCAGGTCGGTGTCGGTGAGCCGCAGGTTGACGCCGGCCTCGCGGGCGGCGGCCACCACCTCGGCGGCCCGGCCCGGCACCCGGGCGGTCAGCGTGTCGAAGTAGTCCTCGTGCACGATCCGCACACCGGCGGCCCGCAGCCCGGCGGCCAGCACCGCGGCGTAGCGGTGGGTGCGGCGGGCGATCTGCGCGAGGCCGTCGGGGCCGTGGTAGACGGCGTACATCCCGGCCATCACGGCGAGCAGCACCTGCGCGGTGCAGATGTTGCTGGTGGCCTTCTCCCGGCGGATGTGCTGCTCGCGGGTCTGCAGCGCCAGCCGGTACGCCTTGTCGCCGTCGGCGTCCACCGACACCCCGACCAGCCGTCCGGGCAGGTTGCGGGCGTAGGACTCACGGACCGCCATGTAGCCGGCGTGCGGGCCGCCGAAGCCCATCGGCACGCCGAACCGCTGGGTGGTGCCGACCGCGATGTCGGCGCCGAGCTCGCCCGGCGAGGTCAGCAGGGTCAGCGCCAGCAGGTCGGCGGCCACCGTGACGACCGCGCCGAGCTCGTGCGCCCGCTCGACGACCGGCCGCAGGTCGCGCACCGCGCCCGAGGCACCCGGGTACTGCAGCAGGACGCCGAAGATCCCGCGCTCGGCGGCCTCGGCCGGGATGCCGTCGCTCAGGTCGGCGACGACGACCTCGACGCCGGTGGGTTCTGCCCTGGTCCTGATCACCGCGGTGGTCTGCGGGAAGGTGTCGGCGTCGACCAGGAAGACCCCGCCCTTGACCTTCCCGACCCGGCGGGACAGCGCCATCGCCTCGGCGGCGGCGGTGCTCTCGTCGAGCAGCGAGGCGCCGGAGGTGGGCAGCCCGGTGAGGTCGGCGACCACGGTCTGGAAGTTCAGCAGCGCCTCGAGCCGGCCTTGCGAGATCTCCGGCTGGTAGGGCGTGTAGGCGGTGTACCAGGCCGGGTTCTCCATGACGTTGCGCAGGATCACCGGCGGGGTGAAGGTGCCGTAGTAGCCGAGGCCGATCATCGGGGCCAGCACCTGGTTGCGGTCGGCCAGCGCGCGCAGTTCGGCCAGCGCCTCCGCCTCGGTCCGCGCGGCGGGCAGGGCGAGCGCCTGCTCGCTCCTGATCGCGCCGGGCACCGCGGCGTCGGTGAGCTCGTCCAGCGAGCCGTAGCCGATCTGGGCGAGCATCTTGGCCTGCGCCCCGGAGTCGGGGCCGATGTGGCGGCGGTCGAACGGGACGCCCGCTTCGAGGGCGGCGAGCGGGGCCCGGCGGGAATTGCGGCGGTCGTTCATCGGCGGCGGCCTCCTGGTCAGTGACGACCTTCGGGGGTGCCGCGGCGCGGGCACCCGTACGGCCTCCCCCTCTGTCATCGGAACCTGAGAGCTTCACCGCCCCGGCCGGGGCGGCTTTCACCGTCGGTGAGGACACGTACCGGAAGGCGTTTCCGGAGCGGGTCCTGCTTTCCAGAGTGACCTGCCCATGCGGTACGGATGCCTGAGAGATTCCGGGGAGGAGTTGCTCCTTCGGCGTCTCCTGGGGCGGCGTCCTCGCGCGCTCCCTGAGACTCTCCCGCATGGGGTATACAGCCGGGATCAAGCCTACCAGCGCGTCGAACGAACGGGCCGGACCGGCCGGTCGGCGCGCTGAGCGGGCCGGTTCGAGTCGACACCGGGGCGGTTGTGCCTTTGGCTGGTACTCGACAGCCGTCGTCGTTTGGTTGGAGGGACCGTGCAGACGGACATCGATCCGCGCAGCCTGATCGGCCGCCGCGCCTTCGACCGGGACGGCGCGAAGATCGGTACGGTGGACGAGGTGTATCTCGACGACGCCACCGGCGCGCCGGAGTGGGCCGCGGTACGCACCGGCCTGTTCACCCGGGACGCGTTCGTGCCGCTGGAGCCGAGCCGGCTGGTCCAGGACGAGCTGCGGGTGCCGTTCAAGAAGGCGCTGATCAGGGACGCGCCGGACTTCGGCGTCGGCCGCCATCTGTCGCCCGAGCAGGAGCTGCAGCTCTACCACCACTACGGGATGGAAGTGCCGTCCGACGGTGTGGCGCCGCCGGCGCCCGCGCCCGACCGGGACTTCGGCGAGCTGGCCGGCGGCGAGCCGCCGTCCGGGCCGCCCTCGGGATCACCGTCAGGGCCGCCTTCCGGTTCCCCGTCGGGGTCGGCCTCCGGATCGGCCAACGGCGCCGACAAGAGCTGAACCGGCACGCTCCGCCCCGGCAGAGGCCCCTCGGGCACCAGTGGCAGCGGTTCGCTGTGCGACAGCCCAGGGTCGTCCACCGGGAAGGTGCGCACCCGGCCGGGCAGCAGGTCGGAGGGCACCTCGAAGCGGACCGTGACCCGCCCGACGCCGCTGCCCTGCACCCAGCCGGCCCCGTACTCGGCGTGCTCGACGTCCTGGCCGGGCAGCCAGCGGCGGCCGGCCCGCTCGGTCACCGGCGGCGGGGCCGAGGGCAGTTCGGGCGGCGCGGGCTCGCCGTCCGCCCGCTTCTCGTTCTGCGCCTGCGCGAACAGGTCCTCCTGGGTGAAGTCCGCCAGTCCCGCCACGCCCACCCCGAGCAGCCGTACGCCGCCGGTGGTGTCGACGGACTCGGCGAGCCTGCGGGCGGTCTCCCGTACGACGCCGAGGTCGTCGGTGGGCGCGCGCAGCGTCTCGGAGCGGGTCAGGGTGGAGAAGTCGTACCGGCGGACCTTGACCACCACCGTGCGCCCCGAGCGGCCCGCGCCCTGCAACCGCTGCACGCAGCGGTCGGCCAGCCGGTCGATCTCGTACCGCACATGGGCGCGGTCGGTGAGGTCACTGTCGTAGGTGTCCTCCACCGAGATGGACTTCACGTCCCGGTCGGCGACCACCGGCCGGTTGTCGAGGCCGGCGGCCATCGTGTAGAGCGAGGCGCCGTGTGCCTTGCCCAGCAGCCGTACCAGCTCCGATTCGCCGGTCCTGGCGATCTCGCCCACGGTGAAGATGCCGGCCCTGCGCAGGTGCTCGGCGGTGGCCGGGCCGACGCCCCACAGCGTGCGTACCGGCATCGGGTCGAGCAGTGCCTGCTCGGTGCCTGGCTCGACCACCACCAGGCCGTCCGGCTTGGCCTGCTCGGAGGCGATCTTGGCGAGCAGCTTGGAGCCGGCCAGGCCCACGGAGGCGGTCAGCCCGGTGGCCGACAGGATCCGGGCGCGCAGCTCGACGGCGACGGTCCGCGGGTCGGCGCCGACGGTACCGGTGGCACCGGCGGTACCGGCCTCCAGGTCGAGGAACGCCTCGTCCAGGCTGAGCGGTTCTATCAGCGGGGAGACCTCGGCCAGCAGCGCCATCACCGTCTCGCTGATCCGCCGGTAGAGGCCGAAGCGCGGGATGAGGTAGGCGGCGTTGGGCACCAGCCTGCGGGCGTGTGCGGTGGCCATCGCGGAGTGGACGCCGTGCACGCGTGCCTCATAGGACGCGGTCGCCACGACGCCGCGGGGCCCGAGGCCGCCGACCACCACCGGCTTGCCCCGCAGGCTCGGCTTGGAGGCCTGCTCGACCGCGGCGAAGAACGCGTCCATGTCCAGGTGCAGGATCGTCGGCGCACTTCTCACGATTACCGATAGTGCCGCACAGCACCGACATAAGCCGTACATCTGTACGGCACGGCGGCCGGTTCATGACCGTAGGGCCGGGTTCACGCCCTGCGGCAGGTCCCCCGTAACCGATTCCGGCGATTCCCGGATCCGGGCCGGTCAGACCGCCCGATTGCGCCGGGCGGCCAGTTCGTCGGAGGGATTGTGGCCGACCAGGGTCTCCCCGGTGTCCACCCGCTCTCCGTGCAGCTGGGACAGCGAGCTCTCCACGTCCCGCCAGACGACCCCCACGGCGATCCCGAAGACCCCCTGGCCGCCCTGGAGCAGGTCCACCACCTCGTGCGGCGAGGTGCACTCGTACACCGTGGCGCCGTCGCTCATCAGGGTGACCCGGGCCAGCTCGGACGGGGCCACCGACCGCAGGTGGTGCACCGCCGTCCGGATGTTCTGCAGCGACACCCCGGTGTCGAGCAGCCGCTTGACTATCTTCAGCACCACCACGTCACGGAAGCTGTACAGCCGCTGGCCGCCCGAGCCCTGTGCGGAGCGGACCGAGGGTTCGACCAGGCCGGTGCGGGCCCAGTAGTCGAGCTGCCGGTAGGTGATGCCGGTGGCGGCACACGCGGTGGGACCGCGGTAGCCGACCTGCTCGGGCACCACATCGCCGGCCGGGGCGCCGGAGGCACAGGTCAGAGCCCCCCGGGGCGGAAATGCGTCGCCGGTCGCCAGACCGTCGCCGGTGCTTCTCACGCCGCCCTCCGTCCCTTCGCGTCCCGGGGCGGCGCGCACGGCACGTGCCATCGGGACTTTCCGCTCCGACGTTAGGCAGTCACCAGGGGTGCGTCAACGATCGCCACACTCGCCACGCCGAGTGATATTCACCCCAAGAGTGGTTTGACCCGGCCGATGGCCGGGAACGGCTCACTGGTTGCTGGTGCCGAAGTCCTCGGGCGAGATCTGGTCGAGGAACTCGCGGAACTTCTCCACCTCGTCCTCCTGCTCGTCCGGGATGGCGATCCCCGCGTCGTCGAGCACCCCGTCACTGCCGTAGATCGGCGTGCCGGTGCGCAGGGCGAGCGCTATGGCGTCGGACGGGCGGGCACTGACCTCGACACCGCTGGCGAAGACCAGCTCGGCGTAGAAGACGCCTTCCCGCAGATCGGTGATGCGGACCTCGGTGAGGGACTGCCCGACCGCTTCCAGGACGTCCTTGAAGAGGTCATGGGTCAGCGGTCGCGCAGGCGTCATGCCCTGCTGCGCGAATGCGATGGCCGTCGCCTCGCCCGGCCCGATCCAGATGGGCAGGTACCGGTCGCCTCCCACTTCACGCAGGAGCACGATCGGTTGGTTGGAGGGCATTTCGACCCGGACACCCACAACGTCGAGCTCGTTCACACAGCAACCCTAGGACGTGCCCGGCGGGTTTGGGTAGTCGGGCATCCCGAAGCGCGGACTCCCGGCACCGACCGGACGGCGGAATATGCCGCTCAGCGCAGCCGCAGCCGAAGTGCCGACTGGACCATGGCCGCGTGCAGCCGTACGGAGAGTTCGGCCAGTTCTCTGGCGGTGGCCTCGGCATGGAGCCGGGTCTGCGGGTTGCGGTGCCGGCGCAGCGGCGCCACCACGGTCTCCACCAGGCCCGCCTCCCGGTCGGCTGCGGCCTTCACGGCCCGCAGATGGCGCGGTTCGAGGCCGAAGCGCGCCAGGTCGGCCAGCAGCCGGCCGATGGCGACCGTCTCGGCGTCGAAGCCGCCGTCCCGGCCGGCCGCGACCAGGCCGTAGGACTCCCACTGCTCCAGCTGGGCGCTGTCGGCCCCCGTGGCGGCCATCAGCTCGTCCCGGCCGATCCGCAGCTCCGCGGGCGTCTCCGGCTCGACTGCGGCCCCCTGGGAGCCCTCCGGGCTCTCCGCGGCGGACGGCAGCGACACCCGTTCGCCGTTCTCCAGACCGTCCAGGTGCTCCCTGATCACCCGCAGCGGCAGATAGTGGTCCCGCTGCACGCGCAGCACGTAGGCCAGCCGCTCCACGTCCCGGGCGTTGAACTTCCGGTAGCCCGACGGGGTGCGCTGCGGTTCGACCAAGCCCTCCGCCTCCAGGAAGCGGATCTTGGAGATGGTCACCTCGGGGAACTCGTCCCGCAGCTGCCCCAGTACCGCGCCGATGCTCAGCAGGGCGGTGTCCTCGGTGGCGGTGCCGTCTCCGGCACCGCCCTGCGTTCTCGGCATGAACACCTTTCCGGGGGAGGGTCAGATACCCCGCTGACTCGCGTAGAAGACCAGCCGGTACTTGCCGATCTGCACCTCGTCGCCGTTGGACAGCGGCACGGCGTCGATCCGCTCCCGGTTGACGTACGTGCCGTTCAGGCTGCCCACGTCGGAGACCGTGAAGCGGCCGTCCTGGCCGCGGCGGAACTCCACATGACGGCGGGAGACGGTGACATCGTCCAGGAAGATGTCACTTTGCGGGTGGCGCCCCGCCGTGGTCAGGTCGCCGTCGAGCAGGAACCTGCTGCCGGAGTTCGGACCGCGGCGCACGATCAGCAGCGCCGAGCCCATCGGCAGCGCGTCCACCGCGGACTGCGCCTCGGGCGACAGCGACGGCGTCGGGGTCTGCCCCGTGGCCTCCGCCTCGTACGCCTCGATACCGGAGATCGAGATCGTGGACGTGGTCTCCGAGGCACTCTGCGACGGACCGCCCGCGGCCCGCAACGGCGCGCCGCAGTTGGAGCAGAAGCGACTGGCCTCCGCATTGGTGTGCCCGCACCTGCTGCATACCGGCAAACCGAACCCTCCACCCGGGGTCGAGGCTGATGGTTCCTGGGAACCTATGCGCGCGGACGACGCAGGGTCAACAGGCGCCACGCCGGGCGCGCCGGAGAACTCCGGCCCCGACTGCTGCCCGTCGTTCCTGAACAGCGGGCGGTCACCGGGCTGTCCCTCCTCGGACAGGCTCCGCGGTGCACGATGCCGCGCCGTCGCCGGATCACCCGACTGCCGCGCGCTCTTGCCGAACAACTTCCCAAACAACTTCACGGGCGATTCCCCTTGAAAGAAGCAGACCCGCCCGTGGGGCAGGACGAACCCTCGCTACACACAGTTTCCCCTACAACGCACCCCGACAACTCCCCGACCCCCGGCGTCACTGGGAGGACGACCGAGCGTAGTCAGGCTGCTTCGACGGCCGCAAGGCGTCCACGATGATCTTCTGCGCTCTGACGACATCCGCGGTGGCCTGCTCCTTCTCCAGCGTCTGCACCACGCCGCCCGGGATGTTCAGCGCCGGCTCCAGATCCTGCGGGTTGCCGATCACCTTGAACACGTACGGCTGGGACACCTTGTGCCCGTCGATCAGCACTCCATCGGTCGCCTGGGTGAAGTACGTGTCCGCCACCACCCGTACGCCGTTGATCTGGATCGCCTCCGCGCCGGCCGCCCGCAGCTCCTGGATCGTGTCGAGCAGCGAGTCGGCCTCGACGCTGCCGTGCGGGTCGGTGACGGTCAGCGTGATGCCCGGGCCCTGCGCGGCGACCGTACCGGCCAGCACGCCCAGCTCCCTGGCCTTCTGCTGGGTCTGCTTGAGCGCCTCGGCGGCCTGGTCGGAGCTGGTCTCCAGCTCCGAGCGCTGGCTCTCCAGGCCCCGCTTCTCGTCGTCGAGGCGCTGGGTGCGGTTGTCCACCTCGGTGAGGATGCGGACCAGGTCCTCCTGCCGGGCACCGCGCAGGGCGCCGCCGCTGTCGCTGGTGGAGCGGACCTGGATGGCCAGGCCGAGGCCCAGGACGAAGAGCAGCACGGCGACGATCAGCTGGGCGCGGGTCAGCCGCGGCGGCCACAGCCCGGCCAGCAGCCGCTGCCGGCCGGTGGGCCCGTCGTTCTGGTCGGTCATGCCGCTGTCACGCCCGGAAGACATGGCGGCGGATGGCCGCCGCGTTGGAGAAGATCCGGATGCCCAGCACCACCACGACGCCGGTGGACAGCTGCGAACCGACGCCCAGCTTGTCGCCGAGGAAGACGATCAGGGCGGCCACCACCACGTTGGACAGGAACGACACGACGAACACCTTGTCGTCGAAGATCCCGTCAAGCATGGCCCGCAGGCCGCCGAAGACCGCGTCGAGCGCGGCCACCACGGCGATGGGGAGATAGGGCTCCACTCCTGAGGGCACCACGGGGCGCACCACGAGCCCGACCACGACCCCCACGACGAGGCCCAGTACGGCGATCACTTCGAACCCTCAGCCCTTCCCTGTTCCCGCGGTGCCGTCCGGCTGCGCGCCGGGCACCGGCTTGGCATAGCGCACGATCAGGCTGGGCGCGGCCGCCAGCCGCAGGTCGCCCTGGACGGAGATGCTGGACCTGATTCCGTAGTCCTGCTGGAGTACGTGCAGATACTGGCCGTCCGCACTGTCCTGGAATGCCGTGCTCAACCGCTCCCCGTCCCCGATCGCCAGCACCGTGTACGGCGGCACCAGCGGTTTGTTGTCCACCAGTATGGCGTCACCGGCGGCCCGGATCGCCGACAGTTCGGTGAGCCGTTGGCCGTTGACGGTGATCGCCTCGGCGCCGGACGCCCACAGGCCGTTGACGACGCGCTGCATGTCGCGGTCCCGTACCCGCCCGGTGTCGGAGAAGCCGTTGCTCTCCCTGGGGCCGCCGCTGAGGTCCTGGGAGGCCTCCTTGGCGTCGTCGACCACCAGCTTCACGCCGGGGCCGTGCACGGGCGTGGCACCGGCGAGGAGTTCGAGCAGCTGGTTGCCGTCGCCGCCCTGCTCGTGCAGCGCGGCCCGCTGCTCGTTGGAAACGGTGTCGCGCAGCGAGTCCACGCTCTTCTGCAGCGCGTCGGCGTTCCTGGTCTCGGTCTGCACCCGGTCGATGAGCTTCTGCCGCTCCTTGGCCGCGGTAGGCGCCGACACCTGCGCCTGCGCGGCGCCCAGCGTCACCACCACCGCGGCCAGCACCAGGCCCGCGCCGAGCCACAGCCGGCCGCTGAGCGCCTGCGGCAGCCGCGAGGTGCCGGTGGCGCCGCGGCGGGCCGCGGCCTCCGCGTAGCCGTCGTCGAGGCTGTGCTCCATGACGTTGGTGAGCAGCGACATGGACGCATCAGGACGCCGCTGAGCAGCCCCGGGCGCGGGGCTGCTCCGATCGGGTTGCTGCTGCGGCATGCCGCACATCGTCGCACGTCGGGACGTCTTACTCGAACGGCCCCCGCACGGCGCGTCGTTCGGGACTCGAATCAGCGTCCGGCGCTCTCCACGACCTCCGACCACTCCTCGAGCAGTGCCTGCGTGGACGCGTCGTCCGGCCCCTCGGCCCACAGGTGCGTGACGGCCTCGGCGGGGTCGGGCAGCACCATCACCCAGCGCCCGTCCGTCTCGACCACGCGCACACCGTCGGTGGTGTCCACCGACCGCTCGCCGGCCTCCTCGACCACCCGGCGCATCACGGAGCCCTTGACGGCCCACGGCGTCGGCACGTCCCGCTTCTGCACATGCGCCCGCGGGATGCGGGCGTCGATCTGGCTGAGGGTGAGCTGCGTGCGCGCCACCAGCCCGATCAGCCGGACGAAGGCCGCGGAGCCGTCGAACACGCTGCTGAACTCGGGGATGATGAAGCCGCCACGGGCGTCGCCGCCGAAGATCGTGCCCTCCTCGCGGCCGACCCGGGTCAGGTCGTCGGGCGAGGTAGTCGTCCAGGTGACCTGGGTGCCGTGGTAGGCGGCAACCTGCTCGGCGATCCTGGTGGTGGTGACCGGCAGCGCCACCCGGCCGCTGCGGCGCTCCGCCGCGACCAGGTCGAGCATCACGAGCAGCGCCCGGTCGTCCTCCACGATCCGGCCGCGCTCGTCCACCAGGGACAGCCGCTCGCCCACCGGGTCGAAGCGCACGCCGAAGGCGGCCCGCGAGGAGGAGACCATCTCGCCGAGCCGTACGAGGCCGGCCCGCCGGCTCTCCTCGGTCTCGGTCGGCCTGGCCTCGTCAAGGCCCGGGTTGATCGTCAGCGCGTCCACCCCGAGCCTGCCGAGCAGGCTGGGCAGCACCAGGCCGGCGCTGCCGTTGGCGGCGTCGACCACGACCTTCAGCCCGGCGTCGGCGATCCCCGAGATGTCCACCGCGCGCAGCAGGGCGCCGGTGTACGAGTCGAAGACCGTGGCGGGGAAGCGCAGGTCGCCGATCTCACCGGGGAACGCCCTGCGGTACTCCTGGCGGGCGAAGACCCGGTCCAGCTTGCGCTGGCCGGCCGCCGACAGGTCGGCGCCGCGCTCGTCGAAGAACATGATGTCGAGCGAGTCGGGCCGGCCGGGCGACGTCCTGATCATGATGCCGCCGGCGCTGCCGCGCGCGGTCTGCTGCCTGGCCACCGGCATCGGGACGTTCTCCAGGTCCCGTACGTCGATGGCGCTGGTCTGCAGCGCGGAGATCACCGCACGCTTGAGGGCTCGCGCACCACGGGAGTGGTCACGGGCGGTGGTCACGGTGGCGCCCTTCTTGAGCGTGGTGGCGTACGCGCCGGCCAGCCGGACGGCGAGCTCCGGCGTGATCTCCACGTTCAGGATGCCGGACACCCCGCGGGCGCCGAACAGATTCGCCTGTCCGCGGGACTCCCAGATGACCGACGTGTTGACGAAGGCGCCGGCCTCGATCGTCTTGAACGGGTACACCCGTACGTTGCCCGCGATGATCGACTCCTCGCCGATCAGGCACTCGTCGCCGATCACGGCGCCGTCGTCGATCCGGGCGGCCCGCATCACGTCGGTGTTCTTGCCGATGACGCAGCCGCGCAGATTGGTCTGCTGGCCGACGTACACGTTGTCGTGGATGACGGCCTTGTGCAGGAACGCGCCGGTCTTCACCACCACGTTGGAGCCGATGACGCTGTGCTCGCGGATCTCCGCGCCCGCCTCGACCTTCGCGTAGTCGCCGATGAACAGCGGTCCGCGCAGTATGGCGTCGGGGTGCACGTCGGCACCCTCGGCCACCCACACACCGGGCGAGATCTCGAAGCCGTCGATATCGACGTCCACCTTGCCTTCGAGGACGTCCGCCTGGGCCTTCACATAGCTCTCGTGGGTGCCGACGTCCTCCCAGTAGCCCTCGGCGATGAAGCCGTAGATGGGCTTGCCCTCCTTCATGAGCTGGGGGAAGACATCACCCGACCAGTCGACGGACACGTCGGCCTCGACGTAGTTGAAGACCTCGGGCTCCATCACGTAAATGCCGGTGTTCACCGTGTCGGAGAACACCTGGCCCCAGGTGGGCTTCTCCAGGAAGCGTTCGACCTTGCCCTCGTCATCGACGATGGTGATGCCGAACTCCAGCGGGTTGGGCACCCGGGTCAGGCAGACGGTGACCAGGCCGCCCTTTTCCTTGTGGAATTCGATCAGCTCGGTCAGGTCGAAATCGGTGAGGGCATCGCCCGAAATAACCAGGAAGGAGTCGTCCTTCAACGCGTCCTCGGCGTTCTTGACGCTTCCGGCCGTCCCCAACGGCTTTTCCTCGTTGGCGTAGGTCAACTCCATCCCGTAGTCCTCGCCGTCCCCGAAGTAATTCTTCACCAGGGAGGCGAGGAACTGGACTGTGACCACCGTCTCAGTGAGTCCATGCCGTTTGAGCAGCGTCAGCACATGCTGCATGATCGGGCGGTTCACCACTGGCAGCAGAGGTTTGGGCATGCTCGAGGTCATTGGGCGAAGGCGTGTACCTTCGCCGCCGGCCATCACAACCGCCTTCATGTCGGAAACGTCCTCCTCGTGACTCAGTCAGCCGTGGTGTCCGCCCTCACAAGTCGGCGGACCTGCACCACATAGAGGATCCCTGCCCACCAGTACAGGGTTGTACCCCAACCTGTGAACGCCCAGCCGAAAACAGCTGCCAGGGTCGCAAGCCATCCGCTTCCGTCGCTCAGCAGGAGCAACGGAAAGGCGTACATGAGGTTGAAGGTAGCCGCTTTGCCGATGAAGTTCACCTGGGGTGGGCCGTAGCGGTGTCTCCGCAGAATCAGCAGCATCACCGCCATCATGGCCTCGCGGGCCAGCAGCAGGATCGTCACCCACAGCGGGAGGATGTCCCGCCAGGTCAGCCCGACCAGCGTGGACAGTACAAACAGCCGGTCGGCGGCCGGATCGAGCAGCCGGCCGAGGTTGCTGATCTGATTCCAGCGACGGGCCAGCTTGCCGTCCAGGTAGTCACTCACACCGCTCAACGCGAGCACGAGGAGTGCCCAGCCGTCAGCTTTGGGGCCGTCGAACTCGGGCCACAGAATCAGCCACAGGAACACCGGTACGCCGGCCAGCCTGGCCATACTCAGGATGTTGGGGATCGTGAAGATCCGGTCCGTTTGTACCCGTGTCTCCTGGACCTCCACCGGGGGCCCCTCCTGTGTTCCTGTGTATCCATGCGTGAACCTTCGGGCCAGACTCTACCCCAGGCACAAAAAGGGCCTGGCCCCGGATCAAGGATCCGGGGCCAGGCCCCTAAAGTTTGTTCGGCGGCGTCCTACTCTCCCACAGGGTCCCCCCTGCAGTACCATCGGCGCTTTGAGGCTTAGCTTCCGGGTTCGGAATGTAACCGGGCGTTTCCCTCACGCTATGACCACCGAAACACAATGAAACAACAGCGGTACAACACGCTGGTTGCCTCAGAACTACACAGTGGACGCGTACAACTATGGACAAGCCCTCGGCCTATTAGTACCGGTCAGCTCCACCCCTCACAGGGCTTCCACATCCGGCCTATCAACCCAGTCGTCTACTGGGAGCCTTACCCCCTCAAGGGGGTGGGAGTCCTCATCTCGAAGCAGGCTTCCCGCTTAGATGCTTTCAGCGGTTATCCCTCCCGAACGTAGCCAACCAGCCATGCCCTTGGCAGGACAACTGGCACACCAGAGGTTCGTCCGTCCCGGTCCTCTCGTACTAGGGACAGCCCTTCTCAAGACTCCTACGCGCGCAGCGGATAGGGACCGAACTGTCTCACGACGTTCTAAACCCAGCTCGCGTACCGCTTTAATGGGCGAACAGCCCAACCCTTGGGACCGACTCCAGCCCCAGGATGCGACGAGCCGACATCGAGGTGCCAAACCATCCCGTCGATATGGACTCTTGGGGAAGATCAGCCTGTTATCCCCGGGGTACCTTTTATCCGTTGAGCGACGGCGCTTCCACAAGCCACCGCCGGATCACTAGTCCCTACTTTCGTACCTGCTCGACCCGTCAGTCTCACAGTCAAGCTCCCTTGTGCACTTACACTCAACACCTGATTGCCAACCAGGCTGAGGGAACCTTTGGGCGCCTCCGTTACTCTTTAGGAGGCAACCGCCCCAGTTAAACTACCCACCAGACACTGTCCCTGATCCGGATCACGGACCGAGGTTAGACATCCAGCACGACCAGAGTGGTATTTCAACGACGACTCCCCGATGGCTGGCGCCACCGGCTCACAGTCTCCCACCTATCCTACACAAGCCGAACCGAACACCAATATCAAGCTATAGTAAAGGTCCCGGGGTCTTTCCGTCCTGCTGCGCGAAACGAGCATCTTTACTCGTAGTGCAATTTCACCGGGCCTATGGTTGAGACAGTCGAGAAGTCGTTACGCCATTCGTGCAGGTCGGAACTTACCCGACAAGGAATTTCGCTACCTTAGGATGGTTATAGTTACCACCGCCGTTTACTGGCGCTTAAGTTCTCAGCTTCGCCACGACGAATCATGACTAACCGGTCCCCTTAACGTTCCAGCACCGGGCAGGCGTCAGTCCGTATACATCGCCTTACGGCTTCGCACGGACCTGTGTTTTTAGTAAACAGTCGCTTCTCGCTGGTCTCTGCGGCCACCCCCAGCTCAGAGTGCAAGACTCATCACCAGTGATGGCCCCCCTTCTCCCGAAGTTACGGGGGCATTTTGCCGAGTTCCTTAACCATAGTTCACCCGAACGCCTCGGTATTCTCTACCTGACCACCTGAGTCGGTTTAGGGTACGGGCCGCCATAAAACTCGCTAGAGGCTTTTCTCGACAGCATAGGATCATCCACTTCACCACAATCGGCTCGGCATCAGGTCTCAGACTATGTGCGCGACGGATTTACCTACCGCACGTCCTACACCCTTACCCCGGGACAACCACCGCCCGGGCTGGACTACCTTCCTGCGTCACCCCATCGCTTACCTACTACCCCCTCGGGTCAGCGGCTCCACCACTCCCACCTCGTCCGAAGACTCAGCAGGCGGCTTCACGGCTTTAGCATCAGAAGATTCAGCATTGGGCGTTTCATAGCGGGTACCGGAATATCAACCGGTTGTCCATCGACTACGCCTGTCGGCCTCGCCTTAGGTCCCGACTTACCCTGGGCAGATCAGCTTGACCCAGGAACCCTTAGTCAATCGGCGCAAGAGTTTCCCACTCTTGTATCGCTACTCATGCCTGCATTCTCACTCGTGAACCGTCCACCACTGCCTTCCGGCGCGGCTTCACCCGGCACACGACGCTCCCCTACCCATCACAGCGGGCGTTGGCCCTATTGCTGCAATGACACGACTTCGGCGGTACGCTTGAGCCCCGCTACATTGTCGGCGCGGAATCACTTGACCA
>NZ_CP192103.1:7100000-8355000 GCF_050956065.1 Streptomyces sp. CA-111067 | reverse complement strand
GCCAGGTGCTGGAGGCGTTCCCCGAGGGCCGGGTCGTGGTGCGGGTGCTGGACGCGGGCGCGGACAAGCCGCTGGACTTCCTGACGCCGGCCGACGAGCCCAATCCGGCGCTGGGCGTGCGCGGGCTGCGCTCGCTGCTGGACCACCCGGAGGTGCTGCGGACGCAGCTGCGCGCGCTGGCCGCGGCCTCCGCCGGGCTTCCGGTGCATCTGGAGGTCATGGCGCCGATGGTGGCCGACCGGCAGGACGCGAAGGCGTTCGCGGACGCCTGCCGGGAGGCCGGCCTTTCGGCGAAGTTCGGCGCCATGGTGGAGATCCCGTCGGCGGCGCTGCGGGCCCGTTCGGTGCTCCAGGAGGTGGAGTTCCTCTCGCTGGGTACGAACGACCTGGCGCAGTACACCTTCGCGGCGGACCGGCAGGTCGGTGCGGTGTCGCGGTGGCAGGACCCGTGGCAGCCCGCGCTGCTGGACCTGGTGGCGTCGGCCGCGGAGGCGGCGCGCGCCGAGGGCAAGAGCTGCGGTGTGTGCGGGGAGGCGGCGGCCGATCCGCTGCTGGCGTGCGTGCTGACGGGTCTCGGTGTCACCAGCCTTTCGATGGGTGCGGCGTCGATTCCGTATGTGCGCTCGACGTTGGCTAAGTACACGCTCGCGCAGTGCGAGCGGGCGGCGGCGGCGGCGCGGGCGACCGACAGCGCCGACGAGGCTCGCCGCGCCGTACAGGGCGTGCTGTCCGGCGAGTGAGCCCGCGGCGCCGCTGCCGGTCAGTTCGTCAGCGGTGCCTCCTGCCTGGCGGGGGCGGTACGGGGATCCCCGCCCGGTAGCGGACCCCCGGCTCGGGCGGTACCGGCTCGCCGGTGACCGTGTCGGTGCAGTACGCGTCGAAGACCTCGGCCTCGGTGAGCGGGTGGAGCAGCCCGCCGCGCAGCGACCAGCCGCGTACGGTGTCGGGCTCGCCGTCCGCGGTGGTGCGCAGGACGATTCCGCCGGTCCGCGCGGTGACGGTGCCGGATGCCATCACCGTGCACAGCACGAGCGCGTCGGGCTCGGCGAGGTGGATCTCGCCGTCGGCTCCGGCATCGACGTGCAGGGCTGCGAGCAGCGGCGGGCCGTCCTCGGTGGGCAGGCTGCACACCACGTGGTGGGTGCCGGGGCCGACGGCTTCGACGAGTTGCAGCAGGGTGTGCGAGGCGCGGTCGAAGGCGCAGTGCGCGAGGTCGTGTCCGCAGTCGGGGCAGGGCCCGGCGTCCACCAGGGCGTCGCCGGCGCGTTCCCAGGTGGCGCGCCGGTCGGCCTCCCTGGCCAGTTCGACGCGGAGCAGGGACAGCGGTTGTCCGGTGTATCCGACGGTGGCACCGGTGGTGCCGACCTCGGCGGTGTAGCGCGCCCGGGTGGTGTGGGAGTCCGGTGGCCTGCGGGTGGTGGAGCAGTAGTCGGCGTAGCTGTCCGGGTCGAAGAGCGTGACGGCGATGTGGGTGCCGCGGGCGTGCAGATGGCGCAGCAGTCCGGCCATGCCGTGCAGATACTGTCGGTAGTCGGTGAAGGGGAAGCTGCGGTAGCCGGCCATCGCGGTGAAGTCCCGGTCGTCCAGCAGCAGCCCGACGACGGTGGGCGCCTCGGCGTGCAGCACCCGCCGGTATCCGCCCCGCCGGGCCGACACCGCACGCCGGCCGCCTTTCCTCCCGTTCCCGCTGCTCGTCCGCCTGTTGCCGGCCCGCCGGTCGCCGCCTCGCGCAGGGCCGCTCCGTCCACCGCGCGCTCGTCCCGACCGACCGGCCCGACTCCTGGTGCCTGCCATGGCTCCCCCTCTCCGCGGGAATCCCCGTGACTCCCTCATGCTCACTCATCGTAGTCGTCGGCACTGACAACGCGGCTCGGGAGCAGGATCGGTCCAGGGTCGTGACGGGGTCTCAGGGGCATGGAGCGGTGCCGCGCGCCCGCTACGGGCGGCTGTTCGCGCGCTCCGCGGCCAGCCGCTCGTAGAAGCGCAGCACCTCCAGGTCGTCCACCGATCCCGGGTTGACCGCGCGGTCGAGCGGGGCGCCCTGGAGCAGGCGCTTGACCGGGACCTCGATGCGCTTGCCGGTGAGGGTGTGCGGGATGCCGGGTACGGCGATGACCTCGTCGGGTACGTGCCGTGGCGAGAGCCCTTCGCGGATCGCGGCGCGGATCCGGTCGCGCAGCGGCTCGTCGAGCTCGGCACCGTCGGCGAGTTGGACGAACAGCGGCATCCAGTAGCCGCCGTCGGGCTGCTCGATGCCGATGACCAGGGACTCGCGGATCTCCGGCAGCCGGTCCACGACCTCGTAGATGTCGGCTGAACCCATCCGCACGCCCTGCCGGTTGAGGGTGGAGTCGGAGCGCCCGTGGATGACCACGGTGCCGCGCGAGGTGCGCGTGATCCAGTCGCCGTGCCGCCACACCCCGGGGAACATCTCGAAGTAGCTCTCCCGGTACCGCAGATCGCCCGGGTCGTTCCAGAAGCGGATCGGCATCGAGGGCATCGGGTTGGTGACGACCAGCTCCCCCACCTCGTCGACCACCGGCCGCCCTTGCGCGTCCCACGCCTGCAAGTCCGTTCCCAGGCAGGGGGCCTGAAGCTCGCCGATGTACACCGGGAGTGTCGGCACGCCGCCGGCGAAGCAGCTGCACACGTCGGTGCCGCCGCTGATCGAGGCGATCCACAGGTCGGCCCGCACCTCGTCGTGCAGCCAGCGGAAGCCGTCGGGCGGCAGCGGTGATCCGGTGGTGGCCACGCAGGTGACGGCCGACAGGTCGTGGTCGCGGGCGGGATGCACGCCGGCCTTGCGGCAGGCGATGACGTAGGCGGCTGAGGTGCCGAAGACGGTGCTGCCGGTCTGCTCGGCGACTCGCCACTGGGCGTCGATGGCCGGATACCCGGGGCTGCCGTCGTAGAGCACGATGGTCGCGCCCGCGAGCAGTCCGGAGACCAGGAAGTTCCACATCATCCAGCCGGTGGAGGTGTACCAGAAGAACCGGTCGCCCGGACCCAGATCGAGGTGCAGGCCGGTCTGCTTGAGGTGCTCCAGCAGGATGCCGCCCTGCGACTGGACGATGGCCTTGGGCAGTCCCGTGGTGCCGGAGGAGTACAGCACCCACAGCGGGTGCTCGAACGGCACTGGTTCGTAGGCCGGTTCGGGATCCCCGGCGACCAGGTCGGCCCAGTCGAGGGCGCCCCGCGGCGCCGCCGTACCCAGCAGCGGGATGTGCACGGTGGCGCGCAGCGTGGGCAGTTCGGCCCGCAGTTCGGCCACCACGGCGGTCCGGTCGTGCTGCTTTCCGCCGTAGCGGTAGCCGTCCACCGTGAACAGCACGACGGGCTCGACCTGTTGGAAGCGGTCGAGCACGCTGCGGGCGCCGAAGTCGGGGGCGCAGGAGGTCCATACGGCCCCGACGGCGGCGGTGGCCAGCAGTGCGACGACGGCCTGCGGGATGTTGGGCAGGTAGCCGCTGACCCGGTCGCCGGGGGTGACGCCGAGCCGGCGCAGCTCGGCGGCCAGCGAGGCGGTCTGCCGGCTGAGTTCGGACCAGCTGAGGGTGCCGACGTCCTGCTGCTCGCTGCCGCGCTCGTCCAGGTGCAGTACGGCAGGCTCGGCGGCCCGCGCCGGGTCTTCGGCCGGCCGCAGCGCGTGCTGTGCGTAGTTGACGGTGGCGCCGGGGAACCAGCGGGCGCCGGGCATCGAGGCGTCGGCGAGCACCGCCTCGTACGGGGCGCCGAACCGCACGTCGTACCACTCGGTGATCGCCCGCCAGAACGCCTCGGGCTCGCGCACCGACCAGGCGTGCAGCGCGTCATAGCTGCCCTGCGGGTCGCCGGGGAGCGCGGCGGGGGCTCCGGCGGCGCCGGCCGCCCAGTCGTGGAAGCGGGTGAGCTGTGCGCGGGCGACCCGCTCGGGTCCCGGGGTCCACAGGGGTTCCGGGACGTGGTCGGGCTCGGGCGTGGTGCTCATGGGGCGGCTCCCGGACGGTACGCGTCATTGCGTGTGGGCGGCGGCGGTCGGTGTCCGGCGGCGCTGGGCCGGACCGGGTCTGGCTGGGGCGGACGGCTGAGCTTCGGTCGGCGGGGCTGGTGGGCTGGCGGCGGGTCGGCGTGGCGGGTGGCGGCGGGTCGGTGCGATGGCCTGCTGTGCTCGGTCGGTGCGGGCGGAATGTCCTGCCGCGGGTTTGGGCAGGACGATGCCATGTGATCGTCTTCGGCGCCAGGGCGGGTCCCCGGCGGCGGCGCGTTCACCCGGGCGGGGCCGGTCGTCCACCGCGAGGAGGAGACCGCTCTTCAAGGTGAACACCGGCTGAACGGACGGCGCGCCGGGCGGCGCCGGTGGAAGGGTGGGGGCATGGATGCTGGGGACCTGCTGCGGTCGGTGCGGATGGCGGGTTCCCCCGCCGGGTGGCGGGCGGTCCGCTCGGCGTGGCGGCGGCAGCGGATCGACGCCCGGGATCTGCCCGGGCGCGGGCCGGAGCGGGCCCGGGTGCCGGGCGTGGCGCTCGACGCCGAGCCGATGCCGGGCGGCGGCACCGTGCGCTTCACCCGCTCGGTGCTCCAGGTGCGGGTCGCGGTCGGCGGCGCGGTCTTCTGCGGGTGGGACGGCGCCGGCCCCGAGCCGTCCTACGCCCTGGTGGACGGCTGTCCCGAGCCCGACCCGCGGGCGCTGCTGGAACCGGACAAGGACGGCTGGCGGGTGGTGTCGGAGCGGGTCACCGTCCTGATCTCCCGGTACGGCGCCGTGGAGATGCGCACCCCCGGCGGGCTGCTGCTGCGCCGCGAACTGCCGCCGCGCTGGTGGGACCCGGCCGTCCGGCAGGACGGCGCCGTGGCCCGCTGGGTGCAGCGGTCGGAGACCCCGGCCGACGCGCGGGTCTACGGGCTCGGCGGCCGGGCCTCGGGACCGCGGCTGCCGGCCGGCGGCTACCGGCTGTGGAACACCGACCCGGGCGGCTCGTTCCAGCCAGGCGACGACCCGCTGTACATCACGATGCCGGTCCGGCTGGTCGTCAGCGACGCGGGCTGCCATCTGGTCTTCCACGACAACACCTGGGACGGCCGGGTCACCCTGCGGGACGGCGAGGTCGGCGCCGGCTCGGGACACGACCGGTCGGGCGGCAGCGAACTGCGGATGGACGGCGGCCCGTTGCGCTACTGGGTGGTAACCGGCACCCCGGCCCGGGTGCTCGCGGGCTGGACGGCGCTGACCGGGCGGCCCGCGCTGCCGCCGCGCTGGGCGCTGGGCCCGCAGCACTCCCGCTGGGGCTTCGGCAGCCAGGAGGAGGTGCGGAAGGTCGCGGCCGGCTACCGGGACCGCGGGCTGCCGCTGTCGGTGCTGCACCTGGACATCGACCACTTCGACGCGCACCGCGTCTTCACCGTCGATCACGGCCGGTTCCCCGACCTGCCGGGACTGGCCGCCGAGCTGGCCGAGCAGGGCGTGCGGCTGGTGTCGATCGTCGACCCCGCGGTGCACGCCGAGCCGGGCGTGGCCGCGTACGACAGCGGCACCGCGGCCGGCGCCTTCGTGAAGGACGCGCGGGGCGAGGAGGTGCGGGGCGTGGTGTGGCCGGGCGAGGCGGCCTTCCCCGACTTCACCAACCCGGCGGCACGGGCCTGGTGGGGCGGGCTGTACGCGGAGCGGGTCGCGCAGGGCTTCGCCGGGGTGTGGCACGACATGAACGAGCCGGTGTCCTTCGCGGCGTTCGGCGATCCGACGCTGCCGCTCTCGGCCCGGCACGCGCTGGAGGGCCGCGGCGGCGACCACCGCGAGGCGCACAACGTGTACGCCCTGATGATGGCCAGGGCCGGCTATGAGGGCCTGCGCGGACTGCGGCCCGAGCAGCGGCCGTTCCTGTTCTCCCGGTCCGGCTGGGTGGGCATGCAGCGCTACGGCGGCAGCTGGTCAGGGGATGTGGCGACCGGCTGGCCGGGGCTGCGGGCCTCGCTGGCCCTGGTGCTGGGGCTCGGCCTGTGCGGGGTGCCCTACTCGGGGCCCGACGTGGGCGGGTTCACCGGCACGCCGTCGCCCGAGCTCTATCTGCGCTGGTACCAGCTCGGCGGCTATCTGCCGTTCTTCCGCACCCACTCGGCGATCGACGCGGGGCGGCGCGAGCCGTGGCAGTTCGGCCCCGAGGTGCTCGAACACGCCCGCACCGCGCTGGCCGAGCGGATGCGGCTGATGCCGTATCTGGAGACGCTGGCGAACATCGCGCACCGCACCGGCGCCCCGTACGTCCGCCCGCTGTGGTGGAACGCGCCGGGCGACCGGGCGCTGCGCGACTGCTCCGACGCCTTCCTGCTCGGCGACGCGCTGCTGGTCGCGCCGGTTCTCGAACCCGGCTCGCGCTCGCGGGCGGTCCGGCTGCCCCGCGGGCTCTGGTACGACACCGTCACCGGGCAGCCGCACCGCGGTCCCGCCCAGGTGCTGCTGGACGCGCCGCTCGGCCGCATTCCGGTGCTGGCCCGGGCCGGCGCCGTACTGCCGGTGGCCGGGGCTGACGGCGGCACCGAGCTGGAGGTGTGGGCGCCGCGGCTGGGCCGCACCGGTGGCGGGATGGTGTGCGTGGGCGATCCGGAGGGCTGGGTCAGGCCGAGGATGGAGCGCTTCGCCACCCGCTGGGCGGACGGCGAGGTCGTGGTGGAGCGGGACGGCAAGGGCGCGGGAAAGCCGGTCGGCTACCCGGTACGGGTGCGTGGCACAGCGGTGTGACCGCCTTCGGTCCTGCCCGGGCTCTATGCGGGCCGGGGCGGGTAACTGCCCTCGAACCAGCGGCGGACCGCCGTCGTGTGCAGCGGGAAGCCGAGGTCCGCCGGGGCGTGCAGCAGCTCGTAGCCCTCGGTCTCGTCGGTGGGCGCCGACGGCGGCAGCTCGCTCGCCGGGCGGACCGGCAGCAGTCCGAAGAGCAGTAGATAGCCGCCGACTTCGTCGGTGAGCGCGTCGGCGAGTACGACGTCGGCGGTCGGCGCCTGGATGCCGGTCTCCTCGACCAGCTCCCGGGTGACGGCCTGCTGCCAGCTCTCCCCGTAGTCGATGAAGCCGCCGGGCAAGGCGAGTTGGCCGAGCCGGGGCTCGATGCTGCGGCGGATCACCAGCAGCGCGGTGCCGTTGGCGTCGGAGACCGGCAGCAGGGCCACGGCGACCGGCAGCGGATTGCGGTAGCTGACGGTCCCGCAGGCGGGGCAGGTGCGGGGCCAGCCCGCGTCGGCGGCGAACGGGGCGCCGCAGGTTGAGCAATGGGAGTCCTTGGGCACGGCCGGACCCTATCCGATCGCCGCTGCCGCGGCCCTCTTGAGTATCTGCCGGGTCGGCCCGCTGGACTCGATGAGGACGGGCGCGCGGAGCAGCGCGCTGATGGCCTCGGTCCACCGCCGGGGGTCACGACCCGGGGTGTCCCACAGCGCTGGGCGGGCCCGCAGCAGCCGGCCGGTCAGCTCGGCCTGCCGGTCCAGATCACCGGCCGCGCCCGGCGTCAGCCGTTCGACCAGCCGGCCGTCGATGCCGTAGCCACGGCAGATCCGCAGGCCCCTGCTGCGGGCGGGCGCGTCGAGGTGGGTGACGGCGAGCGCGTCCACTCCCCCGCACACCTCGACCGCGTAGGCATGGGCCACGGCGTCGAAGTGGCCGATCCGGAACGCGCCCTGCCAGCGACCGTCGCCGTTGTGCGGCTCAGGCAGCAGCGGGGTCAGCTCCGGGTCCTCGGTCACCAGCGGTCCCGGACCGTGCCGGGTGGTGTACGTCCGCACGACGCCGAGCCGGCGGGCGCCGTCCGTCGCGCCCGCCTCGGCGAGCAAGGTTTCGGCATTGCCGAAGGTGGTGGTGGACCAGGTCGTATACGGGTGGAAGCCGTGCCACTCGTCGAGCAGCACGCCCTGCGCGCCCTCGAAGACCACCGGGCCCTGCCGCAGCAGGCTCTGCAGCCGGCCGCCGTCGGTGAGCTGGACGGTCCGCGCGAAGGCGAGATACGCCGCTGCGCAGTCGTCGATCGGCGGCACGGACAGCCGGCCCAGCTCGTCCGTCAACCGGTCCCGCAGCAACCGCAGTTGGCGCAGCAGCCGCAGCCGCGAGGTGCAGTCGCCGACGGTCGGCGCGTCCTGCGGGTGGGCCAGGGCGTAGGCCGCGCACTCGCCGACGCCCATCCCGCAGGAGCCATGCCGCTCGGCCCCTCTGGCCTGCTCACGCAGCCGGTTCGCGGCGGCGTGATACGGCGTGCTGAGCGGCGCCGCCCGATCGACGCTCAGCAGCCGGTACGGGTCGGGGACGCCGAGCGAGCGCAGATGGTCGGCCTCGGCGGCGAGCGCGAGCGGGTCCACGGTCATGAACCGAGACAGCTGGGTGGGCACACCCCGCAGCGTGCCGGAGCCGAACTGGGCGAAGGTGTGGTGCCGCCCGTCGGCCGTGACGACGTTGTGCGCGGCCTGGGCGCCCCCGTTGAACCGGACCACCGCCGCGACATCGCCCTCCTGGCAGAGCCGATCGACAACGGCGCCCTTGCCGGCGTCCCCGAAGCCGAGGTCCACCACGATGGTGTGCATGCTTCTCCTTCCGTTGCGCGATACGCGATGCGCAGAAATCGGGGCGCGGGCTGGGTAGAGCGGGGCATGGATCGGGGGCGGCTAGCCGAGCGCCCTGGCCACGGACTCGATCGCGGTGGACCCGATGTCACGCAGGTCCGCGAGGCCGGCCGCCAGGTCGATGGCCTCCTCGCCGAGGCCGACGGTGACGGCGATGGTCTCGCAGACCGCGTCGACGTCGTCGAGCTCGATGACGTTCTGCCCGAGCAGCTTCCGCCAGACGGCCAGGACTTCGGGGTTCCCGGCATACGCGGTGTCGGCCGGCAGGATGTAGTACACGTGGTAGCGGCGCTTGAGTTCGCCGAGGATCTCGGTGATCGGTATGTCCCGGGTCAGCTGGTCGCCGAGTACGGACCGCACCTCACGGGCCTTGACCTTGCCGTACGGCATCTCGTCGCCGATCAGGAACAGATAGCCGCGACGGCCGCGCTTCTCGTGGCAGTCGAGGGCGGTGTGCCGGGCCATGGCGTAGAGGGCGAGTTCGTACGACTCGCTCATCTGGCCGCCGCCCCCGCCTTCGAGCAGGATGTTGCCGAGGTCGTCGTCCATCCGGTTGTCGGACTCGAACTGGCCGAGTTGCAGCGGCACCCGGTCGCAGGTGGCGTCCCCGACCCCGCCGAACATGATCTGCGGGTCCTCGGTGTAGCCCTTGCGCAGCAGCAGCCCGAACAGGTCGGGCAGCTTGGTCTGGAGCGCCCGCGGCACGCCGCCCATGGAGCCGGTGACGTCGAACAGAACGGAGATGGCGAGCGAGTTGGGGTGCTCGGCGCTGTCCCGGCTCTCCCGGACGGTCAGCCCGTGCGGGTCGAGCGAGGGGTGCGCCTGCCAGGTGTGGCGGGGCGCTGAGGCGGTGACGCGGTCGCTGTAGGCGAAGGCGCCGTCGCCCGAGGCCGCGCGGTAGCGCGCGGCGGCGTCGTAGACATTGGTGGACCAGCTTCCGCTGCCCATGGTGTTCCCCCTTGCTGAGTCCTGCTGGGTCTTGGTGAGTGACGGTGCTGTGCGGCGCCTTGCGGTGCGGTGGTGCGGCCCGGTGTTCAGCCGGCGGCCGGCATGCTGAACGGGCGGAATTGGCGCGGGCCGTAGAGCCGGTCCAACACCTCGTCGAGTTCGGCGAGCAGGTGCCAGGCGTCCTGCGGCCGCTGGCTCTGCGAGCGCAGGGTGCAGCCGCGCAGGAAGGCGCGCAGCGGACCGGGCGCGCGGTCCCCCATCAGCCGGGCCATGCACCGCGAGGCGAGGTGGATGTCGGTGGCCTCGGTCGCGGGCAGCCGGTCCCGCATCTCGGGCGGCCAGTCCTCCCCGTACCGGTCGATCAGCACCGGTATATGGGTGCCCATGGCGGTGGCATAGCACCAGTCCGCCAGTACCACTCCGTGCAACTCGGGCTGGATCAGGACGTGTTCGGGGTAGACCGCGCCATGCACCAGCCGGGCCCGGTGCGCCCAGCCCAGCGCCGTCAGCAGCCGGCGCCATATCCAGGCGGCGTCCCGTGCATCGACTCCGCCCGGGTGGGCGGCGGCGACCTCGGCCAGGGTGTGGAATCCGGCCAGCGGCGCCAGGGCGTTGACCCGGCGTTCGCTGCCGTCGGCGGCGCGGTGCCGGAAGCTCTCGATCAGGGTCGGCGCATACGCCCGGTGCCGGGGCTCACCGACCGTGGTCAACCGGGTCAGTACATCCGCCTCATGCTCCATCAGATCGCTGTCGCCGGGCCGCAGCGGGATCTTCAGTACGGCATCGCACCGGTCGCCGTCCTCCTCGTATCGCGCGCTGCGCAGCGCCGCGAGATCACCGGTGGCCACCGTGCCACCGAGCCGGTATTGCCGTTGCGGGCTGGTCACCACATCAGCCGCGTCGCCCTCTCGGTTGTGCCAGGCGGCAGTGAGCCGGGCAAAGGCGGCGGTGGCCTGGTCGGTGCGGCCGGGCGGCGCGGTGTCGGGGTGCAGCAGCCGGGCCAGTCGCCGGTAGTGCCTGGTCGCGCCTTCGGCATCCGCCGGGAACCCGCCGCCGAGCGCGGCCACGGCCTCGTCGAAGGTGCGGATCGCCGTTCCGTCGTGGACCGCACTGCCGTCATAGAGCGCCGTACCGTCGTCGATGGTCATCGCACGCTCTCCTCCCGGTCGGGGCGGAGCAGCGCGGGATGCAGCAGACGGGCGTCGCCGGCGCGGTAGAGCCGGGCGCGCGGGCCGCCGCGGCTGCCGGCGCGGGAGGCGGTCTGTCCGGTGGACTCCACGAAGCCCGGCACGGACAGCACCTTGCGGTGGAAGTTCCCGGCGTGCAGCGGCGCCCCCCACACCGTCTCGTACACCGCCCGCAACTCGCTGATGGTGAAGGTCTCACCGAGGAAGGCGGTGGCCAGCGGGGTGTACTCGATCCGGCTGCGGGCGCGTTCCAGACCGTCGGCCAGAATCAGCCGGTGGTCGAAGGCGAAACCGCTTTCTTCGTCCCCGCTCGCGGCGGCCTCGGCCGACCGCCCGGCACTCCTCGCGGCATTCGTCGCGGCATCGGCGTCCGACCGGTCGGAAGCGCTGGATTCAGGGGGCCGGCGGCCGGTACCACCCCCGTAGATTCCGGTCCGCCGACCCTGCTCAAAGGGACGCCGGGCCGTAGTTTGCGGTTGCTCCGCGCCGGAGATTGCTTCCAGCGGCAGCCAGGCCGCGCCCGCCGCGTCACTGCCCGCCTGAGCCTCGGGCAGATCGGGGGCGAAGGCGAGGTAGGCGACCGACACCACATGCATGCGCGGATCGCGGTCGGGCGCGCCATAGGAGCCGAGCTGCTCCAGATGGACCCGGTCGAGCACGGCAGCGTCGAGGCCGGTCTCCTCGGCCAGTTCGCGGGCCGCCGCCGCGTCGAGCGACTCGCGTCCGGCCTGTACGAACCCGCCGGGCAGCGCCCACCGGCCGGCGAACGGCGGGCCGCCGCGCTCGACCGCCAGCACATGCAGCAGGCCGGCCCGCAGCGTCAGCGCGACCACGTCCACGGTGACCGCGATCGGGTCGAACGCCCGCGGGTCGTACTCCGCGAGGAACTCCCGCTCACGCTGTCCGTCGTCCTTCGCGTTCGTCATGACCCGGCTCCCCCTGACATGCCTGCCCGTCCATCCTCGAAGTCATTCTCACTTCGAGTCTTTCTCGATACGAGAAGAACGTAACACGGCCTCCTGACAGCCGCAAGACCCGCCGCTACCCTTCGGTAATGGCGAAGCAGACGTTCAGCACTTTCGAGGACTTCTGGCCCTACTACGTGGCGATGCACTCCAAGGCCGCCACCCGCTGGGTCCACACGCTCGGCACCCTCACCGGCCTCGCGGTGACCACCTACGGGCTGGCCCGCGGCCGCCGCCGGTACGCCGCGGCGCTGCCGCTGATCGGCTACGGGACGGCCTGGCCGGCGCACTTCCTGATCGAGAAGAACAACCCGGCCAGCTTCGGGCACCCGCTCTGGTCGCTGCGCGGCGACGCGAAGATGATCGGCACCATGCTCGCCGGGCGGGACGTGGAGCTGGCCGAGACCGCGGCCAAGTGGCTGAGCGAGCACGGCGGCGGCCAGGACACCGACTGAGACACCGGCCGCGGATCCGGCCGGGACACCGACCGCGGTCCGGCCGCGGATCCGGCCGCGGATCCGGCCGCGGATCCGGCCGCGACACCCGGCCCGGGAAAGACTGAAGGCCCGGTCGTCCACGACCGGGCCCCGCGGTGGTTGGTGTCTCGCTCAGGTGGCGGCCGGCTCCCGCTGGACCGCCGCGAGCTGCGCCGCGTGCTCGACCACGCTGATCAGCACCCGCTTGGCCGAGTCCCGTTCCCGCGCGTCGCACAGCACCACGGGCACGCCCTTGTCCAGGTCCAGGGCCTCGCGCACGGTGTCGGTCGCGTGCAGTTCGGCGCCGTCGAAGACGTTGACGGCGACCGTGAAGGGTATGCCGCGCCGCTCGAAGTAGTCGACCGCGGCGAAGCAGTCCTCCAGCCGCCTGGTGTCGGCCAGCACCACCGCGCCCAGCGCGCCCTGCGCCAGCTCGTCCCACAGGAACCAGAACCGGTCCTGTCCCGGGGTGCCGAAGAGGTAGAGCACCAGGTTCTCGTTGAGCGTGATCCGGCCGAAGTCCATGGCGACGGTCGTGGTGCTCTTGCCCTCCACGCCGCCGAGGTCGTCCACCGGGCGGCCGGCCTCGCTCAGCGGCTCCTCCGTGCGCAGCGGGCGGATCTCGCTCACCGCGCCGACCAGCGTGGTCTTGCCCGCGCCGAAGCCGCCGGCCACCAGCAGCTTGAGCGCCACCGGCTCCACGGCGGTGGGTTTACGACGACGGTCCGAGCGGATGCCCATGGTCTCTTCTACTTCCCTGCGTACGTGCGGACTCGGCCGGCCTGTGCGGCCGGCCCTTCCCTGCTGGATGAGCTCGGAGCGCCGGCCGGACGGGATCACCGTCCGGTGCCGGCGCCTACAGCGCGCGCAGCCCGTTGATCACCTCGCGCAGGATGCTCTCGTCGGGCAGTTCGGCCGGCGGCACGGGCGCGTGGATGTGCACGTGCGCGGCCTCCAGCAGATCGCCGACGAGCACCCTGACGACCCCGACCGGCAGGTCGAGGTCGGCGGCGAGCTCGGCCACCGAGGTGGCCTGCACCTGGCAGCGCTCGACGATGTCCAGGTGCTCGGGTGACAGTGTCTGGTCATCCTGCGCGCCCGGCTCGCCCACGTCGGCCTCGGTCACCACCAGGGCGATCAGGTCGATCTTCTTCTCGGCGGCATGGCTGGTCCGACCACGCGTCATGGCGTAGGGCCGTACCACCGGTCCTGCCGCGTCGTCGTACCAGCGGTTCGATTCGGAACTCATGTCGCCAGTCACCCCGTTGTCATCTCGGCTCAGCCGCTGAGCGCCGTGCCACCGGCGCCCCGCGGCGCGCTGCCCAGGTGCACGCCCACCCGCTTGACCAGGAGGGCCATCTCGTAGGCGACCTGGCCGACGTCGGAGTCCGCGTCGGTCAGCACGGCGAGGCAGCTGCCGTCGCCCGCGGCCGTCACGAACAGGAACGCCTCGTCCAGTTCGACCATCGTCTGCCGGACCCGCCCGGCGTCGAAGTGCCGTCCGACGCCCTTGGCCAGGCTGTGGAAGCCGGAGGCGACCGCGGCCAGGTGCTCGGAGTCCTCGCGGGTCAGTCCTTCGGAGGAACCGACGGCCAGTCCGTCCCCTGACAGCACCAGTGCCTTGCGGATACTGGCGACGCGGGTGACCAGGTCGTCGAGGAGCCAGCTCAGCTCACGTGTCGGGTTCGATGGTGCGGTCATCGACCGTTCCCCTCAGGTGTCGTTCTCGGTACCGATGTCGATGGGTCGTCGTCAACTGGCGGAGAGTCGGCCAGTCGACGGCCGCGCTGCCAGCCGCGTTGGAGTGAGGCCATCCGGTCGCGGACCTCGTCCGCGGACCTCTCCCTGCCGCCGGAGTCCCCGGCCGCTTCGGCGGCCTCCCTGGCCGCGTCGGCGCGCAACTGCGGTGCCAGGCTGGCCTGCCGGACCCGGCGGGGCAGTACGGCGCCGGTCCGCGCGGTGGGCTGCGGCGCGCCCGGCGGCGTCTCGGACGCGGCCTGCGCCGGCTGGACGGCCGGGGCCGGCTGGTGGCTGCGGCCGAGTGCCGGGGCGCCGCCGGCCGGCGGGATCTGCGGGTCCGCCGGTGCCTGTTCACCCGGCAGCGCCGGCTGTCCTGGGACGGACCGGCCGCGGTCGGAGACCAGCACCGGCGCGCTCCGGCTGCGGCGGCGCGGCAGCGGCACCGGGCCGTCGAAGTTCGGGTCGCCGACGCCGGGCAGCGCGTCCGGGTCCTCGGAGTGGGCGGCGTGCTCCTTCTGCGACTCGTCGGCGACGCCGTCAAGTCCCCACTGCCGGAAGGTGTGTTCGGTGTCGGCGGCCGGCTCGGCGGCGCGCGGCGCGGGGAAGTCGCCGATCCGGGTGCCGCCGGTGTCGTCGCCCGCGTCGCTCAGCAGGTTCGCCGGGATCAGTACGACGGCGGTGGTGCCGCCGTACGGTGACTGCCGCAGCGAGACCCGCACGCCGTGCCGCTGGGCCAGCCGGCTGACCACGAACAGTCCGAGCCGGTCGGTGTCGGACAGTTCGAACTCGGGGGTCTCGGCCAGCCGCAGGTTCGCTTCGAGGAGCGCGTCCGGAGTCAGTCCGAGGCCGCGGTCGTCCACTTCGAGGACGAAGCCGTTGGCGACCTGCTCGCCGTGCAGCCGTACTCCGGTGTGCGGCGGCGAGAACACCGCCGCGTTCTCGATGAGTTCGGCCAGCAGGTGGGTGAGGTCGGCGACCGCGGAGCCCGCGACGGCCAGCCGCGGCAGCCGGCGTACCTCGATCCGCTCGTAGTCCTCGACCTCGGCGATGGCGGCGCGCGCGACGTCCATCAGCTGGACGGGCTTGCGCCACTGCCGGGACGGGGCGGCTCCGGAGAGGATGACCAGGCCCTCGGCGTGCCGCCGCATGCGGGTGGTCATGTGGTCGAGCCGGAAGAGGTCGGCCAGTTCCTCGGCGTTCTCGGTGCGCCGCTCCATCGCGTCCAGCAGGGTCAGCTGCCGGTGCAGCAGGACCTGGCTGCGGCGGGCGAGGTTGACGAAGACGTCGGAGACGCCGTTGCGCAGGTCGGCCTGCCGGACGGCGGACTCGACCACCGCGCGTTGCAGGGTGTTGAGTGCCTTGCCGACCTGGCCGATCTCGTCGTCCGCGTACTGCAGCCGCGGGACCTCGGTCTCCACGTCGACCTGTTCGCCGGCCGACAGCCGCCGCATGACGCGCGGCAGCCGGGTGCCGGAGACCTCCTGGGCCTCGCGGCGCAGGCCGGTGAGGTCGCGGATCAGGCTGCGGCCGATCCGTACCGAGACGAACAGCGAGGCGATCACGGCGATCAGGCCGAGTCCGCCGACGAACGCGGCCTGGATGATCGTGGTGGTGGCCAGCGGCCTGGCGTGCTTGCCGAACCGCACCGAGGCGGCGGCGTTGAGCTTGCCGATGTCGGTCATCGAGGCCGTGGCGACCGAGGGCCAGGACAGGTGGGCGGCCACCAGCGGGGCGCCGGTCGCGCTGCTCGCGGTGATCGCGTTCTCGGCGGCCAGGAACTTCTTGCCGCCGTCGCCCTGCCAGTACGTGTCGTAGGGCGCGCGCTCGTCCGCCGGCAGCGTCTTGAGGTTGTCGTCGAAGTAGTTGCGCCGCTGGGCGACGGCGAAGGTGAAGGAGCGCAGTTCGGCGGCGCTCATGTGCCCGGTGCTGATCGCGGCGGACATCAGCGCGTCCTCGCGGCTGGCGTCCTCGCCGGCCTTGTTCAGTCCGACGACGGCGCGGCGCTGGCTGTCGAGCGTCACGTCGTCGAGCGGGTTGAGCTGGTCGAAGAGGTTGAACGCCGGGGTGACCAGGCTGTTGTACGAGTCGTAGGCGTCGTTGCGGGCGACGTGCCCGGCGTTGATCCGCTGCCGCAGCGAGGTCACGCCGCCGACGGTGTCGAGGAAGTCGTCCAGCCGGTCGGCCGAGAGCTTGTCCAGCGAGCCGCGGATGCCGCTCGAGGCGATCCGGGTACGCATCTGGGCGATGGCCGTGTCGGTGGCCTGCTGCTGTTTGTCGTAGGCGATCCGGGCCTCGGAGTCATTGGGGTCGGCCACGTAGAGCAGCCCGAGCTTGCGCTCGCGCTGGATCGCCTGCACCACACCCTCGGTGGGGTAGGCGACATCGTCCACCACCCGCTGGATGTCCGGCCGGTCCAGCACCGCACGCATCGTGATGGTGGCGGCGAAACCCCAGATGACGGTCAGTGACACCAGAGGGATCAGTAGCAGCGCCACGATCTTCCGGCGGATCGTCGTACCGCGAAAGCGCATGGCCTCCCCAACGTCTCCCCCGTGCGGGGGCGTCTGTCGCGTTTAAACGGCGCGAGCCTACTACTGCATCCGGGGTAACTCGAAAGCGCGTCCGGTGGGTTGGGCAGGTCTGCGCCGAAACGTACCCCGGAATGCATCACCAACTTTCGGGGCAGCCACCTTGTATGGAGTTCGAACGCGACACGGTATGGGAGCAGGAGACCGTCCCGACCCCGCGGATGCCCGATCCGGTGCGGGCCGCGGCGGTTCGGGCGGTGCTGATCGTTTCGGTGGCACTGATAGAGGCGGTGATCGCCGCGCTGATGGCGGCCGGGCACTCGCTGCTGTCCGCGCCGATGATGCTGTTCACCATCCTGACCAGCGTGGTCGCCACCTGGTCGGTGCTGGACGTGTGGGTGACCCGGCAGGTGTGGAACCAGCGCAACGGGGTGGTGTCCAGCCCGAGCAGCGCGGCCCGGGCGCTGCGCAGGGAGCGCCGCAGAGCGCGCCGGGCCGCCCGGACGGCGGCCAGGGAAAGCCGCGGACGCCGCCATGGGATACTCCGGCATCTGCACGGCGTCTGACCGGCGGGCGGCCGGTAGGTGACAACCGGGCGGTAACCGGAGGGCGGTGAATTCACCGCTGGCAATAACCGGACACCTGAAACTACTGACCGGACACAGGTTCGAAAGCCGGTTCGGGCGGGCGGCGGAACATCCTGGTCGCGGTGATTTCTCCGTGTACCTGCTCGCCGTGCGGGTCGGGTACCGGCAGGCCGGGCCGCAGGTGCTCCTCGACGCTGATGTATTTCAGCCCGGCCCGCAGGTCCGCGTCATTGCGCAGCCGCACCACCAGCGGGAATTCGGCCAGCGCGGTGGTGTCGAACAGGCCGGTGGTGTAGATCAGCTGGACGCCGAGCGCGTCGGCCACCGCCCGCTGGAGTTCCAGCAGGTAGGTGGCGTTGGCGCGGCCGATGGGGTTGTCGAGGAAGAGCGTGCCGGCGTGCCGCTGCCGGTCGCGGCCGCGGTCGTTGCTGCGCAGCGCGGCCATCGTGCAGTACAGGGCGATGGCGGCGGTGAGCAGCTGGCCGCCGGAGAAGACGTCGCCCATCTGCCCGACCGGCACCCGCTCGGCGCGCAGCACCGCGTCGGGTTTGAGGATCTCCACGGCGATGCCGCGCGGTTCCAGGGCGGCGGCGACCGCGCGCAGCAGCAGGCTCATGCCGTCGCGGCGCAGGTCGGAGTTCTTCCGCACGGCCGACCTGGTCGCCTCGTCGATCACCTCGCCGAGCCGTTCGCTCAGCACCGCCTGGTCGGGGTCCTCGAACCGGATCCGCAGGAACTCCTGGCCCGACCACTCACCGAGGCCCTCGGGCAGCCTGGACAGCCGCTGGGCCGAGCGCAGGGTGGCGAGCGAGGACTCCACCAGGCCGCGCAGCCGGTCCACGATGCTGTCGCGGTTGCGCTCCAGCTGGCCGAGCTCGTCGGTGAGCACCCGCAGCCGGGGGGCGAAGGCCGCGGCCCAGGCCGCCGCGTGCTCGGGCAGCGCGGCACCGGGCAGTTCCCTGATCTGCTGCCTGGCGGGCGTCCTGACCTGCTCGTAGCGCACGGAGTTGGCGTGCCGGACGAGGACGTCGCCGGCGTCGCGGAGCCGGTTCTCCGCGGTGGACAGATCGGCGGCACAACTGCGCAGGGCGCGGCGGGCCTCGGTGGCGGCCTGCCGGGCCTCCTCCGTACTGCCCGGATACGGTTCGGGCTCCTCGTCGGGCGCGGCGGCCTGCTGGGCGCCTTCCCGCAGCAGGTCGCGGAGCATCGCGGCGATCTCGTCGAAGCCGCCGGCCGCGTCCTCGGCGGCCCGGTGGGAGTGCACGATGTCGGCGTGCGCGGCCGTGGCCACCTCCAACGCGTCGGTGCGGGAGGCCAGTTCGGCGTTGGCGGCGCGCAGCAGCTGCTGGGCGTGCTCGGCGTCGCGCGGCAGCAGCTCCGCGGCCAGCTCGGTGTGCGTGCCGCCGCCGGCCGGAGCGAGCCGCTCGGCCTCGCCGCGCAGCCGGCCCAGTTGCTCGCTGGCGGTGGACGCGCGGGATTCCAGGGTCTGTACGAGCTGTTCGGCGCGGGCCGCGGCGGCCTGCCGGGACGGGCCGTCGGCGCCGTCGGGGCCTTGGAGGAGCTGGGCGGCGCGGGTGCGGACCTTGTTGGTGAGGCGTTCGAGCTCGGCCAGTGCGGCGTTCTCGGTGCTTTCCGCGCGGGCCTGCTCGGCGCGCAGGTCGGCGCCGACGCCGACCTGCTCGTACACCTGTGAGGCCGCGTGATACGCCTCGCGCAGCGCGGGCAGCGACTCGGCGGACGGCGCCTCGGTGCCGCCGTCCGTGCCCTCCTCGGGGGCGCCGGCGATGTCGGCGCGCTCCGCCCGCAGGACGCGGGCGGTGCGGCGGGCGTCGTCGGAGCCGCGCTGGGCGGCGCGCCGGTCCTCGTCGGCGGCGCGGGCCAGCGCCAGGCATTCTGCCGCGCGGGCCTCGGACTCGGCGGCGTCGGCGGCCAGTTCGCGCGCCCTTCGCTGCCAGCTGAGGCGTTCCCGCAGCCGGTGGGCCAGGCCGGCGAGGGCGTCGGCGCGGCGGCCGCCCTGCTCGGCCGCTGCCCGGCGCCGGTCGTCCTCCGCGGCGGTCTCCGCGGCGGCGGCTTCGGCGGCGGCGCGTTCCTCGCGGCGGGCGGCCAGTTCGGCGCGGGCCCGCTCCGCGGTGTCCCTGGCGGTGGCGACGTCGGCGGCGAGTTCGGCGAGCCGGCCCTGCGGGCAGGCGGCGCGCCAGGACGCGAGGCCGGCGGCCAGCGTCCGGTCGTGGGCCAGCCGGGCGGCGAGCGCCCGGATCTCCTCCTCGCGGGCGGTCGCCCTGGTCCGCAGTTCCTGCCGCTCGCCGTCCGCGGCGAGTTCGTCGTGCATCGCCGGGTTCGGCGGGACGAGGAAGACGTCCCGTTCGGCGCCGGCGCCCGGCGGCGGGGCGAGCAGCGCGGCGGACGTACCGACGGCCACGGTGGAACGGGGCAGCAGGGCCGCCTGCGCGAGCACCTGCTTGGCGCGCTGGTAGGTGTCGGGGTCGGTGACCACGACCCCGTCCACCAGCTCGGGCCGGGCGGAGAGCACCACGGCGTGGTCCACCGGGTCGACGGCCTGCGCGAGGTAGCGCCAGCCGGGCAGCGCGGGAATCCCGTGCTCGCCCAGGTACTCCACGGTGGCCAGCACGTCGGGTCCTGGCGGCAGCAGGCCGCCGTCGCCGAGCGCGCCCAGGATCCGGGTGTCGTCCGCGGCGGCGGTCCGCAGCTCGAAGAGCTGCCGCTCGGCGGCCGCGACCGCGCCGTCGAGCAGCTCCCGCAGCGGCTCGGCGAACCCGTCGAGCTCATCGGCGCTGAGCACCCCGCTGCCGGCCCGCCGCTGCCGCCCGATGATGCTCCCGGCCGCGGGATCCGCGTCCTGACCGGTCGCTTCGTGAACGGTGGCGGGCTCGTCGGCGGCGGAGGTCGCGGTGCCCGGACGCCCGCCGGTGCCGGACGGGGCCGGGGCGGTGCTCGGCCCGGGGACGCGGGCGGTGAGGCCGCCATGGCCGGACGAGGGCGGGGAGTCGGCAGAGGCGACGTCATGATCGCCGGGCACGCCCGGGGCCTGGACGGACGTGGCGGTGTCGCCGCCCGGACCGTTCCCGGCGGCAGACGGGGAAGTCGCCGGGGACGGATTGCGGGCCGGGGGAACGGCGGCGGGGAGGCTGAGGAGGGCGGAGAGGCGGGGGTCGGTGGCTACCGACGTCGCGGCCACCGTGGCCGCCGTGTGGGCGGACTCCGCCGTGCTCAGGGCGTCGGCCGCGCGGGCCGCGGCGAGTTCGGCGCGGGCCTCGGCGGCGGAGGCGTCGCGGGCGCGGGCGGCGGCGTCGCGGGCGGCTTCGGCCGCCGTGCGGGCCATGGCCGCGGCGGCGCGTTCGGCGTCGGACGCGGCGAGAGCGGCGCGGGCCGGGTCGGAGTCCGGCGCGGAGTCGTCGAGCCAGCCGGCCTGGACCGCCTCCGCGGTCTCCTGCTCGACCTCGGCGAGCCGCTGCCCGAGGTGGCCGCCCTCGCTGCGGGCGCGCTGCGCGGCCGTCGCCGCGTCGGTCGCGTCGCGGTGCGCGGTCTCCGACCGCTCCTGGAGCGCGGCGGACCGCTCCTCCTCCTCGTCGGCCTGCTGTTCGGCGCGCGCGGCGGCGGCGTGCAGGGCCCGTACGAGGTCGGCGGCGGCCGTGGTGCGGGCGGCGAGTGCGGGGGCCGCGTCCCGTTCGGCCTCGCGGATGGCCGCGGTGACCCGGGCCAGCCGGTCGCCCGCGGCGCGCTGCCGCAGCACGGTCTCGGCGGTCTGCCAGGCGGCGTGCAGCGTCCGCGCGTCGATCAGCTCGCGGCGCAGCCCGGCCGCGCCCTTGTCGGCGGCGGCCAGCGCCAGCGACGCGTGCCGGTAGGCGAGTTCCGCGGCGATCAGCCCGCTCCCGGCGCGGGCCTGATCGGCGTCGGTCACCGCGTGCGCGGCGCGCGCCATGTGCCCGCCGAGCTCCTCGGCCCGGCCGCGTTCCTGCTGCGCGCGGGCGGTGAGCCTGCGGGCCAGCGCACGGGTGCGGCGTTCCGACTGGGCGTGGACGCCGCGCGCCTCGTCACGGGCGGCGGCGCCTTCGACGATGCGTTCGAGCAGGTCGAGCGAGCCGCCGGTGAAGTCCCGTTCCGCCGTCAGCTCGGCGCGCCGGCCGAGCTTGCCGGCGAATCCGTGCACCAGGTCGGCGAGGCCGTCGGTGTCTCGGGTGTCGGTGACGGCCCGCAGCAGCAGGTCGGTGAAGTCGGAGTCCTTCTTCACCGCGAAGAGGCCGGCCGCCTCGCCCTCGTCGGCGTTCATCTCCCGCTGGTAGCGGAAGAGTTCGGGGTCGAGCCCGAGGTCGCCGAGGTGCTCGTTCCACCGGTCGTGGATCTCCTCCCAGGCCACCTCCAGGTGCGGGTACGCCTTCCCCGCCTCGGTGAGGGCGTCCCGGAAGCCCTTCATCGTGCGGCGCCGGCCCCGCGCTCCCGACACGCCCTCGACCGGCGGCCGTACGGTGCTCGCCTCGGCGACCGGCAGCGAGTCCAGGCTCAGGCCGGGGCCCGGCCGGAACGAGTACCAGGCCTCGGCGAACTTGCGCGGGTCGGAGGACACCTGCCGGCCGCGCCACTCGCTGACCTTGCCGACGACGACGAGCTCGCCGGTGATGGTGTGCTGCCATTCGAGCGCGACATGGCCGCAGTCCTCGGCGAGCAGGAACTTGCGCAGCACGCCGGAGCTGGCGCCGCCCAGCGTGTTGCGGTGGCCGGGCAGCATCACCGAGAAGATCAGCTTGAGCAGGACGGACTTCCCGCCGCCGTTCTCCAGGAAGAGCACCCCGGCGGGGGCGGGCCGGCGCGGCGGCCCGGCCGGCTCGTCGGCGAAGAACTCGCCCTGTGCCGGGGCGGGCTGCGGCACCGGTTCGCCCACACCGCGCAGGTCGAGCACGGTGTCGGCGTACCGCGCGCCCGCGGGCCCGATGGAGTAGAGGCGGAGTCGGGAAAGCTCGTACATCAGCGGACTCTCGTAGCTCAGGAGGGGGTGTGGAACGGCAGGCCGGCGTCGGCCGCCAGGTCGTGGCCGTCATCGGACGCGGCGGGCACCAGGCTGGCGCTGCCGTCGCCGACCGGCACGATGCCGAGGTCGAGGAGTTCGGCCATGGCCGCGCTGCCCGCCATGTCGCGGACCTGCAACTGGTAGCGGGCGGTGGTGCGGTAGGTGCCGCCGGACTCGTCGCCGGTGCGCTGCAGGAAGCCGGAGTCGACCAGGAAGGCGACGGCCTTGCCGATGATGCCGGTGGTGGAACTGGCCAGCCTGCGGGCGTCCTTGGTGGCGCCGGTGGCGCTGCGCCGGGTGTAGACCCGCCAGGCCGCCTCCAGGCCGGGGGCGTCGCTGGCCGGGTCGGTGTTCTCGCCGGTCTCGTCGGCGCGCTCCTCCAGCCGGCGGCACGCCTGGCGGACGAAGGCGTCCACGCCGTGCACGGTGATCCGGCCGATGTAGCCGTCGTCCGCGAGGTCCTCGGGGCGGGGGAAGGCGAGGGCGGCGGTGCCGAGGTGGGCGAGGCCGTGCAGGAAGCGGTCGCCCGCGTCGGAGGCGGCGCGGCGGGCGTAGTCGCCCATCCGGACGGCGAAGACGGAGTCTTCCGCCGCCGCCAGGGCCATGCCTGCCCGGGGCGACACCTCCAGCACGATCAGGCCGAGGCCGGCGGCGACGGCGTCGGCGATCCGGGCGAAGGCGGGGTCCTCGCGGTGCCGCCGGATCAGGTCGGCGTACTCCACGTCGCGGGCGGGCAGCAGTTTGGGCTGCAGGCCCATCCCGACGAGGCGGGCGGCGTCCGCCGCGTCGCCTGGGGTGAGGGCGGGGGCGGTCTCCCCCGGCTTCTCCTCGACCACGTCGCCGTACTCGTTCACGTCACCCTCTTTCCTGTCGGGCCTGTCGGGTCGGCCTGCGGCCGTGCCTGGTCTGCTGCCGGTGGGTGCCACGCCCTTGCGGCGGATCGGGGTGGCGGAGCCCGGTGTCCGCGGGCGGCCGGGGTCATGGCGCCGCGGGGTCGAGCCGGGCGGGGGCGAGGATCAGGTCGGCGCCGCCGAAGTCGGGGTCTTCCAGGGGCGTGCCGTCGTCCACCGCGAACAGGACGTGGGGCTCGCCCTGGCGGTGGGCCGTGCCGATCGGCGGCGAGGCCGCGTGGATGGCGAGCAGCGCGACGAGGTGCGGCAGGTCGGGGTCGCGCCTGCGGGCCTCGGCGAGCAGCCCGGACAGCCGGCGGGGCGCGTCGTGCGGCAGGTCGAGCAGTTCGAGGGCGGTGTCCAGCTGCTCCTCGGAGAAGCGGCTGTCGTCCGGCGTGGCGACGAGGTCGGGCTCGGGCATCTCCGCCCCGAGGTGCTCCCGTTCGAGCGGCGGCGTGAGCAGCAGCTCGACCAGGTCCGTCACCCGTACGGCGGCTGGTGTGCGGAACCCGGCGCCTCTGGCGAAGAACGCGTCGGTCACCCGTGACGCCCGCTCCACCGCGATCGGCAGCACCGGCACCACCAGCTGCCCGTACAGGTCGAGCCCGGCCCGGGCGGGCGGCGCGGCGAACGCCTGCCGGTCCTGCTCGGCCCGGAACAGCGGGCCGGCCTCCAGCAGCCGGGACTGCAGCTGGGTGTGCCGCCTGATGCAGTCCTTGACGATGTCGACGAGTTCGGCCGCCCGCCGCTTGTGCTCGGGCTCCTCCGCCTCGTCCCGCGCCTTGCGGATGTTGGTGAGGATCGCGTTCTCGTGCCGGTACCGGTCGGCGACGTGGTCGAGCGCCTCGGCGATCATGTCGGGAACCTGCCGCAGCCAGTCCACGGCCCGCACATTGCGCCGGGTCGCCTCCAGGGTGCGGCGCAGCGTCTCGGCGTACTGCACGGTGCGGTAGCGCGCCTGCTCCGCGGCGAGTTGCGCGTCGGCCAGCCGCCCGCGGCTGATCAGCACCTCCAGCTTGACCTCGGCGGCGATCTGCGCGCTGGTGACGTCCGTGTCGAGCGCGCCGACCAGGACGTTGACCGCCTCGTCGGTGGTGCGCAGGTAGACCGTGCCGCCGGGTCCCGGCACCTCCTCGATCAGCTTGAAGTCGTAGTCGCGCCGCACATAGCCGCCGTCGGCGCCGAACGTGCCGTACACCGCGCGGAATCCGCGGTCGGCGCTGCCGACGTTGATCAGGTTCTCCAGCACCCAGCGGGCGACCCGCTCGTGCTCGGCGTACGCCCGGCCCGGCGCCTGCGCGGCGACCCGGGGCAGCAGCCTGGCCACTATCTGGTCGTGGTCGGCACCGGTGTCGAAGTCCATGTTGAGCGTGACCAGGTCGATCGCGGCGAGCGCGACCTCCGCCATCGCGTACACCGAGTACTCGCCCGCGAGGTTGGCCTTGCGGGTGTCGAGGTCGTGCAGCGGCGCGGTGCAGGCGAGCGCCTTCAGCCGGCGGGCCAGGCCCTCGTCCGCGGCGGGGCCCGGGGCCGGCCGGGCGGCGCCCGGCAGCGAGTACGGGATCGTGGTGGTCACGCCCCACACATTAGGCGGTGCCGCCGACAACGAACGAAACGGCACGGACCGGCACGGGGCGGGCACGCCCGCGCGAGTGTCATGATCGCGCGGCGGGCCCGGACGCGGCACCATGAGACCAGGGCACCAGGGCAGCGCCAGGACACCAGAGCGAGGCGACGGGCGGATCATCATGACGGGTACGGGTCCGGGGCCGGACGCGGTCATCGACCTCAACGCCGATCTCGGCGAGGGCTTCGGCCGCTGGCGGCTCACCGATGACGACGCGCTGCTGTCCGTGGTGACCAGTGCGAACGTCGCCTGCGGCTTCCACGCAGGCGACCCGGCGACGATGCGGCGGGTGTGCGAGCGGGCCGCCGAGCGCGGGGTCCGGATCGGCGCCCAGGTCTCCTACCGCGACCTGGCCGGCTTCGGGCGGCGCGCCATGGACGTGCCGCCGGACGAGCTCACGGCCGAAGTCGCCTACCAGATCGGCGCGTTGCAGGTCTTCGCGCGGGCGGCCGGTACGGCGGTGACGTATGTGAAGCCGCACGGCGCCCTCTACAACAGGGCCGTGCACGACGAGGAGCAGGCCGCGGCCGTGGTGGACGGGGTGCTGCTCGCGGGCGGGCTGCCGGTACTCGGCCTGCCGGGCTCGCGGTTGCTGGCGGCGGCGGCCCGGGCCGGACTCGACGCGGTCAGCGAGGCGTTCGCGGACCGCGCGTATACGGCGGCGGGCACGCTGGTCTCGCGGCGCGAGCCGGGCGCGGTGATCGAGGCGCCGGACGCGGTGGTGGACAGGTCGGTGCGGATCGCCGGCGAGGGGCTGGTGACCGCGGTGACGGGCGAGGCCGTGCCGGTGGCGGCCCGTTCGCTGTGCGTGCACGGGGACACCGCGGGTGCCGCGCAACTGGCGGGCCGGGTACGGCGGTCGCTGGAGTCGGCGGGCCTGCGGGTGGCGGCGTTCACGTAACGGGCGCAGATGGGCATGACGTTGACGGGCCGGTCGGCAGCGGGCCGTTCCCGCGTACCGGAGGAGTTCGGGGGTTCAGATGTCGGATGACGAGTCGCCGGTGGGCTACCGGGTGCGCGCCGCGGGCGCGTCGGCCGTGCTGGTGGAGACCGGCAGCGGTGAACGGGCCGAGGCGCTGCACGCCGAACTGCTGCGCCGCCGGGCCGCCGGCGAACTGCCCGGTGTGACGGAGATCGTGCCCGCCGCCCGTACGGTGCTGGTCTGCGGGCTGGCCGAGCCGCGGGCCTTCGCCGAGGCACTCGCCGGGTGGCGGGTGCCACCGGTGGAACGGGGCCGCGGCAGCGCGCTCGACCTGCCGGTACGGTTCGACGGCCCGGATCTCGCCGAGGTGGCCGCGCGGTGGGGCGTGCCGGCGGACGAGGCCGCCGCCATCGTCACCCGGACACCGTTCCGGGTGGCCTTCTGCGGGTTCGCGCCCGGCTTCGGGTATCTGACCGGGCTGCCCGACCACCTGCACGTACCGCGCCGCGACACCCCGCGTACCGCGGTGCCGGCCGGCTCGGTGGCCCTGGCCGGGCCCTACGCGGGGGTCTATCCCCGCTCGTCGCCGGGCGGTTGGCAGGTGATCGGTACGACGGACGCCGCGCTGTGGGTGCCGGACCGCGAGCCGGCCGCGCTGCTGTCGCCCGGCACAGAGGTGCGCTTCGTGGCGGTGTCCCGGTGAGCGCGCCGCGGTACGGCCGCCCGCCGCGGATTTCCGCCCCGCGCTGCCCGGCGCCGAACGGGTCCCCGGGCAGGGCCCGTTCACGGCCGGGACGGTCGCCGCGCGGCGGGGCGCCCCGGCCGGACCCGGGGGTCGTTCCTGCGTCCCGCCGCCGGCCGCCGGGCCGACCGGCCGGCTTCCACCGGTCGTGGGAGGTGCCGCGATGAGCGGGATGCTGCGGGTGCTGCGCGCCGGGGCGTTGACCACCGTGCAGGACGAGGGGCGGCGCGGCCAGGCGCACTTGGGAGTGCCGGGATCCGGGGCGCTCGACGGGCCCGCGTACCGGCTCGGGAACCGGCTGGTCGGCAATCCGGCAGGTGCCGCCTGCCTGGAGACCACCGTCAACGGGTGCGCGGTGCGGGTCTCCCGGGCCGCGGTCGTCGCCGTGACGGGCGCGGCGTGCGGCGTGCGGGTGGACGGCCGTCCGGCGGCCTGGGGCGCGCCGGTGCGGGTGCCTGCCGGGGCCGTGGTCGAACTCGAAGCGGCGACCCGCGGATTGCGCAGCTACCTGGCGGTCGCCGGGGGTGTCGCCGTCGAACCCGTGCTCGGCAGCCGGTCCACGGATCTGCTGTCCGGGCTCGGGCCCGCGCCGCTCGCGGCGGACGACGAACTGCCGATCGGCGACGCGTACGGTCCGGTCGCGGCGGCCGACGCCGAGCCGTACCCCGGAAGCGGCCCCGAACTCATCCTGCCGATCGCCCCGGGACCGCGGGACGACTGGTTCACGGCCGGGGCGCTCACCACCCTTGTCACCGGCGGCTACACGGTCTCCCCCGCCTCCAACCGGATCGGCCTGCGGACGGCCGGCCCGCCGCTGGAACGGGCCAGGACGGGTGAACTGCCCAGCGAGGGAATGGTGCTCGGCGCGGTCCAGGTCCCCCCTGACGGCCGCCCGGTGGTATTCCTCGCCGACCATCCGACCACCGGCGGCTACCCGGTGATCGGCGTCGTCCCGGAGTACGCCCTCCCGGCCGCCGCCCAGTCGCCGCCGGGCACCCGCATCCGATTCGTACTGATCCGCGCGCCAAGGCTGTCCTGAGTCCTGCCGGACCGCCGGACCGCCGGACCGCCGGCCGCGACGGGAAACCGCCCGGTCCCGGCCGGAGACGGCCTCGAAGCGCCCTCGCGCAGGACGGGTGCGCCCCGGCCGGCGGGCCGCGGCCCCAGGGGCGCGAGCGGGCCGCCCGCCGCCGCCTCCGCTGCCCGCCGTCTCACCAGGCCGTCGGCCTCGCCTCGGCGCCGGCCGCCCCGTGAGCGGTCAGCGGCGCCGCCCGGTGGGCGGTCAGGAAGGCGTCCACCGCCGCCGGCCAGGTGAAGAGCTCGGCGCGGGTCCTGGCCCTCGTCCGGCGCAGCTCGACGGGGGCGGCGAGCAGGCGCTGGACGGCGCCGGCGTATTCGCCCGTCGTGTCGGCGGTGGCGCCCGCCGTGCCGATCAACGCGGGCAGTGCCGACCGCGCGCTGACCACCACGGGGGTGCCGCAGGCCAGGGCCTCAAGGGCGGCCAGGCCGAACGTCTCGACCGGGCCCGGGGCCAGCACCACGTCGGCGGAGGCCAGGAGCGCGGCGAGGTCGGGCCGGGCGGCGACGTGGCCGAGGAAGGTGACCGGCAGCCGGGCGGCCGCGGCCCGTTCGGTCAGCCGGGCCTGCAGCGGCCCCTCGCCCGCCACCACGAGCGCGGCGTCCACGCCCTGGTCGCGCAGCCGGGCGAGGGTGCGCAGCGCGGTCTCCGGGCGCTTCTCCGGGGACAGCCGGGAGCACATGACCAGCAGCACGGCGGCGCCGTCCGCGTACCGTGCCCGCACCCGCGGGTCGTGGAAGCGGGGGTGCCAGGTGTCCAGGTCCACGCCGAGCGGCGCGCGGACGACGTTGCGGGCGCCGATCCGTTCGAACTCCGCCGCCGCCCAGGCCGTGGTGCACACCACCCGGGAGTAGGCCCGGGCGGTACGGCGGTTGAGGCCGTCGGCGGCGCGCCGGGCGGCGGCGGCCGGCAGGCCCCAGGTGCCGAGCACGCCGTCGGCGCTCTCGTGCGAGACCATCACGGCGGGCACCCGGTGCCGTCTGGCCCACTCGCCGGTCCAGCGCAGGGTGGTGCGGTCGGAGACCTCCAGCCGGTCCGGCCCGAGGGCGTCGAGCACCTCCTCGACCGGGCCGCGGCGGGCCAGTACGCGGTAGCCGCCGCTGCCGGGGATCTCCGGCCCGGGGAGGGTGATCACCCGCCCCTGCGGGGTGAGTTCGTCCGATGCCTCGGGTCCGGGAACGACCAGGACGGGTTCGTGGCCGGCCGCCGCGTAGCCCTCGCCGAGATGGCGCAGCGCGGTGCGCAGGCCGCCGGAGACGGGGGTGACGAAGTTGGCCAGCCGTACGATGCGCAGCCCCTGTTCGGCGTCGGGCGCGCGGCGGAGCGTGTCGGCGGCGGTCATGCGACGGCCGCCGTGCGCTCGCCGAGCACCTGCGCGTAGTGGTCGAGGAGCTGGTCGCCGACGAACTCCCAGGTGCGGTCGGCGACCGCGGCGCGGCCGAGCCGGCCGTAGCGGGTCCGCAGTCCGGCGTCGGCGTGCAGCAGCTGGACGGCGGCGCCGAACGCGTGGGCGTCGCCGGGCGGCACCAGCAGGCCGGTGCGGCCGTGGTCGACCAGGTCGAGCGGGCCGCCCGCCGCGGGGGCGATCACCGGGACACCCGAGGCCATGGCCTCCTGGACGGTCTGGCAGAACGTCTCGAAGGGCCCGGTGTGGCAGAACACGTCGAGCGAGGCGTAGATGCGGGCGAGGTCGTCGCCGGTCCTGCGGCCGAGGAAGGCGGCGCCGGGCAGCGCGGCGCGCAGGCCGGGGGCGCTGGGTCCGTCGCCGACGATCACCACCTTGATCCCGGGCAGCGCGCAGGTCTCGGCGAGCAGTTCGACGTGCTTCTCGGCGGCCAGCCGACCGACGTAGCCGACGATCAGCTCGCCGTCGGGGGCCAGTTCGCGGCGCAGTTCCTCGTCGCGGTGGGCGGGGTGGAAGCGCAGCGAGTCCACTCCGCGCTGCCACAGGTGGACCCGCGGTACGCCCTGCGCCGCCAGGGCGGCGGCCGAGGCGGAGGACGGGGCCAGGGTGCGGGCGGCGGCGGTGTGCACGGCGCGGATCCGGCGCCAGGCGGCGGCCTCTCCGGTGTTCAGGTACGTCTTGGCGTATCCGGCCAGGTCGGTCTGGTAGACGGCGACGGCCGGTATCCGCAGCCGGGTGGCGGCGGCGAGGCCCCGTACCCCCAGGATGAACGGGCTGGCCAGGTGGACGAGGTCGGCCCGGTGGGCGGTGATGGCGGCGGCGGTCCGCCGGCTGGGCAGCGCCACCCGCACCTGCGGGTAGCCGGGCAGCGGCAGGGAGGGGACGCGGACGACCGGGCAGGGGTCCTGCCCGTTGTCCTGGTCGTGCGGTCCGGCGGGGGCTACGACCAGCGGCTGGTGGCCGCGCCGGATGAGGTGCTCGGCCGTGCGCAGCGCGCAGTGGGCCACTCCGTTGACGTCGGGTGGGAAGGACTCGGTGACGATGGCGACTCGCATACCGTGGTTGTCGCCGTGGTAGGAGTTGTCAGGGCCACGAGGATCTTTCCCGAAGTGGAACGGCCCGTGAGCGTTGGGACCCGCTCGTCACCTGGACGTTCCGCCGGAGCTCAGCCGGCCGCGGACGGCGGTCTGCACCTCGGCCTCCTCCGCGGGGTCGGCGGCCAGCCGCCGCAGCTGCGCCAGCACCCGTACGTCGCCGGACGCGGCCTGGTGCGCGGCCAGTTCCCTGGTGGCCTCCTCGCAGTCCCACAGGCACTCGACGGCGAATCCCGCGGCGAATCCGGGATCGCCCGCGGCGAGCGCCCGGGCGGCGGTGCCGCGCAGCTGGGAGGAGGACGTCTCGCGGTAGAGGTGCCGCAGCACGGCGGAGGCGCGGCCGGCCGCGAGCCGGCCGACGCCTTCGACCAGCGGGTCGAGCCCGTCGGCGTCGGCGCCGCCGGTCTGGACGATGCGGCGCAGCGCGGCGAGCACCGGCGCCGCGTCCTGCGGTCCGCCGCGCCGGGCGAGCATGCGGGCGGCGGCGGAGCCGAGCGGATCGGTGCGGGCGGCCCACTGCCGGGCGCGGATCAGCGCGGCCTCGTCCCGCATCCGTTCGAACGATTCGAGCGCGGCCCTCACCACCCGCTCGTCCACGCAGACGGCGGCGGTCTCGATCAGGTCCAGGCACGCGGGGTCGCGGCGGTCGGCGAGGTACCGCAGCGCGGCGGCACGGGCGGCGGACGGGCCGCGCAGGGCGGCCTCCAGCAGCTCGGCGTGATCCTCCGGGCCTGCCACGGCGGCCAGGCAGCGGGCGGCGGGCTGGTCGCGTTCGACGGCGGGGTGGTCGTCCAGGCCCTGCTGCGCCCATTCCAGGACGGCGGTCACACTCCAGCCGGGGGTGGGGCCGGCCGAGCGCAGCTGGCGCTGCCAGCGGTCGAACGACACCTGTTCCGCGGCCTTGCGCACCCGTTGCGCGGTGGCGGGCCGGGAGGTGTCCTCCGCCCACAGCTGCCAGGGGCGGGGTTCGTACGCCTCGCGTACGGCGGCGGCCAGTTCCGCGTCGCCCTCGGGGGTCCTGGGGAACCGGGAGACGACGGAGGGGCCGAGCGAGCGCAGCCCGTTCTCGTCGTCGCGGATCGCGAGTTCGTCCAGCGCCCAGTCCCAGCAGCCGCCGCGGGCGGCGTACCGGCGCAGCAGGTGCAGCGCGTCCCGGCGGCCGTAGCCGGCCAGGTGGCCGAGGACGGACAGCGCCAGCCCGCAGCGGTGCTCGTCGGGGGCGAGCAGGTCGTCGGTGTGGAAGAGGTGCTGTTCGATCCCGTCGAGCGAGCCTTCGAGGTCGGAGTACAGGCGCGCGTAATAGAGGGAGCGCGACTCGATCCGCCAGTCGAGACGGGGATCGCGCAGCACGCACTGCTCCACGGCGGCGAGGGCTTCGGCCCGTGGCGCCGCCAGGGCATGCAGTGGACCGTCTCCGCGCCCTCTCTGGAGGAGGCCGAGAAGGGTGCCGCTGGGCGCTATGTCTGGGTCGAACATGAGGTCAGCATCCGGTGCGGTGGGTTCCATGGCAACGGGATTTCCGCTGCCGGTGCCCGGCATCCTTACCGGCCACCGGGCAATTCATACCTGGCGGTAGCAAAGGATCCGTGGGGACGGGCGGCGGAAGCCTACCGACTCGGGGCCGCGATGTCGCTTCAGGGCCGGGCCCGGCGGCGCCCCGGCAACGCCTGGAGCTGGGATTCCGGCAGGTTCAGGACAGGAAATCGACAGGCTTTTGGCATATGCCAGAAGCACCACCAGATCGGGTATCGCGGAAACCCTTACGGCCCATCGCTCCCTGTGCAACAGTCGTTACCGGTCCTCCCGTCCGCCACGGCCGTCAAGCGCCTGCCAGCAGACCCGTTCGGAGTGCGTCATGCCGTCCCCTACGCACGCGGATCATCCCGCCGCACAGTCGCCGGACCTCGATGCCGTGGACGCGTTGATCACCCAGGCCCGCCAGCTCAGAACCCGGGTCGACGCCGTGCTGAAGGCGAGCACGTCGGCCGCGGAGGATCCACGGCTGCGCTGGCAGCGCGCCCTGTGCGACCTGGCCGTGCACCAGCTCGACGACCTGCACACGCACCTCGGCCAGCTCAAGGACGGTCCAGGGCTCGGCACGGACGACGAATTGCCGCCCGACCGGCTCATCTCGCCGGCCGAACTGCCGGAGGCCGCGGTGGTCGAAGCGCTGGGCCGGGCCGGCAGCGCCGAATGGGACCTGCTGACCGACGGCGTGCAGTGGTCCGACGAGCTGTACCGGATCTTCGGCCGCTCCCCCGAGGACGGACCGCTGACGCTGGACGAGCTGCCGTCCTGGCTGTTCTCCGAGGACCAGCAGCTGCTCACCGAGATGGTCACCTCCTGCCTGGTGGACGGCCGGCCGATCGACGGCGAGTTCCGCATCGTGCGCAGCGACGGCACAGTACGCACCGTGCACATGGTCGGCGAGCCGGTGCTCGGCGGCGACGGCGGCACCGTGTCGATGTGGGCGGTGCTGCGTGACGTCAGCGACCTGCGGCGCAGCCAGCGCATGCTGCGCGAGACCCGTGACTCGCTGCAGCGCCAGCAGCAGATCGCCAGCACAGAGCGCCGGATGGCGGTCGAGCTCCAGGAGGCCGTGCTGCCCCCGTGGCGCGGCACGCTGCGGTTCCCGCAGGACGGCGGTCCCACCACGATGGACCTGGCCGCGCACTACCTGCCGTCCGGTACCGGCGCCCTGGTCGGCGGCGACTGGTACGACGCGATGCAGCTCCCGGACGGCTCCTCCTTACTGACCGTGGGCGACCTCACCGGGCACGGCGTCGCCGCCACCTCCGGCATGGCGATGCTGCTCGGCGCGCTGCGCGGCATGGCGGTGGCCGGGCTCCAGCCGGGTCCGCTGATGGGCTGGCTGAACGAGCTGCTCGACACCTCCGCGCAGCCGGCGCTGGGCAGCGCTCTGTGCTGCCGGTACGACCCGGTGACCCGGCGGCTGCACTGGTCGCAGGCCGGGCACCCCGCCCCGCTGCTGTTCCGCGCGGGCGCCGGACGGGTGCTCGACCCGCCGGAGGGCGTGCTGCTCGGCGCCACCTCGGGAGCGAAGTACGCCCAGGCGGACGAGCAGCTCGCGGCCGGCGACCTGCTGGTGCTGCACACCGACGGCCTGGTGCCGCGGCGGGCCGCGTTCGGCACCGCGGCCGGCGAGAGCGGCGCCGACCGGCTGCTGTCGATGGCACCGCTGTTCGCCACCGCGAGGAACGCGCAGGACTGCGTGCGGATGGTCGCCGCGGAGTTCGGCACGCCGGACCGCGAGGACGACGCCTGCGTGCTGATCGCCAGGATCGCCTGAGCGCGAGACCCGGGCCCTGAGCAAGGGCCGGGGCGCGGCTGGGCGACCGGTGGCGGGCGTACGGCTGTCAGAGGCGGACGCGTCCACGGCCGGTCCGATCCGTTCGGCGGCAGATCGGCTGCGTACCGTGCCGGCGGGTGGCCCCGCCCGTTCGCCTCACCCGTGTCCGCCCGCCGTCGCGGTCGTTCGCGGGCGCTGCCTCACACCTGCCGGTAGCGTCCGGGCGGGGCCCCCTTCCCCTTGCCGCCCCTGGCCCTGGTCCTGGTCCTGGCCGGCATCGTGGTCTCGATCTCCCGGCGCAGGTCCTGGATGTCACTCTGGCCGGCGTACCGGGCGGTCAGCCGGTACATCTCGCGCAGCCGGTCCCAGGTGCGGTGCGAGGAGGTCTGGCCGATGGTCAGCAACGCCATCCGGGCGTACCGGTCGGCCTGTTCGGGGTCGTCGGCGATGAAGCAGGCCGAGGCCAGCGAGAGGTAGTCGAAGATCATCGACCGCTCCCGGCCGGTGGCGACCCGCAGCTGGATCGCCTGCTTCGCGTGCACCTGCGCCTGGGCGGCGGCCGACGGCTCGTGGTCGGCCAGGGTGCGGTAGGCCAGTGCCTCCATGCCGTGCAGGTCGGCCTCGTCGAAGTGCTGCATCCAGCTCGGCGACGGGGTGTCGCCCTGGTCGGAGACGAACAGCTGCTCGGCCTCGCCGAGGGTGCGCCGCATCGCCTGGCCGTGGCCCATGGACGCCTGGGCCCATGCCTCGATGGTGTGCAGCATGGCCCGGGTGCGGGGCAGGGTGGCGTCGCCCGAGCCTGACGCGGCCAGCTTCATCAGGTCCATGGCGTCGTCGGGCCGGCCCAGGTGGACCATCTGCCGGGCCGCCCTGGACAGCGCCTCGCCGGCCCGCGGCCGGTCACCGCCCTCGCGGGCCGCGTGGGCGGCGATCAGGAAGTACTTCTGCGCGGTGGGTTCCAGGCCCACGTCGTGGGACATCCAGCCGGCCAGCACCGCGAGGTTGGCGGCCACCCCCCACAGCCGGCGCTGCAGATGCGCCGGATGGGGATAGGAGAGCATCCCGCCCACCTCGTTGAGCTGGCCGACCACGGCCTTGCGCTGCAGGCCGCCGCCGCGGGAGGAGTCCCAGGCGCGGAACACCTCGACCGAGTGTTCCAGCGACTCGATCTCCTGGGAGCCGACCGGGACCGCCTCGTAGCGGTCGTAGGCGGCGGGGTCGGCGTTGAGCGGATCGTCGAGGACTGGCGCGTCGGCCGCGAGTGCCGGGTCGGTGTGCAGCCAGTCGTGCATGGCGCTGCTGAGTACGGAGCCGGTGGCGAGCGCGGCGCTCGCGCCCACCAGACCGCGTCGGTTGAGCATGAGGTCCATTCCCGTGAATTCGGTGAGGACCGCGGCGGTTCGCCCCGGCGGCCACGGAAGGCCGTCTCCGGCCTGTCCCCTCCCCGTCAGCCGGCGCCGGTCGAACCCGAGGTCCTCGATGGTCACGACACGGCCGAGACGCTCGGTGAACAGCGCGGCCAACACCTTCGGCACGGGTTCCCGCGGTGACTCACCGGTGTCGATCCAACGGCGTACGCGCGAGGTGTCGGTCGCCAACTGCGGATGGCCCATGGCCGCCGCCTGCCGGTTGACCAGCCGGGCGAGTTCGCCTTTGGACCAGCCGGTGAGGCCGAACAGGTCCGAGAGTCGGGTGTTGGCCTCGTTGCCCACGTCAAGCCCCCAGGTTTCTCAGCTACGTTGACACTATTCCCGGTGGCATCGGCCAGGCGAGTATTCGCCAGGGTTCGCCAGGGTGCGCCAGATGGTCTGCCACCCGAGCGCGGGTGTCAGGTAGGAGTGCGCCACCCCGCCTGGCAACTGCCGGGCTCCGGACCGCTCTTGACGAGCTTCACGAGTTCGACGAGACGGTACGGGGAGCGGGCCGGCGCGTGAGCGGTGTCATCGCCGCCCGGCCGACGCATTCCCCAGGGTGCGGCGTCCGGACGGCGGCGACAGGCCCACGCGCCGGGTGTCCGCCGTCGGCGGTGGCGGCCCTGACTCGTTGGCACACGAAGGGATCTGCTTCTTCCTATGTACTCGGCATCGTCCTCCGTGTCCGCCCCGCCCCGGCCCGCGTTCCCCGCCGGCGGCGAGACCGCCGTCCGCCCGCGCCCGGCCGGCCCGCTCCGGCGCGGCGTGGCGGGCGGCTCCCATCCGCTCAGCGGGAGACTCGACTTGACCGGCCCGCAGAGCAGCCAGCTCCGTACCGCGGTGGCCGCGGTGCAGCGGATCTGCCCGGAGTTCGCCCCGGCCCAGCTGCTGCGGCGCGGCGGCCGTACCGCACTGCTGATCGGCACCTCCGGCCGGTCACCGGCGGTGGCGAAGTGTCTGCTCGACCACTCACCAGCCTGGGCGGAACGTTTCCGCCATGAGATAGCCGCCTACCGCACGTTCGTCAGGCACCGCCCGCCGGTACGGGTGCCGCGGCTGATCGCAGCCGATCCGGACAGCTGCGTGCTGGTGATGGAGCGGATGCCGGGACGGGTGGTGTCGCCGCAGCGGCACCCGTCGCACATGCCCTCCAGGGCGGATCTGCGGGCGGCGCTGACGGCGTACTCGCGGATCAACTCCTGGCGCCCGCCGGTCGGCACGTTCGACGCGCCGATCGACTACCCGGCCAGGATCAGCCGCTACCACGAGCTCGGCCTGCTCACCGACCGGGACATGGGCGACCTGCAGAAGCTGCTGCACGGGCTGTCACACGCGCAGGGGCAGTTCTGCCACGGCGACGCGCTGCTGTCCAACGTGCTGCTCTCCCCCGCCGGGCCCTCGCTGGTGGACTGGGAGCACGCGGGCTGGTACCTGCCCGGTTACGACCTGGCGGTGCTGTGGACGGTGCTCGGCGAGGACCCGATGCGGCGGCAGATCAGCCAGCAGGCGACCTCGCAGGGTCCGGCCGCCCGTGACGCCTTCCTGGTCAACCTGATGCTGGTGCTCACCCGGGAGATCCGCACCTACGAGACGGCCGTACAGCGCACCATGCGCGCGCCCGCCCCGGCGGCACCCGGCGCGGCGGAGGCGGGCGAGGAGCAGCGGCTGCTGCTGCGCCGGCTGCACGACGACTGCGGGCTGGCCCGGCGGGCGGTACGTGCGGCGGTCGGCACCCGCTGACGCCGCTCCGCCCGTCCGCTCGGAGCCAGTCCGCTACTCCGCTTCGAGCCCGCCCGCTCCGCGCACATTGGTCCACACCACTGACGCGGAGCAGGTGGGCGCGGCGGACCGGCGAAAGTTCGGCGGACAGGCGCTGACGTGCGAAGACGGCCTCCTTCACGGGTAGTTGACGGATGGTTCGGCAGCCGGTACCTCTGTGGCACCGCGCGGCCGGACCGGCCGCCGGCTCCTGGAGGAGGTCGCAGTGCGAGGTTCCGCTCCCCCGTCCGACCGTTCGCGCCGACGCCGGCGCACCCTGCGTGCGATGACCGCGGCCGGCGCCTGCGCCGCGCTGCTGCCGCTGTTCGGCACCGCGCACGCCGCCGAGCCCGCGCCTGCCGCCGACACCGTCCTGGCCCGGGCGTTCACCGACGCGGCCGCCCGGTACCAGGTGCCCGGCAGCGTGCTGCTCGGCGTGTCCTACCTGGAGTCGCGCTGGGACGGCCATCAGGGCGTCCCCAGTGTCACCGGCGGCTACGGGCCGATGCACCTCACCGACATACGCACCGCGCTCAAGGACCACCCGCCGCGGCCCGCGGGCGACGCGCCGGCGGGCGACGGCGGGAACGACGGCCGCGGCGACGACTCCCGGCCGCTGACCACCACGGCCACCGCCGGAGTCCCTGACCCGGCCACGGCGCCGGCCTCCTCGCGCACCCTGGAGCGGGCGGCGGCGCTGACCGGCCTGCCGGCCGGGGCGCTGCGCCAGGACGCGACCGCCAACGTCGAGGGCGGCGCGGCGCTGCTCGCCGACACCCAGCGGCGGCTCGGCGAGCCGCTGAGCGCCGACCCGGCCGACTGGTACGCGGCCGTCGCCCGCTACTCGGGGGCCACCGACCAGGCCACCGGTACCGCGTTCGCCGACGACGTCTTCGACGTGATCCGGCAGGGCCAGGCCCGTACCACCGACAGCGGCCAGGCGGTCGCCCTGGCCGCCGTTCCGTCGCTGGCCCCGGCGGCCGGCCAGGCCGCCCGCACCGGCCTGAAGCCGTCGGACTCGGCCGGCACCGAGTGCCCGCCCGGCCTGGGCTGCGAGTGGGTGCCGGCGCCGTACCAGGAGACCGGCGGCGGCGACTACGGCAACCACGACATCGCCGACCGGCCGAACGACGAGAAGATCGACACGATCGTCATCCACGACACCGAGGGCTACTGGGACACCGCGATGCAGCTGGTCCAGGACCCGACGTACCTGGCCTGGCACTACACCGTGCGGTCCGCGGACGGGCACATCGCCCAGCATCTGGCGACCAAGGACGTCGGCTGGCACGCGGGCAACTGGTACACCAACGCCAAGTCGATCGGCGTCGAGCACGAGGGCTTCCTGACCGATCCGGGCACCTGGTACACCGAGGCGATGTACCGGACGTCGGCCAGGCTGGTGAAGTACCTGGCCGCCGAGTACCGCATCCCGCTCGACCGGCAGCACATCCTGGGCCACGACAACGTGCCGGCCCCCACCACCTCGTACATCACCGGCATGCACACCGACCCGGGACCGTACTGGGACTGGGGCCACTACATGGCGCTGCTCGGCGCGCCGGTGCACGCCACGGCCGGCCCGTGGGGCGGTGTGGTGACCGTCGATCCCGACTACGCCACGAACCAGCCCGTCTACACCGGCTGCGTGACCGCCGGCGACACCTGCCCGGCGCACGGCTCGGACGCGGTGCGGCTGTACTCCGCACCCAGCCAGGACGCGCCGCTGGTGTCGGACGTGGGCCTGCACGGCACCGGGCCGAGTACGACCGGCGTCAACGACGTGGGCGCCCGGGCCTCCACCGGCCAGCAGTTCGCGGTGGCCGGGCGGCAGGGCGACTGGACCGCGATCTGGTACCTCGGCCAGAAGGCGTGGTTCCAGAACCCGGCCGCGCACCCGACGGCCGTCAACTCCCTCGGCCTGGTCGCCACCCCGAGGAAGGGCCTGGCCACCGTGCCGGTCTACGGCCGCGCCTACCCGGAGGCCGCCGCCTACCCGGCGGGCGTGCCGGTGCAGTCGCTGTCACCGCTGCCCTACCAGGTGCCGGCCGGCCAGCGGTACGTGGTCGGCGGCGCGGAGCGCGGCGAGTACTTCTACGCGGTGACCTTCGACACCGCGAGCCATACGGTGGTCCGCGGCAAGCAGCTCTACTACGAGATCCAGCTCGGACACCGGGTGGCCTACGTCAGCGCCGCCGATGTGACGCTGCTGCCGTCGGCGCTCGGCGCACCGCACTGAGCGGCCGGGGAACAGGTGGGCGGCGCCGCGAACCGCGGCGCCGCCCCTCCTCCGTGCCGGTGGCTACCGCGCCTGGAACATCTCCGCGGGCAGCGGCTTGAGCAGCTGGTACAGGTCGTCGGTGATCGGCCGGTCCCAGGTGGCGATGGTGACCTGCACGCCGTCGCTGCGGTCGAACTGGGCGCAGCCGATCCGCGACTCGGAGATCTTGACCCGCCGTACGATCAGCAGGTTGTCGCCCTGCATGACGGGGGTGTCCTCGATGCTGCTGACCTCGGCCGGCTCGTCGTTGCCGAGCGCGGCGAGCAGCTGCGCCACCTCGAACGGCACCTGGCCCTCGTCCAGTTCGCGGGCCGGCGAACCGGCCGGCAGGTTGCCGATCAGCAGCGCGGGGCCGCGTCCGCCCAGCAGGTCGTAGCGCAGGTAGATGCCCTGGCAGCTCCCGTCGGGGCCGGGCAGCAGGCCGGCGCTCAGTTCGCCGGGCCAGTCGCCCGGGTCCATGGCCAGGACGTCGAAGTCCGGCCCTAGGGGCGTGGCTGCGCTGCGGCGGCGGAGGAAGGACATGCCGCCATCGTACGGGTAGCCCCCGTCGTCGGGGACCGGGCCGGCCGGCTCTTCGCTCACTCGTTCGCGCCGGGCGGGTGACCGCTCCCGGCGCCTTGCGGCAGGTCCCGCAGAGCTTCGGGCAGCCCGGCACGATCGGTGCCGAGCTTGCGGTAGACGGCGGACAGCAGCTGGACGACGTCCCGCTCCCCGGTGCCGAGCGCGGCGGCGATCTTGGGCTGCTCCTCGCCGCGGGCGGCCAGCCCGGCGGCGGCGCGTTCCGCGGTGGTGAGGGCGCCGGTGTCGGGGGCGCCGGGCGGCCGGCTGGGCAGTCCGGCGGTGGCCAGCTCCTGCCTGGCCCGCGCCGCCAGGCCGTCGGCCCCGCACCGGACGGCGCCGGCGAGGCCGCGCTGCAACTGCCCGGCGGCCTCCTCGCAGCGGCCGGCCCTGCGCAGCGCGCTGCCGTGCGCGACCAGCGCGCAGGCCAGCCGGTGGGCGGCCGGCGAGGTCTCCAGCTGGGCGACGGCCTCTTCGAGCAGCTTCATGCCCTCGTCGCCCCCGGTGACCTCGGCGGCCACCAGCAGCGTGTGGCCGATCGCGGAGGGCGCGCCGAACTGCCGGGCCCGCACCACCGCGTCGAGGGCGGTCTTCCGCGCCCGTTCCGGTGCGTCGTGCGACTCGGCCAGCGCGAGATGCATCTGCCACGGGCACCAGGCGGGGTTGCGCATGCCGCGCGGGTCGAGCCGCCGGCCGACCGCGGCCAGCTCGGCGGCGGCCTCCCGGTGCAGGCCGCGGGCGAGCAGCAGCTCGCCGTGCACCGCCTGGGCGTCGGGGAAGGTGACGGCGGCGGGGAACGGCTCCTGGAAGGCGTAGTCGGCGGCGAGCCCGGCGGCCTCGTCGGTCCGGCCGCGGGCCAGCAGGATCTCGGTCAGCACGGCGACGCAGTACCACTGCACGGGGGTGCCGCGCCCGACCCGTTCGGCCAGCCGCAGGCCGTCCCTGGCCAGCTCCTCGGCCTCGGCGAGCCGGCCGCGGCGGTAGCGGACGTAGCCGAGCAGTACGTAGCCGAACGACAGGTGGGCGCCGCGCCAGCCGTGCCGCTCGAAGCCGGCGATGCCCTCGGCGAAGAGCTCCTCGGCGCGGCCGGGCCGGTCGGCGTAGAGGTAGGTCATCGCGACCAGCGTCGGGACCTCGAAGCCCCAGCCCTCGTTGGCCCACGGCAGCGAGCCGGCCAGCGCGCGGCCGGCGTGCCGCAGCACGGTGGAGGTGTGCTCGCCGCGCAAGGTGGCGTCCCAGGCGCGCAGTCCGATGACGTACCGCTCGGTGAGGTCGCGGCCGGTGAGCCGGTCGGCGAGCCGGGTCAGCCGGCGGGAGCGGCTGGGCGAGTCGGGTTCGTCGGCCCTGAAGGCGTCCCACATGAACTGCTCGGCCTGCATCCGCAGCCGGGTGCGCGGCCCGGTGGCCTCCCTGGCGGCCTGCGCGACCACCTCGGCGGCCTCGCTGAGCCGGTCGCTGTGCGCGAGCGACTGGGACAGCCTGAAGTGGATGCCGTCGCGCAGCTCCGGGTCGGTGATCGGCTCGGCCAGCGCGGCCCGCAGGTGGTTGACCGTCACCGACGGTTCGAGCAGCTGCGAGGCGCAGCCCAACTCGAAGAGCACCGCGGCCCGTTCGTGGGCGGCGGGCGGTTCGCGCAGCGCCCGGCCCAGGTAGCTGCGGGCGGTTTCCGGAGCGCCGGCCCGCAGCGTCTCGCGGGCGGCGGCGCGCAGTTGGTCCACCACCCAGGGATCGGCGTCCGGGTGGGTCTCCAGCAGGTGCCTGGCCGCTGTCGCGGAGCCGAGTCCGGCGTCGACGGCGGACCAGGCGGCCTGTCCGTGCAGGGCGACCCGGACGGCGTCGGGTATCGCCCGGTAGACGGCGGTGGCGATCAGCGGGTGGACGAACTCCAGGGTGCGGCCGCCGGTGAGGATCCGGGCCTCACGCAGCCGGTCGGCGCAGTCGGCCGCCTCGGCCGGACCGAGCCCGGCGACCCCGGCGGCGAGCTCCGGCTGGATCTCGGTGCCCAGGACGGCCGCGGCCCAGGCGAACCGCACGGTGGACGGGCCGAGCCGTTCCAGCCGGGTGATCAGGCCGTGGCCCTTGACCGCGGCGGCCAGGTCGCGCAGCAGGTGCGCGCTGGTCTCGTCGGGGCGCAGGCCGCGGTCGCGGACCTTGACGGTCAACTCCACCGCCTCGAACGGGTTGCCCGCGGTGACGGCCCAGCACTCGCGGCAGAACGCGTCGTCGGCGTGCTCGCCGACCGCGCCGCGCACCAGGCGGCCGATCGCGTCCTCGGTGAGCGGTTCGAGGCCGATCGGGCGGTGCCCGGCCCGGCCCGGCAGGCCGCGGAACGCCTCGGCGCCCGCGGGCAGTTCGGCCGGGCGGTAGGCGACGACGATGAGCAGCGCGAGCTCGTCGGCGCGCGGCGCGAAGGCGGCCAGCCAGTTCAGCGACTGCGGGTCGGCCCAGTGCGCGTCGTCGAGCACCAGGACCACCGGGGCGCGCTGCACGGCGACATGGGTGAGCACCCAGTCGAGGCCGTCGCGGATGCCCTGCGGGTCGGGGGCCGCGCCCTGCGCGCTGCTCAGGCCGAGCGCGGGTCCGACGATGTCGTACCAACTGCCCAGCGCCGCCCGCACTTCGGCGTCGGCGGCGCCGGCCAGCTGCGGTTGCAGCAGTTGGCGGGCGACGTGGAAGGCGACCTGCTGCTGCTGTTCGCCGCCGCGCGCGGACAGTACGGTGCAGCCGAGGTCGGCGGCGCGCCGGCGGACCTCGGCGAGCAGGGTGGTCTTGCCCAGTCCCGCGGAGCCGGCGAAGGCCAGCAGGCCGCCGCGCGGGTGCCCCTTGAGCTGGTCGCCGTCGGAACGCAGACCGGTCAGATCGCCCAACGCGTCCTCGACGGCGACGAGTTCGGCGTCGCGTTCGAACAACGCCCGTCGCCCGCGCGGCGTGCGCTGCGTCATGGTCCCCACCCCCCTGCCTCGGGCAGGCGCGCGCCCGGCGCACTTCGTGCCGCGCGGACAGCCGTCCGTGGCCTCACAGCGTACGCCGTCGGCTGCGCTCGGTGAGGGGTGAAACCGCCATGCCGGTCCGCCACTGGCAGGAGACGGACCAGCATGGCCGTGCGGTGGGCGGACCGGGACGGGACACCTGCGCGCCGACCGAGCCGGAGCCTGCCATGTGCGCCGGGCGGCGCACCAGATCCCCTCGGCCCCGCACCGTCCCGAAGCCACCGTGCGCCCCTTGTGCGCCCCTGTTACCACGGGTATCGCGCGCCGCGCCGACCGACCGCGCCCCGGTGTGGTGCGTGCGGCGGCGAGGGTGGCGTAGTACCTCTGGAGGGTCCAGAAGACACGTCCCATCCCACCTGGAGTCGTCGATGGCAGTTCGCCGTGTCGTGCCCAACATCCGGTCGGAGGCCGCGGAGGAGAGCCGGGAGTTCTACGGCCTGCTGGGCTTCGAGGAGGTCATGAACCTCGGCTGGATCATGACGCTCGCCTCACCGGCCGATCCGTCGGCACAGGTGAGCGTCCTGTCCCACGACAAGACCGCGCCGGTCGTCCCCGACATGAGCGTCGAGGTGGACGACGTGGACGCGGCCTATGCGGCCGTGCGGGACAGCGGTGCGGAGATCGTGCATCCGTTGCAGGACGAGGAGTGGGGCGTGCGGCGGTTCTTCGTCCGCGACCCCAGCGGGCGGGTGGTCAACGTGCTCGGCCACCGCTGAGACCTGTCCCGCGGTCTGCTCAGGCCCGTTCGGCGCGCTTGCGTGCGGTGTGGCGGGCGACCCGGGCCCGGTTGCCGCAGGACGGCTTGCACCACTCCTGGCGGGAGTGCTCCTTGACGAAGTAGCGCACGCAGCGCGGCGCCGGGCAGGCCCGCAGCAGTTCGCGTTCCGGTCCGGCCAGGAACGCGATGGCGTGCCGCGCCAGGGCGGCGGCCAGCCGGTCGGCGGCGGGCGGCGCGCCCGGCACCGTGTGTGCGGCGGCCGGCGGCGCGCCCTCCGGCCAGTCCAGGCGCGGGGCGACGGGCACCCGGGCGGACGCGGCGTTCAGCCGGTCGAGGGCCAGCCGGGCCGACGGCAGCCGTCCGGCGTCGGCGGCGCTCGGCTCCCCCGGCAGCACCGCCCGGGCGAACAGCGCCCGGATCGCGGTGCGCACCTCCACCGCCGCCGCCAGCGCCGCCGGGTCGGCGGTGAACCCGGCCGCGGCCAGGTCGGGTGCCAGCTCCCGCGCGTGCGCCCGCACCCAGCCGGTCAGCCCGGCCGGCTCCGCGAGGTCGTCGGCGACCCCGCCGTGGCCGTCGTGCCGGATGGTGACGGCGAGATCGAGCGCGAGATGATCACCTTGCATGGGCTAATGGTATCGTCATCGAACACCATTAACACCGAGGGGGCTGCCCGTGTCCGACCTCCGTGAACTGCTGCGCGGAATCGACGTGTTCTTCGGCGACCTGCCGGATTTCGACCCCGCCGGACTTCCGGTGGACCCGCAGGAGCTGTTCGTCGAATGGCTGCTCGCGGCGCACCGCGGCGGAGTGCGCGAACCGCACGCCATGACGCTGTCCACGATCGGCTCCGACGGCGCCCCGACCGCCCGGGTGCTGATCCTCAAGAACGTCTCGGCGCAGGGCTGGCAGTTCGCCGCCGACGCCGACAGCCGCAAGGGCAGGGAACTGGCCGCCCACCCGGTGGCCTCGCTCACCTTCTACTGGTCGGAACTGGCCCGGCAGGTACGGGTGCGCGGCCGGGTCGAGGCCGCGGAACCCGGCAGCAGCGCCGCCGACTTCCTGGCCCGCTCCCCCGGCGCCCGCGCCGAGGCGCTGCTCGGCCTGCAGAGCACCCCGCTGTCCGACCTGGCCGCCCGGGACGAGGCGGTACGCGCCGCCGCCCGGCGGATCGAGGAGGACCCCGGCCTGGTGGCCCCCGGCTGGACCCTCTACACGCTGCGGGCCGACAGCGTCGAGTTCTGGCAGGGCGACCGCGACCGCCGGCATACGAGGGTCAACTACGTGTGTACCGGCACCGGCTGGGAGCGGGGGCTGCTGTGGCCGTGACGACGACCGCCATCGACCCGGCCGGCCTGCCGGCGGCGCTGGAAGCCGGCCAGACCCGGCTGCGCGGCCTTCTTCCCGGCCTCACCGACGAGGCGCTGCGGGCGCCGAGCGCGCTGCCGGGCTGGAGCCGCGGCCATGTGCTGACCCATATCGAGGGCGTCGGACTCGCCCTGGCCCGGCAGGCACGCTACGCGCTGCGCGGCAAGCTGATCGAGGTCTACGACGGCGGCCGGGCCACCCGGGACGCCAACATCGAGGCCGGGCACGGGCGTTCGGCCGCGCGGCTGGCAGCCGCGCTCGGCGACGCGCTGGACGAGATCGAGGCCTCGTGGTCGGCGGTCGGCCCGGCCGACTGGGACCGCCCGGTGAGCTACCGGGACAGCACACTGCTCGCGGCGGGCCTGGCCTGGTGGCGCGAGCTGGAGATCCACACGGCGGACGCGCTGCTCGGCCCGGGCACCGACGACTGGTCACCGGAGCTGGGCAGTTACCTGATCGACGATCTGTCGGCGCGGCTGCCCGACGGCGTGCGGGTGACACTGACCACGGCGGACGGCACCCGGCAGTGGGTGCGGGGGACGGGCCGGCCGGTCGCGGTGCAGGGCACGCTGAACGACCTCGCCGCGTGGCTGGCCGGACGGATACCGGTCCGCCCGCTGACCGGTGATCCGCTTCCGGAGCTGGGCAGTTGGCCGTAGGGCCGTCCTGGACGGGTGGCCGGCGGCCCTGGGCGGGTGGCCGGGCGCCATGGACGGCGGGCGGGCGTTTCGCGGCGGAGGGCTGACACGCCTATTGCCCCGGCGTACGGCGAGAGCGCGTACGGCCGGGGCGGCGGCGGGCGGGTGGCTCAGGTGAGGTCGAACTCGCCGTCGCGCGCGCCGAGTACGAAGGCCCGCCACTCGGCGGGGGTGAAGATCAGCGCGGGCCCGTCGGGGTGCCGCCCGTCCCGCATCGCGATATAGCCCTCCACGAAGGCGATCTGCACATCGCCCGTGCCCTGGCTGCTGGACAGCCACTCCGCGCCTGTCAGATCGACCTGCGGCTTCTTCCCGTTGGCCAACGGCTGCCCGGTGGTGCTTTCGGCCACGTCCGATCTCCTCCTACGTCGGTATCCCGGTCCAGCCTAGCGGGCAGGTCGGGGCGCGGAGCAAGATGCGCGAACGGGCCCATGGCGGGCCGGGGTTCGGATATGGCGGCCCGGTACCCGGCTGCTTCTTGATCGCTCTTCTCCGGCTCTCTTCCGGTGTCACCCGTTCGGACGCTGGATTCTGTACCTACTGGTATGTACAGTGAGCTCATGGAGACGGCGGAGAGACTGATCGAGAGCACACGCGAACTGCTCTGGGAGCGGGGCTATGTCGGCACCAGCCCGAAGGCGATCCAGGAGCGGGCGGGCGCGGGCCAGGGCAGCATGTACCACCACTTCCGGGGCAAGCCCGACCTGGCGGTGACGGCGATGCGGCGCAGCGCGGAGGAGCTGCGGGCGCAGGCCGCGGCCCAGCTCGACACCGGGGAGACGGCGCTGGAGAAGGCCATGGCGTATCTGCTGCGCGAGCGGGACGGGCAGCGCGGCTGCCGGGTCGGCCGGATGGCGATGGATCCGGACGTGATAGCGAGCGACGAGCTGCGCCGGCCGGTCGAGGAGACGTTCGCCTGGCTGCGCGAGCGGCTGGCGGTGATAGTCGCCGACGGAACGGCCTCCGGTGAGCTGCGCCCGGGGCTGGATCCGGCGGACACCGCGGCGGCGCTGGCCGCGGTCGTCCAGGGCGGCTACGTGCTCGCCCGCGCGGCCGGCTCGCAGGAGCCGTTCGACCAGGCGGTACGGGGCGCCGTGGCGCTGCTCAACGCCGCGGCGGCCGAGCCCCGGCCGGCCGGCTGAGCCCCGGCCCGGCTCCCGCCGCCACCACATCGCACGAGAACGCACGACAACGAGGGGGGACAGACCCGTGCACGCCATGAACTACCGGATCACGCTGCCCGCGGACTACGACATGAAGATCATCCGCCATCGGGTGGCGACCAGGGGCCATCTGCTGGACGACTTCCCCGGGCTCGGCCAGAAGGCCTATCTGATCCGCGAACGCGGGGTGGCCGGCTCACCGGTGAACCAGTACGCGCCCTTCTATCTCTGGAACACCCCGCAGGGCATGAACAGCTTTCTGTGGGGCCCGGGCTTCCAAGGCCTGGTCGACGACTTCGGCCGGCCGGTGGTCGAGCACTGGACCGGCCTCGGCTTCGCCCGCGGACCCGCGGTGGCGGCCGCGCCCCGGGCCGCGGTACGCCGGGCCCAGCCGCTGCCTCCGGGCGAGGAACCGGCCGCGGTGATCGAACGGGAGCTGGCCCGGCTGCCGGAGCTGGCCGCGCGGCCCGGGGTGCACTCGGTGGCCGTGGTGGTGGATCCGCGGCACTGGGAGCTGGTGCGGTTCAGCCTCCACCAGGACGACCCGGAGCCGGACACGGGCGGGGACGCGGATGAGGACGGGGGCGTGGGCGTGGAGCGCTACGAGGTGCTGCATCTGTCGAGGCCGGGGCTCGACGCGATCGAGACGGGGCGGCAGTGGTGAGCCGGCCGGCGGCGGTCGACCGCGAGGCGGGCTACCGGCTCCTCGGCGAGCTGGCCGGCCCGGAGACCATCGAGGGCACCCTGACCGCGCTCGACGCGCTCGCGCCCGGCTTCTCCGAATGGATCGTGACGAGCCTGTTCGGCGGCACCTACCAGCGGCCGGGGCTCACGCTGCGGGACCGGCAGATCGCGAATCTGGCCGCGCTCACCGCGATGGGCGGGGTGGAGCCGCAGTTGGACGACCACGTCCGCAACAGCCTGCGGATCGGCGTGCCGCCGCGCGAGATCGTCGAGGTGATGGTGCACCTGGCTCCCTATGCCGGGGTGCCGCGGGCGCTGGCGGGGCTGCGGGTGGCGGCCGCGGTGTTCCGCGAGCTGGGCATCGAGAATCCGGGCGGACAGGAAGAGGAAGGGGCAGCCAAGTGAGGACGGGTCAGATGCCGGGTGAGCAGGTCGGCGAGGGGCGGGCGGCGGTCCGGACGGTGCTCGGCGACATCGCGCCCGGGGAGTTGGGGGTGACCGATGCCCACGACCACCTCTTCCTGCGCATTCCCGCCGTGCCGGACGTGGCGCTGGACGATCCGGTGGCGGCCGGCGCCGAACTCGACGCCTTCGGGGAGCTCGGCGGGACGGCGGTGGCGCAGTGGACGCCGTTCGGCATGGGCCGGAGGGCCGCCGAACTGCCCGCCGCGTCACGGGCCGCCGGGGTGCATGTGGTGGCCGCGACCGGGCTGCACCAGGCCGCGCACTACGATCCGGCGCTGCTGGACCGGCTGCACCGGGACGGGCTGGCCGCGTTCTTCGTCGCCGAGCTGACGGAGGGCATGCTCGCGGGGGACGACCCGGACGGGCCGCGCGGCAGCGCGAAGGCCGGCATGATCAAGGTCGCCGGGATGTTCCACGGCCTCGACGACCACACCAGACGGGTGATGGCCGCGGCGGCCGAGGCGCACCACGCCACCGGCGCCCCGATCGGCATCCACCACGAGATGGGCACCGCCGCGCTCGACGTGCTGGAGCTGCTGCACGGCGAGTCCGGGGTGCCGGTGACCAGCCTGCTGCTCGGCCATCTGAACCGGTTCCCGGATCCCGGGGTGCACCGCGAACTGGCCGCCTCGGGCGCCTATCTGGCCTTCGACGGGCCCAGCCGGGCCCATCACGCCACCGACTGGCAGATGGTGGAGGGGCTGGTGGCGCTCGCCGAGGCCGGCCACACCGAGCAGTTGCTGCTGGGCGGCGACACCACGAGCGCCGCCGGCCGGGCTGCCACCGGCGGCGGTCCCGGCATGCCGTACCTGCTGCACACCCTGCGGCCGAGAATCGAGAAGGAACTCGGAGCGAAGGCCGCCGAGACGATATTCACCGGCAACCCGGCGCGGGCGCTGGCCGTCGAGTGGCGGGAGGGTGCCGCCGCCGGTCCCGGCCACCGCGGTCAGGCGGCGGCGGGTCCGGCGCCCGGTTCGGTGTGAGCCCGGTTGTCAGGCGGTGCGCCGGGGGGTGTCCAGGTCGGTGACGACGGCGGCGTGGTCGGAGGGCCACACGCCGTCCACCGGCCGGTCACCGGTGCGGCGCACCGCGCGGACCCGGCCGCCGGTGCCCCTGCGGGACAGGCCCACGTGCAGGTAGTCGATCCTGGAGTGCCAGTACGGGTAGCCGTCCTCGCCCTGGTCGGTGATGTCCCAGGTGCCGCCCTCGGTGCCGGGGGCGGCGAACCGCCAGGCGTCGATCATCACCAGGCCGGGCACCGGACCTCTGGTCCGGTAGCCACCGAACAGCCGGACCTCGTCGAAGTCGGGCTCGGCGTTGAAGTCGCCGCCGACCACGGGCGGGTAGCCGCCGCGCGGCGCCCGTTCGGCGACGAACGCCGCCAGTTCCCTGACCTGGAGGCAGCGCACCCCGGAGTCGGCGGGGCCGGAGTTGAGGTGGGTGGCGAAGAACGGCAGTGGTCCGCCGGGCGCGTCGATCAGGGCGTGCAGCGCGGTCTTGCCGTCGTCGGGCGCGTCCCCGGGGGCGTCCCCGGCCGGCAGCCGGCGTTCGGCGGTCTCCAGGATCGGGAAGCGGCTGAGCACCGCGATCCCGACGTCCACGCTGGTGTCGCCGCCGTTGCGGCCGTGCCAGCGGTCCTGCACCGGGGAGCGCGACCAGACCCACTCCATGCCCAGCTCGTCGGCCAGCCAGCCGGCCAGGTTCTCCTGCTCGCTCGCCCACACCTCCTGGAGGGCCAGCACGTCGGGCCGCTCCTCGCGCAGCACGTGCAGGATCGCGTGCCGCCGGTCCTGCCAGCGGCCGAACCGCCACCACACGTTCCACGTCATCACGCGGATCCCGTCGCCCCGGTCGTCCACTGGTTGCTCCCTCTCGCCGTCTCCGCGGTGGGGCCGGCCCACCCGGTGATCATTCTGGGTGGCGACGGCCGCGGCGGGAAGGGCGGGTTCACCTGGCGGCGGGGGCCTGGTCGTCCTCGGCCAGGAACTCCCGGACGGCGGCCAGGAACTCGGCCGGTCGCTCGTCGTGCACCATGTGGCCCGCCTCGATGGTGACCAGCCGGGCGCCGGGGATCCGGTCGGCGACCTGGACGAGCTGGTCCTGCCGCAGGTGGCTGTCAGGGCCGCCGGCGATCAGCAGGGTCGGCGCGGTGATCTCGGCGAGCCCGTCCCAGTGCCGGGGCGCGGGCGCGTTGCGCTGGACGGCGACGGCGGGCAGCAACCGCCAGTCGTAGCCGTCGGGCGGGGTCTGCGGCGGGTCGGGCACCGGCCGGGGCGGGTCGGCGGGAAAGGGCAGCGGGCCCTCTTCGAGCACCAGCCGCCGTACGGCGTGCGGCCGGTCCATGGCCACCAGCGAGGCGGGGATCGTGCCGAGCGAGTGGGCCACCACCGTGACCCGGGCCAGGCCCAGCGTGTCGAGCAGGGCGAGCACGTCGTCCCGCATCGACTCGAAGGTGTACTCCCCCGGCCGTCCGCTGTCCCCGTGGCCGCGCAGATCGACGGCGACGGTCCGCCAGCCGTCCGCGGCGAGCCCGGCGGCCACCTCGCGCCACGAGCCGCGGTTCTCACCGAGCGCGTGCAGCAGCAGCACCGGCGGCCCGTCAGCGGGACCGGCGAACTCGCAGGCCAGCAGCACTCCGTTGACCTCGTACGCCGTCATCTCAGCCATGGACCGAGGGTAGGCGGCACGGCCGGCGGAGCCGAGCCGGTTCACGCTCGGCGGAAAGCGGCGGGCGCGGGAAGCCGCCCCCGTCACAGGCGCTGCGGAGCGCCCTGCTGCTGGGCGGCGACCCGGTCCCACAGCGCCCGGGCCTCGGCGCTGCGGCCCAGCTGCTCCAGGCAGTGCGCCTCGTCGTTCCGGCTGGTGAGGGTGTCCGGGTGGGCGGGGCCGAGCACCTGCTCGCGGGCCTCGGCCACCTCGTGGTAGACGGTGAGCGCGGTCGACCAGCGGCCGAGCCAGCCGAGCCCGATCGCTATCTCCCGCTTGCTGGTGAGCGTGTCGGGGTGCACCGGGCCGAGCACCCGCTCGCGCACCGCGGCCACGTCCCGGGCCTCGGCCAGCGCGCGCTCCCAGTGGCCGAGCCGACCGAGGTTGACCCCGAGCGCGTGCCGGGCCCGCAGCGTCTCGGCATCGGTGGAGCCGGCCGTCCTGGTCCTGGCCTCGACCAGCTCCTCGTAGAGGTCCAGGGCTTCGGCGCTGCGGCCCAGCCGGCCCAGGCAGATGCCGGTCTCGTAGCGCGCGGCGAGCGTGTCGGGGTGGTCGGCGCCCAGCACCCGGGCCCGGGTCTGCGCCACCTCGCGGTGGTGGTCGAGCGCCTCGGCCCAGCGGCCGGCCCGGCCGAGGCTGTAGCCGACCTCGAACCGGGTGACCAGGGTCTCCGCGTGCTCGGCGCCCAGCACGCGCGCGCGGGCCTCGGCCACCGCGACGGCCATGGTGTGCGCCTCCTCGGCGCGGCCGAGCTGGCCGAGGTTGAAGGCCAGGTTGTGCTTGCACTGGAGGGTGTCGGGGTGGTCGGCGCCGACGGTGCGCTCGCGGGCGGCGAGCACGGCGGCGTACTCCTGGTGGGCCTCCAGGTGGCGGCCGAGCCTGCCCAGCGCGTAGGCCGCCTCGTGCCGGGCGGCGAGCGTGTCGGGGTGGTCGGGGCCGAGCGCCCGGCCGCGCGCCTCGGCGACGTACGCGTACAGCCGCAGCGCCTCCTCGGTGCGGCCGAGCCGGGTCAGGCAGTAGGCGGCCTCGTGCCGGCTGGCCAGCGTGTCGGGGTGGTCGGCGCCCTGCGCGCGGTCCCGGGCGGCGGCCACCGCGGTGTGCAGGTCGTACGCCTGCCGCCAGTTGCCGACCCTGGCCAGGTCGATGCCTTCCGCGTGCCGGTCGGCCAGCTCGGCCAGCGTCTCGGGATCGGCGGTGCCGGCCGCCGCGCGGGTGGACCAGGCGCCGGTGAGCTCGTGCCGCGGCGGCGGCCCGGTCAGCTGGGTGCGGGTCGAGGCGGCGGCCGATCCGGTGGTCAGTGTCCTTGCCCAGGGCGGCAGTTCGGCCGGCGGCAGCAGCCGGACCGCGGCGGTGGCGCCGGCCGCCGCGCGCATCGCCTTGAGCCGGCCGCAGACGTCCGCCGCGTTCTGCGGGCGGTCGTCGGGGTCCTTGGCGAGCAGGTCGAGGATCAGCCGCTCCAGCTCGCCGGGCAGCTCGGGGCGCTTGCCGCGCGGCGGTTCCGGGGCGGTGTCGCGGTGGCCGACCAGGATCGACCAGGCGTCACCGAGGTCGAACGGCGGTGCCCCGGTGGACAGTTCGTAGAGCACGCAGCCGAGCGAGTACAGGTCGCTGCGGTGGTCGACCTCGCCGGAGCCGCCGATCTGCTCGGGCGACATGTAGTGCGGGGTGCCCATCGCCACACCGGTGCCGGTCAGCCGCGAGGTGAAGCCGATGTCGTGGCCGAGCCTGGCGATGCCGAAGTCGCAGATCTTCACGGCCCCGTCAGCCAGCCGGATGATGTTGGCCGGTTTCAGGTCCCGGTGCACGATGCCCTGGTCGTGGGTGTAGGCGAGGGCGGAGGCCACCTGCTCGGCGATGTCGCTGATGTCGGGGAGCGGCAGCGGGTGGCGGCGGGCGTCGTCCAGCACCTGGAGCAGGTTGCGGCCGTCGAGCAGCTCCATCACCAGGAACAGCACGCCGTCGTGCTCGCCGAAGTCGTGCACGACGGTGATCCCGCGGTGCTGGAGCGCGGCGGCGACCCTGGCCTCGCGGCGGAACCGCTCCTGGAGCACCCGGTTCAGGCCCGCGTCGGTGGCCGGCGCCAGCGGCTTGAGGCACTTGACCGCGACCCGGCGGCCCAGCGACTCGTCGAGCGCGCGCCAGACCTCGCCCATGCCGCCGCGGCCGATGAGTTCGTGCAGCCGGTAGCGGCCCTGGATGAGGGTGCTGTGCCCGCCTGTCGTCCTGCCGTCCGTTGCCTGGTGCCTGTCGTGGTCTCCAGCCGCCATCGCGTGCGCCGCCCCCGTGGTCCTCGGTGCTTCCCCGGACCCAGTATGGACGGGACCGGTCGAAAGCGGGACAGGGCATCAGGGCATAACGGCGGCCCGCATCCGGAGCCGGTGCGCGGAAGGATGGGTTCCGGGGCCGAGCCGGCCGACCGCCTTGAGGATGTGCCCGGGCGGCAGCTGCCAGCGCAGCCCGGCCGGGATGGTCCGCAGCAGCCGGCCGGTGGCGCGCAGCCTGCGGTCGGCCGCCGCCCGCGAGCCGGGCCGGCGGCCGTACAGCTCCTGGGCGTAGGGCGGAAGCGCCGCGAAGGAGGTGCCGCCGACCGTCCGCCACAGCGCCAGCCGGGCCGGCACCAGGGTCCAGTGCACCGGCGGCGCGCTGAGGAAGTCGTAGACGTCCTGCGACTCGGGGGTGGCGGCCAGTTCGGGGCGCACCTTCTCGAAGTAGCGGGCCAGCTCCCCGGTGCCGGCCGGCACCTCGGCCGGGTCGAGCCCGACCAGCCGGGCGGCCGTCCGCTGCTCGTCCACGTAGGCGTCGGCCTGCCCGTCGGTCAGCGGGTAGCCGGAGCGGCGGGCGACCTGGAGGTAGGAGTCGATCTCGGCGCAGTGCACCCACAGCAGCAGCTCCGGGTCGTCCACCCGGAAGGTCTCGCCGGTGTCCGGATCCACGGCCGACAGCCTGCGGTGGATGCCGCGGATGCGGGCGCCGGCCCGCTCGGCGGCGAGGGTGGTGCCGTAGGTGATCTCGCCGACGAAGGAGGCGGTGCGCATCAGCCGGCCCCAGGTGTCCTGCCGGAAGTCGGAGTTCTGCACGACACCGCGCACCGCCCGCGGGTGGAGCGCCTGCAGGTACAGCGCCCGGATCCCGGCCACCCACATGACGGGGTCGCCGTGCAGCTGCCAGGTCACCGAGTCGGGCCCGAACAGCCCCGGATCCGCGTCGCCCATGCCGGCCTCCTTGAGTGAGCCCCACGGTAACCGCGAACCGCCGTGCGGCGGAGACCGATACGGGACATGAACGCCGTCCCGAAGGCCGCCCGGACCAGGCCCGCGCGGCGGCCGACACCCCGCCCGGCGGGCAGCCGGGAATCGCCGCCGCCGTGGGTGATACTGCAATTCCGCTGGTGGGCGCCTGTCCACCGGTCCGCGGACGAAGGCGAGGGCGCGCACACGTATGGCCGACGAGCACGATGACGACCGGCGCGGCACCACTGGCACGGGACGGCCGGCGGGCCAGGGTGCGACGGCGCTGGGACGGGCCGGATGGCGGCGGGTGACGCGCTGGACGGCGGTGGCGGCGTCGGTGGCGGTGCTGCTGGTCGCGACGGCCGGCACCGTCCTCTACATCCGGCTGAACGGCAACATCCGCGATCTGCCGCTGTTCGCCGGGATCGGCGGCGACGCGGGCACCGAGCAGCCCGACGCGTTCGGCAGGACACCGATCAACGTCCTGGTGATCGGCTCCGACTCCCGCGCCGACACGGCGGACTGCCGGCTCGGCGGCGGCTGCGGGCCCGGCCAGAACGCGGACGTGGAGATGGTGCTGCACATCGCCGCCGACCGCTCGCACGCCGCGGTGCTGAGCATCCCGCGCGACACGGTGACCCGGCTGCCGGCCTGCCGTGCGCCGGACGGCAGCGTCTCCCGGGCCGGCCGCGGCCAGATCAACTCCACCCTCCAGTACGGCCCCGGCTGCACGGTCGCGGCGGTGCACGCGCTGACCAAGATCCCGATCGACCACTTCATGATGGCCGACTTCTCCGGGGTGGTGCGGCTGTCGGACGCAGTCGGCGGCGTGCCGGTCTGCGTCGACCGCGATGTCTACGACCCCTACTCGCACCTGAAGCTGGCCAAGGGCCGGCACTCCCTGCAAGGCGTGGCCGCGCTGGAGTTCCTGCGCTCCCGGCACGCCTTCGGCGACGGCAGCGACCTGGGGCGCACCGACGCGCAGCACCTGTTCCTGAGCGCGCTGGCCGGCCGGCTGCGGGAGGGCGGATCGCTGTCCGACCCGGCGGGGCTGCTGGCTCTGGCCGACGCGGCGACCGGGGCGCTGACCGTGGACACCGGCCTCGCCGCGGTGCCGCGGCTGGTCAGCCTGGCGAACGACCTGCGCAAGGTGCCCTCCGCGCAGGTCGCGTTCACCACGATGCCGAGCCTGCCCGACGCCGACGACCCGGACCGGGTGGTGGCCTCCCCGGCCGCCCGGCGGCTGTTCGCGGCGATCGCCGCCGACCTGCCGCTGAAGGTGACGGGCTCGCCCCCGCCGGCCGGCGGGACGGGCAGCGGTGAGACGAGCGCAGGCGGGACGGACGCCGGCGACGCGGGAAGCGACCCCGGCGACGACGCGAAGACCGGCTCCGCCGCCTCCCCCTCGGCCCGCCCGTCCCGTGCCGCGACCGCTCCCGACCCGGACACCCACGGCCGCACCGCCACCCGCCACCCGGCCTGCGCCGAGGTCGCCACCGATGAGGCGGTGTCCGTACGCGGTGTCCCGATGACGCCGACGGCGGCCTTCGCGGCGACCCCGAAGATCCGGGTCTCGGCCCGCTGAGGCCACCCGGGCGCGGGTTAACCCGGCCGGCCGAGCGGCGGCGCCGTGCGGTCGTGCGCCGCGGCCGGTTCCGTGATGCTGGGACTGCCGGTGCGCGATGCGGGGACGTGGAGGAAGACGGCCCGCCCCACCACGATCCCGCGGAGGATGAGATGCCGAAGACGCCGAAGAGGAAGTCCGCCGCCGCCAGCCCGGGCAAGCTCGGCGAGGACGAGCTCCAGGCGCTGGTCGCGCACTGGCGGGCGGCGAACTACCTCGCCGTCGGCCAGATCTACCTGATGGACAACCCGCTGCTGACCGAGCCGCTGCGCCCCGAGCACGTCAAGCCGAGGCTGCTCGGCCACTGGGGCACCTCCCCCGGCCTGAACCTGGTGCACACCCACCTCAACCGGGTGATCAGGGCCCGGGACCAGGACGCGATCTGCGTGTGGGGGCCAGGGCACGGCGGCCCGGCGGTGGTCGCGAACTCCTGGCTGGACGGCACCTACACCGCGACCTACCCCGACATCACCCGGGACGCCGCCGGCATGGCGCGGCTGTTCAAGCAGTTCTCCTTCCCCGGCGGCATCCCCTCGCACGTCGCCCCGGAGACCCCCGGCTCGATCCACGAGGGCGGCGAGCTGGGCTACGCGCTCTCGCACGCCTACGGCGCCGCGCTGGACAACCCCGGCCTGCTGGTGGCCTGCGTGATCGGCGACGGCGAGGCCGAGACCGGCCCGCTGGCCACGTCCTGGCACGGCAACAAGTTCCTCGACCCGGTGCACGACGGCGCCGTCCTGCCGATCCTGCACCTCAACGGCTACAAGATCGCCAACCCCACCGTGCTCGCCCGGCTCCCCGAGGCGGAGCTCGACGCCTTCCTGCGCGGCCACGGCCACGACCCGCTGTACGTCTCGGGCGACCGGCCGCAGGAGGTGCACCGGGCGATGGCGGCGGCGATGGACACCGCGCTCGACCGGATCGCCGGCTTCCAGCGGGCCGCCCGCGAGGAGGGCGCCACCGAGCGCCCGAGCTGGCCGATGATCGTCCTGCGTACGCCCAAGGGCTGGACCGGCCCGGCGGTGGTGGACGGGCTGCCGGTCGAGGGCACCTGGCGGGCCCACCAGGTGCCGCTGTCCGAGGTGCGGACCAACCCCGAGCACCTGCGGCAGCTGGAGGAGTGGCTGCGCTCGTACCGTCCCGAGGAGCTGTTCGACACCGAGGGGCGCCCGCGCGAGCAGGTGCTGGCCTGCGTCCCGGACGGCGAGCGCAGGCTCGGCGCGAACCCGCACGCCAACGGCGGCCTGCTGCTGCGCGACCTGCCGGTGCCCGATCTCGACCGGTTCGCGGTGCCCGTGGAGCGTCCCGGCGCCACCATGCACGAGCCCACCCGGGTACTGGGGGCGCTGCTGGAGGAGCTGATGGCCGGCACCGCCGACCGCCGCGACTTCCGGCTGGTCGGCCCGGACGAGACCGCCTCCAACCGGCTGGACGCGGTCTACTCGGCCTCGGGCAAGGCGTGGCAGGAGCAGACCCTGGAGGTGGACGAGCACCTGGACCCGCACGGCCGGGTGATGGAGATGCTGTCCGAGCACACCTGCCAGGGCTGGCTGGAGGGTTACCTGCTGACCGGACGGCACGGGCTGTTCTCCTGCTACGAGGCGTTCGTGCACATCGTCGACTCGATGGTCAACCAGCACATCAAGTGGCTGCGCACCACCCGCGCGCTGACCTGGCGGCGGCCGATCGCCGCGCTGAACTACCTGCTCACCTCGCATGTCTGGCGGCAGGACCACAACGGCTTCTCGCACCAGGACCCGGGCTTCATCGACCACGTGCTGAACAAGTCGCCCGAGGTGGTCAGGGTCTACCTGCCGCCGGACGCCAACACCCTGCTGTCGGTCGCCGACCACGCGCTGCGCAGCCGGGACTACGTGAACGTCATCGTGGCCGGCAAGCAGCCCTGCTTCGACTGGCTGGACATGGACGCGGCCCGCGCGCACTGCGCCCGCGGCGCCGGCATCTGGGAGTGGGCCGGCACCGAGGACGGCCTGCGGGAGCCCGACGTGGTGCTGGGCTGCGCCGGCGACGTCCCCACCCAGGAGGTGCTGGCCGCGGCGCAGGTGCTGCGCGCGCATCTGCCCGAGCTGGCGGTCCGGGTGGTCAACGTGGTGGACCTGGCCCGGCTGCTGCCCGCCGCGGAGCACCCGCACGGGATGTCGAGCGCCGACTACGACGCGCTGTTCACCCCCGACAAGCCGGTGATCTTCGCCTACCACGGCTACCCGTGGCTGATCCACCGCCTGGCCTACCGGCGGACCGGGCACAGCGACCTGCACGTCCGCGGCTACAAGGAGATCGGCACCACGACCACGCCGTTCGACATGGTGGTGCGCAACGACCTGGACCGCTACCGGCTGGTGATGGACGTCATCGACCGGGTGCCGGGGCTCGCGGTGCGGGCCGCCCCGGTACGGCAGGCGATGGAGGACGTCCGGCTGCGGCACCACGCCTGGATCCGCGAGCACGGCACCGACCTGCCGGAGGTCGCCGACTGGAGCTGGCAGGTCTGAAGCGGGGCGCCGGGGGCCGGGGGTCAGTACAGTCGAAAGGGAGTGCTGCTCCCGCCAGGAGGTCCCCATGAAGATGTTGATCAACGTGGCAGAGAACGTGGTCGCCGACGCGCTGCGCGGGATCGCCGCCGCGCATCCGGAGCTGACCGTCGATGTGGAGCGGCGGGTGATCGTACGCCGCGGGGCGCCCTACGAGGGCAAGGTCGGCCTCGTCTCCGGCGGCGGTTCCGGGCACGAGCCGCTGCACGGCGGCTTCGTCGGCCGCGGCATGCTGGACGCCGCCTGTCCCGGCGAGGTCTTCACCTCGCCGGTGCCCGACCAGATGGTGCGGGCCGCCGCGGCCGTGGACAGCGGCGCCGGGGTGCTGTTCATCGTGAAGAACTACACCGGTGACGTGCTGAACTTCGACATGGCCGCCGAGCTGGCCGAGGACGAGGGCGTGCAGGTCGCGAAGGTCCTGGTCAACGACGATGTGGCGGTGACCGACAGCCTCTACACGGCCGGCCGGCGCGGCACCGGGGCGACCCTCTTCGTGGAGAAGCTGGCCGGCGCCGCCGCCGACCAGGGCGCGCCGCTGGACCGGGTGGCCGGCATCGCCCGCCGGGTCAACGAGGCGTCCCGCAGCTTCGGGGTGGCGCTCACCGCGTGCAGCACCCCGGCCAAGGGCGGCCCCACCTTCGACCTGCCGGAGGGCGAGCTGGAGCTCGGCGTCGGCATCCACGGCGAGCCGGGCCGGGAGCGGCGGGCCATGATGACCTCCGGCGAGATCGCGGACGCCGCGGTGGACGCGGTGGTCTCCGACCTGGAGCCGGACGGACCGGTGATCGCCCTGGTCAACGGCATGGGCGGCACCCCGCTGCTGGAGCTCTACGGGTTCAACGCCGAGGTGCACCGGGCACTGGCCGAGCGCAACATCCCGGTCGCCCGCACCCTGGTCGGCAACTACGTGACCTCGCTCGACATGGCCGGCGCCTCGGTGACGATCTGCCAGGTGGACGAGGAGCTGCTCGGGCTGTGGGACGCGCCGGTCTCCACCCCGGCACTGCGCTGGGGCTGCTGACCGGCGCCGGTGCCGCCGGCCGCCGCGCCGCTCCGGAGCGGGACCGGTCCGTCCGGTCCGGCCCCGGCGGGGCCTGGCACCATGGACGTACCGAGGAAAGGACCGCCGCCCGACATGAACGCCACCCCTGATCCCGGCTCCCCGGTGGACGCCGGTCTGATGCGCCGCTGGCTCGACCTGGCCGCCACCGCGGTGGACCGCGAGTCCGAGCACCTCTCCGAGCTGGACTCCCCCATCGGCGACGCCGACCACGGCGGCAACATGCGGCGCGGCTTCGTCGCCGCCCGTACCGCCGTCGAGCAGGAGCCGCCGGACACGCCGGGCGGTGTGCTGGTGCTGGTGGGGCGGACGCTGATCAGCACGGTCGGCGGCGCGTCGGGCCCGCTGTACGGGACGCTGCTGCGCCGCGCGGGCAAGGACCTCGGCGACGAGCCGGCGGTGCCGGCCGCCCGGTTGCGGGACGCGCTGCGGGTCGGCGTGGACGCGGTGGCGCAGCTCGGCGGCGCGGCCCCCGGCGACAAGACGATGCTCGACGCGCTGCTGCCGGCCCTCGACGCGCTGACCGGCGCGCTGGACGCGGGCGGCTCCGCGGCCGAGGCGTTCGCCGCGGCGGCGCAGGCGGCCGACGACGGCGCCAAGGCCACCATCCCGCTGCGGGCCCGCAAGGGCCGGGCCAGCTACCTGGGCGAGCGCAGTGTCGGCCACCAGGACCCGGGCGCCACCTCGGCGGCGCTGCTGGTCACGGCGCTCGCCGACGCGGCCCGCACCGGGGAGGACGCCTGATGGCGGCACCGATGGTCGGCATCGTCCTGGTGTCGCACAGCGCGCCGGTGGCCACCGCCGTCGCACAGCTCGCCGTGGGCCTGACCGGCGGCGGCCCCGAGGTCGCGGTGGCACCGGCCGGCGGCAGCCCGGACGGCGGCCTGGGAACGAGCTCCGACCTGATCACGGCCGCGGCCCGCTCGGTGGACCGCGGCGCGGGCGTGGCGGTGCTCGCCGACCTGGGCAGCGCCGTCCTCACGGTCAAGGCGCTGCTCGCCGACGACGAGCTGCCGCCGGGCACCCGGCTGCTGGACGCGCCGTTCCTGGAGGGCGCGGTGGCCGCGGTGGTCACCGCCTCCGCCGGGGCCGACCTGGACGCGGTCGAGGCAGCGGCGGCGGAGGCGTACGACTACCGCAAGGTGTGACCGGCGGGGCCGGGGAACCCCGGTTCAGCCGGCGGCCACCTGCTCGTCCGCGAGCACCGGGTCGATGATCTCGTCGGCCAGCCAGCGGGCGACGCCCTGCGGGATCGGCTGCGGCAGGTTCAGCACCAGGTGGCGCACCCCGATTCGCGCCAGGTCGCGGACCACCGCGCGGGTGGCGGCCGGGTCGTCGTAGCGGACGTGGGTCTGCACGGAACGGGTGATCGCGGCCGGGTCGCGGCCGAGGTCGGCGCAGTGCGCGTCCAGCACCGCGGAGCGCTCCGCGATGTACTCGACCGGGTTGTGCGGCGGGCCGGGGATGTTCCACAGGTCGGCGTGCCGGGCCACCAGCCGCAGCGTGCGGTCGCCCCAGCCGCCGATCAGCAGCGGCGGCCCGGGCCGCTGGACGGGCACCGGGAAGCAGCGGGCCCCGCGCAGGGTGGTGTGCGGGCCGTCGAAGTCGAAGACCTCGCCGCTCCACAGCCGCCGCATCACCTCGCAGGTCTCGTCCAGCCGGGCGAGGCCCTCGGCCGGCGACACCACCGGCAGGCCGTAGGCCGCGTATTCGGCGACGGCCGGGTTGTCGCCCGGCACCCCGCCGGCCCCTGCCGGCTGCCGGGTGCCGCCGACCCCGATGCCGACCACCAGCCGACCGCCGGAGATCACATCGGTGGTGGCGGCGATCTTGGCCAGTACGGCGGGCGGCCGGATCGGGTTGGCGGTCACCAGCAGGCCGACGCGCAGCCTTCTGGTCTGCGCGGCCAGCGCGGCAAGCAGCGTCCAGCCCTCGAAGGCGGGTCCGTCCTTCGGTCCGAACAGCGGCAGCAGGTGGTCCCACAGCCAGGCGTGCTCGATCTGCGGGACGGCGTCGGCCTCCTGCCAGACCCGCAGCAGGTCCTCGTAACCGGTGTGCACCGGGGTGGTCTTGATGCCGAAGCTCAGTGGTTCGCCGGTCATGGTCGTTCGCGCCTCTTCCGGTCTTCCGGGCAGGGGGGAGTTCATGAGCCAGCTATCGTTAGCTGGCTAACGATGACCCTAGGACCGGTCCCGGCACGCGTCAACCGGCGGCCCGACCGCGCTCGGTTACGCTCCGGGCATGAGCGATGTCCTGCGGCTGATGACCCGTACGCACAAACTGCTGCGTGCGGCCTCCGACGAGGCGATGAGCAGGCACGGGGTCAGGGTGGGCCAGAACCTGCTGCTCGAGGTGCTCTGGGAGACCGACGGCCTGACCCCGGGGCGGCTCGCCGAGCGGCTCGGGGTGGCCACCCCGACGGTGGTGAAGTCAGCCGCCCGGATGGAGGCGGCCGGGTTGATCGGCAAGCGGCCCGACCCGCATGACGCCAGGCTGGTCCGGCTGTGGCTGACCGAGCAGGGCAGGGCGGCGCGGCAGCCGATCCAGACCGCCCGCCGGGAGCTGGAGCAGCGGGTGACGGCCGAGCTCACCGACGACGAGCGCCGGCATCTGGAATCCGCGCTCGGCAAGATCCTGGCCGCACTGACGGCGGCGCCCCCTCCGCCGTACGAAGACGACGAAGAGGGCGTCGAACAGCCCGGTCAGCGGCCGTAGTTGAGCAGGCCGCGGACCATCCTGCAGGTGATGTCCGACGGCGGGTGGACGCCTATCCGGTCGGCGGTGGCGCGGATCCGCCGGTCGCCGGCCTGGGACGGGTCGTAGACCCCCGAGTCGAGCAGGGCGATCACCAGGCGCATGGTCTTCAGCCGGCGGTTGTGCGCGACATACCACTCGCGCGGCCTTCCGGCGGGCAGCGGTTTCTTCGGCAGAGTGACTACTACGGGCAGGACGGCAACGGCCATCGGCAACCTCCTGGGGCGTCGGGCCAACCCTTTCGAACACTCTCGATTTTACTCCCAAGCACTGACAAAGTCCGCTGGCCAGACGGGGGTTGGGCGGAATGCCAGGAGGGCCGCGATCCGCCGCGGGACCGGCCGGCGACCCGCTCAGCGCAGCGAGCCGCCGAGCAGCGTCAGGGCGTGGTGCGCGGCGGCGAAATACCGCGGGTCGGGGTTGACCGGGTAGTCCCGCAGCGCCGCCTCGGCGATCTTGATCGCGTGCTCGTCCCGCAGCTCCACCGCGGCCTCCACCACCCGCCGCTGCACGTCCGGATCCGCGCCGTCCACCGGCGCGGATGACGGGTCGGCGGCCCGGCCGGTGAAGATGTTCAGCAGCGTCCCCGACACGTCGCGCACCGCGTGGTACGAGGGCCGGGCGAACCGGGACGGCAGGTGCGGCAGCACCATCCGCAGCGCGGCGGGCGCGGTGACGGTATGGATCGCGGGCACCGGATTGCCGCCGCCGCGTACCAGCAGATAGCGGCCGGCCCCGATGGCGGCCAGCTCCGCGAGCGCGGCGTCCACCGACTGGTCGAGCTTGGCGTCGGCGGGCCCGAACAGCTTGGAGGCGGGCTGCCGGCCGAGCGTCTTGACGGTGCCGACCACCCGCGCGCCGACCGCCATCGCGCTGCTCGGCGGCTGGTACATCGCGGCCCAGAAGGCGAGACCGTTGGCGAGCTCGTGCAGCTGCATCATGCTGGGCTTGTCGACGCTGACGATGCTGCGGACCGCGTGCGAGGTCCTGATCAGGCCGTGGGTCAGGCCGGCCAGCATGCCGGGGGTCAGCCGCGGCCACCACCGCACCAGCGTCTCGTACCAGCCGAGTCCGTCGATCTCGTGCCGGAACAGGGTGGCCCAGTCGGCCAGCCGCCGGGTCTCCCCCAGCGCGCCGCGCCAGGAGGACGTGTCGGCCGGGTCGATCGGCGCGAACGGGTCGGGCAGCAGGCCCAGGCCCCGCTGCGCCGCGTACCAGTCCACCCACCCCGGCACCTGCTCGCCGCGGCCGAGGGTGGCCAGGGCCTCGGCGCCCATCGGGGCGTGGATGGCGAAGCCGCGGAGCTGGTTGCCGGAGCCGAAGAAGAACCCGGCGTGGTCGAGGCGTTCCAGCGCCTCGTTGATGGCGTCGTCGTACGGGACTTCGGGCATGGCGGCAATCGTCCCCTCGGGACCTCGGACAGGTGGAAGACGTCGGACACGTCAGACACGTCAGATACAGCGCACACCGCGGACACGCCGAAGCGGGCGCCGCGCCTCCGCCGCCAGGGCGAAGGCACGGCGCCCGCCTCGGGTCGCGTGCCGCAACGGTGACCGTCAGCTGTGCACGGGAGGAGCGTCCGTGGTGTTGGCCGCGGCGGCCTCGGCCGCCGCGATCTCCTCGTCGGTCATCGGCAGGCCGTGCGGGTTCGCCGAGTCGTGGTCGAACTTCTGCACGAACAGGCAGCTGATCACGCCGAGCGCCATCACTCCGACGGAGACCAGCAGCGTCGGCCGCATCGCGTCGATGAAGCCGTGGCCGAACACCGAGGTGCTGGCCTCCTGGATCTGCCGGGCCGCGGAGGCGGGCACGTTGGAGGGCAGCTTGAAGCCGGAGGTGTTGCCGGCGACCTCCAGGTGCTTGCCGGCCGAGTCGAAGCCCTTCAGGAACTCCGGGCGGAAGCTCGCCGGTACGTCGCCGGCCCGCTGCTTGGCCTGGTCCTTGAGCGAGGAGGCCAGCTGCCCCTGGAGCACCGCGCCGACCACGGCGCCGGCCAGCACGGAGCCGACCTGCCGCAGCGCGTTGTTGACGCCGGAGGCGGCGCCGGTGAGCTTGGGCGGCACGTTGCGCATGACCTCCGCCGCCATCGGCGAGAAGGTGCAGCCGGCGCCCATGCCCATGATGAACAGCGGCGCGACCAGACCGGTCCAGCTCTTGCCGACGTCGGCCACCTCCATGATCCAGCCGAGGCCACCGCCGAACAGCAGCAGGCCGGTCAGCAGGACGTACTTGCCGCCGAGCTTCTGGGCCAGCACCGCGGCGGGCCCGGCCATCACGAAGGTGCCGACCGACAGCGGCAGCAGCACCACACCGGCCTTGAGCGCGCTGTATCCCAGGACCGACTGCAGATAGACGGTGATCGGCAGGAACAGGCCCACGATGCCGAACGAGATCGCGATGCCGATGAAGTTCATGATGGTGAAGTTGCGGTCCTTGAACAGCGAGAACGGCACCAGCGGCTCGTTGTCCTGCTGGCCCTTCTGGTAGACCAGGAAGATCCCGCCGACCACGAACGCGGCGCCGATGGTGGCCCAGATCCAGCCGTTCCAGTCGTACTTCTCGCCCTCGATCAGGCCGAAGGAGAGCAGGAAGAGCGCCAGCGAGGACAGCACCACACCGGGCACGTCGAAGCGGTGCCTGACCTGGCGCTTGGGCTCCGGGAACCACATCACGGCGCCGATGATGCACAGCACGCCCAGCGGGATGTTGACGAAGAAGATCCACCGCCAGTCCAGCTTGGTGACCAGCAGGCCGCCGACCGTCGGGCCCGCCGCGCCGGACACGCCGGCCACGATGCCCCACACGCCGAGCGCGACACCGCGCTTCTCGGCCGGGAAGACGTCGACGATCAGGGACAGGGTCTGCGGCAGCAGCATCGCGGCGCCCACGCCCTGGATGGCCCGGAAGGTGATCAGCTGCCCCGGGTCCTGGGCCAGGCCGCAGGCGAGGCTGGCCACGGTGAACAGTCCGACACCGTAGATGAAGAGGTTCTTCTTGCCGCTGAGGTCACCCAGCCGGCCGGAGGTGATCATCAGTACGGCAAGCGCCAGGGTGTACGCATTGGTGATCCAGAGGATCTGGTCGAGCGACGCGTTCAGGTGGTCGACCATGTCGGGGATGGCGATGTTGACGATCGTCAGGTCGAGCAGTGTCATGAAGAACCCGATGGACAGTACCGTCAGGATCGCCCACGGGTTGCCCCGCAACTTGTTCACAATTCCTCCTTGCCGTGGGCGTGACAGGCGCTCACGGTCACGTGGTCGTACGCGGTGAGACCCGTGGTCCCGGGTAAGACGACCGGGCCTCGTACGCGATCGAGCCCGGTGCGCTTCCTTGCGACGCTCAGCTCATGCCCCCAAGAGAGGTTCCGGCGGTCCGGGTGTGACATCGCCTGCGGGCGGTGATGAGGATCACACCGACGCACGCGACGCGGCCGGCCGGGCACCGGAGCCGATGCCCGGCCGGCCGCGTCGCCGGCAGGTCAGAACATGCCGCCGCCGGCGTTCAGGGTCTGGCCGGTGATCCAGCGGGCCTGGTCGGAGGCGAGGAAGGCGACCACGTCGGCGATGTCCTCCGGCTCGCCGAGCCGGCCGAGCGGGGTCTGGAAGAGGATCTGCTGCCGCACCTCGTTCGGCACGTTGTCGCCCTCGGTGGTGTTGGCGGTGACGCCGGGCAGCACGCTGTTGACGGTGATCCTGCGGCTGCCGACCTCCTTGGCCAGCGTCGCCGCCAGCGAGTCGACCGCCGCCTTGCTCGCGGTGTAGAGCCCCGCGGTCGGCCGGTGGCTGGTGACGATGCCGGACGAGATCACCACGATCCGGCCGCCCTCGCGCAGCCGCCTGGCCGCCTCGCGCATCGCCACGAACGCGGCCCGGGTGTTGGTCTGGAAGTGCAGCTCGAACTCCTCGTCGGTGGCCATCGCGATCGGCGCGAACTGCCCGACGCCCACGTTGTTCACCAGGATGTCGAGACCGCCGAACGTCTGCTGTGCGACGTCGAAGAGGCCGCGCAACTGCTGCGGGTCGGCGACGTCGGCCTGGGCGGCGACCGCCCGGCCGCCGCCGGCCTCGATCTTGGCGACCACCTTGGCGGCCGACTCCGCGTCCGAGCGGTAGTTGACGACGACGCTGACACCGTCGGCGCCGAGCCGCTCGGCGATGGCCTTGCCGATGCCACGCGAGCTGCCGGTGATCAGAGCGACCTTTTCCTGCGTCATGGGAGGAACCACCTTCGGTTGACTGGCCTTGGATGAGGGACCGATCGTGCGGTGGTACTGGCCACGGGACGGCACCGGAGCAGAGCCGGTGACCGCCGGTGGCGGCCGTGCGGTGTCAGTGCTGTTGCGCGCTGCGCTGCTCGGGAGCGGGTGCGGAAAACAGAAAAGCAGCTGTCCTGGATGCGGGAGAAGCACCGCACGGAAGCTGCTTTGTGACAGACCTGGTCACCGAGAAAAGCGTGCCAGACACAAGCAGTGGCCGTCAACCCGGCCTGGCGGGAGCCGGGTCAGAGGTCGGTGGCCGCGCGCAGTGCCTCCGCGTCCTGGCTGCTCAGGCCGTCGAGGATGGCCAGCGCCCGGTCCCGGACGGCGACCGCGGCGGCGCGGTCGCCGCGGGCCTGGTGGGTGTCGCCGAGGTGGCTCAGTGTGATGGCCTCCTCGTAGGGATCGCCGAGTTCGCGGGTGAGGGCGAGCGACTGCTCGTACGCCCGCACCGCCTGCTCGTACCGGCCGAGGCAGTGCTGCGCGTAGCCGAGGTTGTCCAGGGTGACGGCCTGCATCGGGCGGTCGCCCAGCTCGCGGTAGAGCTCAAGTGCCTGCCCGCAGTGGGCGATCGCGCTCGGGTGGTCGCCGAGCCTGGCGTGCAGCCAGCCGACCGCGTTGCGGGCCCTGGCCTGCCCGCCGCGGTGGTCCACGGCGACGAAGAGGTCGAGCGCCCGCCGGGCGTGGTCGAGCGCCTCGGGGTGGCGGCCACGCTGTTCGAGCACCGCGCCGGTGCCGAAGTGGATGTGCGCCAGGCCGGTCTGGTCGTCCAGGTCGCGGTAGACCGCGGCGAAGCGCTCCAGGTGGGCCAGCACGTCGGGGTACTCGACCAGCCAGGAGTAGTGCGGGCCGAGCCCCCGGTGCACCCGGGCCGGAGCGCCGCCCTGCCACGCCTCGCGGGCGAGGCCGCCGGGCGCCGGGGCCCCGGATGCCGGCTCCGGCGTGTCGCGCGCCGGGACCTGCGCGCCCGCCGGGCCCTTGTCGGTGGGCGGCTGCGGCCCGCGGCGGCCGAACAGGCTCATCACGATCCAGGCCAGCCGGCTCGACCGGGCGTCGAACCCGTAGACGTCGGTGTGCGCGGCGACCGCGAGCAGCACCTGGTGCTCCTGGTCCATCCAGCGGGCCGCCTGCCGCGCGTCGCCGAGCCGCTCCGGCCGGGTCCCGGCCGCCGGTCCGTCCGGCGGCGGCGCCGCCGGACCGGGGACGAGCAGCCGCTCGGCGGCGACCGCGGTGTGCAGGTAGTGGTCCAGCAGCCGCACCACGGCGTCGCGCCGCACCTCGTCGCCGTCGTGCCGGCCGGCCAGTTCGGCCGCGTACGCCCGCAGCAGGTCGTGGAAGGTGAACCGGCCGGTGACGTGCTCGACCACCAGATGCGCCCGGGTCAGCTCGCGCAGCGCGCGGCCGGCCTCGGCCGGCGGGATCCCGGCCAGGCTCGCGGCGGCGGCGCCCGACACGTCGGGCCCCGGGTGCAGGGACAGCAGCCGGAACAGCCGGGCGGCGGGCTCGGTCAGGTGCTCGTACGACCAGGAGAACACCGCCCGCAGATCGGTGCCGGCGTCCCCGGTGTCCAGGATGTCCAGCCGGTCGCGCACGTCGGCCAGCGCCGCGACCAGGTCGGCGACCGACAGCGTGGGGGTGACGATGGCGCGGGCGGCGGCGATGCCGAGCGCCAGCGGCAGCCGGGCGCACAGCTCGGTCAGCGCGGCGGTCGCCTCGGGTTCAGCGGCGGTGCGCTCGGGGCCCAGCCGGCGGGAGAGCAGGTCGTAGGACTCGGCGGGGCTGAGCAGGTCAAGGGCGATCGGAGTGGCGCCCTCCGCGGCGATCAGGCCGGTCAGCTGGTTGCGGCTGGTGATCACCACCACGCAGCTCGGGGTGCCGGGCAGCAGCGGCCTGACCTGGTCGCTGTCGCGGGCGTTGTCCAGCAGCACCAGCATCCGGCGGCCGGCCAGCAGGCTGCGGTACAGCGCCGTCTGGGCGTCGAGCTGCTGCGGGACGCCGGCCGCCGGCACGCCGAGCGCGACCAGGAAGCCGCGCAGCGCCTCGGTGGCCGTCATCGGGCGGGCGCCGGGTGCGAACCCCCGCAGGTTCACGTGGAGTTGGCCGTGCGGGAACCGGTCGGCGTTGGTCTGCGCCCAGTACACGGCCAGCGCGGACTTGCCGATCCCGGCGGTGCCGCCGATCGCGGAGATCACCGCGGTGCCGCCGGACTCCGCGCCGCGCCAGGCGACCTCGTCGAGCAGCTTCAGGTGCCGGTCGCGGCCGGTGAAGTGCCGCACGGCGGCGGGCAGTTGGCGGGGCACCGGCGGCTCGTCGGCGGCCTGCGGCCGGCCGGCGGGCCGCGGCCGGTCGGATCCGGGGGCGGCCACCTCGGGGTCGTTGGTCAGGATCTGCTGGTGCAGCCGGTGGATCGCCGGGCCCGCGTCCAGGCCCATGTCGTCGGCGAGCCGGGAGCGCACCCCGTGGAAGACGGCGAGCGCGTCGCTCTGCCGGCCGGCCCGGTACAGCGCCAGCATCAGCTGGCAGGCGGGCCTCTCGCGCAGCGGGTGCTCGGCGACCAGCGCGGAGAGCCCGGCGATGACCTGGGGGTGCCGTCCCAGGGCCAGTTGGTGGTCGGTGTAGGTCTCGCGCACCGCGAGCCGCCGCTCGTCCCAGGCGGCGGCCTCCGCCTCGATCACCCGGCCGGTCATCCCGGCGAGGGCGGGCCCGCGCCAGCGGTCGAGCGCGGCGCGCAGCAGATCGGCGGCCCCGACGAGGTCGCCGGCGGCGGCAGCGGCATCCGCCTCGGCCGTCTCGCGCTCGAACACGGCGGCGTCCAGGGCCTGTTCGGGCACCTCGATCCGGTATCCGGCGGCGCCCTCCACGGTGATGTGGCCGGCCTGAGCCGGCCCGGCCTCGAAGACCGCGCGCAGCCGGGAGACGGCGTTGCGGATCTGCTTCTCCGCGGTGGCCGGCGGCGCCTCGTCCCACAGCGCGTCGACCAGGTGGGCGAGGGAGACGGTGCGGTTGGCGTCAAGGAGTAAGAGCGCGAGCACTTTCCGTTCCCGTGGACCGCCGAGCGTCAGACGGGTCTGTCCGGACCAGGCTTCGAGCGAGCCCAGGATCCGAAAGTCCACCCCGTCCCCCTCCCGGGCGGCAAGCGCCGTGTCGCAACCGGAGTGCGCATCATAGACCGGCTCCGGCCGGGCTGGGAACGCGTGCGGGTCCCGCCGCCGGACGGGCTGTCAACTCCCCGACCGGCCACCGGTGACGAGGCGGGGACGGGATGGGGACGGATCGGGGCCGGTGTGCCCGACTCTGGTCGCGGGCCGCTGCGATGAGTCTGTCGACGGCCCGCTGAAGGCGGTTGACGGGGGTCGGCCGCCTCACCTGACCGAAGGGAGTGTCCGGTGGCACTACAGACTCGCACACAGAGCGTAGAACGGACGTTACGCCGACCCGCGCTCAACTCGCTGACCGGAATGCGGTTCCTGGCGGCGGCGATGGTGTTCACCTCTCATGTCTTCTTCGTGCTCATTCCCGCCAGCTACACCTGGGACGGGCACACCCTGCGGTACTTCTGGACCGACTTCGGCGGTGCCGGCGTCTCGTTCTTCTTCATCCTCAGCGGATTCGTGCTGACCTGGTCGGCGGTGCCGGGAGACACCGCACGCGCCTTCTGGCGCCGCCGGGTACTCAAGATCTACCCCACCCACCTGGTCACCGCCGTGGCGGCGCTGCTGCTGGTGCTGACCATCGGCAGCTCCTTCACCGTCAGGCAGACGATCCCGAACCTGCTGCTGGTGCACACCTGGACGCCGGACTTCGCGCTCTTCACCGGCCTGAACGACGTGAGCTGGTCGCTGGCCTGCGAGGCGTTCTTCTACCTCTGCTTCCCGCTGCTGCTGCGGACGTTGAGCAGACTGCCCAGGCGGACCCTGATGTGGGGCGCCGGGCTGATGGTCCTCGGGGTCTGGCTGGTGCCGCTGATCGCCGAGCTGTTCATGGGCGGCACCAACCCGGTGTTCCTGCCCTGGACGGTCGAGCAGATGTGGTTCGTCTACTTCTTCCCGGTCACCCGGCTGCTGGAGTTCGTCCTCGGCATGCTGCTCGCCAGGATCGTGGTCGAGAAGCTGTGGCCGCGGATCAGCCTGCCGGTGGCACTGCTCGCCTTCGTACCGTTCTACGTGCTGGCGGTCTACATCCACGGCGAGTACGGCCTGGTCGCGGCCACCGTCATCCCGCTGGCGCTGATCGTGCCGGCCGCCGCGACGGCCGACATCAACGGCCGCAGGACGCTGGCGTCCAGGAGGGGCGCGGTGTGGCTCGGCGAGATCTCGTTCGCCTTCTACATGGTGCACGAACTGGTCATCACCTACGGCGCGCACCTCTTCGGCGTCACCATGATGAGCAGGCTCTCCGGCTGGCAGGTGACCGGCCTGGCGCTGCTGGCGCTCACCGTGTCGCTGGCACTCTCCGCCCTGATGTACAGCGCGTTCGAACGGCCCATCATGCGGCGCTGGGCCAGACCGCGGAAACCCGCGGCGCGGGACGACGTACCGGTGGGCGCCTGAGATGGCGCGGCCGGAGGATCGGAAGGCGGCTGGGCAGCACAGGGGACTGCCCGGCCGGGCGGTGGCGGAGCAACCGGCCTCCACCGCACCCGAGTTCGTCTGGACCGGACGGCACACGGTGGCGCTCGCGCTGCTCTGCCTGGCCCAGCTGATCGAACTCATCGACGTGACGGTGGTGAACGTCACGCTGCCCACCATGCAGCGCGACCTGCACTTCACGCCGGACAGCCTGTCCTGGGTGATCAACGCCTACACGGTGGTCTTCGGCGGCCTGCTGCTGCTCGGCAGCCGGGTCGGCGACCTGCTGGGCAGGAGACGGGTCTTCCTGAGCGGGGTCGCGCTGTTCACCGCGGCCTCGCTCGCCTCCGGCCTCGCGCAGAACGCCGACATGCTGATCACCACCCGGGCGCTGCAGGGCCTGTCGGCGGCGTTCGTGGCGCCGATGACGCTGGCGATCATCGCCACCACCTTCCCCGAGGGCAGGGCCCGCAACCGGGCGCTGGCGATCTGGGGCGGCACCGCCGGGATCAGCGGCTCGCTCGGGGTGACGGTGGGCGGGCTCATCGCCGGCGGGCCCGGCTGGCGGTGGATCTTCTTCGTCAACATCCCGCTGGGACTGCTGATGCTGGCCCTCGCGCCGCGGTTCCTGGCGGCCGACCGGCCGGCCCGCAGGCACCGCTCCTTCGACACGGCCGGCGCGGTGGCGGTCACCGCGGGGTTCTCGCTGTTCGCCTACGCGGTGTCGCAGACCGGCGAGCACCCCTGGGGCTCGGCCAGGACCATCGGACTGCTGGCCGGCTCTGCGGCGCTGCTCGGCTACCTGGTCGTCCACGAGACCCGGATCGCCCAGGACCCGCTGATCCCGTTCTCGATCTTCGCCAACCGCTCGGTGACCGGGGCGAACGCGGTGGCCGCGCTGGTCGGCGGCGGGATGGTGGCGATGTTCTACTTCATCTCGCTCTACCTCCAGCAGACCCTGCACTACTCGGCGGTCAAGGCCGGGCTGATGTACCTGCCGATGACCGGCACAGTGCTGGTCTTCGCGGGCGTGGCGCCGCTGCTCGTACCGCTGATCGGGGTCAGGTACGTCCTGGTGCTCGGCACGCTGGTGGCCGCCGCGGGCCTGCTGGTGTTCGCCCACGACAGCCCGACGGGCGGGCTGTGGCGCAACGTCGTCCTGCCGTCGGTGCTGGCGGGCCTCGGCCTCGCGCTGACCTTCGTACCGATGACGATCGCCTCGGTGGCCGGGGTGCCGCCGTCCATGACGGGGCTGGCCTCCGGCCTGGCGAACGTCAGCAGGACCGCGGGCGGCGCGCTGGGCCTCTCGGTCACCGTCAGCATCGCCGCGTCCCGCACCGCGCACCGGATGGCGGCCGGGCACCCGCAGGCCACGGCGCTCAGCGACGGCTTCACGCTCGGCTTCACGGTGAGCGCGGCGGTGATGGCCGCCGCCGCGGTGGCCGCCTTCGCGCTGTTCCGGGGCGAGGGCCGCGGCGAGAAGGTGGACTTCATGGGGCTCGCGGCGGCCGGCCTGGACGAGTGAGCGGCGGGCGCTCACCGCGCCCCCGGGTCAGGGCGCCGGCACGAACCAGGTGGGCTCGTCCCGCAGCGCCAGCTCGATCCGGCCGCGGGCGATCGGGCCGAGCGGCGGCAGCTCGTCCGGCCCGAACCAGCGCACGTCGAGCGACTCGTCGTCGTTCACCCGGGCCTCGCCGCCGAGCGCCCGGCAGCGCAGCACGATGTCGATGTACTGCGCGTGGTCGCCGTTGGTGTGGACGATCGCCTCGTTGGTGAACACGCTCAGCACCCGCTCGACGGTGGCGCGCACCCCGGTCTCCTCCTCGATCTCGCGCACCGCGGCCAGCGCGGGCTGCTCGCCGGGCTCCGGGATGCCGCTGATCAGTGCCCACCTGCCGGTGTCGGAGCGCCGGTTGAGCAGGACCCGGCCGCGGTCGTCGAACACCACCATCACGACACCTGGCAGCAGCAGCAACACGTCGCCGGCCTTGGCGCGGATGTCCTGGATGAACTGGGGAGTGGCCATGGCCCGAGCCTACGAGAAACCCCGTGCGCGCCACATCAGCACCAGGCCTCCCAAGGTCCGCGCCGTTCGCGCACAACCTGTCCACAGGACCACCGTCACCCGTTACGGTGACCGGACAGTAAGCGCCCACGCGGGGACCGCGGGTGTGCCGGCACCCCGGCGCGCCCCGGCGGCGGCAGGGGGTATCGGGGGATGGACACGACGGCCGACGGCACGCCGGACGCCGCACATCAGGGGCAGCGGGGACGGCAGGAACGACGGGGACGGCAGGGACAGCGGGATTCCGAGCGGGGGGACGACCGGGAGGACGAGCGGGGCCGGGACGCCGCCGCGGGGGCGTCGTCGCGGCGCGCGCCGGGACCGTACAGCGGGGTCGGGGCACTGGACGCCGCCGGGATCGCGGTGCTCGCGTGCTCCGCGGTCTGGACGCTGATCGCCGCGACCGGCCGGGCGGCCCGCCCCGAGGGCGCGCTGCTGGCGCTGCTCGCGGTCACCGCGGGATTCGCCGCCGGACGGGTGCTGGGCGCGGTGCTGCCGGTGCTCGCGCCCGCCGCGGCCGCGGTCACCGTGCTGGCCCTGGTCCTGGTGCCGTCCTCCCGGCTGTCCGGCGGATCCGACTCGCCGCCGCTCGGCTACGCCAACGCGGATGCCGCGCTCCTGGTGCTCGCGGTGGGCGGTGCCTGCTGCGCCGCGTGGGCCGCGCGCGGCCCGGTGGTGCGGACCGCCCTGTGGCTGACCGGCGCGGGCGCGGCGGCGACGGCACTCGCGCTCGGCTCGACCGCGGGGTTCGCCGCCGGCCTGGCCATCGTGCTGTGCTCGCTGGCCGCCGCACGGATGAGGGGGCGGCTGCTCGGGCTCGTCGGGCTGGCGCTGGCCACCCTGCTGGCGGTCGGCGGCAGCTACGCGCTGGCCGAGAACGAGTTGCCGTCGGGGCTCTCCCAGTCGCTGACCGGGCAGCTCACCCAGCCGCGGGTCGACCTGTGGCACCAGGCGGTCAGCCTGGCCGAGCACCATCCGCTGCGGGGCGTGGGCCCCGAGCGTTTCCCCGACGACGGGTCCGCCGTACCGGACGACGCGCCCTCGCCGATCTCGGCGCAGTCAGCACCGCTCCAGTTGGCCGCGGAGCAGGGGCTGCCGGGCGCGGGGCTGCTGGGGATCGCGTTCGGCTGGCTGCTCTGCGCGCTGTGGCGCTCGCCGCGGCCCACGCCGGTCGTGCTCACCGCGGGCGCGGGGCTCACCGGGCTCGCCATGCTGGCGTCGGTGGACCATGTGCTGGGCTATGCGGCGGTGACGGCGGGGGCCGGATTCCTGGCCGGGATCGCCACGGCCAGGCCGCTTGCCGACGATCTGGCGCCGTAGCGGGGCTCAGCAGGCGGCGGGCTCAGACGGGGGCTCGGCGGATCGGACGGGGGCTCGGCGGGCTCAGCGGGCAGATGTGCCAGTGACCGGGACGGAGTGCAGCCGCAGCCAGTCGGTGATGGCCTGCACCGCGCCCTCCGCGTCGTCCACGGTGACGGTGAACAGGTGGCCGCCGCCCAGGTCGATCACCACGCCGGGACCGCGCCGCACCACCACGGCGGTGCCCTTCTCGGGCCGCCAGCGGTAACCCCAGCCGCCCCAGCTGCGCGGGCTGACGCTCGGATCGAGCTGGGCGCCGCTCACCTGGTCGAGTGAGATGCGGCGGCGCGGCAGGCCGATGTGGCCGCAGCGCACGTAGACGCCTTCGCGGTCCACCCGTACCTGCACATGGGTGAAGGCGACCGTCAGGAACAGGATCAGCAGTCCGACCGTCAGGCATCCGACGACGGACATCACGAGGGGGGCGAGCGCGGTGGTGGCCGGCTGGTCGACGGCGAGCTCGATGCCGAGGGCCACGCAGGCGGCGCCCGCGGCTGCGAACAGCCACTGGATTCGGTTGCTGGCCCGACCCGTCCAGACCTGCGGCGAGCCGGCCGCCGGCCGGGGAGCGTGCGTCATGTCAGGAAGAGTACCGACCTACCGGCGAGTCGGCAGTGTTCTGACGCACGCCGTGGCATCTCTCACGAACGCGCCATCGCGTCGTTATGTCCTGGTATGGCGGTCAGCGCCGCGCCCTCGGGATAGCTCAGCGCCGCGGGCGGGAGAGTCGGGCTCGGCCGCCCGCTGAGGATGACCTCCAGGCCGCCGGGGCGGGAACCGGGCGGCGCGGCGGCCGGCTCGGCGCCGATCCGGCGCAGCGCCTGCGCGGCGACGGCGTCGGCCGAGCCGAGCAGGGTGATGCCGGGGAGGGCGGCGGCGATCAGGTCGGAGACCAGTTCGTAGTGCGTGCAGCCGAGTACCACGGTGTGCACGTCGAACGGAGTCCGCGCGGCCGCGGCGGCCACCGCGGCGGCCACCGCGGCGGAGTCGGCGTTCTGCACCGCGTCCGCGAGGCCGGGGCACGGCACTCCCGTGACCTGCGCGCCGTTGCCGAACTCGGCGATCAGGCCGCGCTGGTAGGCGCTGCCGGTCGTGGCGGGGGTGGCCCAGATGGCCACGGAGCCGCCTCGGGCGGCGGCCGGCTTGATCGCGGGCACGGTGCCGACGACCGGGAGCGCGGGCTCGAAGGCGGCCCGCAGCGCGGGCAGGGCGTGCACGGAGGCGGTGTTGCACGCGACGATCAGCGCGTCCGGCTGCCGCTCCGCCGCGGCCACCGCGCACTCCATGGCGCGCCGCGCCACATCCGCCGCGGTGCGCGGACCCCAGGGCATGCCGTCAGGATCAGCCGAAAGCAGGAGATCCGCGTCCGGCCGCATCCGCCGCACCGCCGCGGCAGCGGCGAGCAGCCCGATCCCGGAGTCCACGAGCGCGATCTTCACGTTCCCTACTCTAATCAATCCCGCCCGCGCCGCCGTCGTGGCTTGTCGCGCAGTTCCCCGCGCCCCTGACGGGCCAGGCCCAGCCCCTTACGCTCCCCTGCCGACTACCGCACCGTCGTGGCTCGTCGCGCAGTTCCCCGCGCCCCTCACGGGGCCCACGCCACCGGGCCAGAACCAGCGCGACCCGAAGGGGCGCGGGGAACTGCGCGACAAGCCAGCACGGCGGGCAAGCCGGGGGCGCGACCGCGACCGGGCAGGCGGAGCCGAGGAGCGGCGCGCCGGGGTGCTGGGGCGGCTCGCCGCAGGCGTGGTGCAGACTGCCGCGGGTGATGGTGATGACGGTGATCGCGGCAGCGTCCCTGCTGGCCTGGGTATGGCTCCTCCTCGGACAAGGCGGCTTCTGGCGCACCGACACCCGGCTCCCGCCCCGCGAGACCCCGCCCCACTGGCCGAGCGTGGCAATCGTCGTCCCGGCCAGGGACGAAGCCGAGGTGCTCGGCCTGAGCCTGCCCTCGCTGCTCGCCCAGGACTACCCCGGCCGGGCCGAGATCTTCCTCGTCGACGACGGAAGCACCGACGGCACCGCCACCGTCGCCCGCGACCTGCACACCCGCTTCGGCGGCCTGCCGCTGACCGTGACCTCGCCCGGCGAGCCCCCCTCCGGCTGGACGGGCAAGCTGTGGGCCGTCAAGCACGGCATCGCCCTGGCCCGCGAACGCACGGACGCCGACTTCCTGCTGCTGACCGACGCCGACATCGCCCACCGCCCGGACAGCCTGCGCGAACTCGCAGCCGCGGCCGAGTCCGCGAACCTGGACATGGTCTCGCTGATGGCCAGGCTGCGCGTGGAGACCGGCTGGGAGCGCCTCATCGTCCCCGCGTTCGTGTACTTCTTCGCCCAGCTCTACCCGTTCCGCTGGATCAACCGCCCGCGCTCCCGCACCGCCGCCGCGGCCGGCGGCTGCGTCCTGCTGCGCTCCTCGGCCGCCACCGCGGCCGACGTGCCGGACTCCATCCGCCAGTCGGTGATCGACGACGTGGCGCTGGCCCGCGCCGTGCGGCGCTCCGGCGGCCGGATCTGGCTCGGCCTGGCCGACCGGGTGGACAGCGTCCGCCCCTACCCCGACCTGGCCGAGCTGTGGCGGATGGTGTCCCGCAGCGCGTACGCCCAACTGCGGCACAATCCGGCCGTGCTGGCGGGCACGGTGCTCGGCCTCGCGCTGATCTACCTGGTGCCGCCGGTCGCCGCGGTCGGCGGAGCCGTGGCCGGCGCCTGGCCGCTGTGCGCGCTGGGCGCGGCGGCCTGGCTGGTGATGGCGGGCACGTACCTGCCGATGCTGCGCTACTACGGGCAGCCGCTGCTGCTGGCGCCCACGCTGCCGTACACCGCCGCGCTCTACCTGCTGATGACCGTGGACTCGGCGGTCCAGCACTACCGGGGCCGGGGCGCGGCCTGGAAGGGCCGCACCTACGCCCGTCCTGACGCCTCCGCGCAGGAGTGACGCCCGCGCGAAAGGGCCGAACGCCCCGCCGCCCGGCGGCCGTTGCTCACTTGCCGACCGGTGTCCACTGCAACCCCCAGCCGTAGGCGTAGTCCACCATCCGCTGCGGGCTCACGCCCTGCCGCGGCGCCAGGAAGACGGCCTCACGGCGGGCCACCAGGCCGGCGCCGTCCCGGATGAGCAGGGCCAGCGCGCAGGCGGTGGACTCGACCGCGCACTCGCCGGTGCTGAAGTCCACCGGCGGCCCGTGCTCGGACCGCAGGGTGACGGCGGCCCGCATGCCCGCGAAGCTGCGGGCGCGCTCGTAGACGGCGGCGAAGACCAGCACGCGGCGGAAGTGCGCGCCGCGCCCCAGGTCGAGGGCGACGGTGGCGCCCGCTCCCCCGGAGCCGGCCCCGTCCAGCCGGATGAACGGCGGCCGGTCGAGCGACCCGTAGCCACCGCCGAGCGACTGGACGACTCCCTTGCTGCCGTCGGACAGTTCGAAGAGCGCGCACAGATCGAAGCCGGGCCGGGACTCCCCCGGGCCGGCCAGCCCGACGCCGACCCGCAGCGTGCCGGAGAGAGCCCCGCCGGACCCGGGCAGCGGCACCGCGGGCGCCGCCTCGGTCAGCGTGACGGGTCCGGGGGCGCTCCCCGGCGGCGCGGCGGCGGGCTCCGCCGTCCGCGGCTCCGAGGCGGCGGGGAACTCCGGCAGCCACACCGGCTGGTAGACCGGCTCGGGCACCGTCGAGAACCACCAGCCGCCGCCGCGCCTGACGCACTCGCCGACCACGTACTGCGACTCGCCGGCCGCCGCCTCCCAGTCGGCCCCGGCGCCCGCCTCCACCCCGTGCACCCGGACCCACAGCCCGGGCACCCGGCCGAGCGGGCCGCCCTCCGTGCGGGCGATCAACCGCACGCTCCTGACGGCACTTTCGAGTGATCCGAGATCGACCGTGAGGGCGTCCACCAGTTCGCCGCCATCACCCTCCGGGCGCGCGCCGCGGGGCGCCGCGGCGACCGTCCGCACGGCGGCCGACCGTCCGGCGAGCAGCACCGCCCGCACCTCCGCCCGCGGCACCCCGGAGCCGGCCCGCCGGCCGAACTCCAGCCGGAGTACGGAGTCCGATAGCCGGACGCCCCCGCCCTCGCGCAGCGTCATCGAATCCCCCTCCCCCAGCGAATCGAGACCGCTGGTAACCCCCCGGACGCACGGCTTTTACCTGATCACACCACGCCACGCTGACCGGTTTCCGGGGATTCGCTCATATTGGGGACTTGCCGTCACACAGCGCACCGCAAACAACCCGCTAATCGGTCTCCCCAACGACCACATCGTGGGCTTAACTTATGGCTCATGACCACCCCCCGCGGTTCGTACGGTGGCGGCTACGGCGGCTACTCCCCTTCTTTCTCGTCCTTCCCGGACACCCCGATCTACGACAGCCTCGTCGCCGAGCGCGGCACACCGCAGATCGCCCCCATCCGCGTGCCGTCCCCGTACTCCCCGTACGAGACCGGGGGCTACGGCAACGGTGGTTACGCCGGCAGCAACCTGCCCGCGCTGCCCGCCCTTCCGGCGCTGCCCTCGGGGCCGTCCGCCCCCTCGCAGTACGCCCAGCCGCAGCCGCAGCAGGCCATGCAGCCCGCGATGCACAACGGCTACCCGACGGGCGGCTACCAGCAGCAGCAGCCGACCGCGTACATCCCGCAGCAGGCAGCGGCGCCGCGCGGCGGCGGCTACCAGAACGGCTACGGCAACGGCGGCGGCTACCCGGCCCAGCCGCCGCAGCCGTCCCCGTCGGGCTACGAGACACCGCGCCCGATGGCGCCCCGCCCGGTCCCGCCGCGGCAGGTCCCCGGCGGCCACCAGGAGGACCAGTACCCGCGCCGCAACCTCGGGCTCGGCGTGCCTCCGGCCCAGCAGGGCGGCGGCTACTACCAGGGCTGACACCAGCACTGACCGCGCGAAGCGGCGGCGGAGAGGGCAGGCGGAAGCGCCTGGCAGACGGCTTGCGGGGGACACGCGGGCGCCAGCTGGCAGGATGGTGGCATGACCACGCCCCGACTCAGCGCGCTGCACCTCTATCCCGTCAAGTCGCTGCGCGGGATCGCACTGCCGGAAGCGGTCGTGGAGCCGTGGGGGCTCGCCCATGACCGCCGCTGGATGCTGGTCGACTCCCGCACGCTGCGGGCGGTGACCCAGCGGGAGCAGCCGCGGATGGCACTGCTGCGGGCCCGACCCTCGGGGGGTGGCGGCCTGCGGCTGTCCGCGCCCGGTCGCGAACCGCTGGAGGTGGCCGTGCCGGCGCCTGGAGCGCTGGAGACCGTGCGGCTCTTCTCGCACAAGATCGAGGTGCTGCCTGCGGGCGAGCCGGCGGACGGCTGGTTCTCCGGGCTCCTCGGCACGCCGGTGCGGCTGATGCACATGGACGACCCGGCGGTACGCCGACCGGTGGACCCGGACTACGCGCAGCCGGGTGACACGGTCAGTCTCGCCGACGGGTTTCCGCTGATGGTGACCACCACGGGATCCCTCGCCGCGCTCAACTCGCTGATCGCCGACGGCGACCGGCCGCAGGAGGGCCCGCTGCCGATGGACAGGTTCCGGCCGAACGCGGTGATCGACGGCACCGCCGCCTGGGCGGAGGACAGCTGGCGCCGGGTGCGGATAGGCACGGTGGAATTCCGGGTGCCCAAACCCTGCGCGCGCTGCGTGATCACCACCACCGACCAGTCCAGCGCGGCCCGCGGCAAGGAGCCGCTGCGCACCCTCGGCAGGCACCGCCGGTTCGGCGACGGCCTGCTTTTCGGCCAGAATCTGATCCCCGAGCGATCCGGAACCCTGCGGGTGGGCGATCCGTTGATCGTGGTGGAGTAACGCATCGGTGCGTCACCCTCGCGACCTCCACGGCGTGAATCCACACGCATGAGTCGCGCCGTTTGCGGTAGTTGAACGGGTGTGAAGGGGGTGGCCCCATGGGTCGTCGCAAAGGGCGCAGGAAGCTCGGCTGGCAGTTGCGGCGCAATCCGCTGCGCCGCCGTTCCGACGTCGTGCAGACGTGTGTCGGGCTGCTGACCGCCGTCCTGGTCTGCCTCACGCCGCTGCTCGGCTGGTGGGCCGGCCAGTCGGTGGACCGCACGCTGCACCATGTGATGCGCGCCGAGCGCGCGGAACGCTTCCTGGTGCCCGCCACCGTGCTGCCGACCTCCAGAGGCTCGCGCACCACCGACACCTCGAACGCGGCGAGCAAGGCCGTCGATCCGCGCCATGGCGACCTGCTGCGCTGGACCGGGCGCGATCATGTGACGCGCACCGAGACCGTGCCGGTGGAGCTCGAGGTGTGGCAGGTCGGCACCGTCCGGGTGTGGACCGGCAAGGACGGCGAGTTGGTGGCGCCGCCGCTGGACGCGGGCACCGCCGCGACCCACTCGGTGCTCGCGGGCATGGCGGCCGGCACCGCGGCCGCCGGGCTGCTGCTGATGTCCCGCCAGATACTCCTGTGGCGGCTGATGCGCCGCAGGCTGGAGTCCTGGGAGCGCGAATGGGCCCGGGTCGGCCAGGACTGGGGCCGGGCGGGCGCGGACGGCTGAGCGGCGCGGCGGGCCCATGACCGGCCACCGGCTGGACGGCCGTCAACGACGGGCCTCCGCGCGCGCTACCTTTGATCCCCGGTCGGCCGACGCAAGAGGTGGGGGCAGAGCAGCCCGATGGCACATGGCGTGGTGCAGGTGACCAACCCGAGCAGTTCGCGGTGGCGCCGCCGCACAGGTGAGTACGAGACCCTCGCCGCCGCTCTCGAAGTGGCCGGCGACGGCGACGTGCTGGCGGTGGCCCCCGGCACCTACCGGGAGAACCTGGTCCTCGAGCACGCGGTGACGCTGCGCTGCGCCGACGGCCCCGGCACCGTACGGATCGCCCCCACGGCCGGCGTGGCGCTGACCGTACGGGCCGCCGCGGGCGTCTTCGACCTGCTGGTGGAGGGCCAGGACATCTCCGCCGCCGCGCTGGTGGTCGAGGTGGGCACGCCGGAGCTGTCCGGCCTGCGGATCAGCACCCGCTCCGCGGTCGGCATCGAGGTGCGCGACGGCGCCCGCCCCACGGTGCGGCGCTGCACGGTGGACAACCCGGCCGGGCTCGGGATCAGCGTGCTGGACGCGGCCGGCGGGGTGTTCGAGGAGTGCGAGGTGGTCGCGGCCGGCCAGAGCGGCATCTCGGTACGCGGCGGGGCCACCCCGCGGCTCGAACGCTGCCGGGTGCACCACACCACCGGCGCCGGCCTGTCGGTGGCCGGTGAGAACAGCTCCCTTGAGGCCATCGGCTGCGAGGTGTTCGAGATCCAGGGCACCGGAGTGCAGGTGTCACAGCGCGGCAGCGGGCACTTCACCGACTGCCAGGTGCACCGGACCACCGGCGACGGGGTGTCGCTGGACACCGACGCCGTACTGGCGCTCGCCGACTGCGACATCCATGACATCCCGGAGAACGCGGTGGACCTGCGGGCCCGCTCGGTGCTGACGCTGACCCGCTGCACGATCCGCCGCTTCGGCCGCAACGGGCTGTCGGTGTGGGACCCGGGCACCAGGGCGGACGCCAACCAGAGCGAGATCCACGACAGCACCGGCGACTACCCCGCGGTGTGGGTGAGCGACGGCGCGGTGGCCATACTGGACGCCTGCCGCGTCCACGACGTGCCGGACGCCCTGTTCGTCCTCGACCGCGGCTCCCGCGCCGACGTGGTGGACACCGACTTCTCGCAGATCCGCAACACCGCGGTCTCGGTCAGCGACGGCGCCAACGTCCAGCTGGACGACTGCCGGATCCGGGAGGCGGCCACCGGCGCCTGGTTCCGCGACCACGGCAGCGGCGGCACCCTGGCCCAGGTCACCATCGACGACACGGCGACCGGGGTGATCGTCACCAAGGGCGCCGACCCGGCCCTCGAACGCTGCACCGTGACCAACTCCGCCGAGTCGGGGATCTACGTCTCGGCGGAGGGCCGCGGCACGTTCACCTCGTGCCGGGTGACCGGCAGCCGCGGCTACGGCTTCCACATCATCGACGGCTGCCGGTCCACGCTGACCCGCTGCCGTACCGAGCGCTGTGCCCGCGGCGGCTACGAGTTCGCCGCGCCGGGCCCGGTCACCGAGGAGTGCACCAGCGACCAGACCGCGGCGGTGCCCGAGCCCGTACCGGTCGCCGTACCGGCTCACCAGCAGGCCGCGACACCCTCGTTCGGGCTGCTCGGCGGGGTGCCGGAGCAGCGGCCCGAGCAGCCCCCCGCGGCGGCGCCCAGCCGGGAGAGCGACGCGGTGCTGGGCGACCTGGACGCGCTGGTCGGCCTGGAGAGCGTCAAGCGCGAGGTGCGCACCCTGATCGACATGATCGAGGTGGGCCGCCGCCGGCAGAAGGCCGGCCTCAAGGCGCCCTCGCCGCGCCGGCACCTGGTCTTCACCGGCTCCCCCGGCACCGGCAAGACCACGGTGGCCCGGCTGTACGGCGAGATCCTGGCATCGCTCGACGTGCTGGAGCGCGGCCATCTGATCGAGGTGGCCCGGGTGGACCTGGTGGGCGAGCACATCGGCTCCACCGCGATCCGCACCCAGGAGGCGTTCGAGCGGGCCCGCGGCGGGGTGCTGTTCATCGACGAGGCCTACGCGCTGGCGCCCGAGGACGCCGGCCGGGACTTCGGCCGGGAGGCCATCGACACGCTGGTGAAGCTCATGGAGGACCACCGGGACGCGGTGGTGGTGATCGTGGCCGGCTACACCGCGGAGATGGAGCGCTTCCTCGCCTCCAACCCCGGGGTCGCGTCCCGATTCTCGCGGACCATCACCTTCGGCGACTACTCGGCCGACGAGCTGCTGCACATCGTCCGCTCGCAGGCCACCGAGCACGAGTACCAGCTCAGCGAGGACACCGGCGAGGCGCTGCTGAAGTACTTCACCGCGCTGCCCAAGGGCCCGGCGTTCGGCAACGGAAGGGCGGCCCGGCAGACCTTCGAGGCGATGGTGGAACGGCACGCGGTGCGGCTCGCCCAGGTGGCCGAGCCCACCCACGAGGAGCTGCAGCTGCTCTACCCTGACGACCTGCCGGAACTGCCCTGAGCCGACCGGCCTGGCGGTCGACGGTCATCAGGCGTACACCTGTGGCCATCACCGTGGAAGGATGTCCGCACCGTGCCGGTAACCGGCGGTGCGGAAAACGAGACGGACGGGACGGGGTCACGGGTGAGCGACAACCAGAACCTCCTCGCGGAGCAGCGGCGGGCTCTGATCCTCGATGAGGTACGGCGGCGCGGCGGCGTCCGCGTCAACGAACTGACCCGGCGGCTGAACGTCTCCGACATGACGGTACGGCGCGACCTGGACGCACTCGCCCGGCAGGGCGTGGTGGAGAAGGTGCACGGCGGCGCGGTGCCGGTGGTGGAGGCGAGCAGCCACGAGCCGGGCTTCGAGGCGAAGTCGGGGCTGGAGCTGGGCGCGAAGGAGGCCATCGCACGGGCCGCGGCGGAACTGGTGCCACCCGGCAGCGCCATCGCGCTGGCCGGCGGCACCACCGCCTTCGCACTGGCCCACCATCTGCTCGAAGTGCCGGATCTGACGGTGGTGACCAACTCGGTACGGGTCGCGGACGTCTTCCAGTCCGGGCAGCGGCGGCCGACCGCCGGCCACGGCGAGGCCTCGGCCACCGTGGTGATCACCGGCGGGGTGCGCACCCCCTCGGAGACCCTGGTCGGGCCGGTCGCGGACCGGGCGATCCAGTCACTGCACTTCGACCTGCTGTTCCTCGGCGTGCACGGCATCTCCGTGGAGGCGGGCCTGTCCACGCCGAACCTGGCGGAGGCCGAGACCAACCGGCAGTTCGTCCGCTCGGCGCGCCGGGTGGTGGTGATCGCCGACCACACCAAGTGGGGCACGGTGGGCCTGAGTTCGTTCGCCAGCCTGGAGGACGTGGACACCCTGGTCACCGACGCCGGGATCCCCGAGGTGCTGCGGGCGGAGATCGCCGAGCACCTGTCCGGGCTGATCGTGGCGGGCGAGCCGGTGGACACCGCGGAGGGCTGACCGTCCGGCGGGCGCGCCCGGTGTCAACGGTGGCGCACGGTGTCAGTGGGTGGTCAGCCAGGTCCAGATCTGCCCCGGCGACAGGGCCACCACCAGCAGCACGGCGACCAGGACGACACAGACGACGGCCGCCGTCCGGCGGCCCCGGCGCTCCCCGTATCCGGCCGGGATGGTGGGGCCGGTGCGCCAGGGACGGTCGGAGGCGGGCGGCCGGGCCTTCGGGGCCCGCCGGCCGGGCGCCCGGCGGGCGGTGGGCCCGCGCCTGGCGTTCGCCGCCGCAGCCCGTTCCTCCTGCTCGCGCAGCCGCCTGGCCACGATGCGGGCGCGGGCGGACGGCTCCTTGGGCGCGCTGAGCCTGATGGCCCGCTCCGAGTCTTGGGCGAACTGCTCCCACACGTCATCGGGCAGCGACGGCTCGCCCTCGGATGCGGGCGGGAATTCGGTGGTCACGGGCGCGTCTCGTCTCGTCCAGGCGTGGCCGGGGCAACGAGTCGTTCGCGCGGCGCCCCCCACAGGCGAACCAATCTTCTCCTTCACTTCTACCTCCCGACCCCGCGAACCCACAAGTCCGCACCGGGCGCCCGCGGCGGACCGCGTCAGCCGCGGTGCAGGCTGCGGGCGACGGCGGCCTCCAGGGCGGCGCCGCCGGCCTGGGCGGCGCTGTCGGCGGCCCAGCACACGTAGCCGTCGGGACGGATCAGCAGGACGGCGGCGCCCAGGTCGTCGTCCGAGGTGCCGCGGACGAGGTCGATCCGGGCGGGCAGCCGGAGGCCGGCCGGGACGGCGGCGGCCAGATCGAGCAGCACCGCGTGCCCCGAAGCGAACAGCGCCGAGAGCCGGACCGGTCCTGCCGCGGTGACCAGGCCGGCGTCCGGCAGGCGGCGGCCGGTGAGCGGATGGCCGCCGGGCAGCGGGTAGCTCAGCGAGAGGCCGGACATCAGCCCCGCCAGGTGCCGGTTGGTGTCGGGCAGCCGCATCAGGTCGACGAAGATGTCCCGCAGCGCGGCCACGTCCTCGCTCGGCCGCGGGTCCGCCAGCACCCGCTGCGCCGACGTGTGGTGCAGCACCTGGGCGCCGACCGGGTGCCGTTCGGCGTGGTAGCTGTCCAGCAGGCCGTCGGGGGCCCGGTCCTGGAGGGTCGCGGCCAGTTTCCAGCCGAGGTTGAACGCGTCCTGGATGCCGAGGTTGAGGCCCTGGCCGCCCAGCGGGGGGTGGATGTGCGCCGCGTCGCCCGCGAAGAGCACCCGGCCCGCCCGGTAGTGCTCCAGCTGGCGGGTGGCGTCGCTGAACCGGGATGAGTTCTCCACGGCGGCCAGGGTGGTCCCGTCGCCGTACACCGCGTGCAGCGCGGCGCTGATCTCCTCGGGGGCGATCTCCGCGGGGTCCTCGGGGGTGTCCGGGCCGCCGGCGCCGGGGCCGTCCGCGCCGCCGGCCGTCGTGCCCGCCGGGTCGCTGCGCCCGAAGGTGAGCCGGTAGCGGTCGCCGCCGAGCGGGACCAGCATCGCCCAGTAGCCGTCCGCGTGGCGGGTCAGCGTGCTCATGTGCCCGATCTCCCGGGGCACCAGCGCTGACACGGCCGACAGGCGGACGTCGGCCAGCACCGCCTGACGGGTCCCGGACCGGCCGGGAAACGGCAGCCCGAGCAGCTTCCGTACGGTGCTGTGGCCGCCGTCGCATGCCACCAGGTAGCGCGCCCGCACCCGCAGGGACCCGGCCGTCACGACCACCCCTTCATCGTCCTGCTCGACTCCCGAGACGGCGGCGCCGCGCAGGATCCGGCCGCCGGCGGCGGTCATCCGCTCCTCCAGCACCTCCTCGACGCCCCACTGGGCGACGGCGAGCGGCACAGGGTGCGCGGTCCGCCACGGCGTTCAGTCCAGGGAGACGGGCAGGGCGGCGAAGTGCCCGCCGTCCCGGGTGACTCGCGGCCGACCGGGTCGCGGGCGCTCCGGCCGCGGGCCGGTCAGCGGTATTCGGCGAACCGCGGCCGTACCGCCAGGAGCACCAGCACCGCCGACACACCCAGGGCGCCCGCCGGCAGTGCGGGCCACTGGTCGAGGGAGTCGCGCGCGTCGGCGGCGTGGGCGGTGAAGTCGTCGAGCTGCCGGCCGGCCAGCGCGTCCAGCGTGGTGGCGAAGTCCCAGAAGTCGAAGGCCACATCGCCGCGGGTGACCGAGGTGAGCACCTCGGCGGCCTCGGCGGTCCTGCCCTGGGCCTGGAGCTCGCGCAGCCGCTTGTCGTCGGCGCGGAAGTGGCCGAAGCGGGTGAGCACGTCGGCGTAACCGGGGCGTTCGGCCGCGGTGGCGTAGCCGTCCGGCGACAGCAGGCTCTGGAGCTGCTCGATCAGGCCGTTGAACGCGGCGGTGTCGGCGGCGCTGTAGTCGGCGCCGTGCACGAACCAGCGGCTCTCGCTGGCCGCGGCCTGCGCCGCCACCGCCCGCGCCTCCGCGAGCCGGGTCCAGGGCCGCAGGCCGTCGTTGCCCGCGCTGGACACCGAGCCGGCGGTGCCGCCGAAGGCCAGCGCCCCCGCCAGGCCGATGGCGAGGGTGGCCGCGGTCGCGACCAGCAGCCCCGGGGTGAGCAGCCGCCGGTAGTCACGGGCCAGCTGCCACTGCCACCAGACCAGGAAGAGCAGGGCGAGCAGGCCGATCAGTCCGATGGCCAGCGCCCAGCGCACCGCGCCGTCGTGCGCGGTGGACTGCCGGTCGGCCGCCTGCTGCTGGTAGGCGGACGCCAGCCTGTCGGCGGCCGGCAGCAGCTCGTCGTGCATGACCTCGCCGGCCTGGACGTTCATGGACACCGCGACCCTCGGCGGCTGTCCGACGATCTGGTTCGGGTTCTGCTCGGCGACATAGGCGGCGCGTCCGCTGAGGTCGTCGTAGCGGCCGAGCCCGTCGAGCAGCGCGCTGACCCGCGCCTGCTGCGAGGTGTCGCCGGCCAGCTGTCGCAGCAGATCGCTGACCTGGGCGCGCCGTTGCTGCGCGGTGAGCAGCGCGTTCAGCTGGTTGCCGACGAGCACCAGCGGGTCGGCCGCGGACACTCCGGGGGCCAGCGTGTCGGCGCGCTGCGCGTCAAGGTCGGCGAGCGCGAAGCGCAACTGGGCCGCCGCGGCGGCGCGTTGGGCGACGGTGTCACGCAACTGGACGGTGTCGCGCCTGACCCCGATCGCGCCGGCCACGGTGAGCGCGCACAGCACCGCGATCAGCACCAGCGCCGCCACCATCCGGGTGCCGAGCCGTCGCGGCCCGCCGCCGGACCGGCGGATCCACCGCCTGGGCGGCCGGTACTCCTCCGGCCGCGGTGCCGGCGCGGCCGGCGGTTCCTGGCTGCTCTGCGTCGCCGGCCTCGTCACCTGAGACGTCGTCATACCAGGACGCTAGGTGCGGCCTGCGGCCTCCCGGTGGCCCGTTGACGACCGCGGGATGTCCTGCCCGTAACAGAGCGGCCACGAAAGGCGGGCAGGAACGTACGAGAGGCCGGAACGAGGGGCGCGGGCGAAAAGCGGGCAGGCCGGGCGAACGCCGCGGGTGCGCCCCGATACGGCGTGTCCGCCCCGCGCTGTCAACCGCGCGGTGCCTGCCGCGTGTCGCGCTCCGGCCGGTCCGACCCGGCCCGCGGCTGCTCCTCGTCCGGCTCCCACAGCGGGTGCTCGTCACGCACCCACCAGCGGGGTACGTAGCCGGTGCGCAGGCCGCGGCGGGCCTCCGGGTCCTTGGTGGCGAACCAGACGTGGCCGGTGATCACCGCGGCGAAGATCAGGGCGAGCCAGTCGTGGACGAAGGTGGAGCCGGTCCGCCACACCAGCGGGCTGAGCCGCGGGAACCACATCAGCACCCCGGTGCCCGCCATGATCAGCACAGAGCCGACGGCGAAGGACGCGAACAACTTCTGGCCGGCGTTGAACTTGCCGGCCAGGGTGGGTTCGCGGCGCCGCGCGCGCAGCGCCACCCGCAGCCAGCGCCAGTCGTGCGGGAAGAACCGGCCCAGCCGCCCGGCGTCGGCGCGGAACGCCCGGGAGGCCACGCCGAGGACGACCGGCGCCGGGATCGCGATGCCCGACCACTCGTGGACGGTGACCACCAGCCGCCGCCGGCCGACGATCTCGGCCAGCGGCGGGAAGTACAGGCAGGCGCCGGTGAACACGCAGACGCCCATCAGCCAGGTCACCGAGCGGTGCACCCAGGTCTCGGCCCGGGTGAAGCGGCGGAAACCGACGACCGCCCTGGAGTCCTGGAGGTCATGAAGTCGGTTCATCATCGCGGCCGTTCGACTTGCCGACCCACCCGTCCACGTCATAGCCGTAGTGCTCCCAGTAGCCGGGTTGGACGTCCTTGGTGACCTCGATGCCGGAGAGCCACTTGGCGGACTTGTAGAAGTACATCGGCGCGGCGTAGAGCCGTACCGGGCCGCCGTGCGCGGCGGTGACCGGCTTGTCGTTCATGGTGAGCGCCACCAGCATGTCGCTGCGGCGGGCCTGGTCCATGGTGAGGCTCTCGGTGTAGACCCCGTCGAAGCAGGTGAACCGGATCGCCTTGCCCTCCGCCTTGACGCCGGCGGCGTCGAGCAGGGTGGACAGCCGCACGCCGGAGAAAGCGGTCTTGGGCACCCGCCAGCCCGTCACGCACTGCACGTCGCGCACCAGCCGGGTCTGCGGCAGCGACCGAAGGTCGGAGAGCTTGAAGCCGGCCGGCTTGTCCACCAGGCCGCTGATGTTCAGCCGGTAGTCGGCCTCGCCGCGGTGCGGGATGGAGTTGGAGACCGAGTAGAAGCGGAATCCGCCGCCGCCCGGCAGCAGTCCGGTGACTCCGGTGGGGTCCTTGGCGCTGACCGAGGCCAGTATCGAGTCGATCCGGTTCTGCATCTCGCCGCCGAAGGCCACTCCGGCGGCGCCGAGGCCGAGCATGCCGATGATCATCCGGCGGCCCACCGGGCTGCCGCGGTCGGGCGTGTCGAGCCGGTGCCTGGCGGGCCCCGGCGTGTCGGAGTCGCCCGGCGGGCGCCCGGATTCGGCGCGCCGGGATCGGTCGGGGTCCGGCCTGTCGGGCTCGGGCACCGCGATGGGTGCCGGCCTCCTCGTGGGCGCCGGCCTGCGGTCTTCCATGTACCGATTCGAGCACGTACGGGGCCCGCTGACCAGAGCCGGCCGGCCGCCGTCAGACTTTCGTCATAACCTCACAGGTTTCGCAGCGGCGCGGGTCGCTCCGGCCGAACGCGGCTCACGGCTGTACGGGCTCACCGGCGCGCGGGTTCGGCGCCGGCGTCGGACACGTCGGCCAGCAGTCCGGCCAGCGCGCGGTTGAAGTCGGCAGGACGCTCCAGGTTCGGCAGATGCCCGGCGCCCTCGATCACGGCCAGCCGCGCCCCCGGGATCCGCTCGAAGAGGAACCGCGCGTCGGAGACGGGCGTGAAGGTGTCGTCCCGGCCGACCACCACCAGCGTCGGCACCGCGATGCCGGGCAACGTGCCGGTGTAGTCCGGGCGTTCGGCCCGCCCGCGCAGCGCGGCGGCGGCGCCCTCGGGCGGCGCGGCCAGCATCATGCCCAGGACGTGCGCGGCGACCTCCGGCAGTGCCTCGACGTTGGCAGGCGCGATCATGGAGTCGAGCACGTCGTGCGCGTAGCCGGCCATGCCCTCGCGGAGCAGCAGGTCGGCCCGGTCGTTGCGCTCCTTGCGGCCCTGCTCGGTCTCGCCCTGCGCGAAGGTGTCGGCGAGCACCAGCCCGCTGACCCGGCCGGGGAACAGCCGGTGGAACTCCAGCACGATCTGGCCGCCCATGGACAGCCCGCACAAGGTGGCCCGTTCGACGCCGAGATGGTCGAGCAGCGCGGCGAGATCGCGGGCGAAGGTGTCGAGCGGCGTGATGCCGGGGACGACCGTGGTCTCGCCGTAGCCGCGCAGGTCGGGGGCGATCACCCGGTGCCCGGGGACGGCCGGCGGCTGGGGCCGCCACATGGTGCGGTCGAAGGGGTGGCCGTGGACGAGCAGCAGCGCGTCGCCCTCCCCCGTGTCGTCGTACCCCACCGTGATGCCGTTGACGAATGCGGTGCTCACCTGCGTGTTCCCCCTCTTGGCCGGTCTCGGTCCGATGCTAGGCGGGAACCGTGGTGAGTGCAATGATGGAATTGATCTCGGTGCAATGTGGCATAGGCTCCGGTGGGCGGACGGCGAGCGCCGGCTCCGGGGCGGTCGGCGGACAGGAGGCGGCTTCGATGCGGGACTTCCGGCAGGTGGCGGACGCGGTGGCGGCGCAGATCAGCGGCGGCCGGCTGCGCCCCGGCGACCGGCTGCCGACGCAGCGGGACTTCGCCCGCAGGAACGCCATCGCGAACTCCACGGCCGGCCGCGTCTACGCCGAACTGGCCCGGCGCGGGCTGGTGGTCGGCGAGGTGGGGCGCGGCACGTTCGTCCGGGCCGCCGCGAGCCAGGACGGGCCCGCGCTCGCCGAGCCGGCCGCCGCCCCGGTCGATCTGGAGCTCAACTACCCCGCCGTGGCAGGGCAGTCGGAGCTGCTGGGCGCGGGTCTCGCCCGGCTGGCCAGACCCGACGTGCTGGCCGCGGCGCTGCGCCCGGCCGGGGTGACCGGTACGGCCGCCGCCCGGGAGGCCGTCGGCGCGCTGCTCGGTAGCCCCGGCTGGCAACCCGACCCGTCCGAGCTGCTGTTCGCCGGCAACGGCCGCCAGGTGATCGCCGCGGCACTGGCCGCGCTGGCGCCGGCCGGTGGCCGGATCGGCGTGGAGGAGCTGACGTATCCGCTGGTCAGGGCGGTCGCCGGGCGGCTCGGCCAGACTCTGGTGCCGCTGGCCTGTGACGCCGATGGGCTGCTCCCGCGCGCGCTGCTCGACGCGCACCGCGCGGCCCCGCTCAGCGCCGTCTACCTCCAGCCGACGCTGCACAATCCGCTCGGCACCACCATGCCGGACAGCCGCCGCGCCGAACTCGCGGACGTACTGCGGGAGACCGGGGTGGTCGCCGTCGAGGACGCGGTCTGGTCGTTCCTGCGGGACGCGCCGCCGCCGCTGGCCGCGTACCTGCCCAAGCAGGTGGTGCTGGCCGACAGCCTGTCCAAGCGGCTGGCCCCGGGCCTCACGCTGGGCTTCGCGGTCGCCCCGCCGCGGCTGGCCGGCCCGCTGACCGACGCCCTGCGCTCGGCGGGCAGCACCCCCACCGGGTACGCCCTGGAGGCGGCGACCGGCTGGCTCACCGACGGCACGGCGGCGACGGTCGCCGCGGCCAAACGCGCCGACGCGGCGGCCCGCCAGACGATCGCTGCCCGGTGCCTGGCGGGCCTGGCGGTACGCGCCGACCCGCACGCGTACTTCTGCTGGTGGGATCTGCCGTCCCCGTGGCGGGCGGACACCTTCACGGCCGCGGCGGCCCGCCGGGGCATCGCCGTCACCCCGGCGACCTCCTTCACCGTCGGCCCGCACCGCACGCCGGCCGCGGTGCGCCTCGGACTCGCCAACCCCTCCCCCGCGGCGCTGCGGCAGGCCCTGACGACGCTGGCCGCGCTGTCCCGCCGCGACCCGCGCGACGAGGCCGCGCGCTGAGACGAGCCGCCACGCCCGATACCCGCTGGCGGCGCGGCCCGCCGCCGGGCGAGGATCGGGCCATGGCGGATTTCCTGGTGACAGAACGGCTCGCGCTGCGGCCGTTCACCTCGGCGGACGTGGACGCGCTGGTGGAGCTGGACGGCGACCCGGAGGTGACCCGCTTCATCAACGGCGGCCTGCCGACCTCCCGGCAGGCGGTGCTGGCCGAGCGGCTGCCGAAGCTGACGCGCCCGTTCCCGTGCCTGGGCGGCGGTGTCGGCAGCTGGGCCGCGCGGGAGCGGGACACCGGCCGCTTCGTGGGCTGGTTCGGCCTCAGGCCGCTGGACGACCACAGCCCGGCGGTGGCCGAACTCGGCTACCGGCTGCGCCGGGACGCCTGGGGCGCCGGCTACGCCACCGAAGGCTCCCGCGCCCTGATCGACAAGGGCTTCACCGAGCTGGGCGTCGAGCGGATCACCGCCAACACGATGACCGTCAACGCCCGTTCGCGCGCGGTGCTGGAGAAGGCGGGCCTGAGCTTCCTGCGTACCTACTTCGCTGATTGGCCCGAGGTCATCGAGGGGTCCGAATCGGGCGACGTCGAGTACGAGTTGACCAGGAAGCAGTGGGAAGCCCGCGGCGCCCGGCCGGCGTCCTGATGCGCGGCGGCCTGCCGCTCACCGCCGCGATGCGGGCGGAGTTCGGCGCGGCGAGCGGGGTGCGCCGGCTGGGGTCGAGCCCGCGGTCGCGGGTGTGGTCCGCGGAGTTGGGCGGCACCGGCGTGGTGGTGAAGCAGTCCGTGGGCGGCGGCGACGAGACAACCCGGTTCGCCGTGGAAGTGGCCGCGCTGCGGATCGCGGCACGCGCCGGGCTGACGGTGGCGGCGCCGCTGCTCGCCGCCGACGAGGCCACCCGGGTGATGGTGCTCGGCCGGGTGGAGCGGACCGCGCCGGGCCCTGACTGGCCGGTGGCGTACGCGAGCGCGCTGGCCCGGCTGCACGCCACCGGGCGCCCGGCCGACGCGGCGGAGCTGCCGCGCTGGAGCGGCCCGACGGCGTCCGACGTCGAGGCGTTCTGCGGCCTCGCGCAGGCCCTGCGGGTGCCGGCGAGCGCCGCCGCCCGCGGCGAACTGGCCGCCTGCGCGCAGCGGTTGGCGGCCGAGGCCGGCCGGCAGCACGCGCTGCTGCACGGCGATCCGTGCCCGGGCAACGACCTGTACACCACCGCCGGCGCCGTCTTCGTGGACTTCGAGCAGGCCGCGCTCGGCAGCGGCGCGGTCGAACTCGCCTATCTGCGGATCGGGTTCCCCACCTGCTGGGGCTCGATGGGGCTGCGCCCCGAGGTGCTGGCCGCCGCCGAGAACGCCTACGCGTCCGTCTGGCGGGAGCTGACGGGCACGGCGGTGCCCGGCGACCCGGTGGACGCCTGCGTCGGCTGGCTGGTCCGCGGCGACGCCCTCGTGCCGCGCGACGAGCGCGGCCGGCGCGACCAGCTGACCAGGGCCGTACGCGGCGACTGGCGGTGGGGGCCGGGCTCGGCCCGCGACCGGCTGCTGCACCGCCTGGCGGTGGTCTCCGGGCTGACCGCGGAACGAGAGGACCTCACCGAGGTCGGCGCGCTGACCGCAGCGATGCTGGACCGGGCCCGCGACCGGTGGCCCGGCCGCCGGGCGCTGCCGCCAGACCGGGACCCGCGGGCCGACGAGTGAGCCTCCGCGCGGGCCGGCCGGAGCGGCTCGCGCGTCCTTCGGATACGGCCGTCCGGCCGGTCCGACGCGCCGTGGCAAGGGGCCGGAGGCCGGTCGCCGCATGGCCGCGGCTTCCCGGGAGTTGCGAGATTCGCCACAACGGGTGACTCTGAAATCGCATCACGGAGTGCTGTAGCAGTCACTCTACGCGTTTTCGCTCAAGTGTTCCCATCGGAGCGGCGCACGGCCCGGACCGCGGAATCGGCTCCGGCCCTCGCCGCGAAGGGAGTCGCAGCCGTGATCATGCAAGCCGACCAAACCGACCCTGCCGAACGTGAGTGCGCGCTCGAACTCGACGCGGACCCCTACCGGATCCAGCAGATCCGGCGCATCGTCTCCGCCCAACTGCGCTACTGGCGCCTCGACCCGCTGATCGAGGCGGCGTCGCTCGGCATCAGCGAGCTGCTCGCCAACGTGCACCGCCACGCCAAGCCCGACAAGCACTGCTCGGTGCGGATGACCGCCGCCACCGACTGCCTGACGGTGGCCGTGGCCGACAACGACCCGCGGCTGCCGCACCTGCGGCCGACGGAGCCGCTCGACACCGCCGGGCGCGGACTGGCGATGGTCGAGGCGATGAGCGACAGCTGGGGCACCGACCTGCTCCCGGAGGACGGCGGCAAGATCGTCTGGTTCGTCTTGCGCAGCACCCCGCTGCCGGCTCCCACGGTGCTCCCGCTGCGTGCGGCGGCCCCGAAGACCAAGCCGGTGCAGCCGGAGCGGATCGCCGTTGCCGCGTCGGTCGCCTGACGGCCGTCCGAGGGCCCTTCCCGGGCCCGCTGGCGATCGTCCGCGCCACAAGGCACGACCGGGCGCCGCCTCCCCGCCGAGGGGAGACGGCGCCCAGCCGCGTTCCGGGCCGCCGCTCACTCGGTGGCGATCGCCCGCAGCACGTCGAGCCGGGCCGCGCGGCGGGCCGGGCGCCAGCCGGCCAGCACGCCTGCCGCGATCCCGACCAGCAGCACCACGGCAAGCGAGCCCGGCGGCAGCGCGAACGCGCCGGTACCCGTGTCGTCGGTCGCCCTGACCAGCGCCCAGCCGAGGAACGAGCCGAGGACGAGGCCGCCCGCGGTGCCGAACGCGGCCACCATCACCGACTCCCAGCGGACCATCGCCCGCAGTTGCGCGCGGGTCTGGCCGACCGCGCGCAGCAGGCCGAGCTCGCGGGTCCGCTCGTGCACCGCGAGGGTGAGCGTGTTGGCGATGCCGAGCAGCGCGATCACCACGGCGAGTGCGAGCAGCGCGTAGATCAGCGTGAGGAAGGTGTCGATGCCGGCCGCCGAGGACGTGGCGTACTCGCTCTTGGTCTGCACGTCCGGGTTGCCGAAGGCCGCCGCGGCCCTGGTGACCGCGGCCTTGCCGGCCGCGGTGCCGACGCCGTCCTTGAAGTCCACCGCGACCAGGGTGTCCTTGTCCTGGACGCGGTGCGGGTTCCAGGCCGCGCGGGTGATGACGTAGTTCCCGGCCAACCCGGCCTGGTCGTAGACCGCGCCGACGGTGAACGGCAGCCGCCGGCCGTCGGTGAAGGTGAGGGTGACGGGGCTGCCGGTGGTCAGGCCGCGCTTGTCCGCCTCGTCCTTGGCGACCGCGATGCCGTGCGTGCCGAGGCCGGCCAGCGAGCCGCGTACGGTGCCGAGGTCGAGCAGCCGGGAGAGCGCCGCCGGGTCGGCGACGGTGAGCTGCCGGCCGCTGCCGTTCACCTCGGCGACCCCGCGGCCGAGGCCGACGGTCTCCTTCACCTCCGGCAGCCGGGCGATCGCCGGCGCCAGCTTCGGGCTGAGCCCGGCGCCGCCCGCGCCGTAGACCTTCTCGCTGATCGCGACGTCGCCGGCGAACGACCGGTCGACCGTCTGGTTGAGGGTCGCCTTGAACGAGGCGCCCAGCACCGCGAACAGCGAGACCACCGCCACGCCGATCATCAGCGCGGTGGCCGTGGCGGCGGTCCGCCGCGGGCTGCGCAGCGCGTTGCGGCGGGCCAGCGAGCCGGTCACCCCGCGCAGCGCGCTGACCGGCGCTCCCAGCGCCCGGACGGCGACCGTGGAGGCCACCGGGCCGAGCACCACGAACGCGGCCAGGGTGAGCACGGCGCCGGCGGCGGTGGGCAGCACACTCGGCCCGGCCGCACCGGTCACGGTGAGCGCGATGCCGACGGCACCGGTCACCGCCCCGGTCAGCGCGCGCCTGCGGGACCCGCCCGAGCTGTCGGTCGCGGTCTCGCGGAGCGCGGCGATCGGCGCCGTGCGGCCGGCCCGCACCGCGGGCATGGCCGCGGAGCCGGTGCAGACCAGCAGTCCGACGGCCAGCGGCACGGCCAGCGCCAGGGCGTGGATCTTCAGGCCGCCGGCCGGGAACGGGAAGCCGACCGCGGGGAACAGCGCCTGCAGTCCGGCGGCGATCCCGATGCCGCCGAGCAGCCCGGCCACCGAGGCCGCGACGGCGACCGCGGCGGCCTCCGCCATGGTCGAGCCGAGCACCTGGCGGCGGGTCGCGCCGAGCGCCCGCAGCAGCGCGTTCTCCCGGGTGCGCTGGGCGACGACGATCGCGAACGTGTTGTGGATGCTGAAGGTCGCGACGAGCAGCGCGATCCCGGCGAACACCGTCAGCAGTGTGGTGAAGATGGTCAGGAACGCGCCCGAGGTCGAGCTCTGCGTCTCGTCGGTGGCCTTCTTGCCGGTGATCGCCTCGAAGTGCGCGGGCAGCACCTTGCTGATCCGGTCGGTGAGCTCCCGCTGACTGACTCCTGGTCCGGCTCTGACCTTGATGCTGGTGGCCTCGCCGGGCCGCGGCATCAGGTAGCGCTGGGCGTCGGCGGCGCTCAGGCCGGTGTAGGTGGCCTCGCCCATGCCGTCCTCGCCGCCGAAGGTGGCCACCCCGACGATGGTGATCCTCACCGGGTCGGGGGTGCGGACCAGCGTCGTGTCGCCGAGGTGCAGCTTTCCCTTGTCGGCGGCGCCGCGGTTGATGACGGCCTCGCCGGGGCCGCGCGGGGCGCGCCCCTCGGCCAGCCGGTACGGGTTCAGCTTCTGGTCGGTGATCCAGCCGCCGGCCACGGTCGGCGGTCCGTTGCCGCCGACGGGCTTGCCGTCGGAGCCGATCAGCTGGCCGGCGCCCTCGATGTCGGGCACGGCGGCGGCCACCCCCGGCACCTTGCCGATGGTGCCGGCCAGCCCGGTGGGCACCGGTTCCCTGGCGCCCTGTCCCGGCCCCGACGCCTTGATCTCGTCGGCGCCGCGCACCACCGTGTCGGTGCCGCTGTTGGCGTCGGCGAACAGCGTGCCGAAGCTGGCCCGCAGCGTGTCGCCCATGACCATCGTGCCGGCCAGGAACGCCACCCCGAGGAAGACCGCGACGAACGTGCCCGCGAACCGCCGCTTGTGGGAGCGCAGCCCGGCGAGGCCGATGCGCAGTGAGGTGCTGCCCGCGCTCATGCCGACGCGCCTCCCGCCGGGCTCGTTCCGGCGCCGGCCGGACGGCCGTCGAGGGACTTCATCCGGTCGAGCACGGTGGCCGCGGTGGGCCCGGCCATCCGGTCGACCAGCCGGCCGTCGGCCAGGAAGACGACCTCGTCGGCGTGCGCGGCGGCGCCGGGGTCGTGGGTCACCATGACCACCGTGCGGCCCATCTCGCGGACGGCCCGGCCGAGCAGGTCGAGCACCTCGCCGCCGGAGCGGGAGTCGAGGTTGCCGGTCGGCTCGTCGGCGAAGACCACGTCGGGCCGTCCGGCCAGCGCGCGGGCCACCGCGACCCGCTGCTGCTGGCCGCCGGACAGCTCGCTCGGCCGGTGCGCCAGCCGGTCCCCGAGGCCGACGACGTCGATCAGCGCGTCCACCCACTCGGTGTCGGGGCGGCCGCCGGCCAGGTCGATCGGCAGGGTGATGTTCTCGGCGACGGTCAGCGTCGGCACCAGGTTGAAGGACTGGAACACGAAGCCGATCCGCTCGCGGCGCAGCAGCGTCAACTGCCGGTCGCCGAGCGAGCCGAGCTCCGTCTCGCCGATGAACGCGGCGCCCGCGCTGAGGGTGTCAAGGCCGGCCGCGCAGTGCATCAGCGTGGACTTGCCGGAGCCGGACGGCCCCATGATCGCGGTGAACCGGCCGGCCGGGAAGCCGACCGTCACACCGTCCAGTGCGTGCACGGCCGCGTCGCCGGCGCCGTAGACCTTCGCGGCGCCGGCGACACGGGCGGCCATCACGCCGTCAGGCGCGGAGACCGTGTGCGTCATGCCGCACCGCCCTTGCCGCCGCGCAGGTCGCGGCCGAAGTGCTCGTCGAGCACCGACATCCGGCGCCAGTACTCCTCCTCGTCGATCTCGCCCGCGGCGAACCGGCGGCCGAGCACCGCCATCGGGGAGTTCTCGCCGCCGACGGACCTGCCCTGCCCGGGTCCGCCCTGCCAGGGGCCGACCCGGCCGCGCCAGCCGGTGCGGCGCACCAGGGTGATCACGGCGGCCACCGCGAAGACCCAGATCAGCGGGAAGAACAGGATCCACGGGCCGGGCCCGCCGTCGTGCCAAGCCAGGGTGTTCATCACTCGTCATCTCCTCGGTCGTGCCGGGTTCTCCGACACCACCGAGCCTGGCTTTTCCGGGCCGCCAGGTCGTCGTACGGCCAGCGGCACCTGGCCTGCTCCCGGCGGAGTACCGGGAGCCCCGGCGGCTGCTCCAGGCCGGCTGTCAGCGGGCCGCCGCCGGTTGTCAGTGGGCGCCCCTACGCTGGCGGCATGTGGCGCTGTACGGGACTCCGCTGGCGGGACGGCCGCCCGCAGTGGACCTGGTGGCTCCCGCAGGGACCGCCGGGCCGGCCGCCGGTCACCGGCACCGCCAGGACCAGCCCGCTGCGGCTCGGCGAGGCGCTGTCGCTGGCGGTGGCAGAGGAGGCGGTACGGCGCTGCGCCGGGGTCTGGCGCGGCGGCCGGTGGAATCCGTGCCCGCGAACGGCTGCGCTTCCGGCGGCGTCGCGGCGCGACCAGTGCGAGGAGTGCGCGGTCCTCGACCGCAGGTTCTCGGTGGCGGCCGACACCAGGGACGATCCGCGGCCGTACGCCGTCTACCTGGCGGGTTTCGGCCCCGGCCGGTACAAGGTGGGCATCACCGGGGTGGCCCGCGGCGATGCCAGGCTGCTTGAGCAGGCCGCGCTGTGCTTCACCTTCCTCGGCGAGGGCCCGCTGATGACCGCCCGCCGCACCGAGGCGCTGCTCGGCGCCGCCCTGGCGATCCCCGACCGGATGCCGTCCGCGGCCAAGCGCGCGGCACGCGGGCAGCTGCCGCCGCCGGCGGAGCGGGCGGCCGGGCTGCGCGAGGTGTACGACCGGGTGCTGGCGCTGCGCGACCGGCTGCCGGGGTCACTGCGCCTGCGGGAGTACGAAGTCGTGGACCACGGCGCCCTGTTCGGCCTCGACCCGGCTCCCCCGCTCCCGGCCGCCGAGGTCACCGCGCTGCCACCGGGCCGCGCCCTGACCGGCACGGTCCTGGCGGTCGCGGGCCACGACCTGTACGTGGACACCACGGCCGGCTGCCTGCTGCTCGACACCCGGCTGGCGGCCGGCTGGCCGCTGCGGCGGCCCGCCGGGGCGGTCTGCGACGTGCCGACGAGACCGGTGCCGCCACCGGTGGAGGAGCCGCAGCCGCTGTTCTGACGCCGGCAAGGGGCGCGGAGCCAGCCGGAAGGCGGCTGCCGGAGTCAGCCGGGCCGCCGGAGCGACCGAACCGGGGTCACCCGCCACCAGGCCCAGCCGGGCCGCCAGACCGACCGGACCGGAGTCAGCCGCCACCACGCTCCACCGGGCCGCCAGGCCGCCAGGGCCGACCGGACCGCAGTCACCCGCCACCACGCTCCACCGGGCCAGGCCGCCCCAGGTCAGCCGCCCAGGACGCTCAGCGGATCGTCGAGCACCGGCTGCCAGGCCAGTTCCGCCGCCCCGACCAGGCTGTTGTGGTCGAGCGCGCAGGCCAGCACCGGCACGCTCCCGCTGCGGCCCCACAGGCTGTGGTCGGCCACGACCGCGCGCAGCCGCTCCGGGTCGGCGTCCAGCAGGTGCAGGTGCAGGCCGCCGAGCAGGATCCGGTCCGGGTTGAGGACGTTGACCAGGCCGGCCAGACCGCGGCCGAGCCGGTCGATGAGGAGGCCGGCCGCCTCGCGTACCGACGGGTCGGCGTACTCCGTACGGAGCAGGTCGCGGCACTGCTGGAGCAGCGACACCTCCGGCCCCGGGGCGCGGCCGGCCGCTTCGAGGAACGCCAGCGGGTCGGCCTCGACGTCCAGGCAGCCGCGGCTGCCGCAGTGGCAGGGCCGCCCGTCGGGCACCACCGTGAGGTGGCCGACCTCCAGGGCGAGGCCGGAACTGCCGGTGTGCAGCCGGCCGTCGAGCACCAGGGCGCCGCCGACCCCGCGGTGGCCTGAGGCGACCACGAGCAGGTGCTGCGCCTCCTGCCCGGCGCCGTGCCGGTGCTCGGCGAGCGCGGCCACGTTCACGTCGTTGGCCACGAACGACGGCACCGGGTCGCCGCCGGGGCCCGTGATGCCGACCCTGGCGATCTGCTCCTCGAACACCTCGCGGACCGGGGCGCCGGCCGGCCAGGCCAGGTGCAGCGGGTTGAGCGCGGTGCCCTCGGGCTCGGCGACGGCGGAGGGCACGGCGAGCCCCGCGCCGACGCACACCCGTCCCGAGGCGCGCAGCAGCTCCGCGCCGGTCTCCACGACCGCGCCGAGCACGTGCGCCGGGTCGGCCGGCACCGTCATGGAGCCGGGCGCGGTGGCCACGATGCCGCCGCCGAGTCCGACCAGCGCCGCCCTGAAGCCGTCGGCGTGCACCTGGGCGGCCAGCGCGACCGGTCCCTGCGGGGCGACCGCTAGCCGGTGCGAGGGGCGGCCCTGGCCGCCGGACGGTCCGGTGGGCCGGGTGTCCACCCGGATCAGGCCGAGCGCCTCCAGCTCGGCGGCGACGGCTCCCGCTGTGGCCCTGGTCACCCCGAGCTCCGCGGTGAGCAGGGCGCGGGTGGCCGCGCGGCCGGTGTGCACGAGGGAAAGCGCGGGTCCGAGTGCACCGCGGCCCCGCTCAAGCCTTGTCCGAATCTGTGTCACCCCCCTATTCTGACTTTGTGCCGACGCTAAACAAAATAGGGACGGTCCTCGGCCGATCCCACCACACTCCCGCCCCAGAACCCCAACTCCGCCGCCTGCGCATCGCCCTGACCGTCTTCTTCGCTGTGGACGGCTTCCTTTTCGCGGGCTGGGTGGTCCGCATCCCGGCCATCAAGGCGCAGACCGGCGCCTCCGCCGGCCAGCTGGGCCTGGCACTGCTCGGCGTGTCGGTGGGCGCGGTGGCCACCATGATGATCACCGGCGGGCTGTGCCGGCGGTTCGGCAGCGAGCGGATCACGGTGGTCACCGCCGTCCTCCTCGCGCTGAGCATCGCGCTGCCGCCGAGGACGCACTCGGCGCTCGCCCTCGGCCTGGTGCTGCTGGTCTTCGGCGTCGGCTACGGCGGCCTGAACGTGGCCATGAACAGCGTCGCCGTCGACCTGGTCGCCGCGCTGCGCCGGCCGGTGATGTCCAGCTTCCATGCGGCGTACAGCCTCGGCGCCCTGATCGGCGCGGGCCTCGGCGGGCTGCTCGCGCCGCACCTGTCCCCCAGCACCCACCTGCTGCTGCTCACCCCGATCGGGCTGCTGACCGTCGCGCTGGCGGGGCGGCCGCTGATCGCCCACCCGCTGCGCGGCACGCGGGGGGCGGGGGTCGTGGCGCAGGCGGAGCCGGAGGCGGTCATCCCGGAACAGACCGCGGGCGCGGGTTCGCGGCCGACGGGATCGGCAGGCCCGCAACCCACCGGCTCCACGGTTTCGCAGCCAGCCGGATCGGCGGCCCTGGTACAGGCAGGGTCGTCGGGCCCGGTGCAGACCGAGTCGGCCGGCCCGGTGCCGCAGTCCGGGCAGCGCATTGGCCTGCTGGTCGTCGTCTTCGGCCTGATCGCGGCCTGCTCCGCCTACGGCGAGGGCGCGCTCGCCGAGTGGGGAGCCCTGCACGTCCAGCAGGACCTGCACACCGGCCCGGGGCTCGCGGCGGTCGGCTACGCGTGCGTCACGCTCGCGATGACCTTCGGCCGGCTGACCGGCTCCGCGCTGCTGATACGGATCGGCCAGACCCGCGCCCTGGTGCTCGGCGGCCTCACCGCCGCCGCCGGAATGCTGGTCGCCGCCCTGGCGCCGTTCGTCGCGCTGGTGATGCTCGGCTTCGCGATCACCGGCCTCGGCCTGGCCAACCTCTTCCCCACCGCCATCGCCCGGGCCGGCGCGCTGACCGGCCCCACCGGGGTCGCCGCGGCCTCCACGTTCGGCTACGGCGGCATGCTGCTCGGGCCGCCGTCGATCGGCTTCCTCACCGACGCGTTGGGGCTGCCCGTCGCCCTGACCACGGTCTCCGTCCTGGCCACCATGGCGGCGGTCATCGCCTATGCGGTGCGCAACACCCGGGCGGAGAACTGACGCGGGGGCGGTGCGCCGCGGGCCGCGACGGGGCATGCTGGGTCCCCCGGACGCCTGGTTCCGGACAACGGGGGCCGTACGTCGTTCGTACGGGACCGTGGCCGGTGCCGACCAGGGCTCGTGCCGACCGGAGTCCGGGCATACGGAGCCGACCGTTCGCAGGAGGAGCGATGCGCATACCGACCTGGCTGACCACCGCGGCCCACCCGCTGTACCGCGAGCGGATCTCGCGGGCCTACCTCGTCGTGGTGGCCGCCTCCGTCCTGCTGTTCCTGCTGGACACCGCCGTGTACTCGGGCACGCGCAGCTCGATCACCGGCACCTGGCTGCTGATCGCCACGCTGCCGTGGACCCCGCTGCTCTGGCTGCTTTTCGTCACCGTCGGCGGCATGAACAGCGAGGTGACGGCGTACGGCTGGTCAGGCTGGACGCTGACGCTGGTGGCGGCGCTGGTCGCCGCCGTGGTCAACGCCGCGCTGCTCGGCTGTGCGGCCCGGCTCGCCCGGCGCCGGGTCCCCGCGCGCTGACCGGCCTCCGCCCACCGCCCGCAAGGCTTCGCCCACCTTCCGCAAGGCTTCGCCGACCGTCCGCGCGGCACCCCGCCGGGTGTTGCGACAATCCGGGGATGGACACGATCGACTTCATCACGACCCTGCGCCGTGAGGGCACGATGCTGGCGGACGCCGCCGGCAACGCGGGACTTGACGCCCCGGTGCCGCCCTGTCCCGAGTGGCGGGTGCGCGATCTGCTGACGCACACCGGCGCGGTGCACCGGTGGGCGACCTCGTTCGTGGTGGACGGCCACCGCAGCAGGCAGCCGATGCGCGAGGAGGCACCGGACGGCGTCGACCTGCTGGACTGGTACCGGAAGTCGCACGGCCGGCTGACCGACGCTCTGACCTCGGCACCGGCCGACCTGGACTGCTGGTACTTCCTGCCGGCGCCGTCACCGCGGGCCTTCTGGGCCAGGCGGCAGGCCCACGAGACGACGATTCACCGGGTGGACGCGGAGGCGGCCGTCGGTGCGGCTCCCGGGCCGATCGACAGCGCGTTCGCGGCCGACGGCGTCGATGAGCTGCTGGCCGGCTTCCAGGTCAGGCGGTCGGGCAAGGTCCGTACCGAGCGCCCGAGTTCGCTGCGGGTGCGCACCCTCGACGTGCCGGGCGGCGACTGGCTGATGCGGCTGTCGGCCGCCGCACCGGTGACCGAGCGCGGGGGTGGGGGCGAGGCGGACTGCACCGTCAGCGGCCCGGCCGTCGACGTCTATCTGGCGCTGTGGAACCGGGCGCCGTTCGACGGTCTGACGGTGGCGGGCGACGATTCGCTGGTCGAGCTGTGGCGGCGGTCGAGCGGCGTCAACTGACCGGATCCCAGGGCACGTTCATGCAGCAGGCTGGACCGCGCGATGGACTGGAGCCGGACGGCTCAGACCGCGGCGGGCACCTGCGCACTGGACAGCATCCGCTCAAGCACGGCGCGGTGCACCGGCCTGGCCAGTTCGTACCTGGCCCGGCCGCTCTCGGTGATGCCGACCCGGACGCCGCGCCGGTCCTCGCTGCAGATCCCGCGGTCGACCAGGCCTTCCTTCTCCAGCCTGGCGACCAGCCGGGACAGCGCGCTCTGGCTCAGGTGCACCCGGTCGGCGAGCTCCTGCACGCGGAAGGTGCAGCCGCCGTCCTGCGGGTCGCCGGCGCCGAGCACGTCGAGCACCTCGAAGTCGCTGGCGCCGAGACCGTACTGATGCAGCTCGCGGTCGAGTTCACATGCCGTGCGTGCGTGAACGGCCAGGATTCCCCGCCATTCCGCTACGAGCGCCCGCTCACCCTTGTCGCCGGTCATGTCTGCACGGTAGCAGAAAGCGGACGATTATGCACGCTCATTAAATGCGCTTGCATTGGATGCGCATGCATGTAGTCTCTTCGTCATGACCTCTCCGTCTACTCCGTCAACCACCGTCCCCAGCACTGAAGCGCGATGGAGTGCCCTCCAGTGGGGCACGCTCTTCGTGCTCTGCGCGGCCCTGTTCCTCGACGCGCTCGACGTGTCGATGGTCGGTGTGGCGCTGCCGTCGATCGGCGCCGACCTCGACCTGTCCACGTCCTCGCTCCAGTGGGTCGTCAGCGGCTACATCCTCGGCTACGGCGGCCTGCTGCTGCTCGGCGGCCGGGCGGCCGACCTGCTCGGCAGGCGGCGCGTCTTCCTGATCGCACTCGGCGTCTTCGCCGTGGCCTCGCTGTTCGGCGGGCTGGTGGACTCCGGCGAGCTGCTGATCGCCAGCCGGTTCATCAAGGGCCTCAGCGCCGCGTTCACCGCGCCCGCGGGCCTGTCCATCATCACCACCACCTTCGCCGAGGGCCCGGTACGCAACCGCGCCCTCACCATCTACTCCAGCTGCGGCGCCACCGGCTTCTCGATGGGCCTGGTGCTGTCCGGCTTCCTGACCGAGCTGGGCTGGCGCTGGACGATGCTGCTGCCCGCGCCCATCGCGCTGATCGCGCTGATCGCCGGCCTCAAGCTGATCCCCAAGAGCCCGCGGGAGAGCACCAAGGGCCGCGGCTACGACCTGCCGGGCGCCCTCACCGGCACCGCGGCGATGCTGCTGCTGGTGTTCACCGTGGTCTCCGCGTCCGACGCCGGCTGGGCCTCGGCCCGCACGCTGGTCTCGTTCGCCGCGGTGGCGGTGCTGCTGGCCGGCTTCGTGGCCATCGAGCAGCGCTCGGCGAGCCCGCTGATCAGGCTCGGCGTCCTGCGCTCCTCCAGCCAGGTCAGGGCCAACCTCGGCGGCGCCACCTTCTTCGGCTCGTATGTCGCCTTCCAGTTCCTGGTCACCCAGTACATGCAGAACGTGCTCGGCTGGAGCGCCCTGCACACCGCGCTGGCCTTCCTGCCGGCCGGCTCGCTGGTGGCCGTGCTGTCCACCCGGATGGGCCCGATCGTGGACCGGTTCGGCACCATGCGGGTGATCGCGGTCGGCTTCGTCTCGCTGGTCGCCGGCTACCTGCTCTTCCTGCGGATCGACCTGCACCCGAGCTACGCCGCGGTCATCCTGCCCTCGATGCTGCTGCTCGGCGGCGCGTTCGGGCTGGCCTTCCCGTCGCTCAACATCCAGGCCACCAACGGCGTCAAGGACGAGGAGCAGGGCATGGTCTCCGGCCTGCTCAACACCTCGTTCCAGGTCGGCGGCGCGATCTTCCTGGCCATCGTGACGGCCGTGGTCACCGCGAGCGCGGGCGAGCACCCGTCGGGCAAGCAGGCGATCCTGGACAGCTACCGCCCCGGTCTGCTGGTGGTCACCGGCATCGGCATCGCGGGCCTGCTGCTGATCCTGTCCGGCCTCCGCACCCGGCGGCCGTCGTACGGCATGCTCGTCGCCTCCTCCGAGCAGGACGCGGCGCGCGCCAAGGAGGCAGCGGCGGACGGGAGTTCGCAGCTGCTCGGCGGTTCGCACGAGGCCGGCGACGCGGACAAGGTCGTGGTACGCGACTGATTCAGGTTCCAGGCAACCGGACGGTGCCGTTTGGCCGTCTACTCCAACTGGTCGGCCCCGCGCGAGGAGGGAGCGTGCGGGGTCGGCCAACGGGCCGTTCCGGGCGGCCCGTTCACGGTCGGGTGACGCGGACTTTATCTCCGGCGGATCCCCCCGCCTGATGGCAGACTGGGACGAACCGCGACGGTCACGCGGGGAGGAGCGGGGGATGCGCAGCAACCGTACGCAAGCCGAACGGGACGCCGTCACCGTCGAGATGGTCTTCGCGGCTGCCACCGGTGCGGTGCTCGCCGCGATCGGCTTTCTGGCGCTGACCAGCCCCGTCATGGCCGGCGCGGCGCACGGCACCGCTCGCGAGGGCTGGATCACCGCGGCGGTCATCGTGGCGGCGGCGATCTTCTGCGGGCGGGTCGCGGTCACCCTGCGGCGGTACGAACGCACGGGGCGGGCCGCGCAGGCGGAGGGCGAGGACGCAGCCGGGCTCGGTCAACTCGCAGCGCCGTCGGGGCTGTCCGAGCGGTCCGGACTGTCCGAGCGGTCCGGGCTCCAGGTTGACGGTGAGGCGCCCGATCCGGCCGCGGGCCCGTGGGTGCCGCGGCAGCGGGACGCCTCCTCCGGCGGTCCTGGCGGTGCGCCGTCGAGCGATCAGCCGAGCCAGCCGGGGCGCACCAGCCCGGACTCGTAGGCCAGCACCACCAGTTGGGCCCGGTCGCGGGCGCCGAGCTTGACCATGGTCCGGCTGACATGGGTCTTCGCGGTGAGCGGGCTGACGACCAGCCGGCGGGCGATCTCCTCGTTGGAGAGGCCGATGCCGACCAGGGCCATCACTTCGCGCTCCCGCTCGGTGAGCTGGTCCAGCCCGGTGACCGCGGCCGGCTCCTTGGACCGGGCGGCGAACTCGGCGATCAGCCGGCGGGTCACGCCGGGCGACAGCAGGGCGTCGCCGTCCACCACCGCGCGGACCGCGCGCAGCAGTTCCTCCGGCTCGGTGTCCTTGACCAGGAAGCCGGAGGCGCCCGCGCGGATCGCCTCGAAGACGTACTCGTCGAGCTCGAAGGTGGTCAGGATGACCACCTTGACCTCGGCGAGCGCCGGATCGGCCGTGATGTCCCGGGTGGCGGCCAGCCCGTCCATCAGCGGCATCCTGATGTCCATCAGCACGGCGTCCGGGGTCAGTTCACGCACCCGTCGCAGCGCCTCGGCGCCGTCGGCGGCCTCCGCCACCACGTCGATGTCGCTCTGCGCGTCCAGCAACGCCCGGAACCCGGCACGTACCAGAGCCTGGTCGTCGGCCAGCACGACGCGGATCATCGGCGCTCCTCTGCGGTGCTCGTCCGGACGGTGCCGCCCGGACCGTGGCCGGACGGTCGGGGGTTCGGATCGTCGCGGCGGGACGGTCGGGGGTCCGGGCCGGCGTGACCGGACGGTCGGGGGTCCGGGCCGGCGTGACCGGACGGTCGGGGGTCTAGGTCGTCGTGGCGGGACGGTCCGGGGTTCGGATCGTCGTGGCGGGACGGTCGGGGGTCCGGGCCGTCGTGGCCGGACGGTCCGGGGGCTGGGCCGTCATGGCCGGCGGGTTCGCGGTGGTCGCCGGCTTGCGGCGCCCCCGGTGCTTCGGGCCGGTCGTCCGGCGCCGGCCGGGCGGGCGGACGGTCGGGCCGCGGCTCGCGGCCGGTCGGCAGTGGTGGCTCGGCGGCGGTCAGCGGGAGGTCGGCGCTGACGCGGAAGCCGCCCTCGGGGCGCGGGCCCGCTTCGGCGGTGCCGCCGAGGGCTGCGGCCCGCTCGCGCATGCCGACCAGGCCGTTGCCGCCGCCGCTCTCGCCGCCGGCCACGGCGGGCCCGTCGTCGTCCACCCGCACCCGCACGCGGTCGGGCCGGAATTCCAGCCGCACCCGGGCGGTGCGTGATCCGGAGTGCCTGACGATGTTGGTCAGCGCCTCCTGCACGATGCGGAAGGCGGCCAGGTCGGCGCCCGGCGGCAGCGGGGCACGCTCGCCCTCCACCGCGATCTCCACGTGCAGCCCGGCGGAGGCGGCCTGCTCCAGCAGTTCCGGCAGCCGGTCCAGGCCGGGAGCGGGCGACCGCGGTGCCTCACCGGGGGCGCGCAGCGTGCTGAGCACCTGGCGGACCTCCCCCAGCGCCTCCTTGCTCGCCGCCTTGATGGTGGTCAGCGCCGTACGGGCCTGCTCGGGCCGCTCGTCCATGAGCGCGAGGGCCACGCCGGCCTGCACGTTGATCAGCGAGATGCTGTGCGCGAGCACGTCGTGCAGCTCGCGGGCGATCCGCATCCGCTCCTCGTCCACCTGCCGCTGCTCGGCCTCGGCGCGCGCCTTGCGGTCTCTGGCGATCTGCTCGCGGCGGACCCTGAACAGTTCGGCCGCGGCCAGCACGGCGAGCAGCCAGGCCGCCGCCCCCGACAGCTGCGTCCAGGGCACCCGGTGGTCGCCGGACGGCGGCAGCCAGCGGTAGAGCCACTGGCCGGCCAGCGCGTGGCCGGCCAGCACCCCGGCGGCGATGATCAGCACCGCCTTGCGGTGGCCCGCGGCCACCGCGCTGAAGACGGCGACGACCAGGCTGGCGAAGACCGGCCCGTACGCGTAGCCGAGGGCGACGTAGAGCAGGGTCACCGCGGCGGTGCCTGCGGCCACGGCCACCGGGTAGCGGCGGCGGAAGAGCAGCATCACGGGGCCGGCGAGCAGCAGGACGTAGCCCAGGGCGTCCAGGCTCACCCGCTCGGGCTGGTGCCGCTGGATCGCGCTGGTGACGACCACCTGGAGGAAGGCGAGCGCGATGGCCGGCGGCCAGACCGGGGGCAGCCAGGACGGCCGCGCGGCCCAGAAGGGGCGCGGCGGACCGGGCCGTTCCTGCTGCGTCATGCGACCACGCTCGTCATGCGTCCACGCTAGTGCGGCCTGCGGCGCCGTGGCGTCAGCCGCACGTGGGCACCCCGGCTACTTCGTGGGGAGTACGCCGTCGGCCGCCGCCGCGTTGGCCGGCGCGCTGAGCCCGACCTGTACGGCGAGCGCGGCGGCCGCCTGCTCGAAGAACTCGCCGCGGGCCTCCACCACCCGGTTGAACTGCCCGAAGACCTCGAAGCTGACCACCCCGAAGACCTGTGCCCAGGCGGCGACCAGGGCGGCGATCACCGGCACGGGCAGCTCCGGGGCCAGTTCGGCGGCGAGGAGGGCCGCGTCGGCGCGGACCGGGCCGGAAAGCGGCCTGCCGGGCGGATCGCCGGCCAGGCCCGCCCGATGGGCGTCCCTGACCACGTTGATCAGGCAGAACGCGGCCCGGGAGGCGGGTCCGATCGTGTCCTCGGGAGCGGCGTAGCCGGGCACCGGCGAACCGTAGATCAGCGCGTATTCATGCGGATGGGCCACCGCCCAGTCGCGGATGGCGCGGCACACTGTCACCCAGCGGTCGAAGGGGTCGGCCTGCCGCGAGCCGGCGAGGGCCTGCTCGGCGCGCTCGCCTATCGCGTCGTAGGCGTCCACGATGAGTGCGGTCAGCAGGTCGTCGCGGCTGGGGAAGTAGCGGTACAGGGCGGAGGAGACCATTCCCAGCTCGCGCGCGACGGCACGCAGCGAGAGCTGCGACGCGCCGTCGGCCGCCAACCGCTTTCTGGCCTCCTCCTTGATGGCCGCGGTCACTTCGATTCTGGCCCGTTCCCTTGCTCCTCTGATCACGCTCATGCCTGCCAGTGTGCCAGGCGGGAGAGCATCAGACAAAAAGGAGAGCGGTGCTCTTGCATTTTCAGCCGAGGTACTGGCACACTGTTCACAACAGAGAGCACCGCTCACAGAACCGGAGTAGCCACCATGTCCGAGCAGGCACTGCACATCAAGAAGCCCGGTTGGTTCACCGTCAACATCATGAACCGCAGCGTCGCCTGGCTGACCCGGCGCGGCTTCAGCATCTGGGGCTCCAGGGTGCTGGCGGTCCGCGGCCGCAAGAGCGGCGAGTGGCGGCGCACCCCGGTCAACCTGCTGACTCTGGAGGGCAAGCAGTACCTGGTGGCGCCGCGCGGCCACGTCCAGTGGACCCACAACATGCGGGCGGCCGGCGGCGGCCAGCTGCTGCTGGGCAAGCGGGTGCAGGAGTTCACCGCCACCGAGATCTCCGACGACGACAAGCCGGCGATCCTGCGCGCCTACCTCAAGCGCTGGAAGGCCGAGGTAGGGGTCTTCTTCGACGGGGTGGGCCCGGATTCGACGCAGGAGGAGCTGCGCGCGATAGCGCCCAAGCACCCGGTCTTCGAGGTCCACACCGCCGACGGCCAGTGACGGCGGGCGGTCAGACGCGGTCCACGGCCTCCAGGGCGCGACGGGCCATCGGGTGGGTGCGCACGAGCTCCGCCAGCGAGCTCTTGCCCCGGGTGATCCCGGCGAAGGCCCGCCAGGCCGGCGGGAAGGTGGTGAGCACGGCGTGCAGCATGCCGGGGCGCCGCTCGAACAGGGTCAGCATGCGGCGGCCGACGCCCATCTCCACTCCCAGGCCCGCCTTCACCGCGAAGGCGTAGTTGAGCGCCTGGCGGCGAGCGTCCACCGCGTCGTGCGATTCGGCGACCCGCACCGCCCACTCCCCCGCCAGCCGTCCCGAGCGCAGCGCGTAGGAGATGCCCTCGCGGGTCCACGGTTCGAGCAGTCCGGCGGCGTCGCCGCAGACCAGCACCCGGCCACGGGAGAGCGGGGAGTCGTCCGCGCGGCAGCGGGTCAGGTGGCCCGAGGAGACACTCGGCTCGAAGCCGGCCAGTCCGAGGCGGGCGATGAAGTCGTCCAGATAGCGCTTGGTGGCACTGCCGTCACCGCGGGCTGAGATCACACCGACAGTGAGGGAGTCGCCCTTGGGGAACACCCAGCCGTAACTGCCCGGCAGCGGGCCCCAGTCGATCAGCACCCGGCCCGACCAGTCCTCCGCCACCGCGGCGGGCACCGGGATCTCGGCCTCCAGGCCCAGATCGACCTGGTCGAGCTTGACCCCGACATGAGCTCCTATCCGGCTGGCACTGCCGTCGGCGCCGACCACGGACCGGGCGTAGACGACCTCTTCGTCCCGGGCGGCGCCGGTGCTCCCCGAGCTGCTCAGGATCACCGCCACCGTGCGGCGGTCCGGCACACCGGGACCGTGCTGCTCGACCCGGGAGACGGTCACTCCGGTGCGCACCTGGGCGCCGGCCTCGCGGGCGGCCTCCACCAGTCCGGCGTCGAACTCGGGCCGGTTGATCAGGCCGAAGAGCATCTGCCGGGAGTGCTTGGTGCGGGTCCGCTTGCCGTTGAGGCTGAAGGTGACCGAGTGCACCCGGTCGCGCAGCGGGAGTTCGAACCCGGGGGGCAGCGCGTCCCGCGAGGTGCCGATGATGCCGCCGCCGCAGGTCTTGTAGCGCGGGAGTTCGGCCTTCTCGAGCAGCAGGACACGGCGTCCGGTGGCGGCGGCAGCGTGCGCCGCCGACGCTCCGGCGGGTCCCGCGCCGATCACCACGACGTCCCAGACCTCCGGCGCCCCGTTCTCGCCGCCCGCACCGCTGTCCTGCGCCGCCTGCTCACCGCTCACGTCTGTCTACGCTCCCGCTCGGCCGTACCGGCTGTCGTCGCCCCTGTTCAGCGCATCCTATTGCGCCGCTCGCGGTGGAATCGCTGTGGCACCATCGGCAGCGACCCGTCGGACTCGCCGACCACTGTCCCAACCACCGCGCCGACCACGCGATTCCTGCCAGGAGGAGCCCATGCCGTCCGTCCCGCTCGCCGAGACCGTCGCCTCGCTGATGCCCCGCGCCCGTACCGAACTGGCCGAACTGGTGTCGTACGCCTCGGTGGCCGACGAGCGCCAGTTCCCGAGGAGCGGGTGCGAGAAGGCGGCCGGCTGGGTGGCCGCGGCACTGGGCGCCGAGGGCTTCCAGGACGTGGCACTGCTCGACACGCCGGACGGCACCCAGTCGGTGTACGGCTACCTGCCGGGGCCGGCCGACGCGCCGACCGTGCTGCTCTACGCGCACTACGACGTGCAGCCGCCGCTGGACGAGTCGGCGTGGCTGTCGCCGCCGTTCGAGCTGACCGAGCGCGACGGCCGCTGGTACGGCCGCGGCGCCGCCGACTGCAAGGGCGGGGTGCTGATGCACCTCACCGCGCTGCGGGCGCTGCGCGAGCACGGCGGCGCGCCGCTGAACGTCAAGGTGATCGTGGAGGGTTCGGAGGAGCAGGGCACCGGCGGCCTGGAGCGCTACGCGGAGGCGCACCCGGAGCTGCTGGCCGCGGACGCGATCGTGATCGGCGACGCGGGGAACTTCCGGGTGGGCACTCCGACGGTGACCTCGACGCTGCGCGGCATGGTGCTGATGGAGGTGCGGGTGGCCACGCTGGAGGGGAACCTGCACTCGGGGCAGTTCGGCGGGGTGGCGCCGGACGCGCTGGCGGCGCTGATCGCGATGCTGGCCTCGCTGCGGGACGAGTCGGGCGCGACCACCGTCGACGGCCTCGACGCGTCGGGCGAGTGGAGCGGGATCGAGTACCCGGAGGAGGACTTCCGGCGGGACGCGAAGGTGCTCGACGGGGTCGGGCTGACCGGCACCGGCAGCATCGGCGGCCGGCTGTGGGCACGCCCGTCGGTGACCGTGGTCGGCATCGACGCGCCGCCGGTGATCGGCGCCACCCCGTCGGTGCAGGCCACCGCGGGCGCGCTGGTGAGCGTGCGGGTGCCGCCGGGCTTCGAGGCCGGGCGCACCGCCGAGCTGCTGACCGCGCACCTGAGGGCGGCGGCGCCCTGGGGCGCCGAGGTCGAGGTGGCGCTGCGCGGCAGCGGCCAGCCGTTCCAGGCGGACACGACCAGCCCGGCGTACGCGGCGATGGCCGAGGCGATGAGGGACGCCTACGGCGAGGAGCTGGCGGTGGCCGGGCAGGGCGGCTCGATCCCGCTGTGCAACACACTGGCCACCCTGTACCCGCGGGCGGAGATCCTGCTGATCGGGCTGAGCGAGCCCGAGGCGCAGATCCACGCGGTCAACGAGAGCGTCTCGCCGCAGGAGCTGGAGCGGCTGTCGCTGGCCGAGGCGGTCTTCCTGCGCCGTTACGCGGAGTCGAAGTCGGCCGCCGCGACGGCCTGAGCCGTCCCCGGCGAGTCCTCAGCCGCAACCCGGCCCGGGCGGCGGCGGAGGGCGCGGGGCGCAGCGGGTCGGTCAGGCGGGGCTCATTCGGCCGGGTGGCCGGCCTCCAGGTTGAGTGGGCGGCCCTGCTCGCGGGCGCGCAGCGCCCAGCGCAGCCGGTCCAGGCGTACCGCGGGCAGCAGGGCGGCGGCCTCGTCCTCGGTGACGAACCGCCAGGCCCGCAGCTCGGCGTCCGGCAGCAGCAGCCGGCCGATGTCGGCGGTGGGCACCCGGCCGCCGTCGAAGAGCAGCCGCAGGCCGCCGAAGCCGGGTGGACAGGGCGGTTCCCAGTCCACCACCAGGAGCTCCAGGCCGCGGGTCAGCTCGATGCCGAGCTCCTCGGCGACCTCCCGGCGGCCGGCCCGGGCCGGCGACTCGCCGCGCTCGACCACGCCGCCGGGGAACTCCCAGCCGGGTTTGTAGGTGGGGTCGACCAGCAGCACCCGGTCGGCGTCGTCGAAGAGCAGCACCCCGGCCGCCACGGTCTCGGCCCGCGGCTCCGGGGTCTGGACGATGCCGCAGGCCCCCTCACCGCGGCCGACCGCCTCGGTCACCAGCAGCGCCGTCTGCTGCGGGGTCAGTCCGGCGGTGGGCACGGTGTAGGCGTCAAGGGCGAGCCAGGGCAGCGCCTGCTCGTAGTCGGCGATCCGGTCGAGCGCCCAGCGGCGCGCCGCCTCGGCCGCCTCAGAATTGTCCGAATACTCCTGCCGGTCGGCGATCCGCTCGCGCAGTATCGTTTCTCCTGGATCGAGCAGCACATGTCGGACCTCGATACCGCGGGACGCGAGGCCGCCGAATATCTCGTCCCTGTGCTCCTGCCGGAGCAGCGTCATCGGAGCCACCAGCACACCGCCGACCTCGTTCAGCAAGGCGGCGGCGGTCTCGATCACCAGCCGCCGCCAGATGGGAAGCTGCTGGTAGTCGGTGACCTCCTGGAGCCGCTTCTCCGGCAGCATCTGGCGCAGGCAGCCGCCGAGCACGTCGGGGTCGTACAGGGTGCTCTCCGGTACCAGGTCCAGCATCGCCCGGGCCGCGCTGGTCTTGCCCGCGCCGAACGCCCCGTTCACCCAGATGATCACGGTGCCCCCTTCTCCGTAGACCCCTACGAATTGCCCGGATCATCGGCACCGGCAAACTCCGGCCGCTCAGAGGTGGCCCGTACCGGCCTCAGCTGCCGCCTGGGCGGCCGGGACGGCAAAGAGGCCGGATCGTCCCGTTGCGGCCCCGAACGGGCCCACACGGGGGCCTCCCGGCTCCCACACGCACGGACACCCGCCGTTCGGCCGTTCCGGCCGTGGTGCTTGTTGTGGCATCCGGTTCGATATCGCTCGGACCAGCAACGCTTCCGGTTCCGCCCAGCAGAGCCCGACACGCTGCCCGGCCAGCGGCTACTGAGAAATGCGAGGGCCGATGACCACGTCACATACCGGTCTGGCAACGCATCCACAGCAAGGCGTTGACGGCCCCTGGTATCTGGCGTAGAACTACCCCTGCGATGGGGACGGCGTTTCATCTTGATGACTTCTGTTGGAAATCGATTGATGTTAGAGCCGCTCGAACCCCCAACAGATCCAGCTCCGTCGCACAGCCCGCCCCCCACTCCCCCAGATACGCCCACAGACACATGGAGGCACCATGTCGGACGTCGACTCGTCGGGTCGCAGCAAGGACACAGAGGTGTCACCGACCCGCCGGAATCTGCTCAGGGGAGTGGCCGGCGCCGCAGGTCTCGCCGCGGTCTCCGGCGGTCTGCTGACCGCGTGCGGCGGCTCGGACGACAAGGACAAGAAGACCACGGGCTCCGGCGGCAGCAGCAAGCCCGTCGCCGGCGGCAGCGTCACCTTCGGGTCGAACTACTCCGACCCCGCCGTCAAGGCCGCGTTCGCCGCCCTCACCGGTGCGGCGACCACCTCGACCAAGGTGAACGTCAAGATCAACACGGTGGACCACAACACGTTCCAGCAGAACATCACCAGCTACCTGCAGGGCACGCCGGACGACCTGTTCACCTGGTTCGCCGGCTACCGCATGCAGTACTTCGCGGCGCAGGGCCTGGCCCAGCAGTTGGACGACGTGTGGGACAAGATCGGCGGCAACTTCTCCGACTCCGTCAAGAAGCTGTCCACCGGCCTGGACGGGCACCAGTACTTCGTGCCCCTCTACAACTACCCGTGGGTGGTCTTCTACAACAAGAGCCACTTCAAGGAGAAGGGCTACACCGTCCCCACCACCTGGGACGAGTACATGGCCCTGGTCAAGAAGATGAAGGGCGACGGCATCATCCCGATCGCCTTCGCCGACAAGGACGGCTGGCCCGCGCTCGGCACGTTCGACATCCTGAACCTGCGGATCAACGGGTACGACTACCACTCCAAGCTGATGAAGCACGAGATCCCCTGGACCGACCAGGGCGTCAACACGGTCTTCCAGCACTGGGTCGAGCTCATGCCCTACATGCAGTCCGGCGCGAACGGCCGCATCTTCCAGGACGCGGTCAAGACCCTGGAGAAGAAGGAGGCCGGCATGATGTTCCAGGGCAGCACGCAGGTGGCCGCCCAGTACGTCACGGACAAGGCCAACCTGGACGACCTGGACTTCTTCGTCTACCCGGCGATCAACCCCAAGTGGGGCCAGGACTACATGGACGCCCCGGTCGACGGCTTCATGCTCAGCAAGAAGGCCAAGAACTCCGACGGCGCCAAGGCGATCCTGGAGTACATCGGCACCGGCGCCGCCGAGGCCTCGTACCTCAAGACCGACCAGTGGGACGTCGGCCTGGCCAACGGCCTGCAGGTGCCGTCGTACAACGCCATCCAGAAGAAGTCGGTCGAGGAGATCGGCAAGTGCAAGGCGGTGGCGCAGTTCATGGACCGCGACGCCGACCCGGCGATGGCCACCGCGATGATCTCGCTGATCCAGAACTTCATCGACGAGCCGACCACCAGCAACATCGCCAGCATCCAGAAGAAGGCGGAACAGCAGGCGAAGGACATCTACAGCTGATGAGCTCCACCTCTCAGGCGCCTGCTCCGGTCAAGGAGCCGGTCACGGCCGAGCGCCGGGTCCGCCGCAGAGGTGTGCGCAGGCTGACCACGCGCGACCGCATCGTCGTCGCCGTGCTGCTTGGCATACCGCTGCTGCTGGACCTGGCGTTCGTCTGGTTCCCCGCGATCGGCACCATCCTGCTCTCGTTCACCAAGTGGAACGGGGTGGGCAGCCTCCATACGAAGACCTGTAAGCCCAACCTGCCGTCGATCCTCAACAACGGCTGTGTGAACGGCATCCAGAACTACCACCAGGCCGTCTCGACCTACCCGGAGTTCTGGCCGGCCGTCCGGCACAACCTGATCTGGCTGGCCGTCTTCATCCTGTTCGCCACCCCGCTCGGCATGCTGTTCGCGGTGCTGATCGACCGCGGCATCAAGGGCAGCAGGATGTACCAGAGCATCCTGTTCCTGCCGGTGATGCTGTCGCTGGCGCTGGTCGGGATCATCTGGGAGTTCATGTACTCGCAGAACTTCGGCCTGATCAACACGGTGATCGGCCGGAACGGGAACGACAACGCCATCGACTGGCTCGGAAACCCACATCTGAACCTGTGGGCGGTGCTGGTGGAGGCCACCTGGCGGCAGTCCGGGTACGTGATGGTGCTCTACCTGGCCGGGCTGAAGGCGGTCGATCCCACGCTGCGCGAGGCCGCTCTGATGGACGGTGCCAACGCCTGGCAGACGTTCTGGCGGGTGGTGTTCCCGGTCATGAAACCGATCAACATCGTCATCATGGTCGTCACGGTCATCGAGTCGCTGCGCGCCTTCGACCTGGTCTACATCACCAACAAGGGCCTCAACGGACTCGAACTGCTCTCGGTGCTGGTCACCTCGAACATCGTCGGTGAGACCCAGCGGGTCGGCTTCGGCTCGGCGCTCGGCGTCGTGCTGCTGGTCATCTCGCTGGTGCCGATCAGCGTCTTTCTCTATCAGACGTTCCGCCGGGAGGAAACGCGATGACCACGGAAACACTGGCGCGCGTCCCGGTACCGCCGGCCGCGTCCACCCGCCCGAAGAAGAAGCCGTACGGCCAGATCGCCTCGCAGCTGTTCCTGATCGTCGCCTCGGTGCTGTGGCTGCTGCCGATCGCGTTCGCCCTGTACGTGGCGATCCGGCCGTACTCCGACACCAGCAAGTACGGCTATGTCTCGATGCCGCACCACCTCACGCTGAAGAACTTCAGCCAGGCGTGGACGCAGTCGGACATGAAGCACTTCTTCTGGAACTCGGTGCTGATCACAGTGCCGGCGGTGGTCATCACGCTGGCCCTGGCCTCCGGGGTGGCCTTCATCCTCACCAGGGTGAACGTCAAGATCAACGTCGCCCTGCTGATCGTGTTCACGGCAGGCAACCTGCTGCCGCAGCAGGTGATCATCACCCCGCTGTTCCGGATCTACCTGAAGATCCCGCTGCCGCACTTCCTGGCGCAGAGCGAGCTGATGTACAACTCGATCTTCGGCCTGATCGTGATCAATGTGGCGTTCCAGCTCGGCTTCTGCGTCTTCGTGCTGAGCAACTACATGAAGTCGATCCCGGAGGAGATGTACGAGGCGGCCATGGTGGACGGCGCCAGCATGTGGACCCGGTTCTGGCGGCTCACCCTGCCGCTGTGCCGGCCGGCGCTCGCCGCGCTGGCCACGCTGCTGACCACCTGGATCTACAACGACTTCTTCTGGGCCATCACCCTGATGTCGTCGGGAGACAAGCGCCCGGTCACCTCGGCGCTCGCCAACCTCCAGGGCCAGTTCGTGAGCAACCAGAACCTGATCGCGGCCGCCGCGATGATCGCGGCGGTCCCGACTCTGATCGTCTACGTGCTGCTCCAGAAGCAGTTCATCGCCGGCCTGTCCCTCGGCTCGAGCAAGGGCTGAGGGACGACCGGGAGGACCGGGTCACCGGGCGGACCCGGTGGCCCGGTGACAGGGGATGACTGGATGAACAGATGACGGAAGGCGACCGGGTCGTGCCTGCGGCCCGGTCAGCCCGTTCCGGTGAAGCCGTCGATGTGCAGCGCCTCGCCTGCCGCGGCGGCCGCGCCCACCAGGCCGGCGTCCGTGCCGAGCTTGGCGGGCACCACCTCGACGCCGGCCGCGAACGACAGGGTCGCGTAGCGGGTCAGGTGCTCGCGGAGCGGGTCGAAGAGCACCGGTCCGGCGCCCGAGACCCCGCCGCCGATCACCGCCACGTTGATCTCCACCAGGGTCGCGGTGGCCGCGATGCCGGCCGCCAGTCCCTGCGCGGCACGGTCGAAGGAGGCCAGCGCCACCGGGTCGCCCTGCCGGGCGGACTCGGCGACGGCCCGCGCGGTGGCCTCGATGCCGGCCGGCGGCAGCCAGCCCCGCTCCAGGGCCCTGCGGGCGATGTTGGGGCCGCTGGCGATCCGCTCCACGCAGCCGCGCGAGCCGCACGGGCACAGGTCGCCGTCCAGGTCCACGCTGATGTGGCCGATGTGTCCGGCGTTGCCGGTCGGCCCGGGCAGCAGCGTGCCGCCCAGTACCAGGCCGCCGCCGACCCCGGTGGAGACCACCATGCACAGCGCGTTGTCGTAGCCGCGGGCGGCGCCCTGCCAGTGCTCGGCCGCGGTCATCGCCACGCCGTCGCCGGTCAGCACGACCGGCAGCCCGTCGGCCTGCTCGGCCACCCGCGGCACCAGCGGGAAGTCCCGCCAGCCGGGCACGTTGACCGGGCTGACGGTGCCGTGCACGGCGTCCACCGGGCCCGCGCTGCCGATGCCGACGGCGATGGCGTTCCGCCACTGCGGCGCCGCCTTCAGCTCGGCCACGACCTCGGTGACGGCCCGCATCACCGTCTCGCCGTCCCGGCCGGCCGGGGTCGGGCGCAGTGCCCGGATCAGCAGCCGGCCCTCCGCGTCGACCAGCGCGCCGGCGATTTTCGTGCCGCCGATGTCCAGTGCGGCCATCAGTTGACCGGTCGCGCCGTGGGGGTGCATCGCTCGGGGGTCTCCCTCTTTTGTTCGTCCGCCGTCACCGGTCAGCGGCCCTTCTGCTCGGGCCGCCGCCGTCCGGGTTACCCGGGGGCAGTACCGAAGGTAGTCTCACCTGATTGTGACAACGTTGTCTATCTCTTGCAGGAGGGAATACTACGACCGTGACCCATACTCCTGGACGTGCCCCCCGCCCCACCATGAAGGATGTCGCCGCAAGGGCGGGCGTCGGCCTCAAGACCGTGTCGCGGGTGGTGAACGAAGAAGCGGGTGTCACACCCGACACCGTCGCCCGTGTACAGGCCGCGATCGACGCGCTGGGCTTCCGGCGCAACGACAGCGCGCGGCTGCTGCGGACCAAGCGGACGGCGAGTATCGGGCTGGTGCTCGAAGACCTCGCCGACCCCTTCTACGCGGCCCTCAGCCGGGCCGTGGAGGACGTGGCCCGCACCCACGGGGCGCTGCTGTTCACCGGTTCGAGTGCGGAGGACCCGCGGCGCGAGCAGGAGCTCGTGCTGGCGTTCTGCGCCCGCCGGGTGGACGGCCTCGTGGTGGTGCCGGCCAGCGACGACCACCGCTATCTGAGCCCGGAGATCGACGCCGGGGTGGCCACGGTGTTCGTCGACCGGCCGGCCGGCAAGCTCGATGTCGACGTGGTGCTGACCGACAACGCCGGCGGCACCCGCGACGGCATCGCCCACCTCATCGCGCACGGCCACCGCAGGATCGGCTTCATCGGCGACCTGCCCGGCATCCACACCGCCGGCGAGCGGCTGCGCGGCTACCAGGAGGCGATGGCCGCGGCGGGGCTGCCGATCCGGCCCGACTGGTGCTCGATGGGGCCCACCACGCCGGAACGGGTGCGCGGCGCGCTGGCGGCGATGCTGGCCGGGCCCGAGCCGGTCACCGCGCTGTTCGCCGGCAACAACCGGGTCACCGTCACGGCGGTGCGGGTGCTGTCCGCCCGGCCGAAGCCGATCGCGCTGGTGGGCTTCGACGACTTCGAGCTCGCCGACCTGCTCGACCCGGCGGTCACCGTCGTGGCCCAGGACGCGCCCGGGATGGGCCGCAGCGCCGCCCAGCTGCTCTTCCGGCGCCTCGACGGCATCACCTCGGAGGAGCCGCACCGGGTGGAGCTGCCGGCCCGGCTGATCCCGCGCGGGTCCGGCGAGATCCCGCCGTCCTGAGCGCGGCCGGGCACGGCCCCGCGGCGGGGCTCCGCCCCCGGCCTACCGGCCCGCGAGCGTGTCCAGCTGCTCGCGGGTCAGCGCGGTGCGGTCGGTGATCTCCGCCGGGTCCACCGCGCCGCAGTCCAGGCCGCGCAGCAGGTAGCCGCTCAGCGCGCGGGCGGTGGCGGGCTCGTCCATGACGCTGCCGCCGGAACCCGCGACGTAGGCCGCCAGCCGGGCGGCGGCGGTGTCCAGGCCCTCGCGGTAGAAGGCGTAGCCGGCCGCGTAGCGGGTCGGCAGCTGGGCCGGGTGCATGTCCCAGCCCTGGTAGTAGGCGCGGGCCAGCGAGCGGCGGGTGAGGCGGTAGTGCAGCCGCCAGGCGTCGTGCACCTGCTCGGTGCCGCCCACCGGCAGGACGTTGGTCGAGCCGTCCGAGAGCCGTACGCCGGTGCCCGCGGCGGCCACCTGCATCACCGCCTTGGCGTGGTCGGCGGCCGGGTGGTCCATCGCCTGGTGGGCGGCGCTGACCCCGCAGGCCGCGCTGTAGTCGAAGGTGCCGTAGTGCAGCCCGGTGGCGCGGCCGCCGGCGGCGTCGATCAGCCGGGGCACGGTGGCGGTGCCGTCGGGGCCCAGGATGGACTGGGTGGTCTCGATCTGGATCTCGAAGCCGATCCGGCCGGCCGGCAGCCCCGCGGCCCGCTCGAACTCCGCGCACAGCCGCGCCATCGCGGCGACCTGCGCGGGGAAGGTGACCTTGGGCAGGGTGAGCAGCAGCCCGGCGGGCAGCGGACCGGCGTCCAGCAGCGTGGTGAGGAACAGGTCGAGGGTGCGGATGCCCCGGTCGCGGACCGCGGCCTCCATGCACTTCATCCGGATACCCGCGTACGGCGGGGCGCTGCCGTCGGCGACCGCCGCGGCCAGGACCCGGGCGGCGGAGACCGCGGCGGCGTCCTCCTCGTCGTCGGGGCGGGCCCCGTAGCCGTCCTCGAAGTCGATCCGCAGGTCCTCCACCGGCTCGCGGACCAGTTTGGCCCGCACCCGGTCGTAGACCTGCCCGGCCGACTCGTCCGGCAGCCCCAGGACGGCCGCCAGGGCGGCGGCGTCCGGCGCGTGCCGCTCCAGTGCGGCCAGTGCCTGGTCGCCCCACTCGCGCACGGTGCCGGCGGTGAAGGCGTCGGCCGGCACGTAGACGGTGTGCACCGGCTGCCGGGTGCCGGGGTCGCCGGGGTAGCGGCGGGCGAGTTCCGCGTCGGTCGCGGCCAGCGACGCGCCGATGTCCGCCCGTACCGAGTCCGCCAGTGTCGTACCGGCCGCCTGCGCCATGTTCCACCCTCCCGAACTTCAACAAATCGTTGAAGCGAAAGCTAGTCGGGACGTACCCGGTGGTCAACAGCACGAAGCGGCGGCCCCGCACGCCCGGTTCGGGTGTGCGGGGCCGCCGCGGACGGTCTGCGGGACTCAGCCCTTGCGGGCGGTGACCGCCTCGGTGAGCTGCGGGACGACCTGGAAGAGGTCGCCGACCACGCCGTAGTCGACCAGGTCGAAGATCGGCGCCTCGGCGTCCTTGTTGACCGCCACGATGGTCTTGGAGGTCTGCATGCCGGCCCGGTGCTGGATCGCGCCGGAGATGCCGTTGGCGATGTAGAGCTGCGGCGAGACCGACTTGCCGGTCTGGCCGACCTGGTTGCTGTGCGGGTACCAGCCGGCGTCCACCGCGGCGCGCGAGGCGCCGACCGCGGCACCGAGCGAGTCGGCCAGCGCCTCGATGATCGAGAAGTTCTCCGCGCCGTTGACGCCCCGGCCGCCGGAGACCACGATCGCGGCCTCCGTCAGCTCCGGGCGGCCGGTCGACTCGCGCGGGGTGTGCGAGACGACCTTGGTGCCGGTGGCCAGCTCGCCGAAGGTGACGGCCAGCGGCTCGACGGTGCCGGCCGCGGGGGCCGGCTCGACCGGCGCCGAGTTGGGCTTGACGGTGATCACCGGGATGCCCCGGCTGACCCGGGACGTGGTGGTGAAGGCGGCGGCGAACGCCGACTGGGTGGCGATCGGGCCCTGGTCGCCGCTTTTGAGGTCGACGGCGTCGGTGATGATGCCGGAGCCGAGCCGCAGCGCGAGGCGGGCGGCGATCTCCTTGCCCTCCGCGGAGGACGGCACCAGCACGGCGGCCGGCGACACCGCCTCGGCGGCGGCCTGCAGCGCGTCCACCTTCGGGACGACCAGGTAGTCGGCGAACTCCGGCGCGTCGGCGGTCAGCACCCGCACCGCGCCGTGCTCGGCGAGCACCGGGGCGGCGGTGTCGGCGCCCGGGCCGAGGTGGACGGCGACCGGGTCGCCGATCCGGCGGGCCAGCGTGAGCAGTTCGAGGGTCGGCTTGCGGACGGCGCCGTCCGCGTGGTCTACGTAGACGAGGACTTCAGCCATGGGAATCGTTCTCCTGCGGAAAGATGAGGGGCGGGTGCGGGCGTCAGCGCTGCGGCTGGTTCGCTGCGGCTGCTTCTCAGATGAACTTCTGTGAAGCGAGGTACTCCGCGAGCTGCTTGCCGCCCTCGCCCTCGTCCTTGACGATCGTGCCCGCGGTACGCGGCGGGCGGGCGGTGGCGTCGTCCACCGCGGTCCAGGCGCCGCTGAGGCCGACCTCGGCCGCGTCGAGGCCCAGATCGGTCAGGCTGAGCGCCTCCACCGGCTTCTTCTTGGCGGCCATGATGCCCTTGAAGGACGGGTAGCGGGCCTCACCGGACTGGTCGGTGACCGACACCAGCGCGGGCAGCGACGCCTCCAGCTGCTCGCTCGCCGCGTCGCCGTCCCGCCGCCCGGTCACCTTGCCGCCGGACACCGAGACCTCGGACAGCAGCGTGACCTGCGGGACGGCCAGCCGCTCGGCGAGCAGCGCGGGCAGTACGCCCATGGTGCCGTCGGTGGAGGCCATGCCGGTGACCACCAGGTCGTACCCGGCGTGCTCGATCGCCTTGGCGAGCACCAGCGAGGTGCCCATGACGTCGGAGCCGTGCAGGGCGTCGTCCTCCACGTGGATCGCCTTGTGCGCGCCCATCGACAGCGCCTTGCGCAGCGCGTCCTTGGCGTCCTCGGGGCCCACCGTCAGCACGGTGACCTCCGCGTCGTCGGCGGCCTCGGCGATCTGCAGCGCCTGCTCGACGGCGTATTCGTCGAGCTCCGACAGCAGGCCGTCCACCGCTTCGCGATCGGTGGTCAGGTCCTCGGCGAAGTGACGGTCGCCGGTGGCGTCGGGCACGTACTTCACTGCGACTACGATCCTCAAGCTCACGCCTGCTCTCCTACTGCATCGTCCTGCACGTCTTCTTCGTCGGCCGGCCCCGGACTGCGCCCCTGAAGGCGCCCGGAAAAGCAGCATAGGCGTCCGCGGCGGCGGCTCCCGGCCGGGACGCAGCAACTGCCCCGACAGATATATTACTCGTCAGTACACAGACCTTGTTCCCCGCTCGCAAGGTCCGTGAACTGTGACCTGGCCGACGTCGCGGACGCGGCGTCAGACCGCCGCGCCCAGCGCGGCGATGACATCCGCGCGGCGCGGCAGGCCGCGGGCCCTGCGGACGATCGCGCCGCGCGCGTCCAGCACCAGCACGGTCGGGGTGCCGGTGACGCGCAGCCGCCGCACCAGCTCGAGCCGCGCCTCGGCGTCGACCTCCACATGCCGCACGCCGTCCACCATGCCCGCGACCTCGCCGAGCACCCGCCGGGTGGCCCGGCAGGGCGCGCAGAAGGCGCTGGAGAAGTGCACCAGGGTGGCCCGCTCCCCCAGCGGTCCGCCGAGGTCCTCCGCCGTCAGCCGCTCGTCGCCGTCCTCCGGCACCACGCCGATCCCTCCCCGCGGTCTCCGCGCCGATGCGCGCACCTGTTCCGTCCTGGACGTCAGCACTCGTCCAACTGCGATGATTCCCCGTGACGTGTCTGCTTTCGGGTGGCGCGGGGCAGGTGTATGCAGGACGTGAGAAGAATCTCGCCGCGCCGTGCACACACGGGATGACACGGGGGCTGCCGCCGGGGCACCATCGCTCAGCGGCCGGACAACCTACGGGCGCGTAACTTCCGCCGGGAGCGCCGCCCCGGAGAGAGCAGGTGCCCCGACATGGCCGAACTCGTCTACCCGCCGGTGATCGCTTTCGCCCGCAGCATGTTCAAGGTGCAGGGGCTGCGGTTCGACGTGCGCGGCACCGAACACGTGCCGCGCCAGGGCGGCGCCCTGCTGATCAGCAACCACATCGGCTATCTGGACTTCATCTTCTGCGGCCTGACCGTACTGCCCGCCAAGCGGCTGGTGCGCTTCATGGCCAAGGAATCGGTTTTCCGGCACAAGGTGTCGGGTCCGCTGATGCGCGCGATGAAGCACATCCCGGTGGACCGCTCGGACGGCATGCACGCCTACGCGCACGCGCTGGAGGCGCTGAACCGCGGCGAGATCATCGGGGTGTTCCCCGAGGCGACGATCTCGCAGTCCTTCACCCTGAAGTCCTTCAAGTCCGGCGCCGCGCGGCTGGCGATGGAGGCGGGGGTGCCGGTGCTGCCGATGGCGCTGTGGGGCACCCAGCGGCTGTGGACCAAAGGCCACCCGCGCAACCTCGGCCGCAGCCGGCTCCCGATAACGCTGCGGATCGGCGAGCAGATGCGCCCGCTGGAGAACGAGAAGGCCGGCGCGCTGACCCGGCGGGTGCGGATGCGGATCCAGGAGCTGCTCGAGGACGCCCAGCGGGCGTATCCGGGCCGCCCGTCCGGCCCGGACGACCGCTGGTGGCTGCCCGCGCACCTGGGCGGCACCGCGCCGACCCCGGAGGAGGCCGCGCGGCGCGACCGCGAGGAGCAGGAGAGCCGGGACGCCGCGAAGGCCCCGCAGACGCAGCCGACCAGCTGAGCCGGTTCGGCTGCGAGGCGGCACGAGTGAGGCAGCCCGGCTGAGACAACCCGACTGAGGCCGCCCCGCCGGGTCAGTCCAGCTCGGCGGGCAGCATCCCGGCCAGTTCCGCCGCGCTGCCCGCGCCCTGGAGCGCGGCGAGCACCGGACCGGGCGGGGCGGCGTGGACGAGCGGGTAGTCGCACTCGCCGAGTTCGGGCCGCACCGCGAAGGCCAGCCGGTCCCCGGCCGGCGAGAAGCACGCGTCCACGCCCGGCTTGTTGCCGCGCGGGTCCTGCCGGGTCCAGCCGCCGTGTTCCGGCAGCAGCAGCGCGACCAGGCCGTGGATCACCGGCCCGGAGCCGTCGTCCTCGGTCAGCCGCTGGTAGCAGAAGCCGGCCGGGATGCCCTCGGCCCGCAGCAGCGCCACCAGCGCGTGTGACTTGGCGTAGCAGATGCCGCCCCGGTGCTCCAGGACGTCGGAGGCCCGCCAGGTGACCCGCTGGTCGCCGGCGTCGAAGGAGTGCGGCACCGCGTCGCGGACGTACTCGTACGCCGCCTTCGCATAGCCATACGGTCCGTCGGTGCCCGCCCGCAGCCGGGCGGCGGTCCGCAGCACCACCGGGTGGCCGTGGTCGACGACCTCGTCGGCCGCCAGGTAGGCGGCGAGATCCGCGGTCTGCTGGACTGGTCGGTCGATGCTCTTCTCCATGGTGTGGTCCATGGCTGAAGCCTAGGAAGGCGACCGGCCGGCAGACAATGTATTTACGGAAGACCGTATATCTATGCGGTCAGCCGCCGTTCCGCATCTCCTCCGCGACGGCCGCCGCGAAGCCGTCCACGTCGGCCTCGGTGGTGTCGAAGGCACACATCCAGCGCACCTCTCCGGTGCTCTCGTCCCAGAAGTAGAAGCGGTAGCGCTTCTGCAGCCGCTCCGACACCTCGCGCGGCAGCACCGCGAAGACGGCGTTGGACCGCACCTGCTGGGTCACCCGCACCCCGTCGATGTCCCGTACGGCCTGCTCCAGGCGGCGGGCCATCGCGTTGGCGTGCCGGGCGCTGCGCAGCCACAGGTCGCCGGCCAGCAGCGCCTCGAACTGCACGGACACGAAGCGCATCTTGGACGCCAGCTGCATGGACAGCTTGCGCAGGTGGAGCAGCCCGCGGGCCCGTTCCGGATTGATCACCACCACGCACTCGCCGAGCAGCAGCCCGTTCTTGGTGCCGCCGAAGGACAGGATGTCCACCCCGGCGTCGGTGGTGAACTCCGCGAGCGGCACATCCAGGCTCGCCGCCGCGTTGGCCAGCCGCGCGCCGTCCAGGTGCACGGCCATCCCCAGCTGGTGGGCGTGGTCGCAGACCGCCCGGATCTCGGCCGGGGTGTAGCAGGTGCCGAGCTCGGTGGTCTGGGTGATCGACACGACCTCGGGGTGCGCCCGGTGCTCGTCGTCGAAGCCGTACGCCTGCCGGTCGATCAGCTCGGGGGTGAGCTTGCCGTCCGGAGTCGGCACCGGAAGCAGCTTCAGGCCGCCGACCCGCTCGGGCGCCCCGCACTCGTCCACGTTGATGTGCGCGGACTCGGCGCAGATCACCGCGCCCCAGCGCTCGGTGACGGCCTGCAGCGCGGTGACGTTGGCGCCGGTGCCGTTGAAGACCGGGAAGACCTCGGCGGCCGGTCCGAAGTGCCGGCGGAAGAGCTCCTGGAGGTGCCCGGTGTACTCGTCGGCGCCGTACGAGACCTGGTGGCCGCCGTTGGCCAGTGCGAGCGCGGCCAGCACCTCGGGGTGCACCCCGGCGTAGTTGTCGCTGGCGAACCCGCGGACGCCGGGGTCGTGACGCCGTACGGCGTCGGTGGTCGGTCCAGGCGTCACGAGGGGGGCGTCAGCCACTGTCGGGTTCCGTTCACTTCGGTAGCGCTCCGGTTCCAGATGTCCGCGACGGCCTCGGCGAGGTCGCGGACGTCGGTGAAGCCGGCGAATTTGGCGTCGGGCCGCTCGGCCCGCAACCCATCATGCACCAGCGCTTTGATCACCAGAATGGTGGCCGCCGCGCCGGGTCCGCCGTCGCCGCCGAGCTTGCGGAAGGAGTCGCCGAGCGCCAGCGTCCACGCCTCGGCCGCCGCCTTGGACGCGGCATAGGCCGCGTTTCCCGCGGTGGGCTTGGCCGCGCCGGCCGCGCTGACCAGCACGTACCGGCCGCCCGGGCTGCGCATCAGGCCGTCGTGGAAGGCCAGCGAGGTGCGCTGGACGGTACGGATCAACAGGTCGTGCAGGACGTCCCAGTCGGCGAGCTCGGTCTCGGGGAAGGACGCGGAGCCGCGCCAGCCGCCGACCAGGTGCACCAGGCCGTCCACCCGGCCGTGGTCCTTCTCGATCCTGGCCGCCCAGTCCTGGGTGGCCTCCAGGTCGAGCAGGTCGACGATCTCACCGGTGATGTCGGCGCCGCCCGCGTCGTAACGTGCGTCGTCGACCGCCCGCGCCAGCCGCTCGGGGTCGGCGTCGGCGGCGATCACATGGCCGCCGGACCTGGCGAGCCGCTGGAGCACCGCGCGGCCGGCCGGGCCGCCGGCGCCCGCCACCGCGATCACCGCGCCGTCGAGGCCGCCTTCGTAGCTGTCGGTCGTCATGTCCGCCTCCTCGCCCGCACCGTTCACGCGGCGCTCCGGAGCCCGCCGTCGCCGGTGATTCCCTTGGTCGAGGCGATCACCTCGCGAAGTTTCTTCCCAAGGGCCTCGTAGAACATGCTGAGCGGAAACTCGTCCGGCAGCACTTCGTCAACGAGCTTGCGGGGCGGAAGTGACAGGTCCAGTGCGTCGGGACCCTTCGCCCAGACCGATCCGGGGTGCGGCGAGAGATGACTCGCGACCAGGTCGTAGGCGGCGAACCAGTGCACGAGCTTCGGGCGGTCGATGCCGTCGCGGTACAGCGTCTCGATCTCGGCGCAGAGCTGGTTGGTGACCTGCGGTGCGCGCTCCCAGTCGATGTGCAGGGTGTTGTCCGTCCAGCGTACGGCGTCGTGCTTGTGCAGGTAGGCGAACAGCAGCTGGCCGCCGAGCCCGTCGTAGTTGCGCACCCGTGCGCCGGTGACCGGGAAGCGGAAGAGCCGGTCGAAGAGGATCGCGTACTGCACGCCCAGGCCCATCGGGTGGCCCTCGCCCTGGAGCTTGACCGCCTCGCGGAACGAGGTCAGGTCGCAGCGCAGCTCCTCCAGGCCGTACATCCAGAACGGCGCGCGCTGCTTGATCATGAACGGGTCGAACGGCAGGTCGCCGTGGCTGTGCGTGCGGTCGTGGATCATGTCCCACAGGGTGTACGTCTGCTGCGCCAGCTCCTGGTCGGCCACCAGCCTGGCCGCCTCCTGCGGCAGCTCGAGGCCCAGGGTGTCCACCGCGGCGGCGGTCACCGCGCGGAAGCGGGCCGCCTCGCGGTCGCAGAAGATCGCGCCCCAGGTCCAGCGCTCGGGGGCCTCGCGTACCGCGACGGTCTCGGGGAAGAGCACCGCGGAGTTGGTGTCGTAGCCGGGGGTGAAGTCCTCGAAGGTGATCGGTACGAAGAGCGCGTTGTCGTACCGGGTGCGCTCCAGTTCGGCCAGCCACTCCGGCCACACCACGCGCAGCGCGACGGCCTCCAGGTTGCGGTCCGGGTTGCCGTTCTGGGTGTACATCGGGAAGACCACCACGTGCTGGAGGCCGTCCCGCCGGTCGGCGGCGGGCTGGAAGGCCAGCAGCGAGTCCAGGAAGTCCGGTACGCCGAAGCCGCCGTCGGCCCACCGGCGCAGGTCGGCGACCAGTGCCTGGTGGTAGTCGGCGTCGTGCGGGAGCCGCGGCGACAGCTGGCGTACGGCGTCCACCACCCGGTCCAGGGTGCGGACGGCGTCGTCCTGGCTCGGCGCGCCCTCGGCGTCGAAGTCGATCGAGCCGTCCTTCCGCTGCCAGGGCCTGATGGCTTCGACCGCCTGTTTCAGCACCGCCCACTGCGGGTGCCGGACTATGCCGTCACCGGACATTCCATGCCCATTGGCCGCCTTCGGCGTAAGAACTTCGCTCATGACCCCTCCTCCACAGAAGAACCTGTCGTCTGACCACCGTATCCACGACCTTGTTGCCGTATCAAGGGGAGCCATGGGAGATCGTCCGGCCTGAGGCCATCGTGGCCGCTGTTTTTCCGGCCCGCATCTGGAGGAGTCCGGCTGAACCTCCAGCCTGCCCGGACTCGCTAGGGTGCCTTTCATGAGCTTTCTCACCGTCGGTCACCGCGGCGTCATGGGCGTCGAGCCGGAGAACACGCTGCGGTCCTTCCGCCGCGCGGAGCGCGAGGGCCTCGACCAGATCGAACTCGACCTGCACCTGAGCAAGGACGGCGCACTGGTCGTCTGCCACGACGCCACGGTGGACCGGACCACCGACGGCAGCGGCCGGATCCGCGATCTGACACTGGCCGAGCTGCGCGGCCTGGACGCCGGGCTCGGCGAGCAGGTGCCGGTGTTCGAGGAGGTGCTCGACGCGGTCAGCCGGCCGATCCAGGCCGAGATCAAGGACACCGACGCGGCCCGCGCGCTCGCCGACACGCTGCGCGAGCGGGACGAGACCGGCAGGGTCAGCGTGCTGTCCTTCCACGACGAGGCGCTGGCCGAGATCCACACGCTGCTGCCCGAGGTGCCGACGGTGCTGGTGGCCAGCGAGCTCGGCCCGGAGATCGTCACCCGCGCCCAGGCGGTGGGCGCCCGGCTGGTCAGCCTGGAGCTGCGCAGGCTGAGCCTGGACGTCGTGGAGCGCTGCCAGGCGGCGGGCATCGCGGTGATGGCGTGGACGGTGAACACGCCGCGGGACTGGGAGCTGGCCCGGGCGCTGGGGTTGGACGGCGCGGCGACGGATCTGCCGCGCGCCGGGACGCAGGGGTAGCGCTTCCGGGCGCGGGCCCGCGCAGTGCGGTCAGGCCCCGCGCACTGCGGTCAGGTCCCGGGCCCTGTCGTCAGCCGGCTCGTGAGCCGGCCGTCAGCCGAGCTTCTTCGTCAGCAACTCGAACTGCAGGTCGTCCCTGGTCGGCCGGCCGAACCGCTCCTGGCCGTACGGGAACGGGCTCATCACTCCCGTGCGGGTGTAGCCGCGGCGGATGTACCAGGCGATCAGGTCCTCGCGGACCGACAGCACCGTCATGCGCATCTCGGCCACGCCCCACTCCTCGCGGGCGAAACGTTCTGCCTCCGCGATGATCACCTTGCCCAGGCCCGCGCCCTGAAGCGTCGGGCGCACCGCGAACATCCCGAAGTAGGCGTAGGAGCCGCGGTGCTCCAGCTGGCAGCAGGCCACCAGGTCGCCGCCGGCCTCCACCGCCGTCAGCCGGCTGTTCTCACCCTCGATGACCTCCAGCACCCCGTCGGCGTCGGTCCTGCTGCCGTCCAGGATGTCCGCCTCGGTCGTCCAGCCCGCCCTGCTGTCGTCGCCGCGGTACGCGGACTGGATCAGTGCCAGCAGCGCGGGGACGTCGGCGGCGGTGGCGGGGCGGAAGGCGGGGCGGGCTGCGGTGTCCATGGCGGACAGGCTAACCCGGACGGCCCAGCCCGGTCCCGGCCCCTGACGCCGGCCTGACGCAGCTCACCCGCGGCTGTTCGCGCCGATCACCTGCGCCAGCGCCGACGCGAGCCGGCGCACTCCCTCGGTGATCTCCTCGGGCCCGGTGGTGTCGGCGAAGCTGACCCGCAGGTGGGGCGCCGGGGACTCGGCGGGGAAGTACGGGCGGCCGGGCGCGACGGCCACCCCGGCCCGCAGCGCGGCGGCGGCGAGCGCGACCTCGTCGGTGCCGTCGGGCAGCCGCAGCCAGAGGTGGTAGCCGCCGGCCGGCGCGGGATCGGGGGCCAGCCCGGGCAGTTCGCTCGCGAGCGCCGCCAGCATCGCGTCCCGCCGCTCGCGCAGCCCGGCGGCGACCGCCCGCAGGTGGCGGGGCCAGGCAGGGGCGCCGACCAGGTCGAGAGTGGCCTCCTGGAGCGGGCGCGGCACGAAGAAGCTGTCCACCACCTGGATGGCCCGCAGCCGCTCCATCACCGCCCCGCGGGCGATCAGCGCGCCGACCCGCAGGCTCGGCGCGGTCGGCTTGCTCAGCGACGCCATGTGCACGACGGTGCCGTACGGGTCGTCGGCGACCAGCGGGGGCGGCAGCGGGCCGCCGTGGCCGAGCCTGCGGGCGAAGTCGTCCTCGATGACGAAGCCGCCTGCCGCGTGCGCGATGTCCAGCACCTGGCGGCGGCGTCCGGCGGCCAGCACGGCGCCGGTGGGGTTCTGGAAGAGCGGCTGGCAGAAGAAGACCCGGGCGCCGCTGGCGGCGAAGGCGTCGGCGAGCAGGTCGGGGCGCACCCCGTCGGCGTCCACCGGTACCGGCACGGGGCGCAGCCCGGCGGCGCGGGCGACGGCGAGCGCGCCGGGGTAGGTGGGCGACTCGACCAGGACGGCGGCGCCCGGCGGGGCCAGCGCGCGCAGCGCGGTGGTGAGCGCGGCCTGCCCGCCGGCGGTGATCAGCACCTGGGCGGGGCCGACGCCCGCGTCGCGGCCGAACCAGCCGCGCAGTTCGGCCAGCCCCTCGACCGGCGGCCGCTCCCAGACCCCCGGCCTGCGGGCGGCGCGGGCCAGGGCGGCCCCGAGCGCCCGCTCCGGCTGGAGGCCGGGGGGCAGATAGCCGCCGCTGAACGCGATCACGCCGGGCGGCGGCGGCGCGAGGGTGGCGAGCACGCCGGAGGCGTCCACCACCCGGGGCGGGTCCTCCGGGTCCTGGGCGGTGAGTGCGACCTGCTGCCATGAGGTGTCCACGGTCTGCGGCAGGGCCGCCCGCTCGGACGCGCGATAGGTGCCGGCGCCGGGCCGGGTGACGACCAGTCCCTCCGCGGCGAGGGCGGCGAGCGCCCGGGAGACCGTCACCGGGCTGACGCCGAACCGTTCCACCAGCGTTCTGTTCGACGGCAGTTTCTCACCGCCGGAGAAGCGGTGCAGCTCCCTGCGCAGCGATCCGGCCAGTGCGGCGGCACTGCTATCGTCGTTCATGACAGATGACAATAGCGCTACCGCTCATCGGCCGGTAGCGGTCGGCGGCACCGCACTTGCCTGCCTCGGCGTGGCGGCCTTCTCGCTCACCTTCCCGTCCACGCACTGGGCGCTGTCCGGCTTCGGGCCGTGGGCCGCGGTCAGCGTGCGGGCGGTGCTGGCGGCGGCGGTGGCCGGCGCCTTCGTGATCGCCGGGCGGGCCGCGGTGCCCGACCGCGCGCACTGGGCGGGGCTGGCCGTGGTGGCCTGCGGGGTCGTCATCGGCTTCCCGCTGCTCACCACTTTGGCGCTGGGCAGTACCGACACCTCGCACGCCGCCGTGGTGGTCGGCGCGCTCCCGCTGTGCACGGCGGCGCTGGGCGCGCTGCGCACCGGAGCACGGCCGTCGCGGATGTTCTGGGCCGCGGCCGTGGCGGGCGCCGGGGTGATCATCGGATTCACGCTCGGCGAGGGCGGCGGCGCCCCGACCCTGGGCGACGGCTACCTTTTCGGCGCGCTGCTGGTGTGCGCGGCCGGCTATGTGGAGGGGGCCAGGCTGTCGGCGATCATGCCGGGCTGGCAGGTGGTGGGCTGGGCGCTGATCGGCTCGCTGCCGCTGACACTGCCGGGCGCCGCGATATCGCTCGCCGTGGAGCCGGTCCGGCTGACCGGGGAGTCGGTCGGCGGGCTGGTGTGGGTCTCGGTCGTCTCGCAGTTCCTCGGCCTGCTGGTCTGGTACCGCGGCATGGCGGCGATCGGGGTGACCAGGGCGAGCCAACTGCAACTGGCGCAGCCGGTACTGACGCTGGTGTGGTCCGCGGCGCTGCTCGGCGAGCGGCTGACCGCCGCCACCCTCCCCACGGCGGTCGCGGTGCTGGTGTGCGTCGCGGTCACCCAGCGGGCGTCGGCGGCGCCCGGCGGACGGGCGCGGGGCGGGCGGGCGCGGGGCGGGTGGTCCGGACGGTCGCGGGGCGGGCACGGGCCCGACGGGCACGGGCCCGAGAGGCACGGGCCCGAGAGGCACGGGCCCGAGAGGCACGGGCCCGAGGGGCGCGGGGGCGCACTTCATGCGGGCGGGGGCGGCCCGGAGGCGGCGCCGCGCCCGGATCTCGACGGGCGGGAGGGCGCGCCGCTCGCGGGCGACGGCCGCGCGGGCCCGGAGCAGGCCGCCTCCCAGGGCGCTTGAGGGCTCCCGGCGGGGAGACGGCGCGCGGGCATTTCGTGCGCCCCCCTGGTACTCCCGCGCGCTCGGGTGGATGCTGCTTCGCCCGGGCAGCCTTAAAACGAACCACCGTTCGACCGGGGCGTGGCAGGGTACGAACGGGACACCGCGAGAAGTGGGGAGGGGGCACGATGCACGGACCGCCGTTGATCGCCTGGCTGCTCGTGCTGCTCAGCGCGTGCGCCGCCGCGGCCTGCCTGCTGCGCAGCGAGGGCAGGGACGAGGCGCTGATGGGGGCCGGCATGGCGGTGATGGCCGTACCGCTGTCGGTGTTCGACCCGCGGCCGTGGGCCGCGCCGGTGTTCGCCGCAGTCTTCGCGGTCGCCGCGCTGCGCGCCCTGCTGGTGGCCGACCGGTCGGGGCACCGGCTGCACCACTGCGTGAGCTCGGCCGCGATGGTCTACATGGCGCTGGCCATGGGCGGCGGCAGCGGCGGGGGCGGTCACGCTGCGATGGCCATGGGGGCGGGGATACCGCTGCTCACCGGCCTGCTGCTGCTCTACTTCGCCGGCTACGTGCTGCGCTCCGGCGTCCGGCTGGTCGCCGTCCCGCACACCGCGGGGCCGCACGCACCCGCCTCGCACGCACCCGTCCCGCAGGGCGCCGGGCCGCTGATACCCGGCGGCGCGCCCCGCCCGCGGCTGCGGCACGCGCCCGAACTCGCCGCCGCCTGCCGGGTCTCGATGGCGCTGGGGATGCTGGCGATGCTGCTCACGCTGTGAGGAGGGCGGGGTTCCGCATCGGGTGACGGAGGCGCTGCGGTGAGTCATGCGTCACATCCGGTGGCGGTCCGTACCCGGGCCTCGCCGCCGCCTCCTAGGGTGATCAGCATGACGGTCCCGTTCGTGCTGCTGATTCTCGGCGCACTTGCGGCGGCGATGGCGCCGCGTCTGCTGTCCCGTGCCCGCTGGCCGGAACGCGAACCGGTGCTGGCCCTGTGGGTCTGGCAGTGTGTGGTCGCCGCCGTACTGCTGTGCTGTGTGCTGGCGATGGCGCTCACCGCGTCGGCCGCCTGGAGCTCGGTGCGCGGCAACGTGTTCGCCTTCGCGCCGCACGGCGTGGTCGCTGCCTACGGCCTGTCCGAGTACGGCAGGTGGGCGGGCGCGCTCGCGGTGATGCTGGCGCTGGGCGGTCTGTGGACCGCGGCGATGCTCACCCGCGAGGTGCGGGGCGCCAGGAGCAGGCGCCGCCGCCGGCACGCCGAGCTGCGGGCCCGCGCGCCGCGGCTGCCCGACGAGGCGGTGCCGGCCGGGGAGCGGCTGGTGGTGCTTGAGGACACCAGGACCGACGCGTGGTGGCTGTCCGGGGCCGAGCCCCGGTTGGTGATCACCACCGCCGCGCTGCGCCGGCTCAAGGGCCGCAGGCTGGACGCCGTCCTCGCGCACGAGCAGGGCCACGTCACCGCCAGGCACGATGTGCTGCTGCACTGCGCGGGCGCGCTGGCCGGCGGGTTCCCGCAGGTGCCGGTCTTCGCGGCGTTCCGCGACCAGGTGCACCATCTGGTGGAGCTGGCCGCCGACGACACCGCCTCGCGCCGCTTCGGCCGGCTGACCACCGCCCTGGCGCTGGTCGAACTCAACGAGGAGCGCGGGGTGTTCGGCACCGCTCCGGCGCCGCTCGCCGCGCTGCCCGGCCGGGTGCACCGGCTGCTCGACCCGGCGCCCCGGCTGTCGGTGGCGGCCAGGCTCCGGCTGACGGCCTGCGCCCTGCTGGTGCCGGCCGTCCCGCTGCTGATCGCCTTCAGCCCCGGCCTGGGCGCGCTCACCAGGACCTGACCCCGTCGGACGTCGAAAGGCACACATGACCCTCACCGCCTGCATGTTCGACTTCTCCGGCACGTTGTTCCGCATCGAGTCCAGCCAGGCATGGCTGCGCGCGGTGCTCGACGCGCGGGGCATCGAGGCGGCGGAGGACGAGGTGGCCGCCTGCGCGCTGCGGCTGGACCGGGCGGGCGCGCAGCCCGGCGGCAGGTCGGGCGAGGCGCCGGTGGGTCCCACGCCGGACCTGGCGCCGATCTGGGCGATCCGCGACCTCACCGCCGAGCACCACCGGGCCGCGCACACCGCCATGTCCCGTACCGCCGAGCTGCCGTGGGACGTCCACGACGCGCTCTACGACCGGCACATGACGCCCGCTGCCTGGCAGCCGTACCAGGACACCGCCGGGGTGCTGCGCGCGCTGCGTGAGCGCGGGGTGCCGGTCGCGGTGGTGAGCAACATCGGCTGGGACCTGCGCCCGGTCTTCCGGCAGCACGGACTTGACGGCCTGGTGGACTCCTACGTGCTGAGCTACGAGGTCGGCGCGCAGAAGCCGGACCCGCGGATCTTCGAGATCGCCTGCGAAGCACTGGGCTCCGACCCGGCGAGCACCCTGATGGTCGGCGACGACCGGCGGTCGGACTCGGGGGCGGCGGCACTGGGCTGCCCGCTCTTCCTGGTGGACCATCTGCCGGTCGCGGAGCGGCCGGAGGCGCTGCGCCCGGTGCTTGACTCGTTGGACGAGCGGCGATTCGGCGAGCAGGAGGCGGCCCGGCCCTCCGGGCCTGCTTGACGGGGTGCGAAGAGGGGACGGGGCCCCGCACACACCGGACGCCGGCCCCGACGAACCCCCGCATCGCCGGGACCGGCGCCGGTCCCCGTGCCAGCTCAGGCCACTGCCCGGCTGGCTGCGCTGAGTATATTGGCTCGTAGCCAGTCAACGCATGGAGTAAATAATGTCCCCTCGGAGCGCGTCGGTCAATGAAGCGATGCGACAGCGATCGCGGCAACGACTGTTGCAGGCGATGCTGGAGTTGGTCGAGGAGCGCGGATACGAGGCCACCACGCTGGCCGACATCACCCAGCGCGCCGGCTCGGCACGCGGCCTGGTCTCCTATTACTTCTCCGGCAAGCGCGCGCTGTTGCAGTCCGCGGTGCACCGGCTGATGAACCAGCAGCTGGCCGCGGCCCTCGAGCGCGAGCCGCGCACCGAGGACGGCCAGGAGATCCTGGCCCGGGCGATCGACGCGATCCTCGGCCTGACCCAGACGCACACCACGCTGATGCGCACCCATATGGCGTCGATCCTCCAGGAGGAGGGCTTCATCCAGTGCCCCGAGCAGCAGCGGCTGGCCGCGCTGCTGCGCGAGTCGGTGGTCCGCTGGGGCGCCGTGGAGCCGGAGGAGGAGTACCGGCTGCTGCGGGCGCTGCTGATGGGGGCGACGGTGGCGCTGCTGCTGCCCGGCGCCCCGATGCCGATGCCCCGGCTGCGCGCGGAGCTGTTCCAGCGCTACGGGCTGGCCTGGTCGGCGGGCTCGCCGCCGCCCGACACCGAGGAGTACGCGATCACCCCGGCCGCCCGCGGGCCGGTTCGCTGATCAGCGGTCCCGTTCCCCTGCGGCGGCGAGCCGCCGGGCCTGGAGGCCGGCGGCGGCGAGGACGCCGTCGAGCAGACCGGGGAAGAGCGCGTCCAGGTCGGCCCTGCGCAGCGCGTTCATCTTCGAGGTGCCCCGGTAGACCTGGGTGATCACGCCCGCCTCGCGCAGCACCCGGAAGTGGTGCGTGGTGGTGGACTTGCTGACCGGCAGCGGGACGTCCGAGCAGGCCACCTCGCCCTCCGCGCCGTCCAGGGCGCACAGCACGAGCAGCCGCATCGGGTCGGAGAGCGCGTGCAGCACCTCCTCCAGCCGGATGTCGGCGGCGGCGGGATGCTCCAGCGCACGGCCGGCGGCCGCGGACACGTCAGGGGACGGCGGGGAGGCTGTCATGAACGTCATATTACGATGCCTGCCGTAGTTTGACGTCTGCCGTACTAGGGCGGCTACCGTGGAACGGGCCCCGGCGGATCCGCCGGGACGCCGCCGTACCCGTGCCGTATCCCCGCCACACCCATGCCGTGACGCAGCCATGCCGACCGGACCTTCGCCGAGGAGAGTGCCATGAGCGCCCTGTTCGAACCCTTCGACCTGCGATCGCTGACCGCCGCGAACCGGATCTGGATGGCACCGATGTGCCAGTATTCGGCCGCCACCGAGGGTCCGGACCAAGGGGCGCCCAACGACTGGCACTTCGCGCACTACGCGGCCAGAGCGGTCGGCGGCGCCGGGCTGATCCTGACCGAGGCCACCTCGGTCAGCCCCGAGGGCCGGATCAGCCCGGCCGACCTCGGAATCTGGAACGACCACCAGGTGGCCGCGTTCAGCCGGATCACCCGGTTCGCCAAGGAGCACGGCGCGCTCATCGGCACCCAACTCGCCCACGCGGGACGCAAGGCGTCGACGGACCGCCCCTGGGCCGGCGGCGGCGCGCTGACCGCGGACAGCGGTGGCTGGCAGCCGCTCGGCCCGAGCCCGGTGCCGTTCTCCGACGCGAGCCCGGTGCCGCACGAGCTGGCGGTGCCGGAGATCCAGCAGATCGTGCGGCAGTTCGCGGAGGCCGCCCAGCGGGCGCTGGCGGCCGGCTTCCAGGTGGTGGAGCTACACGGCGCGCACGGCTACCTGATCGGCGAGTTCCTCTCCCCGCACAGCAACCACCGCACCGACTCCTACGGCGGCGGCTTCCAGAACCGCAGCCGGTTCGCCCTTGAGGTGGTGGACGCGGTCCGCGCCGTGTGGCCGGCCGAACTGCCGCTGTTCTTCCGGATCTCGGCCACCGACTGGCTGCCGGACGGCGGCTGGACCCCGGACGAGACCGTCCGGCTGGCCAAGGAGCTGCTGGCCCGCGGGGTCGATCTGCTGGACGTCTCGACCGGCGGCAACGCGGCCGGGGTGCGCATCCCGACCGGCCCCGGCTACCAGGTGCCGTTCGCCGCGCGGGTGAAGGCCGAGACGGACCTGCCGGTGGCCGCGGTCGGCGAGATCACCGGCACCGCGCAGGCCGAGGAGGTGCTCGCCTCCGGGCAGGCCGACGCGGTGCTGCTCGGCCGGGAGCTGCTGCGGCGGCCCGACTGGCCGCGGCAGGCGGCGGCCGAGCTGGGCGCCGTACCGAGTGTGCCGCCGCAGTACGCCAGGGCGTTCCCGCGCGCGGCGAAGGTCTGAGCCCGCGCCCCGATCCGGCCCGCGCCCTGATCCAGTCCACGCCCTGATCCGGTCCACGCACAGGCGCCGGCCGCCGGATCGCCGTCCACGGCACGGCTGTTGAGCCAGTAGAGTGACGGATCGTGACAGCACGACCATTGCACGAGATCGTCGAGGCGGGCTGGGCGAAGGCGCTCGAACCCGTGGCGGGCCGGATCGCGGCCATGGGGGACTTCCTCCGGGCCGAGGTCGCGGCGGGCAGAACGTACCTGCCGTCGGGGGCGAACGTGCTGCGCGCGTTCCAGCAGCCCTTCGACGACGTGCGGGTGCTGATCGTCGGCCAGGACCCGTACCCGACCCCTGGCCACGCGGTCGGCCTGAGCTTCGCGGTGGCCCCCGACGTACGGCCGCTGCCCGGCAGCCTGGAGAACATCTACCGGGAGCTGGGCAGCGACCTCGGGGTGCCGCGGCCGTCCAACGGCGACCTCACCCCGTGGACCGGCCAGGGCGTGCTGCTGCTGAACAGGGCGCTGACCACCGCGCCCCGGCGTCCCGCCGCGCACCGCGGCAAGGGCTGGGAAGAGGTCACCGAGCAGGCGATCAGGGCGCTGGCCGGCCGCGGCCGGCCGCTGGTCTCGATCCTGTGGGGCCGGGACGCCCGCAACCTGCGGCCGCTGCTGGGCGAGCTGCCCGCGATCGAGTCCTCGCACCCCTCCCCCATGTCGGCCGACCGCGGCTTCTTCGGTTCCCGGCCGTTCAGCCGGGCCAACGACCTGCTGGCGCGGCAGGGCGCGGAGCCGGTGAACTGGCAGCTCCCCTGAGCGGAACTTGCCGGTACGCTGCCCGGGTGACCACGCATTCGAATACCCCGGCGGGCTGGTATGCCGACCCGCAAGGCACTCCGAACCTGCTCAGGTACTGGGACGGCACCAACTGGACCGAGCACACCAACCCCGGTCAGGTGCCGCAGGGGCAGCTGCCCAAGCAGCAGCAAGGCGGCAGCGCCTGGGAGCTGAACGTCAGCCGGCCGCCCGAGCCGGCCCAGGTGCAGCGCCAGGTGCAGCAGCAGGCCGGTGTGGCCCCGACCTCGTTCGGCGGCGGCAGCCTGTTCAGCGAACCGGTCCTGGTGGTGAACCAGAAGGCCAAGCTCATCGAGCTGGTCAACGAGTACAGCGTCTTCGACCAGAACGGCAACACGCTGGGCTCGGTCGTGGAGATCGGCCAGAGCACCGCGAAGAAGGTGCTGCGGTTCGTCTCCAGCGTGGACCAGTTCCTGACCCACAAGCTGGAGGTCAGGGACGCGCACGGGCAGCCGCAGCTGGTGCTGACCCGGCCGGCGAAGTTCGTGAAGTCCAAGGTGCTGGTGCACCGCGCCAACGGCGAGCCGCTGGGCGAGATCGTGCAGCAGAACGCGTTCGGCAAGATCAAGTTCGCGTTCATGTACAACGGCCAGCAGATCGGTGCGATCAAGGCCGAGAACTGGCGGGCGTGGAACTTCGCGATCGTCGACCACACCGAGACCGAGATCGCCAGGATCACCAAGACCTGGGAGGGCCTGGCGAAGACCATGTTCACCACGGCCGACAACTACGTCCTGCAGATCCACCGGCCGCTGGTCGATCCGCTGCTGAGCATGGTCGTCGCCTCGGCGCTCACCGTTGACACCGCGCTCAAGCAGGACTCGCGCGGGCTTGGCTGATCCGTGCCGCCCGCACCTCCGCCCCGCGCCTCCGCCTCCTCTTCCTCCCCCGTCCCCGCCGGCACCGACTGGGTGCTGGGGGTCGACTCCGGCGGCTCCGGCGTACGGGTGGCGATCTGCCGCGCCGACGGCTCGGCGGCCTCTCCGGTCGCCGTGTCGGCGCGGCCCGCGCTGATCGGTGAGCGCGGCATCGACGCGGCGAGCCTGCTCGGCCTCGCGCTGCCGCTGGCGCGCGACCTGATGGTGGCGGCCGGCGCTGATTCGATCGGCGCCGCCTGCGTCGGCGCGGCCGGCATGGCCACCCTCGGCGACGACCTGCGGGCGGTACTGCCCGCCGCGCTCGCCGACGGCCTGGGCGTGCGCGCCCTGGCACTGGCCGGTGACGCGGTGACGGCGTACGCGGGCGCGCTCGGCCTGCGCCCCGGCGTCGTGGTGGCCGCGGGCACCGGCATGATCGCGCTGGGCACCGGCGCTGACGGCACCGGCTGGCGGCGGGCGGACGGCTGGGGCCATCTGCTCGGCGACGCGGGCGGCGGCTCCTGGATCGGCCAGGCGGGCCTCGACGCGGCGATGCGCGCGCACGACGGCCGGGCGGGCGGTTCCGCGGCTCTGCTGGCCCGCGCGCGGGAACGGTTCGGGGAGATGGAGATGCTGCCGGGCCTGCTCTATCCGCGGGCCGACCGGCCGGCCGTGCTGGCGTCGTTCGCGCCCGAGGTGGCGCGCTGCGCCGAGGCCGACCCGGTGGCGTCGGAGATCCTGCGCAGGGCCGCCACGCACATCCTGGAGTCGGCCGCCGCGGTACGGCCGGGGCCCGGCGCGGTCGACGTGGCGCTGACCGGCGGGCTGTTCAAGATGGGCGAGCCGCTGCTCGGGCCGCTCCGGGACCAGGCCGAGTGGCTGCTGCCGGACGCCGAACTGGTGCCGGCCGCGGGCAGCCCGCTGGACGGGGCGCTGCTCATCGCGGGCGCGGTGCGGCGCGACGACCTCCCGCTGCCGACCGATCCGGCACTGCTACGGATCGTCCGGTGACCCAAGGTGAAACCTGAACCGGACAGTTCCGGACAGGTCTGTCACAGCTCGTACCCACTTCGACATCACGCCACCGCCAGGCGTTAGCATTCGTCGCCATGAGCACTGCCACAGGGCCCGCCTCCGGTCTCCCCGTTCGTATGCCGCGTCCGCGCCAGACCGGGCGCCACCGCCGGCCGGAAGCGCTCGCCGCGCCTGAGGGCGCGCCGGTGCTGCTTCTCGCCGTTCCCGGCACGCCGTCCTCCGCCACGCTGAGCCTGGCCGAGGAGGTCGTGAGCATCGCCCGCTCCGAGCTGTCCGGGCTCGATCCGCGGATCGGCTTCGTCGACAGCGAGGACCCGGAGTTCCCCAGCCTTCGCACGGTGCTCGACCAGATCGCCGGTGAGCGGTCGGGCGAGGAGACGGCGGCCGTGGTGGTGCCGCTGCTGGCCGGCCCCGAGGCGTCGGTGCTGCGCAGGATCCGGCAGGCCATCGCCGACAGCAAGGCGCAGGTGGAGCTGACCGACGTGCTCGGCCCGCACCCGCTGCTCGCCGAGGCGGTGCACGTACGGCTCTCCGAGGCCGGTCTGGCGCGCGCCGACCGGGCCCGGCTGTTCACGGTCGCCACGGCGGCCGACGGCATCATCCTGGCCACCGTCGGCGGCGAGGAGGCGGCCCAGGCCGCGGGCGTGACAGGGCTGCTGCTGGCCGCGCGGCTGGCGGTGCCGGTGCTCGCCGCGGCCCTCGACGAGGACGGTGCGATCGGCAGGGCCGCCGAGCAGCTGCGCTCCTCCGGCTCCGGCACGCTGGCGCTCGCCCCGTACCTGATCGGCCCGGAGATCGCCCCGCAGCTGCTGCACACCGCGGCGGCCGAGGCGGGCTGCTCGGGCGCCGACGCGCTCGGCCCGTACCCGGCGGTCGGCAAGCTGGTGGTCACGCACTACGCGGCGGCGCTGGGCATCGCGCCGGAGCAGCCGCAGGGCGCTCCCGCGCACTGAGGCGCCCAGAGGTCGAAACGCTCAGAACGCCGAAGCGGCGGGCGGTCCCTGTACGGGGGACCGCCCGCCGCTTCGGCGTTCCGGCCGGTGCTGCCGGCTTGCTCGGCCAGCCGGTCAGCGGGTCAGCGGGTCAGAAAGTCGGCTGATCAGAGGAACAGCACGCAGGACGCCGCCGGGGCCGGCAGCGATCCGGACTGCTTGGGGATGCCGGTGCCGGGATCGACCTCGAACCAGGTGACGTCGCCGGAGCGCTCGTTGGAGGCGTAGAGCCGGCGCCCCGACGGGTCCAGGGTCAGATGGCGCGGCCAGTCGCCGCCGCAGTCGACGGTGTCGACCAGTTCCACCTGCTCCCCCGTCTCGTCGATGGAGAGCACCGCGATGCTGTTGTGGCCTCGGTTGGCCACCCAGACGAACCGCCCGTCGGGCGCGACGACCAGCTCCGACGGGTAGTTCTCGCCCTGGACGCCGTCCGGTAGCACGCGGGTGCCGCCGAGCGGGCGCAGGCTGCCGATCTCGGGGTCCCAGCGGCAGACGGTCAGCACGGAGTCGAGTTCGTTGATCACGTAGGCGTGGCCGCCGTCGGGGTGGAACGCCAGGTGCCGCGGGCCGATGCCCGAGCGCAGGCCCAGCTCCCGTTCGATCTCCAGCTCGCCGGTGGCGGCGTCCAGCTCGCAGACCCGTACCGAGTCGGTGCCCAGGTCGACGCTGACCGCCCAGCGGCCGGTGGGGTCGGAGAGCACGGCGTGCGCGTGCGGGCCCTCCTGGCGCCCCTTGTTCGGGCCGTCGCCCTCGTGCTCCAGCACCGAGCGCACCTCGCCGAGCGAGCCGTCCGGCCGGATGGCCAGCACGCTGACGCCGCCGGAGCCGTAGTCGGCGGTCAGCAGGTGGCCCTGGTGGACCGCGAGGTGGGTGGGCGAGGCGCCGCGGACCGGCACCGGGGCGCCGAGCAGCCGCGGGGCGGCGGGGTCGGCCAGCGAGAACGCTGCGGCGGCGCCTTCCGGCTCCGTCTCGCTGACGGTGTACAGCGTGCGCCGGTCCTCCGACAGCGCGAGGAACGACGGGTTGGGCACCTCGGCGGTCTCCCCGAGCGCCGTGAGCGCTCCCGATCCGGGATCGACGGCCGCGGCGACCAGCCCGCGACCACCCGCCGACGTGAACGACCCGATGTAAGCGTGCCCGGTCACTGCCGTACCTCTTCCGCCTGTTTTCTGTACGGCGGCCGAGAGTAGTACCTGACGCGCCCGGCGTCGCCCCCGGGTCCCCGTGCGGGTGGCGCCGGGGCCGCTATATGCCCGGCGCATGGACGGCTGGCATGCCGGTGGCTTGAACTGATCGTTCCCGCCCGAACCGTCAGTACGGTGATCAAACCATCTCACCGATACCGAAGGGGGCCCGCCGCCCATGGCCGTCGATGCTCTGGACGCCCGCATCCTGCGGCTGCTGCTGGAACAGCCGCGGACCAGCGTCCGTGAGTACGCCCGCATCCTCGGCGTGGCCCGCGGCACGCTCCAGGCCAGGCTGGAGCGGCTGGAACGGGACGGTGTGACCACCGCCGCAGGACCCCGGGTCTCGCCGGCCGCCCTCGGCCACCCGGTACTGGCCTTCGTCCGGCTGGAGGTCACCCAGGGGCGGCTCGACGAGGTCGCCGCGGCGCTCGCCGCCGTCCCCGAGGTCGTCGAGGCGTACTCCATCACCGGCGGCTGCGATCTGGCCAGCCGGGTGGTGGCGCCGGACAACGCCCGCCTGGAGGACATCGTCCAGCGCCTCGGCCGGCTGCCCGGCGTGCTCAGGACCACCACCGAGATAGCGCTGCGCGAGCGGGTCCCGCACCGCGTGCTGCCGCTGGTGGAGTCGGTCGGCCGCGGCGCGGCGGCCCAGGACCGGAAGCGGCCCGGCGCCTAGCGGGCCGCCTTGAGGTAGTCCTTGGCGGCCTGCGGCGCCTTGGCGAACGAGCCCGCGTCGAACGGCGGCTGCGGGTCGTACTCGATGGCCAGCTGGAACGCCTCGGCCGCCACCCGGCCGGCGATCAGGTCGGCCAGCCGCAGCGCCATGTCGATGCCGGAGGAGACCCCGGCCGCGGTGACGATCTTGCCCTGCGTGACCACCCGCTCCGCGGTGTACGTGGCGCCGTAGGACTCCAGCAGGTCCACGGCGCTCCAGTGCGTGGTCGCCGACAGGCCCTTGAGCAGCCCGGCCGCGCCGAGCAGCAGCGATCCGGTGCACACCGAGGTGGTCCACCGGGTGCCCGCGTCGATCCGGCGGATCCAGTCGAGCAGCGCCTCGTCCGCCAGGCCCCGCCGGGCCCCGGGGCCGCCGGGGACGACCAGGACGTCGGCGGTCTCGACCTCGGTGAAGGCCGCGGTGGCGGTCAGCGTGAGCAGGCCCGCGCCGTCGGTGACCGGTCCTGGGGTACGGGCGGCGAAGACGACGTCCGCCTCGGGCAGCATCCGCAGCACCTCGTAGGGGCCGACGGCGTCCAGTGCGGTGAAGCCGTCGAAGATCGGGAAGACGATGCGCATGGCATCCGGCCTTTCGGTTCGGTGGAACGTGGGTGGAGTGGGACGCGTGTGATGTTCGGGCGCGGCTGAAGGGCGGCGCGGTGTGTGGTGGGGCGCGGGTGAAGGGGTGCGGTGAAGGGGTGCGTGGCGGCGCCGGTCAGCCGGCTGCCTCCGGTACGGCGGCCGGCGCCCGGTGGCCCGAGAAGCGCCTGCGGTACTCGCCCGGAGTGATCCGGACGCTCCGCTTGAAGCTGCGGTGCAGGGTCTCCGCGGTGCCGAAGCCGCACTGCCGGGCGACCGCCTCCACGGTGGTGGCGGTGGACTCCAGCAGCCGGCGGGCGGCCTCGATCCGGGCGCTCTCCACGTAGGCGGCGGGGGTACTGCCGGTCTCGGCGCGGAAGACCCGGGTGAAGTTGCGCTCGCTCATCCCGGCGCGGAAGGCCAGCGCCGGCACGCCGAGGTCCCCGCCGAGGTGGTCGGCGATCCAGTCCTGGACCTCGCGCAGCGGTGACCTGGACGGCCGCCGGGCGGCCAGCTGGGTGCTGAACTGGGCCTGGCCGCCCGGCCGCTGGACGAACATCACCAGGTGCCTGGCGATCGTCCTGGCGGCCTCGGGCCCGAGGTCGTCCTCGACCATGGCGAGCGCGAGGTCGATCCCGGCGGTGACGCCCGCCGAGGTCCAGATGTCACCGTCCCTGACGAAGATCGGGTCGGGGTCCACGGTGGTGCCGGGGAAGATGCGGGCCAGCTCGTCGCAGCGCGACCAGTGGGTGACCGCGCGCCGCCCTTCGAGCAGTCCCGCCGCGCCGAGCAGGAAGGCGCCGCTGCACACCGAGGCGGTGCGCCGGGCGCGCCGGGACGTCCGTGCGAACCACTCCACGAACGCGGTGTCCTCGCATGCCCGGTGGACGCCCCCGCCGCCGACGGCGATGAGCGTGTCCACCGGTCCCGCGACCTCGTCGGCGGTCAGGGTCGGCGAGACGACGATGCCGCCGCCGCTCGCGATCGGCCCGGGGGCCGCCGCCACCGTGTCCACCGTCCAGCCGTCGCCCTCCGGCGCGAGCCGGCCGGCCCCCACGAAGACCTCGTGCGGTCCGGCCAGGTCGAGGATCTGGAAGCCGGGGAAGACGGCGAAGACGACGCGTCGGGTGGTCATGCGTCCATCGTCGGCCGGTGCGGAGGATGGCGGCAAGGACAGTCCTATGACGATTTCAGCCATGCCGGCCATGTCACTCCCGTCCCTCCACGCCCTCTGGCGGACGCGCGTAGAAACGCGCATCATGGCGGTGTTCCCGCGGCCGGTCCGGCATCCGGACGGTCCGCTCTAATTGTCATGCACACGTAACATCGCGAACCGCCCCCACCCGCCACGGCACCACCCCCACGGCGCCGTGTCGGTCATTGTCATGCGCAGGTCACAAGACCGCGCGAGTGAAAGGGATTCGAGATGGCTTGTGGAACGACCAGCCTCTGGGCGGGTGAGACGACCTGGTTCTGCTGCGGCGGCGGCTGGGGCCCCTGCGGCAGCGCCGGCACCGGCGCGTGCGGCACCTGCCAGTCCAACGCGCACCAGGCCGCGTGGCCGAACGCCTCGGCCGCCTGCTTCGACATCACCAGGCCCGACCTGTGCGGCGAGAGCATCGCGCGGCGCGGCTGCGGCTCGGTGATGAACGTCAAGCACCAGTGCTCCGGCGCCACGGTGTGCGTGACCGTGGCCGACTGCGGGCCGCGCACCAAGAGCTTCTGCGGCGAGTCGGCCTGCTGCGGCGGCGCCTGCCGCACCAACCGGGTCATCGACCTGACTCCGTCGGCCTTCTCGGCGATCGGGAACCTCAGCTCCGGCAAGCTGCCCGTCTACATCTACGAGTGAGGGGGACGCCATGAGCACCAGGAACGGCGGCGAAGGCCGCGGGCAGGATCAGGGGCTCGGCCGCAGGCGGTTCCTCACCACCGCGGCGATCGGCGGCGCCACCATCGTCGGGGCGACCGCGCTCGGCGGGATCGACGCGGACGCGGCGTTCGCGGCGCCGTCGCCGTCACTGGATCCGGCGATCTCCACATCGGCCTTCGCCGAGGGGCGGATCACCGCGATCAACGGCAGCGTGCTCGAGGTGGCCGGGTCGTACGGCGACCAGCACCTGATCCAGCTGACCAACGCGACCAGCGTGTGGAAGCTGCGGCCCACCACCGCGGACGCGATCCGGGTCGGCGACGGGCTGTACGCGCGCGGGGTGGACATGCCGGACGGCACGGTCGCGGCCGACGCGGTGTGGGTCAACATCGTCAACCTGCACTGCACGATCCGCGGCATCGCCAAGGACCGGCTGCACATGACGCACGGCGATCACGACCACGCCGTGGTCGGCCGGATCGTCGCCGAGACGACCACCGCATCGTATCTGGGCGGCGCGCTCACCTCGGACCTGTCGCGGGTGCGGATCGGGCAGGCGGCGCAGATCCTCGGCGCCTGGCGGCCCGAGGACGACTCGATCGACATCGCCCGCGTGACCGTCGGCCACTGAGGAGGTTCTTGCGATGATCTTCCTGGACCTCGCCCCGCTGGTCGTCGGCGCGCTGCTGGCGCTGACGGGCGCGGCGAAGCTCTTCGGCCGGCGGACGGCGCAACTGGCCGCCAACACCGTGCTGGTGCGGGTGCTCAACGACGGGCGCCGGGCCACGCTGGCGCTGCGGACCGTGGGCGGCGCCGAACTGGTGGTGGCGGCGGGTCTGCTGGCCGCGCCGACCACCGTCGTACCGGGCGTCGCCGCGGCGCTGCTCGGGGCCGGTTTCACCGGCTACCTCGGCTACGCCAAGGCCACCGCGCCGGAGTCGTCCTGCGGGTGCAGTGCGCGTTCCGAGGGGCCGATCGGGGCGGCCGCCTTCGCGCGGGCCGGCCTGGTGCTGGCCGGCGGCACGGCGGGCGCGGGCGCGGACACCGCGTGGTGGTCGCGGCTCGCCGACCGGCCGGCGATGTCCGGGGCCTTCGTCCTGGTGGCCGGGGCGGTGCTGGTCACGCTGTCGGTGGGCGCGGACCGGCTCTGGCTGCTGCCGCTGCGCACCCTGCGGCTGCGGGTGTTCGGCAGCCCGCTGCCCGCGTCCGGCGAGCGGGTGCCGGTGGCGGCGTCGGTGGAACTGCTGGAGCACTCCCTCGCCTGGCAGGCGGCGGCGCCGATCGTCCGCTCCGCGCTGCTCGACTCGTGGGACGACGAGGGGTGGCGGGTGCTGCGCTTCACGGGCGTCTACGCCGACGCCTCGCGCGGTCCCCGCCCGGTCAACGTCCTGTTCGCGCTGGACCGCGACGCGACCCTCGACACGGCCTCCCGCCCGGCGGTCCGCGTCTCCGTGATCGACGACCACACCGAGGAGATCCTCCCGATCCACCTCATGGCCCCCGCATAGGCCCCGGGGGCGTGCCCCGAAGGGGCGCGGGGAACTGCGCGAGCAACCAACCGCCGGCCGGTGGCCGGGAAACCACAGAACCAGCCCCTTCGGGCCGGTGGTGACGTGCAGCACGGTCGTGGCTGATCGCGCCCACGCGGCGGAGCCGCAGATCAGACACAGCCCCGCGCCCCTGACGGGGCGTCCTCCGACGCACAGCGCACGTGCGCCGCTACGTGTCAGCCGGGCCGGACGGCCGCTTCGCCCGGCTGGGCTGCACGCGTTTCGGCTCGCCCTTCACCTTCGGGTGGTCCGGCGGGTAGGGCAGGTCGCCCAGGCCGTGCTCGCGTTCGTCGCGGTCGGCGAGTTCGAGGGCCGCGTCCAGCCGGAAGGCGTGCTCGTCCATGTCCGCGTGCAGGTCGCCGATGTCGGCGAAACGCGCCGGCATCGTCGTCACGTCGAAGTCCTCCGGGACCGCGTCCGGCACCTCGTCCCAGGTCAGCGGCGCGGAGACCGGCGCGTGCGGGAAGGGTCGCACCGAATAGGCGCTGGCGATCGTCCGGTCCCTCGCCGTCTGGTTGTAGTCCACGAAGATCTTCTGGCCGCGCTCCTCCTTCCACCAGGCCGTGGTGATCCGGTCGGGCGCCCGCCGCTCCAGCTCGCGGGCGACGGCGATGGCCGCCCGCCGCACCTGGGTGAAGGTCCACTCGGGCGCGATCGGCACGAAGACGTGCAGCCCGCGCCCCCCGGAGGTCTTCGGCCACCCGGTCAGGTCCAGCTCCTTGAGCACCTCGCGCAGCTCCAGCGCGGCCCGCACCGCGTCGGCGTACTCCGTTCCCGGCTGCGGGTCGAGGTCGATCCGCAGCTCGTCGGGATGGTCGGTGTCGGCCCTGCGCACCGGCCACGGGTGGAAGGTGAACGTGCCGAGGTTCGCCGCCCACACCACCGCGGCGGCCTCGGTGGGGCAGATCTCGTCGGCGTACCGCCCGCTGGGGAACGCGATCCGGCCGGTCGGGATCCACTCCGGCAGGTTCTTGGGTGCCCGCTTCTGGAAGAACGACTCGCCCTCCACGCCGTCCACGTACCGTTCGAGCGTGGTCGGCCGGTCCCGCAGCGCGCGCAGGATGCCGTCACCGACGCTCACGTAGTAGTTCACGATGTCGGCCTTGGTCAGACCGCGCTGCGGGAAGTAGACCTTGTCGGGGTTGGAGACTTTGACCTGTCGCTCGCCCACCGTCAGTTCAAGCGTCTTCGCCATGCCGTACACGCTAGGCCCCGGCGGCCCCGGATGCCCGTCGGCAGGCGCGGGAAGTCCGGGAATTCCGGGCCGGCCGGGGCGGCGGCGGGACGCGGGGCGGCCGGGAGTCGCACAATCGCTGTATGGACCTTCCGGTGATGCCTCCCGTCAAGCCGATGCTGGCCAAGAGCGCCGCGGCCATTCCCGCGGGCATGCAGTACGAGGCCAAGTGGGACGGCTTCCGGGCGATCGTGTTCCGCGACGGCGACGAGGTCGAGCTCGGCAGCCGCTCCGGCAAGCCGCTGACCCGGTACTTCCCCGAACTGGTCGGCGCGCTGCGCGAGCAGGTGCCGCCGCGCTGCGTGCTGGACGGCGAGATCGTGATCGCCAGGGACGGGCGGCTGGACTTCGACGCCCTGCTGGAGCGGATCCACCCGGCCGACTCGCGGGTGCGCCACCTGGCCGAGGTGACCCCGGCCGGCTTCGTGGCGTTCGACCTGCTCGCGCTCGGCGACGAGTCGGTGATGGAGCAGCCGCTCAGCAAGCGCCGCCAGGCCCTGGTGAAGGCGCTGCGGGACGCGCAGCCGCCGGTGTTCACCGCGCCGGTGACCGAGGATCTGGACCTGGCCCAGGACTGGTTCCAGCGCTTCGAGGGCGCGGGCCTCGACGGCATCGTGGCCAAGCGGCTGGACCAGCCGTACGCGCCGGGCGACCGCACCATGATCAAGGTGAAGCACGAGCGCACCGCCGACTGCGTGCTCGCCGGGCTGCGGCTGCACAAGAGCGGCCCGGTGGTCGGCTCGCTGCTGCTCGGCCTGTACGACGCCGAGGGCATGCTCCAGCACGTCGGGGTCTGCGCCTCGTTCCCGATGGCCCGGCGGGCCGCGCTGATGACCGAACTCGAGCCGCTGCGGATGGAGTCGGTGGAGGGCCACCCCTGGGAGGCGTGGACCAGCGAGGAGGCGCAGTCCGCTGACCGGCTGCCCGGCGGCCCGAGCCGGTGGACCGGCAAGAAGGACCTGTCGTGGATCCCGCTGCGCCCCGAGCGGGTGATCGAGGTGGCGTACGACCACATGCAGGCGGACCGGTTCCGGCACACCGCGCAGTTCCGCCGCTGGCGCACCGACCGCGAGCCGGCGGAGTGCACGTACGCGCAGTTGGAGGAGCCGGTGAGCTACGACCTGACGGAGATGCTCGGCTCGTAGGCCGGGCGGACGGCGAGGCCGCCCCGGGGCTCGGGCGAGGGAGGCCGCGGCCGGTCGGGTCAGCCCAGGAAGCTCAGCCGGACCTGGCGGCGCGGGTTGTCCACGTTGGTGTCCACCAGCACCACCGACTGCCAGGTGCCCAGTTCGAGCCGCCCGCCGAGCACCGGGAAGGTGGCGTGCGGCGGGACGAACGCGGGCAGCACGTGGTCGCGGCCGTGGCCGGGGCTGCCGTGCCGGTGCTGCCAGCGGTCGTCGGCGGGCAGCAGTTCGCGCAGTTGGGCGAGCAGGTCGTCGTCGCTGCCGGCACCGGTCTCCATGACGGCGATGCCGGCGGTGGCGTGCGGCACGAAGACGTTGAGCAGCCCGTCCCGGCCGCCGGCTGCCGAGCGCAGGAACGACGCGCAGGCGTCGGTCAGGTCGTGGACGGTCTCGGTGGAGCCGGTGCTGACGTCGATGACGCGGGAGCTGAAGTTGTCGGCCATGCCTCCATGGTCACCCCGGCGGGGACGGCGGCGCGACGGGGACCGCGACGGGGACCGCGACGGGGAGGGTGCCCGGGTCACGTCTGCGAGGGACGGGGGGACGGCTGAGGTTCCGGCGGAGGGTGGCATGATTGCCGCCGGGTCATATTGGTCTGTACCATTCAGCGCGCGGGCACCACGCCTTCTGCCGCGCCCCGAAGGGGGACACCACGTGAACGCGTTGCACCGGCTGGCCGGGCTGATCGACTCGTGCCTGCTGCCCACCGTCGGCGGCCGGGGCGCCCCGCTGCCCGACTGGATCCTGCGCGCGCTGGACCGCGGCACACCGGGCGTCGCCGTACACGCCGCGGGGGACGCCGCCCGCGCCACCGCCGACGCGTTGCGCGCCGCGCTCCCCGACGCGCTCACCGGCCACCCCGGGCCCGAGCGGCCGGGCGGCGGCAGCGCCGCGGCGGCCGAACTCGTGGCGGCGGGCGCCAATCTGCACCTGGGAGTGCGCCCCGGCGAACGGGCCGACCAGACCCGGGTGTTCGTCACCGATCTCCAGACGCACGGCGTGGCCGCGGCCCTCGGACCGTTCACCGGCACCGGCCCGCTGCGGCCGTTCGCCGAGGGCGCCGCGGCCGGCGTGCGGGCGATCACCGCGGGCCGCTCCCCCGCGCCCGGCGGCGAGGCGCTGCCCGCGATGCTCAGCAGGCCCGCCGTCACCGGCGTCCTGCGCGGCGAACTCGGCTACGGCGGCGTGGTGGTGAGCGACGCGCTGGACGCCCCGCCGATCGTGGCCGGCTGGGGAGTGCCGGGCGCCGCGGTGCTCGCCTGGATCGCCGGCGTCGATCTGGTCAGGCTCGGCCCGACCAGCGGCGCGGGCGTACGGGACGCCATCCACGCCGCCACCGCCCGCGCGGTCGCGGACGGCGACCTGGCGCTCTCCCGGCTGGAGGAGGCCGCGGAGCGGGTCGCCCGGCTGCGCCGCTGGGCCTCGGAGCCGCGGATGCCCGCGGCCACCGCCGTGGAGAGCTGACGCCCGCGGGCCCCGCCTCGGAGAGCTGACGCCGACAGGCCCGGTCGAGCCGAGAAGTCGTTTGACAGTGCTGGGGGCATCGCGGATATTTATCTGCGTGGCGCAGATTCTGCGCGGCGCAATCTCATGCCCGCGACTGCCTCACCCCTTCTGCGGGCATGCCCGCCTCGTCACTCGTATCCCCTTTCTGGAGCCTTCTCATGACCATCCTCGTCACGGGCAGCCGCGGCCGTATCGCCCGGACGCTCATCCCCCTGCTGCACACCGCGGGCCACCCGGTGCGCGCCGCCTCCCAGCGGCCGGCCGACCTCCGACTACCGGACGGCGTGCCGTCGGTCGCGCTGAACCTGGCCGATCCCGGCGGATTCCGGGCCGCGCTCGCCGGTGCCGGCGCGGTGTTCCTCTACGCCGGGGCCGCGCACATCGACGAGTTCCTCGCCGAGGCGGAGGCGGCCGGCGTCGAGCACATCGTGCTGCTGTCCTCCAGCTCGGTGCTGGAGCCGGCCGCGCACCGCGACCGGCTCGCCCGGCACCACCTGACGGTGGAGGAGGCGCTGGCGGCCTCGCCGATCGCGGTCACCGTGCTGCGGCCCGGCACCTTCGCCGCCAACGCCTACCAGTGGGCCGCGGAGATCAGGTCGGCCGGCCAGGTCGCGCTGCCCTACCCGGGCGCGACCACCGACCCGGTGCACGAGGCCGACATCGCCGAGGCCGCCTTCGCCGCGCTCACCCGGCCGGAACCGCGCGGCGGCGCGCACCATCTGACGGGACCGCAGTCGCTCAGCTTCGCCGATCAGGTCGGCATCCTCGCGGCGGCCACCGGGCAGCCGATCAAGGCCGCCGCCGTGGACCGGGCGACCTGGAAGGCGGCTCTGGCGGGCGTCATCCCGGAGGAGTTCGCCGACGGGCTGCTCGACTGGTGGCAGGCACACGACGGGATTCCGACCGGCCTCACCGACACCTTGGAGTGGCTCATCGGGCACCCGCCGCGGACCTTCGCCGAGTGGGCCGACGAGCACGCCGCGGACTTCAGGCGCTAGCGGCGTCCGAGCCGGCGGGGCCGACGGAGCCGGCGGGGCTCAGGTCGCCCGCGCGCAGCCTGGTGACCTGGGCCGAGGCCAGTTCGACGGTGCGCCGCATGTGGGTCAGCAGCACGGCGAGCTGCTCCTCGTCGTAGTCGTCGAGCATCGCCCACCAGTCGCCGCTGAGCCGCTCCCACACCTGCCCGAACTCGGCGATCCGCGCCGGGACCGTCGCCACCAGCACCCGGCGGCGGTCCTCCGCGTCGCGCTCGCGGGTCACGTAGCCGGCCCGTGCGAGCCGGTCCACCAGCCGGGTGGCCGAGCCGGTGCTCAGGCCGGTCAGTTCGGCGATCCGGCCGGTGGTCACGGGACCGGCCTCAAGGCTCAGCAGGTTCAGGCACTGCACGTCGGTGGGGTGCAGGCCGAAGTAGTCCGCGAGCGCCTGGTTGAACAGCGCGTACGACGCGGTGTAGCGCCGTGCCGCCGCGGACAGTTCCGACAGCAGACCGGCGCGGGGGCCGGCGGGCGGGCCGTCCGGGTGCCCGGTTCGCGACATGCTGCGTGCCTCCTGCGTGTGCTCCGCGACGCTCCCGGCCGGGTCGCGCCCTGAGCCGGCCCGTGGGGGTGGACCCGGCCGGCACCAGAAGCTTGGCAGACCTCCGGGCGGCGCGGCGCCACCGGCCGGGGCGCCCGGCGCGGGGGGAAGGATTCACCTGTCAGGGTGGTTGCCACCAGCATGGGTGACGTGGAGGGCACGCGAGACGTGCAGGTGGTGGACGTGGCCGTGATCGGAGCCGGCCAGGCGGGCCTGTCCGCCGGGTACTTCCTGCACCGCGCCGGGCTCACCGCGGGCGACGGCTTCGTGATGCTCGACCACTCCCCCGCCGCGGGCGGCGCCTGGCAGTTCCGCTGGCCGTCGCTGACCTACGGCAAGGCGCACCGGGTGCACGAACTGCCCGGCATGCCGGTGGGCGACGCCGACCCCGACCGGCCCGCCTCCGAGGTGGTCAGCGCGTACTTCGCCCGCTACGAGGAGGCGTACGACCTGCGGGTGCGCCGGCCCGTCGACGTGTCAGCGGTACGCGAGGGCGGCGACGGGCGGCTGCGGGTGGAGAGCGACGCGGGTGTCTGGTCGGCGCGGGCGCTGGTGAACGCGACCGGCACCTGGGACCGGCCCTTCCTGCCGTACTACCCGGGCCAGGAGACCTTCCGCGGGAGGGAGTTGCACACTGCTGACTACCGCGGCGCGCAGGAGTTCGGCGGCCTGCGGGTCGTGGTGGTGGGCGGCGGCACGTCCGCGGTGCAACTACTGATGGAACTGGCGGAGGTGGCCGACACGACGTGGGTGACGCGGCGCCCGCCGGTGTTCAGGAGCGGCCCGTTCACCGAGGAGTGGGGGCGCGCGGCGGTCGGCCTGGTGGAGGAGCGGGTCCGCCGCGGGCTGCCGCCGCAGAGCGTCGTCAGCGTCACCGGACTGGCCGCGACGGACGCGATCGTGGCGGCCCGGGAGAGCGGGGTGCTGCGCCGGGAGGAGATGTTCCAGCGGATCACCCCGCAGGGTGTGGTCTGGCCGGACGGCCGCACCCTGGACGCCGACGTGATCCTGTGGGCGACCGGCTTCCGGGCCGCGCTGGACCATCTGGCGCCGCTGCGGCTGCGCGAGCCCGGCGGCGGCGTCCGGATGGACGGCACCCGGGTGGTGAAGGACCCGCGGATTCACCTGATCGGCTATGGGCCGTCCGCCAGCACGCTCGGCGCCAACCGCGCCGGGCGCTCCGCCGTACGGGAGATCCGCGCCCTGCTGGCCGGCGCACCGTCCCGCCCGGAAGCGCCCGCCGGGCCAACGGCAGAAGCCGCGCAGGTCGGACGTTCGCCGGTCCGTACGCACTGAACGCGCGCTGCCGAAGCGCCTCCGGTCGATCCCGCGACAGCACGGCGCCGGGCCATGCCGTTCATTACGGTGGGAGCCATGGCCGAACAGAGTTGGAGAACCGTGCTCGCCGCCGTGTCCGCGATACTCGCGCTGGCCGCGGTGGTCCTGGTCGTCGTCGCGCTGTTCGGCGGGGCCGGCTGGACGGCCGTCATCTCGGTGGCCGCGGCGGCGGTGGTCGCCGCCGCCCTGTCGCTGTCGGTTCGCCGCGACGACGGGCAGCATCAATAAACATCGGATGTCTGGCTTCCCTGAGTCGCCCGGTTGCGGCAGGATGAACGCATGCGTGATCGACAATTGGACGGCCGTTCCCGAGACCAGGCGGCGGACTCATGCGTGTAGGGCTCTTCGTGACCTGCGTGAACGACCTGCTCTACCCCGGCACCGGGCAGGCAGTGGTCACCCTGCTGGAACGACTCGGCGTGGAGGTCGGCTTTCCCGCCGCGCAGTCCTGCTGCGGCCAACCGCAGTACAACACCGGCTACCGGCACCAGACCGAAGCCCTGGTGCGCCGCTACGCCGACGCCTTCGCCGACTACGACCACATCGTCACCCCCTCCGGCTCCTGCGCCGCGATGATCCGCGACCAGCACCCCCGCGTCGCCGCCAAAGCCGCCGCCGAAGGCCGCGGCGACACCCTCATCCAGGCCGCCGCCACCGCCGCACCCAAAACCTACGAACTCACCGAGTTCCTCGTCGACGTCCTCGGCGTCACCGACGTCGGCGCGTACTTCCCGCACACCGTCACCTACCACCCCTCCTGCCACGGCCTGCGCATGCTCGGCCTCGGCGACCGCCCCCAACGCCTCCTCCAGGCCGTGCGCGGACTGACCCTCCTCGACCTGCCCGCCGCCGACGAATGCTGCGGCTTCGGCGGCACCTTCGCGGTGAAGAACCCCGACGTGTCCACCGCCATGGGCCAGGACAAGGTCAGACACGCCACCGACACCGGCGCCCCCCTCCTCTGCGGCGCCGACAACTCCTGCCTCATGCACATCAACGGCATCGCCCGACACCAGAACGCCCCCCTGCACACCATCCACCTCGCTGAAATCCTCGCCTCCACCCAAGAACACCCCTACACACCGGGAGAGATCCGATGAGCGGCACGTATCTGGGTCTGCCCTCGTTCCCGAAGGCGGCGGCGGACTCTACGCGGGATACGCAGTTGCGGGCGAACCTGACGCATGCCACCCGCACGATCCGGGACAAGCGGGCCCAGGCCGTCAGCGAACTCGACGACTGGGCCGAACTACGCGCCGCCGGTGCCGCGGTCAAGGAACGCACCCTGCGACACCTCGACCACTACCTCCTGCAAGCAGAACACGCCGTCACCGCCGCCGGCGGCACCGTCCACTGGGCCGTCGACGCCGACGACGCCAACCGCATCATCACCGAACTCATCCAAGCCACCGGCGAGACCGAGGTCGTCAAAGTCAAATCCATGGCCACCCAGGAGATCGGCCTCAACGACGCCCTCGCCGACGCCGGCATCAACGCCTACGAGACCGACCTCGCCGAACTCATCGTCCAACTCGGCAACGACCTCCCCTCCCACATCCTCGTCCCCGCCATCCACAAAAACCGCCACCAGATCCGCGACATCTTCCGCGACCACATGGCCCAATGGGGCCGCCCCGCCCCCGACAACCTCACCGACACCCCCGCCGACCTCGCCGAAGCCGCCCGCCTCCACCTCCGCGAAAAATTCCTCCGCACCAAAATCGGCATCTCCGGCGGCAACTTCCTCATCGCCGAAACCGGCACCCTCGTCATCGTGGAATCCGAAGGCAACGGCCGCATGTGCCTCACCCTCCCCGACACCCTCATCTCCCTCGTCGGCATCGAAAAAATCATCCCCACCTGGAACGACCTCGAAATCTACCTACAAACCCTCCCCCGCTCCTCCACCGCAGAACGCATGAACCCCTACACCAGCACCTTCACCGGAACCACCCCCCACGACGGCCCCCAAACCCTCCACCTCGTCCTCCTCGACAACGGCCGCACCGACACCCTCGCCGACACCACCGGACGCCAAGCCCTGCGCTGCATCCGCTGCTCCGCCTGCCTCAACGTCTGCCCCGTCTACGAACGCGCCGGCGGCCACGCCTACGGCTCCCCCTACCCCGGCCCCATCGGCGCCATCCTCACCCCCCAACTCCGCGGCACCACCACCCCCCTGGACGCCTCCCTCCCCTACGCCTCCACCCTCTGCGGCGCCTGCTACGACGTCTGCCCCGTCGCCATCAACATCCCCGACGTCCTCGTCCACCTCCGCGAACGCATCGCCCAAGGCACCACCACCACCCGAAACGGCACCACCGTCACCATCAAACCCGCCAAAGGCCACACCACCGAACGCCTCGCCATGCGCGCCGCCCGCTGGACCCTGGACCACCCCACCGCCTGGAACACCACCCTCCGCACCGCCACCACCACCCGCCACCTCCACCCCAAAACCCTCCCCACCCGCACCACCAAAGCCTGGACCAACACCCGCACCCTCCCCCAGATCCCCACCCAGACCTTCCGCGACTGGTGGCAACAACGCGAACGGGCGGCCCGGGCATCGGCGAAGCAGGAGAAGGGCGACGACAAGTGACGGGCACCGAGCAGGGAAACGGGCAGGCACAGCCCGCCGCCGGGCAGCACAGCGGCGGCGGCCGGGAGGAGATCCTGCGCCGGGTCCGCGCCGCCCTGGCCGACGTCCCGCGTGACGAGACGCCCGAGGCGGTGCCCGTGGCCCGCGACTACCTCCAGGTGCACGCCGACCGGACCCCGTCCGAGACCGCCGCGCTGCTGGCCGAGAACCTGGCCGACTACCGCGCGCAGGTGCACCGTACGGACGCCGCGGGGCTGCCCGGGACGATCGCCCGGCTGCTCGCCGAGCACGGCACGCGGCGCGCGGTCGTACCCGCGGGGCTGCCGGAAGGCTGGCTCGCGGAGCTGGACGGCGTCGAAGTGCTGCCGGACGAGGACGCGTTGGGCGCGCGGGAGCTGGACGCCGTGGACAGCGTCGTGACCGGTTGCGCGGTGGCCGTCGCGGAGACCGGCACCATCGTGCTCGACGGTTCCGCCGGCCAGGGCAGGCGGCGGATCACTCTGGTGCCCGACCACCATGTCTGCGTGGTGCGGGCACCCGACCAGGTGGTGGACGCGGTGCCGCAGGCGCTGCCTCGGCTGGATCCGCGCCGCCCGCTGACCTGGATCTCCGGGCCCTCCGCGACCAGCGACATCGAACTGGACCGGGTGGAGGGCGTGCACGGGCCGCGCACGCTGGACGTCGTCCTGGTGATGGAAGCGCCCTGAGGGCGCGGTCCGCCGGGAGCAGCGGCCGGACGCGCCCGCAGCGGCGGCTCTACCGCGCCGCGTTCCGGCTGACCTTGAGCGCCCAGAGCACCAGCGGCGCCTGGACCGGCAGCCGGGCGATGGCCGCGGACCGGTAGGGCTCCCTGCGGTGCCGCCAGTCGTAGGCCATCTTGACGTTGGCCGGGAAGACCGCGACGAAGAAGCCCGCGGTGAGCAGCGCCCCGGCCTTGCGGGTGGCGGGCAGTGCGACCGCGGCCGCGAGGGCGAGTTCGGCGGCGGCGCTGCCCTGCGTCCAGGCGCGGGCGCTGCCCGGCAGCTGCGACGGCACGATCGCGTCGTACGGCTTCGGGTAGAGCAGGTGGGTGGCGCCCGCGGTGGCGAGCAGGCCGGCGAGCAGTCGGGCGGATCGTGCGGGCACCAGTGGCCTCCTGAGCAGGGCGGGCGGTCTCCCACCGGATGAGCTCCCACCGGCGGCCTTCCACCGGGCGGGCCACCCACCTTACCGGTGGGTAACCTCTCGGAGGCAAGGCTCAGGGCGCGACGGTGGCCAACTGGGTGTCGCGGCGGACCAGCGCGGCGTAGCGGCCGTCCTGCGCGAGGAGTTCGTCATGGCTGCCGCGTTCGACGATCCGGCCCTCGTCGAGGACCACGATCTGGTCGGCGTCCCGGATGGTGGAGAGCCGGTGCGCGATCGTGAGGGTGGTGCGGCCGGCCGACAGCGAGTCGATCGCGTCCTGGACGGCCCGTTCCGTCCTGGTGTCGAGCGCGCTGGTGGCCTCGTCCAGGATGAGCACCGGCGGGTCGCGCAGGATGGTGCGGGCGATGGCCAGCCGCTGCTTCTCGCCGCCGGAGAACCGGTAGCCGCGCTCGCCGACCAGCGTGTCGTAGCCGTCGGGCAGTCCGGCGATGTGCTCGTGGATCTGCGCCGCCTCGGCGGCGGCCCTGATCTGCGCGTCGGTCGCGTCGGGCTTGGCGAAGCGCAGGTTCTCGGCGACCGAGGCGTGGAAGAGGTACGTCTCCTGGGAGACGACCCCGACCGCCGAAGCCAGCGTGTCGAAGGTCAGGTCGCGGACGTCGGTGCCGTCCAGCGTCACCCGGCCGCCGGTCACGTCGTACAGCCGCGGGACCAGGTAGCTCAGCGTGCTCTTGCCGGAGCCGGTGGCGCCGACGACGGCCAGGCTGCCGCCCGCCGGGATCTCCAGGTCGATGCCGTGCAGCGTGGCGCTGCCGGACTCGGGGTCGTAGGCGAAGTCGACGTTCTCGAAGCGCACGTCGCCGCGCACCTGGTCGAGCCGTACTGCGCCGGGCCGCTCGCTGATGTCGATCGGCAGGTCGAGGTATTCGAAGATCCGCTGGAAGAGCGCGAGCGAGGTCTGCACCTGCACGCCGGTGGACAGCAGTGACACGGTCGGGCGGAACAGGCCCTGCTGGAGCGAGACGAACGCGACCAGGGTGCCGATCGAGACGGCGGGCCCGCCGTGTCCCGTGGTGATGCCGGCCGCCCAGTACAGCAGGGCGGGCATCGCGGCCATCACGATGCCGATCACCGACATCCGCCAGCGGCCCGACATGTTGGAGCGCACCTCGAGATCCACCAGCCGCTCGGACTCGGTGGAGAAGTCGCGGGTCAGCGAGTCGGAGCGGCCCATGGTGCGGCCGAGCAGGATGCCGCTGACCGACAGGGACTCGGTCACGATCGCGGACATCGAGGCCATCTGCTTCTGCCGGTCGGTGGCGATCTTCTTGCGTTCCCTGCCGACCTTCCTGGCGATCCAGACGAACACCGGGAGCAGCAGCAGCGAGACCACGGTCAGCCGCCAGTCCAGGGCGATCATGGCCACGATGGAGGCAATGACGGCGGTGAGGTTGGAGACCAGCGAGGTCGCGGTGGAGGTGACGGTGGCCTGCATGCCGCCGATGTCGTTGGCGATCCTGGACTGCACCTCGCCGGTGCGGGTGCGGGTGAAGAACGCCAGCGACATGCGCTGCAGCCGCTCGTAGACGGCCGTGCGAAGGTCGTGCATCACGCGCTGGCCGACAGTGGTGGAGATCAGGGTCTGGAGTACGCCGAAGACGCCGGTGGCGACGGCGGTGGCGATCATGCCGAGCGCGAGCAGGCTGAGCAGCCCGGTGCGGCGCTCGGGGATCGCGGTGTCAAGGATCGCCCGCAGCAGGAACGGCGAGGCGACCGACACCAGCGAGGACAGCGCGACCAGCGCGCCGACGACGGCGAGCCGGCCGCGATAGGGACGGAAGAGCCGCACGATGCGGCGCACGTCGGTGGGAGAGTCGGGTTTCTTCTTCGGTGGCGTCCACCGGGAGGTCAGTTCGTTCTCGGGGCGCAAAGGGCTCCTCGGGTCATCAGGATGGTGCCTGGCAAACAGAGTATAGGTCATTGTTACCTATACTCACAATGAACTGTGTCCTGATAGACTCGGTCCCATGGAGACACGCACCGCCACGGTGGACGCGGACGGAACGGACGAGGTCACGGCCCGTCTGGCCGACCAGCTGCTCCGGCTCAGCCGCCGGCTGCACCGCTCCCAGCGCCAGCTGCTCGAACCACTGGGCATCACTCCGGCCCAGGCCCGGCTGCTGCGGGCGCTCGCGCACTACGAGCAGCCGCCCCGGATGGCCGACCTCGCGCACCGCCTCGACGTGGTACCGCGGGCGGTGACCACGCTGGTGGACGCACTGGAGGCGCTGGAGCTGGTACGGCGGATGCCCGACCCCGACAACCGCCGCTCGATCCGGATCGAGCTGCGCGAGGGCGGCCGGCAGGCGCTGCTCGACCTGCGCAAGGCCCGGCGGACCTCCGCCGCGGAGCTGCTGGCCCCGCTGGACGAGGACCAGCGCGGCGCGCTGACCGCGCTGCTGGCCGTGCTCGACGAGTCGAGCGCCCCGGAGCCGGCCCGCTGCTGAGCCGGCCGGCACCGCGTGCGGTGGGTCAGTCCAGGTCCACCGGCCCGTCCGGGCCCGTGGACTGCACGACGACCTTCGGCGGCACCGGGGCGGTGCAGGCGCTGCACCGCTTGGCGGCGGCGGGTATCGCGGTCAGGCACTCCGGGCACTCCACCATCGGCGCGGCGGTCTGCTTGGGGAAGAACCTCTCCTGCATGCGGTTCATCGGCAGGACGACCAGGAAGTAGATCACCGAGGCGACGATCACGAAGCTGATCGTCGCGTCGATGAAGATCCCGTACGGGAAGGTCACGCCGGAGGCCTTGAACGTCCTGGCGCTGAAGTCGCCGGTGGCTCCGGTCAGCAGGCCGACGATCGGGGTCAGGAACGCCTTGACGAAGCCGTTCACCAGGCTGGTGAAGGCCGCGCCGACGACGATGCCGACCGCGAGATCGACGACGTTGCCGCGCAAAAGGAACGCGCGAAAGCCCTTCATGGGTGGGGGATCCCCTCTGTGGCCGAGAAATGGAAGTCCACAGTGTGCCGCCAACGGGTACGCCCGAGTCAACTGCGGGTGGACTGTTCCCTTCCGGTCGTGAAGATGCTGGTCAGATCCCGTCGTACGGGGCCGGGCCGGCCCGGTCCTGGCTCAGGCGGGGCCTCAGGCCGGGCTCGGGCCGGACTCAGCTCGCGAGATCCGCCTTGTCGCCCATCACCACGACCGGGTGGTCGGCCGGCGTGAGGGTGCGCAGCAGATAGCGCATCCCCGTCTTGGACAGCGTCACGCAGGCGGAGCTGCCGCTGCCGTGGTCCATGTGCAGCCAGATGCCGCCGCCCTTGGTCTCGCCGAGCGGGCGGGTCGGGTCGTTCGGCGAGGTGCCGACCACCCGGTTGAAGTCGATGGCGATCACGTAGTCGAAGTCGTGCTGGTAGCTCGGCGCCCACCAGGCGGGCGGGGTGAACGACTGCGACTGGTGGTAGGGCAGCTTCGCCCCCGGATCGGCCAGGACGCCGCCCGCGTCGTGCAGGGTGAAGACGCCGACCGGGCTCTTGCGGTCGTTCTCGTGGTGGGCGGTCGTCCAGCCGTGGTCGCCGTTGTGCGCGGGCCAGCTGGGGCCGCGGTGCCACAGGCCGCCCGACCTGGTGAACAGGGTCAGGGTGGAGTCCGCCGACTTCGGGCCGGCGCCGGTGACGACGACGGCCTGCCGGGTGCTGCCCGGCACCTTCGCGTACATCGCGGAGCCGACGCCGGGCAGCGTACGGCTCTCCGCGGGCGGCGAGGCGGACTTGGAGGGGGCCGCCGCGGGCGCCTTGCCGTTCGCGCCGCTCGGCGCGGCGGCGGAGCCCGCGTCGTCGCCGCTCTTCCCACCGCAGCCGGACAGCAGCAGCATCCCGGCCGCCGCTGCCGCCACCATCGCCGTGCACATCGTCGTTTTCTCACGCATCGCCGACCATCCTCCCACTGCGGGGAGCGACGCGCGGACAGTTGTGGCCGGTTCCCGCCGCCATCGGCGGTCTCCCGCGGGCCGGGGGCGGAAAACCTGTTGACCCCGCCCGGCGGATTTCGCGAACCTTGCACGGCTCAGGACCGCACTTCGCGCCGATTCTCCGCATCCGCCCCACTCGGTCCGATCCCGCCGATCACCCCGCACCGACCCTCCAGGACACCATGCCGTCCCTCCGCGATCTTCCGCTGGCCGATCCGGGCGTGCCCGACGTCCGGTCCGGCTTCCGTTTTCTGCTCTGGCTGGAGCTGCGCCAGTGGCGCGGGCAGCTGGCCGCCACCGGCTGGGGCACCCTGCACATGGCAGCGGTCGCCTCGTTCCCGGCGGCGGTGGGCCTGGCCGTACAGGCGGTGGTGGACCACTCGGGATCCCGGCTGGCACTGGCCGGCGGCCTGATGCTGCTGCTCGGAGTGCTCACCGCGCTCGGCGACACCATGCTGCACCGCACCGCGGTGACCAACTGGATCTGCGTGGCCGCCAGGGTCCAGCAGCTGCTGTCCCGCAAGACCGTCGAGCTGGGCTCGGTGCTGACCCGGCGGGTGGCGGCCGGCGAGGTGGTCGCGGTGAGCACCGGGGACGTGGAGAAGATCGGCTGGTTCGTGGAGGCGGTGGCCCGCTTCACCTCGGCGCTGCTCGCCACCGTCGGGATCGCGGTCGCCCTGCTGATCTACCAGCCCGCGCTGGGCGTGCTGGTGGCGGCGGCCGTGCCGTTTCTGGCGCTCTCGGTGCTGCCGCTGCTCCCGGCCGCCACCCGGCGGGCCGACCTCCAGCGGGAGAAGGCCGGCCGGGCCACCGAACTCGCCTCCGACACCGTCGCCGGCCTGCGGGTGCTGCGGGGTATCGGCGGCGAGGAGCTGTTCCTCGACCGGTACCGCGCGGCCTCCCAGCAGGTGCGGACCGCCGCGGTGCACAGCGCCAGGATGTGGGCGCTGATCTCCGCGCTCCAGGTGGTGCTGCCGGGGCTGCTGCTGGTCGGGGTCGCCTGGTACGGGACCCGGCTGGCGCTCGACGGCACGATCACGGTGGGCGAACTGGTCACGGTGTACGGCTCGGTGGTCTTCCTGATGCTTCCGCTCGGAAACTTCGAGGAGATCGCGATGGCCTGGTCCTTCTCCAGGCCGTCGGCGAAACGGGCGGCCCGGGTGCTGGCGCTGCGCCGCTCCGACGCGGAGCCGTCGGCCGCTGCGGCGGGTGCAGGCGGTACGGCCGGTACCGGCGGCGCGGAGCCGCCGGCCGGTGAGCTGCACGATCCGCACTCCGGGCTGCGCGTCCCGGCCGGGCTGCTGACCGCGGTGGTGTGCGGTGACCCGGACGAGGCCGGGCGGCTGGCCGACCGGCTCGGCGGGCACAGCCCGGCCGGCACCGGCGAGGCGGCCTCCGCGCTGCTCGGCGGGCAGCCGCTCGACGCGCTGCCGCTGGCGGTGGCGCGCAAGGCGGTGCTCGTCCAGGACAAGGACCCGGTGCTGCTGTCGGGCACGCTGGCCGAACTGCTCGACGTGCCGTCTTCCGGTGCGGTCAGCGCCGATGACGCGCTGGCCGCGGCGCAGTGCGGCGACGTGCTCGACGCGCTGGTCGAGTCGCTGGCCGGCGCCGACGCCGGGAGCGGCGACCCGATGCGGGCCAGGATCACCGAGCGCGGCCGGTCCCTCTCCGGCGGCCAGCGGCAGCGGCTCGCCCTGGCCCGCTCGCTGGTGACCGACCCCGAGGTGCTGGTGCTCGACGAGCCGACGTCCGCGGTGGACGCGCACACCGAGGCGCGGATCGCCCGCGGGCTCGGCGCGGTCAGGGCCGGCCGGACGACGGTCGTGCTGACATCGAGCCCGCTGGTGCTGGACCGGGCGGACCTGGTGGTCTTCCTGGACGGCGGCACCGTGGCGGCGAGCGGCGGCCACCACGAGCTGCTGCGGACCAGCGCGCAATACCGCGCCGTGGTCACCCGCGAGGCCGACGCCGCCGCCCGCCCAGTGGCCGGCGCCGCGCCCGCGCCCCGTACCGCCGCGACGATGGAGGAGACAGCATGATCGGCGTACCACCGCCGCTGTACGACCCGGCCGCGCCGCAGCAGAGCACCACGCTGCCGGTGGGCTCGGCGGCGACCGTGCGCGGGTACGTGCGCGAGCTGGCCCGCCGGCACCGGGGCGCCTTCGCCATGCTGATGGCCGTCAACACGATCTCGGTACTCGCCTCGATGGTGGGCCCCTACCTGCTCGGCGGCCTGGTGCAGGACCTGTCCGACGGGCACCGCGAGGTCCATCTCGGGCGCACCGTGAGCCTGTTCCTCGCCGCGCTCGCCGTCCAGGCGTTCTTCGTACGGCTGGTACGGCTGCGCGGGGCGATCCTCGGCGAGCGGATGCTCGCCGACCTGCGGGAGGACTTCCTGGTCCGCTCGGTGGCGCTGCCGCCGGGCGTGCTGGAGCGGGCCGGCACCGGCGACCTGCTGTCCCGGATCACCACCGACATCGACCGGCTGTCGGAGGCGATGCGGGAGGCCGTGCCGCAGTTGGCGATCGCCGTGGTCTGGGTGGGGCTGCTGCTCGGCGCGCTGACCGTCACCTCGCCGCCGCTGGCGTTGTCGGTGCTGGTCGCGCTGCCGCTGCTGCTGACCGGCTGCCGCTGGTACTTCCGCCGCGCGCCGCGGGCCTACCGGTCCGAGGCGGCCGGCTACGCGGCCGTGGCGGCGGCGCTGACCGAGTCGGTGGACGCCGGCCGCACCATCGAGGCGCACGGTCTGGGCGCGCGGCGCGAGGAGCTGTCCCGTCTCCGGATCGGGCAGTGGACGGCCTGGGAGCGCTACACGATGTGGCTGCGCACGGTGCTGTTCCCGGTGATCAACCTGACGCACGCGCTGATCCTCACCGCGGTACTGATGATCGGCGGCTCGTTCGCGCTGAACGGCTGGGTGACGGTGGGCGAGCTGACCACCGGCGCCCTGTACGCCCAGATGCTGGTGGACCCGGTGAACCTCATCCTGCGCTGGTACGACGAGCTCCAGGTCGCCCAGGTGTCGCTGGCCCGGCTGGTCGGGGTGCGCGAGGTGGCCGCGGCCGAGGGCGACACGGCGATCACGCCGGACGGCCGGCTGATGACGGCCGACGAGGTGCGGTTCGGCTACCGCGCGGGCACCGACGTGCTGCACGGGGTGAGCCTGAGCGTGCCGCCCGGCACCCGGCTGGCCCTGGTCGGCCCGTCGGGCGCGGGCAAGTCCACCCTCGGGCGGCTGCTCGCCGGGATCTACGCGCCGCGCTCGGGCGACATCACGCTCGGCGGCGCGCAGCTCGCACGGATGCCCGCCGAACGGGTGCGCGAGCATGTGGCCCTGGTCAACCAGGAGCACCACGTCTTCGTCGGCTCGCTCCGCGACAACCTGCGACTGGCCCGGGTGGCCGCCGGTGACGACGAGCTGTGGGAGGCCCTGCGCGCGGTGGACGCCGAGGACTGGGCGCGGGCGCTCGCCGACGGCCTCGACACCGAGGTGGGCTCCGGCGGGGCGGTGCTCACCCCGGCGCAGGCCCAGCAGCTCGCGCTGGCCCGGCTGGTGCTCGCCGACCCGCACACCCTGGTACTCGACGAGGCCACCTCGCTGCTCGACCCGCGGGCGGCCCGGCACCTGGAGCGCTCGCTGTCCCGGGTGCTGGAGGGCCGCACCGTGGTCGCCATCGCCCACCGGCTGCACACCGCGCACGACGCCGACGTGATCGCGGTGGTGGAGGCCGGCCGGATCACCGAGCTCGGCAGCCACCACGACCTGGTCGCCGCCGAGGGCGCCTACGCGGCGCTCTGGCGGTCCTGGCACGGCTGACCGGCGGGGCCGCGGCGCGGTCGCCGGGGCGGGACGGCGACCGCGCGGGCTCAGCCGAAGACGCCCAGGGCGCCCATCGCGCTCGCGCCGCCGATCAGGAAGAACACCGGGGTGAGTATCTTGATCTCCACCCAGCTGCCGGCCCGGAAGCGCATGAACTTGGGCGGCCCGATCGGGTACCAGCGCCGGCGGCCGATCGGGATCGGCCACAGGATCGGGCAGCCGGAGACGGTCAGCGCGTCGCCGACGCAGTGCACCAGGGCGCCCAGCAGGATCGGCAGGCCGATCCACATGTAGTGCTGGCCGGGCTGGGTGAACAGCCAGTCCTTGCCGTTGCCCGGGTCGTCCAGCACGTCGGCGAGCATCCAGGCGCTGGTGGCGCCGAGCAGCCAGACCAGGATGTCGCTGGACGTCCTGGCCTGCCGCCACAGCAGCCCCTCGACGGCCAGCACCATGTGCACGAACAGGATCCCCAGCACCGCCCAGCGCCCGCCGTAGACGGCGGCGGCCGAGCAGCCGGTGCCGAGCAGCGCGGCCCACACCCAGGTGTGGGTCAGGGTGCGGTGGCCGCCGGCCCGCCGCGGGTCGCCCTTCTTCCTGGTCGCCCGGTAGACCGCGTGCGCCAGCAGGTCGATGATCTTGCACAGCAGCCGGGAGATCGGCCCGAAGGCCCGCGAGATGGTCGCGGCCTGGTGGTCGAGGTCGGGCGCGAGGGCCGCACCCGCGCAGATGAGCGCACCGACCACGAGCGTGGGCCACGGCATCGGGTGGTCGAGGCCGGCCGCGGCCGCCCCCACCGCCAGCCAGGCCGCCGCTCCGGACAGTGAGTGCGCGGGTCCCATCATGGTGCCGTTCATCCCCCCTACACGGCCGCCCGCAGGCGGAGTTGACACATCGCAGACGGCACACCCTAGCGTTGTTGATCACGGTCTCCGCCGCCGGTTCCGCCGCCCGGCGCCAGGACGGGCAAGATGGAGGGGTGACCCTTATCGATCTGCTGCCTTCCGAGCCCGACCCCGATGCCCTCTTCGAAGCGTTCTCGACGTGGGCGCAGGGCCAGGGCATCGCGCTCTATCCGGCCCAGGAGGAGGCGCTGATCGAGGTGGTCTCCGGTGCGAACGTGATCCTCTCCACCCCGACCGGCTCCGGAAAGAGCCTGGTCGCGGCGGGTGCGCACTTCGCCGCGCTGGCGCGGGACGAGGTCACCTTCTACACCGCGCCGATCAAGGCGCTGGTGTCGGAGAAGTTCTTCGACCTGTGCAAGCTGTTCGGCACCGAGAACGTGGGGATGCTCACCGGCGACGCCTCGGTCAACCCGGACGCGCCGGTGATCTGCTGCACCGCGGAGGTGCTGGCCTCCATCGCGCTGCGCGACGGCCGCAGCGCTGACGTCGGCCAGGTCGTCATGGACGAGTTCCACTTCTACGCCGAACCCGACCGCGGCTGGGCCTGGCAGATCCCGCTGCTCGAACTCCCGCAGGCGCAGTTCCTGCTGATGTCGGCCACCCTGGGTGACGTCGCCCGGTTCGAGGAGGACCTGACCCGGCGCACCGGCCGCCCCACGGCCGTGGTGCGCTCGGCGTCCCGGCCGGTGCCGCTCAGCTACGAGTACCGCACCTCGCCGATGACCGAGACACTGACCGAACTGCTGGAGACCCGTCAGTACCCGGTCTACATCGTGCACTTCACGCAGGCCGCCGCCGTGGAGCGGGCGCAGGCGCTGATGAGCATCAACATGTGCACCCGGGCGGAGAAGGACGCCATCGCCGACCTGATCGGCAACTTCCGCTTCACCACGACCTTCGGCCGCAACCTGTCCCGCTTCGTGCGGCACGGCATCGGCGTGCACCACGCGGGGATGCTGCCCAAGTACCGGCGGCTGGTGGAGAAGCTGGCGCAGGCCGGCCTGCTGAAGGTGATCTGCGGGACCGACACCCTCGGCGTCGGGGTCAACGTGCCGATCCGCACGGTGCTGTTCACCGCGCTGGCCAAATACGACGGGCAGCGGGTGCGGGTGCTGCGGGCCAGGGAGTTCCACCAGATCGCCGGCCGGGCCGGCCGGGCCGGGTTCGACACCGCGGGCTTCGTGGTGGCGCAGGCGCCTGAGCACGTGATCGAGAACGAGAAGGCGCTCGCCAAGGCCGGCGACGACCCGAAGAAGCGCCGCAAGGTGGTGCGCAAGAAGGCACCTGAGGGCTTCGTGGGCTGGTCGGAGGCCACCTTCGACAAGCTGATCGCCTCCGATCCGGAGCCGCTGACCTCCCGGTTCCGGGTCACCCACGCGATGCTGCTCTCGGTCATCGCCCGGCCTGGCAACGCTTTCGAGGCGATGCGCAGCCTCTTGGAGGACAACCACGAGGACCGCCGCCACCAGTTGCGGCACATCCGCCGGGCCATCGCCATCTACCGGTCCCTGGTGGCCGGCGGGGTGGTGGAGCGGCTGGACGAGCCGGACGCCGAGGGGCGGATCGTCCGGCTGACCGTCGACCTGCAGCAGGACTTCGCGCTCAACCAGCCGCTGTCGACCTTCGCGCTGGCCTCCTTCGAACTCCTCGACCCCGACTCCCCCTCCTACGCGCTGGACATGGTCTCGGTCGTGGAGTCCACCCTCGACGACCCGCGGCAGATCCTGGCCGCGCAGCAGAACAAGGCGCGCGGCGAGGCGGTGGCCGCGATGAAGGCCGACGGCGTCGAGTACGAGGACCGGATGGAGCGGCTCCAGGACGTCAGCTACCCCAAGCCGCTGGAGGAGCTGCTGCTGCACGCCTACGGGGTGTACCGCAAGAGCCACCCGTGGGTCGGCGACCACCCGCTGTCGCCGAAGTCCGTGGTGCGCGACATGTACGAACGCGCCATGACCTTCTCGGAGTTCACCTCCTACTACGAGCTCGCCAGGACCGAGGGCATCGTGCTGCGCTACCTGGCCGGCGCGTACAAGGCGCTTGAACACACCGTGCCCGACGACCTGAAGTCGGAGGACTTCCAGGACCTGACCGCCTGGCTCGGCGAGCTGGTCAGGCAGGTGGACTCCAGCCTGCTGGACGAGTGGGAGCAGCTGGCCAATCCCGAGGTGGAGAGCGCGGAGCAGGCCGCCGAGCGGGCCGACCAGGTCAAGCCGGTCACCGCGAACGCCCGGGCCTTCCGGGTGCTGGTGCGCAACGCGCTCTTCCGCCGGGTCGAACTGGCCGCGCTCGAGCGCCACGACCTGCTCGGCGAGCTCGACTCCGACGCCGGCTGGGACGCCGACACCTGGGCCGACGCCATGGACGGCTACTGGGACGAGTACGACGACCTGGGCACCGGACCCGACGCGCGCGGCCCGAAGCTGCTGATGATCGAGGAGGAGCCGGAGCACGGCCTGTGGCGGGTGCGGCAGGCCTTCGCCGACCCCGACGGCGACCACGGCTGGGGCATCTCCGCCGAGGTCGACCTCGCCGCCTCCGACGAGGAGAGCCGCGCGGTGATCCGGCTGACGAACGTCGGCGAGCTGTGACCGAGCGGACGACACGAGGGACCCGATGAACGACCCGGAACACGGCGCTCCGGCCGGCGGCGGCACGGCGGACGACGGCACCGCGGACAGCGGCGCGGCGGACAGCGGCGCGGCGGACAGCGGCGCGGCGGACGACAACCCCGCGGAGCAGCTGGTCGACCTGCTCGATCTGGAGCGGATCGAGGAGGACATCTTCCGCGGGCGCAGCCCGCAGGAGTCGTTGCAGCGGGTGTTCGGCGGCCAGGTCGCCGGGCAGGCGCTGGTGGCCGCCGGCCGCACCACCGACGGCGCCCGCCCGGTGAACTCGCTGCACGCGTACTTCCTGCGGCCCGGACGCCCCGGGGTGCCGATCGTGTACCAGGTCGAGCGGGTCAGGGACGGCCGCTCCTTCACCACCCGGCGGGTGGTGGCGATCCAGCAGGGCCGGACGATCTTCAACTTGACGGCCTCCTTTCATCAGCCGGAGCCGGGCATCGAACAGCAGCTGCCGATGCCCGACGTGCCCGAGCCGGAGAGCCTGCCGCCGTTCGGCGACGAACTCCGGGCTCATCTGGGGGTGTTGCCCGAGGCGCTGGCGCGGATGGGCCGCCGGATGGCCTTCGACATCCGCTATGTCGAGCGGCTGCGCTGGACGCCCGCGGAGATCGAGGGCGCGGAGCCGCGCAGCGCGGTGTGGATGCGCGCGGTCGGGCCGCTCGGCGACGATCCGCTGGTGCACACCTGCGCGCTCACCTACGCCAGCGACATGATGCTGCTCGACGCCGTGCGCGTCCCCGTCGAACCGCTGTGGGGCCCGCGGGGGTTCGACATGGCCTCGCTCGACCACGCGATGTGGTTCCACCGGCCGTTCCGCACCGACGAGTGGTTCCTCTACCAGCAGGAGTCACCCATCGCCACCGGCGCGCGGGGGCTGGCCCGCGGCCAGATCTTCGACCGGCACGGACGCCTGCTGGTGTCCGTCATGCAGGAGGGCCTGTTCCGGAAGATCGGCGGCTGACCGCCGTCGGCGCAGCACCCGCCCCAGCCCGCGCCTCGGTTTGGCGTGCGCGGCGGCCGACCGCGTGACCGGCCGGGACGCGCCCGGCGGCGGAACCGGCGCCGCGACCGGCCGGGACGGTCCGAGGGCCGGATATGGCGGTTCCGCGTCCGGCGGCGGCGGTTCGGGAGCCGGGTGCGGCGCCGGCTGAACGGACCGGGCACGGCCGAGCGCGTCGGAGAGTGCCAGCAGGGCCAGCGAGATCTCCTCCGGGTGGTCGGCGGTGGTGAGCCGCCTGATCAGCTCGGGACCCGCCAGCATTCCCGGCCGGCCCGGCGGCAGCGCGGTGCGGATCCGGCGCAGGCAGGCCCGTTCATAGGGATCGGGCACCACGTCGTCGGTGACCTCGGGACCGAGCAGCGCGGCCCAGACCGCGGCCTCGTCCCACGCGTCGTAGGCGTCCCGCACCAGTTGGCCGGCTCTGCGCGAGCGCCAGCCGCGGGCCCGCTGGTCCTCGCCCTCCTCCATCGCGTCGAGCACCGTCGCGGGCAGTCGTCCGGTCAGCAGCTCCCGGTTGGTGTCGGCGAAAGATCGCAGCTCGGTGCCGCGATACAGCCAGACCAGCGCGCGATAGCGGTTGACGTACCAGCGCACCGGCAGCACGAGGCCTGCCCGGGTGAGCTTGAGCAGGCGGTCCCGGCTGACGCCGATCGCCTCGGCGCCCTCGGTGGTGCTCATCAGCCGGATCCGTTCGAGCAGCACCTTCGGTCTGCCGTCCGGCTCACGCCACCTGGCGACGTCCCGCTCAGGCACTCGCCACTGGCCGCGGCGGCTCGCGACGACGCCCACCTCGCCGAGCTGGACGGCCACCTCGAACTCCGTGCTGTCCAGGCACAGAATCTCCCGCGCCCGGCCGAGCGTGACCAACTGCCCCTGCTCCGGAGCCTGCTCCGCCCGCTGCCGCTCTTCCTTCGTCACCTGCATCATCATCACTCCCCCACGACGTTCAATCACTGACAGTGACGAATCTATCGCGTGGAGCGGTCAGCCGTTTTTCGGCCTGTGGATAACTTCCGGAGGTGACGGCGGCCCGCGGTCAGGCCGAAGGCGCGGCGCCGGAGCGCGGCGCGACCCCCAGATGCTCGCCGACCCGGTGCACGAGAAGCGTCATCTCGTAGGCGACCCGCCCGACATCGGCCTCCATGCCGCTGAGCACCGACAGGCAGCTGCCGTCGCCCGCCGCGGTGACGAAGAGGAAGCCCTCGTCGAACTCGACCATGGTCTGGCGCACCCCGCCCGCGCCGAACTGCCGGCCCGCGCCCTTGGCGAGGCTGTGGAACCCGGAGGAGACGGCGGCCAGATGCTCGGCGGTGGACCGGTCGAGATCCCCGCTCGCGCCGGTGACCAGGCCGTCGTTCGACAGGACCAGTGCGTGCTGCACGTGCGGCACCCGCTGTGTCAGGTCGTCGAGCAGCCACGCGAGCCCGTTACCCACCTGCATGCCGTGCCTCCCCTCTCCGCTGCGCTTAGAGCCTGTACTGCGCGCCGCACTTCGGCAACCCCCCATCGGGGGTTCGGGCATGATCAACTCAATCCACGGCATTGCGGACAGACCGGATTCAGCCGCCGCGTGGCGCGTACATGATTACCCCGACGCCCACCAGGCAGACCACCGCGCCGGTGATGTCGAAGCGGTCCGGCCGGTAACCGTCGGCAACCATCCCCCACAGCAGCGAGCCGGCCACGAACACCCCGCCGTACGCGGCCAGGATGCGTCCGAAGTCGGCGTCGGGCTGGAGGGTGGCGACGAAGCCGTACAGGCCCAGTGCCACGATTCCGGCGCCCATCCAGCCGATCCCGCGGTGCTCGCGCACCCCCTGCCAGATCAGCCAGGCGCCGCCGATCTCGAGTACGGCGGCGAGAACGAACAGCGCGACGGAGCGGAGCGTGATCATGCGACCATGATGCATGGCCGGAATGGAGAGCGGACGACAGCAGGTCAGGGAGTTCTTCGGGGCCCGGGCGGCCGGCTGGGAGACCCGGTTCCCCGACGACACCCCGGTCTACCGGGCGGCGGTCGCCGAGTTGGGGCTGCGGCCGGGCGGCCGGGCACTGGACGCCGGATGCGGGACGGCCCGGGCGCTGCCGCTGCTGCGGGCCGCGGTCGGCGCCTCGGGTCTGGTGGTCGGCGCGGACCTGACACCCGAGATGCTGCACGAGGCGGTGCGCCTCGGCCGTTCGCGGGACGGCGCGCTGATCGAAACGGACAGCGCGCGACTGCCGTCGCGTGACAGCGTGTTCGACGCCGTCCTCGCCGCCGGCCTGGTGCACCATCTGCCCGAGCCCGCGGCCGGATTGCGTGAACTGGCCCGGGTGACCCGGACCGGCGGGCGGCTTGCGCTGTTCCACCCGCTCGGACGTGCCGCGCTCGCCCGCAGGCGCGGCCACGAACTGCGCGCCGACGACATCCGGGCGGCGCCCCGGATCGGCTCGCTCCTGGCCGAAACCGGTTGGCTGCTCACCCTGCTCGACGACTCGGACGAGCGCTATCTCGCGCTGGCCGTCAGGCAGGACTGACGGCGCTGCCGCGGATCGCCGCGACATACGCCTCCGGGTTGTCGAACATGACGCAGTGCCCGGAGTCCGGCACGTCGACGACCTCCACCCCGGCGGCCAGCAGGCCCGCGCGGTCCGGCGGTTCGAAACCGGACTCCCCCACCAGGAAGGTGCGCGGTATCTCCAGGGTCTCCAGCATCGCGCGCATCGTCGGCGTGGTGGCCCGCACCAGGCCGACCGCGCTGCGGTACAACGCCACCGGGTCGGACAGCCGCATGGTGGCCCGCCAGGTGCTGCCCGCACGCTCCAGCGTGTCGGCGTACCCGCCGCCGTGCACGAACTCCTCCTCGGTGAGCGCGGCGATCGAGCGGCTGGAGACCGCCGAATCCGCGGCGGCGACCGGCGCCGGATCGAGATTGGCCTCCGCGAGCACCAGCCGGGAGACGAGTTCCGGCCTGCGGTAGGCCAGCACGATCGCGACGGCGCCGCCCATGCTGTGGCCGACGATCTCGGCGCCGCGAACCCCGGCCGCGTCCAGGACGGCGGCCAGCGCGCCGGCGTGGTCTTCGAGCGAGTAGCCGAAGTCGGCCGGCCGGTCGCTGATGCCGAAGCCCGGCAGGTCCACGAAGAGGGTGCGGCGGCCAGCCAGCGCCGGGTGCGCGGAGATGTGCGCCGCGTACGGGCCGGAGGCCGCCCCGAGCCCGTGCACATGGACGCGGGCCGGGCCGTCGCCCGCCGCCTCCGTCCACCGGATGAACGCGCCCTCCGGGCCGAACTCCGTCTCGCGCATCGCCGCGACCTCCCCTTGCCTTGATCCGTCCCGGCGGTCCGCCGGGCTCACCGCGAACAATACATCGTGCTCGATGTATAGCGCCAGCGTAGTATCGAAAGCGGACCATGACCGTCGGACGGCGACTGCGGGAGAATGACCGGCATGCTGGAACTCGCGATCCTCGGCTTTCTCGAGGACACCCCCCTGCACGGCTACGAGCTGCGTAAACGCATTGCCGCGCTGACCGGCCACATCAAGCCGATCGCGGAGAGCACGCTCTACCCGGCGATCAAGCGGCTGGAGAGGGCCGGGTGGCTGCGCCGCGACATGCAGCCGGGCGCGGTGGCTGCTCCCCGCCAGGTGCTCAGCCTGACGGCAGGCGGCCGGCACGAGCTGCGGCTGCGGCTGGCCGACCCGGGCGACCTCGACATCAGCGACGAGAACCGCTGGTTCACGGTGCTGGCGTTCCTGCGCCATCTCGCCGATCCCGGCGCGCAGGCCATCGTGCTGCGCCGCAGGCTGGACTTCCTGGAGCAGCCCTCCAGTTTCTTCTACCAGGGCGACCGGCCGCTGCGGGCCGAGGAGTTGGACGATCCCTTCCGGCAGGGCGTGCTCACCATCGCCCGGGCCACCAGCAGGGCCGAACTCGGCTGGCTGCGCGAGACGTTGACCGCGCTGGACGCCGCGAGCTGAGGACCGCCCGCGCGGACGCCGTCACGCGGACACCGGTGGACGCCGGCCGGCCCCGATTTCCGGTCCGCGCAGCCTCTCGACGCGGAGGTTACTCGCTGGTTAAGGTGCGCGGACCGGACGAGAGGGAGGGCGACGGATGGCCGCGGCGGAGCAACCGGAAGACGACGACGCGCTGTTCGTGCTGACCGCGGCGATGCTGACGCCCGCTCGGTTTCCCGGCGTCCTCGGCGACGACTACCCGGCGGCCTGCCGGCAGCTCGGCCTCGAACCGCTCGCCGAGGGGTACGGCCTGGTCTTCGGGCAGGACGGCGGCGGCGCCCGCTGGACGGTGGCCACCACCGACTGTGCGACGGTCGCCTGCGCGCTCGCCGCCTGGGACTGCGGCCTGGAGTACGACCTCGCGCCCGACGAGAACAGCATGGCCGCGTCGCTGCCCGGCTGGCCGCTGCCGGTCGCGGTCGCCGTGCCGGACATTCCGGCGCCGCACGATCCGCCGCAGGAGGGCGGTACGGGCCCGGCGCTCGCGCCGCCGGACATCTCGGTGTGGGGTCCGCCGCAACGGCGGCTGGGCGCCGACGAGATCGCGGTCCGCTGGCACGAGTGGCGCGACCAGCTGGGCGACGGGGCAGGGGCGCGGGAGCCCGAGCCCCCGGTGGACGGCAAGTCGGACGATACGGCCTCTGCCGTCGCCACCCCTGACGCCGGCGAGCAGCCCCCAGCCGCTCCCGACCCACGGAACGAGCCCGGACCTGACGCGGAGTCCGACCGCGAACCGGCCGCGGATCAGGGCGCCGGGGCCGGCCACGAACCGCCCGCCGGCCCCGCCCAGGAGCCCGCCGAACCGGCACCCTCCCCGCCCGCCCTCTCGCACGACGGCGTGCGCCGCGCCCTGCTGAGCGCCGAGGAGTACCTGCGCACTCCGCCGCCGCCCGGCCGGGTGCGCACCACCTCCGGGACGCTGCGGGCGGACGGCCCCGGCTGGAGCCTGGTCGCCAGGGCCGACGACATCGCCTTCGTGCTGCTGGACGAGGCGCCCGGCGAGGTGCTGCCGGTGGGCCGCGGTCCGGCGCTTCCGCCGCTGCTCGAAGCGCTCAGCAGGCTGGCCGCGCCTCAGGTCTGACGGGGCCGCAACCCCGTTCGTGAGCGAGCGGGCCGCGCGGGTGCGGTCAGCGCCGGCCGGCCCGCTCGGCCACCTCGCCCGCCGCCTTGCGGGCGGCCACCAGGATCGGGTCCCACACCGGCGAGAACGGCGGTGCGTAGCCGAGGTCGAGTTCGATCATCTGGTCCACCGTCATGCCCGCGGTGAGGGCCACCGCGGCGATGTCCACCCGCTTGGCGGCTCCCTCGCGGCCGACGATCTGCACACCGAGCAGCCGGCCGGTGCCGCGCTCCGCGAGCATCTTCACCGTCATCACGGCGGCTTCCGGGTAGTAGCCGGCCCGGCTGGTGGACTCGATGACGGCGGTCACGTACTGCAGCCCGGCGGCCCGCGCCTGGGACTCCTTCAGGCCGGTGCGGGCGATCTCCACGTCGCAGACCTTGCTGACGGCGGTGCCGACGACGCCGGGGAAGGTGGCGTAGCCGCCACCGATGTTGACGCCGATGATCCGGCCGTGCTTGTTGGCGTGCGTGCCGAGCGCGATGTGCTGGAGGGTGCCGGAGACGAGGTTGAGCACCTCCACGCAGTCACCGCCGGCCCAGACCGTCTCCCGGCCGCGGACCCGCATCGCCCGGTCGGTGAGCAGCCCGCCGTGCGAGCCGAGCGGCAGTCCCGCGTCGGCGGCGAGCGCGGTGTTCGGCCGGACGCCGAGGCCGAGCACCACGATGTCGGCGGGGAACTCCTCGTCGTCGGTGGCGACGGCCCTGGCCCGCCCGCCGTCGTCGGTGAGAACCGCCGTGACCGGGCTGCCGGACACCACCCGCACGCCGAGCCCCTCCAGGGCGTCGCGCACCAGCCGGCCCATGTCCGGGTCGAGGGTGCTCATCGGCTGCTCGGCGCCGTCGACAAGGGTCACGTCGAGGCCGTGCCGCAGCATGGCCTCGGCCATCTCCACGCCGATATAGCCGCCGCCTACCACGACGGCCCGCCGGACGCCCTCCCGGTCGAGCCCCTTCAGTACGGCCTCACCGTCGTCAAGGGTCTGCACCCCGTGGACGCCGGCCGCCTCGACGCCCGGGATGGGCGGCCGTACCGGCACCGCGCCGGTGGCGATGACCAGTTGGTCGTAGCCCGTCCACTCCTCCCGGCCGTCCGTGTCCCGGCTGAGCACCCGCCCGCGCTCGGCATCGATGGCCACCGCCTCGGTGCCGAGCCGCAGATCGATGTCGTTCTTCCGGTGCTCCGCCGCGGTCCTGGCGACCAGCGAATCCGGCCCGTCGGTGTCACCGGCGATCCAGTACGGGATGCCGCAGGCCGAGTACGACACATGCCGCCCCCGCTCGAACGCGACGATCTCCAACTCCCCGGCGGCCCTGCGCCGCCGGGCCTGCGAGGCCGCGGCCATCCCGGTGGCGTCCCCACCGATCACGACCAGACGTTCCGTCATCTGCTGCGGGTCCCTTCGGGGCGGATCGGGTCAGATCCTGCCGGTCTGCGGCGGTTGCCGCCGATCAGAGTGTGAGCGCCTACCGGCCGGCCGGCGGCGGCGACCCGCCGCCTTCGGCCGCGAGCCCGTCCCGCGCGGCCATCAGCGCGAAACCCAGCAGGTTCAGCCCGCGCCAGGTCGCCGGAGTCTTGGCGCGTTCGTCGTCGGCGGCCAGGCCGATGCCCCAGATCCGGTCCATCGGGCTGGCCTCGACCAGGACGCGACGGCCGGTGCCGAGCAGATAGCCGCGCAGGTCGGGATGCTGGGCGAACTTGTGGCGGCTGCCCTCGGTGACGAGGGCGAAGCGCTCACGTCGCCACACCTCGTCGTCGAAGCCGCGCACCGATCGGCCGACGCCCTTGGCCTGCTTGGGATGCCCGGCCTCGATCGCGCGGCGCTCGGCGTCCTCGTCGCCGAACAGCCGCGCCTTGCCCGCCATCATCCAGTGCTCCGCGGTGGCGTACCGCACGCCGTCAACGGTGAAGGGCGCCGGCCACCACTGGCTCAGGCAGCCGGGCCCGGGGCTCCCGTCCCGCTGCGGCCGGTGGCCCCAGAAGTACAGGTACTTCACCCGGGCGCCGGTGGCGGTGTGGGCCGTCAGCTCCTCGACGGAGCGGAGGGCGGGCGCGGCCACCGAAGCGGGGGCGGGCGTCGGATCGGAGGCGGCCGTCGAATCGGGCGCGGGCAGCGCGCCGGAAGGGGGCATCAGACCGCTTCCAGCGGGTGGTGCGGGGTGGCGGGGAGGACGGCCCTGACGGGGTCGCCCGGGTGGATCTCGCCGGGGTGCAGGACGATGCTCATGACTCCGCCCTTGCGGATGATCTCGCCGGCCTCGTCACGGCCGACGACCTGCTTGAGCAGACCGCTGCGGAAGTGGTCGATCTGAAGGCAGGGGTTGCGCAGGCCGGTGACCTGCACCACCGCTTCCGAGCCGAGGTGCAGCTCGGTGCCGGCGGGGAGGGACAGCAGGTCCAGGCCGCGGGTAGTCACGTTCTCGCCGAGGTCGCCGGGGGTCACCTCGTAGCCCGCGGTGTGCAGCTCCTCGAACAGCTCGGCCTGGATGAGGTGGACCTGGCGCAGGTTGGGCCGGGTGGGGTCGGCCCGGACCCGGCTGAGGTGCTGGACGGTCACCCCGAGGTGCGCGTCGCCCTCGACGCCGAGTCCGGCGAGCAGCCGGATGCTTCCCTGGTTGGGCTTGCTGAACCGGTGCTCCGCGTCGCGGCTGACCGCGACGACCGTGCCCGTCCGCGTCTCCGTGTCGTCGGTGTGCATACCCGTGGCAGTGCTCATGGAGCGTGGACCCCCTCGATCGGATGCGTGATCGATACCGCATCCTACTGGGGGTCTTGCCAGGTCAGCGACCTATTTGCCGCCGGCTCACGCGCCGCAGCCGGCGCCGCTGCGAGGAGTCGAGCGTCATGTACGCGGCAACCGGGACGCCGACGATGATCAGGAAGGTGACCCACCACGGCACCCAGATGAGCAGGATCAGACCCACCACCACGCCGCCGACCGCGAGCTTCGCTGGACTTGCCATTCCCCGCCTCCATCCCGCGGCCACCCACACCGCTCACACACCACTCCTACCCATTCGAACGCGCGGCAGCCCGCTCCGGTTCCCTACTTGCCTCCGGTCAGCCCCGCCCGCCGCAGCGCGTCCGCCATCGCGCCGCCCGCGGTCGAACCCGATCCGGCACCGGCCCCGGCACCCCCGCCCGACCCGCCGCCACGGCGTCCGCCACCCTGGCCGCCACCCTGGTTGCTGCCCTGCCCACCGCCCCGGCCGCCCTGCCGCGGCGGCGCGCCCCGCCGCTCACCGCCGCCGCCCGCGCCGCCGCGCTGCCCCCGCCCGGCGCCCGGCTCGTCGTCGAGCCGCAGCGTCAGCGAGATCCGCTTGCGCGGCAGGTCCACGTCGAGCACCTTGACCCGCACGATGTCACCGGGCTTGACCACCTCGCGCGGATCGGACACGTACGAGTTCGAGAGCGCCGAGACGTGCACAAGCCCGTCCTGGTGCACGCCGACGTCCACGAAGGCGCCGAAGGCCGCCACATTGGTGACCACGCCCTCCAGTAGCATCCCGGGCCGCAGGTCCTTCATCTCCTCCACGCCCTCCTTGAAGGTCGCGGTCTTGAAGGCCGGCCTCGGGTCGCGGCCCGGCTTCTCCAGCTCGGCGAGGATGTCGGTGACGGTCGGCAGCCCGAAGGAGTCGTCCACGAACTCCTGCGGGCGCAGGTTCCGCAGCACCCCTCCGTTGCCGATCAGCGCGGGCACGGCGGTGCCGGCCTTGGCGCTGATCCGGCGCACCACCGGATACGCCTCCGGGTGCACGCTGGACGCGTCCAGCGGGTCGTCGCCGCCGGGGATCCGCAGGAAGCCGGCGCACTGCTCGTACGCCTTGGGGCCGAGCCTGGCGACCTCCTTGAGGTCCTTGCGGGTGCGGAACCGGCCGTTGGTGTCGCGGTGCGCCACGATGTTGGCGGCCAGGCCCTCGGTGATGCCGGAGACCCGGCGCAGCAGCGGCACGGACGCGGTGTTGACGTCCACGCCGACGCCGTTCACGCAGTCCTCGACCACCGCGTCGAGTGAACGGGACAGCTTCAGCTCCGACAGGTCGTGCTGGTACTGGCCGACGCCGATCGACCGCGGGTCGATCTTGACCAGCTCGGCCAGCGGGTCCTGCAACCGGCGGGCGATCGAGACGGCGCCGCGCAGCGACACGTCCAGCTCCGGCAGCTCGGCGGAGGCGTAGGCGGACGCGGAGTAGACCGACGCGCCGGCCTCGGAGACCACCGCCTTGGTGAGCTTCAGCTCCGGGTTCAGCCGGATCAGGTCGGCGGCGAGCTTGTCGGTCTCCCGGGACGCGGTGCCGTTGCCGATCGCGATCAGGTCGACATCGTGCGCCTTGGCCAGCCGGGCCAGGCTCGCCAGCGACTCGTCCCAGCGGTTGCGCGGCACGTGCGGGTAGATCGTGTCGGTGGCCACCACCTTGCCGGTGCCGTCCACCACGGCGACCTTCACCCCGGTACGCAGCCCCGGGTCCAGGCCCATGGTGGCGCGGGTGCCGGCGGGCGCGGCAAGCAGCAGGTCGCGCAGGTTCGCGGCGAAGACCCGTACCGCCTCGTCCTCGGCCTCCTGGCGCAGCCGCACCCGCAGGTCGATGCCGAGCCTGACCAGGAAGCGGGTCCGCCAGGCCCAGCGGACGGTGTCGGCGAGCCACTTGTCCCCGGGCCTGCCGCGGTCGGCGATGCCGAACTGCTGCGCGATACGGCGCTCGAAGCTGGTCGGCCCCTCGGAGGGCTCCTCCGGCTCCAGGGTGAGGTCGAGCACCTCCTCCTTCTCGCCGCGCAGCATCGCGAGCACCCGGTGCGAGGGCAGCTTGCCGAACGGCTCGGTGAAGTCGAAGTAGTCGGAGAACTTGGCGCCGGCCTCCTCCTTGCCGTCCCGGACGGCGGCCACCAGCCGGCCGCGGGTCCACATCCGGGTGCGCAGCTCGCCGACCAGGTCGGCGTCCTCGGAGAACCGCTCGGTGAGGATCGAGCGGGCGCCGTCCAGCGCCGCGGCGGCGTCCTCCACGCCCTTGTCGGCGCTGACGTAGCCGGCCGCCTCGGCCTGCGGGTCGAGGGAGGGGTCGGCCAGCAGCCGGTCGGCGAGCGGTTCGAGGCCGGCCTCGCGGGCGATCTGCGCCTTGGTGCGCCGCTTGGGCTTGAACGGCAGGTAGATGTCCTCGAGGCGCGCCTTGGAGTCGGCCGCCATGATCTGCGCCTTGAGCGCGTCGTCCAGTTTGCCCTGCGCCTCGATGGACTCCAGGACGGCCGCGCGCCGCTCGTCCAGCTCCCGCAGGTAGCGCAGCCGCTCCTCCAGGTTGCGCAGCTGCTCGTCGTCGAGGGTGCCGGTCGCCTCCTTGCGGTAGCGCGCGATGAACGGCACAGTGGCCCCACCGTCCAGCAGGTCGACGGCCGCTCTCACCTGTCCTTCGCGTACGCCTAGCTCGCCGGCGATCCTGGCCTCGACCGATCCGTTGCCGCTGATGATCATGCTCCTCAGACGCTGGGCTGGTTTCCCCTGCATGTTAGGGGAACCGCCGCTCGCCACCGGGCGTTCTGACAGGTACGACTGGCCGGGACATTCGGCCGAGCAGAGATCGTTCGTAGGTCCCCAAGGACACTCCCTGGCCGTATCAGGTAGGGATAACCCCCCTGTTCGACGGGGGGAACGGCACCCCGCACATCCGGGTGATGGTGCCATGGTCCGGGGCGGGCGGTGGTTCGTAACGTCGCAGTACGGCCCGGCCGGGCCGTGCACCGAGCACCGTCCTAGTCCGAGGAGCGTCCATGACCCCTGCTGTGCCCACACTCACCGAGGCCCCCGAGCGGGAGGCGACAGCGGAGCCGGGAGCCGCGGAGACCGGCAGCCAGTTCGCCCCGCTGCTCAGGCAGGTGAGGGACGCCGGGCTGCTCAAGCGCAGGACCGGCCACTACACCTTGTCACTCACCGTGAACCTGCTGGCCTTCGCCGCGGTGTGGACGGCGGTGGTGCTGGTCGGCGGCACCGGTACGTGGTGGGTGCTCGCGCTCGCCCTGCCGGCGGCGGTGCTCTCGGCGCGCAGCGGGTTCGTCGGGCATGACGCCGGGCACCAGCAGATCGCGTCCAGCCGCCGGGTCAACCGGGCGATAGCCCTCTTCCACGGCAACCTGCTGCTCGGCATGGGCGCGGGCTGGTGGACCGACAAGCACAACCGGCACCACGCGAACCCCAACCATGTGGGCAAGGATCCGGATGTCGAGGTCGGCGCCCTGGTGTGGACGCGGGCCCAGGCGGTCGAGCGGGAGGGCTTCGCGCGCTTCCTGACCAAGCACCAGGCGCGGCTGTTCTTCCCGATGCTGCTGCTCGAAGGGCTCGCGCTGAAGGTGGCCAGCTTCCAGGACCTGCGCAAGCGCCCGCCGCGCGAGCGGCTGGTGGAGGGCGTCCTGCTGGTCGTCCACCTGCTCGGCTACGCGGCGCTGCTGCTGACCGTGATGCCGGTCCCGCAGGCGATCGCCTTCGCGGTGCTGCACCACGCACTGTTCGGCGTGCACCTGGGCTGCGCGTTCGCGCCGAACCACAAGGGCATGGAGATGCCCGAGGAGGGCTCGCGCTGGGGCCACCTGCGCCGCCAGGTGCTCACCTCGCGCAATGTGCGCGGCAACCCGGTCACCGACTACTTCCTCGGCGGCCTGAACTACCAGATCGAGCACCACCTCTTCCCCAGCCTGCCCCGGCCGCACCTGCGTCTGGTCCAGCCGCTGGTGCGCGCCCACTGCAACCGGCTGGGTGTGAAGTACACCGAGACCGGCCTGGTCGACTCCTATGTGCAGGCACTGCGCCACATGCACGACGTGGGCGCCCCGCTGCGCACCGGCGTCGCGGTCTGACGGACGCGGTCTGACGGACGCGATCTGACGGACGCGGTCTGACGGTCACCACAATTGACGGGCCATCGCCTGACGGCCCGTCAAACCCTCACAGCTGCGAGGGTTTCGCGCGGCCGTACAGCCAGGTGTCGAACAGCGCGGTCAGGTCGCGCTTGGTGTAGCGCCGGCAGAAGGCGGTGAAGTCGGCCGTCGAGGCGTTGCCCTGCCGGTGCGCCGCGGGCCAGGCCCGCAGCAGGGCGGAGAAGGCGGTGTCCCCCAGGGCGCGGCGCAGCTCGTAGAGCACCAGCGCGCCGCGGCCGTAGACCGGGGCCGCGGTGACCTGCGCGGCGGAGGGCGGAGTGGCCGGCGGGAAGGCCCAGTTCGCGGGGTCGGCGAACGCCTGCGCCGCACTCTGCGCCACGGTGGCGCCTCCCTCGTGCTGCTGCCACAGCCACTGCGTGTACGTGGCGAAGCCCTCGTTGAGCCAGATGTCCTGCCAGGAGCTCGGGGTGACCAGATCGCCGAACCACTGGTGGGACAGCTCATGCACCAGGGTGCTGACATCGAGTGCGGGCCCGGTGCCGTCACCGGGGAAGAACGGCCGGTTCTGGGTCTCCAGCGCGTAGCCGACCGACCCGGCCGGCAGGTGGTCCACGATCGCGCCCACCGAGCCGAAGGGGTAGCGGCCGAACAGCCCGCTCTCCCAGTCCACGATCTCCGGGAGCCTGCGCAGCGCCGCCGAGGTGGCCGCATCGGCGGAGCGCGGATCGACGGCGGAGTAGACCGGCACCCCGCCACCCGTACGTCCGGTGCTGATGTCGTAGTGCCCGATGCCGACGGTGGCCAGGTAGCTCGCCATCGGCGCGGTGCTGCGCCAGTGGTAGGCGGTACGGCCGCTACTGCTGGTGCGGCCGGCCAGTTCGCCGTTGGAGACGACCTGGAGGCCGTCGGGAACGGTGACGGTGATGTCGTAGGCCGCCTTGTCCGACGGGTGGTCGTCACCGGGGAACCAGGCCATCGAGCCGACCGGTTCGCCCAGCGCCACGGCGCCGTCGTCGGTACGGAACCAGCCCTCGTGCGAGCCGTCGGGGTCGGTGAGCGTGCGCGGCACCCCCTGGTAGGCCACGGTGGCCTCGAAGCGGTCGCCGCGGCGCAGCGCGGTGGCGGGCCGTACGGTCAGCTCGGTGCCGGAGCGGCCGGTCTTCGCGGCGCGGCCCGCGACGGTGACGCGGGTGACGGTCAGCCCCGCGAGGTCCAGGTTGAAGCGGCGCAGGTCCTGCGTCGCGGTGGCGGTGATCACGGCGGTGCCGGCCAGCCGGCCGGTCGCCGGGTCGTAGCCGAGGTCGAGCCCGTAGTGCGAGACGTCGTAGCCGCCGTTGCCCGCGGCCGGGAACAGCCGGTCGCCGACCCCGGGCGCCCCGTCGGCCGGACCGGACCGGCCACCGGAGCACGCGGCGCACAGCAGGCCGGCCAGCAGCAGGGACAGGGCCGCACGAGGCGGCGGCAGGGTGCGCACGCGGGCCAGCGTACGAGACGGCGGGGCTCTCACCGCGCTGGTGGCACGGCGATGCCGTCCGGGTGCCCGGCGCCTGGCGGCCGGCCTCACGGCGGCCTGGGGCGCGTCCACCGATGAACGCACGGGGAACGCGCCCCACCGGGTCAGTCGCTGAACCGCTCCCCCCGCTCGGCCTTCGCCACCAGCAGCGCCGGCGGCGTGAAGCGCTCGCCGTAGGCGGCGGCCAGTTCCCGAGCGCGGGCGGTGAAGCCGGCCGGGCCGCCCTCGTACCCGTTGATGTACTGGAGCACCCCGCCGGTCCAGGCCGGGAAGCCGATGCCCAGCACCGAGCCGATGTTGGCGTCCGCGACCGAGGTCAGGACGCCCTCCTCCAGCAGCCGTACGGTGTCGAGCGACTCGGCGAACAGCATCCGCTCCTGCATGTCCCGCAGCGGGACGCCGAAGCCGGTCTGCCCGCTGCCGGTCCCGCCGAAGTGCTCGGCGAGGCCCGGCCACAGCCGGGTGCGGCGGCCTCCCTCGTAGTCGTAGAAGCCGGCGCCGCCGCTGCGGCCGGTGCGGCCGAACTCGTCCACCATGCGGTCGATGACCCGCTCGGCGGGGTGCTCCTGCCAGACCCCGCCGGCCGCCTCGACGGCCTCGCGGGTCTCCTGCCGGATCTTGCGGGGCAGCGTCAGGGTCAGCTCGTCGAGCAGCGACAGCACCTTCGCCGGGTAGCCGGCCTGCGCGGCGGCCTGCTCGACGGACGCGGCGGCGATGCCCTCGCCGACCATCGCCACGCCCTCGTTGATGAACTGGCCGATCACCCGGGAGGTGAAGAAGCCGCGCGAGTCGTTGACCACGATCGGCGTCTTGCGGATCTGCCTGACCAGGTCGAAGGCCCGGGCCAGCGCCTCGTCACCGGTGCGCTCGCCCTTGATGATCTCCACCAGCGGCATCCGGTCCACCGGCGAGAAGAAGTGCAGCCCGATGAAGTCCGGCTGCCGCCGCACCCCTTCGGCCAGCACCGAGATGGGCAGCGTGGAGGTGTTGGAGCACAGCAGGGCGTCCGGCGCGACGATGTGCTCGATCTCCTGGAACACCTTGTGCTTCAGGGCCGCGTCCTCGAACACCGCCTCGATCACCGCGTCGCAGCCGGCCAGGTCCGCCGGGTCGGCGGTGGGGGTGATCCGGGCCAGCAGCGCGTCCCGCTTCTGCGGGGTGGTGCGGCCCTTGGCCAGCGCCTTGTCGAGCAGCCCGGCCGAGTACGCCTTGCCGCGCTCGGCGGCCTCGGCGGAGACGTCCTTGAGTACGACGTCCAGGCCGGCCCTGGCGCAGGAGTAGGCGATCCCGGCGCCCATCATGCCCGCGCCGAGCACCGCGACCCTGGTGACCGGCCGCGGCGGGACGCCGTCGGGGCGGCCGGCGCCGGAGTTGACGGCCTGCATGTCGAAGAAGAACGCCTGGATCATGTTCTTCGAGACCGGTCCGCAGGCCAGTTCGGTGAAGTAGCGGGCCTCGATGACGGTGGCGTTGTCGATGTCCACCTGCGCGCCCTCGACCGCGGCGGCCAGGATGTTGCGCGGCGCCGGGTAGGGCGCGCCGGCCAGCCGCTTGCGCAGGTTGGCGGGGAAGGCCGGCAGGTTGGCGGCGAAGGCGGGGCTCTTCGGGGTGCCGCCGGGGATCTTGTAACCGGGCTCGTCCCACGGCTGCCTGGCCTCCGGGTTGGCCAGGATGAACGCGCGGGCGCTCGCCAGCATGGCCTCCCGGTCGGCGGCGACCTCATGGATGAGGCCGGCCTCCAGGGCGCGCTGCGGCGCGTACTGCCGGCCCTGGAGCAGCACCTTGAGCAGCGCGTCGGCGATGCCGAGCAGCCGCACGGTGCGCACCACCCCGCCGCCGCCGGGCAGCAGGCCGAGGGTGACCTCGGGGCAGCCGACCTTGGTGCCGGGCGCGTCCAGCGCGATCCGGTGGTGGCAGGCGAGCGCGATCTCGAAACCGCCGCCGAGTGCCGCGCCGTTGATGGCGGCGACCACCGGCTTGCCGAGGGTCTCCAGGCGGCGCAGCCGGCGCTTGATCCGCATCGAGCCGGCGAAGACGTCGGCGGCGGTGTCGGGGGTGGCGCGGATCAGGTCGCGCAGGTCGCCGCCCGCGAAGAAGGTCTTCTTGGCCGAGGTGACGATGATGCCGCGCACCCCGTCGAGTTGGGCCTCAAGGCGGTCGAGGGTGGCGTCCAGGGACTCGGCGAAGGCCGCGTTCATGGTGTTGGCCGACTGGCCCGGGTCGTCGAGGACGAGGGTGACGATGCCCTCGGCGTCCTGCTCCCAGCGGATGGTGGTGGACTCGCTCATGGTCTACGGGCTCCGTAAAGGGGTGGGGGACGTCAGAGGCGTTCGACGACGGTGGCGACACCCATGCCGCCGCCGACGCAGAGGGTGGCGAGTCCGTACCGCTGCTCGCGCCGCTCCAGCTCGTCGATGAGGGTGCCGAGCAGCATCGCGCCGGTGGCGCCCAGCGGGTGGCCGAGCGCGATGGCCCCGCCGTTGACGTTGACCTTGTCGAGGCTGACGCCCATGTCGGAGGCGAAGCGCAGGACGACCGCGGCGAACGCCTCGTTCATCTCGATCAGGTCGATGTCGTCGATGCCGAGGCCGGCCTTGGCGAGCGCCTTGCGGGCGGCGGGCGCGGGGCCGGTCAGCATGATGGTCGGCTCGGAGCCGGAGACGGCGGCGCCGACGATCCGGGCCCGGGGCTCAAGGCCGTAGCGCTCGCCGATCTCCCGGCTGCCGACGGCGACCAGGGCGGCGCCGTCCACGATGCCGGAGGAGTTGCCGGCGTGGTGGACGTGGTCGATGGCCTCCACCCAGTGGTACTTCTGCAGCGCGACGGCGTCGAAGCCGCCGGCGTCGCCGATCATCGCGAAGGACGGCTTGAGGGCGGCCAGCGACTCGGGGGTGGTGCCGGGCCGCATGTGCTCGTCGTGGTCGAGGACGGTCAGCCCGTTGCGGTCGGTGACCGGCACCACCGAGCGGGCGAACCGGCCCTCCTTCCATGCCTCGGCCGCGCGCTCCTGGGACAGCGAGGCGTAGCTGTCGACGTCGTGCCTGGTCCAGCCGCCGAGGGTGGCGATCAGGTCGGCGCCGATGCCCTGCGGTACGAAGCCGGTGGCGTAGGACGTCATCGGGTCCATCGCCCAGGCACCGCCGTCGGAGCCCATCGCGACCCGGGACATCGACTCGACGCCGCCGGCCAGGATCAGGTCCTCCCAGCCGGAACGGACCTTGGCCGCGGCCAGGTTGACGGCTTCCAGGCCGGAGGCGCAGAAGCGGTTCTCCTGCACCCCGGCCACGGTGTCGGGCAGGCCGGCCGCGATCGCCGCGATCCGGGCGATGTCCGAGCCCTGGTCGCCGATCGGGCTGACGACGCCGAGCACGATGTCGTCGATGGCGGCCGGGTCGAGGCCGGGGAAGCGGCGGCGCAGTTCGTGGATGAGGCCGACGACGAGGTCGATCGGCTTGGTGCCGTGCAGGGATCCGTTCGCCTTGCCGCGCCCGCGCGGGGTGCGTACGGCGTCGTAGACGTAGGCGTCGGTGCTCAACGTCGTGCCTTTCGTGAAGGGGGCGGGTCAGTCGGCGTGCGGTGGGCCGGGCTTCTTCGGGAGCTGAGGGAGTTCGGACGGTTCGCGCGGTCCGGACGCGGCGGGGTCGTGTGCCGCCAGCGCCGGCGCGTCCCAGTCGCGGGCCACCTCCGCGGTGTGCGCGCCGGGTCGGGCCGGCGGGCGGCGCACGGCTGTCGGTGTGGCCGAGAAGCGCGGCGCGGGCGCCGGCTGCAGCAGGCCCGCGGCCTCGGTGAAGGTGCCGCGGGCCGCCAGGTGCGGATGCGCCGGGGCCTCACCCGGTGAGAGTACGGGCGCGGCGCACGCGTCGGAACCGTCGAACACGCCGGTCCACTCCTCGCGGGTGCGGCCGCGGAACCGTTCGGCGACGGCGGCCCGCAGCTCCTCCCAGCGGGCCGGGTCGGCGCGCCAGGCCGCCTGCTCGGCGGGCAGGCCGAGCAGCCGGCAGAAGTCGTCGTAGAAGCGCTGTTCCAGGGCGCCGACGGCCATGTGGCCGCCGTCGGAGGTCTGGTAGACGCCGTAGAACGGGGCGCTGCCGTCGAGCAGGTTGCCGCCGCGCCGGTCGTGCCAGGCGCCGGCCGCGCGCATGCCGTGGATCATCGAGGTGAGGTGCGCGGTGCCGTCCACGATCGCCGCGTCCACCACCTGGCCGGTGCCGTGCTCGCGGGCGTGGTGCAGGGCGGCGAGCAGGCCGGTGACCAGGTAGAGGGAGCCGCCGGCGTAGTCGCCGAGCAGGTTGGCCGGGGCGACCGGGGAGCCGTCGGCGGGTCCTGTCATGCCCAGCGCGCCGGTCACCGCGATGTACCCGATGTCGTGCCCGGCGGCGCCGGCCAGCGGTCCGGTCTGGCCCCAGCCGGTCATCCGGCCGTAGACCAGCCGGGGGTTGCGGGCCAGGCACGCGTCGGGGCCGACGCCGAGCCGCTCGGCGACGCCCGGGCGGTAGCCCTCGATCAGCAGGTCGGCGCGCTCGGCCAGGTCGAGCACGGTGGCCGGGCCGCCGGCCGCCTTGAGGTCCACCAGCACCGAGCGCTTGTTGCGGTTGGTGATGTCGTGGCGGGGCTCGATGCCGAGCCCGGCGCCGCCCGGCCGGTCGACCCGGACGACGTCGGCGCCCAGGTCCGCGAGCAGCATGGCGGCGAACGGTCCCGGGCCGATCCCGGCCAGCTCCAGCACCCGCAGGCCGGCCAGCGGGCCGGTCGGGGCGGACGGGCTCGCCGGGTTCGGCACTTCTGATGTCACATCAGTGATGCTAGGAACGTGTTCCAGTTTTGGCAAGGGCTGACTGAGCGCTCGCTCAGCCGGCCCAGCGGCTGGTCAGGCGCCCGGTCCGGGCGCCGCGGCCCGCCGCTCAGGTGTGGCAGTGGTCCTCCGAGCCGGGTCCGGCCTCCTTCGGCAGGTCCAGCGCCGGGTTGCGGTCGAAGAAGCCGGTGGGCCGCAGGGTGAACCCGACCGGCTCGACCGGCATCACCGGCCAGTCCTCCAGCCGCGGCAGGTGCGTCGGCCCGAACGAGTGCCAGAGGGTCAGGTCGGTGTTCTCCAGCGACTCCCCCGGCCGCGACCACTGCGCGACACCGGCGCCGCCCGGGTGCTGGTTGGGGTAGTCGCCGTCCGGGTAGTGCCGCTCGGGCCGGTACCGGGTCACCCACAGGTGCTTGGTGGCGTAGCCGACCCGCTCGGCGACCGACGAGCCGGGCTGCGCGAGCAGCACCGGGCCGCCGGCGGGCACCAGGGTGTAGGCGACCGGCTGGCCCATCCGGTTCAGCGAGCCGGGGTTGCTGATCCGCCAGCGCCGGCCGGCCGCCGGGTCGGCGAGCCGGCCCGCGTCCCGGCTGTCGGCGACGGCGGTGGCGCGGGTGGTGAAGGCGTTGCCGTTCGGGTTGTCCGGGCCGGTCGGCAGCCGCACCACGTCCACCTCCTCCACGGTGTTGCCGGGACCGTCCACGGCCACGTCCAGCCGGGCGCAGAACAGGTGCTGGTGGAACGGCGCGAGCAGTCCGGGCGCGATCTCGGTGGCGTGCGGCGAGCCGGCGCCGGGCTCGGCGGCGTCGGTCTGGAGCAGCCCGGTGGCCTTGGCCTCGAAGGAGATCGTGCCGTCCTGCCAGAGGTACCAGTAGAAGCCGTAGTCGTAGTTGCCGAGCGTGGCGATGTAGGAGATCACCAGCCGGCGGGAGCGCCGGCTGTCCGCGGCGAGGCCGTCGAAGATGTTGGTGTGCTTCCAGAGCAGGCCGGTGTCCTCCTCGTGCACGCAGACGGCGTTGGGCAGCGTCTGCGGGTTGCCGTGGTCGTCGGCGAGCACGGCGTCCAGGTAGGCGATCTCGCCGAGGCAGTCGCAGCCGAGCCGCAGCGCGTTGGCGTTGCGGCCCAGCAGGTACTCGCCGGCGTCCAGGTAGCAGACCCAGTTGCGGGCCGGGTCGGGCTCGGCGTAGGGGACGGCCATCTCGGCGATCGAGGCGCGGTGCAGCACCGGGCGGTCGCGCTCGCCGTCGCGGTGGGTGAGCTGGTGCAGCACCAGGCCCTCGCGGGCGTTGAAGTCCAGCCGCAGCCGCCAGTTCTGCCACTGGAGCACCGGGCCGTCGATCGTGAAGGACGGGCCCTCGGGCTGGCTGATCTCCAGCGGGCGCAGGTCGGTGCGGGCCGGACCGTTGAACTCGGCCTCGTAGCGCGCGCATTCGAGCGGGGTGGGCACGATGCCGGTGTCGATCAGCCGGATCACCCGGCGTTCCACCAGGTCCACCTCGGCGACGAGGCCGCCGACGGGGTGCGCGAACGGGTTGTCGCCCGCGTCGCAGCGCAGGAAGGTCAGCGAGCGCAGCATCCGGCGGCCGGTCTCCGACTCGATGCCGAAGTTGCCGGCCGCCAGCGGCGCGGCGACCACCAGGGAGGTGTCGGTGACCCCGCGGTCCGCCATCGCCTTGCGCCAGCCCGGGTCGGCCTTGACGATCTCGTCGCAGGTGTCGTACTCCTCGAACAGCAGCGGCGGCTGGCCGTCGATGACGGCGTCCAGGTCGCGGTAGGCCAGCAGCAGCCCGGCGGTGACGTCCACGACCGCCTCGGCGGCCCGGCCGGTCGCGGTGTCGAGCAGGGTGACCCGGACCTGGCGGGAGAAGGCGTGCCCGTCCCGGTGGGCGAGCGCGGCACGGCGGTCGGGCTCCTCGGGCAGGACGAGCGGGAAGCGGGTGGACTCGCCGACCTTCCCCTCGGCCGCGAGCACGGCGCGGGCGGCGCTGATCTCGGCGGCGGTCAGCGGGTCGAGCGGGTGCGCGGAGCGGGTCATGTGGCCTCCTGACGACGGGAGTTCGGGAGAACGGGAACGGCCCGCCGCGCCCTGGTGCCGGGCGGGGCGGGCCGTCGCGCGGGAAGACGGTCGAGGCGTCCGCGCCGAAGGGTCAGGCAGATGCCTCCGAGGCGGCCTTCTCCAGCTGGAACGCCTCGTTGCTCTGGCCGATCCCGGCGTGCACCTCCGGCTTGGTGGCCTTCAGCAGCAGGCCGCGGGTCAGGCCGATGACGGCGGCCAGCGCGATGATGCCGGGCAGGATCCAGCGCAGGCCGTGGCCCGGGTCGGCGCCGAGCAGCACCTCGAAGTCCTTCACCGAGTAGACGAAGATCACCAGCAGCCCGACGGCGGCGAGGGCCGAGGTGACCAGCCGCCAGCCCTGGATCCGGGCCGCGCCGCGCTTGATGAAGAAGGTGATCACGGCGATCGCCGCGGTGGCCATCAGCAGCACGATGCCGAGCGCGCCGACGTTGCCCGCCCAGGTGAACAGCCGCAGCACGGGCGTGGTCGGGTCGCCCTTGGCCTTGTTGTCGGTGACGGCGAAGAGGATGACGACGATGAGCGCGACCAGCGACTGGGCCAGCGATCCGATGGCCGGAGCGCCGCTGGACTTGGACGTGCGGCCGAGCGGGGCGGGCAGCAGGCCGTCGCGGCCCATGGCGAAGGCGTAGCGGGCGACGACGTTGTGGAAGCTCAGCAGCGAGGCGAAGATGCCGGTGATGAAGAAGATGTTCAGCACGTCGGTGAACCCGGTGCCCAGCCGGTCCTGGTTGAGGGCGAAGATCAGGTTCGCGGACTGCTCGCGCGACTGGCCCACCACGTGCCCGGGGCCGGTGGCCACGGTGATCGCCCAGGCGCTGAAGGCGAAGAACACGGTGGCGAAGCCGATCGCCATGAACATCACCTTGGACACCGCGCGCCCGGGGTCGCTGGTCTCCTCGGCGTAGACCGGGGCCTGCTCGAAGCCGACGAACCCGGCGATGGTGAAGCACAGCGCGGTGCCAAGGCCCGCGCCGCTCAGGGTGCTGGGGTTGAAGGCGTGCAGCGAGACGCCCTGCGGGCCGGGGTCGGACAGGAAGCTGACGGCGAAGACCAGGGTGAGCACGGTCTCGACCAGCAGCAGAACGCCCAGCGTCTTGACGTTGAGGTCGATCTTCAGCGCGCCGAAGACCGCGGTGATCGCCACGGCGACCAGCGCCGGGATCCACCAGGCGACGTTGTGGTGCCAGTAGTACTGGATCTGGCTGGAGACCTCGAAGGAGAAGAGCCCGTAGGCGCCGCACTGCATGAGGCTGTAGGAGAAGAGCGCGATGTAGGAGGCGCCGGCGCCTATCGTGCCGCCGAGGCCGCGGGATATGTAGGCGTACAGCGCGCCGGCGTTGTGCACGTGCCGGCTCATCTCGGCGTAGCCGAAGCTGAACAGGACCAGCACCACGCCGACGATGACGAACAGCAGCGGCACACCGACGATGCCCATCGCGGCGAAGGTGGTGGGCATCACGCCGGCCACCACGAGCAGCGGGGCGGTGGCGGCGAGCACGGCGAGCAGCAGGCCCGGAGTGCCGATCCGGTTGGTCCTCAGCGCCCGTTGCTCTCCCTTGAACGTGCTGATCTCGGTATTACTGCCCGTCAGCATGGCTGCGGTCCTTCCGTGGAATGGCGTACTGGTAGCGGGTCTTACGAGGTACCGAAACCGAGCGCGTAGTTGCGCGCGGCGCGGAACGACTTCTTCGGATCGCGGTCGTGGTACGACCAGGGGGTACGGGTCACATGCGGCCCGATCCGGTTGAACAGTGCGGCCGCCGCCACCGTGTCGCCCGAGTGCAGCTTCGCGAACGCCAGGTAGTTCAGGTCCAGGGCGAGCCGCGGATGGCTGCGGCCGTCCCAGTCGAGCCACCAGTCGAAACCGGTCCTGATGCTGCTCCTGGCCCGCGGACTCGTCCAGTACGGCAGCCGGCTCGGATCGGTGGGAAGGGCCCGGGCCGCGGCCAGCGTCCGGTACCTCTCGATCAGTGCGACCAGCGGCAGCATGGACAGCGGCGATCCGCCGCCGGCCTCGCCGGCCGCCCACTCGGCGAACTCGTAGACCTCGTGGAACGGGTCGTCCCCGTCGGTCTTCTGACGCTCCGCCAGGCATTTGGTCATCAGGTAGTGGGCGTGGTGGTGGCCCCGGTGCCGGCCGCGCACCTGGTCGAAGGCGCGGACCTGCTCGTCGTCGGAACCGGTGCTGCGGGCCAGGATCAGCAGCCCGAGCCACGGTGTGGGGTCGTGCGGGGTGGTCCGGGCGGCGCGCAGGCACGCCTCCCGGGCCGATTCGGGGCTCTGCTTGCCCGCCGAGGCGCGGAAGACCGCCGCGAGGGCGTGCAGTGCCGCCGCGTCCGCGCTCTCCGGCTCGGCCAGCAGCCACTCCTGGGCCCAGGCGAGGGTGGACTTGCCCTCGCCGAGTACGACGAGGCGGTGGCCGCGTCTGTCCCAGTCGTCGCCGGTACGGGCGAGCAGCGCGCGGACATCAGCCCAGCGGCCCTGAGTCAGGGCGGCACGGGCCGCGACCAGCTCCTCGTCTCCGAGTGCCGGATCAAAAGCCACTTCGTCCTTGCCACGCGTGAAGCGGAAGGGTGGCGGAGGTGGGGTCATCCGCGGGCAGCCCTCCACGGCGCGCGATACGTCATGTGATCACGCACAGCCAACCGTCACTCGCCACCCGCGACAAGACTGGACCTGTTGTCTCGCTGTAGTCCCGTATCGTTACCGGGGTTTGACACACCGAACCGGGAGTTCGGGCCGATCGGCTGCGCCGATGACCGGATTCCTGATATTCGAATATCTGACCGCGGTTGTCTCGCAGCGCAGTTGGGACCAGGTGAATGGACGGCAGGAACGTGGCGCGAGAGGGTACCGCCGCCGCCACGCACCCCCTGGCGTACATCAGGCGTCGGCACGGCTGGAGTTACCAGGACCTGGCCAGGGTGATCGCCGACCACGCGAGGGCGCTGGGGGTGCCGATGGCGGCCCGCCGGGAGAAGGTGTGGCGCTGGGAGCACTGGGGTGTGGTGCCGGAGGCCGACAGCCAACGGGCGCTGGCCCGCGCGCTCGGGGTGCCGGCCAGGGAGCTCGAGTCCCGGCCGTGGCCGCGTTGGCTGCCCGCGCACGGCGGGATGCCGGACGGCCTGCCGTGGACCACCGAGGGCAGCATGCTCGCGCTCAAGTCGCTGACCGATGACGAGGGCGGCGATCCGCGCGGCTTCCCGATAGCCGACGAGCAGGCGCTGCTCGACGCGATCGCCGACTGGGACGCGGCCGGCGCGGAGGGCGCGGCGGAGGCCTCCGCCGACGCGGCTGCCGTTCCCGCGCCGCGTGTCGGGGCGCCGCGCGCTCCGGTGCGGGGCGGCCCGCCCGACGACATCACCGCCGATCCGGAGATCGTGGACGAGGCGCTGCTCGCCTGGCTGCGGACCGGCGTCGCGGGGCTGCGCCGGCTGGACGACCGGTTCGGCGGCGCGGCGGTCCGGCACCGGGTCGCGGCCGATCTGCGGCTGGTGCAGGGGCTGTTGCAGCGCACCCGGCACGGCGGCGCCGGCCGGGCGGTGCGGACGGAGCTGCTGCGGATCGCCGCGGAGCTCGCGCAGCTCGGCGGGTGGGCGGCCACCGACGCCGGCCGGCACGGGGCGGCCCAGCGGCACTATCTGACCGGGCTGCGGCTCGCGCACAGCGCCGGCGACCGCTCGCTGCCGGTGGCCGTCTGGGGCGGTCTCGCGATGCAGTCGGTGATGGCGGACCGGCCGCGTGACGCGGTGGCCGCCGCGGAGGCCGCGGTCAGGGCGGCGGGCAGCGGGCCGTGCCTGGTGCGTGCGCTGGCCGCGAGCCGGCTCGGCCGGGCGCAGGCGGCGCTGGGCGCCGAGGGCGCCTTCCGCCGGGCCATGGCGGAGGCGCGGCGGCAGCTGGCCGCGGCGGCGGACGAGCCGGGCCCGGCCTGGCTGTACTGGCTCAACAGCGCCGAACTCGACGCGCAGAGCGGCTTCTCGCTGTTCGACCTCGACCGTCCGCAGGAGGCGGGGCCGCTGCTCGAACGGGCACTGGCCGCCCAGGACACCGCCCTGATCAGGGACCGCTGCCTGTACGCGGCCCGGGCCGCCGCGGCCCGGGCGCTCGGCGGCGATCTGGACGGCGCCAGGGCGCTGGGCCGGCAGGCGGCCGCGCTGTCCAGGCACTGCGGTTCGCCGCGGATCGCCGACGCGCTGGACGCGCTCAAGGTGCGGCTCGACGCCCGCTCCTGACCGGCCCCGCGCACCCCTGACGGCGGCGTGACCCATGCCGGCGCCGGAAAGTACCCAACGATGACTGATTCGCCCGGCCGCGCGGCTACGTAACGTCTTGACCTGCAAGAACACGGCGCCACCAGGGCGCCGGTGACGCAGGGAGACATCAGTCATGAGCGACGTCCAGTACCTGGTCCAGCGCTACATCGCCGTCTGGAACGAGACCGACCCGGCCGCCAGGCGCCGGCAGATCGACGAGGTCTTCGCCGCCGACGCCCGCTACACCGACCCGCTGGCCGACGTCCGGGGCCGGGACGCCCTCGACGCGGTGATCGGCGCCGTGCAGGGGCAGTTCGCCGGCCTGGTCTTCACCCTCGGCCCGGTGGACGCCCACCACGACCTCGCCCGCTTCACCTGGGAGCTGGGCCCGGCCGGCGGCGAGTCGCTGGTGGTCGGCTTCGACGTGGCGGTGATCGGCGACGACGGCCTGGTCAGCGCCGTCCACGGCTTCCTCGACAAGGTCCCGGCCGCCGGCTGACCGCCGGCCCTCCGCCGCCCGACCGGTCCGGTCCCGCCTCCAACGACAGGAGTACCGCCATGACTTCGGCCTCCGCCACCCTCTCCGCTCCCACCGGCCGGAGCGGCACTCCGGCCGCCGACCGGCCCGGTCTCGGGCTGCTCGTCCTGCTCCTCGCCACCTTCATGACCGCACTCGACATCTTCATCGTCAACGTGGCGATACCGGCGGTGCAGGGCGACCTGCACGCCGGCACCGCCGCCGTCCAGTGGGTGGTGGCCGGCTTCGGCCTCGCCGTGGCAACCGGGCTGATCACCGCGGGCCGGCTGGGCGACATCTTCGGCCGCCGGCGGATGTTCACCATCGGCCTCGCCCTGTTCACCGTGACCTCGGCGGCCTGCGGCTTCGCGCCGACCGCCGGCACGCTGGTGGCCGCCCGGGTGCTCCAAGGCCTGTCAGCCGCCCTGATGGGGCCGCAGGTGCTGTCCATCCTGCAGACCGGGTACACCGGCAAGGCGCAGGCCAGGGCGTTCGGGATGTACGGCCTGACGATGGGGGTCGGCGCGGTGTTCGGCCAGCTGATCGGCGGTCTGCTGATCAAGGCCGACGTGCTCGGCCTCGGCTGGCGGGCCTGCTTCCTGATCAACCTGCCGGTGGGCCTGCTGGCGCTGGTCCTGGTGCCCAGGGCGCTGCGCGAGTCCAGGGCGCCGCGGCGCCCCCGGCTGGACAACACCGGGGTGGCGCTGTCGTCGGCCGCCGTCGTCGCGCTGGTGCTGCCGCTGATCCAGGGCCGGGCGCTGGGCTGGCCGCTGTGGACCTGGCTGTGCCTGGCCGGTTCCGCGGTGCTGTCCGCGGTCTTCGTGGCGCACCAGAGCCGGCGCGGCGCGGCCGGCGGCGACCCGGTGCTCGACACCGAGCTGTTCCGGCAGCGCGGCTTCTCCCTCAGCGCACTGTGCCAGCTGGTCTTCTGGACCGGCCAGGGCTCGTTCTTCCTGATCCTGGCGCTGTACCTGCAGGCGGGCCGCGGGCTGGACGCGCTCGGCTCGGGTGTGGTGTTCCTGTCGATCGGCGGCGGCTACCTGCTGACCTCCACCACCGCGCACCGGCTGGCGGTCAGGCTGGGCAGCCGTACGGTGCCGGCCGGGGCGCTGCTGATGGCCGCGGGTCTCGGGCTGCTGTGGGTGGCGGTGCACCGGTCGGGCACCGGCGGCAGCCTGTGGGAGCTGGTGCCGGGGCTGTTCCTGGACGGTGTGGGGATGGGCATGGTGATCGCCCCGCTCACCCACGACGCGCTGGCGGCGGTGCCGCCGCGGCTGGTCGGCTCGGCCTCCGGGGTGGTGGCCACCATCCAGCAGATCAGCGGGGCGCTGGGGATCGCGCTGATCGGGATCGTCTTCTACCGGGCGGTCGGTGACGGCTCGCCCGACCGGTACCCGCACGCCTTCGGCCTCGGTCTCGGCTTCCTGCTCGCGCTCGAACTGGCGCTCGCCGCGCTGTCGGCCGCGACCGCCAAGTCCCGCTGAGACCTACCGACGGGATCCGCTGAGATCTTCCGGAACCCGGGGGGAACGAATCGCGGGGCCGCCTCCTCTGGAGGGTGACGTATTCACGACACCCTCCAGGGGAGTTCACCGTGTGGGACACGCTGCAACGCACCGGCCGGCCGAGCGCGAACGCCGGACTCATGCCCGACCGCGGGACCGGCACCGACCGCGGGACCGGCACCGCCCGCAGGACCCGGGTGGCCGCCGCGGTGGTGGCCTCGGTGCTGACCGCCGACGGGCTGCTGCACCTGTTCTGGGCCACCGGCGGCACCTGGCCGGCGCACGACGACCGCGGGCTGTCGCTCGCGGTCCTCGGCATGGACGTGCCGTTCACCGCGCCGAACCTGATCCCGCTGGCCACCGTGCTGTTCTGCGGGGCGGGCGCGGTGGTGGCGCGGGCCCGGCTGGGCCGCGGCCACCGGTTCGGCCGGCTCACGCAGCTGGCGACGCTGGCGGTCACCTGCGGGGTCTCCGCGCGGGCGGCGGCCGGCGTGGTGTGGGCCTGCGGCAGCGGCATCGGTCTGGACGCGCACCCCGGCAGCACGTTCCACCTGCTCAACATCGCCGTCTACACTCCGCTGTGCGCGGGCCTCGCGGTGGCCGCCGGCACCGTCCTGCGCGGAGAAGATCCGATCCGTGTCTGAACAGACCCCCGAGCCGGCGGACTCGCCCGCCGCGACGGCCCGCCTGGTGCGGGCCGCGCAGCGCGGCGACACCCTGGCGATGAACGACCTGCTCGACGAGCTCGCCCCGTTCGTCGGCCGGATCTGCGCGCCCATCGCGCTCGACGACGGTCCCGATGCCGCGCAGGAGGCGCTGGTCGCGGTGTTCCGGAATCTGCGCGGGCTGAAGGAACCGGCTGCGCTGTACGGGTGGGTGCGCACCATCGCCGCCCGCGAGGCGGTCAGGGTGGCCCGGCGCACCGCGCGCAGCGTGCCGGCCGAGCTGGCCGAACTGCCCGCGCCCGGCGATCCGCAGCTCGCCGCCGACATCCATGACGTCCTCACCCGGCTCTCCCCCGAGCACCGGGCCGTCCTGGTGCTGCGTGACCTGGAGGGGCTGGACGAGCGCACCGCCGCCGACCGCCTCGGCCTGCGCGTCGGCACCGTCAAGTCCCGGCTGCACCGGGCCCGCGACACCTTCAGGAAGGCGTGGTCCGCATGACCGTCAGCTGGCCCACGGCCGACCCCGACCCCGTACGCCGGCTGCACGCGCTGGCCGCCGGGGTGCGCAACGCGCATGTCTCGGTACGGGTGATCGACGCGCCGTTCGACGTCGTCTGGCCGCTGGTGGCCGATCTGGAGGGCGAGTTCGGCCGGATCGTCACCGACATGGCCCGGGTGAAGGTGCTGCGCCGCGACGGCGAGCGGGTGCAGGCGCTGGCCCGCAGCAGGTACGGGCCGCGGGCCCGGTTCGAGGGGGTGCTGCGTCCCGGCTGGTGCTGGTTGCAGAGCCGCTTCCTGCTGATCGGGGTGGCCGCCGTCGCCGGGCCGGCCCCGGGCAGTACCACCGTGGCCTTCACCGGGGGCCTGCGGCTGCCGGGCCGGGCCGCGCTCGTCCCGCTGGGCGTCCGGACCGAGGGGCGCCGGAACCTGGAACGGCTGGCGCGGCGGTCGGCGGCGGCCGGCGGGACGGCGTGACGGGCCTGGTCAGACCCGGTGCAGCCGGACCACCGGGATGTCCCGGTCGGTCTTCTTCTGGTAGTCCGCGTACGGCGCGTAGACGTCGAGCAGATGCGGCCAGACCCGGGCCTTGTCGGCGGCCGAGAGGGTCTCCGCGCGGGCGGTGAAGCGCTCGCCGAGTACCCGCAGGTGGACCTCGGGGTTGTCCTGGAGGCTGAGGTACCACTTCGGGTGCTCGGGGGCGCCGCCCTTGGACGCCACGATCAGGTAGTCGTCGCCGTCGCGCCCGTAGATCAGGACCGTGCGCCGCCAGACCCCGCTCTTGCGGCCCTGGTAGTCGAGCAGCAGGCAGGGCGAACCGTTCATGTCGGTCGCCTCGGTGCCGTTCGACTCCTCGTAGCGGGTGGCCTGCTCCGACACCCAGCTCTCGGGGCTCAACTGGACGGCGGCGGGGTCGTATTCGGTCATGCCTGATCCTCCTGGGGATTTCGGTCGGCGCTGCCCACATCGGACACGCTCACCTTAGGCACGACTGCCCGCGCTGCCGCGTCACAGTCCCGGCGCGCCCCAGACCGGGAACCAGCGGGAGAGGTCGTTCTCCAGCCGCAGGTCGTTGCCGACCAGCGCCTTCGTCTGGAGCTCCAGCGGGTTGTCCCGCTTCTCGCCGGGCAGCGGGGCGAACGGGTAGAAGCTGCCCCGCTTGTACAGGTAGACCAGCGCGAGCGAGTGGCCGGCCTGGTCCTTGAAACCCACCAGGGAGCAGAGCAGCTGCGGGCCGAAGCCGTGCTCCTCCAGCGCGGAGTTGATCGCGTGCAGATCGGTGACCAGGTCGTTGACCTCGGCCGGCTGGTGCCGGGACAGCAGCCAGGTGTAGCCGTAGTCGTCCTGGCTCGACTCGGTGCCCAGCAGGCTGTGCAGGTCCTGCTGGATCTCGGCGAAGGCGCCGCCCTCGACGGCGGCGAAGCACACCGAGCCGAGGCCGGTGGGCCGCAGCTCGCTGGCGGCTTCCAGGGTGATGGCGGCCGAGGTGAGGCCGAAGAGCTGGTCGAGGTCGGGTTTCACCGGTTTGGTGCGGCCGAGCAGGACGTCGAACAGGCCCATGTCAGCGGCGGTCCAGTTCACGGGTGATCCGGCCGAGCTGCTCCAGCCGCTGCTCCAGGGTGGGGTGGGTGGACAGCAGCTTGGACACTCCGGACGGGGCGCTGGTGAGGGCCGGGGCGAAGTAGAAGGCGTTGAACGGCTCCGCCTTGCGCAGGTCCTTGGTGGGGATCGCGGCGAGCTGGCCGCTGACCTTGGTGAGCGCGGAGGCCAGCGCGGAGGGGCGGCCGGTGAGCAGCGCGGCGCTGCGGTCGGCGGACAGCTCGCGGTAGCGGGACAGCATCCGGGTCAGCAGGAAGCTGATCGCGTAGACCACGGCGCTGACCACCGGGACCAGGATGACCAGTGCGGCGCTGCCCGGGTCGCGGGCCCGGCGGAAGCCGCCCCACAGGCCGATCCGGGTGATCACGCCGGCCAGGATGCCGAGGAAGGACGCGATCGTCATCACGGCGACGTCCTTGTGCGCGACGTGCGACAGCTCGTGCGCGATGACGCCTTCGAGCTCCTCGGGCTCCAGCCGGCGCAGCAGGCCGGTGGTGGCGCACACCACGGTGTTCTTCTGGTTGCGGCCGGTGGCGAACGCGTTGGGCACGTCGGAGTCGGCGATGGCGACCTTGGGCTTGGGCATGTCGGCCAGGGCGCAGATCCGGTCCACCACCCCGTGCAGCTCGGGGGCCTCCTCGGCGGTGACCTCGCGGGCACCCATGCTGAACGCGGCGATCCGGTCGCTGAACCAGAACTGGGCGACGAACAGGACTCCGGCGATCACCAGGATGATCGGCCATGATCCACGCAGCAGCGCGAGCAGCGCGCCGACGAACACGACGTAGAGCAGTCCGATCAGGAACATCGTGACGACCATTCGGCTCGTCAGTCCCCGATCGGGCGCGAAGCGGTTGCGTTGCATGGCCCCTCCCGAGTTGTGCGGGGCGCGGGCCGCAGGCGACGACCCGTCGTACCTCATGTCGAGTGTGCACCCAGTGCAACGAGTACGACGAGCCCGCCGGTTCCGCTCAGACCCTCACATCGAGCACCAATTTGCCGAAGGTTTGCCGGGAGCGCAGATCCTGGTGCGCCCGGGCCGCCTCGGACAGCGGGTAGACGCCGCCGGCCAGCGGTCGCAGCCGGCCGTGCGCGGTCATCGCCAGCAGCTCCGCCATCGGCTCGCGGTACATCCCCGGCCGGCCGAGGCAGTGCATCAGCCAGAATCCGATGACGGCCTGCGAGCGGCCCATCAGCCGGGCCGGCTCCACCGGTGTGGCGGGGGTGCGGGAGGCCATGCCGTAGGTGACGAGCCGGCCGAAGGGCGCGACCGCGGCGAGCGAGGCGTCGAAGACCGGGCCGCCGGCCATCTCCAGGACGACGTCCACCTTCCGGCCGCCGTTGGCCTCGACCAGCCGCTCCTTGAGGTCTTCGGGGGCGGCGTCCACCGCCGCGTCGGCGCCGAGTCCGAGCGCCAGGTCGCGCTTCTCCTTGGTCGAGGCGGTGGCGATCACCCGTCCGGCGCCGAACGCCTTGGCGAGCTGGACGGCCAGCGATCCGGTGCCGCCCGCCGCCGCGTGCACCACCACGCTCTCGCCGGGCGCGAGCCGCGCCGAGGTGCGCAGCAGGTGCCAGGCGGTCAGCCCCTGGACGATCAGCGAGAGCGCCTGGGTGTCGGTGACGCCGTCGGGCACGTCGTGCGCCAGGTACTCCTGGGCGAGGGCGCGCTCGGCGTAGCCGCCGCCGTCGGTCAGCGCGACGACCCGGCGGCCGTCGGCGGTGCGGCCGACGACCTCGGCGCCGGGGACCATCGGCAGCGTCGAGGCGGACAGGTAGGAGTCCTCGACGGTGTGCGTGTCGGCGTAGTTGACGCCCGCGGAGTCCACGTCGAGCAGCAGCTGCCCGGGGCCGGGCACCGGGTCGGGCAGCTGGGTCTCGCGCAGCACCTCGGGGCCGCCGAACTCGGTGATCTGGATCGCGCGCACTGTTTCGGCTCCTCCGCGGGCTGGGGGCCGGCCGGCGTCCGCCGGCCCGCTCCCCGGATACTACCGACTGGTAGGTATGCCTCGCGGCTCCTGCCCGGGTTCTCCTGCCGCGGGCCGGAACCTCAGCCCTCGGGCACCGGCCGGGGCGGCGGCGGGCCGGCATAGCGGGCCAGCGGACGGATGATCTTGCTGTCCTCCGCCTGCTCCAGGATGTTGGCGCTCCAGCCGACCACCCGGGCCACGGCGAAGGTGGGGGTGAACATCTCCCGGGGCAGCCCGCACAGCTCCATCACCACACCGGCGAAGAACTCCACGTTGATGTGCAGTTCGCGGCCCGGCTTGAGCTCGGCGAGTATCGCCTCGGCGCGCGCCTCGACCTGCACCGCGAAGTCCACCAGGTCGCCGCCGAAACCGCGGGCGATGCCCTTGAGCAGCCGCGAGCGCGGGTCCTCCGTGCGGTAGACCGGGTGGCCGAAGCCCATGATCCGGTCGCCGGCCAGGATGCGTTCGCGCAGCCAGTCGTCAATGCGGTCGGGGCTGCCGATCGCGTCCAGGGTGTCGAGCGCGCGGCTCGGCGCCCCGCCGTGCAGCGGTCCGGACAGCGCGCCGATCGCGCCGACCAGGCAGGCCGCGAGGTCGGCGCCGGTGGAGGCGATCACCCGCGCGGTGAAGGTGGACGCGTTGAAGCCGTGGTCCACCGTGGAGATCAGGTACTGCTCGACCGCGCGGGCGCTCGCCGGGTCGGGCTCCTCGCCGGTGAGCATGTACAGGTAGTTGGCCGCGTGCGGCAGGTCGTCCCGCGGCGAAACCGGCTCCAGGCCGCGGCCGAGCCGGTGCAGCGCGGTGACCAGCGTGGGCACCGCGGCGCAGGCGGCCAGCGCGTCGGCGGCGCGGGCCGGCCCGTCGATGTCGTACAGCGGCCGGAAGCCGGCCGAGGCGCCGGCCAGCGACAGCGCCGTACGCAGCCCGGACAGCGGTCCCGACAGCGCGGTGGAGCGGGCGATGGCGGGCAGCGCGTCGATGACGTCGGCGGGCAGCCGCCGCAGCGCCGCGGTGCGGGCGGTGAACTCGGCGCGCTCGGCCGGACCCGGCAGCGCGCCGTGGAACATCAGGTGCCAGACGTCCTCGAATGTGCGGCGTTCGGCCAGCTCCACCGCGCTGTACTCGCGGTAGTGGTAGAAGCCTTCCAGCCCGCGGACATCGCCGATGGATGTGTCGGTGACGACCACGCCCTTGAGACCGCGGGGTACCTCGATCGGGGCGTTCTGCTCGGTGGTGGGCATCGGTTTTCCTCCCTGGGTATTGACTTGACTGTCTATGATTGATTCCATCGCTGTCAACATTGATTCAATCAACATATAGAGCGAGCAGATCCAGATACGGTGAGGTCATGACAGCTCAACCAGCGGCGGCGGCCTCTGCGGACGGCGGCCGGATCAGCACCCGCGAGGCGGCCCGGCGGCTCGGCGTCAAGCCGGAGACGGTGTACGCGTACGTCAGCCGCGGCCTGCTCGGCAGCCGCCGGGCGGCGGGCGGGCGCGGCAGCACCTTCGACCCCGGCGAGGTCGCGGCGCTGGCCCGCCGCGGTCGTCCCGCGCCCGCAGCGCCCGGCACGCCCGCGGGCCCGGCCACCGGGGACGGCTCGGACACCGCCGGGGGCGGCTGGAGCCGGATCCGGACCGGCATCACGTTGATCGAAGGCGACCGCTACTACTTCCGCGGCGTGGACGCGACCGCGCTGGCGGCCACTTACTCCTACGAGGAGGTCGCCGAGTGGCTGTGGACCGGGGAACTGCGCCGCGGCTTCCGGCTCACGGCGCCGGAGCAGCCGCTCGCCGCGGCCCGCAGGGCGGCCGGATCGCTGCCGGCCGGCAGCGGGCCGATGGACCGGATCAGGGTGGCGCTGATCGCGGCGGCCGTGGCCGACCCGCTGCGCTTCGACCTGTCGAGGGACGCGGTGCTCGGCACCGCCCGCAACCTGATCCCCGTCCTGGTCGACGCGCTGCCGCGGATCGGCCCGCCGCAGCCGGACTCCGCCCGGCTCAGCCGGCGGCTGTGGTCGGGGCTGACCGGTCGGCGGCCGGACGAGCCGTCGCTGCGGGCGCTCGACACGGCCCTCGCGCTGCTCATCGACCACGACCTGGCCGCCTCCACGATGGCCGTACGGGTGGCCGCCTCGGCCCGCGCGCACCCCTACGCCGTGGTGTCGGCCGGGCTCGGCGCGCTGGAGGGGCCGCTGCACGGGCAGGCCAGCGCGCTGGCGCACCGGCTGCTCACCGAGGTACTCGAACGCGGCGGCGCCGGACCGGTGGTCGCGGAGTACCTCCGCGCGGGGCGCCACCTCCCGGGCCTCGGCCACCTGCTGTACCGCGGCGAGGACCCCCGGGCCCGGCTGCTGTTCGCACGGCTTGCCGAGGTGCCCGCCGCGGCGGACGCGCTGGCCGCCGCCCGCGACGTGGCGGACACCGCGGCCGGGCACCGCCCGCTCCATGCCAACGTGGACCTGGCACTCGCCGTGCTGTCGGTGTCCTCGGGAATGCCGGCGGAGGCCGGTGAGACGGTCTTCTCGGTGGCCAGGACGGCGGGCTGGATCGCGCACGCCCTGGAGGAGTACGCCGAGCCGGCGATGCGGATGCGCCCCAGCGGCAGCTACGACGGCCCGCGACCGCCCCGGCCGCTGCCCTGAGCCCGGCCGCGACCGCCCCGGCCGCTGCCCTGAGCCCGGCCGTGACCGCCCCGGCCGCTGCCCTGAGCCCGGCCGTGACCGCCCCGGCTGCCGCCCTGGCCTCGGCGGCGGCCGGCCCGCGGCGGGCCGCCCGCCGTCAGACCGAGGTGAGGCGCGGGATCCGCCCGACCAGTTCCGACCACTCGGAGTCGGCCTGCCCGGGGACCATCCGGCCGGCCGACCGCCACTGGTCGGCCAGGGCCGCGTAGACCGGCGCGTCGGGGGTCTGCAGAACCGTTCCGCCCCGAACGGGGCGCCAGGGCCGGCTCTCTTCGGCGGCGCCGTCGCCGGCGTCGCCGCCCTCTTGCGGGTTCCACTGCATCGCTGCCATGTGCCGACCAACGAGGCCGGGGTGCGTGACGCCACTGCACCCGGCGCGGGCACCACTCGTATGAGTGAACGGCGGACTGTCCGGGGCAGGAATTTCCGCGCGGTGCCACCCGTTGTGGGGGGCATGAGCACTGTGGAGCTGACCAAGGAGAACTTCGACGAGGTCGTGTCTACGAACGACTTCGTCCTCATCGACTTCTGGGCCGACTGGTGCGGGCCGTGCAAGATGTTCGCACCGGTCTACGACAAGTCGTCGGGGAAGCACGAGGATCTGGTGTTCGCGAAGGTGGACACCGAGGCGCAGCCGGAGCTGGCCGCCGCGTTCCAGATCCAGTCGATCCCGACACTGATGATCGTGCGCGACAAGGTGGCCGTGTTCGCGCAGCCCGGCGCCCTGCCGGAGACGGCGCTCGAGGACGTCATCGCCCAGGCGCGCGCCCTCGACATGAACGAGGTGCGCAAGTCCGTCGAGGAGGCCCAGCAGGGTTCCTGACCCTCAGCCGGCTTCCCCCACCCCCCTCATCACGTCCGGCCCGGACGCACCGCACGTCAGCGGCGCGTCCGGGCCGTTTGCCGTGCGGCGAGCGCCGGACCGGCGCCGTCACGGCCCGCTGTCAGTGGTCGGACCTAGGCTCGCATGGTGGATACAACCGTCAGCGCCGTGCGCGTCGCCGTCGTCCCCGATCCGGTGGGATCGGGCGGCCGGCTGTGTCCGCTCGCCGAGGACGGCGCCCCGGCCGGCCCGGTGACGGCCGTGCCCGACCTGGCCGCCGAGCTGACCCGCCGCGAGACCGCGGCGGGCACGGGAGCGCCGGCCGGCCCGCCGCCGCGCTGGGTGTGGGCGGCCACCGACGAGGTGTATCCGCCGCTGCTCGACCGCGGCGCGGTGCGGCCGGCCCGCTGCCATGACGTGCGGCTCACCGAGTCGCTGCTGCTCGGCATGGAGGGCAGGCACGGCAGGCCGCGCTCGCTCGGCGGCGCCTGGGCGCGGCTGCACGACCTGCCGGAGCCGGCCGACTCGCCGCAGCCGGGGGCCGACGACCAGCCGGTGCTCTTCGCCGCCGACCGGCACCACCTGCCGCAGGACGTCGATCCGCTCACCGCGCTGATCGCGGTGCACGCCGAGCAGCAGCGGCGGATCGCCGCCGCCGAACACCCCGACCGGCTGCGGCTGATGTTCGCCGCGGAGTCGGCCGGGGCGCTGGCGGCGGTGGAGATGGGCCGGGACGGGCTGCCGTGGAGCGCGAAGGTGCACGACGAGCTGCTGACCGGGCTGCTCGGCCCGCGGCCGGCCGGCGGCGCCCGGCCCGCGCTGCTGAGCGAGCTGGCCGGCGCCATCCAGGAGGCGCTGGGCCGCCGCTTCAACCCCGACTCCCCCGCCCAGGTGCTGCCCGCCTTCGCCCGGGTGGGCGTCCAGCTCAGCTCGACCCGCTCGCACGAGCTGCGGGAGGTCGAGCACCCGGCGGCGGCGCTGCTGCTGCGCTACAAGGAGCTGTCCCGGATCCACGCGGCGCACGGCTGGGCGTGGCGGGAGGCGTGGGTGCGCGAGGGCAGGTTCCGGCCGGAGTACGTGGTCGGCGGGGTGGTGTCGGGGCGCTGGGCCACCCGGGGCGGCGGGGCGCTGCAGATCCCCCGGCTGCTGCGTGCCGCGGTGGTCGCCGACCCCGGCCACCGGCTGGTGGTCGCCGACGCCGGGCAGCTCGAACCGCGGGTGCTGGCCGCGATGTCGGAGGATGCCGGCCTCGCCAGGGCGGCGGCCGGCGGCGACCTCTACGCGGCGCTGGCCCGCGACGCCTTCGGCGGCGACCGGCCGCGGGCCAAGATCGCGCTGCTGGCGGCGATGTACGGGCAGACCAGCGGCGAGGCGGGGCAGTTGCTCGCGGTGATGCGCCGCCGGTTCCCGACCGCGCTGGCCCTGGTGGAGTCCGCGGCCCGCACCGGCGAGGCGGGCGGTGTCGTACGCTCCCGGCTCGGCCGCACCTCGCCCACGCCGTCCGGGCAGAGCTTCCTCGACGAGACCGCCGACCTGGCCGACGGCGGCTCGCCCGACCGCAGGGCGGCCCGCTCCTGGGGCCGGTTCACCCGCAACTTCGTGATCCAGGCCAGCGCCGCCGACTGGGCGCTGGCGATGCTCGCCGCGCTGCGCCGCCGGCTGACGGTGATCGGCCCGCAGCCGCGGCTGGTGTTCTTCCAGCACGACGAGGTGATCGTGCACACCCCGGCCGAGCTGGCCGCCGCCGTGGAGGCGGCGGTCACCGCGGCCGGGGACGAGGCCCGCCGGCTGGTGTTCGGCGGTACCGCGGTGCCGTTCCCGCTGGAGACCCACGTGGTGGAGTGCTACGTGGACGCGAAGTAGCCCCGCGCCCAGCGGCCCCGGAGGCGGCTACTTGTCGTGCGCCGCGTCCGACTCCGCCGTGGCCACCGCGGATTCCGCGCCGTCCACGAGCTTCTGCATGTGCGCCAGTTCGGACGGATCCGGGGCGGGCGCGGCGCCGGTGGTGGCCGAGCTGGGGGCGGCCGGGGCGGCCGAACCGCCGGAGTGGGCGCAGCCCGCGGTCAGCGCGGCGGCCAGCAGGGCCGCCGGCAGCAGCGCCGCCGCGCGGATCCGGCGGGTCACTTCGCCTTCCCGCCGCTCTGCTTGCCGTTGTCGTTGGCCGCGCACCAGGTGCGGACGCCGGCCAGGTCGCCGGCGCGCTGGTTGAGGGTGGGCAGCAGCGACTTGCGGAAGGTCAGCCGGTTGTTGAGGTAGGTGGTGATCGCGGTGTCGCCCGCGGTCTTGGAGTTGGCGACCCGCTTCTCCAGCCGGGCGACCGAACCGCGCTCGGTCGCCGGGCCGTTCAGGCGCTTCAGCTCCCGGTTGATCCGGGTGTCGATCTTGGGCACGCGCTTGCACAGCGCGCGTGCGCCGTCCCCGGTGGGGGCCTTCTTGGCCTTGGCGCCGGCCGACGGGGCCGCGGACGGCGTGCCGGAGGGCGTGCTGCCGGTGCCGGTGTCGGCCACGGCGGTGCCGGCCGCGGTGAGCAGCGCGGCGAGCGCGGCGCCGGCCGCGATCGCCGTACGGGTGGTGCGCATGGGGAGTCCTCCTCGGCGTCTTCTGGCTGCCGGCCGCGCACGGAAGGCGCGGCCGGGCCGTTCAAGCCGGAGGTTAGGAACCGTCTTTGTGGAAACCTTGTGGCCCGCGGGCGTGATCCGCCGCCCCACCGAGAGCACCACCCGGGGCACCCCCCGAAACACCGCCCCGAGCCCCGCCGAAAGCGCCACCGGCCGGCTCCGCCGAGGCGGTCGCCAGCCAGCCGCGCTGCCGGGGCATGGCGTGCGGCCCGGTCCCGGCCGGGAGGACGACGGTGAACCGCGCGCCCGGCCCGTCCGGCCGCGCCCCCGCGCTGATCCGCCCGCCGTGCAGCGCGATCTGCTGACCGACCAGCGCCAGGCCCAGCCCGGAGCCGGGGCTGTCGGGCCGCCGCCGGAACCGCTGGAAGACCTCCTGCCGGTCCTCCGGTGCGATCCCCCGCCCGTGGTCGTCGACGGTCAGCACGAGCACCGGAGCACCGGGTTCGCCGCCGGGCAGCAGCCGTACCTCGATCAGCGCGGCGCCGTCCGGCCCGGCGCCGTGCACGGCCGCGTTGACCAGCAGGTTGTCCACCGCCGAGCGCAGCCCGGGCAGCCAGCCGTGCACCGGCGTGCCGGGTTCGGCGTCCACGGTGACCGCCGCGGACGGGCGGGCCCGGCGCAGGTCGGCCGCGGCGGCGTCCAGCACGTCGGCCAGGTCGACCGGGCCGAAGGCGTCGGCCTCCACCAGGTCGCCCTGGGCCAGCGCCCGCAGCATCACCAGCAGGTCCAGCAGCCGGGTGTGCTCGGCCCGCAGGTCGGCGACGATCTCGGCGCGTTCTGCCGGGTCGGGCGCCGGGGTGCCGTCCAGCACGTCGAGGTTGATCCGCATGCTCATCAGCGGGGTGCGCAGTTCGTGGGAGGCGGCGGCGGAGAAGGAGCGGGCGGTGGCCAGCGCCTCGCCGGTCCTGGCGGCCTGCTCGTCGTAGCGGGCCAGCACGGTCTGCAGGGTGCCGGCCAGCTCGTCCACCTCGGTGACCCGGGTGGGCACGTGGTCGAGCCTGGCCGCGCTGGTCCGCGGATCGATGCCGCCGGCCCTGCGCTGCAGCAGCAGCAGCGGCCGGGCCAGTCGGGTGGCGGCCAGCCAGCCGGCCGCGGCGGCGACCGGCGCGGTGAGCAGCGCCACGGTCAGCACCCGGCGGCGCACCTGGCTGATCTGCGCCTGGCCGGCCGCGTCGGTGGAGAACAGCCACAGGGTGCCCTTCGCGGTGGGCCGCGCCACCGTGAACGGCACGGCGAGCACCCGCCAGCTGGTGCCCGACGCCCGGATGGTGACCGGGCTCGCCGCGTCGCCGGGCGCGGGCAGCGGCTGCGCCTGGTCGGGCTGCGGGCCGCCGGCGACGGTGCCCTCGGGGCCCGTGACCCGGATGCCCACGTCGAGGGCGGTGCTGAACACCTTGCGCTGCCTGGCCTGCTCCACGCTCGGCGGCCGTTCGTTGGCCATCGCCCGCAGCAGGTTGCGGGCGTCGGGCAGTACGGCGGCGGCCCGTTCCCGCAGGTGGGCGTCCGCCTGGGAGTGCACGTCGTGGCCGACCAGCCGGACCATGATCCAGCCGGAGCCGAGCACGAGCAGCGGCACCAGCACCCCGACGGCCAGCGCGATCCGGGTGGACAGCCTCATTCCGGGCCCCTCTCGTCCGCCCGCAGGACGAAGCCGACCCCGCGCACCGTGTGCAGGATCCGGGGCCGCCCGCCGGCCTCCAGCTTGCGCCGCAGGTAGCTGACGAAGGTGTCCACGGCGTCGGTGCGCACCTCGAAGTCGTAGCCCCAGACCCGGTCGAGCAATTGGTCGCGGCTCAGCACCAGGCCCGCGTTGCGGGCCAGGGTCTCCAGGAGTTCGAACTCGCGCCGGGTGAGGTCCAGGCGCTCGCCGTCCCTGGTGGCGGTGCGGGCGGCCGGGTCGAGGACCAGGCCGCAGGCGCGCAGCCGGCCGTCGGGGCGCGGCGGGCGGCGGCGCAGCAGGGCGTGCAGCCGCAGCACCAGCTCTTCCAGGGCGAACGGTTTGACCAGGTAGTCGTCGGCGCCGGCCTGGAGTCCCGCGACCCGGTCGGCGACCTCGTCGAGCGCGGAGAGCACCAGCACCGGCAGGTCGCTGCCGCCCTCGCGCAGGGTGCGGCAGACCTCGATGCCGTCGATGTCGGGCATCGATATGTCCAGTACCAGGGCGTCGGGCGGGGTGCGGCCGAGCAGGTCGAGCGCGGCGGCGCCGCCGTCCGCCTCGGTGACGGCGAAGCCGCGCAGCCGCAGGGCGCGGCCGAGCGACCGGCGGATCGCGGCGTCGTCGTCCACCACCAGGATCCGCCCGCCGCCCGCCGCCTGCGTGGTCTCCGTCGTCGGAACCGTCATCGGAACATGCCTCCGCTCCCCGGCCGTCGCATGGTGCATCGCGGAGACCATGCCTACACGGCCGGGGAGCGGAGAGCCAACGCCGGGGTCCTACCCGCCGTACTGCGCGAAGGTGCGGGTGAAGTCCCAGGCCTGCTGTGAGACGCCCGAGCAGGTGTCGTCGTTGGGGTAGCCGCCCGGGCACGGCCGGTCCCGGTTGGCCGACCAGAAGGTCAGCCGGGCCAGGTGGTGTGCCTGCGCGTAGGCCAGGATGGTGCGGAAGTCGGCGACGGTGACGGTCTCGTTGTTGTCGGTGATGCCGTTCATCGACGAGATGCCGCTGTGCCGGTACGCCTGGTCGTCGCTGTAGCCGTAGGCGTTCTTCAGGCCGTTCTTGAGCCCCTCGGCGGCCTGCACGGTGAGGTTGCCCATGTTCTGGCCCGCGCCGCCGAAGTCGAACGGCATGATCGTCCACGCGTCGACGGTCAGCCCTGAGGCCGCCGCCTTGTTGATCAGGCCGGTGTCGGGGCCGCTCTGGCCGGTGCCGATGGTGACGTAGACGGCGATGCCGGGGTTGTTGGCCTTGACGGTCTTGAGCGCGTCGACGGTGCGCTGCTGGACGGTGCCGTTGCTGTAGGCGCTGGCCTCGATGTCGATGTCGATGGCCTTGAGCCCGTAGGCGCTGATCACCTTCTGGTAGGCGCCGGCCAGCGCGCTCGCGCTGGTGCAGGACTCCTCCAGCTTGTTGCCGCTGTAGCCGCCGAAGGACGGGACGACGTCGCCGCCGGCCGCCCTGACCTTGTTGATGGTGCTCTGGTCCACGCCGCCGGTGAGCGCCCGGCCGCCGTCCCACTGCGGGTTGCAGGTGCCGTTGCTGAGGACGAAGGCCAGGGTGAACCACTTCACGCCGGTGGCGTTCATGATCGTGGTCGGGTCGGGCGGGTTGCCCCAGCCGTTGTAGAGGTACGGGGCCACGGCCTGCACGCCGCCGGCGGGCGGCGGAGTGGTGGTGCCGCCGCCGGGCAGCGTCCACTTCTGGTTGGCGGATCCGGCGCAGGCCCAGATCTGCAGGCGGGTGCCGTTCGCGGAGCTGTTGCCGGTCGCGTCCAGGCACTTGCCCGAACCGGCGTTGACCAGCGCGCCGCCCGAGCTGCTCCACTTCTGCGCGTTGGTGCCGTTGCAGTCGTAGAGCTGCACCTTGCTGCCGTCGGCGGTGCCGGCCGCGGCCACGTCCAGGCACTTGCCCAGGGCGCGCAGCGAGCCGTCGGAGCTCACGGTCCAGGACTGGGCGCCGGTGCCGTTGCAGTCGTAGAGCTGGACCGCGGTGCCGTTGGCGCTGCTCGCGGCGGCCACGTCGACGCACTTGCCTCCGAAGCCGGTGATCGCGCCGGACGCGTCGGCGCCGGACGCCTGGGTGGCGGCGAAGGTGCCGAACGCGCCGCCGGCCAGGGCCGCGGTGGCGAGGAGGGTCGCTGCTCTTCTCATCAGCCGGTCACCGTCCACTTCTGGTTGGCGCCCCCGGAGCAGGTCCAGATCTGCAGCCTGGTGCCGTTGGCGGAGCTGTTGCCGGTGGCGTCGAGGCACTTGTTCGCACCGGTGTTGACGATGTCGTGTGCCGAACTGACGCTCCATTTCTGCGCGTTGGTGCCGTTGCAGTCGTAGAGCTGCACCTTGCTGCCATCGGCGGTGCCGGCCGCGGTCACGTCCAGGCACTTGCCGAGCGCGCGGATCGTGCCGTCGGTGCCGACCGTCCAGGACTGGGCGGTGGTGCCGTTGCAGTCGTAGAGCTGGACGGGGGCGCCGTTGGCGCTGCTCGCGCCCGCCACGTCTATGCACTTGCCGGCCAGGCCGGTGATGGCGTGGCCGGGGCCGCCGCCGCTGCCGCCCGTGGTGCCGCCCGAGGTGTCGCTGGTGGTGACGTGCACGTAGTCCACGACGAGCTGCTGCGGGAAGCTGGTGCTGCCGTCCGGGTCGCCGGGCCAGTAGCCGCCCACCGCGAGGTTCATGATCAGGTAGAACGGGTGGTCGTACACCCAGCGGTTGCCGTTCAGGTCGGCCGGGGTGCGGGTCTCGTAGACGTTGCCGTCGACGGACCACTTGATGGAGTTGGGCGCCCAGTCCACGGCGAAGGTGTGGAAGGCGTCGGAGAAGCTCTGCCCGTTCGGGAGGTTGTAGCCGGCGCCGATGCCGTTGGCGCCGGAGTAGCCGGGGCCGTGGATGGTGCCGTGCACGCTGCCGGGTTCGAAGCCGACGTTCTCCATGATGTCGATCTCGCCGTCGGTCGGCCAGTTGCCGCCGCCGAGCATCCAGAACGCGGGCCACATGCCCTGGCCGCGCGGCAGCTTCATCCGCGTCTCGAAGTGGCCGTACGCCTGGCTGAACTTGCCCGGCGTGGAGAGCCTGGCCGAGGTGTACTGGCAGGTGCCGTACCAGCACTGGTAGTTGGCCGGGTTCTCCTTGCGGGCGGTGATCACCAGGTCGCCCTGGCCGTCGAGCGCGGCGTTGTGGGTGCCGCTGGTGTAGTACTCGCGCTCGTGGTTGTTGACGTTGTCGCCGGTCTCGTAGCCCCATTTGGAGCTGTCCACGGCGCTGCCCGCGGGGCCGTTGAAGTCGTCGGTGAAGGTGGCGGTGGCCGCCGCCGGGGCGGCGGCGGGGGTGCTCACCGGGTGGGCGAAGGCGCTCTGCTGGAGCCAGCCGAACAGCAGCATGGCGGCGGCGGCGAGCAGGGCCAGGGGGCGTACGCGTCGGATCCTGGGTGTGGGGGGTGATGCCGACATGCCGGACTCCTCGGTCGGGGCGTCAGGTAGTAGTCATGGAGTAGTCATGCTCCTGACAGGAGCGAAGGCACAGCGGAGCACCGGGAATCCGGTGGACGCGGGGAGGCGCACCGGATCCGGCGGACTTGGGCCGGGCCTTCGATCACGTCTTAGCTCATGTCTTAGTTCAGGACGTGATTTAAATGGCGGCGATGACGGCCGTCAAGAGTTCCGGCAAAGGTCTGTACCTTAAAGTTGGCGCCGCCTCACCAGCACCGCCAACACCATGACCCCGGGAACGAGCGGCAGCCAGACCGTGACCAGCCGGTAGCCGAGCACCGCGGAGGTGGCGGCGACCCCGGAGGCACCCGCGGTGACCAGGGTCAGCGCCAGCGCCGCGTCCAGCGAGCCGATCCCGGCCGGGGTCGGCAGCCAGCCGGCCGCGGTGCTCGCGAACAGGTACGCCACCAGCACCCCGCTGACCGGCACCGAGGCGTGCACCGCGCGGGCGACCGCGACCACCACCGCGGCGTGCGCGGCCGGGAACGCCAGCGAGCCGCCCCACAGCGCGGCGACCCGCGCCCGGTCGCGGTGCAGCGCCCGCACGTCGTGCGCCATCGAGGCCAGGAACGAGCGCGCCCGGTCCCGGGCCCGGCCCGCGTACTTGGACGACAGCAGCACCGCGCCGGCGAAGGCGGTGACCGCCAGGGCGGCCAGCAGCACCGGATGGGCCGGCAGCGCCAGCCGGTGCGGCATCAGCCGGCTCAGGTGCAGGGCGCCGGGGAAGAGCAGCAGCACGGCGGCCAGCAGCACCAGCCGGCCGATCACCGCGGCCGTGGCCCGTACCGCGAGGGCGGTCACCGCCCGGGCCGGCGGCAGGCCGCGGCGGATCAGGAAGCGCAGGTTGACCGCGTTGCCGCCGACTCCCGCGGGCAGCAGGTGGTTGGCCGCGGAGGCCGCGAACTGGGTCGCGAGCAGCCGGCACGGGGGCAGCGACTCGAGCACCGCGCCCTGCTGCGCGATGGAGGAGGACACCCAGGTCATGACCGCGGCGAAGCCGGCCACCGCCATCCACCGGCCGTCGGCCGAACCGAGCCGCCCGGCACTGGAGTCGATCATCGGCCACTTGCTCGCGGCCAGGGCGGCCAGCCCGAGCACGGGCAGCAGGACGGCCATCGAACGCACCGAATTGCGCTGCCAGCCGGCACCCTCGTTGCGGGCGATGGACACGGGGACTCCTCGTCACGTGCATACGGCGGGCGGGCCGCCGGAGGGGGACACCAGAGGGGGACTCAGCGTGGCGGAAACGACGGGCTCGGAACGGTTTGTCCAGCGTAGGCGGCGGCAGGCCCGGCGGACCACCGGGCGCAGGGCCGTCCGGGTCAACGCGCGCGGTAATCACCGTAGGACGGAGCGGCGGGCGGCGTAACAGGGCCGGGCCGTCGGCCTGCCGAACTCCGGGCGAACACATGGCGAGCCGCCGGCCCGCACACAGGGTGTGTGCGGGCCGGCGGCTCTCTTCCTTCAGCGTGACCGGGCGGCGGTGAGAGGTCCGGCGTCCGGTCGATCGGGGGGCCGGCGGGTCAGGCCGCCGGCGTGGTCCACTGCTGGTTGGGGCCGCCCGCGCAGGTCCAGATCTGCAATCGGGTGCCGTTGGCCGAGCTGTTGCCGGTCGCGTCGAGGCACTTGCCCGACTGCGGGTTGACCAGGGTGTTGTTGCTGCCGTGCGTCCACACCTGCGAGCCGGTGCCGTTGCAGTCGTACAGCTGCACCTGGCTGCCGTTGGCGGTGCCGGCCGCGGCCACGTCGAGGCACTTGCCCAGGGCCTGGAAGGTGCTGCCCGAGGCGGTCCACTGCTGGGCGCCGGTGCCGTTGCAGTCGTAGAGGTCGACCGCGGTGCCGTTGGCGCTGTTGGCGCCGGCCACGTCGGCGCACTTGCCGCCGAAGCCGGTGATCTGGCCGGTGTGGCCGCCGCCGCCGGGGTTGCTGCCGGTGCCCTGGGTGCCGGCCCAGGTGAAGGTGGCCGACGCGCCGCCGGGCAGGCTGTACGAGAAGTTCTCGTTGCCCCAGTTGACCCGCACGGTCTGCGCGGAGCCGGACTCGTTGTAGGCGATCAGCGCCTTGGAGCCGTCGGGGTTGCGCCAGGCGACGTTGCGCACCGTGGAGTTGTCGGTGGAGGCGATCCGGGTGGCGCCCGGCTTCACGAACTTCGTCAGGTGGCCCATCGTGTAGTACTCGATGGTGTAGTCGACCTGTCCGCTGCGGCCGTCACCGTTGTGCACGGTGACCAGTCCGGTGCAGGTGCCGCAACCGCCGTTGTGCGGGCCCATGTTCTGGTCGACGGCCAGGCTCCACTTGACCCAGCTCTGCCCGTAGTTGCGGGTGTAGTTGATCAGGTTCTCCATGTCCTCCTTCTGCTGGTTGCCGATCCAGGTGCCGCCGGAGTGCTCGGTGTCGAAGGCCGGCAGGCTCGGGTACTGGTTGTGGATCGTGGTCTGCTCGCCCACGTCGCCCTCGTAGCCGTGCCAGGCCACGCCGCCGAAGTTCGGGTCGTTGCGGATCGACGCGTCGTCCACCGTCGGGGCGGCGAAGCTGCCGTAGCTGTCCCAGTTCCAGTCCAGCGCGAGGACCTTGGTGGACAGGCCGGCCGCGTGCAGCGCGGGCAGCAGGTTGGTCTTGGTGAAGTACGCCAGACCGGAGCCGTTCCAGTTGGCGCCCGGGTAGTCGCCGCCGACGGTCGGCTCGTTCTGCACCGAGATGTAGTTGATCGGCACGCCGGCCGCCTGGTACGCCTGGATGTACTTCACGAAGTACTGGGCGTAGGCCGCGTAGTACTGCGACTGGAGCCAGCCCTGTACGTAGCTGCCGTTGTCCTTCATCCACGGCGGCGGCGTCCACGGGGTCGCCATCACCGTGACGTCGGGGTTGAGCTGCTTGGCCTGCTTGGTCAGCGGCAGCACGTCCGCCTGGTCGTGGGCGATGGAGAAGTGCGCGAGCGTCGGGTCGGTCTGGCCGGCCGGCATGTCGTCGTACGTGTAGTTGCCGCGGGCCAGGTCGGAGGCGCCCATCGGGTTGCGCAGGAAGTCGAGCCCGATGCCGTTGACCGGGTCGAACAGCTTCTGCATGACGGAGTTGCGGGTGGCCGCCGACAGCGCGCCGCTGGAGTTCAGCAGCCAGGCCGCGGTGTCGGTGAACGAGGCGCCGCCGCCGGTGAACTGCTGGTACTTGGTGTTCTCGTCCACGGTGATCTGCTGGCCGGAACCGCCGGTTCCGGAACCGAAGGTGACCGGGGTCTGCGCCTGGAGGCCCTGCGTGACGTTGCGTCCGCCGGAGTCGTTGGTGGTGGTCAGGTAGACCTGCACGCTCTCGCCTGCGGCGTGCGCGGTGGTGGGAAGGGCCAGCACGGGGGTGAGGGCCGCGGCTGCGGCGGCGAGCACCCCGATGGCGGCGCGTCTCACGCTGAGTCTGCCCGCGTGGGGACGGGTTGTAGTGCTCATGGGTCCGGTTGCCTTTCTACGATGGCATGGCCCTGACACGGTCGATGTGCGGCGAGGGGTCCGCACGGTTGTTTCACACCTTGTTTCACGACTTAGTTCGCGTCGTGATTTAACTAGCGGGTACGAGGGGCGTCAAGGCATCCGACAGGGACCGTGGAGCTGAAACACCGTGAAACACGGTTGCGGTGGCGGCCGTTGGGCCGATGACCTGCGGCGTATTGGTCCAGACCGATGACGGGGCCGGCGGCCGGCGGGAAGGGCTCCCGCCGGCCGCCGGCCACCTGCCACCGCCGTGGATCAGCGGGTCGCCGAGATCTCCAGGCGCACGTAGTCCACCACCGGCTCGGCCAGCCGCCCGGCCACCGCCCGGACGAACGGCTCGCGGTCCTGGTCCGCCATCTCGTCCAGGTACGCGCCGAGTACGACGGTGGCGAGGAACGCCTCGATCTGCTCGCCGGGCTCGAAGCGGGCCGGGTCGGGGCGCAGCCGCACCTCGATGCCGGTGAACCCGGCCCCGGCCAGCCGGCTCCTGGTGTCCTCGACGCCGGCGAACTCCCAGGCATCGTCGGTGCGGCCGAGCACCTCGGCCACCGCCGTGTTGACGGCCGCGATGTTGCCGGCGCCGCCGCACTCGGTGACCAGCCGGGCGCCGGGCCGCATCCGGCCGGCCAGCGAGCCGAACAGCGCGGTGTGGTCCTCGATCCAGTGGAAGGCGGCCACGCTGAAGACGGCGTCCACCTCGCCGTCGAACGGCAGCGGCTCGGTCAGGTCGGCGTGCACGACCTCGACCCGGTCCAGCCGGCCGGCCAGCCGTTCGCGCAGCTGGTCCAGCATGCGGACGGAGCCGTCCAGGGCCACCACCTGCCCGGCGGGCAGCAGCGCGAGCAGGCCCTCGGTGTCCCGGCCGGTGCCGCAGCCCGCGTCGAGCACCCGCTCGTCGCCGCGCAGCGGCAGCCGCTCCAGCGTGCGCCGGCCCCAGCCGAGGTGCGGCAGTGGCAGCGAGTCGTACGTCCTGGCGTCCCATTCCCGAGGCATGGCCGCGCTCCGTTCCGTCGTCGGCGCCCGCCGCCACCGGGCGGGTCGGGTGATCACGTTACGGCGGCCGTCCATATCGTGACACCCGCGTCTCACATAGTGATGAGACGATCTAGCCGACCGGCGCCCAGACCGGCCGGCGGTCCTTGTCCACCAGAGCGGCGCGGACGCCCTCGGCGAAGTCGGGGGTGCGGGCGGTACGGCGGGCGAGGCTGAGTTCGGCGGCCAGGCACTCCTCAAGCCCCTTGGTCGCGCCGGACGCGAGCAGGTCGAAGGTGATCGCCAGGCTGTGCGGGGAGGCGCGGTCGATGACAGCGAGGGTCTCGGCCGCCCAGTCGCGGGCGCCGTCGGTGGCCGCGTCACGGATCTCCGCGGCCAGCCGGTCCCGTACGGCGGCCAGGTCGGGGGCCGAGAAGCAGCGCGCGATGGCGGCGCGGTGGGCCGCCAGCTCGGACACCGGGGCGTCGGCGGCGAACTCCGCCAGGACGGCGGCCGGTTCGGTGCCGGCGGCCGGGTCGAGCAGGGCCGCCTCCAGCGCGGGCAGGTCGGCGGCCGGCACGTAGTGGGTGGCGAGCCCGCACTCGACGGCCGCGGCGCCCGAGATCCGCGCGCCGGTCAGCCCCAGGTACCAGCCGACCGCGCCCGGCAGCCGGGGCAGGAACCAGCTCGCGCCGATGTCGGGGAAGAAGCCGATGGCCGTCTCCGGCATGGCGAGCGAGGCGCGCTCGGTGACCACCCGGGCCGAGCCGTGCACCGAGATGCCGAGGCCGCCGCCCATCGCGTAGCCGTCGATGAGGGCGGTGTAGGGCTTGGGGTAGCGGGCGATCAGCGCGTTGAGGGCGTACTCGGAGGAGAAGTAGGTGTGGACGGCGGTGTCGTCGCCGTCGAGGCCGGCGGAGCGCATGGCGAGGATGTCGCCGCCCGAGCAGAACGCTTTCGGGGAGGTGCTGCGGATGATCACGGAGCGGACGGCGGGGTCGGCTCGCCAGGCGGCGAGGGCCTTGGTGATCAGCTGGACCATGGGGAGGTCCAGGGCGTTGAGGGCGGCCGGGCGGTCCAGCTCGATCACGCCGGTCCCGTCGGCGACGTGGGTTCTTACGGGTGGCGTGCCGTCACGCATGAGGCTCCTCTCGCCGGCGGGGGTCCGTCCGGGCCCCGGCCCCCCATCCAAACACCCGGCGCACCGGGCGCGGCCCCCGGCCAGGATGCGCCCCGCAGGGGCGCGGGGAACTGCGCGAGCAACCACTCACCGGCCGGTGGCCGGGAAACAACAGGACCAGCCCCTTCGAGCCGGTGGTAAGGCGCGCCACCGGTGGTGGCTGGTCGCGCAGTTCCCCGCGCCCCTAAAAACCTGGTGATGCCGGGGGTTGATAGGGTCGCCGGGAGTCGTGACTGGCGCGCTGGGATGGGGTTCACCATCGGGGAGCGGCTCGTGTCGAGTGAGAGCCGTGCGCCTGGGCCGTCCCCTTCTTCCGACCGGAGGACCGCCATGGGCGAGCCGTACAGCACTGAATCCGTCGCATTCCGCAGCGCCCTCGATGTGATCAGGGCCGTCGAACCGCAGGTCGCCGACGCCATCGCGGGCGAGCTGGCCGATCAGCGCGAGATGCTGAAACTGATCGCCAGCGAGAACTACGCCTCCCCCGCCGTACTGCTGGCCATGGGCAACTGGTTCAGCGACAAGTACGCCGAGGGGACCATCGGCCGCCGCTTCTACGCCGGCTGCCGCAACGTGGACACCGTCGAGTCGCTGGCCGCCAAGCACGCCCGCAACGTCTTCGGCGCCGCCCACGCCTACGTACAGCCGCACTCCGGCATCGACGCGAACCTGGTCGCCTTCTGGGCGGTGCTCTCGCAGCGGGTGGAGAGCCCGGCGCTGGCCGAGGCGGGCGTGCGGCAGGTCAACGACCTGTCGGAGCAGGACTGGGCGCGGCTGCGGCAGGCGTTCGGCAACCAGCGGATGCTGGGCATGTCGCTGGACGCGGGCGGCCACCTCACGCACGGCTTCCGTCCGAACATCTCCGGCAAGATGTTCGAGCAGCGCAGCTACGGCACCGACCCGGCCACCGGGCTGCTCGACTACGACGCGCTGCGCGCCACCGCCCGCGAGTTCCGGCCGCTGATCATCGTGGCCGGCTACTCGGCCTACCCGCGGCTGGTGAACTTCCGGCTGATGCGCGAGATCGCCGACGAGGTGGGCGCCACCTTGATGGTGGACATGGCGCATTTCGCCGGCCTCGTCGCGGGCAAGGTACTGACCGGCGACTTCGACCCGGTGCCGCACGCGAACATCGTCACCACCACCACGCACAAGTCGCTGCGCGGGCCGCGCGGCGGCATGGTGCTGTGCGACGACTCGCTGGCCGAGCACGTCGACCGCGGCTGCCCGATGGTGCTCGGCGGCCCGCTGCCGCACGTGATGGCGGCGAAGGCGGTGGCGCTGGCCGAGGCGTCGCAGCCGGGGTTCGCCACGTACGCGCAGGCCATCGTGGACAACTCCCGCTCGCTGGCCGAGGGGTTGCTGCGCCGGGGCGCGAAGCTGGTGACCGGCGGCACCGACAACCACCTGGTGCTGATCGACGTCTCCGGTTACGGGCTGACCGGCCGGCAGGCGGAGTCGGCGCTGCTGGACGCGGGCATCGTCACCAACCGCAACTCCGTCCCGCAGGACCCGAACGGCGCCTGGTACACCTCGGGGATCAGGATCGGCACCCCCGCGCTGACCACCCGCGGCCTCGGCGCCGCCGAGATGGACGAGATCGCCGGGCTGATCGACACGGTGCTCGGCGCCACCACCGCGGCGACCGCGCCCAGCGGCGGCCTGTCCAAGGCGCACCACCTGCTGGACGCGGCGGTGGCCGAGCAGGTCGCCAAGCGCTCGGCCGATCTGCTGGCGGGCTTCCCGCTCTACCCGGCGATCGACCTGAGCTGAGCGGCGGTTGCCAAGCGCGGCGGCGGCCCGGCCGGTAGGTCACGGCCGGGCCGCCGCCGCTTGCACGGCCGCCGGGGGCAAGGCGGTCAGGAGAAGGACCAGATCACTCCGTGGTCGGCCACGGTCAGCGCCACCAGGACCACCAGGTCGGCGATCCCCAGGGCGAGTCCGATCAGCGCGCGGGTCCTGCGGCGGGTGCCGCGGGACAGCGCCACCAGCGCGAGCACGATGGCGGCCGGGCCGAGCACCAGGTTGAGCACGAGCAGGCCGGGCAGCCCGAGCAGGAAGGACGCGACGGCCATACCGTCGGCGTCCCGGGTCCCCGCAGGGGTACGGCTGCGCACGACCGGGTGGGTTGCGGTGTTCACGGGATTCCCTCCGTGGGCTGTGGTGGTGACCGGGCGCCGGCGGGTCAGCCGCGGTGCCGGGCGACGCGCTCGCGGACCGCGAATCCGGCCAGCCAGAGCACGATGGCGACGGCGGCCGCGGTGAACACGGCGAGCGAGGTGTGGGCGGCGGCGCCCATCAGCACGCCCATGCCCAGCAGGAGTACGACGAGGCTCATGTCCGATGCACCTCCGGATCGAATTTCGGATAACACTTGTTCACTGACTGACGAGTCTACAACGCGGCAGCGATGGCCAAGTCCGGAGAACGGTTGTTTACTGAATGACATGAGTCACACCCCCGGGATCCGCCAGGCGCAGAAGCAGCAGACCCGCCAGGCGCTGCTGGACGCGGGCCTGCGGCTGCTCGAACAGCAGAACCTCAGCAGCCTGGGGCTGCGGGAACTGACCCGCGAGGTGGGGGTGTCGCCGGCCGCCTTCTACCGGCACTTCCCCGACATGGCCGGCCTCGGCGTCGCCCTGGTCGGCGAGGCGCTGGGCAGCCTGCACGCCGTCGTCACCGCCGTACTCGCCGACGGCTCGGACTCCGACGAGCTCATCGACCGCACGGTGGCGATCATCGCGCGGTACGTCGACGAGCACCGTCCCGACGTGCGCTTCATCGCCCGCGAGCGGCACGGCGGGGTGCGCGCGGTCCGCGAGGCCATCGCGGCCGAACTGCGGCGCTTCGCCGACGAGGTGGCGGCCGGGCTGGCGGCCCAGCCGGCCTCGGCCGGCTGGAGCCGCGAGGACCTGCGGGTACTCGCCGAGCTGTACGTCGACCACATGGTGATGACCGCGGCGGCGTTCCTCGAAGCGCCGGCCGGCGATCCGGCCGCGCACCGGCGGATCGTGTACGCGGCCACGTTGCGGATGCGGGTGATCAGCCTCGGCCGGGCGCACTGGCCGGCCGCCGGTCCGTCCTGAGCGGGGGCGCGCGGAAAAGTCGTACGCCGGCAATTCTCGTCGTTCATGGGCGCGAACGGCTACCGCGCTACTACCCTGAGTCGCCGCGGGGTAGGTCAGGCGGAGCCGGGAGGTCCGGATGGACGTGGAACCCGTGGGCACTGCGGAACCGGGGCGGTCGGGAGGCCGGCCGGCGGAACAGCTGAGCAGACTGCTCGACCGGGTCGGCAACGGCGACCTGGCGGCGGCCGAACTCGCCGAGCTGCGCTCGGCGTTGATGCACTACTGCGGCCTGCAGTCGTGCCGGCACACCAAGGGGCCGCCGCGGCCGATGAACCGGCGGACGTTCCGGCACAGCTTCCTGCTGCCGGACGGCAGCGTGCGGATGCTGTGGGAGCTGGAGCACGACACCGAACCCGGCGGGGCGACCCGCCGCTCGGTGTTCAGCAGCCGGGAGGACCTGGCGGCGGCCGAGTGGGCGGTGGACACGGCGTTCGGCGGCCCGGTCGGCGCCGAGCTGCCGGCCGCGGACTTCCTGCCGCCGTTCGGCCAGGGCGGCCCGCGGGGCGAGGACGCGCCGCTTGTCCCGGCCCCCGCCGCCTTCCGCCGCGCGTACACCGAGGGCGACTCCGCCGAGCACGCCAGACGGCTGCTGCGCCGGGCCGCGAACGCCGGGGCGCCCGGCTGGCCGGTGCGGATCAGGCTGCGCGCGGCGATAGCCCACGACATCACCATCATCACCCGGCGCAGCGCGGTCGTGGCCGGCCGGCAGGTCTCCTGGTCGCTGTACGAGCACGCGTTCCTGCTGCTCGACGGCACCGAGCTGAGCCTGTGGGAGATCGACCACACCCGCACCCCGACCGGCGACCCGGTCTGCGAGGTCTACACCTCGCAGGACGCCGCCCTGGACACCGCGGTCCGCCGGATCGAGGCGTCGTAGCGACAGCGTTCGCTACGCCATGGTGGCGACGGCGGGGGCGCCGTCGCCGTCCTGGTCCGCGCCCGCGTGACGGGCGCGGGCCACGGCCGCGGCCAGCTCGGGCGCGCTGATCAGCTCCTCGTGCGTACCCGGGCTGCCGCAGGCGAAGGCGCCGGAGACCGAGCCGGCCAGGACACACGCCTCCAGGTCACGGCCGGCGAACCGGGCGTGCAGGAAGGCGGTCAGGAAGGCGTCGCCCGCGCCGTTGCTGTCCACCACCGGCCGTTCGGGGACGACCGCGGGGAAGTGCCGTACCCGGTCCTCGCCTCGCTCCAGGACGTGGCAGCCGGCGGCGCCGTCGGTGGCCACCACCAGCGAAGCCCGGCCGTTCGCGATGATGTCCCGCATCACCTCGGCGATCCGCTCCCCCGTGTCGGCGGCGCTGAGGAAGACCAGGTCGGCGCCGTAGGCCCACGGGTGCGCCGACGGGTCGGCGCCGTCCCAGTTGTGCAGGTCGGTGGAGACGCTGCGGCCGGCCCGTACGGCGTCCTCGAACACCCCCTGTGCGTGCCCCGACCTGGAGATGTGCACATGCCGGGCGCGGTCGACGAAGGGCAGGTAGAAGTCCCGGGGCAGCCGGAGGTCCAGCGGGTGCCGGCCGTCGTAGAAGGAGAAGCGGCGGCCGTGCCGGTCCACCAGGTTGACGCTGCGCGGGGTGCCGGCCGGCGCCGGCAGGTGGCTGAAGTCGAGCCCGGTGGCGGCGTAGCGGTCCAGGATGAGCCGGCCCTGCTGGTCGTCGCCGAGGAAGTCGATGAACTTGGTGGCCAGGCCCAGCGCGTGGAAGCCGAGCGCGACCCCGTTCCCGGTGTGGGCCACGTAGTCGCGGATCGGCGGGACCAGGACGGCGTCGCCCTCCGGCACCTGGAGCTCGTCCACCAGCACGATGGTGTCGATGCCGGTGCCGCCGACCACCAGGACGTCGTACGGCGCTGCTCCCGCCGCCACGGACCGGTCGTCGTCGGGGGCGGTTCGGGCGAGGGTCATCGGTGCTCTCCGTCACGATCCGGGCACGGCAACGCGCGCTGCAACTTGCGGCAAGATCTTACGGAGTTCGGCGGCCCGGCACCAGCCTCTTACGGCCGCATGACGCCGTGTCGGCCGCGGGCCGCCCGCCGGGCCTACGGGCGCCGGCCGTCCCGCTGGTGCTGCTGCCGCTCCTCGTCCCGCTCGCGGTCCCGCTCGCGGTCCTGCTCGCGCGCCTCGTCCGCGGTCAGGGTGATCAGCGACATCCGGGAGAGGGAGGGCACCGGCCCCTCCCGGCCGGAGCGGCGCCAGGAGACGATCACCGTCAGCCGGATCATCTTCCTGGCCACGTACAGCAGCAGCGCGGCCAGCGGCAGTTCGGCCAGCGCGGCGGTCAGCACCGCTCCGGTCAGCTCGTCGCTGTTCCAGTCCAGGACGATGTCGAACCAGGCGTCGCAGCACAGCAGGGTGGCCGCCACGATCGCCCACGGGATGAACAGCTGGAGCCGCCGCCAGGCGCAGAGCGCGGTGATGCCGATGACGGCGATCAGCGCTCCGTCGAAGCCGACCCAGGCGTAGCGCCACATGTCGACCTCCCGGTGGGTCGGCAGACTCACCGAGAGGTAGCCGATCCACGGGATCAGGAACACGAAGCTCCCGGTGACGACGGCGAGAAACATCCGGCGCATGTGGCGCACATGGGGGTCGTCCGGAGACGGGACCTCGGTCAGCATGGCGTCCACTGTGCCGGATCACTCCGGCGGGCAGCGCGCCCACCCGCCCGTTTCACCGCCGTTTCGCGGCCGGGGCCCCGTCCGTGTCCCGCGTCCGCCGGGCTACTTGAGCGCTCCCGTCACCAGGTCGATCCGCCAGAACCGCTGCAACGACAGGAACAGCGCGATCACCGGCAGCACCGAGAGCAGCGTGCCGGTGATCACCAGCGAGTACAGCGACGCCTCGGCGGCGCCGTGCCGCAGCAGGCTGTACAGGCCCACGGTGAGCGGGAACTTGTCGTCGCTGGTGAGCATCACGTACGGCAGCAGGAAGTTGTTCCAGATGGCGATGAACTGCAGCAGGAAGACCGTCACCAGGCCGGGCCCCATCAGCCGCAGGCCCACCGAGAAGAACAGCCGGCCCTCCCCCGCGCCGTCGATCCTGCCTGCCTCCAGCAGCGAGTCGGGCACCGCGGACTCGGCGTAGATCTTGCACAGGTAGATGCCGTACGGGTTGAACAGCTGCGGCAGCAGCACGCCGACCAGGCTGTCGGTCATGCCGACCTTGGACAGCAGCAGGTACTGCGGCACCGCCAGCACGATCTGCGGCAGCAGCACCCCGGCCAGGATGGTGTTGAACAGCGCGGCGCGGCCCCGGAAGGCGTATTTGGCCAGCGCGTAGCCGGTGGCGGCGGAGACGAACGAGGCGAGCACGCCGCCGACGGCCGCGTAGAAGAAGCTGTTGAGCATCCACCTCCAGAAGATGCCGCCCTGGTAGTCCGACAGGTCCCTGATGTTGTGCGCGATGCCCAGGTCGAGCGAGGGCACGTAGGTGTCGGTGGAGAAGAGCTTGGTACGGGACTTGGTGGCCGCGATCAGGATCCACAGCGCCGGCACCACGCAGTAGACCGCGCCCAGCACGAGTGCGGCGGTGGGCAGCAGCGCGATCCGCCGGCGGCGGCCCGGTGCCGGGACCGCCCGGCCGCGCGGCGGCGCCGGGGTGTCGGTCAGGGTGGTCACTTGGCCTCCTGCTTGACCCGGGACTGGATGAGCCGCGCCGTCAGGAACGACACGGTGAGCGCCGCGACGGCCAGCACCACGGAGGTGGCGGCGGCGGAGTAGATGTCGGAGTTGCCGAACGCGTCGTCGTAGATCTTCATCAGCGGGACCCAGGTCGAGGACACCGCGTTGGACAGCGGTTTGAGGGTGTTGGGCTCGTTGAACACCTGGAGGGCGGCGAGCACCGTGAACAGCGCGCACATGACCACCGCGGGCAGCACCAGCGGCACCTTGATCCGCAGCACGATCTGCCACTCGCTCGCGCCGTCCAGCCGGGCGGACTCCTGGAGTTCGGCGGGCAGCGCGCGCAGCGCGGTGTAGATGACGATCATGTTGAAGCCGACCGCTCCCCACACGGCGACGTTGGCGACCGAGAAGAAGACGGCGGCCTGGCCGAAGAAGTCCACCCGGTCGCCGCCGATCGGGCTGGTGGCCGGCAGGTAGAGGAAGCCCCACATCAGCGAGGCGATCACGCCGGGCACCGCGTACGGCAGGAAGATCGTCAGCCGGGTGACCCGCTTGAGCCGGGTGCGCTCCAGGTCGAGCAGGACGGCGAAGAGCAGGGCGAGCAGGACGGTGGCGGGCACGGTGATCGCGCCGAGCGCGAGCATCCGCAGCACGCCCGACCACAGCTCCGAGTCGCCGAGCACATCACGGTAGTTGGCCAGGCCGGCCCACACGGTGTGGGTTCCGCCGCCCAGCAGGCCGCCGTTGACCTTGCGGCGCTGGAGGCTGAGCACCCCGGCGTAGACGCCCGGGGCGGCCACGAAGGCGGCGAAGAGCAGGACGGCGGGCAGGACCAGCAGGTACGGGAACCGGCTGGTCCGGCGCGCGTTGGTCGAGGAGCGTGTCATCAGCCGACCGTGAATCCGAGCTTCTTCATGTCCGCGACGCTGTCGTTCTGCATCGTCGTCAGCGCGCCGGTGAAGGAGCCGCCGGACTGGAGCGCCTTGCTGAAGCCGTCGGTGTAGCCGGTGAAGGTGACGGTGACGTTCGGCCCCCACATCGGGAAGCTGCGCGCGGCCGGGGCGACCTTCTTGACCTGGTCGTAGAAGTCCGGCTGGTTGGGGAAGAAGGCCGGCGGCGCCTTGAGAATTGGCAGCGAACGGCCGGGCAGCGCGGCCGGATAGACGTTGATCTGCTTGACCTGCTCGGTGACCGCCGCGTCGTCGGTGTTCAGCCAGGACGCGAACTCAGCCGCCTCGGCCGGGTGCTTGGAGTCGCTGGTGACGGTGGTGGCGGAGCCGCCCCAGATGCCGGTCGCCGGGTCGCCTTGTGTCCAGGCGGGCAGCGGCGCCACGGCCCACTTGCCCTTGGTGCCGGGCGCGATCCCGCCGAGCTGGGCCGGCGCCCAGGCACCGGAGATCCAGGTGAGCAGGGTGCCGTCGTTCATCTGCTTGTTCCACTCCGGCGAGAACGAGGGGTTCTTGGCGATCACACCCTCGTCCACCAGCTTCTGCCAGTAGCCGGCCACCTTGCGGGTCGCGTCGCCGGCGATGTCCACCTTCCAGCTGTCGCCGCTGGTGGACCACCAGGCGGCGCCCGCCTGCTGGGCGAGGCCGGTGAACCAGCCGGGGTCGGCGGCGTCGAAGTTGGTCAGATACGCCTTGGGCGCCTTGGGCGCCTTGGCCCGCAGCGTCTTGGCGTCGGCCTCGTAGGCGTCCCAGGTGGTGGGCACCGACAGGCCGTACTTCTTGAACAGGTCGGCCCGGTAGAACAGCATCAGCGGCGCGGTGTCCTGCGGGACGCCGTAGACCTTGTCCTGGAAGACGGTGTTCTTCAAGGTGGTGGCGTCGTACTTCTTGACGGTGTCCTTGGTGTAGTCGGTGATGTCCCGGACGACGCCCTTGGAGACCAGGGCCGGCAGCGACTGGTACTCGACCTTGGCGATGTCCGGGCCGTTCTTCGCCTCGTGGGCGGTGATCATCTTGGCGACCAGCTGGTCACCGCCGGCCGGGTTGGACAGCTTGACGTGGATGTCGGGATGGGCGGTGTTCCACTTGGCGACGACCTTGTCCATGTTGGGATCCCAGTCCCAGAAGGTCAGTTGGACCTTGCCCTTGCTCCCCGGGGTGCCGGACGCGCCGTCCGCCTTCTTGTGCGAGCCGCCGCCGCAGGCGGCCGTCGCGGTGAGCAGGCCGGCCGCCAGGACTGCGACGGCGGCGGTCCGCCGTCTGCTCGTGGTCACGGTCATGGGGTGTTCCTCAGTTCTCTTCGGTGGCGGGCCCGGTGGCCCAGTCGGGAAGGTTCAGCGGGCCTCGCTGGAGGCCGATCCACTGGCGCCGGGTGAAGCCGGGCATCTGGTCCTCCGCGCCGTGCCGGGCGTGCGCGTCGTTGACGTGCACCTCGCCGGCCTGGAGCTGCTCCGCGACGCCGAGCCCGCGGATCAGGTCGCGGGTGAAGACCGAGTTCATGAGCATCGGCAGGCCGTTGGTCAGCGCGACGGCCTCCGCCTCGGTGTCCACCACGGTCACCGGGATCACCGGGCCAAAGATCTCCTCGCGGAAGGCGGGCATCTCGGGGGTGACGTCGGCGAGCACGGTGGGCCGGTAGAACAGGCCGTCGTATTCGCCGCCGGTGACCAGCCTGGCGCCCATCGCCAGCGACGGTTCGACGATCGTGCGGTGCAGCCGGTCGCGCTGCGCGGCGCTGATCAGCGGGCCGAGCGCGGTGCCGGGGTCGAACGGGTCGCCGACCCGCAGCGCCGCCACCCGCCGGGTCACCGCGGCCAGATAGGCGTCGGCGGCCGGCCGCTGCACGATGTGCCGGCTGGCGCTGATGCAGGTCTGGCCCTGGAACTCCAGCGAGGCGATCATGGCGCAGCTCGCGGCCAGTTCGGTGTCGGCGTCGTCGAGCACCACGAAGGCGTTGCTGCCGCCGAGTTCGAGCCGGATGGTCCGCAGCTCGCCGGCCGCGGCGCGGTCGATGGCGAGGCCGACCTCCCGCGAGCCGGTGAAGTCCAGCATGTCCACGCCCTGGTGGCGGGCGAGCGGCCAGCCGGCGTCGGGACCGTCGCCGGTGACGACGTTGAACACGCCCGGCGGCAGTCCCGCGTGGTCGGCGGCGGCGGCCAGCACCTGGCCGCCGATGACCGGGGTGAGCTCGGCGGGCTTGAGCACCACCGTGTTGCCGAAGGCGAGGCCGGGCGCGACCGCCCGCATGGCCAGGTTCATCGGGTAGTTCCACGGGGTGATCAGGCCGAGCACGCCGAGCGGCACCGCCCGCGACAGCGACAGCTTGCCGGCCTTGTACGGCGGCAGGATGTCACCGGCGTTCTCGCTCACCTGCACGGCGGACAGGGCGAGTTGGCGGATGCTGGTGCCGACCTCGTCCTCGGCCTTGGCGCGTACCCCGCCGGTCTCGCGCATGCTCTGCTCGACCAGCAGCGGGTAGTTGTCCTCCAGGTAGCCGGCGAAGCGGCGCAGGTAGTCGGCGCGGGTGGGCGCGGACAGCGCGGCCCAGCCGGGCTGGGCGGCACGGGCGGCGGCCACGGCGCGGTCGATGTCGGCGGCCGCGCCGAGCGCGTAGCTGCCGATCACCTTGCCGGTGGCCTTCTCCTCGACGGGCGCGGTGCGTCCGGAGGCGGCGGGCCGGAAGGCGCCGTCGATGTACAGCCGGCCGTCGCCGGGGTGGGAGGGCATACGGGCTCCAGGGAACGGGAGGAGTGAGACGGTGGAGGTCTTTTTCCGAGACTTAAACTAAGTAGCTACGGATGGGGGGTCAATCGTCGTGCACGAGGAATTTCCGAGCGGGCCGGTCAACCGTGCGCGGCGCGGCAGGCGTGAACGGCCGGCGAGCGGCGCCGCTTGAGCGTGGCCAGGGGGTGCCACCGGCATCGTGGCCCAACGGGCAGTCAGCGCCGCCCTACCGGCGGCGGGTACCGCCGGCACCGCCGATCGGCAGGCGGCCGGGGACGACCGGCGGGGCGGATGCCGCCGGCAGGCAGGCCGCGGCGGCAGGCCGGGGGGTCAGATTCTGCTGCGGCTGCCCGGGCGCAGCAGTTCGTGCACCGGCAGCGTCGCCGCGCCCATCGCCACCTGCTCGGGGCCCAGCCGGCCGAGTTCGAGCGCGGTGCTGCCCGAGAGGTAGTCCAGGGTGTGCCGGCCCATCGCGTCCCGGACGGCCGGCAGCATCGACGGGCCCATCGCCGCGCTCACCCAGCCGGACAGGATCACCCGGTCCGGGCTGAGCAGGTTGATCAGGTTGGCGATCCCGATGCCCAGGTACTCGGCTGTCCTGCGGACCGTCTCGGCCGCGGCGCCCGGCCGGGCCGAGTCGGCGACCAGTGCGCCGAGCCGGGCCTCGGTGCCGGTGCCCGACAGCTCGGGCGCGCCCGGGATCTGCCCGTAGTGCGCCAGGATCGCGTCCGCGCCGACGTACGCCTCGAGGCAGCCGCGCGAACCGCAGCGGCAGGCCGCGCCGCCGGCCTCGACCACGGTGTGGCCCCACTCGCTGGTCGTGCTCGTCACGCCGCTGGGCGAACCGGTGGCCACCGCGGCGCCCACGCCGACCGCGAGCAGCCCGACGATCGCGCGCTGCGCGCCGCGGCCCGCCCCGCGCCACACCTCGGCCTGGCCCAGCGTGCGGGCGCAGTTGTCCAGGTGCAGCGGGGCCTGCACATGCGGGCGCAGCAGCGCGTCGAACGGCACCCCCGACCAGCCGAGGGTGGGCGCGTGCACCAGTCCGTCGGGCAGCACCACGCCGGGGACGCCCACGCCGACGCCGAGTACCGCCGAGGCGTCGGCGCCCGCCTTGACGGTCACCTCGTCGATGCCCGCGGTGACCAGCGCGGCCAGCACGGCGGGGTCGGGCCGGCCCTCCTCCATCGGGTAGGTGGCGGTGGCGACCGTCTCCAGCGTCCAGTCGAACAGCCCCACCTGGACGTGCGTCTCGCCGATGTCCACCCCGACCACCTGGGCGTAGCCGGGCCGCACTTCGAGCAGCGTGCGGGGGCGTCCGCCGTCGGAGTCGAGCAGCCCGGCCTCGGCGACCAGGCCGTCGGACACCAGGTCGGTGACCACGTTGCTGACGGTGGCCGAGCTGAGCCCGGTGGCCCGCATCAGGTCGAACCGGCTGGCGGGGCCGTGCAGGTAGAGCCTGGTCAGTACGGACGTGCGGTTGTGCCGGCGCAGGTCCCTGGTCGTCTGGCCCACATCGCGCTTCACCGGGTTCCCCCTCACGACGCCGGGCCGGTGTCCGCTCGCGGGGTCCGGGCGGCTCGCCGGCGCGGTCACCGGAACCGGCCGATGGCGAGGGCACGGACGGCGCCGCGGCGCGCGGCCGCCGGCCCGCCGGGTCCCGCCCCGCAGGCCATCACGGCCACGGCAGTAGCAGACACGGCACCCCCGGGAGATCGCAGTACATTGCACATATTGCCAGACCTGCGCTCTCCCGTCGGTACCGAGGGAGCGCTCTCACGGCCGCTTCGCGCCGCGCGGGGGCCCAGAGGTCGGATGCCTGCCGGGCTCGGGCAGGGCGCGAGCCCTGACGGGGGGTCAGCCACGTCCGGTGCCGCGGTACAGGTCGAGTTCGCCGTCCAGCTCCACCGCGAGCACCGTGGCGTGCGGGTCGGTGCCGCCGGCGGCCGGGGCGTCGATCCACAGCACGCCGGGCACGTCGTGCAGCCCGCCGGTGACCTGGTGGCCGAGGGCCGCGCCGGTGCCGACCACCGTGACGCGCCGCACCGCGTTGCGCAGCCCGCGTACCGACACCGTCTCGCGCGGCGGATCGAAGCAGGTCAGGTAGAGCGTACGGCGGTCGGCCGACAGCGTGCTCGGGCCGTAGTGGTGGCCGGCCGGCAGACCGGCCGTGGTGCCGTACACCGCGTCGGAGTGCCGGGCGATCCAGTCGCCGAGCCCTTCGAGCCTGGCGGTCTGCTCGCCGGTGATGGTGCCGTCCTCGCGCGGGCCGACGTCCAGCAGCAGGTTGCCGCCGGCGCCGATGGTCTCGGTGAAGTAGCGCACCAGCTGGGACACCGACTTGTGGCGGTCGTCGTGGCCCTGGTAGCCCCAGGAGTCGTTGACGGTCAGGCACAGCTCCCACGGTCCGGCCGGCGGGACCAGCGGCACGCCCTGCTCGGGGGTGGGGTAGTCGCCGCGGCTGAGCATCCGCGCGTTGAGCACGGTGTCGGGGTTGACCGCCAAGATCTGGTCGGCCAGCTCGTCGATGCCCCACTGCTCCTCGGTACGCTCCCACTCGCCGTCGAACCACAGCAGGTCGGGGCGGTAGCGGGTGGTCAGCTCGCCGACCTGGGCGTTGCGGTAGTCCAGGAAGCGGCGCCAGGCGGCCGGGTCCTCGGCGCCGGGCGGCGGGGCGCTGAACGGGTTGTCGTTGAGGCCGGCGTGCTCCGGGGCCGGGTGCGGGCGCCGCACGGTCGGGTAGTCGGGGTGCGACCAGTCCGAGTGCGAGTAGTAGAGGCCGACCTTCAGGCCGTGCTCGCGCAGCGCCCCGGCGTAGCCGGCCAGCAGGTCCCGGCCGGCCGGGGTGTCGCGGACGACGGACAGGCCCTTCTGCCCGGTGTCCCACAGCGCCACCCCGTCGTGGTGCCGGGCGGTCAGCACCGCGTAGCGGGCGCCGGCCCGGGCGAACAGCCGGGCCCAGGCGTCCGGGTCGTACCGGGCGGCGGTGAATCCGCCGAGCTGCTCCATGTACCGCTCGCGGGTGAGCCGGCCGTCGTAGAAGGACCAGGATTCGGGCACGCCGTCCACGGCGTAGATCCCGTAGTGCACGAAGATGCCGAGCTTGGCGTCGGCGAACCAGGGCTGCATGGGCATGGACCGTGTCCTCGCGACGATTCATCGGATCTCTTACGGAGTCCGGTCCACCCTACGATCCGTGTCGAGCGGCGATCAATCCCGCCGGCCGCGGCCTAGTCGTGCGGACCTCCGCGGCGGCGCGGGCTCCGGCCCCGCGCATCGGACACCAGGTGGGGCGCCCCCCGGTCAGGGTAGGGGGCGCCCCGGTCTGGTGGCCGGCCCGCCATCCGCGCCCCCGTGGTGCGGATGAGCGGCCCGGCGGCCGGGCCGGTCAGAGGACGAGCGGCCCGGAGAGCGGTTGCCGGGCCGCGGAGGGGCCGGCGTGCAGGGTGTACGGGCCGGGACGGGCGGCCCAGCGTCCGTCCGGCGCCGACCACTGCTGGAACGCCCGCGCGGCGACGACGACCTCGGCCACCGCCTGCTCGCCCGGTTCGGCCCTGACGGCCGCGTAGCCGGCCAGCCGGGGTCCGCCGTCGTCGTAGCCGTCGGCGCCGGTGGTCAGATAGACCTGCACCACCTCGCGTCCGGCCCGCGTACCGGTGTTGCGGACCCGCACTCGCACCCGGGCGCCGCCGGGTTCGCCGTCGCCCTCCCCCGCCGGCTCGGGCTCCGCCTCCAACTCCTCGTAGGCCCAGCTGGTGTAGCCCAGGCCGTGCCCGAACCAGTAGGCGGGCTCGGCGCCCGCCCGGCGCCAGGCCCGGTGGCCGAGGTAGGGGCCCTCGGTGTAGCGCAGCACCCCGCCGGCCGGTTCGGTGCCGGGCACCGGGGCCCCCTCGGCGGCCGCGGCCCAGGTGGTGGGCAGCCGGCCGCCCGGCTCCGTGTGGCCGAACAGCACGTCGGCCAGGCCGTGTCCGGTCTCCTGGCCGGGGAACCAGCTGAGCAGCACCGCGCGGACGCTTTCCCGCCACGGCAGTTCGACCGGGCCGCCGGAGTTGACGATCACCACGGTCCTGGGGTTGGCGGCGGCCACCGCGGCGACGAGTTCGTCCTGCCGGCCGGGCAGCGCCAGCGTCGTACGGTCGAAGCCCTCGCTCTCGATCTCGTCGGTGGTGCCGACCACGACGACCGCCACCTCGGCGGCGCGGGCCAGTTCGACGGCCGCACGGATCGCCGCGTCCTCGTCGGGCCGCGGCGGGTCGGCGGCGAGCGCCACCGCGAAGCCGTGCTCGGCCTCCCAGTGCCGGGTGGCGACCAGCAGCACCTCCTCGCCCGCGGTCACCTGCCGGTCGGCGACCCGGTAGGACGGGGTGACGTGCACATAGGTGGGGTCCTGCGACTCGGGCGTCACGTAGGTGTCCACCAGGGTCTGCGAGCCGGCGCTCAGCGTGACCGCGCCGAGGCCGACCACCGCGAACCGCCACTGCCCGGTCACGTCCGGCGTGACCAGCGCGCTGACCTCCACACAGGCCGCGGTCGCGGCCAGTTCCGGTGCGTCCCCCGACTCCAGGATCCGGCCGCTGAGCCGGTGCTCGGCGTGGATCTCGGTGCCGTCGGCGGCCAGATAGCGGACCAGCACGCCGGGCTCGCCGGAACGCGGGTCGCGGGCGATGCGCGGGTGCAGCGGGGTCGGCCGGGTGCTGAGGTACACCCCCTCGGCGTGCGCGACCCGCGCCCCGGTCCCGGCCAGCGCCTCCCTGACGCCTTCGAGCGGCGAGACGACCGCGGCCGGGAAGACCCCCGCGCTGCCGCCGCCCTGCACCCGGGCGGCGGAAGCGTTGGGGCCGATCACCGCGACCGAGCGCGGCGCCGCGGCGCCGGCGGCGGCCAGCGGCAGCAACCCGCCCTCGTTGCGCAGCAGTACGCATCCGGCCGACACCGCCCGGCGCAGCAGCGCGGCGGCGTCGGCGGGCACCGGCGGCACCGGGCGGGTGCCGGGACCGGCCGGCTTGCGGTAGCCGGGCAGTCCGTCGAGCGCGCCGACCCGGGCGGCGAGCAGCAGGATCCGGCGGATCTTCGCGTCGATCACCGCCTCGGGGACCCGGCCCTCGCGCACCGCGGCCAGCAGTGCCTGCCCCCACAGCGGGTGCGGGCCGGGCATGGCCAGGTCCTGGGCGGCGCCGGCCGACTCCTCCGTGGACCTGATCGCGCCCCAGTCGGAGACCACCACCCCGTCGAAGCCCCAGCTGCCTTTGAGCGGTTCTGCCAGCAGCGGGCTCTCCGACATGCTCAGGCCGTTGACCCGGTTGTAGGCGGACATCACCACCCACGCGCCGGCCCGCACCGCCGCCTCGAAGGGCGCGAGGTAGACCTCGTGCAGCGTCCGCTCGTCCAGCCGGGCGTCCAGGGTGAGCCGCTCCGTCTCGGAGTCGTTGGCCACGTAGTGCTTGGCGGTGGCGGCGACCCCGCCGGCCTGGACGCCACGGATGTAGGCGGCGCCGGTCCTCGCGGTCAGCAGCGGGTCCTCGGAGTAGCACTCGAAGTGCCGGCCGGCGGCCGGGGTCCTGTGCAGGTTGAGGGTGGGCGCGAGCAGGATGTCGATCTGCTTGCGGCGCGCCTCGGCGGCCAGCAGCCCGCCGACCTCGAACACCAGGTCGTCGTCCCAGGCCGCGGCGAGCGCGGTCGGCGAGGGCACCACGAGCGAGGTGTCGCGCTCGTCCCAGCGCTCGCCGCGGACGCCCGCGGGACCGTCGGACACGCCCATCTCCCGCAGCCCGACGGCCGGTTCGGCCTGGGTACGGAAGGTGGAGGCGCCGGACAGCAGCCGGATCTTGGCGGCCAGGTCGAGCCGGCCGGCCAGCTCGTCCAGCTCCGCGGCCGGCAGCGGCGGCGCCTCCGGTGCCCCGGGTTCGGGATCCGGTGCGGGAGAGGACACGGACGCGGGGGTGATCATGGTCATCCCTTCATGGCTCCCTGCGTGATGCCGTCCAGGACGTGACGGCCCATCAGTGGGAATACCGCGGTGATCGGCAGCTGGAGACGAGCGCCCCGGCGCGGCCTGCGGGAGGCCGGCCGGCGGGACCGCGCGGTTGCGGCGCGGGGACTTGAGCGGACCGTACGGCCCCGCCGGCACGTGGGACGGTCGCGGCGGCCACCGCCGACGGGACTCGGCGGTGGCCGCCGGCCGGTCTGCCCGCCGGCTGCCGGAAAGACGGCTTCCGGAGCGCCGGCGGGGGCGCACCCCGGCTCCGCCACCGGTACCGTGCCGCAGGTGTCGCGCATGGGCGGATTCCTCGGCTTCTCGGGCGGCCGGCGAGCGGCGCCCGTGAGGGCGCCGCGGTCGGGAAACATAAGGGAGAGCGCTCTCCCAATACCCGTACATTCACGCTCATCGCGGCTGCGTGTCAACCCCTGAGGCCCGATCGGGCCGTCGAATCAGCCACAGCGGCACGGGATTTGCGGCTTATCCGGCAATCAGTACACACCTCACGACCCTCTCGTGTCGGATCCCTTGACACCCCGGAAATCCAGCGGCAACTATCAGGGCGCAGTGAGAGAGCGCTCTCCCAACTCCGTCGTCGTCAGCGGACCGCGCCCTCGTCTCCCTCCCCCCTCCACCGCAGGAGCCCGGCATGAGAGCGTCACCCACCAGCACCCGGCTGAGATCTCTTCCCCCACCGCTGCGCGTCGCCCTGCTGATGGCGCTCGCGCTCGGCCTGGCCCTCTACGCGCTGGCCGCGCCCGGTACGTCCGCGCACGCCGCCGACTCGCTGATCTCGCAGGGCAAGCCGGCCACCACCTCCAGCACCGAGGGCGCCGGATACGCCGCCTCGGCCGCCGTGGACGGCGACGCCGGCACCCGCTGGGCCAGCGCCTGGAGCGACCCGCAGTGGCTCCAGATCGACCTGGGCACCAGCTCCACGATCAGCAAGGTCGTGCTCACCTGGGAGAACTACGCGACCTCGTACCAGATCCAGGTCTCCGGCAACGGGACCGACTGGTCGCCGGTCTACAGCACCACCGCGGGCACCGGCGGCACCCAGACGCTGAACGTCACCGGCACCGGCCGCTACGTGCGGATGTACGGCACCAAGCGGGTCAACGGCTACGGCTACTCGCTGTGGGAGTTCCAGGTCTACGGCGCCGCCGCGACCGGCGGTCCCGGCGGCACGGACACCGGCGGCGGCACCACCGGCGGCCAGGACGGCGGCGGTGACGGCGGCACCGGTACCCCGCCGCCCGGCAACTGGAGCACCCTGTGGAGCGACGACTTCAACGGCTCGGCGGGCAGCTCCCCCAGCGGCGACAACTGGATCACCGACACCGGCACCAGCTACCCGGGCGGCGCCGCCCAGTGGGGCACCGGCGAGGTCGAGACCGCGACCAACTCCCCCGCCAACGTCAGCCTGGACGGCGGCGGCCACCTCAACCTGACGGCGCTGAAGTCCGGTTCCGACTGGACCTCCGGCCGGATCGAGACCAAGCGCAGCGACTTCACCGCGCCGGCCGGGGGCCAGCTGCAGATCGCCGCGACGATCAAGCAGCCGAACGTCTCCAAGGCGCTGGGCTACTGGCCGTCCTTCCGCGCGATGGGCGCGGCCTACCGGGGCAACACCGCGTCGTGGCCGGCCGTCGGTGAGAGCGACATCATGGAGGACGTCAACGGCCGCAGCCAGCTGTCGGCCACCCTGCACTGCGGCACCGCGCCCGGCGGCAACTGCGCCGAGTACAACGGCCTGACCAGCGGCCTGGCCACCTGCACCGGCTGCCAGACCGGCTACCACACGTACTCGGAGATCATCGACCGCACCACCTCCGACGAGCAGATCCGCTGGTACCTGGACGGCAAGCAGGTCTGGCAGGTCAGCGAGTCTCAGGTCGGCGTGTCCACCTGGAACGCGGCCGTGCACCACGGCCTGTACCTGGACTTCAGCCTGCGGATCGGCGGCTCCTACCCGAACGCGGTCTGCGGCTGCACCTCGCCCGGCGCCGACACCTCCTCCGGCGGCGTGCTGAGCCTGGACAACGTCACGGTGTCGCAGACCACCGGCAACGCGCCGGCCCCGCTCACCGACCCGCCGGTGCCGACCGCCGCGAGCAACGTGCACGTCACCGGCAGCCAGGGCAACTGGGCGCTGACCGTGGACGGCAAGCCCTGGCAGGTCAAGGGCATGACGTGGGGCCCGGCCACCAGCACCGCCGACGCGCACATGCGCGACCTGAAGTCGATGGGCGTCAACACCCTGCGCACCTGGGGCACCGACGCGACCAGCAAGCCGCTGCTGGACTCGGCGGCGGCCTACGGGCTGAAGGTGATCAACGGCTTCTGGCTCAACCAGGGCGCGGACTACGTCAACGACACCGCGTACAAGAACAGCACCCTGGCCGACATCAAGAACTGGGTGACCACCTACAAGAACCATCCCGGCGTGCTGATGTGGGACGTCGGCAACGAGGTCATCCTCACCACCCAGGACCACTACACCGGCGCGGCCGTGGAGCAGCAGCGGATCGCGTACGCGAAGTTCGTGGAGCAGGTGGTGCAGGCGATCCACGCGATCGACCCGAACCACCCGGTGACGTCCACCGACGCCTGGACCGGCGCCTGGCCGTACTACAAGCAGTACACCCCGTCGCTGGACCTGTACGCGGTCAACTCCTACGGCGCGGTGTGCAACGTCAAGGGCGACTGGAACAGCGGCGGTTACACCAAGCCGTACATCGTCACCGAGTCCGGTGAGGCCGGCGAGTGGGAGGTGCCCAACGACGCCAACGGGGTGCCGACCGAGCCGACCGACGTCCAGAAGCGGGACGGCTACGTCTCGGCGTGGAACTGCATCGCCGGGCACACCGGCGTGGCGCTGGGCGCCACGATGTTCAACTACGGCGAGGAGAACGACTTCGGCGGCATCTGGTTCAACGTCCGCCCGGCCGGCTGGAAGCGGCTGATGTACTACTCGGTGGCCAAGGACTACGGCGGCACGCCGCAGGCGAACACCCCGCCGGTGATCAGCTCGATGACGGTGGCGAACAGCGGCTCGGTGCCGGCCGGCGGGACGTTCGACGTCTCGGCGTCGGCGAGCGACCCCAACGGTGACGCGATCCGCTACCAGCTGATGTACACCAGCAAGTACGTGGACGGTGCCACCGGTCTGAAGCAGGTGGACTTCACCCAGACCGGGGACGGCCAGTTCTCGGTGACCGCGCCCAAGACGCTCGGGGTGTGGAAGGTCTACGTCTACGCCTACGACGGGCACGGCAACGTCGGCGTGGAGACCCGGTCGTTCCGGGTGGTGGCCCCTCCGGTGGGCGGCACGAACCTGGCGGTCGGCAAGCCGACCACCGCCTCGTCCTACCAGCAGACCGGCAACGGGGCGCCGTATCCGCCGTCGAACGCGACGGACGGCAAGTGGGACACCCGGTGGGCCACCGACTGGAGCGATCCGCAGTGGATCCAGGTCGACCTGGGCCAGACCACGGCGGTCAGGCACGTCCAGCTCGGCTGGGAGGCCGCGTACGGCAAGTCCTACCAGGTGCAGGTGTCGCCGGACGGGAACACGTGGACCACCGTGTACTCCACGACGACCGGCACCGGCGGAGTGGAGACGCTGGACGTCAACGGGTCGGGGCGCTACGTGCGGGTGAACATCGCACAGCGCGGCACGGCCTACGGCGACTCGCTCTACGAGTTCGGCGTGTACGCGTGAGGCGTCCGCGCCGGTGAGACCGGGGCGGGGTGCGGCGGGCCTGTGGGGGGCCGTCGTACCCCGCCCCATCAGGGCGTTGTCCGCCCCGAACCGCAAGGAGAGCGCTCTCCTTGCGTGGTATAACTGCACCATGACGAGCAGCCGTCCTGCTGGGCCCCGACTCCCCACCCTGGAAGACGTCGCACGGTCCGCGGGGGTGTCGCGGGCGACGGTCTCGCGGGTGGTCAACGGGACGCGGAACGTCGATCCGGAGATCCAGAAGATCGTCCAGCAGGCGGTCGCCGCCACCGGCTACATCCCCAACCGCGCGGCCAGGTCGCTGGTCACCCGGCGCACCGACTCCGTCGCGCTGGTCTTCTCGGTGCCCGACCACCACGCGGCCGACGACCCGTTCCTCGGCCAGGTGTTCAGCGACCCGTTCTTCGGCCGGATAGTGGGCGGGCTGCTCACCGTGCTGCGCCCGCGCGGCGTCCACCCGGTGCTGATGCTCGCCGACTCCGCGGACGCCCGCCGCGCCATGGTCACCAACCTGCGCCAGGAGCACATCGACGGCGTGGTGCTGGTCTCCATCGCCCCCGCCGACTCGCTGCCGGCGCTGCTCACCGAGTCGGGCGTGCCGACGGTGCTGTTCGCCCGGCCGGCCACGCCGCTGCCGATCAGCTACGTGGACGTGGCGCAGCAGGCCGGCGCGAAGCTGGCGGCCGAACACCTGCTGGCCCGCGGCTGCCAGCGGATCACCACCATCGCCGGCCCGTTCGACTCGCCGGCCGGTGTGGACCGGCTGGCCGGCTTCCGGGAGGCGATGGCCGAGCACGGCTACGCCTACGTGCCGAGCGTCGAGGGCAGCTTCACCCAGGCGGGCGGCGAGCGCGCGATGCGCCGGCTGCTGCTCGAACACCCCGACACCGACGGCGTGTTCGTCGCCAACGACCTGATGGCCCAGGGCTCGCTGCTGGTGCTGCGCGACCAGGGCCGCCGGGTGCCCGACGACGTGGCGGTGGTCGGCTTCGACGACAGCAGCGCCGCGCTCTCCTCCCGGCCGCTGCTCACCACGATCCGGCAGCCGGTCGAGGACATGGCCGCGGAGATGGCCAAGCTGCTGCTCGCGCTGATCGACGACCCGGCTCAGCAGACCCGTTCGGTGATCTTCAAGACGACGCTGGTGCGCCGGGAGTCGGCGTAGCCGGCCCCTCGGGGATCTCCGCCTCCGTGTTCGGTACGACGATGGCGGTGGCGACCAGGCCGTCGCGGACGATCCACCGGCCGCTGAAGACATCGGGGCCGACGCCCTCGGCGAGCAGCGGGCCGGGGACCAGCAGCCGGGCGGTGTAGGTGCCGCGGTCGGCCGCGCCGGCGTCGGCGGCCAGCAGGAGTTCGGCCTCGGTGAAGTCCAGCATCCGGCGGTGGTAGGGATACCACGCCTTGTAGACGGTCTCCTTGGCGCTGAACATCAGCCGGTCCCAGTGGATGCCGGGTGCCTGCTCGCCGAGTTCGGCCAGCGAGTCGGTCTCCGCCGCGGTGGCGGTGATCACCTTCAGCACGCCCTCGGGCAGCGGGCCGTGCGGCTCGGCGTCGATACCGAGGGCGAGGATGTCGGCGGCGCGGGCCACGGCCGCGGCCCGGTAGCCGTCGCAGTGCGTGATGCTGCCGACGACCCCGGCCGGCCAGACCGGAGCACCGCGTTCCGGGTCGCGCGTGATCGGACCCGGCGGGCAGCCCAGGGCGGCGAGCGCGGCACGGGCGCAGGCCCGGCCGGCCGCGTACTCGGCCCGGCGGCGCTGCACCGCGCGGGCGACGGCGGCCGTCTCCTCCGCGTACAGCGGCTCGTGGTCGAGCTCGTCGCCGTAGGCGGCCCGGGACTTCACGGCCGCGGGCACCAGCTGCTCGATCATCCCGCGGTACCCGCCGGTCCCGCGAGGATCCGCCGCGGGCCCTCCGGCGGCTTCTGCCGGCTGCCCCACTCGCGCGGGTAGCCGAGCGAGACCTCGGTGAAGCGGACCCCGTCGCGCCAGATGGTCCGCGGGATGTGCAGATGGCCGTAGACGACCTCGGTGGCCCGGAACCTGGTGTGCCACTGCTCGGTCTGCTCGGTGCCGCACCACAGGGCGAACGACGGGTAGCGCAGGATCTCGGTCGGCTCGGGGTGCAGCGGCCAGTGGTTGGCGAGCACGGTGGGCAGCTCCGGGTCCAGCGCTTCGAGCCGCAGCTCGGTCGCGGCCACCCGGGCCCGGCACCAGTCGTCCAGGCCGGGCAGCGGGTCGGGGTGCAGGAAGTGCTCGTCGGTGCAGACGACGCCGAGGTCCTGGGACTGCGCGAGCGCCGCCTCCTTGGTGGTGGCCCCGGGGGTGCCGGCCCGCCAGGTGTAGTCGTACAGCAGGAACATCGGGACGACGGCCACCGGCCCGCGCGGCCCCTCCCACAGCGGGTACGGGTCCTCAGGGGTGATCACCCCGAGCGCCCGGACCTCCTCGACCAGCCGCCGGTAGCGCTCCTCGCCGCGCAGCTGGACGGGGTCGGAGGGGTGCGTCCACAGCTCGTGGTTGCCGGGCAGCCAGATCACGGTGTCGAACTGCTGCTTGAGGGTGCGCAGCGCCCAGGTGATGTCGGCGAAGCGCTCGGCGACGTCGCCGGCCACGATCAGCCAGTCGCCGTCCGTCTCGGGCCGCAGCGCCTCCACGATCTCGTGGTTCTCGGCATATCCGACGTGCAGGTCACTGATCGCGAGGAGGTGCGCCCCGCCCGGTGCTGTCACGGTGTCTCCGGCCGCTGGCGGATCGTCGGTGTGGGCACGACGAAGATTCTTTCAGACCGCCCCCGTGCGGCCAACCCCGAGTTCGCCGTGGCGAGTTGACGGGGGTGTCCGGCCCGCTCACCGCCATCCGCTAGTCGCGGTCCACCAGGAGCGCGGTGCCCTGGCCGACGCCGACGCACATGGTGGCCAGGCCGCGGCGGGCGCCGGTGCGGTTCATCCGGTGCAGCAGGGTGGTGAGGATGCGGGCGCCGGACGCGCCGAGCGGGTGGCCGAGGGCGATGGCGCCGCCGTCGGGGTTCACCAGGGCCGGGTCGAGGGCGAGTTCGCGGACGACGGCGAGCGCCTGGGCGGCGAACGCCTCGTTCAGCTCGGCCTCCTCGACGGAGCCGATGTCCCGGCCGAGCCGTCGCAGGACGCGCTGGGTGGCGGGGACCGGGCCGATGCCCATCACGTCGGGGTGCACGCCCGCGCTGGCGCCGGCGGCGTACCGGCCGAGGGAGGTCAGGCCGAGGTCGTTCAGCGCCTCCTCGCTGACCAGCAGCAGGCCGGCCGCGCCGTCGTTCATCGGGGAGGAGTTGCCGGCCGTGACGGTGCCGGTGCCGTCCTTGCGGAAGACCGGCTTGAGCGCGGCGAGCCGCTCGGCGGTGGTGTCCTCGCGGATGCTCTCGTCCTGCGTGACGGTGACGCCGTCCGGCCGGGTGACGGGGAGGATCTCGGCGTCGAAGAGGCCGTTCTTGCGGGCCGCGGCGGCCGCGCGGTGCGAGCGCAGGGCGAAGGCGTCCTGGTCGGTGCGGCTGATCCGGTAGCGGTTGGCGACCTCCTCGGCGGTCTCCCCCATCGGCAGCACGCCGTGCAGTTCGCGCATCCGCGCATTGGTGAGCCGCCAGCCGAGGCGGGTGTCGTAGGTCTGCATGGCCTGCGGCAGCGCCTCGTCGGGGCGGGGCAGTACGAACGGGGCCCGGCTCATCGACTCGGAGCCGCCGGCCAGCACGATGTCGGCTTCGCCAGCGGCGATCATCCGGGCGGCGGCGGTGACGGCTTCGAGCCCTGACGCGCAGAGCCGGTTGACGGTGGCCCCGGGCACGGAGTCCGGCAGCCCGGCGAGCAGGACGGCCATCCGCGCGACGTTCCGGTTGTCCTCGCCGGCCTGGTTGGCGGCGCCCCAGTAGACGTCGTCGATCCGCGCGGGATCGAGCGCGGGCGCGTCGGCGAGGAGGCCGCGCAGGACGGTCGCGGCGAGGTCGTCCGGCCGGACGGTGGAGAGGGCGCCGCGCAGCCTTCCGATCGGGGTCCGACGGGCGGCGGCGAAGTGGACGGGGCGCATCGGTTACTCCTCGGGGTGGCGGCGTAAACTAGCACCGCAAGTTTACGGGACCGCCCGGACGGTACCACCCGCCGCGACGGTGACGGGGCCCACCCGGCCGGACCCCCGCCCCGCGGCCACGAGACGTGCCCCGGAGGGGCGCGGGGAACTGCGCCACCAGCCAGGACGCGCCCGCGGGAGACCGGCCAGGCGCAATCGGCGGGGGTTTTCAGGGGCGCGGGGAACTGCGCCACCAGCCAGGACGCGCCCGCGGGAGGCCGGCCAGGCGCAACCGGCGGGGCTTTTCAGGGGCGCGCGAAACTGCGCGACCAGCCACCGCCGGCCCGCGCCTGGCCCACTGCCCGTCACCGTTGCTTCGGCTCAGCGCGAAGCGGGAAGCGCCAGGCGGAGCTGTTCGTGGGCCACCACCTGGCGGGCCAGGGACTGTTCCGAGATGTCCAGCGCCTCGGGCGCCGCCTCCGCGACGTCGCTCCGCCGCGCGTACTCGTCGAAAAGGCGTGACTTCGCGCCCAGCAGGTCGACCAACCGCTGGTCCACGCTGTCCGCCGCGAGCAGCCGGTGCACGCGGACCCCGCGTATCTGGCCCATCCGGTGCGCCCGGGAGACCGCCTGGCTCTCGGTCGCCGGCGTGAGCTGCGGCTCGCACAGCACGACCACCGACGCGGCCTGCAGGTTGAGGCCGATCCCGCCTGCCTGGATCTGCGCGACGAGCACCGCGTGGCCGGGTGCCGCGCTGAACTCGTCGACCAGCTGCTGCCGTCCGTCGGCCGGCACCGCCCCGGTCAGCGGGCCGTGCAGCGCCGCCCCCTCGCGGCTGCCGCCGAGCGCGCCGTGCACGGCGGCGAGCACCTCGCGGTAGCAGGAGAAGACCACCACCTTGAGCCCGTTGGTCGCCGCCTCCGCCACCAGGTCGCGCAGCCGGCGCAGTTTGGCGGAGTGCGCGGGGTCCGCGTAGGCCGCGCGCCGCATCGCCGCGAAGTTGCCGGCCTCGACCGCCGCCCGGTACGCGGCGAGATCGGCGGTGCTGAACTCCGCCCACTCGTCGGTGTGTACGAGCTCCGGCAGCTCGGTCAGCACGTCCTGCCGGTTGCGCCGCAGGTACGCCGGGGCGATGGCGGCCCGGAACGCCGCCGGGTCGGCCGCCGCGTCCGCCTTGCTGACCATGTCCGTCAGCCGGGGCCGCAGGTACTCCACCAGCGTGCGGAACTCCTCGAGCCGGTTCTCCATCGGGGTGCCGGTGAGGTAGAGCGCGCGCCGGGCCCCGCCGGTCCAGTTGGCGACCGACCGGGACCGCCGGGTGGCGGGGTTCTTCGCGAAGTGCGCCTCGTCGACCACCAGCAGGTCGAGCGTGCCGGGCCGCACGCGCCCGGCCGAGGCGATCCGGGCGGCGCGGGCGGCCCGCTCCGCGCGTTCGGCCCTGCGCCGGGAGCCGCCGCTCCCGCCCGGCGGCGCCGGCGGTGGTTCCGCGACCGGCGGTTCCAGGGTGTGCAGGGTGTCGAAGGTGGTGACGGCGACCCCGCCGTCCCGCAGCCAGTCGCGATAGGCGCGCTGCCGGCCGGGCCCGTGCACCCGCACCGGCGTCAGGGTGCTGCGCGCGGTGATCTCGCGGGTCCAGTTGACCAGCAGCCCCGGCGGGCAGACCACCAGGAAGCGGCGCTCGCCGCCGGCCGCGAGGTGGGCGAGGACGGCGATGGCCTCGACGGTCTTGCCGAGCCCCATCTCGTCACCGAGCACCACCCGTTCCTGGACGAGCGCGAAGCGCGCGCCGAACTCCTGGTAGCCGCGCAGCGACACCCGCAGGTACGCGTCGTCGAGCGGCTGGGCGCGCACCCGTTGGACGAGGTCGGACGGCAGGTGGCCCTCGGCGGCGGCCGGCGCGGGCCCGGCGAGGGTGTCCAGCACGCTGTAGTAGTCGGCCGCGCGCAGCTCGAAGTCGATCCGGGCCTCGGCGGCCGGCGGCGGGCTGCGCAGCAGGTCGACGATGGACTGGGTGAGCTGTTCCAGCACGTCGGCGCGGTCGGCGGCGGTGAGCAGCGCGTCGAGTCCGGCGACCGCCGCCATCACCTGCTCGCGCCGCCGGCCGCCCATGGCGAGCATCCGCATCCTGCTGCGGGCCGGGCGGGCGCCGGGCAGCAGCGCGTCGAGGTCGCCGACGGTCTGCTCGGCGGCCCTGCGGTGCCGACTGAGTTCGGGTCCTGCGGTGAGCAGCCGGCCGAGCGCGGCGATCAGCGCGTCATCCCGCGGGTCCTGCCGTTCGACGTCGATGCGTACGGTGACGCCGTCCCGCGCGGCTCTGGCGATCTGCTCGGCGGCGGTGAGCAGTTGGGCGGCGGTGGCCGCTCCGATGCCGGGCAGCGCGCGCAGTTGGTAGGCGGTGGCGGCGGCCACCTGTCCGACGCTGCCGATTCCGGCCTGTTCGAGCGCGGTGACGGCCAGCGTGCCCCGGGTGGCGTCCCGCAGCCGGGCGACGGGCATGCCGTCGAGCTCCCGGGCCACCCGCTCGTCGAGCAGCGGCTCGACCGCGGCGGCCACGGCGGCCTTCGCGAGGTCGTGGTCGGCGATCAGGGTCGCGGCGGCGCCGCGCAGCCGGTCGGCTCGGGCGAGTACGTCCGCGGGCCTGCCCATCCGCTTTCCCCCCTCCGCCGGCCATCCGGTTCCGTCGCCCCGCCTGAGTCCGGTTCACCACACTAGCGGCGCCCTCTGACAGCCCGGTCCCGCGCCGGCCGGGCCCGCCTCAGTCCTCCGCCAGGTGCGTCAGCTTGTCCGGGTTGAGTACCACGAACACGCCCTGGATCAGGCCGTCCCGCACGTCGAGCAGGGTGATCTGCGGGCGGCCGTCGATCGTCAGCCGCAGCGCGGGGCCGCCGTTGGCCTCGGTGAGCCGGATCTCGTCCACCTGGTAGCGCTCCAGCAGGCCGGCCACGAAGGCGATGACGTGCTCGCGCCCTATCACCGGGCGCAGCGCCGCGCGGGTCTTGCCGCCGCCGTCGTTCCAGGCCACCACGTCCTGGCTGAACAGGTCGGCGAGCGCCGCCATGTCGCCGCCCCCGGCGGCGTCGATCAGCCGGTTCAGCAGCCGAGTGTGCTCCTCGCCTGACGGCTGGAAACGGTCGCCGCCGCGGGCGTCGCTGAGCCGGGCGGAGGCCCGGTGCCGCAGCTGGCGGCAGGTGGCGGCCGGCATGCCGACGATGTCGGCGACGGCGTCGTAGGGCAGCTCGAACGCCTCGCGCAGCACGAAGACCGCGCGCTCGGGCGGGGTCAGCCGCTCCATCAGGTGCAGGGTGGCGTAGGACAGGGTGTCGCGCAGTTCGGCGGTGTCGAGCGGTCCGACCGCCGCGGTGTCCACCGGCTCGGGCAGCCACGGCCCCGGGTACGCCTCCCGGGTGGCGCGCGCCGAGCGCAGCTGGTCGAGCGCGAGCCGGGACACGACGGTGACCAGGTAGGCGCGCGGTTCGCGGATCCCGTCGCGGTCGGCCCGCGTCCAGCGCAGATACGCCTCCTGGACGGTGTCCTCCGCGTCCCACATGCTGCCGAGCATCCGGTAGGCCAGGCCGGTCAGCAGCGGGCGGTGCTCCTCGAAGAGCTGCTCGGGCGACCTGGTGCCGGCCGTGTCCACGGCTCAGCCCGCCGGGGGGCGGCGGGCGGAGCCGTGCAGCCGCAGCCGTTCCATCTCGCGCCGGTCGCGCTTGGTCGGCCGGCCGGCGCCGCGGTCGCGCATGCCGAGCGCGAGTACGTCCTCGCGCGGCGGCGGGGGCGGGCTGTTGTCCACGTACGCCTCGACGGCGGCGGGCGCCCCGACCCGTTTGCTGAGCACCTTGGAGACCACCACGACCCGCTCCCGGCCGGCGTGCAGCAGCCGCACCTCGTCGCCGGCGCGCACCGCCTGCGCGGGCTTGACCCGTTCCCCGTTGACCCGTACGTGCCCGGCCCGGCAGGCCGCGGCGGCCAGCGACCGGGACCGGGTGAGCCGTACGCACCAGATCCAGCTGTCCACCCGCACGCTGGGGCCGGTCCCCGTGGGCTTGTCCTGTTCAGCCATGGCTCCGAGGGTAGAGCTTTTCCGCCGGACGGGGACCTTCGGGGGCGCGGCGGCCCGTGCCGGGGTCAGCGGCCGTAGACCGCCACGAAGTCGCGGGTGGCCTCGACGTAGTAGCGGTCCGGCGGGTCCTCGAAGTCCAGGATGTTGGTGGGCTTCGGGTTCGACGGGTCGTGGCTGCCGTCGTAGGACATGAACGACGGCCAGGCCCGGTTCATGTCCAGCGGCATCGCGCGTACGGCGCCGGCCCGCTGGAGCAGGTCGGCCAGCGTCTGGGCGGTGAGCGCCTGGCCGACGACCATGATGATGTCGCCCTGCGCGGTGATGCCGACGCCGGACCGCTGGACGTACATCTTGCTCTGGTCGGTGACGCCCCACTTGGAGTCGTCGCCGATGTCGGGCACGACACGGCCGCCGTCCACCATCAGCTCGAGGCACTGCCTGACGCCGACGACATCCGGCGTCATGTGCACGTCGCGGCCCCACTCCCCGATCTTGATCGAGCCGTCGCGGTAGAACACCTCGGACGCGGTGCCGTCACGCAGCTCGCCGGCCGTCTGGCCGTTGAGGTAGAAGCCGCCGCGGGAGCCGCCGTCGGTGACCCGGAAGCCGCCGTTCCAGGTGGCGACCAGGCCGGTGCGCTGTCCCTTGGGGATGGTCGGCGGCACCGAGAAGCTGCCGCCGGGCTCGCGGGCGCCGGGGTGCAGCTGGAAGCGCGAGTACTTGCCGCTGATCCAGGCGACGGCGGCCTCGTAGGAGGTGTGCTCGTCGTCGGGGCGTACGTAGGTGCCCTGCACGATCGGCTGGCCGTGGGCGCTGGCCAGCGTGCGGTAGACGCCCTCGCCGGGCAGGCCGGGGCTGACCAGCGGGCGCATCGGGGCGCGCAGCGGCACCAGCGCCTTGGCCGGTACCTGGGCGGGGGCCGGGGCGGCCGCCGCGGGGGCGGTGGCGTTCATCCGGGCCAGCGCCTCGGCGGAGAGGCTGCCGCCGACCTTGGGCGGGTTCATCTTGTACTGCACGTCCTCCAGCTTGTTCACCACGAAGCCCAGCTCGTGGTCGCGGGCCCACTCGGCGAGCCTGGCCTGGTTGCTGTCCTTGCCCGGGTAGGTGAGTGCCTTTCCGACCGACCAGCCCACCGTCCCGACGCAGATCACGCACACTCCGAGCGCGCCGCGGGTGGCCAGCCGCCGGCGGCGGCGCTGATCGGGGGTCAGGTCGCGCTTGTGCTTCCACGGCAGCAGCCTTCTGCGGCGGCGGGGCCCGCCGCCCGCGGGGTCGCCGGCGGCGTCGCCGGCCGTCAGCTCGGCGATCGGCCCGTCCGTCTGCTGGGTCATGCCACTCCTCGTGCGAATGATTTGTCATATTTTCCGACGTTTATGCTCCGCACGTCTGTATGACCGGCCGCCGACCGCGCTAATCGCCGCCGGCCGCAGAAGCACCCGCCCGCCGCAGCACCGCTACTCCCCCGGCGGCACCGGCGTTGCCTGCCGCGAACCCGCCCCGCGGCGGCGTAAGGTGCCAGGCGGTACGGACACACGTTCGTATCCAGGTGGCAGCACGGGGACGGGGACCACGATGACGGCGGAGGCGCAGGAGCGGACCGGCGAGCGGGTCACCGCGCTGCTGGGGCGGGCCGGCATACCGGCCGGCCGGATCGTCCGGCACGCGCCGCTGACCGGCGGCACGTACAACGGGCTGTACGTGGTCGAGCTGACCGGCGGCGAGCGCCTCGTGCTCAAGGTGCCGCCGTCCCCCGACCTGCCCCGGCTGCGCTACGAGGCCGAACTGCTCTACGGCGAGGCGCTGTTCTACCGGCACGCCGCCGAGGCCGAGGTGCCGGCGCCGGCGCTGCTGGCCGCGGAGTGCGCGGAGGCGGCCGACCCGTACCTGCTGATGAGCCACCGCCCCGGAGTGCCCTGGTACGGCGTGGCCGGCACGATGGCCTGCCTCGAACGGGACCGGCTGCGCTGCGAACTCGGCTCGCTGATGGCCCGGTTGCACGCGGTACGCGGACCGGCCTTCGGCTATCCGGCGCAGAGCACCGGACCGCTCACCGACCGGTGGGCGGCGGCCTTCGGCGCGATGACCGACGCGGTGCTCGACGACGCGGTCAGGTACGACGCCTGGCTGCCGCTGCCGGTGGACTCGATCCGGGAGCAGCTGGCCGCCGCAGCGCCGGTGCTGGCGGAGGTCACCGTGCCGGCGCTGGTGCACTTCGACCTGTGGCCCGGCAACATCCTGCTGGACGGGCCGGCCGGCGAGCGCCGGATCAGCGCGCTGATCGACGGCGAGCGGATGATGTGGGGCGATCCGCTGGCGGACTTCGCCTCGCTGTCGCTGCTGCTCGGCGACGCCGAGCGGGACTCGGCCTTCCTGTCCGGCTACGCGGCCGGCGGCGGCCGGGGCGACTTCGACGGCCCGGCCCTGCGGCGGATCGCGCTCTACCGCTGCTACCTGTGCCTGATCATGCTGATCGAGACGGTGCCGCGGCGCACCGGGGGCGAGACCCTGGCCTGGGTGCGCACCGAAGTCGCCGACCGGCTGGTGGCGGCGCTGCGGGCGGCGGCCGGACCGCGGGGGTGACACCGCCCGTCACCGGTCCCGCGACTTTCAGCCAGTACCGCTCCCGGCAGTTTCGCGGCGCTCGGCGGCGTACTTCCCTTTGAGCTGGCACGACGGCGGCCATTCCGAGTTTCACCGACCGCTGAATAAAGTCCGCCCAATGGCTTGATCTCTCCGACTGTCACGCTTCGTCTGGGATCATTCATGGGGTCACTCTGTTCTGTCCGCCGAATTCGCCCGGCGCTCCGGCTGGACGGTCCGGCCGGAATTCCGGTACAAGGTGTCCCACGCGAGTCGACGGGTAATGGCGCAACCGGTATACACCTTTGGCGACGGGGGGTTCAACAATGGTTTCCGTAGAAATATCTGCCGGTTTCTCCGGCTGACCCGACCCGCCTGCCGAGCACGCACTCCGCACACACACCACAAGGAGGCAACGCATGAGTACCAACACCGGCATCGGTGCGCAGTCCAGGCTTGACTTCACCATGATGTATGCGGCGCACGACGCTTTCCGGCGCGACACGGCCCGGCTGGCCCGGGCCGCCGACAGCACCACGGGCGACCTCCGCGCGTTCCGGGCGGGCTGGACGACGTTCACCTACTACCTGCATGTGCACCACTCCGCCGAGGACAGCGTGCTGTGGCCGCCGCTGCGGGCCAAGATGGGCACCGCCCCCGAACGGCTGGCGCTGCTGGACGCGATGGAGGCCGAACACGCCTCGCTCGACCCGCTGATGGCCCGGATCGGCTCCCGGCTGACGAGCGGCGACACCGGCGGACTGCGGGCGGACGCCGAGCAGTTGGACCAGGTGCTCACCGATCACCTGGCCCATGAGGAGAACGACGGGTTGCCGCTGATCGACGCGGTGCTGAACGAAAAGGACTGGGACGCTTTCGGCGAGGAGCAGCGCAGGCAGGTCGGCACCGCCGGCACCGCGCAGTTCTTCCCGTGGCTGCTGGACGAGGCCTCCGCGGGCACCGAGCAGAAGGTGCTCGCCCTCGTGCCGCCGCCGATCCGGTTCCTTTACCGTAAGACCTGGCGCCCCCGTTACCAGAAGCGTTCGCCGTGGGGGCAGGCGTCCCGCGCCTGACGGGGACCGGCCCCGGACCCACCGGTCCGGGGCCGGAGCGCAGGTTCCGCCTCGTACGGCGGCACGGACACGAAGGGGGAGACGCGATGTCGACGTCCAAAGAGCCGGACGACGCGTGGGAGGCCGCGCCGCGCGGATCCGATCCGCGGGCGGCGCGCAGCCGCGCGGCGGCGCTGGTGGCCGCGCAGGAACTGCTGGTCGAGCACGGCTGGTCGGCGGTGACCCATGTCGCCGTGGCGGCCCGCAGCGGGGTCGGCCGCACCACGCTCTACCGGCACTGGGCGGACACCACGAGCATGCTCAAGGACGCCATCCTGAGCCGGATACAGGCCGCGCATTCGGCGCCCACCGGGAGCCTGCGCGAGGACCTGATCCAGGAACTGGACACGCTGCGCGTGCTGCTGCACGACCCGGTGGCCGACAACGGCATCCGGGCGGTGATCGAACGGGCCGGTGTGGACCCGAAGTTCGGCCAGATGAAGAGCGCGCTGTACGAGGCCGGCTCCGCGATATCCCGCAAGGTGCTCGGCGAGGCGGTGGACCGCGGTGAGCTGGCCGCCGACCTGGATCTGGACCTGGCCATAGACCAGTTGGCGGGGCCGCTGGTCTACCGCAGGCTGATGGCCGGCCGCGACTTCGGCCCTGACTTCGTCAGCGCGGTGGTGGACGGCTTCCTGGCCGGCTACTCGATCGAGCCGTCCGACTGCGCCGCCCAGCTCGACGCGCTGCTCGCCGAGGAGGGCGCGGACGCGGTGCGCGAACCCGGCCTCAGCACGGGCCAGGAGGCCGTCCGCGACCCGCAGCGGGCCGCGGACTTAGCCGCCGACCGCTGCGGCTGACGCGCCCCGCGCGCGGCGGGACGAGCCCGCCGCCCGGGGCGCCCTGGCGCCGTGGCTCCCCGGGCCTGCCGCGCCCGCGGGGAGCCCGCCCGGCCACGGCGGGGTCTACGGCAGGGTGGCCACCACCGCCGCGTACGACAGGCCCGCGCCGTAGCCGAGCAGCAGCGCGGTGTCGCCGGAGTGCGCGGTGCCGGAGTTGAGCAGCTGGTCCATCGCCAGCGGCACCGAGGCGCCCGAGGTGTTGCCCGTGGTGATGATGTCCTTGGCCACCGCGACCCGGGCCGGCAGCCCCATCGACCTGGTCATGCTGTCGATGATCCGCTCGTTGGCCTGGTGCGGGACGAACGCGTCCAGGTCCTCGGGGCCGATGCCGGCCGCGTCGAGCGCCTGCCTGGCCACCTTGGACATCTCGTAGACCGCCCAGCGGAACACCCGCTGGCCGTCCTGCCGCAGCACCGGGAAGTCCCGCCCCGGATCGTCCTTGAGCGCGTCCCACGGCGCGCTCTGGGTGATCGCGTCGGCCTGCGAGCCGTCGGCGCCCCACACGGCCGGGCCGATGCCGGGCGTGTCGGACGGGCCGACGACGACCGCGCCCGCGCCGTCACCGAAGATGAACGCCGTCGAACGGTCCGTCAGGTCCAGCAGGTCGGTCATCCGCTCCACCCCGACCACCAGCACATGGCCGCCGCGGGCGCGCACCGAGTCCGAGGCCAGCACCACGCCGTGCACGAAGCCCGCGCAGCCCGCCGAGATGTCGAAGCCCGCGGCCCCGACGGCGCCGATCCGGTCGGCGATCTCGGTGGCGATCGCCGGGGTCTGCATCAGGTGCGTGAAGGTCGCCGCGATGACACACCCGATCTGGTCGGGGGTCAGCCCGGCCGCCGCGATCGCCTTTATCGCGGCCTGCTCCGCCATCACACCCAGCGTCTCGTCGGGGGACGCCCAGCGCCGGGTCACGATGCCCGACCTGGAGCGGATCCACTCGTCGGAGGAGTCGATGTGCCGGCAGACCTCGGCGTTGTCGACGACCCGCCTCGGGCGGTACGCGCCCACACCGAGGATCCGGGTGTGCCGTGCACCGTCGGGCACGGCGATCTCAGCTTTCATGGGAGCCTTTCGGGCCATCGGCCGGGTACGGATCCATGATCTCTCCGATCTCCCGGGAAAGTTGACGGATGGCGCGCCCCCACGGGAAGCGGCCGAGGTTCGACGGTACGCTGCGCGGCCGCGCCAGTCACAGCCCGTACCCCCGTCCGGGAGTCGCCGCCGGGCGGCGGGCCGGGCCGGCCGGCACTGTTACCGCGGGTTGCCCCAGCGGTCGATACGCCCGGGGAAATCATATGGGGCCGAGAGGTTCCGCCCGGAGAACGTTTGACAGCCGAAATCGCCTGCCACTACGGTTTCCTATGGATCGGAGCTCTGCGAACGGGGGAAGAGCGAAATGAACCAACGGAACAGAGTGCCCCGCAAACCCGGCTCCCACCTCGATGAAATTCAACCTCAGGTGAATATGCCATCCGCCCCGTCAGGGGTTGAACGGGTATGTCTCACGGGTAATCCGAAGTAACCATTCTCCAAGTAATGGCGGCCTGCCGCCCGGTCCTCGGCGCGGGCCACGGGGGTGTCCACGTGACGCGGCCCGGGCGGCAGGCTCAGTGAAAACGCACATTCCTGGCAACCCGTCGGAATCCGTATCCCATCGCGGGAGGTGCCGCAGATGACCAGCAGGGGCACGGCGGAGCGGCTCGACCGTGCGGATCCGCTCGCGTGGGTACGGAAGGATTTCGCGCTCGGCGACGGCCAGGTCTATCTGAACGGCCACTCGCTGGGGGTGCCGCCGGCGGGGGTGCGGGACACCGTCGGCCGGACGATCGCCCAGCAGTGGGGTGACGATCTGGTGCGCGGCCGCAGCGGCGAGTGCTGGTCGGCGGCGCCACGGCTGGTCGGCGACCGGATCGGCCGGCTGCTGGGGGCCGCGCCCGGCCAGACGCTGGTCGGCGACTCCATCTCGGTACAGCTGTTCAACGCGGTCGGCGCCGCCGCCCGGCTGCGGCCGGACCGGCGGCTGATCATGGTCGACTCGTGCGGCTTCCGCACCGACCGGTATCTGGCCGGCTCGGCGGCCCGGATGCTCGGCCTCGAACTGCGCCAGGTGCCGGCGGCCCGGTTCCCGGAGGCACTGGCGGAGTACGGCGAGCAGGTCGCGGTCACGGCGGCGGGCCCGGTGGACCTCCGCACCGGCGAACTGTTCGGCATCCGCGCACTGACCGCCGCCGCGCACCGGGCGGGCGCGGTCGCGGTGTGGGACCTGTGCCAGGTCACCGGCGCGGTGCCGCTGGCGCTGGACGCGGACCTGGTCGACCTGGCGGTCGGCTGCGGCGAGGCGTTCCTGTCCGGCGGGCCGGGCGCGCCCGCGTACATCTACGCGGCCGCCCGGCACCATGGCGCGCTCGACCTGCCGCTCACCGGCTGCCAGGACCCGGCCGCCTCCACGACCGCGGCGGACGACGGCATCGCGCGGCTGCGGATCGGCTCGCCGCCGCTGCTGTCGCTGGTCGCCCTGGACGCGGCCCTCGACGCGTACGACGGCCTCGACCCGTACGAGATCCGGGCGAAGAGCGTGGAGTTGGGCGCCTTCTTCATCGACTGCGTCGACGAACTGCTCGACGGCCTCGGCTTCGAACTGGCCACCCCGCGGTCCGCCGAGCGACGGGCCAGCCAACTGCTCCTGCGGCACTGCGCCGCCCCCCGGCTGATGCGCGCCCTACGCGACCGCGGAGTGATCGGCGACGTGCCCGCGCCCGACCTGCTGCGCTTCGGCTACAACGCGCTGCACGTCACGTACTGCGACGTGTTCGACGCGGTCGAAGCACTACGCGCGGCGGCGTTGCGGGAGGCCGGCCGGCACGAAGCGGGCCGGCGGCACGACCCGGCTCCGGCGGGGGCCTCCGCGTCGGTCCCGGCCGGCCGCTGAGCGCCGGTTCGCCCGGCTGCGGACGCAGGTCGGGGTCCCCGCCTCTGTCCCGGCAGCCCGCTGGACGCCGGGCCCACCCGGCTGCGGACCGCAAGGCCGCAGCCCGCCACGGCCGCCGGGTGAGCTGACCGGCCAAGCGCGCCCGCCTCCCCGCCCCCGACCGCCCGGCTCCCGACCACCCCATCACCCCGGAGGGGCGGATTCTAGGGCACGGCGGTGCATGTACCGCAGGAAAATGCCCGAACTCCCCGAGACGAGTGCCACGTTGCGTAACTTCGCAGTCACCGGGGAGCCGCGCGGAGCGGCTGGTGGTGGGGCGAGGGGAGTCGGGTGTCAGGGATCGACGAGTGTCTGGTCGAAGCCATGGCCGTGCCGGGGGCGCGCGGGGCCGCCCTGGTGGAGTGGGTCAGCGGGCTCGCACTCGGGCAGGCCGGGGACGCGCCGGGCGGCGACCACGAGGGCATGGCGGCGGAGACCGCCGAGTTCGCCCGGGCGGCGGCCGAACACCCGGTCTTCGCGGCGGCGGAGCAGGCCCCGGACGGAACGCCGACGCAGCCGCCGGTCGAGGACGTCATCGTCGTCACCGGCGCCGGATACCACGTACTGCGGTTCGTCCCGGTGCCATACGGCGACGGCGTCTTCCTGCACCTCTGGCTGGACCGGGCGCAGGCCAACCTGGCGCTGGCCATGCTGCGGCTGCGCGAACTGGCCGAACGGCTGGTGCTGGCGTGAGCGCCACCTCGCCGCCGGCGCCGGCGGCGCCGCCCCGCGATCCCGTCGCGCCCCCGGCGCTGTCGCCGATGCTGGCCAGGCTCGCCGGGGAGCGGGCGACCGGCGCGCTGCTGCGCGACACCGGCGTGCTGTATCTGGCCGACGGCGCGGTGGTGCACGCGGAGAGCCCGCGGGCGCCGGGCATCGAGGTGCTGCTGACCGGTGGTGGCCGGCTGTCGGCCGAGGCGTGGCTCGACGCGCTGGACCGGGCCGGCCCGAAGACCGCTGTCTCCCGCCAGCTGATCGACCACCACCTGCTGTCCGAGGGCGAGTTGGAGATCAGCCACCTCGGCGCGCTGTTCGACGCGGCGTTCTTCGTGCTGGCGCCCGGCGGCGGGCCGAGCCGGTTCCGGCACGGCGCGGTGCACTGGTTCGGCGCGGTGCGCCCGGTGCCGGTGACCGAGGTGGAGCGCGAGACGCGCCGCCGCAGGCGCTTCCTCGAAGAGGTCTGGCCGTGCCCGCGACTGGACACCGCGCCGCTGCTGCGCCGCCGGACCGGCCGGCTGCCGCCGGCCACCCGCAGGCAGCGGGCGGTGCTCGACCTGGCCGACGGCACCAGGACCGCCGCGGAGATCGCCGTGCTGCTCGGCCGGCCGGCGTTCCACACGCTGGTGGACGTACGCCGGCTGGCGCTGGCCGGCCGGCTGGAGATCCCGGTCACCGGTGCCGACCGGGCCGCCGGCCTCCCCGCACCGCAGACCAGTTGGCTCAGCGACATCACCGGCGGCGCCGACGTCACCATGCTGCGCCGGCTGCGGGACGCATTGGAGGCACATCTGTGAGGGTCACGCCACCTGGAGCGGCACGACCCGGGCCGTCATGAGGCGGACCGTCAGGCAGCGCGCCGGAAGGAGAAGGGCGATGGCCCACGAGGCGGACATACGGGCCGAGTTGGAACGGCTGCGGACCCAGGTGCCGGAGGTCAGCGGGGCGCTCGCCGCCGGTGTGGACGGCATGGTGCTGGCCGAGGACATTCCCGCGGCCGGCCCCGAGGCCGCCGCCGGCGTGGCCGCGCTCACCGCCGCCGCGCTCGGCATCGGGCTGCGGCTGACCGACGCCACCGGCCGGGCCGCCTTCCGCGAACTGCTGGTCCGCGGCGAGGACGGCTGCGTGGCGATCTACGCCGCCGGCCCGGTCTGCGCCCTCACCGTGCTCGCCGGGCCGCGGGTCAACGTGGGGCGGCTGCACCTGGAGGCCCGCAGGGCCGGGGCCCGGATCGCCCAGCTGATCGACGGCACCCAGGACCGGCTGGAGGACGCCAGGCCGTCATGACCGCCCGACCGGCGCGGCCCCGTACCGCCCAGGTGCGAACCGCGCACACAGCACACCGACAAGCACCCACCGCACATCGAGAGAACCGAACGGAAGGAAACCACCCCACCATGGCCAACACCGAGACCGCACTCAAGGACGCGATGACCTCCATCGAGGGAGTCATCGGCGTCGCCCTCGTCGACTACAGCAGCGGTATGGCGCTCGGCACGCTGGGCGGCGGAAAGGATCTGGACCTGACCGTGGCCGCGGCCGGCAACACCGACGTGGTGCGGGCCAAGGCCCGCACCATGGAACTGCTCGGCCTCAAGGACGGCATCGAGGACATCCTGATCACGCTCGGCTCGCAGTACCACCTCATCCGGCTGCTCAAGGGCCGCGGCAAGAGCGCCCTGTTCCTCTACCTGGCCCTCGACCGGTCCCGCGCGAACCTCGCCATGGCCCGCCACCAGCTCGGCAGGATCGAGGACGACCTGGAGGTGTGACGGTCCGCCACCGCCCGACGGAGGCGAATGAGGCCGCCCGCCCCCCACTGACCGGTTTTCATTCGCCGCCTCGGGACACCCGCCCGGTAGGAGACATTCGTGCGGGAAGGCACAGGCGGTGGCCGAATTGAGCGAAGGCGTGGATCACAGGCAGCCGGCTGCCACCGGGAGCGAGCCGGCCGAGAAGTCGGTGAGCGCCCTGGTGAAGCAGGGAACCGAGCAGATCTCACAGCTCGTCCGGCAGGAGATGCAGCTCGCCCAGGCGGAGTTGGCGCAGAAGGGCAAGCGGGCGGGTATCGGCGGCGGCTTGTTCGGCGCGGCCGCGCTGGCCGCCTTCTTCGGCGCCGCGGCGCTGGTGGTGACCGTGATCGCCGCCTTGCCGCTGTCGGTGTGGGCGGCCTCGCTCGTGGTGGCGGGCGCGCTGCTGGTACTGGCCGGGGTGCTGGGGCTGCTGGGCAGGCGCCAGCTGTCCCGGGCGGTTCCGCCCGTGCCCGGCGAGGCGGTCGAGAGCGTGAAGGACGACCTGGAAACCATCAAGGAAAGGGCGAAGCGATGACCCACGGCGACGGTGGCACCGGCGGCGAGCAGCAGGCCGGCCCCAGTGATCCGGGCCTTGACGGGCTCCGGGACGGCATCGAGGACACCCGCGAGCAGTTGGGCGAGACCGTGGAGGAGCTCGCGGCCAGGGCGGACGTGCCCGCGCGGGTGAAGGCCAAGGCCGCGCAGACGAAGGCCAAGGCGAGCGAGAAGACGACCGAGGCGAAGGCGGCCGCCGTGGAGAAGGCGACGGAGGCGAAGGCGGTGGCGGCCGAGAAGGCCACCGAGGCGAAGGCGGCAGCCGTGGAGAAGGCGACGGAGGCGAAGGCGGTGGCCGCGGAGAAGGCCACCGAGGCCAAGGCCGTGGCAGCCAAGGCGGTGGAGCGGCTGCGGGAGACGGCGGTCAGAACGCCCGACAGGGCCAGGGCCAGGGTCGGTGAGGTCGCCGAGGCGACCCAGGAGTCCGGCGCCCAGGTCGGCGCCCGGCTGAACCGCGTCTCGCAGGACCAGTGGCGCAGCTACGTGCCGGTGGCGATCGGCGTCACCGCGGCCGCCGCGGGCGCGGTGCTGTGGATCAAACACCGGAGCGAGAGCTGACGGCGGCCGTCACGGTGCGGGCGGTCCCGGGTGTCGCAAACGGGTGAGCGAGTCCGCGGCGCGCATCCATTGAGGTGATCTCGGCGTTAGCACCGAGCAAGTGCCGCGGGACCCCCGGCGGCCCTCCTTCGGCGGCGGGACGCACGGGTGCCGCCACCCGTGGCTGTGCCGCCGTAACCGAAGGAAGAGGATGACGTCGTTCACCTCCGTCCCGCACCCTGGCGCACCGTCCGTACCGCAGCCGGCGGTCGTGCGCTCCCACGTCTGGGAGGGCTACCACTGCGAGTCCCGGCTCGTGCGCACCTCCGCCCCGCGCATGGCCCCGCTGCTGATGATCGGCGGCGCGTTCCAGCGCAAGGAGACCTGGGGCCGGATCGAACGCGAGTTCCTGGCCCATATGGACGTGCTGACGGTCGATCCGCCGGGCTGGGGGGCCGGCGACCTGCTGCCCGACCACCACGGCGTGGACTCGCTGGCCGACGCCGTCTGCCAGATGCTCGACGAGAACGGGCTGCGCGAGGTCAACATCATCGGCGGCTCGTACGGCACCGCCATCGCCTACCGGATCGCCCAGCGGCATCCCGGCCGGGTGCTGCGGGTGGCGCTGATCGGCACCATGACGTCGATCCCGGCGCACGCCAGGGCCGCCATGCGCCGCACCATCGAGCATCTGGAGGCGCGCCGGATGGAGGAGTACGCGCAGGGCGCGGTGGACATCCTGATGAACCGCGACCGGCTGGCCGGCATCGAGTCCGGCGCCCGGGTCCGTCGCTTCCTGCTGCGCAGGCTGGCCAACCTGCCGGAGGGCGAGGCCGCGCAGACCTGCGCGAACACCTACCGGCTGCTGAACCACGAGATGGTGGACGCCACCCGGCCGCCGCTGCCGCCGGTGCTGGTGGCGACCGGTGAGTACGACTCCTTCACCACTCCCGAGCTGTGCCGGCAGGTCGCCGAGGCGTGCACGGAGAGCTGGTTCGTGGAGGTGGCGGGCGCCGACCACATGCTGTTCCTGGAGCGGACGGTCGAACTCGCCGACCTGGTCACCCGGTTCTTCGCCGGGCTGCCGCTGGAGGGCCTGTCGTACTGCCGCGGGGTGGAGCGGGTCAGGCGGCGGGAGCCGGTGCCGGCCCAGAGGTAGGGCCCGCATCCCCGGACGGGATGCGGGCCCTGCGGGCAGTGCGGGGTGCCGGGGGGTGCGCTACTCCTCGTCTCCCCCGCCGGCGGACGGTGAACTGGCCGGCAGCCGCTCGCGGATCGCGTCCATCACGGTGGAGTCGGTCAGCGTGGTGACATCGCCGAGCACCCGCTTCTCCGCGATGTCCCGCAGCAGCCTGCGCATGATCTTGCCGGAGCGGGTCTTGGGCAGTTCGGCCACCACCAGGATCTGCCGCGGCCTGGCGATCGGCCCGATCTCCTTGGACACGTGTGCCCGCAGCTGCCTGGCCACCTCGTCCCCGCCGGCGTCGGCCGCGGCCTGCTCGCCGTTCGCCCGCAGGATCACGAACGCGACGATGCCCTGCCCGGTGGTCGGGTCGGCGGCGCCGACCACGGCCGCCTCGGCGACCAGCGGGTGGGACACCAGTGCGGACTCCACCTCCGTGGTGGAGATCCGGTGCCCCGACACGTTCATCACGTCGTCCACCCGGCCGAGCAGCCAGATGTCGCCGTCGTCGTCCTTCTTGGCGCCGTCGCCCGCGAAGTACCAGCCGGGGAAGCGGGACCAGTAGGTCTCGATGTACCGCTTCTCGTCACCCCAGATGGTGCGCAGCATCCCGGGCCACGGCTGGGTCAGCACCAGGTAGCCGCCCGAGCCGTTGGGCACCGGGTTGCCGCGGTCGTCCACGACCTCGGCGGAGATGCCCGGCAGCGGTCGCAGCGCGGAGCCCGGCTTGCAGGTGCTCACCCCGGGGAGCGGGCTGATCATCTGGGCGCCGGTCTCGGTCTGCCACCAGGTGTCCATCACCGGGCAGCGGTCACCGCCGATCGCCTGCCGATACCACATCCACGCCTCGGGGTTGATCGGCTCGCCGACCGAGCCGAGCAGCCGCAGCGACGACAGGTCGTAGCGGCCCGGGATCTCGTCGCCCCACTTCATGAAGGTGCGGATCGCGGTGGGCGCGCAGTACAGGATCGACACCTTGTACTTCTGCACGATCTCCCACCAGCGGCCCTGGTGCGGGGTGTCGGGGGTGCCCTCGTAGAGCACCGAGGTCACCCCGTTGGCCAGCGGTCCGTAGACGATGTAGGAGTGGCCGGTGACCCAGCCGATGTCGGCGGCCGTCCAGTAGACGTCCTGCTCGGGCTTGACGTCGAAGACCGCCCAGTGCGTCCAGGCGGCCTGGGTGAGGTAGCCGCCGGTGGTGTGCAGGATGCCCTTGGGGCGGGCGGTGGTGCCGGAGGTGTACATGATGTAGAGCGGGTGCTCGCTGTCGAACGCCTCCGGCCGGTGCTCGGCCGACTGGCCGTCCACCACGTCGTGCCACCACACGTCCCGGCCTGGAGTCCACGCCACGTCCTGGCCGGTCCTGCGGACCACCAGCACGCTGCGCACGTCGGGGCACTGCGCCACGGCCTCGTCCACCGCGGGCTTGAGCGCCGAGGCGCTGCCCTTGCGGTAGCCGCCGTCGGCGGTGATCACCACATGGGCGTCGCAGTCCAGGATCCGGCCGCGCAGCGCGTCGGCGGAGAAGCCGCCGAACACCACCGTGTGCGGGGCGCCGATCCGGGCGCAGGCCAGCATCGCGACCACGGTCTCCGGGATCATCGGCATGTAGATCGCCACCCGGTCGCCGGCCCCGACCCCGAGCCCGGTCAGCGCGTTGGCCGCCCGGCTGACCTCGTCCTTGAGGTCGGCGTAGGTCAGCGTCCTGGTGTCGCCGGGCTCGCCCTCCCAGTGGAAGGCGACCCGGTCGCCGTGCCCGGCCCGTACGTGCCGGTCGACGCAGTTGTCCGCGACGTTGAGCCGGCCGCCGATGAACCAGCGGGCGAACGGCGCCCCGCTCCAGTCGCTCACCTGCGTCCAGGGCTCCGCCCACTCCAGCCTGTTCGCCGCCGCCGCCCAGAACGCGTCGGGGTCGGCCGCCGCCTCCTCGTACGCCGCCGCCGTGACGTTGGCCGACGCGGCCAGCTCGGCGGGCGGCGGGAAGCGGCGTTCCTCCCGCAGCAGGTTGGAGAGTGTTTCGTCGCTCATTCGTGCGGTCCCTCGATCGGTCCGCCGCGCCGGCCGAGAGCCGCACCGGTGAGCGGGAAGAGCGGCACGACCGGCCGCTTCCAGGTCGAGTTGGTGACGACGGCGAACGAGGCGTACCAGGCGAAGACCGCGGTGACCAGGCCGATCCAGCCGCCGACCTTGGTGATGCCGACGGAGGTGTCGAACTCGCCGATGGCCAGCACGATGAAGGTCACCGCCAGCGCGGCGAACACCGCGAGCAGTGCCGCGTTGGTGCGCAGCGCGGCCACCGTCATGTAGACGGTGAACACCGCCCACACCACCAGGTAGAGGCCGGTCGCCTGGTTCGCGGTGTCCGGCGGCAGGGTGCCGACCACGAACTTCACATAGGCCGCGTAGGACAGCCAGAAGGCGCCGTACGACACGAAGGCGGTCGCCCCGAAGGTGTTGCCCTTGCGGAACTCCCACATGCCGGCGAGGAGTTGGGCCAGGCCGCCGTAGAACAGCGCGAGCGGCAGTACCACGGTGAGGAGGTTCTGGTCGATCAAGTGGGCGTTGAACGAGCTGAGTACGAAGGTGGTGGACGCGAATCCGGCCAGGCCGAGCGGCCCGGGGTCTGCGATGGTGTCCGCGGCGACGGGCGCGGGACCGGCTGCGGTGCTGGTACTCATCTGCGGGTTTCCCTCCTCATTGAGGTACTGCGACTGCCGGGGGCCGCTGCCGGCCCCCGCGCCAAGGTAGGAAAACGGTCACCGCCCGGCCAGCGGCGTACAGCGGCTGTCGGTGAGCGGTACGGTCCGTTCGCCGGACGGTCGGCGCGGTACGCCCAGCGGTTCGACGGCAGGACGGCCGTTCGACCGGCTGCCGGCCGTTTCCCGCCGGTCAGGGAGCGGACGGCCGCCGGATTCCGGTGCGGCGCGCGGCGGGCACGGGGACGGCCGGGGCGGCCGGCTGGGCGCCGACCTCCTCGGGCAGGTGCATGCGCAGCATGACCCGGTCGACGTCGGGCGCCGAGAGCCGGTGCCTGGTCAGCAGCGAGACCGTCACCATGACGGCGAAGGCCACCGGCACGGTCCAGGCGGCGGGCTGTTCGAGCAGCGCGGCCGACCAGCCGCGGCCGGGCCCGCGCACGCTGGTGAGCACCACCGCCACCGCGGCGAGCCCGCCGCCCGCCACCAGTCCGGCCAGCGCACCCAGGTCCGTCAGACCCCGCCACCAGATGCCGAGCACGAGCAGCGGGCAGAAGGACGAGGCGGCGACCGCGAACGCCAGCCCGATCGCGTCGGCCACCGGCAGCCCGTCGGTGGCGGTGGCCATCACGAGCGGCGGCACCCCGGCCGCGAGCGACGCCCAGCGAAAGCCGCGGGTGGAGCCGCGCAGCAGGTCCTGGGCGACCACGCCGGCCACCGAGACGGTCAGCCCCGAGGCGGTGGACACGAAAGCGGCGAACGCTCCTGCGGTGGCGAGCGCCGCGAGCAGCTTGCCGCCCTCGCCCGCCTGGGTGAGCTGCGGCAGCACGAGCACGGCGGTGTCGGTCTGCCCGGTCAGCAGCAGTTGCGGCGCGAGCACCCGGCCGAGCGCCCCGTACACCGTGGGGATCAGGTAGAAGACGCTGAGCAGCACCAGGACGAGCAGCGTCGTACGGCGGGCGGCCCGGCCGTCGGGGTTGGTGTAGAAGCGCACCAGGACGTGCGGCAGGCCCATGGTGCCGAGGAAGGTGGCCAGCAGGATCGAGTACACCGCGTAGAGCGGATGCGAGCGCCCGCCCGCGCCGGACAGCGGCGCCGCCCACTTCGCGCCGGAGGCCGGCGCCAGGCCCACCTGGTGCGGCACCGGCACGCCGGCCGGGAAGGTCAGGCTGGCCCCGCCCTTGACGGAGTGTTCGCCGTCGGCGAGCCGCACGGCCTGCTCCGGCCGGCCGCGGTAGTCGGTGCCGTCGAGGCCGCCGCGCACCCGGACGGTCACCGGCTCGGTCACGTCGAACCGGACCGGGTCCTGGATGCGTACCACCGTGCTGTGGCTGAACCGCGGCACGTCCTGGCCGGTCAGCGCGGGGGCGCCGGCCGAGCGCCAGGCCAGCACCAGGAAGACCGCGGGCACCGCGATGGCGGTCAGCTTCAGCCAGAACTGGAAGCCCTGGACGAGCGTGACGCTGCGCATCCCGCCGGTCGCCGCCACCCCGGTCACCACCACCGCCACGACCACCGCGCCGGTCCAGCGCGGCGCGCCGGTCACCGTCTGGAGGGTCAGGCCCGCGCCTTGCAGCTGCGGCACCAGGTACAGCCAGGCGATGACGGCGACGAGCACGCCGGCCACCCGCCGCACGGCGGTCGAGCCGAGCCGCTCCTCGGCGAAGTCCGGCAGCGTGTAGGCGCCGGAGCGGCGCAGCGGGGCGGCCACCAGCAGCAGGAGCACCAGGTAGCCGGCGGTGTAGCCGACCGGATAGGCCAGCATGTCCACGCCGTAGGCCATGACCAGGCCGGCCACGCCGAGGAAGGACGCCGCCGACAGGTACTCGCCGCCGATCGCGGAGGCGTTCCACAGCGGGGAGATCTCCCGGGAGGCGACGTAGAAGTCCGAGGTGGCCCGGGACAGCCGCAGCCCGTACACGCCGAAGGCGATGGTGGCGACGATCACGACGGCGAGTGCGGCCAGGCCGAGCGCGGGGTTCATCCGGCTCCGCTGCCGGGCTCGGTCCGCGCGGAGCCGTCGTCCGCCTTGGCGTCGCCCAGCAGGTCGGTGAAGTCCCGCTCCACCCGCTCGGCGTGCCGGACGTGGAACCACGCGGTGCCCACCAGCAGCGGGTAGGCGACGACGCCGAGCAGCAGCCAGGCCAGCCGGATGCCGAAGACCTCGGTGGTGCGCAGCGAGGGGGCCAGCGCGAACGCGGCCGGCAGGCCGCCGAGCACCACCACGAGGACGGTCAACACGCCGAGTGAGAGCCGGAGTTGGTCGCGCACCAGGGAGCGTACGTAGACCTGGCCGAGGCGCGGCTGCGCGTGCAGGTCGGCCGCGCCGGCCCGCGCGGAGTAGCCGCCGGTACGGTTGCGGCGCGGCCCGGAGACGGTGACCCGGCGCGGCGGCGGGACGCCCGGCTCGCCGCTCATGACGGCCCCTGGCCGGCGGCCGGGGTCCAGCGCACCAGGACGTCCCGCAGCTCGCGCGAGTGGCGGCGGCTGACCGGGAGTTCGCTGCCCGCCACCCGTACCGTCCAGTGCCCGGCGTCCGAGCGCAGCTCCTCCACGTGCGGCAGCGAGACCAGGAACCGCCGGTGGATGCGCAGGAATCCGTGCGGCACCCAGCGCTCTTCCAGCACCGCCAGCGAGATCCGCACCAGCGGGGAGTTGCCGCCGGTGTGCAGCCTGACGTAGTCGCCCTGCGCCTCGACGTACGCCACCTCGTCGCGCGAGACGAACCGGGTCACCCCGCCGAGGTCGACCGGGATCCGCTCCACCGGGGCCGGGGCGGCGCCGCGTTCGGCCGCCGCGACCGCCCCGCCGGCGTCGATCAGTGCCGCGACCCGGCGCACCGCCTCGGCGAGCCGGTCCCGGCCCACCGGTTTGAGCAGGTAGTCGCACGCCTTGAGGGCGAAGGCGTCCACCGCGAAGTCCTCGTAGGCGGTGACGAAGACGACGGCCGGCGGCCGGGCGAACCGGCTCAGCACCCGTACCAGGTCGAGTCCGTCGAGGCCCGGCATCCGGATGTCGAGGAACACCGCGTCGACCGTCTCGACCTCCAGCAGCCGCAGCGCCGCGTCGCTGCTGCCCGCCGCCAGCACCTGGCCGATCCGGCGGTCGCCGCGCAGCAGGTACGTCAGGTCCTCCAGCGCGGGCGGCTCGTCGTCGACCGCCAGTACGGCAAGGGGTTTCATGAGGCGCGCACTCCGCTGTGGTACTTGGGCACCCGGACGTTGACCTTGGTGCCGGCGCCGAGCGCGGTCTCCACGACGAGGCCGTACTCGTCGCCGAACACCGCGCGCAGCCGCTCGTCCACGTTGCCGAGGCCGAGCGAGTCGTCCTCGGCCTCACCGGCCAGCCGCACCCGCACCTCCTCCGGGTCCATGCCCACCCCGTCGTCCTCCACACTGATCCGGCACTCCGCGCCGGCGTCCTCGGCTCTGATCGTGATCCTCCCGGGAGTCGACTTGGGGCCGAGGCCGTGCCGCACGGCGTTCTCCACGATCGGCTGCAGGCACAGGAACGGCACGGCCACCGGCAGGACCTCGGGGGCGATCAGCAGATCGACCCGCAGCCGGTCGCCGAACCTGGCCCGCTCAAGCCGCAAGTAGCGGTCCACCGAGCGCAGTTCCTCGGCGAGGGTACTGAACTGGCCGTGCCTGCGCAGGCTGTAGCGGGTCAGCTCGGCGAACTCCAGCAGCAGTTCGCGGGCCTGGTCGGGGTCGGTACGGACGAACGAGGCTATGGCGGTCAGCGAGTTGTAGACGAAGTGCGGGGAGATCTGGGCGCGCAGCGCGCGCAGTTCGGCCTCCATCATCCGGGTGCGGGAGCGGTCGAGCTCGGCGAGTTCGAGCTGCGAGATCATCCAGTGCGCGACCTCGCCCGCGGCGCGCACCAGGCCCGCGGAGACCTGCCGGACGTACACCGACAGCGCGCCGACGACGAGGCCGTCCACGACCAGGGGCACCACGACGGCGCTCCGCACCGGGCAGTCGACGTGCCCGCAGTCGATCACCTCGGCGGGCACCACCCAGGGGCGTCCGGCGCGGATCGCGTCCTGCGCGTGCGCGACGGCCTGCGGGGCGTGCTTGCGGCCCGGGCCCTCCCAGGCGAGCAGGACGTTGTCGCCGATCACGGCGAGGGCGGGGGTGCCGAGGAGGGCGCGCAGATGCCTGGCCGCTCGGCGGGCGGACTCCTCGGTGAGGCCGTCGCGCAGCAGCGGGGCGGCGAGGGAGGCGGAGTGCAGCGTGGCGAACGCAGCGCGGTCGGCGGGGGTGCCGAAGCCGCGGCGCCCGCGGACCACCCAGAACAGGGCGGCTGCCGCCCCGGCGATCAGGAGGGCGCCGGACGCGACGCTGATCACCGAGCTCATGCTTTGCATTATGTTCTGAACGGCCACCCGCCGTAAGGGTTACGGCATGCTGCCGGCTGCGGCTGACGGCGACCCGCCGCAGGGGTTCCCTCCGCACCCGCCCGCGCCGCCGTCGTGGCTGACGGCCACCGCCGTGGGGGCTACGGCACGCTGCCGACCGCGCCGCCGTCGTGGCTGTTCGCGCAGTTCCCCGCGCCCCTGACGGCCACCCGCCGTAGAGGTTCCCTCCGCACCCGGCCGCGGCGCCGCTGTGGCCGTTCGCGCCGTTCCCCGCGCCCCTGTTGTGGTGGCTCGCCGTCGCCATCTCAAGCCCCCCGGTTGAGTGCCCAAAGGGGCGCGGGGCTGCATTCGACAGGCGGCTCCGCCGCGTGGGCGCGACATGCCCCGGTTGGGTGCCCCAAAGGGGCGCGGGGAACTGCGCGACCAGCCACGACGGCGCTGCGGATGAGGACGGCGGTCAGGTCAGGGTGGAGCCGTGGGTCAGGAGGAGGGTGACGTCCAGGGTTGCTACCGCTACCGCTGCCGCGAAGGCCGCCCGGGGGGTTTTGCGGCCCATCGCCGTGCCTGTCAGGGCGATCAGGAGTGCGGCTGCCAGGCCCGCCAGGGCCAGGGAGCCGGGGTGTCCCCGCGGGCCGAGCGTCAGGGCCGCGGTGGCCGCTACCAGCGGGGCCGGGAGGAGGAGGCGGGCGCGGGTGGGGCCCAGCCGCTGGGGCCAGCCGCGGACGCCGAGCGCGAGGTCGCCGCCGATGTCCGGGAGGACGTCGCCCAGGTGCGCGCCCACGCCGAGCAGCGCCCCCGCCGCGACCAGCCACCAAGGCGGCCACGGATGCCCCTCCGTGCCGAGCACCACGAACGCCGGCAGCGACGCGAACCCGACCGCGTACGGCAGCCACGACCAGACCGTGGCCTTCAGCCACAGGTCGTACCCCCACGCGGCGGCCACGCCGGTGACGTGCACGGCCCCGGCCCGCCACCCGCAGCCCAGCGACAGCGGCACGCACAGCACGAGGGCCACGAGGGCCGCCGTCCACACCGCCCTCACCCCGATCGCCCCGTCCACGACGGGCTTGCCGCGCCGCCCGGCGGCCAGGTCCCGCGGCGCGTCATAGGCGTCGTTGGCCCAGCCGACCGAGAGCTGCCCGGTCAGTACCGCCGCCGCGGTGACCGCCGCCCGCCCGCCGCTCTGCCCGGCGATCACCGCGAGCGCGGTCATCAGCGCGGTGACCGCCGCCACCGGGCCGGGGTGGCAGCACCCGGCGAGGGCCGCCGCCGTGCCACGGCGTGTCAGCGTGCCGCCCGCTGTAGCCTGTTCGGGAACTCCCACCGGCCGATCGTAGGCGCTCGGCCGCACCGTACGTTCGCCGCGAAGGGCCGGATGGGCGACAGGAGTGTCGGATGCCCTCGGTCCGGGGCAGGAATGCAGAGCCGGTCACCCCTCGAGGCGGGAAACCCTATGACCCGGATCGCAGCCGTACACGGTGTTCTGGCACGTCACCGCCACGACCAGGGCGAGATCACGGACATGGTCGCCCGCACCTGCCTGCCGGCCGGCGGCGACCGCCGGCTGCTCGACCGGCTGCACGCCAGTACCCGGGTCCGGTCCCGGACGATGGCGCTGCCACTGGAGCGCTACGGCTCGCTGAGCGGCTTCGGCGACGCCAACGACGCGTTCATCGCCACCGCGACCGAGCTCGGCCGCAGCGCGGTGCGGGGCGCGCTGAGCGAGGCGGGCCTGTCGCCGTCGGATGTGGACCTGCTGATCTTCACCTCGGTCACCGGCATCGCCACCCCCTCGATCGACGCCCGGCTGATCGGCCGGCTCGGCATGCGCCAGGACGTCAAGCGGCTGCCGCTGTTCGGCCTGGGCTGCGTGGGCGGCGCCGCCGGCCTGGCCCGGATGCACGACTACCTGCTCGGCCGGCCGGACGACGTGGCGGTGCTGCTGTCGGTGGAGCTGTGCTCGCTGACCTTCCAGCGCGACGACCCCTCGGTCGCCAACCTGGTCGCCGCGGGCCTGTTCGGCGACGGCGCCGCCGCGGTGGTCGGGACCGGCGCGGCCCGGGCCGGCGGCGAGCCCGCGGGGCCGACGGTGGTGGACAGCCGCAGCCGCCTGTACCCCGACACCGAGCGCGTGATGGGCTGGGACATCAAGGACTCCGGCTTCAAGGTGGTGCTCGACCCGCGGGTGCCCGACGTGGTCAGGCAGCATCTCGCCGACGACGTCACGGGGTTCCTCGCCGACCACGGCCTGAAGCCGAAGGACGTGACCGCGTGGGTGTGCCACCCCGGCGGCCCGAAGGTGCTGGAGGCGGTCGAGGAGAGCCTCGAACTCCCGGCCGGGGCGCTGGACGTGACCTGGCAGCACCTGTCGGAGGTCGGCAACCTGTCCTCGTCGTCGGTGCTGCACGTGCTGCGCGACACGCTGGCCCGGCGCCGCCCGGCGCCCGGCACCCCGGGGCTGCTGCTGGCGATGGGCCCCGGCTTCTGCTGCGAACTGGTCCTGCTGCGCTGGTAGTCCGGCCGGCCGCCGCGGACCGACTCGGAGGAACGAATGATCTGGTACACGCTGCTGGTCGGCGCCGTCGCGCTGGAGCGGGTCGCCGAACTCGTGGTGTCCCGCCGCAACGAGCGGTGGAGCGCGGCCCGCGGGGCGGTGGTCTCGGGGCAGGGCCACTACCCGGTGATGGTCGCGCTGCACACCGGGCTGCTGGCCGGCTGCCTGGCCGAAGTCTCGCTCGGCGACCGGCCGTTCACGCCCGCACTGGGCTGGCCGATGCTGGCGCTGGTGGTCGCTGCGCAGGGCCTGCGCTGGTGGTGCATCCGCACCCTGGGGCCGCGCTGGAACACCCGGGTCGTCGTCGTGCCCGGCCTGCCGCTGGTGGCCGGCGGCCCGTACCGGTGGCTGCGGCACCCGAACTACGTGGCGGTGGTCGTCGAGGGCCTGGCGCTGCCGCTGGTGCACACCGCGTGGCTGACGGCGACGGTGTTCACCGTGCTCGACGCTGCCCTGCTGACCGTCCGGATCCGGTGTGAGAACACCGCTCTGGAGGCGCTGCCGTCCCGGGAGCCCGCGCCCGGCCTGGTGCCGTGATCGACCTGCTGGTGGCCGGCGGCGGTCCGGCCGGCCTTGCCGCGGCCATCCACGCGGCACGCGGCGGGATGCGGGCGGTGGTCGTCGAGCCGCGTGAGACGCCGGTGGACAAGGCGTGCGGGGAGGGCGTGATGCCCGGCGGGGTGGCGGCGCTGCGCGAGCTGGGGGTGCGGGCCGGCGGCCGGCCGCTGCGCGGGATCCGCTACGTGGCCGGCGGCACGCGGGTCGAGGCCCCGTTCCGCGGCGCGACCGGCCTCGGCATCCGCCGCACGGCACTGCACGCGGCGCTGCACGACCGGGCCCGCGAGCTGGGCGTGCGGATCGTGCCGGGCAAGGTCGGCGAGGTCGGGCAGAGCGCCGACAGCGTCACCGCCGCCGGCTTCACCGCGCGCTGGCTGATCGCCGCCGACGGGCTGCACTCGCCGCTGCGCCGGGCGCTCGGCCTGGACCTGCCCGACCGCTCCCCCGGCCGCTACGGGCTGCGCCGGCACTACGCCGCCGAGCCGTGGACCGACCTGGTGGAGGTGCACTGGTCGCCGCACGGCGAGGCGTATGTGACGCCGGTCGGCGACGATCTGGTGGGCGTCGCCGTGCTGAGCCGCCGGCGGCGGGGCTACGACGAGCACCTCGCCGACTTCCCCGAGTTGACCGCGGCGCTGCGCGGCCCGGCCGCCACGTCGGTGCGCGGCGCGGGGCCGCTGCGGCAGCGGGTGCGCCGCCGGGTGGCGGGACGGGTGCTGCTCGTGGGGGACGCGGCCGGCTATGTGGACGCGCTGACCGGCGAGGGGGTGGCGCTGGCACTCGCGACAGCGGGGGCCGCCGTGGGCTGCCTGGCCGCCGGCCGCCCGGAGGACTACGAGCGCCGCTGGGTGCGGCTCACCCGGCGGCACCGGCTGCTGACGGCCGGTCTGCTGGCGGCGGGCGGCCGCCCGGCGACGGCCCGGCTGATCGTGCCGGCCGCGGCCCGGCTGCCCCGGGTGTTCGCCGCCGCGGTGCACGCCCTTCAATAGCCCGCGGCCGCGCGGGGACGGGCGGGGACGGGACGGGGCTCCCCGCACGTGCGGGGAGCCCCGGTTCGCTCAGCTGGAATCAGCCTGTGATCACGGGAAGTTCACCACGTTGCTCGGTGTGGTGTTGGACGCCGTGACCGCTCCGGTGTCGTTGATGACGTGGGTGATGGTGCCCACGCCGCCGAGCGACACGGTGAGCGCGCTGTGGAACTTCACGCCTGGTGTGTTGGGCACTTCGAAGGCGTGGTAGTTGTTCACCGCCGGATTGACGTTGAAGTAGCAGTAACTGCCGAGCCCCCATGCCTCATGGGTGGTGACGTTCGCCCCCACCTTGTAGGCGGCGTAGCCGTTCTGCCCCGATGGGTTCTTCCAGGCCGCCTGGTTGGGCGGATCGTACGGGTTCTCGTTCTGGAAGAAGATCGTCTTGCCGCCCTGGCCGTTCCACACCACCTCGTACTTCTGGTAGTGCTCGACGAACAGGCCGGTGGCCAGCACGTTGTTGCCGTTGACGGTCAGGCCGTTGTCGGCGGTGTTGGACGTCCAGCCGACGCCGCTGCCGTGGTCGGCCCGCCAGGCCCAGATGTGGTCGATGATCGCGTTGTTGCTGTTGACGATCAGGCTGTTGGTGGCCTTGCCCGCGACCTGGCCGCCGATCCGGAAGAACACGTCCTGGATGGTGGTCGGGTTGCTCGCGTGGCTCGCGGTCGAGCCGGTCGGCCCGACGGTGAGCAGGGCCTGCGAGTTGGTGGTGCCCGCGTCGAACAGCAGGCCCTTGAGGCGCACCCCGTCGACGTCGGCGACCTGCATCGCGTTGACCCCGTTGTCCGGGACGAGCGTCGGGTAGCCGATGCCCAGCACGGTGGTGTTGGCCCGGGTGATGTTGAGCGTCTGGTTCAGGTGGTACACGCCCGGGGTGACGAACAGGTTGCAGCCCTGCGCGAGCGCGTTGTTGATGGTGGTGGCGGTGTCGCCGGCCTTGACGACGTAGAACTGGCTCATCGGCAGCGAGCTGCCCGGGGTCGAGCCGCTCGCCCAGCTCGGGCCGGAGGCGTTGGTCCGCAGCGAGGGCAGGAACACCCGGTACTTGCCGGTGCCGTCGACGTACAGGTACGGCACGTCACGGGAGACCGGGGTGGTGGCCAGGGTGGTCTCGGGCGGGTTGGGGAAGGTGTTGCCCGGGGCGCCGGTGACGCCGGAGAAGACCATGTTCCACACGCCGCCGTCCCAGCTGCCGAGGCTGCTGTCGCGGGTGTACCACTGCTGCTGGGAGATCGACGCGGTCTGGCCGCTGACCTTGGTGTCGGCGATGTAGCCGCCGCTGGCGTAGCCGTAGCTGGCCGGGTAGAGCTGGAGGTTGCCGTGCACGTCGATCCGGCGGAAGGGCGCGGCCTGGGCCACGGCCCACCGGTCGCTGCCGCCGCCGGGGTTGATCGCCAGGTTCTCCGCGGAACGCCAGAAGTTCTGGGTGGCGTTGCCGGCGTCGGAGGCGTTGAAGGCGTCCACGGTGATGTTGCCGTTGAACGTGACGTCGTCCGGGTTCTGGCCGAGGCCCGCCACCGAGGTGTAGTAGCCGACGTTGTCGTTCACGTTGTACGTGCCGGGCTTGAACAGCTGCGCCACCCGGTTGTTGCTGAACTGCGCGGTGTTGGTGTCCTTCATCTGGTTGAACTGCGCGTCCAGCTGCGACTGGATCGTCGCGGCCGACATCGACGGGTCGTAGATGTGCACGTTCGGCCCGAAGTCGGGGGTGTCCGACTGGTTCGTGCAGCCCGTCGCGGAGCCGCCGATGGTGTACGTGGCGCTGGCCACGGCGGAGTTGGTGGATCCGGACTTGGTGGCGATGGCCTTGAGCGTGGTGGTGGCGGTGACGCTGACGGCGCTGCTGTAGGTCGGCGAGGACGCGGTCGGCGTGGAGCCGTCACGGGTGTAGTGGATGGCCGCGCCGGCCGTGGCGTCGGAGATGGTCACGCTCTGCGCGACGCTGAAGGTGCCGCCGGCCGGGCTGAACGACGGCGTGGCCACGGTGCCCGGCGGCGGGGTGGTGCTGCCGCCGCCCTGGGTGTACGTGAAGTGCGGCGTGTCGTACTGCGGGCCGCCCTTCTCGTAGGTGAACCAGTAGTCGATCACCGAGCCGTTGGTCAGCGAGCTGACCGTCCAGCTCCAGGTGGAGCCGCTGTTGGTCATCCGGACGTTCTGCTGGTTGACGCCGCTGACCAGGTAGTGCGCGTCCACGTAGCGGGCGGTGGTGGTCGGCGTGAAGTTGATCTGCGCCTGGGTGGCGCTGAGCTGGGTGACGCTCTGGGTGTAGTCGGAGGCGTCCGCCGAGGCGGTGCCGGCGATCTGGGTGAGGCCGAGCAGGCCGACCAGAGCGAGCAGCAGCGCGCTGAGCCCGGCGAGGGCGCGTCGGCGCGGGCGCCACCGGGGGCGCATGCGATGTGGGGGGTTGATGCTTCGCATGAGTGGGGGGTCCTTTCGCCTGGCTTCGCGAAGTGAACACCAGGACAGCGCGGAGGAATGAAGGGGGATCGCGCTCGAAGCCACGTATGTGGGCTGTATGTCGAACTACAGCCTTTGATTTATCGAGTTGAAAACGCTCTCAATCTGCGGATCACGGAAGCTTGGGATCCGTAAGGCAGTCTCTGGGGGCGATAGCCAACCGTCAAGAAGATGCGCAGACTTCACCTTGTGAGACGACCGCGCCACCGCCCGGAGGACCCCATGACCTCGTCACGCGATCACACCGCGCAGCCGGCCGCCGGCGAGCCCTCCGGCGCCGCCGCCGAGGTGGACGTGCTGATCGTCGGGGCCGGTCTCTCCGGTATCGGCGCGGCCTGCCATCTGCAGCGGGAGGCGCCCGGCAGCAGTTACGCGATCCTGGAGGCGCGCGGCGCCAGCGGCGGCACCTGGGACCTGTTCCGCTACCCCGGAGTCCGGTCGGACTCCGACATGTTCACTCTCGGCTACGCCTTCCGGCCGTGGCGGCAGCCGAAGTCGATCGCGGTCGGCGACGACATCCTGCGCTATGTCCGGGAGACAGCGGCGGCCTACGGCGTGGACGAGAAGATCACCTACCACCGCCGGGTGCTGCGGGCGCGGTGGTCGACCCCGGACGCCCGCTGGACGGTCACCGCGCAGGACACCGGCACCGGCGAACTCACCACCACGACCTGCCGGTTCCTCTACCTGTGCGCCGGCTACTACCGCTACGACCAGGGCTACACCCCGGCGTGGCCGGGCCGCGAGGAGTTCGCCGGCACGGTGGTGCACCCGCAGCTGTGGCCGGCCGGACTCGACGTGTCCGGCCGGGAGGTCGTCGTCATCGGCAGCGGCGCCACCGCCGTCACGCTGGTGCCCGCGCTGGCGCAGGCGGGCGCCCGGGTGACGATGCTCCAGCGCTCGCCGTCCTTCGTCCTGTCGCTGCCGACCGCCGACCTCCTCGCCAGGGCGCTGCGCCGGATACTGCCCGCCCGGCGGGCGTACGCGGTGGTGCGGTGGAAGAACATCACGCTGGCCACCGCGTTCTACCGCCTGTGCCGCAAGTACCCGGCGCGGATGCGGGCGTTGCTGCGGCAGGGCGTCAAGCGCCGGCTGCCGTCGGGCTACGACGTGCGCACGCACTTCGACCCGGCCTACGACCCGTGGGACCAGCGGCTGTGCGTGGTGCCTGACGGCGACCTGTTCCGGGCGATCAGGTCGGGCGCGGCGCGGGTGGTCACCGACCACATCGAGTCGTTCACCGCCAAGGGCCTGCGGCTGCGCTCGGGGACGGAGCTGGCGGCCGACGTGGTGGTCACCGCCACAGGTCTGAACCTCCTGGCGCTGGGCGGCGTCGAGTTCACCGTGGACGGCCGGGAGGTCGAGCTCGCCGACCGGGTGGCGTACAAGGGGATGATGCTCGACGGGGTGCCCAACCTGGCCTTCGCGATCGGCTACACCAACGCGTCCTGGACACTGAAGGTCGACCTCGTCTCCTCCTACCTGGCCAGGCTGCTCGACGCGATGAGCCACGGCCGGTTCGCGGTCGCCACCCCGCGGCTGCCGGCCGAGCCGATGGCGAAGGTGCCGTTCACCGACATGACCTCCGGCTATCTGGTGCGCTCGCTGGACTCCCTGCCCTCGCAGGGCGACCGGTCGCCGTGGCGGCTGCGGCAGCACTACGCCAAGGACTCGGCGCTGTTCGGCGACCCGCTGGCGGACCCCGAGTTGGAGCTGCGGTGACGGTCACGGTGGGGCGGGCCCGCGCCGAGGCGGCCGGCTGGGTGGCCGAGCACGCCGGCGAACAACCCGGCTACCGGGGCGCGTTCTTCACCGGATCGACGGTCGGCCTGCCGGCCGGCGCCGAACTGCCGGCGGCCTCCGACGTGGATGTCGCCGTGGTCACCGCCGACCGGCAACCCCCGGTCAAACCGGGCAAGTTCCGCCGCAACGGGGTGCTCATCGAGGTCGGCTACCAGCCCTGGGCGGAGCTCGGCTCGCCCGAGGCCGTACTCGGCTCGTACCACCTGGCGGGCAGCTTCCGCCGCGACACCGTCATCGACGATCCGACCGGCCGGCTCCGCATGCTGCAGGGCGAGGTGGCCGCGCGCTTCGCCGAGCCGTCCTGGGTGCGCCGCCGCTGCCTGGACGCCCGCCGCAGGGTCGTGCGCGGGCTCGCGTCGATCGATCCCGCGGCTCCGTTCCACCAGCAGGTCACGTCCTGGCTGTTCCCGACCGCGGTCACCACCCATGTGCTGCTGGTGGCGGGGCTGCGCAACCCCACGGTCCGGCTGCGCTACGCCAGGGTGCGCGAACTCCTGGCGGACGTGGGGCAGTCGGCCATCTACCCCGAACTGCTGGACCTGTTGGGCTGCCGCGACCTGCCGGCCGCCCGCGTGCAGCGGCAACTCGACGCGCTGGCCGTCACGTTCGACGCCACGGCCGAGGTCGCCAGGACACCGTTCTTCTTCAGCGGCGACATCAGCGCGGGGGCGCGGTCGGTCGCGATCGACGGCAGCCAGGAGCTGATCGACAGCGGCCTGCACCGGGAGGCCGTCTTCTGGATCGTCGCGACCTTCGCCCGCTGCCACACCATCCTGGCCGCGGACTCCCCCGGCCTCGGCGACGCGCTCGCCCCGGCCCTGCGGTCCGCCGTCGCGGACCTCGGCATCACCGGCACGGACGACTTCCAGCCGCGGGCCGACCGGGTGCGGGCGTTCCTGCCCCGGCTCTGGCAGACAGCGGAGGCGATGATCGCGGAGGGCGAGCCCGCCGGATCACCGTGACGCCGGCCAGGACCGCGTGACGCCCGCCGGCCCCGTCAGGCCGACCAGGTCTCCGCGAGCAGCCGGTTGACGGTCTCGGGCCGGTCCCGGTGCGGGAAGTGGTCGGTGCCCTCGACGGTCACGTGCCGGGCGCCGGTCCGGTCGGCGATGTACGCGCCGCAGGCGGCCAGCGCCTCGCCGTTGAAGGCCCGCAGCTCCGGGTGGGCGCTCTCCCAGGTCCCGTTGACCACGACCTTGCGGAACGGGGCCGCGGCGAGGGGGGCCAGCGGCACGTCGTCGGTCCAGCAGGGCCGTTCGTCCATCGCGGTACGGGTGGCCCGCAGCATCTCGGCGCTGAAGTCGGGGATCGGCATGCCGTAGGGCTGGGTGGACATCGTCAGGTACTGCTCGGGGGACATCTCAGGACGTGCCGTGCCGAAGGACGCCCGCATCCGGGCCAGCGCCGCCGCGACCACCGGCTGACCGGCGGCCGAACCCAGCGCGGAGGGCTCGATCAGGACCAGGGAGCGCACCGACCCCGGGTGCCGGGCGGCGGCGACCATCGCGGCGACCGCCCCGTAGGAGTGCCCCACCAGGTGGGCGCCGCCCGAGGTCTGGGCCAGCAGCGCCGCGATGTCCTCGGCGTCGGCCTCGTAGTCGCTGCGCCCGGTGCCGGGGCTCTGGCCGTATCCGCGCCGGTCCATCAGGTCCAGCCGGAAGCGGTCGGCCAGCGGGCGCTGGTGGGCGAAGCACTCGGTGCCCCAGCTCATGGTGCCGTGCACCAGGACGGCCCGCGCAGCCTCCGGGCCGGCGTCGGTCCACGTGGTCACGTGGGTGGCCACGTGTGTCGCGTCTTCTGCCATGCCCGGCAGGCTACCGGGGCTGCCTGCCGGGGTCAGCGGCCTTGCAGCGCCTTGACGTTGGAGCCGAACGTCCAGTTCTTCGAGCCGTCCCAGTTGGCCGACCAGGTCATCAGGCCCTTGAGGGCGCCGCCGTAGTGGTTCCACGCCTGCGAGACCAGGCTGGGCGCCATGTAGCCGCCGCCCGCGCCCGGTTGGGCGGGCAGCCCCGGCACCTGCTTGTCGAACGGGACCTTGACCGTGGTGCCCTGCACGACCAGTCCTGAGTTGAGGCAGTCGGTCTGCTGGGTGAAGCCGGTCACCGTGCCGGCCTCGTAGGAGTCGCCGGAGCAGCCGTACATGCTGCCGTTGTAGTACTGCATGTTGAGCCACCACAGCTTGCCGTTGTCGGCGTACTTCTTGACGATCGGCAGGTAGGCGCCCCAGATCGAGCCGTAGGTGATGCTGCCGCCGGTGACGTACGCCGTCTCGGGTGCCATGGTCAGGCCGAAGCCGGCCGGCATCTGGGAGAGCACGCCGTCGATGATCCGCTCCAGGTTGGCCTGCGAGGCGGACAGCGTGTTGATGTTCCCGCTGCCGACGAGGCCGGTCTCGATGTCGATGTCGATGCCGTCGAAGTTGTACTTCTTCAGGATCGGCACGACGGTGGCGACGAAGCGGTCGGCGACCGCGCTCGAACTGAGGTCGATGCCGGCCGCAGCGCCGCCGATCGACATCAGGATCGTCGAACCGGCCGCCTTGGCCTGGCACATCTCGGCGGGGGTGGCGACCTTGACGCCGGAGTCCATGCCGTCCTGCCACTCCACGGTGCCGTCGGAGAGGATCACCGGGAAGGCCGCGTTGAGCACGTTGTAGCCGTGGGCGGCCAGCCTGCTGTCGGTGATCGGGATCCAACCGAGGCCGGGATGCACGCCGTTGGCGGCGCCGTCCCAGTTCTCCCAGTAGCCCTGGAGCACCTTGCCGGCCGGTTTCGGCTTGGCCGCGCAGGTGTCGCCTGCCGCGTGCGAGGCGCCGGCGATGGGGAGTTGGGCGAGGAAGGCCAGTACGAGGCCGGTGCCGAGCAGTCGTATTCTGCGACCGATCATGGTGTGCTCCTGATGTTGTGGGGACATCGCGCACGGTTTTTCCGGATCGTAGGGTCGGCCCCGGCGGCCGTCAATAGGTCTGGACCAATAGACCGCCGGCCGGTGCGGGTGATCTGCCGGTGGTGATCGCGGAGAGGCGGGAAGCGGATGGGCGCTACGGCGTTGGTGGTACAGCACACTCCGGCCGGCGGCCCGGGGCGGTGGGCGCGGCCGCTGCGCGAGGGCGGGCTCGCGCTGGACCTCGTGGCCGCCTACGACGGGGCGGAACTGCCCGCGCGGCTGAACCACCAGGCGCTGGTGGTGCTCGGCGGCGGCTACCTGCCGGACGACGACCTGCGCGCGCCCTGGCTGCCGCGCACCCGGGGCCTGGTGGGCGAGGCGCTGGCGGCCGGGGTGCCGGTGTTCGGGATCTGCCTGGGCGGCCAGATGCTCGCCCAGCTGGCCGGCGGCGAGGTCCGCGGGGCGTACGGGGAACCGGAGTTCGGCAGCACCGCGCTGACGCTGCGGCCGGAGGCGGACTCCGACCCGCTGTTCCGCGACCTGCCCGCGCGGCCGACGGCGATCGAGAACCACCTGGACCGGATCGTGGCACTCCCGGCCGGCGCGCGCTGGCTCGCGCGCAGCGACCGCTGCCCGTACCAGGCGTTCCGGCTCGGTGAACTGCCCGCGTGGGGCGTGCAGTTCCACCCGGAGTGCGACCCGGACCGGATCCGCGGCTGGAACCCGGAGCGGCTGGCGCCGCACGGCGCCGACCGGGACGAGCTGCACCGGGCCGCCCTGCTCGACGACCCCGCCGCCGCGCCCGTCTGGCACGAGGTGGCCCTGCGTTTCGCGGCACTGGCCACCGGCTGAGCGCGTCCCGCGACGCGCCCGTGCCCCGCACCGGAAGCCGACTCCGGTACGGGGCACGGGCGTTCGTCGCCGTCCGATGGGACCAGGGGGAGGTCAGCCCACCGAGATGGCGAAGACGTGGATGCCGCTGTCGTCGGGCAGCGTCACCGTGGCCACCGTCTTTGCCGGGTCCAGTGCCCCTCCGGTGGTGTAGAGGCTGACGGCGTGGTCGCCCAGGGTGTCGCCGGGCGGCCGGTTCCACTTCGCGGTGGTCACTGCGAGCTGCGAGTTCGTACCGGCCTTGTTGCTGTACCAGTCGGGGAACTCCACGGCCACGTCGGCGGTGCTGCCGTCGGTGTAGGTCACCGTGGCGGTCCCGGTGTGCGCGGAGCTGATGCCGGTGCCGAGCAGCCCGAGCCGGCTGCCCTGCCCCTGCACCCGGATCACCTGTCCGGCCGCGGCGATGTTGTCCGGCTGCCCCGGCTGGGTGTCCGGCCAGGCGTAGTCGAGGCCGTTCGCCGTCACCGTGGCGCCGGGCGTGTAGCCGACCGCCGCCAGCTGGGTGGCCGACAGGCTGTAGCCGCCCGGGTCGAGCTTGCCGGTCGACGGGTCGCTGTCGGCGCTGATGCCCGCGTTGTCGTACGCGGCGGGCACGTTCGCGTACGGCACGGTGGTCGAAGCGTCGGCGCTGCGGGTCTGCCGGCCGTTCAGCTCGAAGGACGCCTTGCCGGTCAGCGTGGCCGGTCCTGCCGTGGCGCCCGCGGGCACCGTGACCGTCCAGTCGGCGCTGACCGAGGAGTGCGGGCGGACCGAGCCGAACGTGGTGCGGCTGCCGTGGGCGGCCCTCGCCGTCCAGCCCTGCGGCAGGCTCACGCCGAGCCGCAGGTCGCGGGCGGTGGAGTCACCAGTGTTGGTGAACGTCTGCCGGACGGTGAACGAGGTGCCCGCGTCGGTGGCCTTGGGCACCGACAGGGCGGTGTACTGGGTGCCGGTGCTCCTGGTGACCGTCACGGCACCGGTCAGCGGGGTGTCGGCCGAGGACTGCCCGACGTAGAGCGGGTAGCGGCCGTCGAGGTAGGTCCAGTCGTGGGCGCTGCTGTCCCACACCCGCAGCGCGTCCGCCGGCAGCGTGAGTGTGACGGCCCTGGTCTGGCCGGGCCGCAGCTGCACCTTGGCGAACGCCTTGAGCGACTTGGGCGGCTCGCCCGAGCCCTTGGGGTAGCCGAGGTAGACCTGCACCACGTCGGAGCCGGTGCGGTGGCCGGTGTTGGTCACGTCGACCGACAGCCTGACCTGCTGGGTGCCCTTGCCCGTCGCCTGCACCCGGTCCGTGCTCGTCCTGAGGTGGGACACCTTGAAGCTGGTGTACGACAGGCCGTAGCCGAACGGGAACAGCGGGGTCTGGTTCTCCTGCTGGTACCAGCGGTAGCCGACCTCCAGGCCCTCGCTGTAGTCGTAGACCCCGTTCACCGCCGGGTAGCGGCCGGGCGCCGCGGCGACCGCGGTCTGGGTGTCGGTCTTCGGGAAGCTGACCGGCAGCCGGCCGCCCGGCTCCGCGTCGCCGGTGAGCAGCGCGGCGAGCGCGTTGCCGTCCTCCTGGCCCGGGTACCACATGTCGAGCACGGCGGGGACGTCGGACAGCCACGGCATCAGCACCGGGGCGCCGGCCCTGACCACCACGACGGTGTGCGGGTTGGCCGCGGCGACGGTCTGGATCAGCTGGTCCTCGTTGCCGGGCAGTGCCAGCGTGGTCCGGTCGGAGCCCTCGCTGGAGGAGTCGCCGACGACCAGCACGGCCGCGTCCGCCTTGGCCGCGGCGTCGGCGGCGGCCTGGAGGGACGGGTCTGGCACGCCGGGCGCCGACCAGCCGATGGAGACCGAGGCGTTCTGCGCGTTGTCGTAGTACTCCACCCGCAGCGCGTGCGGCTCCCCCGCGGTCAGCTGCACCGGGGCGCTCTTGACGGTGGCGGAGCCGTGGTCGCTCCAGTTGTCCACGATCAGCTTGTCGTCCAGGTAGATCCGGCTGCCGTCGTCGCTGGTGGCGGAGAAGGTGTACGCGGCGGTGGACGGCGCGGTCAGGGTGCCGGTCCAGCGGGCCGAGAAGCCGTCGACCGGCAGCGCCGGGTCGGGCGAGCCGAGCACCCAGTCGAAGTCGATGTTCGGATCGTCCCGGGTGACCGCGGGGGTGCCGGTGAGGGTCTTGTTGGCGAAGTAGTCGCCCTTCAGACCCGTCAGCGCGGAGGCCGGGATCACCGGGAAGCCGCTGCCCTGCCCGGCCTTGACCGAGGTGACGTCCACCCCGCTGCCGAGCCGGGCCTTCAGGCCGGACACCGGATCGACCTTCTTGTACGGGGTGACGGCGGAGCTGCCACCGCCGCCGGTCACGGCGGTGTCGGCGTTCGGGCCGATCACGGCGAGCGACTTGAGCCCGGCCGGATTCAGCGGGAGCAGCGAGCCGCTGTTCTTCAGCAGCACGCTGCCGTCCTCGGCGGCCTTGCGGGCCACCAGGCTGTCGGCCTCCAGGTCCACCGACGGCGCCGGCTTCGGGTCGAGCACGCCGGTGCGGAACTCCAGCCGCAGGATGCGGCGGGCCGCGTCGTCGAGCACGGACTGCGGGACCTGGCCGGCCGCCACCGCGGCGGGCAGCTGCTTGAAGTAGGTGGTGCCGCTGAACTCCTGGTCCAGGCCCGCCAGTGCGGAGGCGACGGTGCTGTGGTTGGCCGGGTAGTCGGTGCCGACGACGCCGTCGTACTTCCAGGTGTCGATCAGCACGTCCCGCAGGATCTGCGCGTTCTCGCAGGCGTAGGTGCCGTTGACCTTGTTGTAGGCGCACATCAGGGACCACACGTGGGCGTCCTTGACGGCCTTCTCGAAGGCGGGCAGATAGATCTCGTGCAGTGTCCGCTCGTCGATGTCGGAGCTGGACGTCATCCGGGCGTTCTCCTGGTTGTTGCCCGCGTAGTGCTTGACCTGCGCGGCGACGCCCTGCTTCTGGATGCCGGTGATCTCCGACGCGGCGATGCCGCCGGCCAGCGCCGGGTCCTCGCCGAGCGTCTCGAAGTCCCGGCCGCCCAGCGGGGTGCGGACGATGTTGACCATCGGCCCGTAGATCACCTGGTAGCCGCGGGACTTGGCCTCGCTGCCGAGCACCGTGCCGTACTGCTCGGCCAGTTCGGTGTCGAAGGAGGCGGCGAGCGAGACCGGTGAGGGCATCGCGGTGGCCGGCTGGCCGTCGCGCACGCCGCCGGGCCCGTCGGTGAACTGCAGGCCGGGCACGCCGAGGCGCTCCACGCCCGGGGTGTAGCCGGTGGCGTGCGAGCCACTCGGCACGCCGACCGACGTCATCAGGCCGGCCTTCTCGTCGTTGGTCAGCTGCGCGAGCAGCAGGTCCACCCGCTTCTCCAGCGGCAGCCGGGAGTTGAGCCAGGGCCTGGCGGAGTCGGCGGAACCGTTTACGGCGGTGGTCGTCCCGGCGACGGCGGGCACGGACAGGGGTACGGCCAGTGCGGCGGCGGCAGCGGCTGCGACCGCGAGTCGGGCCATGCGCATACGTGTGTCTCCAAACGGGGGTCCGCGGCTCGGGGTTCAGAGGATGTACGCAAGCGACTGGAAGTCTGCGCTCACCGATATCGAGCGTCAAGAACATGAACACGAATCCCCGATGTGAACATCCGCCCCCTCCGACCGCCCCTGATCAGCCACTGGACCACCGGCCTGACCAGCCGTCAGACCCCCAGCACCGCCAGACCGCCAGACCGCCAGGCGGTCACCGCTGCCGCATCGTCGTCATCAGGTCCCGGGCGGTCTGGATCAGCGCGGAGTGGAACTCCATCAGGTCGGTGGCCGGGTGGGAGGGGGTGTGCAGGGCGTTCATGTCGTCGGCCGAGACGTTGTAGCCGTCGTCGGCGGTCAGCGAGATGGTGATCACCGCGCCGCCCTGGAGCACCTTGAGCTGCTTGGTCTGCTCGCTGGGGGTCAGCAGGTAGGCCGAGTCGCCGAGGTGCGGGATGAAGGCGATCGAGTCCACCGGCACCAGGCTGGAGTCGTACAGCTGGCGCTCGTCCTCGAACTCGGCGCGCGGGTCGGTCTTCTTGTGCAGCACCACCGCGATGTCCGCCGAATACTGCACCGAGCCGCCCTGGTTGAACGGCGCCGTGGTGATCACCGAGCACTTGACCTCGTCCACCGCGGTGCCCCGGTGGAACTCCGCGGGGCCCGGGCCGCTGGTCACCGTGACGGTCTTCGGGCTCTGCGCGGTCGCGGACGCCTTGACCGCCTCGGTGAGCGGCTGCACCGCCGTGCTCTCGCACGGGCTGCCGGTCAGCTGGTATCCGTGCAGGTCGGGATGGTGGTCCGGCCAGGCGTGGCTGACCGCGAGCACCCCGCCCCACACCGCCGACGCCAGCACGATGCCGCCCACCGCCCAGGTCCACGGGCGGCGCCCGGTCCGCACCCGCCGCGGCCGGTCGTCGAAGTCGCTGACCACGTCGACCGGCCGGTCGCCGTCGCCCCCGTCGGAAAGCTCGGGTTCTGATATCACGCCCGCTTCACCTCGTCCTCGTCCACACCGCGTGGTGGCGCCTGCCGCCGGCCGCCGCCGCGTCGAAACCGATACGCAGACGGTCTGGAGCACGGCGCCGGGTGCTCCAGGTGAGCGTACTTATCGGATGCCCACTTCAGCGGACGCTGCCCCTCCTCTTTCCTTGCCGACTGGTGGCGTATCGGCGACATTCACCGCCCGGCGGCGGGGCAGGGAACCGGGTGGGCGCGGACCGGCGTGCTTGGCACAGACACACGTGCTCGGCACGGACCCAGCGGACCGCCCTGTCTCGGAGGTCGGGATGAACCAGCCATGGGGCCTCAGCGGCCCGGAGTTCCTCGGGCTCTACGCCTGCGCCTTCGTTCTCGCCGCGGCGGCGCCCGCGATCGTCAGGACCGTGCGGCGCGGCGGCCGGCCGGACGGTCCCGGCACCGCGGACGTCTACACGCTCGCCGTGGTCGGCGGCGGCGACCCGCGGGTGGTGGACACCGCGGTGCACGCCCTCATCGAGGACGGCAGGCTGCGGGCCAGCCGCGACCACAAGCTCACCGTCTGCGGCGGCCCGCCGGAGGAGCCGGTGCAGCGGGCCGTGCTCGACGAGCTGCACCGGGCCGGCCCGGTCAACCTGACCGAGGCGCGCAGGCTCGGCCGCTACACCGATCCCGTCCAGCACATCGCCCGCACGGCCGTCACCAGGGGACTGCTGGTCGGCCCCGAGGAGCGCAGGAGGACGGCGGTCAGTGCGATCGTGCCGGCGCTGGTCGTGGTCGCCGTCGGGATCGCCCGGCTGGTCAACGGGGTCCGGCTCGGCCGGCCGGTGGGCCTGCTGGTGGCCGCGCTGATCGTCAGCGCGGTGGCGGTGGTCCTGCTGGCGGCCGGCACCCCGCGGCTCACCCCGGCCGGCGAGGCGCTGCTCGACCGGGCCAGGCACCAGGACGGCCCCGACCCGCGGGCGTTCGGCTCGTACGGCTGGTACGACCCCCACGGCGGCCGGCCCGGCCACGGAGCGAGCGGTCTGACCGCCGCGGTGGTACCGGCCGCGGTGCTCAGCGTGGCCGCGCTCGGCGCCACGGGTGTGGCGGACGCGGACCTGCGGGCGGCGCTGTACGGGGCCATGGGCGGCGGCTCGGGCGGCGGCGGTTCGAGCTGCGGCAGTGGTGGCGGCGACGGCGGAGGCGGCGGGTGCGGCGGCGGCTGCGGGGGGTGCGGCGGATGACCGCCCAGCCGTTCGAAGGACCCGCGAACTCCCCTGCCCCGACGCTGGGTTACGGCATCGGCTGGCGCCCGCAGATCGACCTGACGGTGGAGCGGCTGCCCGGCGTGGACTTCGCCGAGGTCGTCGCGGAGAACCTCGACCCGCGCCGGCTGCCCGCCTCCCTGGCGGTGCTGCGGGCCGCGGGGAAGCCGGTGGTCCCGCACGGCGTCTCGCTGTCGCTGGGCGGCGCCGAGCGCCCCGACCGGGCCCGGCTGGCCCATCTGGCCTCCTGCGCGCAGGCGTTGGACTCGCCGCTGGTCAGCGAGCACATCGCGTTCACCAGGGCGGCCGACCTGGACGCCGGGCACCTGCTGCCGGTGCCGCGCACCCGGGAGGCGCTGGCGGTGATCGCGGAGAACGTCAGGATCGCCCAGGACCAGCTGCCGGTGCCGCTGGCGCTGGAGAACATCGCGCCGCTGTTCGGCTGGCCCGGCGACGAGCTGACCGAGGGCGAGTTCCTGACCGAACTGGCCGCGCGCACCGGCGCGTTGCTGCTGGTGGACGTCGCCAACCTGCACACCGCGCGGGTCAACCTGGGCACCGAACCGCATCAGGTGCTGGACGCGCTGCCGCTTGAGCGGCTCGGCTACGTCCACGTGGCGGGCGGTATCGAGCGCGACGGCGTCTGGCACGACACGCACACCCACCCGCTGACCGAGCCGGTGCTCGACCTGCTGGCCGAGCTCGCGGCCAGGGCCCGGCTGCCGGGAGTGCTGCTCGAACGGGACGGCGACTACCCGCCGGACACCGAGCTCGCCGCCGAACTGGCCGCGATCCGGGCGGCGGTGGAGCGGGGAGGCCGGGCAGCCGTGAAACAGGGAGACCGGACCGAACGGGCCGACCGTGCCGCCGGCTGACCCGCGGGCCGAACTGGCCGCCGCGCAGCGGGAGTTGCTGGCCGCCCTGGTCGCGCAGGCGCCGCCGCCGGCCGGGTTCGACGCGGGCCGGCTCGCCGTGCAGGCGGAGGCGCTGCTCGCCAAGCGCGCCAGGTCCGCCGCCGCGCACCACCGGTGGCTGGCAGACGCGCTCGGCGCCGGCTATCCGGCCGCCTTCACCCCGTACGCCCGGTCCCGCCCGCTGCCCGCCGGCAGCGGCAGCCGCGCCGACGCCGCCGCCTTCGAGACGTATCTGCGCGACCGCGAGGCGCTCCCCCGCAGGCCCCGGGCCGCGCTGTTCGGCCGCCGGCGCCGCTCCGCGCCGGAAACAGCCTGAACCTGCCTGGACAGCGGGCGCCGGGCGCGGCAACGTGGGCGGCACCGGCGGTCGGGACGGGTCGGTGGAGTGGGCCGGCGGACGGCCCGGTGAGGAGAGAGGTCCGATGAGCGGCGTCAACAAGGACATCGGCAAGGTCGAGGTGCGGCTGAGCTGGGATCCGAGCCCGCTGGGCGCGCCCGACAGCGATCTCGACCTGATCGCCGGGACCTACCCGGCGGACGACCCGCACGGCGCGCCCGCGTACCTGGTGCATTTCAGCCGTCGGCTGGCACCGGACGGCACGATCACCCTGAACCGGGACAGCAAGGACGGCAAGGGGCTGGGCTCCGACGAGGTGATGACCTTCGAACCCGACCGGCTGAGCGCCGAGTACGGCCGGGTGGTGGTCGGCGTGGCGATCCAGCAGGGCGGCGGCCGGATGGTGTTCGGCGACGTCGCGGCCACCGGCGTCCAGGTGGTGGCCGGCTACAAGGAGCTGTCCGCCGACGACTTCAGCGCCGTCGCCGACTGCACGGCGGCGGTCGTCGGCGAGTTCGTCCGCTCCGAGGCGGGCGAGTGGGCCTTCCACCCGCTGCTGCGCGGCTTCGACACCGACCCGAACACGTTCGCCCGCACCATGGGCGGCGCGCCCTCCTGACGGCACCGCCGGTCCGGCCCCGGGAAGCGGGTTCACCCGCCCTTGCCGGCGGCTTGCCGCCCACCTCTCACCGCGCACCGCAGCGGGAACACCGCCCGCAGCCGGGCGCCGCTCTCCCCCGGCACCACCCGCAGGCTCGCCCGGTGCGCGCGGGCGATGTCGCGGGCGATCGGCAGGCCGAGTCCTGAGCCGCCGGAGTCGCGGGCCCGGGCGTGGTCGAGGCGGGTGAAGCGGTCGAAGACGGTGTCGTGGTGCTCCGCTGGGATACCGGGCCCATCGTCCGCGACGTCGAGCAGTGCGTGGCCGTCCTCCTCGGCGAGCGTGACGGCCACGGTGCCCGCCGCGTGCCGGACGGCGTTGTCCAGCAGGTTGCCGACCAGCCTGCGCAGCCGTTCGGGGGAGCCGTCGACCAGCAGGTCGGGGGTCAGCCGCAGCCTGATCCTGATCTCCGGGCGCGGCCGCCGGCGGTCGGCCTCCTCGGCGACGAGCTGGGCCAGGTCGAGTTCGGTGGCCCTGACGGGCTCGCCGGCGTCCAACCGGGCGAGCAGCAGCAGGTCGGCGGTCAGCGACTGGAGCCGCCGTACGTCGTCCAGCGCGCCGTCGACCAGCTGCCGGTCGGCGGTGCCGGCCAGTTCCAGCCGGGTGCGCAGGATCGTCATCGGGCTGCGCAGCTCGTGCGCCGCGTCGGCGACGAACTGCCGGTGCGCGCCGACCGCGGTCTGCAACCGGTCCAGGGTGGCGTTGACGGTACGGGCCAGTGCCCCGATCTCGTCCCGCGTGTCCGGCTCCGGCACCCGTTCGTGCAGGCCGTGCGCGGTGATGTCGGCGACCTTGGCCTGGATCGCGGCGACCGGCCGCAGCGCCCGGCCGACCGCCAGCCAGGTGAACAGCGCGACCAGGGCGAGCAGCGCGGGAACACCGGGTATCAGCAGCCCGGTGAGGGTGTTCATGGCCGCCCTGGCCGGGGCCATGGACGCCTGCCCCTTGACCTGGACGAGGCCCTTTTCGGTGATGACCGTCTTGGACGCCTCGACCAGCTGGGTGCCGCCGGCGCCGTCCACGACGTTCAGCCGCACGGAGCCGGGACCGGCTGCGGCACCGGGCGGCAGCTGCGGCGGACCGCCCCCTTGCAGGCCGTTCCCTTGCAGACCGTTCCCTCCGAGGCCGCTCCCCTGCTGCCCGGCCCCCTGCTTCCCGCTCCCCTGCCCGGCGCCCTGCAGGCCGCCCAGCAGGGCCGCCTTGTCGTCCGCGTTCTGGATCGCGGCGGTCTTCGTCGAGTTGGTCACGCTGGCGTCGAGCGCGGCGAAGAGCGCCACGGAGGCGAGTCCGAGTGCCACCGCGAGCGCCAGCGTCGCCGCGAGGGTGGCCCGAAGCCGTACGCCCATGTCATGCCTCCAGCCGGTAGCCGGCGCCGCGTACGGTGCTCAGCGTGGTCAGCCCGAACGGGCGGTCGATCTTGCGGCGCAGCGCGCTGATGTAGACCTCGACCACGTTGGAGTCGCCGTCGTAGGCGAAGTCCCAGGCCCAGGCCAGCAGTTCGGACTTGGTCACCACCTCGCCGGCCCGCCGTGCCAGGCAGTGCAGCACCGCGAACTCCTTGGGCGTCAGCGCGATCCGGACATCGCCGCGGCTGCATCTGAGCCCGGCCGGATCGACCCGCAGATCGCCCACCGACAGCACCGCGGGGCGCTCCCGCAGCCCGCGGCGGACCAGGGCCCGCAGCCGGGCCAGCAGCACGACGTAGGAGAACGGCTTGCTCAGGTAGTCGTCGGCGCCGGTGTCGAGCGCCTCGGCCTCGTCCTGCTCGCCGTCCTTCGCGGTGAGCATCAGGATCGGCGTCCAGTTGCCGGCCGCGCGCAGCTTCTCGCAGACGGCGTAGCCGTGCAGGACCGGCAGCATCACGTCCAGCACGATCACGTCGTACGGCTGCTCGGTGGCCAGCCACAGCCCCTCGCCGCCGTCGTGGGCCAGGTCGACGGCGAATCCCTCCCTGCCGAGGCCGTCCTTGAGCAGCCTGGCCAGCCTGCGTTCGTCTTCCACCACGAGAATGCGCACGCCGACCAGAGTGCGGCCGGCCACCTAAGGCGAACATGAAGATCCGCCGCGCCGTCCTCAGCGGGGCTTCAGCCTGCCCCGGCGAGGCTTCCGGATGTCAGGCCGCCCGGCCTGGCGTTCCGGCAACGGGAGTGACCACAGCATGAAGAAGAGCAGGATCCTCGTCAGCGCCGCAGTGGCGGCCGGCCTCGGACTGACCGGGGCGGCGTCCGCGTCGGCCAGCGGCACCAGCGCCCCGGACCGGCCCGCGCCCGTCCAGCAGGCGAAGGCAGCTCCGGTCGCCAAGCCGGCACCGGGCGGGAAGCACGGGGGCCCGACCCTCGTCTGCGTCATCCACAAGGCCCCGGGCGGCAAGGCGGGCCACCCGGGCAGCGGCGCGCCGACCGTGTTCGGATTCGGGGTCGTGACCGGCAAGGCGCAGCTCCACCGCACGCAGGCCCCGCAGGGCAAGTCCTCGAAGACCACCGTCAAGATCGTGAACGGCAAGGTCTACATCAACGGCAAGCTCGCGCCGAAGGGCAAGATCGACACCAAGTGCCCCGAGCTGCCCCCGCTGCCGCCGCTCAAGGGCGGCAAGCCCGGGAAGGTCGTGACCGGCGGCGAGTCGGGCCTGGTCCAGGTTCCCGACGCGGCCGGCCACGCCGGCCTGACCACGGCGGGCACGGCCCCGTCGAGCCGGGCCTGACCACCAGCGCGCCGGCCGCCCGGCCCGGGTGAACGGGGCACCCTGAAGGCGCTCGGGTGAAAGGCGCGGGGCGGGACGCCGACCGGCGTCCCGCCCCTACTGTTCCTCCTGCGTCAGCGTCCCAGCAGCTCCACCTCCGACAGCGAGGTCGAGGTGCCGCCGCTGTTGGCGGTCACCGCCAGCCGGTAGTGGGAGTACGAACCGGGGTGGGCGATCTCGAACGGCCGGGTCTGTACCCGGCTGCCGAACGTCTCACCGGACCGGCTGTCGAGCGTCTTCCAGTGCGTGCCGTCCGTCGAGCCCTGGAGCTGCCAGTTCTTGGGGTCCTGGCCCGCGGTGCTGCCCGAGGTGAGGGTGTAGAACGTGGCCTTCTGGCCGTGCGAGCCGGTGAAGGCGTAGTCCACCACCGGAGTGGCGGTCGGGAAGGTCACCTTGCTGTCCGAGGTGTTGTCGAACAGGCCCTTGACGTCGGTGCCGTCGCCGGCACTGGCGGTGCCGAGGTCGGGACCGGTCAGGTCGGCCAGCGCCTGCGGGGTGTCACCGGACTTGGTGAGCGACGGCGGCAGCGCGTCCTTGCCGGTGCCCCACTTGGACGGCTTGGAGCCCATCGTGAAGTCCAGCCGCGCCCCGGACGCCAGCTGGCTCTGCGTCAGGTAGACCTTGTTCCACGGCTTGCCGTTGACCTTCAGCGACTGGACGTAGACGTTGCTGCCGCTGTTGTTCGGCGCGTTGACGACGATGCTGCGGCCGTTGTCCAGGTGGACGGTGGCCTTGGTGAACAGCGGGGAGCCGATCACGTAGTTGTCGTTGCCGACCTGGAGCGGGTAGAAGCCCAGCGCGCTGAAGATCTGCCAGGTCGAGGTGGCGCCGTTGTCCTCGTCGCCCGGGTAGCCCTGGCCGATCGAGCCGCCGGTGAACAGCCGCTGCTGGACCTGCCGGACGGCGGCCTGGGTCTTGGCCGGGTCGCCCGCGTAGTCGTACATGTACGGGATGCCGAACGACGGCTGGTTGCTCAGGCCCAGTTCGCCCATCCGGACGTCACGCGCCTCGATCATCTCGTGGATGGTGCCGCCGTAGCCGCCGGCGTCACCGACCGCGGTCTCCTGGGTGCCGAAGAACGCGTCGAGCTTCTTCTCCAGGCCCTTCTGGCCGCCGTAGAGCGCGGCGAGGCCGTTCGGGTCCTGCGGCACGGTGAAGGCGTAGTTCCACGCGTTGGTCTCGGTGTACTCGTTGCCCCACTGCTGCGGGTCGTACTGGGCGTCCGGGACGCGCCACGAGCCGTCGGCGGTGCGGCCCTCGAAGAAGCCGACGTTCTTGTTGAACAGCGTGGTGTAGTTCTGCGCCCGCCCGAGGAAGTACGCGGACTCCTCCTGGTAGCGCTCGCTGTCGGCCTTGGAGGTGTGCGGGGCCTTGGCGAGCTTGGCGGCCATCATGCCGATGCCGTAGTCGTTGATGTAGCCGTCCAGCGACCACGAGACGCTGCCGTCCACCGAGGTGTTGGTGTACCCGTTGAACTCGGAGGTGTTCAGGCCCTTGCGGCCGACACCGCCGGCCGTCGGGAGGACGGTGGCGTTCTTGACGGCGGCCTCGTAGGCGGCCTTGGCGTCGAAGTTGTCCACGCCCTTGGCGAAGGCGTCGGCGAAGGCCACGTCGGAGCTGGTGCCGGTCATCAGGTCGGCGTAGCCCGGCGAGGACCAGCGGGCGGTCCAGCCGCCGTCCTTGTACTGCTGCACGAAGCCGTCGGCGAGCTTGCCCGCGGTGTCGGACTCCAGCAGCGAGTAGGCCGGCCACTCGGTGCGGTAGGTGTCCCAGAAGCCGTTGTTGACGTAGACGCTGCCGTCCACGATCTTCGCGCCGGTCTCGGTGGGCGTGGTGGGACCGGTCGCCGGGGAGAACGGGCTGGCGTACTTGTACACCGGCTTGGCGGCCGTACCGGTGTTCTCAGAACCGGAGTTGGGGTACAGGTTCATCCGGTACAGGTTCGAGTACAGCGTGGTGAGCTGGTCGTCGCTGGCGCCCTGCACCTGCACCTTGCCGAGCTTGGCGTTCCACGCCTGCGCGGCCCGGTACTTGACGGTGTCGAACGAGGTGCCGGCCGGGATCTCCAGGTCCAGGTTCTTCTGCGCCTGGCCGGCGCTGATGAACGAGGTGGCGATCCGCATCGTGACCGTCTTGCTCTTCGAGGTGTCGAACTGCGCGTAGCCGGTGACGTTGTCCCGGCCCTGCCCGGTGACCTTGGCGGCCGTCCCCGGGGTGCGGTCGAACTCGGCGTGCACGTACATCCGGGTCGCGGCCTCGCCGCCGCCGGTGTTGACGTCGGAGTAGCCGTCCAGGGTGCCCTTGGCGGCGTCGAAGGTCAGCCCGCCGTTGTTGTTGGCGTTGTCGAACAGCAGGTCGCCGTTGTCACCGGTGAAGGTGAAGCGGAACTCCGCGGAGTGGTCGGCGGGCGCGATCTCCGCCTTGATGCCGTTCTTGAACGTGACGCCGTAGTAGTCCGGCTGGGCGGTCTCGTCGTCGTGGCTGAACGGCAGCGCGCGCTTGGTGCGGTCCAGGTCAGGGGTGCCGCTCGCCGCGGAGGGCATCACCTGGAACAGGTCCCGGTCGCCCATCCACGGGCTCGGCTCGTGGCTGATGCCGAGCGCCTGCAGGGTGGGCAGGTTGTCCGCGTTGTTCTGCGCCGCGTAGGAGTACTCCCAGCTGGTCGAACCCGCGTCGGTCACCGGCGTGTAGAAGTTGAAGCCGTTCGGGACGGCCGTCAGCGGCAGGTTGTTGCCGCGGGAGAAGTTGCCCGAGGCGTTGCTGCCGCGCCGGGTGTCGACGTGGTCCACGTAGGTCGCCGCGGTGTCGCGCGGGGCGGCGCCGATGGTGAGGTCGTCTATCCAGCCCTTGAACTGCGTGGTGGTGTCGGTGCCCACGGTGCCGGCCGGGTCGTCGTAGCCGAGCAGCACCCGGTCGATCGTCTTGCCCGCGGCGACCTCGCCGACCGAGGCGGCGACGGCGTTCCACTGCGAGGCGTAGAGGATCTTGGACGTGCCCTGGCCGCTCGGGGTGAGCGCGACGCCGTTCTGGTCCTTCGCGGTCCTGCGCAGCTGGCTGAGGTAGCTGCCGTCGGTGAAGTGCAGGTCGATGGAGGCGTACGTGCTGGGGTACTTCAGGTCCCCGCCGGTGAGCTCGGGGAAGATGTCGTACGACAGCTGGGTGTCGCGCCGCACCGGGATGTGCACCTGGTAGAGCTTGTTCCAGGCGTGCACCGCGCCGGACTTGGTGTGGGTGCCCGCGTACTCCAGGGCCTTCAGGCCGGTGAAGCCGACGCTCGGCTTGACGTTCGGACCCGACGCCGGGCCGGCGCCGACCGAGGTGGTCATGCCGGGCACGGGGGTGGGGGCGGCGGAGCCGTCACCGAGGATCAGGTCGGCCAGCTGGACGATGCCGCTGGAACCGCTGGTGGCGGTCACGTTCAGCCGGTAGTAGAGGTAGGAGCCCGGCGAGGCGACGTCGTAGATGTTGGACTTCTGCCGGCCGCTCCACTTCTGGTCCGTCCGGGTGTCGACCGTGGTCCAGGTGCTGCCGTCCGCGGAGCCCTGCAGCTCGAAGTTCTTCGGGTCGCGCTCGGGGGCGTCGTTGGCCGAGGTGAGGGCGTACTTCTTCACCGTGGCGGCGGCGCTCAGCTGGTACTGCACCCAGCCGGTGTCGGCGAACGACAGCCACTTGCTGGCCGGGTCCTCGTCGGCGACGTTCTTGGCCACCTCGTTCGGCGGGTTGTCGGAGCTGGCGGTGACCGCCGCGATCTTGTCCTTGAAGCTGCCGGGCAGCACCGGGATGGTGCCCGCGGTGACACCGGAGACCTTCGGCGTGCCGTGGGCGTCGGTCTCGGCGGTGTCGGTCCAGGTCGGCTGGGTCTGGCCGGACTCGAACGAGGTGCTGAAGTCGGGGCCGCCGCCGTGCCGGTCGGCGGCCTGCGCGAAGGCCGTCGCCGGGACGGTCAGGACCAGTGAAACCGCGGTGGCGAGCAACGATCTCGCCAGGGTGCGGTTGGCTCGGCCACTTCTCATGTGGTGCTGCCTTTCTGGTTGCGGCTCTGCGCGGTGCCTGGCGTCCCCGCCCCGTACACGGGGGCGGCACGGGGCGGGGACGCCGTCGGGTGACCTGACGGGCCGGTGTGGCGGCCCGTCAGGAGATCAGGAGTTGTGCCCGCTGACGGCGTACAGCTCCAGTGCGGCACTGTCGGGCAGGGTGAGGGAGACGGCGGTCCTGGCCGCGTCGAGCGGAACGGTCAGGTGCCACAGGTTGACCGCGACCCCGTCGGGCGCGCCCTTGGAGTCATAGCGGCTGTCGGCGTGGATCGCGGTGTCCTCGCCGGTGGCCGGGCCCGATGCCGCCCAGTCGGCGGCGGTCAGCGTGACCGGCGCCGAACTGCCGTCGGCGTAGTGGACGGTGGCCTGGCCGCCGGCGCTGCCGCCGTGTGCGGCCAGCAGCAGGTCCAGGCCCGAGTAGGAGCGCTGCGCCAGCGGCACGGTCTGGCCGTGCGCGGTGGCGAAGTTCGGTGCGCTGCCGGTGGTGTCGGGGAAGGTGTAGGCCCGCCCGTCGAGCACGCCGGTGCCGGGCGCCGGCAGCTGCTCGGCCGGGTAGCTGGTGCCGGTGCCGTCGAAGTCGGCGCCGGAGGCGCCGGCCGCGCTGACCCCGTCCACGGTGTACTGCGCGGACAGGTCCACCGGGCAGTACCCGGTGCTGCCCTGGCAGGTCGCGGTCGTCACGGAGACCGGTACGGTCCTGGTCGCCGTCGGGCCGCCGTTCTGCTTCACCCGGACGGTGACCGGGTAGCTGCCGTCGGGCGTGGCGGCCGGGGCGGTGACGTGGACGTGGATCTCCTTGGTGGCCGGTGTGGTGCCGGAGTCCACCGAGAACGAGGTGCCCGTGGTGTCCGCGGTGAGCGGCTTCGGCACGCTGACCGAGACCGAACCCGAGGCCCGGCCCGGCGCGGTGAGCACCGCCGAGACCGTCAGGTCGGCCGCCGATCCGCCGGACAGCAGGCCGGGCGCGGCCGGCGAGACCGCCGCCGCGGTGCGGCGCTGGGTGTCGCGGACCGTGTCGAGGGCCGGCGGGGCGGCGGACTTCTCGGTGCCCCAACTGGACGGCGCGGTGCCGAGGTCGAGCGCCAGGTCCTTGCCGGCCTTGATGTCACCGGTGGTGAGGTAGGTGTCGGTCAGCTTCCGGCCGCCGAGGGTGGCGGACTGGATGTAGCGGTCGGTGTCGCTGCTGCCGGGGGCGCTGATGGTCAGCTTGCCGTGCGGGTAGTACCGCCGGTCCAGGGTCAGATCGACCCGGCTGAAGGTCGGCGTGGACACGCCCCACTGGTCGGTGCCCGGCGCCATCGGGTAGATGCCCATCGCGGAGAGCACCTGCCAGGACGACATGGTGCCGAGGTCGTCGTTGCCGGTCACGCCGTTCGGCGCGTTGGTGAACAGGGTCAGCGCGGCGTGCACCACGTCGGTGGTCTTCCACGGCTGGCCGGTGGAGAGGTAGGTGTACGGGGCGCTCAGGTCCGGCTCGTTCTGCGGGTTGTACTTGTCCTGGTTGTAGTACGAGTACGGGCCGTTGACCCAGACGTCCCTGGCGGTGCCCGCCGGGTCCTTCAGCAGCTGGTCGTAGGCGAAGAACGAGTCCAGCCGGGCGTTGGCGGCGCTGTCGCCGCCGACCAGGCCCACCATGCCGGGCATGTCCTGCGGGGTCAGCCACATGTACTGCCACGAGGTGCCCTCGTGGAAGCCGACGCCGGCCGCCGGGTCGGAAGGACCGGTGAAGGCGCCGTCGGTGTCCCTGGCCCGGAAGAAGCCGGTGCTCGGGTCGAGCAGGTTGCGGTAGTTCTGGCCGCGGGCCAGATAGCGCTTGGCGTCGGCGTGGTGGCCGAGGCTGTCGGCCATGCCGCCGACGGCGGCGTCGGCGAGCGCGTACTCCAGGGTGGCGGAGGCGCCGTGCTGGAAGTCGTTGTCACCGGGCTTGCCCGGGTGCGTGGGGTCGTACGGCACGTAGCCGCCGGCCAGGTACTCCTGGTCGGCCTGCCGGCCCGCGGCCGGCGAGGAGGCCGGCGGCACGGTGTCCACGTGCTTCTTCAGCACCTGGTAGGTCTCCTCCTCATGGCCCTTCAGCAGGCCCTGCCGGTAGGCGTCCACCAGGAACGGGGTGACCGGGTCGCCGGTCATGATGTTGGTCTCGGCGGTGGCGTACCCCCAGCGCGGCAGCTGCCCGCTCTGGTGGGCGACCGCGAGCAGCGACAGCGCCATGTCCCTGGACTCGGCCGGCGCCAGCAGCGAGAGCAGCTGCTCCTGGGTGCGGTAGGTGTCCCACAGCGACCAGTTCTGGTAGTACGTCGAGCCGTTGCCGGCGTGCGTCCTGCCGTCCCAGCCCGCGTAGCGGCCGTCCACGTCGCTGCCGATGTTCGGCGAGAGGAAGGAGCGGTAGAGCGAGGAGTAGAAGGTGCGCTGCTGCTCGTCGCTGCCGCCCTGCACCTTCACCTTGCCGAGCCGGTCCTGCCATGCCTGCCTGGCCTTGGCGGCGGTGCCGTCGAAGGTGCCGCGGCCCTCGGCCGCCAGGTTCTTCGCCGCGCCCTGCGGGCCGGTCCAGGACAGCGAGGTGACCGCGGTGACCTGCTGGTCCTTGGTGGTGTCGAACCGGGCGTAGGCGCCGCCGAGCCCGGTGGAGGTGGAGCTGCGGCTGCCCGCGGTGACCGTGCTGCCGTTCCAGGTGCCGTAGGAGGCGAACGGCCGGTCGAACCGGGTCTCGGTGTACAGCGTGTACGGGGTGGTGTCCTGGCAGAAGCCCTCGCCGGTGATGGCGGTCAGCACCGTCCGGTCGTCCAGCACGGTCACCTTGCTGCTGGTCACCTTGTGCAGCGCCTGGCCGCTGTTGAGCAGCACGTTGGCCTGGCCGGTGGCCGGGAAGGTGTAGCGCTGCCAGCCGGTCCTGGCGGTGGCGCTCAGCTCCGCGGTGATGCCGGTGCCGAGCGTGACCTTGTAGTAGCCCGGCGACGCGCTCTCGTCGGCGTGGCTGAACGGCGCCGCGTAGTTCGCGTCGTCGGTGGAGCCGATCGCGCCGGTGGTGGGCAGCGTGGGCAGGTCACCGCCGAGGCCGCAGCCGACGCCCGACAGGTGTACGGCGCTGAAGCCGCGGATGTGGTCCTGGTCGTAGTCGTACCCGGTGTTGTGGCCGGTGTCGGGCGAGAGCTGCACCATGCCGAACGGCACTTCGGCGCCGGGGTAGGTGTTGCCGCCGTTCTGAGTGCCGATGAACGGGTTGACCAGGTGGGTCAGATCGCTCGACGCCGTCGGGCCGGAGCCGCCGCCCGCGGCGCTCGCGGCCTGGGCGGGCAGCATCGCCGTACCGGCGGCGAGGAGGGCCGCGGCCACCGCGAGCGTTGCCGCTCTCCCGCGCTGCGTTCTTGGAACCATACTGGCCTACTCCTTTGACAACGTTGTCAAGGCATCCTGCACATTCGGGGTACAAATGGGCCTGGCAGCACCGGACATGCCATGGGGACGAGAGGCATCCTTGCCCGAACAACTCGCAGCGTCAATGCCCATTCGCGGCGCGGCGCGCGCACTTCACGCCCCAATCCGGACATCCCAGACGAGGCCGGTGGGAGCGCGACCGCCACGACGCCCCGGCGGCCTGCGCCGTCAGGACGCCTTGGCGGCCGTGGCCGGGCGCGCCTCGTCGGCGAGCGCGGCTCCCAGCGGGCGGCGCAGCGCCACCACGCCCTCGTCCAGCCGCTGGAGGTGGCGCAGCACCCGGAAGGTGACGCTGCCCGAGCGCACCTGGGCCGAGCCCGAGCCCTCCAGCATGGACGCGATGCTCGGTCCGATCCGCAGCTCGGCGGTGGCCTTGCCGTCCTCCACGTGCTCGATCAGCACGTCGAGATTGTGCGCGATGCGCTCCCCCACCGCCGCAAGACGCGGGTCGGCCGCCACGCTCTTGCTGTACGGCACCAGTTCGGCCGTCGCGGCCAGCGCGCGGGCGTGGTAGGCGGCGGTCTCCAGCAGCGCCACCAGGTAGCGCGCGGTGCGGCGGCGGTCCCGCAGCGGGGTGATCGAGTACGTCAGCGGGCTGGTCGAGCGGCGCAGGTTGTCCAGGGCGGTGTCCAGCTCGCGGGCCATGTCCACCAGGTCGACCGCCGGGCCGCCGCTGAGCTGCGCGACGGCGGCGCCGGACACGTCCCGCAGCCGGGACAGCACGGTGACCAGCTGCTCGTCGGTGTGCTGGTCGGTGCGCACCGGCAGGATCAGCACCGCCGCGATGAAGCCGCAGGCGGCGCCGAGCGCGGTCTCCTCGATCCGCAGCTCCAGCACGGACAGGCTGTAGGTGTGCAGCAGGGTGTAGAGCAGCCCGAGCATCGCGGTGACGAAGAACGACATCAGCGCGTAGGACACCGGGGCGGTGAAGAACATCGCGAAGATCAGCACCAGGACCAGCGCGAACGCGGTGACCGTGTGCCGGCCGACGGCGCCGGCCAGCAGCACCCCGGCCGCAACCCCGGTTACCGTGCCGATCAGCCGGCGGTAGCCCTTGACCAGGATCTCCGCGGTGGAGGAGGTGTTGAGGAAGACCACCCAGCAGGTCAGCACGGCCCAGTACCAGCGCTGCGAGGACAGGAACTCGCCGCCGATCACGGCCATCGCGGAGCCCACGGTGACCTGGAACGCGGCCCGGGTGGTGCGCCGCTCAAGGCCGGTGCGGCTCGCCGGGGCCTCCTCGGCGGTCATCGCCAGGTCCTCGGCCTCGAACTCCTCGCGGGAGCGCACGGTTTCGGGCGTGTCGTCGGACTCGTCGCCCGGCCCGTCCACCGCGATCCGCAGGCCCAGCACCGCGCGGGCCGCCTCGCCGACGCCGCGGAAGGCGTCCTGCACCGGGGGCGAGGCGCGCGGCACGTTCTCCTCGTCGCGGTAGCCGAGCAGCCGGTTGCGCAACTGGCGGGCGGAGGCGGTCTGCTCGTGGTCGGCGAGCCGGGCCACCAGCCGGCGCAGTGCGCGCAGCTCCCTGCGCAGTTGCCGCACGGCGTCGTCCTCGTCGCCGATCCGCCGCTCGGCGACTTCCAGCGGCACGCCCGGCAGGTGCAGGGTCAGGGTGTCGGCGCGGCCGACGCTGCGGATGCTCAGCGCCAGCAGGCCGAGCCGCTCGACGGCGATCTCGGCGGCGGCGATCCGGCGTTGCAGCAGGTCGGCGCTCGCCTCGTCGGGCGCGCCCTCCTCCAGCCTGCCCTGGATCATCAGCGCGCTCTCGTGCAGCCGGGCGGTGTCGCGGCGCAGATCGGCCACCGCGCCGTCCAGCCGCTCGGGTTCGGCCTTCAGCAGCTCGATGTGGGTGGAGATCAGCTGGGCGGTGCGGGCCCTGAACGCCTGGCCGAGCCGCTTGAGGGTGCTCTCCGGGGTCTCCGGCACCAGCGCGAAGCGCATCAGGGCGCTGGAGGCGAACGCGATGACGAGGGTGAGGCAGAGGCCGGGCAGGTCGGAGGGGCGGGCGTGGACGAACAGCGAGAGGAAGTAGATCTGGAAGCAGATGAGTCCGAGCGCGGTGCCGCGGTCGCCGAACCTGCGGGCGTAGGCGGCGCTGAAGATCAGCAGGATGAAGAAGATGTCGCCGATCACGATGTGCGGGTTGAGCAGCGCGCCGAGCGAGACCGAGGCCAGCGCGGCGGGCAGCGCCAGCGCGAGGGTGACGGCCTGGTCGCGCACCCGCTTGTCGCGGATGGCGAAGGTGGACACCATCGCGGCCATCGCGCCGGCCACCAGTTGGGTGACGGCGGTGTTCATGCTGGACAGGACCAGCAGCGCCAGGCCGATGGAGCCGACCGTCCGCAGTCCCGCCATCAGCCGCAGCAGCCCCGGGTCGGTCGCGGAGTAGCGGTCCCAGAGTCCGGCCAGTGCCGTTCGTGCCCGTGTCGCTGTCATCGCACTGCCGCGTTCCCTCACCAAGATCGATGACGCCCAGCATGGCACGAATGTGCCGTTGTTCAACGACTGGTCGGCCGCTGTTCAGCGGCCGGTCGGGCGTGGCCGGCGGTCTCCGCGGGCTGCGCGGGGGGTTGACTCGGCATTGGTCCAGTCCTATCTTCGCCGATGCGTCTCTGGTCACACTTGCGTTCGGCGTTCACTCCCTTGAACGCCAGCTCGGCTGCCCGCCCCCAACGGAAGGCCCACTCCCCCCATGTCCTCCACTCCCCAGTACCCGCAGGACCGGCAACCCCCCACCGGCGGCCGGCTCCCGATCGGCCGCCGCCGCCTCCTCACCGGCGCCGCCGCGCTCGCCGCCGCCGGCCTGCCGTCGCTGACCGGTACGGCGCGGGCCGCCGCGCCGCCGTCCTCCACGCTGCCCTCCAGGGCGGCGATCACCACCGTCCTGCGCCGGGTGGCCGACCACTGGATCGGCGCGCACGGCAACCCCGGTGACGACCTGTGGGCCAACGCCACCTTCATGAGCGGCCTGATGGCGCTGTACCGGCTGACCGCCGACACCCGCTACCTGTCCTACACCCGCACCTGGGCGCAGAACCACGGCTACGGCCTCAACGGCGGCACCAGCACCCGCGACGCCGACAACCAGTGCGCGGGGCAGGCGTACCTCGACCTGTACGAGGCCGAGTCCGACCCGGCGGCGCTCACCGCCATCGAGAGCTGCCTGCACCGGATGACGTACACCGACCAGGTCGGCAAGAACGACGACTGGTGGTGGGACGACGCGCTGCACATGGCGATGCCGGGCTTCGCGCGGCTCGGCGCGCTGCGCGGCGACACCGGCTACTACGCCAAGATGCACCGCCTCTACCAGCACACCAAGAGCGCCGAGGGCGGCCCCGGGCTCTACGACCCGGCGCGTGGCCTGTGGTACCGGGACAAGAACTTCCTGCCCGGCGGGATCATGTCGCCGTCCGGCAAGCCGGTGCTGTGGTCGCGCGGCAACGGCTGGGTGGCCGCCGCGCACACCAAGATCCTCAAGGTGCTGCCGGCCGGCTGGTCCGACACGGCCGAATACCGTTCCACGCTGCAGAAGCTGGTGACGGCGGTAGCCGCCGTGCAGCGCTCCGACGGGTTCTGGAACGTCAACCTCGCCGACCCGCAGCACTTCCCCGGCCCGGAGACCAGCGGCACGGTCTTCTTCTGCTACGCCACCTCGTACGCGGTCGGCGCCGGCCTGGCCGACCGCGCGACCTACCTGCCGGTGGCGGCGCGGGCCTGGAACGGGCTGGTGGCCACCGCCGTCCACCCCGACGGCGTGCTCGGCTACATCCAGAAGGTCGGCGACCGGCCGGACTCCAGCCAGCCGGTCACCTACGACAGCACCGCCGACTTCGGCGTGGGGGGCTTCCTCCTCGCCGGCACCGAACTCGCCCGGCTGGCTTCGCTGTAGTTCACATACAAGAACGGATGGTCACCCTCATGGACGGCTCCCCCACGCCTCCCGCAATACCCCCGCAGGCCCCCGCCAAGGCCCGGCACCGCCGCGGCCGCCGACCGGCGCTGCTGGCCACCGCTGCCTGCGCGGTGGCGGCCCTGGTCACCGGATTCCTGAGCTGGCCCGGCGGCCAGCAGCGGGCCGACGCCGCACCGGCCACCTTCGTCCACCCGGGCGTCGTGCTCGACACCGCCCAGCTGGACTTCATGCGCTCCAAGGTGCAGGCGGGCGCCGAGCCCTGGAAGAGCGCGTACAACCAGATGATGGGCAGCAGCTACGCCTCGCTGTCCCGCACCCCCAAGCCGCGCGCCACCGTCGAGTGCGGCTCGTACTCCAACCCCAACTACGGCTGCACCGACGAGCGCGAGGACGCGATCGCCGCCTACACCGACGCGCTCGCCTGGTACGTCACCCGCGACGCGCGCTACGCGCAGAAGTCCATCGCCCTGATGGACGCCTGGTCGGCCACCATCACGTCGCACACCAACAGCAACGCGCCGCTGCAGACCGGCTGGGCCGGCTCGTCCTGGCCCAAGGCCGCCGAGATCATCAAGTACACGTACACCGGCGGCTGGGCCAACTCCGGCCGGTTCGCCACCATGCTGCGCAACGTCTACCTGCCCGAGATCATCAACGGCTCCAACTCCAACGGCAACTGGGAGCTGTCGATGATGGAGGCGGCGGTCGGCATCTCGGTCTTCCTCGACGACAAGGCCGACTACGACAAGGCGATGGCCACCTTCCGCACCCGGGCCGCCGCGTACGTCTACATCTCCGCGGACGGCGCGCTGCCCAAGACCGTGCCGAGCCAGCACCTGGACACCACCGCGAAGATCATCTCGTACTGGCAGGGCCAGTCCACCTTCGTGGACGGCGTCACCCAGGAGACCTGCCGCGACTTCACGCACACCGGCTACGGCATCTCGGCCATCTCGCACATCGCCGAGACCAGCCGGATCCAGGGCGACGACCTGTACGGCACCGACGTCGGCGAGCGGCTGCGGCAGGCGCTCGGCTTCCAGTCCAAGTACGAGCTGGGCACCGCGCCGCCGAGCTGGCTGTGCGGCGGCCATGTGAACAAGGGACTCGGCCCGATCACCGAGACCGGCTTCAACGCGCTGCACACCCGCCGCGGGGTGGCCATGACCAACACCCAGACGCTGACCCAGAACAACCGGCCGGCCGGGTCCAACAACCTCTTCGTGGCCTGGGAGACCCTGACCAACGCGGAGAACCCGAACTGACCTGCGGTCAGCCGGCGGCCGGGCCGCGCCGTCACGGTCCCGCACCGTGACCCGGCCGCCGGTGGGTCCTCCCGCCGATCCGGGCCGCCGTCCTGACAGACTGGCCGCATGCAGGACGACTACCTCTCGCTGACCCGGGTCCGGCTCCGGCAGTACCGCAGCATCGCCGCGGCCGACGTGCGGCTCGGCCGGCTCACCTTCCTCGTCGGGCCCAACGGATCGGGCAAGAGCAACTTCCTCGACGCGCTGCGGCTGGTCGCGGACGCGCTCGGCGGCTCGCTGGACGAGGCGCTGGCCGCCCGCGGCGGCATCGGCGAGGTGCGCAGGAAGTCCACCGGGCACCCGACCCGCTTCACCGTCGACCTGTCCTTCCAGGGCGCGGGGCGGCGCGGCGAGTACGGGATCCAGGTCGCGGCGGTGCGCGGCGGCGGCTTCCGGGTGACACGCGAGCAGTGCTCGGTGTGGACCGGCGACGGGACGGGCAGGGCGGACGCCTCCTTCAGGGTGGCCGACGGCGTGCTGAAGGAGAGCACCGGCGCCGCCGGGCTGCCCGCGCCCGACCGGCGGCACCTGCTGCTGTCCGGCGCCCGGGAGTCGGCCGCCTTCGGCCCGGTGCTGCGCGGCCTGGCCTCGATGAACGTGGTCAACCTCAGCCCGCAGGCGATGCGGCTGCCGCAGCCTCCCGACCCCGGCACCTCGGTCCGCCGGGACGGCTCGAACCTGCCCGCCGTGCTGCTCCGGCTCGGCCGGAGCAAGGCGGGCCGGGAGGACCGGGCCAGGATCGAGAGCTATCTGCGGGAGATCGTGCCCGGCGTCCACAGCGTCAGCCGGACGAGGACCGGCGACCGGGAGACCGTGGAGTTCGTCCAGGACGTGCCCGGGTCGGCGAAGCCGTGGCGGTTCACCGCGCAGTCGGTCTCCGACGGCACGCTGCGCGCGCTGGGCGTGCTCGCCTGCCTGTTCACCGCCGCCGACGGCGCCTACGGCCCGCTGGCGATCGAGGAGCCGGAGACCGCGCTGCACCCCGCCGGCACCCGGGTACTGCTCCAGGCGCTGCGCGACGCCAGCGACCGGCGGCAGGTCATCGCCACCAGCCACAGCCCCGACCTGCTGGACCACGAGGAGATCGGCGGCACCGAGCTGCTCGCCGTCCGGTCGGCCGGCGGCCTGACCACCATCGGCCCGCTGGACGAGCCCGCCGCCTTCGCGCTGCGGGCCGGCCTCGACACGCCCGGCGAGCTGCTGCGGACCGGGCGGCTGCACCCGCAGCCGGGACCGCGGGTGTTCGAGTCGCCGTGACAGGCCGCGCGGCCTAGAGGCGGTCGCGGACGAGCCCGACCCGTTCGAGCAGTGCCGCCGGGCCGGGCTCCGCCTGGAGTGCCGGGAGCAGCAGCAGCCACAGGTTGTGCAGCCGGGACTCGATGTGCCGGCGCCGCTCCAGGGCGTCGGAGACGGTGTGCAGCCCGAAGAACGCGTAGACCACGCTGAGGGCGGCGGAGCCGGGGTCGATCCCGGCGGCCAGCGTGCCCTGGGTGCGGGCCTCCTCCATCAGCTCGGTGACCGTCTCGATCCAGCCGACGAACGGCGGCGGCAGCTCGGTGTCGATGGCCTTGCGCTCCATCCACAGCCTGGCGCCGGCCCGGACCACCACGTTCTCCCGGAACGCCTCGGCCACGATGAAGCTGAGCAGCACCAGCCGGTCGAGCGCGGGCACTTCCGCCGCCTTGGCCTGCCCGATCAGCTCCGGCCAGGTGGCGAAGTGCTCCTCGACCACGGCCAGCGCGAGCTTCTCCTTGTTGGCGAAGTGGAAGTAGATCGCCCCGCTGGTACGGCCGGACAGCGTACTGATATCGCTGATGCTGGTGCCGGCATATCCCCGTTCGTCGAACAATTGAGCCGCGGTCTCCAAGAGAAACCTGCGTGTTGTCTCCGCTCGCACCTGCACGTTCACTCCGGGGTCGCCATCGTCGCCAACGGCAGGAAATCTACTGCCTCCAGGTGCCTCCTGGCCGCATTCACGAAGGCAATGCGCGTGCGCATCTCCGCGCCGTGAGTTCTTCTTGTCGTATGAGATCTTCGGTCGGAGATGTCGCCTGGCCCGCCAGGCCGCTGAACTGGTCCCGCACCGTCGCCCGGGAGATGGTGCACCGCTCGTCGGTGGCCGAGGTGCTGCTGACCGATGTCCGGCGGGACGGCGCCGACAGGTTCCAGGCCGCGGCGAGCTGGCCGCGCTCGCACGTCACCTTCCCGCGGGACGGCGCGGACCTGCACAGCCCCCTCGTGGTGGTGGAGACGCTACGGCAGCTGGGGATCTACGTTCCACTGCGGTATTTCGGCGTGTCGCCGACCGCCCATCTGCTCATCACCGATCTGTACTTCACCCTCGAACCCGGCGCCGAACCGCGCGCCGAGAGCGGCTGCACCGATGTGACCTGCCGGATCGCGGTGAGCGAGGTCCGCAGGGGCGCCGGCGGCGGCGCCACCGGCATGCGGCTGGACGTCAGGTACCTGGCCGCCGGGCGGACCTTCGCGCGGGCCGGCGGCGGCGCCCGCTTCCTGAGCGAGTCCCGGTACGGCGCGCTGCGCGGGGACCGGCTCTCCGCCCGGCTCACCGGACCTCCGCTCGACGGCGCGGGCCGGCCGGATCCGGGCGGCCTGGCGGTCGGCGGGCCGCGGGACGTGGTGATCGCCCGCGAGGCCGGCGGCCCTCGGGACATGGCGGCCGCCCCCGGACCGGGCATGTGGTCGGTGGCGCCGGCCGACCCGCTGCATCCGTTCTTCTTCGACCACGCCACCGACCACGTGCCGGGCATGGTGCTGCTCGAAGCCGCCCGGCAGGCCGCCTCCGAGGCCAGCGACGGCCGGCTGCTGCGCCCGACGGCCGGCCGGCTGGTGGCCGGGCGCTTCACCGAGTTCGCCCCGGCGGCCCGCGTCGAGTCCGTCCCGCACGACATGACCTGCGTCTTCCGGATCCGGCAGGGCGGTGAGTGCACCGCGTACGGGGTGCTGGGTTATCCGCGACACGCGACATCACACGGCGTGCTTGCTTGACCACCTTCCGTGACCACTCATAACGTAACGCTCGTTATGTTCTCGGCGGACACCGGCGAAACGTGTTTTCGACGATGCCGTCCGCCGGGCGCACGCGCCTGCCTCACCGGCGCTTTCCGTCATTTCCCGAACGGACCTCTCCCCCGATGAATTCTCATCGCATTCTCTCCTGGACCCCGGCCGCCATCGTGTTCGACTGCGACGGCACCCTCATGGACACCGAGCGTCATTGGCAGGACGCCCGCGAACTCGCGATGGACGATTACGGCGTACGGCCGGGCGCCGAATTCGCCGAACGCAGCAAAGGGCTGCACTACACCGAATGCGGGCGGCTGATGGCCGCGGAGGCCGGCCGGCCGGAGCTCGGCGAGCGGCTGACGACGGCGCTGCTCGGCCACTTCCTCGACCTGGTGGCACGGCACCCGCAGACCATGCCGGGTGCCCGTGAACTGGTCGAGAACGCGGCGAAGTTCGCCCCGCTCGCCGTCGCGAGCAACTGCCCGCGCGAGGTCGTCGAGTCCTGCCTGGGCACGGCCGGCCTGCGGGACCACTTCGACCACATCGTGGTCCCCGACGAGAGCAACCGCCCCAAGCCGCACCCCGACGTCTACCTGACCGCCGCCCGCTACTGCCACGCGGCCCCGGCCGAGACGCTGGCCGTGGAGGACTCCGAGTGCGGTGTGTCGGCGGCTGTGGCGGCCGGCATGCGGGTGATGGGCGTCGGCCCCTGGCCCGGCGAGGAGGTGGCGGCGCGGGTGGACCTGTGGGTCGGCTCGCTGGACGAGCCGCACGTCTTCGAGTGGGCGGGGGAACGGGTCGCGAGGCGGCTGGCGGTGTGAGGTGGCTGACGGGCGGCGTCCGGGCCGCGTGGTCCCGGTGCCGCGGCCTGGCGTCCCCCTCAGGCCGTTCGGCGCTCCGGGGGGTTCTCCGGGCCGTCGGTGAGAAACGGGGCCAGTCGGGTGACTGTTTCCTCCGCGGCGGAGAACAGCAGGCCGATGCCGACCGCGCCGGGGTCCGGCACGCCGGCCGCGCGGTCGCCGACGTAGCTGGCGCGGCCGCGGCGGGCGGTCAGCCGGGCAGTGTCCCCCACGCCCGTCCAGGCCGCCTGTGCCGCCCGCGCCAGCGCCTCGGCCGGGTCCGTCCCCTGACCCCGCGCGTACGAGGCCAGCGCGTCGCAGGCCGGGGCGAGCGCGTCCACCAGGGTCTTGTCCCCGACCCGCGCCTCGCCCACCCGCTGGATGGCGGCCAGCCCGCCGCCCGCGCCCGCCGCCAGCGCGGCCGGGTCGAGCCGGTCGCCGCCCTCAGCCACGGCGGCGGCCAGCTCCTGGAGCAGCAGGCCGAACAGCGGCCCGCTGGTGCCGCCGACCTCGTCGAGGAACGCGTCGGCGGCGCACTCCAGCGGGCTGCGCCCGGCCGGCTCGCCCTGCCCGTCGAGCCGGCGCAGCGTCGCGTCCAGGCCCGCCACCAGGTTGGTGCCGAAGTCGCCGTCGCCGACCTGCTGGTCGAGCGCGGTCAGTTCGGCCTCGGTGGCCGACGCGGAGGCCGCGAACCGGCGGATCCAGGCTTCGGTGAAGGCGGTGGCGGATGGCTGGGGCATGGGTTCGCCTCCCGGACGGCGGTTCTGACGTTGCGGTGGACGGCTCGGGCGGGTGGTCTTCCGGCGCGTGGTCTTCCGGCAGGTGGTCTTCCGGCAGGTGGTCGCGGCGGGGGCTCAGGTCCAGGCCGGGGTGGCGGCCGGCGCGTCGAACAGCTTCAGTGTCGGGTCGTCCGCCGCCAGCAGGGTCAGCGAGAAGCCGCGCATGTCGAGGGCCGTGACGAAGTCGCCGACCAGTGAGCGTTCGATGACCGTGCCGTCGCGGTCGAGCAGCGCGGTGACCTCGTTCAGCACCGCGTACAGCTCCAAACGGGTGACGGCACCGAGTCCGTTGACCAGCACGACGACCCGCGAGCCGGAGGCCAGGCTCAGCGCCCGGGCCAGGGTGCCGGTCATCTCGGCGACAAGCTCGTGCAGTGGCATCCGGCCCAGGGTGCGGCGGGCGCGTTCGCCGTGGATGCCGACGCCGTACTCGATGTCGCCGGCCGGCAGGTCGAACGCGGGCTGCCCGGTGGTCGGGGCGGTGTGCGCGGCGGAGGCCACCGCCAGGCTGCGGCAGCGGCTCACCAGGTCGTTGCCCAGGGCCACCAGTTCGGCCAGGCCCATGCCGGTGTCGGCGGCGGCGCCGAGGATCTTCTCCACCAGGACGGTGGCCCCGGTGCCGCGCCGGCCGGTCGCGACCTCGGCGGACTCCGAGGCGAAGTCGTCGTCGATCAGCACGCGCTCGCAGGGGATGCCCTCGCGGGCCAGACGTTCGGCCGCGATGCCGAAGTTGATCTTGTCGCCGGTGTAGTTCTTCACCAGGTGCAGGACGCCGTCCTCGCGGGCCACCGCGCGGGAGGCGGCGAAGATCTGCCGGTTGTGCGGGGAGGCGAAGATCCGGCCCGGGCAGGCGGCGTCGAGCATGCCCGCGCCGACGTACCCGGCGTGCAGGGGCTCGTGCCCCGACCCGCCCCCGGACACGAGGCCCACCCGGCGGGTGGGGGCGGGGTGCAGCGCGCGGACGAACCCGTCGGAGGCGTCCCAGTCGACGATCCCGCCATGCGCCTTGGCGAAGCCCGCCAAGGCCTCACCGACGAGGTCGTCGATCCCGTTCGCGAAGTAGGGGCCCATGTCCAGTGCCAGACCTCTCCGGAGAGCGGCGGGGCGATCTCCTGCCCTCATGCTGAGCGGTCCCCCCGACCGAGGCAAGTCCTGGCCACGGCTCCCGCGGCGCGAACGCAAGCGCGTTCCCCCTGCGGGGGGCGCGGGCGCAGGACCGTAGCCGGAGGTCGGAGGGGCCCCGTCAGGGGCGCGGGGAACGGCGCGACAAGCCACGACGGCGCCGCGCGATAGTGACGGCCGGAACCCATCAGGGGCGCGGGGAACTGCGCCACCAACCACGACGGCGCCGCGCCGACCCACCGACGGACGGGCCCCGAAGGGGCGCGGGGAACTGCGCGACCAGCCACGACGGCGGCGCGCGGAAAAGATCAGGTGCGCGGGTGGGGGGACGTCAGGGATAAAGCTGTGGCCCAGGGGGTCAGGGTGCGGCGCTCGGGTGCCGCGAGGAGGGACTCCTTGGTCTCTTCCGGCGGCAACGGGGGCGCGGCCTCGTCCGCGTAGGCGTGGGCCATCACGTCGTCCGGCGCCGGCGCCGGCGTGGGCGCCGGGTCCGGAACCGGGGGCGGCGACGATCCCGCCTTGTTCACGGACGTGCGAAGCCTCGAACTCAAGGTCAACGCCAGGAGCGGAATCGCCATCGGCGCCGCGAGCGCGATCGACGCCGCCAGCGGACCCACCCCGGCGATCAGGAAGCCGGCGATCCCCGGCCCGGCCCACGCGATGCTCACCGCGAGCAGCGTGACCGCCGCCGTCACCCGCCCCTGAAGATGCGCCGGCGTCTCCACCGTGATCGTCAGGAACACCAGCGAGCCGATCGGCGGCAGCGAGAACACCACCAGCCCCACCGCCACCGCACTGATCAGCTGATCCCCCGACGATGCCAGCGGCATCAAAAGCAGCCACGCCCCCGCGATCCCCCCCAAAATCGCCGAAGGCTTCAAGTGCCGCAGCACCCACCCCGTGCACAACCCGCCCCCGATCCCCCCGACGCCCGCGGCGGTGAGCACCAGACCGGCCGACACCGGATGCGCCCCGTCGTCCGACACCCCGATCGCCGCGAGCAGTTCGATCGCCCGGCCGAGCAGATTCAGGTACGCCGCGAAGACGATCAGCATCACCATCTCGGCCCGCCGGAACACCCACCCGAATCCCAGGGTCAGTTCGCTCGCGGTGAGCCGCAACTGCTGCCGCGGCGAAGCCTTCTCGGTGCTGCGCGGCCGCGCCACATGCCGGTAGACCACCTTCCAGACCAGCGCCAGCGACACCAGATACGAACCCGCGTCCACCAGGAACGCCAGCGGCGCGCCCAGCGCGAGCAGCAGCCCGCCGAGCGGCGGCCCGACCGCGATCGCCATGTTGCTGCGCACGATGTTCCGGGTGATCGCCTCCCGCCGCCGCTCCGGCGGCACCGACGCCCGCATCACCCCCGACTCCGCCGGGGCGAAGACCGCGGAGAACAGCGCGGTGGCCGCCGCCGCTCCGGCGGCCAGCGCGGTCGTCAGGTGGCCCGTGGCCAGCGCGGCGGCGAGCAGGACGGCGATGACGGCCCGCCCGCCGTCGCACAGCAGCATCAGCATCCGCCGGTCGAACGTGTCGGCGATCAGCCCGCTGGGCAGCCTGGCGACCAGTTGGGCGATGCCGACGACGGTGGCGACCAGCGCCGCGTCCACCGGCGAGCGGGTCGCGGCGAGAACGGCGAGCGGCAGCGCCAGCGAGGTCATCTCGCTGGCCACGTCCGAGAGCGCCTGGCTGACCCAGATCAGCGTGAAGTTACGGTTGATCACGTCGGTTCCTCAGCCACCGGCGCGCCGCACGGCGACGTAGAGGCCCTTGGTGTGCGCGTCCTCGTCGACGTGGTCGGCGAGGGTGCCGTCCCGCTCCAGGCCGTGCGCACCGGCCAGGTCGAAGCCCGCCGCGTCCAGGTACTCGGTGAACTCCGCCAGGCTGTGGTGCCGTTGCAGGTGGACGATGCGGTCCCTGGTCCACCGGTCGGGCCGTTCCCCGTCCTGCCGGAAGGCGTTCATCACCATCCGGAAGCGCTCCGGGTCGCCCTCCTCCGGCAGGAACCGCCCGCGCATGGTGACGTACAGGCCGTCGTCCTCGTAGACGTGCGGCGAGGTCATCAGCGCATAGCCGTAGGCGGTGTTGGCGTCGTAGACCAGCACTCCGCCGGGCCGGGTGACCTGCCCGAAGCCGGCCAGCGCCGAGGCCAAGTGGCCGGAGTCCGCGAGGTAGTTGGCGATGTCGCTCATGCACAGCACCACGTCGTGGCTGCCCGCCGCGGTGAACGGCAGCCTGACGTCGTGGACGTGGAAGCCGATGCCGGGGTGCTTCTGCCGGGCTATCGCGATCATCGCCGGGCTGATGTCGGTGCCGGTGGTCTCGAAGCCGCGGGCGGCGAACGCGGCGGTGCTGCGGCCGGTGCCGCAGCCCGCGTCCAGCAGCCGGCGGCCGGGCGGGTCGGCCCGTTTGATCAGGCCCTCCAGGATGTCGCCGAAGACGGTGTAGTCGTCGCCTTTGGACAGGGCGTCGTAGAAGGGCGCGGTGGCGTCGTAGGCGATGGCCGCGTGGTCCGGCGGGACGGCGGTGGTCATGTGGCTCTCCTCGGTCCGGCGGCAGGGTGTCGGCGGCGGGTTTCTGCCGCGGATTTCGGCGGGGCGGCCGCGTCCGGGCGACCGGGCGGGGGTCAGCGGCCGGCGTCCTCGACCTCCTGCGCCGCCAGCGCGGCGCTCTTGGTCTGGGCGAGCGCGGCACCGAACGACCGCGCCCGGCACCGTGATCGGGCGTCCGTGAGCAGCGCGTCGAGCGAGGCCGCCGAACCCGGCCCGGCCGCGGCGGGCCGCGAGATGTCCAGCGGCACGGCCACCCCGGCACGCAGGCAGGCCGCGGACAGCAGCCGCTGCTCCCCGCCGTTCGGCCGCAGCAGCAGCGGCCGGGAGTGCAGCAGCGCGCCGAGTACCGGCGCGCTGGTGCCGTTGCTGACGACGGCCTCGGCCCTGCGGAGCAGGTGCGCCATCGCGGGCCGGCGGATCGCCAGCACGTTGGATTCCGGGGCGGGTTCGCGCGGTTCGGTGCGGCCGAGCTCGACCACCGCCTGGTGGCCGGTGCCGGTGAAGGCCGCGTCGATCCAGTCCCACAGGCTCTCGCCGCCGAACGTGCGGCCAAGGTGGATGTAGACGACCGGCTTGCCGACCTGGTCCAGCCGCCGGTCCAGCGCGTCACGGGCCTTCTGCTCGGCGCTGCCGGCCGGCGGCTCCCACCACAGCGGGCCGATGTGCCGTACGCCGTCGGGCAGTTCGGCGCCCTTGGGTTCGAGCCGCGGGTGGCCGCGCAGGAGCAGGGCCCGGCCGCGCAGGTGCCGTACGGCGTCGCCGCGGGAGTGCGGGGGCAGGCCGATCCGGCGGCGCAGGTCCTGGTGGTGCTTGAGCGTCTGCGCCAGCCGCCACCGCCGGTCCTCGGTGTCGGACGCCTCCGCGTCGGCCTCCGCACCCTCGGCGGGCGTCCGGTGCGGCCACAGGTGGCAGGCGAGGCCGATCACGACGGCCGGCAGGCCGAGGGCCTCGGCCGCGAGCAGCGCGCCGGGCGCGAGCACGGTGGTCACCACGACATCGGGGCGCACCGCCTGGGCGGCCGACCTCACCACCCGGTACTGCGACTCGCCGACGCGGAACCACCGGCTGACGTCGAAGGCGTGCGGATCGCGCTCGGTGACGGCCGGCAGGACGGCCACCCCTGCGGCGGTGGCCGCCCGCGCCGCCTGGCCGGCGGTGAACAGCGCCACGTCGTGGCCCCTTCGCTGGAGTTCGAGTGCCACCGCCGTCGCCGGGTACAGGTAGCCGGGGCTGCTCAGCGGGCACAGCAGGACCCTCACGACACGGTCACCGCCGAACGTCGGCGGTCGCGGATCAGTTCGAGCAGCCCGACGGTGAGCGCGTCGTCGAACGCCTGCGACTGCGCGGCCGTGGTCTCGCTGACAGCGAACTCCCCGCAGCTCACCCACCGTTCGGCCGGGTAGGCGTGATAGCCGTCGTCGATACTGCCGACCTCGTAGCCGGGCTTGCCGATCGTCTCCCAGCAGCTGTAGAGCGTCCCGTCTGCGTTGATGACGGCGCCGGTCTCGCCGTCCCGCTCGCCGCAGAAGCCGCAACTGCCGCCGCCCGGCATGCCGACGACGAAACCGCGGTCCAGCGCGGTGCCGTAGGCGCTCAGCAGCGTCCGCACGTCCTCGCCCGACCGGTCCATCACCGAGTCGAACATCCCCGCGTAGTTGAGCACCGGGGCGATGTCCAGGGTGCACCTGGCGGGGTCGAGGCGGTCTGCGAGGCTGTCGATCAGGCCGTCGAGCAGCGGCAGTCCGTCGGCGGTGGTGTTCAGCCGCAGCGACAGCGTCAGGTCGGTGGCCTGCTGCGCCGCGGCGCAGTTGTCGAGCACCTTGTCGAACGTGCCGCGCCCCGAGCGGGTGAAGCGGGTGCTGTCGTGCAGGTCGCGCGGGCCGTCCAGGGTGATCTGGACCGACCGCAGGCCGACCTCCTCCAACTGGCGGGCGGCGCGGGCCGTGAGCAGTACGCCGTTGCTGACCATGGAAGCGGTGAGCGGTGCCAACTCGCCCAACCTGACAAGGAGTTCTCGGCAGCCACGGCGGTTGAGAAGGGGCTCGCCGCCGAAGAGCAGGACGAACAGCCGGTTCAGGCCCGCGGTGTGCAGCCGGGCCCTGGTGAAGTCCGCGATCCGGTCGATCATCGGGCCGTCGAGCACCTGGCGGGGTATCCGCGGCGGATCGAACCGGCCGGGAGCCGCGGCCCCGGTGTTCTGGAAGCAGTACGGGCAGCCGAGGTTGCAGGCGGTCGAGGTGACCACGGTCAGGTTGTAGCGGCGCGCCGGCTTGGGCTGCTCGATCCCGGACCGGGCCAGCTCGGCGCGGCCGTCGGCGGTCAGCGCGCCGGCGGTGTCGTGGAAGCGGCTCGGCAGCAGCAGGGTGGCGCCGGGGCCGAGATACCAGACGCCGGACTTTCCTTCGATCACTCTCATCGTCTGCGTGGCTTCCTGTCAGAGGCGGTCCGGGGGCGGCGATCACGGCCGGGAGCGCGGCACTCGGGCGCGCGCCCGGCCGACGCACGGGACCGCGGCCTAGAGGTCCTTCGCTTCGCCCTCGGTCATGGCGGCCTCCTTGGGGTCGTAGACCCCGCAGATGACGCCGGGCGCCTCGTACGTCTCGGCGTCGTGGCCCTGGACGTCGTCGCTGACCGCGGCCTCCTTGGGGTCGTACACCCCGCAGATCACCTCGACGCCCTCGAACCGCTCGGCGGCGTGGCCCTCCACGTCCTCACCGCTGAAGGCGGCCTCCTTCGGGTCGTACACGCCGCAGATGACCTCGACGCCCTCGTATTTCTCGGCTCCACTGGCCATGGAATCCTCCATTGCAGGAACGGAATTACGGGAGGCCGGGCGCATCCCGCCCTCAGAGAATGAACCGGTGTGAGACAGACCGTCAACACGGCAGTTTTCGGCCTTGCCGGCAGGCCGTGGAAAGGGAATAGGAAGAGCCGCACTCCGCACCCGCCCGATTTCCGGGCCACTGGAATCCACCGGCCGCTCGCACGGTCGGCGCGGGCGGCTCCTACCGGCCGTCCGCACCGGCCTGTGCTGCGGGATTACGCCTCGGTGTGCACCTCGGGCGGCTGCGCGTCGGCCACCGGTTCGGTGGCGATCTCCACCGCGGAGTGCGCCTCCACGTCCGAAACCGTCGGGTCGAGCCACAACGGGCAGAGCTCGGGGTAGTTCGCGTCGAATTTCTCGGGAGAGTTCATCGGTCAAACCTCGTATTCTGACAAGCGGAATCGGACGGTGAGCGGAATTCCGTACCGGCCGTGGGGGTCAGCGGCCGTCGCGCTGTTCGTGATCGAGGTGCTGTCCGTGATCGACGTGCTGTTCGTGATCGACGTGCTGTTCGTGATCGACGTGCTGTTCGTGATCGACGTGCTGCTGCTGTTCGAGAAGATCGGCGAGCGTTTCGACGAGCGTGCGGGCGGTGGCGGCGCGCGGGCCGGTCGCGGCGGCCAGGACGGCCCGGAGCCGGGCGACCGGATCGGACGAGGCCGGACCGGCCGGCGCGGGTGCGGCGAGGGCGGCCGACTCGGCCTCGGCGCGGCGGCGTTCAAGGATCAGCACCAGTGCCGCCGTGCTCTGGTGGGCGAGTTCGGCCAGCAGGTCCATCGCGTCCAGGTCGCCGATGCCGTCGGTCTTCGGGTCGAGCACCTCGAGCACCCCGATGACCTCGCCGGCGTGCTCCATCGGGACCGCCATCACCACGTCCGGCACCAGCCCGGTGCTCAGCGCGAACTCGCGGTCGAAGCGGTCGTCCTCGGTCACCCCGCGCACGATCATGGTCTCGCCGGTGCCCGCCACCCAGCCCGCGATGCCGTGGCCCTCGGGGATCGCCGAGCCCACCAGGTGGTCCTCGCCGACGCCCGAGGACGCCTCGAACACCAGCAGGCCGCGGTCCTCGTCGCGCAAGAAGACCGAGGCGGCGGCGGCCGAGAAGGCCAGCCGGGCCAGGCGGACGGTGGAGCGCAGGATCTCGTCCGACGGCCCGGACGGCGGTGGCTGTTCCGACGGCGCCCCCGGCGGCCCGGGGGGCTGCGGGGTGTGCGACGGTCCCGGCTGCTGTGACGGCTGCGGTCCGGTCATCCGGGCCTCCCCAGGTTGTCGGCCGTGGCGGTCAGCACATGTCTCAACTCCGCCGTCGCGAACTGCGGATGGCGCGCAAGGATCCGCGCGCACAGCCCCGTCACGTGCGGCGCGGCGAAGCTGTTGCCCGACAGCCGCCTGGTCCCGCCGCCGGTCCAGGGCGCCTCGACGTCCACCCCGCGGGCGAACAGGTCGACCGGCGGCGCCGGGTTCGCCTCCAGGTACTCCGGGTCGGGCACCGCGTGCGCGCCCACCGACAGGACCGAGGGAAAGCGCCACGGATAGCTGTCCACCGGGCTGTTGTGCGCGGCGGACACCAGCGTCACACCGGCGAAGTACGCCTCGTCGGCGAGGTCGTGCAGGCGTTCCTTGTGCTGCTCGCGGCGGGTCGAGAGGCTGACGTTCACCAGCGCGAACCGCTCGCTCACCGCCCACTCCAGGGCCCGGGTCAACGCCTCGCCGCTGCCACGGAGTTTGGCGCCGAGGATGCGGACGCTGGTCAGTTCGCAAGCCGGGGCAAGGGACTTGATGATGCCGGCGCAGGCGGTGCCGTGCCCGGCCACGTCGCCGAGCGAGTCGGGGACCAGGTCCCATGCCGCGTCCGGTGCCGAACTGCCGGGCTCCGCCGCGTACCGGGCGGCGAGCGCGCCGATCGCGGGGTGCGCCGGGTCGACGCCGCTGTCGATGACGCACACCCGTACGCCGCGGCCGGTCGAGCCGCCCCACGCCCACTCCCGGTCCAGCGGCTGCGGTGCGGCGACCCGCCCGGCGGCGAACACGTCGCCGGCAGAGGCGTGCGCGAACCGCACCCGGCGGCGGGGAGCGAGGAGTTCACGCTCGGCGGCGGCCGGCGGGGCGAGCGGACGGCCCGGAACGGGCGACCCCAGGCCGGGGTCCATAGGCCGCCCCTTCCGGCTCCGACGACGACGGCAGCAGGCGCGAAGCACACGACTGCGCAGAACGGCGGTGCGCGAGAAGTCTGCCGCCGCCCGGTTCGGCGCCGGTTCAGAGCCGGTTGCGGACCGGTTTATCGTTGCCGCGGGCACCTGGCGACCCCGGACGCCCCGGTGCCGGAACCCGGGCGCGCCCGGCGCCCGCGACGATGATCTACTGGGCGGGCGGCAGCGTGACCAGGGGGAGGCGACGGCATGGCGGGTATCGCGTACGACCGGCGGACAGCCGAGGAGTACCGGGCGGCACGGGAGATCCCGCGCGAGGGCCTGACGGCCTGGCGGGACGCGATCGCCGTGGAGGCCGCACTCGAACCGGGCATGACGGTGCTGGACGTCGGCGCCGGCACCGGGTCGTTCGCCACCGCCCTCCACGACTGGTTCGGCGTACGGGTGGTGGCCGTCGAACCGGCCGCGGCGATGCGCGACCTGATCCCGGCGGGCCCCGGCATCGAGGTGCTCGACGGCCGGGCCGACGCGCTCCCGGTGCCCGACGGGTCCGCGGACGCGGCCTGGCTCGGCTCCGTCATCCACCACATCCCCGATCTGGCGGCTGCCGCACGGGAGTTGCGCCGGGCGCTGCGGCCCGGCAGCCGGGTGCTGGTGCGCAATGTGTTCCCCGGCCGGGGCGAGGGCGACCTGCGGGTGCGGTTCTTCCCCGAGACCGGGCGCGCGATCCGGACATACCCGACCGTGGACGAGGTCTGCGCCGCGTTCGCCGCCGCCGGGTTCAGCCGGGTGGCGCTGCACTCGCTGCCCCAGGACAACGCCCCCACGCTCGCGAAGTTCGCCGCCGGCATCCGCCGTGCCGCCGACTCCAAGCTCAAGGGCCTCACCGACGAGGAGTTCGCGGACGGCATGCGCCGCCTGCGGGCCGCCGCCGAGGCCGATCCGGCGCGGCCCGCGACCAGTTGGATGGACCTGCTGGTGCTGGCCTGAACGGTCCTGGGCGACAACCCGGCGAACCGCGACCGCCAGGAGGCGCGGGCCCCGCGCCCGGCCGCCCGGGGCGTCCCCGGTCGCGGGACGCCGCGAGGGGCCGTTCGGCAACCCGGCGAGCAAGCGTGCGCGGGGCGGCCCCCGGGGGCCGGGTGCAGTGGGTGGAGTCTGCCGGAGAGGCACTAGCATCGGGCGATGCCGAACTCCCGTCCCCTTCTTGCCGTTCTCGCCGGGCTGCTCGCCGGCGCTCTGGTCTCCGGGTGCGGCGGGGCCGGCAAGGACACCCACGACGCCGCTGCCTCGCCGACCGGCGGGACGCCGAGCGCCTGGACCGCGCCGCCGGCCAGCCGGGAGGCCGCCGCCTCGACCGCGCCGGCCTCGGCCCGGCCGAGCCGTACGCCGTCGCGCCGGCCCGCCGCCAAGCCGCGGGTCACCCCGGCCGCGCCCGTACCGGCCGCCGGCAACCCCGGCGGGCACGCGCAGGTGCCGGCCGCCGCACGGGCCGTGGACACCGCGCATCCGACCCGCACCATAGGCAACGGCACGCCCGCGAGCTGTACTTCGGCCGCCGTGGTGGCCGCGGTCGCGGCCGGCGGCGTCATCACGTTCTCCTGCGGCCCGCGGCCCGTCGTGATCACCATGACCGCCACCGCCAAGGTGCGCAACGCCGCCGGGCCGCGGGTCGTGCTCGACGGCGGCGGCAAGGTGACGCTCAGCGGCGCGGGCCGGCGGCGGATCCTGTACATGGACACCTGCGACCAGGCGCAGGGCTGGACCACCTCGCACTGCCAGAACCAGAGCACACCCGAACTCACCGTGCAGAACCTGACCTTCGCCGACGGCGACTCCACCGGCGACCGGGCCGAGGGCGGCGGAGGCGGCGCGATCCTGGTCCGCGGCGGCCGGTTCAAGGTCGTCAACTCCCGTTTCGTGCGCAACCGTTGCGACCGCACCGGACCCGACCTCGGCGGCGCGGCGATCCGGGTGCTCGACCAGTACCAGGGCCTGCCCGTCTACGTCACCGGCAGCACCTTCGGCGGAGCCCCCGGCCAGGGCGGCTCCTGCTCGAACGGCGGCGCGCTGAGCAGCATCGGGGTGTCGTGGGTGCTGCTCAACGACGTCATGACGTACAACTCGGCCGTGGGCAGCGGCGCCAACCCGGCTCGCGGCGGCACCCCGGGCGGCGGCAGCGGCGGCGCGGTCTACACCGACGGCAACAAGTACACGGTGAGCGTGGCCGGTTCGGTCATCAGCCACAACGACGCCAAGGAGGGCGGCGGCGCGCTCTTCTTCGTCAGCAACGACCGCACCGGCAGCCTGGACATCGCGTCCTCGTCCCTGACCGGCAACCCCAGCCACGGCTTCGCCACCGCCGGCTACCCGGGCATCTTCTTCCTGGGCGCCGGCAAGCCCGAGGTGTCGGGCTCCACGCTGGACTGACCCGACCCGACCCGACCCGACCCGACCCGGACCGACCCGGACCGACCCGGACCGTCACCGGAGCGGCCGAGGGCCCGGCCGGAGTTCCGGCCGGGCCCCGAACGGCCGGCTCGCGCGTCACGCGGGTCCGGCGGCGCGGTCGGTCAGCCGGCGTGCCAGCTGAAGCCGCCGTGCGTGGAGACCACCGCGATCAGTACGACGTAGAGCACGATGTCGACGATGCCGAGGATCACGCCGGCCAGCGCCATGCCGTGGCCGCCGGCGCCGCGCTTGGACCTGCTCAGGCCGATGCCGCCGAAGATGATGGCCAGCGGGCCGAGGATGAAGTTCGCGATGAAGACACCTACGATGCCGCACACCAGGCCGGCCACCGCGAGACCGTTCGTGCCGGTCCGCGTACGGGTGACCGGATCCGTCGAGTTGCCGTAGCCCGTGGTCATGCCGCTTCCTTCCTTGCTCGGCGGCCACAAGTGCCCTTCTGTGAGCTCCAGTCGAAGCTGCCGCCGGCGGTAGCTCGTCACAGGCCGCCTGCCCGCGGACGGCCCGCGCACACCAGCCGGGCGCTGCCTCAACTCGTCCGGTAAGTGGCGCGGGCCGTGCCGAACACGCCCCGGGCCCAGTCCAGTTGCCCGATCGGCGCGGTCAGCGTGATGTCGTACATCCGGCCGCCCTCCACCCAGTACACGTCGAAGCCGTGCCGGGCGCCGAAGCCGTCGCCGAGGCCGTCATAGGTGAACTCCCAGACCGTGGCGGCCTGTCCGCGCTCCTGGGTGTCGGTGAGGGTGCCGTCCCGGTAGCCCTTGAACTCGGCGGGGCCGGACCTGAGCCGGTCGTTCAGCGCCGCGTGCGCACCGCGCGGGTCGGCGGATCGGACCCGTTCGCCGAACCGGATGGACCGGTCGGACGACCAGTAGTAGACCCACGGCGGCCTCGCGTCGCGCACATAGCCGTACGGCAGCACGGTGGAGAAGCCCGTCCGGTCGTCGACCACGTGGAAGCCGCGCGGCAGCGGTGGTGTGCCGGGCGCTCCCGGCGGCGGACCGCCCGGTGGCGGACCCCCGGGCGGCGGGCCGCCCGGCCAGGCTCCGTCCGGCGGCGGCCCGTAGCCGCTCGGGGACGCGGGCGGCGAGGTCGTCGTACGGCCGGCCGCCGCGGGCCCGCTCCCCCCGTCGCGGTGGCTGACCAGCGTGCCGACGGCCGCGGCGGCGGCCACCGTGAGCACCACCAGGGCGCCGACGGCGGCGGTCCGCAGGAGGCCGCGGTGCCAGCCTGCCGCCCGAGGGGCCGGGGTGTCCGGGGCGCCGGCGGCCGGGAGAAGTTCCGTGCCCTCCGCGGGCGTCGGCGCCTTCCCGATCGACGGTGTCAGCTCGGGGGTCGGCGGCTCGCCGTTCCCGGCGATCTGCCGCAGGCTGCGGCGCGCCTCCTCGGCACCCGTCCGGCGCTCCGGGTCCCGGTCGAGCAGCCCGGTGACGACCGGCAGCAGCGGGCCGAGCGCCTCCGGCGCGGTGATCCGGCCGAAGGCGACGGCGTGCACGATCTCGCCGATCGACTCCCGGTGGAACGGGGACTCGCCGTGCACGGCCGCACACAGCAGCGCGCCGAGCGACCACAGGTCGGACGCGGGCCCCGACCCCTCCCCCGACATCCGCTCCGGGGCGGTGTACTCGGGCGAGCCGACGAAGGCCCCGGTCTCGCTGATCGTGCCGACGCCGGGCATCCGCGCGATGCCGAAGTCGGTGAGGACCACCCGGCCGGTGTCGCGCTCGATGAGAACGTTCGCCGGCTTCACGTCGCGGTGCAGGATGCCCTGGTCGTGCGCGGCTCCGAGCGCGCCGGCGACGGCGGCGCCGACCTCGGCGGCGGCCCGGGCGGTCAGCGGGCCGTCCTCCTCCAGGACGTGCGCGAGGGAGCGGCCGTCGACCAGCTCCATCACGATCCAGGGGTGGCCACCGTGCTCCACGACGTCGTAGACGACGACCACGTGGGGATGCCGGATCAGCGCGGCACTGCGCGCTTCACGCAGCGCCCGCTCGCGCCGCAGCGCTATCTGACGTGGCGTCAACCCCGTGTCGGGCAGATGCAGTTCCTTGACGGCGACGTCCCGGCGCAGCAGCTCGTCGGTGGCCTGCCACACCGTGCCCATGCCGCCGCGGCCCAGCCTGGCGGTGATGCGGTACCGCTCGGCGACGAGCTCGCGCGACGGTCCTGTGGGGGCGGGTTCGCCCCCGTCACTTGCCATGCGGTCATCATGCCGCAGCGGCTCCCGGTTGAGCGGCCAACTCCCAGATAACACGCTCGCGCTGTGCGCCCCCGCTCCCTCAGCCCGCCGCGTCTCCCCGCGCCCCCCTTCGGGGCCCCGCCGTCCGCCTTGCGGCCCATTCCCGGCTGCCGGTCCGCCGTGGCTGGCCGCGCAGTTCCCCGCGCCCCTTCGGGGTCGCACCGTACGACTCCAGGTTCGCTGCCGAGTACAGGTCCGCTGTGGCGTGTCGCGCCGTTCCCCGCGCCCCTCACGGGCACCCGCCACGCGGGCAGGGGTTCGCTCCCGACTGACGGTCCGCCGTGGCTCCTCGCGACCCTGACGGGGCGCAACAAGGCGGGCGCGCAGTGACGGCGGCGATCAGCCCGATCAGGGGCGCGGGGAACTGCGCGAGCAGCCACCACGCTCCTGCGGCCGGGGAACACTCACAAGCCCGCGCGGCGGGGCCCCGAAGGGGGCGCGGGGAACTGCGCGACACGCCACGACGGGTCCGCAGCCGGGGGGCCGTACCCCAGGCAGTGAGCCGAAATCGCGTGGACGGGGCGCCGGCATCACACATAGCGTGCCGGCGTAAAAGGACGTAGCGGGCCCCCGGGCCCGCGAAGCGGAGGGAGGCCGCATGGCGGCACCGCGGTTTCGGACGGCGGCGGGCCAGAGTGATGCCGAGGGCATCGCGCAACTGCACGCGGACAGTTGGCGGCGCCACTACCGCGGCGCCTACTCCGACGCCTACCTCGCCGGCGACGTCCTCTCCGACCGCCGCGCGGTCTGGTCGGCCAGGCTCGCCGCGGACGCCGACACCCTCACGGTCGTCGCGGAGGGCACCGGAGGAATCGTCGGCTTCGTCCATGTCGTCTTCGACGACGACGAGACCTGGGGCAGCCTCGTGGACAACCTGCACGTCAGCAACGCGCTGCGGCGCTCAGGCATGGGCACCGCGCTGATGGCCCAGGCGGCCACGGCTGTCGCCGCCCGAGGCGCCGCGCGCCCCATGTACCTGTGGGTGCTCGAACAGAACCTCTCCGCCCAGCGCTTCTACGAGTCCCTGGGCGGCAGTTGCGTGCAGAAGACGAAGGTGGGGCCGCCCGGTGGCGTACCGGAGCGGCTGAACGGGACCCCGTACAAGCTGCGGATGGCCTGGCCCGACGCCGCCCTCGCCGTACCGCCGGAGCCGGCCCCCGCCGGCTGAGGTTGAGCGGCCCGCGGACCGGGGCCCGTCGGCCCCGACCCGCGAACTCCGCCCACTGTCAGTGCAGTTCGGCCCGGAAGCTGCGCCCGTACGCCTGCCGGGTGGTGACGTCGATCCGGGTCCCGCCGCGCACCCGGCTGACCCGTACGCCGTCGTCGGCCGACCGCACCCGCAGCGACTCGCCCCGCACCACGACCGAGACCCTGTCCCGTCCCATCGTCGGATCGGACACCGCGATCGTCGTCACCCGGTCCCGGCCGCCGTCGCGCAGGATCACCGACCCGGGGCCGTCGAGCGTCAGCCGGTCGGCGTGGTGGATGCCCGGGGCGAAGACGTTCGCGGCGAGCAGCCCGAGGCCGTGGTGCCGTACGGCCTGCACGGCCGTGGTGTTGACGGGCACCGACAGCGCGCCGCGGCCGTACGAGGCCAACTGCCGTTCGCTCGCGCCCGGTACGAGCGCGTAGGCCATCGACGTGTGCCGGGCGCCGGCGGGTTGCTCGACGGCGAGCGAGAAGACCTGCTTGGTGACGGCGGTGTCGGGGTTGGTCAGCCGGACGACGCGGCGGCTGCGGGTGACCGACTCCAGTGTGGCGACCGGCTGTTGGCGGTCGAGGAAGACGTATCCGATCGCGATGCCCTGTCCGGCGTCGGCGTAGCGCAGCCAGGCCGGGGCCGATCGCGGCCGGCCCGCGCCCGACCAGGGCGCCCCGTCGCGCAGCCGCCCGGTGAGGGTGACGGTGTCCTGCGGGGCGGCGATCCGCGTGTCGAGCGTCGTGGTCACCGCGCGCCCGGCTCCGTCGCCGACTCCGGCGGCCAGCACCACGATCTCGTCGTCGAGCATGAACCACGACTTGGTGGCATCCGCGTTGCGGTAGGCGACGAAGTCCGCGGGGAGGGTGCCGGCCTGCTTGGCGGCGTAGGCGACGTCGCTCGACTGGACGAACGCGGCCGTGCCGTAGGCGTCGAGGGTCGCGCCACCGGAGAACTGGTTGAGCGCGCGCGGGAAGTAGACGTAGGTGTTCTGCGAGTCCGACGACGAGGTGAAGCCGAGCGCCGGGTTGTCGTACCACTGCGTGCCGTACAGCTCGGGGATCGTCTTGCGCTCCTCCACCGGCGCGGTGACGCCGCCGAGCCGGTACGGGGAGACGGTGGTGAGGTAGTCCACGCCGAACGCCTGGGTCTGGTCCTGGCCGGAGAGGTAGAGGTAGTGCGCGCCGTCGCCCTGGAACCACGGCATCAGGTTCTCGCCGCTCATGTACTCGTAGCCGCTGATCCGTGCCGAGCTGCGGGCCAGCGCGAAGGCGTAGCCGGGGCGGCGGTGCACGGTGCGGTCCATCGCGTTGAACGCGGCGTGCTGCGCGGCCGGGCCGAGGTCCTGCGCCGGGACGGCGGTGTCCGCGAGCAGGTCGGCGTAGCGGGCGACGCTCACCGGTGAGACGAACGAGGCCGGGTTGGGCGGGGTCGGCGTGACCTGCCGCAGGTACTTGACGTAGCCGCCGAGCGCGGTGGCGTCGGCGCCGGTCGCGTAGCCGGACAGGTCGACGGTCGCCTCGATGACGACGGCGGCGTCGGCGTACCCGGTACCGGTCCGCGACACCGCGCGGCCCTTGACGCTCTCCAGCATCCAGCCCTCGAAGATCAGCGGGGCGAAGCTGTTCGCGACCCAGCCCTGGACGACGCCGACCAGGTCGTCGCCCTGCACGTAGCTGGTGCCGTCGAGGATCTTGATGGTCTGCACGACCCGGCTCAGCAGACCGGTGCCGTAGGAGCCGGTGTACGCGACCGAGGCGTGCTGGATGAAGGAGCCGTCCGCGTAGAAGCCGTCGGTGACGCCGTGTTGGAGGTGGTACGGGTCCACCGCCGCCATGACGGTGAGCTGGTCGGCGATCGCCTTGGTGATCCGGGCGTCGTCGTCCAGGACCGCGCCCTGCAGTACGCGGTTGGTGGTGATGTCGGCGAGGTTGGCACCGGTGTGGAAGCGGGAGTCCAGATCGACGTCGCCGTCCTTGCCGTTGCGGAGGTAGGCGTCCATCGCGGCGACGTAGGTGGCGGTGAGGTCGGGCTTGTAGCCGGCGATGACGTCCTTCAACAGGACCAGGGTCTTGCTGACATACGTCGATATGCCGATCTCCCAGTTGAACCAGTTGCCGTAGTACCCCTTCGACTGGTCGCCGTAGTAAGTGTCGTAGAGCGTCTGGAGGCCGTCGATCACCCGCTGCTGGGTGGGCGCGTCGTCGCGCAGGCCGGCAGTGGCGTCGCCGGGCGTGCGGGTGGCGAGGGCGATCTCGTAGAGGTACTGGAACGAGGAGGTGAGGTTGGGGTCGCTGGTGCCGAGCGCGACGCCGTGGAACAGCTCGCCGGCCCCGGCGCCGTCCATGGCGGTGAGCCGGGTGCGCGCGGTCGAGGCGATGGCGGCGACCTTGGCGGCGACGTCGGCGCGGGCGTTGGAGTCGGCGGTCCCGGCGAAGATCGCGACGGTGTTCGCGAGCAGCCGCGCCTGATCCCCGCCCCCACCCCCGTCCGACGGCGGCGCCGCCCCCCAGGCCCGCAGCGGCGCCACAGCCGCGAGCAGAGCGGACGCCGGAACGGCGGACAGCAGGACACGACGCGAGATCTGCACGGTGAACGCTCCGTTTTCCTCGACAGCAAGCGCTTACCGCATTCAAGCAACACTGCCCCCGCCTGTCACTACTCCCGGCTTCAAGCCCCACATCCCCTACAGCCCCGCGGCCACAGCGCGAGACGCAACCGGCGCTACCGCGCGGACACCGCGCGACGGGGGCGCGGCGAGCAGCCGGAGGACGCGGCGGAGTGGCGCGAGGGCGCGGGCACCGACGGACGCGCACGACAAGGGGCGCGAGGAACTGCGCGACCAGCCACAGCGGACCGGCAGCCGAGTGACGACCAACGCGGAAGCGGCGCGGGCACCGCGCCGGGACGCGCACAATCAGGGGCGCGGGGAACTGCGCCACCAGCCCAGACGGCGCCGCAGACGCAGAGAGCCCTCAGGGAAACGGCGCTGCCGCGCAGGCGCCCACCGGGCCGGGCCGGAACGGAGCGCGGGCAGCGCGTGAACGAGGCGCACAACAAGGGGCGCGGGGAACTGCGCGACAAGCCACAGCGGACCGGCAGTCGGGGCAAAGCCCTGCGGGAAGCTAGTCGCCCGCGGCGAGCTTCGCCCCGAGCAGCGCCTCTCGCAGAAGCAGCAGCTCGTCCTCGTCCGCGACGACCCCCGAAAGCAGGAGTCGGAGGCCGGGCACCGCCGCGTACCGGGGCCAGATGGCCCTGAGACTGATGGGGTGTATCGGAAGCGCTCAATCGCATTTCTCGTAGGGTGTGAGCGTGCCGGATGCTCTCTGGGGGAAGCCCGAAGTCGACGCGTTGCAGGGGCTCTTGAGGGGGCCGCACGGCCCGGCGGTGCGGGTCGACCGGTGGGAGCGGCTGGAGCCCTGGGACCTCGCCCGGGTCCGGGTGGACGGCGGTTCCGCGCTCCCGGGATCGGTCGTCGTCAAGTGGGTGCCGCACGGTGAGCGCGAGGCGCGCACCGCCTCGTGGCGGCTGAGTACCGAACTGGCCGCGCTGCGCTTCCTGGAGCAGGACATCGGCGCCGGCCTCGCCCCGCGCGTGATCGCCGCCGACGCGTCCGCCGGATTCTTCGTCCTGGAGGACCTCGCTCCCCGCGTCCCGCTCGACCAGCTGCTCCGACGGGACGGCGCGACCCCGCACGCCGACCGGCTCGCCGCGTTCGCCCGCGCCCGCGCCGCACTGAGCGCGGCCACCGCCGGGCGGGCCGAGACCTACAACGCCCGCCGGGCCGAGGCAGGACCGGACCCCTCGGTGCGGCTCGCCGCCGACTGGCAGGGGGCCATCGACCACGCCGTGGCGCTCGACGTCCCTCCGAGCGGCCAGGTCAACCGCGAACTAGCGAAAGCAGCAGCTGAGTTGGCCGCCCCCGGCCCCTTCAGCGCGCTGAGCAACCGGGACGCCGAAGCCAACAACGTCATGCTGCACGCCTCAGGCCCGGCCGACGCCCGCCTCATCGACTTCGAGTTCGCCGGCTACACCCACGCGTTGGCCGACGCCGTGTGCCTGTACGTGCCGGGGCCGGCCTGGCTGACCGTCGGCGATCCCACGATCACCGGCCTCGCCGACGCGTACCGCCGCGCCCTGGCCCTCGGCATCCCGGAAGCCGAGGACGACCGGCGGTACGGGGACGGCCTCGCCGCCGCCAGCGTGTCCTGGGCGCTGGTGCGGCTGCGCCGGTTCGCCCTGCTGGAGGGCCGCCCGCCGGGCGACCCCAGCCGGCTCCAGCTCGTCTCCACGCTGGAGGCCGCCGCGCGCACCGCCGAGACCTACCGGGCGCTGCCCCACCTCACCGGCTGGGTCCGCCGCACCGCCGCCACCCTGCGCAAGCGCTGGCCCGACGCCGACCAGGACTTCGACGACCCGGCGAGGTTCCCGCCCTACCGGGCCCGGCACGACCCCGAGCCCGCACCGAGGGGACTAACCTGCCGTGAGTGACCGACGGGCTCGCACTACTCAACGTCATTGATCTGGAAGCCACTTGCTGGACGGGAGAGCCGCCGCCCGGCGCGGTGAGCGAGATCATCGAGATCGGGCTCACCGTCCTGGACGTCGCGGACCGCCGCCGGGTGTCCCGGCATCGCGTCCTGGTCAGGCCGGTACGGTCCGAAGTCAGCGCATTCTGCACCGATTTGACCGGGCTGACGCAGGCCGAGGTGGATCAGGGCGTGGGCTTCGCCGAGGCGTGCCGGATCCTGGTCGAGGAGTACGCGGCGGCGGAACGCCCCTGGGCGAGCTGGGGTGACTACGACCGGCGGCAGTTCGTCCGGCAGTGCCGGGCCGACGGCGTCGACTACCCGCTCGGGCAGCCGCCGGAGCGCCTGCACACCAACGCCAAGGCCGTGTTCACCGAGGCGTACGGGCTGCGGAAGCGGCCCGGCATGGATCAGGCGCTGGAGATCGCCGGGCTGCCGCTGGAGGGCCGCCACCACCGCGGCGAGGACGACGCCTGGAACATCGCCGCGCTCATCCTGCACGTACTGGACCGCGGCGGCTGGCCGGACGCCCCCGAGGCCCGCCCCCACGGCTGAGGACGCCCGGCGGCGGCACGCCCCCGGCCCGCGGGGACACCGGAACACCGGAACACCTCAGGGGATCAGCACGATCTTGCCCCGCGTGTGCCGCCGGTCCAGCCGGTCGAACGCCTCCGCCACCTCGTCCAGCGGATACGTCGCCGCGATCGGGATCTCGATCTCGCCGGACGCGACCAGCCCCGCCACCTCCGCCATCACCTCACGGGTGGACGCGTCCCCGCTGCCCTCGGCCTTCGTACCGAGCTCCTTCGCCTTCGCGAACGAGATGATCGTCTCGATCCGGTCGCGCGGGATACCCAGGTCGACGGCGAGCTGCACGTACTCGGGGCCGAACAGGTCGATGAACGCGTCGATGCCGTCCGGCGCCGCGGCCGTCAGCCGGTCGGCGAGGCCGTCACCGTACGGCACCGGGGTGGCGCCGTGCTCGGTGAGCCATTCGGCGTTGGCGGGCGAGGCGATGCCCATCACGCGGGCGCCGCGGACGCGCAGCAGCTGGATGACGAACGAGCCGATGCCGCCGGCCGCCGCGGAGACGGCCACCGTGTCGCCGGGGCCCGCGGCCACCGCCCTGACGGCGGCGTAGCCGGTCGCGGCGACCATGTAGAGGCAGCCGGCCACCGGCCAGTCGATCTCCGCCGGCTTGCGGATCAACTGCCCGGCCGGCACGGCGACATGGGTGGCGTGGCTGGAGCGGCGCCAGGAGTATCCGAGCACCTCGTCGCCCACCGCGAAGTCGGTCACCCCCTCGCCGACCGCGGTGACGACACCGGCCAGGTCGCTGCCCTGCCCCGAGGGGAAGTCCGAGGACGCCCGGTCGTGGAAGGCGCCGGACCTGATCGCGCTCTCCCCCGGGTTGATGCCCGCCGCCCTGACCTCGACGACGACCTCGCCGGCGGGGGGCACGGGCATCGGCACATCGGCGACGTAGAGCACGTCGGTGCCGCCGTACTTGTCGTACCGGACGGCTCGCGCCGTGGTTGCGTTCATGCGCTGCTTCTCCTTCTGGTCTGCTGGTCCTTCTGGTCTGTTCCGGCGATCTCTTCCGGTGATCTCTTCGGGCTCGGTGGCCGCCGGGCCTACTCCGGCGGCGTCGCCCGCAGCGCCGCGAGCGCCGCGCCGAGCCGGTCGAGCTCGGCCTCGGGCAGCGGGCCGCGGAACCAGCGGGCGAGTTCCCGGTCGAAGACCGGCCCGGCCGCTGCCAGCAACTCCTCTCCCCCCGGGGTCAGTTCGACCACCGACGAGCGCCGGTCGGACGGGTTCGGCCGCCGCTCCAGGTGGCCGCGGGCCGATATCCGGTCCACGGCCTGGCTCGCGCCGCCGACGGTGATTGACAGCGCGGCGGCGATGTCGTTGACCCGGCACAGCGGGGTGCGGGCGACGACGGACATCACGTCGAGGGTGCCCATGGACAGCCCGCAGTCCTGCTGGAGCCGGGCGTCCAGCGCGTTCCACAGGTCGGTCTCGAACCGCACCAGATCGTCGAACAGGCGCCGCAGGTCCACCACGGGCCCCCTTCCGGCCTCGTCCTACATTAGCACTTACTATATTAGCGCTATACTAAACACGATCGCCGCCATCGCACCACTGGGAGCCGCCGTGACCTCCTCACCGCACGCAGACCCCGCCGACACCGGCTCCGCAGGCCCCGCCGTCCGGCGGATCGGCCTCGGCCTGGCCGCCGTGGGCCGCCCCGGCTACATCAACCTGGGCCGGGACCGCGACCTGCCGCCCGGCCGCGGGGTGGACGAGATGCGGCGCCGTACGCACGAGCTGCTCGACCTGGCCTACGCCGACGGCGTGCGTTACTTCGACGCCGCCCGCTCCTACGGCCGGGCGGAGGAGTTCCTCGCGCAGTGGCTCGACGCGGCCGACCGCCCCGGCGCGGTGGTCTCCAGCAAGTGGGGCTACACCTACACCGCCGACTGGCACGTCCAGGCCGAGGTGCACGAGGTCAAGGACCACGGCACCGCCACCTACGACCGGCAACTCGCCGAGACCCGCGCCCTGTTCGGCGACCGGCTGGACGTCTACCAGGTGCATTCGGTCACCCCTGACAGCAGCGCGCTGACCGACACCGCGCTGCACCACCGGCTCGCCGCGCTGGCCGCGGAGGGCGTCACCGTCGGGCTGACCACCAGCGGCCCGGCGCAGGGCGAGGCGATCCGGGCGGCGCTGGCCGTCACCGTGGACGGCGAGCCGCTCTTCCGCAGCGTGCAGGCCACCTGGAATCCGCTGGAGCCGTCAGCGGGTCCGGCGCTGGCCGACGCGCACCGGGACGGCCGCCGGATCGTCGTCAAGGAGGCACTCGCCAACGGCCGGCTCGCGGCGCCGGGGCCCGGGCTCGACCGGGTGCTCGGCCCGCTGGCCGAGGCCACCGGGCTGAGTTATGACGCGCTCGCGCTGGCGGCGGCGCTGGCCCAGCCCTGGGCCGGTGTCGTTCTGTCCGGCGCCGCGACCACCGGCCAGCTGGCCTCCAACCTGCTGGCCGCGACCGCCGGCCTGCCGCAGGACCGGCTCACCGCGCTGCCCGCCGAACTCGCCGAGCCGCCGGCCGACTACTGGGCGCACCGGTCCCGACTCCCCTGGAACTGACGCCGGTTGACCGCCCCCCGAGAGCCGCCGAAAGCGCCCCACCCCAAAGCGCCCGACCCGAAGTGCGGGACGACCCGAAGTGCGGGACGGCCCGCAAGCCCCCGGCCAAGAAGAGCCCCCGAACGGCCGCGGCCGGCCGCGAGTGCCCGCGACCGGCCGTGATCCGCAGAGCCCGGCGCGTTCGGCGCCAGGCCCCGGCTGCCTTCCGCGACCGAGCCGGCCCCCTGAACCGGCTCGGCCGCTCAGGCCGAACATCGGCCGGGCCCCCACAGCCCCGGCCGATCAGAGTCTCAGATGTTGACGCGCAGCCTGGTCAGCGTCCGGTAGGCCCGCTCGACCACCTCGCGGTCGCCGGCCCCCGGGCCCCAGGCGATGCCGCTGAGCGCGTCGAGCGCCGCCATGGCGTGCAGCGCCTCGGTCTCCATGGCCGTCAGGACCCGGCCGTAGCCCTCGTAGAACGCCTCCCGCAGGTCCGGGCGGTGGTCCCAGCAGCCGTATTCGAGCCGGATCATGTCCCGCACGGCGGGCGCGTACGCGGCCCGTTCGAAGTCGATCAGCGCCAACTGCCGCCGCCGGTCGTCCCACAGCGCGTTGCGCAGTTGCGCGTCGCCGTGGGTGGGGACGTGCGGCAGCGGGACCAGGGTGATCAACCGGCTGGCGAACTCCCTGATCAGCACCTCGTCGCCGCGCCGCAGGTGCGGCCGGGCGGTGGCGAGCTTGCGCTCCACCTCGCCGAGCGACGGACAGCCCGCGACGGCCGGCCGGCCGGGTGCCGCGTAGTGGAAGGACCGCAGCAGGGCGCCGAGTTGGCGGTGGACCTCGCGTTCGTCCGCCCCCCGCAGACTCCGGCCGTGCACGACCTCACCGGGCACCGGGCTGACCACGATCGCGGACAACGCCGGGTCGGCGGCCCGCAGTTGGGGTGCCCGGCCGGGGCCGAGGGCGATGGTCCACTGGGCGTAGGCGGCGACTTCTCGGGAGTGCATCTTCACCGAGGGGTGCTGCTTGAGGTACCAGCGGTCGCCCTGCCGGTTGGTGAGCCGCCAGACGCGCGAGCGGCCGGCAAGTCCCGAGCACTCCACCACCTCGGCGAGCAGGCCGACGTTGTGCTGTGCGAAGGTCCGCAGGTCCCGCGGGACGGTGAGCGGCGCGTACACGGTCTCGGTCGGGGTGCTCGTCATCGGCTGGCCTTCTCTGACGCGGTGGTCGGTGCCTGGGCGGGTAAGTCAGGCTCCGGTCTGTGCGGCCGTCGGGCCCCGGGCCTTGCTGCTGCCGCCGTGTTCCGCGGCCTTACGGGCCTGCGGCGGCCGCCGTGCGGCCGGCGCCTGCCCTGCTGTGCCCGGCCGCGCCTCACGCGGTCCCGTTCCGCACGTCGCACCACACCGTCTTGCCGCCGCCGTCCCTGGCTACTCCCCAGGTGGCGGACAGGGCCTCGACCAATACCAGTCCCCTGCCGTGCACCGCTCCGATGCCGGCCGTGCCGGGCTCGGGGACGGCGGCGCCGCCCTCGTCCCGTACCTCTATCCGCAGATGCCTGCCGATCTGCCGCACCGCGCAGCCGATGGTGGCGCTGGCCGTGTGCAGTACCGCGTTGGTGAACAGCTCGCTGACCAGCAGCAGAGCGGTCTCGCAGGTGTCCTCGTCATACCGCCGGCCCAGCAGGTGGGCGCGCACCCGGTGCCGCGCGCGGGCCACGTTCGCATGGTCCGCCCGCAGATCGAAGGTCAGATACGCGGCGGAAGGCACCCGCGGGAACCTGATGTCGGCGAGGTACACGGCTGATCCCTAGCTGTGGGGGCTGGCGCCCGGTCCTGCCCTGCTACCGGTTGACGCGGTTCGGTGGACTCAGTGAACTCAGTCACCAAGTCACTATGCTCCCGACATGCTCAGAGAGCAAGGGTGCGAGTTTGATAATTTCACGGCGATGCAGCCGAGGTGTGGATATCACCGCCGAGATGGCACACTCCTCTCCATGGATGCTGTGCGAGGAGCCGGGTGGTGACCGCGGCGCAGTCGTCGAGCGCCGCGACCGTCCGGTTGATGGTCCTGGGCAGACGGCTGCGCGACCTACGGGTGAGCGCCGGTATGTCGTTCGAGGACGCGGCGGTGGCGCTGGACGTCGCCCCGCTGACCATCCGCCGGATGGAGCTTGCCAAGGGCAAGTGGAAGCTGCCCTACGTCAAGACTCTGCTGGAGGAGTACGGGATTCCCGAGGAGGAGGCCAGGACGTTCCTGGCCCTCGCCCGGGAGGCCAACCAGCCGGGCTGGTGGCACCGGTACCGTGACGCGCTGCCGAACTGGTTCAGTGCGTATGTGAGCCTGGAGGAGGAGGCCAGCCTCATCCGGGCGTACGAGCCGCACTACGTGCCGGGCCTGCTCCAGACCAAGGAGTACGCGCAGACCGTGCTGGGCGCCGGCCTGCACAACGCGGACGAGGAACTGGCCCGCCGGGTCGCCGTCCGGATGGAGCGGCAGAAGCTGCTGACCGGCACGGAGCCGCCGGAGCTGTGGGTGGTGATGGACGAAACGGTTCTGCGCCGCCCGATGGTGCCGCCCGACGTGATGCGCGCACAGATCGACCATCTGATCGAGAAGATCGCGCAGCCGAACATCAAGCTGCAGATCATCCCGTTCGGAGTATGCGCGCACGAAGGCATGTACGGGTCGTTCCACGTCTTCCGCTTCCCGCACGAGGAGATCTCGGACATCGCCTACGTCGAGAACCTCGTCGGCGCGGTGTACCTCGACGAATACGACGACGTCACGAACTTCCAGGAGGCCCTGGACCGTATGTGTGTGATGGCCCTGCCGGTACAACGCACCGGGGATTTTCTCGGTGATATTCGCAAGGAGCTCTAGGCCCGTGAAGCACATAGACAACGCCGTCCGGGCGCTGGGGGCGGACGGCTGGCACAAACCGTGGAGCGGGAGTAACGGTGGTAGCTGTGTGGAGGTCAGGAAGCTGCCGGACGGGCGCTTCGCGGTCCGCCAGTCCACCGACCCCGAGGGGCCCGCGCTGATCTTCACGCAATTCGAGCTCGACGTCTTCTCCCAGGGCTGGGAAGAGGGCCGGGCCGTTCTGTTGGCTTCCTGACAATGTGCTGTACCGGAGGGAAATTCTTATGAATGACGACATGGCCTGGACTCACCGGACCGCCGAGCACGCGCCGCCGGAGATCGACACCAGCGTCGCCCACTCGGCACGGGTCTACGACTTCATCCTCGGCGGCAAGGACAACTACCCGCCGGACCGGGCGGCGGCCGAGAAGATGCTGGCCGGCTGGCCGAGCCTGCGGATATCGATGCGCGAGAACCGGAAGTTCATGCACCGGGCGGCCCGTTACGTCGCCAAGCAGGGCGTCGACCAGTTCCTCGACGTCGGCACCGGCATTCCCACCTCGCCGAATCTGCACGAGGTCGTCCAGGACGTGAATCCGCGGGCCCGGGTGGTCTATGTGGACAACGACCCGATCGTGCTCGCGCACGCCGGAGCGCGGCTGCATAGCAGCGCGGAGGGGCGTACCGCCTATATCCACGCCGACATGAACGAGCCGGAGGCGATCGTCGCCAATCCGGAGCTCACCGAGGTGCTCGACATGAGCCGGCCGGTGGGGCTTTCGATCATCGCGGCGATCCAGTACATCATGGACGAGCAGGAGGCGCGGGACCTGGTCAAGCGGTATCTCGCGCTGCTGCCCGCCGGCAGTTACCTGGCGCTCTCCACGGTCGTCCATGAGGACACCCCCAGGCCGGGCGCCAAGGTGCTGGCCGAATACGCCAAGCGCGGTATTCCGGTGAAGAACCGCACCAAGGCCGAGGTCGGGCCGCTCTTCGACGGTCTTGAGGTGGTCGACCCCGGCCTGACGCTGGTCCACAGCTGGCGTCCGGTGCCGGGCACCGAGGGCGAGGTGCTCGACACCGACGTGGCGATGTACGGGGGCGTGGGGTTCAAGCGCTGAGGCGCCGGCTCCCCTGACGTACGCGGCAGGACGGGGGCGGGGACGGCCGGATTCCGGCCGTCCCCGCCTCTTTCTGTCTCAAGCCGGTCCCCCCGGTCCGGGCCCCGGTCAGCCGATCAGCCGGTTACGGCGAGGCCAGCGGGGCGGCCGGTACGGCGCAGGCCGCGGTCGAGCCGCGGACCACCAGTTCCGGCAGGAAGACGAACTCGCTGTGCGGGGCGGGCGTGCCGCCGATCTCCTCCAGCAGAGCGTTGACCGCGGCCTGCCCCATCGCGGCGACCGGCTGCCGGATCGTGGTCAGCGGCGGATCGGTGAACGGGATCAGCGCCGAGTCGTCGAACCCCACCACCGACACCTGCTCGGGCACCGCCAGGCCCTGCTGCCTGGCCGCCCTGACCGCTCCCAGCGCCATCATGTCCGACGCGCAGACCACCGCCGTGCACCCGGCGCTGATCAGTGCTCCGGCCGCCGCCTGGCCGCCCTCCAGCGTGAAGAGCGAGTGCTGCACCAGGCCGGCCGCCTCGTCGGCGGGCACCCCCAGCACGTCCCGCATCGCCGCCGTGAAGCCCTCGATCTTCCGCAGCACCGGCACGAAGCGCCGCTGCCCCACCGCCAGCCCGATCCTGCGGTGTCCCAGCGACGCCAGATGCGTCACCGCCAGCCGCATCGCGCCGCGGTCGTCGAGCGACACGAACGGGGCGTCGATCCGCTCGGAGAAGCCGTTGATCAGCACGAACGGCACGCCCTGGCCCTGGAGCCTGGCATACCGGTCGGTGTCGGCGGTGGAGTCGGCGTGCAGCCCGGACACGAACAGGATCCCGGCCACCCCGCGCTCCACCAGCATCTCCACCAGCTCGTCCTCCGACGAACCGCCGGGAGTCTGGGTGGCGAGCACGGGGGTGAAGCCCTGCCGGGTCAGCGCCTGGCCGATGACCTGCGCGAACGCCGGGAAGATCGGGTTCTCCAGCTCCGGGGTGATCAGCCCGACCAGCCCGGCGCTGCGCTGCCGCAGCCGCACCGGGCGCTCGTAGCCCAGCAGGTCGAGCGCGGCGAGCACCGACTCGCGGGTGGCCGCCGAGACCCCGGCCTTGCCGTTGAGCACCCGGCTGACCGTCGCCTCGCTGACCCCCGCCTGAGCCGCGATGTCGGCGAGCCGCGCGGTCACACCACCGGAGCCCAGCGGACGGAAGGCCACCTCAGACCGCCCACCAGACGGCGGTGTCGGCAGCGATCGTGTCCCCCATGGTGAAGCTCCCCTCGACGCGGTGTCCGCCGGACACCGCGCTCACCGCCGCGTCACTGCGAAGCAGCATACGTCCTGGCACCGACAGCGCCGCCGGAGCGCCGGTCAGGTTGACCGCGCACACCACGCCGCTGCCGTCGGCGGCGTCCCGCCGGAAGGCGAGTACGCCGTCGGGTGCGTCCAGCCAGGTCACGGCGGTGCCGGCGCCGAGCGCGGGGTGGGAGCGGCGCAGCGCGAGCGCGGCCCGGTACAGCTCCAGGGTCGACGCCGGGTCGCCGGTCTGCGCCTCGACGCTCAGCCCGGCCCACTGCGAAGGCTGCGGCAGCCAGCTCGGGCCGCCGGGCCGGGGCCCGAAGCCGTAGGGCGGCTCGGTACCCGACCAGGGGATCGGCACCCGGCAGCCGTCGCGGAACCCGTCCTGGCCCGAGGCGCGGAAGAAGGACGGGTCCTGCCGCACCTCGTCCGGCAGGTCCGTGACGTCCGGCAGGCCCAGCTCCTCACCCTGGTACAGGTACGCGGAGCCGGGCAGCGCCAGCATCAGCAGCGTGGCCGCCCGCGCCCGGCGCAGACCCAGCTCCCGGTCGCCCGCCTCACGCAACTGGGTGCCCGCGCCCGGCGGGTTGCCGAACCTCGTCGCGTGCCGGGTCACGTCGTGGTTGGAGAGGACCCAGGTCGCCGGTGCCCCGACCGCGCCCATCGCCCGCAGCGACCTGTCCACCACCGCGCGCAGCTCCCCGGCGTCCCAAGGAGTCGTCAGGTACTCGAAGTTGAACGCCTGGTGCAGCTCGTCGGGGCGCAGGTAGCGGGCCGCCCGATCGATCGTCGGCGTCCACGCCTCGGCCACCGCGATCCGGTCGCCGGGGTACTCGTCGAGCACCCGGCGCCAGTCGCGGTAGACCTCGTGCACGCCGTCCTGGTCGAAGTACGGCATCGGCGCGGTGCCGAGCAGCGCGAGCTGTTCGCTGTGGCCGATGTCGGGCAGCCCGTCGGCCTTGACCAGGCCGTGCGCCACGTCCACCCGGAAGCCGTCGATCCCCAGGTCGAGCCAGAAGCGCAGCACCGAGCGGAACTCGTCGTGCACCGCCCGGTGCTCCCAGTTGAAGTCCGGCTGCTCGGGCGCGAACAGGTGCAGGTACCACTCCCCCGCCGTGCCGTCCGGGCCGACCGTACGGGTCCAGGCCGGACCGCCGAAGATCGACTCCCAGTCGTTCGGCGGCAGTTCACCGTGCTCGCCGCGGCCCGGCCGGAAGTGGAAGCGTTCCCGCAGTGGCGAGCCCGGGCCCTCCCGAAGGGCCTGCTTGAACCACTCGTGCTGGTCAGAGCAGTGGTTGGGGACCACGTCCACGATCACCCGCAGGCCGAGCGCGTGCGCCTCGCGCACCAGGTCGTCGGCGTCGGTGAGGGTGCCGAACATCGGATCGACGGCCCGGTAGTCCGTCACGTCGTAGCCCGCGTCGGCCTGCGGGGACGCGTAGAAGGGGGACAGCCACACCGCGTCCACACCCAGGTCCCGCAGGTAGGGCAGCCGGACGGTGATCCCCGGCAGGTCGCCCATCCCGTCGCCGTTCCCGTCGGCGAAACTGCGCGGGTAGACCTGGTAGATCACCGCCTCCCGCCACCAGTCCGCGCGGATCTCGCTCTCCGCGCGGACTCCCTCCTCGGTGCGAGCGGCGGATTCAGGCGCCTCGGAGAGGTGCTGGCTCATGGAGCGGATTCCCTTCAGCCCTTGGTACCGCCGGCTCTGACCCTGCAATACTTTGCGAAGAATACTGCAAGGGTGCTGGTGAACGGGCTCCTACGGCTACTTCCAGGTGTCGTTGAGCGTCACCCCGCCGGCCCCGCTGTTGGCGGTGCGGTTGCCGCCGGACTCCCAGGTGACGTTCCCCGCGCCGTCCTTGAGGATGTACTTGTACTCGAAGTAGGTGTTCGACGGCAGGTTCACGGTGCCCGACCAGGCCGACTGCCCCGAAAGGCTCAACGGGATCGCCGAGCCGGTGTTCCAGTTCGCCAGTGCCGGGATCGAGCCGACCAGGTAGACGCGCTGGCCCGACGGCGCCGCCTTCGCCTCGTGGAAGCTGCCGGTGACGGTGCCGGGCGGGTTGGTGGGCGGTGTCGTCGTGCCGCTGCCGGTGGCTCCGGCACGCAGGGCGACGGAATCGTGCGCGGCCACCGTCACGGCGGCGTTGCCGGCCGCGTCCACGGTGACGGCCGGACCGCCGCAGGAGCCGGCGGCCGGGTCGCCGTGGATCACGTCGCAGTAGCTGCCGGCCGGCAGGCCGGTGGCGAAGGTCTGGGTGACGGCGCTGCCGCTGTTGTTGATCGAGATCCACGCCTTGCCGCCGCGGCTGAAGGCGATGGCGTTGTTGCCGTTGTCCCACCAGTTGGCGACCTGCTGGCCCTGGGCGGCGTTGTGCCAGCCGACCATGTTCGCCACGCCGCGGTCCCGGTCGGTGCAGATCCAGGCTCCGGAGGAGCAGTTGGTGTCGGTGACCACGCCGTTGGAGCCGGCCGGCGGGGAGTCGTCGGAGTTGTTGAAGGCGAAGCCGGAGTAGACCGACGGGGTGCCGTAGCCCCACGCGAGCATGAACTCGGTGGCCAGCGTGTACTGCGTGCCGGCCTTGTAGTTCAGGGTGCTGCCGTCCCGCTCGGTGTCGTGGTTGGTGACCATGGAGCCGTCCTTGTTGCTCGGCTCAAGGCCCCAACTCTGGCCGAACGTCCTGAGGTTGGCGATGTTGCCCTGGAACTGGCCCTTCAGCGCGTCGGCGTAGTCGAAGCCGATGACGCTGCCGTTGCTCTCGAAGGCCGCGGGCGCCAGGTTGCCGCCGCTGCCGGGGAACACCTCCTGGAGCACGAACGGGCGCCCGCCCCACTGGGTGTCGGTCAGCCGGGACTCGATGTTTGCCATGTCCGCCTGGTTGATGTGCTTGGCGGAGTCCACCCGGAAGCCGTCGACGCCGTAGCCGATCAGCTTGTTGAGGTAGCCGGCGATCTTGCCGCGTACGTTGTCGCTCTCGGTCTTGAGGTCGGCCAGGTTCGACAGGTCGCACTCCTGCACCTGCTGCTGGCTGTTCCAGTCGTTGATCGCCATCCCGGAGTTGGGGCAGTCGGCCGGGTAGGTGTGGAAGTCGGCCGGGCCGTACGGGACGGCGGCGTAGTTCTTCGCGGTGACGTTGAAGCTGTCGCCGCCGTAGGAGTCGGTGCTCGGCTGGTCGTTGCCCGACATGTGGTTGATCACGGCGTCGGCGTAGACCTTGACCCCGGCGCTGTGGCAGGCCGTCACCATCGCCTTGAACTGGGCCTCGTCGCCCATCCGGCTGTTGAGGTCGTAGCCGACCGGCTGGTAGACGTCCCACCAGGGGTGGCTGCCGCCGGCCAGCCGGATGGAGTCCTGCGGCGGCGAGACCTGGACGGCGCCGTAGCCCTTCGGGCCGAGCACACCGGTGCACTCGGTGCCGACGGACTTCCAGTTCCACTCGAAGAGGTTGGCGATCACGTCGCCGCCGTTGGCGGAGCCGGCGTGGGCGGTGCCGGCGTGGGCGGTACCGCCCAGGGTGAACGGCAGCACCGCGCCGGCGACGAGCGTGGCGGCGACGACGAGGCCGCCCGGCCGGATCCGGCGGAACGGACCTGGCCGCCCCGCGGGGCGGGAGCCCCGGGAGCGGCGGGACGGGTGCGGCGGCTGGTCGCCGGCCGGCGGCGGGTTGGGGGGAAGCATCGTGGCGACTCCTGATGTGACTGGTGGGGGGTGGAGCGACAACAGGACAGACGGCAGCACCGCGGGACGGCCGGACCACCCACGCCTGGGATCCGGCCCCGGTCACCGCGTTCGCGGCATCGGTGCGCGCACCGACCTTCCTCCCCGCCGCGCGCGAGCGTCAAGGGCTCCGCAACGCCTTTCACCTCCTTGCGCAAAGTTGGCGGCCGGTCCGTGCGATGAGATGCTCACTCTGGGATGCTCCCCGCCGCACGCTGGGTAGAACGCAGGGGACGTATCCCGCACAGCCTCGGCCCGGACGCACGGCGGCCGCCACGAAGCTACGGAGAGGATCCGATGACCAACCGACTTCGCGCCCTGATCGGCGTAGCCGCCCTGCTGGCCGTCGCCGCGGTCACCGCCTCGGGACCGGCGGACGCGACCCCCGTGGACCTCTCCGCCTTCGGGGTGCGCGGCTCCGCCGCTGCCCATGGGCCCGCGACCGGCCACGCGCCCGCGTCGACGCACCGGACGCCCCCGGCCCCCGGGCCGGCCGCCGCCGCGGCCCTCGACCCGTCGCGTACACCGGCCGCGCCCTCGTACACCGTCAGCCTCACCAGCAATACCAGTGGCTCCAGTTGGACCGGGCACGAGAGCGCCGCCTTCACCAACGCCTCCGCCACCCCGCTGACCGAGGTCTACCTGCGGCTGTGGGACAACTACCACGGCAGCTGCCCGACCACCCCGATCACCGTCAGCCATGTCACCGGCGGCACCGCGTCCGCGCTGTCGGTCGGCTGCACCGCGCTCAGGATCGCGCTGCCTGCGCCGCTGGCTCAGGGCCAGAGCGGCACGGTCGGCTTCGACGTGGCCATCACGGTGCCGAGCGGCGCCGACCGGTTCGGCCGGGACGGGAAGTTCACCATGATCGGCAACGCGCTGCCGGTCCTCGCGGTCAAGGACGGCGCCGGCTGGCACCTGGACCCGTACACGGACAACGGCGAGTCGTTCTACTCGCTGGCCGCCGACTACTCGGTGACCCTCGACCACCCCACCGCGCTGTCGGTGCCCGCCACCGGTACCTCGGTGGACACCCCGGGAACCGCGGGACGCACGGTGACCCGAGCGACGGCCGCAAAAGTGCGCGACTTCGCCTGGGCCGCGGGCCCGTTCAGCAAGGTCTCCGGCACCTCGCCGTCCGGCGTCAAGGTCAACGTCTACGCGGTGAGCGGCATCAGCGCCGCCGACTCCCGCTCGATGCTGAACGTCTCCGAGTCCGCGATCGACGCGCACGCCGGACGGTTCGGCGGCTACCCGTACGGCGAGGTGGACGCGGTGCTGGACAACGACTTCTGGTTCGGCGGGATGGAGTACCCCGGCTTCGTGCTCGACCTGGTCGACTCCAACGCGCTGACCCACGAGCTCGGCCACCAGTGGTGGTACGGGATCGTCGGCGACGACGAGTACAACAGCCCCTGGCTGGACGAGGCGTTCGCCGACTACTCCACCGACCTCGCCGAGGGCAAGACCGGCAACGGCTGCTGGAACAGCGTCTCCTGGGCCTCGTCGGCCGAGAAGATCACCGACTCGATGGCCTACTGGGACGCCCACCCCAACCGCTACTCGACCGTCGTCTACGGCTACGGCAAGTGCGCGCTGCACGACCTGCGGCGGCTGATCGGCGACACCGCCATGACCGGACTGCTGCGCGGCTACGCCCAGTCGCACTGGTACGGGGTCTCCACCACCGCCGAGTTCAAGGCGGCGGCGCAGGCCGCGACGCCCGTCGACCTCACGTCGTTCTGGGCGCAGCACCGGATCGACGGCTGACCGCGCCCGTGGCAGCCGCTGGAGGAAGTTCGCGGCTCAGTGCGGGTGGCGGGCGGTGACCCGGCCCCGCGCGTCCGCGTCCAGCGAGGCGGAGTCCTGGCCGTCGGAGACGGTGACCCGGATCAGCATCCCGCCGGTCCGGCCGCCGTCGCCGATGTCGATGTGCCACCCGCCGGGGTCCTGCAGGCCGAGCCCGGTCCGGGCATCCCTGACCAGGCCGGGCAGTTGCTCGTACGGCACCGTCCGCAGGTCGATCGGCGGCTCGGCGGGCGTCTCGCCGGCCGGCACCCCGTCGGCCGACATGCGGTGCTCCTCGATGCGGAACGTGACGACGCTGGAGGTGCCCGCGGCCTTGATCATCGAGTTCGCGGTGGTGCGCATCAGGCCGTTCTCCAGCAGCGAGCCGCTGGTCGTCGCGACCGTCGAACTCGTCGAACTGGTGGAACTCGTCGAGCCGGGCGCGCCGGCCGACGGGGGCCGGTGGGCGGCGGTCCCGTCGTCGTCCTTGAAGAGGTCTCCCCGGAACAGCACGATGACGACCGCCGCGCCGAGCAGGATCCCGAGGAAGCCGAGCAGGCAGTAGGAGCCGGTGCGGCTGGTGTCCTCGGCCAGCGTGGAGGGCGGCGCCGAGTCGATCGACGCCACCGCCGCCCGGCGCTCCCACTCCGGATCCGGACTGGTGACGATCCTGACGGACCACGGCTTGTCGGCGGGGTACTCGACCACCACGACCCGGCGCTCCTGGTAGGCGGGGATGTCCACCAGGTTGATCGGCTGGGTGAACTCCACCCGGTAGGCGGGCTGTCCGTCCGGCGCCACGGTCAGGTCGAAGCGGATCGGCACGTCCGCCATCTCGCCGTCGGTGGCCCGCCGGCTCTCGATCATCGCCAGCGCCCGCACCTTCTCCGCCGCCGGCGGCTTCGGGTTGTGCCGCCGGTCCCACCGCGAACTCAGCGTCAGCACCACGACCAGCAGGACGAAGACCCCGCCGGCGCCGCCGCCCAGAGCGGCGTTCCTCACCACGATCCCGACGACGACCCCCGCGATGATCGCGCCGGCCACGGCGCCGACCACGAGGCTGCGGATCATGGCCGCCGGACCGGTATCGGTCTCCGGTGGCTTCTCGGTGATCGTCACGAAGGGGAATTGTGCCGCGAACAGCCGCCGCCCGAAAGCCTTTCGGGCGACGGCAGGGTGTCATCGCGGTGAACTCCGGTCCGGTGGAAGGCCGGTGCCGGCCGGGGCCGACACGACCGGGCGGGGTCAGCCGGTGGCCGCCACCGGGTCCGCCGCGGCCTCGCACACGGCCAGCCCCGCGGCGATCTCCTCGTGGTCAGCCCCGGGCAGTGCGTCGGCCCGCAGGTAGTCGGCGCGGGCGGCGGCCCAGTCGCCCGCGTGCTGGTGGACGAAGGCGCGGTTGAAGAGCAGGTCGGGGTCGTCGCCGGTGATGTCGAGCGCCCGGTCCAGGTCGCCGATCGCCTCGGCGAGCCGGCCCGCCTCGAAGTGCAGGACGGCCCGGTTGGCCAGCACGGCGGAGCGCAGCGGGTCGGCGGCCAGCGCCGCGTCGAAGTCGGCCCGTGCCGCCCGCGACTCGCCCTGTTCCATGGCGATCAGGCCGCGCGCGCAGAGCAGGTCCGCGTCGCCAGGGTGCAACCGCAGTCCCTCGGCGAGCAGTTCGGCGGCCTCCGCGACCTCCCCCGCGTCGGTCAGCAGCGACACCAGGTTGACCCGGGCGGCCAGGTAGTCGGGTTCGAGGTCGAGTACGTAGCGCAGATCGGTCAGCGCCCCGTCCGGATCGCCCGCGGCGCGCCGGGCGTCGGCCCGGTTGTAGTACAGCTCGTGGATGGGCGGGGTCAGGGTGGCGGCTCGGTCGTAGTCGGCGAGCGCGGCAGCGGCGTCGCCGCGGCGCAGGTGCAACGCGGCCCGGTCGCAGTGGTATTCGGGGAAGTAGGGGTCGACGGCGATCACCGCGTCGAAATCGGCGAGCGCGTCATCGAGCCGGCCGAGGCCGGTGTTCACCTGGGCGCGGTTGTGCAGCAGCACCGAGCGGTGCAACGCCCGCGCGTCCGGGCCGAGTTCGGCGTCGAGCCGGGCCATGCCCTCGGTGACCAGCCGCAGCGCCTCCTCCAGGTTGCCCTCCCGCAGTTCGATCAGCGCGAGGCCGTTCTGCTGGAAGACGGTGTGGAAGGCGCGCTCTTCCGGGTCGGGCAGCTGGGAGGCGATGGCTATCGCGTTGTTGACGTACTCCCTGGCCACCTTGACGTCCTGCAGCTCCTTGGGGTGGCTGCGGGTGTAGAGCATGGACAGGGCGTAGCTGGAGACCATGTGGACGACCGGGTCGATGAACCGCACGCGCTGCTCGCGGTAGATCACCTCGGCCTCGTCGGTGCGGCCGAGCGCGCCGAGCGCCTGGGCGGTCTTGCCGCTGGCCACCAGGAACAGCCGCTCCTGCGCCCGCGGGTCGAACGCGGCCCTGCCCTGCCGGCCGAGTTCGACGGTGGCCTCGTAGTAGCCCATCCGCAGGCAGTAGTCGGCCGCCTTCATCAGCGCGCGGCCCTCGTCGTCGGTCGGCGGCCCCGCCAGCGAGCGGTGGTAGGGGATCGCGCCGAGCCGCAGCGTCCCGTGCTCGTCCTTCTCCGACTCCTCCAGCTCCAGCGCGCGGGCCCGGTGCAGCTCGGCGCGGGCCGCCGGGTCGGCGGCCTGGTGGGCGGCGCGCTCCGCCGGGTCGTCGCTGGTTCCGTCGCTCGCGACGAAGGCCCGCAGGAGGTCCAGCCGGTCGCGCGGGTCGGACTCAGGTGCGGCGGGCGGCAGTTGGGTGCGGCTCGCGTACCGCTCCAATGCGGCGGTCTGCTCGGCGGGCAGCTCTGCGGCCTCCCCGGTGCCGACGACCAGGGTCAGCACCTCGGGCCTGGCCCGGCGCAGCAGGATCGTCAGGAACTCCTGGTCGGTCGGGTCTGCCGCGTCCAGGTCGTCGAAGAACAGCGTCTGCCGGCCGCCGCCGGCCGCTTTCGCCTGCTCGGCCCATGAGTTGAGGAACTCGGTGATGCCGTGGGCGATGCGGCGGGTGCGCAGCGGCGAGTAGTAGCGGGTGCGTTCCTCGGGTGACGCGAGCGAGGTGAGCGTCTGCGGCGGGGTGTCCACGACGTCCCGCAACTCCGGTGCCACCGACAGGATCTCGATGGCGTGCCGGGAGATCAGCCCGGCGCCGGCGGCCGGTACGGCGGGCACGATCGTCCGCAGCAGGTTGCCCGCCCCGGTGTACGGCCCGCGCAGCCGCCGGTGGCAGGCGACGGTGGTCAGCCGCCCGCCCGGCAGCGCGGCGGCGGCGCTCGCGCGTGCGCCGCGGTCGGGGCCGCTGAGCCAGATGTGCGGGGCGGCGGCGGAGGCCGTCGCGGTCGGGGAGGCGGGCTCGGCCGTCGCGGTCGGCAGGGCGGGGTCGGTCATGCGGCGTTCCTCTCGGTGGGCGTTCTTCCCTGACGGCAGGAGGAACGGCAGGGCGAATTGCGCGACGATCACGGTGGCCGAACCGGCCGAGTCCCAGAACCGGAAGCCGGCGCCGCCGCCGCTCAGCCCGGTGGCCATCCGGCGGCCGAACTCCACCAGCGCCGGGATGATGGCCAGCCCCGCCCAGCCGATCAGCAGGGCGACACCCGCGGCCATCGCGGGCGCGTACCAGCGGGCCACCGCCCGGTCCCGCGGCGACCAGGAGTCCTCGGCGGCGGCCGGCGGCCGCACCCGGGGCAGCAGCCGGCTCGCCCGGCGGCGCAGCCGGGCGACCGCCGCCTCGTGCAGGTCGGTGCAGCCCAGCACGCTGCTCACCATGTAGTAGAGGTCGGTGCGCAGGAAGAAGAAGAACTGCCAGGCGATCCTGAACAGGGTGGGGAAGGCGAAGGCCAGCGCCACCCGGCCGGCCGGTCCCATCCCGCCGCCGGCCGCGTCGGCCGCAGCCGCCGCGGTCAGGGCGCAGAAGAGCAGCGTGTCGGCGACGACTCCCGCGGCGAACGGCAGGTACCGGCGGCGGCTCGGCACCCCCAGCAGCCCGTCGAGGTGGGTCTCCAGCACCAGGAAGTACATCCGGCGGCCGACGGTCATCCGGGAGCCGATGCCGAGCCGCCGGGCGGCCAGTACGTGGAACGACTCGTGCCAGAGCAGTCCGGGTATCTGGCCGAGCAGCAGCACGAGTTGGGTCAGCAGCAGCGAGTCGGCGAGGAAGATCGCGTGCGGGTGCGGCCGGCTCAGCGGTTCGCGCACCATGGCCAGCACCCCGGCGGCGGTGACCGCCGCGAAGAGCAGCCAGGCCGGCGGCGAGAACAGCCGGCGGCCGAGCCGCTGCCAGCGCACCGGGGCGCGCCGGGCGGCCGGCGCGGCGCCGTCGGCGCGGACGAAGCCGCACTCGTCCAGGGTGGCGAGGAAGTCCTCGATGTCCACCGCTTCGCCGTACTCGGCGCGATACCAGCCGGCGGCCTCGGCGGCGTCCATTCCGCCGATCATCCGGCGGAGCAGTTCGGCGCCGTCGGCAGGGAGGGTGACATAGGACTCGGTGTCGGGCCGGCCTACGGTCACTTCGCCGTGCTCGGCCACGAAGGTGAGTTCGTGGAACTCCGGGCGGGATGCCGTCATCACGCGTCTCCCGAAAGTGCCCTGGCCGGTTTGCTGCGGAATTGCCGGCCGGGCGGGGGCGAACCCGCGCGGACCGGCTCGTGCGCGGGGCGGCACCCGCACACGAGCCGGGTGGATCCCAGGATCAGCAGAACGGCCAGGTCCCGTACAAGGACGAGGCGGACGTGAGCTTGACGGGACCGTTCTTGCGGACAGTGATCTTCTTCATGACATCACCTCCTCGGCGGTTGGCCGCCAGCATAAAGAGGCGTTCCCGGAATCGCCACGGGCCCTTAAATCGCCCCGTTCGGAGGTGATGAGTTTCCTTAATTCCCGTTCCGCGAGCCCGCAGAACGGCAAGAGCCGTGGCCGGCGGCTTTCACCGCCGCGGCCCGGAACGAGGGAAATCCGTGCGGCGGCCGTGCGGCGGGAACTTATTTACCGTTCCGCGCGGCTAAATTTACCGATATTAAAACCGGTCGGCCGCGGGCTGCACGAGGCCCGGATCACGGGGCATACGTCTCCACAGGGCCCCGGGGCGCCAGGCGGGCGGACGGGCGGCGGACGGTCTGCCCGGCGGGGTTACGGACGAGGAGAGGGTGAAGGCCGATGGACAGCAAGTGGATGCCGTGGCTCGCGGTCGCCGCGGTGCTCGCGGCCGTCACCGTGGTCATCGCGATCAGACTGGTCGTCAAGCTGGTGCGGGCCCGGCGGCTGCTGGGCGACTCGGGCATCCCGTTCTCCAGCAAGGCGATGTTCTGGGCCTCGATCGCGTATCTGATCTGGCCGGTGGACCTGCTGCCCGATCCCGTCTACCTGGACGACATCGGGTTCCTGATGCTGGCGCTGCGCTCCCTGCACAAGGCGGCGTCCAGAGCCGGCGCCGACCGGCGCGAGCTCTGAACGGCCGCCTCACGCAGGGCAGTTGCCGAGGGTCAGCAGTACGGCACGTACGACAGGTTCTGGACGTAGCGGGCGGCGACGTAGCCGGGGCGGCCGTTGCCGAGCAGGTACCAGAGCTTGTTGCCGTCCACGTTCTGGCCGACGACCTTGCAGTGCAGGCGGATGACCGTGCCCGGCTTGAAGCTGCCGAGGTAGCGGGAGCTGGTGGTCGGCTTCTGCCGGATGCTCAGCGGCAGCCGCGCGACGACCCGGCCCGTGGGCTCCGCGGCCTTGGTGGTCTGTGCGACCGCGCCCTTTCCGGTGGCATCGGCGGCCACGGCCGGGGACGTGGTCGCCAGGACGCCGGTGCCGGCGATCACCAGACCGACCAGGGCGCCGGTGATCCGCCGACGGGCATGGCTTGCGTACATTGCTGCCTTCTTTCGCTGGGGTGCCGATCCGTGTGCCCCTCCTTCATGGCATGCCGAGCGCCCCGAGCCATGGACAGAAACGGCTTCACCACCCGGATAGCGGCACTTCGCGGCCCCTGATGACGCCAAAAGGCGGTCCCCCCGCCGGTGTGCGGGGAGACCGCCTGACGATCGAGCTGACGATGTGTCAGTTCTGCTGCGGGCGGCTGCTCAGCCGCCGTAGCCGATCGCGAAGACGTGCAGGGTGCCGGAGGCGCCCGTCACCGGCATGGTGACGGAGGCGACCTGCTTGGACGCGTCCAGCGGGACCGTCACCGAGAAGACGTACGCCTTCACGGTGTCCTTGCCGCCGCTGCCGGTGTTGCGGTAGGCGGTGGTGACGGCCGCGGTGTTGCCGGCCACCGGCTTGGCGGAACCGCCGTTGAGCGTCCAGTCGGAGAAGGTGATCGGCGCCTTGGCGGTGCTGCCGTCGGTGTAGGTGACGGTGAGCGTGCCGGGCACGCCGGTGCCGTCGGTCGGCGCGTTGGTCGCCGCGCCGAGCAGCCCGAGGTGGGCGCCCGAGGTGCCCGCGGGCTGCGGGATCGTCTGGCCGGCGGACTCCAGGTTGTCGGGCTGCCCGGAGGCCGTGGTGGGCCAGGCGTAGGTGATCCCGTCCGCGGTCACGGTGCCGCCGCTGGTGGCTCCGGCGGTGGCCAGCGCGTTCTGCGAGTAGGCCCAGCCGCCGTCGTCGAACCCGCCGTTGAAGTGCGTACCGTCGGGGTACACGCCCTCGTTGGACTCGTACGGCCACAGCTCGCCGGGCTTGGCGACGGCGACCCGCAGCGCGGCGCCGGTGAGCGCCGTGCCGGTGGTGTGGTCGGCCAGGGTGAAGGGGACGTTGTACGTGCCCTCCTTGTCCCCGGCGGTCACGTGCACCTTGGCCTCGGCGCTGGCCGAGGGTGCCACCGTCAGCGAACCGGACGAGGTGCCGATGCTCACCCCGTCAGGGGCGGTGGCGGCCCAGTCCACGGTGACCGGCTTGCTGCCCAGGTTGGTCACCTTCAGCGTGGCGTCGGCGGCGGCCCCCGGGGCCAGGATCAGCCCGTCACTGCTCGGGCCGGTCGAGGCGAGCACCCGCTCGCCGCCGGTGGTGTCGGACGGCGGCGCGGAGGCGGGCGAGGTGGCCCACGACGTGCTCGGCGTGCTGCTGAGCGCGAAGTCCATGGTGCCGGACTTCTGGAACTGCCCGAAGGTCAGCCAGGCGTTGTTCCACTCCTTGCCCTTGACGTCGAGCGCCTGCACGTAGGGCGAGTCAGGCGCGGCCTGCGGGGCGTTGATCGTCGCCGTCTTGCCGTTGCCGAAGGTGACCTTGGCGACCGGGAAGGCCGGGCTGCCGAACGCCAGGGTGTCGGTGCCCGGGGTCTCCGGGTACATCCCCAGCGAGGACCAGACGTACCAGGAGCTCATCGCGCCGAGGTCGTCGTTGCCGAACGAGCCGACCGGCGCGTTGAAGTAGAGCTTCTGCTGCGCCGTCCTGACCGCCTCCTGGGTCTTCCACGGCTGGCCGAGGTAATCGTACTCCCAGGGGATCTCCAGGCTGGGCTCGTTGCTCAGGTTGGCGTCGGTGTCACCGGGGTCGGCGATGTTGTCCAGCAGGCTGTCCAGGTACGACGAGTAGGCCGCCGTACCGCCGCGGGCGGTGATCAGCTGCTTGAGGTCGAACGGCACCATCGGGGTGTACTGCGCGGAGGTGCCCTCCACGAAGCCGTTCGAGGTGCCGGGGGTGAAGCCCGGGGCGAACTGGCCGTCGCTGTTCTTGGCCTGGAGGTAGCCGCTCTGCGGGTTGAAGACGTTCATCCAGTCCTGCGCCCGGGTGGCGAACTTCTTGTAGTCCGCGGTCTTGCCGAGCGACTTGGCGAACGACGCGAGCGCGTAGTCCGCGCTGTCGTACTCCAGTTGGGTCGAGACCGGGCCGTAGAAGTTGCAGCAGCCGTACGTCCCGTCGAGCGGCAGATAGCCCTTGGCGTCCCGCACCGACTCGCCGGGCCGGTCCTGGTTGGGCGCGGTGGCCTCGTGCTCCATCGCCTCCAGGGCGTGCGCGGTGTCGAAGTTGCGCACCCCGAAGGCGTACGCGTCGGCGATGATCGCGGTGCCGGGGTCGCCGACCATCACGTAGCTCTCGCCGTTGTTGGACGCCCACTTGGGCAGCAGACCGGTCTGGTCGTAGCCGTTGAGCATCGAGGTGACGATGTCACCGGTGGTCTTGGGCTCGACCATCGCCATCAGCTGGGTCTGCGACCGGTAGGTGTCCCAGCCCGAGTAGTTGGCGTACTGCGCCTTCTGGCCCTTGGTCAGCTTGTGGACCTGGTTGTCCATGCCCATGTACTGGCCGTTGTCGTCGGAGAAGACGTTGGGGTGCAGCAGCGCGTGGTAGAGCGCGGTGTAGAACTGCACCTGCTGGTCGTTGCTGCCGCCGCCGACCTGGACCCGGTCGAGCACGTCGTTCCAGGCGGTGTGGTTGGCCGCCCGCATGGCGTCGAAGTTCCACCCCTTGACCTCGGTGGACAGGTTCGACGCGGCGTTGTCGTCACTGGTGTACGAGATGCCGACGGCCGCCGTCACCGCGGCCGACTTGGCGGTGTCGAAGGTGAGGTACATGCCGTTGGCGCCGGTCACCGGGGCCGCGGCCTGCGGCGACTTGGCGGCGCCCGCCGTCTTGCCGCTGCTCGTCGGGTGGATCGTCGGCGAGGTCTTCTGCGGCACCGTGAAGTGCTGCTCGTGCAGCGCGGTGTTGGAGTGCGCGGCCGGCTTCTGCTGCGCCTTGCCGAGCTTCAGCGACTTGCTGTCGGGATTGATCGTGCCGCCGACCCACGTACCGCTGGTGGTGAACGGCTGGTTGAACTTGATGTCGAAGTGCAGCGTGTAGCGGTTGGCCGCGCCGCAGAAGTGCCCGCTGTCCACCGAGCCGCTGACCTCGCGGTTGTTGACCACCTTCACGCGGGTGCCGTCCACGGTGGTGGCGCCGCCGCTCAGCTTGAGCAGCAGGTTGCCCGGCGCGCCGGCCGGGAAGGTGAACTTGCCGAGGCCGGCCCGGGTGGTGTCGGTCAGCTCGGTCTTGACGCCCGCGGAGTCGGTCAGGCCGTAGTAGCCGATCCCGGCCTGCTCGTCGTCATGGCTGAACGTGGAGGTCTTGTCGGAGAGGTTCCCCGACAGGGCGCCGCTGACCGGCAGGATCGGCAGGTCGCCGGCCACGTCGCAGCCGGGGCCCGAGACGTGGGTCAGGCTGTAGCCGGAGATCTTGGTGCTCTTGTACTCGTAGCCGCCGCCCTGCGCCCGGCTGGGCGTGGTGTCGGGACCCCACTGCATCATGCCGAACGGCACGTCGGGACCGGGGAAGGTGTTGACGGCGCCGGAGGTGCCGATCAGCGGGTTGACCAGGGCCGCCGGGTCCTTGACGAGTTGCGGCCCGGAGGCCGCGGTCGCGCTGTCAAGGGACTGGAGCGGCAGCGCCGCGGCGCCCAACAGGGCTACCACGGCAAGGCGTTGGCGGATTCTGCTGTTGATACGGGACCCGTCAGGGCGTCGCCGTCTGACCATCGGTGCCTCCGCGTTCGCATACGTCACCCAGGAATGTGCCAAAGGACGGATGGTGTCCTCGGTCGGCGGCGATGCCTTGACGCGCGGTCTGACAACGTTGCCAACCTGCACGAGCGATGAGTAGAACGTGCACCCCGCAGGCATGTCAATGACCCCGGCAGTGGTCTCTCATCCCGTCACTCTCAGGAGCCCCGAGGGCCGTCGGGGATCGGCCCGGTCGCCGGTTGGTCATGAGTGCGTCAAGTGGGCTGGTGGTGAGGCGTGTCGGGACGCGGCGCGGAGGCGGGTGACGGAGGGCGCGGTTCCGGTCGCGCGGGCGGACGGCCGGAGGTGGGGCCACGCTGCGTGTTCGGCGGGCGCTGGGCCGAATGGGACGGGTTGTCCTGCGGACGGCATGGGTGACGGCAGGGGCGGTGGTGGTAGCGGTGGGGGCGGTGGTGGCGGTCGCGGCGGAGGTGACGGGTGGCGGCGGTCGGGAGCCGCCGCCACCCGTCGATCGGTCTGCCGGTCCGTCAGCGTCCGACGGCTGCCGGGCCGGCAGGGTCTTGAGGGAGGTGAGTCGGTATATCTGTTTGCCGACCAGTCGAGGTGTCGGCCTGTCAGCCGGGCCGGCTCGCGGCACGCGCCGCAGGGGGACGACCGCGTGCCGGCGGCCGGGCCGTCCGGGGCGGGCCGGGCGGCTCCGGCCTCAGGTGGTCAGGCTCGGCACGGTGGCGCCGGCCGGGCCGCCGCCGGGCAGGTCGCCGTCCTCCCCGGCATCGCCGTCCTCGTCCACCTCGGGCGGGATCAGCGACAGCGCGCTGGAGTGCAGGTCCTTGGTGCGCAGCAGGAACAGCGCGATGACGGCGGCGGCCAGGGCGAGCACCGCGCACAGCGTCATCGCGCTGTGGAAGCCGTCCAGGAACGCCTGCCGTCCCGCCGTCGTCACCTGCTCGCGCAGGCTCCCCGAGCCGGCCGCGACGGAGTCGAGCGCGCCCGCGCTGATGCCGGACGCGGCCTTCTCCGCCGTGTCGTGGCCGAGCCGCTGCCCGACGTCGGAGGCGGCGAACTCGTGCGCGACCCGGTTCTGGAACAGCGCGCCGACCGCCGCGATGCCGACGGCCGTGCCGACCTGCTGGAAGGTCTCGTTGATCCCGGAGGCGACGCCGGCCTTGGCCGGTTCGGTGACGCCGATGGCGAGCGCGGCCCGGGTCGGGTTGAAGCTGCCCATGCCGGCGCCGGTGATGATCAGGCTCGGGATGAGCGCGGTCCAGGACGAGTTCGCGTCGGCGAGGTGGGTGAGCAGCAGTCCGGTGCCGAGCAGCAGGCAGGACACGCTCATCAGCAGCCGGAACGGCACCTTGCCGGTGAGGCTGCCGGCCACCGCGCCGAAGACGAACAGCGCGCCGGTCAGCGGCAGGAAGCGCAGGCCCGCGCCCCAGGCGTCCACGTGCAGCAGGTTCTCCACGTAGTTGGTCTCGATGAACACCGACGGCAGCGCGGCCGCGTTGCCCACGAAGGACACCAGCGAGATCCCGACGAAGGTGGGGTTGCGGAAGAACCGCAGGTCGAACATGGCCCGTTCGCCGCGGGCCCGCTCGACGGCGAGGAAGGCCAGCAGGAACACCGCTGCGACCGCGAACAGCGTGATGATCTGCGCGCTGGCCCAACCGGCCTCGCTGCCGCGGATGATGGCGAAGACCAGGGCGCCGAGGGTGACGCTGAAGGTGACCACGCCGCCCCAGTCGGTGCCGTGCGCCCGCTTGTTGAGGGATTCGCGGACCCGCAGCGAGGCGATGGCGATGCTGACCAAACCGACCGGCACGTTGATGAAGAAGATCCAGCGCCAGGACAGCGCACTGGTCAGCGCGCCGCCGACCAGCGGTCCCACGGCGATGGCGAGCCCGGCGGTGGCGCCGAACGCGCTGAAGGCGGTGGCCCGTTCCTTGCCGTGGAACTCATGGCCGAGCAGCGCGGGTCCGACCGCGAACATGATCGCGGCGCCGATGCCCTGGACGCCCCGGAAGATGCTGAGGCTGCCGGCCCCGCCGGCCAGCCCGCAGGCCAGCGAGGCGGCGGTGAACAGCGCGAACCCGGCCTGGAAGACCCGCTTGCGGCCGATCCGGTCGGCGAACGAGCCGGCCGTCACCAGGAACACCGCGAGCGTCAACGCGTAGGCGTCGACCACCCATTGCAGGTCGCTGAAGCTGCTGTGCAGCGAGGTGTGGATCTGCGGCAGCGCGACGGCGACCACGCTCAGGTCGAGCAGCAGCATGAACGTGCCCAGCGCCACGATGCCGAGCGTCCACCATCTCGTGGGTGAGGGGATGCGTTCCGCGGACATGGAGACCCTCTCGACGATCTGCTGGAATCTAGACGATAGGAAATCTAGATGATTGAAAATCCAGACGTCAAGGTGCGCAGGCGAGCGCTGCGTGAGGGCATGCCGAAGGGCGCCCGGAGCGGGGCGCGGGGGGATCAGGCGACGGGAGCCGTGAGGGGTCCGGGGCCGGGACCTAGCAGACCGAGGAGGGCCAGCGGCCTTCGAGCAGGCGGATGAGCATGTCCTGCATCCCGGCCCGCTCGGCGCCGGTGAGCGGGCCGAAGAACGCGGCCTCGGCGTCGGTGACGACCTGCTCGGCGGCCGACAGGGCGGTGCGGCCGGACTCGGTGAGCACCAGGGTGTAGCGGCGGCGGTCGGCCGGGTTGCGGCGGCGCTCGACGTGCTGGTTGCGCTCCATCTCGTCCACCAGCGCCACGACGGTGGTGGGGTCGAGGTTGAGCAGCCGGGCCAGGTCCTGCTGGGAGAGTTCGGGACCGCCGGCGAGCGAGGTGAGGACGAAGAAGTAGCGCAGCCGCATGCCGACCGTCTCCAGGGCCCGTTCGGCGTCCTCGGCGATCAGCATCGCGGCCTTGTTGAGCAGATAGCCGGTGCGGTCGGCCAGCAGGAAGTCGGCACGCGGAGACAGTCCCTGCCCGTTGCGCCCGACCGTGTTGCTGCGCTCCATGGCGGGCTCCTTCGGGTACGTCCGTTCACCGAATCTACCATCGGGCCGGCCGCTTCAGCCGTGCCCGACCTCGCCGGACGGCTCCGGGCGCTCCGCGAGCAGGGCCAGCAGCGCGCGCTTGTCGGGCTTGCCGCTCGGCGCGACCGGGACGGCGGTGAGCAGCGTGATCGTGGCCGGTACGGCGGCGGCGCCGAGTTCGTCGCGTACGGCGGCCCGCAGCTCGTCGGCGGCCGGTTCGCGTCCCGCGGCCGGCACCACGAAGGCGTGTGCCGCCTCGCCGGTGCGCTCGTCGGGGGCGCCGACGACATACGCCTGGTCGACGTCCGGATGGCCGGCCAGCGCCGATTCGATCGCCCCCGCGTAGTACAGGACCGCGTTGACGAAGATGACGTCGCGGGCCCGGCCGACCAGCCTGAGGTAGCCGTCGGCGGCCAGCGTGCCGAGGTCGCGGGTGCGGATCCAGCCGTCCCGCAGCACCTCGCGGGTCTCGGCCTCGTCCTGCCAGTACCCGGACATCGCGCCCCCGCTGCGTACCCAGATCTCACCGGGCCGCCCGGCCGGCACCGGCCGCCCGTCGGGGTCGCGCACGCTGACATCGACGCCGGGCAGCGGCCGGCCGACCGAGTCCAGCACCTGGTCCGGGCGTTCGGCCAGGTCCTGCGGGGTGAGCAGCGCGAGCATGCCGGTCTCGGTCTGCCCGTAGCCCTGGTGGAGGGCCGGGCCGAGCCGCCGCACGGCCTCGGCGAGCCGGTGCGGCGGCAGCGGCGAGCCGGCCACCAGCAGCGCGCGCAGGCTGCCGGTCTCGACGGCTTCCGTCCGCAGCGTGTCCAGCACCTGGTAGAGCCGGGGGACGGTCAGCAGGCAGGCGGTGATCCGGTGCCGCTCCCAGACCTGCGGGAAGTCCAGCGGTGCTTCGGGGATCACGGCGGTGCCGCCGCTGAGCAGGCACAGCGCCAGGTGCTCCAGCATCACCGCGCTGGTCAGCGTGCCGAAGACGAGGAAGCGCCGGTAGCCGGCGGCCAGCGCGACGGTGGTCGGGCTCCAGCGGGCGGGCTGCCACGACCAGTGCTCGCCGAGGGCCTGGTAGGTCTGCGCGCAGCCCTTGGGGCGGCCGGTGCTGCCGCTGGTCAATGTGATCAGGCCGATGTCCCCGGGGCGCGCGCGGGCCGTCAGTTCGGGGTCGGGCGCCGCGCGGCCGGGCTCGTCGGCCAGACGCGGGGCCGAGTGTCCGGACAGGTCGCCGCCGAGCAGGTCGCGCAGGAGGTCGAGTACGGGGATCGGGCCGGCCGCGGCCAGCAGGTCCGGGGTCGCGGTCGACTCGTCGGCGATCACCGCGTCGATGCCGGCGCCCAGTACGTGGCCGAGCTGGGAGGGCGTCAGGCCGGGCCGCAGCCCGGTCACCCGGCAGCCCAGCAGGTGGGCGGCGATCTGCGCCGCGAAGCCCTCCGGGGTCACGGCGGTGCTGATCGCCACCCCGCTGCCGGGCCTGCCGGGTTCGGGCCCGAGGCCGGCCGCCCGCAGGCTGAGCACGCAGCGGCGTATCAGGCCCAGCAGTTGCCCGCGGGTGACCGGCCGTGTCCTGAATTCGAAGGCCGGGGCCTCCGGATCGCGCAGAAACGCATCCACCAGCGGTTGCGGAAATACCGATTCAGCCGGATTTTTCATGGTGTTCCCCGATCCCTGCCGGCGACATGGGCATGCATTTCGGCCGCGCCAAAACCTGACAAAAACATGCCGCACGCCGCTTCGCCGGTGTGCGCCACCGACCTATAGTAGACAGGTCTGTCCGACGAGCCGGGAGGCCGAGTGTCAGAAGCAGTGCGGATCGATTACCTCGTCGTAGGCGCGGGGCCCGCAGGTATTCAGGCGGCATATTACCTCGACCGCGCGGGGCGCGATTATCTGGCCGTCGAGGCGGGCGAGGCACCGGGGACGTTCTTCACCCGGTTTCCCCGGCACCGGAAACTCATATCCATCAACAAGGTGCACACCGGCTGGGACGACCCCGAGCTGAATCTGCGCAACGACTGGAACTCGCTGCTGTCCGACGAGGGCGGCCCGCTGTTCACCTCGGTCACCCCGCGCTACTTCCCCGGCGCCGACGACATGGTCGGCTATCTGGCCGACTTCGCCGCCACCCACCGGCTGCGGATCCGGTACGGCAGCCGGCTCACCCGGATCTCCCGGCAGCCCGGCCGAGCCGGCGGCCCTGCTGGTGACTTCGAGGCGGTCGACCAGCACGGCACCGTCTTCAGGGCCGCGCGGCTGATCATGGCGACCGGCGTCTCCAAGGCGCACGTGCCGCCCATCGAGGGCGTGGAACTCGCCGAGCGGTACGACGAGATGCCGGTGGATCCGGCGGGCTTCACCGGGCAGCGGGTGCTGATCATCGGCCGGGGCAACTCCGCCTTCGAGACCGCAGACAACCTCGTGGAAACGGCCGCCGTCATCCACATGGCAGGGCCAGGCACCCTGCGACTCGCCTGGCAGACCCATTTCGTCGGGCACCTCCGGGCGGTGAACAACAACTTCCTCGACACCTACCAGCTGAAATCGCAGAACGCGCTGCTCGACGGCGAGATCCTGCGTATCACGAGGTCGGTGGAAGACGGCCGCTATCTGGTGGCGGTGAAATTCGCCCGGGTGAACGAAGTGGTGAAGGAGATATCCTACGACCGGGTCATCCTCGCCACCGGATTCCGTTTCGACGCCTCGGTTTTCGCCGCGGAGATCCGCCCCGAACTGACGATCAAAGACCGGTTTCCGGCGCAGACCGACGCGTGGGAGTCCACCAACACTCCCGACCTCTACTTCGCCGGCACGATCACCCAGGTCCGCGATTTCAAGAAGTCCACCAGCGGCTTCATCCACGGCTTCCGCTACGGCGTCCGCGCGCTGCACCGCATCCTGGAGCAGCGCTACCACGACCGCCCGTGGCCGCACCGCGACCTGCCCGCCGCGCCGGAGGAGATCGCCGACGCGGTCCTCACCAGGGTCAACCGCAGTTCCGCCCTCTGGCAGATGTTCGGCTTCCTCGGCGACGCCGTCGTGCTGACCGCTGATCCCGCCGAAGCCGGCGGCTCCCCTTCCTACACAGCCGGCTATTACGAGGAAGTGCCCGTCGACCATCTGCACCGGGCGGTCGGCGAGGGCACGTTCGGCCGGGTGTACCGCTATCTGACCGTCACCCTCGAATACGGCGCCGACCACGACCAGGTGAATCCGTTCGACATCTCCGTGAGCCGGGTCTCACAGCAGGACACCGGCGGTCTGGACGGCCGGTATCTGCACCCCGTGGTGCGGCTGTTCGAGCAGGGCAAGGTGCTCGCCGAGCACCACATCACGGAGAACCTGGAGAACGAGTGGGACAGCCCCGAGGTGCACCGCGCCCCGCTCGTACGGTTCCTGGACGGGCAGCTGTCCCCGGCCGGGGCGCCGGCGGAATCGGCGTGACCCGGACACCGGCCGCGCCGCGGGAACGGGCCAGGGCCCGGCTCGACCCGGTGCACTGGGACTTCTACGAGGGCGGCGCCGGCCGCGAGACCGCGCTTGCCGAGAACGAGCGCGCCTTCGCCCGGCTGGCGCTGCTGCCCCGGGTGCTGACCGGGGCGGGCGCCGCCGACCCGGCCGTCACCCTGCTCGGCACCCGCGCCTCGATGCCGGTCCTCGTCTCCCCCACCGCCTTCCACCGGCTGGCCCACCCGGACGGCGAGCGGGCGACGGCGCGGGCGGTCGCGGCGGCCGGCACCGTACTGATCACCTCGATGGCGTCCACCACGGCGGTCGGCGAGGTCACGGCGGCGGCCCGTTCGGTACGGCAGGACGCGGCCGTGTGGTTCCAGCTCTACCTGCAGCCGGCGGCCGAAGTGACCGCGGAACTGGTCCGGCGGGCGGAGCGGGCCGGCTGCCAGGCGCTGGTGGTCACCGCGGACTCGCCGGTCTTCGGCCGCCGCACCCGGGACGAGCGCAACGGCTTCCACGACCTGCCGCCGGGGCTGGCCGCGGAGAACATGCGGGACCTGCCGGGCGCGCTGCCCGGCCGGACGCTGGACATCGCGATGTCGCCGGCGCTGTCCTGGGACGACCTGGGCCGGCTGCGGGATCTCACCGACCTGCCGGTGGTGCTCAAGGGTGTGCTGCACCCGGCGGACGCCCGCCGCGCGGTCGCCGAGGGCGTATCCGCGCTGATCGTCTCCAACCACGGCGGCCGGCAGCTCGACGCGGCGCCGGCCACCGTCGAGGCGCTGCCCCGGGTCGTCGAGGCGGTCGGCGGCCGGATGCCGGTCCTGCTCGACGGCGGGGTGCGCGACGGCTCCGACGTGGTGCTCGCACTGGCCCTCGGCGCCACCGCCGTCGGCATCGGCCGGCCGGTGCTGTGGGGGCTCGCCGCCGACGGGGAGGCGGGGGTGGCCCAGGTGCTGGAGCGGCTGCGGGCCGAGGTCGCGCACGTGCTCACGCTGTGCGGCGCGGGCGGCTGCGCCGACCTGACCCCCGACCAGGTGGTCGCCCGCGGCCCGCGGGGAGGCGGCGGGTGCTGAAGCGTTCCGGGTTGCTGGCCGGTGCCGGGGCGCTGGCGCTGTCCACGCCCTACTGGCTGCCGCGGGCCGTCGTCGCCCTGCGGGTACGGGTCTTCGCCGGGATCAACGGCCCCGAGGGTGTCGTCGTCCCCAACCCCGAGGTGGACGCCGACCGGTTCGCCGAGCTGTACGCGCACCCCGCCGCCGACGGCCGCAGCAAGGGCGCGGCGCTCTCCGACCTGTTCTGGTACTGGCTGTCGCCCGGCCCCGAGGTGCACCAGGAGCACCTGGAGCCCGGGCCGCGCTACGACGCCGTGGCCCGTACCACCACCGCGATCCTGGCGGGCGCGGGACCGGAGCTCTCGGCCGCCGCGACCCGGTGCGCGGCGGCGGTGCTGGACGAACTCGGTCCGGACGGTGCCGGGTTGGTCCGGCTGCGGGACCTGATGATGCCGGTGTGGGCGGAGTTCTTCTACGGCCTGGTGTTCCGCGAACCGTGCCCGGCGCCGGCCCGGCGGCTGATCGTGGACAACGCCGAGGACGTCGTCAACTCCCTGAAGAACACCCGGCTCCGGCACATGCGGCGGCGCGAACGCCTCACCCGCTACCTCCTGGACCGGCTGGCCGCCGGCGACGTACCGCACGACCTGCCCGCGGAGTTGGCGACCCCGCTGGACCGCGCGCACTACCTCCAGGGGGCGTTCTTCAACACCGCCGTCGTGCAGATGTCGGAGGCGATGGCGCATCTGCTGCTGGTGCTCGCGCAGCGCGCCGACCTTCAGCAGCGGCTGGCCGAACACCCCGACGACGACCGGGACTTGGGCAACGTGATGAACGAGACGCTGCGCATGTACCCGCTGTTCGGCATCGCGCACCGGATCACCAGCGGGGACATCGACCTGGGCGACGGCGCCCGCTACCCGGCGGGCACCGTGCTGTGCTTCGACTACCCCGCCTACCACGCCACCGGGTACGACGATCCCGAGGTGTTCGACCCGGAGCGCTGGAACGAGCTGTCCGCCCGGGCGGCGCACCACATCCCGTTCGGGGTGGCCGCCAACCGCCCCTGCCCCGCGTGGCGGCTGGCGCCGCTGGTCATGCGGGCGGTCACCCGGGAGGTGCTGCGCCGGTACACCCTGCACTCGGCGGTCTCGCACACCCGCTCCATCCCGCATCGCGCCCCCTGCCTGCTGGTACGCCGCGACCACCGGCCGGCGCCGTACCGGATCGCGGCGGCGCGGGCGTTCCTGCGCACCCGCGACCGCTGGGAGGACGTCGGGCGCAGCCTCGTACAGCTCGGCCTCGGCACGGCGATGGTGCTGGACGCGCGCCGGCAGGGCCTGGCGCGCGGCTACTTCGCGGCGCACGACACGCAGGGGCGGCCGGTTCCGGAGGGGGGCTGCCCGTACCGGAGTTGAGGCCGCCGGGAGGTGTCAGGCGTGGTCGACGACCGCGTCGCCGAGCGGGGTGCGGCGGTAGCGGACCTCGTAGCGGAAGCGCTCGCCGGTCACGAAACCGGCGTCCCGGAGCACGGTCAGGTGCTCCGACACGGTGCCGGCCGCCAGTGCGTGCCGGTGCGCGAGGGTCGCGGTGGCCGCCGGGTCGGTGAGGCCGCTGAGCAGCGCGGCCCGGGTACGTCCGATCAGCCGGCCGAGCGCCGCGCCGGCCGTACCGCCGGCGGGCTGCCACAGGGTGCCGAGGCCGCGGGCCGGATAGATCACGGTGGGCTGCCAGGGCGGGTCGGTGACCACCACCACCTGGTCCCACTTGAACGCGCTGGGCATCAACACCAGCCCCTCACCGGCCAGTTCGCGGTGGTCGTCGTCACCAAGGGCCCGGGTCAGGGTGTTGTCCTGCCAGGACAGGTCCGGGTGCAGCTCGGCGAACAGCCGGTCGAGCCCGCCGGCTGCCAGCCGCTGCGACTGGAAGCCGACGTCGGTGTCCAGCAGCGCGCGCACCTGCGGCCAGTACGGTTCGACGGCGGCCCGCCAGGTGTCGGCGATCAGCTCCGCCAGCCAGTCCAGGGTCTCGGCGGGGTCGCCGAGCAGCCGGCGTCCGATCGCGCTTTCCGCCGCGCCCGGGGTGTCCGCGAGGCTGCGCGCGATCTCGGCGGCGACCCGGTCCGGCGGGGTGGCCCGGATCCTGCCGAGGTCGTCGCCGAACCCCGCGCTCGGGCCGCTCGGCGGCGGCGAGAGGAAGTCGGGCGTGTAGCCGCGCCGCGGCTGGAGCAGCGTGATCGCCCGCAGATCGAGCGCGCCGACCCGCCCCCGCACGTCCGCCAGCCACCGCGCATGATGCCCGGCCGGCTGCGGCCCGGTGGCCACCCGGACGGCGGCCAGCGTCTCGAACGCCGGCGAGATGGCGAAGCGGCAGCGCCGCAGGTCGGCGGGGCTGAAGCGGAGGGTGACGGCGATGAGGGCTCCTTGGTCGTCCGAGGGTGGACGCGGGCGGGGCCGCCCGCGCGGGAGAGGCGAGCGTTGCGGGCGCCCGCCCGCGAGGAAGGGGCCCGCGTGCACGGACGGAATCCGCCTCAGCGGCGACGGCTCGTACGGGCCCCACCTGCACAGGCCCGCACGTCGCCGAGACCGCCCCGCGCGCGGCGCGCCGCTCGGATCTGATTCGGCGGTCACCGAATCACTGGCAGCCAGCCTAGCGTCCTGCCGAGGATGGCGGCCGTGCGGCGCCCCCCATGGGACGGCCTCTGACAGGCCCGTCGCACCACACCGGCCCGCGCCCACCCCGAGGAGACATCGACCATGACCGCATCGACCCCCGCCCAGACCTCGACCACCCGCAGCGACGGTCCCGAGTCCGACGCCGGGTGGGAGCGGCGCGTCACCGACCTCTGGGCCGCGCTCGACAGTCACAGCGAGCAGGAGTTCACCGCGCTGATGGACGAGCTCGCCGCCGAGCTGCCGCCAGATCATCCCGACGCCGTGTTCGAGCGCGGGGCCGCGCTCGACTCGACCGGGCATTCCGACCTCGCCGTTCCGCTCTATGAGCGGGCGCTCGCGCTCGGGCTCGGCGGGGAGCGGCGGCGGCGCGCGGTCATACAGATGGCCAGTTCGCTGCGGAACCTCGGGCGGTCGGAGGAGAGCGTCGCGCTGCTCACCGCGGAGCGCGAGACCGGGTCGGACCACCTCGACGACGCCGTCAGCGTCTTCCTCGCGCTCGCGCTGACCGACGTCGGGCGGGAACGCGAGGCCGTCTCGATCACCGTGACGGCGCTGGCCCGCCATCTGCCCCGCTACCAGCGGTCGTCCGCGGCCTACGCGCGGCTGCTGGTGGGGGACGGCGAGGAGGCGTGAAGCGTTTCGGCGGGACGGACGGGTGCGCGATCGGCCGCCCGTCCCGCCGGGGGCGCTCAGCCCTGCGGCTGCCAGAGCGGGTCGCGGCCGGTGAAGGACAGCAGCCGGGCTGCGTGCCCCGCGCCGTCGTCCGCCGGCCGTTCGGGACCGAACTTGCCGAAGGAGTCGCGGACGAACGTCACGACGTGTCCGGTCATCTCGGAGATCCCGGCGGCCAGTTCGTCGCCGAGCGGGAGTTCCTGCCCGGTGCCCCGGGCGATGTCCCAGGCGTGCAGGCCCGCGTCGAGCGCCGCGACCGCCGCGCCGGCGGAGGCCGGCATCGGCCCCATCGGCGTGGCCACGCTCTCCAGTTCCCGCCCTGACTCCCACGCGGCCGCCGCCTGCTTGAGCACGGCCTCCAACTCCCCCACCGGGTCGGCCGGGACGGCCGGCTCCGGCTCGAACGGGTCGCTGCTCGGCGGCACTTCGGTGATGTTCATGGTCAGCGCGAGCTGGTCGAGCCGGGCGTGGTTGTACACCTGCCCGACCGTCCACTCGGAGCACGGCGTGGCCCGCTCCCACCCGTCAGCCGGCACGCCCTTCACCACCGCCAGCAGATACGCATGCGCCTCGGCCAGCAACTCGAACCCGTCAGCCATGTCCCGCTTCCTCCCCGTAGCCCCAAGATCGTAGAGCCGACCCTAGGTCACACCGCCACGGCGCGCAGCTTCTTGTCCTGAGCGACCGCGACGTCTTTCGGCAGCAGTGGAGGCTTGTGGAAGGTGGCGAACGACTGGTAAGTGGCGGTCTGTTCACCGGTGCGGACGACGGTGAGCAGCGCGGTGGGGCTGCTGCTGCCGCCGTTGTGGACCAGGTAGGCCACGGCGTCGTCACCGGCCTTGACGGCGGCTGCCGATGTGGTCGTCATCGAGACCCGGCCGCCGTGCCCATCCTTGACGGTGAAGGTCTTGCAGCTCTTCAGCGCGGTGCGCAGCGCCGCCATCGTCTGCCGCGCGCCCCCGGGCGCGTAGCCGGCCAGGAACTCCGACGAGGTGTGCATCGCGTCCTTGTCCCTGATGTCGTCGATGATCTGCACGGCCTGGGCGCGGACCGGGACGCGGCGCGGGAAGGTACCGAGCTGCTCCACCAGCGGCGTGCAGGCGGCGTTGTCAGGTCCGGAGACTCCGGCGCCGGCGGGCAGCGCCTCGTCGAGCCCCTCGTATAGCGGTCCGCGCAGATCGGCGGTCCCGACCAGGGCCCGCTTCAACTCGCCCGCGGTCAGCGCCCGCCCCGGCGCTTCGCTCTTGCCCTCGCCGCCCGTGCTGTCCCCGCCGCACCCGGCAGCTCCCACCAGGACCGGCACCAGCGCCGCCGCGATCAGCAGCCCGCGCACGGCCGTCACTCCACCCGACATTCCTTGTGTCCCCCACATCACGATCCGCGCTCGACCGCCGACCGGACCGGTCGGCGTGGCACGTCGGCAGGAACTGTAACGGCCCTGTGTGATCGCCGTGTTGCCGCACCTGGTGGATCCGGCGGGCGCAACGAGCGCTAGCTCGCGTCCCCGTCCGCTCCGCCGTGGACGCGGCGGTAGCTCCAGGCCAGGAGGCCCAGCAGGATCAGGCCGGAGAGGATCAGGCTGGAGCCGGTGCTCCAGCCGTTGAAGGGGAGCCAGGAGATCGCCTTGGTGCCCCAGACGACGCCGGCCGCGAGGAGGCCGAGGCCGGCCAGGACGGAGCCGGCGATGCGCCAGGGGGAGGCCACGCTTGCCTCGACGCCCTGGATCGCGCGGGCGCGGACCGGTTCTTCGAAGCGGGCCACGGCCGGGACCGCGCGGGAGAGCAGGACCAGGCCGGCCAGGACGAGCAGCATGCCGGGGCCCGGCAGCACCAGCAGGGCCACGCCGACGACGAGCAGCACGCTGCCGGCGATGCCCAGTGCCAGCCGGGTCACCGGATGATGGTGCCGCTCGGCCGGGGCGGTCGGCGCCGTCTCCGCCTCCGCCTCGTCCTCCTCCACCCGCCGCGCTGCGCTCATCCACCCACCGTAACCGGGACCGGGCCCTGACCGGCGGCAGCGCGCCACGGCCCCGGGCCGGAACGGGCACGCTCAGGCGGTCAGCCGTTCCGGCAGCCAGGCCAGTTGGGCGGCCTGCTGGTACGGGCCGCCGCCCTCGTGGTCGTTGAAGTCGTACACCTCGATGCTGCTGCCGGGCCCCGCGTAGGCGTTGAACGCGGCGAAGACCGTCGACGGCGGGCAGGTCTCGTCCTCCAAGGCGACCGAGAACAGCGCGGGAGCCCGGCCGCGCGCGGCGAAGTGCACGCCGTCGAAGTAGCCCAGCGTGCGGCTGACCGCCTCGGTGCGGCCCCGGTACGTCCTGAGGTAGTCGCCCACCTCGCGGTACGGCCTGTTGTCGGTGATCGTCGTCGCCCGCGGGAAGTCGCAGAGGAACGGCACGTCGGGTGCGACCGCCACCAGGTCCGGTACGAGTCCGCTGACCGCGATGGTGATCCCGCCGCCCTGGCTCACGCCGGTGACCGCCGTACGCGAGGCGTCCGTCAGGGGGTGGGCGCGGGCCGCCTCGACCGCGCGCACGGCGTCGGCGAACACCCGCCGGTAGTAGTAGTCGGCCGGGTCCTCGATGCCCCGGGTCATGAAGCCGGGGAACGACGAGCCGCTGCCCACCGGGTCGGGCGTGCCGCCGCCGCCCCACCCGGCGCCCTGCCCCCTGGTGTCCATGACGAAGTGCGCGAAGCCGGCCGAGCCCCAGAGCAGGTGCGTGTGCGGCAGCCCGCGCCCGCCGCCGTAGCCCACGTACTCGACGACCACGGGCAGCGGTTCCGTGGCCCCGGCGGGCAGTATCAGCCAGCCCTTGACCGGGTGGCCGCCGAAGCCGGCGAAGGTGACGTCGAAGACGTCCAGCGTGCTCAGCCCGGTCCTGACGGGCTCGAAACGGGCGTCGAGGTCGTGCTCGCGCGTCTCGGCGAGGGTCTCGGCCCAGAACCGGTCGAAGTCGGCCGGTTCCACGGAGCGGCTCCGGTAGCCGCGCATCTCGTCGAGGGGCAGGTCGAACAGCGCCATGGTGGAACCATCCTCGGTCGGGTGGATGTGGATCACCCACACCGTACGCAAGGGGCCTGGCGGCGGGCACCGCGGGACCCGCACCCCCTCAGTCCAGCCGCGCCGCCAGATACGGCCCCGTCCGGCTCCGCTCCGACCGGGCGATCTCGGCGGGCGGCCCCGCGGCCACCACCCGGCCGCCCTCCTCACCGGCCCCCGGGCCAAGATCGAGCACCCAGTCCGCGCCCGCCACCACCCCCATGTCGTGCTCCACGACCACCACCGAGTTGCCCGCGTCCACCAGGCCGTGCAGCTGCCGCATCAGCAGATCGGTGTCGGCGGGGTGCAGGCCGGTGGTCGGCTCGTCCAGCAGGTAGAGGGTGTGCCCACGGCGGGCACGCTGGAGCTCGGACGCGAGCTTGATCCGCTGCGCCTCGCCGCCCGACAGCTCCGTGGCGGGCTGCCCGAGCCGCAGATAGCCCAGCCCCACCTGGCGCAGCGTCTTCAGGCTGCGGGCCGCGGCCGGCACGTCGGCGAAGAACTCGGCGGCGGCGTCGACCGACAGGCCGAGCACGTCGGCGATGCTGCGGCCGCGGTAGCTGATCTCCAGCGTCTCGGGGTTGTAGCGGGCGCCGTGGCAGGTCGGGCAGGGCGCGTAGGTGCCGGGCAGGAAGAGCAGTTCGACGGCGACGAACCCCTCGCCCTGGCAGGTCTCGCAGCGCCCGCCGGCCACGTTGAACGAGAACCGCCCGGGGCTGTAGCCGCGGGCCCGCGCCTCCTCGGTGCCGGCGAAGAGCCGCCGTACGGCGTCGAACAGGCCGGTGTACGTGGCCAGGTTCGATCGCGGGGTGCGGCCGATCGGCCGCTGATCGACGCGCACCAGACGGTCCACGAGGTCGAGCCCGTCGACCGCCGCGACGCCGGGGCCTTCGGCCTCCCCCTCCCACGCCTCGCCGTCCTCGGTCGCCTCGTCCTGCGACTCCCCGCCGTCGGTCCCGGGCGCGTCCTCCTCCGGGTGCAGATGCGCCCGCACCGCCTCGGCCAGCACCTGGCTGACCAGAGTGGACTTGCCCGAGCCGGACACGCCGGTGACGGCGGTGAAGACGCCGAGGGGCACGGCCACGTCGAGATCCCGCAGATTGTGCCGGTTGACGCCGTGCAGCCGCAGCCAGTGCGCCGGCTTCCGTGGGGTACGCGACTCACGTGGCCGCGCGCCGGCTCCGAAAAGGTACGGGCCGGTGGCCGACTCCGCCACCCGCTCCAGGCCGGCCACCGGACCGCTGTAGAGCACCTGCCCGCCGTACTCCCCCGCGCCGGGCCCGACGTCCACCACCCAGTCGGCGCGCCGCACCACGTCCATGTCGTGCTCGACCACGAACAGCGTGTTCCCCTCGGCCCGCAGCCGGTCCAGGACGTCGAGCAGCGGCTCGGTGTCGGCCGGGTGCAGGCCGGCGGACGGCTCGTCCAGGACGTAGACGACGCCGAACAGGCCGGAGCGCAGCTGGGTGGCCAGCCGCAGCCGCTGCGACTCGCCCGGCGACAGCGTCGGGGTGGGCCGGTCCATGCTCAGGTAGCCGAGGCCGAGGCCGACCAGGACGTCGATCCGGCCGACCAGGTCGGCGGCCAGTGCCACCGCGGCCTCGGTGCCGGGACCCGAGTCGAACGAGGGCACCGCGGCGGCCGGTTCCGCGAGCCCGGCGGTCTTCCGGAGGATCCCGGCGAGGTCGGCGAGCGGCAGCGCGGCCAGCGCGGCGATGTCGTGTCCGGCGAAGGTCACCGCGAGCGCCTCGGGCCGCAGCCGCCGGCCGTCGCAGACCGGGCAGCGGGACGTCTCCATATGGCGCTGCATGCGCCGCCGGGTCGCCGGGCTCTTGGAGTCGGAGAAGGCGCGCAGCACGTAGCGCCGGGCGCTCATGAACTTGCCCTGGTAGGGCCGTTGGATCCGGCCGGCCTCGCGGACCGGGTGCACGGTGACCACCGGCTGCTCGTCGGTGAACAGGATCCAGTCCCGGTCGGCCTGCGGCAGCTCCCGCCAGGGCCGGTCGATGTCGTAGCCGAGTGCCTGGACGACGTCCCGCAGGTTCTTGCCCTGCCAGGCGCCGGGCCAGGCGGCGATCGCGTGCTCGCGGACGCTCAGCGACGGGTCGGGGACGAGCGAGGACTCGGTGACCCGGTGCACCCGGCCGAGGCCGTGGCACTCGGGGCAGGCGCCGATCGCGGTGTTCGGCGAGAAGGCGTCGGAGTCGAGCCGCTCGGTGGTGCCTGGCGGGTAGTTGCCGGCCCGGGAGAAGAGCATCCGCAGCAGGTTGGACAGGGTGGTGACGGTGCCGACCGAGGACCGCGAGCTGGGCGTGCCCCGGCGCTGCTGGAGGGCGACGGCGGGCGGCAGCCCGCTGATCTCGCCGACCTTGGGCGCGCCGACCTGCTGGATCAGCCGGCGGGCGTACGGCGCGACGGACTCGAAGTAGCGGCGCTGGGCCTCGGCGTAGAGGGTGCCGAAGGCGAGCGACGACTTGCCGGAGCCCGAGACGCCGGTGAAGGCGGTCAGGGCGTCGCGCGGGATGTCGACGTCGACAGCACGCAGGTTGTGCTCGCGGGCGGCCCTGACGCGGACGAAGGGGTCGGGGCCTTCCGGCGGCGGAGCGGGCGCGGGTGTCGGCGGCCCGGCCGGCGGGGGCGTCGGCGGAGGGGCGGGCGTCATCGGCGGGCTGTCTCCACGGGTGTCGTCCTCCCTCTCGCCGCAGGGCGGCGGGGTCCTGCTCTCCGCTGGGCCGCGGGATCCTGCTCTCCGCTGGGCCGCGCGCGGTGCGCGCTGCCGCCCATCCATTGTCGCCCGGAATGACGGCTCTGTCCGATCGGCCTCGCCCGCCCCGGCAACCCGCCGTGCACCATCTCTTGACATGTAATTGTCAGTAAGGTTACCTATCAAACCGTTCGGCCCCGCTTCCACCCCCCCACCTTCGTTCGTCACGGATCAGAAGATCGGAAGAGGAGACCCATGAGACGTAAACGCTTCCGGCTGGGCCTTGCCGCCCTCGGGATAGCCGCCGCCACCTTCGCCGCAGCGGTCAGCGTCGGTGCGACCGCGTCCAACGCGGCCGGTACCCACCCCGCCGCTGCCGCCGCCGGACCCTCCGCCTCGCAGCTGCTGGCGAAGGCCGCGAACTGCACGCCCGCCTCGAACGGCAAGTACGCCACCGACGAGGGCGAAGCGGCCACCGTGCAGATCTGCAAGAACGGTTCCGCGTACACCTGGACGTCCGACATGGACATCGACTGCGACGGGATCACCACCAGCCACTGCAACAACTCCACCGACCCGTCGTACTTCGACGAGACCTCGTTCCAGACCTCCACCGGGCAGTTCTTCACCTCCGAGACCACGCACTACTACGTGATCCCGCTGCCCAGCAGCCGCTTCAACTACCAGTCGGCGGGCATCTCGCCGGGCAGCGTGGCGGCCGTGGTCTACAACAACAAGGTCGTCTACGCGACCTTCGCCGACGAGGGCCCGGACGACATCATCGGCGAGGGCTCGTACTCGCTGGCCACCGCGCTCGGCATCGACCCCGATCCGGCGACCGGCGGCACGGAGGGGCCGGTGACCTTCATCGTCTTCCCCGGCAAGGTGCCGAGCCCGGTGGAGAACAACTCCGCGATCGACTCGGTGGGTTCGTCCGCGGCCACCACCTGGGTCGGCGGCGGCGGTACGACCCCGCCGCCCACCGGCGGCACCGGTCCGATCCACTCGGCCTACGCCAACAAGTGCGTCGACCTCAAGGGCGCTTCGAACGCCAACGGCACGGCGGTGCAGCTCTACGACTGCAACGGCACCACCGCGCAGAGCTGGACGGTCGGCTCGGACGGGACGCTGAAGGCGCTGGGCAAGTGCATGGACGTGACCGCCGCGGGCACCGCCAACGGCACGAAGGTGGACCTGTACGACTGCAACGGCACCGGCTCCCAGGTGTGGCAGAAGTCCGGCAGCACCCTGGTCAACCCGCAGTCCGGCAAGTGCCTCGACGCCACCGGGCCCAGCTCGGCCAACGGCACCCGGCTGCAGATCTGGACCTGCGCCGGCGGCACCAACCAGCAGTACACCCTGCCCGCCTGAGCATCTGACGCGAGCAGCGGACGGGGACCCGGCGCCCGGCGGAGCAGCCTCCGCCGGGCGCCGGTTTCCGGCCACCGGGTCACGGGGTCACCGGTTGCCGGGTTCTGGGGCCCGTCGCCGTGCGATCAGCCGGTGATCAGGCAGACGGAGATGCAGACGCTGCTCGTCACGAGGTGCACGGACAGGATCGGCATCACGTCGGGGTGCGACATCAGCTGCACCTCGGCGGCGTGCAGCGGGATCGCGGCCAGGGCGCCGTCGGCGTTTGCCTGCTTGAGAAGTTCGGACATCGAAACCTCCATGGACGGTGAGCGGCCCGCACGGGCCGGACGGCCACTGAGCGGCAACTGCCGCCCGTGGGACCGGCCTTGACAGTCCGATCCGGCCGGGCCACGATCGCTGCATCAGCTGAGGTGAATACTGTAGCCCAGTTCCTTCACCACAGCTCCAGAACGCGGGGAACGGCCGTTCGGGAACGGGACCGGCGCAGGACCGGCGCAGGACCGGCGCAAGACCGGCGCGGGGCGCCGGGAAGGGGGGACGACGGGTGAGGTCGATACCGCGGCTGCTGCCGCGTTCCACCACCGCACCGGCTGCGCCGAGCCGTGGCGGACCGGGACTCGGCGAATCCAGCCTCAGACTGCTGGGCCGCGACGGACCAGGACGCGCCGGCCCCGGTCGCGGCGCACCCGACCCCGGCTTGCCCGACCGCAGCCTGCCCGGCCCCGGCTTGTCCGGTCCCGGCGCACCCGGCCCCGGCGCACCTGGCGCCGACCTGCCCGACCGCAGCCTGCCCGGCCCCGGCTTGTCCGGTCCCGGCGCTCCCGGCCCCGGCGCACCTGGCGCCGACCTGCCCGACCGCAGCCTGCCCGGCCCCGGCTTTCCGGGTCGCGCCTTTCCGGGGCGTGGCCTACCCCGGCGCGGGCCGCTCAGCCGGGCTGCCGCGCTCTCCGCCATGGAGCGGCTCAGTGCCCTCACCCACCTGGTGTCGAGCCTCGAATACCTGGTCTCCGGGGACGATCGGGAGCCCGGGGGGCTCAATGACTGGCGGGTCAGTCGCGCGCACTACGGCGATCTGCCCGGCCCCGCCCGCAAAGCGCTCGACCTGGTGTCGAGTCCGCGCGGGACCCGGGTGCTGCACGGCGCGCGGGTGGCCGCCGCGGTGGCGCTGCTCGCGCCGCTTCCGCGGCGGGGGCGGGTGGGCGCCGACCTGGTGCTTTCGGTCACCTCGATGGCGCTCTATCCGCGCAATCGGTATGGCACCGACGGCTCGGACCAGGTGTCCTTCCTCGTGCAGAGCACGGCCGCACTCGCCAGGGCCGCCGAGCGCAGGCCGCAGGTGGTGGACGCCTGTCTGTGGTTCGCCGGGCTTCAGTCGGTGCTGTCGTACGCGACCTCCGGCTGGGTCAAGGTGACCAGCGAGAACTGGCGCAGCGGCCGGGCGCTGACCGGCGTCATGCGCACCCGCTCGTACGGCGAGCCGCGGGTCTGGCGGCTGCTGACCGCGTACCCGCGCGCCGGGCGGGTGGCGAGCACCGCCGTACTCGCCCTGGAGTGCGCCTTCCCCGTGGTGCTGGTGGCCAGGGGGCGGACGGCCCGGCTGATGGTGACCGCGGTCGGCGGCTTCCACCTCGCCAACGCCGGGGTGATGGGCCTCGGCCGTTTCCTCACCTCGTTCGGCTCGATGCACCCGGCCGTCCACTACGTCACCGGGCCACGGGTGCGGACCTGGGCGGACGGCCGGGTCGAGCGCCGCCATGACGCCTTTCCCGTCGTCGCCGGCGGGCTGCTGGCCGCCGCCTGGGCCGTCGGAGCCGCCTCCCGGGTCCGTCAGCACGCGATCGTCCTGCGCGGCAGGGGCGACGAGTCGGAGCTGGCGACGGCCTCGGGCAACACCCTGGCCTACCGGTGGATCGAGCCGCCCGGCGGCATCCAGGACCCGGCGGCGCCGGTCGTGGTGCTGGAGTGCGCGCTCAACTCGACGGCGGAGCGCGCCGAATGGCTGGTGTCGGCACTGGCCGAGGGCCACCGGGTGGTCACCTACCAGCGCGCGGGCTACGGCCGGAGCGGCTACGCGGGCCCGCGCCGTTTCGACATCGACGCCGCCGCCCGCGACCTGGCCGAGCTCGCCGCGCACGTGGCGGACGGACGGCCGGTGGTGCTGGTCGGCCACGCGCTCGGCGGCCACATCGCCGTCACGGCCGCGCGCCTGCTGCCGGGCACGGTCGCCGGGATCGGCCTGGTCGCGCCCGGGCATCCGGCCGAGCTGCGAGACGAGGGCCCCGCGCAGGATCCGGACGGCCGGCGGGCCACCGCGAGCCTCCGGCAGACCGCGGTGTCGCTGCGGCTGTGCCTGGGCCCGCTGCTGAAGTCCCCCGACTGGCTCGGTGAACTGCCGGAGCAGGTCAGGGAATTGGCCGACGCGCAGTACCGCGACCCGGCGAACTGGTCGGCCGCGCTGCGCGAGTGGCGCGGCACCCTGACCCGCTTCAGCGCGTACGAGGAGCCGCTGCCGCCGACCGGCGTACCGGTCTGCCTGCTGACCTGCACCCGCGAACTGACTGACGCGCAGCGCGATCTCCAGGACGAGTACGCCCGGGCGGCGCCCTGGTCGGTGCGCCACGAGCTGGACGTGCACCGCGACAGCGCGGTCACCGGGCGGGAGCCGGCGACCCGGATCGCCGCGCTGCTCGGCGAGTTCATCGGCGCCCTGGCGCCTGGCGCCGCCGTGCCGGCAGCGAAGGAACAGCAGGAAGGCGAGGCCGCCGATGCCCGTTCGCTTCCCTGACCTCCCCGGATCCGACGGGTCTGCCGGCCCCGGCGCCGGCGGCCTGCCCGCCGCGCTCGCGCTCGGCGGCCTCGCCGCCTGGTTCACGGTCACCGTGCTCAGCCAGCACCCCAGCCGCGAGTTCGACCGGGTCGCGGAGCGCGACAGGACCGGCGTCGCCGTTCCGAACTGGCGGTTCTTCGCGCCCGAGCCGGCCCAGCACGACTACCACGTGCTCTACCGCACCGAGGCGGCCGGCGGCGGCACGTCCGGCTGGCTGGAGGCGTCGGCGATCTCGGACCGGCGGCCGTCCCAGATGCTGTGGTTCCCCGGCCGCCGCCGGGAGAAGGGCCTGTTCGACGTCTGCAGCGAGCTGATCACCGTGATGAAGCGGTACGGCGCCGACCTCACCGGCGCTCCCGCCTACCGGATGCTGCGCAACTCGGTGGCCAGGGTGGTGGAGACGGCGGCCGGGGACGGCACGCCGCCGCTCGGGTTCCAGTTCGTGGTCGCCCGGCACACCGGGCACGACACCGGGCACCCGCCGGACTACGTCTTCGCGTCCCCGTACATCCGGTACGACCCCGCCGACCCGTATCCGTGAGCGGGCCGCCTGCGGGCCGGCCGCCTCACCTGCCGCCGTCCTCCGGTCCGCCGGCCGACCGTGGGGTCAGCGGGCCGTCGCCCGCCCGCATCGGGACCCCGCGGACGGTCAGTACCAGGACCGTCAGCGCGCCGAAGGTCACGCACTGGTCGGCGAGGTTGAAGATGCCGGAGTGGCCGATCTGGAGGAAGTCGAGGACGGCGCCGCGGCCGAAGCCGGGCGTGCGGAAGATCCGGTCGCTGAGGTTGCCGCCGGCGCCCGCGAAGATCAGTCCGAGGCCGACGCCCCAGCTCACCGACCGCAGGGACGACGAGGTCCAGGTGATGAACGCGAGCGCGCTGAGCGCCAGCAGCGTGAAGACCACGGTCGCGTTCGGCGCGAAGGAGCCGGCCGCGCCCGAGTTGCGGATCGCGGTGAAGGTCACCCCGAGCGCGTGCCGGGGCGGCTTGCCCTCGATCACCACGGCGGCGACGGCCTTGGTCACCTGGTCGACCGCGAGCCCGGCCGCGGCCGTCACCCACAGCGCCCGCTGCGGCGCCCCGATTACGGGCATCGGCCACCTCCGTACTTCCCGCGCATTTCCATGCCCACGCAATGGCTGAACGTTCACCTTCCCCCGACCCTACGCCCGTGCGCGGGCATGCCGGGGGTGCCCTGGGGGCTCAGGCCCGGGGCGAGGCTCAGGCCGCCGGCGGCGCCGTGCTCTTCCGCACCACCAGGCTGGTGGCCAGTTCGAGCCGGGTGGTGGTGTGCTCCCCCGCGTGCAGCCGCAGCAGCATCTCGGACGCCGCCTCGGCCATCTTGCGGAGCGGCTGGTGGACGGTGGTGAGCGCGGGCCGCGACCACTTGGCCACCGGCACGTCGTCGTAGCCGACCACCGACAGGTCCTCCGGCGTGCGCAGGCCGAGCGCGCCGGCCGCCTCAAGGACGCCCAGCGCCTGGAGGTCGCTGCCGGCGAAGACGGCGGTGGGCCGGTCGGTGCGGCGCAGCATCGCCATCGCCCGCTCGTAGCCGCCCTCGACGTGGAAGTCGCCGAACGAGACGAGTGACGGGTCGGGCTCAAGGCCCGCGCTGGTCATCGCGGACCGGAAGCCGTCCAGCCTGGCCAGCGAGCACATCATGTCCTCGGGGCCGGTGATGATGCCGATCCGGCGGTGGCCCAGCTCGATCAGGTGCCGGGTGGCGGCCAGGCCGCCCGACCAGTTGGCCGAGCCGACCGAGGGCACGTCCGGCTCGGGGTCGCCGGCCGGGTCGATGATCACGAACGGGATGGACCGCGACCGCAGCTGCTGCTTGTACTCCTGGGGCAGCGCGGAGAAGACCAGGATCACGCCGAGCGGCCGGCGGCGCAGCACGCCCTCGATCCACTCCGGGCCCGGCGCGTGCCGGGTGCCGCTCTGGGTCAGCACCACGCTGGAGCCGGTGTCCTTGGCGACCTTCTCGACGCCGAGGATCAGCTCCATCGCCCAGATCGCGTCGAGTTCGTGGAACACGATCTCGATCAGCGGGACTTCGGGCGCCGACCTGGAGCTGCGGCGGTAGCCGTGCACCTCGAGAAGCCGCTCGACCTTCTGCCGGGTCGGCGGCGAGACGTCCTGCCTCCCGTTGAGCACTTTCGAAACTGTCGGCACCGAGACCCCGGCTGTTTCGGCGATCTGCGCCAGGGTCACCTTGCCCGGACGTTCCTCAGTATCCATGGCCGCAGCGTACGGCACCAGGTCAAGTAACGCTTCGATAACTCAGAGCCCGAGCCTTGACCGGATTCCGAGCTGAGCCTAGCGTCACAGCCCGCAGCAACTTTCGGTATCAATGCCGATACATTTCGAGAGGCCGATGATGAAGAAGAGATGGCTCCCCCGCGCCGTGGCCGGCAGCGCGGCCCTCGCCCTCGGACTGACGCTGGCCGCGTGCGGTGGCAGCAGCTCCGGCGGCAGCGGCTCCGGCAGCTTCAAGGTCCTGGTCTACGGGGACGCGACGAACACCGTCGAGAAGCAGATCGTCGCCACGTTCAACAAGACCTCGAAGGTCAAGGCGGTCCTGCAGACCATCCCCGGCGCGGACTACCAGCAGAAGCTGCAGACGATCATCAGCACCAAGCAGGCCCCCGACGTCTTCTACAACTGGGGCGGCGGCAGCATCGCGCCCTTCGTCAAGGCCGGCCTGCTGCTGCCGCTCGACGGAATGATCGCCAAGGACCCGGGGCTGAAGTCGAACTTCCTGCCGTCGGTGTTCAACAGCGCGGTGCTGGACGGCAAGTCCTACGGCATCCCGATGCGCGGCACCCAGCCGGTGCTGCTCTTCAACAACAAGAAGGTGCTCGCCGACGCGGGCGTGTCCGCGCCCAAGACGTGGGACGACCTGCTGAGCGTGGTCAAGACCCTCAAGGCCAAGCACATCACCCCGATCGCGCTCGGCGGCGGCGACCAGTGGCCGACGCTGATGTGGTACGAGTACATGTACGACCGCGTCGCGGGCCCGGGCCTGTTCGACAAGGCCATGGCGGGCGACAAGAGCGCCTGGGACAGCCCCGACAGCCGCAAGGCGCTGTCGCAGCTGAAGGAGCTCGTCGACGCCGGCGCGTTCGGCAAGAGCTACGACTCGGTGAAGTACACCGACGGCGGCTCGGTCTCGCTGGTCGCGCAGGGCAAGGCCGGCTTCGAGCTGATGGGCTCCTGGTACTACTCCCAGCAGCAGCAGGACAACCCCGACTTCGCCAAGACCGGCCTCGGCTACACCTCGTTCCCGACCGTCAGCGGCGGCCAGGGCGACCCGAAGGACGTCGTCGGCAACACCAACAACTTCTACTCGGTCATGAAGAAGACCAAGTACCCGGACGCCATCGCGCAGTTCCTGAAGCTGATGTATTCCGACGAGTTCGTGAAGGCGCACATGGCGATCGGCAACCTGCCGACCACCACCAACACCACCAACTTCCTCAGCACCGCGGCCGATCCGGCCTACGCCGAGTACCAGTACGACATGGTCAAGGACGCGCCCTCGTTCCAGCTGTCCTGGGACCAGGCCTATCCGCAGTCCGCAAGCGAGGCCATGCACACCGCCGTACAGCAGTTCTTCGACGGCAAGCTCGACGCCGACGGCTTCATCAAGGCCATGCAGGCCCTGCCCACATCCTGAACCGGGACCCCCACATGACCACCACCGCTGAACGCACGGTGGCGAGGCGCCGGCCGGTCCGCCGGTCCGGCGCCGCCGTGGCCCGACCCGGATTCGTCTGGGCGCTGCCCGCCACCGTGTTCTTCCTGCTCTTCGCCGTCGTCCCGCTGGTCCTGGTCGCGGTGCTGTCCTTCGCGAGCTGGGACGGCCTCGGCTCGCCCGAGTTCGCCGGGCTCGACAACTGGCGGGCGCTGATCCATGACCACACCATGATCCAGAGCCTGTGGCTCAGCGTGCTGATCACGGTGCTCGGGGTCGTCGTCCAGACCCCGTTGAGCATCCTGCTCGGGGTGTGGGCGGCCGGCCGCCAGCTCAACCGGGCGATCCTGTCCGCGATCTACTTCGTACCGCTGCTGCTCTCGGCGACTGCGGTGTCCATCTTGTGGCGGGCGCTGCTCGACCCGAACTTCGGCGTGCCCGCGCAGGCGAAGTGGCTGTTCGGGGACGGCAACCTGTTCGGCAGGCAGACCAGCTCCATCGGGGTGCTGGTGTTCGTGGGGGCCTGGCAGTACACGCCGTTCCACACCCTGATCTACCAGGGTGCCGCCCGGGCGGTCCCGCAGGTGCTCTACCAGGCCGCGGCGATCGACGGGGCGGGCCGGATACGGCAGTTCTGGCACATCACGCTGCCGCAGCTGCGCAACACGATGATCACCTCGATGATCCTGATGGTGGTCGGCGGCCTCACCACGTTCGACACCGTGCTGATCCTGACCCAGGGCGGCCCGGGCACCGACACCACCATCAGCGCCTACTACATGTACCAACGGGCCTTCAAGAGCTTCGACTTCGGCGGCGGCTCGGCCATCGCGCTGGTGCTGGTGCTGGCCGCCACGGTCATCTCGCTGATCGTCGTCAAGGTCTCCGGCTACGACAAGATGCGCAGCACGTCGGAGGGACTGTGATGAGGCGCCGTCCCAACTACCTGGCGGGTCTTGGGTCCGTGGTCTGGCTGTTCCTGATCGGGCTGCCGCTGTACGTGATGCTGGCGGCCACCCTCCAGGACCGCACCGACTACTCCGCGAACGGCCCGCTGGCCTTCCCCAAGCACTTCACGCTGCACAACTACACGCAGGACTTCTCCAACGGCTTCGGCCACTTCTTCCTCAACACCCTGCTGGTGACGCTGGCCGTGGTGGCCATCGTGCTGCTGGTGGTGCCGCCGCTGTCGTACTCCATCGTGCGCAGCCAGGGCCGGATCACCACGGGCGTCTTCCGGCTGTTCCTGCTCGGCCTGGCGATCCCCGCGCAGGCGGTCATCGTGCCGATGTTCTACGTGATCAGCAAGGCCGGCCTCTACGACAACCTGATCGGCGTCATCCTGCCCACCGCGGCCTTCTCGCTGCCGGTGTGCGCGCTGATCCTTACCGGTGTCATGCGGGACATCACTCCCGACCTGTACGAGGCCATGGCGATGGACGGGGCCTCGCCGTCGCGGGTGTTCTTCCAGCTGGTGGTGCCGCTGTCCAAGGGCGGGCTGTCCACGATCATGGTCTTCTCGGCGCTCCAGGCGTGGAACGGCTTCCTGTTCCCGCTGGTGCTGACCCAGTCCGACTCGTCCAAGGTGATCACCCTTGGCCTGTTCAACTTCCAGACCGAGCACGGCGTCGACATCCCCGGCCTGCTGGCCGCGGTGGTGCTGTCGATGCTGCCCATCTTCATCGTCTACCTGTTCGCCCGCCGCGCCCTGGTACAGGGGCTGATGGGCGTCGGAGGAAAGTGACCGACACCGTGGTCGAAGAGACAGATCCCGCTGCCGCCGCCTGGCGCGATCCGGCGCTGCCGCCGGAGGTCCGCGCGGACGCCCTGATCGCCGAGATGACCCTGCAGGAGAAGACCGCCCAGCTGTTCGGGGTGTGGGTGGGGGCATCGGACGAGGGCGGCGAAGTCGCCCCGTACCAGCACGACATGGAGGAGTCGGTCTCGCTCGAGGCGCTGCTGCCGCAGGGCCTCGGCCAGCTCACCCGGTCCTTCGGCACCGCCCCGGTGGACCCCGCGCTCGGCGCGCTGTCGCTGCTGCGCACCCAGCGCAGCATCGCCGCCGCGAACCGGTTCGGCATCCCGGCGGTGGCGCACGAGGAGTGCCTGGCCGGCTTCGCCGCCTGGGGCGCCACCGCCTACCCCGTGCCGCTGGCCTGGGGCGCCACCTTCCACCCTGAGCTGATCGGGGCGATGGCCGGCCGGATCGGCCGCGACATGCGCTCGGTCGGCGTGCACCAGGGCCTCGCGCCGGTACTCGACGTGGTGCGCGACGCCCGCTGGGGCCGGGTCGAGGAGACCATCGGGGAGGACCCCTACCTGGTCGGCACCCTGGCCACCGCCTATGTGAAGGGGTTGGAGTCCGCCGGGGTGGTCGCCACCCTGAAGCACTTCGCCGGGTACTCCGCCTCCCGGGCCGGCCGCAACCTCGCGCCGGTCTCGATGGGCGAACGGGAGCGCGCCGACGTGATCCTGCCGCCGTTCGAGATGGCGGTCAGGGAGAGCGGCGCCCGCTCGGTCATGCACGCCTACACCGACACCGACGGCCTGCCGTCGGCTGCCGACGAGCGGCTGCTGACGGGACTGCTGCGGGAGCGCTGGGGCTTCACCGGCACCGTGGTCGCCGACTACTTCGGCATCGCCTTCCTCAAGACCCTGCACGGGGTCGCCGCCACCCTGGGGGAGGCGGCCGGCGCGGCACTGGCCGCGGGCGTGGACGTCGAACTGCCCACCGTGAAGGCCTTCGGCGAGCCACTGCTGAAAGCCGTGGCCGACGGCCGGACGGCCGAGGAGCTGGTGGACCGCGCGCTGCGCCGGGTGCTGATCCAGAAGGCGCAGCTGGGGCTGCTCGACGCGGGCTGGGACCCGGTGCCCGAGGCGCTGGCCGGCACCGCCGACGGCGACCCGGCGCGGCTGCGCGGCACCGTGGACCTGGACAGCGCCGCCAACCGGGCGCTGGCCCGGGAGGTCGCCGAGCAGAGCATCGTGCTGCTGCGCAACGACGGCGTCCTGCCGCTCGGCCGGCCGGCCAGGATCGCGCTGATCGGCCCCAACGCCGACACCCCGACGGCGGTGCTGGGCTGCTACGCCTTCCCGGTGCACGTCGGCGAGCGGCACCCGGAGGTGCCGGCGGGCATCGAACTGCCCACGCTGCGCGAGGCGTTGGCGGCGCAGTTCCCCGACACCGAGATCGTCACCGCGCCGGGCGCGAGCGTGGACGGCCCCGACACCGGCGGCTTCGCGCGGGCCACGGAACTGGCGCAGACCGCGGATGTGGTCGTCCTCGCCCTCGGCGACCGGGCCGGGCTCTTCGGCCGCGGCACCAGCGGCGAGGGCTGCGACGTCGAGTCGCTGCGACTGCCCGGCGTGCAGCAGGAGTTGCTGGACACCCTGCTGGACTGCGGGACACCCGTGGTCGTCACCCTGCTGGCCGGACGCCCCTACGCGCTGGGCCGGGCGGTCACCGACTCCGCCGCCGTCGTGCAGTCCTTCTTCCCCGGCGAGGAGGGCACCACCGCCATCGCCGGCGTGCTGGCCGGCCGGGTCAACCCGTCGGGGCGGCTGCCGATCAGCGTGCCGCGGCGGCCGGGCGTGCAGGAATCCGGGTATCTGGCCGCGCGGCTCGGGCAGGCGAGCGAGGTCTCCAGCATCGACCCGACGCCGGCCTTCGCCTTCGGGCACGGGCTGTCCTACACCACCTTCCACTGGACCGCGCTCGACGTGCCGTCCCTTCAGGCCGGGACGGACGGCGAGATCGAACTCGCCTTCACCGTCCGCAACACCGGGCAGCGGGCCGGCACCGAGGTCGTCCAGCTCTACCTGCACGACCCGGTCGCCTCGGTGGTGCGGCCCGTGCAGCGGCTGATCGGCTACCGGCGGCTGCCGCTGGCCGCGGGCGAGGCGGCCAGGGTGCGGGTGACCGTGCCCGCCGACCTGGCCTCGTTCACCGGCCGGGACGGGCAGCGCGCCGTGGAGCCCGGCGACCTGGAACTGCGGCTCGGCGCCTCATCCTCCGACCTGCGGCTGACCGTCAGCTGCACGCTCACCGGGCCGGTCAGGCGGCTCGACCACACCCGCCGGCTGCACGCGGTCTTCACCGTGACACCGGCCGTGACCGGCTGACTGACCACCTCGGCCTCCTCCGGGCCCGAAACCTTTCGTGCCCATGTATCGAATGATTTCGGGCATCCGGAGGAGTTTCCGAGGGCTTCGGCCTCACGATCAGGACCAACGGCACCGCCCAGCCCCCGGCGTTCGCGCCGGTCGGGAAAGGTGATCGCGGCCGGCGCGGCCGGGCCGTCAGCCTGGCGCGATGCCCGAGCCCTCCGACGTCGCACGCTTCTACGACCGGCTCGCCGCCGACTACCACCTGCTCTACGCGGACTGGGACGCGTCGATGTCCCGGCAGGGCGCGGCGCTCGATCGGATCATCGGCGCCGCCCTCGGCCAGGGCGACGACCGGGGCCCGTTCTCGGTGCTCGACTGCTCCTGCGGCATCGGCACCCAGTCCATCGCGCTCGGCCTGCGCGGCCACCGCGTCACCGGTACCGACATCAGCCCGTCGGCGGCGGCCCGTGCGGTCCGCGAGGCGGCGCTGCGCGATGTCCCGCTGCGTGCCGCAGGCGCCGACATGCGGCAACTGCCTTTCGCCGACGGCCGGTTCGACGTCGTGCTCAGCGCCGACAACTCCCTCCCCCATCTGCTCAGCGCACCGGACGTGCGCGCGGCCCTCGGCGAGATGCGCCGGGTCGTGCGCGACGGCGGGCTACTGGTGCTGAGCACCCGCCCCTACGACGAGATCCGCCGCACCCGACCGGCCTCCACCCTCCCGCAGCTCGCGCCCGCGCCCGGCGGCCGGGCCGTCACCTTCCAGCTGTGGGACTGGCACGACGACGGCGAGCACTACGACCTGGAGCACTTCCAGCTGGTCTCGGACGGGCCGGACTGGCGGGTCGAGGTGCGGCGGACGAGCTACTGGGCGCTCACCCGGCGGCAGTTGACCGGGTTCGTCACCGAGGCGGGATTCGCCGGACCGGAGTGGACCGAGCCGGAGCGCAGCGGCTTCTTCCAACCGGTGCTGACCGCGCGGGCGTTGTGACGCAAGCCGGGGGCTGTGGCCTCCGCCCGGCGCGGGGTCACCGGGCGTCCAGTGGCGCGTAGAGCGCGGAGTCGCGGCGGTAGAGGCCCGCGAGGGTGTAGTAGGCGTTGGTGATCACGATCAGGGCGACCGAAGTGCCCACGTAGAGCGCGGTGTTGAGGGCGGGGACGGTGTCCACCGGGAGCGTGTAGGCCATCGTGACCCGGACCGCGGAGTCGGCGAGCAGGGCGATGCCCCACAGCGCGGTGCCGACCCGCCAGAGCCGGCGGAAGCGCGGCAGCCGCTCCCACAGCTCGTCCCAGTCGACGGGTCGGCCGATCGCCCGGGTGCGGCGTTCGAGCATCGGGCGGGTGTAGAGGAACGCGAGCGGGCGGTGGGCGGCGAGCGAGCCGAGGAACCACAGCCCGACCAGCGCCGTGATCCAGCCCTCCCGCGCCAGCAGCAGCCGCGGGCTGCCCGAGACCAGCGAGACCGCGGTGCCGGCCACGATCACCGTCAGCGTGAACAGCGCGAGGTGGTCGAGCCGCCGGGACCGCACCAGCCGGCCGACCACCAGGGCGCCGGGCGCGGCGGCCGAGATCAGCAGCGTCAGGTAGATGCCGACGCCGGCGGCGCGCAGCCCGTAGAACAGGCCGAGCGGCAGGGCGATGTCGGCCACCATGCTGATCAGGGGTCCGGCCGTCCCGGGCGGCCCGGCCGACGGCTGCGGCTGCGGCTGCGGCTGCGGCTCCTGGTGCTGCTCCTCCTGCGGCTGCGTGGTCACGGGCTCCTCCTCGTCGCCAGGTCGAAGAGCGTGACCAGCTCGTCGGCGTACCGGTCGAGATCGAGGCCGGGCGCGGAGCGCAGCAGGTACGGCAGGCCGTCCAGGGCGCGCTGGATGGTGCTCGCCATCACGAAGACGTCGAAGTCGCGCAGCTCGCCGCACTCCTGCCCGGCGGTGAGCAGTTCCTCCAGCGGCGCACGGGCCCGCGGCTCGTCGGTGGCGGCGTCGTAGCTCCCGCTGCCGTCGTCGAAGCGGTGCTCCAGGAACACCGACATCAGCGCCTGCATCTGGGCCTCGTGCCCGGCGATGAACTCCACCAGCGAGCGGATGAACGCCTCCAGCGCGGCCCGCCCCGGCGCCGCCTCGCGCATCCGCTCGCCCATGAAGCCGCCCAGCTCGCCGTAGACGTCCTCGATCACGGCCTTGATCAGGTCGTCCTTGCCGGCGAAGTGGTACGAGATCAGCCGGGTGCTGCTCAGCCCCGCGCGCTCGGCGATCCGGGCGAACGTCGCCTGCCGGTAGCCCAGTTCGGCGATCGCCCCGATGGTCGCCGCGACGATCTGGGCCCGCCGGGCGGTGCCGGTGACGGAGCTCGGATTTACTCGCATGAGTAAATACTACGTCGGCTGAGTAAATCTGTCGAGACCGTCAGGAGGGGGCCGTCGGCACCCACGAGCCGTGCAGGCCGAGCGGCACCCTGGCCGGCAGGTGGATCCGGGCCAGCGGCGGGGCGGTGAAGTCCTGCGCGGCCAGGATCACCAGGTCGGCCGCGCCCCGGTCGGGGTTGTGCACGTAGGCCATCGTGTATCCGTCGTCCTCGGCGCCGCCGTGCGCGGGCCCGCCGTGTTCGTGCCCGCCGTGTCCGGACCCGCCGTGTTCGTGCCCGCCCCCGTGCGCGGGCACGAACACCGCCTCACTCGCGGGTGAGTCCTTGGGGAACCGGTGCACCTCGGTGGTGCCGCGCAGCAGGTCGTGCTTGAGCAGCGCGTTGCCGAAGTGGGTGTCCGGCGGGACGCCGTCCACGGTCTCGTAGGCCCGCCACATGTCGCCGGCCGTGGCCGTGTAGCCGTAGCGGTGCCGGCGGGAGACCAGGCTCTCGCGGATCCGCGGGAACTCCTGCGGCCGGTCGTCGATCCGCTGGGTGTGCACCCGGCCGCTCTCCACGTCGACCGTCCAGCGGTCCAGCCGCGGGGTGCCGAGCGAGGACGGGCCGTCGCAGCCGCGCCCGGCGGCGTAGAACGGGGTGGGCATGCTCGCGAAGTCCAGGACCACCTTGGTCCCGTCGTCGTAGGCGTTCAGGGTGTGCGAGTAGTACGTGTTCTGGTCCGCCTCGAACCAGCGGATGCTGCCGCCGGCCCTGGGCAGCAGGCCGACCCGCGCCGGATGCTTGTCGTTCCAGACGTACGGCACCACCGCGCCTGCCTGGGCGGCGGCCGCGTCGAAGGTCACCGGCGTGTCGTAGACGACCACGTACCGTTCGGTGAGCGCGAAGTCGTGCATCATCGGGCTGTCGGCGACCGGGATCCTCGTCGTCCGCACCACCCTGCCGGTCCGGTCGATCACCAGGTGCCGTACGTGGTCCCAGGTCGGGTAGTACGTGATCGCGTGCAGCTCGTCGGCGGCCTGGTCGTACTTGGTGTGCGCGGTGTAGGCGCCCTTGAGCGTGCCGCCGAAGTCGTACGGGCCGACCGTGTTCAGCTCCTCGTCCAGCTGGTAGGGCGCCGGGCCGCTCTCCTGGAGGGCGAGCACCACGCCCTTGTAGCCGATGACGTGGGTGTTGTTGGCGAAGTCGTCGGCCGGTGCCTGCCACGGGTAGGGCTCGCCGAGCTTGGCGGCCACACCGGAGGACCTGACCCAGCGGTTGCGGTACCACTCGGCGCGGCCGTCGCGGATCCGGACGCCGTGCACCATGCCCTCGCCGAGCATCCAGTGGTGGGCGCGCGGGTCCTCAAGGCCCAGCACATTGGGCCCGTTGCGCAGGTAGCGGCCGTCCAGTTCGCGCGGGATGCGGCCGGTGACGGGCAGGTCGAACGCGGTCAGCTCCTTGGCCGCCGGGGTGAACACGCCCTCCAGGAACGGGAACCGGCTGCCGGCCTTCGCGCTGCCGCCGGTGCGGGCCGCGGTCGTTGCCGCCGGCCGCCGCCCGGACGGGAGTTCGTGCCGGGCCGCGATGCCGCCGACCGCCACCGCTGCCGTGCCCCGCAGCATGCCGCGTCGTGTGAAGTCGTCCATGGTGTGGTTCCCCGTCCTGGTCGGTGGCGGCTCCGCGTCAGGTGCGGTGCCACCACCGACTCTCGTTCAGCGGGGAGGTGCCGGTCACTACGGCCAGGAGCCGTCCGGGAGGTGGAGTTTTCTTCACCCCCCGGACCGCCGCGGGGCCCTCGCGGGCGGGCCCGCACGCCGAACGGCCCTACGGCAGCGAGATGTTGAGCTTCTCGCCGACCGGCCGGTAGCCGATCCTGGCGTAGATCCTGGCGATGTCCGGGGTGCCCGGTTCCAGCCAGACGGCCCCGCAGCCGCGGCGGAAGGCGCCCGCGGTGAGGTACGCCGAGAGCGCGGCGGCGATGCCGCGCCGCCGGAAGCCTTCCGCGACCGCGAGCCCGGCCAGTTCGCTCAATCCCCGCGTGGGCACCGAGCAGGCGCCGGCGCCGACCGCCGTGCCGTCGCCGGTCACGGCCAGCGCGACCACTCCCCCGTTCCCGGCGGCCCGGCGCAGCCAGCCGATCTCGCCGGGGGCGGGCTCCCCCGACTGCCCGTACGCGGTGTGCTGCACGCGCGCGGCCCTTACGAAGTCGGCCTCGGTGGCGGGCTCCTGGATGACGTAGCCGGGCCGCGGCCCGGGATCGGCCAACTCCCCCCGCGCGCAGGCCAGGACGGCCGGGCGGTTCTCCACCGCGAAGCCCGCCGCCAGCAGCGCGGGCTCCACCAGCGGCGCGCAGGACGGCAGATACTCCAGGCGCGGCTTGCGGTCCCGCGCGCGGAAGACGTCGATCAGGGCCTGTACGTCGGCGGGCGACGGATCGGCGCCGGCGTCCGGGATCGCGTAATTGGCGTACGGGCTGGGCCAGTCGGGGGCGTAGCGGATGACGAACGGCCCGCTGGTGAGGTGGTCGGGCGAGGCGAGCGCGAGGGCGCGCACGTGGTTCTGGACGTCGAGGTCCACGGTGAGTGGTGTCCCTTCGAGGGCATGCACGGTGATCGCGGAGGGCGATCAGGGTCATGCCGCCGACGCCGGGACCCCGGACGGCCGCGCGCGTCAGCGCGGATCCGGGCGGGGTCCTCTCGGCGGTTACCTGGCGCGTCGGCGGCTCTTGATGAGCTGGAACCCGCCCGCTGCCATGGACCTCAACTCCCGGATGTCTCGGTGGGCGGCCGCTGTCGAGCGGCGCCGCCGCGCACCGCCGACCGGCGTGCGCCGGGCCATGCTCGCACAGCGCGGCGGCGCGGGCCACCGGTTACCTGCTCGCCCGCCGCGGGGCCCGGTTCGGGGAAGAACAGCGTGATCACGACGGCCGCGGCGGCGATCACCGCGCCGCAGAGGAAGACCCGGTCGGCCGCCCCGACCAGGGCGTCGAGCACGCCGAGCCGGGCCGGCCCGGTCAGCGTGCCGAGCAGCGCCACGGCGGACCGGTCGCCGGTCCCGCTCGCCGGGCCGTCCGGCACCCGGGCGGCGAACTCCCTGGCCAGGATGGTGCCGAAGACCGCGCTGCCGACCGCGCCGCCGAGCGTCTGGCTGAACCGCACGGAGGTGATCGCCACCCCCAACTGCTCCTTGGGTACGGACATCTGGACGGCGAGCAGCGCCATCCCGAGCACCGTGCCGAGGCCGGCGCCGAGCAGCAGCAGGTCGAGGTCGGTCAGCCACCCGGCGGTGTCCCGGTGCAGCCGGCTGAGCAGGCAGAAGGCGGCCGTGACCATCGTCGTGCCGGCCACCATGACCGGCCGGAACCTGCCGGGCCGCCGGATCAGCCGGCCGGCGACCAGGGCCGAGACGACCATTCCGGCGGCCATCGGCAGCAGGTGCACCCCGGCCAGCGTGGGCCGCACCCCCTGGGCGGCCTGGAGGTACAGCGCCACGTAGACGACCGAACCCGTGGTGACCATCCCGGAGATGAACTGCTGCGGGCCGGCCAGCCGGAAGACCGGGTTGCGGAACAGCGACAGCGGGATCAGCGGCTCCCGGGCGGCGATCGCGCCCCACAGGCCCTGCCGCAGCACGAACGCCAGCAGCAGCGCGGCGCCGCCGAGCACCAGCAGCACGATGACCGGGGAGGTCCAGGCGTGCTCGGCGCCGCCCCACTCGGTGACCAGCAGCAGCGCGCTGGTGGCCGCGGCGATCAGTACGGCGCCGGCGACGTCGATCCGGTGCCGCTCGCGACGCACCGGGAGCCGCAGGCACAGCGCGACCAGGACGAGCGCGACCAGCCCGAGCGGCAGGTTGACGTAGAAGATCCACCGCCAGGACAGGTGATCGGTGAGGTAGCCGCCGGCCAGCGGGCCGACCACCAGGCAGACGCCGGTCATGACGCCGCCCATGCCGGCCCCGGCGCCGCTCGTGGAGCCGCCGCTTCCGGTGGGCTTGGGCGGCCAGATGCTCAATACCACCACGAGGGCGACGCTCATCAGCCCGCCGCCGCCGATTCCCTGGAGCGCCCGGAACGCGATCAGCTCCCGCATGTTCTGCGCGATTCCGCACAGCGCGGAACCGGCCAGGAATGTGCTCAGCGAGAAGAGGTAGACCTTCTTCGGGCCGTATACATCGGTCAGCTTCCCGTACAGCGGCTGGGTCACCGTGGCGGCCAGCGCGTAGCCGGTGACCAGCCAGGGCAGCAGGTCGAGGCCGTGCACCGGATCGAGGCTGCGGCTGATCGGCCAGGCCGCCGTGGCCACGATGTTCGAATCCACGATGCCCAGGACCATGGAAAGGACCGCGCCGAGGGTTGCCAGCCTCATCTGAGTGAGCGTCATCGCGCCACCGTAATCCGGCATTTGGCACCCGTCAACCAAGGTTGACAGCAGATATGAATACCTTGTGTAAACCTCGGTTGACAGGTATCCAGTGTCAATGTAAGTTGACAGGCGTGACTGAGGCAACGAATCTCGCCGCACGGGCCGGCGACAGCGATCCCCGGGTCGGTCTGCGGGCCGTGGCCGCACTGCGGCGGCTCCTGGACCAGCTGGAGGCCGTCCAGGTGCGCAACGCGCGCAACCAGAACTGGTCGTGGCAGGAGATCGCCGACGACCTCGGGGTCAGCAGGCAGGCCGTCCACAAGAAGCACGGGAGGAACTGATGTTCCAGAAGCTCACCGCGAACGCCAGGACCGTGCTGCGCGCCGCCTCCGAGCGCTCGGCGCAGGCCGGCTCCCCCGGCATCCGGGCCGAGTACCTGCTGCTGCCGCTCTTCGACCGGCCGGATTTCGCGGCCGGCGCCGCGCTGGTGACCCTCGGCCTGACCGCGCGCCGTGGCTCGGTGGAGCAGGCGCTTGCCGACGCCGCCAGGCGCGGCGGCCTGTCGCAGACGGACGCCGAGGCGCTGGCCGGCTTCGGCATCGACGTGTCGGCGGTGGTCGAGCAGGCCGAGCGCGCGCACGGCGAGGGCGCGCTCGCCGCGAGCGACGGCACGAAGGACCGCTGGCGTCCCGAGTACCGGGCGTTCTCGGAGGAGGCCAGGAAGGTGCTGGCCAGGGCGGTGCAGGAGGCCAAGGAGCAGGGCGAGAAGCAGATCGGCGACCGGCACCTGCTGCTGGCGCTGGCCGCCGGGCCCGGCGTGGTCGCCGACGTCCTCGCCGAGCACGGCGCCGGCCACGCGGACATCCGCCGGGCGCTGGCGCGGGGCGACCGCGCCGCCTGAGCCGCCCGCGACCCCGAAGGTCGCCGCGACGCCGAGGCCCGCGACCGGATGGAACGGTGGTCGCGGGCCTCGTCACGGGTCGCAGGTCTCAGGGCCTCGGGGCCTCAAGACCGCCGGGACCGACCGGCGGCTACTCGCCGCTGCTGAACTGCCAGTGCCCCGAGCCGATCGCGTACGTGGCCGTGCCCCCCTCGCTGTGCAGCAGCTTCGCGCCGTGCGGGGCGCTGACCCCGTCGTGCCCGTTGCCGTGCCCGTCGCCGTGCCCGCCGTGGCCCGACTGGGTGACCGGCATCGCGACCGTCGCCGTGGTGCCGATCGGCACGGTCACCGCCAGGTCGTACCGGCTCCCGGACCGGGTCCAGGAGGTGGCGATCGTGCCGTGCACGGTGTCGATCGACGCCGCCGCGTGCCGCAGCCCCGCCGGCACCTGCGGATCGATGCTCACCGTGCGGTAGCCCGCCGAGGTCGGCTGGATACCGCCCAACTGGGTGTAGAGCGAGGCGTTGATGCCGGCGAACATCGCGTGGTCGTGCGTCTCCATGCTGGAGGCGTACGTCCACTCCTCCCAGGAGCTGGTCGCGCCCTGGCTGATCTCGTACCCGAAGCCCGGGTAGCTGCGCTGGTCGAGGATGTTCATCGCCACGTCGGTCCTGCCGACCGCGGCGAGCGCGTCCACCAGGTAGCGGGTGCCGAAGATGCCGGTGTCCAGATGGCCGCCGTCCTTGCTGGTGATCGTGTTCACCAGCTGCCGGCCGACCGCCTGGACGTTCTGGGCGGGCACCATCCCGAAGGCCAGCGGCAGCACGCTGGTGGTCTGCCGGCCGTCGCCGTAGGTGTCGCCGGCCGCGTTGAGGAAGGCCGCGTTGAACGCCTGCTTGATGCTGTCGGCGAGCTGCGTGTAGTGGGTGGCGTCGTCGGAGTGGCCCAGCGCCTGGGCGGACTTCGCGACATCCTGGGCCTGGAGGAACGACAGCGCGGTGTTGACCACCGACACCTCGCTGGTGCAGGCGCCGGCGCCCGGCCCGCCGAGTCCGCCGTTGGCGTTGGACGAGCGGTCCGGCGGGCACCAGTCGCCGAAGCCGCGGTTGTCGGGCCAGATGTGGCCGGGGTAGTCGGTAGCGTTCTTGTCCACGAACGCCTTCATCGCCGGGTAGTCGGCCGCGAGCGTCGCGCTGTCGCCGTACTGCTCGTAAAGGGTCCAGGCCAGCGTGATCTGGTCGCCGTCCATGTCGGGCTGCTGCGCGTTGCCCGCGTCGTTGGGCAGCGGGGTGCCGGGCGGCATGTCCTGGAGGTACTTGGCGTAGTAGGCGTCCATGTCGAACTCGCGGGTGGAGGCGTCGTGGTAGGCCTGCACGTCCATGCCGGGGGGTGTGCGCTCGTCGCGGACCGGGTTGTCGGTGGGCACGCTCATCGAGTTGTTGAGGATGCTCCACCGGTTGTTCTGCCAGATCTGGTTCAGCAGCGGGTCGGAGGACGAGAAGGTGCCGGTGGAGGCCACGTCGGCGTGCACCACGCGGGCGTCGAGACTGGCGGCGGCCGGCGCTCCCGGGTAGCCGGTCAACTCGACGTAGCGGAAGCCGTGGTAGGTGAAGCGCGGCTCGTAGGTCTCGGTCTTTCCGGTGCCGGCGAGGGTGTACGTGTCGGTGGACGCCGCGGCCCGGTTCGTGGCCGTGTCCAGCATCCCGTCCTTGCCGACCTCCTCCGCGGTGCGCATCTTCACGGTGCTGCCGGCCGGACCGGTCACGTGCAGCCGCTCCCAGCCGGCGATGTTCTGCCCGAAGTCGTAGACGTAGACGCCCGGTTGCGGCTGGGTGACCTTCACCGGCCTCAGGGTGCCGGTCACCCGGATCGGCGGCATCGTGTCGGCGACCAGCTTCGCGGAGGGCGCGGCCACCGAGCGGACCGGCTGCCAGCCGGAGTCGTCGAAGCCCGCGGTGTCCCAACCGTGCTGCTCCAGCGTGGCGTTGTAGCTCTCGCCCGCGTAGATGTCGTCGGCGGTGATCGGTCCCGCCGACCACTTCCAGCTGTCGTCGGTGGTGACGTTGGCCTGGCTGCCGTCGGCGTAGGTGACCTGGATCAGCATCGCCGCCTGCTTGGGGCCGTTCCAACGGAAGCCGTACGGGCTGAACTTGGGGCCGTATCCGTTGCCCAGCCAGATGCCGACGCTGTTGGTGCTGGACTTGAGAGCGGCGGTGACGTCGTAGGTGTCGTACAGATTCCGCTGGTCGTAGGGCGAGTTGGCGGGCGCCAGCACATGGTCGCCGACCTTGCCGCCGTTGAGGTGCATCTCGTAGAAGCCGAGGCCGTAGACGTAGGCCCGCGCCTTGGTGATCTTCTGGCTGCCGAGGGTGAAGGTCTTGCGCAGCATCGGTGCGGCGGGGTCGGTGTTGAGCAGCGTCGGGTCGCCCTTCGGCTCCAACTGCCCGCCGGTGACGGCGGTGTCGGGGAACAGCGGGTCGGGCGAGGCGGAGAAGTCGTCGGAGAACAGCGTCGAACCGTCGGGGCCGTGCACCGCGAGGTTGTCGTACAGGGCGTCCTCGGCGGTGTTCCCGGTGGTGGAGCTGCGGAAGCCGAGGGTGCCGGCGCCGAGCGTGCCGTCGGTGCGGGTGTCGACCTGGGTGCCGTCGATCCAGGTGGTGAACCGGTCGCCGGCGGCGGTGACCTTCAGGTGGTGCGGCTGGTTGACGTTCGCCTCGGTGATCACCGGGCTGAGGTCGACCTCGCCGAGGGTGGTGAAGCTGCCGTCGTGCTGGACGTGCGGGCGCAGCAGCACCTTGCCGGGCGTGGAGGCCGCGTTGATCTGCCACATGTAGTAGTTGCGGGCGTCCTTGACCCGGAACAGCACGCTCGCCGCGCCGGCCTTGATGGTGAAGTCCGTGTCGAGGGTGAAGTCCGACCAGGAGTCGGCGGCGCCGGTGTCGGGGCTGATCCACTGCGCGCCCTGCCAGTCGCCCGCGGCCGTCAGGCCGGTCTCCCAGCGGGCGGTCGGGCTCCAGGCCGAGGGCCGGCCGCGGCCGTCCCACACCTGCACCGTCCAGTAGTACGTCTTCCCGGACGCCAACTTCGGCCCGCCGTAAGGGATTCCGGTCGACGTGCCGCTCGCGACCCGGCCGCTGTCCCAGATGTCGGCGTGCCGGGGGTCGAGCCGGCCGGGGCTGCCGGCCACCAGCACCCGGTAGGCGGTCTGCCGCTGGTCGTTGAGCGGGGAGCGCAGCTGCCAGCCGAGGGTGGGGTGGGCATCGTCGGTGCCCAGCGGATTCACGGTGCCGTCGACCCGCAGGTCCTGTACCGAGACTCCGCCGCTCGCGGCGTGCGCGACGGCGCCCGGGCCGAAGGGCGAGCCGCCGAAGGACAGCGCGGCGACCAGGAGGGCGACGAGCGCGCTCCAGTACAGCGGCCTCGTGCGATGGGTGCGACTGGGCATCGGGCTCCGTCCTCCGGCAAACCGTGCTGCGGGAAACGTGTCTTAAAACGTTTCAAACAGCGGCCACCTTATCGGCGCGGAAACCGAACGGCTATACCCGTGCACGTACTGAATCCATCCACGGCGGGCCGGGCCCCTGAAGGCCCGGCCCGCCGTGGAGAGTTGGCGTCAGGCGCGCCGCAGCCGCAGCGTGCGCAGCTCGAACGGCCGCAGCGACAGCGCGACCGAGCCCTCGGCGTCCAGCACCGGCTGCTCGGCGGCCGCGTCGGTCAGCGGGCGCTCCAGCAGGTCCGTCACCGTGGCGGACCGCACCTCGCAGGACACGGCGAGCGTCGCGGTGGCCCGGCCGCCGGTCGACTCGTAGAGCCGGACGACGAGGTCGCCGCTCTCGTCGTCGGCGAGCTTGACGGCGGTGACGACCACGGCCGGGTTGGACACGCTGACCAGCGCGTCGACCGGCCGCCCGCCCTGGATCCGGCGCTCGGGCAGGTTGACGCCGTAGCCCTCGGCCACCGCGTCGGCGATGCTCGCACCCGGCACCAGCGCGTGCCGGAACCGGTGCACGCCCTGGTCGGTCTCCGGGTCGGGGAAGCGCGGGGCACGCAGCAGCGAGACCCGCACCGTGGTGGTCGTACCGCCGTCGGTGTCACGGACGGTACGGGTCACGTCGTGGCCGTACGTCGAGTCGTTGACCAGCGCCACGCCCCAGCCGGGCTCGGCCAGCTGCACGAACCGGTGGTTGCACGCCTCGAACTTCGCCGACTCCCACGTGGTGTTGGTGTGGGTGGGGCGGTAGACGTGCCCGAACTGGGTCTCCGAGGCGTAGCGTTCGGCGTGGATGTCCAGCGGGAACGCGGCCTTGAGGAACTTCTCCGTCTCGTGCCAGTCCACCTCGGTGTCGATGTCCAGCCGCTTGGCGCCGGGCGCCAGCGACAGCACCTGGGTGACGCGGGAGGAGCCGAAGCCGCGCACGACCCGCACCGCCGCCGACTCCCCCGCCACGGGGCTGAGTTCGTCGAGGTCGGTCAGGTCGGTGACGGTGTTGCGGTAGAACTCGTCCACGTCCCAGGCGTCCCACTGGTTGGGGAAGTCCGGGTGGATCTGCAGCAGGTTCGCGGCCGTGCCGGGGGCGACGGTCTCGCGGTCCGCGGCCAGGTCGTAGGCCGACACGACGAGGCCGCGGGCGTCCACCTCGACCCGCAGCAGGCCGTTGTCCAGGACGAAGCCGCCGCCGGCGCGGGCGGTCAGCTCCGCCGGGGCGGCCGCCGCGGCCGGGGCCGCGCCCGCGCCCGCCGCGATGCCGCGCCGGGTGTGCGGGGCCGAGTTGAAGACCAGCTCCGTGCCGCCCTCGCCGGCCAGCGCGCGCTGCGCCGCGTCGATGATCGCGGTCAGCTCGGCGGCCACCGCCGCGTAGGTGTTGCGGGCCTCGCGGTGCACCCAGGCGATCGACGAGCCCGGCAGGATGTCGTGGAACTGGTGCAGCAGCACCGTCTTCCAGATCCGGTCCAGCTGCTCGTACGGGTAGGCCGCGCCGGTCCGCACCGCGGCGGTGGCGGCCCACAACTCGGCCTCGTACAGCAGGTGTTCGCTGCGCCGGTTGCCCTGCTTGGTCTGCGCCTGGCTGGTCAGGGTGGCGCGGTGCAGCTCCAGGTACAGCTCGCCGACCCAGACCGGCGGGTTGGCGTACTCCGCCTCGGCCTTGGTGAAGAACTCCTCCGGGGTCTCCCACTCGACCCTCGCGGAGCCCTCCAGGCTGCGCATCCTGGCCGCCTTGGCGATGATCTCCCGGGTGGTGCCGCCGCCGCCGTCGCCGTAGCCGCTGGGCGCCAGCGAGTGCCGGGCGACGCCCTTCTCCTTGAAGTTGCGGGCCGCGTGCGCGATCTCCCGGCCCAGCATCGAGCAGTTGTAGGTGTCCACCGGCGGGAAGTGGGTGAAGATCCGGGTCCCGTCGATGCCCTCCCAGTTGAACGTGTGGTGCGGGAACTTGTTGATGGTGCTCCACGAGATCTTCTGGGTGAGCAGCCACTTGGACCCGGCGGCCTTGATGATCTGCGGCAGCCCGGCCGCGAAGCCGAACGTGTCAGGCAGCCACGCCTCGTCGTTGTCGACGCCGAACTCGTCGATGAAGAACCGCTTGCCGTGCACGAACTGCCGGGCCATCGCCTCGGATCCCGGCATGTTGGTGTCCGACTCCACCCACATCCCGCCGGCCGGCACCAGCCGGCCGTCCGCGACGGCCTGCTTGACCCTGGCGTAGACCTCGGGCCGGTGCTCCTTGATCCAGGCGAACTGCTGCGCCTGCGACATCGCGAAGACGAACTCCGGCTCGTCCTCCAGCAGGGCGGTCATGTTGGCGGTGGTGCGGGCCACCTTCCTGACCGTCTCGCGCAGCGGCCACAGCCAGGCCGAGTCGATGTGGGCGTGGCCCACGGCGCTGATCCGGTGGGCGGTCGGCGCCGCCGGGGCGGCCAGCACCTCGGCCAGCTCGGCGCGGGCCGCGGCGGCCGTGCCGCCCACGTCCTGCAGGTCGACGGCGTCCAGGCAGCGGCTGATCGCGCGCAGGATCTCGTGCCGGCGCATGCCGTCCTCGGGCAGCTCCTGCATCAGCTCGCCGAGCACCTCCAGGTCCTGGATCAGCTCCCAGACGGTCTCGTCGAACACCGCGAGGTCCATCCGGGCCAGCACGTACTGCGGCTTGTCGCCCGCGGTGTCCTTGTCGCCGAGCTGCGTCGGCAGGAAGGGGTGGTAGTCGAGGATCACCGGGTTGGAGGCGGCCTCGACGTGCAGCAGCACCTCTTCGCCGCCGGCCACCGGCGCGCCGATCCGCACCCACTGGTTGCGCGGGTTGAGGCCCTTCACCGGGCTGCCGTCGGGCCGGTAGACCAGGCCCTCGCACTGGAAGCCGGGCATGTTCTCGTCGAAGCCCAGGTCGAGCACCGCCTCGACGGTGCGGCCGGCCCACGCCTCGGGCACGGTGCCCGACACCCGGAACCAGCTCGTGCCCCACGGCGCTCCCCACCGGTCGCCCACCGCGATCGGCTCGACCGGGCCGGCCAGCCCCTCCGCGACGGGCACGGGCTCGCCGGGCGCGGTCCACACGGCCACGTCGAGCGGCGTGGACTCGGGGTGGACGGCGGGGCGGATCCGCTCGTCGAGCACGCGCTTGAGGCGGGCTTCGACCAGGCTGCGGTCGTCGTGCATGAAAGGTGCTCCTGGGAAAGATGGGTCCGGCAGTCCGTGGGTACGCTACGTGGCGAGGTCCGGCCGGCGGTCAGGCGGGGCTCGGTCAGCGCCGGCGACGTCGCTGGTGGCGGTGTCGGCGGCGGTGTCAGGGGCGGTCAGACATCCTGCGTCCTGACCACCTCGGTGATCGACCGGGCCGCCAGGTGCGCCCCGTCGCCGGCGTGCTCCGCCAGTACGGCGGCCGGCCGCACCCCCGCCTCGGTCAGCTTGGCGAAGGCCTCGAAGAACGCCCCGCCGGGCGCGCACACCGAGCGGCCGGGCGCGGTGCCGCCGCCGCCCTGCGCCTCGTGCTCGATGTCCGCGATGTCCACCACGAGGGCCGTCGTACGCGGCGCGGGTTCGTACCGTCTGTTCCGCCACTCCCCCACGATGCGGCGGATGGACTCGCCGGCGGGCTTGACGCGCCGGTCGTTGGTGAGCAGGCCGAGCGAGTATTCGAGCTCGGGGAAGTCGGCGAGCGAGCGCGACACGTCGTGCGAGCACCACCAGGTGACGCCCCAGACGTCCTGGCAGTCCAGCGCGTTCGCCACGGTGGCCTCGGTGAAGGCGGCGGCGTGTTCGGCGGGGATCACCGGGGCGGGCGCGCCGACCTCCTGGAGCCACACCGGCCGGTGCGGGTCGGGGGCCCACGCCTTGGCCAGCTCGATCAGGTAGGCGGCGTGGTGCTCGGTGGCGGTGCCGGTGCGGCCGTGCCGCTGCGCGGTGCCGTTGAACACCCAGGAGTGGACGGCCGTGACACCGCCGAGGGTCGCCGCGTGCCCGGGCGTGAAGGGGTGCCCGTCCAGGTACCAGGCGGCGTCGTAGGCGGCGTGCAGGTGCAGCCTGCCGGGCGCCCCCTCCTCGCAGGCCGCGAGCACCCGCTCCAGCCAGCCGGCGGCCTGCGCCGGGGTGATCCGGTCGGGGTCGGGGTGCGGCGGCCCGGAGAACTGGTTGATCTCGTTGCCGACGGTCATGCCGATGAAGTTCGGCCGGTCGGCGAGGGCGGCGGCGAGCGTGCGCAGGTACACGGTCTGCCCGGCGACCACGTCGGGGTCGGTGAAGATGTTCCTGCGGTGCCAGGTCTGGGTCCAGGCGGGCAGGAAGTCGAAGCTGGACAGGTGCCCCTGAAGGCCGTCCACGTTGACGTCGAGTCCGCGCTCCGCGGCGGCGTCGGCGAGCTGGACCAGCTGCTCGACGGCCCGCGGCCTGATCAGGGTGCGGTTGGGCTGGAAGACCGGCCACAGCGGGAAGACCCTGATGTGGTCCAGGCCCAGGCCCGCGATCGAGTCGAGGTCGGCGCGTACGGCGTCCAGGTCGAAGTCCAGCCAGTGGTGGAACCACCCTTGGCTGGGCGTGTAGTTGGCGCCGAAGCGGGGGCGGCGAGGGATGCTCACGGAGAGAAGTGTCCTGGTTCTGGGAGCGGGCGGCCAGTTGCTCTGCTGCGGTCGCGGCACGGTGGCCGGTCGCCGCGGCCGCGGCACGGTGGCCGCGACCGCGTGTCAGCCCTTGACGGCTCCCTCGCCGACCCCGCGGAAGAAGTACCGCTGGAGGCAGGCGAAGAGCGCGATGAGCGGGGCCACGGCGATGATCGTGCCGGCCGCCACGAGGCGTTCGTCGTTGGCGAAGGTGCCGTGCAGGTAGTTCAGGCCGATGGTCAGGGTGTACTTGTTCGGGTCGCTGAGCACGATCAGCGGCCACAGGAAGTCGTCCCACGCCCCCATGAACGCGAAGATCGCCACGACCGCGAGGGTGCCCTTGACCGAGGGCAGCGCGATCCGGGTGAAGCGCTGCCAGGCGTTGGCGCCGTCGACGAAGGCCGCCTCCTCCACCTCGGCGGGCAGGTTGAGGAACGCGTTGCGCATCAGCAGGACGTTGATCGAGCTGATCGCGCCGGGCAGCAGCACCCCGACGAGGGTGTTGTTCAGGCCCAGCGAGCGCATGGTGGTGAACTGCGCGATGATCAGGCCCTCGACCGGCACCAGCATGGCCAGCAGGAAGACCAGGGTGGCGGCCCGGCGGCCCCGGTAGCGCATCCGGGCCAGCGCGTAGCCGGCCATCGCGGAGCCCGCGCAGTTGGTGACGACGCTGGCGAGCGCGACCTTGACGGAGTTCCAGATGTAGTCCCACACCGGGATGGTGTCGGCGACCCGGGCGAAGTTGTGCAGCGTCGGGCTGCCCGGCAGGAACTTCGGCGGCGAGCTGAAGATGTCCTCGTGCGGCCCCTTCAGCGCGGTGGACAGCTGCCAGACGAACGGCCCCACGGTCAGCGCCAGGACGGCGAGCAGCAGCACGTACCGCAGGACCAGCTGCCAGACCGGGACGCGGCGGCCCTCGGCGTCGGTGAAGCGCGGCCGCTTCGGCTTGCGCCTCCGCTCGGCCGGGGCGTCCACCGGGGCGGCGGCCTTGGCGTCGGCCGGGGCACTCATGCGTCCTCCTTGCGATCGGCGCGCAGCACCAGCAGCATCAGCGCGACCACCACGACGAAGACGACGACCGACAGGGCGGAGGCGTAGCCGACCCGCCCGCTCAGTCCGGTGCCGGTGCGCTCGATGAGCATCACCAGCGTGGTGTCCTCGCCGGCCGGGCCGCCGTTGGGGCCCGCCATCAGATAGACCTCGGAGAACACCTTGAACGCGGCGACCGAGGAGAGCGCGCCGACCAGCACCATCGTGGAGCGGACGGCCGGCATGGTGACGGTGAAGAACCGGCGGATCGCGCCCGCGCCGTCCACCGCCGCGGCCTCGTGCAGCTCGCGCGGCACGTTGGCCAGCGCGGCCAGATAGATGATCATGTAGTAGCCCAGGCCCTTCCAGACCGTGACCGCCATGGCGCTGAACAGCAGCAGCCACTGGTCGCCGAGGAAGTTGACCTTGCCGCCGCCCAGCGCCTGGAGCACCGAGTTGATCAGGCCGCGGTCGTCCAGCATCCACACCCAGATCAGGCCGACCACCACGATCGAGGCGACCACCGGGGTGTAGAACGCCGACCGGAAGAAGGCGATGCCGGGGATCTGCCGCTGCACCAGCATGGCGAGCAGCAGCGGCAGGACCACCAGCGCCGGCACCACCACCACGACGTACAGGGCGCTGTTGCGCAGGCCGATCCAGAACATGTCGTCGTGGAGCAGCTCGCGGTAGTTCGCCAGCCCGACGAAGTGGCCGGGCAGCAGCGTCCTGCGGTCGGTGAAGGAGTTGTAGATCGTGCTCAGGAACGGGTAGAGGCTGAACGCGCCGACGATCAGCAGGCCCGGCGCCGCCAGCAGCCATGGTGTGGACCACAGTTGGCGCCGGACCCGGATCACGGCCCGGCCGTGGGAAGTGGACATCCGGTCGTCCTGTTCAGCTCTGCTGGAGCAGCTGGTCGCAGCTCTTGACGGCCTTGTCGAGCGCGTCCTTCGGGGACTGCTTGCCCTGCAGCGCCTTGGCGACCTCGTTGCCGAGCTCGGTCTTCATCTGGTCGCTGAACTGCACCGGCGTGTAGTTCACCGCGTTCTGCAGGGACTTGGCCGCGGCGATCCTGACCCGGGTGGCGTCGGTGCCGTCCTCCTTGGTGAAGTACGGGTCGTTCAGCGAGTTGGCGGTGCTCGGGAAGATCGCCACCTGCTTGGCGAACGACATCTGCCGGGTCGCGTCGGTCACGAAGTGCGCGAAGGCGACCGCGGCCGGCTTCTGCTTGGTCTTGGCGTTCACCATGACGCTCTGCACGTACATGTTGACCTTGCCGGTGCTGGTGATCTGGTTGGTGATCCCGATGTTCTTGTAGAGGTTCGGCGCCTGCTTCTTGAAGTTGTCCAGGTCCAGCGCGCTGCCCGGGTTCATCGCCACCGACTCGGTGAGGAACTTGTGACCCGAGGACTCCGGGGTCGCGGTCAGCGCCTGCGAGTCGAGCGCGCCGGCGTCGTACAACTCCTTGTAGTGCGTGAGGAGTTCGACGCCCTTGGCGTCGTTGAAGGCGAAGCCGGTGCCGTCGGCGGTGGTCAGCTGCGCGCCGTAGCGGCCGAAGTCCTCGATGGTGGGGACGTTGGCGAGGGTGGCGATCTTGCCGCCGCTCTGCTTGGCGATCTTCAGCGCGTCGGAGAACAGGTCGTCGTACGAGGTCGGCGGCTGCTCCGGGTCGAGCCCGGCCTTGGTGAACAGCGACTTGTTGTAGAACAGCGGGCCGGTGTTCAGGTACCAGGGGAAGGCGTAGGTGCCGTTCAGGCCGGGGACCTGGTCGGCCTTCCAGGCGCCGGGCAGGTACTCCTTGGTGTACTTCGACGCGGACTTGTCCAGATCGAGCGCGATGCCCGCCTTCGCCAGCGGGGCCAGCAGGTCGGGCGTGACGTTGACGACGTCGGGCAGGGTGCCGCCGGCCGCGTCGGCGCTGAGCTTGTCGGCGTAGCCGTCGGCGGGCTGGTCGACCCACTTGACCTTGGTGCCCGGGTACTGCTTCTGGAAGTCGGCTATGACGCCGTTGAAGTAGCTCTTGAAGTTCGCCTTCAGGTTCCAGGTCTGGAAGGTGATCGTGCCCTTCACCGGGCCCGAGGCATCGGACGAGCCGCCGCCGGACCCTCCACCACCGCAGGCGCTCAACGGCGCGATCGCGGCGACTACGGCCACGGCGGCTACTGCTGCTCTGGGGGACATACGCACGGTTGACGGCTCCTTTGCTCGGACCAGCGCACGGCGACGAGCCGGGCGGCGGATGCCGCCGGCTGCCTGGGATGCCTGCGATGAGGACCCTGCATTGCCTCTGGGGTCAAAGTCAACACATTCTTACCTGTAGATTGCACGGATAATCAATCTGAGCAGGTCAGAGGCTTGCAGTGGCGAAGAAGTCGTTGTCGACTAAGGCGCTATAGTGCCAACTGACTCAAGCGCATTAGTCCTCGGAGGCCGGCCGTTCTGGCCGGCCGGGCGGGGCCGTATGATGCCCACGGAGACATGCGGGAAAGGGGACTTCCGGTGGCAGTTGACCGGGCATCGGGCGGGCAGCCGGAGCAGCCGGCGGCGGGACGCGTCCCGGCCAGGCGCACCCCCGCGCGCCGTCCCACGATGAAGGACATCGCCCAGCGCGCCGCCGTCTCGGAGAGCGCGGTGTCGTTCGCGCTGAACGGCCGGCCCGGTGTCTCGGAGGTCACCAGGGACCGGATCCGGCGGGTGGCCGAGCAGCTCGGCTGGCAGCCGAGCACGGCGGCCCGCGCGCTGTCCGGCGAGGGTTCGGCGACGGTCGGCCTGGTGCTGGCCCGGCCCGCGGCCTCGCTCGGCGTGGACTCGTTCTTCCTGCAACTCGTCTCGGGGATCCAGGAGATCCTGGCCGAGCGCCATCTCGGCCTGCTCTTCCGGGTGGTGGAGGACATCGACGCCGAGTGCGCGGTCTACCGCCGCTGGTGGGCCGAGCACCGGGTGGACGGCGTCCTGGTGGTCGACCCCAGGACCGACGACCCGCGCCCCGAACTGCTCGACGGCCTCGGCCTGCCGGGTGTCGTCATCGGCGCGCTCCCCGAGGGCGACGCCGGCGCGCACCCCGCGCTGTCGCAGGTGCGGGCCGACGACAGCGCGGCGATGGCCTCGGTGCTGGACCGGCTGTACGAGCTCGGCCACCGCCGGATCGTGCACATCGCGGGCCTGCCCACCCTCGCCCACACCGAGCGCCGGATCAGGTCGCTGCGCGAGGCGGCCCTGCGCCGCGGACTGACCGCGGTCCGCTCGGAGCCCACCGACTACTCCGACGTCCAGGGCGCCGAGGTGACCCGCCGGGTGCTGCGGCAGCCGCAGCCGCCCACCGCGCTGATCTACGACAACGACGTGATGGCGGCGGCCGGTTCGGCCGTCATCACCGGGCTCGGCCTGACCGTCCCCGACGACGTGTCCGTCGTCTCCTGGGAGGACTCGCTGCTGTGCCGGCTGGCGCACCCGTGGCTGACGGCGCTGTCCCGGGACAGCATCGCGTTCGGCCGGCTGGCGGCCGGCGAGCTGATGTCGCTGCTGACGAACGCGCCGCCGCGGACGGTGGAGGTGCCGGTGCCGCGGCTGATCGAGCGGGAGAGCACGGCCGAGGCCCGGTGATCCGGGGGTCTGTCCACCGGGGCCGGCGGGCGGCGGGCGCGGCCGGCTGCCCGGCGACGGCGGCAGGCCCGGTGGCCCGTCCGTCGGCCGGTCCCGCGGCCGGTCCCGCGGTTCACCAGGGGACGACGCCGTCCTCGTCGAAGAAGCCGCCGGTCGGTCCGCCGTCCGGCAGGCTCGCCAGCCGGATCGCGATGGCCGCGCCCTGCTCCGGGGTGCGGACACCGCGGAAGCCGTTGAGGTCGGTCGCGCAGTAGCCGGGGCAGGCCGCGTTGATCAGGATGCCGGTGCCCTGCAACTGCTTGGCGTACTGCACGGTCACCGCGTTGAGGAACGTCTTGGACGGCGCGTAGGCGATGGAGATCGGGCCCGTCTCGGCGCCCGGAGTGGTCTGCCGGGCCAGCGAGCCCACCGTGCTGGACATGTTCACGATCCGCGGCGACGCCGAGCGGCGCAGCAGCGGCAGCAGCGTGTCGGTGACCCGGATGACGCCGATGACGTTGGTCTCCACGGCGGTCCGTACCGCCGACACGGCCGCCGTGGTGGGCTCCTGCGGGTGGCCGCCGGTCACCCCGGCGTTGTTGACGAGGACGTCGAGCCGGCCGGTCCGCTGCTCGATCAGCCGCGCGGCGGCGGCCACGCTCGCGTCGTCGGTCACGTCAAGCGGCACGCCGAACGCGTCGATGCCGGCGGCGCGCAGCTTCTGTACGGCGGCCTCCCTGCGCTCGTCGTCGCGGGCGCCGACGCCGATGCTCCAGCCGAGGGCGCCGAGGCCGGCCGCGATCTCGTACCCGATGCCCTTGTTCGCGCCGGTGACCAGCGCGACCGTCTTGTGTTCCATGCGTTCGTCCATGGGTTCCATCGTGTCCCGGCGCCTTGCCGTGCGGCCAACACCATGTGGGTGGGCGCCGATACCGTCCCGGTATCACAGCAGCTCACCGCGGAGATCGCGCCCGCCGACGCGGCGGCGTCAGGTACCTTTGGCGGTATGGAGACGCGGGAGCTGCGGTATTTCGTCGCCGTCGCCGAGGAGCTGCACTTCGGGCGGGCGGCGCAACGGCTCGGCATCGCGCAGCCACCGCTGTCCCGGGCGATCCAGCAGCTCGAACGGCGGCTCGGGTCGGCACTGCTCGAACGCGGCCACCGCGGCATCACGCTGACCGAGGCAGGTTCGGTGCTGCTGCGCGAGGGCCGGGCGGCGCTCGACGCGGTCGCCGCCGCCGACCGGCGCACCCGCCGGGCCGCGCTGGCCGCGGCCGGCCGGCCCGGCGTGGTCCTGGTGACGAAGGCCGGGGCGTCCGGCGCGCTGCTGGCGCGGCTGCTCGACGCCTACGCCGCGCAGCCGGACGCCACCGCCGTCGACGTGCAGCTGTGCGGGATCGGCGAGCAGGAGCAGCTGCTGCGCGACGGACGGGCCGATGTGGCGCTGCTGCACCGCCCGTTCGACGCGGCGGCCGGGTTCGACACCGAGGAACTGCTCACCGAGGGGCAGGTCGCCGTCCTGCCCGCGGGGCACTCGCTCGCCGCGCGGACCGAGCTGCGGATGGCGGACGTCGCCGACCTGCCCGGGCTGCCCGCGCCGCGCTGGCCGGGCCCCGGCGGCTACCCGGACGGGCCGGGGCCCGCGGTCCGCGACCACACGCAGCTGCTCCAACTGATCGCGCTCGGCCGGACGTCGGCGGTGCTGCCCGCGTCCTGCCGGGCCCAACTGCCCGGCGATCTCGCCGCCGTTCCGGTGCTCGACGCGCCGACGGTGACGACGGTGATCGCCTGGCCCCCGCACAGCCGCTCCCGGGCCGTCGCCGGACTCGTCCGGGCGGCGACCCGCTTGTCCTACACCGCGGAGGTCTCCCGATGACACGAATCCTCAAGGTCGAACGCCGGCACCAGGTCCCGGACGACACCCTCACCTGGGAGCCCCGCGAACGCCGGGTGCGCGCCGCCAGGGGCGAGACCGTCGTCGTGGACAGCCTGCGGGCCGTCCTGGTCTGGGAGCCCGGCCGGCCGGTGCCGCTCTACGCGTTCCCGCGCGAGGACGTCCGCACCGACCTGCTGCGCCCGGCGGCCGACCCCGACACCGGCGCGCACTCGGGCTCCGAGACGTTCTACGACCTGGTGCTCGACGGCGAGACGATCGCCAACGCGGCCTGGACGTTCCCGGTGGACGAGCTGTCGGACTACGTCTCCTTCGAGTGGTCCTGGCGCCCGGGCGGCGGCCTGGACCACTGGTACGAGGAGGACGAGGAGATCTTCATCCACCCCCGCGACCCGTACAGCCGGGTGGACGCGCTGGCGAGCAGCCGCCACGTCCAGGTCGAGATCGACGGCGTGCTGGTCGCCGACACCCACAGCCCCGTGCTGCTCTTCGAGACCCGGCTGCCGGTCCGCTACTACATCCCGCGCGAGGACGTCCGCCTGGACCTCTTCACCCCCACCGACCACCACACCGGCTGCCCCTACAAGGGCACCGCCGAATACTGGTCCCTCACGGCCGCCGCCGACACCGTCCCGGCCAACCTGGCCTGGAGCTACCCCGACCCGCTCCCCGCGGTGCGGTCCGTCCGCGGCATGATCGCCTTCTACAACGAGGCGGTGGACATCACCGTGGACGGCGAACTCACCCCGCGCCCGGTCACCGGCTTCACCGGGACGCTGAAGCCGTCCCGGTAGCCGGCGATGACCGGCGGTGGCGGGCTCGGTGGCGGGCTCAGGCGAGGGCGGCGAAGTCCTGGGTGAGCCAGACGGAGCCGGAGCTGTCGCGGTGGACGGCGATGCCTATGCGGGTGTAGCCGGAGCTGAGGATGTTGCGGCGGTGGCCGTCGTCGGGGGCCTTCTCGTTGAGCATGCTCTGGGTCAGGCCGACGGCCATGTCCGCGATGGCCTGCGGGGTGTCGGCCACCGGGCCGCCGGTGCCTATGTTCTCGCCGGCCGACGTCCAGTGGACGCCGTTCGCGGACTCGCGGTCGCCGAACGGGCTCTCGCCGGGGCACTGGTGGGACAGGCCGCAGCCTGATTCCATCACCTGGTTGTGCTGGGTGGCGCTGGCCGTGAGGCCGTCGAGCAGGGTGTACGGGCTCAGGCCCTGCTGCGCCCGGGCCTTGTTGATCAGGTCCAGCACCTGCTGGACGGCGATATCGGTGGTGCCCGCGGTCGGTGCCGCGGTCGGCGTCTGCGTCGGCCTGGCGGTCTGCGTGGGCGTGGGCGTGGGCTTCGGCTTCGCGGTGTGGGTCGGCGCGGAAGTGGTGGGCACCGGCGAGGACTTGGGCGGACTCGTCGGGCGGGACGTGGGTCGGGAGGTGCCGGTCGGCGGTGTCGTCGGGGAGGCGGACGGCCGCGGGGAGTGGTGAGGCGATCCTGCGTGCGTGTGGCCGTCGGGCTGCCAGTCGGCCGGGAGAGCGGCGTGCCCCGACTCCGTTCGCCGGTCGTCGTGCGCGGGGTGGCCCATGCAGGCGAACGCGGTGCCGCCGCCGACCACGGCCAGCGCGGCCGCGCCCGTCAGGACGATCCGTATCCGGGGCTTGCGCGCGGCGCGGTGGGCGGCGGACCTTGAGGTACGTCGGTGGCTGCTCATGGCGGCTGCTTTCCTGAGGGGGGCTCGTTCGCCCGAACGGCCGCGGCCCGCAAGCAGGGGTGGGGGGCGCGGCCCGCGTCGCCGGCACGCCGGCCGTTCGGACCTGACCGAATCTAGGCCGCGCGCAGGCCCCTGACGGGCGTTCCGGCCCCGCTTAAGGTTGCGCTGAGAAACCCCGCATACGGCATTTCACTTCGCGGCGCGCCAGGACGGCCCGGCCGCCCGTCACAGCCCGCTCAGGCACTCGGCCCGCGCCCGTCCGCGCTCACCAGGACACCTCCGCGATGACCGCCTTCGGCTGCGGATACAGCGTGGCGGTGATCGTCGAGCGGTGGTGCGCGCCGGAGAAGGTGACGGACAGCTCGTCCGCCGAGCCCTGCGCCGTCTTGGTGGTGAAGCCGGGCGCGGGCACCGCCGACACCAGGCAGACGGCCTTCGCCCCCCAGCGCACGGTGACCTGCCCGCCCTGCGACTGCACGGTCTGCGCCCCGAAGCCGCCGTCCCGGCAGTCGGGCGCCGCCGGCGTCGAGGGCGTCGAGGGCTTGGGCGCCGGATGGGTGGCGGGGGTGGTGTGCGTCGGCGTGTGCGAGGGCGACGGCTTGGGGCGCGGAGCCGGGGTGCGGGAGGCGGACGGGGTCGGGCTCGGCGAGGTCGTGGACGGCGCGAGCGTCGCGCCGCCGAGCGCCGTGGGCAGCGTGCGGGCGGTCGGCGGCATCGGGGCGGTGGAGTGCACCACGTAACCGACCGTCAGGAACACGGCGGTGACTGTCACCGCCGTGCAGGCGAGCCAGACGAGGAAGTAGCGCAGCAACCGGGGCACGGGCCCATCATGGCGGATCCGCTACGGTGTGCCGCATGGCCAGCGTCCTTGTCATAGAAGACGACCCGGTCATTCGCTCCTACCTGATAGAGGCGCTGGTCTCCTACGGGCACGTCGTCCGCAGCGCCGCCGACGGGTTCGGCGGGCTGCGCGAGGTGACCCAGGCACGGTTCGACGCCGTGGTCCTCGATCTCGGGCTGCCCGACATCGACGGCAGGGACGCGCTGCGAATGATCCGGGGCATCTCGCATGTGCCGGTGCTCGTCGCCACCGCGCGGGACGACGAGGCGGAGATCATCAGGCTGCTGAACACCGGCGCGGACGACTACCTGGTCAAGCCGTTCTCCGGCGGGCAGTTGGAGGCCCGGCTGGCCGCCGTGCTGCGCCGGACGCGGCCGCAGGAGTACGCGGGCGGCCCGGCACCGGCGGCCGGCGGCGCGCTCCCGCTCCGGGTCGGGGACCTGCTGATCGACGAGCAGGCCCGCTCGGCGTCCCTCGGCGGGCGCGAACTGGACCTCACCCGGCGGGAGTTCGACCTGCTGACCTACCTCGCCCGGCGGACCGGCGCGGTCGTCTCCAAGCAGGAGCTGCTTTCCGAGGTGTGGCGCGAGCCCTACGTGGACGACCAGACCGTGCACGTCCACCTGTCCGCGCTGCGCCGCAAGCTCGGTGAACGGGCCGCCCGGCCGCGCTATCTGCACACCGTCCGCGGCGTCGGCTTCAAGCTGGTGGCCCCGCATTGAGGCGGACCCTCGCCGGCATAGCCCTGGCGGTGACGACGATGGTGGCGCTGTCGTTCCTGATACCGCTGTCGCTGCTGGTCAGGTCGGAGGCCCGGTCCCAGGTGATCACCGCGGCCGAGCAGCGGGCCGCCGCGCTCGCGCCGGTGCTCGCGCTCACCACCGACACCGCCAGCGTGCGCGAGGCCGCGACCAGCGTGGACAGCGACGGGCGGCTCGCCGTCCACCTGCCGGGCGGGCCGCCGATCGGCACCAGCCACGCGCCCGCCGCGCTGCTGCGGCGCGCGCAGACCGAGGGGGCGGCCCTCACCAGCGACGTGCCGGGAGGGTGGGTCTACCTCCAGCCGGTCGTGCTCGACGGCGGACGGGTCGCCGTCATCGAGGAGTTCGTGCCGCACGCGGACCTCACCCGGGGAGTCGCCGAGTCCTGGTGGGTGATGGCCGCCCTGGCGCTCGGCCTGGTGCTGGGGTCGGTGCTGGTCGCCGACCGCCTCGCGGCCCGGGTGGTCCGCTCCTCGCTGCGGTTGTCGCACGCGGCGCACACGCTGGGCACCGGCCGCCTCGACGCCCGGGTGGAGCCGATGGGGCCGCCCGAACTCCAGGAGGCCGGCACCGCGTTCAACGCGATGGCCGACCGCATGGTGCAACTGCTCGCCACCGAACGGGAGCTGGTCGCCGACCTCTCGCACCGGCTGCGCACCCCGCTGACCGTGCTGCGGCTGGCCGCTGAACAGGCCAGCACGAGCGCGGACTCGCAGCGGATCAGCACCGCGGTCGTCCAGTTGGAGGCGGAGCTCAAGTCCATCATCGAGACGGCCCGCGCGCCGCTGGCCGTCCGGCCCGCGGGCAGCCCGGAACCCGGCCGGCTCCCCTACCGCGACGGGAGCGAGGACGCGCTGTGCTCGGCGGCCGAAGTGACCGCGGCCCGCGCCGAGTTCTGGGGGCGGCTGGCGCGCGGGCAGGGCCGGCCGTTCGAGCTGCGGATCACCCCGGAGCCCACGACGATCGCCCTGCCGGAGGACGAACTGACCGCGGTGGTCGACGCGTTGGCGGGCAATGTGTTCCGGCACACGCCGCCCGGCACCGCCTTCGCGATCCGGCTCGAACGCAGCGCGCACGCCGCGATCCTCACCGTGTCGGACGCGGGCCCGGGCATCCCGGACCCGGAGAGCGCCCTCGCCCGCGGCGGCAGCGACGGCTCCACCGGGCTCGGTCTCGACATCGCCCGCCGCGCCGCCGACGCCGTCGACATCTCCGCCGGCCCGCTGGGCGGCGCCGAGATCGCCGTCACCTTCGGCCTGGCCGACACGCCCTCGGGGGCCGGCGCCCGTATCCGCCGCCGCAAGCGCCGGCACGGGCTCCGGCCGCACCGCTGACACCAGGTGCGCAGGTGAGGGGTCTACGGCGGCGGGGACGACGTGGCCGAGCCCGTCTCCGGGGCGCGGCTGGGCGGCATCGGCGGCGCCGTGAGCAGGACGCGGCCGTAGAGGGCGACGGCCGCCGCCATGACGACGGCGATCACCAGCCAGCGCAGGTGCAGCCGGGTCGGCAGGCTGAGCAGGCGGAACAGCGGTCCGTCCGCGTGCGGGGCGCGGCGGGAGCTCACCGGCGCCTCCTTCGGCCGAGGCCGGCGGTCTGCGGCCGGGAACTGCCCACCTGGTCCCGGTAGTCCAGCAGGCGCAGCGGCAGGTCGAAGGCGACCGCCCCGACGACCTGGTGGCCGTAGGGCGTGGGCCGGGTGTAGCGGGCGACGAAGCGTTCGGCGCGCAGCGAGCCCTCCACGATCTCGACGTCGGTGCCGAGTGCCGGCATCCCGACGGCCTGGATGCGGGTGCCGTGCTGCTCGGACCAGAAGCGCGGCACCGGCGTGAAGCGGGCCGCGCGGTCAGGCCCGCGCAGCAGGGAGTCGGCGGCGTGCTGGCCCATCTCCACGGCGTGGATGAGGTGTTCGACCCGGCGCGGCCGGTCGTCGAAGCGGGCGTTCGGCCAGCCGGCCACGTCGCCGGCGGCCACGATGTGCGGGGTGGTGCGGCCCCACTGGTCGAGCGCGTGGCAGGTGGGCGCGCACCGCACACCGTCGGAGAGGTCCAGGCCGCTGCCGCGCAGCCACTCCACCCGTGGCACGCCGCCCAGGCCCAGGACGACGAAGTCGCAGGTGAGCACGGTGCCGTCGTCCAGGCTCAGCCGCAGCGCGTGGCCGTGGTCCTGCCAGTCGACGACGGTCCTGCCGAGGTGCAGGGCGACTCCGGCGCGGCGCTGGATGCTGCCGACCACCGCGCCGATCCGGGCGCCGAGCACCCGGCGCAGCAGGGGCGCGCTGTGCACGACGAGGCTGACGTCCATGCCGTGTTCGCGTGCGGTGCAGGCGAGTTCGCAGCCGCTGAAGCCGCCGCCGAGGACGACGACATGCCGCGCCCTGGCCGCGTGCATCGCCTCGCGTACGGCGACGGCGTCCTCCAGCGTGCGGATGGTGCGGACGCGGTCGCTGAACAGCGGTGCCTCCGGCAGCCGTCGGGCGTCGACACCGGTGGCGATGACCAGGCCGTCGAAGGGCAGCCGTTCGCCGCCGCGCAGTTCGAGGGCGGCGGCGTGCGGGTCGAGGTCGGTGATCCGGGTGCCGAGCAGCCAGTGGGCGTCCAGCGATTCGTCGGCACGGAAGGACAGCTCGTCCTCGTCCAGGGCGCCCGACAGGTACTGCTTGGACAGCGGCGGCCGGCTGTAGGCGCGCCTGGACTCCTCGCCGACGATGACGAGTTCGCCGTCGAACCCGCGCTCGCGCAGCCGGGCCGCGGCGCTCAGCCCGGCGAGTCCGCCGCCCGCCACGACGATCCGCCGGCGGCCGGCCCTGGCGCCGGCGCCGCTGCGCAGCGGGCGGGCCGCCCCGGAGGTGGCGCCGCCCGGGGTCTGGCCGCCGCGGATCGCGATGGCCTGCATCGGGCAGCAGCGCACGGCCTGCCGGGCCCGGGCGGCGAGCGCGGCCGGGACGGCGGCCGTGTAGTGCAGCGATCCGCCCTCGGAGATCCGGAAGACCTCGGGCGCCTCCTGCTGGCAGATGCCGTAGATGTGGCAGCGGTTGTTGTCGACGCTGATCCGGACCGGCTCGGCCTCGGGTACGAGCACCGGCCGGGCGGGCGGGAAGGCGTCGGTCCGCACCGGGCCGGGAACCGGCGGCCCGGCGGGCACCGGAGCCGGGAGCCGGACCGGCACCGGCAGTGGCGGCGGCAGTTGCGGCGGCCGGGTCATCTGGCCGCTCCGGTGCGGCCGGCCACGCCGCGCTGTCTGAGCCGGGAGCGGGACGGCAGGGCCCGGATCAGCAGCGCCAGCAGCACGGTCAGCGCGCCGGCCGCCACACCGACCGCGACCAGGTCGACATGGCGCGGCTCCGGGTGGACCAGGAGGACGTGCAGCCAGATCAGCGCGAATGCCGCATAGGCGAGTTGGTGGAATCGCAGCCACCTGCGGTATCCCAGCCGGCGCTGCAGCCAGACCGCGCAGGCGACGGCGATGGCGAGTTCCGTACCGAGAATTCCGAATCCCACCGGGATGCGCTGCATTCCGCTGGTGAACGGCACGGTGAACTCCTTGATTCCCATCCGCCACACCGGCTGGTAGAGAAAGGTGACGCCGTGAATGCAGCCGAAGATCATGGCGGACAGCGCGAGGGTCATGTGGGCGCCGTAGAACGTGGCCCGGTTGACCGACCGCTGCATGAAGCGCAGCCGGAGCATCACTCCGAGGACGACGGTGGCCACCAGCAGCGCGTAGGCGATCAGGGCGGCGAGCCGGGCGAGTTGGTGCACCCCCGTGTCGTAGGGAACCTGCTTGTCGTAGGCGTCGAGCGGCGAACCGGGGATCGGGGCGGCGGCGTGCGCCGCCGGCGCGAAGGCGGCGGACAGCACGAGCAGGGCGATTACGAGCAGCGGCAGGAGGGCTGCGGGTGAGGCGGCCCTGGGTCTGCGTAAACCGGGCCGAGGGGTGGTGGCCATGGCGGGGACTCCTTGCTCCGGCGCTTCTCGGTACAAAGGGACGCGGGCCAGGTTCACACCGGTCGGCGAACTCGGGGCGCATTCACAGCGAATGGCCCGGGTTACCGCGGACAGCAGGTCAAAGGGCCTTCCCCCGTGGGTCGCGCTCCTTTGGCAGCAGACGGTACACCACCCTCGTTCGCCGCGGCGGCGGATGGCGGAAGCCTTTGCCTGGACGGGATATGAGGGATCAAAGCCGCCAACTGGCAGCAATGCGCCCGCAGTCAGCACCTGACTATTGAGTATCCGTACCGTGATCCGTGCGTTATATCCCCGTTTCACGCCGGGCGGGGCGGCGGCCGGCGCCGGCCGGGGCCAGGTGTGACCTCGGACGGGGCCAGATGTGACCTCGGTCATGTGTTCGTGGCCGGTCGCATATCCTGCACGGACGATGACGCGGATCCAGGGGAGGGCGCGGCATGTTCGACAGATTTCTCGGCAGGGGTGGTGCGGGGAGACCGGCGGCGGATCCGCACGCGCTTCCGGTCCCGCGCAGGCAGAAGAACGGGATGTACACGCTGCGCGCGCTGGGGGACGCGCGGGTGCTCGCACTGACCCGCGCGGTGAAGTCCGATGACTGGGACGGGTTCACGACCGCGCTGACCGACTTCGACCTCGGTCGCGACCACCAGGTGCTCAACGAGCTCGCGGACCTCGGCGGCGTGCAGAACTGGATCACCGAGGCCGCCGAGGGCGACGCCGAGCACCGGGCGACGGCCATGCTGGTGGCCGGTGCGCGCAACATCAACTGGGGCTGGGAGGCGCGCACCAGGCAGCAGGCCAAGAACGTCACGCGGGAGCAGTGGCGGCTCTTCCACGAGCGGCTGGAGATCGCCGAGGAGCAACTGCTCGAAGCGGCCGAGCTGCGGCCGGAGTGGACCGCTCCGTGGAACCGCCTGCTCATCTCCGGCCGCGGCATGTCGCTGGGAGCCGACGTCAACGAGACCCGGCGGGACGCGGCGCTGCGCCGGGACCCGCTGGACCTGGCGACCCACATCCAGTGGGTGTCGCAGCTCCAGCCCCGGTGGGGCGGCGAGCCCGGTGAGGCCCTTGCCTTCGCCCGCGACGTGTTCTCCCGCGCACCGGAGGGCCACCCCGTCGGCTGCGTGATCGCCTTCGCGCACATCGAGGACTGGGTCGAGTCCGACGACGGCAACTGCCTGAAGACCCCCGCCGTCCAGGCCGAACTGCGGACCGCCGCGGAGCACAGCATCCTGCACTCCGCGCATGTGCGGGTGCCGGGCTGGCAGCACGACTTCAACCTGTTCGCGATGGCCCTGTCCCTGGCGGGTGAGCGCAAGACGGCCCGGCAGGTCTTCCGGGAGCTCGACGGCGCCTACGCCGGTCGGTGCTGGTCGTACTTCCCGCAGCCCGAGGAGAAGTTCGCCCGGTACCAGGGCCGGGTCTGAGCGCCCGCGCCCGCCACGCCTTCCATTCCCGGCCCACCGGCCGCCCTTACCACTCCGGAATGCCCGATGACTCCGCAGGACCACGCCGTGAATCCCGCCGCCGACACCGCCGATCGCACCTTCCAGGTCGACCTGCGCGGACTCGTCGACCTCCTGTCCCACCACCTCTACTCCAGCCCCCGGGTCTATCTGCGCGAGCTCCTGCAGAACGCCGTGGACGCGACCACCGCCCGGCGCCTGCTCGGGGCCGACGGCCCCTTGGGCACCCCCGGCATCCGGCTGTACGCCGACAAGACGGTGGTCCGCGTCGAGGACGACGGGGTCGGCCTCACCGAAGCCGACGTCCACGCGTTCCTCGCCACCATCGGCCGCAGCAGCAAGCGCGCCGAGGACATCACCGACCAGCGCAGCGACTTCATCGGGCAGTTCGGCATCGGCCTGCTCTCCTGCTTCCTGGTCGCCGACGAGATCCACGTCCTGAGCCGGTCCGCCCGCACCCCGGACGCGCCCGCGGTGGAGTGGCGGGGACGCGGCGACGGCAGCTACACCGTCCGCACGCTGCCCGCCGCCGCCCACCCGCGGCCGGGCACCACCGTCACCCTGACGCCTCGGGCGGACGCCGCCGAGTGGACCCGGCCGGCCCAGGTCCACGCGCTGGCACGGCACTTCGGCTCGCTGCTGCGCCACCCGGTGACCTTCGACGACGGCGCGGGCGGCCCCGCCGTCCGGGTCAACCCCGACCCCGCGCCGTGGGCGGTCGGCTACCCCACGCCCGGCGCCCGCTCCCGCGCGCTCGCCGCCTACGGCGAGGAGGTCTTCGGCTTCAAGCCGCTCGACACCATCGAACTCGACCTGCCCGCCGTGGGCTTGCGGGGCATCGCCTGCGTGCTGCCGGAGGCGGTGCCGACCGGGCGCCGCCACGGCCACCGCGTGCACGTCAAGGGCATGCTGCTGTCGGAGCAGGCGGACGAGATCCTGCCCGACTGGGCGTTCTTCGTCCGCTGCGTGATCGACGCCGAGAGCCTCCGCCCGACGGCCTCACGCGAGTCGCTGTACGAGGACGACACGCTCGCCGCCGTCCGCGACGCGCTCGCCGACCGGCTGCGCGACTGGATCTCCCGGGCCGCCGCCAGCGACCCCGACCTGCTGGCCCGCTTCCTTCAGGCGCACCACCTGGCCGTGAAGTCGCTCGCCGTGCACGACGACGAGATCCTGCGGATGCTGCTGCCCTGGCTGCCGTTCGAGACGACCGACGGGCACACCACGCTCGACGAGTTCGCCCGCACCCACCGCACCGTGCTGGTCACCTCAAGCGTGGAGGAGTTCCGGCAGGTGGCCGCCATCGCCTCGGCCGCCGGCCTCGGCGTCGTCAACGGCGGCTACACCTACGACCGCGACCTCGTCCGGCGGCTGCCCGAGATCAGGCCGGAGACCACGGTCGCCGACCTCGACCCGGCGACCCTCACCGCCCACCTCGACCCCGTCGACCGGGAGACCGAACTCGCCGCGGCGGCCTATCTCGCCCAGGCCCGTGACGCCCTCGCCGTCTTCGACTGCGATGTCGCGCTGCGCACCTTCCAGCCGGCCTCCGCCCCGGCGCTGCTCGTCGACAACCGCGAGGCGCGGCACGAGCGCACCCGCTCCCAGCTCGCCCGCGAGCAGGAGGGCGGGCTGTGGGGCGACATCCTCGGCGCGCTGCGCCAGGAGGCGCCGCGCGCGCAGCTGATCCTCAACCAGCTCAACCCGCTGGTCCGCACCGCCGTGGCGATCGGCGAGCCCGAGCTGGCCCGTACCAGCGCCGAGGCCCTCTACGGGCAGGCCGCGATGCTCTCCCGGCGCCCGCTGCGGCCCGCGGAGTCGAGCCTGATCAACCGCTCCTTCCTCGATCTTCTCGCCCACGCCCTCCGCAAGGACAGCTGACGATGCCGACCGCACCCCAGAACACCGACGAGCTGTACCAGGCGCTGTACGACAACGACCAGCTGCCCTACGGCCGGCCCCGTACCGTCAGGGCCGAGGAACTCGTCGAGGCCGCCGAGCAGTTCACCGAGCCCGTCGCGCTGGTCCGGGCGCTGCTGGAGCTCCAGAGCGCGTACACCTACGGCTCGGAGCCCCGGAAGTCGCCGGTCGTCTTCGCCCGCCTGCTCACCCTCTTCGACGAGCAGCCGGACGTCTTCGACGAGCGGCTGCGCCACCAGCTGTTCTGGCGGTTCAAGTGGGTCGCCAACGCCCTCCGGCAGCTGCCCGAGATGCCGCTTGCGAGCATCCGGCAGTGGCTGAAGGAGATGCGCGACCGGTACGAGAGCGCCGGCCTCGGCCTGCAGCCCTACTACGGGCAGGCGTACCAGCTCGCCGCCCACGTGGGTGAGGGCGGCGACCTCGCCTACGAGCTGTGGGCGGCGCGCACCCGCACCCCGTACAGCGACTGCGAGGCGTGCGAGATCTGCGATCGCGCCAGGTACCACCTCACCGCGGGCGACGACGCGCGGGCGCTCGACGTCTGGGAGCCGGTGCTGGCCGGCCAGGCGTCCTGCCAGGAGGAACCCTCCCGGTCCATCTCCCACGCACTGCTGCCGCTGCTGCGCACCGGCCGCGCCGACCGGGCCCGCGAGCTGCACCTGGCCGGCTACCGCACCTGCCGCCGCCTCCCGTCGATGGCGGGCGAGGTCGGCCGGCACCTCGAGTTCTGCGCGCTGACCGGCAACGAGGCCCGCGGCCTCGAACTGCTCGCCGAGAACCGGGGGCTGTTCGACGAGGTCGAGTCGCCGGAGGACATGCTCGACTTCCTGGTCGGCGTCGAGACCCTCCTCCAGCGGGTGGAGCAGCTCGGCCACGGAGAGCTGCCGGCTGCCGGATACGCCGGCCGCACCTGGTCGGTGGCCACGCTGCGCGCCGAGGTGGGCAGCCGGGCCGGCGAGCTCGCCGGCCGCTTCGACACCCGCAACGGGACCACGGCCCACACCGACCGCCGCCGGGCCCGGCTGGACCGGACTCCCGTGATGGACGCGCTGGAGCTCACCCTGCGCAGCCGCAGCCTGGACGCGGTGGCGCCCGGCGCCACCGCCGCCCCGGTCAGCGCGCCCGCCACCCGCACGGCCGCCGCCGTCCCGGACTCGCCGACCGAACTCATCGTCCAGGCAAGGGCGTTGGAGGCGACGGCGCACCCGGACGCGGAGCCCCTGTGGGCGAGGCTGCGCAGCCTGGTCGCCGGCGCCGACTACGCCCATCCCGAGGATCCCGCCGTGGGCCCGCTGGAGCGGCTGCGCGCGGACCTGCTGTCGGAGGAGGGGTCCGGAAAGCACGAGAAGGACGAGTACGACGCCTCCGCCGTCCTCTACGCGGAGGCGGCGGCGCTGTACGACGCCTGCGGGGAGCACGGCGACGCAGCTGTCGCCCGCGGTCGGATCCTGCTCATGCGGGCCGAGAAGCAGGTGGTCGGAGCGGAGGACGCCAAGGCCGCGAAGGGCACGAAGGACGCCGACGGTACGGAGAGCGCGCAGGCCGCCGAGGCCGCGGCGGCGGCGCTGAGCGATGCCCATGCCGCCATGGTCCGCCTCCAGGAGGACACGCCCGGCCTGCTCCCCTACCAGGAGGCACGCCTGCTGCGCCTGCGGGCGATGGCGCTGGCCCTGCGGTTCCAGGCGTCACGCAGCGAGGAGCACGCCGCGGCGCTCTTCGCCGAGGCGGACCTGCTGCGCGCCCACGCCACCCGGCACGGCGTCGTCAGCCAGATGTCCGGGGCGCTCTTCCTGCGGGCCACCACCTACGCCGTCTCCGGCGACCTGCCGGCCGCCCGGGCCGAAGTGGACGGTCTCGTCGACCAGTTGCGGGAGCACGGCCCCGCCTGGCACCTGCCCCGCGCGCTCGGCCTGCGCGCCCAACTCCTGCTCGGCCTGCGCGAGACGCAGCCCGCGTACGCCGATCTGACCGAGGCGCTGCGGCTGGCAGCCGACTGGCCCACCGAGGCGCCGTCCCTGCACGGCGACCTCGCCGAGGCGTCCATGCGCCTCGGCCGTCCCGACGAGGCGATGCGCCACCTGACCCTCTCGGCGGAGTCCGACCTGCGTGCGGGCCGCCGGGCCGGCGCGTTCGCCACCTACAGCACCGCCGCCCAACTCAGCCTCGACCTGGGCCGGGTGGAGGACTGCATCGCGCTGCTCGACTCCCTGCTGGCCGAATCCGACGCCACCGACGGCGAGTTGGACGACCGGCTGCTCGCCCAACTGCGGCTGACCCGCGCCCGCGCGCTGCACGCCGGCGAGGACCTCAAGGCCGCCACCGCGGAGTTCCTCGCGCTGGCCGCCGAGTCGGCGGGCTGGGAGGACGACCCGGGCAGCCACGCCATGATCGCCGCGGAGACGGCCGTACTCCTCGGCGAGGCAGGCGAGTTCGAGCAGGCCCGGCAGGCCGCGGACCAGGCGCTCGCCGCCCACGCCCGCAGCCCGCGCTTCGAGCAGCTGAGCGGCTGCCTGCGCGAACTCGCCCGGTTGCAGGCGGAGGCGCTGGACTCCGACGGTCTCGCCGACGCCCTCGCCCTGCTCGCCGACGCCGGCCGCGTCGCCGACGAGGCCCGCGAGGCCGGCTTCGAGAGCCGCGGCCGCTCCCTGGACACCGCACTGGCCTACGAGCACGGCCGGGTCAACGCCTACGGCAGCGCGTACGACGACGCTCTGGTCGCGCTGGGCAGGGCTCTCGACCTGCTCGGCGAGCCGGGCCCCGAGGACGACCGGGCCGGCGAGTGGGCCGAGTGCGTCCGCCTGGCGGCCGTCGTGGAGGGCCTCTACCTCAAGCAGACCGCCCCCGCCCTGGCCCGGCTCGACGCGGCGGTCGCCCACCTGTCCGCGACGGGCCACTCCGAGGAGGCCGGGCCGCTCACCTCGCTGGCGTCCCGGCTGCGCGACGAGAAGTGACCACCGCGACGAGTGGCCCCCGCGACGAGTGACTTCCGCGGCGAGAGGCGGCCTCGTCGCGGCGGCACCCGATTCCGCGTGAACAGCGTGCTCCTGGCGGGTGGCGGGTGGCGGACGGCCCCGGAACCGGGCCGTCCGACCCCGCCGGTGCCCTGCCGGCGCCGTCACGGCGGTGGGGCCGGACCCCTTGCGAGTCGCGGCTGAAACGATCTAACGTCATGCGCGGCGCATGACAACGATATCCGCCTGACAACGATGTCTACGAGCGGAAACGCGGTAAGGACGCTATGCATTCCACGCAATTCGCAGCAACCCGGAACAGGCCGACGGCACGCCGTATAAGGGGGCGATTGCGGGCGGCGGCACTCTGCGTCGCCCTCGCCGTGGCGGGATCCGCCGCCGGGACGGCGGTGAGCGCGAACGCCGCCACGCAGGCGGCCTCCGACGCGACGCCGGGGGCGGGCACCGATCTGACCAAGCTGGTCAATCCGTTCATCGGCACCGAGAACGAGGGTCTGGACTTCCCGGCCGCGGGAGCGCCGTTCGGCCTGGTGCAGGAGAGCCCGCTGATGAAGACGGCCGGTGGCACCGGCTGTGACAACGAGTCCGCCGGCACCGTCACCGGGTTCAGCCAGACCACGATCAACGGCTGCCGGTTCAACTACCTGCCGATGATGCCGACGACGGGTGAGGTGAGCTCGACCGATCCGGCGCAGTACGCCTCGACGTTCAGCCACGACAACGAGACGACGGGCCCCGACTACTACGGGACCAAGCTCGACAAGTACGGCGTGGCCGTCGGGTTGACCGCGACCGCGCGGACCGGATGGCAGCAGTACACGTTCCCGCGGACGACCCAGGCGAACGTGATGTTCAACGCCGGCAACGGCGTGAGCGACTCCGAGATCCACGTCGTCGGCGACCGGACCGTGGAGGGGTGGGTCGAGGACTCCAAGAAGACCTACTTCGTCGCGCAGTTGAGCCGGCCGTTCACGTCGTACGGGACCTGGAAGGGCACCGACCGCAGCGCGGGGTCGCGTGACTCGGCCGCCAAGGGCGCCAACGGGGCCTGGGTCACGTTCGACACGACGAAGAACGACGCTCCCGTCGTCGCGAAGGTGGGCCTGTCCTTCACCGGGCCGGCCGGCGCCCGGAAGAACCTGTCGACGGAGACCGGGAAGCTCGGCTTCGACTTCGACGCGGCGCACAAGGCGCTGAACAGCCAGTGGAACACGATGCTGCGCAAGGCCGCGATCGGTGGCGGCTCGCACGACCAGCAGGTCGCGTACTACACGGCGCTCTACCACTCCATGCTCGATCCGAACCTCATCGGTGACGTCGACGGGCGCTACGTCGGGGCCGACAAGAAGGTGCACACGGCGAGCGGTTACGCCCCTTACAGCAACTTCTCGCTGTGGGACACGTTCCGGACCCAGAACCAGCTTCTGGAGATGCTCGTCCCCAAGGTCGCGCATGACATCGACATGTCGATCCTGGCGGTCGCGCGGGAGGGCGGCGGGCTGCCGCGCTGGTACCTGGAGGACCAGGAGGGCAACATCATGACCGGCGACCCGGTCACGCCGTTCCTGGTCGAGGGCTGGTCGAAGGGGCTGCTCACCGGGGCGGACGCGCAGGAGGCGTACACGTACCTGCGGGCGAACGCGACCGAGGTACCGGCCGCCGACGTCCGGGAGAACGGGCGCGCCGGTGTGGCGTACTACGCGGACCGCGGATACGTCCCGTACGGCCTCAACATCAAGCCGAACGCCGACTGCGTGGCGGGGACGAGCGGCAACTGCTGCCCGACCAAGTCGAATGACAACGACTGCTACTACGGGACGTCGGCCACGCTGGAGTACGCGGCGGCGGACGCTTCGCTGGCGCTGATGGCGAAGGGCCTCGGCCACCCCGCCGACGCCACGATGTTCGCCAGGCGCGGCCAGTCCTACAAGAACGTCTTCGACACGCAGACCAGCCAGTTCCGGCCGCGCACCGCGACCGACGGGACCTGGCTCGCCCCGTACGACCCGGTCACCAGCGACCACGCGTTCCACGAGCAGAACGCGACCCAGTACCAGTGGCTGGTGCCGCAGGACCCGGCGGGGCTCGTCGGCATGCTGGGCGGCAGCGGTGCCACCACCAGCCGGCTGAACGACTTCTTCGCGTACGACGACCTGCTCACCGACCCGGCGGGGACCGCGCACACGCAGTGGGTCAGCGACCCGTACGGCTACTACGACTCCACCAAGTACAACCCGAACAACGAGCCGAACCTCATCGCGCCGTACCTGTACGCGTGGACCGGGCAGCCCGGCAACACCGCGACCGTGGTCAAGGCGCAGGAGACCCTGTTCACCAACTCCCCCGGCGGCATCCCGGGCAACGACGACATGGGTGAGATGTCGTCCTGGTACGTGATGTCGTCGCTGGGCCTCTACCCGACGACCAGCGGCGGCAACTTCGACGTCCTCACCACCCCGCAGTTCCCGAACGCGCAGGTGCGGATCGGCTCCTACGGGAAGACGCAGGGCGGCACGCTGACGATCTCGGCGCCGGGCACCAGCATGGCCAACCGCTACATCGCCGCCGCGACGGTCAACGGCCGGGCGTGGAACAAGGCATGGGTCGGCCAGTCCGACATCGCGCACGGCGGACGGGTCGACTTCGCGCTCAGCACCGAGCCCACGGCGTGGGCGACGGCCGCGAAGGACGCGCCGCCGTCGATCGACACGACGCCGAATCCGCAGCAGCAGCTCAGCGCGGACGTCTCGCCCGACCAGGTCGCCATGCAGCCGGCGGCGGGCCGCCCTTCGCAGCAGCAGGTCGGCCTGACGCTGCTGGCCACCGCCCCGCACACCGCGCGGGTCTCCGTGACCGCCGCGGCCCCGAAGGGGTGGTCGGTGGCGCCGTCGCGCACGACGGCGACGGCCGCGTCGAACGGGCTCCCCGCCCAGGTGAACGAGCGGTTGCGGATCACCGCGCCGGCCGGAACCGCGGCGGGCACGTACGCGGTGTCGGTCACCGCCGAGCTGCCCGGCGCGGCCCCGGTGAAGAAGACCGTCTCCGTCGTGGTCGGGCCGGCCGGGAAGTGCGCGATCAAGACCGGCACTTCGTGCGCCGTCGACCTGGGCACCGCCTACAACAACGACGGCGTCGCCACGCTCGACGCGCCCGGCCAGGGCGACTTCGACGGCACCGGCCTGAGCTTCGCCGCCGACCAACTGCCCGCGCCGGGCCCGGTCACCCTCGGCGGCGTCACCTACCAGGCGCCCCCGACCGCGGGCACCAGCCAGAACTTCGTGAAGTCCACCGGCCAGGCCATCGCCCTCCCGTCCGGTGACTACGGCAGCCTGCACATCGTGGGCGCCTCCGACAACGGCAGCACGGGCGCCGCGTCGGCCACCGCGGTCGTCACCTACACCGACGGCAGCACGGCGACGGTCCCGCTGGAACTCACCGGCTGGGCGAACAACACCCCCGACTTCGGCAACGCCGTCGCACTGACGACCGCGTACCAACTGAAGGCGGGCACCGGCAAGACCACGACGAAGGCGTCCCTCTACGAGACAACCGTCCCCCTGACCCCCGGCAAACAGATCCGCTCCCTCTCCCTGACCACCCCCTCCGTCCCGGCCTGGGTGGCCCCCGGCTCCGGCGGCCTTGACTGGCAGCGCGACAGCGCCCTGGAGATCTACGCGATGACCCTCCAGCACTGACACCCCCGCCCACCCCCTCGACGGGAGGCCCCGGTGCTACCAGCACCGGGGCCTCCCGTCGACTGCTGTGTGCGCCTCGCCAGAGAAGTCGGTGGCGGCCCCAACCGAATGCCGGCCTCGTTCGTATGAGGTCATGAAGGCATGAGGAGGGACAAGTGGCCAGATGGTCCGAACAACTCGTGGAGCTCGTGCAGGCCCGTGGGGCGGAGCTGAACCGGTACGGGTTTCTGCTCTGTGGCGACCGCGGGGAGGGTGCTGATCTGCTTCAGGACGCTTTGGTGCGGGTCTTCACCCATCCCAAGGCGGGCTGGACGGTCCAGGACGTGGAGCGGTATGTCCGCCGGGCGATGCTCAACCGCTACCTGGACCAGTACCGGCGGCAGCGGCGGCTGCGGCTGCTGCTGCCGCGGCTGAGCGGCGGGGCGCAGCCCGAGGTGGCGCCGGACCACGGTGGGGGCGTCGACCAGCGGCTGGACCTGCAGGACGCGCTGAAGAAACTGACGCCCCGCCAACGTGCCTGCGTCGTGCTGCGGTTCTACGAGGACCTGCCGGTGAGCGAGGTAGCGCATCGGATGCAGCTGAGCGACGGCACCGTCAAACGGCATCTCAGTGACGCCGCCGCCCGGATGGCCGTCGCTCTGGAGCCCACCCAAACCGTCACCATGAAAGGAAACCGATGAACCAGCAGCCCATCGAGCGCGGACTCCAGGAGCTCGCTGAGCTCGCGGGACCGCACCAGATCCAGCTGAACGAGGTCACCCGCCGTATCCGCCGCCGCCACCGCGCCCGTCTGGCGGCCGGCTCCGCCACGGCGGTGGCGCTCGTGACCGCCTGCGGGCTGCTGCTGCCGAATCTCGCCGCCGGCAACAGCGCCGCCACGCCCGCCACGCCGGCCGGCCCCGACGGCTCGAAAGCCGAGGTCGTCTACCCGACGCCGACTCCGGGCAAGCTCAGCCCGGAAGCGCAGAAGGTGGCAGACCTGTTCAAGCGTGTTCTGCCGCCGGGCAAGGTCATCGTCTACGGCGGTCGGGGTCTGCACGACAAGGGCCTGCCGAGCCCGCTCGGAAACGGTCTGTTCGAGCCTTCGGCCTCGGTGCAATACGACGACGGCCACGGCCAGGCCATGGTCTCCGTCGACCTGACCCGCTGGAACGGTCCCGACAAGACGAAGTCACCCTTCACCTGCACGGTCGGCCAGGGAGAACCGAAGCCTGACCACTGCCAGACGGAGCAGCTGCCCGGCGGAGGTGTCTTCAACCTGAGCGAGCTCGACGCCTCGAAGGGCCTGTGGAACGCTGAGTGGACGGCGACCTACGCGGCGCCGGACGGCACCAGGGTCGTGATCCAGGAGGACAACGCACCCAGCGGGAAGGGCACTGCCGCCACCCGCGACGAGCCTCCGTTCGACGCGGCCCAGCTCAAGCAGATGGTGACCAGTCCGCTGTGGCACGCGCAGCTGGCGGCGATCCCTGCCACGGGCAGCCAGAGCAAGGACACCAACACCCCGTTCGGCCCGGACGGCATCGGAGCGATCTTCTACCGGCTGATCCCCGCCGGCTTCACCCGGTCCGGCTTCGCCGGCGCGGACACCCCCGTGCTCGGCAACACCATGGTGCTGGCCGACTCCCACGGCAAGGGCAGCGTCTACAACGGCGAGGACGCCCGTGGGACGAGCGATCCCGGGGCCACCACCCAGTTCCGCAAGGACTACCCGCATGCGGTCAAGCTGCCGAACGGCGACTGGCTCGGCACCAAGAAGGTGGCCGGGAAGGGCGGAAAGGGAACCGAGCAGAACTGGGCCGAGGTGCTGCACCGCCACGGCCGTGTCACGGTCGTCGCCCTCAACAGCGTCGGCGAGAACGGCCCCCGCACCCGCCCCACGCCGGTGCTGACCATCGCCCAGCTCACCGCCATCGCCGAGAGCGCCACCTGGGTCAACCTCTGACGGACGGATCGAACGGACGGATCGTCGGCGAAGGCCCGCCGGCCCGGCGAGATGCCGGGCCGGCGGGCCTTCGCGCACGGTCGTGACGACACCGTCAGTCGGTGCCGACCGCGCGCAGGCCGGGCTGGGCGGCGCGTCCGGCCTGGTGGGCGGGGGCGGTGGAGAGCCGGACGACCAGCTCGGGTTCGTGCAGGAGTTCCTTGGGCGTGGGGTTGGTGCCGTGGATCTGGTTGGCGAGCAGGGTGACGGCGGCGCGGGACATGGCCTCGATGGGCTGGCGGAGGGTGGTGAGGGGCGGGTCGGTGTAGTTCATGAAGGCGGAGTCGTCGTAGCCGACGACGGAGAAGTCGGCGGGGACGGCGAGCCCCTGGCGGCGGGCGGCGCGGATGGCGCCGAGGGCGAGGATGTCGCTGCCGCAGATCAGGGCGGTGATGCCGGTGGCCAGCATTTCGGTGGCGACGGCCTGGCCGCCCTCGAAGGAGAACAGCGCGTGCCCGATGGGGTGGGTGTTCTTCGCGCCGCCGCGCTCGGCGAGCGTGGTAAAGGCGGCGGCTTTGCGGCGGGAGGGGGTGTGGTCGGCCGGGCCGACCATCAGACCGATCCGGGTGTGCCCGAGCGAGGTCAGATGCGCGTACGCCTGCTGCACCGCGGCGACATCGTCCGTCGACACCTGCGGAAACCCGAAGGTGCGGGACATCCGGCGGTCCGGCGGGCGGGCGGCGCTCCGGTCCGCGTCCCGTCCCGGGAACCGGGCGGTCAGCTCCGGCCGCCGGTCCGCCAGGAGGGACCGCTCGGCCAGGGACCGGTCGGCCGGCGCGGACCGGTCGGGCTGCCGGTCCGACCGGATCACCGCGTAGTCGACGGCCGCGTTGAGCAGCACCACGGGGACGCCCCGCTGGAGCAGGGCGCCGTACTCGTCGGCGCTCAGGCCGCCGCAGAAGATGACGCCGGAGACCTGCTGGTCCAGCAGCATCGTCACGTACTCCGCCTCGGTGAGCCCGCCCGCGGTGCGGGTGCACAGCACAGGGGTGAAACCGAGCTGGACGAGCGCGCCGCCGGCGACCTCCGCGAGCGCGGGGAAGATCGGGTTCTGCAGCTCCGGCAGCACCAGGCCCACCAACCGCGCCCGCACGCCGCGCAGTTGGGTGGGCCGCTCGTAGCCCAGCACGTCAAGCGCCGTCAGCACCGCCTGCCGCGTGCCGTCGGAGACCCCGGGCTTGCCGTTCAGCACGCGGCTGACCGTCGCCTCGCTGACGCCCACCCTCTTGGCGACTTCCGACAGTTTCCGAGTCATGACGCGATGCCCGCTCTCTTCATCGTGGGGTTCCCCGCCGGCTGCTTCGCGGGGAGTGCTTCGCCGTGGCCGGCCCGCCGGTCAGCGCTGCCGCAGCCACACCGTCGTATCGTCCGGCAGCTCGCCCGTGGCCGGTTCGAGGCCGGGGTCGCTGGCGAGCACGACCTCCGCGTCCGCGGGCAGCGGCACCGCGCCGCCGGAGAGGTTCGCCAGGCAGAAGAAGCCGTCGGCGCGGGCGAAGCCCAGGACGCCGGGAGCGTTTCCGGGCAGCCAGCGGAAGTCGGTGCCGCGCAGCCCCCGCTCGCTGCGGCGCAGGCCGAGGGCGGTCCGGTAGAAGGTCAGCATCGAGTCCGGCCGGCCGTCCTGTGCCTGCGCGGTGAGCCCTGCCCACTGCTGCGGCTGCGGCAGCCACGGCGGTGCGCCGGCGCCCTCCGGACTGAAGCCGAACGGCGGCCGGTCGCCCGACCAGGGCAGCGGCACCCGGCAGCCGTCGCGGCCGATGTCGACGCCGCCGGTGCGGTGGAATATCGGGTCCTGGCGCAGCCCGCCGGGGATGTCCTCGACCTCCCACAGGCCCAGTTCCTCGCCCTGGTAGAGGTAGCAGCCGCCGGGCAGGGCGAGGTCGAGCAGCAGGGCGGCGCGCGCCCTGCGGGTGCCCAGTTGCAGGTCGACGGGTACCTGGTGCTGGCGCAGCGCCAGGCCGAACGAGGTGTCGGCGCGGCCGTACCGGGTGACGTGCCGGGTCACGTCGTGGTTGGACAGCACCCAGCTGGCGGGGGCGCCGACCGAGGCGTGCGCGGCCAGCGTCGCGTCGATCACATGGCGCAGCGCGGTCGCGTCCCACGGGCAGTTGAGGTAGTCGAAGTTGAAGGCGCTGTGCATCTCGTCGGGCCGCAGGTAATGCGCGAAGCGCACCGGGTCGGCGAGCCACACCTCGCCGATCAGCGCGCGCGGCCGCTCGTAGCCGTCGGCGAGCGCCCGCCAGGCGCGGTAGATGTCGTGCACGTCGTCGCGGTCGATGTACGGGTGCGGCACCGGCGGCGCGTCGTGGTCGAAGTCGGGCAGCTCGGGGTCCTTGGCGGGCATCGTCGCGGAGTCGATCCGGACGCCGTCCGCGCCGCGGTCGAACCAGAAGCGCAGTACGCTCTCGTGCTCCTCGCGCACCTTGCTGTTGTTCCAGTTCAGGTCGGGCTGCTCGGGGGCGAACAGGTGCAGGTACCACTCGCCGGGTGTGCCGTCCGGGTTGGGCAGCCGGGTCCAGGCGGGGCCGCCGAAGACGGACTGCCAGTCGTTGGGCGGCAGTTCGCCGTCCGCGCCACGGCCGGGCCGGAACCAGAACAGGTCCCGCACCTCGGCGCCGGGGCCGGCGGCCACCGCCTCCTGGAACCAGACGTGCCGGTCGGAGAAGTGGTTGGGGACCACGTCGACGATGATCTTCAGGCCGAGGGCGTGGGCCTCGTCGATCAGCGCCTCCGCCTGCTCCAGGGTGCCGAACGCGGGGTCGATCCGCCGGTAGTCGGCGACGTCGTACCCGGCGTCGGCCTGCGGCGAGGCGTACCAGGGGCTGAACCACAGCGCGTCCACGCCGAGTTCGGCCAGATACGGCAGCCGCGCGCGGACACCGGTCAGGTCGCCGATCCCGTCGCCGTCGCCGTCGGCGAAGGAGCGCGGGTAGACCTGGTAGATGACGGCGTCACGCCACCACTGGGCGGGTTCGGCTGCGAGGGGCTGATCGGCCACGGACGGGCTCCTTGGGCTAGGCGGGGCGAGCGGGACAGGGCGGGGCGGGGCGGGCAGAGCGGCGGCCAGGGGGGTCACCCCTTGAGCGCGCCCGCCGACAGGCCGCCGAGGATGTGCCGCTGGAAGAAGAGGAAGAGCACGATCATCGGTACCGCCGCGATGGACAGGCCGGCGATCATCTCGGTGGGCGGCACCTGCGTGGTGGACGTCGACAGCCGGTGCAGGGCGACCGACAGCGTCTGCTTGTCGGGGTCTTGAAGCACCAGCAGCGGCCAGAGGAAGTCCTTCCACATCCCGACCACCGCGAAGATCGAGATCACCGCGAGGACGGGACGCGACAGCGGCAGCACCACCCGCAGCAGTGTCTGGAGCCGGGAGGCCCCGTCGATGGCGGCGGCGTCGAGGAGTTCACCGGGGATCTGGTCGAAGAACCGCCGCAGGACGTAGATGTTGAAGGCGTTCGCGGCGCCCGGCAGCCACAGCGCCCAGGGCGTGTTGAGCAGGTTGAGGTGCACCAGCGGCAGGTCGGAGACCGTCAGATAGGCCGGTACCAGCAGCGCGGCGGCCGGCAGCATCAGGCTGGCGAGCATCCCGGCGAAGATCGCCCGGCCGAACGCGGGCCGCAGCTTGGACAGCGCGTAGGCCGCGCACACGTCCACCGAGATCTGGATCAGCCAGCCGCCGGCCGCGTACCAGACGGTGTTGAGGAAGAAGTGCGCGATGTCCATCTGGCTCCACGCGTCCTTGTACGCGGTGGCGTGCACGGACTTCGGCAGCAGCGTCGGGGTCTGGGCGGCGAACTCGCGCGGGGTCTCCAGCGCCGAACTCGCCATCCAGTAAAGGGGGAAGAGGAAGGCGGCGGTGAACAGCACGATGGTGGCGGTCAGCACCGCGAAGTAGACGGCCCGGTTGCGCGGCCTGGCCAGCTCCTGGTCGGAGATCAGGCTGCGGGTGGTCGCGGACGAAGCGGGTGCGGATGTGGGTACGGGCGCGGATGCGGTTGCGGATGCGGCCGTGGGTGTGGATGTGGTCATGGCTCAGTCCTGTTCGCGGGTCAGCCGCAGGTACAGCGCCGCGAAGACACCGAGCACGGCGAAGAGCAGCACGCTCATCGACGCGGCGAGACCGAAGTCGTTGTTGACGGCGAAGGCGTAGCGGTAGATCAGCGTCATCACGGTGATGGTGGACGGATCGGTGAAGCCGGTGAGCTGGAACGGCTCGATGAAGACCTGCATCGTGGCGATGATCTGGAGCAGCAGCAGGACGAGCATGATGAACCGCATCTGAGGCAGCGTCACATACCGCAGCCGGGCCCAGATCCCGGCGCCGTCCAGCTCGGCGGCCTCGAACAGCTCGCCGGGGATGGACTGGAGCGCGGCCAGGTACATCAGCGTCGCGCCGCCCATGTTGGCCCAGGTGGAGACGAGCACCAGCGAGATCATCGCGGTGTGCGGCGACTGGATCCACTGCGAGGTGGGCAGATGGGCGCCGCGCAGCGCGGTGTTGAACAGGCCGTCGCCCGGGTCGTAGAAGAACTGCCAGAGCATCACGCTGACGATCGGCGGCAGCATCACCGGCAGGTAGACCGCGACCCGGAAGAAGCCCTTGAAGTGCCGCAGTTCGTTGAGCAGCACCGCGATCACGAACGGCACCGCGTAGCCGAGGACCAGCGCGAGGCCGGTGAATTCGGCGGTGTTCTTCCAGGCCGTCCAGAACAGCGGGTCGGCGAACAGGTGGCGGTAGTTGGTCAGTCCGACCCACTGCGGGTCGGTGATCAGGTTGTCCTGCTGGAAGCTCAGGATGATGCCCCGCACCAGCGGGTACCACGAGAACACCGCGAAGCAGACGATGCCGGCCGCCATGAAGGCGTACGCGAGGGCGTTGTCGGCGATCCGCCGGCGCAGCCGGGCCCGCCGCGCGGCGGCTGTCCCGGTCCGGCCGCCGCGCGGTGGCGCGGCCGGGGAGCCGGGGCGGTGGGCGGCCAGGGAGGTGGCCATGGGTTCTCCTTCGTCGGCGCCCGCGGGCCTCGCCGGTGGTCAGGGGCCGGCGGGCCCGCGGGCATCCAGGGTCGGGTCCGGGCGGGCGGCGCTACTGGGCCGCGAGCAGGGAGTCGACCTGCTTGGAGGCGTTCGACAGCAGGGAGCCGATGTCGGCGCTCTTGTCGGTCAGCACCTTGGCCATCGCGGTGTCGAGCACGGCGTAGATCTGCTGGGCCTTCGGCGGCTCCAGCACCAGCGGTATCCCGGGCAGGGTCTGCTGGAACGGCACGTAGTTGGCGACCGGCACATTGGCGTACTTGGTGTCGGCGGCGGTCTTGGCCTGCGCGGCGGCGCCGGTCCAGATGTTCGGCTCGGGCAGGCCGACCGGCTGCTTGGCCTGGGCGGCGCGCTGCGCGCCCAGCTCGATGCGGTCCGGGTTCTCGTACTTGAAGGCCACCCAGGCCATCGCGGCCTTGATCTGCTCGGGGGTGTCCTTGGGGTTGAACATGAACCCGCCGCCGCCGGCCAGCGTACCCTTGCCGCCGGGGATCGGGCCGAGGCCGTAGTCCTTGGGGTCTCCCTTGTACTGCGAGGCGATGGTCGGGATGTTGTCGGAGGTGGCGAGGTACATGCCGAGCTTGCCCGCGCCCATCATCTGCAGCAGGTCGGCCCATTCGAGCAGTTGCCGCGAGCCCATCGAGTCGTCGGTCCACCGCATGTCGTGCAGCTGCTGGAGGACGGCCCTGCCGGTGGCGTTGTCGAAGTCGGCCTTCCAGGTGCCGTCCGGCTGCTGCTTGGCGACATCGCCGCCGCGCGAGTACATCTCGGCGGTGAAGTGCCAGCCGCCGGTGTTGGACTTGCTGTAGTCGCCGTAGCCGACGGTGCCCTTGCCGAGCGCGGCGATCTTCTTGGCGTCGGCGCGGACCTCGTCCCAGGTCGTCGGCGGCTGGTCCGGGTCGAGTCCGGCCCGCTTGAACAGGGCGCGGTTGTAGACCAGGCCCATCGAGTAGTTGCCCTCGGGCAGCCCGTAGGTGTGGCCCTTGCCGTCCTGGAAGACCTTGCGCAGCTGGGGCTTGACCTGGTTGACGGCCGGGAACTGCGACAGGTACGGGGTGATGTCCGCGGCCTGGTGCTTGGCGATCAGCCCTGCCGGATCGGTGTAGTAGACGTAGAAGGCGTTCTCCAGCTGGCCGCCGGCCAGCTTGGTGGAGAAGGTCTGCGGGTCCATCTGGCCCTCGTGCGGGGTGACCTTGATCTTCGGGTTGAGCTTCTCGAAGGCCGCCACGTCGGCAAGGAAGATCTTCCGGTTCACCGGGTCGGTCTTGGCGGGCATGTCGTTCACCGTGATGGTGACGGTGCCGTCGGCGGATTTCGACGAGCCGGAGGAGCCGCCGCAGCCGCTCACTGCGAGGGTCAGCCCCGCGGCCGCCGTGACGGCGAGGGCGATGCGGGCTCTGCTGCCCGCCGGGAAACCGGTCATGAATCGTCCCTGGTCATGAGTCGTCCCTGGTCATGAGGGTGATGGAGGGGGCGGCCGTCCCCCGAGGTGACGCACAAGTTACGTCGACCGCACCAGGCACGCAATACGAAAACACACTTACGCAAAAAGCTCACCGCGATGATGCGGAGTGACGCAAAAGACGCAAGGCCGACGCATAAATCCCACAGCCGACCGCGGATATAGTGCGCTCATGGTCCGCAAACTCGTACAGGTGGCCCAGAAGGTCGGGGTCAGCGAGGCGACGGTCAGCCGGGTGCTCAACGGCAAGCCCGGCGTCTCCGACAGCACCCGGCAGGCGGTGCTGACGGCGCTCGACGTGCTCGGCTACGAACGCCCCACCCATCTCAAGGGCGTGCGCGCCCGTCTGGTCGGCCTGGTGCTGCCCGAGCTGCAGAACCCGATCTTCCCCGCGCTCGCGGAGGTCGCCGGCGGCGCGCTCGTCCAGCTCGGCTTCACCCCTGTGCTGTGCACCAGGTCGGCCGGCGGCCTCACCGAGGCGGAGTACGTGACGATGCTGCTCGACCAGCAGGTCTCCGGCGTCATCTTCTGCGGCGGGCTCAGCGCGGAGGAGAGCGCGTCGCTCAAGGAGCGCGGGATGCCGGTCGTGCTGCTCAACGCGGCCATCGACTACAGCGGCTTCCCGCAGGTGTCCACCGACGATGTGGCGGCCGTGCAGCAGGCGTACGCGCATCTGACCTCGCTCGGGCACACCCGGATCGGTCTGATGGTCGGCCCGGCCGACCACACTCCTTCCCGCCGCAAGGCCACCGCCTTCGCCAAGCTGGCCGAGCGCCACGGCGCGGGGAAGAACGCCCACCCGGTCGGGCACGCGCTGTTCTCCTTCGAGGGCGGCCAGGCCGTCGCCACCGAAATGCTGGCCACCGGCATCACCGCCCTGATCTGCGGCAGCGACATCCTCGCCCTCGGCGCCATCCGCGCCGCCCGCCGCCAAGGGCTCGCCGTCCCCGCCGACTTCTCCGTCGTCGGCTACGACGACTCCGCCTTCATGAACTACACCGACCCGCCCCTCACCACCCTCCGCCAGCCGATCGAGTCGATGTCGCGGGCGGCCGTCACCCTGCTCGCCAACCAGATCAACGACACCAACCCCACGCCCAAGGAACTCCTGCACGAACCCGAGCTGGTCGTCCGCCTCTCCACCGCCCCGGCGCCGGCGCCCAGGTAGCGGCACCGGGAGAGGACAGAAAGGCCCGTGGGAGGCCCGCGAGGGCAGGAATTCCGAGCAAGAAACCGACGGAAAAGCTTCACCTCATTCACCGCCGGATGCCGGCGATTCCGGCTCGGGGCCCGATCGCCGCAGCTCGGCGGCCTTGTCGGCACGTCAGCCGGATTCCGTTCCCGCCCGCGGGCACTCCGCGGGATCGCCCCGATCCGTTGCACGGGGGTTGGCCCGGAGCTACGGTGCCGCTCACTCAAGCACCCCCACTTCTGCTGCGGAGTCCATTCATGCCCGAAACCTCCCGGGGCACACGTCTGCCCGGATCAGCGCTCGCCGCGGTGGTCACCCTGCTCGCCCTGCTGGCCGCCCTCGTCAGCTGGACGGCGCTGCACGCCTCGGCGGCCGGCGCCGGCACCGTCTACGAAGCAGAGTCCGCCGCCCTGTCCGGCGGCGCCGCGACCGCCACCGACCACACCGGATACAGCGGCAGCGGTTTCGTCGGCGGCTACACCGACGGCAACAGGGGCAGCGCCGCCACCACCTTCTCGGTGTCCGCCGCGAACGCCGGCAGCGCGCCCGTCACGCTGCGGTACGCCAACGGCACCAACTCCATCCGCACCCTGTCGGTCTACGTCAACGGCACGAAGGCGGTCACCACCTCGCTGCCGGCGACCGCCGACTGGAACACCTGGGGCACCGCCACCGAGAACCTGACCCTGAAGTCGGGCGCCAACGCGGTCGCGTACCGCTTCGACACCGCCGACAACGGCAACGTCAACCTCGACAACGTCACCGTCGGCGCCACGACGCCGCCCACCACCCCGCCCACGACACCGCCCGGCAGCGGTGACGGCCAGACCTACGACGCGGCGACCGCCTTCGCGACCGGCGGATCCACGGTCGGCACCTCGCTCTCCGGCTACGCGGGCGCCGGCTACCTCACCGGCTTCACCGCGCAGGGCGCCCAGACGCAGATCGACACCGCCGTACCGTCGGCCGGCAGCCGCACCGTCTCGGTCACGTACGCCAACTCCACCGGCTCCGCGCAGACCCTCTCGCTCTACCTCAACGGCATCAGGAACTCCCAGATCAGCCTGCCCGCGGGCAGCGGCTGGCTGACCGCCGCCAAGACCGTCACGCTGCGCTCCGGCCTCAATCTGATCGGCCTCCAGCACGACTCAGGCGACACCGGCGACGTCGCGGTGGACGGTGTGTCGGTCGACGGCGGCACCGCGCTCGCCGCGCAGGGCGCGACCCTGCCGTACACCGAGTACCGCGCCGCGGACTCGTCCACCAACGGCAGCGTCCTGCCGGTCAGCCGCGCCTACCCCTCGCTCAGCGCGGAGGCCACCGGCCGCAGCGCCGTCCAGCTCACCGGCACCGGCAAGTACGTGCAGATCACCCTCGCCAAGCCGGCGAACTCGGTGGTCGTGCGGTACTCCGTCCCGGACACCGCCGACGGCACCGCCACCACCGCGCCGCTCGCCCTCTACGCCGGCAGCGCCAAGGTCACCGACCTCACCCTCACCAACAAGTACGCCTGGCTGTACGGCGCCGGCTACTACGACACCAACAACCCCGGCGACGGCACCGGCCACCACTTCTACGACGACGTCCGCTACAAGAACTCCGCCACCTGGCCGGCCGGCACGGTGCTGAAGTTCCAGAAGGACAGCACCGCGGCCGGCACCTTCACGATCGACACCGTCGACACCGAACTCGTCGACCCGGCCTACGCGATGCCCGCCGGCTACGTCTCGGCGGCCACGTACGGCATCAACCCGGGCGGCTCCGACGTCACCTCCGCGCTGAACAGCGCGCTCAGCCAGCTCTCCGGCACCGGCAAGGGCCTGTGGCTGCCGGCCGGCACGTACGCCATCTCCGGCCGGGTCAACCTCAGCAATGTCTCGCTGCGCGGCGCCGGAGCCTGGTACTCCACGATCCAGTCCACCGCGGAGAACGGCGGCGGCGGCCTGTACGCGACCGGCGGCCGCAACCAGATCGCCGACCTCGCCATATTCGGTGACCACACCTTCCGCAACAACGACCAGGGCGCGCCCGCCATCGAGGGCGCCTTCACCTCCGGTTCGCTGGTCCTCGGCGTGTGGATGGAGCACGCGAAGGTCGGCCTGTGGGCGGTGCCTGCCAACGGCCTCGACGTCGCCGGTGTCCGTGCCCGCGACATCTACGCCGACGGCATCCACCTCCACGGCGGCTCCTCCGGCTCCCGCGTCGAGCAGTCCAACGTCCGCAACACCGGCGACGACAACATCGCCCTCGACACCGAGGGCGGCGACGTCACCGGCTGCACGGTCTCGCACAACACCGCGCAGTCGCCGATCCAGGCGGGCGGCATCGGCGTGTACGGCGGCGGGGGCAACGTCGTGGAGGACAACGCCGTCAGCGACACCGTCGCCTTCGGCTCCGGCATCAACGTCAGCACGGCCTTCGGCGGGAACTTCTCCGGCCGGACGACGATCCGCGACAACGTCCTGACCCGCGCCGGTTCCCACAACTACAACTGGAACTCCGACCTCGGCGCCCTGTGGATCTTCGCCGACGCCAAGGGCGACATCACCCAGCCGGTCGACGTCACGGGCAACACCATCAAGGACAGCTCCTACCAGGCCGTCCTGCTCTCCTACGGCCACCAGATCAGCAACCTCACCTTCGACCACGACACGATCACCGGCGCCGGCACCTACGGCATCGACATCAACAACGTCACCGGCGGCATGACGATCAGCAACACGTCGGTGAGCGGTACCGCGTCCGCCGCGCTCAACAACCCCGGCAACTACACCGTCACCCGGGGCCCGGGCAACTCCGGCTTCTGACCGCACGCAGTCCCCGTGGGGGCCCGCCGCCACTTACCGGCGAGCCCCCACGGGGCCTTCACGCCGCTCCCGCGCACCCGCGTCGCGCGGGGAACCATCCGCCCGACCGGGCCGCCCGGCGGCTCACCGGCCGGCCAGAATCTGCGCCACGATCGGGCCCGCGCTGGTGTTGCCGTGGCCCGCGTCGCGGACGATCGCCGCGGCGGACACGTTGCCGGCGAACGCGGTGAACCAGCCGTTCGTGGCGGCTTGTCCGTCGACCTCGGCGGAGCCGGTCTTCGCGCCGGAGTCGGGGCCGAAGCCGTTCATCACGCCGCTGGCGGTGCCGCTGGTGACGGCCGCGCGCATCAGCTCGCGCAGGTCGGCCGACACGTGCGGGCCGACGCCGCGGGCGTCCACGACTCCGTCGATGAGGTCTCCGGCCACGATCCGCGGCTGGCTGAACCTGCCGGTCGCGGCGGTGGCCGCGATCGAGGCCATGATCAGCGGGTTGGCGACCACCTCGCCCTGTCCGATCATCTCCGAGGTGAACTCGTCAGGTCCGCGGCCGTCGGGGAAGCCCGGCTGGTCGTTGGGGGTGATCGTGCCGATGTTCCAGGGCTGGGTGAGTCCGAACTGCGCAGCCGTGGCGCGCAGCGCGGCGGCGCCGAGATGGGGCGCCAGGGCGATGAAGCCGGTGTTGCAGGAGTTGGCGAAGTCCCAGCGCAGGTCGGCGTTCTCGTTGTGCAGGCCGGCCGAGTCGTTGTGGTAGATCCGCCCCTCCGGCACGTTGTCGGTGGCCCTGCACGGGGCCGGCGAGCCGGGCTCCATGCCGCTGTGCTGGATCAGCGCCGCCGCGGTGACGATCTTGAAGGTGGAGCCGGGCGCGTCGATGCCCTGGAGGGCGACGTCCTCGCCCTCCGGCGGGGTGTTGGCGACGGCGAGGATGGAGCCGTCCCGGATGTCCAGTGCGGTGGCCGAGGCCCGGTCGTGGCCCGCGACGGCCTTCTCGGCGGCGGCCTGGAGACGGGCGTCGAGCGTGGTGGGCAGCTTCTTGTTCCGGCCCTTCAGCACGGTGTGCAGCAGGGCTCCGGTCGAGCCGTCGCTGTGGACCACGTACGTGCCGATGCCGGTGGTGCCACCGCTGACCTGGTCGCCGTGCTGGTCCGCGATGTCGGCGATGATCCGGGTCAGCGACGGGAACCGGCTGCCGGTGAGCACCGTGCCGTGCCGGTCGGTGACGTCGATGCCGGGCGACTGCGCGGCGCGGGTCACGATCGAGTCACCGGCCACCAGCCCCGGGTGCAGCACCGAGGGCGCCCATGCGACGGCCGGCTTCCCGTCCGCGCCGCGGCGCACGGTGAGAGCGGAGGGGTACGTCCAGGTCGAGGTCCGGCCGCGGTAGTCGACGTGTGCCGCGACCGTGAACGAGGCGCCGCCGCTCCCGGGCTTGATGCCGGTGAGCTTGACGGAGCTGATGTGGCCCTGGGATCCGAAGTCGGTCAGGCCGGTGGCCGCGTCCTGCGCGGAGTCCGTCAGCGCGGCCGCCTCGGCGAGGTCGCCGGCGCTCCACGCCGCCAGAAAGGCGTTGGCGCTGTCGGCGATCTGCCGTGCGGACAGCGGCTCGGCGACGGCCCGGGCGGTGGCACCCGCGGTGCCGGCAGCCCTCCCGTGCCCGGAACCGGTCATGTCGCCAAGCGAGGTGTACACGTTGTAGGCGCCGTATCCGGCCGCGCCGAGCATCCCTGCGCATACGGCGCCGACAATGCCGATCTTCATTCCCCTTGAGACGGGCACAGCCCGACCCCCCGTTCGTGTCCGACGTCCTGCGTCTGCCTCAACCGACGCTGCGGGCCTGATGGTTGTCCGGCAAGCACCTGCTGCCAGGGTGAACAACTCGCTACCGTGGTGCCGGGGGCCGTGCGGGGGCACGCCGGGGCGTGGCGCGAGGACTGACGGGGTACGGGGATGGGTCGTCCTGAACGGCCGCTGGATGACGCCGGCGGCCCGGTGGCGCAGTTCGCGCAGGAACTCAGGGAGTTGCGTGCGGGCGCCGGGATCACCTACCGGAAGATGGCCGCCGCGTCCGCCTTCTCGTCCAGCACGCTGTCGCAGGCCGCGGGCGGCGAGCAGCTGGCGTCGCTGCCCGTGGTGCTGTCCTACGCGGCGGTCTGCGGCGGTGAGGCCGAGGTGTGGGAGCAGCGGTGGCACGAGGTCTCGCGCGCGCTCGCCGCGGCGGCCGCCGCGGATCCCCGCCGGGACGACGGCGCCGATCCCCCTTACCGGGGGCTGGCACGCTTCGAACCCGGTGACCGGGACCTGTTCTTCGGCCGCGAGGACCTGACGCGGCACCTGGCGGAACAGGTCGGGCGGCACCGCGTGGTGGCCGTGGTGGGGGCCTCGGGGAGCGGGAAGTCCTCGCTGCTGCGGGCCGGCCTGATCCCCGCCCTGCGGCAGGACGGCATCGGCGGACGGCCACCGGCGGCGGTGCGCCTCCTCACCCCGGGGAACCGTCCGGCCGGCACTCACGGCGCGCTGCTCGAGCCCGCACCGGGCCCGGGCGACACCATCGTGATCATCGACCAGTTCGAGGAGGTCTTCACCCTCACCGCCGGCCCTGAGGAGCGCGCCGGCTTCCTCGACGCGGTCGCCGGCGCCGCGGAGGGCGGCAGCCTGCGCGTGGTGATCGGCATCCGCGCGGACTTCCTCGGCCGCCTCGCCCAGCACCCGGCGCTGGCAGCGGCGCTGCGCGACGCGACCGTCCTGGTCGGACCGATGGAACCGGCCGCGCTGCGCCAGGTGGTCGTGCGTCCGGCGGCGGCAGCCGGACTCATCGTCGAACGCACGCTGACCGCACGGCTGATCAAGGAGGCCGCACGGGAGCCGGGAAGCCTGCCGCTGCTGTCCCACGCGCTGCTGGAGACCTGGCGGCGCCGCCGCGGGCGGGCGCTGACCGAGGCGATGTACGAGGCGGCCGGCGGCGTCGACGGGGCCATCACCACGACGGCCGAGACCGTGTACAACGCTCTGCCGACCGCGCAGGCCGCGCTGGCGCGCAACATCCTGCTGCGCCTGGTCAGTCCGGGCGACGGCGTCCCTGACACCCGCCGCCCGACCGACCGGGCCGAGCTGGACACCATCGCACCCGACGCCGGGAAAGTGGTCGAGAAACTGCTGCGCGCACGGCTCCTGGTCTCCGACGACCAGACCGTCAACCTCGCCCACGACGCGGTCATCTCCGCCTGGCCCCGCTACCGCGACTGGATCGACCGCGGCCGGGAGAGGCTCCGCCACCACCGGAGCCTCACCGACGCGGCGGCGCTGTGGGCCGCGCTCGACCACGACCCCGGCGCTCTGCTGCGCGGCGGCCGGCTCGATGCGGCGGTCGACGCCTTCCCGTCCTCCGGCACGGACGCGGCCGGAGAAGGGGAAGGGGGCCCGGCGGACTCGGGCGCTGGTGAACTGACCACCCTGGAACGCCGGTTCCTGGCCGCCAGCCGGGAGGCACGCGAGAAGCGGCAGCGCGTCCGGTCGCGTACCGCCCGCCGCATGTGGCTGCTGACCGCGGCCCTGTCGGTGCTGCTCTGCCTCGCACTGCTGGCAGCGGTGACGGCCGTCCGGCAGCGCACGACCGCGGACCGGGCACGCGCCCGCGCGGTGGCCGCCCAGCAGGTCGCCCTCTCCCGGCAGCTCGCGGCGGACTCCGGCGCGGCGGCCCGAACAGACCCCGACCTCAGCGCCCTGCTGGCCGTCGAGGCCTACGGCACCCGGCCCACGGACGAGGCGGAGGTGGCCCTGTACGCCGCGGCGGCCGATCCGCTGCGGCTGCGGCTGCACGGCGACCAGGCCGTCACCGCGGAGGCGTTCGCGCCCGACGGGCGGACGCTCTGCTGGAGCGAGGAGAGCTGGCAGGTCCGCTGCGCCGACACCGCGACCGGTACCGTCCGCGCTCTGCCGCCCATCGCCGTCGCCGCCGAGCAGTCACCGCCGAGCACCCCGGCCGCGGTCAACCGTGCCCTGCCGGTCATCACCGGCCTGGCCTTCGGCGACTCCCGCACCCTGATCACCACCGACGCCCGCGGCGGGGCGCACTCCACCGACATCACCACCGGCCGGTCAAGCCAACTGCTGGCCGGCGGCGGCCCGCCGAAGGACACCAGGCTCAGCGCGGACGGGCGCACCCAGACGGTGGCCGGCCGGCCGGTCGAGGCCGACGTCAAGGACGGTGTCCCCTACGGCGACCCGGACATCACGGTCCGCGATGTCCGCACCGGCCGGATCCACGCCGTCGTCCGTCCCCCGATCGCCCCGCGCACGCAGGAGCTGACGGCCGAGGGCGATTGGCTGGCGGACGTCGGCTCGGCGACCCTGGCGATCAGCCCAGACGGGCGGCTGATCGCCACCGCCACCGGCTGGACGAAGGGGGGCGAGAACACCAGCCGTATCCGCGTCTGGGACACCGCGACCGGCGGATCGACGATCACGATCCGGCCCGACGCGGCTCCCGCCGTCGCCGCCTTCAGCCCCGACGGACGCCAACTCGCCGTCGATGACGGCGCCGGCGTCCGCCTCTGGGGGACGGCCGACGGAACGTCCACTTCGGTCCGTGCCGTCGTCAGCCAGGGCAGCCTGCCGATCACCGCGCTGGCCTTCGCCCCGGACGGCTCCGCGCTCGCCGCGGCCGGCGCCGACGGCGCGGTGTCGCTGGTGAACATGGACACGCACCGCGGCCAGACCCTGCGCGCGGCGACGGCCGAGGGCGCGGACCCCGGCTCTGGGCCGCTCACCACGCGACTCGCCTTCAGCGCCGACGGACGGCAGCTGGCGGCCGGTGACAGCGGGGGCGACGTGCGGGTGTTCGACACCGCGGCCTCGCATCCGTACGCGTCCGTCGACGCCGGCGACCCCGGCGCCCCCGGCGGCCCGGTCGGCGCGCTCGCGGACGACGGCAGGCTGCTGGCCGTCACCGAACGCGGCGGAGGCATCCGGCTGACCGACACCCGGACCGGCAAGGACGCCGGAAACCTGCCCTCCCAAGGCCCGGCGCCGCGGGCCCTGTTCGCCGCACCCCGCGGGCCGTGGCTGGCCGTGCTGGACGACCGGCCGGACACGCTGACTCTCTGGAACCTGGCCACCCGCACGCATCGCGTGCTCGCACTTCCCGACGGTGTCCCCGACGGCGCCGTGTTCAGCCCGGACGGCACCCGGCTGACCGCCGACCTCATGCCGTCAAGGAAGCACGCCCCATGGACGGCCCGGACCTGGGACACAAGCACCGGCCACGCCGAGCCCGACCCGCCGTCCTTCCCGACCTCCCGGCCCCATCAGGAGCTGGTCCTCAGCCCGGACGGCAGGACGCTGGGCGTACAGGCGAGCGGACGCCTCCACCTGGTTGAAGGGCGTACCGGCAGAGCCCGCCGCAGCATCCCGACGCGTGACGATCTCGCGGTCTGGTATGCCGCGCGATCCGCGTCCTTCGCCTTCAGTCCCGACAGCCGCACGATCGCCGTCACACGGCCCGACGGCTACGTCCAGCTCCTGGACGTGGCGACGGGGAAGGCGCGGGCCACCTTGGCGGCCGACACGCTGCCCGCGAGCACGGTCGCGTTCTCCCCCGACGGCCGGTCGCTGGCCGTCGGCCACGACGACGGCACGGTACACGTCTGGGACCTGGCCACCGCCCGTGTGCGCACCACCTACGACGACGGCGGCGGCCAGGTGACGTTCCTGGCGTTCAGCCCGGACGGAACGGTGCTGGCCACCGGTGGCGCGGCGGGCCGCACGCGTCTGTGGCGCGCCGGCTCGCCCGGCCCCGCGCAGGCCATCGCCCAGATCTGCCGCGCCGTCGGACGCGACCTCACCCCGGACGAGCTCGCCCGCTACCTTCCCGGCCACCCCGCCGTTCGCACCTGCTCCTCCTGACCACGGTGCGCTGAGCTCGCGGCGGCCGGGGCTGCCGTCCCCGAGGCGTCAGGTGCGCCACCGACCCGTGGCCCGAACCCCGCGTCCCGGCGGGCGGTTCGGGCCACGCCTCCGACGTCATGGGGGCACTCGGTGCTGGACTGGGGGCAGGGCCCGCGGGGCGGCGGCGGGCGAGCGGAGAGGGAGTGGTGGCGGTGACGGAGACGGCGGACGTGCTGGTCGTGGGGACGGGGGTGGCCGGTCTCGCGTGCGCGCAGGACCTGGTGGCGGCCGGGCTGCGGGTGCGGGCTCTGGAGGCGTTGGACGCGGTGGGCGGCCGGATGCGCACCGATGCGCGCGACGGATTCCGCTTCGACCGCGGCTTCCAGGTGGTCAACACCTCGTATCCGCAGCTGCGCAGCCGCCTTCGCCTCAAGGAGCTGCAGCTGCGTCCGTTCACCCCCGGTGTCCTGCTGCACACCCCCCGGGGACGGCTGCGGTTCGCCGACCCCACCCGTACGCCGCGGCTGGCCGCCGACCTGCTGCCCGGGCGGCTGGCCTCGGCGCGCGACCTCGCGGCCCTGGCGATGCTGACCGGGCGGGACCTGCTGGCGCCGCCACGGGTCCTCAAGCGCGCCGCGGACCGGACGACACGCACGGCGCTGGCCGACGCGGCGATCAGCGAGGACCTGGTGGAGACGCTGTTCCGGCCGTTCCTGTCCGGAGTCTTCCTGGAGGACGAGCTGGAGACCTCCAGCCGGTTCTTCCACCTGGTCTGGCGCTCCATGACGCGCGGCACGCTGTGCCTGCCCGCGGCGGGCGTGGCCGCGGTGCCCGAGCAGCTGGCCGCCGCGCTGCCCGACGGGACCGTGCGGCTGGGCACGCCGGTGGAACGGCTGACCGACGACGGTGTGCTGACGGCATACGGGGACGAGTGGACCGCGCCCGCGGTGGTGGTCGCCACCGGGCCGGGGGCGGCGGCCGAGCTGCTGCCGGGCCTCGACGTGCCGCCGACCCGCTCGGTCACGACGTACTACCACGCCGCCCCCACCAGCCCGCTGGCCGAACCGACGCTGGTCACCGACACCGCGCGGCGGGTCCTGAACACGGTGGTGCTCAGCGAGGTCGGCCCGGGCTACGCGCCGCGCGGCCGGGCCCTGGTGTCCACGTCGGTGCTCGGCGCGGACGACCGGCGGGACGCGACGGCGGACCGGGAGGCGAGCTGGGAGTCAGGCCGGGAGGCGGAGGTGCGCAGGGTGCTCGCCGAGCTGTACGAGACGGACACCGCCGGCTGGGAGCCGGTGGCCGTCTACCCGATCGCCGAGGCGCTGCCCGCGATGACCCCGCCGTGGCCGCTCAGCCGCACCACCCGCCACTCCCCCGGCCGCTACGTCTGCGGCGACCACCGCGCCACCGGTTCCGTCCAGGGCGCGATGGCCTCCGGTGCCCGGGCAGCCCGCGAGATCCTCACCGACCGGGCCGGGCGGTGACGTCCGGCCGGCGCCGTCGGGTACTGCGGCGGGCCCCGCGACGCACCCTTCGGCGCGTCGCGGGGCCCGCTGTCTCACGGGGTTTCGTTTCTCCGGTGTGCCGGGCGCGCGCTCAGCCCGGCAGCGTCCAGCGCTGGGCGCCGGTGGCGTTGCAGGTGTAGAGCTGGAGCTGGGTGCCGTTGGCCGTGGACGAGTTCGGGACGTCGAGACACAGCCCGGACTGCGGGTTGACCAGCGAGCCGTTGGCGCCCGCCGTCCACTTCTGGGCGCCGCTGCCGTTGCACGTCCACAGCTGGACCAGGGTGCCGTTGGTGGTCCCGCTCTGGTTGACGTCCAGGCACTTGCCGAGGGTCCGCAGCGAGCTGTCGGCGGCGACGATCCAGTCCTGGGCGTAGGTGCTGTCGCAGCCCCAGATCTGGACGTGGCTGCCGTCGGCGGTGGAGGAGTTCGCGTCGTCCACGCACAGGTCGGACCCGACGCCGGCGCCGATCGCGCCGATCCGCGGCGAGGCCGGCGCCGACGTGTCACCGGCGTAGGAGGGCGGGGCCGCCGAAGCGACGCTCGCCCAGGAGGTGTTGGCGCTGGTGCCGAGCGTGAAGTTCAGCGTGCCGCCCGCGGTGATCGCCGTGGTGGGCGCGTAGGCGTTGTTCCAGGCGGCGCCGTTCCAGGTCGCCGACTGCACGTAGGGTGCGTTGTCCGCGGCGCCGTTGCCGTTGATCGTCAGCGACTTGCCGGACGGCAGCGTGACCACGGCCTGGGTGAACAGCGGTGAGCCCAGGGCGAGATCGGACGTTCCCGGGGTCTCGGGGTACATGCCGAGCGCGGACCAGACGTACCAGGCGCTCATCGCGCCCAGGTCGTCGTTGCCGTCCGCGAGGCCGCTCGGAGTGTCGGCCCAGATCTGGTCCTGGACCGCCCGCACGGTGCTCTGCGTCTTGTACGGCTCGCCGGTGTAGTCGTACTCCCACGGCAGTTCGATGCTCGGCTCGTTGCCGACCCACGCGTAGCCGTTGGCGCCGGTGAAGCTGCGCAGCGTGGTGTCGAGGTAGTCGTTCATGGCGGCGTTGCCGCCCTTGGCCTTGGCCAGGCCGCCGACGTCGAAGGGCACCATCCCGGTGTAGATCCAGGAGTCGGCCTCGACCATGTCGGTGCCGCTGGTCGGGTCGAAGCCGCCGGTCCACGAGCCGTTGGCGTTACGCGGCTCGACGAAGCCGGAGGCCGGGTTGAGCACGTTGCGCCAGTCCTGCGCGCGGTTGGCGTACGTCTTCTGGTTCGCGCTGTCGCCGAGCCGGCCGGCCATCGCGGAGAGCGCGAAGTCGGCGGTGTCGTACTCCAGCGTGGTGGCCACCGGGCCGTAGAAGTTGCAGCAGCCGTAGCTGCCGTCGTGCGGCATGTACCCGGGCGAGCTCAGGTAGTTCAGACCCGGCCGGTTGTTGTTGGCCTTGCTCGCCTCGGCGACCATGTCGGCCAGCGCGGTGCCGGTGTCGAAGTTCGTGGCGCCGAAGGCGTGGTAGTCCGCGAGGATGGCGTCCGCCGGGTCACCGACCATGACGTACGACTCGCCGTTGTTCTCCGACCACTTGGGGAACCGGCCGGTCTGCGCGTAGTCGTCGACCATCGACTGCGCGGTGTCGGAGGCCGCCTGCGGGGCGATCAGCGCTTCGAGTTGGGCCTGCGAGCGGTAGATGTCCCAGCCCGAGTAGTTCGCGTAGGCCGCGGCGTGCCCGGCGTCCACGGTGTGCGTCTTGCCGTCGAAGCCGTAGTACTGGCCGTTGGTGTCGCTGATCACGTTCGGGTGCAGCAGGGAGTGGTAGAGCGCGGTGTAGAAGGTCTGCTGCTGCGCCGCGGTGCCGCCGCCGATCTGCGCCCTGCCGAGCAGGGTGTTCCAGGAGTTCTGCGCCGCGGTACGGGTCGCGTCGAAGTTCCAACCGCTGTTCTCCGCAGTGCGGTTGGCCGCCGCGTTGGCGACCGACACGTAGGAGACGCCGACCTTGGCCTGCACGACGTGGTTGGAGGTGGCGTTGAAGGTGACGTAGCCGTTGGAGGCGGCGGCGTCCGGTGAGGCCGCGTCGGGGGACGCGGCGCCCTTAGAGGTACCCGTCGAGGTGCCGGTCGTCTTGCCGTGCAGGACCGGCTTGTTGGGCTTCTCGGCGGCGTTCTTGGACGCGCCCGACGTCGTGGGGGTGGTGGCCGACGGCTTGGCGGCCGAGCTGCCCTGGGAGGCGAACGGCTGGTCGAAGAGCATGTCGAAGTACACGGTGTACGTGTTGCCCGCGCCGCAGAAGTGGCCGCTGGTGACCTGCCCGCTGACCTCGGTGCTCGACACCTTGGTGAACTGCGTCGCCGAGTCGCCGTTCTGGCTGCCGGTCAGCTTGAAGATCAGGTTGGCCTGGCTGGTCGAGGGGAACGTGAAGCGCGCCATCCCGCTGCGGGTGGTGGCGGTCAGCTCGGTGGTCACCTGGTTGTTGAGGGCGACCTTGTAGGAACCGGCCGTCGCCGACTCGTCGGCGTGCGAGAACGCGTCGGTGGCACCGGAGTTGACCGCGCCCACGGTGGGCAGCACCGGTATGTCGCCCGCCGCGCCGCAGCCGGGCCCCGCGATGTGGGTCAGGCTGAAGCCGGTGATCGACGAGTCGTTGTACTCGTAGCCGCCGCCGGAGGGACGCGACGGTGTGTCCGGGCTCCACTGGACCATGCCGAACGGCACGTCCGCGCCGGGGAAGTCGTCGGCCTGGTTCGAGGTCCCGATCAGCGGGTTGACCAGGGTGGCCGGCGAGGTGACGAGCGCGGCCTTCCCGGCCGCCGACGCGGCGGTGCTCATTCCGGCCACGGCCAGCGCGGCGGCGGCGAGCACGCCGATCACGGCCCTTCCGGGTGGTCTCGACAGTCGTGTCATCGCGGGTACTTCTCCTCTACTCGTAAGTTTGACAACGTTGTCAGACTGCACGGGAGCGCGACTCCGGAGTGACCGAGAGGGGTGGACAACGTTGTCAGGCCGAACGGAGATGGAACGCCTGCTGATTCGAGTGCGTACATGGGGGGTTACCTCCGAGGCTCACGGGCGCGTGAGGACGCCCACGAGGGAGAGCGCTCTCAGTGAAGCTAGCCATGCGGCAGGGGCACGTCAATGGATCGCGCAGCGGTCGGATCTATGTGGGGCGGGCGTGCTTCTGTGTCGGGAGACGGCGCGACTTCGCGTCGAGGCGGGCGTGCCTCCATGCCGGGAGCGGGCGGCCCTCCGTGCCGGGCGCGGCCTGGCGAGGCCGCCGCCAAGGAGGCCGTGAACTGACGTCACCCGCTTCCCTCTTCGAGCGGTGCCGTACCGCCCCTGCGGCCTGCCTACCATCTGCATATGCTCCTGCCTTACGCTCCAGCGTTCGTGTGCTTCCTCGTCTTCGTCGTCGGTGTGCTGCGCGAGCGGCGCCGCTTCAGCAACGCGGTGTTCCTGGGGCTCTCCCTCCTCCTGGCCGCCGGCGGCTGGACCTACCGGCTGCACCAGTCGCATCCGGTGCGGGACGGGCGGGTCGGCGTCACGCTGCTCGTCTTCGCGCTGCTCGGCATCGTCACGCTGGCGTGCTTCCTGGTCCTCAACGGCCTCACCATGATCCGCAAGGAAGGAGTGGGGGCCGCCGGCCTGCTGTCCCTGATGACCGGTGTCGCCCTGGCGTCGCTGGCCGCGCTGTCGGTCGCCACGGCGGTGCTCCGCGGCCGGACCCTGACAACCCTGACGGCGACAGCCGTCGCGCTGACCGGCTACGCGGGCTTCCTCTTCGTGTGCTTCGTCGTCTACGCGTTCGTCTACGGGCGCCTCAACCTCCGCCGCAGGGCGGACTACGTGGTGGTCCTCGGCTCCGGACTGGTGGGCGGTTCCGAGGTGCCGCCGCTGCTGGCCAGTCGGCTGGAGCGGGCCCGCGCCGTGCACGGCAGGCTCTCGCGGCGCGGCAGGCAGCCGGTGCTGCTCACCTCCGGCGGGCAGGGCCCGGACGAGAAGCTGCCCGAGTCGCACGCCATGGCGGACTACCTGGTGGCACGCGGCTTCCCGGCCGCGCTGATCCAGCGCGAGGACCGCTCGACGTCCACGGAGGAGAACCTGCGCTTCAGCCGATCCATCATGGAGGAGTCGAAGCCGGACTACCGGTGTGTGATCGTCACGAACAACTACCACGCCTTCCGCGCGGCGCTGACGGCCCGCCGGGTCGGTGTCCGGGGCAACGTGGTGGGCTCGCCCACGGCCGCGTACTTCTGGCCCAGCGCGATGATCCGTGAGTTCGTCGCGATCTGCCGCACGTACTGGCGGACCCATCTCGCGTTCTGCCTGCTGGTGCTTGCGGGCGGCGGCGCCCTGTGGCGGCTGGGCTGACCGCCGGTGGCCCGTTCGCCGGCTACGGGCCTCCGTGCACCGCCACCGCGCCCGGCTGGCCGCCAACCGCGGCACCGCGCGCGGGTTGCGGGCCGTTCACGGCCGAAGGCGGTACGCGGCCCGGTCCTGCCAGCGCGTGCCGTCCCAGACGATCAGCCGTACGTCGCTGACCCGGCAGGTGACCGGCAGCGCGGCGGTGACCACGGCCTCCCACGCGTCGTGCGCGGCGGCCCGGCCGGCGGGGCCGTCGCTGACGGCGAGGGTCAGATGCGGCGGGAGCCCGGCGCCGAAGACCCCGCGGTAGGGCACCGCTTCCGGCCGGCACCGCACGAGCGCCTCGGTCAGCGCGACGACCGGGGCGTGCGGCGACGGGTCGAGGTAGAGCACGCCGGGGTAGCGGCCGACCTCCGTGAAGGCCAAGGTGAACTCGTCGTGCCCGGCGAACAGGTCGGACAGTTCGCGCTCGGTCCCGGCGTCGATACGGCTCTCGTGCACGAACGGGTAGAGCACGGTCACATGCGCGGGGAACCCGGTTCTGACCAGCGGGTCGGCCTCCGGAACCCTGATGGTGAGCGCCGTGTCGCCAACCGCATCCGGCCATCCGCCCGCCTCCCGCGCGCCCTCCACGACCGCCCCCTCAACTCTTCGCCCCGCACCGTGATCGTACCGGCGGCGGCCGCGGCGGCGCGGCGGCGGCCGGCGCGGGAGTCATCGCCGGCGGGTCCGTCCGCCGGTCCGGTCCGGTCCACGTCAGCGCGTACGCGCGGTCCAGATCGCCGGAGGAAGCGAGAGCCACCGCCCGCCGTGCGGTGTCGGCGGACTCGTCGAGGTCAGCGCCGTCATTGTTGCGCTGTACGCCCGCGTCCTGGAGCCGGTCCCGCAGCACCGCCGACAGGCGGCTCACCACGAGCGCGTGCTGACCGAGCGGCGGTTGCAGTCCGTGGAACGTCCGAACCGACCCGATCCGGGGGTCTGCCCCGGTACCCGGGCCGGCGCCCGCCCAGAGAGCGGGCCTCCCGGCCTTGATGAGTGCGCGTGCTCATGTGCTGGAACCAGCAGGCGGCCACGATGCCTTCATGCATGGGATAGCAGAAGTGGGCCTGACGTTTGCCGTCGTGGGCCTGGAGGTTGCGGCCTTCTGGTACTGGGCCGCACGGTACGCCCTGACCAGCTGGGCAGTCCCCGGCAAGGGAGACGCTGTCGCCGTCGTGGTCGTGGTGGCGGGTCCGATTCTCCTGGTCGGCGCGGGCATCGGCCTCCTCCTGGCGGGCATGGTGATCACCGGCATCTCCGAGGTCGTGCTTGGGGTGGCCGTGATCGGGCTCGTGATCATCGGCCACATGAAGAACAACATCCGCAGGCGGATGCAGAGGCGGTAGGCGCCGGCCGGCAACTCCCGGCGGTTGGGCGGCTGATAAGGACAGATGCCGGGGCGGCAGACGCCTGCCCGACACAACCTGAAGCCCGGCCCCGCGATACCGGCGCCCCTTCATAGGCTTCAGAGCATGACGCTCACCATCCGCCCGGCCGCCGAATCCGACCTGCCGTCGTTGCTGGCGCTCTACGGCGAGCTCAATCCCGATGACGAACCGCTCACGGGGGCCACGGCGGAGGACATCTGGGCAGCCGTCCGCCACCAGCAAGGCCGCACCGTACTGGTCGCGGCTCTGGACGACACGCTTGCGGGCACCGCGGACTGCACCGTGCTGCCCAACCTCACCCGCAGTGCGCGATCAATCATGTTCGTGGAGAACGTCGTGGTCGCCCAGGCCCATCGCCGGCGAGGCATCGGCAGACTGCTGATGGACGCGGCCGGACAACTCGCCGAATCCGCAAACTGCTACAAGATCCAGCTCCTGGCCGCAGACGGACCCGAGGCGCACACCTTCTACCGGGACTGCGGCTACCAACCACTCGCCCAGGGCTTCCGGCGCTACCTGGTGGGGCGCGGCATGCCGCAGACCCGAGAGGCAGATGGCGCGTGAGGCGGGGACTCCTTGCGCGTCCCCGCCCCACCCCCCGGTACCGGCTGCTTCCGTTTCGCGCTACCTGGTGGCCAGGCCGTAGACGGCCAGTTCGCTGACCGCCATCTGGCCGCCGGTCTGGCCGCCCTGGTCGGGGCGGTCGGCGATGAGCCGGAGGTAGCGGGCCGTCACCGGTTTGTCGAGCTGTACGCCGGTGAGGCCGTCCAGACTGCCGGAGTGGCGGGCGACCGTGTACCAGGTCGAGCCGTCGCCGGAGACGTCGACGTGGAAGTCGGTGGCGAACTTGCCGTCCGGCTGCAACAGCGTGACCAGGTCCACCGACTGCGGCGTGCGCAGGTCGACCTGCTCGATCCAGCGGTACTGGCCGGTGGCCTGCGCCCAGGTGCCGGGGTCGCCGTCGGTGGCGTACGACGGCAGCGAGTCGGGCTGCATGTCCGCCTGGGTGCGGTCGATGAACAGCGCCTGGGCAGGGGCGTTCAGCGCCAGGTCGGCGTTTCCCCGCACGGGTGCGTACGCGCCGACCTCGCTGATGGCCATCTGGTCGCCGCGCTGTCCGCCGTCGTCGGGCTTGTCGGCGACGATCCGCAGGTACCGCGCGGTGAGCGGCGAGGCGAACTGCACCGGGATCGTCCCCCAGTTGGCGCCGTGGACGGTGCCGGCCGTCTTCCACACGGTGCCGTCGGTGGAGACGTCCACGTGGAAGTCGGTGGCGAAGTGCGGTGCGGGCATCCCGACGGTCACCGAGCCGAGCGTGCTCGCCTTCCTCAGGTCCACCACCAGCTGCCAGCGGAACTGGCCGCTGGCCTGTACCCAGGTGCCGGGGTCACCGTCGGTGGCGCTGGACAGCTTGGTCCCCGGCTGGAGGGCGGCGGGGCTGCCGTCCACGAACTGCGCCTGGACGGGCTTGCCCAGCGCGAGGTTCTTCGGAGCGGTGCCCGCGGGCGCCGCCGCCAGGTGGGCGTACCGCGGCTCCAGCCCGGCATCGGCGATGAGCGAGGCCGGCACGCCGGTGCCGTCGGCGGCGACCTGCGTGTTGTCCAGCGTCAGGTTGTCCGGGGTGCCGCACGGCCAGTCCGGTGTGGTGTTCTCCACGTAGTTGCCGGTGAAGGAGAAGTTCCCGTAGGGAAGGGCGTCCTCCTTGCAACCGCCCATCGAGAACGTGCCGTTGGCGAACATGGCGTTGCCGGTCATGGTGATGTCGGTGCTGCCGCCGTCGGTGTAGATGGCGTGGCCGCCGTCCGCCCCGTTGCCGTTGCGGACGACGTTGCCGCTGATCAGCAGGCCGCCGGCGAGCGAGTCGCCCTCCTGGCCCAGGACGTAGATGCCGCCGCCGTCCGAGCGCAGCTGCATGGCGTCGAAGACCAGGTTGTTCAGGATCTTGTTCCCGCCGGACTTCGTCGGGGTGTGACCCCAGCCCCAGTTGGAGCTGATGCCGCTGTACGGGACGTCGTTGACCTGGTTGTGCTCGATCACGTCGTCGCGCGTGTAGCTCTGGAAGATGCCGACGCCGCCGGTGTACTCCACCGCGACGTTGTGCACCCAGTTGTCGGCGACGGTGTTGCGGGCGGGCAGCAGGGAGACGTCCGCGGGGGCGGCGTCGGCACCGTTGCCGATCTCGACGCCGTTGCCGGAGATGTCGGTGAACACGTTGCCGGTGAGCGTGGAGTCATCGACGTCGCGGCCCAGTTGCAGTCCGGCCGCGCCCAGGTGCTGGAAGGTGCTGCCGGTGATGCTCAGCCCCTCGGTGTGGTCGAAGACGACGTTGCCTGGCGTCATCGTCCAGTTCCCGTACGGGCAGGTGCCGGGGTCGGTGGAGGAGTACCGGTCGCAGGAGCCCTGCTTCTCCCAGGCGTCGGCACCGGTCAGCCGCATGTTGGCCTGCACCTCGGAGAAGCCGTCGGCGCCGTCGGGCTCCGTCCAGCCGCCGTACTCGAAGGAGATGCCGGTGAACGAAAGCCCGGTCAGGGGGCGGGACTTGGTGCCGGTTCCGGACACCAGGGTCTGCAGCCGCGGTATCTCGACGTCGGCGGCCTTGAGGTTCTGGCCCGGACGGGGCTTGTAGTAGAGGGTGTGCGCGGGCTTGTCGAGGTACCACTCGCCCGGGTCGTCCAGCAGTTCCTTGGCGTTGACGACGTAGTCGGGGAGGTTGGCGTTGACGCCGTACGGCTTCCTGGTCGAGTTGTCGAAGCAGGGCTGGTCCATGGTGACCGTGGTCCCCGAAACCGACGCCACGCCGCAGGACATCTCGGTCCAGCCGACGGTGTAGCCGAACTGGACGTCGGAGATGTTCTTCCAGCTGTCCAGGGTGGTGTCGGAGGTGGTGTAGCCGGTGGCGGTCCGGGTGAAGCCGGTCGGTGCGGCGCCGCGGGCGCGCACCCCGCGTACTCCGTCGACGTACAGCTGACGGGTGTCGGTGCCGGCCGGCACCTTGGCCTGCCAGACGCCGTCCGCGCCCTGCTGCCAGCCGTCGACCTGCTCGCCGCCGCTGAGGACGGGGTGCGCGCCGGGCGCGGCCTCGTAGGTGACGCCGTGGCCCGACTGCCCGCCGTCGCCCTTCGCGGCGTCGAGGGCGAAGGTCCGGTCGAGCCGGTACGTGCCCCCGGCCAGCACCACATCGATGTCGGAGTGCGCGCCGCGGGTCGCGGCGCGCACCTTGCCCTGGGCGGTGGTCAGCGAGCAGGGGTCGTGCGGCGAGCAGGCCGAGCCGCGCCCGTCGGGGGCGACGGAGAAGGTGACGGCGCGGGGGGCCGAGTGCGCCGGGGCGGACGCGGCCGCCCAGCCGGTGGACAGGAATCCTGCGAGCAGGGCGACGGCGGCGCCCGCGCTGACGGTGAGACTGCGGGGGCGCGGTCTGGTTTTCTTCATGCGTGTGTCACTCCCGAGGCTTCGTTGATTCGAGGTGTTCCGGGTGGTGGTGCCCGGCGGTGTTCCGGCTCCCCCGGGTCATTCCTTGGTCGCGCCGGCGAGCATCCCGGAGACGAGGGTGCGCTGGGAGAAGAGGAAGAGCACCAGCACCGGCAGGATCGCGACGATGATCGCCAGCGACAGTTCGGGGATGGTGATGTTCAGCCCGGCGCCGGCCACCGGGTTGAACGACGGGGTGGAGGTGAGCAGTTGGTTCAGGCCCACCTGGATCGGGAACTCGTCGCTGTTGGGCAGCACGAGGTAGGGCAGGAAGAAGTTGTTCCAGTTGCCGACGAAGCTGAAGAACGCGACCAGCCCGATCACCGGCCTGGCCAGCGGCAGCGCGATCTTGGTGAAGAGCTGCCACTGCGAGCAGCCGTCCATGCGGGCGGCGGCGAGCAGGTCGCGCGGCAGGCTGGTGGCGAAGTAGATGTAGACCAGGTACACGCCGAACGGGTAGAAGGAGAACGGCAGGATCACCGACCAGACGGTGCCGATCAGGTGGAAGCGGTTGAGCTCCAGGAAGATCGGCAGCACCAGGGTGGCCGACGGCATGATCATGGTGACCAGGGTGGTGATCAGCAGCATCTTGCGGCCGCGGAAGCGGGTCAGCGCCAGCGCGTAGCCGGCCGGCAGGCTGGTGGCCAGGGTGAGCACCAGCGAACCGAGCGAGTAGACCGCGGAGTTGCGCAGCCACGTCAGCAGCGCGTGGTCCTGGAAGTCGTACAGGTGCCGCCAGGCGGTGCCGACCTGGTGGAAGGAGCCGAACGACAGCGGGTTGTCGTGCACGATCTGGCCGGCGGTCTTGGTCGGCGCGAGCAGCAGCCAGATCACCGGGAGCACGAAGAACACCAGCAGCGCGGCCAGCAGGACCCCGATGACCAGGACGGAGACCGCCTTGGACGGGGTGGTGCGGCGGACGGCCGGGCGCCGCGGCGGGGCGGAGGTGGTCATGGCGTCATTTCTCTTCGATCGTGAACATGTTGGTCCGGGCCACCAGCAGTCCCGCGCACAGCAGGCCGAGGGCCAGCAGGAACACCGAGATGGCGGCGGCACCGTTGAAGTCGCCCTGCTGGAAGGCGTAGACGTAGGCGAGCTGGTTGGGCGACCAGGTCGGGCTGACCCGGCCCAGGCTCGCGGTCTGCAGCAGTTGCGGCTCCACGAAGAGCTGGGTGCCGCCGGCGAACGCGAGGATGGTCATGTACGCGATCCACTGCCGGATCATCGGGATCTGGATGTACCAGGCGGTCTGCCACGGTCCCGCGCCGTCCATCCGGGCGGCTTCCAGGACCTCGTCGGGGATGTTGTTCAGCGCCCCGTACATCACCACCATCCAGCCGCCCGCGCCGGTCCAGAACGCGATCAGCATGAAGATCACCGGCAGGTCGCCGGGGGCGAGCACGGCCGCGAAGCTGTCCAGGCCGATCGCCTTGAGCAGCCAGGAGACCGGACTGACGTCCGGGTCGAGCATGAACAGCCAGACCAGCACGCTGGCTACGCCGGCGAGCGCGCCGGGGAGGTAGTAGAGGAACCGCAGCAGCGCCGACAGGCCAGGCTTGACGCGGCTGCGCAGCACCACGGCGGCGAGCACGGTGAGCACCACCAGGGTGACCAGCCACAGCACCAGGTAGATCAGCACGTGGCTGAAGGCGGGGCCGAACCGGTAGTCGCGGGCGACCTTGGTGAACTGGTTGATGCCGGTGAACTGCCCCGCGTCGTTGGTGAACGCCAGGTAGAAGGCGTAGCAGGTGGGGAAGACGCCGAAGGCGAGCAGCAGCACGGTGTAGCCGCCGGCGAAGAGCCAGCCGGCCAGGCCCGCGGTCCGCCGCCGCGGCGGGGTGCCGCGGCGACGGGCGGGTGCGGCGACGGGCGGGGTGTCCACGAGCGTCATTCGTTGGTCACCTGGTATCCGTCGGCCTTGGCCTCGTTGCTGATGGCGCTCTGCCAGGCGGGCAGGGTCGCGGTGAGGGACTTGCCCGCGGTCAGCGCCGGCAGCACCACGCTGGACCAGGCGGTGGCGTCGGAGAACTTCGTGTTCGACCAGCCGGTCCACACCTCGTCGGCCGCCTGCTGGAACGGACCGCTGACGTCGTCGGCGAAGTAGGAGCTGTTGGCGGGGTTGGCCAGCCACGCCTTGGCCGCGGGGGCGTAGGCCGGGTAGGTCGGGGCGCCGGTCTGGTTGGCGTCGGACGTGGTCAGCCAGGTGGCGAGGTCGGTGGACGCCTTCAGGTTCTTGCTGTGCGAGGAGACCATCCACACGCCGCCGCCGACGTTGCCGGTGGACGGGGTGGTCTCACCCGGCCAGGTCAGCGGTGCCGCCGCGGCCATCTGCCTGGCCGGGGTGTGGAAGGCGGTCTTGAACAGGTACTGGCCGTACCAGGAGGGCCCGTAGGCCATCAGCACCTTGTCGCCCTTGTCCTTGGCGAAGCCCTGGCTGAAGAAGCCCTGGGTGCTGACCGCCTTCGCGGAGATCAGCTGGTCCAGCAGGGTGGACATGCGGGTGCAGTTCGGGTCCTTCAGGTCCACCCGCAGGGTGCCGGGCTTGGTCTCCTGGAAGGCCGGGCACTGGCTGGACCAGAGGTAGGACTCCTGGGAGTTGGTGTCGCCGACGGAGCCGACGAGGTATCCGGGGTGCTCCTTGGCGACCTTCTCGCCGAGCGCCTGGTACTGCGCCCAGGTGGTGGGGACGGTGTAGCCCCACTTGTCCATGAGCGACTTGTTGTACCAGAGGACGACCTGGGCGATGTCGTTGCGCAGGCAGTAGGTGTGGCCGTTGAACTGGCAGGGGGTCAGCGAGCCCTTGGCGAAGTTGCCCAGGGTGCTCGCGGGCACCAGCTTCTGGTCCAGCGGGGCGGCGAACGGGGTCGCGCCGGGCTTGGTGGGTGCCGACGCCCAGGTGACGTCGGTGGGCGAGCCGAAGACGACGTCGGGCCAGCCGCTGCCGGTGCGGTCGAAGAGCTGCACCTTGGTCTGGAGGTAGGTGGAGCCGTCGGCGCCCCCGTCGTAGGTGACGATCTTCATCTTCACGTCGGGGTGGGCCTTCTGGTACGCCTGCACGGCCGGCAGCCGCGTGGAGTCGGCCCAGACGGTGATCTGCGAGTCGGTCTTCTGGGCGACCGGCGTGAACGCGGAGTGCCCGGGCTGCTTGGCGGGGCTGCTGCTCGTGTCGGCGCTGGCGCCGCAGCCGGCCACCAGTGCGGCGGCTGCGGCCAGGGCGGTGGCGACCACCGCGGAACGGGCCACGCGGCGGCGCCGGGCGGTTCTCGGAGATCCGGAAGACCTCATCGTCTTGCCTCTCTGTTCTTTCGGTTCATGTGCGGCTCTTGTTCAGCGGGGCTGCTCGACGAAGGCCCGGAGTCCGGGTCCGTAGCCGTAGTCGAGCGGCAGGGCGATGCCCGGACCGGTGGGGGCGTGCACCAGGCCCTGGTCGTCCACATGGCGCTCGCGGACGACGCGGGTCGAGGTGACCAGCGACTCGTAGTAGGTCGTGTTGGATATGGCCATGCACAGGTGGTGGTTGGGGATGTCCGAGCCGTGCACCTCGGCGCGCAGCCGGAAGGCGTCGGCGAGGTGCGCGGTGCGCATGGCGCCGGTGATGCCGCCACGCAGGCTGGTGCTGGCCCGCACGCCGAAGGTGGCGGCGCCGGCCCGGATGAAGTCGGCGGAGTTCATGTGGGCGCCGTCGGAGGTCTCGGCGACCAGCAGCGGCACGTCGACACGTTCGGCGAGTTGCCGGTACGCGCTGATGCTGAACTCGCGCATCGGCTCCTCGTACCAGAGGTAGTCGGCCTCGGAGAGCGCCTTGCCGAGGCGGAGGGCGTCGGGCAGGTCGAAGCCGGCCGACCCGTCGTACATCAGCGGTACGTCCGGGCCGACGTGGTCGCGCAGCGCCGTGCAGAGGGCGGCGTCGCGGCGGACGTCGCCCCAGGCGTGCAGCTTGATGCCGGCGTAGCCCAGCGCCAGGCACTGGTCGGCGACGTCGAGGAACTCCTCGGTGGTGCCGAAGGTGGAGGTGGAGGCGTAGGCGGGGATCGCGTCCCGGAAGCCGCCGAGCAGTTGCCACACCGGCTGGTCGTTGGCCCGCCCGGCGAGGTCCCACAGGGCGGTGTCGATCAGGCCGAGGGCCGGCAGGGGCAGTTCGTGGATGCGGTCGAGTTCCCAGATCCGGTGCCAGATCCATTCCCGCTGGAAGGGGTCGGCGCCGGTCAGTTCGTCGCGGAACACCCGGTCGACCAGGTCCGTGAGGGTGGCGGCGGCACCAGGGCGGGCGAACAGCGCCACGCCCTCGGCGCCTTCGTCGGTGCCGATGTGCAGCACCGCGCCGTCGCCGACCGGGGCGCTGCCTGCCAGGCCGCGCCGCCAGCTGAACGGCGGGTCGGCCGGCGGGACGTCGATCCGGTGGACCTCGACATGAGTGATCTTCATCCGTGCTTTCTGTTTCTGTGAACGGAGCGGCTGGGGATGGCGGCCGGGATGGCAGATGGGGATGGCGGCCGGGGAGAGGCTGCGGGATGCGGGCATGCGGGCGCACGGATTGCAGAAACGATTCGCCACGGAGCTGTCCGACGCCGGCGTGCGGGCGTGCGGGGTCTGGGTCGTGCGCCTTCCTAGGTGGTCGCGCGGGGGCGCCGGGGCGTCAGCGCCCGGGTTCGCGCGGCTTGCGGGCCGGGCCGGCGGCCGGTTCGGCCAGGTTGAACAGCCGGTCGCGGATCTTGCGTTCGACCTGGTGGCGGGTGGTGTCGATGTGTTCCCGCATCAGCTCGGCGGCCTTCTCCGCGCTGCCGGAGGCGATGGCCTCCGCGATGGCGAGGTGCTGCCTGCCGGCCACTTCCATGGATCCCGGTACGTCTCCGTGGAGCAGCAGGATGTCGGTCTGGGACATCAGGCGGCGGATCGTGGTGATGCTGGAGCGGAGGAACACGTTGTGCGCGGCGACGCCGACCGCGTCGTGGAACTGCTCGTCCGCGGCGGCGAACGCCTGGACGTCGTCGGCGAGCGCGGCGCCGAGGGAGACCTCCGCGCTCTTGCCGATGGCCCGCACCTCGATGGGTGTGGCGAGGCCGGCCGCTTTGTTCGCGGTGTCGGACTCGATGAGCTGCCGGTAGTCGATCAGCATCATGACGTGTTCCATGCGCGTCGGCTGGAAGTGCGCGAGCCGGTCGTCGTTCAGCGCACCGGGTGTGGCCGCCACGAAGATGCCGGCCCCCCTGCGTACGCTCAGCCGGCCGATCGCGGCCAGAACCTTGATCGCCTCCCGGGTGACGTTGCGGGTGGCGCCGAGGATCTGGGCGAGCCCCTGCTCGGTGGGCAGGCGGTCGCCCGGCATCAGGTTCTGTTCGGCGATGTAGGTGAGCAGCTGCTCGGCGACCAGCTCGTACCCGGGACGGTAGGGGGCGGCCTTCCCGGCTCCCTCGGACGGGACAGCGTGCTCGCCAGTCGCCACGACAACTCCCTCTCGGCTCGATGAGTCGGCTTCATTTGCGTCGCCACTATGGCATCCGGATGACGCGGAGGGAAGAGTCTGCTCAATTTTGCTGCGATCCGCGCCGAGCGTGACTGATCGAGACGCCCGAGGGGGGTGGGTGAGGGCACCAGACCAGCCCATTGCGCCGCTTACGCTCCCCGCCTATCGTGCTCGCGGCGCAATGAAGCAGATTCATTTGCTCCGCGCTGAGCCGCCGAAGACGATGAAGGAGACCCATGACAGCCGCACCCGGCGCCGTGAGGTGAACGGCAGCACGCTCGGCCGTACCGGCGTCACGGTCACCGCCCTCGGGTTCGGGGCCGCGCCCATCGGCAACCTCTACCGCCCGCTGGCCGAACCCGACGCGCTCGCCGCCGTCAACGCCGCCTGGGACAGCGGGATCCGCTACTTCGACACCGCCCCGCACTACGGACTCGGCCTGTCCGAACGGCGGTTGGGCGAAGCGCTCGCCGGACGCCCGCGGGGCGAGTACGCCGTCTCCACGAAGGTCGGCCGACTGCTGACGCCCAACTCCGCGCCCACGGGCTCGGACCTGGCCGCGGGCTTCGCCGTGCCCGACACACTGACCCGCCGACCCGACTACTCCCGCGACGGCGTCCTGCGCAGCCTGGAGGACAGCCTGCGGCGGCTGCGCCTGAACCGGGTGGACATCGTGTACGTGCACGACCCGGACGACCACCTGGACGAAGCCCTGGACCAGGCACTGCCCGCCCTCGCCGACCTGCGGGACCAGGGCGTCGTCGGCGCGATCGGCGCGGGCATGAACACGGTGGCGCCGCTCACCCGGATCGCGGCGGAGGCCGACGTCGACGTACTGATGGTGGCCGGGCGCTGGACCCTGGCCGACCGGAGCGCGGGCCCGCTGCTGGACCTGTGCGCAGGGCGCGGGATCTCCGTGGTGGCCGCCGCCCCCTTCAACTCCGGTCTGCTGAGCCGTCCTTGGCCGCCCGACGACGCCTGGTACGACTACGGACCCGCCCCCGAGCCGGTGCTGGCCCGCGCCCGCGCGCTCGCCGAGACCTGCCGGCGCCACGGCACGGTCCTGCCGCACGCCGCGATCCGCTTCCCGCTGCGCCACCCGGCCGTGGCCTGCGTAGTGGTGGGCACCCGCACCCCCGCGGAGGCGACCTCAGCCGCCCGCTGGGCGGCCTCCGACCTCCCCCCGACCACCTGGCCGGAGTTGACCCCGCCCACCCACTGACCCCGGCCGGTCCCGGCGCCTACCCGCCGCCGCGGCGGACCTGGCGACCGGGTGCGACGTCAGCGCGGCACGTCGCCGCCGCCTTCGGGCTCCGGACGGGCTCGGCTCGGTGGCGAGGCGGGAGCCGCGACGTCAGGGTCACCCGCGTGGCCTGTCCCGCGCGACATCGGTCGCCGTTCGGGTGAGGGTGATGGCAAGGGTCCCGACCGTGCGCACCGAGGAGCCAGCTGTGATTGTCAAAATCCTGCACGACCAAGGACTGAAGTCCGAGCACTGCTACGCCGCCGCGTTCGCGTCGATCGGCGCGTCGCTCTTGTCGTGGAGCGCGTCCATGCAGGCGGAGGCGACGGGTACCTCCCGCGCCGACCGGTGGGGCATCTTCATCGGCGAGTGGGCGCCCACGTTCTTCGGGCTGGGCTTGGCTCTCGCCCGCTACGAGGACTGACGGCCGGCTGTTCGACCTGCCGGCTGCCCTCTGTTTGGGTACGGAGTCAGGCGTTGCGCAGACGTGCGGCCTGGTTCTGCGAAGTCGTGGCCGAAGGCGACCATGTGGCCCGGCAGACCTGGATCGAAGGCCCCTTCGTCCGCGAGTTCAGAGGTGGGCGTCCAGGAACTCCGCGAGCGCGGTCCTGGACATCGGACCGCTCCCGGCCGCCGTCGCCTCGCCCCGGTCGATCAGGACGAAGGAGGGCGCGCCGGTGACGCCGAAGCGCTGTACGGGGCCGGGGCACCTCGCGATGTCGGCCCGTACGACGATCAGCCGGCCCTGATAGGCGTCGGCCACCTCGCGCACCAGGGGGTCCATTTCCTTGCATGCCGCCGCGGCCTTGGGCCACACCCCGTGAAAGTACGCGAGCACCGGGACGTCCGCCCTCGCCAGGATGAACTCGAACTCGTCGTCCTCCTGGGGTTGGTGGACTCTGTTCACCATCGGCACTCCTTGGCGCTCCACTCGATCCGAGGCAACGGGTGCCTCCTTGTGTCTCCCGCCCCCGGCGGCGCGTGCCACCCGTCAGTGGGCCTTGCGCACCCGGGCGGCCTTGCGGGCCTCCGCCAGCGCGCGCGCCTCCGCGGCCTTGCGGGATTCCTTCGGCGGGCGGCCCGCGCGGGTGCCCAGACCCCGGAACGCCGCGTCGCCGGTCTTCGCCCTGTCCTGCACCGGCGGGCGCTTGGCGCCGGTGATGCTGGTCAGCCTCGCCTCGCCGGAACGGACCTGGTTGACCGTGGGCCGGATCCCGGCGTCCGACATCATCCGGTTCACGTCCCGGCGCTGGCCGGGCGTGACCAGCGTGACCACGCTGCCGGACTCCCCGGCACGCGCGGTGCGCCCGCCGCGGTGCAGGTAGTCCTTGGGGTCGGCGGGCGGATCCACGTTGACGACGAGGTCCAGGTTCTCGATGTGGATGCCGCGGGCAGCGACGTTGGTGGCCACCAGCACGGTGATCTCGCCGTCCTTGAACCGGGCCAGCGTGTGGGTACGCTGCGGCTGCGACTTCCCGCTGTGCAGGGCGCCCGCCTTGATGCCGCTGCTCCGCAGGTGGCGGGTGAACTGGTCGACACCGTGCTTGGTGTCAAGGAACATCAGCACCCGCCCGTCCCGGGCCGCGATCTCGGTGGCGGTCGCGTACTTGTCGGCGGGATGGACGTTCAGCACGTGGTGCTCCATCGTCGCGACCGAGCCCGCCGCCCGGTCGACGGTGGCGAGGACCGGCTCGCTCAGATACTGCCTGACCAGTTGGTCGACGTTGCGGTCGAGCGTCGCGGAGAACAGCATCCGCTGCCCTCCGGCGGGCGTCCGGTCCAGGGCCTCCGAGACCTGCGGCAGAAAACCCAGGTCGCACATCTGGTCCGCCTCGTCCAGCACCGCGATCCGCACCCGGTCCAGGTGGCAGTCCCGCCGGGCGACGAGATCGGCCAGCCGTCCCGGCGTCGCCACCACGACCTCGGCGCCGGCCCGGAGCGCCGCCACCTGCCGGTTGATCGACAGGCCGCCGACCACGGTCGCCGTGCGCAGCCCGAGCGCCGCGGCGTAGGGGGCCAGTGCCTCGCCCACCTGCTGGGCGAGTTCCCTCGTCGGCACCAGGACCAGCGCGAGAGGGCGCTTCGGTTCGGCCCGCCGGCCCGCCGTCCGTGCGAGGAGCGCAAGCCCGAAGGCGAGGGTCTTTCCGGAGCCGGTCCGCGCCCGGCCGAGGACGTCCCGGCCGGCCAGCGCGCTCGGCAGGGTGGCCGCCTGGATCGGGAACGGCTCCCGCACCCCGAGCCCCGCCAGCACCCCCATCAGCTCGACCGGTAGTCCCATCTCCGCGAAGGACCCGGCCGGCGGGAGGCCGGGCGTCGCCCGCACCGAGGGCTCGCCCCCCGGCGCCCTCCCCTGGTCGGACCTGCCGGCGGCCGGCCGCTTCGCCTCCATGGGGTCCTTCCTCGTCTCGGTGCGCTGAACGGACCGGGGCCCGTACCTTGTCCGGCACGGGCCCAGGCTGTCTGCAAGTGTGCCGCGACCTTACCAGCGCCGGCTTCCCGCGACCCGTTGAACGGAGGGCATATCCTCGTCAAACCGGACCAATTCCCCAGGCGTTACGGCCACTTACGCGGATAACGCTCGCAAACGTGTATGCCGCACGGCCCCGAGGCGGTCCCCCTCCAGCCCGTGCAACCTTTCGCCCAGCCCGGCGCATCAAGGGGTCGGGCGTCGGTTGGCGCCCGGAGAGGAGTGTCCTTCCATGGCGGAGTACGGACGCGAGGTGGAATTCAGGGAGTTCGCCGAGTCCAGAGCGGAGTGGCTGCGCAAAGTGGCCTTCCTGCTCTGCTGTGACTGGTACCGAGCGGACGACCTGGTGCAGGAGACGTTCACCAAGTTGTACGTCCAGTGGTGGCGGATGCGGCGGGTGGAGAACCCGGACGGCTACGCGCGGGCCGTGCTGGTCAACGTCTTCCTGGCGGAGCAGCGCTCTTCGTGGCAACGCTGGACGCTGCGGTGGTCGGACCGCGAGGAGGCGGAGCCGCACGAGCCGCCGGTCGACGCGGAAGGATCGCTCGACCTGAGGCGGGCGCTGGCCGCGATTCCGCCCCGCCAGCGCGCCACGCTGGTGCTCCGGTACTACCACGACCTGTCCGTCGAGCAGACCGCCGACGCGCTCGGCTGCTCCACGGGAAACGTGAAGAGCCAGACCTCGCGCGGCCTCAAGGCGCTGCGCCGGAAACTCGACACCCGTTCCACCACTGCCACGGGAAGGGCCCTGTGATGTACGACCGCACCCACGAGCCGGCCGGCGACTCGCTCGACGAACTGGCCGAGGAACTCATCCAGTTGGCGGGCTCGGCCGCACCCGGCCGGAGCATCGACATCCCCCGCGCGATGCGGGACGGCCGCGTCCGGTTGCGCCGCCGGCGGATGGTGACCGTCAGCACGGTGGCGGTCGCCGCGGCGGCGACCATGACGGTGTCCCTGCTCGCCTCCGGCGCTGGCGGCGCCCAGCGGTCCGCGGCGCCCGCTCCCCCGGCCTCCGCTCAGAGCAGCGCGGACCCGCTGGTCGTGGAAGCCTCCTACGGGTGGCTCCCGGCGGGCTACCAGGTCAACTACCTTCCGGATCACGGCCGCACGGTGCTGCGGGCCGACGGCAGCATCCCGCAGGGCGGTTCGACCCAGCCAATGATCTGGCTCAAGGTCTATCCCGCCGGCACCACTCCTCCCATCGGGCAGCCCTTCTACCCGGGCGGTCCACGGCAGCACCGGGTTGAGGCGGCGCCGGTTGACGGCCGGCCCGCCTACTGGGTGGGGGAGGGTCCGACGACCCCCTGGGCGCCCGGCGGCGACATCGAGCTGCGCTGGCAGACCGCGGACGGCCGGTGGGCCGAGATGGACTCCAGCTACCTGACCGGGGCCGACGCGTCGAAGACCATGCACCGGATCGCCGAGAAGGTCGTCGTGGCCCACCGGGCGATCCCGCTGCCGTACCGGATCGACGGGATCCCCAAGGCCGTGAAGCTCTCCAGTGCCGATATCGACCGGAGCCAGTCGGCCGTCAACGAGCACGTGCCATGGACCAGCACGATCACCTTCACGGTCGACGGTATGCCCATCACCACCATGGTCCGCCCGGGCCCCGCCCCGTCCCGCACGACCCCCGCCGGCCCGGATTCCTACCCGGCGCCCAAGCAGACCTGCACGCAGGCACACGGCCTCAGCATCTGCACCGAGTCGCAGTACGGCGTCAACGCCTACCACGCCGTGGGCGGCCCCGAGGCATGGCTGAAGAAGTTCACCCTGCTCGGCACGGACGAGCGGGCCTGGACGACCGACGTGCTGCACTGACAGCCGGCGACGAGCAGCCTGCACCCGGACCGGCGCTCGATCGACCTGGCCGGTGCCACGCTCTCCGCACACCTCAGCGGAAGCGAAGAAGCCCGCTGAGCTGGAGATGTGATCTCCGCCAGCGGGCTTCTTCCTCTGTCGGGGGGATCACGTTCGCGGGAGTGGTGTATCGACGGCCACTCGGTGATCTTGTTGTGAGGTTACGCGGTGAGTTCGGTTGGCAGGGTGGTCTCGTTGCTTTCTGACTCGTTCGGGTGGGTTCGGGTTAGTCGCTCTTGGGGGTTGTTGGACCAGATCTGCCGCCAGATCTCGCGGGGGAAGGCGGTGAACGCCAGCAGGTCGTCCTGGGCGGCGTCGAGGTGGTCGGCAGCCATGGGGAACTTGGCTTCCAACGCGTCCAGGACGTGCCGCATCTGGGCGTTGACCGCGTCGCTGTCGGGTCGCTCGAAGACCGTCCGCAGCAGGGTCGCAACCCAGGGCTGGGCGGATTTCGGAACCTGCGACAGCAAATTCCTCGCGTAGTGGGTTCGACACCGCTGCCAGGACGCGCCGGGCAGGACCGCACCGATCGCATTGACCAGGCCGGTGTGGGCGTCGGAGACGACGAGCTGGACACCGCCCAGGCCGCGGGCCGTCAACGAGCGCAGGAACGCCAGCCAGCCGGCGCCGTCCTCGGCCGTTGCGACGTCCAGGCCGAGGATCTCGCGGTGCCCCTCGGCGTTGACGCCGACCGCCACCAGGGCGTGGACGTTGATGATCCGGCCTTGTTCGCGGACCTTCTGGGTGAGCGCGTCCACCCAGACGAAGGCATAGGGGCCGGCGTCCAGCGGCCGGTTGCGGAACGCTGCGACCTGCTCGTCCAGGTGTTTGGCCATCGCGCTGACCTGCGACTTGCTCAGCTGGGTCACGCCGAGGGATTGGGCGAGTTTCTCCACCCGGCGCGTGCTGACGCCGAGCAGATAGGCGGTGGCGACCACCGAGATGAGGGCCTGCTCGGCCCGGCGGCGGCGGCCCAGCAGCCAGGCCGGGAAGTAGCTGCCGGACCGCAGCTTGGGCAGCGCGAGTTCGACGGTGCCGGCCCGGGTGTCCCACTCACGCGGGCGATATCCGTTGCGGTGGTTGACGCGTTCGTCGCTGACCTGCCCGTACTCCGCGTTGCACACCGCGTCAGCCTCCGCCGACATCAGCGCATCGGTGAACGCCTTGACCATCGCACGCAGTAGATCCGGACTCGCCGCAGCGAGGTTGTCTTCGGTCAGGGCGTGCAGGGGCAGACTGTCTGGTGCGGTCATCGTGCTGATCTCCTTCGAGGCTTAGACACTTCGAAGATCAGCCGGTGGCCGTCTCTCTATGCGGGCACCCACCCAGACGCCGGGACAAACCCCCGGATCAGGTCCAACCCGCTACACCACTTCCAAGGACGCAACCGCGAGCCGTCCTGGGAGAAGTTCGGCTACCGGGATGCATCCCCGCCGGCCACCTGTATACAGGCCCGTACCACCGCTCCTTGCGGCTCGCTGCGGACGCCCTGACCGACCAGGCCCTGATCCGGATCCTGTCAGCGCGGCACCGCCTGGTGCTCCTGAACCGCCCGCTGTTCCCCTACGACACGAGGCTCAGGGACAAGGACGCCATCACCCCGGAGAACATAGCCCATCGCACCGCCGCCCTCGACCTGGACGACGCCCACGTGATTGTCCTCGGCGGCCGGGACTACGCGAACCTGCTCAAACAGTCCGTACCGCACGCCCTGGCACCGCTCACCGGGAGTCTGGGCAGCCAGCGGGCCCAGTGCCACGCTGTGAGCCGGTCACCCGATCTGGTCCGCGCATGGTGGCTGGCCGCGGCCGACCTGGGCGGCCACCCCCAGCACAGGCCGACGGCCCGCGTCGGGCAGACGCCACGCTACCGGCCGCCCACGCCGAACAGCCGTTCCGGGATCTGGACGACGTCGCCCGGCGCGCCGGGCTCAACGCCCGGCTCCTCGAACAGCTCGCCACCGCCGGTGCTTTCGCGTCCCTGGGCACCGGCCGGCGGGAGGCGATCTGGCGGGCCGGCGCCCACGTCACTCACCGGCAGCCCGTGCTGCCCGGCCTCGGCACCCTCCCCGACGCGCCCGAACTGCCCGCCATGACCGCCCGCGAGACCACCCTGGCCGACCTGGCCGAGACCGGCGCCACCACCGGCCCCCACCCCGTCCACCACCTCCGCGACCACCTCACCCACCTCGGCGCCCAACCCGCAGCCGCCATACGAACCCGCCCCGGCCAGACCCGCATCCGCCTCGGCGGCATCATCAATTACCTCCAACGCCCGCCCACTGCGCCCCCTGCCCGCGCCAATCACCGATCCACAGCAGATCGCCCGCCTCGACATACGAAAACGCGACCGACTCGGCGGCATCCTCCACGAGTACCAACATGCCGCATGACCAGCACGGATGAGGTTTTCGGCAAGGACACGGCTGGTGAAGGCCCAGCCCCTCAGGTCCGGGGCAGGTTCCGCTGGAACCAGTAGTCCGCGTACGGCTCGTCGTTGTACGGCTCGACCTCGGTGAAACCGGCCGCCCGGTAGAGGCGTCGCGCCTCGGACAGCGCGCGGTTCGTCTCCAGCCGCAGCATCCGCATCCCGCGCGACGACGACTCATCCGCGAGGCTCTCCAGCAGCCGCCGTCCCAGGCCGAGCCCGCGGGCCACGGGAGCGACCCACATGCGCTTGACCTCGCCGACTCCCGTGTCGCGGTGGAACTTCACGGCGCCGCACCCCACCGGCGAGCCCTCGGCCGTCGCCACCAGTAGCAGCCCCGCGGGGAGAGTCATCTCCCCGTGGCCGGCCGAGACGCTCCGCGACGGGTCGAAGCCCGTGTCGAACCGCTCGTCCAGCTCCTCGAAGAAGCACCGCAGGCAGTACTGGGCGTCCGCACTGCGCGGGTTGGTGATCTCGACGTGCACCGGCGCGGTGTGACCGCGATCCTTCGCACGGTCCGGCCCGGCGTGGTTCATGGGCTTGCTCCTCCTGGCGCGCGGGCGGCGCCCCCTCCTGGGCGGCGACACACGTCCCCCTCAGGGATACGTGCGGCCGCACGCGCACGGTTCAGGAACCGGTTCAGAAGACGACCCGGCGGAAGGGTAAGCGTTCCCTGCCGGGAGGCGGGGAGGGAAGTTGGCCGATGACGACTTCCAGGCGGGCCAGGGGCGCCCCGAGGCAGTGGTGGATGCCGTGGCCGAAGGACATGTGGCGGGCCGCAGAGGGCGGGGAGACCGCCTACCGCACGATGTGGCCGATCCGGGTCGGACGGCGTGACCGTCGGGGACCGCGAAGTCCAAATCAACCGGTCCAGGGTCGTTCATCGCCCCTACACGATCCGGGCGAAGCCACCCGTGCCGATAGGGGACCCCCTTCCGCACTGTGGATATCTCCTGCACTGCGCACTCCTCCGGATAGTCGGTGAACTGTCCTTGTCCGCAGCGCCCTCGAGGAACCCCGCCGTACACCGAGACCACGGTGGTGACGCAAGGACGGTTCACCGCGCGTCGAGGGAGATCGTGCAGATCCCGGCCCTCGTCGCACCCTCGTCACGGCGGCGGCGCAGGAAATCGCCCAGGTTCGCACGACTGTTCACGCGGGGCAATCCAACCCGGCCCCACACGAGGGCCGGAGATCTCACCGGCTCCGCCCTGATCCGCCCCGGTGCCGTCACCGGGCGCCCTTGTGCTTGCGCAGGACGTCCACGTTCGGGAAAACGGCGAGCAGCAGCAGGCTGTAGTACTGGAGCGCGGGCACCGCAAGCGCGAGCGCGAACGCGACGAACAAGGCCATGATGTTGCGGCAGCCCTCGGTGAAGTCGCTCGCGACGCGGGCCCGGGTACTCGGATCGTCGACGGCGAGCGTCTCGGGATGTCCCTTGATGACGGCCGGCATCGCCGCCTGGCAGACCAGACTGACCAGAATGTTCGCGTAGTACACCGTGGCCGTGAACCGGTCGTGGCCGAACGAGCCGACGATCTCGGTGGGGAAAGGCAGCACGACTACGGAGAGCAGCCAGCCCATGCTCCAGGTCATCAGCCGACCGTTGAGCGAACCGACCACCGAGAACGTCCGGTGATGGGACAGCCAGAACCGCGCCACCACCACGAAACTCAGCAGGAAACTCCAGATCTGCCTCCAGTGGTCGGTGATGACCTTCCGCGCGCTGTCGTGAGCAGCGGCGCCCTCGGGCACAAGGTCCACAAGCGGCAGGATCAACAGGGTGATGGAGATGGCCGTCACCGCGTCGGTGAACAGCAGCAGCCGCTCAGCCGACAAGCGGGGCGCCTTGCCGATCGACGGCGAGCTCTGCGGCGTCGGTGGCATTGGAGGCATCGCGGGCCCCGGCGCACCCGGCCAGTTCGCGCCAGGCTCGTCGCCGGGACCACTGACACTCATTCATGAACCTCTCGGGGAAGGATCTTGGGACTCGTGACTGCGGTCCGGAGCCCGTCCCAGTTCAGGTGTCCCCAGGATCGCGCCTACCTCGACGTTCCGTCCGCCGGTCCGTCCGTGTGTACGCGGTCGGTGTCTGCCCGTACTGCCGTCGGCACGCGCGGATCAGGTGGCTGCCGTCGGAGAAGCCCCAGCGGGCGGCCGCCTCGGTGATGCTCAGGCGCGTAGGGGAGGAGACCAGGTCGTCGAGAGCGGAGTCGAGGCGGCGGCGGCGCACCTGCGCCATCACGGATTCGCCCTGTGCGGCGAACACACGGTGGAGGGTCCGTACGGAGATGTTGAGTTCACGGGCCAGCGTTTGCGGGCTGAGGCCGGGTTCGGCCAGGTGCTCGTCGGCCAGTTGCATGGCGGCGCGGACCAATGCCTGGGCGAAGTGCGGTTCGTCGCCGTCGATGTTTTCGGTGAGGACGCCCTTGACCAGTTCCAGCAACGCGTTGCGGGCCGAGCGCACACTGCTCAGGGAGAGTTCAGCGAGGACGGGATCGAGACTGTCGAGGTAGGCGGTGAGCAGGCGGAGCGCAGGGGCGCCGGCGGGGCCGTCGATGTGGTGGTCACCGAGCAGGGAGCGCAGATCGCCGGCGGGCAAGATGAGTACTTGGGAGGCTGTGCGCGGGGCTATGCCGAAATCCCACGACGGATCGTTGTAGCGGGCGATGAAGCGGCCTGCGGGAACGGTCACCGGGCTGCCGCGGCCCTGCGAGCGACTGAAGTGCCAGCTGCCGCGGTGGACGAGATGGAGGACCACGCGCTCGTTGAGGTGGTTGAACGCTCCGCCGGTGCCGCCGACGATGGCTTCGCTGTAGATGTCCTCGACCACCGCGTCGTCAACCTTCGAGTGGCGGATCCGAATCCGGTAGTCGCCGGCGCCCCCGTCAATCGGGCGCGATGGCGGGATCGGAATCGTCTCACCGACCTGCTCGTCCCAGCCTCGTCGCAGGAGATCGGGGGCGTCGGGGGCATGGCCGGGCACTGAGACGTCAACGAGGAACTTACGGCCCTTGGGAAGCGCCGCCCCGGGGGGTGTCGGCCTGGTCGAACTCATCCTTGGCCCTGCTCATCCTTGGTCTTGGTCGGCTGCGCCTGTCTGCTCGCCGATTGACTGTTCAAGCATCCAGGAAACGCCGGCACACTCCCTGGATCGCGAAGGCTCCTGTCACGCAAGGCCGGTGTCGGCTCCACCGGTGGCACGCGCGTACAGCGAAGTGGGCACGCATGTCCACCGCCCGCGCAGAGCGTGGCCCGTAGCGTACTGCTCGATCGAGGAGTGATTCCCAGCGATGCCCTCCGAGCCATTTGCGTGCCCGGGGCCACCGGGCCAAGGGCAGCCCGGAGCACGTCCCAGCGGCGCCCGCGCACCGTACGCACCAAGGAGTCCCAGCTCATGAGCTTCTCCGTCCCTGAGGGACATCACCACACAGGTCAGTCCACCTCGGGTATCCATGTACCGGCGGGAGGGGGTACCACCACCTGGTTCAACGGCGACATCTACGGGGTCAGGCTCACCGCCGAGCAGACCGGCGGCGTGATCGGCGTGATCGAGGCGACCGTTCCCCCGGGTGGCGGCCCTGCACCACACGTCCACGCCGCCACCGACGAGACCTTCTACCTGATCGCCGGCGAGCTGGAATTCCTTGACGGAGAGCGCGTCTTCACCGCACGTACCGGCGACGTCGTCCACATCCCGCGCGGCACCGTCCACCGCTTCGTCAACCCGGGGATCCTGCCTGCCAAGCTGCTCTTCGTCTACAGCCCGGGCGGCGCCGAAGGCCTCTTCGTCGAAGGCGGCGACAAGCCGCTGCCCGGAGTCCAGGTCCAGCCCTGGGGCCCGGAACGGATCGACGAGCGCATGCTCGGCCTCCTCCAGAAGTACGACACAGGACTGCCGCCCGCTACACCCTGATGCGACCTGACTTTCGTGGAATCGGTTTGCTGGGTTTTCGGCTACTTGGGTGGGTACGAATTACGTAGGGCACATGATCAACCACACCGAGATTGGGGCAGCGCCGTCGCCACGGTTCGGGCGCGAGTCGTCCCTCGCACGCACGGCTCTGGTGACGCGGTGGCCGGCAGTACACCGGGACCGTTCGTCACTCACCGCGGACGCCCCCGGAAGCGCCGGATGACGAGGAGCGCGATGCTCGGGTGGGGTGTCGTGGGCATCCTGGCGGCCTGCGGCTGCTCTCCCAACTCGGCACCCGATCTCATCCCGTTCGACATCGACGCTCTCGTTCTCCGGCACCTTCAAGGAGATCATCACGTGTAGCGGAGAGATCAAGGCCGGATGCTTCGCCCCCTCGCCCACCTCGGTCGGCTTCGACTCCACCCAGGAGTCGGCCTTCAGCACAAACGGCCTGACGGTCGACTCCACCAAGTCACACCCCATCAGCCAGGAGCCCGACGGTACTTGGGACATGGTGTTCTGCGCCGTCGTCTCACCGAGCAGGCACGCGCGGAAGAAGCGTCGCGTACTCCAACGCCTTCCTCCCCGTGAACGGGACCGGCTACCGCAAGATCACAGAACCCGACACGAAGGGGACGTGGGGACGGCCGGGAGCCGACGAGGTCGACTACCTGCTCCAGTCGGAGAAGGCAGAATGGCCGAACTACGTGCACGCGCAGGTACTCGCGCCAGGTGTGCCCTCGATGGTCGAGCGCGATCACACCTGGTACCTCTTCTTCGCCGGCTACGCCACATCCGAGAAACCGACCGGAAAGAAAGGCACGTTCGACCCCTCCCACCGCCAGCCGTACTACGTCCCCCTGCACGTCGACATCCCGCACGGCACAGCAGTGGCGAACGCCACCTCCACCCAACTCAAGTCGTGGATCACCGTGCAGATGTAGCTCACCCGCCCAGCGGGCGAAGCAAGCTGCCACCCCAGTCCGCCCGGGACTGGAGCCTCTTGCGATTGCGGATCTGGTCGGCCTTCTCCGGATGCGAGCGACGGGTGAATCCGCATGGCGAGTACGGCCCGTACCCCGTTCGGCTGCGGCAGTAGTTCGAGGACGTGATCTGACGGTCCAAGACCGGCGGCAGTGGCGGGAGATGCCCAGGAGTTCGGCGCCCGGCCGACCGTCCACAGCAGCTTCCGGCAATGGAGGGTCGAACCCGCGCACCTCCTCGCCGAGGAGTAGCCCCCCGCGTGACCTTCCCTCCGCGGAGGGACCCGCCCGTACCCATGGGTGCGGCGGCGCTCGGACAGGTGCGGTGGCACGTGAACCCGCGAGACCACACCGCCGTGTTCCTTACAGCGGAGGACGTCGTCCGCGGCGGGTCACCGCTGCACGTTCCCGTTGGGCGCCGTGTCGCTGAGACCCACGGTGCCGACCCTCAGCCGTGCACGGCACGCGATGAATCACATGGAGAGCAAGCGATGATGCGGATCCCGAACCGGTCGGCCGCGACGGCGTGGAGCCTCACCGCCGCCTTGGCGGTGGCGTGTGTCGCGGGGTGCTCCGGCACCGGGTCGAAACACGACGACTCGGCGACCACCACCGCGGCGAGTTCGTCCGCACCTTCCAGCCCGTCCCCGACCCGACGCGCCGGCGACGGGCGGGCGACCGCGAACGCCGCGGTGATCGGCTGGGTGCGGGCCATCCTGGCGGACAACGTCACGAGGGTGTGCATGGCAACTGCCCAGCCGGCGACCGGGGGAAGGCCCGCCGCCCCCGCCACCATGGCGCAGTGCGGCCCGACCAATCCCCAACGTGACGGGCAGACCGCTCTGGTGAAGGGTCTGCACACGTCGTTCACGCCTGCTCATCCCACCGAGCCTCACACGATCACCGTGACCGGGGTCGTGACGCAAGGGAGCACCGCTCAGGTGACGGGAGATCACATCGTCGTGGACGGCTCCAAACTGAGCGACATCGTCAACTCCCACTCCACGGGAGGCAAGTCTGGGACGAGCGATCTCACGATCAAGGCGATCATGATCAAGTCGGACTGGTACATGGGAGATTCCCAGCTCGACTTCTAGTCTCGCGACGGGCGCGGACGACTCCACCGGAGGGTCGAGCGCACGTGCCCGGCCGTGGAGGACGTGCTCGGTCCCGGCGGTACGCCGCACAGATCGACGGGCCCGTCATCCCCGGCGGCCGGCAGGGCGGCGATAGACGCCGTACGAAATCTCGGGAAACGCCGGAATCCGGCACCTGTGAGATTCGCGAGGAAGCGCAGGGCCTCGTTTCGTGTACTCCCCGAACTCGAGCCTGCCCCCCTCGCACATCCCCATAGTCATTCAGGAAAGGCACGCACCATGCGCACCAGGATCGTCCGGACCGGAACGCTCGCCGTCATGCTCGCCACCACCGGCTTCGCGCTCGCCGCGTGCGGGCCGGACGACAGCAACGCGTCGGACTCCTCCTCGGCCTCGACGTCCTCCTCCGCGACCGCCTCCGCACCCGGCGGCACCGCGGCGACCGGCTCCAACGGACGCGCCAGGACAGGAGGCAAGGGCGGGGCCGGCCGTTCCGGCACGTCCGGCGGCTCCAGCACCACCACCCTGCCCGGCGGCTCCTCCCCCTCGGACTGCACCACCGACCAACTCGACACCACCGCCGCGAACTTCTCCTCGGGCGCGGGCACCACCGGTTTCCAGATCGCCTTCCAGAACACCGGCACCGCACCCTGCACCCTCACCGGCTACCCCGGCGTCTCCTTCGTCAAGATCCACAACATCCAACTCGGCAAGGCCGCCACCCACACCGCGGGCGCCCCCACCACCAAGGTCACCCTCATCCCCAACGCGCACGCCTACGCCGACGTCCAGACCACCAACGGCACTGGCGGCTACTCCCCCTCGCGATGTGACCTGACCACCGTCCCGACCCTGCGCGTCTACCCGCCCAATCAGACCGAGTCCACGAACATCCCGTGGAACAAGCAGGAATGCGTCGGTTCCTCCGTCCAGAACCTCCGGGTGGGCCCGGTGCACAGCAGCAGGTAGCCGCACCTACCGCCGCGCAGGGGTGCCAAGACATCTCTCCCACTCCTGGGCGGCGGTCCGCGGCTTCTCCGGCCCCGGGTTCCTCCCGGCCGCGGCGATGGGCAGCGCGGATCCAGCCGTTGCGGGTCAAATGGGGGTGGCCTCCTTCCAGTCGGGCGCCGCCAGCAGATCGCCGCCACCGATACTGCCCGTTGCGCCGCGAGAACCACCCTTGCGGAGCGGCGCACCAGCACGCCCAGGTCGCACCGGACGGTCTCCGGAGCGACCGCGAGATCGGCGGCCACCGCGATGGCCTCGACCACGGCGGAGGGGAAGCGGACTCCGACGCTGTACGTCACGACTCAGAAGGAGCCGCGGGCGCAGGCACCGCGGCTCCTTCGATCGGCTCTGTTCAGGCCGTTACTTCAGTCCGGCGACGGCGATGAGTTCGGCCTTGCCGACAGCGGCGGTGTTGTTGGTGATGTACGTGGTCCCGTCCTTGCCGATTGCCATCCCGACCGGCGAGTTCAGGTCGGGGACACCGAGGTTGACCGGCTTCACCTGCTGCGAGCCGTGCACGCTCGCCCGCAGCAGCGCGCCGGACGAGGTCGAGCCGTCCCCACCGCCTGCGGTGCTGGACTCCAGGATGTCCAGCCGGCCCTGCGGGTCGAAAGCGATGTCACTGACCCGGGTCAGGCCGGTGACGACCGGCTGCGGGTCATGACCCGGCACGATCCGGTCCACCTCGGCCGTACCCGGCAGCGCGGGCGCGCCGCGCAGCAGCCCGACATACAGGGCGCCGTCGGGGCCGACCGCCACCGATGACGGCACCGCCTGCGCCTTGATCGTCATCGCGGGCGTGCCCGGGCCCAGCGAGCCGGCCGGCGCCGTCTCCGGACGGGTCGCCAGCCGTCCCAGCAACGTCACCTCCCCCGAAGCATGCACCCATACCACGTTGTTGGCCGCCGCGTCCGCGACCGCGAAGCCGCCCTTGTAGGCGACCATCGCATGCGGATCGGCGTCGTACAGCGTCTCGCCAGGCAGACCGCCGAGCTCGACCGGCGACTGCGGGTGGGTGGCCTGGTAGGCCGCGATGTCGGCGACCGTCGTCAAACACCCGCCCTTGTCGCTCTGGGCCCGGTCGAGCTTGCCGAACTTCGCGCCGTATGGGCTTGCGATGCCGGATACGCCCGTCGGGCCGACGCCGCCGTCGTCGAAGAGGACCGACATCCGGCCACCGGAGAAGCCGACGTCGGTCACCCCGCTCACCCCGTGAGTGGACGCCACCGAGGCTGACGCCAGCCCTCTCTCCACGGTGTGCACGTGGCCGTCGGCGACGCGCACGATCGACCCGGTCGAACCCGCGCACACCTTCGTGACGCTGACATTGGCCACCCCGCTCACGCAGTGCGGCCCGCCGGTCCCCGACTCTGCCACGTACACGCCGTCAGGGTGCAGAGCGATGTACTTCGGGGCGTTCAGCCCGCTCGCCAGCACCTTGGTCGACGGGTCGCTCGTGTCGGCGGCCGACCTGCTCGCGGCCGAGGAGGACCCGTTCGTGGCGGTCGTTGCGGCCAGGGAGCGGTGCGCGGTGGTCACGAGTCCGGTCGCCGCGCTCGCCGCCCCCGGCACGAACAAGGCGATCGCGGACAGCGCCACAGCGGAGGCGGCTGCGGTACGTACGGCGGGAGAGAGTTTCATGACATTCCTGTCCGAAGTGGAAGCAGTTCGCACCCGCGACGGTGACCGGCACCGCCGGCAGGTGTCCTCGTCGTGTTCTGCACGTGGGTGCCCGGCCCGATGGTTCAGCGCAGGGTCGAACCGACGGCGGCGCCCATCCGGTGGAGAACGCGGCGTTCGAGACGTCCTTCACCGAGCGGTCCACCGCGCACACCGCCGCGAAGCGGCGGATAGCCGGCGAAGCTCTCAACGACCTCGGCGAGGCCGAGACGGTCTTCTCCGACGCAGGGCGTACCGGCTGCTGATCCCGGAGTTTGAGGAGAGCGGGCCGCCGTTCAACTCCATCCCTTCACCGACGCATTCGGCCTGGCGGGCAGTGAACCGACGCACCCCCTCCCCACGTGCATGAACCGAACCGCACGGCGTGCGTATGCCCCAGTGAGGGGACTCCGTTCCCCGCGATTTCGAGGCAGGAGCACCCTTCCGCGGATGTGCCCTACCCGACCCGAGCAGCTCACGAAGGAGTGACACCATGCCGCAGGCGAATGGCGACCCGAGCGGGTTCGGTATACGCAAGCCGATGGTCCTGCCCTCCGCATCCGGCGGCACCACACCCCCCTTCCCGCCGGTCGCCGCCGGTGAGGCCGACGTCGAAGAGGAACCGGTCGCCGTCACGGACCCGGTTGCGCCGACCGTGGTCCCGCCTTCCGGAAACGACCCCAAGGGCAAATCGCCGTCGGGAGAAGGCCCGACCGGAAACCCCCCTCCGGAAATGGGCCTTCCGTCGAGGAACCGTCTGGCAGCGGCCGCTCCGGCGACGGGTCGGCCCCTGAGCCGCCGGAAAACGAGGAGCCCGCAGGCCGCGACGGGGGCCGTCGGTTCGGCCTCGCGCGCGGACGGCGACCCGTTCGAACCGGCGCGCCGGTCGCCGCGGTCGCGGCCGTCGCCGGTGCGGTGCTGGTGGGCGTCTCGCTCGTGGTGAACGGAACGCCCCAGCACGACCTCTCCCTCGCCGAGCCCCAGGACATGGGCAAGCAGACGCCGCCGCACACGCGGGACGTCACGAGCGGCCGGCCCGCCCCGTCCACCAGCCCGCTGGTTCCGCTCACCGATCCCGCGTCCGACGCATGGCCCGCCGCCGTCCCCGCCACCACCCGGTCGAGCCCGGCCGGAACGCCCTTCGTCTCCCGGACGGGCCAACCGCTCGTGCCGGAGCAGCCGGACACCGGCACAGCGGCCACGAGGGCGCAGCCGCCGAACGCCCCGACTCCGGGGCGCCCGCCCGTCGGGTCCGTCACGACGCCTCGCCCGCTGGATACCTGGCCGCTGGGCTCGGCGTCCGGGTTGCAGTGGTCGGACAGCACCGGCGCGCACCCCAGCGTCCCGATCGACATCGGCAGTTGCTCGAGCCACGGCGGCTGCAGGACCTTCAACGGCAAGAGCAGCAAGGTCTACACGCACGGCCCGGTGCTCAACACCGCGGCCAGGCACAGCTTCACCGTTTCCGCGTGGGTGCATCTCACGAATGGCGACCACACCGCCACCATCCTCAGCCAGGATGCGGTGCAGAACAGCGGCTTCTACCTGCAGTACTACCAGCCGTCCCACCGCTGGGCGTTCTCCTGGGTGGTCTCGGACGTGAAGAACGCACCCGGCGTCCGGGCGCTGTCCGCCGGCGCTCCCCGGCTGAACACCTGGACCCACCTGGTCGGCGTCTATGACGCGTCCGACGGGCAGTTGCGGCTGTTCGTCAACGGCAACGAGACCGGCATGACGCACTACGCCTCAGCCTTCGCCGCGACCGGAGACTTCGAGATCGGCCGGGCGAAGTTCAACAACGAGCAGGTGGACTACTTCCCCGGCGACATCAACGACGTGAAGGTCTTCTCCTCTGCGCTCAGCGCGGCCCAGGTGAAGAAGCTCTGACCGGATCGGCTGCCGGACACCGGCCGGACACCCCCCACGCAAGCCCCTTCGAGGAGTACGCCATGGGCATGACCCGCCCACCCCTGGCCGGTACCGTCGCCATGGTCACCGGTGCCGGCAGCGACATCGGCTCGGCGACAGCGCGTGCGCTCGCCGCCAAGGGCGCCGCTCTCGCGCTCGTCGGCCCCGACAGCGACAGCCTGGCGGCGCTCGCGGAGAAGATCCGCGAGGGCGGCGGTTTCGCCCGCACCTACCCGACGGACCTCACCGACGAGATCGACGCCGAACACGCGGTCGAGCGGGCCGTGGTGCGGTCGGAGCGTCTGGACATCCTCGTGAACACCGCCGGCCTGCTGCTGCCGCTCGCGGCTTCCGGTGCGTCCCTGCCCGAGCGCGACCGCGTCATCGAGCTGAACACCGCGGCCCTGATGGAACGCAGCCGCCCCACCCCCGGATACGCCTCCATCCTCCACGACCATGTCCGCCGCTACGTGTCCGGCGTGCTCCACCTCACCGAGGCCGCGCTGCCGCACCTGGCCAGCGCCGCCCAGCGCCACCACCGGGCGGTGGCCGACCTGGTCAGCATCCACTCGCTGGCGGTGTCCACGCCCGATGCCGCCCCCGCGACGACGCCTTCGTACGCCCCCTGGCTCCAAGCCCTGGAGCGCGAACTCGCCGACCAGCGGGTGCGTGTCAGCGCGGTCAGCCCCGGCGCGCTCGCCGTCCACGCCACCGGCTCCGTGCCGCCGCGCGAGCGGAAAGGGCACGCCTCGTTCATCACCCCCTCCCCCGACGACATCGCGGCAGCGGTGGCCCTCATCGTCACCCGCCCGCCCGCCTCCTCCATCAACGCGGTCAACATCGAGGTCACGACAGTCCGGGCGTACTGAGGCAGGCCGGGCGGCCGGCCCGTGCAGGGCAGCCGCAGCCTGCCCCGGCACCGCGGTGCGACTCGGCTCGGCGGTGGTCAACGGAGACTCGACCGCCCTACCTGGTCGGAGTCTGCCTCGCGGTGCTCCCGCGCGGTACACCGGCCGTGGCGGCTCCGGCGTCTGCGTCGTTGATGGTGAGGGCTACCGTGACAGCGACCGCAGCGACGGCCGCCGCTGCGAGGAAGCCCGCGCGGAAGGCCAAGAGGCCGACGGTGGTGCGTCCGCGCGCCCGGCGGTCGGGCCCGACAGCGGCGAGGACGGTGGACAGCAGGACCACGCCCACGGCGCCGCCGAACTGCTTGCACGCGCTGAAGACAGACAAGGCCCGTCTGATCCTGGCCTTGCTGACGGCTGCCGTCGAGAAGGCCTGGGCGCGGATGAACACGAACGATGTGCCCACACCCAGCCCCAGCATAACCAGCCGGACGAGCCACAGGTTCGTACCCGTGCCGACCTGCGCCATGAGGACGGTGGCCGCGGCGACTCCGAGCAGCCCTGTGGTGACGATCCGGCGCGGACCGTACCGGCCGTAGAGCAGGCGTGTGACGATCTGGCCACCGACCATGACGCCGAGAGCGGACGGGAAGGTGACGGGCCCCGCCTGCGGAGCCGACAGGCCGAGGGCGTCCTGGAAGAAGAGGGCAGCCAGGTAGAGGGAGCCGAGGTAGGCCACCCGCGCCGAGCCCGTACAGGCTGGTCGCGGCCGTGAACAGCCGGTTGCCGAACAGGCGCAGGTCGACCAGCGGGCTCTCGGCCCGCAGCTCCACGAGGACCATGACGGCCAGCAGCGCGGCGCCGAAGGCGAACGTGGCCACGCCGACGGGCGCGTTCACCAAGAACACCTACCGCCAGGACAACTCGGTGGTGAACAGGCCGCCGATCACCGGCCCGAGGGCGGGGGCCAGCGCGGTGAACACCGCCAGGACGCCGGAGATCCTGACCCGCTCGTCCGGCGGGTAGACCCGGAACAGCATCGCAAGACCCACCGGCGTCATGACCGCTCCGCCAAGACCCTGGACCACGCGGAGGACGACGAGTTCGTCCAGGCCGGTCGCCGTGCCGCACAGCGTCGAGGCGATCGTGAACACCGCGATCGCACCGAGCAACGCCCGCCGGCCACCGATTGCCATGAACATCGCGGCGACGTGCACGACCGCGACCACCACTTTCTGAGAACGGTTCTCGCCAACACCCATGCGAAGGACGACCGCGGCAAGCGGCGGCCGGACCGGTGCGGCCGCCGACGAGTGGGCGATCGACGCGTGGCGGCGTATCCGCTCGATCAGCGGCAACCCGGCCACGCTGGCGGGCGAGCACCGCTTCATGCACGAGAGCGGGCTGACCGGCGGCCCGATGCGGGCCCTGCGCTGCCTGCCGCTGGACGAGCCGTTGTCGATGCGCCAGCTCGCCGCCCGTATGGGCTGTGACAACTCCTACGTGACCCCGCTGGTCGACAGCCTCGAACGGCGCGGGCTGGCCAACCGCCGAGCACGCGCAGCGCGAGTACGCCACCCCGCCCCCCGCGTTCTCCGCACTGAGCGCATCCGAACTCGGCACCCTCTGCGAGCGGCTGAGCAGGATCGGCACCGCCGGCGACTGACGCGGCCGGCGCAGAGATGATCATGGCGGCCACTACCGGAGTAGGGCTCTCGCTCGCGCTGCGGCCGGCGCTCTTCCCCGACCCGAACGTCTCGACCCGGGTGCGGGACGCCGTGTTCACCGCCGTGCTGCACCAACTCCCCACCGAAATCAACGATGTCGTGGAGCCCGATCAGCAGCACGAAGCCATCGCCTCCACCGCCGCCCACCTCAAGCGGCAACCGCCCGCCGAACTGACCAGCACCGAGAACGCTCTGCTGCTGGAGTGGCTCGGCCGCATCTCGCAGTGAGCGAGGCGTGCCGGCTGCCGCGGTCCACGCGGTACTCAACCGCCGTCTGGACGCCGCCGCGAAGGTGTTCGCCCGCAAGGGATTCGTCGGCCTGAACCCCACGCGCGAGGAGTGACACCCTCACCGCGTGGCACCGGGAGCCCCCGGTGGCGATCTCAACGGGTCCTGCCGTCAGCCGTCAGGCCGCCACGGGCGTCACCGCGGCGGTCGTGGCGGGCACGTCCATGACCGAGCGCAGCATCCGCAAGCCGTAGAACACGCGGCTCTTGACGGTACCGACCGGGACGTTCAGCCGACGAGCGGCCTGTTCAGTGGTCCAGTCGCACAGGTAGGTGGCCTCGATCGCCCGGCGATGGGTCGCGGGCAGGCGGCTCAGCGCCTCCCGTACGACGTACGCGGTCAGCACCTGATCGGTCAGCTCGGGCGTTTCCAGCTCTTCCGCCCCTTCGAGCGGCATCTCGCCGCGCCGCATGCGCGCCGATCGGTACTCATCCATGACCAGGTTGTGTGCGACGCGCATCAACCAGCCGCGGACCGGGCCGTAGTCAGGTGTCAGGTGTTCCCAGTGCCGCCATGCCCGCAGGAAGGTCTCCTGCACGACGTCCTCCGCCCACCCGCTGTCGCCGCAGGTCAGTCGGAGGGTTCTCGCGAACACGGCGCGCCGGTGCTCGTCCAGGAGTGCTTCGAGTCGAGCCTCTGCCGGCGCAGGCTGGAACATGTGGATCCTCTCCCCGCGGCCGCTGGGCTCTCGGACCTGTCGCAATGTCCCGGCCGACGCGGTCGTGCTGCGCGGGTGAATGGTGGGTCCCGAGCGGGCGGAGCAGCGACGGCGACCGCCTGAGCCGGCTGAAGGCAGCGGTCGAGGGCATCGACAGCGTCGCGACGGCCGGTGGGGCGTTGTGGCTGCTGTCCGCGTCAGGCGGTACAACCCGACAGTGCCAGCCCCGAGCGCCGGCAGCCTGGGCCAGGCTGTCCCCCCCACTCCCCCACCCGCGCGGCCGACCGCACGCGGCCCTCGGCGGTGGTTCAGCTGGTGGCGGGGTCGGGCAGCCAGTGGCCGTGGAAGCCGAACGGGACACGGCGGATCGGGGGCCCGGTCACGACGTGAGGTCGAGAGGGGGGCGGGGCGGGGCGTGGAGCCCGGTGAACAGCCAGTGGACGGCTTCGCCGTAGAGGGCCTCGGGGACCAGTTCCGGGTCGATGCGGCGAACCTGGACGAGCCCCTGGAACAGGGCCATCACGACCGTGGCGACATCGTCGAAGGGCACATCGGCAGGCCGGGCCGGCCCGTCCGCCCGCTCGGCGAGCGCCGCAGCCAGCACCTCCCGATTGGCACGAAGCTGCCCGACCATGCGCGCCCGGAACTGCGGCCGGCGGATCGCATACAGCCAGAACTCCGCCTGCAGCGCCGCCAGGTCGACCTCTTCGGCGGCCACATCGAGCAGCCGCCGGGACAGCGCGAGCCGGATCTCCCCCACGCCTCCGCTCCGGTCGGCCACCACAACAGCGGCGCCCGCCAGCCGCTCGCCACTGCGGGCGGTCAGCAACTCCACGAACAGCTCGTCCTTGCTCGCGAAGTTCGAGTACAACGCGCCGGTGGAGAACCCGGCCGCCTCAGCGATGTCCTCGACCGACGCACCGGCGAACCCCTTACGCGCGAACACCTCCGCGGCAGCCTCCAGCAGCAGACTCCGCGTGCGCGCCCTATTCTCCACCCGAGTCAGACGACGAGACATGCCACGGCCCTTCATATGACCGCGCCATCCGCCCGGACACGGGCCCAGGCACACGTCAGTTCCTGGGCACAGGGCATCGCCCCGCCGGCCCGCACCTGCGCGAGGAGCGAGTCGGGAAACCCGCCCATCTCCTCCGCCGTCCCCGCACCGGAGGCAACGGCCAACGGACAACGGACCACCGACATGAGCGTCTCAGCGAGGTAGTGCGGAACCAGGCTGTCGCCGTCACCGATGACCGAAACGGCGACGGCGTCCACGCCGGTGAGCCCGGCCCGCGAGAAGATCACGCCCAGGTGCTCGCCGATATCGGGGTCCAGGCCGGCGTGCGCGGACGGGGTGCGCATCCAGCGGAGCCAGTCCTCCATCGCGGGCACCTGGGGCACGGCCCGCACTCGACTACAGCTGATGTCCTGGAACACCACGACGCCGCCCGGTCGCACCCACCGCGCGAGGCGGGAAAGCACCGCCGCGGGATCGTGGAGGTGCAGCAGGACGATCCTCCCGGCCAGCGCGTCCACGGGCTCGTCGAGCACGAGGTCGGTGAGGTCACCCTCTTCATACGGGTGGAGTCCCCGGTACCGCATCCGGCATCGAGCACACGGCTGCCGGGCCCGATTTTGCCCGCCTGACGGAAGAGGTCGGCCGAGTGCGGGGCGAAGATCCGGCCCTGGACCGCGAGCCGTTCGCGTTCCGAAGCCGTACGGCCCATCGCGTATCCGGTCACGGCCGCCTCCCGGGAAGCTCGGCCCACGGCGCGGGCCGCAGCCGCTCCGCGCTCGCACGTCCCTCATCAACACCACACGTCCTTCCGTGACATCTCGCGGGCACGCGTGCCGGACGGTCACGGGCGGACCCGGCCTCCGGACGCGGACATTTCATCAAGAGCTGCACGTGAGGAAGGGTCACAACGGTTCAGCGCCGGTGGTGGTCCGCTCCCCTCGCACGGTTGTCGTCCTCGCGCGGCCCGACCCCCAGCCCCAAGGTGAACCGCCCGCCGGACATCCGGTCCAGCGCCGCGGCCTGCTTGGCCAGCAGCAGGGGATCGCGCGGCCGCGACCAGCGCCTCGCTCTGGATCCGGATCCGCGCGGTGACGGCTTCGGCCGCGTCGTGCAGCCTCCGGGGCCACCTCGGCCAGGCGCGGCCACAGCAACTCGTCCTCGGTGTCGTGGTGGTGGCGAAGGTTGGCCACGACGAATTCGCGCAGGTCGGCCAACGCGCCCAGGGGCACGGACGGGTACGGCGCGGCGTCGGCCGGCAGTGTGGCGGCGCGCCGGCGCGGTCCCCGTGCCGGCGCGCCGGCTCGCCGACAGCCGCCCTGCTTGCCGACAGGCTCTAGTAGCGCTGCACGGGTGCGGGACCGGTCAGGGGCGCGGTGGGGGTCATGCGGGTGAAGTAGTGGTTGTCGCCGACCGGCCCGAGCAGGGCGACGGCCAGTCCGAGACCGATCGCGACGACGAGCGAGGCATTGTTGACCGAGTCCTTGATCCGGTCTTCGACCACGGCCGCGATCACGACCAGGACCGCCTTCGAGGCGACCAGCCGGACCAGGTGCACCTCGACGTTCTTGCGCTTGAGCCTGGCCTTGAGCAGTGCCATCAGCACCGTGAAGACGACCACGGTGCGCAGCGCTTCCTCCCAGGCCGGCCTGCCGCGGTTGATGTACCAGAAACCGCCGATGATCAGCCCACCGAGGAGATAGCGAACGAACTTCGGGGACGGCGACATGACTTCCCTCCGAGGAATGTGCGGGAGCGAGTGGGGAGATGAGGGGGAATGCAGAGCGAACAGTGAGTAACGGGTCGCGGCTAGACGTAGGCCGCAACCGGGCCCCGGACGAACGGCGCGGCCCGATCGACCATTCACATAGATTATGCTATTCAGATAGCGAGCACAATGTCAATCTGATGAGTCCGGGCCCGGTGGTGGAACACCGCACAGCCGTATGACGCGCGGCGATGCGCGCGTCACGTCCCTACGCGGACTGCTCGTACCGCACCGGGAGGGTCAGGACGCCGCGCATCATGCCGGTGGAGATCCACGGCAGGTCGGAGGACAGCGCGAGGAGGTCGAGCCGGGGCAGACGGCGCAGCAGGGTCTGCAGCGCGATGACGGCCTCCAGCCGGGCCAGCGGCGCCCCCAGGCAGTGATGGATGCCGTGGCCGAAGGAGAGGTGGCGCGCGGCGGACCGGGTGACGTCGAGTTCGTCGGTGGGGCGGCCGTCGGGCAGCGGAAGGTCGCGGGCGGCGGAAGGCAGGGAGACCACCACGAGGCTGCCGCGCGGGAGGGTCGACCCGGCCAGGACCAGGTCCTGCGCGGCGTACCGGTAGGTGGTCAACTCCACCGAGGGGTCGTAGCGCAGGAACTCCTCGACGGCGCCCGGCACGAGGTCCGGCCGCTCGCGCAGTAGCTGCAGCTGGTCGGGGTGGCGCAGCAGCGCGAGCAGGGAGTTGCCCAGCAGGTTCACCGTCGTCTCGTGCCCTGCGATCATCAGCAGCAGTGCGGTGCCCATCAGTTCGTCCTCCGACAGCTGGCTGTCGTCCTTGTCACGGGCCGCGACGAGGTCGGACAGGAGGTCGTCGGTCGGCCGTGCGCGCTTGGCCTCGATCAGGCCGCGCAGCAGCGCCTGGACGTTGGCCAGCGCGTCCTTGTGCTCCGGGAGGGAGACCTGGAGCGCGGCACGGCTCCAGACCCGGAAGTTCTCGTGCTCCTCCTCCGGCACGCCGAGCAGCCGCGCGATCACCCGGGCGGGCAGCGGTGCCGTGTAGGACGGCACCAGGTCGGCCTGGCCCAACGGCGGCAGCGCGTCGAGGAGTTCGTCGGCGATCCGCTCGACGCTCGGGAAGAGCCCGGCGGTCCGCTTCGGGGTGAACGCGCCGGAGACGATACGGCGCAGCCGGGTGTGCTCGGGCGGGTCGGACTCCAGCATGTTGCCGCCGAGTCCTGCACCGGCCCGGTGCAGGACGAAACCAGCAGCGGCGAGTGCGCCGGACGCCGGTTCCGGGTCCTTGCGCAGATCCGGGTGGGTCAGCGCCTCGCGCGCGGCGGCATGGCCGACCACGAGCCAGGCGTCCAGCCCGGAGGACAGCCGCACCTGGTGCAGGGGCCCTTGAGTGCGCAGTTCGGCGTAACGGGTCTGCGACTCGCGCTTGAAGTCGGCGTCGATGACGACGCGGAGGTCGTCGCCCGGGGTGGGGGACATCATCGTGTTCCTCGTGCTCTCTGTGCCGGCCGCTCGGCTCGGACCGGAGGGGCGGCAACGGGTCGAACAACCCGCCGGCAGCCGGCACACCGCCCGCCCGCGTGCCGCAGGTCGTTGACTGTAGGACGGCCGTCGACCGTCGGCGAGGCCCCTGTTCAGGTGTCCCACCGGCACACGCACCGGACGGGCGTCATCACCGCCCGGATCAACCTGCGGGCCGGCCACAACCGTGAAGAACGACATCGGGGAGCGGTGGCCTCCGGCCCGAGCACTCCCACCGAGCACATCCGGCCGCGTGGCGGCCCGGACCGCGACACGTCAGGAGCAACGCATGGCCCGTTCATGGACGAGATGCGAACCACCGACAAGGTCGACTGGCTGCGAACCGCCGACCCGGACCTGTGGAGCAACGTGCGCGGCGACCCCGACGACAGATGGGACGACCGCGCCTTCATGGACCGGGCACTTCTCGTCTCCGACGAGGGCGACGCCCAGTACTGGTTTCCGCACCCGGGCGACGTGTCGGAGGACGGGAGTGGGCCGCCCACATCTGGGCTAGCCGGTATCCGGGGCTGGGGGACCGGCACTCCGCTTTCGCCGAACTGGTCGCCGCGGAACGGGAGTCGTTCGAGCAGCTTTCGGGCCACGACGGCCGCCGGGGGCGGCCCGACGGCGCGGAGGAACTCCTGGCCCTGTCCTGCCCGAACGACCGCGTGCCTTCGACGATGCGACCGGCGCGGGCGACTGCCTTCGTCCCACCGGTGCTGCCGGAGTCCCCGCGTTCGAACGGGCGTTGGCGGACGCCCGCGCGCTCATCCGCGACGGCGACCGGGACGGGGCGTGGAACGTGATCGAAGCCGCCGCGGCCTCTCCATTCCACGCAGCCGGCCCCGCACCTGACAAGGACCCCATCATCACGAGGAGGAGCGTGCAGAGATGACAACAAGCCTGATCACGGGTGCCAGTCCCGGAATCGGTGCGGCCTTCGCGCGGCGTCTCGCCACCGACGGGCACGATCTCGTCCTGGTGGGCCGGAACACCGGGCGCCTGACGGAGACTGCGACCGATCTTCACCACCGCTACGGCGTGCGCACCGAGATCCTGACGGCGGACCTGTCCGCGAACCCGGGAATCGACTCGGTCGAGCAGAGGCTCGGCGACTCCTCGCGGCCTGTCGAACTGCTCGTGAACAAAGCCGGGTTCGAACAGAAGGGCCTCTTCCTCGACGCTCCGATCGAGGAAGAGATGAGCATGATGAAGGTGCATTGCGAGGCAGTGCTCCGGCTCACCCCGGCCGCAGTGCGGAACATGAGGGCCACAGGAGGGGGCGCGGTGATCAACGTCTCCTCGACGGCCGCGGTCCTTCGATGCCCACGTGCACGTTCCGCTGCGCGTGGCCCTGCTGCTGGCCGCGGTGGCGGGCATCCTGCTCACCGCGCTGGCGGGCACTACCGGGAGCCCGACACAGGCCGCGACTTGTAGAAGGACTCCTCCAGGTAGGCAGCCTCGTGCGGCTGGTAGGGCTCCTCCAAGTAGGCGGCCTCGTCTTCGTCGAGTTCGACGTCCACCGCGGCGACCGCGTCGGCCAGCTGGGCCGGCTTGGTGACCCCAACGATAGGCGAGGTCACCGTCGGGTTGCGCATGACCCAGGCCAGGGCGACCTGGGCCGCGGACAGACCCCGCTTGCCCGCGATCTCGTGGACGCGCTCGGCCACCGCCTGGTCCCCGTCGCGGTAGAGAATCTTGCCGCTCGCGTCGGTCTGGGCACGCGCCGTGGCGGTGTCCCAGGCCCGCGTCAGCCTGCCCCGCGCCAGCGGGCTCCACGGGATCACGCCGACGCCTTGGTCGGCACAGAGCGGGAACATCTCCCGCTCTGCTTCTCGGTGGATGAGGTTGTAGTGGTCCTGCATCGACACGAACCGGGTCCAGCCGTTCAGGTCAGCCAGGTACAGGGCCTTGGCGAACTGCCAGGCGTGCATGGAAGAGGCTCCGATGTAGCGGACCTTCCCGGACTTGACCACGTCGTGCAGCGCCTCGAGGGTTTCCTCGATCGGGGTGCCGTAGTCCCAGCGGTGGATCTGGTACAGGTCGATGTAGTCGGTCCCCAGTCGCTTCAGGGAGGCGTCGAGCTCGGCGAAGATCGCCTTGCGGGACAGCCCGGCGCCGTTCGGACCGGGGCGCATCCGCATCCAGACCTTCGTGGAGAGAACGACCTCCTCGCGCCGGGTGAAGTCCTTGACCGCCTGGCCGACGATCTCCTCGCTACTTCCAGCGCTGTACCCATTGGCCGTGTCGAGGAAGTTGACGCCGCTCTCAAGGGCCTGCTTGATGATGTCCCGGCTGGCGTCCGCGCCCAGCGACCAGGGGTCGCCGCCCCGGTCCGGCTCGCCGAAGCTCAGGCAGCCGAGAGCGATGGCGGAGACTTCCAGTCCGGTGGCTCCGAGTTTGATGTATCGCATGCTTCCGAGCCTAGGAATTGGAGTGCGCTCTAACGCAAGTGCGTCTCGGTCCGGAATTCGGAGGCGTGTGGCATGTGCGCCCTGTCAGTTTTCGACCGTTTCGGCCAGGCGCACCAGAGAACCCAGTGGTAGCGAGGCCGCATCCGCGGTCACCCAGGTGATCGGCAGTGCGGAGTCCAGCGCCCGCCGGACCATGGCGCGTGCACGTTCCGGCTTGGTCGCGAAGGATCTGCCCTCGGGGATCCGGGCGGCGCGGCACCGGTCGGGGTCCTCGGTCCAGGACTTGGGCAGGTAGAGCTCGCGGTCCACCAGGGCCCTGCCCTTCGCGGAGGCGTAGGCGGCGAACACCCCGATCTGGCAGTTCTCGGTCCGCCCGGCGGTGCCGGAGTATTGCCGTTGCACCCCGGCGGACGGTGCCATTCTTCAGGAAGCCGGTGTCATCGACCTTGATCCACGACACCGCACGCGGCTACCCCCGCGCGGTCAACAACCTCGCCGTCCAGTCCCTGCTGTCCGCCTACGCTGACGGCAAGTCCATCGTCGACGAGGCCAGCGCCAGAACCGCCGTCGCCGAAGTCACCGCCGGATGACCAGCGTCCTTACCCCGGCCAGGCGTCACCTTGGACCCGCGCATGCAGATGCTCGTCATGCCAGCCGGCCGAGTGCAGCAGCGCGCTTCGCATCGTGCCCTCCAGAGCGAACCCCGCCTTCTCCGCCACCCGGCAGGAAGCGGTGTTGGCGACGGAGTGGGTGATCCGCGGCGATGCAAACCCACGTCGTCCATGGCCTACCGGCGGACGCGGACAACGGCACCGGCCATGGTCATTTTCAGTGGCACTCAACAGGCGGCGGGGTCCGGCCGGGCGCTCATGGCGCGGCCTCGACACGCTCAGGGCCGAGGCCGGCGACCAGCACGGGCCCGCCGGGCACCGTGGGGATCCGGCGCAGGTCGCGGAAGCCCAGGTCGCCGAGTTCCTCGGCCATCCGGTCCGCGGTCACAGCGCTGCCGCCGTTGCGCGTCGCGGTCCATTGCGCGACGGCCGCGAGCAGCGGTTCCGAAGGCGCCGGGTTGGTGCCGGCCACCAGCCACCCCTCGTCGGTGAGCGCGGCCGCCACGTGCGGCAGGCAGGCGTGCAGCGCGTCGTCGGACAGGAAGGGCGCGGGCAGCCAGATCAGGTCGTACCGGTCGCGTTCGCGCAGATCGACGGCGTCCTGGTGGCGCAGTTCGATCCGGCTCGCGAGTTCGGGGCCCACGTCGGCGAGTTCCCGGCGGGCGAGCCGGCTCGCCCGCTCCAGGCTGTCGATCCCGGTGACCTGGACCTGCGGCAGGTCCTGGACAAGGGCGAGGGCCAGTGCCCCGGTCCCGGTGCCGATGTCGAGCACGCGGCTGCCTTCGGCGGCGAGCCGGTCGGCGAGGCCGGGCAGGGAGGGGGCGAGCCGCCCGGCCAGGGCGTGCCCGGTGGCGGCGGAGGCGCGTCCCTGGTCGAGCAGCACCTCGTCGCTCTGAGCGTCCCACCCGGGCGCGGCCTCCCCGGCCGCGGCGGCGACGGCCTGCCGCATGGAGCCGAGCCGCGCGGAGGCGGCGGCGTCGGCCATGGCCGGGTCGAAGGCCGGCACTGGACCGGTGACCATGCCGTCCCCCTGCCTGCGCACCAGCCCGGCGGCCTCCAGCACCGCCGTGCGCGCCGGGTCAGCCGCCAGCGCTTGCTCCAGGGAGCCGCCGCCTGCCTCGCGCAGGGTCGCGACGACCGCGGCGAGCGCCCACGCCTGCCCTTCCAGCGCGGTGATCGGATCGTCGTGCTCAGAGTTGGCGTTCATGTCCCGTTCCTCGGTGCGATCGGTCGTTGCGGCGGCCGTACGGCCATGGCGATGCCCTGGGCGGTCCTCCCATGCGCTACGCGGGTCAGGCCCAGGTGATCCAGCGGGCGAGGTCTTCGTTCGAGGCGGCGTGCACGCTGGTGCCCTTCGGTACGTTCACCGTCAACGGCATGACGTACGGACGCCGGTGGCTCGCGTCGTACTTCCCACCGGAGTCCTTGGGAGCGTCGGTGGGCAGGTATCCAGCGAAGTACAGGTACCACTTGCCGTCGGACTCCACGACCGACGGCACACCGGGGGCCAGGACCTTGTCCCCGACGTAGTTCGGCCACTCCTTCGTCTGCGCCTGAAGGAGGTAGTCCACCTCGTAGCCGCCGGGTTTGCCGGCCCACACCTGCTTGTCGTCCTTCATGAGGATGCGGCGGTAGGTGGAGCCCTTCGTGGGGATCAGCGTGTCGGACCAGGCCAGCCCCGTTTTGTAGTCGCTCTGGTTGTACGCGCCCGTCGAGTACGCCATCACGTACTTGCCGCCGACCTTCGTGAGGTTGCCCGTCTCGATCAGCTTGAACTTCGCGGATCTGCCCATGCCGAAGAACAGCTCCGAGTTGTATCCGCCGTTCGCGGTCTCCGGTCCCAGGAGCACCGACGGCGCGGAGTTCGCCGGCTTGCTCGGCGACGTCATCGCCTGCGCCACGATCCCGTCGTGATGCGGCGAGTCGGACAGCAGCTTGCTGTAGATCAGGTACAGCTTCCCGCCGTCCTCGAAGAACTTCCCGTCGTAGTTGGCCTTCTCCGGGTGCTGGAAGGAGCCTGCCACGATCGAGTCCGCGACCCAGGACGTCGGCGTCCCGTCGCCACCGGCGTGCAAGCCGTGCGCGTGCACGACCACCGTCCACGGCGCCGCACTGTCGAACTTCGGGTTCTTCACGTACATCGTCGCCGCCATCTGCCAAGCGCCGGAATCCAGCTGGTAGATGTTCAGGTTGTCCGCGACCGTGGTCCGCGATCCGTACTTCGCCGCGGACTTCCGCAACGCCGGCCCCGCACTCACCTTCACCTTCTCCCCCGCCGTGCAGTGCGCCGCCGACCCGGTCACGCAATGCAACAGCGTCTTCGTCGTCCCGGAGAAATACACACTTCCCGCCTGACGGTTCGACGGCGCCGTGTGAATCGGGTACGGGTCGGAGAAATACACACCCGGATCCTTCGACTCGGCATCCGTCAACGGCCGCACCGCAGCCGCCGCACTCGCATCCGCCGGAGGAGAACTCGCAGAAGTGGCCGACGACGCCTTGGTGGTACTGGGCGACTGCGACGGGTGTGAGGATCCGGACGAGGTGCAACCGACGCCGGCCAGCCCAAGTGCCACGAAGGCCGCCGCCAAGCGGAGCCGTAGGCCGAAACGGCGACGGACTCCTTTCGCTGCTGCGGATGTCTTCTGCACTGCGTACGCCTCCAGATGATCTGTGTCGCTCCTTGAGCCCGCACGCGGGCACACCTACTTTCAGGAGCACGGTCCGGATGCCAGGACGGTTCACCGGCACCGGGCGGGACGCGGCCACCCGCCCCTTCCGGGAAAGGGCTGCCCGGTTGGGCTCCGCGGAATCGAGGTGGTCGGTGGTGACCCGGTGGGCGGTCGTCACGCTGCGACGGGCACAGGCGGGTCCTCATCCATGATCGAGCGCAGCATCCGCATACCGTAGAAGACCCGGCTCTTGACCGTCCCGACCGGAACGTTCAGCCGACGGGCCGCCTGCGCGGTGGTGCAGTCACACAGATAGGTCGCCTCGATCGCGTGACGGTGCGCCTCGGGAAGGCGGCTCAGCGCCTCCCGCACCAGCAGCGCGGTCAGCACGCGGTCGCTCGGCTCGGGGGTCTCCGCCTCCTCCGCCTCCTCGAGCGGGACCTCACCGTGCCGCATCCGCGCGGACCGATACCCGTCCATCACCAGGTTGTGGGCGACCCGCATTAACCAGCCGCGTACCGAACCCTGATCAGACGTCAACTGCTCGGCATGGTGCCACGCCCGCAGGAACGTCTCCTGTACGACGTCCTCCGCCCATCCCGTGTCGCCACCGGTCAGCCGGACGGTCCGCACGAATACCGCATGACGATGCTCGTTCAGCAGAGCCTCAAGGCGAGCCTCTGCCAGCTCAGGCTGAAACATGCCAACCCCCGGACGGATATCGGACCCGCCGCAGGCGGTCGGCGGTCGCGGACGGTGCCATGCGGGTGAAGTAGTGGCGGTCGCCTGCGGGCCCGAGCAGCATCGCGGCGAGGGAGAGACCTATCGCGACGACGAGCGGGGCGTTGCCGACCGAGTCCTTGATCCGGTCCTGGACGGCGGCCGCGAAGACGATCGGAAATGGCTCTTCCCCCGGCGGCCGATGGCGGTTCCAGAAGGCACCGATGATCAGGCCGCCGGGCAGGTAGCGCAGGGCTTTCGGGGAGGACGACATGGCTTCGCTCCGGGGACGTTGTGTGGGAGGACGCGGTGACGAGCGGCCCTGTTGGAGCCCAAGGCGCCGAGGTCAGCGCCTCGTCCGCTTCCATAGAGCCAAACCTATTGAGATAATCGACAATATGTCAATGTTGATTACAACTCAGATAGTGATCACTATTTCAATGTGATCAGTCACCCTCTGCTCATCGCCCCACGAGGTAGAGCCCCGCCCGTCTGCCCGGACACCGTCCCCGCCGCCACCCACAACCAGGGCACTGACCTGCGCGACCTGATCCACGGTTCCCAAGGGATCGAGCTGTCGCTCACGCTCCATGGCACTCCCGTGTCGTCGCCCGTGCCAGCACAGCTCCGGGCACTGCAGGGACAAGCAGCGACCACGTGATTGGGCGGAGGGCACCTCACAAAGACCGCGGGCCTCCGACTCCCACGACCGCCCACGCACCGATGAGTTCCGGTGGGAAGAGCAGTGCGCCGGTCTCCCGCGCTTCGGCGCGCAGGCGGTCGAGGAGAGTGTCGATACCGATCTCTGCTTCGGTGGCGAGCCCACGAGCCGGCACGACCGGCAGGACCGAGGCGACCGAGCCGGCGTGCAGGGTGTAAGCAGGTGACTCGGGGTCAGCGACTACAGGCGTCGCCAGAGCCATTCCGGTCGCATCGAAGCCGGCGACCCGCAGGATCTGTGCGAGCCGGCCACCCTGGATCGGGCTCCCCACCAGTCGCCGACGCGTCCGCGCACCATTTCGTGCACGCGGCGGCCAGTGGGGCTGCCCGCTCCGATGTGGCATAGGCGATGTCGACTTCCTGGAACGAGATGATCCCGCCGGGGCGGACCAGCGTGCCCAGCGAACGCACCGCCGAGGCCGGGTCCTTGAGATGCATGAGGATCAGCCGCCCGATGACCGCATCGACGGATCCGTCCACCGGGATCCCGGGGGTCTCCGCGTACGCGAAGGCCACGTTGTCCAGGCCGGCCTTCTTGGCTCGCTGCCTCGCCGCCGCAAGCAGGTCGTCGTCGACATCGGCGCCAAGGACGTGACCCTCCGGACCGACGAGGCGAGCTGCCTGCATCGTCACGTCGCCCAGGCCGCAGCCGACATCCAGCACTCGCATGCCGGGACCGAGGCCGGCCAGGCGGAGCAGATGGTCGGTGTGCGGCGCGTACAGGTCGGCCTGGATCTGGAGCCGGCCGTCCGAGCCTTGCGGACCCCCTCGGTCCTCTCATGGTCACGCGTGCGTGCACCTCGCGGGTTCATCCGCCTTCCCGCCGCGCGCTCGGCGCGAACCGCTCCTCGACCACGACCTGGGAGCCGCACCCAGGAGTCGAGCCGAAGTGCCGACTCATGGCTCCGCGGCGCCCCCGCCATTGGGCTGGTGAAGCGCTCACCGAGGACACGTGCCGTGACATCGAGCTGCGCGCTCATGTTGGTGGCCGGCGAACTGCCCGCGCCGACGTCGCCCACCGGACCCCCCGCAGAAACAAACAGGTCAACGGCGGATCGACCTGGTCAGGAAGCGTAGTTGTTACACTCCTGGTGTGCCGGACATCAGGCTTCTGGGCGCCGCTCTGCGGGAGCGCCGTGAGCGCGTCAGTCCTGCCGCGGTCGGCCTCAACGGCGTCGGCCGTCGACGAGCGCAGGGGCTGCGCCGGGAGGAGCTTGCCGAGCTGGCCGGAGTCTCGGAGGACTACCTGAAGCGCCTCGAGCAGGGGCGCCGCCACCCCTCGCTGAGTGTGCTGAACGCACTCACCCGAGCCTTGGACACGAGCAGGGAGGAGTACGAGTACCTCTGTCTGCTGGCCGGCTACGCGGCCGCGGACGGCCAGGTGCCACGCACAATCAGCCCTGCCGCGCGCCGGCTCATGGAGAGGCTCGACGGCACCGCGGTGTGCATATGTGATGCGACCTGGTCGGTGATCGGCTGGAACCGCGGATGGGAGGTTCTGGTCTGCGGCCCGACAGCGGCGAATCAACGGACGAGCAACCTCGCCTGGCGCGTCTTCGTGGCCGACGACGGACGGGTGTCGCGGTCGCCACGCGACGAAGAGGCATTCCAGCGCTTCCTTGTGACCGAACTGCGCACCGCGTCGCTGCGCTACCCGGCGGACAAGGAACTCGCCGCCCTGGTGGCCGCGTTGCGAGAAGCGAGCCAACGGTTCGACACCATGTGGAGCAGCCCCACGACCTCGGCAGATCCCCTGGCGACCTCTATGGTCCTGGACCACCCGGTGATCGGCCCGGTGAGGCTGGACTGCGACATGATGGACGTTCGCGACAACGACCTGCGCGCGGTGGTGTTCACCGCGGTACCTGAATCGCCCGAGGCCAGCCGGCTTCGTACGATCGTCTCCAGCCCCTCCAGGACCGAGACACAGGGCGCGTACTGACCGGGGTCGCTTCATCGGCCGTCCGGAGCCACGCGGAGCGGCACTCACCCAGGCTGGTCGACGGGGTCCAGGTAGAAGTTCGCCTGGGCGGCGCGATCCCCGTCGACTCGCGCGATGACCACGCCGCGGGTCAGGTGCGGCACGCCCTCGACAGTGGTCCCCGTGATCTCCCATTCGCTCCAGATCACGTCCCCCTGCTGCGAGAAGCGCAGCACACGTGCCGTCATCTCCGGCACGTGGGCAAATAGCCCGGTCCAATTCCTGCGGACCGCTTCCTGCCCGACGAAGCTCCGCTCCGGATGGACCGGGATGTCGCAGCGGTAGTCCTCGGTGAAGCAGGAGACCAGTGCGTCGAGGTCGTGGGTCGAGATGGCCGACTCAAGGTTGACAAGGAATTTCGACATCGGTTGTTGTCCTTTCTCCGTGACGCGCCCCTAATCCCGCGAATCCCGCGACGACGCCCGCCATCAGGTGCCCCCATCGCGCCGTACACGTGACGGACCGACCCGGCGGTTCACCCCCAGCACTCGTCCGACACCATCGCCGCGTGCGAACACCTCGGGGTGGGGTGGCTCGATCCTCACCACCGGCGTCGTGAAGCTTCCCGTGCGGCCCTACGACCTGGACGGCGGCTGGGCCGACCGCGAGTCGACGCCCGGCCAGGAGTGGTGAACCGGATCGCGCGCGGCCACGTGTACTGCACGTGGCAACTCTGCTGCTCGCGCTCACCTCGACTTCCGGATGTGCACATGCGGAGGTCACGGAAAACCACATCGGCGGCCCCGGCCGGGTTGCACATCGAAAGTAACGCGAAATGACAACGGTCATATCGCGCCACTCGTGCATTGCCGCCCGCGCAGCCCGGTTGGGCGCGACGCGCCGCAATCACAACTTCAGGAGCGGGATGTGACTCACAAAGCCCAGGTCGCCGTCGTCGAGCACCATGGCCTGATGCGACGAGGACTGGTAGACCTCCTGTCGACAGCAGACGGCCTCGACGTGGTCGCGGCGGTGTCCGAACCCGAGGAACTTCTCACCCTGGACCCGCCGGTGGACGTCATCACCTACGGTCCCGCGCCGGCGAACACGGGCCGACTCGTCGAATCGGTGACGTCTCTCACCGCGTCCGGCCGGGTGCTGCTCGTCGCTGAGTCCGGTGTTCCGGGCCTGTCGGCCGAAGTGCTCGGCGCGGGCGCCTACGGCTGTGTCACCAGGCACTCCGACGACGATGTCCTGATCGCCGCTGTCCGCACCGTCGCGCAAGGCGGCCTGTACCTCTCCCCCGAGTTCGCTCCGCGCCTCCACGCCGATCTGCGTGAACCCCCGGCCGGACCGACGCCGGTGCTGGCACGCCGTGAAATCCAGACAGTCCGCTGGATAGCCGCCGGGCTGACCCACGGTCAGGTAGCCCGCCGAATGAACCTCACCGAGGCCACGGTCAGTACCTACGTCAAGCGCATCAGGAACAAGCTCAACGTGGGAAACAAGGCCGATCTCACCCGCAGAGCCATCGAACTCGGACTGCTCGACGACAGCCCCGACGACGGGGCAAGGCGAACCCCCCACCACGTCTAGGCCGGCGGCAAACCGAGAACGCCCTGCTACTGGACTGGAAGTGAACCTACTCCAGGCTCCATCCGTGACGTCGACGTCAGACGAAGCCAACATTCGCCCGCCTGCAAGGAGCAGCACCCATGATCCGGCATCGAGGTCATGCCCTCATCGCCGCAGTGACGGCACTCGTGTGCGGCATCGCCATCGTGGTGCTCGTCAACCGCGGACACACCGGTAGCCAGACGGCAGCGAGCGGCTCGGGGGTCAGCGGCACCGCCGGATCCGTCTCCTCCGGCCGCTGGGTCGGCGCCTGGACGACGGCGCCGGCCTCCGGTGAGCCGGGCACCGCCGGCGGACGACCCCCGACCTCGATCCGCAACGTCGCGCACATCGGCATCGGCGGCTCGAAGGTCCGGGTCCACCTGTCCAACGAGTTCGGCCTCAAGCCGCTGGAGATCAGCCACGCCACCGTCGCCCTGGCGGCCGGCAACAGCGCCCCCGGCAGCAGCGGCGGCCCCGGTGGCAGTGGGCCCGCTGCCACCGCCGGCAGCATGCACGGGCTGGACTTCGCCGGCAGAGCCTCCGTAGTCGTCCCGGCCGGCGGCACGGTGGTCAGCGATCCGGTGGGGCTGCGGGTCCCGGACTCCAGCGACCTGCTGGTGACGACGTTCTCCCCCCGGGCATCCGGGCTGGTCACCTTCCATCCCAAGGCCCGGCAGACGTCGTACACGGCCAAGGGCGACCACGCCTCCGACACTCCGGGCTCGGCGTTCACCACGAAGACCGCGGTCTGGCAGTACCTGTCCGGCGTGGACACCTGGACCTCCGGCGCCACCGGCTCGGTAGTGGCATTCGGCGACTCCATCACCGCCGGCATCACCTCCACTCCCGACGCCGACCACCGCTGGACCGACTACCTCCAGGACCGGCTGCGCACCACCAAGGGCGCCCCCCGGCTGACTGTGCTCAACCAGGGCATCGGCGGCAACCGGATCCTCACCGACGCCAAGGGAAAGTACGCCGACCAGGGCCTGAGCGCGCTGCACCGGCTGGACCAGGCCATCGACCAGGCCGGAGCCATCGCGCTCGTGGTCGATCTGGGCATCAACGACATCGACGACTCCTCGCACAAGGACGCGGCGCAGGTCGTATCGGGGCTGAAGCAGATCACCGCCCGGGCGCACGCCGACGGGCTGCGGGTGCTCGGCTCGACGCTGAGCCCCTGCGGGGGTCATCGGCAGTGCCTGTCGGCCCAGCAGCAGGTTCGCGAGCAGGTCAACCAGCAGATACGGACGCAGCACGTCTTCGACACGCTGATCGACTTCGACCAGGTGCTGCGCGATCCGTCCCAGCCCAGCCGGCTGCGCAAGGATTACGACTCCGGCGACCACATGCACCCGAGCGACAAGGGCTACCAGGCCATGGCCAACGCCTTCGAGCTCTCCGCTCTGCGGGCCAAGCCGCCCGCGGCCGTCAACTGACGCGTTGGCTACGCGTTGAGGTGGAAGTCCCCCACGTACCACGCCTTGTTGATCTGGACCGTGGAGATGGAGATCTGCAACGTGCTCGGGTCGACCCCCTTGGAGCGGGAGGAGACGATGTCGCTCAACTTGGAGCCGTCCACGACCACGTGGTCTCCCGTCACCTGCCCGGTGCTGCCGTGCGTCACCATGCCGTTCACGGTCACCGTGGCGGGTTTGCTGGGGGGTCCGGCGTGAACGATGCGTGCAGGTTCTTGACCACGGCCGTCTGCACCAGCGCCAGCACCAGCCCCGTGGGTCGGTGGCCCGCTCGATGCGGTGGCCGACGTCGCCGTCGCGGCGGATTGCGATGCGGACGCCGAGTCCTGGTGTTTCGAGGTTGTGCCGGAGCAGCCCGCGAGACACGCCCCCGCCAAGGCGGCCACCAGGGTCAACGCCGCGATGCCCGACCGGTTGGATTTCCCACTCATTGCTTGTTTCAGGCCAAGTCGGCCGCGGCGCCGCGACTGCCGCAGGGCACCGCACCGGCCCGGCCGCCGGTGCGTCCGCCGCGGTCAGTCGGTGAGCCCGAGCAGGTCGCGGCCGGCGCGGATCACGGTCTCGCGGACTTTCTGCGGGTCGTCGAGTTCGGCGGCCGACAGTGCTCCGTCGTGCAGCAGGACCAGCACGCGACCGGCGTAGTCGGGATCGGAGTGCCCGGCCCTCTCGGCGAGGCGGGTCACGGTGTCCTGGAACCAGGCGCGGTGCTCGGCGACCGCCACCCGCACCGGGACGGCGGCGTCGGGATATTCGGCGGAGGCGTTGATGAAGTGGCAGCCGCGGAAACCCGCCGAGCAGGTGACCTGGCCGATGAGTTCCAGCAGCGCGGCGGCGCCCTGCCGCGGGCTCCCCTGGTCGAGGGCGTCGGCGACGGCCGCGCGCAGGTCCGCGTCGGTGGCGCGCAGATAGGCAGCGACGAGGTCTTCCTTCGCGGGGAAGTGCCGGTAGAAGGTCGCCCGGGTCACTCCGGCCTCGGTGACGAGGCGGTCGACCGGCACGGTGTGGATGCCTTCGGTGTAGAAGAGCCGGCGCGCGGTCTCCAGCAGGCGTTCCCGAGGACTCAAAGCGGTGGTGGCCATGTCCCCAGCATAGAGATGGAGACGAGAAGAAGGAACGTTCTGTTGACACTGGCCGCCGATTGCTCCTAGGGTCGGAGCCATGACCAGAACGAACATTCCTTCTCTCAACGACGCACCATCCATCCTGCTCGTGCACGGCGCGCTCACCGACGCCTCGGTGTGGAACGAGGTGACTCGCCGACTGCAGGCCGGCGGCCACACGGTTTCCGCCCCCGCCCTGGCGATGCGCAGCCTCGACAAGGACGCCGCCTACGTCGCGGGAGTCCTTGGCCGGATTCCCGGGCCGGTGGTCCTGGTCGGGCACTCCTACGCCGGCGCGGTCATCTCGCACCCGGCCATCGCCGCCTGCGACAACGTCAAGGCGCTGGTCTTCATCGCGGCCTTCCAGCCCGACGCCGGAGAAGCCGCCGGCGAGCTGAACGAGAAGTTCCCCGGCAGCCTGCTCACCCCCGACAACCTCAACGTCGTACCGAACCCGAACGGTGGCCAGGACCTGACACTGCGCCCCGAACGCTTCGCCGAGGTCTACGCAGCTGACGTCGACCGCGCGCACGCCGCGGTCATGGCCGCGAGCCAGCGGCCGGTCGAACCAGGCGTGCTCGGCCAGCAGCTGCCAGGCGAACCGGCCTGGCGAACCCTTCCCTCATGGGCACTGGTCTCCACCAGCGACCGTTCGCTGCCGCCGGCGATCCTGCGCTTCATGGCCGAGCGGGCCGGCTCCCACGTCGTCAAGGTCGACTCCTCGCACGCCGCGCCGGTCTCCCAACCCGCCGCCGTCACCGACCTCATCCTCCAGGCCGTCAACACGTCCGCGTCCGCCGACGCCATCTCCCACTGATCGGAGCCGTCAGTATGTCCTCCCCCTCGAACTTCGCCGTCTTCCAGGAGCGGAACGCCCGATTCGCGGCCACCGACGCCAAGAAGAAGGTCCCCGAGATCCCGTTCATCCCCTTCAAGCAGGTGTATGTCATCACGTGCGTCGACCCGCGCGTGGAACCGGCGGCGATCCTGGGTGTCGAACTCGGCGAGGCCATCGTCGCCCGCAACATCGGCGGCCGGATCACCCCGTCAGTCATCAAGGATCTGCTCTGGATCTGTCATCTGCACGAGGAGAAGACCCCCGACGCGGACTGGTTCGAGGTCGCGGTCATCCACCACACCGACTGCGGCTCCGGGCTGTTCGCCGACGAGGAACTGCGCCGCGGGTACGCCGCCCGCGGCGGCCACGACGAGCAGACCGCGGCCGACATGGCCGTCCTGGACCCCGCCAAGACCGTGCAGCAGGACATCGAACTGCTGCGCGCGGCCCCCGAGTTGGCCTCAAGCATCGACAGCTTCAAGATCGGTGGACACGCCTACGACCTGACCACCGGCCAGGTCACCACCGTCGTCGATCCCAGCTGAGCCAGCCCGCTTCCCCTCGATCCCGGGCGCCCGCACCCACGGGCGCTCGGGATCACTCATGCGTGGGGTGGCGTTCACCGCTTCTTGACATAATTCTCACTATATAAATAAAGTTTCCTATATGAGAGACGATGAAGCGCGTCCCCGGCGCCTGACCCGGGCGGAGACCAAGGCTCGTACCCGGGCCCTGCTGCTGGACGCCGCCGCGAAGGTGTTCGCCCGCAAGGGATTCGCCGGAGCGTCCGTCGAGGACATCGCGGAGAGCGCCGGCTTCTCCATCGGCGCGCTGTACTCGAACTTCTCCGGCAAGGACGAGGTGTTCATCGAGCTCCTCTCCAGCCGGAACAGCAGCCGCCTCACCGAGGGCGCCGCACTCGTGTCCGAGAACAGCGACAGCATCCAGGACCTCCAGACCGCGATGTCCCGGTACCTGATCGAAGTCGCCGACAAGGACATGGACCTCGCAGCGCTCCAGGCCGAGTTCTGGCTGTACGCGATCCGCCGGCCCGAGTTCCAGAAAAGCCTCGCCGCACAGTTCCGCTCCAACCGGGACGAGCTCGCCGCCGTGCTGGCCGCGCGCGCCGACAAGCGCGACCAAGTCGTCGACGCGGCCCTCGACAATGTCGCCACCGTCCTGCTGGCCATGTTCCAAGGACTCGTCCAACTGCGCCGTACCGACCCGGCACTGGTCCCCGACGACCTCTACGGCGATGCCGCCCACTGGCTGTTCGCCGGCCTGAACGCGACGCGCGAGGAATGACACCGCACCCCGGTCCACCCGCGCCGGGTCCTATGGTGACGCCGGACGGTCAGGTGGTGGCCGGGTCCGGGTCGGGCAGCCAGTTGCCGTGGAAGCCGAAGGGGACGCGGCGTGGGAGGTGAACGGTGGCGACGGGTGCGGCGGTGGGGTCGGCGGAGTCGAGGATGACCAGGTCGCTGCTGTCGCGGGCCGGGTCGTACACGTAGGTCATCAGCCATCCCGCGCCACCGGGCTGGCCGTCGGCGGGCGCGAAGGCCGCCTCGCTCGGACGCTGCCCCGGCTCGAACCGGTGCTGCACCACGTTTCCGGTGTGCAGGTCGTAGCGCAGCAGCACACCGGTGTGCTGGGTGTCAGGTTCGGCGGATGTGGTGATGGCGTGGCCGTAGCGTGCGTCGAGACCGGCCAGGCGGTCGTCGATCCGCGGGAACTCGCAGTCCCGGTCGTCGATCTGCTCCTCGGAGACAATGCCCGTCGCCAGGTCGACCACCCACCGCCACAGCGTGCCCGGCTGGTCGAACTTCTGGTTGTCGCGCCACAGTTCCCGGTACCGCACCACCGTGAGCACGATCCGGTCGCCGACCTCGTGCGAGTTCAGCGTGTGGAAGACATAGCAGGGGTCGACGGTGAACCAGCGGATCGCGCCGTGCGGGTCGTCGCGGCGCAGCACACCCAGCCGTGCTCCGTAGGTGTCGCTCCAGTGGTACGGCATCGCGCCGCCCCCTTGGGCGCGTTCCCGGTCGAACACCACCGGCAGGTCCATGAACACCACGTGCCGCGATGTCAGCGCGAAGTCGTGCATCATCGTCGGCCCGACCTCCTCCACCGGCCGGCTGACCACCAGATTCCCGCCCGCGTCCGCGCGGTGATACGTCAGGTACGGCGCCTCGGTCGCGTGGTAGCCGAAGAAGTGCATCTCGTTGGTGGTCGGGCACACCTTCGGGTGCGCGGTCATCGGCGTGTTCAGCCGACCCTCGAAGTCATACGGCCCGACCGTGTCAAGGTCGGGTTCGAGCGCGTAGGGCAGCGACGACTCCACCAACGCCAGGGTGTGCCCGGCGTGCCGGACGATGTGGGTGTTGGCCGCTCCCGCGGTCAGATCCCGACGCCCGTCCGCTGTCCGGGGCGGCCGGCCCTGAAGGAGCAGCGAGGTGCGCACCCACCGGTTGCGGTACGACGCGGCCCGGCCGTTCTCCAACCGCACCCCGTGCACCATGCCATCGCCGGAGAACCAGTGGCCCGACGCCGCACTGTGCGGATTGGGCCCGTTGCGCACGTACCAGCCGGCCAGTTCCGGCGGAATGGTTCCTTCGGTCTTCAGTTCGTAGGAGGTGATCTCGTCAGTGACGGGTGCGTAGTTTCCCGCCAGATAGGGGGGTGGTTTCATCACAGGCTCCTCAGCTGGTGCAGGGTCGGATGGGACGGCGCGCCCGGTCACGACGTGAGGTCGAGAAGGGGCGGGGCGGGGCGTGGAGCCCGGTGAACAGCCAGTGGACGGCTTCGCCGTAGAGGGCCTCGGGGACCAGTTCCGGGTCGATGCGACGAACCTGGACGAGCTCTTGGAGCAGGGCCATCACGACCGTGGCGACATCGTCGAAGCGGCTGTCGCCCAGCGGGCCCAGCACCACGACTGCCAGGCCGAGACCAACCGCGACGTGCAGCGGGGCGTTGCCGACCGAGTCCTTGGTCCGGTCCTGAACCACGGCCGCGACCACGACCAGAGCCCCCTTCGACGCGACCAGCGCGACCAGGTGCACCTCGACGGACCTGCGCTTGAGCCTGGCCTTCAGCACCGCCATCAGGACCGTGAAGACGGCCACGGTGCGCAGCACCTCCTCCCACCCACCAGAGGACGGCGGGCGCGGATCCGTCACTTACGTAGGAGAACGTACTCAGATAGCAATCACTATGTCAACAATGATTCCGCGGTCACGATGCCGGGCCTCCGGTGTCGCAGGCCGCTGACACGAGGACGGCCGGGCGCTTCTGGCCACGCCCCTGTTCGGGCGTCCAAGGGGGTCCCGCGAACCGGCGCGGACACCCCTTGGCCATCGCGGTGGGAATCGGGGTTCGCGAGATCTCTTCCGGGGCCGCATCCACGACGACGCCGAACTGATGGCCGCGGTCAAGGCGGACGGCTTCGGCCACGGCGCCTGCGCGGTGGCCCGGACCGCGCTGGGCAACGGCGCCGACCGGCTCGGGGTCACGTCGGTCGCCGAGGCGGCCGCGCTTCGGCTGAAAGGGCAAGACCGGCCGCCGCGTTCCGCTCATCGAGGAAGTACGACCGATGATCGCCCAGCGCGTCCTCGCCGCCCGCAGCCGGCCGGATGCCCGGCTGTTCACCGGACCACGCGGCGGACGCATCACCACCGCCGTGCTGCGCGACGCCACCCACTGGGACGAGGTCGTCAGCGATCCCGGCTACGAGCACCTGCACCACACCGGCCTGACGTGGATGGCCGACGCCGGAGTCCCCCTGCACGTCCTGCGGTTGATCGCAGGACACGGCTTCCTCACCACCACCCAGCGCTACCTCCACCCCGACCTGCACTCCGTCGTCCGCGCCAGCCACACCCTCAGCGCCCACCTGACCCCCAAGCCCGACCTGCCACCGCCCCCGCCGACGTCCTCGACGAGACTCCGGGGATTGTAGGAAATAGACAACCGAGCGCCGGACGAGGGCGGCTTCCAATCGAGCTGAAAACAGGCTGACCTGCGGCTTTTTCCGAGGCGTGGTCCCCAATTGGTCCCCAGGACCCTGACGTGCCATCACCTGGGAATGGCTACCGACAACATAAAAGGACCCGCTGACCTGGCTGAATGCCAGTGCAGCGGGTCCTTCTCGTACCGTCGGGACGACAGGATTTGAACCTGCGACCCCCTGACCCCCAGTCAGGTGCGCTACCAAGCTGCGCCACGTCCCGATGCCCGGTCGGATTGCGGGGTGAGACCCGTTTGACCGCGCAGCAGAACAATACCGCACCGGGAGTGATGTTCGCTCGCACCCGGTTCGCGGTCCGGGGGTGGGGGCCGGGTGAGGACCGGGGACGGGCGGGGTGAGTAGCGGTACTCATGTGGGGGCGCGCCGCGGGCGGGATGGTGGGGGCATGACGAAGCCGATTCATCAGCAGACGACCGCGGCTTATGCCGCGCAGGCGGCCATCTCGTTCGGGTTGGCGCTGGGAGCGATGGTGGTGGGCGTGGCCTACCTGCCGGTCAACGGGTGGGTTCGGGCGTTCTTGGGGGTGGGGCTGCTGTATCTGGTGTCGGCGACGTTCACGTTGTCGAAAGTGGTTCGGGACCGGCAGGAGGTGGGGCAGGTGGTGAGCCGGGTGGATCAGGCGCGGCTGGACAAGCTGCTCGCCGAGCACGATCCCTTCAAGGTCGAGGGCGTGTGAGCCGAGGGGTACGGGGTACGGATCGGTGACCGGACGGGCGCACGGCGTCACGTCCGGTCATCGTTTCATCGGCCGGCCGCCCAGCTCGGGCACCGGTACGCCGGCTCGTCGCCCAGCCCGCTCATCGTTTCGCCGGCTCGTCTCCCAGCCCACTCATCGTTTCGCCGGCTCGTCTCCCAGCAGGTAGCGGGCCCCGGAGCCGCGCTCGGCCGCGGTGTCCTGGGTGTTGTAGAGGCCGCAGCGGGTGAGGGACAGGCAGCCGCAGCCGACGCAGCCGGTCAGCGCGTCCTTGAGCCGTTGCAGCTCGGCGATCTGGTCGTCGATCCGGTGCTCCCAGGTGCGGGCGACCCGGCTCCACTCGTTGGCGTGCGGGACGTGGTCCACCGGCAGCCGGGCGAGCGACTCGCCGACCTCCTCCAGCGTCAGGCCGATCCGCTGGGCGGCCCGGATGAAGGCGAGCCGGCGCAGGGTGGCCCGCCGGTAGCGGCGCTGGCCGCCCGACGTGCGCTCCGAGCCGATCAGGCCGAGTTCCTCGTAGTAGCGCAGCGCGGACGCGGCGAGGCCGCTGCGGGCGGCGAGCTCGCCGATCGGCAGCAGGTCGCGGCTGGAGAGCGTCATACGGTCAGAGGATAGCGCTTGACTTCAAGTCGGCTTGAGGTTGCACAGTCGGGAGCATGACGAAGACACCGATGCCGGCCGCCGCGGCGGACACCGCGTACGGATACGCCGACCTGCGGACCCTGATGTCCCGGATGACCGGCGACGAGAAGCACGGCCCGGCCGCCACCTCGACCCTCGACGTGCTGTGGGTGCTCTACGACCGGGTGCTGCGGGTGTCCGCGGCCGACCCGGAGGGCCCGGAGCGGGACCGGTTCCTGCTGTCCAAGGGCCACGGGCCGATGGCGTACTACGCGGTGCTCACGGCGAAGGGCTTCATCCCGGAGGACTGGCTCGACGGCTTCGGCGCGTTCGACTCCCCGCTCGGCTACCACCCCGACCGCACGCTGGTGCCGGGCGTGGAGATCGGGTCCGGGTCGCTCGGCCACGGGCTGCCGCTGGCCGTCGGCACGGCGCTCGGCCTGCGGGCGCAGGGGCTCACCGACCCCCGGGTGTGGGTGCTGGTCGGGGACGCGGAGATGGACGAGGGCAGCAACCACGAGGCGGTGCAGTTCGCCGGCGCGGTGGGCCTGGACCAGCTGAACGTGGTGGCGGTGGACAACCAGTCGGCCACCTACGGCTGGCCCGGCGGGCTGGCCTCGCGCTTCGCCGCCGAGGGCTGGTCGGCCACGACCGTGGACGGCCGGGACCACGAGGCGCTCTACGAGGCGTTCAGCGCGCCGCACCCGGGCCGGCCGCACGCCGTCGTGGCGGTCGTCCCGCCGAAGGACTGAGCCCGCCGGGCCGCGCCGCCGTACCCGGCGCGGGCCCCCGCACCGACGCAAGCGGCAGGCGCAAGGCCGCCGCACCTCCCCCACGAGCGGCAGGCGCAAGGCCGCCGCACCTCCCCCACGAGCGGCAGGCGCAGGCCGCCGCACCTCCCCGTACGCCACGCCGAGACCAGAGCACAGAACAGGGGCCACCTCCATGGACACGATGCGGGACCGATTCGCCACCGTCACCACCGAGCTGCTCGACGACGACCCGCGGCTGGCGGTCGTCCTCGCGGTGATCTCCGGCGAGCGCTTCAAGGACGCCGCGCGTGCTCATCCGGACCGGGTGATCGACGTCGGGATCCGCGAACAGCTGCTGGTGGGCGCGGCCGGCGGGGTCGCGCTCAGCGGGCTGCGGCCGATCGCGCACAGCTTCGCGACGTTCCTGGTCGAGCGGCCCTTCGAGCAGGTGAAGCTGGACATCACGCACCAGGACGTCGGCGCGGTGCTGGTCAGCGCGGGGGCGTCCTACGACGTGGCCGCGGGCGGCCGCACCCACCAGTCCCCCGGCGACGTGGCGCTGCTCGACACGCTGGACGGCTGGACGGTGCATGTGCCCGGCCACCCCGACGAGGCGGAGGCGCTGCTGCGGCACGCGGCGGCGGACGGCGACAGCCGCGTCTACCTGCGGCTCAGCGAGCAGTCGAACGTGGCAGCCCGGCCGGTGTCCCCCGGCCGCTTCGAGGTCCTGCGCGAGGGCCGGACCGGGGTGGTGCTCGCGGTCGGCCCGATGCTGGACGCCACGGTCGAGGCGATGGCGGAGCGGGACGTGACCGTGCTCTACGCGTCGACGGTACGGCCGTTCGACGCGGCGACCGTCCGGGAGGCGACGGCCAGGACCGCAGCGGCCGACCTCGTGATCGTGGAGCCGTACCTCACGGGCACGTCGGCGGCCTTCGCGAACGAGGCCCTGGCCGGCTCCCCGCACCGGGTGCTGTCCCTCGGCACGAGGCGAGCCGAGCTGCGGCACTACGGCAGCTGGCAGGAGCACGTGACGGCACACGGGCTGGACGCGGCGGGGCTGCGGGAGCGAGTCGACGCTTTTCTGGGGGCGTAGCCGAGGGGTGGGTACGCCGGGCGGCGACGCGGAGGCGAGGGGGCACACCCCGGGGTCCGGGGTGTGGGCCGGGCCCCCGGCCGGGGCACGGCGCGGCACCCGGACGCCGCGCCACGATGCGGACGCTGGGGCACACGCCCCGAGGCAGGGCTCGGCACCCGGACGCCGTGCCCGGACGCGGAAGGCACACCCCGGGCCCGAGCGGCGGCCGGGCCCCACGGCCGGGGCGCACACTGCACCCTGGGCACGGAGCCGCAGCGCGAGCACCCCGCTGGAACGGTACGTCCGCCCGCCCGCCCCGTCCCGGGCTATGCGGCTGCCCCTCGCCTGGCCGCGAGCTACTTCGCCGGGCCGGGAGCCCGGCTACTTTGCCGGCTCGGCGCCCGGGCCGCCCGCCGGATTCCCCGGATCGGGATCGGGATCGGGATCCGGCTCCGGCTCGCCGGCCGGCTTCCTCGGGCCGGGATCGTGTTTCGGCCGGGCACCCGGCTTGCCGGCACCCGCGCCCGGCCCCGGCCCGGCCGCCGGCTTCCCCGGGCCGGGAGCCGGCTCCTCCAGCGTCACTCCGACCGCCGCCTGCGCCCCGGGGTCCTCGCCCGTGTCCGCCGCCGCACCCGCCGTCGCGCCGGCGCCCGGACCGTCGGCCGGGGCGCCGTCCGCCGGGGACGTGGACGGCGGGCCCACGCCCGTCGTCACTGTCGCCGAGCTGCGCGATGCCGCGTGGCGTCGCGCGTCGTCCGCGCTGTTCTGGGCGCCCAGGGAGGCGAAGTAGAAGCCCGCCACGGTGGCGAGGACCGTCATCAGTGAGGTCACGATCGTCTTGCGCAGGTCGCCGGAGTCCGCGCCGGACGAGAGCATGGCCACCGCCAGTGCGAAGCCGACCAGCGTGAGGATCAGCACTGCGATGATGCTGCGGGTCAGCCCGCGCACCCCGCGCGGCTCGCGGAGGTCGCGCAGGAAGTCCCTGACCTCGCTGTCGGTCGCGGCCTGGTCGATCAGCTTGTCGGTGAGCTGCTGCCGCCACGCCGTGGCCCTGCGGACGTCCATGATCATCGGGATCACCGCGATGACCGCGATCACCACCACCACTACGGCGATCAGTAAGAAGGCCGAGCCGCCCTTGAGTCCGCTGATCGGCTCCGCCGCCAGATCCGCCACGGCGTGAGCGGGTGCGTACGTCATCACGAGGTCCCCCCTGTGCCTGTCGGGGCGGGCAGGATCGCAGCGGCGCGACCGGCCGGTCAAGTCGGATCGCCCGAAGCGCGCGGCCCAAGTCCGGTGCGTAGAACGGCCGTTCGGCTGGCCGAGGCGGCCCGGCAGCCGTCCCGGGCCACGGGGTCCGCGCCGTGGAGGGCCCGGCCGCCGCACCACCCCGCCCCACGGCACCCCGCCCGGACATGATTCGGTGATCAGAGCACCTGGCGGCCCGCCCCCCGGATCAGCAGAATCGGTTCCGCGGGCACCCCGGGCGCCCGGACACCAGCGTTGCCAGCAGACCGAGGAGCACCACGATGCAGCAGGCGGCACCGACCGAGGCACTCCCGTACTACGAGGACGTGTCCCCGGGGACGGGAGCGCTCCCGCCGCGCGCCTGGTGGTCGGTCTCCGACGCCCGCCGGGTCAACCTCGGCGGCGCCTGGCGCTTCCGGCTGTCGCCCACCGCGGACGCCGCCGACGACTCCTTCGCCCGCCCCGGCTTCGACGCCGGGCGCTGGGACGTGCTGCCGGTGCCCTCGCACTGGCCGTTGCAGGGGCACGGGCAGCCCGCCTACACCAACGTCCGCTATCCGTTCCCGATCGACCCGCCGCACGTGCCGACCGAGAACCCGACGGGCGACCACCTGCGGATGTTCGACCTGCCTGACGACTGGCCGGGCGGCGCGGCGGTGCTGCGCTTCGACGGCGTGGAGTCCTGCGCCCGGGTGTGGCTGAACGGCATCGAGCTCGGCACGTTCAAGGGCAGCAGGCTGCCGGTGGAGTTCGAGGTCGGCGAGCGCTTGCGCCCGCGCGGCAACGTGCTGGCGGTGCGCGTGCACCAGTGGTCGTCGGGGAGTTACCTGGAGGACCAGGACATGTGGTGGCTGCCCGGCATCTTCCGGGACGTCACCCTGATCGAGCGGCCGGAGGGCGCGGTCACCGACTTCTTCGTGCACTGCGGCTACGACCACACCACCGGCGAGGGCACGCTGCGGGTGGACTGCGAGCCCGGCGGCACCGTCACCGTGCCGGAGCTGGGCCTCGACATCCCGACCGGCGAGCAGGTGACCGTCCCCGCGCAGCCGTGGTCGGCGGAGCTGCCCCGGCTGTACGACGCGGAACTGGCCACCGAGGGCGAGCGGATACCGCTGCGGATCGGCTTCCGCACAGTGGCCGTCGAGGACGGGGTGCTCAAGGTCAACGGCCGCCGCATCCTGCTGCGCGGGGTCAACCGGCACGAGTTCGACCCCGACCACGGCCGCACCCTGGACCTGGAGACGATGCGCCGCGACCTGCTGCTGATGAAGCAGCACAACATCAACGCGGTGCGCACCAGCCACTATCCGCCGCATCCGGCGTTCCTCGACCTGTGCGACGAGCTGGGCGTGTGGGTGGTGGACGAGTGCGACCTGGAGACGCACGGCTTCATCGAGGTCGGCTGGCGCGGCAACCCGGTGGCCGACGAGCGCTGGACGCCGGCGCTGCTGGACCGGGCGGCCCGGATGGTGGAGCGGGACAAGAACCACCCGTCGGTCGTCATGTGGTCGCTGGGCAACGAGTGCGGCACCGGTGCCGGGCTCTCCGCGATGGCCGGCTGGATCAGGGACCGCGACCCGGCCCGGCCGATCCACTACGAGGGCGACTGGTCGTGCGCCGACACGGACGTCTACTCGCGGATGTACGCCGACCACGAGGAGTCCGAGCTGATCGGGCAGCGCGCCGAACTCCCGCTGGACGACGAGAAGGCGGACGCGCGGCGCCGCCGACTCCCGTTCATTCTCTGCGAGTACGCGCACGCGATGGGCAACGGGCCCGGCGGGCTGTCGGAGTACCAGCGGATCTTCGCGTCGTACGAGCGCTGCCAGGGCGGTTTCGTCTGGGAGTGGATCGACCACGGGCTGCGCCGCCGCACCGCCGACGGCACACCGTACTTCGCGTACGGCGGGGACTTCGGCGAGGAGCTGCACGACGGCAACTTCGTCTGCGACGGGCTGGTGTTCCCCGACCGCACGCCGTCGCCCGGCCTGGTGGAGTACAAGAAGGTCATCGAGCCGGTCAGGATCGAGGGCGACCCGCGGCGCGGCGTCGTCACCGTCACCAACCTCCATGACTTCGCGGACCTTTCGGGGATCGCCTTCCGCTGGACGTACGCCGTGGCGGGCGTGGTCAGCGACCAGGGGAAGCTGGAGGCACCGCAGTTGGCGCCCGGTGAGAGCGCCGAGCTCGAACTGCCGCTGATGCCCCGGATGCCGCAGTCGGCCGTGGCTGAGGAGGCGTGGTGGACGGTGCGGGCGGTGCTCGCCGAGGACACCGCGTGGGCGCCGACCGGACACGAGGTCGCCTGGGCGCAGTTCGCGCCCGCGCCCGGGTCCACCGCGAGCGCGGGCACCGGGACCCGGGTGCGGCGCGGCACCGTGCACCGGCCGCGGCTGGTGGAGGGCGGCATGGTGGTGCTCGGCCCCGGCACCTTCGACGCGGCGTCCGGCGCCCTCAACTACCTCGGCGGCGCCGCCGTCGCCGGTCCCGCGCTCGACGTGTGGCGCGCGCCGACCGACAACGACCGCGGCCTGGACGGGAATCCGCCGCGCTCGCTCGAGGAGCGGTGGCGGGAGGCGGGGCTGCACCGGATGCGGCACCGGATCGAGTCGGTGACCGTCGGCGAGGACCGGCTGACCGTGGCCACCCGGGTCGGGCCGGCATCCTCCGACCTGGCGCTGCGCACCGTCTACCACTGGTCCGCGACCGGCGAACGGCTGCGGCTGGACGTCGAGGTCGTCCCGGTGGGCGACTGGCGGCTGCCGCTGCCCCGGCTCGGGGTGCGGATGGGCCTGTGCCCGACGCTCGACGCGATCGACTGGTTCGGCGGCGGCCCCGGCGAGGCGTACCCGGACACCCGTGCCGCGTCCCGGATCGGCCGCTACTCCAGCACCGTGGACGCGCTCCAGACCCCGTACGTCAGGCCGCAGGAGAACGGCGCCCGGGCCGACGTCCGCTGGGCGGAGCTGCGCAGGGCGGACGGCACCGGGATGCGGGTGGAGGGCGCGCCGCCGTTCTGGCTGACCGCGCGGACGCTGAGCACACCGGAGCTCGACGCGGCCGAGCACACCTACGACCTGGCCAGGTCCGACACGCTGTGGCTGCACCTGGACCACGCGCTGCACGGCATCGGCACCAAGTCCTGCGGGCCCGGCGTGCTGCCGCAGCACCAACTGGCCGCCGCACCGGCCGCGTTCTCCTTCACCTTCACCCAACTGGCGCGCCGCCCCGGCGCTGCCGACGTACTCGGCGACACCGAGCACCTCGACGGCCCGCGCGGCGACGGCGGTTCGCGGCACGACGGCGGCCCCGCCGATCCGCGCGATCCGCTCGACGCCGCCGCGGGACCGATCGACTTCACGCACCTGGAGCAGCAGTGACCAGCGCCATCAGGCCGTACCGGCCCAGCGATCTGCCCGCCCTGTACGAGATCTGCCTGCGCACCGGCGCGGCCGGCGACGACGCCAGCGACGCGTACCCGCGGGCCGACCACGACCTGCTCGGGACGATCTTCGCGGCACCGTACGCCGTGCTGGAGCCCGAACTGGCCTTCGTGGTCGACGACGGGACCGGGCAGGCGGTCGGCTACGTGCTGGGGACGGCCGACACCGCGCGCTTCGCGGAGCGGTTCCGCGACGAGTGGCTGCCGCAGGTCGGCGGCCGCTATCCGGAGCCGGCCGGCGAACCGGCCACCGCCAGCGAGGGGATGGCGGTGCTGCTGCACCACCCGGAGCGGATGGTGGACCCGGAGCTGGCCGGCTACCCGGCGCACCTGCACATCGATGTGCTGCCGGAGTTCCAACGGTCGGGCCACGGGCGGGAGTTGATCAACGTGTTCGTGGGCGCGCTGGCGGAGCAGGGGGTGCCGGCCGTGCACCTGGGGATGCTGACGGCCAACACCCGCGCCCGGGCCTTCTACGACCGGCTCGGCTTCCACGAGATTCCGGTGCCCGACCCGGGCGAACTGACCTACCTGGGACGTTACGTGGGGCGCGCCACCTCGTAGTCGCCGCCCACACCGTCGGAACCGTCCGAGTCGGCGGCGGCGTTCGCGTCGGCCGAACTGTCGCCGCCGGCCGGGGATTTCGCGGCGGCCGCGCCCGTCCCGCCGGCCGGGGCCTCCGGCGCCGCTGCCGTCGCCGGTACCCGCACCGGTTGCGGCTGCGCCGGCCAGCCACCCGCCGGGCGGACCGCGACCTCCCGCCACCACCAGTCGTCCGGCTGCGGGTCGGCGGGCTCGAACGGCGCGCCCGGCCGCGGGGTGGCGATCTTCGCGCCGGCCTCGCGGGCGGCGGCCACCGTGCCCTCGGCCGGCTCGGCCCACGGGTGCTGCGCCAGGTTGAAGGTGCCCCAGTGGATCGGCATCATCGTGCCGGCCGGCTCGCCGCCCGACAGGTCGACATGCGCCCGCATGCCCTCTTCCGGGGTCATGTGGATGTCGGGCCAGAACTCGCTGTAGGCGCCGATCTGGATCATCGTGGCGTCGAACGGCCCGTGCTCGGCGCCGATCTCGGCGAAGCCGGGGAAGTAGCCGGTGTCACCGCTGTGGAAGATCCGGTGGGTGCCGTCGGTGACCGCCCAGGACGCCCACAGGGTCTGCTGCCGGCCGCGCAGGCCGCGCCCGCAGAAGTGCCGGGCGGGGGTGGCGGTCAGGGTCAGCCCGGCGATCTCGGTGGACTCGTTCCAGTCGAGCTCGCGCAGCCGCTCCGGCGGTACGCCCCAGTGCTCCAGGTGCGCGCCGACGCCCAGCGGCACCGCGAAGACGACGTCGCTGCGCACCAGCGCCAGGATCGACGGCATGTCCAGGTGGTCGTAGTGGTCGTGCGAGATCACCACCGCGTCAAGACCGGTCAGCGACTCCAGCGGCACCGGGGTGGGGTGCACCCGCTTGGGGCCCGCGAAGGAGAACGGCGAACATCGCTCGCCCCAGACCGGGTCGAACAGCACCCGCCGGCCGCCGATCTCGGCGAGCACCGAGGAGTGCCCCATCCAGGTCAGCCGCAGCCCGGAGGCCGGCGGCCTGGCGATGTCGGCGAGCGTGGTGGGGTGCAGCGGGACGGGCCTGGCCGGCTTGCGGGACAGCCTGGCCTCTTTGCGCATGTTCTCCGGCAGCGACTTGATCAGGCCGCCGGTGGGCACCGTGCGGGCGCCCACCGGGTTGACGAAGGCGCCGTCCTTGTAATTGGGCGACCGATGGATGCGGTCGAGACGCGCGCCCACCGGGTCCGCGCCGAACGGCGCGGGGCGCAATTGCACGAGTCGGGACGACTGTCGGCCTGCGCCGGTCACGGGGTCCTCCAGGCGGTTTGTCGAACGGCGGGGTTTCCGCCGTTTCCATTATGCGGCGACCTCCCGGCGGGCCGCGGGGACGGGCGGCCGGCCGCTGCCCGTCCCCTACCCGGCCTGCTCGGAAGGTTCCGCCTGTTCGGAACGATCGGACCGATCAGCCGGTTCCGCCTGTCCTTCGGCGGCCATGAAGGCCAGCGACACGTGGTCGCGCACCTGCCGGTAGCCGAGCCGCTGGTAGAGGCCGTTGGTGACCGGGTTGGCCAGGTCGGCGTTGAGCAGCACGACGCCCGCCCCCGCGTCGAGCGCGGCCTGTGACACCGCGGCGGTGACCGCGCCCGCGTAGCCCCTGCCGCGGTGGTCGGGCGGAGTGTAGACGGACAGGATCCTGGCCATGCCGTCGACCGGTACGGTGCTGCCCGCCATCGCCACGGGCACGCCGTCGGGGGTCTCCCACAGCCGGCGCCCGCCGTGCGCGAGCGCGTCGTCCACCAGGCGCTCGCCGCCCATCGGCAGGTCGCCGACGTCGAGGCTGTAGGCGTGGTGCCAGCGCAGCAGCAGCTCCCGGTCGTCGGGACCCGCCGGCCGGGACCGGCCGGGCGGCGCCGGTGTGCGGGCGGTCAGCTCGCCGAGCCGGTAGATGCGCATCTCGCGCCTGATGTCGGCGGCCTCACCAGTGCGTTCGCGCCACGCCTCGGCGAAGACGAGCGCCGCTTCGCGATCCCCGGTCAGGCCGGGCACCGCCCCCTCCCAGGCCGCGGCGAGCTCCCGCGCGGCGGCCTCAGGGGCCCGGGTGAGCAGCAGCGGCCGCGGCGGCGTGCACAACACGACGGCCTCGACGGGCCCTCGGCCGTCCAGCTCCTGCTCGCCCGGCTCCTGCCGGTGCCGCTCAGCACCGTCCGGCCGCGCCGGGTCGGGCCGCCACCAGCCGAAGCGCGGCGGCTGGTCGCCGTACGCGTCGGCGCCCCTGCGCCGCAGCGCGGCCGTGACGGTGAGGGGCACCGAGTTCTCCACCGGCGCCGCCCGCAGGAAGCTGGCCGTCGCGGCCTCGAACCGGTCGATCGACTCCGTGAACGTCCATCCCATCGGCCCATGATCGCCCCGGCGGTGCCGCCCGCGCACCGGATTAACGCACCTCGACGGCGGGCCCGCGCAATTGCCGCCGGGCCGCGCCCGGGCGGGAGATGACAGGCGCCCGCCGGAGGCCGTTGGGCCTGGGCGGGCGCGATGGGGCGGCGGGTCGACCCGGGGATCAGCCGCCGCTCTTGCGGCGGAACTCGCGCGGGCCGCCGGCCCGGCCGTGGGCCCCGTGGATCTTGGACGGGTCAGGGCCGGTGCCCGCGCCGCCGGTGCCGCGGCGGGCACCCTGCTTGCGCTCCAGGGCCTCGCGGAACTTCCGCTTCACCTCGTCCTCGTCCGGAACCTCCGGCTCGGGGACCTCGGCGGGGTCCTGTGCTGACGCTTCAGCGGCCTCGGCGGTGTCGGCGGCCTCATGCTCTTGGTCGGTCATGTCTCCAGAGTCGCACGCCGGACGCCCGCCGCCCACCAGATATCTGCCCCTGGGACAGGGCGTGTACGGTTCCGATCAGCACCTCCGAGGAGGAACAGACCCATGACATGGCTGTTGTACGGCGCCTCCGGCTACACCGGCCGGCTGATCGCCCGGCGCGCCACCGCCCTCGGTCAGCGTCCGGTGCTGGCCGGCCGCAGCGCCGCCAAGCTGGTCCCGCTGGCGGCCGAACTCGGCCTGGAGCACCGGGTGTTCGGCCTGGAGGACGCGGCCGCCGTACGCCGGGGCCTGGACGGCGCCGACAGCGTGGTCAACTGCGCGGGACCGTTCTCCCGTACCGCGCTGCCGATGGTGGCGGCCTGCTTCGCCACCGGGACGCAGTACCTGGACATCACCGGCGAGATCGATGTCTTCGAGGCGCTGCACGCGCGCAGCGCCGAGGCCGCGAAGGCCGGCATCACCCTGCTGCCCGGCGCCGGCTTCGACGTGGTGCCGACCGACTGCGTGGCCGCACTGCTCGCCGGCCGGCTGCCGGACGCCACCCAGCTCGACCTGGCCTTCATCGTGGGCGGCGGCGCCAGCCCCGGTTCCGCGCGCACCGCGCTCGAAGGCGCGACCGACGGCGGCAGGATCCGGGTCGGCGGCGAGATCCGTACGGTGCCGCTGGGCTCCCGGCAGTTGCAGGCCGCGTTCCCGTCCGGGGCGCGGACGGTGCGGTCGGTGCCGTGGGGCGATGTCAGCACCGCGTACCACTCCACCGGCATCCCGGACATCACCACCTACACGGCGGTGCCGCGTGCCGCGCTGACCGCGAGCCTGGCGCTGCGGATCACCCCGCTGCGCGGCGCGCTGGCCGCGGTGGCGGGCCGCGCGATACGGGGGCCGGGCGAGCGCTCGGTGGCCGCCGGCCGCTGCGAGGTGTGGGGCCGGGCGGCGGACGCCGCGGGCAACACGGTCACCGCGACCCTCGTCGGCCCCAACCCGTACAGCCTGACCGCCGACTCGGTGCTGCGCATCGTCGGCGACCTGCCCGGCCTGCCCGACGGCTTCCAGACCCCGTCGCGGGCGCTGGGCGCGGACTTCGCGGGCACCCTCGACGGGGTCACGGTGACGGTGGAGGCGCTGCGATGAGCGCCGACGACGGGTCCGGCGCGGTGGTCAGGGACGAGGTCAGGCTGCGCGCCGCCGTCGAGGCCGAGGCCGGCCCGCTGACCGAGCTGGCGATGCGCTCCAAGGCCCACTGGGGTTACGACGAAACCTTCATGGCCGCCTGCCGGCCCGAACTGACCATGACCGGGAGCGAGATCACCGCCCACCGGACGGTGCTGGCCGAACAGCCGGGCACCGGCAGGGTGCTCGGCTTCGGCACGCTCGAAGGCGAGCCGCCGCAGGGCGCGGTCGGCATGCTGTTCGTCGAGCCGGACGCGATCGGGCTCGGCGTCGGGCGGCTGCTGTTCGGCCACCTGCTGGCGACGGCCCGGCGGCTCGGCTTCGACCGGCTGACGATCGACGCGGACCCGAACGCGGAGCCGTTCTACGCGGCGATGGGCGCGGTCACCGTCGGCCGGGTGCCGTCGGGCACGATCCCCGGCCGCACGCTGCCGCTGATGGCGGTGGACGTCATCGCGTCCGACGGCTGAGCGGACCGCGCCCCGCTCCTAGCGGCCGCCGCCGACCAGGAACAGCAGCCAGATGAAGAACGCCAGCAGGTGCGCCACCACGACGTAGACCAGCACCCGCAGGACGACACCGCGCTCCTTGCGGCTCTCGCTGCCGTTGGTGGTGGCGGCAGGCACCGCGGGCAGCGGCCGCACGGTCAGGGGCTGGGGGGCGACCGGCTCGGTGGGCCGTTCGATGTGGCTGGTGGTCATGGCCGGTCTCCTCGGATCGGGGTGGTGTCCGCGGGTGCCACGCACAGCGCCGAGCGCTCGCTCTGCATGAGGGTGTGCAGGAAGAGCAGGTCGGTGCCCGTGGCGTCGGTGGCGGCGAGGCGGTGCGGGATCAGCGAGTCGAAGTGGGCCGAGTCGCCGACGGCCAGTACGTGGACGCGGTCGCCGAGGGTCAGTTCGAGGCCGCCTGAGGTGACGTACAGCCACTCCTCGCCGGGATGAACGCGCACCACGGCGCGCTGGACGCCGGCCGGGACGTGCACCCGGAGCGCCTGCATGGCCCGGCCGGTGCCGCCGGCCCGCCAGTACGTCCAGCCGCCCGCGGGCACCGCGGCCATCTTGTCGCCGCGTACGATGGGATCGGGCTCCGCGGCCGTCTCGCCCAGCAGGTCCGAGACGGTGCTGCCGTAGAGCCTGGCGAGGCCGAGCAGTACCGGCAGCGACGGCTGGCGCAGCCCGGACTCCATCCGGGACAGGTGCGCGGGCGAGAGTTCCAGCCGGTGCGCCGCGGCCTCCAGGGTGAGGCCGCTGCTGTGCCGCCGTTCCCGCAGTCGCGGGCCGAGTGCGATGTCGGTGGCGTCCATGGCTTCATGGAACAGCACTTCTGCCTGAGAGGCAAAAAGCTTGCCTCTCAGGCAAAAACCACGGTCAGGACGGTCAGCGCGCGGTCAGTGCTTGGTCGCCACGGCCCCGTAGAAGCCGACCCGGCGCAGCTCCTCCGGCGGCGGCGGCGGGCCGTCGGGACGCCACAGCGGCACCTGGACCAGGCCCGGGTCGAGCAGGTCGAACCCCTCGAAGAAGCTGAGGATCTCGGCGTGCGGGCGGCTGTTCAGGGTGGCGGTGGCCTTGGTGTAGATCTTGTCGATCTCGGCGAAGTTGCCGCCGTGGAAGTCGGCCGTGGTGTGCGAGAGCACCAGGTAGCTGCCGTCGGGCAGCGCGTCCCGCAGCTGCGCGACGATGCCGGCCGGATCCTCCTCGTCCTTGATGAAGTGCAGCACCGCCACCAGCATCAGGCCCACCGGCTGGTCGAAGTCGATCAGCTTGCCGATGGTGGGGTGGTCCAGGATGCTGCGCGGCTGCCGCACGTCGCCGAGGAAGAAGCCGGTGTTCCCGGTGCCGGTGAGCCGGGCGCCGGCGTGGGTGGCCACGATCGGGTCGTTGTCCACGTAGGCGATCCGGATGTCGGGCGACACCGCCTGGGCGACCTCATGGGTGTTCGGCGAGGTGGGGATGCCGGTACCGATGTCGATGATCTGCCGGATCCCGCTCTCGGCCAGGAAGCGCACCGCGCGCTGCAGGAACTCCCGGTTGGCCCGGGCGGCGGGAACGATGTCGGGGAGGATGTCGATCACCGTCTGGGCGGCTTCCCGGTCGACCTCGTAGTTGTCCCAGCCGCCGAGGTAGAAGTCGTACATCCGGGCCGGGTGCGGCCGGCTGGTGTCTATCTGGTCGGCGGAAAACCCCTGATCGGTCACACCGTCCTCCATTCCGCTTGTCCCGTTCATCCGAGGAGGAAATCCGCGTCGCCGGCTTTGGCGCCCTGGATGAACGTGGTGATCTCGTGATTGGTGTATATCAACGCGGGCCCATGGGGGTCGGTGGACTGCCGCAGCGCCACCCGGCCGTCGTTCAGTTTCTTCGCCTCGACACAGGAGCCGCCGTTTCCGCCGCTCCAGGGTTTACGCCAGCCGTCCGCTCCGAGTTCGTTGGCGGGCATCCCGTTGTAGATGACGCGATCCATCGTTCAGATCTCCTTGCGCAGGCCATCGAGGATGGCTTTGGTGCTCTGTGCGGGCGCTGCCTGGGCGCACAGCCGGTCGAGCGCTTCGAGGAACGTGGACACGTCGTCCCGTTCATCGAAGTAGACGCCCCCGACGAGGCTTTCGGTGTAGGCGATGTCCGGAATTTCCTGCAGCTGGAACCGGAAGAGGTGGAAGGGCCCGTACATCGCCGGGTGCGGACCGGCGGAGAACGGGATCACCTGGAGCCGTACGTTGGGCCGGTCGGCGGCCTCGATCAGCGCGCCGATCTGGTCCCGCATCACCCGGCGGCCGCCGATCGGGCGGCGCAGCACGGCCTCGTCCATCACCACCCAGAGCAGCGGGGCGTCGGCCCTGGTCAGCAGCGACTGCCGCTCCAGGCGCAGCGCGACCAGCCGGTCCACCTCCTCGGCCGCCGCGTGCGGCATGCCCGCCCGCAGCACGGCGCGGGCGTAGGGGCCGGTCTGCAGCAGTCCGGGGACGTAGTGCGGTTCGTAGGCGCGGACGATCGACGCCTCGCCTTCGAGGCTGACAAAAGCGCTGAACCAGTCGGGCAGCACATCGCGGAAGTTGTGCCACCAGCCCGGGCGGTTGGCCTCACGGGCGAGGGCGAGAAATCCGCCTATCTCCTCGGGGGACGTGATGCCGTACGTGATGAGGAGTTTCTCGACGTATGGGATTTTCAGCCCGACTTCGGCCTTCTCCATCCGCCGGATTGTGGCATGCGTCACATCCAGCGCCTGGCCGGCCTGCTCGAAACTGAGGCCGGCCCTCTCCCGCAGATCCTGGAGCCGCTTTCCGAGCACCATGCGCAGAACGGTCGGAGCACCTCCCGGCCGGGGGTCCATCACGTGCCTCATCCTCCAACTTCCTTGACTGACAAGCAGTGTGTCATGCCGTCAGCGAGCACAACAGCCTGTTCTGGTTGAATCTGCAAATTACAGAACGGACCTTGCCATGTGTCGGGCACGACCCTCATAGTTACGGAGTGGTTCCTTCACCTGATGCCCTGCGGCGTGCGCGTCGCGAAGGTATCGGCGACCCCGGCCGCCGTGACGTGTTCCGGCTGCCCGCGTTGAGTGCGTCCGTAGCGGACGCCCGCGGGCGGATACGGGCACGCCTGGGCGAGTGGGGTGCCGACTCGGAACTGCGCGACGACGCGGGTCTCGTGGTGACCGAACTGTTCACCAACGCGGTGCGGCACACCGACAGCGAGAAGATCACCTGCGTCCTGCATGACTCCGGCACGGTAGTACGGCTCGAAGTCGCAGATCAGGGCCGTGGAACGGGGGTACCCGTGCCGTGTGCCGCCACGGCCGACGCGGAAGGCGGCCGGGGGCTGCTCATGGTGAGCATGCTCTCGGTGGCCTGGGGCTCCGATCCGGCCGAGAGCGGTACGGGGCGCGTGGTGTGGGCCGAACTGGCCGCTCACCGCGCGCCCCATTGAGTTTTTCCCCGGAGCACGGGACCCGCCTGGATTAGGTGGCTTCCCCCGGCTTTCCCGGGCTATCGCAGCGGCAGCAGGTCCGGACGCTTGGGTTGGACGTCGTCGCCCGAGGACTCGCCGCGCAGCCTCCGGCCGATCCACGGCACCAGGTACTCCCTGGCCCAGTGGATGTTGTCCCGGCGCACCTCGGAGGGCAGCCGCTGCGATTGCGGCGGCCACGGCTGGTCGGGATCGGCGGGCACGTCGAGCCGCAGCACCTGCGCGGCCCGCAGCGCGACCCTGGTGTGCCCCTCGGGCGACAGATGCAGCCGGTCCTCGCTCCAGGCCCTGCGGTCCTGCACCGAGCGCAGCGACCACAGGTCGAGCACCGGGCAGTCGTAGCGGTCGGCGATGGACCGCACATGCGCGGTGTAGGTGGCGATCTTGCCGCGCAGATGGCGCAGTACGGGCACGTCACGGGTGTCGAAGCCGGTGCAGACCAGAACGGTGCCGACGGCGGCGGTCAGCTCGGCCACCGCGGCCTCGAAGCGCTCCGCGATGGCGTCGGGATCGCCGCCGGGGCGCAGGATGTCGTTGCCGCCCGCGCAGAAGGACACCAGGTCGGGGGCCAGTTCCACCGCGCGCGGCACCTGCTCCGCCACGATCTGGTCGAGCAGCCGGCCGCGCACGGCGAGGTTGGCGTACCGGAAGTCGGCGCCGCGGCCCGACTCCTCGCGCCGGTCCCCCAGCAGGACGGCGAGCCGGTCGGCCCATCCGACGTATCGGCCGTCCGGCCCCGGGTCCCCGACGCCCTCGGTGAAGCTGTCCCCCACCGCGGTGTACGACCCGATGGCGCCCTTGTCGTCTCTCTGCGAATCGTCAGCCACGTCGGTCCATCTTTCTCCTCCGGGTGTGACTTACGCGACCGTAAGGAGGGGTTGACGCGACGTGATTCATCCCACCAGGTCAAAACCGGCCGGGCCGGAATAGCGACACGTGGCGCGCTGATCGTGCAGTGGCCACATACCGTTCGGTATGTCGTTGCCGCCGCTGCCGTATCGTCGGCTGTGCCCCAGCATGGCTGTACGGCACACGACAGGGGTACGAACCGCCAGAGACCATGATGACCAGAGGAGCGCCGGTGACCCAGGAAGTCCAGCAGTCCACACCGTCAGTACCGGAGCCGGAGCTGACCGGGGTGCGCAATTTCCGCGACGTCGGCGGGCTGCCCACCGACGACGGGCGCCGGGTCAAGGACGGCGTGCTGTTCCGCAGCGGGCACCTGGCGCACGCCACGCCGGACGACACGGAGTTCCTGGCCGGGCTCGGCCTGCACACGGTCTTCGACTTCCGCAACGGCGACGACATAGCCCTGGAGGGCCCGGACGCGGCGCTGCCCGGCACCCGCAATGTGAACATGCCGCTGAGCGACCCCGCGCGGAACTCCGACGCCGACTTCTGGCGGCTGGTGCGCAACGGCGACCTGCCCTCCCTGCAGGAGCTGCTGGGCGACGGCCGGGCCGCGGCACGGATGACGGGCTCGTACCGCAGGCTGATCCTGGAGCGCACCGCCGAGCACGGCCGGATGCTCGCGCTGCTCACCGAGCCCGGCTCGGGAGCCGCCGCGGTGCCCGCCCTGCTGCACTGCGCGGCGGGCAAGGACCGGGCGGGCACGTCCATCGCGGTGATCCTGCTGGCGCTCGGGGTGCGGCGCTCCGCGATCGAGGCCGACTACCTGGAGAGCAACGCCAAGCACCGCCGCTACCGGGTGGTGCGCGGCGACGGCAGCACCGGCGCCGACATCGAGCCCGCGGTGCGGGAGCTGCTCGATCCGCTCTTCGAGGCACGGGTGGAGTACCTGCGGACGGCCTTCGACACGATCGAGGAGCACTGGGGCTCGGTCGACCGCTACCTGGAGGACGGCCTCGGGCTGACCCCGGAGCGCCGGGAGCGGCTGCGCGAGCTGCTGCTCACCGAGGCCGCGGCAGGCTGAGGCGAGGACCGGGTCCGGTCTACGCCTACCAGCCGTTGCCCGGGGGCGCTGACAGCGGGTCGGTGACCCAGCCCGCCGTCAGCACCAGGCCGGTGTCCCGGTGCACCGCGAGGAAGCCGAACGGGCGGTCGAAGCAGACGCTGACCATCTTGGCGGTCTGCTGGGGCACTCCCGCGGCCGCCAGCCCTGTCGCGGTGACCGCGGCGGCCCTGAACCCCTCGGCGCTGAACGACGCGGTGATCGCCTGCCGGGCCTCGCCGACTGCCAGCGGGAAGTCGCTCACCCCGGGGAAGTGGCCGGCGCTGGTGTCGGAGGCGGTGCCGAGGCCGAACAGCGCCGGGTCGGTCATCAGGTCGTGGTCGGCGCTGACGGTGAAGGCGACGGTCTCGGCGTAGAGCTGGTCCTGCTGGTCCCAGCTGTGTACCCGGCTCACCGTGACGCCGGGCCCGGCCGGTCCGTCCGGCAGCCGGTCCCCCGGCTCGGCCGGGTGATCGCCGGCCAGCGTGGCGGTGCCTGCCGCGAGCACCGCGGCGGGCGGTACGCCGGGCTCCGCGAGCAGCAGGTGGACGTCCAGGGCGTTCTTCCCGCGCACGGTGAGCACGGTGAGCCGCCCGGCGGGGGTGTCGGCGGCGACCCGCAGATCGCCCAGGTCGGAGCTCGAACGGAACAGCCCGGCCAGCTCGCGGCCCGCCCAGGGCCCTTGCCGCGGCCTCCGCCAATCCGTGGTGAACGGCTGCTGCCAGGTCGTCTCCAGGGCGAGCGCGGTGGCGAGCACCATTTCGGCCTCGGTGAGGTCGAGCGGCATCCGCTCGATCAGTCCGCCGGTGTTCGCGGCGGCCCAGGCGTCGAGCTCGGCCCGGTCGGTGGCGAGGTCGCCGGTCAGCCGGCCCGGCACGGTGGACGGCAGCCGCTCCGTCCAGTCCCGGTGCAGCGGCACTTTGGCGGCGGTCCAGACGCCGAGTGCGGCCGAGACGCCGTCGGCGGCGGCGAGCGCTTCGAGCAGCGCACGGCCGCGGGCGATGGCACCGTCGGCGTCCACGCCGAGGGCGGCGGCCAGTTCGTCCCTGGCGGGACCGCCCGCACCGCCGGCCAGGAAGGCCAGCAGCGGCCAGAGCCCGACGGCACTGAACGCGGTGCCGCCGTCCCCGCCCCGGCCGTCGGCGGTGGCGGCCGGCGCCCACTGCACCGTGAGCCGGTTGACCGCCCGTACCGTCCCGGCGTCGAGCGCGGCCAGCGGATCGGAAGCGGTGGCGGGCCGCCGCGCGGCGACTCGCCGTCGAGCCCCGGGCAGCCCGGGAACGGCCGGAATACGCGGCGGCCGCGGCGGCCCCTGCGGCGGCGAGGTCCGGGGCACGGCCGGGGCCGCCGGCTGCGCCGGCCGCGACACGACAGGTGCGCCCGGAGCGGACCGCTTCCGCGGCGCCTGCGGGCTGACCGGCGGCACGGGCCGACGCGTGACAGGACCGACCGGCGCCTGCCGCTCAACCGGCGGCGTGTCCGGGACGACCGGCGGCGGCTGAAGCGCCTCGGGAGCAACCGGCGCCGCCGCCTGAACCTCAGGCGTAACCGGGGGCTGCGGGGCAACCGGCGCCATCGGCGGCGGCCGAAGTCCCTCCGGGGCAACCGGCGGCGCCGCCTGACCCTCGGGCACAGCCGGGCGCGGCCGCTCCGGGGCAGCCGGGGTTACCGGGGGCTGCGGGGTTACGGGTGGTGGGGGCGGGGTCTCCTTGGTCGCTGCCGACCGTCCGCGCCTTCGCCACCATCCCGCCATCGTGCTCCCCAGTCCGCTACCTGTTGGCGACCGCCTGCTTGACCAGTGTCCGCCCGAAGTCCCACATCAGGCCGCCTCCGCCGTGCGCCTCGTCCATCACGGCGGTGAACGCCGTCACGAAGCGGTCCACGTCCGCCTCGTCGATGACCAGCGGCGGGATGAGCTTGATGACCTCCAGGTGGTCCCCGGAGACCTGTGTGAGGATACGGTGCCGCTGGAGCAGCGGCACCACCACCATCTGCGCGAACAGGCCCTTGCGGGCCGCCTGGAGCATCGTCCAGCGGCTGCGCAGCCCGAGCGACTTGGGGCGGCCGAACTCGATGCCGACCATCAGACCGCGGCCGCGCACCTCCTTCAGCAACTCGTACCGGTCGGTCAGCGCGGCCAGCCGGGTACGCAGCAGATCGCCCAACCGCCGTGAGTTCTCGACGAGTTGCTCGTCCTCCACCACCGACAGCGTCGCCAGGCCCGCGGCCATCGCCTGCGCGTTGGAGCCGAAGCTCGCGGAGTGCACCAGCACCCGGTCCATCGAGGAGTAGACCTTCTTGAAGATCCAGTCCTTGCCGAGCGTGGCCCCGATCGGGACGTAGCCGCCCGACAACGTTTTGGCGACGGTCAGCAGATCGGGCTCGACGCCCTCCTCCTGCTGGTACGCGTAGAACGTCCCGGTGCGCCCGATACCGGTCTGCACCTCGTCGCAGATCAGCAGCGCCTTGTGCTTGCGCAGCAGCTCCTGGGCGGCGCGCAGGTAGCCGGGCGGCGGGATGTAGACGCCGTGGCCCTGGATCGGCTCGATGATCAGCGCGGCCACGTCGCCGCGCTTGAACTCCCTGGCCAGCGCGTCGAGGTCGCCCATCTCCACGGCGGTGTCGGGCAGCAGCGGCGCGAAGCCGTCCTGGAAGCCCTCCTCGCCGTTGACCGAGAGCGAGCCGGTGGTCAGGCCGTGGAAGGAGTGCTTGCAGTAGAGCACCCGGGGCTTGCCGGTGGCGTAGCGGGCGAACTTGAGCGCCGTCTCGACCGCCTCGGTGCCGCTGTTGCCGAAGAACACCCGGTCCAGGTGCGGCGAGTGGGTCAGCAGCTTCTCGGCGAGCAGGCCGGGCAGCGGCTGGCAGTCGAAGCGGGTGAGGTCGGCGAGGCCGGCGTCCAGCACGTCGTGCAGCGCCTTGCGGACCACCGGGTGGTGCCGGCCGACGCCCATGACGCCGAAGCCGGCCAGCATGTCGAGGTAGTCCTCGCCGTCGGCGTCCCAGAAGTGCGCGCCCTCGGCCCGCTCGTAGACCTTGTCGAAGCCGATGGTGTGCAGCATCCGCGGCAGTTGGTGGTTGAGGTACTCGGCGTGCAGGTCGTAGCGTTCCGCGCCGCGTTCGGCGAGCAGCGTGGCCAGGTCGAAGCCCTTGGCCGGGGCTCCGGCCGGAGCTTCGGCGGGAACTTCGGCCAGGACCTCGGCCGGCGCCTCGGGCCGCGCGTCAGACGTTGTCATCGCTCACTGCTCCTTGCGTGCGTGGATCCGTACCGAAGTATGCGCGGGGGGCTGCGCCGGTACGCCGCCGGGTGCGGCCGGTCCGCTCCGCCGGTCCTCGGCGCGGGCGTCGATCCGGGCCAGCGCGGCGCCGATCCGGCCGGCGATCTCCGCCGGGGTCAGGCCGATGTCGGCGAGCACCTCGCCGCGCTTGGCGTGCGCGAGGAACTGCTGCGGGATGCCGAAGTCACGCAAGGGGACGTCCACTCCGGCGTCCCGCAGTGCCTGGGCGACGGCGGAACCGACCCCGCCGACGTGCCCGTTGTCCTCGACCACGGCCACCAGGCGGTGCCGCGCGGCCAGTTCCGGCAGGGCGGCGTCCACCGGCTTGACCCAGCGCGGGTCGACCACGGTGACGCCGAGGCCGCGCCCGGCGAGCAGGTCGGCCGCGGCCAGGCAGGTGCCGCCGAGCGCGCCGACCGCGACCAGCAGCACGTCGCTGCCTTGGCCGCTCCCGGGCCGGTGCAGTACGTCCATGCCGCCGATCCGGTTGAGTGCGGGCAGCGCCTCGCCCACGCTCTCCTTCGGGAAGCGGATCACGGTGGGCGCGTCGGACACCTCGACCGCCTCGCGCAGTTGGGCGCGCAGCTGGTCGGCGTCGCGCGGCGCGGCGATCCGCAGTCCTGGCACCACCTGGAGGATCGACATGTCCCACATGCCGTTGTGCGAGGCGCCGTCCACCCCGGTCACGCCGGCCCGGTCAAGGACGAAGGTCACCCCGCACTTGTGCAGCGCCACGTCCATCAGCACCTGGTCGAAGGCCCGGTTGAGGAAGGTCGCGTAGACCGCGACGACCGGGTGCAGTCCGCCGGTGGCCAGGCCCGCGGCCGAGGTGGCGGCGTGCTGCTCGGCGATGCCGACGTCGAAGACCCGGTGCGGGTAGGCGCGGGCGAAGCCGGCCAGGCCGACCGGCTGGAGCATGGCGGCGGTGATCGCGACCACGTCGGGCCGCTCGTCGGCGATCTTCACCATCTCCTGGCCGAACACCGAGGTCCAGGAGGGGGCGCCGGACGGGGCCAGCGGGCGGCCGGTCAGCGGGTCGATCGCGCCCACGGTGTGGAAGCGGTCGGCCTCGTCCTGCTCGGCGGCCGGGAAGCCGCGGCCCTTCTCGGTGAGGACGTGCACCAGCACCGGGCCGCTGAAGCGGGAGGCGCGGCGCAGCGCGGACTCGACCGCGGCGATGTCGTGGCCGTCGATCGGGCCGAGGTACTTCAGGCCCAGGTCCTCGAACATGCCCTGCGGCGCGAAGGCGTCCTTGAAGCCCTTCTTGGCGCCGTGCAGCGACTCGTAGAGCGGCTGGCCGATCACCGGGGTGCGTTCGAGCACCTGCTTGCCCCAGGACAGGAAGCGCTCGTAGCCGTCGGTGGTGCGCAGCGTGGCGAGGTGGTTGGCCAGGCCGCCGATGGTGGGCGCGTAGGAGCGCTCGTTGTCGTTGACGACGATGATCAGCGGGCGGTCGCGGGCGGCGGCGATGTTGTTCAGCGCCTCCCAGGCCATCCCGCCGGTCAGCGCGCCGTCACCGATGACGGCCACCACGTGGTCGTCCTTGCCGCGCACCTGGTTGGCCTTGGCCAGGCCGTCGGCCCAGCCGAGCACGGTGGAGGCGTGGCTGTTCTCGATCACGTCGTGCTCGGACTCGGCCCGCGACGGGTAGCCGGACAGCCCGCCCTTGCTGCGGAGCTTGGAGAAGTCCTGCCTGCCGGTGAGCAGCTTGTGCACGTAGGACTGGTGTCCGGTGTCCCACAGGATGCGGTCGGCGGGCGAGTCGAAGACGCGGTGCAGCGCGATCGTCAGCTCCACCACGCCGAGATTGGGCCCCAGGTGGCCGCCGGTTCTGGCGACCGCCTGGACGAGGAAGTGGCGGATGTCGGCGGCCAGCTCATCGAGCCGGCCGTCGGGCAGTGTCTTCAGGTCGCGCGGGCTGCGGACGGTCTCCAGCATCGACATGTGTGGACCTCGTTCCCTCTGCCGGGATTGCTGCGTTCAGTGGCCGGCCGCTGCCACGGGTGCCGTCGGGCCGGCCACGGGGTGAGCCACCGGCGCGGCGGGATCCGCCGTCGCCGATGGCTCGGCCTCCGTCATCGGGAGGTCACTTCGCGCGGTTGGACGCGACCGTCTCGCGCGCGGCCCTGATGGACTCCTTGAGCGAGCCCATGGTGGCCAGTACGGCGGTGGGCTCGTAGCCGCAGTGCGCCATGCAGTTGGCGCAGCGGTCGTCCTTGCCGCGGCCGTACTTGTCCCACTCGGTCTTCTCGATCAGCTCCTTGTAGGTGGGGACGTAGCCGTCCGCCATCAAGTAGCAGGGGCGCTGCCAGCCGAACAGCGAGTAGTTCGGGATCGCCCAGGCGGTGCACTGGAAGTCCGCCTTGCCCTCCAGGAAGTCCAGGAAGAGCGGGCTGTGGTTGAGCCGCCACTTGCGCCGGTTGCCGTCGCCGAACGCCTTCTTGAACAGCTCGCGGGTCTGCTCGACGCCGAGGAAGTGCTCCTGGTCGGGCGCCTTCTCGTAGGCGTACGCGGGCGACAGCATCATCTCGTCGACCTGCAGGTCGTCGTTGAGGTAGTTGAGCACCTCGATGATCGTCTGCGGGGTGTCGGTGTTGAAGAAGGTGGAGTTGGTGGTCACCCGGAAACCGCGGCGCTTGGCCTCCTTGATGGCCTCCACCGCCTCCTCGAAAACGCCTTCCTTGGCAACGGATTCGTCGTGCCGCTCCTGCATGCCGTCAATATGAACGGTGAACGCGAAGTAAGGCGAAGGGGTGAACTTCTCGATCTTCTTGCGGAGCAGCATCGCATTGGTGCAGAGGAAGACGTACTTCTTCTTCGCCACCAGCTGGCGGACGATCTCGTCGATCTGGGGGTGCATCAGCGGCTCGCCACCCGCGATGGAGACCATCGGTGCCCCCGACTCGAGCACCGCGCCGACGGCCTGTGCCACCGGCATGCGCTGCTTCAGCACTCCCGCGGGGTGCTGGATCTTGCCGCAGCCCTCGCAGGCGAGGTTGCAGGCGAAGAGCGGTTCGAGTTCAACGATGAGCGGGAACTTTTCGCGTCGCCTGACCATTTTCTGTTCGAAGAGGTACGACGCGACACGGACGGTCTGACGGAGCGGCATAGCCATCTAGCTCACCTCCAGGGGAGCGCGGTAGTGCGGTGCCAATCGAGAAAGGCAGGTACAAGATCTCTGAGCACCCGGAATGCGATGATCCCGGTGCGAAGCGTTCCGACGCGCACGAGTTCGTACTCGGGCGTGTCCACGACGACGCGGGCCACCGCGACACGGTGCGCTCCTTCGGCGAGCGCAGCGCGCCGCATGGCGGCGGATTCCATGTCGACGGCGATGGCACCGCTCGCCGCGAGTGCGGTGCGCTCGGCGCCCCGCACGACATGGTCGGACTCGGCCAGCAGGCCGGTGTGCACGGTGAAGCCGGCGGCCTTCAGCGCGGCGGCCAGCGCCGCGCCCCCGTCTCCCTGGTCGGAGACGACCACGTCACCGGGCCGCATGCCGGGCGCGAGCCCGGCGCAGAACCCGGTGCCGAGGACCGACACCTCTTCCGCCTCGTCCAGGCCGGGGCCGTGCAGGGCACGGCGTACGGCCCGGTCCGCGGCCTCCGGCCCCATACCGGTGCGCAGCAGGGCGACCGGCCGGCCGCCCGTCTGCTCCGGTGCGGCGGCCTTGGCCACTCCCCTGCGCAGTGCGAGGCTCTCGATGCGCAGGGCGCACACCACCAGCAGCGGAGGTCGAGTCCGTGGCACGGACTAGGCCCCCTTTCCGACGGCGGTGGTGACGTGCTGACCCGCTGTGCCGAAGGGCTCGTCCCTGACGTAGCGGCCGAGGGCGGTGAGCGGGAAGACCATGCGGTACAGGTGGTAGTTGATGGAGAAGTCCCTGGGGAAGCCGGTACCGGTGAAGTACGGCTCGTCCCAGGAGCCGTCGGGCAGCTGGTTGTCGGCCAGCCAGCGCACCCCGCGGGCGACGGTCTCGCTGTCCCGCTCGCCGGCCGACAGCAGCGCCATCAGCGCCCACGCGGTCTGCGAGGGGGTGGAGTGGCCGCGGCCGGCCCACTCCCGGTCGGAGTACGAGCGCAGGTCCTCGCCCCAGCCGCCGTCCGCGTTCTGCACCGAGCGCAGCCAGTCCACCGCGCGGCGGATCGCCGGGTGGTCGGCGGCCAGGCCCGCGGCGGCCAGCGCCGGTACGGCGGAGCCGGTGCCGTAGATGTAGTTGACCCCCCAGCGGCCGAACCAGGAGCCGTCCTCCTCCTGCTCGGCGAGCAGCCAGTCGATGCCGCGCTGGGTGTGCGGGTCGTGTTCGAGGCCGAGCGCGGCCATCATCTCCACCACGTGCGCGGTGACGTCGGCCGACGGCGGGTCGATGACCTCGCCGAAGTCGCAGAACGGCAGCCGGTTGGGGAACGGGCTGGTGTTGTCCGCGTCGAAGGCGCCCCAGGCGCCGTTCCTGGACTGCATGCCGACGTTCCAGCGCACCGCCTTGTCCACGGCGGAGTCGAGCCTGGCCCGGTCGGGGTGCGCCACCCGGCGCAGCGCGAGCACCACCTCGGCGGTGTCGTCGATGTCCGGGTAGTTGTCGTTGTGGAACTCGAAGGCCCAGCCGCCGGGAGCCAGTTGCGGCCGCTGCACGGACCAGTCGCCCGGGCGGGTGATCTGCTCGGTGAGCATCCAGTCGGCGGCCTTGACCAGGGCCGGGTGGTCGGCGTCGAGGCCGGCGTCGGCGAGCGCGATGACAGCGAGGCAGGTGTCCCAGACCGGCGACTGGCACGCCTCGATCATCCGCATCCCGTCCGCCGGCCAGACGGCGAAACGATCCAGCGACTCGAGCCCGGCTTTCAGCACCGGGTGGTCGAGGTCGTAGCCGAGCAGGTGCAGGGCGATCACCGAGTAGACGGCAGGCGGCTGGATGCCTCCCCAACAGCCGTCCGCCTCCTGTCTTTCGATGATCCAGCGGGCGCAGGCGTTCATCGCGCTGCGCCGCACCGGGCGCGGGCTGAACTTGCGGTAGACGTGCAGTGCCTGGTCCAGCCGCTGGAAGACGCCGTCCCAGCTGGTGATCGGGGCCCTGCGCCGCTTGGGGTTGGGCTGCGCGGGGTTGATGTGCAGTTCGTCGATGCCGAACGGGGCCGGGCGGACCGGGCGGTGGGCGGCCACCACGGTGAGCGGCACGATGGTCTGCCGGGCCCAGCAGCCGAAGGAGTAGATGTTCAGCGGCATCCACTTGGGCAGATAGATGATCTCCGGCGGCATCTCCGGCAGGTCGTCCCAGCTCCACCAGCCGAAGAGGGCCAGCCAGATCCGGGTGAAGACCCGGGAGGCGGCGACCCCGCCCTCGGTCCGCGACCACTTCGCGGCCAGCGACATGTGCCCCTCGTCCGGCGAGTCGCCGGCCAACCGCAGTGCGACGTACGCCTCGATGGTGGCGGAGACATCACCGGGACCGCCGTGGAAGGTCGGCCAGGAGCCGTCCTCCCGCTGCTGCGAGCGGATCCAGCGGGCGGAGGCCGCGGTGATCTGCTCGTCCTGGATCCCGAGGAACTGCCGGAGCAGCAGGTCCTCGGCGTCCATCGTCACATTGGTCTCGAGGTCGCCCTTCCACCATCCGTCGGGGTGCTGCCGTGCCAGAAGGTGGTCTGCGGCGCGCTGCACGGCATGCTGCGCCACCGCCTCGGTTCCGCCGGATGGAACAGGGTCCGGCTCCGAGGCGCTGCTGGCCGAAGGTGTCCGGTGGGATGGCGTACCTGGACTGCCGTCGGTCGTCGCTGTCATGGCTTCCCCTTTGCAGTTGAGACTTCTGCGGTGTTGGGGCGGCCGTCGGCCGTCACATGAGAGGGTCCGGCGACGTCAGCGCTCCACAGTTTGTTCTTTACTTCTCGCGAACCACCACAAAATCCGCCAGATCTACGAGCTTACGGTGAATTTCATCCGGCATGTCCACTTTGTCCAACGCGCCGATCGCGGTTGCGTACTGCCTTCTGGCCTCCTGAGAGGTCCATTCCCGGCCACCGGCTTCTTCGATCAACGCCGCGCGCATGGCGAACTCTTCCTCGCTGAGCGAACCGTTTTCAGGATTCTTCGCGTCCGCCGCCAGCAGTTCACCCAGCCGGTCCGCGGCCGAGCCCCCGAAGGCCAGCGCGGCGGCCACCGGCAGCGACTTCTTGCGCTGCCGGAGATCGCTCCACGTCTGCTTTCCGGTGGTCGCCGGGTCCCCCCAGATGCCCAGCAGGTCGTCCACCGCCTGGAAGGCCAGACCGAGATGGTAGCCGTACTCCTCCAGCGCGTCCGCGTCGGCGTCCCCCGCGCCGCCGAGCACCGCGCCGATCGAGGAGGCGCAGGCCAGCAGCGCGCCGGTCTTGTTGCCCTCCATGTTCAGGCACTCCTCGACGGTGACCCGCTCGCGGTGCTCGAACGAGAGGTCCTGGGCCTGACCGTCGATCAGCTTGCGGGTGGCGGTGGTCAGCCGGCGGGTCGCCCTGGCGGCGTCCACGGTGCCCAGTTCGAGCAGGATCTCGTTGGCGAGCGCCATCAGCGCGTCGCCGACCAGGATCGCCTGCGCGGGGCCGTGCACCTTCCACACGGTGTCGCGGTGCCGGCGCTGCTCGTCACCGTCCATCAGGTCGTCGTGCAGCAGCGAGAAGTTGTGCACCAGCTCGACCGCCACCGCGCCGGGCACGCCGGTCTCGGCCGACGCGCCGGCCACCTGGGCGGACAGCAGGGCGAGTGCGGGGCGTACGGCCTTGCCGCCGTCGCCGTCGGCCGGCCGGCCGGTGTGGTCGATCCAGCCGAAGTGGTAGGCCGCGATGGTGTCCATCGGCGGGGCCAGGCGGTCTACTGCCGCTCGGAGCACAGGGGTGGTCAGGATGCGGCCGTTTTCCAGCAGCGCGATGACGCCGGCAGCGGTCACGTTCTCTCCTCTGGTTGCACCAATAGCACTCATGCCGCCTCCAGGACGCCGTTGTCGAATGGCAGCCCGAGGGCGGACAAAGCTTCTCGGGAGGCATGCAGACCGCTGCGCACCGCACTCTCCATTGTCGCGGGCCAGCCGGTGGCGGTCCACGCCCCGGCCAGGTAGAGGCCGGGGGCCCGGGTCACGGGACCGGGCCGCAGCGCCGCCACGCCCGGGGTGGGCGCGAAGGTGGCGGTGCGTTCCCGGGTGACGAAGAAGTCGCGGATGCCGGCGCCGCGGGCGGCGGGCAGCAGCCGTTCGAGCTCCGGCAGGTAGCGTTCGCGCAACTCGGCCACCGGCAGGTCGATCTCGTCGGCGACCGCCGACTGCGACACCGCCAGGTACTGGCCGCCGCCGGTCAGTCCCGAACTCCTGGTGCGGTCGAAGACCCACTGCACAGGGGTGCCGAGGGCCGCGAGGAACGGCCCGGCAAGTACCTGTCTGTCGTAGATCACATGCACATTCAGGATCGGGGCGGTGCCGATGCGCAACAGCTTTTCCGGGTCGGGAACGGCGCCTTCGGGCAGCAGGTCGTGGGTCTCGCGCTGCGGGACCGCGAGCACCACCGTATCCGCCTCCAGTTGCTCGCCGCGGCCGGGGCCGGTCTCCACCGAGACCTGCCAACCGCCCTCGGCGGTCGCCTTGATACCGCTGGTGCGGGTGCGCAGCATGGTGCGCACGCCGGCGGCGTCGAGCGCGGCCCTGGCCCGGCCGTCGTGCAGGTCGCCGAGCGGCGCGGTGGCCCAGCCGATGTCGGCCGCGCCCGGGTCGGTGAGCAGCCCGGTCTTGAAGACCATGGCGGCCAGCCCCAGCGAGGAGTCGGCCGCGGTGGCGTTCAGGGTGGCGACGCCGACCAGGTCCCACAGCGCCTCGATGGTGCGCGGCGACTGGCCGCGGGCGGCCAGCCAGCTGGCGAAGTCGGTCTCGTCCAGGGCCGGGTCGGCCAGGTCCAGGGCGCGCAGCGCGAGCGCGGCGCGGCCCACCGAGGCCCGTTCGCGCAGGCTCAGATGCGGGTAGCGGGCCAGGCTGGCCGCCAGGTGCAGCGGCACCGGCAGGCCGGCCCGGGACAGCCGCCCGGACCGCATGGTGTCGGCGTCGAGCACCTTCACGTCCAGCCGGTCCTGAATGGTCACCAGGTCGCGGGCGGCGATCCGGTCGAGGAACCACTGGTAGCCGGAGCAGCAGCGCAGGAAGACGTGCTGGCCGTTGTCGACCGTCAGATCGCCGCGCTTGAAGGAGAACGCCAGGCCGCCGAGCCGCGGCCTGGCCTCGGTGAGGGTGACCCGCACGCCGGAGTCGGCCAGCGCGAGCGCGGCCGTGATGCCGGCCAGGCCGCCGCCCACCACCACTGCGCCGCGGTCCGGGAGCCGTCCCGTCGCCGCCTGCGTGGTCGTCATGCGTCCTCCCCTTGAGCCGCGCCGCGCCGGGCGCGGTGAGCTGTTGCGGAAAGTGACGCCGTGCGCGTCTTCCTGGTTGCCTGTCGGTTCGCGTGCCGTGCCGGACCCGCGCCTTGGCGGGTGGGTCTCACGCGTCGCCCCGTGGCCGGCGGGTGGTGCGCCGGGCGTCCACCCCGGCCAGGCCGCGCATCGCGACGTACGCCTTCTGCCGTGCGGGCAGCGAGACCCGGCCGCGCAGTACGGCCTCGGGGTCGGCGGCGATCCGGTCGAGCAGCCGGCGGTAGATGCCGGCCATCGCGGCGACGCAGGCGCCGCTGCGCCGGTCGAGCATCGGCAGCAGCCGGTACCCGGTGGCGAACAGCGCGCGGGCCCGGCCCACTTCGAACTCGATGAGGCCGGCGAAGTCCGAGCCGGGCGGCGCGGTGTCGCTGTGGAAGCCGGCCGCGCAGCCGAACTTGGCGAGGTCGCGGGCGGGCAGGTAGGTCCGTCCGTTGCCGGCGTCCTCGCGGACGTCCCGCAGGATGTTGGTGAGTTGCAGGGCAAGGCCGAGCGTGTCGGCATATTCGGCGGCACGTGCAGAATCGTGCCCATTCGGGGTGCCGAACACGCCAAGGGACAGACGTCCGATAGCGCCTGCCACGCAACGGCAGTACAGCGCCAGGTCGTCCCAGGTCTCGTAGGTCTCACCGCGGACGTCCATCAGCACGCCGTCGATGAGTTCGTCCAGGCCCTCCAGCGGGATCGGGAACCTGGTCGCGCAGTCGGCGAGCGCGACGGCCACCGGGTCGGTGTCGTCCTCGCCGACCCGGCCCTCGCGGACCCTGGTCAGCAGTTCCCTGGTCGCGTCGAGCCGGACGGCCTTCTCCTGGGGCGGCAGTTCGCCGTCCCCGATGTCGTCGACCCGCCGGGAGAACGCGTAGAGAGCCGACATCGCCTGCCGTTTGGGAGTGGGCAGCAGACGGATTCCGTACGCGAAGTTGCGGGCCTCATGGCCAGTCACGGTCTCACAGTACCTGTATGCCGCAAGTACCGGTCCGGACGTGTGGGCAGAACCGTTCATGGTCCGGCTCACCCCTCTCTTCGCAATGTCGATCCCACCTCACGCAGCAGGCTGGACTTGGTGGCCTTCGGCGATTTCGCCAGGACGTCGTACCCCGCTTCCGCAACCGCTCTCAGGGCGGCGCGCCCGCCGCCCACGAAACCGGCCAGCAGCAACCGAAGCCTGCCACGAACGCTGCCCACCAGGGGAGTGCCCTCGGCCAGCAGTTCACGCGCGCGCTCGGCTTCGAACGCCACCAGCTCCCGGACCTGCGGTCCGGCGCTCGGTGCGGCGAGGTCGGCCTCGTCCACCGAGAAGCGTTTCATGTCCTCGGCCGGCAGGTAGATCCGGTCCCTGCCGAGGTCCTCGGCCACGTCCTGCAGGTGCTCGACGATCTGCAGCGCCGTGCACACCGCGTCGGACCTGCGGATCCGTTCGGGTGTCGAGGTGCCGGTGATGGACAGCACCAGCCGGCCCACCGGGTTGGCGGACAGCTCGCAGTACGCGAGCAGGTCGCCGTAGGCCGGGTAGCGGCGGACCTGCTGGTCCTGCCGGTTGGCCGCGATCAGGCCGAGGAAGGGCTCGGGAGTCAGGGAGTGCTTGCGCACGGTGGGCTGCAGGGCGGTCAGCAGCGGGTGCCGGGGGGTGCCGTCGAAGACCCGGCGCAGGTCGGCCTCGAAGCCGTCGAGCATCGCGATCCGGTCGTCGGCCGTGTCGGCGTCAAGGCCCAGCAGCACGGCGTCGTTCCGGCCGCCGGCGGCCAGGTCGCCGTCGCCGATGTCGTCCACCAGCCGGGCGAATCCGTAGACGGCCATCAGGTCCCGGCGCCAGGCGCGCGGCAGGAACACCGGTGCCACCGGGAAGTTCTCGCGCGCGGCCTTGTCCAGGACCGCCCGGGACGTGTCGTCCCCGGTCACCGCGGGGGTCCCGGCACACAGGCGGCGAGCGTGCCCCGGAGCAGGATGGTCCCGATCTTCATGGCCGCCACATCCCCCGTTCTACACCGCCCAATCGAATGTTCCCATTTCGGACACGCCGCGCCAGGCGTCGCGCACGCGGTATCGATCATCGGCAGGCTCCCAGCACCGGTACAGCTTACGTCCGGCCGTTGTCCGGCGTACGCCGGGGGCGTGACACGTGGTGATATTTTCTGACGGCACGTCGGATCCCTTCCCCGGCCGGCCGGAAACCCTTCCCATGTGCGGTCCATGCGGGGGACAACGCAAGGCCCCCGCCGGATCATCCGGCGGGGGCCTTCGAGTTGTGAGCGATGCTGCGCGGTGCGTCAGGCGGCCTACTTGTGCTTCTCGTACGCCTTGATCACTTCGTCGGTCGGGCCGTCCATCAGCAGCTCGCCCTTCTCCAGCCACACCACCCGGTCGCAGGTGTCACGGATGGAGTTGTTGTTGTGGCTGACCAGGAAGACCGTGCCGGCCTCCTTGCGCAGCTCCCGGATCCGCTCCTCCGAGCGCTTCTGGAACGCCCGGTCACCGGTGGCCAGCGCCTCGTCGATCATCAGCACGTCGTGGTTCTTGGCCGCCGCGATCGAGAACCGCAGCCGCGCCGCCATACCCGAGGAGTACGTCCGCATCGGCAGCGAGATGAAGTCGCCCTTGTCGTTGATCCCGGAGAAGTCCACGATCCCGTCGTAGCGCTCCCGGACCTCCTCCTGCGACATCCCCATCGCGAGACCGCCGAGGATCACGTTGCGCTCGCCGGTCAGGTCGTTCATCAGCGCCGCGTTCACGCCCAGCAGGGACGGCTGGCCGTCGGTGTAGATCTTGCCGCTCTCGGGCGGCAGCAGCCCGGCGATGGCCCGCAGGATGGTCGACTTGCCGGAGCCGTTGGAGCCGATGATGCCGATGGCCTCACCCCGGTAGGAGGTGAAGGTCACCCCGCGCACCGCGTGCACCCGGCGCACGTTGGGCGAGCTCTTGCGGGACAGCAGCCGGCCGAGCGCCGCCGTGGCGGTACCCCGTCCGGTGCCCGCGCCGTGCACCTTGTACACGATGTGCACGTCGTCCACGATCACGGTGGGGACCCGGGCGTCGGAGGGTGCCTGGATCCGCTCCGCTGTCTGCTGCTCAGCCACGGCCATACTGTTCCTCCGCCTTCCAGAAGTACACGTAGCCGCCGATGCCCACCACGACCGCCCAGCCCACCGCGGACGCCCACACGTGCGGCGGCAGCTGCGAGGAGGTGACGCTGTCGATGAGGGCGAACCGCACCAGGTCGATGTAGACCGCGACCGGGTTCAGGTCGAGCAGGACCCGGACGAAGCCCGGGGCGGTGGCGGTGAGCTTGTCGATGCTGTACATCACACCGGACATGTACATCCAGGTGCGGAGTATGAACGGCATGAGCTGAGCGAGGTCGGTCATCTTGCTGCCGATCCTGGCCACCATCAGGGCCAGGCCGGTGTTGAACACCCACTGGGTCAGCAGCGCCGGGATGACCAGCAGCCAGGACGCGTCCGGCACCTCGCCGGTCATCAGCACGATCGCCACCAGCACGAACATCGACATCAGCAGCTGCTGGAGCTGCATCAGCGTGAGCGCCACCGGCATCGAGGCCCGGGGGAAGTGCAGCGCCCTGATCAGCCCCAGGTTGCCGGCCACCGCACGCACGCCGCTGAGCACCGAGGACTGCGTGAAGGTGAAGATGAAGACGCCGGTGACCAGGAAGGCGATGAAGTTGTCGATGCCCTTGCTGGTGCCGATCAGCAGACCGAAGATCAGGTAGTAGACGGCCGCGTTCAGCAGCGGTGTCATGACCTGCCAGAGCTGGCCGAGGCGGGCCTGAGTGTACTGGGCCTGGGTCCTCGCCTTGGCGAACTCGTTGATGAAATGTCGACGGCCCCACAGCTGCCGGGTGTACTCCGCCAGCCCGGGCCGGGCGCCGCTGACGGACAGGCCGTACTTGGCCGCGAGCTGGGAGGGGCTGAGGCCGTCATCGGCCGACGGTGCTGGTGGTGCACCGACGGCGACCGCACCATTGTGCGTTGTATCGCTCACAGTTGACACTTTCGTCCTCAAGGTGCGCGCCGGGCAGGGGGATTCCCGGGCTGCGCCTGATGCTCTCAGGTTCCGAGCTTGTCAGATGATCGGGGGTCGGCCTAGCCGGGTCAACCGCCAGACCGTCCGCCAGCTCATCGGCCGCCGCTCGCCGCAGTCCGTGGTCCAGCCCTCACGGAAGCCGCCGAGCCAGGCGCGCAGCGCCGGACGGGACGGCCGGCGGGCCAGGGTCAGCCCGAACCAGACCCCGAGATAGGCCGGGACCAGCGGCCATGGCAGATTGCGCCGGGCCAGCCACACACGGTTGCGGGCCACCATCCGGTGGTAGACCGCGTGCCGGGACGGGGCGGTCGCCGGATGGTGCAGTACGAGGTCGGAGCGGTAGTCGATCATCCAGCCGGCGCCCAGCGCGCGCCAGGCCAGATCGGTCTCCTCGTGCGCGTAGAAGAACTCCGCGGGCAGCAGGCCGACGTCCCGGAAGACCTCGGTGCGGATCGCGCAGGCGCCGCCGAGGAAGGTGGTCACCCGGGAGTCCCGCATCGGGTCGGAGGCGCGCAGCCGCGGTACGTGCCGGCGCTGGGTGACGCCGGTGTCGGGGTCGACGATCCGGAAGCTGATGATGCCGAGCCGCCGGTCGGCGGTGAAGGCGCGGCGGACCAGCTCGGCGGTGTCGTCGAACGGCAGCACCCCGTCGTCGTCCAGGAACATCACCACGTCAAGCTCGTCGGCCGCCGGGCCGAACAGCTCCACGCCGGCGTTCCGGCCGCCGGGGATGCCCAGGTTCTCCGGCAGCTCGACGGTGCGCACCTCGGGCGCCAGCGGCGGCAGCGGCGAGCCGTTGCCGACCACCGCGATCTGCACGGCCGGGCCCTGCTGCTTGGCGACCGAGTCGAGCAGGTCCTGGAGCTGCGCGGGGCGGGTGCCCATGGTCAGCACGACCGCGCCCACCTTCAGCGGCGCCTCCCGGGTCTCCTGCGTGCTCCGGGTGCCCCGCGGGTTCCGGGCCGTCTTCTTGTTCACGCGACTGTTCATGCGAGCCTGCTCGACGCCAGGATGCTCACCAGATGCAGCACCGTCTGCAATACCGCGACCGCGGCGAGCACCACGACCGCGATCCGGGTGAAGAGCAGGTCGCCGTGCAGGAAGTCGGCGACCGCGGCCGCCAGGATCAGCAGCGAGGCCTCCACGCCGCCGACCAGCCGGTGGAACTTCAGCGCGCCGGCCGCCCGCCGGGCCAGTGCCACCCCCGACGAGCGGGGGACGTTGGCGGACTCCTGCGCGGCGGGCATCCCGCGCCGGGTCCTGGCCACGTCCACCAGGTCGGTCTCGGCCTTGATCAGGATCGCGCCGAGCGCCGCCAGGGTGCCCAGGAACGCCCACTGCCACTGGGTGCTGCCGCCGTCGCGGTGGAAGACGTCGGAGGCCCTGATCCCGAAGCCGACCAGCAGCGCGGCCTCCGACAGGTAGTGCCCGACCCGGTCCAGGTAGACGCCCACCGTGGAGGTCTGCTTGCGCCAGCGGGCCAGCTCGCCGTCCACGCAGTCCAGCAGCAGGTAGAGCTGGATCAGCAGCGCGCCGAGGATGCCGCCGGCCAGCCCGGGGACCAGCAGGGCGGCGCCGGCCGCGACCCCGGACACGATCATCAGATACGTGTACTGGTTGGGGCTCAGCGGCGAGTCGACGAGTACCCGGGTACACCGCAGCGACAGCTCACGCATGTACAGGCGGCCGGCCCAGTGCTCGCCGTTCTTCCGGTCCTTGATGCCACCGGGGTGAACGACCGGGCGCAGTTCAGCTACTGATGGTTTTGGCATAGTCGGCGTATGCGTCCCTGATCTCGGTGGGTGAGAGTTCCAGGTGTTCCAGGATCGTGTAGCGGCCGGGGCGGGTCTGCGGCGCGTAGTGCACCGCCTCGACGAACTCCGGCACCGTGAAGCCGATCTCCCCGGGCAGTACGGGCAGGCCGTGGTGCCGCAGCGTCTCCGCGATCAGGCCGGACTCCTCGTGCGAGCCGCGCAGGTGCATCGCGAAGGCCGCGCCGAGGCCGACCTGCTCGCCGTGCGCGGCGGCCCGCCGCGGGTGCAGCAGGTCGAAGGCGTGGCTGATCTCGTGGCAGGCGCCCGAGGACGGCCGGGTGTCGCCGCTGATCGACATCGCGATGCCGGAGAGCACCAGGCCCTCGGAGAGCACCGTGAGGAAGGAGTCGTCGCCGATGCCGCCGGGGTGCCGCAGCACCGACTCGCCGGCGCCGCGGGCCATCGCGGCGGCCAGGCCGTCGATCGGCTCGCCGGTGATCTTGTGCGAGAGCTCCCAGTCGGCGATGGCGGAGATGTTGGAGACCGCGTCGCCGATGCCGGCCCGCACGTAGCGGGCCGGCGCCTCCCGGATCACGTCCAGGTCGATGACCAGCGCGATCGGGGTGGGGACGCCGTAGGAGCCGCGGCCGTTGTCGTTGTCCAGGGTGGACACCGGCGAGCAGATGCCGTCGTGCGAGAGGTTGGTCGCGACGGCCACCATCGGCAGGCCGACCCGGGCGGCGGCGTACTTGGTCACGTCGATGATCTTGCCGCCGCCGAGGCCCACCACCGCGTCGTACCGCCTGCCGCGGATGGCGTCGGCGAGCTTGACGGCCGCGTCGATGGTGCCGCCGTCGACCAGGAACCAGTCGGCGCCGGGCAGCTCGGGGGCCAGCCGGTCGCGCAGCTTGACGCCGGAGCCGGCGCTGATGGCCATGGCGAGCTTGCCGGAGGCGGAGATCCGCTGGTCGGCGAGCAGCCTGGACAGGTCGGCGAGCGCCCCGCCGTTGATGTCCACGACAACCGGCGAGGGAATCAGCCGGGTCAGTACTGGCACGCGATCTCCCGTCCTCGGGCGAGATCGGCGTGGTTGTCGATCTCCACCCACGGCACGTCGCCGATGGGTGCCACGTCGATGGTGAAGCCGCGGTCGACCAGTTCCTGGTAGCCGTCCTCGTAGTACAGGTCGGGGTCGCGCTCGAAGGTGGCCTTCAGCGCGTCGGCCAGTTCGCCGGCGGCCTCGGCCTCGATCAGGGTGACGCCGATGTACTCGCCGGTGGCCTCGGCGGGATCCATCAGCTTGGTGATCCGCCGCACGCCCTTGCCCGGCTCGGTGACGACCTTCATCTCCTCGTCGGCCAGCCGCTTGACGGTGTCCAAGGCCAGGATGATCCGCCTGCCCTCGCCGCGCGCGGCGAGCAGCGTCCGCTCCACCGAGACCGGGTGCACGGTGTCGCCGTTGGCCAGGATGACTCCGTGCGCCACCGCGTCCCTGGCGCACCACAGGGAGTAGGCGTTGTTCCACTCCTCGGCCTTGTCGTTGTCGATCAGCGTGAGGGTCAGGCCGTACTTGGCCTCAAGGGCCGCTTTGCGCGCGTAGACCGCTTCCTTGCGGTACCCGACGACGACCGCGACCTCGGTCAGCCCGATCTCGGCGAAGTTCCCCAGCGTCAGGTCGAGCACGGTGACGCCGTCCTGGTCGCCCTCGGCTCCGACCGGCACCAGTGCCTTGGGCAGGGTGTCGGTGTAGGGGCGCAGGCGCCTTCCGGCGCCGGCCGCCAGCACAAGGCCGATCATGCGGGTTCTCCTGATTCGTCGTGTACTGCGGGTGCCCCTGAGGACACCCAGAAGCGGATGCTCTCGGCGGTGACCAGCAGCGCGAGCGCGATGGCGAGCACCGTCAGCGCGACCGTGAAACCGGTGCGGTGGGCGAGGGCGGCCACGAGGGTGACGAGAAGAGTCCTGCCCTCGTGTCCACCGGCCGCGCGCACCAGGGCCCGCGGTGGCGCCCCGGTGCCGCCGCGGATGCGGTACACCGTGTCGTAGTGATGGTAGGCGACGGCAGCCACCAGGCCGAAAGCAGCAGGCAATACTCCGTTCACCTGGCTGACGGCTGCGAGCGCCAGCACCGTCCCGTACTCGGCCGCCCGGAAGAACGGCGGCACCAGCCAGTCCAGCGCTCCGGTGAGCGGCCGGGAGACGGCAAGTCCCGAGGTCAGTACGTATACGATCGCCGCCGGCACCGGCCACCAGCTGCCGTGCGGGGCCAGCGCGGCGGTGCCGGCCACCACCGCTCCGCCCAGCAGCGCCACCGCCGGCGGCCCGAAGGACGGCAGCCGGCCGGCGACCGGGCGCAGCAGCCGGGCGGCCGCTTCGGCGAGCGGGCCGCTGTCGCAGAGGTCGGCCAGGGCGCGGGCGGCCCGCGCGGTGCGCCGCACCGGCTGCTTGCCGGTGCCGGCACGGCCGCGGCGGAGGCTGACCGAGCGCAGCAGCCGGCCGGCCGTGGTGTAGCAGCCGGCCAGGCCGCAGCCGATCAGCAGCACGGTCAGGGTGATCCGCGGGGTGGTGGCCGCGGTCAGCACGGCGATCAGCGCCCAGCGCTCGCCGATCGGCAGTACGACCATCCGGCGGGCCCAGACCGTCCAGCCGACGCTGTCGAGCCGGTTGGACAGTGCGGCAGTGGGGCTGCTCTCGTCGGCGCCCGCGTCCTGGTTGGCCTCGTTGAAGGCGAAGTCCACCACGTGCCGGCAGGTCTGGAGCACCATCGCGCCGAGCGCCAGCGCCCAGACGTCGTCGCCGCCGCGGGCCGCGCCCAGGGCCAGGCCCGCGTAGTAGGCGTATTCCTTGGCGCGGTCGAAGGTGGCGTCGAGCCAGGCGCCGAGCGTCGAGTACTGGAGCGAGTAGCGGGCCAGCTGGCCGTCGGTGCAGTCGAGGACGAACGAGGCGAGCAGCAGCACCCCGGCGGCGACGTAGCCGGCCCGGCTGCCGGTGGCGGCGCAGCCGGCGGCGATCAGCGCGACCAGCAGCGAGGCGGTGGTCACCTGGTTGGGGGTGAGGCCGCGGCGGGCGCACCAGCGGGCCAGGTAGCGCGAGTACGGGCTGATGAAGTGGGTGGTGAAGAAGCCGTCGCGGGACTTGACCGCGCCGCGCAGCCGGACCGCCTCCTCGTCCACCGCGGCGACCGCCTCCGCGGCGGCGGCCCGGCCGGCCTCGTCGGCGGGCACCGCGGCGACCAGCACGCCGAGCTCGGGGCGGTGCGGTGCGCCGTCCGGGGTGTCCAGCGCCTCGGCGAGGGCGTCGGGCAGCACGTCGGTGCGGGCGGTGAGCGCGTCGGGGAGCAGGTCGGAGCGGGTGCTCAGCGCCGGGCCCGCGGCGGCGGGGGGACGGTCCAGGTCGAGCCGGCCGGCCAGCGCGCGTTCCAGCGCGGCGCGGGCCGGGCCCCGTACCGACAACGCGCCCGGGACGGCCGCCGCGTCGAACCGCGGGTCGGTCAGGGCGAGCCGCAGGGAGTGCCGGTGGCCGAGGAAGCGGCGGTCGACCACGGCCACCCGTTCGGCCGCGGGCACCCGGGCGAGCCGCGCCGCGAGGTCACCCGGCGTGTCCGCCTCGGCCACCTGGAATCCCAGCGCCCGCAGATCGTCCGTCAGCGGCGACGGCGCTCCCGCCGCGGGCGGGCCGGTGAGGAAGGCGGTCGGGGTCGGCAGAGGAACTCACTCCCTGGAAGCGAACGGCGGCCGTGCCAGCGGACGGCCGGCGGGAGCCTGGCCAGGCACGACCGCAGAGGCTATCCGATCACCGTAGCCCGCAGTTCACCACCAGTTCGTCCACACTTGGCAAACACAGTGTGATGGTTCACCTCCCGCGGTCTCCGTATGGCGCCGGGCCGGGCCCGTGACCAGCGCGGAGCGCCGGCCCCGGTCGATCGGCTACCGCTGCCACGCGACTCATCACCGCAGGTCACCGCACATGACAACGGTCTCCAGTACCGGCTTGCCCACGGTGCGTAATCGGTGTTGACTGACCGCCGCGCCCCCGGTGACCGGGCCTGCCGACCCGCCGGAGGGCGACCGGGGCGCGGGTTCGCGGGGGCTTCACGCGGCGTTTCGGGGCTCGCAGGGATTTCAGGGAAGGAAGGGGTCCATGGGCGCAGGGCACTCGCACGGCCATGGACACGGCCACGGCCCGGCCGCCGGCACGGCGACCGCCGCGCACCGCGGCCGGCTGCTGACCGCGCTCGGCATCACCCTGCTCGTACTGGTCACCGAGGTGGTCGGCAGCGCGGTCACCGGCTCGCTCGCACTGCTCGCCGACGCCGGCCACATGGCCACCGACGCGGCCGGCATCGCGATGGCGCTGCTGGCCGTGCACATCGCCGCCCGGCCGCCGAGCGACCGGCGCACCTTCGGCTTCGCCCGCGCCGAGATCCTGGCCGCGGTCATCAACGCGGTGCTGCTGTTCGGCGTCGGCGCGTTCATCTTCTACGAGGGCGTTCGGCGGCTGGTGGTCCCGCAGCACTTCCACGGCGGCGCCACCATCGTCTTCGGCCTGATCGGCCTGGTGGCGAACTCGGTCTCGCTGCTGGTGCTGATGCGCGGCCAGGCCGAGAGCCTGAACGTGCGCGGGGCGTTCCTGGAGGTGATGGCCGACGCGTTCGGGTCGCTGGCGGTGGTGCTCGCCGCGGTGGTCTTCCTCACCACCGGCTGGCGGCAGGCGGACGCGGTGGCGTCGCTGCTGATCGGGCTGCTGATCGTGCCGCGCACCTGGCGGCTGCTGCGCGAGGCCCTCGACGTGCTGCTGGAGGCCGCGCCCAAGGACGTGGACATGAGCGAGGTGCGCAGCCACATCGAGGGGCTGCCGGGCGTGGTGGGGCTGCACGACCTGCACGCCTGGACGATCACCTCGGGCCTGCCGGTGCTGTCCGCGCACGTGGTGGTCAGCCAGGACGTGCTGGAGTCGGTCGGCTACGAGAAGATGCTGCACGACCTCCAGGGCTGCCTGGGCACGCACTTCGACGTGGAGCACTGCACGTTCCAGCTGGAGCCGGTGGGCCACGCGGAGCACGAGGCCCGGCTGTGCCATTGAGCACACCGGCCGGCCGGCCGGACCGCGGACTCTCGGCCCCGCCGGGCGGCGGAACGACGCGTACGCCGCCGGGTCGTACGCGCTCCCGAGCGCCGGTGGCCCGACGCGATGCGCGGGTCGGCGAAGGCTCGTGGTGAGGCAGACTATGGGCTTGTCGTCGAATGCGAAGGATGGAAATGGCAACCAGTCCTGCCACGGGCCGATCCGACTACCGCACCGCTGCCCCGGCGCCGACCGACGTCGCCGAACCGATCATGCTCGAACTGGTCGATGAGACCGGTGTGACGATCGGTACGGCGGAGAAGCTGTCGGCGCATCTGGCACCGGGCCGGCTGCACCGGGCGTTCTCGGTCTTCCTCTTCGATGACGAGGGGCGGCTGCTGCTCCAGCGCCGGGCGCTGGGCAAGTACCACTCCCCCGGTGTCTGGTCCAACACCTGCTGCGGGCACCCGTACCCGGGCGAGCCGCCGTTCGTGGCCGCCGCCCGGCGGACCGCCGAGGAGCTCGGGGCCGCGCCGGCGCTGATGCGCGAGGCCGGCACCGTCCGCTACAACCACCCGGACCCGGCGTCCGGCCTGGTCGAGCAGGAGTACAACCACCTGTACGTGGGCCTGGTGCGCGGACCGCTGCTGCCCGATCCGGACGAGATCGGCGAGACGGCCTTCGCGAGCCCCGCCGACCTGGCCGCGCTGCGCGCGGACGGCCCGTTCTCCGCGTGGTTCCAGACGGTTCTTGACGCGGCGCTGCCGGCGGTACGCGAGCTGACGGGTCCCTCGGCGGGCTGGTAGCGGCACTCGCCTTCGCGGGGGCGCGGGCGGTTCAGAGGACCGGGGGCCGCAGCGGAAGCGCGGCCCAGATCACCTTGCCGCCGGTCGGGGTCTGCGTCACGTCGCAGGAGCCGCCGGCCTCGTCGGTGATCGTCTTGACCAGCAGCAGCCCCCGCCCGCCGGTCCTCGCGTGGTCGGTCTCCAGCGCCCTGGGCCGGAACGGGTGGTTGTCCTCGACGGCCACCCTGATCCAGTCGGCGCCGACCGCGACCTCCACGGCCACCTCGGGTGACAGCACGGCCGCGTGCTTGACGGCGTTGGTGACCAGCTCGGAGACGATCAGCAGCAGCCCGTAGAGCGTGTCGTCGTCGATCGGCACCCCCTGGTCGGCGACCAGCTTCCTGACTCCCTGCCTGACCTGGGGCACGGACGAGTCCACGGCCGGCGCGGTGAACCGCCAGGCTCCCTCGTACGCTCTCGGTGGCGGTGCCTGACCAGGCGGGACACTCCCGCGGACCTCCATGACCGCACCCACCATCGCCTTCGCGTGACGTTTCCCCGCAGTTCCCGCCGGTGGTCCCGGTGGTTCCGCCTCACAGCTTCGAGTGTCCGTAACGGGACCGGCCCCGATGGCAGGAAACCGTAAGTCCACGCCTTTCCGCGGTTTTCGACCGGACGAGGCGATATTTGTCGCTTTTCCGATCGGAGTCGACCGGTTGCGAGCGCCGATGTCCGAGCTGTGCGGCGCGGGGTGAGGGTGGGGCGTCGATAGGATCCGATGGCGGGCGGCAGCCGCGCCCGGGCCGCCCCTGCTGACGTCTGTCCGCGCATCCGTGAGGAGACCGCATGTCCACGACCGGTCCAGGCGCCGACCCCACTCCCGGCGACGGGCCCGGCTCCGGTTCTGGCGACGGGCCCGGCTCCGGTTCTGGTGACGGTTCTGCCGGCGGTCCCGGGCTGCTGGTCGAGGTCGCGGACGGCGCCGCCACCGTGACCATCAGCAATCCGGCCCGCCGCAACGTGCTGACGCCCGCCATGTGGCGGTCGCTGCCGGGACTGCTCGACGAGCTCGCGGCCGATCCCGCGGTGCGGGCGGTGGTGCTCACCGGCGCCGGGGACGGTTTCAGCGCGGGCGCCGACATCACTGGATTCACCGGCCCCGGCGGACTGCGCGCCGCGCAGGAGGCGGCCGTCGCCGCCGAGGACGCGCTCGCCGCGTTCCCCAAGCCGACCCTCGCGGCGATCCGCGGCTGGTGCGTCGGCGGCGGCTGCCAGCTCGCGGTGGCCTGCGACCTGCGCTTCGCCGCGCAGGACGCCAGGTTCGCGATCACCCCGGCCAAGCTCGGCATCGTCTACCCGGCCTCCTCCACCCGGCGGCTGGTCGAGCTGACCGGCCCGTCCACGGCCAAGCACCTGCTGTTCTCGGCCGAGACGATCGACGCGGAGCGGGCGCTGCGCACCGGCCTGGTGGACGAGGTGCTGCCGCGGGACGGCCTGGACAAGCGGGTACGGGAGTTCACCGGCGTGCTCGCCTCGCGGTCCCGGCTCACCCAGGCCGCCGCGAAGGAGTTCATCACCGCGACGCCGGACGCGATCCAGGTCGCGCACTGGTCCCGCCAGGCCGCGGCCGGCGGCGACACCGCGGAGGGCGTCGCCGCCTTCCTGGAGCGCCGCGACCCGCGGTTCACCTGGTCGCCGGCCGCGGACTGAACAGACGAACGGGGAACGGGGAGCGATGACCGGCCTCACGGCGGCCCAGGTACGGCGCTGGCGCGCGCGGGCCCAGGGCCTGTACGGCGACGAGGGCGCCGGCCGCACGGTGCCGGCCGCCGTCCGGCTCGCGGGCGGCCTCCAGGCGCAGGACGCCAAGGCCGCGCGGCTCCAGGTGCGGGCCAGGAGCGGCGGGCTGACCGCCGCCGACCTGGACGCGGCCTGCGGGGCGGCCGACCGCGGCGTGGTGCGCGGCTGGCTGATGCGCGGCACCCTGCACGCGGTGCCGGCCACCGATCTGCGCTGGCTGACCGCGCTGCTGGGGCAGCGGGTGGCCGACTCGGCACGCGGCCGGCGCCGGCAGCTCGGCCTGGACGACGAGCTGTGCGGGCGGGCCCTGACCGCCCTGGAACGGGTGCTGGCCGGCCGGCCGCCGATGACCAGGGACGGCGTGGTGGCCGCCCTGGCCGGCCACGGCATCGTCCTCGACCCGCGCAGCCAGGCCCCGGCGCACCTGATGCTCTACGCGGCGGCGATGGGCCTGGTCTGCCGCGGTCCCGAGGCGGCGGCCGACGTGTCCACGTACGTCCTGCGCGAGGAGTGGCTGGCCGCGGTGCCCGCCGGCGGCCCCGAGGGCGACGAGGCGCTGGCCGAGCTCGCGGTGCGCCATGTCACGTCCTACGGTCCGTCCACGGCGGCGGACTTCGCCCGCTGGTCGGGGCTGCCGCTGGGCGCGGCCCGGCGCGGCCGGGCGGCGGCCGGCGAGCGGATCGCGGAGGTCGGGGGGCCGGACGGCCCGCTGGCGGTCGCGGCCGGCACGGGGCCGCCTGAGCAGTCGGCCGGGGTGCGGCTGACCGGCCACTTCGACCCGTACCTGCTGGGCTACGCCGACCGCGACCTGCTGCTCGCGCCGTCCATCGCCCGCCGGATCGCCACCGGCGGCGGCCTGCTCATGCCCTGCGTGCTGTACGACGGCGAGGTGGTCGCCACCTGGCGGCACACCCGCCGGGCCGCGGGCCTGACCTTGCACGTCGAGCCGCTGGTCGCCCCGTTCCCGGCGGCGGTGGAACCCGCCCTGGACGCCGAGACGGCCGATCTGGGCCGATTCCTGTCCGTCCCGGCCGGCTGGGAGTGGGCCGCGCCCTCCTGACGGCGGGGCCGGCCGCGTGCCGCGCGGGTCAGGACAGCCGAGTACAGCCCGGGTCAGGACAGCCGGGTCGCGCCCACCGACGGTGCCTCGTCGGCGGTGCCGGCCGGCATCGCCGGGTGGCGGCCGAGCATGATGATGCCGACGACGATCGCCGCGAGGCCGGCCGCCTCCCAGGCGAGCGCGCCCGTGGTCACCACCAGCCGGTCGCCGAGGAAGCCGACGCCGCAGGCGATGCCGGCCAGCGGCTGCGCCGCGGTCAGCGAGGGCAGCGACATCCGCAGCGGGGCCATCTCGAAGGCGCTCTGCACCAGCAGGACGCCGGTCAGGCCGAGGAAGCCGACCGCATAGGGCTGCCAGTGGGTGAACAGCATCGCCGCGTCCTCGTCCTTGACGATCTGCCCGCAGACCCGGGTCAGCGCGTCCTGGAGCCCGTAGACCAGGCCGGCGGCCAGCGCGAGCAGCGCCGCCTCGCTGGCCGGCTGCAACCGGCGGGCCTTGACCGTGAGCAGCAGCGCGATGCCCGCGACGATGCCGAAGACCAGCCAGTGCCGCAGCGCGCCGGCCGACGTGTCGGAGCCGCGCGGCTGCCCGGCGACGATGAACGCGGTGACGCCGAGGGCGAGCAGCGCCACCCCGCTCCAGCCGCTCCAGCCGAGCGGCTGCTTGGTCAGCCAGCGGGACAGCGCCATGGCGAACAGCAGGTTGGTGGCGGTGAGCGGCTCGACCAGCGACACCTCGCCGTAGGCCAGGGCGACCGCCCCGAGCACCTGGCCGCAGACCATCAGCCCTATTCCCAGCAGCCAGTCCGGCATCCGGATCAGCCGCAGCAGCAGCCGGTAGGACAGGAAGTCGGCGAGCGGGGCACGCGCAGCCGCACGCTGCTGCAGCACGAACCCGAAACCGAGGCAGCACGCGGCACTGACTCCCAGCAGGAACACGGCCACGCGGTCACTGTAATGCCGCAACCCCCGTGTACGGGGCTTCCACGCGCACACAAGGTGCTGTTCAGGACACCTGCCCGGTGGCCGCGGTCCGCGCCGGTCAGGGCCGGGCGCTCGGCACGGTCTGCGCGGACTCCCACACCGTCAGGAAGGCCAGCCGCAGGCAGGCGGCGAGCGCCGGGTGCTCGATGTAGAGCGCCGTGGTGGTGTCCGTACCGGCCACCGGGTCGGGCATGTCGCACAGCACCAGCGACGCGTCGGCGACCACCAGTTTCAGCGGCAGCTGCTCGGCGAACCTGCACTCCTCCCCCGCCGCGCCGAACCGCCGTACGTTCTCCAGCACGCCGGCGTCGTCCAGCGCGTCGTTGGTGTAGATCGCCCGGACGGTGCCGCCGGCCCGGCGCAGCCTGCGGGTCACCTTGATGCCCGAGGTGTTGGCGGCCGGTGCCACGAACGGCGGCTTGCAGAAGCTCAGCAGCTCGTTCCTGGCCTGCGCCTGGATGTCGGTGAACGCCTCGGCTATGGACTTCGGGTCGCGCAGGATCTCGACGTAGTCCAGCGGGACGGTCTGGTTCCTGCCGTCGGCCCAGACCGGCACCAGCGCGGCGGTCAGCGCGGACGAGACCCGGTCGAGGCGTTCCAGCGACTCGCGCTGAAGGGCCATCAGCCGGGCCACGGCGAGTTCCGGCGCGACCGCGGAGAAGGTGGCCACCCGGCCGGGGTGCGCGGTGGCCAGCCGGCGCCGTACCAGCGTGTCCAGCACGTCATAGACGCGTTGCCGCGGCACGTCGGCCTCCCTGGCGACCTCGGCCGCGGTGTACGACTCGCGCCGCACCAGGGCGAGGTAGACCCGCGCCTCGTACCGCGCGAGACCCAGCGCGACAAGGTCGTTGACCGGTTCTTCCTCGGTGTCCATGGCGCCTCAAGGTATACGGAGCGGATCACGGTGCGGAAGGTCGGAGGGGTGCGGCGGCCAGGAAGTCGAGGGCAATCCTTTGCCAATAGCCGGTGGTCCCTTGACGCGGGTTTCACTACGTTCATCGTCAGCCACCACTGAACGTGGTGACAGTTAGCCGTAGTTGACATCCGGATCACCAGTGAACGTGCGCCACACGAAGTCCCAGGCGATGCCGTTCCATGATCGATTGTCATGACCTTGACATAGATCACCGTGAGCGGACGCCCTCGGGAGCAGATCCCCCCATGGAGGGCAGTTCATTGCAGTCAACAAACCCCGGGCGGGCCAGACGGGCCGTCCGCCGTGCCTCGGTGGCGGTACTCGCCGTCGCGGCCATGGTCACCGGCGGCCTGGTCGCCGCCGCCGGCCCGTCCGTCGCGAGCAGCCCCGCGCCGGCGAGCCACGCGGCCGTCAGCCGCTCCTCGGCCGCCGCCACCCCCGCGCACACCGAGCGGCTCTGCGCCGCGCCGGCGAAGCAGGGCCAGATGGCCTGCCTGGCACTGACCCGTACCGATGTCGCCCACCACCTCGGCATCACCCCGGACGCCACCCCCTCCGGCTACGGCCCGACCGACCTGGCCAGCGCCTACGCCCTGCCCTCCTCCGCCGGCTCCGGCGCGACGGTGGCGATCGTGGACGCGCAGGACGACCCGAACGCCGCGGCCGACCTGAGCACGTACCGCGCGCAGTACGGCCTGCCGGCCTGCACCACGGCCAACGGCTGCTTCAAGAAGGTCAACCAGACCGGCGGCACCAGCTACCCGAGCCCCGACTCGGGCTGGGCCGGCGAGATCTCGCTCGACCTCGACATGGTCAGCGCGGTCTGCCCGCAGTGCCACATCCTGCTGGTCGAGGCCACCAGCGCCAGCATGGACGACCTGGGCACCGCGGTGAACGAGGCCGTCAGCCTCGGCGCGAAGTACGTCTCCAACAGCTACGGCGGCAGCGAGGACTCCTCCGACACCCAGGCGGACTCGCAGTACTTCAACCACCCCGGCGTGGCGATCACCGTCAGCTCCGGTGACGAGGGCTACGGCGCGGAGTACCCGGCCGCGTCCAAGTACGTCACCGCCGTCGGCGGCACCGCGCTCAAGCGCGCCAGCGGCACCACCCGCGGCTGGTCCGAGACGGTCTGGAACACCTCGAGCACCGAGGGCACCGGCTCCGGCTGCTCGGCCTACGACGCCAAGCCCACCTGGCAGACCGACACCGGCTGCTCCAAGCGCACCATCGCCGATGTCTCCGCCGTCGCCGACCCGGCCACCGGCCTGGCCGTCTACGACAGCTACCAGGCGAGCGGCTGGCAGGTCTACGGCGGCACCAGCGCCTCGTCGCCGATCATCGCCTCGGTCTACGCGCTGGCCGGCACCCCCGCGTCCGGCACGACGCCGGCCTCCTACCCCTACTCCCACACCGGTTCGCTGAACGACGTGACCTCCGGCTCCAACGGCTCCTGCGGCGGCAGCTACCTGTGCACCGCCAAGTCCGGCTACGACGGCCCCACCGGCCTGGGCACGCCGAACGGCACCGCCGCGTTCACCAACGGCTCGACCGGCGGCGGCAACACCGTGACGGTCACCAGCCCCGGCAACCAGTCGACCAAGGTGAACACCGCGGTCTCGCTGCAGATCCACGCCAGTGACTCCGCGTCCGGCCAGTCCCTGACCTACTCCGCGACCGGCCTGCCGGCCGGCCTGTCGATCAACGCCTCCAGCGGCCTGATCTCCGGCACCCCGACCGCCACCGGCACCTCCAGCGTCACGGTGACAGCGAAGGACTCCACCAACGCCTCGGGCAGCACCAGCTTCAGCTGGGCCGTCACCACCTCGGGCGGGGGCGGCGGCTGCACCGCGGGCCAGATCCTCACCAACCCCGGCTTCGAGAGCGGCGCCACCGGCTGGACCCAGTCCTCCGGCGTCATCGACAACAGCGCCGACGCCCCCGCGCACAGCGGCTCGTACAAGGCCTGGCTCGACGGCTACGGCACCACCCACACCGACACCCTGTCCCAGTCGGTGACCATCCCCGCCTCGTGCACCAGCGCCACCCTGAGCTACTACCTGTACATCTCCTCGCAGGAGACCAGCAGCACCGCCTACGACAAGCTCGCCGTCCAGGCCGGCAGCACCACCGTCGCCAGCTACTCCAACGCCAACAAGGGCACCGGCTACGTCCAGCGGACCGTCAACCTCTCCTCGTACGCCGGCCAGACCGTCACCCTGAAGTTCACCGGCACCGAGGACTCCACCCTCGCCACCTCGTTCCTGATCGACGACACCGCGCTCAACGTGAGCTGAGCCCGGTTCCGCGGCAAGGCATCTGAGCCGTCCTCAGGGACGGTGAGCGACGGGCCCGGACCGGCCCCCACAGCCGGCCCGGGTCCGCCGTATCCCCACGGCCACCGCCGTCCACCCGACAAGGATGCGACGCACAAGGCGCACAACCGGTTCCCGCCGGTCCGCTCAGTTCTCGGTGATCCGCCCGTCCGCGACCTCGATGCGGCGGGTGACCTGCACCGCGTCCAGCATCCTGCGGTCGTGGGTGACCAGCAGCAGCGTGCCCTGGTAGCCGGCCAGCGCGGATTCCAGCTGCTCGATCGCCGGCAGGTCGAGGTGGTTGGTCGGCTCGTCCAGCACCAGCAGGTTCACCCCGCGGGCCTGGAGCAGCGCGAGCGCGGCCCGGGTGCGCTCGCCGGGCGAGAGGGTCGCGGCGGGCCGCAGCACGTGGCCGGCCTTGAGCCCGAACTTCGCCAGCAGGGTGCGGATCTCGGCGGGGTCGAGGTCCGGCGCCGGCGCCCGGAAGGCGTCGAGCAGCGGTTCGCCGCCGCGGAACAGCGCACGGGCCTGGTCCACCTCGCCGACCACGACGCCGGGGCCGAGCGCGGCGTGGCCCTCGTCCAGCGGGAGCCGGCCGAGCAGCGCGGCGAGCAGCGTGGACTTCCCCGAGCCGTTAGCCCCGGTGATCGCCACCCGGTCCGCCCAGTCGATCTGCAGGTCCACCGGGCCGAGGACGAAGCCGCCGCGGGCCACCCGGGCGCCGCGCAGGGTGCCGACGACCGCGCCGGAGCGGGGCGCGACGGCGATCTCCATCCGCAGATCCCACTCCTTGCGCGGCTCCTCGACGGTTTCGAGGCGTTCGATCATCTTGTCGGTCTGCCGGGCCTTGGCGGCCTGCTTCTCGCTGCCCTCGGCGCGCGCCTTGCGGGCGATCTTGTCGTGGTCGGGCGCCTTGCGCATGGCGTTCCTGACGCCCTTGTCCATCCAGCCGCGCTGCATCCGGGCCCGGGCCTCAAGGCCCGCCTTGGTGTCGGCGTACTCCTCGTACTCCTCGCGGGCGTGCCGCCTGGCCCGGTCGCGCTCCTCCAGGTAGGCGTTGTAGCCGCCGCCGTAGGTGGCGACCTGCTGCTGTGCCAGGTCGAGTTCGACCACCCGGTCGACGGTTCGGGCCAGGAACTCGCGGTCGTGGCTGACCAGGACGGTGCCGGCCCGCAGCCCGGTGACGAACTTCTCCAGCCGTTCGAGGCCGTCCAGGTCCAGGTCGTTGGTCGGCTCGTCGAGCAGGAAGACGTCGTAGCGGCTGAGCAGCAGCGAGGCCAGCCCGGCGCGGGCGGCCTGGCCGCCGGAGAGCGCCGGCATCTCCAGGTCGAGGCCGACGCCGAGGCCGAGCGCGGCGGCAGCCTCCTCGGCCCGGTCGTCCAGGTCGGCGCCGCCGAGCGCCAGCCAGCGGTCCAGGCTCAGGGCGTAGGCGTCGTCGGCGCCGGGAGCGCCGTGGACCAGCGCCTGAGTGGCGGCGTCCAGCGCGGCCTGGGCGGCGGTGACCCCGGTGCGGCGGGCCAGGAAGTCGCGTACCGACTCCGGCCGGCGCTCGGGCTCCTGCGGCAGGTGCCCGACGGTGGCGGTGGCCGGGCTGAGCCGCAGCGAGCCGCCCTCGGGGGTGTCGAGCCCGGCCAGCAGCCGCAGCAAGGTGGACTTGCCGGCGCCGTTGGCCCCGACCAGACCGATCACCTCGCCGGGTGCGACGACCAGGTCGAGGCCGGAGAACAGGGTGCGGTCGCCGTGCCCGGCGGCGAGATCCTTGGCTACGAGAGTGGCGCTCATCAGGGCCATGATCCTACTCGGCACCCGGCGGGAGCGGGCCGGGCGCGGAGCCGGCACCGGAACCGAGCGGGGGGCCGGGCGTACCGGCCGGGCGGTACGCCCTCCGGTTGCCTCCTTACGCCGCCTTAACCTACGGTTGCGTAACTTACGACACCGTAGGTGCAACACCCCCCGTCCCCCGCTTCCCGTCCCCCAGGAGCCACCGTGACCCTCACCTCGCCCCATCGCGCCGGACCCGATGTCTGGAGCGACACGACGCTGCTCTACGCGCTCGAAGAGGTCGTGGAACGGGAACTGAACCGGCACCTGGGCGTCGCGAAGGAATGGATGCCGCACGAGTACGTGCCGTGGACCCAGGGCCGCGACTTCGACGGGATCATGGGCGGCGACGCCTGGGCCCCCGGCCAGTCGCCGGTGTCCGACGTCGGCCGGATCTCGCTGGTGGTGAACCTGCTCACCGAGGACAACCTGCCCAGCTACCACCACGAGATCGCCAGCATCTTCGGCCGCGACGGCGCCTGGGGCACCTGGGTGCACCGCTGGACCGCCGAGGAGGGCCGGCACGCGATCGTGATGCGCGACTACCTGCTGACCAGCCGCGCGGTCGACCCGGTGGAGCTGGAGCGGTTCCGCATGACGCACATGTCGGAGGGCTTCGAGCACGACCACCGGCACAGCATGCTGCACTCGGTGGCCTACGTGGCCTTCCAGGAACTGGCCACCCGGGTCTCGCACCGCAACACCGGGCGCGAGTCGGGTGACCCGGTGTGCGACCGGATGCTGGCCAGGATCGCCACCGACGAGAACCTGCACATGGTCTTCTACCGGAACCTGCTGGCCGCCTCCCTGGAGCTGGCGCCCGACCTGGCGATGCAGGCGATCCGCGATGTCGTGGTGGGCTTCCGGATGCCCGGGCACGGCATGCCCGGCTTCGAGCGGGCGGCGGCCCGGATGGCGATCGGCGGGATCTACAACCTGCGGATCCACCACGACGACGTGCTGACGCCGGTGCTGCGGCACCTGAAGGTGCTCGACGTGTCGGGGCTCGGCCCGGAGGGCGTGCTCGCGCAGGAGGAGCTCGGCCTGTTCATGGACGGCCTGAACGACCAGGCCACCCGGTTCGACGAGCGCCGGGCCACGCTGCTGGCGCGCCGGGCGGCGCGGGCCTGAGCTCATTTCGCGCGACGGGGGTGTCGCGACCCGGCTGCCGGGCGACGGGGGTGTCGCCACCGGGCGACGGGGGTTGGCGGGACGGGCGGCTGTGGGGGCCGCCCGTCCCGCTTTTTGCCCGCCACAAATCATGCATGCACGCTTGATTGTTCCTGGGCCCGCTGGCACGCTCGTGCCGCGGCGGTGTGCCGACCCGCCGCCGTTGTCCTGACCGCGCGTCACGCGAGGGGTGGCCATGCCCGATCCGGGAACGACCGTACGCAGCCTGCTGGACGACCTGCGGGACGAGGGCGACGCGCTCGACGGCCTGGTCGCCGCGCTGCCGCCGGACCGCTGGGCCACCGCGACCCCCGCGGAGGGCTGGACGATCGCCGACCAGATCGCCCACCTGCACTGGACCGACGGCCGCGCGCTGCTCTCCGTACAGGACCCCGACCGGTACACCGCCGAACTCGCGGACGCCGTCGCCCACTTGGACACCTACGTCGATGACGCCGCCCACGAAGGCGGCGCGCTGCCGCCCGGCACCCTGCTCGAACGCTGGCGGGCCGGCCGCGCGCGGTTGCTCGACGTGCTGGCCGACCAGCCCTCCGGGGTCCGGTTCCCCTGGTACGGGCCGCCGATGAGCACCGGCGCGGTGGCCACCGGGCGGCTGATGGAGACCTGGGCGCACGGCGAGGACGTCGCGCAGGCGCTGGGCGTGCGGCGGGCGCCGACCGAGCGGCTGCGGCACGTGGCCCGGATCGGCGTCCGCACCAGGGACTTCGCCTTCGCGCTGCACGGGCGGCCCGCCCCGGCCGCCGAGTTCCGGGTCGAACTGCGCTCCCCCGGCGGCGAGTTGTGGACCTTCGGGCCGGAGGACGCCGAGCAGCGGGTGACCGGCCCGGCGCTGGACTTCTGCCTGCTCGCCGTCCAGCGCCGGCACCGCGACGACCTGGCGCTGCGCGCCGACGGCCCGGACGCGGCCGAATGGCTCTCCATCGCGCAGGCGTTCGCCGGCCCGCCGGGCAAGGGCCGGGCGCCGGGCGGCAGTTCGCGCACCGATGCCTCATGAGCGCGCTCGACACCCGGGGCGCCGGCTTCGCCGAGCGGCGCACCGCGATGCTCACCCGGCTCGCCGAGGTGGAGGCAGCGCACGGCGAGGCGCTCGCGGGCGGCGGCCCGAAGTACCGGCAGCGGCACCAGGAGCGCGGAAAGCTGCCGGCCCGGGAGCGGATCGAGCTGCTGCTCGACCCCGACACGGCGTTCCTCGAACTCTCCCCGCTGGCCGGCTGGGGCAGCGACTTCACCACCGGCGCGTCGATCGTCACCGGGATCGGCGTGGTCGAGGGCGTGGAGTGCCTGATCACGGCCAACGATCCGACGGTACGCGGCGGCGCCAGCAATCCGTGGACGCTGAAGAAGGCGCTGCGGGCGAACGAGATCGCGTTCGCCAACCGGCTGCCGGTGATCAGCCTGGTGGAGTCCGGCGGCGCGGACCTGCCGAGCCAGAAGGAGATCTTCATACCCGGCGGCGCCCTCTTCCGCGACCTCACCCGGCTCTCGGCGGCCGGCATCCCCACCGTGGCCGTGGTGTTCGGCAACTCCACGGCGGGCGGCGCCTACGTGCCGGGGATGTCCGACCACGTGATCATGGTCAAGGAGCGCTCCAAGGTCTTCCTCGGCGGCCCGCCGCTGGTGAAGATGGCCACCGGCGAGGAGAGCGACGACGAGTCGCTGGGCGGCGCCGACATGCACGCCCGGGTCTCCGGGCTCGCCGACTACTTCGCCCTGGACGAGCCGGACGCGCTGCGCACCGCCCGCCGGGTGGTCGCCCGGCTCAACTGGCGCAAGCAGGGCCCCAGTCCGCGCCGGGACCCGCTGCCGCCGCGGTACGACGAGGAGGAGTTGCTCGGCATCGTGCCGGGCGACCTGCGGACCCCGTTCGACCCGCGCGAGGTGCTGCTGCGGATCGCGGACGACTCGGCGTTCGACGAGTTCAAGCCGCTGTACGGGACGAGCCTGGCCACCGGGTGGGCGGAGATCCACGGCTATCCGGTCGGCATCCTGGCCAACGCGCAGGGCGTGCTGTTCAGTTCGGAGTCGCAGAAGGCGGCGCAGTTCATCCAGCTGGCCAACCAGCGGGACATCCCGCTGCTGTTCCTGCACAACACCACCGGCTACATGGTGGGTCGCGAGTACGAGCAGGGCGGCATCATCAAGCACGGCGCGATGATGATCAACGCCGTCTCCAACTCCCGCGTGCCGCACATCTCGGTGTTGATCGGGGCGAGCTACGGCGCCGGGCACTACGGGATGTGCGGCCGGGCCTACGACCCGCGGTTCCTGTTCAGCTGGCCGAGCGCGAAGTCCGCGGTGATGGGCCCGGCCCAACTCGCCGGTGTGCTCTCGATCGTGGCCCGCCAGTCGGCGGCGGCCAAGGGCCGGCCGTACGACGACGACGCGGACGCGGCGCTGCGCGCGATGGTCGAGCAGCAGATCGAGGCCGAGTCGCTGCCGATGTTCCTGTCCGGCCGGCTCTACGACGACGGCGTGATCGATCCGCGTGACACCAGGTCGGTGCTGGGCATCTGCCTGTCCGCCGTGCACGGCGCCCCGGTCGAGGGCGCGCGCGGCGGCTTCGGCGTCTTCCGGATGTGAGGTGAGGGCCATGACCACGAACACACCGATCTCCTCGGTCCTGGTGGCGAACCGCGGCGAGATCGCCCGCCGGGTCTTCCGGACCTGCCGGGCGATGGGGATCGCCACGGTGGCGGTCCGCTCGGACCCGGACGCCGGCGCGGCACACGTACGGGAGGCCGACGCGGTGGTCGCGCTGCCGGGCGACGCGCCGGGCGAGACGTACCTGCGGGCCGATCTGCTGGTGGCCGCGGCGCTCGCGGCAGGCGCCGACGCGGTGCATCCCGGCTACGGATTCCTGTCGGAGAACGCCGGGTTCGCGCGGGCGGTGCTCGACGCGGGCCTCACCTGGATCGGTCCGCCGCCGGACGCGATCGAGGCGATGGGCTCCAAGACCCGTGCCAAGGAGCTGATGGCGGCGGCCGGGGTGCCGCTGTTCGGCGCGCTCGACCCGGCGGCGGTCACCGCCGCCGACCTGCCGGTGCTGGTCAAGGCGGCCTCGGGCGGCGGCGGGCGCGGCATGCGGATCGTGCGCGATCTCGGCCGCCTGGAGGAGGAGTTGGCGGCGGCCGGAGCTGAAGCCGCGTCGGCGTTCGGTGACGGCGAGGTGTTCGTCGAGCCCTACGCGGAGGGCGCCCGGCATGTCGAGGTGCAGGTGCTCGCCGACGCCCACGGCACGGTGTGGGTGCTGGGCGAGCGGGACTGCTCGCTCCAGCGGCGGCACCAGAAGGTGATCGAGGAGACGCCGGCCCCCGGCATCGGCGAGGCGCTGCGCGCCGAGCTGCACGAGGCCGCCGCCCGCGCGGCCCGGCGGATCGGCTACACGGGAGCGGGCACCGTGGAGTTCCTGGTCGGCGCGGACGGCCGGCCGTACTTCCTGGAGATGAACACCAGGCTCCAGGTCGAGCACCCGGTGACCGAGTGCGTGACCGGCCTCGACCTGGTCGGCTGGCAGATCAGGATCGCCGAGGGGGCCGCGCTGCCGCCGCGGCCGCCGGTCCCGCGCGGCCACGCGGTCGAGGCGCGGCTCTACGCGGAGGATCCGGGGCGTGGCTGGCAGCCGCAGGCCGGCCCGCTGTTCCGGCTGGAATTCCCTGGTGTGGACGTGGAGTTCGGCGTGCCGGCGACCGGCCGGGAGTCGGGGCTGCGGGTGGACGCGGGGGTGACCGGCGGTGAGACCGTCGGCGTGCACTACGACCCGATGCTCGCCAAGGTGATCGCCTGGGCGCCGACCCGCGCCGAGGCGGTGCGCCGGCTGGCGCACGCCCTGGAACGGGCCCGGCTGCACGGCCCGGTCACCAACCGCGACCTGCTGGTACGGGCGCTGCGGCACCCGGAGTTCGGCGCGGCGCGGCTGGACACCGGGTTTCTCGACCGGTTCGGCCCGGAGCTGGGGGTGGGGGCGGCGGAAGCGGCCGACCCGTCGGCGGCGGGGACGGCCACCTCGGGTGCGGGGACGGCCGCGTCAGGTACGGCGGCCGGGCCGTCCGAAGTGGCCGGCGGTGGGCCGGCGGCCGAGCGGTTCGCCGCGCTGGCCGCCGCGCTGGCGGACGCGGCGGGGCGGGCGGCCGGCGGCGGTCCTGTGCCGGTCCGGCTGGGCGGGTGGCGAAACGTTGCCTCACAGCCGCAGCTGAAACGCTTCCGCAGCCTGCCGGGCGGGCGCGAGTACGAGGTCAGGTACCGGCTCGGCCGCACCGGGCTGCTGGCCGAGGGGTACCGCGACGACGTCACGCTGGTCTCGGCCGGCCCGGACCGGGTGGTGCTCGGCATCGCCGGCGTCCAACGGGCGTTCGAGGTCGCCGCCTACGTCGAACGGGTGTTCGTGGATTCGCCCTTCGTGTCAGTCTCGCTGACCGCCCTGCCGCGCTTCCCCGACCCCGAGGAGCACGCGGCGGCGGGCTCGCTGCGTGCGCCGATGCCCGGCACCGTCATCCGGATAGGTGAACTCGTCCCCGGCGACCGGGTCGAGGCCGGGCAGCCGCTGCTCTGGCTCGAAGCGATGAAGATGGAACACGTGGTCGCCGCTCCCGCCACCGGGACGCTGATCGAACTCACCGCCGAGGTGGGCCGGCAGGTCGAACTCGGCGCCGTACTCGCCGTCGTCAAGGAGGAAAAGGGACCATGAGCACCGTCCAAGGCACCTTCGACAGCGCCCTGCTGGAGAACGACGAGCGGCGTGCCCTGCGCGGGGCCGTCGGCGACCTCGCCCGCCGCTACGGCCGCGACTATTTCTCGGCGGCCGTACGCGCGGGCAAGCAGACCGACGAGCTGTGGCACGAGGCCGGAAGGCTCGGCTACCTCGGGGTGAACCTGCCCGAGGAGTACGGCGGCGGGGGCGGCGGTCTCGCCGAACTGTCCATCGTCCTTGAGGAGTTGGGCGCCGCCGGCTGCCCGCTGCTGCTGATGATCGTGTCCCCGGCGATCTGCGGCACGGTGATCGCCAGGTTCGGCACCGACGCGCAGAAGCAGCGCTGGCTGCCGGGGCTCGCCGACGGCTCGGCCCGGATGTCGTTCGGCATCACCGAGCCGGAGGCCGGCTCCAACTCGCACCGCATCACCACCACCGCGCGTCGCGACCCGGCGACCGGCGGCTGGCTGCTGACCGGGCGCAAGGTCTTCATCTCCGGGGTGGACATCGCCGACGCCACCCTGGTCGTCGGCCGCACCGCGGACGCCCGCACCGGCAAGCTCAAGCCGTGCCTGTTCATCGTGGAGCGCGGCACTCCGGGCTTCGAGTACCGGCCGATCGAGATGGAACTCGCCGCGCCCGAGAAGCAGTTCCAGCTGTTCCTGGACGACGTGGCGCTGCCGTCCGAGGCCCTGGTGGGCGACGAGGACGCCGGGCTGCTCCAGCTCTTCGCCGGGCTCAACCCGGAGCGGATCATGACCGCCGCCTTCTCCCTCGGGATGGGCCGCTACGCCCTGGACAAGGCGGTGGACTACGCCCGCACCCGCCAGGTGTGGCAGGCGCCGATCGGCGCCCACCAGGCCATCGCCCACCCGCTCGCCCAGGCCCACATCGAGCTGGAACTCGCCCGGCTGATGATGCAGAAGGCCGCGTATCTCTACGACGCCGGTGACGACATGGCGGCCGGCGAGGCGGCGAACATGGCCAAGTACGCTGCCGCGGAGGCCGGCGCGAAGGCCGTCGACCAGGCCGTGCACACCCTGGGCGGCAACGGGCTGACCACGGAGTACGGCCTCGCCTCGCTGCTGGCCGCCTCCCGGGTCGGCCGAATAGCCCCGGTCAGCAGGGAGATGATCCTCAGCTTCGTCTCCCACCACACGCTGGGACTGCCCAAGTCATACTGAGCGGCCACCGGATGACGCCCCGCTCCCCGACTGCCATCGCCCACGTCCCACCGAGGAGAACCCCCGTGACCACCGCGCCCCTGCTGCGCCGGGAGGACGACCGCGGCATCGCCGTGCTCACCCTCGACTCGCCGCACAACCGCAACGCCCTCTCGGTGGCGCTGATCCGGCAGCTGACCGAGGCGCTGGACGCCGCCGCGGCCGACGGCGCGGTGCGGGCGGTGCTGCTCACCCACACCGGGTCCACCTTCTGCTCGGGCGCGGACCTCAAGGCGGACGGCCCGGCGGGCGGCCCCGAGCTGCTGGTCGGGCTGATGCGGGCGATAGCCGGGCTGCCCAAGCCGGTGGTGGCCAAGGTGGCGGGCCATGCCAGGGCCGGCGGGCTCGGGCTGCTCGCGGCCTGCGACATCTCCGTCGCCGGGAGCGCGGCCACCTTCGCCTTCTCCGAGTCCCGGCTCGGTCTCGCCCCCTCGGTGGCCTCGATCCCGGTGCTCGACCGGGTCGGCAGCGGGGCCGCCACTCGGTACTTCCTCACCGGCGAGACCTTCCGGGCGGCGGAGGCGGTGCGGATCGGCCTGGTCACCGCGCAGGACGAGGCGCTGGACGGCATCCTGGCCGGGCTGCGGGCCGCCTCGCCGCAGGGGCTCGCGGAGAGCAAGGCGGTGGCCCGGCGCTCGCTGCGGGCCGCGCTGGCCGACGGCACGGCGGCGGAGCTGATCGCGCAGAGCGCGCGGCTGTTCGGCTCGCCGGAGGCGGCCGAGGGCATCAAGGCGCTGCTCGAACGGCGGGACCCGCCATGGGCGTGGTGACCGGCCGCGCCCCGCAGCAGGACCGCAGCCGCGCCACCCGGCTGCGGATACTGGAGGCGGCGGTCGCCTGCCTGTCGGAGCACGGCTGGTCGGGCAGCACGGTCGGCGTGGTCTGCGCCCGGGCGGGTGTGTCGCGGGGCGCCGCGCAGCACCACTTCCGCACCCGGGAGGAGCTGTTCACCGCGGCCATCGCGCACATGGCAGAGCGCTGGATGCTCACCGTGCGCGAGGGCGCCAAGGGCCTGCCGGGACCGGGCCCGGACCGCACCTACGCGGTGGTCGAGCTGCTGGTGACGGTGCACACCAGCCCGCTGTTCCGGGCGGCGCTGCATCTGTGGGTGGCCGCGTCGGACGAGGAGCGGCTGCGGCCGGGGGTGGCGGCACTCGAGGCCAGGATCGGCCGGGAGGCGCACCGGCTGGCGGTGGAGTTCCTCGGCGCGGACGAATCGGTGCCGGGAGTCAGGGAGACCGTGCAGGCCACTCTGGACATGGCCCGCGGCCTGGGCCTGGCCGATCTGCTCAGCGACGACTCGGCGCGCCGGGCCGGGATCGTCAGGCAGTGGTCGCGGATGCTCGACGCGGCGCTGCGCACCTGAGTCCGTGCCGTCCGGGGCTTGTCCGGGGCTTGTCCGCGGGCTCAGGCGCGGGCGGGGAGGTCGCGGATGTAGCGCCATTCGCTGCCGCAGGGCCGGTAGCCGAGCCATCGGTTGACGGCGAGCATCGGCTCGTTGCCGTCGTCGTTGTTGGTGAACGCCTCTTTGAAGCCGGCGGCGCGCGCCAGGTGCAGCGAGTGGGTCTTGGCCGCCTTGGCCAGGCCCCGGCCGCGGTAGGCCCTGCGGGTTCCGGTGCCGCCCGACCAGTAGCGTTCCCGGCCGTCGGTGTGGGCTATCGCGAGTGCGGCCACGACGCCGTCGACGACCACGGCGGTGGTCAGGTCGGCGTCGAAGCCGGGCCGGTCCCAGGTCTGGACCCGCCAGTCGGCGTAGCTCATGGCGTCGGCGGCCACGTCGCCCGGCTCGTCGCGGACGCTCTCCTCGTCGGCCTCGTACAGCGGGCGCGGGTCGTCGGCGAAGGCGGCGGCCGGCAGCACCGTGAAGCCGTCGGGCAGCGGGGGCGGGTCCGGCAGCGGGGCGCCCGGCGCCAGGTCGAGCCGGAAGAAGGTGGCCGAGCGGCCCTGCCGGTAGCCGTGGTGCTCGGCGAAGGACCGCGAGGCGGGGTCGCCGGTCACGGAGGTGTAGACGGTGGTGGCGCCGACCTCCGCGAGGTGGCGCTCGGCGGCGGTCAGCAGCGCGCTGCCGATGCCCCGGCCGCGGTCGGCGGCGGCCACGTTGAGATTGGCGTTGCCCTGGCCCGGCTCGCTGGTGTCGGTGAGCAGCCCGACCCGGGCGCAGCCCACGATCCGGCCGTCGTCGTCGGCGACCAGCATCCGGAAGTGCTGGGCGACCGGGGCGGCGGTCACCTGGGCGTCCACGAGCTGCGGCGTCGTCACCAGATAGGGCAGCGCCGCCCGCATCATCGCGGCCACGGCCTGTCGATCCGCGGGCACGTAGTCACGGATGATCAAGGTCATGCTGACGCACCCTACGCCGAGCCCCGGCCGCGCGCCGCTGTTTTTCCGCACCCGTTGACGGGACGGGCGCCGGCCGGGCTCCCGCCCGGCGCTGTGACGCGCGATGCTGGAGGGAGGAGGGAGTGACCGGATGCCCAGAACCGGATACGAACCCAAGCAGGCCCGCAGCCCGCTGCGGATGCGGATGGCCCTGGCCGCGTTCGGCCTGGTGTGCGCGGCAGCGGCCTCCGTCGGCTTCGCCCTGGCGGGCCACCCCGGCTGGGCCGCCGGAATGGCGGCGATCGCCCTGGTCGCGGTGGCCGACATGCTGACCGTGGTCCACCGCATGCACCAGGGATCCCGCTACCAGCCGGCCCGCGGCATCCCCCCGTACCTCCCGCCGCCACCGCGCCGCCGCTGAGCGCGCCCGCGGTCCAGCGCGCCCGCGGTCTGCGGAGAGCGGTCAGGCCGTGCGGGGACGGCGCAGCAGCCAGCGCCAGCGGGGCTGCTCCGTGACGACGGTCGCGGCCACCAGCACGGAGACGACGACCGCGGCCCAGTGCGGCCAGGCGGCCCACGAGGAGACCACGGCCGCGACCAGTTGCAGCAGCACCAGGGCGATGGTCGCCCAGCCGGGCGCGGGCACCAGGACCCGGGCCTTGTCGCCAGGCGTGGCGAACACCGTCGGCAGGCCGATCAGCAGGACGAGCGCGGCCACCGCGAGCGGCCACGAGCTGTCCGCCAGCCACCAGGGCGTCGCCACCCACGCCACCAGTTCGGCACTCGCGCGCAGCGCCGACGGCAGCCGGTCGTCAGGTGCGGCCCCCGCCGCGTCGCTCGTCACAGCGGCAATCTCTCACGCCCGCCCGCGCCGCGTACACCCGCGTTCCCAGCGCCTCAGCTTGAGCCCGGTCCGCCGGGCGGTGGTTCTGGTCGGGCGGCCGGAAATCCCGTTGCGGGTGCGGCGCTCGCGGTCCTAGCCTCAAGGCGGTCGAGATCGCCGCCCGGCAGCCGCCGGTACCGGCCGTACCGCCTTCCGAACAGGAGCAGGCCGTTGATTGGTTGAGGTCCCGGGTCACCGTTGCCCGCGCAGTGTGCCGTTCCCGGTGCCGCGCGGCGCGTGTGTGCGACCTCGACCGCCGGCCTGCGCCGGCAGCCGCTCCGTACGTCCTTGATGTCCGCGTGCCCCTCGGGGCGCCTCCGCGGAGCGCCGCCGGCGTTCCGCGGACGGACGGCGTACCCCGCACGCACTCCCGGTGTCCCGGTCAGTCGCAGATGTCTCCGCACTGCCCGCCACTCACCGCGACCGGGAGGCCCCCTTGTCATCATCGACCGCACCCACGCACCGCACCGCCGCTTCCGTCACCTGTACCGGCCTCGGCTTCCACTGGCCGGACGGCACCCCGGTCTTCGACGCCCTCCAGTGGGCGCCCGGCCCGGGCCGCACCGGCCTGATCGGGCTCAACGGGGCGGGAAAGTCGACCCTGTTGAAGCTGCTGGCCGGCGAACTCACCCCGGTCGCCGGCTCGGTCAAGGTGACCGGCGAGGTCGGCTACCTGCCGCAGGACACGTCGCTCGACACCTCGCTGCGGGTCGACCGGGCGCTGGGCATCGACGCGGCCCGCGCCGCGCTGCACGCCATCGAGGCCGGCGACACCGCCGAGCAGCACTTCACGGCCGTCGGCGACGACTGGGACGTGGAGGAGCGCGCCCGCGCCACCCTGGACGCGCTCGGACTTGACGGCATCGGCCTGGACCGCACGGTCGGCGAGGTGTCGGGCGGCGAGTCGGTGCTGCTCAGGCTGGCGGCGCTGCTGCTGCGCCGGCCCGGCGTGCTGCTGCTCGACGAGCCGACCAACAACCTGGACCTGCGCTCCCGGCGCCGGCTCTACGCGGCGGTGGAGTCGTGGAACGGCGTGCTGATCGTGGTCAGCCACGACCGCGAACTGCTTGAGCACGTCGACCAGATCGCCGACCTGCGGGAGGGCGGGGTGCGCTCCTTCGGCGGCACCCTGTCGGCCTACCAGGACGCCCTGGAGGTGGAGCAGGAGGCCGCCGAGCGGATGGTCAGGGCCGCCGAGGCCGACGTCAAGCGGCAGAAGCGGGAGCTGGCCGAGGCCCGGGAGAAGCTGGACCGCCGGGTCAGCTACGGCAAGAAGATGTACGCCATCAAGCGCGAGCCGCGGGCGGTGATGAACGCCCGCAAGCGCACCGCGCAGGTCTCGGCGGGCAAGCACCGCGGCCTGCACGTCGACCGGCTGGAAACCGCCAAGGGGCGGCTCGGCGAGGCGGTGCTCGCGGTGCGCGACGACGACGAGATCCGGATCGACCTGCCGCACACCGCGGTACCGGCCGGCCGGACGGTCCTGTCGCTCATCGCGCTGGAGACCCGGCACGGCCTCCGGGCCGACCTGGAGGTGCGCGGCCCGGAGCGGATCGCGCTGACCGGCCCGGTCGGCGCGGGCAAGACGACGCTGCTGCGCACCATGGCCGGGCAGCTGCCGCCGGCCGCCGGCTCGATGCTGGTGTCGGTGCCCGACCGCTACCTGCCGCAGCGGCTGGACGTACTGGACGAGGAGGAGTCCGTGGCGGCGAATGTGGCCAGGTTCGCGCCGGAGGCGAGCGACAACGCGGTACGGGCGAGGCTGGCGCGCTTCCTGTTCCGCGGCGGCCGGGCCGAGCAGCTCGCCGCCTCGCTGTCCGGCGGCGAGCGCTTCCGGGCCACGCTGGCCGCGCTGATGCTCGCCGAGCCCGCCCCGCAGCTGCTGATGCTGGACGAGCCGACGAACAACCTGGACCTGTCCTCGGTGCGGCAGCTGACCACCGCGCTGGCCTCCTACCAGGGCGCGCTGGTCGTGGCCAGCCACGACCTGCCGTTCCTGCGGGCGCTGGAGATCACCCGCTGGCTGCGGATCGAGGACGGCGTCCTGAGGGAGGTGGACGCGGCCGACGTGTGAGGCGCGCACGGGCGCGGCGGGGGTGTGGGACGTGTGCGGGGCGCGCGGCCGGAGGTTTGGCGGCGCCCCCGCCGCGCCAGGCAATGGTCATGAGCACTCGTGGAGCAGTACCGGCCGGCCTCACCCTGTCCGACGAGGTGGCGGACGCCCTCGCCCGGCACGCGCCCGTCGTGGCGCTGGAATCGACCATCATCGCGCACGGCCTGCCCCGGCCGCGCAACCTCCAGGTGGCCCGCGAGCTGGAGGAGATCGTCAGGGCGGCCGGGGCGGTGCCCGCCACCGTCGCCGTGCTCGACGGGGTGCCGCGGGTCGGCCTCGACAAGGACCAGGTCGAACGGGTGGCGCAGGACCAGGACCTGCGCAAGCTCGGCTTCCGCGACCTGGCCCCCGCCCTCGCGGCGGGCGCCAGCGGGGCCACGACCGTGTCCGGGACCGCGTTCCTCGCGGCCAGGGCCGGGATCCGGGTGTTCGGCACCGGCGGCCTCGGCGGGGTGCACCGCGGCTGGACGACCGTGCAGGACGAGTCGGCCGACCTGGGCCTGCTGGCCCGCACCCGGATCACGGTGGTGTGCGCGGGCGTGAAGTCGATCCTCGACGTGCCGGCCACCTTGCAGCGTCTTGAGACGCTGGGCGTCGGGGTGATCGGCTACGGCACCGACCGCTTCCCCGGGTTCTACCTCAGCGACTCGGGCGAGCCGGTGGACTGGACGGCGGGCACGCCGGACGAGGTGGCCCGGGTGATGCGCGCGCAGGATGTGCTCGGCGGCCACGAGTCGGCGCTCATCGTGGCCAACCCGGTGGCCCGCGAGCAGCAGCTCGACCCCGGCCTGCACGACCGGGTGCTGGCGGACGCGCTGGCCGCCGCCGACCGCGAGCGGATCACCGGCCAGGCGATCACCCCGTTCCTGCTCGGCTACCTCACCGAGCACACCGGCGGCGCGTCACTTGAGGCCAACCTCGCTGCCGTACGCGGCAACGTGGCGCTGGCGGCCGGGATCGCGGTGCAGTGGTCCCGGCAGCCGTGACCGGCGACGGCGACGGCCTGCTCGTCGTCGGCGACGTGGTCACCGACGTGGTGGCCAGGCACCGCGAGCCGCTGGCCCGCGACACCGACACCGCGGCCCGGATCGCGCTGCGCCCCGGCGGCGCTGCCGCCAACGTGGCCTGCTGGGCGGCCCACTTCGCCCACTCCCCCGGCCCTCGCCTCGGCGACGGCCCCTCCCCCGGCGCCCGTCCCGCGCCCGGCCCCCGGGTCCGGCTGCTGGCCAGGGCCGGTTCCGACACCGCCGACTGGCACCGGGACGCGCTGCTGCGCGCCGGCGTCGACCCCGTCCTGCGGATCGACGCCGAGCTGCCGACCGCCGTCGTCATCGCCCTGGTGGACGCCGACGCCGAACGCACCCTGGTCACCGACAGCGGCGCCGCGCTCCGGCTCGGCCCCGAGGACTGGGACGAGGCGCTGCTCGACGGGGCGGCCCGCGTCCACCTGTCCGGCTATCTGTTCTTCGCCGCGCCGGGCCGCGAACTGGCCGCCCTGGTCGGCAAGGCGGCCAGGGCCCGCGGGCTGCCGGTGAGCGTCGATCCGGCCTCCGCGGGCTTCCTGCGGCAGGCCGGCGTGCCGCGCTTCCTCGCCGACGTCGCCGGCACCGACCTGCTGCTGCCCAACGCGGCCGAGGCGATGCTGCTGTCGGGCGCGGCCGAACCGGCCCTCGCGGCCGTCGAGCTGAGCCGGACGTACGGCGGCACGGTGGTGGTGACGCTGGGATCGGAAGGCGCGCTGGCCGCGTACGGCGGCGAGCTGACCGCCCGCGTTCCCGGCGTGCCGGCGCGGGCGGTGGACAGCACGGGAGCGGGCGACGCCTTCACCGGCGGCCTGCTCGCCGCCCGGCTGGCGGGCGCGGACCTGCCTGCGGCGCTGGCCCTGGGCTGCCGGGCGGGCGCGGCGGCGGTCGCCGTGGTGGGCGGCCGGCCGGAGCCGCCGGCTTGACGTGGAGCACACTCCAAGGGGCAGGCTGGAAGGGTCGGCCTCCCCTGGCTCCGGATCTGCCGCGGCCGCGGACCCCGTCCCCCTGAAACGTGACAAGGAGTTCCATGCGCGTCACCACGCTCGGCACCAACGGCCCCGAAGTCGGCGTCATCGGCCTCGGCTGCATGGGCATGACCCACGCCTACGACCCGGAGGGCCGGGACGACGCCGTCTCGGTGGACGTCATCCGGCAGGCGATCGACCTGGGCGTCACGCTGATCGACACCTCGGACGTCTACGGGCCGTTCACCAACGAGCAGCTGGTCGGCCGGGCGCTCGCCGGACCGTACCGGGACCGGGCCGTGCTCGCCACGAAGGTCGGCCTGGTCAGCCAGCACCACCGCGGCAGCCGGCCGACGTACACCAACAACGGCAGGCCCGAGCACGTACGCCGGTCGATCGACGACAGCCTGCGCCGGCTCGGCACCGACCACGTCGACCTCTACCAGCTGCACCGGGTGGACCCGGCGGTGCCGGTCGAGGAGACCTGGGGCGCGATGGCCGAGGCGGTCGAGGCGGGCAAGGTGCGCGGGCTCGGCCTGTCCGAGGTGACCGTCGAGCAGATCTCCAGGGCCGCCGCGGTGCACCCGGTGACGTCGGTGCAGTCGGAGCTGTCGCTGTGGACCCGCGACCCGGCGCCGACCGGACGGCCCGGCGACCCCGGCACCGAGGTGCTGCCGTACTGCGAGCGCGAGGGCATCGCCTTCCTGCCGTTCTCGCCGCTCGGCCGCGGCTTCCTGGCCGGCCGCTTCTCGTCGTTCGAGGACCTGCCCGCCGACGACATGCGGCGGGCGCTGCCCCGCTTCCAGCAGGACGCGCTGCGGGCGAACCTGGAGCTGGTCGGCACGGTCAGGGCGGTCGCGGAGCGGCTCGGCGCCACCCCGGCGCAGGTCGCCCTGGCCTGGGTGCTCGCCCAGGGCCGCTACGTGGTGCCGATCCCGGGCACCAAGACCCCGAAGTACCTGGCGGACAACGCGGCGGCGGCCGATCTGACCCTGCCGGAGGCCGAGCTCGCGCTGCTCGACGCCGTCCCGGCGGCCACCGGCACCCGCTACTGAACCCGGGGGCACGTGCGCGCGGCGGCGCGCGCGGTTATTGGCTCGACACGGGGCGCCCTGGAGTGCAGCATCGCTTGCGATGACACGCACCGATACGCCTCCGAGCTGGGACGAACGCGCCCAGTTGACGACCTTCCTCGACTACGCCCGCGCCACCGCACGCATGAAGTGCGAGGACCTGGCGCCTGAGGACGGGCGCAAGGCGCTGCTTCCCGGCTCGCCGCTGATGACGGTGTGCGGGCTGATCAGCCATCTGCACTGGGTCGAGTACTACTGGTTCGAGGTGGTCTTCCTCGGCGGTGAGGACGAGGGCCCGTGGACCGACGAGGACCCCGACCGCGAGATGCGGATCGCCCTCGACGTGCCGCTGACCGAGCTGGTCGCCCGGTACGAGGAGCAGTGCGCGAAGTACGACGAACTGGTGGCCGCGCACGACCTGGACACCGAGGCGAAGCGCCGGCTCGGCCGCAACGAGCCCCGGCACCCCGACCTGCGCTGGATCCTGCTGCACCTGATCGAGGAGACCGCCCGCCACAACGGCCACCTCGACATCATCCGCGAGATGCTCGACGGCCGCACCGGCGACTGACGGCGGCAGGCGGTGTCACGCAGGTGGCCCGGAGCGGACGGCACTCCCGTCCGCTCCGGGCCACCTGCGCGTGCCCCCGGCTCTACTCGGTGTACGCGGTGAGCGTGTGGTGCCCGGCGCGCACCCCGCTGACGGTGACGTTCACCCCGTCGCCGGTCACCTGCGCGCCCGCGACGGCCCTCGTACCGTTCCACACGGTCCGCCCGTCCAGGACGACACGCACCTTGTGGCCCGAGGTGGGCACCGCGAGGTCCCCGGTGGTGCCGCGCGGCGCGTCCGTGCTGAGCGTGAAGGCGCCGTGCGACGAGCGCCAGGACGCGCTGATCGCGCCGTGCGGGGTCGGGACCCGGCCCTGCGCCCAGGTCAGGTCGCCGGGCACCGGTGCGACGGCGTAGGAGGAGAACCCGGCGCCGGTCGGCCGTACGCCCAGCACCTGGTTGGTCAGGCTGATCGTCGGCCCGGAGGCCCAGCCGTGCGCGAGGCTGGTGAACTGGGCGATGCCCGGCTGCCCCGACAGGTCGGCCTTCTCCCAGAAGGTGCTGCCCGGGTCGCCGGCCAGCTGGTGCCCCCAGAACGTACGGATCAGGTCGAGACCCGCGGTCTGCTGCGCTCCGCTGGTGTCGGGCAGCCCCAGCCGCGCGCTCGCCTCGAACCCGCTGGGCAGCGGCTCGTAGAACGGCGAGATCGACGCGTTGGGCGTGCTGGGCGCGACGGTCATGGCGCCGTACGGGCCCCAGCTGGTCGTGCGCAGGTAGTCCATCGCGCTGCGCGCCTGGCTCGCGTCGGCGACCCCGGTGAGCGCGGCGGCGGCGTTCGCGTCCTGCGGGTAGGCGCCCGGGATCTCCCGGGACAGCCGGTACGCGCCGACGGCCGGGTCCCACAGCTGGTCGTTGACGGCCTTCTTGACCACGTCGGCGCGGGCCGCGTAGACCCCGGCCGAGGCGCCGTCCTTGCGGACGGTGGCCAGTTGGGCCATCTCCTGGAGGTTGCGGACGTACAGCGCGTTGACGTACGTCTCGTGCCCGCAGTCGCTGTAGCCGTAGTGGCCGCAGGAGTTGACGGCGCCGAACGCGATGAGCCCCTGCGGGTCCTGGGCGCGCACCGACTCCAGCCAGGCCGTCGCCTTCGTCAGCGCCGGCCACCACTTGTCGAGGTACGCGCGGTCGCCGGTGTAGAGCCAGTGCTCGTACTGGTTGTAGACGAACCAGGTCACGTACTCGCCGTAGGTGCGGATCTCGTCCTGGTTGTGCGGGCCCACCAGGCTCTCGGCCGGCATGTAGCCGTCCGGCAGCTGCTGCGCGGCCAGCGAGGACAGCGAGTTGTCCACCGCGTCGGTGTCGTCGGTGCTGAGGTAGGTCACCGGCGCCTGGACCGCCAGGTCGCCCTGCCAGACCACCCGGTCGCGCTTGGCGCCGTCGAAGATGACCTCCTTGGAGGGGTCGGCGTTCGGCACCTGGCTGTCGGAGTGGTCGGCCTCACCGGTGGCGTAGGGCCAGCTCTTGGCGGTGTCCGACATCCAGGTGTCGAGCTGGACGGTGTAGGCGCCCGCGTACCAGATCTTGTTCAACTGGTCGTCGCTGGACAGGAACCAGCCCTGGTAGCCGGCCGGGGACTTCTGCTGCGGGGCCGCGCCGAAGTCGAGCGAGACCGCGCCGAGGTCCACCCAGCCGGGGCCGTCCAGGAAGAGCGTCGCGTAGCGGAAGCCGCCGCGCGGCTGGGAGTCGGTGAGCGTGGCGGGCAGCTTGGCGGTGTCGAGGGTGAGGGTGTGGCTGTCGGCGTCGTAGGTGTAGGGCTGGCCGGGGTAGCCGTTCCAGATGTTGGCGGTGTCGCAGCCGGGTGCCTGGGCGGCCTCGCCGTTGTTGTCGCCGGGCTGCGTGGCGGCGTACTGCTGCGACTCGCTGAAGCAGACGTGCAGTTGGGGCGGTGTCGCGGAGGCGCCCGCGACGTGCACGCGGATCTTGCCGCCGACGTCCTTGCCGAAGTCCAGCGTGAGCAGCGGGGATCGGGACCGGTCGCCGGTACTGGTCAGCCGGACCGGCTTGCCGTGTCCGCCGAGGACGGCCTTCGGGTCGCCTTGGATCGTTCCACCCCGCGGGTCGGCCGACAGGACGCGCGCGGGGGCGACGGTGTGCCCGGTGGGCGCGAGCACGTACGGCCGCCAGTCGCCGGGCCGCGGGGTGTAACCGGCCCCGGCGGCCCAGGGGTTGTCGGCCGCCGAGTGCCCAGGTCCGCGGCCGTGCGCCGGGCCGGCCGCCGCATGAGCGGAGGCGGGCAGCAGGGCGAGTACGACGGTTCCGGCGGCGATCGCCGCGGCGGCGGTGCGGGTTCTGCGGATGAGGAGTGCCATGGATCTCCTTTGCATCTTTTGATGTGCGAATGCACCTTTGAGCTATGAGTTTTGAATCGTTTCAAAAAAGCCGACCACTACTTCGCTGTCCGGCCTACCGGCCGCCGAGCAGGTTACGGGGGCGTTTCACCGCCCGTCCATAGGTGTGCGCGATCTGGTTCGCCGGCGGCGCCGGCGAACCGCCGGCTCAGGCGGTGATCGCCGCGCGGTACGGGCGGAAGAACTCCCGCAGCTCCTCCGCGTAGAGCTCGGGCTCCTCGAACGCGGCGAAGTGGCCGCCGCGGGCCGGCTCGGTCGCCCGTACGGTGTTCGCGGTGCGGTCCAGCCACGCCCTCGGCGGCCGGACGACGTCGCCCGCGAAGATCGAGAAGCCGGACGGCACCTCGACCCGGCGCATCAGCTGCGCGGGCGGGATCTCGGCGTTCGCCCGGTACATGCGCATCGCGGAGCCGATGGTTCCGGTCAGCCAGTAGAGGGTGACGTTGGTGAGGATCTCGTCCTTGGTGAAGGACCGCTCGATGTCGCCGTCGCAGTCGCTCCAGCCGCGGAGCTTCTCCACGATCCAGGCGGCCAGTCCGACCGGCGAGTCGGTGAGGCCGAAGGCCGCGGTCTGCGGCTTCGTGCGGTGCATGGCGGCGTAGCCGCCCTCGGCCGCGCCCCAGGCCGCGACGAGCCGCAGCCAGTCGCGCTCCTCCGGCACCAGGTCGGTGGGGCCGCCGGTGAGCGGCGGCAGGCCCGCGTCGGTGCGGTGCACGGCGACCACCCGCGGCGCGTGGTCCAGCGCGAGGTAGCGGCTGACGTGGCTGCCGAGGTCGCCGCCCGCCGCGCCGAACCGCGGGTAGCCGAGAACGTCCATGAGCTGCGCCCACAGGCCGGCCACCGCGATGGAGTTGAGCGGCGGCCCGGCGGGCCGGTCGGAGTAGCCGTAGCCCGGCAGGTCGGGCACCACCACGTCGAACGCGTCGGCGGGGTCGGCGCCGTGCGCGCCGGGGTCGGTGAGCAGCGGGATCACCTTCGTGTAGCGCCAGAACGAGTCCGGCCAGCCGTGGCTGAGCACCAGCGGCAGCACGGGACCGGCCGGTGCGACGGCCTTCGCGTGCACGAAGTGGATGCCGAGGCCGCCGAGCGGGACGCGGAACCGGGGCAGTCGGGCGAGCGCCGCCTCCTGGGCGGGCCAGTCGAAGCCGTCGGCCCAGTAGGCGACGAGTTCGCGCAGGTACCCGAGGTCGGTGCCGAGCGACCAGCCGGCGTCCTCCGGGGCGTCCGGCCACCGGGTGGCCCGCAGCCGTGCGCGCAGATCGGTGAGAGCGGCGGGGTCGGTCTGCGGGCTGAAGGGCTCGGGGCGCGTCACGTCGTCCGGCATGGCACGCATCCTACGGACCGCCGTCACCGGTCCGCTCAGAACGGGCTCGGAACGTGCTCAGAACATGCCGTTCCCGTTGGCCGCCCGGGCCGGGACGTCCTGGATCACGTCCCAGTGCTCGACCACCTTGCCGTCCTCCAGCCGGAAGTAGTCGGCCAGCGCCCGGCCGGGGTTGGCCGGGTCGCCGGGGTCGAGGTCCAGGTGGGAGTGGGTGGCCACCATGTCGCCCTCGGCGATCACCCGCTTGATGTCCAGCCGCAGGCCGGGGAACTCGCCGCGCAGCCAGGTGACGAAGCCGATGAACGCCTCGGGGCCGTCCTCGGCGTCGGGGTTGTGCTGGGTGTAGCGCGGGCCGAAGTGGTCGGCGACCGCCTTCCGCGGGTCGCCGCCGAACGCCGTCCGGTAGTAGTCGATGACGACGTTCTTGTTCCGTTCGAGCTTGCTCTGATCTAGACCGGGCACGGCTGCTCCGTTCATGACTGGGGTCCCTCCAGGGTTGGCGGTCGGCACCCGGCGCGCCATTCGGAGGCGCCCTACCGGGCGACGGGCGTGCCGCGCCCTTCATTCCGGCACTCCCCCGGGCGCTCCCCCGGGCGCTCCCCCGGGCCGGGCCCGCTACGCGGCCCGCGGTTCCGGCACCGGCGGCTCTTCCGCCGCCGCCGGCGGGGCCGTCGCGTAACGCCAGAACGGCCGCACGGCCCGCCCGCCCACCAGGACCAGCACCAGGCAGAGCGCCGCCCCTCCCGACCAGGCGAAGGTCAGGCCGGCCGCCGAGGCCGCCGCCCCGGCCCGCAGGTCGCCGAGCCGCGGTCCGCCGGCGACGACGACCGTGAACACGCCCTGCAGACGGCCGCGCATCTCGTCGGGGGCGTAGCTCTGCAGGATGGTCTGCCGGTAGACGGCGCTGACCAGGTCGGCGGCGCCCGCGAAGATGAGCAGGGCCACCGCGAGCCACAGGCTGCGGGCCGTCCCCGCCAGGGCGACGGCGGCGGCCCAGGTGGCGGCGGCGACGGTGAGGGCGAGCCCCTGGCGGCGCACCTTGCCGATCCATCCGCTGACGGCGGCGGCGGCGATCGACCCGATGGCGATGGACGAGTAGAGGAGTCCCGCGCCGCCGTGGAAGCGGGTGGCGGCGGCCTCGGGGAAGAGCGCCGTCGGCATCGCGAGCACCATGGCGGCGATGTCCACCGCGAAGGACATCCACAGCACCGGGTGCGAGCCGATGAAGCGCAGCCCCTCCCACACCAGCCGCATTCCGCTCCCTCCGGGGCCCTCCGCCGTGGCCGTCTTGGCCGCCGGCACCGGCGGAAGGCGCAGCGTGGAGTACAGCAGCGCGGTGAAGAGGACGGCGTCGGCCCCGTAGGCCAGCGCGAAGCCGTGCGGCAGGCTCACCAGCAGGCCGGCGAGCAGCGGTCCCGCGACCTGGCCGAGGTTGCCCGCGGCGAAGTTCAGGGTGTTCGCGGCGGGGACCATCCCGGCCGGCACCACCCGCGGGATGATCGCGCCGCGCGCGGCGGACGACACCGCGAACGCCGCCGTCTGGACGGCCACCAGCACGAAGAGCAGCCCGACGGAGTCGACGCCGAGCAGCGCCTGCGCGAACAGCGCGAGCGTGACGGCCCAGGTGACGCTTGCCGACCACAGGTAGAGCAGCCGGCGGTCGACCCGGTCGGCGATGGCACCGCCGTACAGGCCGAAGACGATCAGCGGCACCAGGCCGACGAGCCCGGTGAGGCCGACGTAGAGCGACGAGTGCGACAGCCGGTAGACCTGGAGCGGCACCGCGACCTCGGTGACCGTGGTGCCGATGAACGACAAGGCCTGTCCCGCGAGCAGCCGCCGGTAGGCGGGGACGCTCAGCGGCCGGGTGTCGAGGGCGGTCCCCCGCAGGTGCCTGCCGACGCGTCGGGCGCGGGACTCCGCGGGGCGCGGGGCCCGGGAGGAGGGGGTTGCCGTATTCATGTACAACACATTGAAGCACCCGGGTAAGGCAAGCCTTCCTTATTCCTGCCTTCCTGTATCGAAAAACGGCCGGGGAGGCGGTCAGGACCGGTGCCCACCGCTGAACCGGCTGAGGCGGTCCGGCCCGGCCGGCAGTCCGGCGTTCCCGTATCCTGCCGGGATATGCCGGAAAACAGCCAACCGGACGGGTGGCCCGCCGCCACCCGGCACGAGCACGTCGCCGGTGAGACGATCGGCCGCCACCGCCACCCGTACCACCAGCTCGTCTACCTCAGCACCGGCGTCCTCGCGGTCAGGACCGACGAGGCGTCCTGGGTCGCGTCGAGCGCCCGCGCGATGTGGATCCCGGCGGGCACCTGGCACCAGCACCGGGTGTACGGGCCCAGCCATGTGCACACCCTCGCCTTCCACCCGGACGACGCGCCGCTGAACCCGGCGGCGCCGACGGTCGTCTCGATCGACCCGCTGCTGCGCGAGCTGCTCATCGCGGGCAGCGTCCCGGGCCTGTCCGCGCCCGAGGCGGACCGGCTGCTGGCCGTCGTACGCGACCGGCTCAGGCGCTCGCCCGTCCAGCCGCTCACTCTGCCCACGCCGCAGGACCCCCGGCTGGTCCGGGCCTGCGCGCTGACCGAGGAGGATCTGGCGCAGCCGCGTACCGTGAAGTGGCTGGCCCGGCACTCCGGGGTGAGCGAGCGCAGTCTCGCGCGGCTGTTCCGCAGCGAGTTCGGGATGACCTACCCGCAGTGGCGGACCATCACGCGGGTGTTCCACGCGATGATCCGGCTGGCCGAGGGCGCCACGGTCACCGAGGCCGGCCTCGGCTGCGGCTGGGCGACGACCAGCGCCTTCATCGACGCCTTCACCCGCACCATCGGCCAGACGCCCGGCGGTTACCGGGCGACGGCGCGCGGAATCGCCAGAACACCGTCATGACCAAGGCAGTTGACCACCCGCCGAGGGGCTGACGTGCGGCACCCGGGTGGGCTACGGTAACGGGCAACCGTATTGAACCGTTTCAATCACGGAGGTCCCCCATGAGAACCCCGCACGCCGTCCGCTGGGCGGTGACGCTGATCCTGGCCGCCGCGCTGGGGATGCTGCTGCCGGCCGTGCCCGCCGCGGCGGCGCCCCGGCACTCGTTCAACACCACCGTCACCAACTTCGACGCGCTCGGCGACCAGGTGGTCAGGTTCGACACCGACGGCAACGCGGTGGACGCGCACGACGGCGAGATCGACTTCTTCAACGGGACGTACTACCTCTACGGCACCAGCTACGACTGCGGGTTCGCCTGGCAGGCGACCACATCGCCGTTCTGCGGCTTCAAGGTCTACACCTCACCCGACCTGGTGCACTGGACCGACCGCGGGCAGCTCTTCGACGCCACCGGCGGGGTCTGGCAGGGCCGCTGCGACGGCGCCACCTACGGGTGCTTCCGGCCGCACATCGGCTACGACGCGAGCACCCGCAAGTACGTGCTCTGGGTCAACGTGTACGACAACAGCGTCGGCTTCCGCGTGCTGACCAGCTCCAACCCGGCCGGTCCCTTCACCGAGGCCCCCGAGCCGACACTCGCGGTGAACAACGACGCCCCGGCGAAGGGCGTCAACAACGGCGACCACGACGTCTTCGTCGACACCGACGGCACCGGCTACCTCGTCTACACCGACTGGCGCAGCAACGGCGACCTCGTCGTGGAACGGCTCTCCCCCGACTACCTCACCGGGACCGGCGACTACACCCGGCTCGGCCAGAGCCAGACCGAGGCGCCGTCCCTGTTCGAGCGCGGCGGGGTCTACTACCTGACCTACTCCGACCCCAACTGCGGCTACTGCGCGGGCACCGGCACCTCGTACCGGACCGCGCCGAGCCCGCTCGGCCCCTGGTCGGCGCCCGTGAAGATCAGCGCGGACTCCTGCGGCGGCCAGCCCTCGTTCGTCTCCGAGATCCCGACGACCTCGGGCACCGCGTATCTCTACGCCAGCGACCTGTGGAACAACGGGCAGCGCAACGAGGCGCTGGCCAACTACTACTGGGCGCCGCTGCGGTTCACCGGCACCGGGGCGATCTCGCCGATGACCTGTCAGAACTCCTTCCCACTCGCCCTGGCCACCGGTTCGGCCGGCCACCAGGTGCCGCCGCCGGACGCCGACCAGGCCGACGGGGTCAGCGGCTTCCGCAGCTACTGCGACGTGGGCTCCGGCATCGCCAGGTTCCAGACGTTCGTGGCCGGGCGGAGCGGGACGCTGTCGGCCGTCTCGTACACCGGCTTCCAGTCGGGGAATCCGGACGCGGGCCTGGAGATCAGCGTCTACCGGGCGGACGGCTCGTCGCTGCCGACCGGCGCGGCGCTGAGTTCGACGGTCGTGCCGGCCGCGCGGATCGGCTGGTCGCCTCGGGAGGTCACGGTGGCCCCCGGCATCGCCGTGACGGCCGGGCAGCGCTACGGGCTGATGGTCAGGTCGGCTTCCGACACCGGCTGTTACGGCCTTGAGTACAACGACAACGGCCCCTACCCGGGCGGCGGCGAGTCGTACAGCAACGACAACGGCTCGACGTTCAGGGCCGAGGCCGGGCGGTCGCTCAAGTTCTCGACCAGCGTCAGCAGGCCCGGCGCGCACCACCCGGGCCACCCGGCCCACCCCGGGCACCCCGGGCACCCCGGGCACCCGAAGTAGCGGCCCGCGAAAGGACCGCGGGGCAAGAGCGCCCGTTCGATTGAACGTTCAGAGGCTGTACGTACAGCCGGGCACTCGCGGCCGCCGCCGGTCAGCACCGATGACTGTTCCCTCAGCCAGCCAGGAGGCACACGTATGGTCAGCCGCAGAAAGTTCCTGTCCGGGTCGGCCGCCGCCGCGGTGGCCGGGGTCTCCGCGGAGCCCGCCGCCGCAGCCGGCGGGCCGGGGCACGGCGAGCCGATGCGGCCGATCGACCGGCAGGCCGTCGTGGCCCGGCATCGGGTGGTGCGCGGGAAGCTCGACACGCAGAGCCCGCTACAGGTCGGCAACGGCGGGTTCGCGTTCGGCGTCGACATCACCGGGCTGCAGACGTTCGTGCCGTTCAACACCATGTCGGACTGGGGGTGGCACAGCTTCCCGCTGCCAGCCGGCCAGCAGCCGTCGGACTTCCGCGGCCAGGTCTGGGACACCCACGGCCGCCCGGTCGACTACCCCATTCCCAACCCGGACCAGCCCGAACTGTCGGCCTGGCTCTACGCCAACCCGGCCCGCCTCAACCTCGGGCGGATCGGCATGGAGCTGTCGATGCCCGACGGCCGCGCCGCGACCGCCGACGACATCACCGGGATCCACCAGGAACTCGACCTGTGGACCGGCGTCATCGACAGCCGGTTCGAGGTCGCCGGCGAACCCGTCCACGTCCGCACCTGCTGCCACCCCGACCACGACACGGTCGCCGTGCAGATCGACTCGCCGCTCGTCGCCGCCGGACGGCTGGCGGTCTTCCTCGACTTCCCCTACGCCGACGGGCAGGAGTTCGCCTCGTACGTCGGGACCTACGGCGCCCCGGACGCCCACACGACGTCGATGACGCCGCACGGGCACAATCGCGCCGACATCACGCACCGGCTGGACTCCACCGAGTACCACGCAGCGCTCGCCTGGGAGGGCCACGGCGTGCTCACCGGACTCGGCACCGGCTCCGGTGCCGGGGAGCTCGTCATCCGCACCGCGCGGTACGGGACCGACGGCCACTGGGCCGACGTCACCGGCAAGCTCGCGCAGCTGGTCACCGGCAACTCGCTGATCCTGCAGGTGAACTACCTGACCCTCGGCGACCCGGCGCCCGGCCAGGCCAAGCGGCTGGAGCTCGGCTACACCTATGCCGGCCAGGACCAGGACATCGTCGTCCAGGACGGCCAGACCCTGTCGATCGGGGCGGCGGCCGACCGGCACCGCTACCGTCTCGCCGCGGCCGGCCGCACCAACCAGCTGCGGTTCACCTGCACTTACGCTCCCACACCGGCGAAGTCGGCGCCGACGTCGAGCGCGACACTCTCCGCGAGCACCCGCGCCTGGCGGCAGTTCTGGCTCTCCGGCGGCGCGGTCGACCTGTCCGCGAGCACCGACTCGCGCTGGCCCGAGCTGGAGCGGCGCGTCGTGCTCTCCCAGTACCTGATGCGGGTCAACGAGGCGGGCTCGCTGCCGCCGCAGGAGGCCGGGCTCGTCAACAACGGCTGGAACGGCAAGTTCCACATGGAGATGTACTGGTGGCACGGCGCGCAGTGGGCGCTGTGGAACCGCTGGCCGATGCTCGACCGCAGCCTGGACGTCTACGAGCGCTTCCACCGGTCGGCGCTCGAACGCGCCGAGTTCCAGGGCTTCCGCGGCGCGCGCTGGCCGAAGTGCACGACGGCCGACGGCCGCGAGTCGCCGCACGTCATCCACGCCCTGCTGGTGTGGCAGCAGCCGCATCCGCTCTTCCTCGCCGAGATGGACTACCAGGCGCATCCCGACGAGAGCACCCTGCACAAGTGGCGCGACATCGTCTTCGACACCGCCGACTTCCTCTCCTCCTGGGCCTTCTGGGACGAGGACACCAGCCGCTACATCCTCGGCCCGCCCATGTACGTCGTGTCGGAGAACACCGACCCGAAGACCACTCAGAACCCGACGTTCGAGCTCGCCTACTGGCGGTTCGGCCTGCGGATCGCGCAGCAGTGGCGCGAACGCCTCGGCCTGCACGCCGATCCGCAGTGGCAGCGGGTGCACGACAGGCTCGCGGCGCTGCCGGTGCAGGACGGCACGTACGTCCTGCACGAGGGCGTCCAGGACATGTGGACGCAGTGGAACTACGAGCACCCGGCGCTGATCGGCCCGTACGGCTGGCTGCCGGGCGACGGCGTCGACGTCCCCACGATGGCCCGCACCGCCGAGAAGGTCTTCAGCGGCTGGCAGTTCGACCAGACATGGGGATGGGACTTCCCGATGCTCGCCATGTGCGCCGCGCGCCTCGGCCGCACCGACGACGCCGTGGACTTCCTGCTCTATCCGACCGACAACTTCAGCTTCGACGACGCCGGGCTGGCCGGCGGCGGCCCGTTCCCCTACTTCCCGAGCAACGCCGCGCTGCTGTACGCCGTCGCGTTCATGGCGGCCGGCTGGACCGGCGCACCTGACCGCCACGCCCCGGGCTTCCCGGCGGACCGCCGCTGGTCGGTGCGCTACGAAGGGCTCCAGTCGGCCCTGTGAGCGCGGACCGCGAAACGGTGGCGCGCAGGACGTGATGAGCGCCGCGTGCCACCTGGCTGCGGATGGCTGATCTTCGACCTGGCCGGGGCAGGGTACAGCGTTAGGATTTGTGCCACTGCCGGGTCAAACGGGGGTTCGGCACTGATCGTGGGGTGTCGGGGGACATGAGATTCGGCGTGCTCGGGCCGCTGTACGCCCAGGTCACGGGGTCCGAGGTTCGACTCGACGGAGCGCGGCAGGCCAAGATGCTCGCCGCCCTCCTGGTCGGTGCGAACGACCTCGTCGCCATGGACCAGCTCGTTGCCGTGATGTGGGACGGGAAAGTGCCCGCCACCGCGGTCCGCCAGGTGCAGGACGCCGTGTCCGGGCTGCGCCGCAACCTCGCCGTGAGCGGGGCGCCCCGCTCTCTGATCAGCACGCGGCGCGGCGGCTACCAGATCCATCTGGAACGCGAGCAGTTGGACCTGCTGGAGTTCGACCACGAGCGGCGGCTCGCCGAGCGGCACACCTCGCCGCCGCAGACCGCGGTCGCGCTGCGGCGCGCGCTGGCCTGCTGGCGCGGCACCGCCCTGGCCGGCATATCGAGCCGGGTCCTGGAGCTGGACGCGGCACGGCTGAACGAGAAGCGCGCGGCCACCCACAAGCTGTGCCTGAGCATCGAACTCGGCCTGGGGCGGCATCGCGAGGTCATCGAGGAGCTGACCGCGCTGCTGCGCGAGTCCCCCTTCGACGAGCATGTCGCGGAGCACCTGATGGTCGCCCTGTACCGGTGCCGGCGGCAGGGCGAGGCGCTGCAGGTGTACGAGCGGCTGCGCCGCACTCTTGCCGGCGAGCTCGGCGTCGACCCCACCCCGCCGCTCCAGACGCTGCACCGGCGCATCCTGGCCGCCGATCCGTCGCTGGCGGCCCCCGTCCCGGCGGGCGGACCCGCGGGCACCCTCCCGGACGGTCCGGGCAAGGACGCGGCCGAACCGGTCATGGCGCTGCCGGTGCGCCAACTGCCGCTGGACGTCCCCGACTTCGTGGGCCGGATCGACGCGCTGGCGCAGGTAGCCCGGCTGCTCGACCCGTCGGCGCCCGACCGGGCCCCGGTGGCCGTCGTCGTGGGCGGCCCCGGTGTCGGCAAGTCCTCCCTGGTGACGCACGCCGCCCGGCTGGCCAGCGCCTCCTTCCCCGACGGGCAGCTCTACCTCGACCTCGCCGGGACGTCGGACGAGCCGCGGGACCCGGCGCTGATGCTGGCCGAGGCGCTGCGCGCGTTCGGGGTGGCCGGCGGCGCGATCCCCGGCGGGGTGTCAGAACGGGCCGCGCTCTACCGGTCGTTACTCGCCGACCGCCGGATGCTGGTGGTGCTCGACGACGCCGGGCACGCCGACCAGGTGCTGCCGTTACTGCCGGGCGCCGACGGCTGCGCCGTGCTGATCACCAGCCGCGTCCTGCTGACGCACCTTCCCGGCGCCCGGCACATCGACCTGGACGTGCTGAGCCCGGCCGAGGCCCACGAGATGTTCACCGGCATCGTCGGGCGGCGGCGGGTCGAGCAGGAGCCGGCCGAGGCCGACGCGATCCTCGGCGCCTGCGGCAACCTGCCACTGGCGATCCGGATCGCCGGCGCCAAGCTCACCGGCCGCCCGGCCTGGTCGCTGCGGGTGCTGCGGGAGCGGATCGAGGACGAGTCCCGGCGGCTGGCCGAGCTGCGGATCGGCGACCTCAGCGTGCGGGCCAGCGTCGGACTGAGCCTGCGGCTGCTGCCGGACGACGCGGTGCGCGCGCTGGGCCTGCTGGGTCTGCTCGGCGCCCACATCCTGCCCGGCTGGGTGATCGGCCCGCTGCTCGACCGGCCGGACGCCGACGAGGTGCTCGACAGCCTCGTGGACGCCAGCCTGGTGCGGCTCACCGCCACCGACGCCATCGGCCAGCCGCGCTACCGGCTGCACGACCTGATCAGGACCTGCGCCGTGGAGGTCGCCGCCCGGCTGCCGCCGGCCGAACGGCGGGAAGCGGTCGTCCGGGTGCTGTCCACCTGGCTCGACCTTGCCGGGCGCGCCACCGGCCGGCTGCCGGCCGGGCTGCTGGCCGGCGAGCCCGGCTCCGCGCCGCGCCGGCCGCTGCCCGACACGGTCGCGGACCGGCTGACGGCCGACCCGGTCGGCTGGTTCGACGCCGAACGCAGCACCCTGCTCGGCGCGGTGAAGCTGGCCGCGGACTGGGGACTCCACGAGCTGGCCTGGGAGCTGGCGGCCGGCGCGGTGACCTACTACGACCACCGGTGCCTGTACCAGGACTGGGAGCACGGCCACCGGCTCGCCCTGGCCGCGGCCGAGGCGGCCGGCAACGCGCGCGGCATCTCGGTGCTGCTGCGCGACCTGGGCCAACTGCACATCTACCAGGACGAGTTCGGCGAGGCGACCCGGGCCCTGGAGTCGTCCATCAGGCTCTGCGAGGACGGCGGCGACAAGCGCGGCGAGGCGCTCTCGGTGGCGGCGCTGAGCACGGTCAGCCGGGTGCAGGGCCGGTTCGCCGAGGCCGCCGACCGCATCGGGCACGCCCTGGGCATCGCGGTCGCCGAGGGCGACCGGCACCTGGAGGCGCAACTGTCCTGCTCGATGGCCGTGATGCGGCTCATGCTCGGCCGACTGGACGAGGCGGAGACCTGGTTCGGCCAGGCCCTGCACCAGGCCGAGGCGCTCGGCGACGCGCACCGGGTGGCGGTCGTGCTGCGCCGGTGCAGCCGGCTGCACGACCAGCGCGGCGATCCGGACGAGGCACTGCGCTGCCTGCGCCAGGCGCTGGCCACCTTCGAGGAGATGGCCGACGAGCGGTGCGCCGCGTACACCCTGCTGGAAGTCGGCCGCGTACACGCCGGCCGCCCCGACCGGGACCTGGCCGACCTGGCACTCGAGCGCGCGGCCGGCATCTTCCACCGGCACGGCGACCGCCACGACGAAGCCGCGTGCTGGCAGCTGATCGGCGACCTGGCCGCCGCCGACGCCCCCGACCTGGCCCGCCGCCACCACGACCGTGCCCTACGACTCCGCCAGACCATCACCGACACCCACCACCCCCAGACGACGCCGCCCCCGTCATCCCCCTGACCCGGCCGGGCGCCGCCTCAAACAGAAAATCGTCCGGGCCGCGTGGATACCGGCCCGAACGATACTGGGGTGGTGATGTGTGTCCGAGGGGGGACTTGAACCCCCACGCCCGATAAAGGGCACTAGCACCTCAAGCTAGCGCGTCTGCCATTCCGCCACCCGGACCAGGTGTGCCGCTGCGACCGAGGTCTGCGCGGTGACAGGTCAAGGGTAGCAAGGAATCGGGGTGGTTCTCACCTGTGATTGCGGGGGGTGAGGGCCGGTCCGGGGCCGGCGCGGGGGCTAGTCGGCGATGCCGACGGCTTGTTTGACGGTGGCCGGGTCGGTCAGGGCGGCGAGCATGAAGTGGGCGGTGTCGGCCCGGGAGATGGTGCTGCCGCCCTTGAGGTTGTGGCCGTTCGCGGTGCGGTAGACGCCGGTGAGGGCCTTGTCGGTGAGGCGCGGCGGGCGGACCACCGTCCAGTCGAGGCCGCTGTCCCGCAGCACGTCCTCCATCAGGGCGAGGTCGGTGAAGTGCCTGCCGAGGATCAGGTGGCTGACCGGGGTGCCGAGGTAGCGCATCAGCGGGCCCTCGCCCTCGTCGTGCTTCGGCGGGTTCGGCCGGCCCGGCGAGGCGGTGGTGGAGACCGGGGCGGCGCTGACGGTGATGATCCGCCGGGCGCCGGCCGCCTGCATCGCCGCGACGATCGCCCGGGTGCCGGAGGAGGTGACCCCGGCGTCGGACTTGCCGCGCGGCCCGAGGCCGGAGAGCACCCCGTCGGCCCCGGCGACCGCGGCACGCAGCGCCTCCGGGTCGGGAGCGGAGAGATCGGCCGTGACGGTGTGGACGTCCTGGCCGACCTTGGCCGGATTGCGGACCACCGCCGTCACCTCATGCCCCGCGGCGACGGCCTGGTCGAGGACCTGCCGGCCGATGCCCCCGGTCGCCCCGAAGATCGTGAGCTTCATGTCCCGCTCCATATGTGTGCGTGGTTCACCGATCGAACGCGTGCACGGGCCGGTGATCGGGCCGCGACGGTGCGGCGCCGTCCGGCCCGTCACCACGTTCAACGCATGGACAGGGCACAGGGTTTCGGGTCGGAAGCGATCACCGGAACCGGCCGGAAGCAGCGGGTCGGCGGAGCCCGCTCAGGCCCGGCCGTCCTGCCGCGGCCGGGCGGCGATCGCGCGGTGGTGGCGCACCACCTCGCCGACGATGAAGTTCAGGAACTTCTCCGCGAAGGCCGGGTCCAGCCGGGCGTCCTCGGCCAGCCGGCGCAGCCGGGCGATCTGGTCGGCCTCGCGGGCCGGGTCGGCCGGCGGCAGGTGGTGGGCGGCCTTCAGCTCGCCGACCTCCTGGGTGCACTTGAAGCGCTCCGCCAGCAGGTGCACGAGTGCCGCGTCGAGGTTGTCGATGCTGCCGCGCAGCGCCCGCAGCTTGGCCAGTGCCTGCTCGTCGCCCACCAGGTGGTTCTCGGCGGTCGGCTGGTCGCTCATCTCGGTCTGCCATCCTGAGAGGTCCGGGGTTGTGTGTCCGCGGCTGCGCGGTCGGCATCAACCCTATGGCACGCTCGCGGCGGGTACCCGGCACTCGGATCACCCGCGGGACCCCGCGGCGGGCGGACGGCACGGAATGACGAGACAACCGGGACTGGTGGGACATGGGACGGGTCACCGAGCGGCGCCGGGTACTGCGGATCAGGGACGGCGCGGCCGGCCACCGGGCGGACACGCTGGTGGCCGAGGAGCCGCTGGAGATCCGGCTGAACGGCCAGTCGCTGGCCATCACCATGCGCACCCCGGGCGACGACTTCGCGCTGGCGGTCGGCTTCCTGGTCAGCGAGGGCGTGCTCGCCGCGGCCGGCGAGGTCGCCTCGGTGGCCTACTGCGCGGGCGCGACGACCCCGGCCCCCGGCGCGCCGCCCGGGCGCGGCGAGAACACGTACAACATCGTCGACGTGACGCTCTCCCCCGGCGTCCCGGTCCCCGACATCTCCCTGGAGCGCAACGTCTACACCTCGTCCTCCTGCGGCCTGTGCGGCAAGGCCAGCCTGGACGCGGTCAGGACCGCCGCCCGGCTGCCGATGGCCGGCCCCGGTCTGCCGCGGCTGACCCCCGAGCTGCTGTCCGCGCTGCCCGACCGGCTGCGCGCGGCGCAGGCGGTCTTCGACCGGACCGGCGGGCTGCACGCCGCCGCGCTGTTCACCCCGGACGGCGAGCTGCTGGACGTCCGGGAGGACGTCGGCCGGCACAACGCGGTGGACAAGCTGATCGGCCGGGCGCTGCTCGCGGACCGGCTGCCGCTGGGCGACGAGATACTGATGGTGTCGGGCCGGGCGTCCTTCGAGCTGGCGCAGAAGGCGGTGATGGCCGGCATCCCGGCGCTGGCGGCGGTCTCGGCGCCGTCCTCGCTCGCGGTCGACCTCGCCGCCGAGGCCGGCCTGACCCTGGTCGGCTTCCTGCGCGGCAGCTCGATGAACGTCTACGCGGGGGAAGACCGCATCGCCCTGCCCTCGGTCCAACCGGCACACTGATCCGCACATGCGTGCTGGTGAGTCATCCGGGGGTAGAACATGTTCGCGCTGAGCGCCGTCCTGACCGTCCTGCTGCTGCTCGAAGTGGTGCCGTCCGCGCTCGCCGCCCTGGCCCGCTTCGGCCCCGGTGTGGAGCGGCTGGACAGCCTGACCCGGCTGGGCCTGCGCGAGGGCCGGCGCCCCTGGCTGGTGCCGGCCGTCGGCGTCTTCCACACGCTCACCACGGCGGCCCTGATCGCCGGGATCTGGCGGCCGGTGTGGGGGCTGGCCGGCGCGGCGGCCGAGGTGCTGTTCTTCGGCTGGGTGCTGACCCGCCAGCTGCTCTCCGGCGACCGCGGCGGCGCGCTGTTCGCCTACGGCCTCTTCACGTCCTGGTCGCTGGTCGTCGCGGTGGTCTGCGCGCTGCGGAGGTGAGCCGGGCGCGCTTGGGGGCCCAGGCGTATGCCACTGCCGGCGGCACTGCCGTGACCAGCGGGACGAGGGAGGCTGAAGGAGCGGAAAGGGGCCGAGTCAGTGGAGTGACGGTGCCCGGACCGGGCAGATTTCGTGCAGATCCCCGGTGGCCGGAACCGCGCGGCGCGCCGACCCGCGGGGCAGACCCCGTGGCCCAGCCGGGAAAGCGGGCCCGACCAGCACAGACGTCCGATATTGCGGTCGCTCCGACGGCCTCCCACCCGGCCGCAGGATCGGGTACTTTACGGGCCCGCACCGAGGGGTCAGAGGAGAGAGCAGCCGTTGCGTCAGTTCACCGTCCCCGCGCTGGTCACCGTGCCCCAGGCCGGAGGTCTGGCGGACGCCGTGTTCGGCAACGCGCGGCACGCCCCCGACCGGGTCGTGCTGTCCCGCGCGGACGAGGACGGCAACTGGCAGGACGTGACGGCGACGGAGTTCCGCGACCAGGTGCTCGCGGTCGCCAAGGGCCTGCTCGCCGAGGGGATCAGGTTCGGCGACCCGGTCGCGCTGATGGCCCGCACCCGGTACGAGTGGACGCTGATCGACTTCGCGCTGTGGGCGATCGGCGCCCGCTCCGTTCCGGTCTACCCGACCTCGTCCTCGGAGCAGCTGCGCTGGATGCTGCACGACTCAGGCGCGGTGGCGGCGATCGTCGAGTCCGAGGACCACGCCATGACGATCGGCGCGGCCGTGGACGAGCTGCCCCGGCTGACCCGGCTGTGGCAGCTGGACGCCGACTGCGTCGGGGAGCTGGCGCAGGCCGGCCGGCACCTCGGCGACGACGTGGTGGAACGGCACCGGCTCGCGGTCACCCCTGACGCGGTCGCCACCGTGATCTACACCTCGGGCACCACCGGCCGGCCCAAGGGCTGCGTCATCACGCACGCCAACCTGATGGCCGAGACGGACAACGTGGTGGCCCGCTGGGAGCCGGTGTTCGCCAGCAAGCCGGGCGAGGAGCCGTCCACCCTGCTCTTCCTGCCGCTCGCGCACGTCTTCGGCCGGATGGTGGAGGTGGCCTGCGTGCGGCACCGGATCCGGCTCGGGCACCAGCCGAGCATGGCCGCGTCCGATCTGATCCCGTCGCTGGCCGCGTTCCGGCCGACCTTCGTCCTGGCCGTGCCGTACGTCTTCGAGAAGGTCTTCCAGGCCGCCCGCCGCAAGGCCGAGGCCGGCGGCAGGCTGAGCGTGTTCGACAAGGCGGTCGACATCGCGGTGCGGCACGCGGAGGCGATGGAGGCCAAGGCGTTCGGCACCGGCTCGGGCCCGAGCGCGGGCCTGCGGATGCAGCACCAGCTCTACGACAAGCTGGTCTACAGCAAGGTGCGGGACGCGCTCGGCGGCCGGGTGCGGCACGGGATCTCCGGCGGTTCGGCGATGGAGCGGCGGCTCGGGCTGTTCTTCTGCGGCGCGGGCGTGACGATCTACGAGGGCTACGGCCTCACCGAGTCCACCGCCGCCGCCACCGCCAACCCGCCCGAGCAGACCAGGTTCGGCACCGTGGGGCAGCCGGTGCCGGGCACCACCGTGCTGATCGCCGACGACGGCGAGATCTGGCTGAGCGGCGGCCAGATATTCGAGGGCTATCTGAACAACCCCAAGGCCACCGACGAGGTGCTGCGGGACGGCTGGCTGGCCACCGGTGACATCGGCTCGCTCGACGAGGACGGCTATCTGACGATCACCGGCCGCAAGAAGGAGATCCTGGTGACCAGCGGCGGCAAGAGCGTGTCGCCGGTGGCGCTGGAGGAACGGGTACGGGCCCATCCGCTGGTCGGGCAGTGCGTGGCGGTGGGCAACAACCGCCCGTACGTGGCGGCGCTGGTGACCCTGGACCAGGAGGCCGTCACGCACTGGCTGGCCATGCGCGGCAAGCCGGGGCTGCCGCCGGCCGAGCTGGTGCACGACCCGGATCTGGAGACCGAGATCCGGCGGGCCGTCGTCGCGGCCAACACCCTGGTCTCGCAGGCCGAGTCGATCCGCACCTTCCGCATCCTGGGCTCGCAGTTCAGCGAGGAGCGCGGCACGCTGACGCCGTCGCTGAAACTGAAGCGGCGGGCGATCGAGAACGTATACGAGGACGAGATCGAGGCGCTGTACCGGGGTTGAGCGACCGGCCCCCGTGTGTCAGAGGGTGTGAGCGCGGGTCAGCCGGTGTCAGCGGCCCGAGGCGGGCAGGCCGCCCTGCTCCTGCAGTTGCCGGGTACGGGAGCTGAACTCCACCTGCCATTCGGCGGTCTCGCCCTCGATCTGGCCGCGCACCGCCGCAACCAGGCGCCCGATCAGGGCCAGTTGGCGTTCGACCTCGGCAGCGGCCAGGGGCTCGGCGGTGCCCGCGTGCGGCGCCGCGGCCGGTCCCGCCCGCAGCACGTCGGCGGCCCATTCGAGGCGGACGGCGTTGAGTTCGCCGCGCAGCGCCTGGACCACGGACATGTCCCGCATCCAGGTGGAGGACAGCCCGAAGAAGTAGTCGAAGCCCTTGCAGCCGGCCGCGACCGCGAGCAGCACATAGCCCCAGCCCTGGCCGGAGCCGCCGGCGGCCGCGGTGCCCAGCGGCACGGCGGCGCCGGCCACCGCGAAGACGATGGCGAGGCTCTGGAGCACGCGGGAGCTGACCCGCTTGCGGCGCTTGTCGAGCAGGTACCAGTCGATGGCGTCCTCGGCCGCCTGCTCGGCCCAGGCCCGCAGCGCGGCCAGCGCGGCACGCTGGTCGGCGGGGGTGCCCGCGGTGACGTCGGGGAAGGGGCGGATCGCGAGATCCCCGCGCCGCTGCCTGGTCTCCGGGCTGGTCCGCGACACCGCGGACCGCCCGCCCTCGTCCGCGCCCGTGCCGGTCATCGCTCCCCCGCTCCCCCCTGGTACGCACTCTGAGTGTGTACGCACTCCGAGTCGTACGCACTCCGGGTCCGTGAGGCTACCGGTTGCCGGGCGCACGGTGGGCGGATCCGGCGGAGGCGGCAGGACGTAACACGCGCCTCAGGGCGTAACCGGCGCGCAAGACCACGGGGGCGGCCCCGTTCACCTGCGGCCTCTAGGATCTGCCCCATGCTGGACTACGACGTGGAAGCGGCGCGCTACGACGCCACCAGGGGCGGTGTGCCGCGGGCCCGTTCGGCCGCGCGGGCGGTCCTGGCGCTGGTGCCGGAGCCGGCCGGCACCCTGCTCGACGTGGGGTGCGGGACCGGGCTCGTCAGCGAGCGGCTGATGCGGCCGGGACTGCGGGTGTTCGGGGTCGACGCGTCGTCCGGGATGCTCGGCGCGGCGGCCGGCCGGCTGGGCCCCGCGGTGGTGCAGGGCGACTGCCGGCGGCTGCCGTTCGCCGACGACTCGCTCGACGCGGTGAGCGCGGTGTGGCTGCTGCATCTGCTGCCGGACGCGCCCGCGGTGGTCGCGGAGTGCGCGCGGGTGCTGCGCCCGGGCGGCACGTTCGTGACGACGGTGGACAAGGACGCGGCGCACGACGTGCACAGCGACGTGGACCGGCTGATCGCTCCCTTCCGGGTGCGGCGGGCCAATGACGCGGCCTCCCGGATCACGGCGGTGGCCTCCGAGCACGGGCTGCGCAGGGTGGGCGAGGCGCGCTTCACCGGGCACGGCCAGGGCCGGTCCCCGGCCCGGATGGCCGGGGACGTGCAGCGCGGCTACTTCGCCTCTGCGCTGCTGCTCGACGAGGAGACGTCGGGCACGCTGGTGAAGGAGCTGGCACTGCTGCCGGACCCGGAGGTGCCGCGCGGCGACCCGGTGTACCGGCTGCTGGCGCTGCGCAAGGAGAGTTGAGCGCTCGGGGCCCGCGGACCGCGGGTCAGGCGGTTCCGGAGGTCAGCCGGTTCCGGAGGTCAGCCGGTCCAGCTCGTCGACGACCCAGCGCTCGGCGGCCTCGTGGCTGACGCCGAGTTCGGTCAGCGCCCGCGCCGACGGGTCCTCGTGGTCGCTGAGCACGCCGAGCAGGATGTGCTCGGTGCCGATGTAGTTGTGGCCGAGCCTGACGGCCTCGTGCAGGACGAGTTGCAGCGCCTTCTTCGCGGCCGGGCTGACCGTCAGATGGCCTTTCTGCGCCTTGTTCCCGGTGCCGGGGGTGGCCACGGCGGCCCGCACCGCCTCGGGGGTGGCGCCGAGCTCGGCCAGCGCGCGGGCGGCCAGCGTGTCGGGCTGCGCGAGCAGGCCGAGCACCAGGTGCTCGGGCTCGATCGCGAGGTGGCGGGCGTCCCTGGCCTCCTCCTGAGCCGCGGTGACGGCCCGTCGGGCCCGCGGGGTGAAGCGGCCGAAGCTCGCCTCGACGTCGAGTTCGAGGCCCTCGGGGAGCTTGACCACGAACCGTTTCTGGGCCGCCTGCTTGCTGACGCCCATGTGCTGTCCGATGTCGGTCCAGGAGGCGCCCGCGTGCCTGGCCTGGTCCACGAAGTGGCCGATGAGCTGGTCGGCGAGGTCGCCGAGGTGGGAGCCGAGGGTGACGGCGTGTTCGAGGTCTTCGAGCGGATCGAAGCCGGGGTGCTGCTGCTTGACGTACTCGATGAGGTCACCGAGCCGGACCGGGTGCTCTTGTTCTGCCGGGTTCTCTGCCATGCGTCAACGTTAAGTTGACGATTGCGGGGCCGTCAACTCAAGGTTGACGATTTCTGCTTTCTTGACCGATCGTTCTGCTTGATCGTAGGCTCGGCGGTATGGCGAGGACCAAGGAATTCGACCCGGACACCGCACTCCAGTGCGCGCTTGAGCTGTTCTGGCAGCGCGGGTACGAGGCCACGTCCATGGCCGACCTGGTCGCCGCCCTCGGCATCGGACGGGCCAGCGTCTACGCCACCTTCGGCAGCAAGCACGAGCTGTATCTGCTGGCGCTGCGCCGCTACTCCGAGGCCCGCGACCGGGCGCTGCTCGAAACCCTGTCCCAGCCGGGCCCGGCGCTGCCCGCGGTACGGGCGGTGGTGACCGGCTACGCCGAGCTGTCGGCGGACGACGACCAGCGGCGCGGCTGCTTCCTGACCAACACCGCGGTCGAACTGGCCCCGCACGACGAGGCGGCCGCCCGGCAGGTGGCGGAGAGCTGGGACCTGCTGGAGACCGGCCTGCGGTCGGCGCTGATCCGGGCCGGCGCGCAGGGCGAGCTGCCCGCGGGGCGCGATCCGCGGGCGCTGGCGCGGATGCTGGTGGTCCTGCTCCAGGGGCTGCGGGTGGTCGGCAAGGCGGGCGGCGGCCAGGACCGGGTGCGGGACGCGGCGGCGCAGGCGCTGGCCCTGCTCGACTGACTCCCACCGGGTTCATGCGGGGTTCCTGGCCGGTTTACGGGCCAGTTCTGGCCTCATTCCAGACTGATCGTTCTGTTATTCACCTTGACCTTTACGTTGACATCGCTGACTGATGACGGAGAGAAGCCATGCCCGAGTCCGAGAACTTCACCGGCACGTCCGTCCTCGTCACCGGGGCCGGCAGCGGGATCGGCCGGGCCGTCGCGCTCGCCTTCGCCCGCGAGGGCGCCCGGGTCGCGGTGGCCGGCCGCACCGAGCGCACCCTGAAGGAGACCGTCGCCCTGGTCGAGGCGGCCGGCGGCGAGGCGGCGGCGATCACCGCGGACATCACCGTCGAGGCCGGGGTGCGGCGGCTGGTCGCGGACACCGCCGAGCGGCTGGGCGGGCTCCACATCGCGGTCAACAACGTCGGCACCGCCATCGCGCCCGGGCCGGTCGCCGACATCGAGGAGGCCGACTGGCGGCACCTGCTCGACACCAACGTCACCGGGCTGCTGCTGGCCATGCGGCACGAGATCCGCTGGATGCGCGCGCACGGCGGCGGCGCGATCGTCAACATCTCGTCCAACATCGGCGCGCACCGGCGGCTGCCGGGGATGGCCGCCTACGCCGCGTCCAAGGCCGCGGTCAGCGCACTGACCCGCAACGCCGCGCTCGACCACATCGCCGACGGCGTCCGGATCAACGCGGTCAGCCCCGGCCCGGTGAACACCCCGATGTCCTCGCGTCCCGGCGAGAGCGCGGCGGACAAGGCGGCCCGGCTGAGCGCCGTCGTGCCGGTCGGCCGGGCCGGCGAGACCGCGGAGATCGCCGCCGCCGTGCTCTATCTGGCCTCCCCCGCCGCCGCGTTCACCGTCGGCACCGACCTGGTGGTCGACGGCGGCGCCTCGGCCTGACCCCGGCCCCGCTGCCGCTCAGGTGCTGACCGGCGGCGCCGTCGCCCGCGGCAGCGACTCCTGCTCCTGCTCCTGCTCCGTGCCGGGGCAGTCCGCCGGGGCCGCCTGCGACGGCACCGGCGGGGCCAGCCAGCCGCGGAACACCGCGTGCAGCGACTCCGCCCCGGTCAGCGCCGTCTCCGGCAGCGGCAGCTCCGCCGGGTGCAGCAGGAAGGGGTGGCTCTGCGGGCCGCCGAGCCCGCCGTGCGACCCGGCCTGCTCCTCGAAGGCGAACACCGCGCCCGTCGACGGCCGGCAGGCGGAGTTGACCATCAGGTCGGCGGTGTGCGGGAAGCCGTCCGCGCGGCGCAGGGCGTGCGCCGCGCCCTCGCCGAACGGCGCCAGCGGGTCGCTGCCGGTGATCCGGCCGGTGGCGAGTTCGTGCTCCGCGCCGTCCCGGCCGAGCGCCAGCGGCCCGCGCGTGGCGCTGCGCACCAGCACGAAGCCGATGCCCGGATGCCGGGTGAGCACGTCGATCAGCCGCGGTGCCCGCGCGTCGATCTCCTCCCGGGTGGCCCGGCCCGCGATGTCGGGGAACGACACCAGGCCGAGGTTGCCGGAGGCCAGCACGATCGGGTCGCTGGGCGGCCCCTCACAGGCCGCCTCCTCCGCGCTGCGCCGCCCCCGTTCCGGCCGCCGCAGCGCGCTGCGGGCCGCGGTGCGGGACTCGGCCCCGCCGGCCGGCCGCCGCTGCCCGGTCCGCCGGGCGTGCGCGGGCAGCCCGCAGCCGGCCCTGACCAGCTCCCGCAGCGACATGCCGTACCGGCCCTCGAACGTCTCGCCGTGGCTCTGGCCGTGGTCGGACAGCAGCACGATCCGGTACGGCCGCGGCGCGTACCTGGACGCGTCCGCGATCAGCCGCACCGAGCGGTCGAGGCGGGTCAGCACCTTGCGGGCGTCCTTGCTGTGCGGGCCCGAGTGGTGCGCCACCTCGTCGTAGGCGACCAGGTCGGCGTAGACGGCGGTGCGCCCGGCGAGCATGTCGCCGACCACCGCGGCCACCGCCACGTCACGCTCGACCACGGTGGCGAACGCCCGCAGCAGCGGATAGAGGCCGCCGCGCTTGATCCGCGGCAGGTCCCCGCGCAGCCGTGAGGCGCTGGACTCGATGACCTCGCGGGCCACCTCGGCGGCGAACGACCAGGCGGTGCGCACCGCGTTGGCCGGGTCGGAGAAGTAGGCGAAGTAGCCGGACCTGGAGCGGCTGAACCTGGTGCGGCGGGCCGCCACCGACATCACCAGCGCCGACTGCTGCGCGCCGCCGGTGAACAGGTTGCCGCGGCTGGCCCCGTCGTCGGCCAGCAGGCCGCGCGAGCCGGTACGTGCCACCGCCCGGCGCTCCAGCTCGGCGGCGCTGGACGGCCGGTTGCAGACCATCACCTGCCCGGTCTCCTTCTCGAACCAGCGGAAGGCGGGCACGTCGTGGTTGGTGCCGTGCAGGATGGCCAGCTGGCTGGCGCCGGTCTGGCTGCTCCAGTCGGTACGCCACCCGGTGAGCCGGTGGGTGCTGCCGAGCCAGCCGGCCACCGTCGGCATCGCGGGCGGCGAGGAGGTGAGAGCGCCGCGCAGCACGTCGTGGCCGACACCGTCGAGCTGGAGGAAGACCGTGCCCGCGGTGGTGGGCAGCGGCGGGTCGCCCGCGTGCCGGCGCCTGCGTCCGCCGAGCCGGGCCAGCCGGCGGCCGTAGGCGGCGTCGTCGCGCACGGCGAGCGCGGTGCTCGTCGCCGAGGACGCGGCCGACATCACGGCGGCGATCACCACGGCGGTGGCCGGTGTGACCTCGCCGCGGCCGTCCGGTGTGAAGCGCAGCGCGACCAGCAGCAGCGAGCCGTTCAGGAAGAACACCAGCGCGCCGAGCACCAGCGCGGGCACCAGCAGCAGGGCCCGTACCAGCAGCGGCCACACCAGCGCGCTGAGCACGCCGAAGGCGCCCGCGCCGATCGCGGCGGTGATCGCGATCTGGGTGGGGCTGTCGCCGTCGGGCGCCTCGATCCTGAAGTCCGGCAGCACGGCGGCGAGTACCGCCAGCGTGGCCGACGCCACCACCCATACGGCGAGCACCCGTCCGACGGTCCGCAGCGCGCTACGGCCGGCGGCCCGCCTCCTGCTCTCTCCGAGGTGTGTCTCTCCAGGCTGTGGCACCTGTCCACCCTGCCATATCCGCACTCCGGGCCCGGTGCCCGTCCGGCGGGCGGGCGCCGGCGGCGGAAGGCATACCCTCAAGGCGGGACGGCGCTGGTGAAGGGCGGGAGCGGTGGCGGTGGAGATCACGTGGTGGGGGCATGCCACGGTGACCGTGCGGGATTCCGGGGTGAGCGTGCTCACCGATCCGCTGTTCACCCGGCGGCTGGCCCACCTGCGCCGCCGGCGCGGCGCCCTTCCGCCGCCCTCCGCCGCGCAGGCGGACGTGGTGCTGGTGTCCCATCTGCACGCCGACCACCTGCATCTGGGCTCGCTGCGCCGACTGGCGGCCGGCACCACCGTGCTGCTGCCGCGCGGCGCGCTCGCCGCTGTTCCCGGGCTGCGCCGGCTTCGGGACCGGCTGCGCCTGGTGGAGGTGGCGGCCGGCGACTCCACCGAGATCGCCGCGGGCGACGGCGGGGTCACCGTACGGGCGGTGCCCGCCGCGCACGACGGGCGGCGGCTGCCGTACGGGCCGCAGCGCAGCTCCGCGCTCGGCTATGTGGTGACCGGCGAGGCGCGTACCTACTTCGCGGGCGACACCGGGCTGTTCGACGGGATGGCCGAGGCGGTCGGACCGTGTGACGTGGCGCTGCTGCCGGTCGGCGGCTGGGGGCCGTTCCTCGGGCAGGGACACCTGGACGCGGGCCGGGCGGCGCAGGCGCTGGCCGAACTGGAGCCGCGGGCGGCGGTGCCGGTGCACTACGGCACGTACTGGCCGATCGGCATGGACGCGGTGCGCCCCGAGGAGTTCCACACGCCGGGCGCGGAGTTCGTCCGGCTGGCGGCCGAGCGGGCCCCTCAGGTCGCGGTGCACCTGCTGGCGCACGGGCAGAGCGTGCTGGTGGCCGGCGCCGGACGGGAGACTGCGGAGTGATCGGGATCCTGGCCTCGGCCGCGGCGAATCCGCCGCCGTCGGAGAGCACCACGCAGGCGGTCGGCTACCCGACGCTCTTCCTGCTGGTGTCGCTCGGCTCGCTGGTACCGGTGGTGCCGACCGGCGCGCTGGTGTCCAGTGCCGCGGTGGTCGCCTTCCACCAGACCGACCCGCTGGCGCTGGTCGGCGTCTTCGGGGTGGCCTCGTTCGCCGCGCTGCTGGGCGACGCCGGGCTGTACTGGCTCGGGCTGCGCGGGGTGCACTCCCGGGGCGGCACGCGCTGGCTGCACCGGCTCCAGCAGCGGGTCGACGAGCACACGCTGGCCGCCGCGCAGCGCAGGCTCGACGAGCACGGGATCGCGGTGCTCGTGCTGTCCCGGCTGATACCGGCGGGCCGGATCCCGGTGATGGTGGCGTGCCTGATGTCGGAGCTGCCGCTGCGCAGGTTCCTGCGCGGGGACGTCCCGGCGTGCCTGGCCTGGGCCGCCACGTACCAGCTGATCGGGATCCTCGGCGGTTCGCTGTTCCCCGAGCCCTGGCAGGGCGTGGCCCTCGCGGTGGGTCTCACCTTCGCGATCGCGGTCGGTCCCAAGGCGGTACGGCGGCTGCGCCGGGCGCCGGATCGGGCAGCACCCGCGAGCCGCCCACCGGAAGAGGCCACAGTGCGGCAGGCGGAAGGGCCGCGGCCGCCCAGGCCGAGCGAAGGCGGTTGAGCGGTTCGAGCGGCGGCTCGCAGGACAGCAGGAAGGTGGCCCAGTGCATGGGGGCCATCGCGGTGGCGCCCAGGTCGAGGAACGCCTGCACGGCCTCCTCGGGGTCGGTGTGCACCGGGCTGAGCAGCCAGCGCGGGGCGTAGGCGCCGATCGGCAGCAGGGCGAGGTCGATGCCGGGGTGGGCGCGGCCGATCTCGGTGAAGCAGCGGCCGTAGCCGGTGTCGCCGGCGAAGTAGACCTTGCGGCCGGGGTTGCCGTTCTGCGTGCCGTCGGTGAGCACCCAGCCGCCCCACAGCGAGCGGCAGGTGTCGGTGAGCCGGCGCCGGCTCCAGTGGTGGGCGGGCACGAAGTCGAAGCGCACCCCGCCCAGTTCGGCGGCCTCCCACCAGTCGAGCTCGGTCACCCGGGTGAAGCCGCGGCGGCGGCACCAGCCGGCCAGCCCGGCCGGCACGAACAGCGCGGTGTCGCGCGGCAGCCGCTTGAGGGTGGGGGCGTCCAGGTGGTCGTAGTGGTTGTGGCTGATCAGCACGGCGTCGATCGGCGGCAGCTCCGACCACGGCACGCCGACCGGGGTGACCCGGGCCGGGGTGGCGGGGATCCGCCGGGACCAGACGGGGTCGGTGAGCACCGTCAGCCCGCCGATCCTGATCACCCAGCTGGCGTGCCCGGCCCACGTCACGCTCACCGCGCCGGGCCCGGCCGCGGGCAGCGGCGCCGGCTCGACCGGCAGCAGCGGCAGCTCGCGCAGCGAGTTCGCCGGCGGCCGCACGGCCCGCTCCCGTACGGCCCGCAGCACGTCCCAGGTACTGGGCAGCGGCGCGCTCAGCCGGTCGCCGAACGACCGCGGCCAGCGCCGCCGCTCCCCCAGCGGCCGGGGCGCCCGCGGGATCCGCGGCGCGGGCGGAACGGAGGGGGGAGCGAGTTCACGCGGACCGGCCACGACGCGCTCGCTCTGCTCGGTCATCTGAACTCCCATCGCGCGGGCACCGGACGCGTCGAACGTAAGCGAGGTCGGTCGCCCTCGCGATCCGAGAAGGTCCGCCCGGGCGGCCCGGCCCCCCGGGCCCCGGCCCCGGCCCGAGGGGTGGGGTGGTTGCGGCTGTTCCGGACCCCCGGCCGGTGGGTGGCTTGTCGCGCAGTTCCCCGCGCCCCTTCGGGGCCCGTGCCCCGAGACGTCACCTTTGCCGAGCCGCGGGGAACTGCGCCACCAGCCCCACCGGGCGGATGGTCCCGCAACTGACCGCGTCACCCTGCCCCTCGGGCCGCGACCAGCGGCGCCCGACGACGAGCCCCGAAGGGGCGCGGGGAACTGCGCGATCAGCCCTCCACCGGCGGGTGGTCCCGGGACGGCTCGTGCCACCCCGGCGGTGGGGGCCTCGGCTGCCCCTGGAGGGAACCCTCAGCGGCCGGGGAGGACCGGGTTGGAGGGGGTCGGGGCTGCGGCCGTGAAAGCGGCGGAAAGCGCTTCGAGCGCGTCGTTCACGTGCGGGAGGGACAGCGGGTCGGACGCGTCGAGCGTGCTGCGGCGCTCGGCCTCCGTACGCCCGTGCAACGCCCCCGTGCTGATCCTGACCCTCGGCTCCGCCGGGTCGTCGCCGAAGCGGTGGCCGCCGGCCACATGCCGGCCGAGCGTCACGGCGAGGTGCTCCTCGAGTTCCGCCGCGTCCAGGCCCGCGACCCGCAGGGTGGGGTAGAGCTGGAAGCCGGCCTGCGGCGGGCGGCAGAGCGCGCCCGCGCCGGTGATCGCCCGGTACGCCGCCGCGGCGGTCCGCGCGTGCAGCCGGTTCGCGGCGGCGGTGCGGTCGGTGACCTCGGGCGGCTCGCCCAGCACGTGAGCGACACCGGCCGCCACCGGCGCGGAAAGCACCGCGCGCAGCGCGGCGAGCGCCTCGGCGGTCCGCTGCCGCCAGGCGGTGCCGTGCTCGGTGGAGGGGAAGCGCGCCAGCGCCGCGGGCACCGACGAGGGCACCAGCGTGGCGCCGAGATCGGCGAGCACCACCGTGTGGTCGGGCAGCATCTCGGCCGGGCTGAGCAGCACCGTGTCACGGTGGTGCAGCGTGTCGCTGTAGGTCTCGTCGGAGATGATCAGCAGGCCCGCCTCGGCCGCGGCCTCGCACGTCTCGTGCAGCAGCTCGGGCGCGCTGACGGTGCCGCTGGGGTCGTCCACCGCGGACAGCAGCAGCAGCCGCGGATCGCCGCCCTCGGCCCGTGCCCTGCGGACGGCCTCCATCAGTGCGACGGGGTCGGGCACGCCGCCGCCCTCCGCCGCGGTCGGCGCGGTGTACACCCGGCGGCCGAGCAGCCGGGTCACCGGTGCCTGCCAGCCGGCGGCCGGCCGGGCCAGCACCGGGTCGCCGTCCACCGCGGACAGCAGCGCCAGCAGCAGCGGTTCCGCGCCGGGCGCGGCCAGCACCTGCCCGGTCTCGCCGGGCAGGCCGCGCCGGGCGAAGTAGCCGCAGGCCGCTTCCAGCAGCGGTTCGCCGCCGCCCACCGGTTCGTCGCCCGCCGGGGCCCGGTCGAGGCTCGCCTCCCAGTACGCGGGGATCGGCAGACCCGGGTCGGGCCTGACGTCGTACGGCAAGATGGGCCGCATTCCGTACCTCCGCTGGATGGGGACGCTGGTGGAAGTCCTTTACGCCCCACCTTGCCCCGGTACGCGGCTTCGCGCACCAGCAGCGGGCGGCCGGGCGACCCCGGCCGGGCGATCCACGGGTCCGCGCGCAGCGCGGCCGGGCGGCCCCGTTCGCGTCAGCCGAGCAGCAGTTCCGGCAGCTCGCGCATGTCGTCGAAGACCACGGTGCCGGGGCCTTCCAGCCGGCCCGCCGGAGTCAGGCCGCCGCAGTAGCCGTACGCGCGCATCCCGGCGGCGCGGGCCGCGGCCACCCCGTACGGGCTGTCCTCGACCACCGCGCAGCGGTCCGGCCGCACCCCGAGGGTGCGCGCGGCGTGCAGGAACAGGTCGGGCGCGGGCTTGCCGCGGGCGACCTCCTCGGCGCTGAAGATCCGCCCGGCGAAGCGCTCGTACAGACCGGTGAGGCCGAGGCTGTGCCGCAGCCCCTCGTGGCTGCTGCTGGACGCCACGCAGGTCGGCAGGGTGAGGGCGTCGAGCGCCTCGGTGACCCCGTCCACCTCGGTCAGCTCGGCCTCGAACGCCTCCAGGTAGAGGTGCCGGTAGGGGGCGTCCCAGCCGTCGGGCAGCCGGCGGCCGAGGTGCGCCTCGACCTCGGCGATCATGTCGCCGTAGGACCGGCCGACGAAGCGCTCGACGATCTCGGCCTCGGCGAGCGGCCAGCCGAGGCCGGCCAGCACCACCGCGTCCACCTTGACGGCGATCTTCTCGCTGTCGACCAGGACGCCGTCGCAGTCGAAGATGACCAGGGCCGGTGTGTCGTGCCGGGACGCCGGATCCGGTGCCTGGCGGGGTGCGCTCACCCGGGGAGCGTACAGCGGCGGCGTGCCGCGGCCGACGAGGGGTAACCGAGCGGCATGACGTACCCCTGGAAGAACTGGGACAAGGCGTTGTTCGCCGAAGTGGCGGGCCGTCACTGGCCGGGCGCGGAGCCCGTGCTGCCCAAGCTGAGCCGGGCGGCCAACCACGGCCGGCTGTGGTTCGCGGTGGCCGCGGGCATCGCGGCGGCGGGCGGACCGTCCGGGCGGCGGGCCGCGGCGCGCGGCCTGGGCTCGCTGGCCCTGGCCTCGCTGACGGTGAACACGGTCGGCAAGGGCGCGGTACGCCGCAGCCGGCCGATCCTGGACGCCGTTCCGGTGATACGCCAGCTGCACCGGCAGCCGATCACCTCCTCCTTCCCCTCGGGGCACGCCGCCTCGGCCGCGGCCTTCGCGGCGGGCGCCGCCCTGGAGTCGACGGGCTGGGGCACCGTGGTCGCGCCGATCGCGGCGAGCGTGGCCTTCTCCCGGATCTACACCGGCGTGCACTACCCCAGCGACGTGCTGGTCGGCTGCGCCCTGGGCGTCGGCGCCGCGCTGACCGTGCGGGCGCTGATCCCGCCGGCGACCGTACGGCCCGAGCCGGGGCCGAAGGCCCCGGCCCCCGCGCTGCCCGACGGTGCCGGGCTGCATGTGGTGGTGAACACCGCCGCCGGGCCGCCGCCGCTGCTGACCACCCCCGAGGTGCGGATCGCCGCGGCGCTGCCGGAAGCGGACGTCGTCGAGTGCACGGAGGACGACGACCTCGCCGAACTACTGGAGAAGGCGGCCCGCGCCGCGGTCGAGCAGAGCGGGGCGCTCGGGGTGTGCGGCGGCGACGGCACGATCCGGCTGGCCGCGGCCGTCGCGCTGCGGCACGGGCTGCCGCTCGCGGTGTTCCCCGGCGGCACCCGCAACCACTTCGCCCTCGACCTGGGCCTGAACACCATCGACGACACCGCCGAGGCCGTGCTGGCCGGCCGGGCCGCCGGGGTGGACGTGGCCAGGACCACCGTGCTCGACACCCCGGGCGCGGCCGGCGAACCGTATCTGAACACCTTCAGCATCGGCTCGTACCCGGACCTGGTGCGGGTACGGGAGCGCTGGTCGCGGCGGGTCGGCAGCTGGCCGGCCGGGGTGCTGGCCGCGGTGCACGTGCTGCGGACCTGCGAGCCGGTGCAGATCGAGATCAACGGCCGGCCGCGCTCGGTGTGGCTGCTGTTCGCGGGCAACTGCCGGTATTCCAGCGTGGGTCTGGCCCCGGTGCGGCGCAAGAACCTGACCGACGGGCGGCTGGACGTGCGGATCGTGGACGGCGGTCCGTACGCCAGGACCCGGCTGGTGGGCGCGGCCCTGACCGGGGTGCTGACCAGGTCGCCGGTGTACGAGGCCGCCGCGGTGCCCCGGCTGCGGGTACGCGTTCCGGGCGCCGGCGTCCACCTCGCCTGCGACGGTGAGGTGGCGCCCGCGCCCGGGGAGCTGCTGCTCGACAAGGTGCCGGGCGGGCTCGTGGTCTACCGCGGGTGAGCGGGCGCCCCGGGCCGGCCGCCGGTGGTCAGTTGCTGCCGCCGACCAGGCCGGCCAGGGCGCGGACCCCCTCACCGGAGATGCTCAGCGCGTCGGGACTGCCGGTGTCGATGGACAGGATCAGCTCGTCGGACGGCCAGGCGCCGCTGAGCGCGGACAGTTGGACCAACCGGTAGCTGCGGGTGCTGGGCAGCGCGTCGGCCATCCGGGTCTCGGAGGTGAAGACCGGCACGAGCTGCCGGCCGTCCTCCTGCTCGTAGACCGGGAGCTGGATCTCGCGGGGCAGCTCGGCGCCGTTCACGCCGGCCGGAAGCTCCTCGACGCCGGGCACCGGCAGCAGCACCTCGCTCACCGCGAGCGTGCTCAGCGCGATCACGTTCTCGCTGCCCTGGGCGATCTCGTGCAGGGCACGCTGCGCGGGGGGCAGGGCGCCGTCGGAGTTGATGTCGGTCATCGCTTTTGGTTTCCTCTCGCCGCTTCTGCGTGCGCGATGGGGTGTGGGTGGAGTCGGCTGCGCGGACCGGCCGCTCGGGGGCCGCTGAACCGGGCACGTACCCGGCAGGGCGCGGAGCATGCCCCCCGCGGCCCCGAAATCGAGTCGCCGGCTGTCCGGCGGGTGGCCGGCGCGGCGGGCGGCGGGCCCGGCGTGGCAGGCTGGGGCGGGTGAGATACCTGATCATCGGCGCGGGCGCGGTCGGCGGAACGATCGGCGGGCGGCTCTACGACAGCGGGCACGATGTCGTCCTGGTCGCCCGCGGCGCGCATCGCGACGCGCTGCGCGCCCACGGCCTGCGGCTCGAACTGCCCGAGCGCACCCTGACGTTGCCGATCCCGGTGGTCGACGGCCCCGCCGACCTCGATCCCCGCCCCGACGACGTGCTGCTGCTCGCCACCAAGACCCAGGACACCGCCGCCGCCCTGCAGACCTGGAGCGGCTACGCCGACCGGCCCGGCGCCGGCGGCCCCGCGGTGGTCTGCGCCCAGAACGGCGTGGAGAACGAACGGCTCGCCCTGCGCCGCTTCCGCGACGTGTACCCGATGTGCGTGTGGATGCCGAGCTCGCACCTGGAGCCCGGAGTCGTCCAGGCACCGGGCGCGCCGCTGACCGGCATCCTGCACCTCGGCCGCTACCCGTCCGGCACCGACGACACCGCCCGGCGGATCTCGGCCGACCTGTCGCAGTCGGGCTTCGACGCGCCCGTCGTCCCGGACGTCATGGCCTGGAAGTACGGCAAGCTGCTGTCGAACCTGGCCAACGCCCTCGAAGCGGTACGCGGTCCGGTGGACGACGACCGGCAGCAGGAGCTGTTCCGCCGGATCAAGGCCGAGGGCGCCGCCGCGCTGGAGGCCGCCGGCATCACACCGGTCACTCCGGCCGAGCAGGCCAGGGTGCGCGGCGACCGGGTGGAGCTGCGCACCCTGAACGGCCGTGCCCGCGGCGGCGGCTCCTCCTGGCAGAGTCTGATGCGCGGCACCGGGTCGATCGAGGCCGACTACCTCAACGGCGAGATCGTGCTGCTCGGCCGCCGGTTCGGCGTCCCGACCCCGCTCAACGAGGCCGTCCAGCGCACCGCGGGCCGGTTCGCCCGGGAGCGCCGCCGCCCGGGCGACCTGACCGCCGCCGAGCTGACCGCGCTCCTGGACGCGGGCCGCTGAGGCCCCGCCGCGCGCTCCCGGGGCCCCGGCTCCCGGTCACGGGCTCTCGGTGTTCATCCGGAAGTCGTAGCCGGGCGGCAGCGGGTGCTCGGCGCGGGCCCGGACGCGTATCTCCTCGGTGACCTGCCCCTCGCCCGCCAGCAGCCGTTCCGCCACGGCGAACCAGGTGTCGGTCAGCGTCTCCGCCCCCTCGTAGAGGTCGGCCACCTCGAAGCCCTCGTCGAACAGCGCTCGGGCGGCAGCTGCGTCGCCCAGGGCCAGCGCGGTCCTGGCCCGCAGGAGCCTGATCCGGCCGCCGTCGAGCAGCCGCCCGTCCCCGCCGGGCAGCGGGTGGTCCAGGACTCGTTCGGCGTCTTCGGGCCGGCCGGCGGCGAGCAGCACCGGGACCGCCTCCAGGGTCAGGGCGCGCCGCACCTCGATCGCCGCCTGCCCGGCCGGGCCCGTCGGATCGGCGCCGTCGAGGAACGTCTCGCGGAGGCAGTCGTACGCCGCCAGGTAGTTGTCGGCGGCCCGGCCGGTCTCGCCGGCGTCGTCCTCGGCGACCGCCAGCGCCCGCAGCACCCAGGGAGACGGGTGGGCGGCCAGCGAGCGCTGCCAGCTGCGGACGGCCTGGGCCCGGTCGCCCGCGGCCCACTGGGCGATGCCCAGGTAGTAGTCGCGGAACCACTCGTTGCCCGGGTAGGTGTCGGCTTCTTCGAGCAGTTCACGCCACTGCGGGGAGACCAGCGAGGGTCCTGGCGGGGTGTCGGCGGCCGGCCGCGGGAAGACCCCGGCCAGCAGGAGTTCCAGCCACGGCTTCTGCCGGTCGTCGAGGGTGCCGGCGGTGAACGGCGTGCCGGGCAGCTGGAAGTGGCCCCGGGCGGTCTCCAGCGCGCCCCAGCCGGAGCCGGTGGCGAGCATGTCCTTGGGCTCGGTGTCGGCGTGGTCGAGCCAGCTCGCGTAGGCGGCCTCCACGGTGCCGCGCGGCAGCGCCTGCTCCAGCCGGCCGGCCGCCTCGGCGCGGGCGGCGGCCCAGTCGTCGCCGTGCACGACCGCCGGGTCGGCGGCGAGCGGGCCGTACGCCTCGAGCCAGGAGAAGTCGCTGTCGGCGGGCATCGGGATGTGTTCGAGCTGGGTGCGGGCCAGGCCCGCCTGGATCTCCAGGTAGCCGCCGGTGCCCGGTTCCGTCAGCCATTCCTGCCAGCGCCGGCCGCCGGAACCGCGGCCCCACACGAACAGCTTGCGACCGCGCAGCAGATCGGTCGACGTCTGCACGAGCCCGCGGCCCTCACCGTCGAGCGCGGTGATCCACCGCCGGTCGCCGTCGCCGATGTCGAAGAAGTAGTCGGCGGCCCGCCCGGCCCTGGCGGGGTAGCTGAGGTCGGTGCCCTCCTCGGCGGCCGGCACCGGAACGTGGCTGAGCGCGCGCGAGTAGCCGAAGTGCCAGGCGGCCTCCGCGGGGGCCAGCACCCGGCTCCGCTCGGTCTCCGGCACCGCGATGTTGGACCACCAGTAGGCGGGGACCGTCCGGTCGTGCGGGTTGCGGACCCGGACGCCGACGTAGAGGAAGTCGGACTCTTCCGGCAGCCAGAAGTCGATCTGGAACGGCAGGTCGCGCAGCCGTTCCCACTCCCACAGCCGCAGCATCTCGCCGCCGTCAGGCGCCGGCACCCGGGCCGCGTGCAGCGGGGCGCAGGTGTGGGCGGCATGGCCGGTCGCGCCGAGGTTCCACTCGACGCCGCCGGAGAACCAGGCACCGGCGAGCGCCAGCGCGGCGGGCTGGAACACCGGGTTGCGGTAGAGCAGTTCACGACCGGTCGGCTTGTGGAACAGCGAGTACAGCCGGCCGCCGAGCCCTGGCAGCACGGTGGCGCGCAGCCGGTCGTTCTCGATCACCAGCGCGTCGAACTCGGCCGGCGCGCGATCCCGCCCGTAGCCGTCGAGGATCCGGACCGGCAGCACCGAGCGCAGCGGCGCGTAGCCGATCTGCCTGGCCATGTCGGCGGGCAGTACCTGGCCGGCCGGAACGGCGGGCGGTTGCAGTGCGGCGAGCGGGCGCAGCGCGGGCAGCGGGTTCTCCGGGCCGAGCGGAGCCGCCGGAATGCTCAGTGCGGTACGTCGCACGGTCGTAGCCAAGGCCACCTCATCCTGCACGCGTGGCCGCCCTCTGCTGCGGCGGCCGTCTGATGACCATGGAACAGGGTTCCCGCCGCGCTGAACAGGGCCTGCCATGGTCAGGGTTGGGCAAAACCCACGGAAACGGTCATCGGTTCGATCCGCCGGCCGGCCCTCGGCGCCCGGCCCCGCGGTCGGCCGCTGTCCGAGGGCGCTGCTACAACGGTCCCCATGACGTCCTCGCGCACCCCGTCCGGCTCCCGCTTCTCCGAACCGCCGTTCCCCGAGCCGCTCTTCGCCGACCGGCTGGAACGGATCGAGGACCGCTCCGACGCGCTGCGCGAGGCGGCCTGCTCGGCTCGGCCAGAGGCGCGCGTCCCGGGCTGCCCCGACTGGAGCGTGCACGACCTGGTCGCGCATGTCAGCCAGGTGCAGCGGTTCTGGGCCGCCACCGTGGCGGCCGGTCCCGCCGCACGGCCGCCGGCGGAGCAGGCCGTGCGCGGCGCCGAGCCATCGGCCGACCTGCTCGACTGGTCGGCCCGGTCCACCGCGGTGCTGCTCGACGCGCTGCGCGCCGCGGGCGAGGAGGCCGGCTGCTGGACGTGGTGGGCGGATTCCGGGCATCCCGCGACGGCCGGGGCGGTGGCCAGGCACCAGGTGCTGGAGGCCGCGATGCACGCCTGGGACGCCCAGGAGGCGGCGGGCGCCGAGCAGCCGCTGCCCCCGCACATGGCCCTGGACGCGGTGGACGAGTTCCTGCATGTCGGCTTCGGCTCGATGGACGGCTGGCCGCACGCCCCCGAACGGGTCGCGCTGGTCTCCCACGAGGGCCCGGCCTGGACGCTGATCCTGGACGCCACCGGCGCCTCGGCGGTGCGCGGCGGACCGGGCGACGGCCCGGAGCCGGGTGCGACACTCCACGGCTCGGCCGGCGACCTGCTGCTGGCCCTCCACCGCCGGTACCCGCTCGACGGTCCTGCCCTGCGGATGACCGGGGACGCCGATCTCATACGGCAGTTGGTGGTCTGGCCGCCGCTCGGCTGAGGACGTACCGTCCTGATGAGGGGTGGTGTCCATGCGGAGTGGAGTGCTGCGTGCGGCTTCTGTGACGGTGGGGGTGGCCGCCCTGCTGTCGGCCTGTACCTCGGGCGGCGGCAACCATTCGCGTCCGAACGCCGACACCCAGGTCAGCACCTCCTTCGCACCTCCGGAGGGCAGCATCGACCGCCCCCGGCCGGTGGAGTGCGTCCAGGGCTGGATCAGCCGCCCCCGCCAGCCCGTTCCCCCCTCGTCGGGCACCCCGACATCGGGCGCCCCCGCCTCGCACGCCCCCGCCTCGCACGCCCCGGCATCGGGCCCGCCGGCTTCCCACGCTCCGTCCACGTCCGACACCCCTTCCGCTTCCTCCGACAAGAACGATGTGACGATCGGCCCGCTGACCTGGCCGGACCTGCGCAGCCTGGCCACCGGCGACCAGAACACCTGGGGCAGCCAGAGCGGCGGCGGCTGGTTCTACAAGATCGGCCCCCGGCTGCAGGCCGGCGCGGAGGTCACCGTGACCGTCGGCGCCGAGCAACGGGCCCGGGCCGGCCTCGAATACGGCGAGGTTTCCGACAACTCCCCCGCCACCTCGGTGGTCTTCCGCAGCTGCCAGAAGGCCGCCACCGGCTTCCCCGGCGGCTTCTTCGTCGCGGGCGACGGCCGCGCCTGCGTGCCGCTCGACGTCCGCGTCGGCGACCAGCCGGCGCAGCGCGTACTGATCTCCTTCTTCAAGGGCGACTGCTCCGCATAGGGTGTGGATCATGACCGAGCCGACCCCCGCGCCCACCTCCCGGCCCTCCTCCGAGGACGGCCCCGCCGCCGAGGACGGACCTGCCGCCGGGGACGCGCCCGCTCCCGACCCCGAGGTGCTGGAGCTCGCCGCCAAGGTCTTCGACCTCGCCCGGCAGGGCGACACCGCGGCCCTGGCGGCCTACGTCGATGCCGGGGTGCCGGCCGACCTGACGAACGACCGGGGCGACACGCTGCTGATGCTGGCCGCCTACCACGGGAACGCCGAGACGGTCCTCGCGCTGCTCCAGCGCGGCGCCGACGCCGACCGGGCCAACGACCGGGGCCAGACCCCGCTGGCCGGCGCGGTGTTCAAGAGCGAGCAGCAGGTGATCGACGCCCTGGTCGAGGCCGGCGCGGATCCGGCCGCCGGGGTGCCGTCCGCGATCGACACCGCCCGGATGTTCGGCAACGACAAGCTCCTGGCCCGGTTCGGCGCGAGCTGATCAGCTGATCGCCGCTATCCGCTCCGTGAGCCGGGCCGCTCCCCGGTCGGTCAGCGAGCCGTGCAGCCGCAGCCGGGCCACGCCACCGTCGGGGAAGATGTCGATCCGCACATGGGTGGCCGGCAGCGGGTCCACCAGGAAGCGGTGCAGGGTGTCGGGCTGGAGCCGGACCCGGGACAGCAGCGGCGCCCACTCGCCCTCCTCGCCGTCGCGTGCCCACAGCTCCACCCAGCCGGCCGAGTTGCCCTTGTAGTAGGCGGTGTCGATCTCGACCGCCCTGATCACGCCCTGCTCCACCAGCCGGTAGCGCACCCAGTCGTGGCCGGTGTCGCGGCGCCTGCGGGTCTCCCAGCCGTCGTCCATCCGGCCGGAGCGGCCGGGCAGGATGCTGTGCTCGGGCGGCGAGAAGAACCGGTCGGAGGCGTCCTCCACGACGCCGCCGTTCTCCAGCGCCACCAGGTCGAAGGTGCCGAGCGCGGCGAGCCACGCCGGGTCGGCCGCCACCTCGCCGAACACCCGCAGCCGGGCGATCCCGCCGTCCGGGTACTGCCGGAGCCGCAGATGCGTGAAGCGGCGCTCCACATGCACCTCGAACCCGTTCTCCGCGTGGCCGGCGACCGGTGTGCGGGCGATCAGCTCGGTCCACTCCACCGCCGGGTCGAGCAGCTCCTCGGGCGACGCGGACAGCGGCTGGGCGGTGGCCTCCACCGATACCGCCTGCGGGTAGTTGCCGCGGAAATGCGCGGTGTCGACCACTATGCCGCGGATCACCCCCGGCGCCCCCAGCCGGATCAGCGCCCAGTCGTGGTCACCGGGTCCCGGATGCGGCTCCCCCGCGGACGCTCCGCGCCGCCGGCGGGACTCCCAGCCGTCCATCACCTTGCCCTTGTGGGCGAAGCGCTCGGGGTCGAAGACCGCGGGCTCGCGCACCAGCAGGTTCTCCCGGTCGGCGAAGAACTCGTCATTGGCCGCGACCACCCCCGCCCCGAGCCGCCGGTCGGCCAGATCCGGCAGCTGCGCGAAGGGCAGCGGCGTACTTCGGTAGTCGGCGTACGGATTCCCGCCCCCGTACGGCAGCGCGTCCCCCGTGAAGCAGGTCAGGTCGGTGAACGACCGCGCCTCCCCCCGCGCCCCGGCCCCCGCACCCGCTCCGGCGCCGTGCCGTACAGCACTCCCCTGCGTCGTCATCCCCGCTGCCCCCTCTGTCAGATGTGGCGGTCAGACCTCTCGGTCAGATGTAGCGATCAGAAGCGGTCAGACCCACCGGCCAGAGGCCAGATCCTCCGGCGCGGTCCCGCTGTCGTCATGCCACTACTCTCCGCCAGCCCGACCCTTCACGTCCATCGAAACTTACTGAACCAACCGTTCAGTCCAACTGAACGGTTGGATCCAGCTCCGCCGCCTGCCGCAGCGCCCCCAGCGTCCGCCGCAGCAACGGCGCGTCCTCCGACCCGGCCCGCACCGCCCCCACGATCCGCCGCCGCGGCCGGTCCGCTTCGAGCGGCCGCACCGCGACCTCGCTCCGCAGCCCGCCCGAGGTCGCCATCCGCGGCACGAGCGCGATCCCCATCCCCGCCGCGACCAGCGCGAAGATGGCCGGCCAGTCAGCCGCGGCATGCGCCTGCTCCGGGACGAATCCGGCGTCCGCGCAGGCCGCGAGCGTGATCTCGCGCCACGGCCCCCGGCTGCCGAAGATCCACGGCTCCTCCGAGAGCAGCGCCAGCCGCAGTCCCGGGGTCCGCGCCAGCGGGTGCGCGGCCGGCAGCGCGATGTCCAGCGGGTCGGTGAGCAGCGGAAACAGCACGAATCGCGGATCGCGGGCGGTGGGTGCGTCCACGGCGAGCGAGAGCGCCAGATCGACGTCGCCGGCGGCCAGGTCCTCGTACACCTCGGCGGCCTCGGTCTCGCGGACCGACAAGGTGATGCCGGGCGCCGCGCGCCGCAGCAGCTCGGCTGCTGGTACCACCAGCCGGGTGATGGCGGTCGCGATCGTGCCGACCCGTACCAGCCCGGACTCCCCCTGCGCGTAGCCGTCGAGCTCGGCGCCGGCCCGTTCCAGCTGGGCGAACACCACCTCGGCGTGCCGCAGCAGTACGTGCGCGGCGCCGGTCAGCCGCACCCCGCGCCCGCGCGCCTCGATCACCGGAGTGCCGACCTGCTTGGACAGCGCGGCAAGTTGCTGCGAGACGGCCGAGGGCGTCATCCGCAGCGCGTTCGCCGCGGCCGTCACCGTGCCGGTGTCATGCAGCGCCCGGAGGATCTGCAGCTTCCGTAGGTCCCAGTCTTTCATGCAGCCAGCCTAAACAGTGCGCCACGAACCGTTCGCCCAGCCCACCGTCAGCAACCTGGCCCCCGCGCGGAGAACCGCGAAGAACGCGGCCCTACGAAGCGGCAGCCGCCGCCTCGCGCCCGGCCGCCTCCCGGTACTGCTGCGGGCTCACCCCGCGCACCCGCTTGAACGCCGCACTCAGCGCGAACGGGCTCCCGTACCCCACCTTCCGCGCGACCGCGGCGATCGTCGCGTCCGGCTCGCGCAGCAGGTCCGCGGCGAGCGCGAGCCGCCAGCCGGTGAGGTACGACATCGGCGGCTCGCCGACGAGTTCGGTGAAGCGCCGGCCGAGCGCGGCCCGCGACACGCCGGTCCGCGCCGCCAGTTCAGCGACGGTCCACGGATGCGCCGGACCCTCGTGCAGCAGCCCGAGCGCCGGGCCGACGACCGGGTCGCTCTGCGCCGCGTACCAGGCCGGCGTGCCGGTCTCCGGCCGGGAGAACCAGGCGCGCAGCACCGCGATCAGCAGCAGGTCGAGCAGCCGGTCGAGGACGACCTCCTGGCCGGGCTGGTCCCGCACGATCTCGTCGCACAGCAGGGCGGGCAGCGGGCTGCTCCAGGCGTCGCCCGGCAGCACCAGGACCTGCGGCAGCGCCGTCAGCAGCCGGCCGCTGATCTCGCCGTGCATCTGGTAGGTGCCGCTGATCAGCACCGCCGAATCCGGCTGCTCCTCCTCGCCGTCCGTCCTGTCGCCCCAGGTGCGCACGCCGAGGTCCATCTCCTCGCACAGCTCCTCGCCCTGCGGGGTGGTCGAGACCTGGCCGGGCTGGATGACGATCCGCGGCTCGGTGGCCGGATCGTCGGCGACGGTGTACGGCGCCGGGCCGCGCACCACCGCGATGTCGCCGGGGCGCAGCCGCACCGGCGGTGCTCCGTCTGGCACCACCCAACCGCCGTTCGACACCATGTACATCAAGGTCAGCGGGGCCCGGTCGGCGATCCGCAGCGACCAGGGGGTGGTGAGGACCGACCGCAGCAGGAAGGCCCCGCGGGCCCGCGGGCCGTCGAGCAGACTCGCCAGTGCGTCCATGGCGTTCAGCTTATTCGACCGGTGTTCGAAGGGGACGGTCCCCGATCGCGCAGCCGGACCGCCCACCCGGCAGAACGCCCGTCGCACGACGCCGCACGCGCAACGACCGGCCCCGGCGAGCCCCCGCCGCACAACACCCGCGCCCGGCCAGGACCCTGGACGCCCGCGCATGCCGATGAGCTTTTCAGCGATGGTCCGGCCCCCGCCCGCACCGCTTCACTGAGGACATGACGACGACCTCGCCCTACGGGCACCCCACCAACTCCGGCCCCCAGCAGCCCTGGTCGAACCAGCCGCAGCACCAGCAGCGCCAACACCACCGCCCGCAGCCGGGATTCCCGCGCCCGCCGGGCCGACTGCCGGTCCCGCCTCCACCCGCCCCCCGTTCGAAGGGAGTTGCCGTGAACGGCGACATCCGCAGCCTCGTCCTGCTCGCCGCCACCCTCACCACCGGTCTGATGGCGGGCCTCTACTTCGCCTTCTCCGTCGCGGTGATGCCGGGCCTCGGCAAGGCCGACGACGGGACGTTCATCGAGGCGATGCAGCGCATCAACGTGTCGATACTCAACGGGTGGTTCGGGCTGGCCTTCGGCGGCGCCCTGGTGCTCGGCGGGGTCGCCGCCGCGCTGCACTGGCGCGGCGAGGGACGCTCCGCACTGCCCTGGATCATCGCCGGGGTGGTGCTCTACGCGCTCTCGCTGTTCATCACCATGGGCCTCAACGTGCCGCTCAACGACAAGCTCGCCGCGGCCGGCGGCGTCGGCGGGATCCACGATCCCGCCGCCGTCCGGGCGCACTTCGAGTCCACCTGGGTGCACTGGAACACCGCTCGTACCGTCGCCTGCACCGCCGCCCTCGGCTGCCTCGCCTGGGCGATGCGCACCGCCGGCCGGGCCTGAACCTCGGGGCCGGGCACCGGGCGGATCTGCCGGAGCGCTCCGTGTGCTTTAATAAATGAACGATCATTTATTAAAGCCGCGACGACTGCGAAGGAGCTGCTGCCATGGCCGGGCGCCCCCGGACGATCGACGACGCGACGATCCTGCGTGCGGCGGTCGAGGTGATCGGCCGCAGCGGGCCCGACGGGCTGACGCTCGCGGCGGTCGCCAAGCAGGCCGGGGTGGTGCCCGGCACGCTGATGCAGCGCTTCGGCTCCAAACGCGGACTGCTGCTCGCCATCGCCGACCACTCGCTGGACGGCATGACCGAGCGGCCGGCCAGGATCCGCGCCCGACACCCGTCCGCCGTGGCCGCGTTGACGGCGCTCCTGGTGGAGTGGGCGGAGCCGCTGGCCACCCCCGAGTCCTACGCCAACCACCTGGCGTTCCTCTGCGTCGACCTGACCGACCCGGACTTCCACCAGCGGGCGCTTGCCATACAGCGTGCCCGACGCGGCGCGGTCACCGGCCTGTTGGCGGAGGCCGCCGAGGCGGGCGAACTCCGGCGGGACGGCTTCCCCGGCGTCGGCGCCCTGACGGAGGCGGCGTTGGCGGTCACCTCGGGCGCCGGCCTGCTGTGGGCCGTCGACCGCGAGGGCACGCTCGCGCAGCGGTTGAGCGCAGCGCTGGCCACCGTACTGGCACCGCACCTCACGGGCCCGCCACCGACCGGTTCGCCGCCGCCGACGGGCCCGGCCACGCGGCCCACCGGCCCCACCGCTCCAACCGCGCCCGCACCCACGACAGGAGAGCCCCGATGACACCCTCGCTGGCAGGAAAGGTCGCCCTGGTGGCAGGCGGGACCCGCGGCGGCGGACGCGGGATCGCCGTCGAACTCGGCGCGGCCGGCGCCACCGTCTACGTCACGGGCCGCAGCAGTACGACGGCCGGCCGGTCCGATCTCGACCGGCCGGAGACCGTCGAGGAGACGGCGGAACGGGTCACGGCCGCCGGCGGGCGCGGCATCGCGGTGCGTACCGACCACGGCGAACCCGCCGCCGTACGCGCGCTGGTGGACCGGATCGGCGCCGAGCAGGACGGCCGGCTCGACATCCTCGTCAACGGTGTCTGGGGCGGCGATCCGCTCACCGACTGGGACCACCCGCTGTGGGAGCAGGATCTCGACCGGGGGCTGCGGCTGCTGCGCCGCGCGATCGACACCCACATCATCACGAGCCGTTACGCCCTGCCGCTGCTGGTCGCCCGCCGCGAGGGCCTGGTGCTGGAGATCACCGACGGCGACTCGGCGCGCTACCGGGGCAGTTTCTTCTACGACCTCGCCAAGTCCTCGGTGATCAGGCTGGCGTTCGCGCAGGCGGCGGAGCTACGCCCGTACGGCATCGCGGCGGTGGCGCTCACCCCGGGCTTCCTGCGCTCGGAGGCGCTGCTCGAAGGCTTCGGCGTCACCGAGGACACCTGGCAGGAGGGCGCGGCGAAGGACCAGCACTTCGCCTTCTCCGAGTCGCCCGCGTATCTCGGCCGGGCGGTCGCCGCGCTTGCCGCCGATCCGGAGATCATGGCCAAGAGCGGCCGGGCGCTGGCGACGTGGAACCTGTCGCGGGAGTACGGCTTCACCGACGCCGACGGCTCACGGCCGGACTGGGCCGCGCACTGGGCCGAGTCCCTTGAGGCCGAGGCCGGCCCGCTGGGCGATCCGCTGTAGCCCGCGCCGGTGCCGGCCCCGGGCCGCGCGATCGGCAACCGCGACGGCGGATGGCGCGTCATCCTGGAAGAAGCCCCGTTCGGGGCGCGTACGGGCACGTAGCGGCGGGGGCCGGATACGTGAACGGCAGAGACGACCGGTGGAAGCGGGTGCTGCGGGACGGGCTGCGGCCGCCGCCGCGCAGGCCGCAGTTGACGACGACCGGCGAGAAGCCGTGGGTCCGCGCCGAGCCGTCGGGCGCGTGTCCGGTGCCGGCGGCCGAACGGGACTGGATCGAGACCTGGTTGGCGTGGTGCGAGCGGGACTTCGGCGTCGAGGCCGCACGGCGCGAGGTCGCCCTGCCGCTGCCGCCGCTGCTGCCGGCCGGCTTCACCGGCGGCCTCGCCGAGGTGAACCGGCTGGTCGCGGGTGTCTGCGCGGTGATGGACGTGGACTCCGACCGGCTCGCGGTGCACTGCTTCGAGGGGCCCGCGCCGGACGAACTCCCCGCGCGGCCGCGCGAACGGCACCGGACCGTCGGCACCTACCGCAAGGTGCTCGGCCGCTCGCTGATCGAACTCGACCTGCGGGAGGCCGCGGACCCGGCCGCGTTCGCCGCGATCATCGCCCATGAACTCGGGCACGTCCGGCTGCTGGGCGAGCGCCGGATCGACGGGATCGACGTCGATCACGAGCGGCTCACCGACCTGCTGACGGTCTTCCTCGGGATGGGCGTCTTCAACGCCAACGCCGCCTACCGGTTCACCAGATCGGCGTCGGGCTTCTCCGTCCTGCCGCTCGGCGACCTCACCGAGCGGATGCTCACCGGCAACGCGCTCGACCCCACCCACCACCTCGGCTACCTCAGCGAGCGGGAGTTCGGCTACGCGCTGGCCTGCTGGTGCCGGCAGCGCGGCGAGAGCGATCCGCCGTGGGCCGCCCGCCTCAACTCCGGGGCGCGGGCCGTCTTCCAGCAGGGACTGCGGTATCTCGCGAGCCGCTGACCACCGCGCCGCCGACGCGCCCTGGAAGCGGCACCGCCGACACAGCGTCAGGAGCCGTGCCGCCCCTCGCCCGCCGCGAACCGTGCCGCGCCCGCCGCCGCTTCGGCCAGCGACACCCTGCCGTGCCGCAACTCGGCGGCCAGCGCGTCCTGTTCGGACAGGCCCTGCTGTTCGAGCAGCGCGAGCCGGTCGTGCCGCAGGCAGGTCTGCGGGAAGCCGGCGATCTCGGCGGCCAGTTGCTCGGCCGCGGCGCGCGCGGTGCCGACCGGTACGACCCGGTCCACCAGGCCGATGGCCAGCGCCTCGGCCGCGTCCACCGGGCGGCCGGTGAGGATCAGGTCCATGGCCCGGCCCGCGCCGATCAGCCGGGGCAGCCGTACGGTGCCGCCGTCGATCAGCGGCACACCCCATCTCCGGCAGAACACGCCGAAGACCGCGTCCTCCTCGGCGACCCGCAGGTCGCACCACAGCGCCAACTCCAGGCCGCCCGCGACCGCATGGCCCGCCACGGCGGCGATCACCGGCTTGCCGAGCCGCATCCGGGTCGGCCCCATCGGTCCGTCGCCGGTCTCCGCCACCACGTTGCCGCGCTCGGTGCCGATCGCCTTGAGGTCGGCGCCCGAGCAGAAGGTGCCGCCCTCGCCCCACAGCACGGCGACGGCCGCCTCCTCGTCCGCGTCGAACGCCCGGAAGGCGACGGCGAGTTCCCGCGCGGTGGGTCCGTCCACCGCGTTGCGCGTCCCGGGCCTGGACAGCACGACGGTGCTCACCGCCGCCGCGCGCTCGGTGCGTACGGCCGTCCCGGCCTCGGTCATCGACATCACCTCTCGGTCGGGCGTGACGGGCTCGCACATCCGTCACCTGGGCTGGACCAGCCTGCCAGCCGCAACCCCGGACGCCGAGCAGCCACTCCCGCCCGCCGCCAACTCACGCCCCCCGCCGACGCGTTCGGCTCGAATCGGAGCTGACAGCGCGATTCCAGGTGGTGTTATGTGTCATGTCTCCGCCGATTCATGCGTTCCCGGCACCGTCCTGACGGAGAGAGCCGCCCCCCACAGGAGGACACACGTGACCCGTCCGCTGTCCAGCCGAGTCGCCACACGACTGCGCACGGCACTGCTCGGCACGCTCACCGCGTGCCTGGCGTTCACCCTCGCCGGAGCCGGAGGGGGCGCGACCGCGTCCGCCGCCGACACCGGTTCCCTTCCGCTGTCCGGCAGCACCGCGTCCGGACTGCACAACACCTACGACCCCGCCACGTTCAGCTATCTCGCGCAGGCGCTCGACACGGGCACCTCGATGATCGAACTGGACGTCTGGGACGACTTCGTCACCCAGGAGTGGAAGGTCAGCCACTCCAACCCGCTGGGCAACAGCAACAACTGCGTGAACGCCTCGTCCGCCTCGCAGCTGTACTCCGGCGGCGCCAACAAGGACCTGGAGAGCTGCCTGGACGACGTACGGGTCTGGCTCGGCGCGCACCCGGGGCACGGTCCGCTGATCATCAAGCTGGAGCTGAAGGCCGGCTTCCAGGCGACCTTCGGGATGAGCGCCGCCAAGCTCGACAGCTCGATCAGCGCGCACCTGGGCAGCCTGGTCTACAAGCCCAACGACCTGCTGAACAAGCCGGGCGGCGGCCAGTACGCCACCCTGGACGACGCCGCCAAGGCCGGCAACTGGCCGACCCGGCAGCAGCTCGCGGGACGGGTGCTGCTCGAAGTCATCCCCGGCACCGTCGAGGAGGCCAACCCGACCGACAGCCTCTGGACGGACAAGGAGTACGCGACCTACCTGCGCGACCTGCACAGCCAGGGCAAGACGGCGCAGGCGAACATCTTCCCTTCGGTGCACAACGCCCAGGCGGGCGACCCGCGTTCGCGCTACTCCGACACCTCGCTGCGGCCGTGGTTCGTGGCGTTCGACGGTGACGCGGCGACCTACCTCAACGGGTCGATCGACACCAGCTGGTACGACACCAACCACTACCTGCTGTTCATGACCGACTCGCAGAACGTGGCGCCGGCCCTGGACGACGTCAACCCGGCGCCGGCCGACGCGGCGGCCCGGGTGGCGCAGCTGGCCAAGGCGCACGCGACCATCGCCTCCAACGACTGGAAGGGCCTGCCCCAGGTCCAGTCGCTGGTCGTACCGCGCGGCTGAGACCAGGCAACGCACAGCAGCACGGCCGTGAACGGCGGCAGGCACCCGGTGGCAGGCGAACTCGCCACCGGGTGCCTGCCGTTCGGGCGCCCGACGCGCCCGGTGGGACCGTCAGGCCGGGATGCTCCGCGCGATCCCGGCGGACAGCCCGTCCGTGTCGAGGAGCGCGAACTGCCCTCCCCGTTCCGGCTCGTGGTGCGGATCGCCGTGCGGATCGCCGTGCAGAGCGCGGACGGCGGGCGCGGCGCCGGCGAGGGTGCGCAGCGCTTCCGCCGACCACGGACCGTCCACCCCGAGCAGCACATGGCCGATGCCGAGCTCCGCCAAGTGGCGGCAGCGCGCGACCAGTTCGGCGGCCGGCTCCTCCGGGTGCAGCCGGACGCCGGCCGAGACGTCGATCTCCCCGACCGCCCGTCCGGCCTTGCGGCACTGCACGGCGAGCACGTCGAGCTTGCCGCTGAGCGCGGCGTCCCCCTGGCCGTCGTCGAGCAGGTCGCACGCGTCGGCGTAGCGGGCCACCAGCGGCAGCATCCGCGCCTCACCGTGCCCGGCGATCAGCACCGGCGGGTACGGGCGGTCGTACGGCTCGGCGGGAACGGGCAGCAGGCCGGCTGACGGGTCCCGGTCGTCGGCCCACAGCAGGTGGGCGACCCTGAGCAGGTCCTCGATCCGTTCGAACTCCGCCGCGGGCGCCGACGGGGCCGCCCCGGGGGCGGGTTCGGCCGTCTCGGCGCCGACGCCGAGGCGGACCCGGCCGCCGGAGAACACGTCGAGCACGCCCACGGCCCTGATCAGCGGTCCCGCCGCGAGCCGGCCCGCCGGGCCCACCATCGCGCCGAGCCTGACCCGTTCGGTGCGCGAGGCGAGGAAGCCGAGCGTGGCGTAGGCCGTCAGCAGCTCCTCGTCGGGCGAACCGGCCGGCAGCAGCCCGTCCCGCGCGCCGGTGCCGTCGTCGGCCGCGCCGCCGCCCAGCAGCCGGTCGGCGATCCACACCGTGTCGATGCCGAGCCCTTCGGCCGCCGTGACGACCTCGTCCAACTCTGCTACTCCGGCGTGCGGTTGGCCGCTTCGTGCGTTCTGGAATCCGTGGACGTCCTGGACGCCCTGGACGCGCCGAGCGCTCTGGAAGCGCTGGGCGTTCTCGTCGCCCTCGGCACTGTGTGCGTACTCGTCGACACTGATGCTGATCCGCATGGCTATGCCTCCGGTCCTCGGTGGACGCCGGTCTGGCTGAGGTGCACGGCCGCCAGTCTCCAGACGCCGTCCTCCTCGACGATCATCTGCGTCACGCGGAAGTAGCCGTCCGCGTCCCGCCCGTCGTAGATGCTCTGCTGCCCCTGCGTCCCCACCGCGACGGCGGCGCCCCGGTACCGGTGCACGGTCACGTCCTCCCAGGTGAACGCGTCATGGATGAGCGCCCCCGAGGCGTACCTGTCCAGCCACTGCTTCTTGTCGAGTACGAAGCCCCGGGGTCCCACCGCGGTGAAGTCGGCGGTCAGCAGGGCGTCCAGCGCCGCCACGTCGCCGAGTCGTTCCGCCTCGGTCCAGCGCCGTGCGAAGTCCGCCAGATCCTGGTCGTGGTCCATGCCCATGCCGATGCCTCCATTGCCCGCGGGGAGTGCGGTGCGGGCCGGGGGCGCGGCCCCCGTCGGTCGATGCGGTTTCCGGTACACGTCTCCGGTAACCACAAGACTCCCGGAGGGGCCCCGATGTGACATCGACCGGCAGGATGTTTCGGCGGTACTCCCCCGGTCAGTGCGGGCCGCCGGGACCCGTACTCCCGTGGGAGTAACCGGCCCCCCGAGCCTCCATCGGCCGACTCCCCACGGAGCGGCGGCAGTTGACTCCGTGACGCGGTGAACCGGCCCGCGGCGTCCGACCCGGGCGGCGGCGGGGGCTATTCGGCGAGCGAGCCGTGGTCGCCCATCACGATGACCGGGTGGTCGGCGGGCACCAGCGTGTGCAGCAGGTCGACCATGTGCGACGCGGCCACGCTCACGCAGCCGTGCGTGGGGCCGCCGTGATCGACGTGCACCCAGATCCCGCCGCCGCGGCCGGCGCCGAGCGGCTGGGTGCCGTCGAGCGGCGAGTGGCCGGGCACCCGGTTGTAGTCGATCGCGATGACGTAGTCGAACGCCTCGTCGAGCGGCTCGCCGTCGAAGCCGACGCCGCCCGCCTGGAACGCGGACGAGTGGTGGTACGGCAGTTTCGAGCCCGGGTTCTTCTCGAAGCCGCCGGCGTCATGCAGCGTGTAGACGCCGATCGGGCTGTGCAGGTCGCCGGCGTGGTGGTCGCTGGTCCAGCCGCGCAGCGCGTTGTGCGCGGGCCAGACGGCACCGGCCTTCCAACCGCCGTCGGTGGTACGGGTCCACAGCGTCACGGTGGAGTCGGCCGAGTTCTTCGCCTTGCCCGAGGCCACCAGCACCTGCTTGGTGGACGCCGGGATGGCGGCGCGGGTCTTCGGGCCGAGGCCGGTGATCACCTTGGGCGCGGCGTCGCGGACGCTCATCGTGCCGGGCGCGGCCGGCTTGGTGGCGGCGGGCGCGGGCGCGCTGGTCGAACTCGGCCGCGGCGGGACCTTCGCGCTGGCCTCGGCGGACGAGCCGTGGCCCTCGACGAGCACCACGTACCCGGCGCCGATCACCGCCACCCCGAACACCCCGGAGGCAGCCGCGAACACACCACGGCGCATCGTCCTGCGACGGCGCCGATGGCGGTGCCGGCCGCGGGCCGACGAGGTGGTGTTGTCGGGGAACGGGCGGTCGGGAGCAGAAGTCATCCCCACAATCCTCCCAAGCCTCCCCCGCTCCCCGACACCGGGGTCGCCAACCGCCCGATTAGTCCGCCGACTCACCTTTGCGCCGGTGCGGCGCGCTGGTGTCGTACCGGCCGGGCGGGCAGACGTGGGCGGCCGGCACCGGCCGGCACCGGCCGGCACCGCGCGACCGGCCGGCCCCTGCCGCCGGCTCAGGACCTGAGCAGCGCGGCGGCCAACTCCTTGGGATGCCCGAGGGCCGGCACATGGCCACCGGGGATCTCCTCGACCTCGATGCCCAGCCGCTCGCGCACCACGCGCCGCTGGAACTCCAGCGGGAAGAGCCGGTCTTCGCGGCCCTGGAGGAAGCGGGTGGGCACCGCGGGCCAGCGTTCGAGCGGCCACGGGTCGGCGAAGAACGTGGACGGCACCGGCCGGGGCTCGGCCGCCATCGCCTGCTCGGCCACCTCGGGCGGCACGTCGTGGAAGAACTCGGCGAGCGGGTCGAACTCGGGGTCGGGGCCGCGTCCGATCTCCTCCGCGTACGCCGATCTGGCGGCGGCCTGGCCGGTGTTGACCCACCACTCCCCCGCGCTCTCGCCGTGCACCGGCACCATCGCGTTGAGCAGCACGATCTCCTCGACGGGCAGCCGGTCGCAGACCAGCGGCGCGGAGAAGCCGCCGAGCGACTGCGCGACCACCACCAGCGGATCGCCGGCGTCCGGCGGACTCGCCTCGACCGCGGCCACGACGGCGTCGGCGAAGTCCACGAGCCCCGCGCCCTCCTCGGAGGGCAGGTCGGGGGTGACGGCCCGGTGCCCGTGGGCCCGCAACTCCGGTACGAGCAGGTGCCAGTACCAGGCGGTGCCGTCGGCGCCGGGAACGAGAACGAAGGTCGTCATGATCGGTCAGCCGTTTCTGTGGTGGCGGAGGCGGGTTCCGTGGTGCCGGAGGCCGTTTTTGCGGTGCCGGCGGCCGCCTTCGCGGTGGCGGAGGCCGCGTACTTCCAGAACTCGTGCATCGGGGTGGCGGGGACCGGCCCCGACATCTCCAGCTGGGTGAGCATGATCGCGGTCATACCGGTGGCGGGGTCGATGTGCGCCGTGGTGCCGGAGCCGCCGACCCAGCCGTAGCGGCCGGGGGTGGTCCACGGGTCGGTCGCGTTGACGTCGACCGAGCCGCCGAAGCCCCAGCCCTGGCCGGACAGGAACAGGGTGCCTGCCGCGCGCTGCTGAGCGGTGAGGTGGTCGGTGCTCATCAGCCGTACGGAGTCGGCGCTGAGCAGCCGGCGCCCGCCGAACGTGCCGCCGGCGAGCAGCATCCGGGCGAAGGCGTACCAGTCGTCGACGGTGGAGACCATGCCGCCGGAGCCGGACGGGAACGCGGGCGCGCTCGACCACTGCCCGCCGGGGGCGTCGACGAGCCGCATGCCGGACTCCTCAGCGGGGTCAGGCCGGTAGAAGCTGGTGAAGCGGTCGAACTCGGCAGCCGGGACGTGGAACCCGGTGTCCGCCATCCCCAGCGGCCCGAACAGCCGCTCGGCGAGGAAGTCGGGGAAGGAGCGTCCGGTGACCCGGGCGACCAGCACGCCCTGGATGTCGGAGCAGGTGTTGTACAGCCAGAACTCGCCGGGTTGGCCCAGCATGGGGATGCACGACAGCGTCGCCATCCACTCGTCCGGCCCCGGCAGTGTCTGCGGCATCGGCGGGCCCTGCTTCAGCTCGCTGAACAGCGGTTGGACCGCGGGCAGCGAGAAGTCGGACGGGAAGCCGTACCCGGCCCTGAAGGTGAGCAGGTCCTCGACGGTGATCGGCCGGTCGGCGGGCACCACGTCGTCCACGGCCGAATCCGGCAGCCGGACGACCATGGGCGCGGCCAGTTCCGGCAGCCAGCGTCTGACCTCGTCGTCCAGGGCGATGAGGCCGTCGTCAACGAGCATCATGACCGCGGCGGCGGTGAGCGGCTTGCCGATCGAGGCGATCCGGAAGATCGAGTCCCGCCGCATCGGGGCGCCGCCGCCGGCCTCGCGGGTGCCGACGGCCGCCACCTCGACCCGGTCGCCGCGCGCCACCAGTGCCACCGCTCCGGGCGCGGCCGGCGTCCCCGGCTCCGCGGTGATCACATGGCGTCGCAGGACGTCTGTCAGTTCGGTCATCGGCCGGCCCTCTCCTCGTAACGGTCACAGGGGAGACCGGCGGCGCGGCGCGAACTCATCGGTTCCGGCGGCAGCGCGTTCCGCGAAACGGCGAACGGGTCCGGTAAGGGGGTAAACGAACCGTTCGTCCGCCCGGCGACAGGTGAGGGGTGCCCGCCTCACACGTCGTACGTCACCGTCACCGGCGCGTGGTCGCTCCAGCGCAGCTCGTACGAGGCGGCGCGCTCCACGACCGCCGAGGTCGCCGCCGCGGCGAGGGCGCCGGTCGCCACCTGGTGGTCGATCCGCCAGCCGGAGTCGTTGTCGAACGCCTTGCCGCGGTAGGACCACCACGTATAGGGGCCGTCGCCCTCGGGGTGCAGCTCGCGCACGATGTCGGTCCAGCCGGAGCCGTAGACCTCGGTGAGCCAGGCGCGCTCCTCGGGCAGGAAGCCGGCCGACTTCTGGTTGCCGCGCCAGTTCCTGATGTCGGTCTGCCGGTGGGCGATGTTCCAGTCGCCGCAGACCACGGCGTGGCCGCCGGCCGCGGCGGCGCGGTCGCGCAGCGCTTCGAGGTGGACGAAGAACTCCTTCATGAACTGGAACTTCTCCGTCTGCCGCTCGGTGCCGACCTCCCCGGAGGGCAGGTAGAGGCTGCCGACGGTGAGCCCGCCGCCGGAGGACGGCAGATCGACCTCCAGGTAGCGGCCCGAGCCGTCGAAACCGGCGGAGCCGAAGCCGACCCTGACCGCCGCCGGCTGCTGCCGGGTGAGCACGGACACCCCGGCGCGGCCCTTGGCGGTGGCGGGGGCGTGGTAGGCGTGCCAGCCCTCGGGATCACGCAGCGCGGCCGGCAGCTGGTCGGGCTCGGCGCGCACCTCCTGGAGGCAGACCACATCCGCGGCCGTGGCCTCCAGCCAGGGCAGGAAGCCCTTCCTCGTGGCGGCGCGCAGCCCGTTGACGTTGACAGATGCGACGGTGAGCATCCCAGGACGATACCCGGGACCTCGGACAGGTCCCGTACCGTACGCCAGTACGATGGCGGGGTGGAGATCAGAACGGTTCGGTACGACGACCCCGACGCGATGAAGCTGGACGGCCTGGTGCAGCAGGAGTACATGCTGCGGTACGGCGACGAGGGCGACGCCACCCCGATGCACCCGACCCATTTCGACCCGCCCAACGGGCTGTACCTGCTCGCCTACGACGAGCACGGCGAAGCGGTGGCCAGCGGCGGCTGGCGGGCGCAGGACGCCTCGCCCGAGGGGCACGAGGACGGCGACGCGGAGATCAAGCGGATGTTCGTCCTGCCCGCGGCGCGCGGGCGCGGGATCGCCCGCGCGATCCTGGCGGAACTCGAGCTGAGCGCGGCGGCGGCCGGCCGCCGCCGGATGGTGCTGGAGACCGGTACGAAGCAGCCCGAGGCCATCGCCCTCTACACCTCGTCGGGCTATCTGCCGGTGACGAAGTTCGGCATCTACCGGCACGAGGAGCTGAGCAGGTGCCTCGGCAAGCCGCTGGTCCCGCCGGCCGGCTGAGCCGGACCCGTCCTCCTCAGGTCTAAGGATCTACCGCGCGCTGCGCCGCCTGCTGCGGCGGGCGAACAGCCCGCACAGGCCGCCGATGAGGAAGGTGAGGAGCAGCGCCGCCCACAGCGGCATCGTCACCTCGGGGATCAGCAGCCGGATCTTGATCCGCCGGGTGTTCTCGAAGATGAAGACCAGCGCCAGCACGCCGAGCACCGCGACGACGATCCGGGCCGGCGTCAGCAGCGCGCTCATGCTCCGTTCGCTCGTCGTCGCCTTGGACGTCGTCTTGTCGGAGCTCATCGCGCGCACCTGCTCTCGGCTCGGCCGGGCCGCGACGGCGGCTCGGCGCTGCGGTCACCCCTGGCGGTCACCCCGTGCGTTCATGATCGGCGTCCGCGGCCGGTTCCGCGTGCGGCACGGCCGCGGGCTCCTCCCAACGGGTGAACGATCCGCACGCAGGTGTCCGTCACACGTGCATCTCCTCGTAGACCGCGATCACGCTGCGGGCCTGCTGCTCGACCTGGTCGGCGACCGGTATCCAGCGCGGGCTGTAGGCGCGCTCGTAGGCGGCGCACCACTCGTCCACCAGCCGGGCCACCAGCGGCACGTCGGCGATCCTGCGCAGCATGGCCGCGGCGCGCAGCGGGACCCGCTGGGCGTAGACCTCGATGCTGGTGACCCGGGCGTTGGTCATCGGCGGCAGCGGGGCCGCGTCCAGGGCCCGTACCGCCGGGTCCCAGTCTGCGGTCAGCCGCGGCCCGAGCGCGACGAGTTCGCGCACCGTGCGCAGCAGCGCGCAGTCGCCGCCGCCCAGTTGCGGGGCGATGGCCCGTAACACCTCGGCCACCAGCGGCAGATCGCGGCGCAGCGCGGCCCCGGCGATCCGCAGCGCCTGCTCGGGATCGGGGTGCGGGCTGGTGTCGGCGGCGCGGTCGCAGGCCCACATGGGCACCTCGACGATCGCCGTCACCCCGTAGCGCCTGGCATGCGCCCAGGTGGAGTGCGCGCCGTCGCCGACCGCGACCTCGTCGTCCGGCGGCGGCATCACGTAGACCCCGGGCCCCGGGCTCGGCCACTGGAAGGCGTCGGACGAGCCGCGCTCCAGCGGGATGTCCAGCTCGGCCGCGGACTTGCTGATCCGCTCCGGCACCCCCGGCACCTCGCTGGTGAGCTGGACGAAGCTGCCGCCGACGTCGATGCCGTGCAGCGAGCACTGGAGCACCGGCCGCAGCCAGTCGAGCACCCCGACCAGCGCGCGGGTCTCCGGCAGCGCCGCCGCCTCGGCCTCGCCGCTGTGCGGCAGCCACTCCGGCTGCTCGGCGGCGCATGGCCGGAAGAAGTGCTCGTAGTGGCTGCGCAGCGTGTAAGGTCCGTGCAGCCAGGGCTCGTTGAGCACGGCTCCGTCCGGGTCGATGCACAGCAGGAAGTGCCAGGCGCTGCCGTCGTCCTCGCCGCGCTGCCGGGTGGCGGCGATCAGGGCCGCGAGCCGCAGCACCGTGGCGCCGCCGACGGCCGCCTCGTTGGCGTGCGGACCGGCCACCACCAGGACGTTTCGCGAGCCGTTGCCGACCGTCAGCATCAGCAGCGGCCGCCCCGCCCGCGATCTGCCGACCACCCCCAGATGGCAGAGGTCCGGATAGCGCAGCGTCAGTTCCCTTGCCCCCGTGACGACTTCCGCCGTCGTCGGATACCGCTCTCCCGTCACCGCAATCCCCCTGGAGCCGAAGCGCGTGATGGCCGCGACCGCATTACGACATCGAGTCGATATCGATTCAATCCAGTCAGTACGGCACGGGCTCCGGCGGGGTGTCAACGGTGCTACCGATTCTGTTCCCGCGGACCAGCGCGCCCGCGATCACCAGGGCCGCGGCGATGCCGTAGGCGACCGTCTGGAGCGTGTCGGCGTCCAGTTCCGTGCGGCTGCCGGTGTAGACGGCGAGCCCGGCGAGCGGTACTCCCAGCCACTCCCAGCGGCCGTCGAGTGCCACCAGCGCGACCACGATCAGGGCGTACCAGTAGTACGCCGGAGAGGTCAGCAGCAGCGCGCTCCCGGTGACCAGCAGCGCCCCGCCCCACGGCCGCCGCCGGTCACCGCGCAGCAGCACGTACCCGGCGACGGCCAGTATCGACAGCATGGCGGCCGGCCCGGCCGCGCCGTCCGGAAGCACCAGCCGCAACAGGGCGAACCGGCGTACGCTGCCCGCCTCATAGCCCTCCTCCTGCAGATAGCCCGGCAGATATCCGAGCACACCGGAACCGGAGCGCAGCACGTACGGCAGGTACGCCAGCACGATCACGGCGACGGCGGGCAGCACGATTCTCGGCCATTCGCGCGGCGCGCGCCGGGCGAGGGCGGCCGGCATCGCCAGTACCGGCAGCAGCTTCACCGCGATGGCGGCGCCGAGCAGCGCGCCGCGCCGGGCCCGTCCCGCGGTCAGACCGAACGCGAGGACGGTGAGCAGCACGCCGAGGGTGTCCACATGCGCGTCGTTGACGGACGCGATCGGCACGATCGGGCACCACGCCCACACGGCGGCGCCGCGCGGGTCGGCACGGCGGCGGCGCAGCGCGAGCAGCAGCGCCCCGGTGGTGCCGACGGCCAGGAGCGCGCCGCCGGCCTGCATCGGCTTCCACCGGGACCCCGACGGCGACAGCGCGTGCACGGCGAGGAACCAGCCCTCGGCCACCGGCGGGTAGATGGTGTGCACGGTGGGCCGGTTGATCCGGGTGCAGGTGGTGGCCGAGACCGGCCGCAGGTCCCATCCGGGGCAGCCGTCGCCGCCGGCCCGGGAGGCGGGGTCGGACCGAGGCGGGAACAGCCACGGCTCGCGCAGCCCCGCCAACTGCGGGGCGTCCGGCGGGTAGGCGTACGGCGAGAAGCCGGCCGCCTGCACCTTGCCGTCCCACGCGTAGCGGTACATGTCGTCGCTGGTGCGGGGCGCGGTGCTCAGCCCGGCCAGCGCGAGCGCGACGCTGCCGGCCACGATCAGCCAGCAGGCAGCCCGGCGCGGCACCTTGCGTACGACGAGCACCGCCGCGCCGAACAGCGCCCAGCCGGCCGCGTACCAGTACGGCAGCCGGTACACGTGCCCGAAGTCGCCGCCGACGGCGAGGGTCTCGATGACGACGGTGACCAGGCCGGCGAGGAGCAGGGTGAGGAGCAGTACGGGGAGGGCGCGGCGGGCCGCATTTTCGGGCGCGGGGGGCGCACCGGTCGCTAGTGGTGTCCCGGGCTCCCGGGGTGTCCCTGTCTCCCCGGCGGCTCCGGGGTTCCGGGGCGGTTCGGCCTTCGGGGGTGGCGGTGCCGGGGTCTTGCCGGGGGCCCCGGGCTCCTGAGGGCCGGTGGCGGCCCGGCGCTGGGCGATGACGGTGATCGAACGGATTCCCACAGCCCACACGCTCGCATCCGTCAGCAGGCCGGCGCGGGTTCGAAGGGCCGACGTCCGTGATCCGTAAGGGGTCGACGGGGTTCGGCGGGTGGCCGCTGACCAATCAGGACGTACGGGACCGGTCCGGCGTGCTGGAGTGGCTGGTCGGCGCGGCGATCCTGCACGACGGCATCGTGGCGCCCGCCGTGGTCCCGGCTCGGCCTCGGGCTCGGCGCCGGCCGGCGCGCCCGGCTGCGCCGGCCGTTCGTGGTGGCGGGCAGGCTGACGGTGGTGGCGATCCCGGTACTGGTCGGGCCGGGCCGCGAACCCGTCCGTGCTGCCGCTGGGCTATCCGCGCGGCTGGGCGATCCCGGTCGGTACGGTGCTGGGGCCGGCGCTGCTGTGCGCGGGGGCGCGGCCGGCGGCGGCGCGGTGGCGCCGCCGCCGGGACGTGAAGCCGAGGCGTGAAGTAGCCCTCGCGGTGCGGCTCTTGGGCCTGGCTCGACTCGCTTGCGGGGCCCGCTAGTTGTGTTCGGCCGGGGCCGGGAGCAGGACGGGGACGAGCGTGGCGAAGTGCCGGCCGGCCGCCGACCACTCCTCCGTCACCGTCCAGCCGGCCGCCCGGGCCGCCGCGCGCAATGCGGCCGGTCCGAGCCTGGCCCACTGGAAGTCGCGGCCGCGGCGGCCCCGGCCGTCCTCGACCCGGACGTTCAGCCGCTCGTCGACCTCGTGCGGCGCCGCCTCGGCGAGCAACCGGCCTCCGGGCGCGAGGAGTTGGCTCACCCGGTGCAGCAGGGCGCCGGGGTCGCCGCCGATGCCGATGTTGCCGTCGGCGAGCAGTGCCGTGCCCCAGCGGCCCTCCCCCGGCAGCCGGTCGAACACCGAACGGCACAGGACGGGTGCCCCGGTGCCCTTGGTCCTGGCGACCGCGGCCGGGCTGACGTCCACGCCGAGCACCGGCTCCCCGGCCCGGGCCGCGCCCGCCACCAGGCGCCCTGGTCCGCACCCGATGTCGAGGACGGACCCGCGGCAGCGGGCCAGCAGCGTGCGGTCGGCCTCGTCGGGCGGCGCGCACCAGCGTTCGACTTCGAGCGGCAGCAGCCATCCGTCGTCCCGCCGCAGGTAGAGCGGGCCCCGGCCGCGGACCATCGCCCGCGCGTACGGGTCGCCGCCCCAGACCGCGGTGCCGCCGGCCAGCGGTGGCGCGTCCCTCGCGACCAGGCTCACCGGCCGGCTCCGCCGGTAGCGAGCGTGCGGTGCTCCGCCGTCTCGCGCAGGGTCCTGGCGAAGAGGGTGTGCGGGGCGAGGGCCGCGACCTCGGCGGCGTCGGCGGCGGTGTCCACGTCACGCAGGAGGGGCAGGTCGGCGACCCGCAGGCCCGCGTCGGTCAGCCGGGCGCGCTGTACGGCTCCGGTGCTCGCCGTGGACATCGGGACGCCGAGCAGCAGGTCGGGGCGGTCGGGCTCGGCCAGCCCGAGCGCCCAGAAACCGCCGTCGGCCGCCGGGCCGAACCACGCGTCGCGGCCGTCCCAGCCGCCTGGGCCGAAGACCGGGGCGAGCAGGTCGGCGTCCAGTTGCGGGGTGTCCATGCCGACGAGGAGGGCGGGGCCGGTACATCGCCCGAAGGCCGCGGCCAGCCGGGCGTCCAGCCCGCCGGCAGCCTGCGGCACGACCTCGTATCCGGCCGGGGTCCAGTCCCCCGGGACGCCGTCGAGCACGAGCAGGCGGCGGGCGGCGGGCAGCCGCAGGCCCGCGGCGAGCGTGTCGATGAGGGCGGCCTCGGCGAGGGCGGCGGCCTGGGCGGGGGTGTACGGGGGTGTCAGCCGGGTCTTGACCCGGCCGGGGACGGGGGCTTTGGCGATGACCAGGAGGGTCGTGTGAGCGGCGGCGGTCATCGGCGGACCGCCGAGCGGCCTGAACGGTCGCCGGACCTGCCGGCCGGTGGGGGCTGATCGCGCAGTTCCCCGCGCCCCTGGGGGGGCCGGGGCCCAGGGGTCAGCCGCACACCCAGCCACCTGCGGCCGCCACCGGACCCCCCGCCAGTGGTCGGCTGATCGCGCAGTTCCCCGCGCCCCGCAGGAAACCGGGGGTCGGGCGCCGGCGGGGGTGGTGGGGTTTGGAGGACGGCGGTCATGTCCTGGACCGCGTGCCAGGTGCCGCGCCAGGTGCCGGTGACCTTGGAGCGGCCCGTGCGCGGGGTGTAGGGGATGTCGGTCTCGGTGATGCTCCAGGACGCGTCGGCGGCGCTGACGACCATCTGGAGCGGGTAGCCGGAGCGGCGGTCGGTCAGCGGCAGGGAGAGCAGCGCCGTGCGGCGGGCGGCGCGCATCGGGCCGAGGTCGCGCAAGGGGAGGCCGGTGCGGCGGCGGACCAACTGGGCGAGCCGGAGGTTGGCCAGCCGGGCGTGCGGCGGCCAGGCGCGGAACGTGGTGGGGCGGCGGCGGCCGATCACCAGGTCGGCGGTGCCGGCCAGTACGGGGTCGGCGACGCGCGGCAGCAGCCGGGGGTCGAGTGAGCCGTCGCAGTCGAGGAAGCAGACGACGTCCGCGGTGGCGGCGAGCAGCCCGGCGTGGCAGGCGGCGCCGAAGCCGCGCACGGGTTCGGCGACGACGTGCGCGCCCAGCTCGGCGGCGATCCGCGCGGAGCCGTCGGTGGAGCCGTTGTCCACCACGATCGCCCGCCAGCCGGGCGGGATGCGGGCCAGCACCCAGGGCAGGGCGGCGGCCTCGTCGAGGCAGGGCAGGACGACGTCCACGAGAGCGGGCGATGGCTTGGTCACGCGATCACCCTACGGACCGGAAACCGGCATTCCGGGCATGAGGTCCTTACGAAACGCGGACGTCCGCCGCTCCGGGGTCCGGGCCCGTGGTCACTGTCAGTGGTGGATGTCAGACTCGTCCGCATGAGTACCGCATCCGCTCCCGTTCCGCCCGCGCAGGCCCAGGCCCGCCGGCGGGTCCTCGTCGTGGACGACGACCCGACCGTGGCCGAGGTCGTGGCGAGCTATCTCGACCGGGCCGGATTCGCGGTGGAACGGGCAGCGGACGGGCCGTCCGCGGTGGCCAGGGCCGCGGCGGCGCGGCCGGACCTGGTGGTGCTCGACCTGATGCTGCCGGGCATGGACGGTCTGGAGGTGTGCCGGCGGATCAGGGAGGACGGGCCGCTGCCGGTGGTGATGCTCACCGCGCGTGGCGACGAGGACGACCGGATCCTCGGGCTTGAGGTGGGCGCCGACGACTACGTGACGAAGCCGTTCAGCCCGCGCGAGCTGGTGCTGCGGGTGGAGTCGGTGCTTCGCCGGGCCGGCAGCGCGCCGGCCCCGGGGCCGTGGCTGCGCTCCGGCCGCCTCGCGCTCGACCCTGCCGCCCGGCGGGCGCTCCGCGGCACGGACGAACTCCTGCTGACGGTGCGGGAGTTCGACCTGCTCGCGTTCTTCCTGCGGCACCCCGGCCGGGTGCTCGGGCGGGAGGAGCTGATGCGGCGGGTGTGGGGATGGGAGTTCGGCGATCTGTCCACGGTGACCGTGCACGTCAGGCGGCTGCGGGAGAAGGTCGAGGACGATCCGGCCAGGCCGCGGCTGATCAGCACGGTGTGGGGGGTCGGCTACCGGTTCGACGCGGAGGGGCCGGACGGCGGTGCGGGGGCCGGCGCGGCGCCGGAGGGGGTGGGCGACGATGCGTGACGTGCTGCTCATCGCCGCCTATGCGGCGGTCGGCGCCGCGGTGGTCGGGCTGCTCGGCGCGGTGGCGCTGCGGCTGCTGCGGAATCGCTCGCTGGCGGTGTCGCTCGCGGTGATCGCTGCCGTCACGGTGGGCGCGATGCTCGCCGGGACGCTGTCGGTGGCGTGGGCGATGTTCCTGTCGGAGCACGACCTCGGGGTGGTGACGACGGTGTGCGCGATAGCGGCGGTCGTCTCGCTGGCGGTGGCGCTGCTGCTGGGGCGCCAGGTGGTGGCGGGCAGCCGGGCGCTCACGGCGGCGACCCGGGCGTTCGGCGACGGCGGCCCGTTCGCCCCGCCGGCCGGGCCGCCGACCGCGGAACTGGCCGACCTCGGCCGCGAGCTGGCCGCCACCAGTGCCCGGCTGGCCGACTCGCGGGAGCGCGAGCGGGCGCTCGAGGCTTCGCGGCGGGAGCTGGTGGCGTGGATCTCGCATGACCTGCGCACCCCGCTGGCCGGGTTGCGCGCGATGACCGAGGCGCTTGAGGACGGGATCGCGGAGGATCCCGCGCGCTACCACCGGCAGATACGGGCGGAGGTGGACCGGCTGAGCGGGATGGTCGGCGACCTGTTCGAGCTGTCCAGGATCCAGGCGGGTGTGCTGGCGCTGACCACGGCGCGGATGTCGGCGTACGACCTGGTCGGTGACGCGATAGCCGGGGCGAACCCGCTCGCCGCGGAGCACGGCGTGCGGCTGGTCGGCGACGGTGTGGAGAAGGTGCCGATCGAGGTGGACGGCCGGGAGATGACCAGGGTGCTGGCGAACCTGCTGGCCAACGCGATCCACCGGACCCCGGCGGACGGCACGGTGGCGGTCTCCGCCCGGCACGACACGGTGACCGGCGTGGTCGTCCTCTCGGTCACCGACGGCTGCGGCGGCATCCCGGCGGACGATCTCCCCCGCGTGTTCGACACGGGTTGGCGCGGCACGGGAGCGAGGACGCCTCCCGCTGGGGCCGGCTTGGGCCTGGCGATCGTCCGCGGCATCGTAGAGGCCCACCACGGCCGCGCCGCGGTCAGCAACGTCCCCGGCGGCTGCCGCTTCGAGGTAGTCCTCCCCGCCGCCCGATCCTGACCCCCGGCCACCCCCAGCGACGCGAGCCCACCCGGGCACAACGATCCCCGGCCACCCCAGGGGCGCGGGGAACTGCGCGATCAGCCAGAGCGCGTCTGCGGGCGGCCGACTGCCCAGGCGCTTGCGGTAGTTTCCGGCCCGCGCCGGGGAGCCAGGGTCAGGGGACGGAGGGGGAAGCGCCGCGCAGCGGGGAGGTGCTGAAGGTGGTGACGCCCTCCGTGAAGGAGACCTTGGGGGTCCAGGCGAGGTCTTGGGCGATGCGGGCCGCCGAGGCCGTGATGTGGCGGACGTCGCCCAGGCGGTATTCGCCGGTCACCCGGGGGGCCGGGCCCGCGGTGGCCGCGGCGAGGGCCGTGGCCATGCCGCCCACCGTGTGGGGGTGGCCGGTTGCCACGTTGTACGCGCGCAGCGTGCCGGGCGGGCGGGCGTCCAGGCCGGCGAGCGCGGCGAGGTTGGCCGCGGCGATGTCCTCGACGTGGATGAAGTCCCGCCGCTGGCGGCCGTCTTCGAAGACGGCCGGCGCCTCACCGCGGGCCAGCGCGGAGCGGAAGAGTGCGGCGACACCGGCGTAGGGGGTGTCGCGGGGCATCCCGGGGCCGTACACGTTGTGGTAGCGCAGGGCCGTCGCCCGGCCGCCGGTCGCGCGGGCCCACGCGGCGGAAAGGTGCTCCTGGGCGAGCTTGGTCGCCGCGTAGACGTTGCGCGGATCGGTGGGCGCGTCCTCGTCGACCAGGCCGGGTTCCAGCGGTTCGCCGCACCGCGGGCAGGGCGGTTCGAAGCGTCCCGCGTCGAGGTCGGCGACCTGCCGGGGTCCTGGCCGCACGGTGCCGTGCCGCGGGCAGTCGTAGCGGCCCTCGCCGTACACCACCATCGACCCGGCGAGCAGCAGCGACCGCACACCCGCCTCGGCCATGCCCGCGAGCAGCACCGCCGTCCCCGAGTCGTTGCAGCTCACGTAGTCGGGCGCGTCGGCGAAGTCCTTGCCGAGGCCGACCATCGCGGCCTGGTGGCACACCGCGTCCGCGCCGCGCAGCGCCTCGGCCACCGCGGCCCGGTCCCTGACGTCCGCGTGCCGCCACTCGACCCCGTCGGGCAGCGGTGGCGGCAGCGCCTCGGGGCCGTGGGCGGCGGGCAGCAGGGCGTCCAGGACGCGCACGTGGTGCCCGGCGGCGTGCAGTGCGGAGACGATGTGCGAGCCGATGAAGCCCGCGCCTCCGGTGACGAGTACCAGCATGCCGCCGACGTTACGGCGCCGCCGCGCCACCGGGACCCCGATCGCCCCGCGTGTCAGCGGTCCGTAAGATCCGCCGGCCCGGAGCGTCCGGCCGCATCCGCCCCGAGCTCAGCTCAACGCGGGCAGATCGAGCGTCAGGGTGGCCGCGTCCGCGTCGAGCACCGCCGGTATCCCCAGCGGAACGGTGAGGTTGGTGTCGCTGTGCCCGAAGCCGAGTTCCTCCACGATCGGCACCCCGAGCGGCGCCAGCCGGTCGACGAGCACCGCGCGGATCTCCTCGTACGGGCCGCACCCCTGCCACGAGCCGAGGGCGATCCCGGCGACCCCGTCGAGCCAGCCGGAGCGCAGCAGTTGGGTGAGGATGCGGTCGAGCCGGTAGGACTCCTCGCCGGTGTCCTCGATCAGCAGGATGCCGCCGGCCGCGGACCGCCGGGCGGTCGGGGTGCCCAGGTCGGCGGCCAACAGGCTGACGCAGCCGCCGAGGGTGACGCCGGCCGCGCGGCCGGGGATCAGCGTGCGGGCGGTGGGCGACCCGATCGTCCGCACCTCCTCGGGGCTGAACAGGGTGCGCCGCAGATGGTCCTGGGTGGCCTGGTCGTCCAGGAATGTCGAGGCCGCCGCCATCGGGCCGTGCAGGGTGGCCTGGCCCAGCCGTACGGCGAACGCCTCGTGCAGGGCGGTGATGTCGCTGTAGCCGATGAACGCCTTCGGGCCGGCCGCCCGCATCGCCGTCCAGTCGACCAGGTCCACCATCCGCTGCGCCCCGTACCCGCCGCGGGCGCACAGCACCGCGGCCACCGACTGGTCGCACCAGGTCCGCACGAGGTCCGTCGCGCGGTCCTGGTCGCGGCCCGCGAGATAGCCGCCGTGCTCGTCCAGCACGTGCGGGGCCACCACCGGTTCCAGGCCCCAGCCGCGCAGGATGTCCAGGCCGGTGTCGAGGCTCGCGCGCGGCAGCGGGCCGCTGGGCGCCACGATCCCGATCCGGTCCCCCGGAACCAGCCGCCGGGGACGTTCCAGCGCGGGCACCGCCAGGCCGACCGCACCCGGCCGGGAGCCGGCCGCGCCCTCCTCCTGCCCGCCCACGCCCCGCCCGGCGGCGGCCCCCGACGGCCGCCCACCCGTCACGTGTGCAGCTCCAGCCGCTTGACGCCCTCGGCCGCGAACCCGAACACCTGCCCGTAGAGCGAGAGTTCGGCCTCCAGCGCGGTGACCATCGTGTCCAGCCGGCGGAACCCGTGGCCCTCCCCCTCGAAGGTCAGATACGCGTGCGGGATGCCCCGCCCGGCCACCGCGGCCAGGAAGCGTTCGCACTGCACGGGCGGGCAGATCACGTCGTCCAGGCCCTGGAGGAGGACGAACGGCACGCTGATCCGGTCGCCGTGCTCGGCCGGCGAGCGGTCCCGGTAGCGTTCCGGCACCTCGGCCAGCGGACCGATCAGCGACTCCAGGTACTGCGACTCGAAGTCGTGGGTCTCGCCGCCGGACGGCGACCAGCCGACCAGGTCGAGGATCGGGTAGATGACGGTGCCGCAGGCGTAGGTGCTGGTGCTGGTCAGCGCGGCCCCGCTGGTCCAGCCGCCGGCGCTGCCGCCGCGGATCGCGAGCCTTGCCGGGTCGGCGGCGCCCTCGGCGACCAGCCCCTCGGCGACGGCGGCGCAGTCCTCCACGTCGACCACGCCCCACTGCTCGCGCAGCCGGTCCCGGTAGGCGCGCCCGTAGCCGGTGGAGCCGCCGTAGTTGACCTCGGCGACGCCGATGCCGCGGGAGGTGAAGTAGGCGATCTCCAGGTCGAGCACCATCCCGGCCCTGCTGGTCGGGCCGCCGTGCACCCACATCACGTAAGGCGCAGGCTCGCCGGCCGCCCCGCCGCCGGGCACCCGGGCGTTGCGCGGCGGATAGATGTGCGCGTGGACCTCACGTCCGCCGGGCCCGGTGAACGTCCTGGCGGCGGCCTCGGGCAGGTAGTCGGCGTGCACGGTGTCGCGGTGCGCGCTGCCGACCACCCGGGTGCGGCCGGTGGCGGTGTCGAGTTCGACGACCTCGTGGCCGGTGCGGGCGCTCGCGGCGACGCCGACGACCCGGGCGCCGGTGACGGCCAGGGTGGCGCTCCACTCGGTCCAGTGGCCGGGGGCGTCGGTGACCTCGCCGGACCGCGGGTCCAGCACGCCGAGCCGCTGGCCGCCGACGCCGTGCAGCACGGCGACCAGGCCGTGTTCCAGCGGTGCGAACCAGCGCTGCCCGAGCTTCCACAGCGGGCCGGCGAACTCCTCCTGCCGGGGGCAGATGTCGACCGCCTCCCCGGTGGCCGGGTCCACCCGGTGCAGGTTCCACCAGCCGGTGCGGTCGGTGGCGGCCAGCAGGGTGCCGTCGGGGGTCCACTCGGCCTGGGCGACGGCCTCCCCGGGGCCGCCGATCAGGGTGCGGGCCGGGCCGAAGACCCCGGCACCGGCCGGCACCCCCGCGATCCGCAACTCAGTGCCGTCCCACGGCATCCGCGGGTGGTCCCAGGCCAGCCACACCGCCTGTCCGCCGTCCGGCGACAGCCGCGGTCCGGTGACGAAGCGGTGGGTGGCGTCGGTCAGTTCGCGCACCGCGCCGCGGTCGTCGGCGGCCGAGCCGTCGAGCGGCACGGCGGCCGGCACCCGGCGCACGTCGGCCTGGCCCTCGCCGGTGAACTCCTCCAGCACCGCCCAGACCTCGCCGCGCCCGGTGTGCAGGGTGAGGTCGGCCCAGCGCAGCCCGCCGCCGATCGCGGACAGCGGGGTCAGCGGATACGGCTCGGCCTCGGGCTGGTCGGGGCGGAACGCGTAGAGCCGCTGGTCGAGGAAGTGGGCGAAGACGATCAGGGGGCTGCCGTCGGACAGGGCGCCGGCCCAGGGCGTGCCGCCGTACTCGATGACGCGGCTGCGCACGTTCCAGGGCGCGGGCAGCGGGCATTCCTCGGTGCCGTCGGGGCGGCGCCGGATCAGCGCCCGGCGGCCGGCCTCGGCGGGGCGCGGCGCGGTCCACCACAGCTCGTCGCCGATCACGCTGAGGTGGTCGGGGCTGCCGCTGTGGCCGACGGCGGTGGCGGCGTCGATCGGCGACGGCCAGTCGCCGTGCCGCGGGGTCTGCCGCTGGTCGGGGGTGGTCATCAGCGGGCCGCCTCTCCGCGCAGGAACCGGTCGAGTACCTGGACGCCGAAGTGCAGGGCCGCCACCGGGACGTGTTCGTCGACCCCGTGGAAGAGCGCCTGGTAGTCGAAGCCGGGCGGCAGCTTGAGCGGTGAGAAGCCGTAGCCGGTGATGCCGAGCCGGGAGAAGTGCTTGGCGTCGGTGCCGCCCGACATGCAGAACGGCACCACGTGCGCGCCCGGGTCGAAGTGCAGCAGCGCCTCGCTCATCGCGGCGAACGTCGGCGAGGTCACCGGGGCCTCGAGTGCCACCTCGCGGTGATAGAACTCCCAGTCCACGTGCGGGCCGGTGAGCCGGTCGATGGTCTCGTCGAACTCCGCCTCGCCGCCGGGCAGGGTGCGCCCGTCCACGAAGGCGGTGGCGGTACCGGGGATCACGTTGACCTTGTAGCCGGCGTCCAGCATCGTCGGGTTGGCGCTGTTGCGGATCGTGGGCTCCACGAAGGTGGCGGCGGTGCCGAGCCTGCCGATCAGCGCGTCCACGTCGGCGAACGCGGCGGGGTCGGCCGGCACCCCGTAGAGCGCGGCGAGTTCGGTGATCGCCGACCGCACGGTGTCGGTGATCCTGACCGGCCAGCGGTGCTCGCCGATCCTGGTGATGGCGGCGGCGAGGTGGCTGACGGCGTTGTCGTGGTTGACCTTCGAGCCGTGGCCGGCCCTGCCGTGGGCGGTGAGCTTGAGCCAGGCGGTGCCGCGCTCGCCCGCGCCGACCGGGTAGATCCGCAGGTCGTCCGTCGCGTGGAAGGTGTAGGCGCCGGACTCGCTGACGCCCTCGGTGCAGCCCTCGAAGAGGTCGGCGTGCTTCTTGGCCAGGAAGCCGGCGCCGTAGGCGGCGCTGTCCTCCTCGTCGGCGGTGAAGGCGAGCACGATGTCCCGCGGCGGCCGCTGCCCGGCGCGCGCCCAGGCCCTGACGGTGGCCAGCGTCATCGCCAGCGCGTTCTTCATGTCGATGGCGCCGCGGCCCCACACCACGCCGTCCCGGATCTCGCCGGAGAACGGGTGCACGGTCCAGTCGGCGGCCTCGGCGGGCACCACGTCCAGGTGGCCGTGCAGCAGCAGCGCGTCGGCCGACCGGTCGGCGCCGGGAATCCTGGCCACCACGTTGGCCCGGCGCGGCGCGGACTCCAGCACCAGCGGTTCGATCCCCGCGTCGGCCAGCTGCGTGGCCACGTACTCCGCGGCGGGCCGCTCGTTGCCGTCGCCGCCGCCCCGGTTGGTGGTGTCGATCCGGATCAGCTCGGAGGTGAAGCGCACCACCTCGTCCAGCGCCCGTCCGTCGACCACCGGACCGCCGGCCGTGATGCCGGCGCCCTGGGATCGTCCCTGCTCAGCCATACTGCTCCTCCACTGCCTGCGACACGAGCGTGGTGACGGCCTTGAAGGCCCTGATCGCCTCATACATCGTCGGCAGCGTGTAGGACACCCGCCGCTCCCCGGAGTGCGCCACGCCGGGCACCACCGTGGCGGCCCCGGCCAGATGCACCGCGTCGAACTCCAGCTCCACGGTGAACGGCCCGGCCGCGACGGGCTCGTGCCGCACCGCGAGGCTCGCCGCCTCCTCGGCTGCTGCCCGGATGTCGGCGGCGGTACGCGCGGGAGTACGGCACACCGCCGCGTACCGGGACACGTAGTCCTTCACCGCGACGGTGCGGGCCCGCGGCGCGTACGTGCCGGCGTCGGCGCCGGTGCGGTCGTCACCGGTCACCAGCACGACCGGCACCCCGTACTCGGCGACGACCAGCGAGTTGAGCCGGCCCTCGCTGGCCTGCGACCCGTTCACCCACACGCCGGTGATGGAGTTGGCCAGGTAGGTGTGGGCGAGCACGCCCTCGGTGCCGGCGCCGGTGTGGTAGCCGACGAAGGCGATGCCGTCCACGTCACCGTGCTGGACGCCCTCGACCATGGACAGGTCCTTGTGCCGGCCGGTGAGCATCTCGGCCCGGTCGTCCAGCCGTTCGAGCAGCAGGTTGCGCATCGACCAGTGCGCCTCGTTGACCAGCACCTCGTCGACGCCGCCGGCGAAGAAGCCGGCGATGGCCGCGTTCACGTCCGAGGTGAACAGCGGGCGGCAGCGCTCCCACTGCTCATGGCCTGGCAGCACGTCGGCGGGCCAGGTCACGCCGGTCGCGCCTTCCATGTCCGCGGAGATGAGGATCTTCATGTCCGGTCACGTTACGCGGCGGCGGCCGGGACCCGCCAGGGCCCGGCCCGGCCTGTGGATAACTTCAGTTGTCTAGACCTCTGACCGGCCCGCCACCAGCCAGTTCGCCGGCAGCTCGATCGCGTTCCCGCCCGCGTCGAACTCCGTCGTCACCAGCGCCTGTTCCCCTCGCGCGAAGACCTTGAGCCCGGCGTCGGCGAAGTAGCCCGGCACGGCCGCGTCCGCCACGTCGCCGGGCACCAGGCCGTGGCCGAGCACCGCGCCCAGCTTCGCCGGCGGCCCCTGCGGAGCCGTGGCCAGTCCCATCAGCACGCCCTTGGCCGCCTCCGCCAGCTCCGCGGCGAAGACCCGGCCGCGCTCGCCGAGCAGCTCCGCTATGCCCGCCACCAGCGGGGCCCGGTCGGCCGGCTCGCACTGGTGCAGCACCCCGCGCATGTACACGTTCATGTCACCGAGGTCCGCGTGCAGACCGGCCGCCGCCGCGAGGTCGCCCGCGTCCAGCTGTCGGTACTCCGCGACCCCGCGCGGGTCGTCCCGGGCGGCCCGCTCGACGGCTGCGCGGGCCAGGTCGACGCCGAGCACCCGCGGGTAGCGGCCGGCCAGCCAGCGGGTCAGCGTGCCGTTGCCGCAGCCCAGGTCGACCAGCGGCAGCCCCGGGTCGAACCAGGGCGTGAAGTGCGACTGGTGCCGCCCCGCGCTCAGCGACGGATCGGAGTCCCAGAACACCCCGCCCGCCTCGTCCGGCGCGTCGTGCCAGAAGGTCTCCCACGCCTGCTCGTACTCCTGCGGCGTCTTCATCTGAACCCACCCCTTCCTGGACTGCCTGGACCGTGCTCGGGCGCCGTGCTCGGGGCGTCCGGACCGTGCTCGGATGCCCGGGACCGCCGAACCGCGTTCGGAGACCCGCCGGCCGCCGCCGCACCCGCCGGAGGACAGAATGCCGGGCGTCAGCGGCCGGCGCGAGGCAGCGGCAGCTCGAACCAGACCGTCTTGCCGTGCGTGGAGCGGCTGGTGCCCCATTCGCGCGCCAGTCTGCTGACGATCCGCAGGCCGCGCCCGCCCTCGTCCTCGGGCGCCGCGCTGAGCAGCGCCGGCACTCCGTGGTCGTCGTCGCTCACCTCGCACAGCAGCGCGCCGGCCCGGACCAGCCGCAGCCCCACCGGGCAGGTGTGCGCGTGCCTGACGGCGTTGGTGACGACCTCGCCGACCAGCAGCTCCGCGGTCTCCGACAGCTCGGCCAGACCCCAGCCGCGCAGCGTCTCCCGGACGAGCCCGCGGGCCCTGGACACCTCGCGCGGGTCGATCTGCAGCTGCCAGGCCGCCACGTCCGCCCGCGGGATGCCGTTGAGGCGGGCCATCAGCAGCGCCACGTCGTCCTTGCGGCCGTCGCGCGGGTTGAGGGCGCGGATGATGGTGTCGCAGGCGTCGTCCATGGAGGCGGCCGGGTGCGCGGCGCTCTCGCAGAGCGCGGCGAGGCCCGCGCCGATGTCCTGGCCGCGCACCTCGACCAGGCCGTCGGTGCACAGCACCAGCCGGTCGCCGGGCGCCACCGGCACCCGAACCGTCTCGAACGGCACCCCGCCGACGCCGAGCGGCGCGCCGGTCGGCACGTCGAGCAGCTCGCTGTGGCCGTCGGCGGCACGGACCAGCACCGGCGGGATGTGCCCGGCGTTGGCGATCAGCAGGTCGGACTCCACCGGGTCGTAGACGGCGTAGAGACAGGTGGCGAGGTACTGCTCGCCGAGCCGCTGGGCCAGGTCGTCCAGGTTGCGCAGCAGGTGCGCGGGCGGCATGTCGAGGCCCGCCATGGTCTGCACCGCGGTACGGAACTGGCCCATCATCGCGGCCGAGTTCAGCCCGTGGCCCATCACGTCGCCGACCACCAGCGCCAGCCGCGACCCGGGCAGCTTGATGCTGTCGAACCAGTCGCCGCCGACCCGGCCGAGCCGGGTGCCCGGCAGGTAGCGGGTGGCCACGTCGCAGCCGGGCATCCGCGGCGCGATGTGCGGCAGCATGCTGTCCTGGAGGGTGTCGGCGACGTTCTCCTGGTACGTGTACATGCGGGCGTTGTCGAGTACGAGGCCGGCCCGGGCGGCGAGTTCCGCGCCGGTCACCCGGTCCATGTCGTTGAACACCGGACGTTCGCGGTGCCGCAGCAGGATCATGAAGCCGAGCACCACGTCCCGCGCCTTGAGCGGGACGACGAGCATCGAGCGGTGGTTGATCAGCGGGCTGATGTCGCGCTTGGGGAACTGCGCGGCGATCGCGTTGCCCATCTCCTCGGTGATCCGCGGCACCAGCACCGGTTCGCCGGTGGTCATGCACTGGAAGAACGGGGTCCGCGCCGGGAAGGGCATGGACTCGCCGACCGGCACCACGTCGTCCCAGCGGCCCGGCTCGTCGGTGTGCTCAAGGGCGACGCGGTACCACATGGTGGTGACGTCGGGAGGCCCGTCGGGGAAGCCCTCGCCCGCCAGCACCTGCTCCCGCAGGTACGTCCCCGCGACATCGGTGAACCGCGGCACCACGGCGGCGCTCACCTCCTGGATGGTGCGCGCCAGGTCGAGCGAGGTGCCGATCGCGCCACTGACCTCGTTCAGGAACTCCAGGTGCTCGCGGACCGCCGCGTACTCCAGATCGGGTGCCTCCTCGGGCACGGGCCGCGCGCCCGCCGCCTGTGCGTCGGCCTCCGCCGCCAGCCGCCTGGCCTGCCGCTCGGCCCGGCGCGGTACGCCCCAGTCGGGGGTGACCGGTACCCGGTCGTGCCGGCTGAGCTCGAGAACCGGGTAGCCCAGTTCGAGCACCTGGGCGGTGATCCGCGCGCTCTCCAGCGGATTCATGCTGGGCAGGATCTCCGGCAGCCGCTTGGCGAGCTGCTCGGAGCCGGCGAACTCGGTGTGCAGGGCGAAGCCCGGCGCGATCCGCTCGACGGTCTCGGCGTCGGCCGCGCCGCCGCCGGGATGCGTGCTGGCCGCGTCGGCGGCGAGCACCAGCAGCCGTTCGACGCCCGGGCCGACCAGCGGGTAGGCCCACCACAGCACGTCGACCACCGGCCGCTCGCCGGGGCCGGACGCCTCGCCCGTTCCGCCGGACCCGTCCGTTCCGAAAGAGGTGTCCGTTCCGAAGGAGGCGTCCGCCCCCGCCCCGGGCTCGTCGAAGAGCCGGGCGCGGCCGGCCGTCGGATACGACCCGGCCACGCTCCACGCGGGATCCAGCTCGGAGCCTGGCCCCTGATCGGGGAAGACCGGCTCCTGCGGCGGCGGGTAGGCGGCCCCGGACAGCCCGTCGAGCACCCCTGCCACCGGTAACAGATCCACCGCGGGCCGTCCGACGGCCTCCTCGCGCGGCCGGCCGAACAGCCTGCGCGCGCCCGTACTCCAGTGCGAAACCAGTCCCGCGGAATCCACCACGATCACCGCGAGCGGGACCCTGCCGGAAAGCGGTGGCGGATTGCGGCGGTCCATGGTTCGTTGGGCTCCTTCCCCTGGCAGCCGCGGGAGGCGTCCGGCCGGGTGCAGCGGGCGGCCGGCACCGGGACCGGGTGCCGCTCTCACGTTACGACCGCGGCGGCCGTCTGGGGAGGCAAAGTACGAATCCCGGCGCACGCCCGCGCGCGAGGAGACAAACCAGCCGTGCTAGCGTCCAAAGTCTCTGTTCGAACTCTGATCCGAGGCCGCCACCGGCGAGGAGTTCGGCCCCGCTGCGGGAGACAATGGGCGGGGCTGTCCAGTATCCGCTACGGAAGAGGCCATGTGACCACCTGGCAGCCTGCGCACGTCCCCGACGTACGGGGCCCACGGGCACTGCTGCGGCGTATCGACTTTCGCCACCCTGTGGTGGTTGCCACGCTGCTCGCGGCGGTCCTGCACCTGCTGTGGGCGCTCTTCCTGGCCCGCGACTCCGGGGACATGGCGGCGCAGTACGCGTGGACGGACTTCATAAAGGCCCATCCCTCGGCTTCGTACAACCTGTCCTGGTACGGGGGGATGCATCCCGCTTCGTACAGCATCCTGTCGCCGTACATCATGGCCGTACTGGGGGTGCGGACCACCGCGGTGATCGCGGGCACGCTGTCGGCCACGGTGGGCGCGATGCTGCTGATGCGGCGCGGTGTACCCCGCCCGATGCTGCCCGCGCTGTGGACGACGTTCGCTCTTTGGTGTGATGTCGTCTCCGGCCGGGTGACGTTCGCCCTCGGCATGCTCTTCGCCATGCTGGCCACCTTGCTGCTGTTTCCCGCGGAGCCGGGCGGCCGGGGCCGCTCGCCGCGGCTGGCGACGGCGACCCTGATGGCCGCGCTCGCCACCATGTGCAGCCCGGTGGCGGGCCTGTTCCTGCTGGTGATCGCCGCGGCGCTGTTCCTGACCGGCCGCCGGGTCGACTCCTACGTGCTGGCCGCCGCGCCGCCGCTGGTGGTGGCCGCCACCTCACTGCTGTTCCCGTTCTACGGGGTGCAGCCCTTCTCCTGGTACTTCGCGGCGATCCCGCTGGCCACCGCCGTCGTGATCGCCCTGGTGGTGCCCAAGGGCTGGCGCACGGTGAGGACCGCCTCCTGGGTCTACGCCCTCGGCACCGCGCTGACCTACGCCATCCCGTCGCCGATCGGCAGCAACGTGGAGCGGATGGCGCTGCTGTTCGGCGGCACGGTGCTGCTGGTCGTGGCGATGGGCAGCACCCTGGGGGTCAGACGCACGGTCCTGCTGTGGCTGGCCTTCGCGGGGGTGGCCGGCTGGCAGATCGCCAAGCCGATAGTGGACCAGGTGACCACCTCGCACGCCGCGGCGCCCGACCAGCACGCGGCGCCGCTGATCAGCGAACTGCTGAAGGTCAAGGCCGACCGCGGCCGGGTCGAGGTGGTGCCGATGCGCTCGCACTGGGAGGCGTCCGGGCTCGCCCCGCACGTGAACCTGGCCCGCGGCTGGAACCGGCAGGCCGACGTCGAGCGCAACCCGCTGTTCTACGACGGCACCCTGACCGCCGACACCTACCGGGCCTGGCTCCAGCGCTGGAGCGTCAACTTCGTGGTGCTGCCGGTGGACGAGCCCGACGGCGCCGGGGTGGCCGAGTCCAAGATCGTGGCGTCCGACCCGGCGTGGCTGCAGCCGGTGTGGGAGGACCCGAACTGGAAGGTCTACCGGGTCTCCGGCGCCGACCCGATGGCCGACCCGCCCGCGGTCGTGGACCAGGCGGGCCCGGCCGAGCTGATCGTGACCATGCCGACCACCGGCTCGGTGGTGCTGCGCATCCCGTGGTCGCCGGTGCTGGGCATCGAGGGCGCCACCGACAACAAGCACGGCTGCCTGGTCAAGGACGGCGACTGGGTGCGGCTGTACGCCCCGGCGCCGGGCACGTACCGGATCGGCGGCAGCTACGCACTGATCCGCGGCACCCAGTGCCCGAAACCGGATGACGACGACGACAGCTGACGCACGGAGGGCGGCCGGAGGCCGCCGTGCACAACGCGATGAGGGGTGCCCCGGCCGGGGCACCCCTCATCGCGTTGCGGCGAGCGGATCAGTCGGCGTGGCCGAGCTGCAGGTCCCGCTCGGTCCGGCCGCCGCCGGCCACCTGCAGGACGGTGGCCACCGGCGGGTAGCCCGCGGCGATCACCGTGTACTCGCCGGCCGCCAGGTCCACGAACCTGAAGTGGCCGTCGGCGCCGGTGGTCACCGAGTCCACGACGTTGCCCGCCGCGTCGAGCAGGGTGACCCTGGCGTCCTCCACCAGCCGCCCGCCCGGGGCCCGTACGGTGCCGCGCAGCGCCGCGCCGCCGGCCAGCTCCACGTCCTGCCGGGTCTCGCGGGACGCCTGGACCGACACCGGCAGCGCGGTCGGCCGGAAGGCGGGCGCGCTGGCCGCGAGCGTGTACTCCCCCGCGACCAGGTCGGTGAGCGCGTAGACGCCCTCGCGTCCGCTGCGCGCGGTGGCCACCACGTCGCCGCGCACGTCGGTGAGGGTCACGATGGCCTCCCTGACCGGGGTGCCGTCCGCGGTGTGCACGGTGCCGGCCAGCCGTCCGGCGCCGCCGAGCACCACGTCGAGCTCCACCGGCCGGTCGGCGACCGTGATGCTGACCGCCTGCGGCTGGTGGCCGCCGGCCGCCGCGATCAGCACGTAGCTGCCGCTGCCCGGCGTGCTGAGCGCGTACCGGCCGTCCTCCGACGTGGCGCCGCGGCCGATCTGCCGCCCGCTGACGTCGATCAGGGTCAGGGCGGCGCGGCCGACGGTGCTGCCGTCGGAGTGCTGGACGGTGCCGCAGACCGGGACGCCGCCCGCCTGGCCGCGCCGCGCGCCTGGGACGGCCTCTGGAGCGCCTCCGGCGCCGCCGGGGGCCGGCGGGCTCAGCAGGTCGCCTGCCGGGTCGCGGGCGGTGTCGTAGCCGCCGTCGTAAGCCGTGTCGAATGCCGCCGGGGCGGCGGGGCCGTGCTGGGTCACCAGAGGTTTCTCCTTGAGCAGGAAGGCGAAGAGGAAGCCGAGGAGCAGGACCGGCACCAGGTAGAGGAAGATCCTCGGCATGGCGTCGGCGTAGGCGTTCACATAGCCGTCGCGCACCGCCGCGGGCAGCGTGCGGACCAGTTGCGGGGTGACCGACTGGGGGTCGGGCAGCTTTGCGCCGTGCGGGAGTTCGACGGCCAGGCGCTTGGTGAGCCGGTTGGCGAAGAGCGTGCCGAAGACCGCCGCGCCGACCGAGCCGCCGATCTGCCGGAAGTAGTTGTTGGCGCTGGTGGCCGAGCCGATGTCGGCGACCTGTACCGAGTTCTGCACGGCCAGCACCAGCACCGGCAGCACCAGGCCGATGCCGAGGCCGAGCAGCGCCATGTAGACGCTGTATTCGACGCGCGGGGTGTCCTGGTCGAGCAGCGACAGCAGGTACATGCCCGCCGCGGACAGCGCGCCGCCGAGGATCGGGAAGATCTTGTAGCGGCCGGTGCGGCTGATCAGCTGGCCGCCGACGATGGACGCGACCACCACACCGAGCATCATCGGCAGCATCAGCAGCCCGGAGCCGGTGGCGCTGGCGCCCTCCACCATCTGGAAGTACGTCGGCAGGTAGCTGGCCGCGCCGAACAGCGCGATGCCGACCACGCCGCCGATCAGCGCGGTGACCCGGAACACCGGGTCGCGGAACAGCCGCAGCGGGATGACCGGTTCGGCGGCGAACCGTTCCACCACGGCGAAGAGCACGGCGCAGACCAGCGCGCCCGCGCCGAGCCCGAGGATCTCCCGGGACCGCCAGCCGTACGTGGAGCCGCCCCAGGTGGTGAGCAGCACCAGGCAGGTGGATCCGGCGGCCAGCAGCAGCGCGCCCACGACGTCGAGCCGGGGCCTGACCGCGGGTTTGGGCAGCTTCAGCACCAGGCTGATGACCAGCAGGGTCACCAGGCCGAAGGGCACGTTGATGGAGAAGCACCAGCGCCAGGAGGCGTGGTCGGTGAAGAAGCCGCCGAGCAGCGGTCCCGCGACCGAGGCGAGCCCGAAGGCGGCGCCGATCATGCCCATGTACCGGCCGCGCTCCCGGGGCGGCACGATGTCGGCCATGATCGCCTGCACGCCGATCATCAGCCCGCCGCCGCCGATGCCCTGAATGGCCCGGAAGGCGATCAGCTCGTCCATCGTGCGGGACCAGGCGGCCAGCGCGGAGCCGATCACGAAGGTCATGATCGCGAACTGGAAGACGACCTTGCGGCCGAAGAGGTCGCCGAGCTTGCCGTAGATCGGCAGCCCGATGGTGGAGGCCAGCAGGTAGGCGGTGACCACCCAGGACATCTTGTCCAGGCCGTGCAGCTCGCCGACGATCTTCGGCAGCGCGGTGGCCACGATCATCTGGTCGAGCGCCGCCAGCAGCAGGGCCAGCATCAGCCCGACGAAGACCAGCCGGACCCGGTGCGGGTCGAGTTCGCCGGCCGGTCCGCCGGCTCCCGCCACCGGATCCGGTGGCGGTGCCGCCGCCTTGTCCTCCCCGTCGAGCTCGTCCGCCGTCCGCTCGATCAGCGTGCTGCCACCCACCTGTCGCTCCCCTCGTCGCGCCTGCTTCGCCACCGTCTCCGCTTCAGGCGACAACGACGGACAGGCGCGACGATTCTCAGGAAGTAGGCAAAACCACCCTTATCAGTGAATCTTCGCCGCGCAGAGGGGTGTTGGGGCCGACGGGGGCCGCCGTGGAGCCGCCGGCTACGAGACCTTCTCCAGGTCGGCGGCCAGGCCCGCGAGCACCTCGTCGTGGATCCGGTTGAGCCCCTTGGGCGCGAACGTGCGCTCGAAGAAGCCGCCGACCCCGCCGGCGCCCTGCCAGACGGTGCCGATGACGACCTTGCTGCGGCCCTCGCCCGCGGGGGTGACCGTCCAGGTGTTGACGAGCGTGGAGTTGCGGTCGGTCTCCACCAGCTGCCCCGGCGTCGGCGCGGTGACGTCGAAGAGGCAGTCCCTGATCCGCTTGCTGGTCGCCTGGAGCTTCCAGTGCACCACCGTGCCCGCGCCCTGCCCGCCCTCGCGGACCTCGTACTCGCTGAACTGCCCGGGAAGCACCCGGCCGCGGGTGTCGGCGTAGTCGGCGAGGGCCGCGTACACCCGCTCCGGCTCGGCGGCGACGATCCGCTCCGTGGTTGCTTCGACCAGCGCCATGTCTACTCCTCGGTTCCGCCATTGGCTGACGGCCAAGCCAACCACACCCGCTTTTCGAATCTATGTTCTATTGTGGAGGGACGGACGACCGAGGGAGGGCGCGATGCGCTGGGACCAGCTGAGCCGGGAGGACGCCGCCGGTGCGCTCTTCGGCACGGACGCCGTTACCACCAGGACGTTCGACACGCCCGAGTTCCGCGGCATCACCTTCCACGAGATCCGCGCCCGGTCGATCCTCAACCGGGTGCCGGGCGCCTCCCGGATGCCCTTCGAGTGGACGGTGAACCCGTACCGGGGGTGCAGCCACGCCTGCGTCTACTGCTTCGCGCGCAAGACGCACAGCTACCTCGACCTCGACACCGGGCAGGACTTCGACACCCAGATCGTGGTGAAGACCAACGCCGCCGAGCTGCTGCGCCGTGAGCTGGCCGCGCCGCGCTGGCAGGGCGACCACGTGGCGATGGGCACCAACGTGGACTGCTACCAGCGGGCCGAGGGGCGCTACCGGCTGATGCCGGGCATCCTGGCCGCGCTGCGGGACCACGGCAATCCGTTCTCGATCCTCACCAAGGGCTCGCTGATCCTGCGCGACCTCGAACTGGTGCGGCAGGCCGCGCGTGTCACCGATGTGTCCATCGCGCTGTCCGTCGGTTTTCTCGACGGCGAGTTGTGGCGCAGCGTGGAACCGGGCACGCCTTCCCCTCAGACGCGTCTCGCGGTCTGCCGCACCCTCACCGAGAACGGCATCGCCTCGGGGGTGCTGATGGCCCCGGTGCTGCCCTTCCTCAGCGACTCCCCCGAGCAGCTGCGGGCCACCGTCCGGGCCATCGCCGAGGCGGGGGCGGGCTCGATCACCCCGCTGGTGCTGCACCTGCGGCCGGGCGCCCGGGAGTGGTACATGGCCTGGCTGGCCCGCAACCACCCGCACCTGGTGCGGCGTTACGAGACGATGTACGCGGGCGGCTCCTATGCGCCGAAGTGGTACCAGCGGCAGATCACCCGCCAGGTGCACGAGTTCGCGGCGGAGTTCGGCTGCGGGCCCGGCGGGCGCGGCACTTCACGGCGGCTGGCGGCGCCCGACGAGCAGGAGGCCGCCGCGGCGGAGGCGCCGGAGGCGGTACGGGCGGCGGCCCCGGTTCCCGCACCGGCCGACACCCAGCTCACACTGATGTGATGCGGATACGGGCGATGACCGAGGCCGACGTCGACGCGGTCGCGGCGATCAGGGTGACCGGTTGGCAGACGGCGTATCGCGGCATCGTGCCGCAGAGCTTCCTCGACGCGATGGACGCGGCCGAGGACGCGGCGCAGCGGCGGCAGTTCTTCGCCAGGTCGGCGGGGCGGGTGCACAACTTCGTTGCGGTGGACGGCGCCGGGGCCGCGGGTGGCGCCGCGGCGGACGGTGGCCAAGTCCCGGCCGGCTCGCTGGCGGACGGTTCTCCGGCGGACGGCACCCTGGCGGACGGCTCCCCTGCGGACCGCGGGGAGGTCGTCGGGTGGGTGGCGTTCGGCCCGTACCGCAGCGCCGACGTGCCGGACGGGTCAGCCGAGTTGTACGCGCTCTACGTCCGCCCCGACCGGATCGGCACCGGCGTCGGCCGCGCCCTGATGTCCACGGCGCTCACCCGTACGAAGTCGCTGGGAGTCCGGCATCTGCTGCTGTGGGTGCTCGCCGAAAACGACCGCGCCCGACGCTTCTACGCCCGCTCCGGATTCGCCCCCGACGGCGCGGTGACGGTGGACGACTGCGAAGGCGTCCCCCTCAAGGAGATGCGGTACGCGCGCGATCTGTAGCGGTCGCAGCGGTTGCGGCCGGCGGCGGTCCAGGCGGAGTACAGCCCCGGCGGGTCAGCCCTCACCCAGCGCCGCCGTCGCGGCCTCGGCGAGCCGCGGGTGCCCGGCGGCGGCGCGCAGCGCGCGGCGGGACGCAGGGGTCGGCTCCAGGCCGGCCAGTGCCTCGACGCAGGCCAGCGCGATCCGTTCGTGGACGAGCGGCGCCTCCCCGGCCAGCCGTTCCAGGGTCCCGGCAAGGGCGGGTACGGCCTCCGGGGCGCGGAGTTCGGCCAGCAGGCGGATCGCGGGCAGCGCGTAGGCGGTCCGCAGGTCGTTGGTGACCAGGGCCGCCGCCGCCCGGCCGGTCCTCGGGTCGGCCAGCCGCAGCAGCGCGTCGGCGGCACTCACCGCCCGGCTCTCGTCCCGGTAGTTCAGCAGCAGCGCCAGCGTCTCGAACGCCCGCCGGTCACCGGCCGCGGCCAGCTCCACGGCCGCCGCCTCCCGTACCTCCAGCGGCTCTCCGGGGGCGATGAGAACGAACGCGAGACGGTCACGAGCGGCGGAATCCATCGCCACACCCTAGTGCGGCGGCACGTCGGACACGCCTAGGACGCGGAAGCGTCACCCGTCGCAGCTGCGGCGGCCTTCACCATGGCGTCGATCTGCGCCTTTGCGGCGTCGAGCGCGGGCTTGTCGGCGGCGATCTGCTGGTGCTGGACGGTGACTTCGGCGTCGAACCAGGTCCTGACCAGACCGGTCCGCTGCTTGCAGGACACGTCGGCCACGGCGGTGGCGATCTCCTGCTTGTCGGGCTTCGGCCCGGCCGCCGACGGGGGCAGCCGCATCGCGTCGAACGGGGTCGCCGCCTTGTAGCCCCTGGCCGCCATGCAGCCCGACCAGGCCGCCAGCGCGTGCCGCACGCCCGGCCGGTCCTGCGCCTTCTGCAGGCTCTCCACGTCGAGCCGCTCCGGCAGCGACAGGTCGGCGGACCCGGGCGCCGTCCCCTGCAGCGTGCGGGTCGCCTCGCCGACGCAGCCGCCGGCCGGCACCGCCTTGCCGTGGTAGGGCGGCGGGGTCGGATTCGTGTCCGGACGCGGATGCAGGCTGCCCATCAGGACGACGTACTCGGCATCGCTCATCGGCGGTTGGCTGGGCGGCGCCGTGTCGTCAGCCAGGTGGTAGCCGTAGCGGGCGGCCTCGGCGGGGTCGGCGACACCGTAGCGGCGTGGCATGTTCGCGCCGTCGTATCCCGAGGGTGCGCTGCCACCGCTCTTCGGCGCGAAGGTGAAGGCGTAGCGCGCCATGCACGCGGACTCCAGGTTCCCCCTCGCCTTGTTGATCGCCACCTCCTGGTCGTAGTTCTCCATGTACGCCTCAAGGGGCAGCACCAGTCCGCTGGCCAGGCCGGTGGTGGGTACCGGTGCGGGACCTCCGCCGCCGGCCCCGCGGGACGGGGAGCCGGCGGCGGAGGCGGACACGGACGCGGGGGCGGCGGACGGGGAGGCGGCGGACGGGGAGGCGGCCGGCCCGTCGGAGCACGAGACCGCGCCGGCCGCCAGGCAGCCGGCGGCGAGCAGCGCCGCGGCTCCGCGCCGGACGTTCGGACCTCGCATGGCTTCTGCTCCTTCGCGTGCTTCTGGTGTCCGGCGCGGGCGCGGGCGCGGTCCGCGGGCGCGGGTCAGCCGTTGGCCGCGATGGCCTTCTGCGAGGCGTTCTCATTCTTCAGCGTCGAGTTCAGATTCGTCGCGCTGCCGGACGAACCCGTTTCCGGGATCAGCTGGGACGGACCCGCGTAACCGCTGTTGTAGTAGACGCGGAAGTCGTGCGTGCTGCTCTCGTTGGACACGGAGGCCACGTTGTTCTTCACCGCCTGGCCGTGGCCGGAGTACGCCGTGTCGGTGTCGAATATGTAGGTGTAGTAGTTGGAGCCGCTGGTGTATCCGGCGTAGTTGGGCACGTTCCCCGTGAAAAGGGCGACGGCGCCGGCGTTATTCGAGTTGTAGTAGACCTCGAGTGCGTCGGTGTAGTTGTTCGTGTTACCGACCTTGTAGTAGATGGTGACCGGCTCCGCCGCGCCGGCCTGCGCCGCACCGGAGAAGAGCGCCAGCCCCGCCACCAGTGCGCCGACCGACGTCATGGACAGCGCTGCCCTGCGAAACGTACGGGTATTCACGTGTCAGGAACCTCCGGGTCGAGAACGGCGGGGCCAGTAGGCCGGAGCGGAGCGTCGCACAATCAGCAAAGCCCGGGCAACCGCCCTCCGGCGCGGGCCGGAACCCTTTCGCGACCGTCCGTGTCGGCCACAGCCGACGGATTGTCCGATTCACCCGGCCAAGGGCGGCTTTCGGGCCCAGGGCGCCCGCCGAAAAGCCCTACGGAACGTGCACGGTAAAATCTGCGCCCGAAATACAGAATTACCCGGTCCTCGCCCGCGATGACGAACTCCGGGTTTCCGGTCGGCGAACCTCGAATATCGCGAACTCCGAATATCGTCTTTCCACTCGCACCGGGCGGGCGGCGGGCCGGCGATCCGTGCGCCGGACGCGGCGCCGCCCGCACGGATCCGGCCCGCGCCGCAGGGGTGGCGCGCAAGTTACTCGCCGGTTACCCTCGTGGGAACGAGTTCGGCGGCCTGGTGACGCAGCCGCCGAGCGCGCAGCGACACCTCGTCGGTTCGGCATCATCGCGGCGCGGCCCCGGGACAGGGCCCGCCATCGGTTACGCGGGCGCGCCAACAGCGCTTCAGGCCCGCGACTCCACCCCAACTCCTCTCAGCCGTGCGCGCGTACCAGCGCGCTCACGGTCTCCTCAGCGTCTGGAGTCACGCGATGGACCGTCCTTCTTCTTCAGCCTCCCCCGAATCCGCCCCCTCCGCCGCGGCCTCCCCCGGCTCGCTCCCCGTCGACGTTCCCGACCTCCCCGCCGTGATCGCCGTGATCGGCCTCGGCACCATGGGCACCGGCATCGCCGAGGTCATGGCCAGGGCCGGGCACGAGGTCGTCGGCATCGACCTCGATCCCGCCGCGGCCGGCCGCGCGGTGGCCGCGCTGGAGCGCTCCACCGGGCGGGCCGTGCAGCGCGGCCGGATCAGCGAGGCCGAGCGGGCCGACGCGCTGGCCAGGTTCCGCACCTTCCCCGACCTGCAGGCCGCCGCGGCGGCCGACCTGGTCATCGAGGTGGTGGACGAGCGCTACGAGACCAAGCGCGAGGTGTTCACCGCGCTCGACCGGATCGCCAAGCCGGAGGCGATCCTGGCCACCGGCACCAACGCGCTGTCCGTCACCCGGCTGGCCGCCGAGACCAGCCGTCCCGACCGGGTGCTCGGCCTGCACTTCTTCGCGCCCGCGCCGGTGATGAAACTGGTCGAGGTTGTCTCCACGGTGCTCACCTCGCCGCCGACCACCGCCGCCGTCACCGCGCTGGTGCGCAGCCTGGGCAAGGAGCCGGTCCCGGTCGGCGACCGGCCGGGCTTCATCGCGGACGGGCTGCTGTTCGGCTATCTCAACCAGGCCGCGGCGATGTACGAGGCCCGCTACGCCACCCGCGAGGACATCGACGCGGCGATGCGGCTCGGCTGCGGCCTGCCGATGGGGCCGCTGGCGCTGCTCGACCTGATCGGCGTGGACACCGCGACCACCGTGCTCGACGCGATGTACGAGGCCAGCCACGACCGGCTGCACGCACCGGCCCCGGTGCTCAGGCAGCTCACCGCCGCCGGGCTGCTCGGCCGCAAGTCGGGCCGCGGCTTCTACCGTTACGAGGCGCCCGGCAGCGGCGTCGTCGTCCCGGACACGGCGGAGGCGGACACCGCGGACTCCCCCACCGCCGCCACACCCGCCGGCGGCCGCAGTGTGCGGACGGTCGGCGTGGCCGGCTCCGGCACCATGGCCACCGGCATCGCCGAGGTCTTCGCCAAGGGCGGCTTCGACGTGCTGATTGCCGCCCGCACCCTGGAGAAGGCCGAGCAGGCGGCGGCCCGGCTGGCGAAGTCGCTGGACCGCTCGGTGGCCAAGGGCCGGCTGACCCAGGAGCAGCGCGACCAGGCGGTGGCGCGGGTGACGCCGACCGGCTCGTACGACGCCCTCGCCGACGCGGACCTGGTGGTGGAGGCGGTCGCCGAGGACCTGTTCGTCAAGCAGCAGCTCTTCCAGACGCTGGACAAGGTCTGCCGGCCGGGCGCGGTGCTCGCCACCACGACCTCCTCGCTGCCGGTGGTGGCGATCGCCCGGTCCACCGGGCGCCCGCAGGATGTCGTGGGCATGCACTTCTTCAACCCGGCGCCGGCCATGAAGCTGGTCGAGGTGGTGCACACCGTACTGACCGCCGACGACGTGCGGGCCACCGCGCACCAGGTGTGCGGCGCCCTGCGCAAGCACCCGGTGGATTGCGCGGACCGGGCCGGCTTCATCGTGAACGCGCTGCTCTTCCCGTACCTGAACAACGCGGTGAAGATGCTCCAGGACCACTACGCGGACGTGGACGCGATCGACGCGGCGATGAAGCTCGGCGGCGGCTATCCGATGGGGCCGTTCGAGTTGCTCGACGTGGTGGGCCTGGACGTGTCGCTGGCGATCGAGCAGGTGCTGCACGAGGAGTTCCGCGACCCGGGCCTCGCGCCCGCCCCGCTGCTCGAACACCTGGTGTCCGCGGGCTGCCTCGGCCGCAAGACCGGCCGCGGCTTCCGCGAGTACGCCCGGCCCGCGGCCCGGTGATCGCGCCGGGTACCGGGAGGGCGGCAGATGAAGCATCGTGCCGTGTTACGTTCCAGACATGCCACAGCCTGTGAAGCCCGGCGTGCCCGAGACCGCGAACGGCCGGCGTGCCGCCGCCCAGCGCCACCGGGTACGGCAGGACCTCGCGTCGGCGGCGATGCACCTCTTCGCCGAGCAGGGGTACGAGGCCACGACCGTGGACGAGATCGCGGCGACGGCCGGGGTGGCACGCCGGACGTTCTTCCGGCACTTCCGCTCCAAGGAAGAGGCGATCTTCCCCGACCACGACGACACCCTGGTACGGGTGCAGGCCGTGCTGGACTCGGCCGACCCGCACGAGCACCCGCTCGACACCGTGTGCCGCGGCATCACCGAGGTGCTGCGGATGTACGCGCAGGTGCCCGAGGTGTCCGTCGAGCGCTACCGGCTGACCCGCGAGGTGCCCACCCTGCGGGAGCGGGAGATCGCCTCGGTGGCCCGCTACGAGCGGCTGTTCACCCGCTACCTGCTGGGCCACTTCGACGAGGACGCCCACCGGGACGGCGACGACGACCCGCTGCTCGCCGAGGTCGCCGCCTCCGCGGTGGTGGCCGCGCACAACCACGTGCTCAGGCGCTGGCTGCGGGCCGACGGCAAGGGCGATGTGGAGTCGCAGCTCGACCACGCCTTCGAGGTGATCAAGGCGACCTTCGGCACCGGCACCGGGATCGGCGGCGGCCGGATACCCTCGCGGGCCGCGGTGGAGCCTTCGGCGATCGTGTCGCGGCAGGGCGAGGTGGTGGTGGCCGTCGCGCGCACCGACGCCTCACCGGCCGTGATCCTGCGCAGCATAGAAGAGGCGTTGCGAAAGGCCTGATCGCGGGGGCCTTGAGCACCTCACCGAGCCCGCACCACGCAGCGGCCGTCCGGCAGTCCCGGACGGCCGCTGCTGCGCGTGCGTCACCGCCCGCCGGTGACTGCTCGTTCGTCGGGGCGAGATGACAGGTGAGCCAAATTGTTGGCACGCAGTGTCTTTACGAGTGGCACGCCGTGCCATAACGTAGGGGCACTCCCGGCGTCAGCCGGGGGAATGTCCGGGCGGACGGCGCGCGGTGATCCCACGCACGCCGGCTGTCTCCCAGGCCCGGACGCCTGCGTCACAGGCACGCGCCCCCGACCGGGGACGTATCAGCCGCGCCACCGCGCGGCCCTTCAGCTCCGCCGGCACCACCAGCACACCTGCTAACTGCTCGCCGAACCGACGACGGCGTACTCCCCCATCCCATCCGACCCCTGCGTTCCCTGGGGCGTTGCCGCAGAACGCTTCGCCGGAGGCGAGTCATCATGAAGGAAATCCTGGACGCGATCCTCGCGCCCGACAGTTCGGCCGCCGACTTCGCGGCGCTGCCGCTGCCGCAGTCCTACCGGGCCGTCACCGTGCACAAGGACGAGGCGGAGATGTTCGCCGGGCTGGAAACCCGGGACAAGGACCCGCGCACCTCGCTGCACGTGGAGGACGTGCCGCTGCCCGAACTCGGCCCGGGTGAGGCCCTGGTCGCGGTGATGGCCAGCTCGGTCAACTACAACTCGGTGTGGACCTCGATCTTCGAGCCGGTCTCCACTTTCGCCTTCCTGGAGCGCTACGGCCGGCTCTCGCCGCTGACCAGGCGCCACGACCTGCCCTACCACGTCATCGGCTCCGACCTGGCGGGCGTCGTCCTGCGCACCGGACCGGGTGTGAACGCCTGGCAGCCGGGCGACAAGGTCGTCGCGCACTGCCTCAGCGTCGAGCTGGAGTCCGCCGACGGGCACAACGACACGATGCTCGACCCGGAGCAGCGGATCTGGGGCTTCGAGACCAACTTCGGCGGCCTGGCCGAGATCGCGCTCGTCAAGTCCAACCAGCTGATGCCCAAGCCCGCCCACCTCACCTGGGAGGAGGCCGCCGCCCCCGGCCTGGTCAACTCCACCGCCTACCGGCAGCTGGTCTCGCGCAACGGCGCCGGCATGAAGCAGGGCGACAACGTGCTGATCTGGGGCGCCAGCGGCGGACTCGGCTCGTACGCCACCCAGTTCGCGCTGGCCGGCGGCGCCACCCCGGTCTGCGTCGTCTCCAGCCCGCAGAAGGCTGACATCTGCCGGAAGATGGGCGCGGAGGCGATCATCGACCGCAACGCCGAGGAGTACCGCTTCTGGAAGGACGAGCACGAGCAGAACCCGCGCGAGTGGAAGCGGTTCGGCGCGCGGATCCGCGAACTGACCGGCGGCGAGGACGTGGACATCGTCTTCGAGCACCCCGGCAGGGAGACCTTCGGCGCCTCGGTCTACGTCACCCGCAAGGGCGGCACGATCGTCACCTGCGCCTCGACCAGCGGCTACACCCACGAGTACGACAACCGCTACCTGTGGATGAGCCTGAAGAAGATCGTCGGCTCGCACTTCGCGAACTACCGCGAGGCGTGGGAGGCCAACCGGCTGGTGGCCAAGGGCAAGATCCACCCGACCCTGTCGCGTACGTACAAGCTCGCGGACACCGGCCAGGCCGCGTACGACGTGCACCGCAACCTCCACCAGGGCAAGGTCGGCGTCCTCGCGCTGGCCCCCGAGGAGGGCATGGGCGTCACCGACCCCGAGATGCGCCAGCGGCACCTGCCGGCCATCAATCTGTTCCGTGACGCGCCAGCGGAGCGGACCAAGAAGCACAGCAGGGACGTGTGATGAAGGGGCAGCGGCAGAAGGACCGCCCCTGGCTGATGCGCACCTATGCCGGGCACTCCACCGCGGAAGCGTCCAACGCCCTGTACCGGGGCAACCTCGCCAAGGGCCAGACCGGGCTGTCGGTCGCCTTCGACCTGCCGACGCAGACCGGCTATGACGCCGACCACGTGCTGGCCCGCGGCGAGGTCGGCCGGGTCGGCGTGCCGATCGCGCATCTCGGCGACATGCGGCGGCTGTTCGAGGGCATCCCGCTGGAGCGGATGAACACCTCGATGACGATCAACGCCACCGCCATGTGGCTGCTGGCGCTCTACCAGGTGGTCGCCGAGGAGCAGGGCGCCGACGCCCGGGAGCTCCAGGGCACCACCCAGAACGACATCGTCAAGGAGTACCTGTCCCGCGGCACCCATGTCTTCCCGCCGGTGCCCTCGCTGCGGCTGACCACCGACATGATCGCGTACACCGTCGGCAGCCTGCCGCGGTGGAACCCGATCAACATCTGCAGCTACCACCTCCAGGAGGCCGGTGCCACCCCGGTCCAGGAGATCGCCTACGCGATGTCCACCGCGATCGCCGTCCTGGACGCGGTGTTCAGCTCGGGGCAGGTGCCCGACGAGCGGCGCGGCGAGGTGGTGGCGCGGATCTCGTTCTTCGTGAACGCCGGTGTGCGGTTCGTCGAGGAGATGTGCAAGATGCGCGCCTTCGGCCGGATCTGGGACACCGTCACCCGAGACCGGTACGGCGTCCAGGACCCCGGGCAGCGCCGCTTCCGCTACGGCGTGCAGGTCAACTCGCTCGGCCTGACCGAGGCGCAGCCGGAGAACAACGTCCAGCGGATCGTGCTGGAGATGCTGGCCGTCACGCTCTCCAAGGACGCCCGCGCCCGCGCGGTGCAGCTCCCGGCGTGGAACGAGGCGCTGGGCCTGCCGCGGCCGTGGGACCAGCAGTGGAGCCTGCGGATCCAGCAGGTGCTGGCGCACGAGAGCGACCTGCTGGAGTACGAGGACATCTTCGCCGGCAGCACCGTGATCGAGGCGAAGGTCGCGGAGCTGGTGGACCAGGCGACCGCCGAGATCGAGCACATCCAGGAGCTCGGCGGCGCCATGGCGGCGGTGGAGTCGGGCTATCTGAAGTCGCAGCTGGTGTCCTCGCACGCCGAGCGGCGGGCCAGGATCGAGTCGGGCGAGGAGAAGATCGTCGGCGTCAACTGCTACGAGTCCACCGAGCCGAGCCCGCTGACCGCCGATCTGGACTCCGCGGTGATGACCGTCGACCCCGCGAACGAGGCCCGGGTGGTGACGGCGCTGCACGACTGGCGGGTGGCCAGGGACGAGGAGCGGGCGCAGGCGGCGCTGGCGGAGCTGCGCTCGGCCGCGGCCGGCACCGCGAACCTGATGCCGGCCACCATGGAGTGCGCGCGGGCCGGCGTGACGACCGGCGAGTGGTCCTGGGCGCTGCGGGATGTCTTCGGCGAGTTCCGGGCGCCGACCGGGGTGAGCGGCGCGCCGGTGGCGGTGGCCGCGGAGCCGGGCAGCGAACTGGCCGAGGTGCGCCGCCGGGTCGCGGAGACGGCGCGCGAACTGGGCGGCGGCCGGCTGCGGCTGCTGGTCGGCAAGCCGGGCCTCGACGGGCATTCCAACGGCGCCGAGCAGATCGCGGTACGGGCCCGTGACGCCGGTTTCGAGGTGGTCTACCAGGGGATCAGGCTGACGCCCGAGCAGATCGTGTCGGCGGCCGTCGCCGAGGACGTGCACTGCGTGGGCCTGTCGATCCTGTCGGGCTCGCACGCCGCCCTGGTGCCCGACGTGCTGGAGCGGCTGCGCCGGGCGGGGGTCGACGACATCCCGGTGATCGTCGGCGGCATCATCCCGGCGGCGGACGCCAGGGAGCTGCGGGCGGCGGGCGTGGCGGCGGTGTTCACTCCGAAGGACTTCGGTATCACCGGGATCATCGACCGGATCGTGGACGAGATCCGGCGCGCGAACAAGCTGGAGGTATGACGTGCAGTTCGGCCGCACCTACGAGGAGTTCGAGATCGGTGCGATCTACAAGCACTGGCCGGGCAAGACGGTCACCGAGTACGACGACCACCTGTTCTGCCTCCTGACCATGAACCACCACCCGCTGCACATGGACGCCAACTACGCGGAGAAGACCACCGACTTCGGCCGCAACGTGGTGGTGGGCAACTACGTCTACTCGCTGCTGCTGGGGATGTCGGTGCCGGACGTGTCGGGCAAGGCCATCGCCAACCTGGAGGTCGAGTCGCTCAAGCACGTGGCGCCGACCTTCCACGGCGACACCGTCTACGGCGAGACCACGGTGCTCGACAAGCGGCCGTCGAAGTCGAAGTCCGACCGCGGCATCGTCCATGTGGAGACCCGCGGCTACAAGCAGGACGGCACGCTGGTCTGCGTGTTCCGCCGCAGGGTGCTGGTGCCCACCGCCACGTACATCGAGCAGCGGGGCGGCGAGCAGCCGGGCCGCCCGCAGCAGTTGGGAGAACGCTGACATGACGCGCCTGGCGCAGACCGACGGCCTGACCGACGTCCAGCAGGAGATCCTGTCGACCGTCCGCAGCTTCGTGGACAAGGAGATCCTGCCGGTCGCCACCGAGTTGGAGCACCGCGACGAGTACCCCACCGAGATCGTCGAGGGGCTCAAGGAGCTCGGCATCTTCGGGCTGATGATCCCGGAGGAGTACGGCGGGCTCGGCGAGTCGCTGCTGACCTACGCGCTGACCGTCGAGGAGATCGCGCGCGGCTGGATGAGCGTGTCGGGCATCATCAACACGCACTTCATCGTCGCCTACATGATCGCGCAGCACGGCACCAAGGAGCAGAAGGACAGCTTCCTGCCGCGGATGGCGACCGGCGAGGTGCGCGGCGCGTTCTCGATGTCGGAGCCGGGGCTCGGGTCGGACGTCTCGGCGATCCGCACCAAGGGCGTGCGCGACGGCGACGACTACGTGCTCAACGGCCAGAAGATGTGGCTGACCAACGGCGGCAGCGCCAACCTGGTGGCGGTGCTGTGCCGCACCGACGAGGGGCAGCCGGCGGACGCGCCCGCGCACCGGTCGATGACCACCTTCCTGATCGAGAAGGAGCCCGGTTTCGGGCCCAATCCGTCGGTTCCCGGCCTCACCGTGCCGGGGAAGATCGACAAGATGGGCTACAAGGGCGTGGACACCACCGAGCTCGTCCTTGAGGACGTCAGGATTCCGGCCGACCGGGTGCTCGGCGGGGCCGGCGGCCGGGGTTTCTACCAGATGATGGACGGTGTGGAGGTCGGCCGGGTCAATGTGGCCGCCCGCGGCTGCGGGGTGGCCCGCCGCGCGTTCGAGCTGGGCATCTCCTACGCGCAGCAGCGGCACACCTTCGGCAAGCAGATCGCCCAGCACCAGGCGATCCAGTTCAAGCTGGCCGAAATGGGCACCAAGGTCGAGGCGGCGCACCAGATGATGGTCAACGCGGCCCGCAAGAAGGACTCAGGTGAGCGCAACGACCTGGAGGCCGGAATGGCGAAGTACCTGGCAGCGGAGTTCTGCAAGGAGGTCGTGGAGGACTCGTTCCGCATCCACGGCGGCTACGGCTTCTCCAAGGAGTACGAGATCGAGCGGCTGTACCGGGAGGCGCCGATGCTGCTGATCGGCGAGGGGACCGCCGAGATCCAGAAAATGATCATTGGCAGGAGGCTGCTGGAGGAGTACCGGATCCAGGGATGAATGTCCGTATTTACGGTGATTTACCCGAGGTGAAGGTCACAGTGTGTCATGGCTGGGGCCACCGGAACCAGCCATCGACTCGCCTTCGAGCTTGCCGAGTTGCCCGTGTCAACCGATACCATCGAGGGTAAAGCCGCCGTCCCCTGAAGCATTTCGCGGCATCCTCCGCTACGAAGGTCTTCCATGCCCCACAGCCATTCCTCTGCACCACGCGGCCGGGTCCGCCTCGCGCGCGGAGCGTCGCCGTGGCTCCTCCCGACCGTGGCCACGGCGGCGGTCTCCCTCGCCCGCTCCCGGCGCTCCGCCCGCTGGGCGACCGTGGCCGTCCCCGCCACCGCGCTCGCCGCGGGCATGCTGTGGTTCTTCCGCGACCCCGAGCGGGAGATCGCCGACGGCCGGGTGATCTGTCCGGCTGACGGCGTGGTGCAGAGCATCATGCCGTGGAAGGACGGGCGCACCCGCGTCGCGATCTTCATGAGCCCGCTGAACGTGCATGTCAACCGGGCTCCGCTGGCCGGCACGGTCGCCTCCGTGGAGCACATCCCCGGCGGCTACGTTCCGGCGTTCAACAAGGAGAGCGAGAACAACGAGCGGGTGGTGTGGCACTTCGACACCCAGCTCGGCGACATCGAGATGGTGCAGATCGCCGGCGCCGTGGCCCGGCGGATCGTGCCGTACGTGCCGCGCGGCAGCAAGGTCGAGCAGGGCGAGCGGATCGGGCTGATCCGGTTCGGCTCCCGGGTGGACGTGTACCTGCCGGAGGGCGTCGAGCCCGCCGTCGAGGTCGGCCAGACCACCACGGCTGGGGTGACACGCCTTGACCGTGATTGATCCCGAGACCAAGTCCGACTGGGTCACCGAGCTGGAGGACGAGGTCGCCGACCTGCCGCTCTCCACCCGGCTGTCGATCGCCGACGCGCTGACCCTCGGCAACGCGATCTGCGGCTTCATGGCCGTGTACTTCACCACCACCAACGTGCTGGTGCCGCACATGATGGGCACCAGCGACGGCGGGATGTCCAAGCACAACGCGGCCACCGCGGTCACGCTGATGCTGCTGGCCTCGGTCTTCGACCTGTTCGACGGCCTGGTGGCCCGCAAGCTGCGCAGCTCGGCGATGGGTGCGGAACTGGACAACCTGTCCGACCTGATCAGCTTCGGCCTGGCGCCGGCCTACTTCGTGGTCGTCTGGGGACTGGTCACCGACGACGCGCACGGCAAGGTGGCGGCGCTCGCCGCCGTGCTGGTCGTGCTCGCGGTGGTGCTGCGGCTCGCCCGGTTCTCCTGCACCACGCTGCGCGACGGGGTCTTCCAGGGCATGCCGAGCCCCTTCGGGGCGATGACGGTGGTCTCCGTGGTGCTGCTTGAGCTGCCGTTCCTGCCCACCGTGGTGGCGATCGTCGGCATCGCCTGGCTGATGGTGAGCCGGGTGGAGTACCCCAAGCCGCGCGGCCGGCTCGCGCTGATCACGTTCTGCTGGACGCTGGTCTCGATGGCCTGCCTCACCGCCTGGACGCTGGACGTGCCCGGCGGCCACACGCTGCTGCAGACCGGCGCGGCCCTCCAGTGCGTGGCGGCGGCGCTGATCCCGTGCTTCGCGACCACCCGCCGGGTGAACACCATCCGCGCCAACCGCCGCGAGGCCCGGCTGGCGCCGCCGGCGCGGTAGCCCGCGCCACCGGACACCGAAGCCCCGGCCCCCTCCGCTGACGGAGGGGGCCGGGGCTTTCGCCGAACCAGAGGTCGTCGTTGTCACCTGGCGCAGACAGCCGGGCGACGAACCGGCCGACGGCTGTTACCCCAGGAAGTCGCGGGCCAGGCCCGCGGCCGTGGCCTGGAGCAGCGGGCCCGCCTCGGCCATGCAGCGGGCCGGGTCGGGTTCCAGGTCGGTCAGCGGGTAGGCGCGGCGGATGCCGGCCGCGCCCAGGGCGCCGGGGCCCAGCGCGAGCCGGCCGCAGACGGCGACCACGTCGATGTCGCGGGCCCTGGCGGCCTGGGCGACGCCGACCGGGGCCTTGCCGTGCAGGGTCTGCTCGTCGAGCGAGCCCTCGCCGGTGATGACCAGCCGCACACCGTCCAGCGCGGCGGCGAAGCCGAGCACGTCGAGCATCACCTCGATACCGGGGCGGAAGACCGCGCCGAGCCCGGCCAGCGCCCCGTAGCCGAGGCCGCCCGCCGCTCCGGCGCCAGGAGTCTCCGCGGCGCTCGCGGCCCGCGCGCCGACCGCGGCGGACAGCACCTCCGCGTAGCGCCCGAGTGCCGCGTCCAGCCGCTCCACCTGCGCCGGTGAGGCGCCCTTCTGCGGCCCGTAGACCGCGGCGGCGCCCTTCGGGCCGAGCAGCGGGTTGTCCACGTCGCCCGCCAGCACCACGTCGGTGGCGGCCAGCCGCGGGTCGAGCCCGGACAGGTCCGCCGCGGCCAGGGCGGCAAGGCCGCCGCCGCCGGGACCGACCGGGATGCCGCTCGCGTCCAGCAGCCGGGCGCCCAGCGCGCTGAGCATGCCGGCGCCGCCGTCGTTGGTGGCGCTGCCGCCGACGCCGAGCACGATCGAGCGGGCGCCCGCGTCGAGCGCGGCGAGCAGCAGCTCCCCGGTGCCGTACGTGGTGGCGGTCAGCGGCTCGAAGACGCCGGCCGGCAGGTGCCGCAGGCCGGATGCCTCGGCCATCTCGATCACGGCGGTGCCGTCACGCAGCGCGTACGAGGCCCGCACCGGCTCGCCGATCGGTCCGGTGACGGTCTCCGTCCTGCGCTCGAACCCGGCGGCCACCGCGGCGTCCACGGTGCCGTCGCCGCCGTCGGCGACCGGCAGCGAGGTGACGTCCACGCCGGGCACCACCTCGCGCAGCCCGGCCGTCACCCGCTCGGCCACCTGCACCGCGGTGAGCGATCCCTTGAACTTGTCCGCGGCGACCAGTACGCGCCCCGTCGGTCTTCTTGCAGCGTCGGACACGTAAGTCTCCCCATCCGATACGGAACGTCGCGCCGCTCGGACCCTATCCCGGGCGGCGCCCGCTGCCCATGGGGGCTCCGCTGCGTGACCGGGCGATCACGCGAACGCCGGACCGGGGCGGGCCGCGGGCCCGTAGGTTGGCGGTATGAGCACTGACTTCGCCGCGTACATCGCCGGCCTGCCGAAGATCATCTCCGGCGCCAACACCCTCTTCCGCGCGGCCGACGGCCGGATCCTGATCGTGGAGCCCAACTACCGCGACGACGGCACCTGGACGCTGCCCGGCGGCACCATCGAGTCCGACATCGGCGAGACACCGCGGCAGGCCGCCCGCCGGGAGAGCGCCGAGGAGATCGGCCTCGACATCGCGCCCGGCGTGCTGCTGGCCGTGGACTGGGTGACCGGGCCCGGCCGGCCCGCGCTGCAGAGCTACCTCTACGACGGCGGCGTGCTCACCGAGGAGCAGCTCGCGGCGGTCCGGCTCCAGGAGGAGGAGCTGGACTCCTGGCTGCTGGTGCGCCCGGAGGAGGCCGCGCGCTACCTGTCACCGGGCGCGAACCGCCGGGTGCTGGCCGCGCTCGCGGCGCTCACCGCGGGCACCGGGCCCGCCGAACTGGTCAACGGCAGCCCGGCCGAGTCGGCGCCGGGGGTCTGAGCCGCACCGGAGACGGCCGGCAGCCCGGGGCCGGGCGCACGGGCTCAGGCCCGCGCCCGGGATCAGGCGCGCGGCCCGTTCGGTACGTACCCCAGGTCCGGCGCCGGGTCGCGCGGGCCGTGCTCGCGCAGGTCGGCGAGCAGCGCGGGCAGCGTCGGCGGCCACAGCGCGTCGGTGGTGGCGGCGAGTTCGTCCTGCGGCCACCAGCGGGCGTGCAGGATGCCGTCGGCGGCGTGCGCGGCGGCGAGGTCGCCGGCCAGCGGGCGGCGCGGCGCGTGGGCGACGTAGATGTGCTCGCGCTGCCGCACCGGCACGTCGACCCGGGTGAAGTCGTGCTCCCAGGTGCACAGCAGCGGTCCCGGCTCGATGTCGCTCCAGCCGGTCTCCTCCCGTACCTCCCGGCGTGCGCCGTCCCGGGGCGTCTCGCCGGGGTCGAGGCCGCCGCCCGGCATCGCCCAGTGCCGTCCGACCTCGGGGTTGTCGTAGCGCAGCAGCAGGACCGCCCCGTCCGGCGCGATCACGGCGACCCGGGCCGCCCGCCGGGGCGTCCGGGTGGTGCCCGCGGAGTCCGCCACGGGTCAGGCCTTCGGGATGTCGAAGAGGTACGTGAGGCTGCCGGCCAGTCTGATGTCGCCCTTGGCCTGGAGCTTGCGGGTGAAGAACAGCGTCGGCCCGGACGCGTTGCCCGACACCAGTTTCAGGAACTCCGGGGCGGCCATGGTCAGGCTGAGCTGCGGGGTGCGGTCGGTCCTGCCGTCGGTCACGGTGCAGGTGCCGTTCGCGATGTGCGTCTCGTAGACCTCGCCGCCGTCGGCGCCGTCGGAGATCCGCCACCGGATGACGGCGTCGCGGCTGCCGGCCGCACTCGGCTTGAACAGGGTGTGCATCCGGTGGAACACCTCGTCGAGCACCCGCCCGCGCTGCGGGCCGCCCATCAGTTCGGCGATCCGCCGGGTGGGCATCGCCTTCACGATCCGGGCGAACTCCTTCGGCTCCACCGAGCCGAAGTCGAGGGATTCCAGGTCGAGATCATCGAGCGCCGCCATACCGGGCACGCACCTTTCTGACTCCGCAGTGAACTTACCGGCGAGTAAGAACAGTCGTGAGGATAGTTACGGCGAGCCCTTCCGACAACCCGCCGCCCGCGCCCCGGCCCGATATTCGCGCGCGGACCGCCCGGCCGCCGACGTACGGTCGGGGCATGCCGAACGATCGACGACCCGAGGGACAGCAGGACGCGGGAGGCACCCAGCGGGAGACGGCCGCGCTGGTCGAGGAGATGGCCGGCGCCCTGGTCTACGTGCCGGGGGTGGTCGGCGTCGTGCTCGGCGGCAGCCGGGCCCGCGGCACCCACCGGCCCGACTCGGACTGGGATCTGGGCCTGTACTACCGCGGCGAGCCCGATGTCGCCGCGCTGGCGGCGCTCGCCGAGGACTTCACCGGCGAGCCGGTGCCGGTGGCGGGGCCCGGCGGCTGGGGACCGTGGGTCGACGGCGGCGCCTGGCTGAGGGTGGACGGCACTCCGGTGGACTGGATCCTGCGCGACCTGGACCGGGTCGGCGCGGTCTGGGCGGACTGCCGGCAGGGACGTTACGAGGTCGGCATCCAGCCCGGCCACCCGCTGGGCTTCTGGTCGCCCTGCTATCCGGGCGAGCTGGCGGTCGGACGGCTGCTGTCCGACACCGAGGGCGAGTTGGCCGCCCTCCAGGAGCAGACCAGGACGTACCCGGAGCCGTTGCGGAAGGCACTGGTCGAGGGGGCCTGGGAGGCCGACTTCTCGGTGGCGGCGGCCGCCAAGTCCGCGACCGCCGGCGACACGCTGCATGTGGCGCTGTGCCTTTCCCGGGCGTTCGGCGTGCTGGCCCAGTCGCTGCTGGCCGCCCACCGGGTCTGGTGCCTGAACGAGAAGGGCGCGCTGGCCGCCGCGGCCCGACTCCCCAACGCCCCGCAGGACTTCGCCGCCCGGGTGGACGCGCTGCTCGGCGGCGCCGGCCGCACCCCGGACCAACTGGCCGCCACCGTACGGTCCGCGGCCGGCCTGGTCGCCGAGGTCAGGGCGCGGCTGGCGGACGAGACCCGTACCTGAGCGCGGGCGGCCCGGTGCCGCGCCGCGCGGCCGCCGCCCGGTCAGGACGGCCGGCCCGCGGGGTCCGCGGAACCGCCGCCGGTCGCCAGGTCGCCGGGCAGGGCGTCGGACGGCGCGAGCAAGGAGTCGGAGGGCGAGGGCACCGCGTCCGAGGGCGCGGGCAGCGCGGAGCCCGCGACCAGCAGTGAACCGCCCGGCGTCCGCGCAGCGGGCCCCGCGGCGAGCCCCGGCGGGACCGGCGGCAGCACCGACAGCTCCAGCAGCAGCTGGCGCAGCCGCAGCAGCGGCCGGGTGACCGCGGGCAGCGCGGGACCGGTGTCCCGCAGCCGCCCGGCCCGCATCGCCTCGTCGGCGCCGAGCAGCGCGCGGGCCACCTCGGGCGCCGGCCGGCCCTGCGGCGCGGGGGCCAGTGCGAGCGCGGTGGCCGCGTGCCCGAGCGAGCGGGCCGCCTCGGCCAGGTGCGGTACGGGGTCGGCGTCGGGGAACCGGCGCGGGCCGAGCGCCAGCGCCCGGATCTGCCGGGTGACGCCCGCATGCAGCGCGAGCCGGTGCCTGACCAGCCGGGGGTCGTTGCCCCACACCAGCGGGCGGGTCAACGGGCGGGCGACCAGGGCGAGTTGCTGGAGCCGGTGGTCCACCACCCGGACCAGCGCGTCCAGATCGGGAGCGGGTTCGTCCGAGGTCCGGTCGGCGGAGCCGCGGTCGAGCCGGGTCGCGGTGGCGTGCAGCAGCTCGCCGAGCGCCGCGTAGTAGCGGCTGCGCGCGCTGTTCACGGTGTCGCGGGTGCTGGTGGGCAGCACGAACAGCGCGACCACGATGCCCACCGCCGCGCCGATCGAGGTCTCTTCGAGCCGCAGCATCAGCAACCCGGCGGAGAACTCGTGCAGTTGGCTGTAGAGCTGGCTGACCATGATGGTGACGAAGAAGATCATGGCGGCGTAGGAGACGTTCACCAGGTAGAAGCCGCAGGACATGCTGAGCACGATCACGGCGAGCAGCCAGTAGGTGTGGCCGGCCGTCAGATGGGCCAGGCCGATGCCGACGCCGAGGCCCAGCAGCGTGCCGACCACCCGGTTGGTGGCCTTGATGAAGGTCTCCGAGCGGGTGGCGGTGCCGGAGAACGCGATGAAGGTCGCGATCACCGCCCAGTAGTAGCGGGCCTGGGACAGCTCGCGGCCGATCAGAATGGCCAGTGTGCCGGCCACCGCGACCTGTATGGCCTGCCGGCTGGTGAGCGACAGGCCGCTGAGCCGCTTCCAGCCGCCCCGCGCCGGGACGTCCACGGCGACCGCGGCCGAGCCCGGCAGCCCGCCCATCGCCAGCGCCACCGCGGGCGCGAAGACCTCCTCGCCGTCCTCGCTGTCGTCGGGCTCGCCGAGCTGCCTGACCAGGGCGGTGAACTCCCAGGCGGCGGTGGCCAGATGGTAGGCGAAGCAGTCGGCGCCGCGGTCGGGTCCCGGCGGGTCGGACTCGGCACGGGCCAGCAGGGCGCGGGCGCTGCGCTCGGCTGCCTGGTAGTCGCGGCGGGCCAGGTGGCCGGATATCCGGGCGGCGTCGGCGGCGTACCGGCCGCCGCTGCCGGCCAGCGAGTCGGCGGCGGTGGCCAGCGCGTCTATCGCCAGGTGGGTGTCCAGGGTGCGGCGGCGCACCGCGGCGGCCGACCAGCCGGGCGGCAGCGCGCCGGGTGTGGCCGACCAGCCCTCTATCACCAGGGCGGTCTCGGCCAGCCTGAGCTGCCGGGAGTGCAGGGCGCGGCGCAGCCGGGCCAGCCGCCGCAGGTCGCCGTCGTCGGTCTCCAGCAGATCGGCGCAGACCCGGGCGACCGCCCGGGCCCTGGCGCCGTAGGCGCGGCGGACCCGGGCCAGGGTGCGGCGCGGGTGGGTGCGCAGCACCGTGGCGGTCAGCAGCAGCACCCAGACGGTGCCGATGGCGACGGCCAGCAGCAGGTCGGGGAGCTGGGAGAAGGTGGCGTTCAGGAAGGCGGCGAAGAAGTAGCCCATCCAGATCATGAAGCCGTAGAAGAAGTACGGCAGTCCGAAGCGCCGGATGAAGACCGCGACGAACATGACGGCGACGAACATGCCGAGCATCAGGTCGGTGTGGCCGGCCACCCCGACGCCGACGAGCATGCCGGCGCCGATGGCGAACGGGAAGAAGACGCCGGTGCGGATCTTCGGCCACACCTGGTGGCCGTCCAGGGCCATCGAGCCCATCATGGCGATCATCGTGCCGAGCAGCATCGCGATCAGCGTGCCCTGCTGGTCGAGTCCTCTGATCCGGCCGTAGCCGTACTCGATGGCGAGCGTGGTGCTCATCGCCACCGCCGCGCCCAGGGCCATCCGCAGCCGGCGGAGACCGGGGTCGGAGCCGATCACCCGGTCGTACGCCTCGCGAAGTCGGCCGCTCGCCGCCATACCCACCCATACCCCTTGACCGGCCGCCGGTCCGGCCTGCTCGTCGGGAAACACCGGTATAATGCCGATATTAGCATGCACGATACCGGTATTGGAGTCGGTTGTGGACGGTGAGGCCGGGGCGCTCGACGTGATCGAGCATCAGGCGGCGGTACTGGTGAGGCATTTCGAGCTGCTCTCCCGGCGTACGGACATGCACGACGGGCTCGACCGGGCGGAGTACCTGCTGCTGCGCACGCTCGCGGTCAGCGGGCCGCAGGACATCAACACGCTGGCCTGCGCGCTGGGGCTCGATCCGTCGACCGCGGGCCGCCAGGTGGCCGCGCTCCAGGCCGAGGGCCTGGTGGCCAGGGCCCCCGCGGCCTCCGACCGCCGGCGCAGCATCGTCACGCCGACCGAGGAGGGCCTGCGCCGGATGGCGGCGGTCCGGGAGCGCCGCACGGAGCGGACCGCGGCGCTGCTGGCGGACTGGTCGGAGGACGACCTGCGCACCCTCGGGGTGATGTTCACCAAGTACAACGCGACGGTGGCCGAGCACTTCCTGACCGGTGCGCCCAGGGAGCCCGCCGTGGCCGGCGGCGCGCCGCGGGGGGTGTGACCCTCAGCGGCGGGCGGCGCGCAGGTGCCGCAGCACGGCCTTCGCCGCGTAATGGCCGCTCATGCCGTGCACTCCGGGCCCCGGCGGCGTCGCCGAGGAGCAGATGAAGACGCCGGGGCGGCGGGTGGCGTAGGGGATGGCGGCCACCCGGGGGCGCATCACAGCCTGGAGGCCCGCCACCGCGCCGCAGGCGATGTCGCCGCCGATGTAGTTCGCGTTCCTGGTGGCGAGTTCGGCCGGGCCCGCGACGGCGCGGGCCAGCACCAGGTCGCGGAAGCCGGGCGCGAACCGTTCGATCTGCCGCTCCACGGCGTCCGTGGCGTCCCCGTGCCAGCCGTGCGGCACATGGCCGTAGGCCCAGAGCACGTGCTTGCCGGCCGGCGCCCTGCTGGGATCGACCACGGTCGGCTGCGAGGTGATCAGGAACGGGGTCTGCGGCGGCCGGCCGGTCACCGCGCGGGTCAGCGCGTCACCGATCTCGGTGTACGTCGGCCCGATGTGCACGGTGCCGGCCCGCCGGGCCACCTCCGCGCGCCACGGCACCGGGCCGTCCAGCGCGTAGTCGATCTTGAAGACGGACGGCCCGTAGCGGTAGCCGCGGTAGGCGTCGCCCAGCGAGGCGATCCGGGCCAGCGCCGTCGGCGAGGTGTCGAAGACATACGCCCTGGCCGGCGGCAGCTCGTCGAGCTTGCGGACGGTGACCCCGGTGTTCACCACCCCGCCGAGCTCGGCCAGATACCCGGCGAGCGCGTCGGAGATCGCCTGCGAGCCGCCGCGCGCCACCGGCCAGCCCCGCTCGTGCGCGGCCAGTGCGAACAGCAGCGCCATGCCCCCGGTGAAGGGCTGGCTCAGCCGGGTGATCGCGTGCGCGGCGAGCCCGGCGAGCATCCCTCTGGCCTTGGGGTCGCGGAACCGCTGGGCCAGCACCGCGAGCGGCAGCGCGCCGCTGAGCCCGAAGCGCACGAAGCGGTACGGGTCCTTGGGCAGCCCGGCCCACTGCGGGCGCAGGTAGTCGGCGGCCATGGTCTCCCAGTGGCCGGTGTACGGCGACATCAGCTTGCGGTAGGTGACCGCGTCCCGCGGCCCGAGCGAGGCCGCGGTCTGCCCGACCGTGCGGCCGAGCACCGCCGCCGTGCCGTCGGGGAACGGGTGCGCGAGCGGCACCTCCGGTTGCAGCCACTCCAGGCCGTGTTCCGCCAGCGGCATCGAGGCGAAGGCGGGCGAGCCGATGCCGAACGGGTGCACGGCCGAGCACGGGTCGTGCCGGAAGCCGGGCAGTGTCAGCTCCTCGGTGCGGGCCCCGCCGCCCACGGTGTCCCTGGCCTCGTAGACCTGGACGGACAGGCCCGCGCGGGCCAGTTCGACGGCCGCGGTCAGCCCGTTGGGCCCTGCGCCCACCACGACCGCGTCGGCGACCACCGCCCGCCTCATCGCCGTACCGCCGCGGGCTCCGGCACCGTCCAGTCCTGGTCCCGCGCCATCAGGCCGATGATCCGCCGGGCGGTGTCCTCGTCGCGGGCCGCGGTGAACGGCAGCGCGTTGCCGCCGGTCAGCCGGAACGGTTCGCCGGACGCCGTCAGGCTCGTCCCGCCGGCCTCGGCGATCAGCAGCAGGCCGGCCGCGTGGTCCCAGGGCGCCTCCCAGAAGAACGCCACCCCGTCGGCCAGGCCCCTGGCCACCTCCAGGTGGACCAGGCCGGCGCTGGTGCGGCACGGCCTGGTCTCGGCGCCGGCGGCGGCCAGCCGGTCGAGCACCGCGCGCTCCTCCTCGTTGCGGTAGACCGGGTTGGAGGTCCACACCCGCAGCCGGTCGCGGTCGGCCGCCGTGTGCAGCCGCCTGCCGTCGAGGTAGGCGCCCTGCCCGCGGCGGGCGGTGGCGAACAGGCCGAGCCGGGGCGCGTACGTCCAGCTGGCCAGCGGCAGCCCGCCGCGTACCAGGGTGACCAGGGTGGAGAAGCCGTCGTCGCCGCGGACGAAGGCCGCGGTGCCGTCGACCGGGTCGATCACCCACACCGGGTCGTCGCCGCGCAGCAGGTCAAGGCGCCCGGGGTCGGCGCTGACCGCCTCCTCGCCGACCACCACCGAGCCCGGCACGAGGGCCGCGAGCCGCTCGGTCAGCAGCTCCTCGGCCCGCCGGTCGGCGGTGGTGACCAGGTCGTAGGGGCCGGACTTGTGAGCGATGTCGGAGTCGGACAGATGCCGCCAGCGCGGTACGACCTCGGCGGCCACGACCGCCCTGATGGTGTCCTCGACCGCGGCGACCAGCGCGTCCGTGACGCCCGCCGCCTCCGCCGTGCTCCCGGTGCCCGAACCGACCTCGTTGCCCATACCGCCATCCAATCAGACCGCGGCACCGGGCCGCCGCCGACCGCAGGGGAGTTCAGCGCGCCGACCGCGGCCCGCGCGGAATTCAGCGCATCGCCGGGATGATGTGCTCGCCGTACGCGTCGATCGTCTCCTCCTTCGCGTCGTGCATGTCGTAGACCGCGAACTGGTCCACGCCCAGGTCGCGCAGCGCCTCCAGCTTGGCCAGGTGCGCCTGCGGCGGGCCGATCAGGCAGAAACGGTCCACGATGTCGTCGGGGACGAAGGCGGTGTCCGGATTGCCGGAGCGGCCGTGGTGTGCGTAGTCGTAGCCCTGCCGCCGGCTGATGTAGTCGGTCAGCTCCCCGGGGACCATCCCGGAGTGCTCGCCGTACCGGCCGACCAGGTCGGCCACGTGGTTGCCGACCATGCCGCCGAACCAGCGGCACTGCTCGCGGGCGTGCGCCAGGGCCTGCGGGGAGTCGTCCCGCGTGACGTACGCGGGCGCGGCGACGCAGACGGTGACCGAGGCCGGGTCGCGGCCGGCCTTCTCCGCGGCGTCCCTGACCGCCTTGACCATCCACTCGGTCAGGTAGACGTCGGCGAGCTGGAGGATGAAGCCGTCGGCCAGCTCGCCGGCCATCGCGAGCGCCTTGGGCCCGTACGCGGCCATCCACACCGGCAGCCGGCCGTCCTCGACCCAGGGCAGCCGCAGCGCGGTGCCGTCCACGCTCGCCTCCCGGCCCTCGGCGAGGTCGCGGATGACGGTGATCGCCTCGCCCAGCCTGGCCAGGGTGTTGGGCGGCCGGCCGGCCACCCGCATCGCGGAGTCGCCGCGCCCGATGCCGCAGACCGTGCGGTTGCCGTACATCGAGTTGAGGGTGGCGAAGGTGGAGGCGGTCACCTCCCAGGTGCGGGTGCCCGGGTTGGTGACCATGGTGCCGACGGTCAGGTTCTCGGTGTGGTCCAGGATCCGGCTGTGGATGACGAACGGCTCCTGCCACAGCACGGCGGAGTCGAAGGTCCAGCCGTGGCTGAAGCCGCCGCGCTCGGCGCGGCGCATCAGGGCGACGACGTCCGAGGCGGGCGGGTCGGTCTGCAGGACGAGGCCGAAGTCCATGGCGCGCTCCTTCAGTCGGGTTCAGTCGGGTTCAGTCGGGGTCACCGCGGTCGGTCGGATTCAGTCGAGGTACTGGCAGGTGCCGCGGGGCGTGTACTGGCCGTGCCCGGCCCGGCCGACGTAGGTACGGCCGTCGATCACCGGCACGCCGCGGGACAGCACGGTCTCCACCCGGCCGGTGATCCGCCGGCCCTCGTACGCGGAGTAGTCCACGTTCATGTGGTGGGTCTGGCTGGAGATCACCTGCTCGGCGTGCGGGTCGTAGATCACCACGTCGGCGTCCGCGCCGGGCGCCAGGGTGCCCTTGCGCGGGTAGAGGCCGAACATCCGGGCCGGCGCGGCGCAGGCGATGTCGATCCAGCGGCGGCGGCTGATGTGCCCGTCGACCACGGCCTGGTGCAGCAGGTCCATCCGGTTCTCCACGCCCGGCAGCCCGTTGGGGATCTTGGAGAAGTCGCCGCGGCCCATCTCCTTCTGCCCGCTGAAGCAGAACGGGCAGTGGTCGGTCGAGACCACCTGGAGGTCGTCGGTGCGCAGGCCCTGCCACAGTGCGGCCTGGTGCTCGCGCGGCCGAAGCGGCGTGCTGCACACGTACTTGGCGCCCTCGAAGTCCGGCTCCGCGAGGTTGTCGGTCGACAGGAACAGGTACTGCGGGCAGGTCTCGCCGAACACCGGCAGGCCCATGTCCCGGGCGGCGGCCAGCTCGGCGACCGCCTGCTGCGCGGAGACGTGCACGATGTACAGCGGGGCGCCGGCCACCCGGGCCAGCTGGATCGCCCGGTGGGTCGCCTCGGCCTCCAGCAGGGCCTTGCGCACCTCGCCGTGGTAGCGCGGGTCGGTGCGGCCTGCCTCCAGCGCCTGCTGCACCAGGACGTCGATCGCGATGCCGTTCTCGGCGTGCATCATGATCAGCCCGCCGTTGCTCTCGGCGCGCTGCATGGCCCGCAGGATCTGCCCGTCGTCGCTGTAGAAGACACCCGGGTAGGCCATGAACATCTTGAAGCTGGTCACACCCTCCTCGACCAGGATGTCCATCTCCTTGAGCGAGTGCTCGTCGACATCGGAGACGATCATGTGGAAGCCGTAGTCGATGGCGCACTGGGCGTCGGCCTTGGCGTGCCAGGCGTCCAGCCCGGCGCGCAGCGAGCGGCCGACGGACTGGATCGCGAAGTCCACGATGGTGGTGGTGCCGCCCCAGGCGGCGGCCCTGGTGCCGGTCTCGAAGGTGTCGGACGCGGTGGTGCCGCCGAACGGCATCTCCATGTGGGTGTGCCCGTCCACCCCGCCCGGGATGACGTACTTGCCGGTGGCGTCGATGACCTGGGCGTCGTCCCAGGCGCGGGCGGCCGAGGAGTCGTGGGCGGCGACGGCGGCGATCCTGCCGTCCTCGATGAGCAGGTCGGCGTGGATCTCGTCGCTCGCGGTGATGACGAGGCCGCCGCGCACGACGGTGCGGTTCGCGGTCACTGCGCCGCGCCCCCTTCCAGTTCTGACTGGGCGTGTTTCAGGGCCGCTTCCAGGACGGCGGCGCCCTCCTCGGCCTCGGCGGCGGTCAGCGACAGCGGCGGGGCGATCCGCAGCGCGTTGCCCGCCCTGCCGCCCTTGCCGATCAGCAGGCCGCGCTCCCTGGCCGCTTCGAGCACCAGGCCGGCCGCGGCGGCGGACGGGGTGTCGGTGCCAGGCTCGACCAGTTCGACGCCGAGCATCAGGCCGCGGCCGCGCACCTCGCGCACGATGCCCAGCCCGGCGCCGATCGATGCCAGCCGGGACCTGAGCAGGCCGCCGACCTCGCGGGCGTTGCCCTGGAGGTCGTGGTCGAGCAGGTGGCGGAGGTTGGCCAGCGCGCCGGCGGCGGTGACCGGGCTGCCGCCGAAGGTGGAGATGGAGTTGCCTGACAGGCAGTTCATCACCTCGGCCCTGGCCACCACGCCGCCCATGGACAGGCCGTTGCCGATGCCCTTGGCGAAGGTGAGGATGTCCGGCGGCCCGGCCTCCTGGTGCGCCTGCCAGCCCCAGAAGTTGTCGCCGGTACGGCCCCAGCCGGTCTGCACCTCGTCGCTGATCCACAGGATGCCGTGCCGGTCGAGCACCCGCTTGAACGCGGCGAGCAGCCCGTCGGGGCCCGAGGTGAACCCGCCGACGCCCTGCACCGGTTCGGCGATCAGCGCGGCGACGCTGCCGCCGACCTGGCCGAGCACGTCCTCCAGGTCGGCCACGCAGGCCGCGGTGAACTCGGCGTCGCTCAGGTGCGCGTAGGGGCCGCGGGTGCGGACGCCGCCGTGCACGTACAGGGTCTGGAGCGGGGACAGGCTGGTCGGCGACCAGGCGCTGTTGCCGGTGATGCCGATCGCGGTGAAGGACCGGCCGTGGTAGCTGTTGCGCAGCGCCAGCACCTGGTTGGAACTGCGGTAGGCGGTGGCCAGCAGCAGCGCGGTGTCGTTGGCCTCGGTGCCCGAGGTGGTGAAGAACACCCGGGCGTCCGGGATGCCGGACAGCGCGGCGATCCGCTCCGCGAGCTCGACCGCGTGCCGGCTGAGGTAGAGCGTCGAGGAGTGCAGCAGCTTCCCGGCCTGCTCGGCGACGGCCCGCTGCACCTCGGGCAGCGCGTGGGCGGTCATGGTGGTGAGGATGCCGCCGAAGAAGTCCAGGTAGCGGTTGCCCTCGGCGTCCCAGACGTGCCGGCCCTCGCCGTGCGTCAGCTCGATCGGCCGCGCGTAGTAGGTGGCGAGCCAGTCGGGCAGGACGGCCAGGTGTCGGGCGTGCAGGTCGGCGTGCGGGCTCGCGGGCGCGGTGCCGGGCGCTGTGTTGGGTTCGGTGTCGCGGGTGGTGCCGGGTGCGGTGTCGGCCATGGCTCACGCCTCCGTCAGGTCGCCGTAGGCGTCGGGGCGGCGGTCGCGGTAGAACGCCCAGGTGTTGCGGACCTCGTCGATCAGGTCGAAGTCGAGGTCGCGGACCAGCAGCTCCTCCTTGGTGTCGGAGGCGGTGCCGTCCACGAACTGGCCGCGCGGGTCCACGAAGTAGCTGGTGCCGTAGAAGTCGTTGTCGCCGTACTCCTCGCGGCCGACGCGGTTGATGGCCGCGATGAAGTACTCGTTGGCGACGGCGGCGGCCGGCTGCTCCAGCTGCCACAGGTACGCCGACAGGCCGCGGCTGGTGGCCGACGGGTTGTAGACGAGCTGCGCGCCGGCCAGGCCCAGGGCGCGCCAGCCCTCGGGGAAGTGCCGGTCGTAGCAGATGTAGACGCCGATCCGGCCGACGGCGGTGTCGAAGACCGGCCAGCCGAGGTTGCCGGGCTTGAAGTAGTACTTCTCCCAGAAGCCGGTGACCTGCGGGATGTGGTGCTTGCGGTACTTGCCGAGGAAGGTGCCGTCGGCGTCGATCACGGCGGCGGTGTTGTAGTAGACGCCGGGCTGCTCGACCTCGAACACGGGGACGACCACCACCATGCCGGTCTCCCTGGCCAGCGCCTGCATCCGCTGGACGGTGGGGCCGTCGGGCACGGGTTCCGCCCAGCGGTAGTGCTCGGCCTCCTGCACCTGGCAGAAGTAGGGGGCGTTGAACACCTCCTGGAAGCCGATCACCTTCGCGCCCTGGGCGGCGGCGGCGCGGGCGTGTTCCTCGTGTTTGGCGATCATCGTCTCGGTGTCACCGGTCCAGGTGGCCTGGACCAGTGCGGCACGCACGACATTGCTCATGAGCAGCTCCTCAGACGTGGCGGCACGTCGGTTCTACGCACGTAGATCCCAGTCGTGGGGATGAACGTAGAAGCGTATTGGCCACTGTGGCAAGACCGCCGCCGTTACCGCGCCAAGACGTTTCGGTTTCCGGTCGGCGCGACCCGTTCGGCGGTCAGCGGGGGTTCAGCGGTCGGGCAGGCCGGCCCGGCGCAGGGCCGCGACGATGTCGCGGCGGCGGGAGGTGGAGACGGCCTCGGCCGCGGCGAGCAGCGGTGCGGTGAGGGCGGGGCCGGCCGCGGCGACGGCGGCGGCGTCCTCGGGGGGACGGGCCCGGGCGAGCGTGCTCAGCAGTTCGGCGGCCTCGGTGGCGGCCAGCGCGGTGGCGGTCTCCGCGATGTCCGCCGGGGGGCGGGCGGCGGCCTGGTGCAGCAGCGTGCGGCAGTCGCCGGCGCGGCCTCCCGCGGCGAGGGCGGAGGCCGCGGCGGCCAGCGGGGCGGGCGGCAGCGCGGCCACCTCCCAGAGCAGCGTGGGCACGTCCGCCCCCAGCCCGCTGCGCTCCAGCTCCCGGAGCAGATACGGCAACCGCCCCGCGGGCCCGACCGCGGCCCCGCACAGCGCGACGTATGCGGCCCCGCCGGCCCCGCCCCGCCGCAACTCCCCGAGCCGCGCGACCTCCCCGCGAGCCTCGGCCCCCCACCGCGCTTCTCCCGCGTCCGCGGTGCTCGCGTCATCGTGGCTCGGGGCGGCAGCCCCGGCGAACCGTGCGCCCCGGAGAGGCGGTGCGGCCTCGGCTCGGGGAGCACCCCTGCGCCCGTCGGACGCGGGCGCGCCGGCAAACCGCGCACCACGCGGACTGGGCACGGCCTCCTCGGCCGCCGCACTGCGGAACCGCGCACCCCGCGGAGGCGCGACCTCGGCCTCGGAGACGGGCGCCCCGGCGAATCGGGCGCCACGGGGGCGTGGCGCTGCCTCGGGTATCGACGCGCCGGACGGGCCGGACGCAGCATCGGAAACGGGCGCACCGGCGAACCGCGCGCCGCGGGGACTGGGCGTCGCCTCGGGCGCCGCCGCGTCGGCAAACCGCGCGCCGCGCGGGCGGGTCGGCTCGGCATCGGGAGCGCCTGAGTGCCGCGCGCCACGCCGCAGCCGTTCGGACGTGTCGGCTGCACGCGCGCCGCGGGGCGTGGGGGTGTCGTCGGTCGCCCGCGAGCCCCAGGACGTCTCTCGGGCGGGGCGCCCGGTCCCCTCGGCCGGATGGCCGGCGCTCTCCGACGCGCCATCGTCCGACGCCCACCCGCCCTGCGTGGACCCCGTGCCGGCGCCGTCCCGCTCGGCATGCCACGACCGCCGCTGCCCGGCACGGGCGGACTCGCCGCCGTCCGCGACCCACCCGTCCTGTGCGGACCCCGTACCGCCGCCGTCCGCGACCCACCCGCCCCGGCCAGGCTCCTCCCCCGGGGTCCGTTCGCGCCATGGCGCGGCTCGTTCCGGGGACGGGAAAGCCGCGAGACGGGTGAGGAGTTCGGCGTGGCGGGATTCGGCGCGTTCGCGGTCGTCGCGGGACCAGGCCAGGAGGTTGGTCAGGCGGGTGGTGGCGGACGGGGTCGGCGGGTTGGCGGAGGTGCGGGCCAGGGCGTGGGCCGCCTCGCGTTCGCGGTGCAGGGCCACTTCGCGGGCGCGGGCGGCGGCGGTCAGGCGGGCGCGCAGGGCGGATTCGGCACCGGGGGACGCGTCCTGGGCGGCGACGGCCGCCTGGTGCAGGGCGCGGGCGCGGGACGCCTCCGACTCGTCGAGGGCGGCGCCGCGCGCGGCGGCGAGGTCGTAGAGCAGGGCGCCGACGACGTCCCACGGCGGCACGTCCGCGCCGCTCTCGTAGGCGCGCGCCGCCCCCGGATCCCGTTCGGAGAACACCCCGTACCAGCCGGGCCGCTCCCCCAGCGCCGCCACCACCGACCGGAACCAGTACGTGAACTCCCTTGCCGCCAGGCCCGGTTCCGTGGTCACCACGCCCTCCCGCTCCGCTTCCGGTACGTCCGGCATTGCACACCCGGCGTGTTACGGAGCCGCTACGGCGAGTTTTCATCCGTGCGCGAGCTGCGGCGGCGCGCCGCGCGCACCCGGTGTGGGGCGCGCGCGGCGCGGTGGTGCCGCGTGACCGGCCGGCCGCTACTTGACCAGGCGAAACACGTGCACCCACGTACTGCCGTCGAGCGCGTCCGTCGTCGTCGCCGTGCCCTTGGGACAGGTGATCGTGTCCTGCACGTTGGGCTTGCCGCTCGGATCCACCGTGCAGGCCGTGTTGTCCTCGTAGAACGCGATCATCGAGGCGTCCGCCGCGGGCTCGCCGGTCTGGTCGAGCGCCACCACGTCGGCCACGGTGGACGACTGGAGGCCGCGGTCGAAGACCGGGGCCTGGCCCGGCAGGTGCGGCAGCGGAATCCTGGTCTGGTCCCAGGTACCGCCGCCGCCACCCGAGCCGGAGCCGCCGCCACCGCCGTGGCTCCCGGCCACCGCGTGGCCGCCGGCCGTCGCCGCGGGGCTCGCGGCCGAGGCCGTGCCGATGCCGATCAGCGAGAGGCCGGCGATGGCGACGATGGCCGCCGCGATGCCGGCGGGTATCCGGCGGACGACGCGCTGCTCGGAGGCGGGAGCGGAAACGCCCGCGGAGACCGCGGATTCGTGGGGGTTGCGCTGTGTGTACAAGTCGATCTCCTTGATCGGTCGTACCCGAGGCCGGACCCGGCACAGGGGCTCGTGCAAGAAGTCGCTGATGCATACGGCGCCTGGCCGAAAACGGTTCAAGCGCCGTCGGGGTTTTCTGCGCCCGCGCCGATATAGACAGGCAAACTTGCAAGTTTACCTGTCATGGTCCTACGCTCGGACGCATGACAGAAGCACCGCACGCCCGCACCGCGGACGAGCTGACGACCGTGATCGCCCAGCTCTCCCGCCGGCTGCGCGCGGTCGCCGCCGAGGGCGCCCTGACCCCCTCGCAGGTGTCGGTGATGGCCCGGATCCGCCGGCACGGCCCGGCCACCACCGCCGCGCTGGCCCGCGGCGAGTTCGTCAGGCCGCAGTCGATGCGTACGACGCTGGGCGCGCTGGAGGAACGCGGTCTGGTGGCCCGCGCCGCCGACCCCACCGACGGCCGCCAGGTGGTCTTCTCGCTCACGCCGGCCGGCGCCGCGCTCTACGGCTCCGGCCGGCAGGCCCGCCGCAGCTGGCTGGCCGACGCGATCGACACCCGGCTCGACCCGGCGGAGCAGCGCGCGCTGGCCGAGATCGTCCCGGTGCTCCAGCGCCTGGTGCAGTCGTGAGCGGTACGCCTCCGGCCCCGGCCGCGGGCGTCCGGAAAGGCGCCCAGAAAGGCGTCGGGGAAGTCCTCGGGGAAGGCGCCCACGAAGGCGTCCACGAGGGAGCGGCCGGCCGCGCCTTCGGGCCGCGGCTGATCACCCCGCTGATGCTCGGCTCGCTGCTCAACCCGATCAACTCCACGATGATCTCCACCGCCCTGGTGGCGATCGGCCACAGCTTCCACGCCGGGGCCGCCGACACCGCGTGGCTGGTGTCGAGCCTGTATCTGGCGAGCGCGATAGCCCAGCCGACGATGGGCAGGCTGGCCGACCGGCTCGGGCCGCGCCGGGTGTTCCTGACCGGCCTGCTCGTGGTGGGCGCGGCCGGCGCGGTGGGCACGCTCGCGCCCTCGCTCGGCTGGCTGATCTGCTCCCGGGTGCTGCTCGGCATCGGCACCTCCGCCGCCTACCCGGCGGCGATGGCGCTGCTGCGCGCGCACTCACAGCGGCTGGGGGTGCCGACGCCCCGGCCGGTGCTCGGCCTGCTGTCGCTGGCCGGACTGTCCAGCGCGGCGGTCGGCCCGGTGCTCGGCGGGGTGCTCGCGGCCACCCTCGGCTGGCGCGCGGTCTTCGCGGTGAACATCCCGCTGGCCCTGCTCGGCTTCCTGCTGGCCGCGCTGTGGCTGCCGCGCACCGGCCCCGCGCCGAGCCCCGCGACGGCGAGCGGGCCGGCAAAGACCGACGCCCAGGCCCAGGCCGGCGCCGGCCACGGCCGGAAGCCGCCGGAATCCCTCGACCCGTTCGGCATCCTGCTCTTCGGCGCGCTGCTCACCACCCTGATGCTCTTCCTGATGCGGCTCGGCCACCCGTCCTGGTACCTGCTCGCGGTCGCCGCCCTGCTGGCGGCCGGACTGGCCGGCTGGGAGCTGCGCCGCCGGGCCCCGTTCATCGACCTGCGGATGCTGGCCCGCAACAAGCCGCTGTCGCTGACGTACCTGCGGCACGGCCTGACGTACCTGGTCATCTACTGCGTGATGTACGGCTACGCGCAGTGGCTGGAGGAGGCGCACGGCTTCTCGTCCTCGACGGCCGGGCTGCTGATGCTGCCCATGTCGGTCGCGGCGATGGCCACCTCGCTGCTCGGCGCCCGCACCAAGGGCATCCGGGCGCCGCTCACGATGGCCGCCGTGCTGCTCGGTGTGGGCAGCGTGATGCTGCTCGGCGCCGGGCACACCTCGCCCGCGCTGCTGCTGGCGGCCGGCGGCGCGCTGTTCGGCCTGCCGCAGGGGCTGGCCTCGACCGGCAACCAGGCCGCCGTCTACGCGCAGGCGCCGCCCGGTGAGACGGGTTCCGCGGCCGGCCTGCAACGCACCGCGCAGTACCTCGGGGCGATCACCGCGGCGAGCCTGATCGGCCTGTTCTACGGGCAGCGGGCGACCGACGCGGGCCTGCACGACATGGCACTGACGGCCGCCGTCCTGAGCGTGGCCGTCCTGCTGCTCACCCTCCTGGACCGCTCGCTGCGGAGCCGCCGCGGATGACCGGACAAGCAGCCCGGCGGGCGCCCCCGTCCCGCCGGGCGCAGCACCAGAGACACCCCGAGAACCCGGCCGGGACACCGGCCGGCCGCACCGCACGAACCAAACGCATGGAGATTTCCGCACATGAGCGTCACCACTCTCGACCCCCGTACCGCCCTGGTCGTCATCGACCTCCAGCGCGGCATCGTGGGCCTGCCGACCGCCCACCCCGCTGACGAGATCGTCACCCGCAGCGCCCAGCTGGCCGCCGCCTTCCGGGAGCGCGAGCTGCCGGTGGTGCTGGTCAACGTGGCCGGCCTCGCGCCCGGCCGCAACGAGGGCCCCGGGATGTCCGGCGCGCTTCCCGACGACTGGACGCTGCTGGTGGACGGCCTCGACCGGCAGCCCGGCGACATCACCGTCACCAAGAAGCAGTGGGGGGCCTTCCACGGGACCTCGCTCGACATGGAGCTGCGCCGGCTCGGCGTGACCCAGATCGTGCTGGCCGGGATATCCACCAGCATCGGCGTGGAGTCCACCGCCCGTGCCGCGTACGACTCCGGCTACCACGTAACGGTGGCCGTCGACGCGGTGACCGACACCGACGCCGACGCGCACGCGCACGCGGTCGGCAAGATCTTCCCGCGGCTCGGCGAGACGGGCAGCACCGCGGAGATCACCGCGCTGCTGCCCGCCGCCTGACACCGCCGGCCCGGCCGGCCCTGCCGTCGTACCGGCGGAGCCGGCCGGCCGGTCAGCCCGCCGGGCTGACCACCATCGCGGAGCCGCCGCCCCGCCGGACCGGCTCCGCGGCGGCCAGCCAGCGGCCGTCCGGCAGCCGCTGCACACCGGTGGCCGCGCCGATCTCCGGGTTCTGGGTGAAGTGCTCGCCGACACCCTCCAGTTCGGCCTTGAGCGGGCTGTTCCACAGCGCCGGCTCCAGCTCGGTGGCCGCCGCGTTGCGCTGGCTGGCGCGGGGCGCGGCGATGGCGTCCACCAGCGGCAGCCCGCGGTCGACGTGCTCGGTCAGCACCTGGAGCACCGTGGTGATGATGGTCGCGCCGCCGGGCGAGCCGAGGGCGAACGCCGGGCGGCCGTCCTTGAGCACGATCGTCGGCGAGATGGACGAGCGGGGCCGCTTGCCGGGCCCGGGCAGGTTCGGGTCGGGCACCCCCGGGCTCGCCGGGACGAAGGAGAAGTCGGTCAGCTCGTTGTTGAGCAGGAAGCCGCGGCCCGGTACGGCGATGGCGCTGCCGCCGGTCTGCTCGATGGTGAGGGTGTAGGCGACGACGTTGCCCCACTTGTCGGCCGCCGTGATGTGCGTGGTGTTCTCGCCCTCGTACGTGGTCGGCGCCGCCTTGCCGGTGCCGCCGCACGCGGCCGGGTGCGCGGGGTCGCCGGGCGCCAGCGGGCTGCTGAGCGTGCTGTCGTCCTTGATCAGGCAGGCCCTGGAGGCGGCGAACCGCTTGGAGGTCAGCCCGGCGGTCGGCACCTGCTCGTAGGCCGGGTCGCCGACCCAGCGGCCCCGGTCGGCGAACGAGATCCGGCTCGCCTCCAGGAAGTGGTGCAGGTACTGCGCCTCGCTGGCCTTGGCCAGGTCGGTGTGCTCCAGGATGTTCAGCGCCTCGGCCACGGTGGTGCCGCCCGAGGAGGACGGCGCCGGGCCGTACACGTCCAGGCCGCGGTAGCCGGTGTGCGTCGGCGCCTGCGTCTTGGCCCGGTAGGCCGCGAGGTCGGCGGCGGTCATGTCGCCGGTGCGGACCACGCGGGTGGCGGCCGGGTCGACCGGCGGCTTGCGTACCGTCCGGACGATGTCGGCGCCGATGTCGCCGTGGTAGATCGCGTCCACTCCCCTGGCGGCCAGCTCCTGGTAGGTGCGGGCCAGTTGCGGGTTGCGCAGGGTAGAGCCGACGGCCGGCGGCTGCCCGCCGGGCAGGAAGAGCGCGGCGGTGGCCGGGAAGTCCTTGAACCTGGCCTGGTTGTCCTTGGTCTGCTGGTTGAAGGTGGCGTCCACGGTGAAGCCGTCGCGGGCGATCTCCTCGGCGGGCTTCAGCACCTGGCCGAGCGACCTGCTGCCCCAGTTGTCCAGGGCGGTCTGCCAGGTGGCGGCGGTGCCGGGCACCCCGATGCTGCGCCCGCTGGTGACGGCGTCGGCGAAGGCCAGCGGCTGCCCGTTCTCCACGAACAGCTGGTCGGTGGCGCTGCGCGGCGCGGTCTCCCGGCCGTCGATGGTCGAGACCTTGTGCTGCCGGGCGCTGTAGTAGACGAAGTAGCCGCCGCCTCCGATGCCCGCGGAGTACGGCTCGGTGACGCCGAGCGCGGCGGCGGTGGCCACGGCCGCGTCCACCGCGTTGCCGCCGTGCCGCAGGACGTCGATCCCGGCGGCCGACGCGTCGGAGTCGACACTTGCGACCGCTCCCCCGTAGCCGACGGCCAGCGGGCTCTTCGCGGCGGGCGGTGGTGCGCCGTGTCCGGCGGGCGAGGGGGCCGCCGCGGTGACGGTGACGACGGCGGCGCCGGCGGCGAGGACCGCGACCGCGCGTAACGTCCGCGGGCGTCCGCGCCCGATGCCTTCGATGTGTCGTGTTCGACGGAAATGTTCCATGACGGAGCCTCCACTCAACGACCGTCCCGGCAGCCTAACGTCGCCCCTCCCGCCCCGTCAGGACCGCCGCCCCGCCCGGCCGGCTCCGGCGTGCGCCGGCCGACGCCACCCGTGACGCGCTCAACCGAACACCGCTACGATGCCCCGCCATGAGCGACGACCTCCGCACCCTCGTGATCGGCCTGGCGGCCTGCGCCATCGGCCTGCTGCTCGGCTGGTCCGCCCGGACCTATCTGTGGCGCCGCAGACTCCAGCGCAAGCAGCGGTTCTTCGGGCTGCCGGCGGAGTCCGAATGCCTGCTGGTGGTGCCGCGCGACCCGGGGTCGCGCGGCTGGAGCCTGGCCCGGCACGACGTCTTCGCGCTGCTGGAGCTGGCCGCGGCGATCAAGGAGTGCGGCGCGCACGCCGAGGTGCTCGCGCACGACACCGCCTGGCAGGGCTTCGGCGCCCGTACCGAGTTCTGCATCGGCGGGCCGGCCGCCAACCTGCGGCTGGCCGCGCACCTGCGCTCGATGCTGCCGGGCGTGGAGATCGACACCGACCCGGCGCCGGGGCCCGACCAGGGCGCGATCACCGTGGGCGGCGAGACGTACCGGATGGAGAAGGGCGCGGTGGAGTACGTCCTGCTGGCCCGGCTGGCCGCGAACCGCGAGTCCGGCAACGACCGGCCGGTGTTCCTGTCGGCGGGGCAGCGCGGGGTCGCCAACCAGGCCGCCGTGCGCTACCTGGCCAGGCACCAGGGGCGGCTGGCCCGCAAGCACGGCCTGGACGGCACCTTCTGCCTGCTGCTGCGGGTGGTCAACTCCCAGGCGTACGGCTCCGACGTGGTGGAGCTGGTCGGCGACGTGACCAAGGCGGCCGGCACCCCGGCCAAGACCCTCAGTCCGCCAGACCGATCACCAGCCACATGATGCCGGCCCCGGCGACCGTGCACAGCAGCGTGGAGCTCGACGGGTGCGGGCTGTGCGCCTCGGGCAGGATGTCGGAGGTCGCCAGGTAGAGCAGGAAGCCGGCGAAGAAGCCCAGGTAGAGGCCGAGCGCCGAGGTCGGGATGGTGAAGGCCAGGGTCACCGCGGCGCCGGCCACCGGGGCCAGCGCGTCGGCGCCGAGCAGCAGTTGGGCGCGGCGGCGGCCGTTCCCGTACATCCGGGTGATGGTGTACGTGTTGAAGCCGTCGGCGAAGTCGTGCGAGATCACCGCGATGGCCACCACGATGCCGACGGTGTCGCCGGCCTGGAAGGCGGCGCCGATCGCGAAGCCGTCCATCACGCTGTGCCCGACCAGGGCGACCGCGGCGGTGATGCCGATGCCCTTGACCGGGTCGTGGGCGTGCCCGTGGCCGTGCGCGTGCGGGGCGTACTCGCCCTCGTGCGCCCGGTGGATCGCCACCGAGCGCTCGATGATGTGCAGGGCGAGGAAGCCGGCGACGAACATCAGCAGCGCCGCCGGCACCCCGAAGACCACCTTCGGCTGGGTCTCCAGCGCCTCGGGCAGCAGGTCGAACCCGACCACGCCGAGCATCAGCCCGGCGGCGAGGCCGAGCACGAGGTGGCGGCGGTCCCCGATGTGCTGCGCGACGGTCCCGCCGACCAGGGTCATCGCGAACGCGCACGCGGCTATCAGGACCGGCATGAGGTCATGATCCACGACGCCCCGCGCGCTCGCGACTCAGGGGTGGCCCTTACCGACGGTGGCCGCCCGGCGCACCCCGCTGCCCGGCCTTCGCCAGCAGCGCGGCGGCCATCGCCTGCTCGCCCTTGGCGTTGGGGTGGGCGGGCGCGGCCGGTGCGGCGGGCGTCAGCGGCTCGATCCAGCGGTCCGCGGGCGCCTTGCACATGTCATGGCCGACGGTGGGGCCGTAGGTGTCCACGTACGAGGCCCCGCCGAGCAGCGCCTCGATCCGCAGCATGGTGTTGAGCTGCTTCTCGGTGTCCCGCAGGTAGCGGAAGTCGCCGGCCGCGAAGGGCACGGCCGGGAAGCAGCCGACGCCGTCGTCGGGCAGCAGGTCGGGGTAGCCGACCACGACCACCTTCGCGTGCGGTGCCTGCCGGTGCACGGCCCGCAGCACCCGGCCGACGTCGGGGGCGGTCCTGATCACGTTCAGGGTGAGCTGGTCGATGCCGCCGGCCCGGTAGTGCTTCTGGCAGGGGCTGCCGGCCGGGTCGGTGACGCTCAGGGCGGCGCAGGTGGCGATGATCGAGCCGAAGCCGATGTCGTTGCCACCGATCTGCAGGGTGACCAGGGTGGTGTCCCGGTGCACCGCCGTGAGCTGCGCGGGGTTGGTGCCCTGCGGCTGCCACATCTGCGCGGTGGTGGCGCCGCCGCAGCTGACGTCGGTGAAGGCCGCGGTCTTGTCGGCCGCGGCGAACAGCGACGGGTAGTTGTGGTCCGACCGCGCGCAGTTCGCGTCCACCTGGGTGGGGATGACCGGGCCCGAGGTGTACGAGTCGCCGAGCGCCACGTAGTGCACGGCGGGCGCCGGATGCCGGGCCGGGCCCGGGCGGGCGGCGGCCGGGGTGACCGCGGCCGCGGTCAGCGCCAGTGCCCCGCTGAGGGCCGCGACCCCCATGACCGCGGCCCTCCGCCCCGGGGCCCGCCTGGCGGGCGCGGCGCCGGGCCGCGCCCCCGGTCCACCGCGATCCGCGTCCCGGGATGACTCCCGTGACCCCTGCCCCGCGTACTGTGCGGCGTTCTTCCCGGTGCCTGCGGCCATCGGGCCCTCCCCGTCGTCGTCGTTGACGAGGATCAGGCTTCAGTCGGACGTGACCTGCTGTCAATGGTCCTGTCGCTGGTCGGCTGCCCGGTCTTCACGTTCCGTTCGCGCGTCGGTGATGTCAAGGAAGACCCGGTCGGCGGCCGGCCAGCGCTCCCTGATGCTGTGCCGGATCCGCAGGCTGACCTCCTCGACCCGCTCGCTGTCCAACCCGCCCACCAGGTCGATCCTGGCCGCCACCAGCGTGGAGTCCATGCCGAGCCGCATCGTCAGCAGCTCCTCGACGGTGTCCACCTCTGGCTGCTCGCCGAGCAGCTGCTCGATCTCGTCTCGCAGCTCCGGGTCCGCCGACACCCCGATCAGCTGCCGGTGCGCGGTGCGGCCGAGGCCGGAGGCGACGATCATCAGCAGCACGCCGATGGCCATGGACGCCGCGCCCTCGGCGGCGGCGTTCCCGGTCACCATGTGCACGATCATGCCGGCCGCGGCCAGCAGCACGCCGATCACCGCCGTGCCGTCCTCGGCCAGTACGGTGCGCAGCGCCGGGTCCTCGGCGCCGTGCCCCGAGCGGCGGGTCTGCACCACGGCACGCAGCAGCGAGGCCGACTCGGCCAGCAGCGCGATCAGCAGCACCGCCAGGCCCGCGACGTAGCCGGCGTGGCTCTCGTTCTCGCCGTGCCTGACCGCCTCGATGCCCTGGTAGAACGAGAAGATCCCGCCGAGTACGAAGATCCCGACCGCGGCGAGCAGCGACCAGAAGTACCGCTCCTTGCCGTAGCCGAACGGGTGCTGCGCGTCGGGGGCGCGCTTGCTGCGGCGCAGCGACAGCAGCAGGAAGACCTCGTTGAGGCTGTCGGCCACCGAGTGCGCGGCCTCGGAGAGCATCGCGGGCGACCCGGCGAACAGCCCGGCCGCGGTCTTGGCGACGGCGATGACCAGATTCGCCGCCAGAGCCACCAGGACGGCCCCCCTGGTGCCCTCGTCGCCGTCCTGCGGGCCCTTGCCTGCCATCTGCTGTTTCCTCTCGGCCGTCCGGGTTGTGCGCCTGCTTTTCCGTGTTCCCGTCCCGATCAAGGGCAGTCGTCATTCCAGGAGGTGTCGAGAATGTCCACTCACGGCCCACAACAGGTACAGCTCGCTGTCACCCACGACTTCCTGGTCGGCATCGGCCCGCTGGTCATCGGTGTCTGCATCGTGGCCCTGCTCATCGCGGCCGTGGTGTACGGCCGCCGCCGTACCGCCCGGGAGCCGGCCCCGCCGCGCGGACCGCAGCCGCGGTCCGGGGCCTGGCAGACCCGGCAGGAGCACGAGGACGGGCCGCCGGCCGGCTCCGGGCACGGCCCCGGCCACCAGGACGGCGGCGACCGCGAGGGCTACGAGTCAGGCCGGCCGTACCCGGCGGAGGTTCCGCGGGACGGAATCCGCCGCAAGCCGTACGAGATCAGCGACACCAGCTCCTCCAGCACGCCGCCCGCGGGCGGCCAGGAGCACCCCGAGCGCTGAGCCGCCGAGCGCACGCGCGCCGAGCCCCCGCGGACCCGGAGTCCGCGGGGGCTCGGCGCTCGGCCGGGCCGCGAGGTCACCGGTCGATCAGGGTGCGGGCCGCCGCGGTGATCGCCGAGGCGTCGATGCCGGCGGCTTCGAGCTGCTGCTCGGGGGTGGCGGAGCCGGGCATGGAGTGCACGGCCAGCCGGGTGAGCAGCGGCATCGGGTGGCCGTTGCCGAACGACTCCAGGACGGCGTCGGCGAGGCCGCCCTCGGGGTGGTGGTCCTCGACCGTGACGAACCTGCCGGTCTCGGCCGCGGCCTCGCGCAGCGTCTGGGTGTCCACCGGCTTGACCGAGTACAGATCGATCACCCGGGCCTTGACGCCGTCCTCGGCGAGCCGGTCGGCGGCCTCCAGCGCCTGGTGCACGGTGATGCCCGCGGCGATCAGGGTGACCTGGTCGGCCGGGTCGGAGCGCAGCACCTTGCTGCCGCCGACCGGGAACTCCTCGTCCGGCGAGTAGATCACCGGGGTGGTGCCGCGGGTGGTGCGCAGGTAGCCGACGCCGGGCCGGTCGGCCAGCGCGGGCAGCAGCCGTGCGGTCTGGTTGGCGTCGCACGGGTAGAGCACGGTGCTGCCGTGGATCGCCCGCATCATCGCCAGGTCCTCCAGCGCCATCTGGGACGGCCCGTCCTCGCCGATCGAGACGCCGGAGTGCGAGCCGACCACGTTGATGTCGGAGCGGCTGATCGCGGCCATCCGCAGGAAGTCGTGCGCCCGGGTCAGGAAGGCGGCGAAGGTGCAGGCGTAGGGCCGCCAGCCGCGCACGCCCAGGCCCACGGCGGTGCCGATCAGCTGCTGCTCGGCGATGTAGCACTCGACGTACCGCTCGGGGTGCTCCTTGGAGAACAGCTCGGCCTTGGTGGAGTCGCCGACCTCGCCGTCGAGCACGACGACGTCGTCGTGCATGGTGCCGAGCGCGGCCAGCGCCTCGCCGAAGGCGCTGCGGGTGGCCACCTCGTCGCCGCCGGCCGGGTAGGTCGGCAGCCGCGCGCTCCGGTCGCCGCCGTCCTTGGGGTATGGGTCGGCGTCCGGCGGGCGCCGGACGTGGATCCGCAGGTCGCGGATGCCGCCGAGCTCGCGGATCGCCTTCTTCGCGTCGGGCAGCGGCTTGCCGTGCATGCCCTCGCGGTCCTCCACGGCGGCCACGCCGCGGCCCTTCCTGGTCCTGGCGATGATCGCGGTCGGCGCGCCGCGGGTGGTGCGGGCGGTGGCCAGCGCCTCGTCCACCGCGTCGATGTCGTGGCCGTCGATCTGCACGGTGTTCCAGCCGAACGCCTGGATCCGGCGGGCGTAGGCGTCCAGGTCCCAGCCGTGCCGGGTGGGGCCGCGCTGGCCGAGCCGGTTGATGTCGAGGATCGCGGTGAGGTTGTCGAGCCCTTCGAGGCCGGCGTGCTCGAACGCCTCCCACACCGAGCCCTCGGCCAGCTCGCTGTCCCCGCACAGCACCCACGTGCGGTACGGCAGGTGCTCCAGCCGCTTGGCCGACAGTGCCACGCCGACGCCGATCGGCAGGCCCTGGCCGAGCGACCCGGTGGCCACGTCGACCCACGGCAGCCGCGGGGTGGGGTGGCCCTCCAGCCGGCTGCCGAGCTTGCGGAAGGTCAGCAGCTCCTCGTCCGAGATGGCGCCGGCCGCCTTGTAGGCCGCGTAGAGCAGCGGCGAGGCGTGGCCCTTGGACAGGATCAGATGGTCGTTCCCGGGGTGGTCGGGCTGGTCGAAGTCATAGCGCAGATGGCGGCCGAACAGCACGGCGGCGATCTCGGCCGCCGACATCGACGAGGTGGGGTGTCCGGAGCCGGCCGCGTCCGCCGCGCGTACCGCGTCGACCCTCAGCTGCTGGGCGAGTTCGGCGAGCCGGCCGTCGTCCAGGGCTTCCGGCGGGGCAGTGGTGTCATTCATGTCGTGCGCTCTCCGATCATGGGTCCACACCTTTCACCTTCCATTCGGTGCGGCTGCCCGGACCACAGCAGGACAAACGGGGCGGCAGGCCCGGTCCGGCGCCGCGGCGGGGCCGGCCGCTCAGATCTGCGGCGGGGCCTGGACGGGGGCCTCCGCCGTCTTCTGGCTGTGCCGCTGCAGCCTGGCCAGCCGGTTCGCGCACCAGGACAGCAGCATGCACATCCCGATGTAGATCGGCGCGATCACCATGACCACCGGGATGAACGGCAGGTCGTAGTCCAGGTTGGTGGCGATCAGCTTTCCGGCGTAGAGGAACTCCTGGTAGGTGATGAGGTAGCCGAGCGAGGTGTCCTTCAGGGTCACCACGAGCTGGCTGACGATCGTGGGCAGCATCGCCCGCACCGCCTGCGGCACCAGTACGTACGCCATCACCCGTGACTTGCGCATGCCGAGCGCGAAGGCCGCCTCGCGCTGGCCGCGCGGCACCGAGTTGATGCCGGACCTGAAGACCTCGGCGAGCACCGAGCCGTTGTACAGCGTCAGGCCGGTGATCAGGGCGATCATCGGATCGACCTTGAGCGCGACGAAGATGAAGAAGATCATCACCAGCAGCGGCATGGCCCGGAAGAACTCCACCACCAGCGTGCTCAGCCAGCGCACCGGCCGGTGGTCGGAGAGCCGCCCGGCGGCGAAGACCGCGCCGAAGGCCAGCGAGAACAGCGCCGCCCAGCCGAACGCCTTGAGGGTGTTGCCGAGGCCCGTCAGCAGCAGCCGCTGGATGCCCGCGTACTCGAACGGGCGCCACTTGACCGCGGAGAACTGCCCGGTGTCCACCAGCTTCCAGATCACCAAGCCGGCCAGCGCGGCCAGCGCGGCGCCCGCGATCCAGCCGTAGAGCCGGTGCCTGGCCAGCGCCTTCGGCCCGGGGATGTCGTACAGCGCGCTGCCGCTCATCGGGAGACCCCCATCTTCTTCTCCAGGACGTTGAACACCGCGCTGATGGCCAGGGTGACGATCAGATAGCCGACCGCGATCCAGACGAAGGTCCAGACGATGCTGTAGCCGCGCTCGTTGAGCGGCTTGTAGGTGCCGAGCAGTTCGGTGACCGAGAACGAGCCGGCGATCGCGGAGTTCTTGGCCAGCGCGATCAGCGTGGAGCCGATCGGCGAGATCACCGCGCGGGCCGCCTGCGGCAGCACCACCAGGCTCAGCGTGCGGGTGAAGCTCATCCCCAGGCTCCTGGCCGCCTCGCCCTGGCCGGCCGGCACCGTGTTGATCCCGGCCCTGACCGCCTCGCAGATGAACGCCGAGGTGTAGGCGCCGAGCGCGAGCACCGCGAAGACCATGAAGGGCAGCACCACCCCGAAGCGCGGCAGCCCGAGCAGCACCGCGAAGAACAGCAGGGTCAGCGGGGTGTTGCGCAGCACCGTCACCCACCCGGTGCCGAACGCCCGCAGCGCCCGCACCGGCGAGACCCGGAAGCCGGCGACGAGCACCCCGACGGCCAGCGCCAGCGCGCCGGCCAGCAGGGTGAGCTGGACGGTGCCCCACAGCCCTTTGCCGTAGAGCGAGAAGTTGTCGGTGAGTACGTTCACGGCTGGTCGCCCTTCTCAGTGCCGGTCAGCGGCCGGTCAGCGCGGGTCGGCGCGGGTCAGCGCGGGTAGGCGCGGGTAGGCGCGGTTCAGTACCGGTCGACCGGCGGCGGCGCGGGGGCGGGCACCCCGGACAGGCCCAGGGTCGCGTCGTACGCCTTCTTCCAGTCCCCGTTGCGCTCGTGCGCCGTGATCGCGTCGTCGAGCGCGGCCCGCAGCGCGCGGTCGCCCTTGGCCAGGCCGATGCCGTACGGCTCCTTGGAGAACGGCTTTCCGACCACCTTCATCTGGTCGGGCGCCTTGGCCGCGTAGCCCAGCAGGATCGAGTCGTCGGTGGTCACCGCGTCCACCTGGTAGGTCAGCAGGTTGTCCACGCAGACGGAGTAGGTGTCGTAGCTGACCGGGGTGGCGTCCGGGTAGTCGGCCTCGATCCGCTGGATGGAGCTGGAGCCGGCCGCCGAGCAGACCTTGTGGCCCTTGAGGTCCTGCGGGCCGTTGATGTCGTGCTCGTCGCGGCGCACCAGCAGGCCCTGGCCCGCCAGGTAGTACGGGCCGGCGAAGCCGACCTGCTTCTTGCGCAGCGCGTTGATCGTGTACGTGCCGACGTAGTAGTCGATCTGGCCGTTGCTCAGCGAGGTCTCCCGGTTGGCCGAGGCGATGGCCTGGTAGCGGATCTGGCCGGCGGCGAAGCCCAGCGAGGCGGCGGTCATCTTGGCGATCTCGATGTCGAAGCCGGAGTAGGTGCCGGTGGCCGGGTCCTTCTCGCCCAGGTACGGCTGGTCGTCCTTGACGCCGATCACCAGCCGGCCGCGCCGGTGGGCGGCGCTCCAGGTGGCCGAGGCCGGCAGCGTGAAGCCGCGCTGGACCCGGTAGGACGGCAGGGCGTCGGCGCGCGGGCCCTTGACGGGCGGGCTGCCGGACTTGCCGCAGCCGGCGAGCAGCGCCGCCGCGGCCAGGGCCGCGGCCGCGGGCCGGTGGATGCGTGGCATGGGGGGTTCCAGGTGCCGGTCAGTGGTGCAGGATCTTGGACAGGAAGTCCTTGGCGCGGTCGCTGCGCGGCGCGGTGAAGAACTCCTCGGGCACCCGGTCCTCGACGATCCGGCCCTCGGCCATGAACACCACCCGGTGCGCCGCCGAGCGGGCGAAGCCCATCTCGTGGGTGACCACCACCATGGTCATGCCCTCCTCGGCGAGCTGCTTCATCACTTCGAGCACCTCGTTGATCATCTCGGGGTCGAGCGCCGAGGTCGGCTCGTCGAAGAGCATCACCTTGGGGTCCATGGCCAGCGCGCGGGCGATCGCCACCCGCTGCTGCTGCCCGCCGGACAGCTGGGCGGGCAGCTTGTCGCCCTGGTCGAGCAGCCCGACCCGGTCCAGCAGCTCGTCGGCCCGGCGGGCGGCCGTGGCCCGGTCCTGGCCGCGCACCTTGACCGGGGCGAGCATCACGTTCTCCCGCACCGTCTTGTGGGCGAAGAGGTTGAACGACTGGAAGACCATGCCCACGTCGGCGCGCAGCCTGGCCAGCGCCCGGCCCTCGGCGGGCAGCGGCTGACCGTCGATGGTGATGCTGCCGCTCTCCACCGGCTCCAGTCGGTTGATCGCCCGGCACAGGGTGGACTTGCCCGACCCCGACGGGCCGATCACGACCACCACCTCGCCCCGGGCGACGGTCAGATCGACGTCCTTGAGCACATGCAGCTGACCGAAGTGCTTGTTGACGCCGCTGAGGACGATCAGTGGTGCCACCGGCGGGTCCGGCGCGGTCCCGGTCAGCCGAGCACCCGGTGTACGAGGGTGTCGCGCTCGGTCTGCGGGATGGCGGTCCAGCGCATGCCGCGCAGGGCGCCCTCGAGGGCCAGCAGGGTGTGGGTGCAGGCGTCCTCCGGCAGGGCCGGGCGGATCTTCTCGAAGGCCCGGCCGGAGCCGAGCCTGCGCAGTTCGCCCGCGTCGTCCACGCCGGCCTGGCGCAGGCGGTCGGCGAGCACCGCTCCGATGTTCGGCAGCTTCTGAAGGGAGTCCACGTCGTGCCTCCGGTGCCAGGCTGTTGAATGAGCTGAAGGGAACACTGGCGCCATCATGCACGTGCGGCCGGGCGCTGCCGGCGATCAAGCCCGGACACGCCCGGTTCCTTACCCCACCGTGCGACGGGAGCCACCGGTTCGGGTGACAGCGGGCGCCAGGTGGACGGGGTCAGCCATCCGGGTCACCGGCGGGGCCGGCCGTCGGTCGATGGCGGCCTCCGCCGGGCGAGGGCTCAGTCCTCCGCGGCCTCGGCGAGCACCTGGGAGAGCTCGGGGCTGCCGCTCTCGGCCCAGCCGTGGCCCAGGTCCACGGTGTCGATCTCCCGGCCGGTGGCGAGCCGGACCACCGGGTGGCCGTTGGGCCAGACCCGCCAGGTGGCGCCGGGGACGGTGCGGACCATGACGGTGCCGAGGTAGAGCCCCGCGTCGTTGCCGAGCCAGGAGAGCACGTCGGGGTCGTCCCGCCAATTCGGCACCAGCTGGTCCAGCGCGCTCAACGAGCCCTCGGAGCCGTCCAGTTCCACCCCCTCGTCGGCGGCCCGCGTCCGCAGCAGCTCGCACTCGCCGAGCAGCTCGGCCAGGCCGGCCTGGTCGGGGTCGCAGGCGGACGGCCCGGCGGACGAGACGGCGACCCCGCGCGCCATCGCGTGCTTCTCGCGCCATCTGCCGAAGAAGGGGATGTCCATAGCCGCCAGCGTGTCACCGGCCGTGGCCGGCTGACCACCGGCGCGCGGGCACCGGCCCCGACCTGACCGTCCGTCAGTCGAGCGGGCAGGCGCCCGGCGGGACGCCGGCCACCGTCACACGTCGAGGTCGACGACCACCGGGGCGTGGTCGGAGGCGCCCTTGCCCTTGCGCTCCTCGCGGTCCACGTACGAGTCGGTGCGGGCCTTGCCGAACGGCTCGTTGGCGTACACCAGGTCGATCCGCATGCCGCGGTTCTTGGGGAAGCCGAGCTGCCGGTAGTCCCAGTAGGTGAACGGGTGGTCGTACTTCAGCGGGCGCGGCAGCAGGTCGGACAGGCCGGTCTCGCGCAGCGCGGCCAGCGCGGCCCGCTCGGGCTCGGTGACATGGGTCTGGCCCTCGAAGACCGACAGGTCCCAGACGTCCTCGTCGGCCGGCGCCACGTTGAAGTCGCCGAGCACCGCGAACGGGCGCTCGCCGCCGGCGTCGGAGGCGACCGCGGCCCGCAGCGCCTCCAGCCACTGGAGCTTGTACGCGTAGTGCGGGTGGCCGACCTCCCGGCCGTTGGGCACGTAGACCGACCACAGCCGGACCGGGCCGCAGGTCGCGGACACCGCCCGCGGCTCCTGCACGCCCTCGTACCCGGGGCCGCCGGGCAGCCCCTGCACCACGTCGGCCAGGCCGACCCGGGAGATCAGCGCCACCCCGTTCCACCGCCCGTCGGCGTTGACCGCCGCCTCGTACCCGAGCTCGCGCAGCTCGTCCCGCGGGAACTGCGCGTCGGTGCACTTGGTCTCCTGCACGCACAGGACGTCGGTGCCGCTGCTCTCCAGCCAGGCCAGCAGCCGCGGCAGGCGGGCGGTGATCGAGTTGATGTTCCAGGTCGCGATGCGCATGCCTGACAACCTAGCGGCTGGGTACGACAGCGACCCTCCCGGCGGCCCGCGGGCCGCCGCCGCCCGCCCCCGCTACGCCTCGCCGCCCGGCGCCAGCCTGAGGTGCTCCGCCCCGCCGAGGCCGCCGATCTGGCTGTCGTAGATCGGCCGCGCCAGGTCGGTGAGCAGCGCGTCGTGCACGTCGATCGACCGGCGCGGCTTGACCTCCCTGACGTAGTCGATGACCTCGGAGAGCTTGCTCCACGGGGCCTGCACCGGCAGCAGCAGGGTGTCCACCGGGTGTCCCGGCACGGTGAGCGCGTCCCCCGGGTGGAAGACCGAGCCGTCCACCAGGTAGCCGATGTTGGCGATCCGCGGGATGTCCGGGTGGATGACGGCGTGCAGCTCGCCGTGCACCTGGACGTCGAAGCCGCCCGCGGTGAAGGTGTCGCCGTGCCCGACGGTGTGCACCCGGCCGGGGAAGGCGGCGGAGAGCTGGTCGGCGACGCTGCCCAGCGTCCACAGCTCGGCGGCCGGGTCGGCGTCCAGCGCGGCCCGCAGCCGCGCCTCGTTGAAGTGGTCGGGGTGCTCGTGGGTGACCAGGATGACGTCGGCGCCGACGGCCGCGTCCTCCTCACTGAACCCGCCGGGGTCGATGACGAGCGTGTGCCCGTCCTTCTCCAGCCGGACGCAGGCGTGCCGCTTCTTGGTCAGCTTCATGGAACCCATCTTCCTACGGACGGCCGGGCGCCGCCGGTCCGGTGCCCGCCGCGGCGATGACGGTCCGCGCGGTGTCGACGGCGGCCCGGGCGGCGGGCAGCCCGCAGTAGACGGCGGTGTGCATCAGCACCTCCTCTATCTCGGCCGGGGTCAGCCCGCTGCGCAGCGCGGCCCTGGTGTGCTCGGCCAGCTCGCCGAGCCGGCCGAGCGCGGTCAGCGCGGTGAGCGTCAGGCAGCTGCGGGTGCGGCGGTCGAGCCCCGGCCGGGCCCAGATCTCGCCCCAGGCGACGCGGGTGGCGAAGGCGTCGAACTCGTCCCCGAAGCCGCCGGAGGCGCCGGAGCCACCGGACCCGCTCGACCCGCCGGCCTTGGCGGCCGAACGGTCCGGCCCGGCCTCGCCGGTCACCTCGCGGCGGATCCGCAGCCCCTCGGCGTACCGGTCGGGAACCGGCGGCGCCGCGGGCGGCGGCGGCACGACGGCCACGGCGGGCACCGCGGCCGGCGGCGGCGCCGGGGTGGGCGTGCCGGGCGGCGCGGCGTGCGGGGTCGGGGTGCCGGTCCAGGCGGCCCCGAAGTGGGTGGCCAGCAGGTCGCCGACGGCGGCCGGCTCCTCGACCGGCGCCAGGTGCCCGGTGGCCGGCACCACCGCGAGCCGGGCGTCCGGGATGCCGGCCACCAGCAGCCGGGCGTCGGCCGGCGGCGTCTCGGTGTCGTCGGCGCCGGCCACCACCAGCGTGGGCACGGTGATCCGGGTCAGCGCGTCGCGGATGTCGAAGGTGGCCAGCGCCTCGCAGCCGGCCACATAGCACTCCGGGTCGGTGGTGGCGACCATCTGCACCGCCCAGTCGGTGATCGCCGGCTGGGTGGCCAGGAAGGCGTCGGTGAACCAGCGCTCGGGACTGGAGCGCGCGGTGCGCTCCAGGCCGCTCGCCCTGACCACCACCCCGCGCTGCCGCCAGCTGTCGGCGGTGCCGTAACGGGCGGCGGCGGAGACCAGCGCGAGGGCGGCGACCCGGTCCGGGCGCAGCAGCGCCAGCCGGGCGCCGACGGCCGCGCCGAGCGAGCAGCCCGCGTAGCCGAAGGTGTCGATGCCCTCGTCGTCGAGCACCGCGAGCAGCCGCCTGGCCAGGTCGTCCACCGAGGAGGCCGGGTCGGCGGGGGCGCCGCCGTGCCCGGGCAGCTCGTACCGCAGCACCCGCCAGGTGCCGCTGAGCACCGGCAGCTGGCGGTCCCACATGTGCCAGGTGGCCCCGAGGGCCGGGCCCAGTACCAGCACCGGAGCGTCGTCGGCCCCGTCGAAGCGGTACTGCAGGGGCGGGGTCTGCTCGTCGTACGTGTCGTCGTACACGTCGTCGAAGGCGGCGTCGTACTCCGCGCCGGTCACGTCGCTCATCGCCTCACGCTATCGAGTGAATCGGCCGGTGGGTCAGCCGCCCCCGAAGCCGTGCTGGAAGTTGACCGTGGACACCGCATAGACCACGGGTGCGTCAGGATAGGTGAGGTCGACGCTGATGTCGTGGTCGGGCTTGTCGCCGACCTGGTGCATGGTGATCCCCGACCACGCGTGCCGCTTGGTGAAGTCCCAGCCGGCCTCCTTGGCCTGCTTGGCGTTGATCGCCGCGGTGCCCTGGTGCAGGGCGTAGCGGCTGGTGCCGACGTCGGCGAGGAAGGTGTCGAGGCCGCCCGCGGTGGTGGTGAAGCGCACGTAGAGCACGCTCACGTCCCAGGAGTTGGTCTCCAGGACGCCGCCCTCGTACACGCCCTTCTTCATCGGGATCTGGTAGATCCGCTTCTGCAGCCCGGTCGGATAGCCGTTGGCCAGGTGCCGCACCGCGGCCTCCTGCTGCTTGTCCTCGCCGGCCACCCGGCTCTGCCGCGCGGCCACGATCACATAGCCGACCGGTACCAGCACCAGCAGCGGCAGCACCGTCCAGCGCACCCAGCGCGGCAGGTCCCTGGGCGGCCGGGCGGCCCGGGACATGGCCGGGGTCAGCGGGCTCACGACGTCCTCCGTGGTGCCGTCAGGCTCGTACAGGTGGGCGCCCGCGGGCGGGCCCGCGTGCTGCTCCTCGGGGGTGGTGGTCACGAGCCGGCCACCGGCCGTCCGTAGACCCGGCCGTAGCGCTCGTAGCGCTCGACCCGGCGGCGGTTGGCGCGGCGGAACCGGCGGGCGACCAGCCTGGCCAGGTCGGCGGCGCCGACCATGCCGGCCTCGGGGCCGAGTTCGGCCTTGGCGATCCGGGCCTCGGGGCGGTAGCCGCGGCCGGTCAGGGTGCGCCGGAAGGCGTCCCTGGCCGGGGCGATCAGCAGGTCGTCCGCGGCGCTGACCCCGCCGCCGATCACGAAGCAGGACGGGTCGAGGGCGGCGGCCAGGTTCGCGATGCCGACGCCGAGCCACTGGCCGATGTCCTGGAACAGCTCGACGCACATCGGGTCGCCCTCGCGGGCCAGCTCGGTGATCAGCGGCCCGGTGATGTCCCTGATGCTGCCGCCGACCCGGTCGATGATCCCGTAGGCGACCGGCGAATCGGCCGCCGCCATCTCACGGGCCTCCCTGACCAGGGCGTTTCCCGAGCTGTACTGCTCCCAGCAGCCGCGGTTGCCGCAGGCGCAGCGGTGCCCGCCGGGCACCACCTGCATATGGCCGAACTCGCCGGCCACCCCGTAGCGGCCGCGCTTGACCTGGCCGTCCTCCAGGATGGCGCCGCCGATGCCGGTGCCCAGCGTGATCATCACCAGGTCGTCCTCGCCGCGGCCGGCGCCGAACCGCCACTCGGCCCAGGCGGCGGTGTTGGCGTCGTTGTCGACCATGACCGGCACCAGCAGCCGCTCCGAGAGCCGCTCGCGCAGCGGCTCGTCCCGCCAGGCCAGGTGCGGGGCGAACAGCACCCGGGAGCGGTCTGCGTCCACCCAGCCGGCCGCGCCGATGCCGACCGCGTGCACGTCGTGCCGCTCGGAGAGGTCGAGCACCAGCTCGACGATGGTGTCCTCGACCACCTTGGGGCTCTTGGACTTGTCGGGGGTCTCGGTGCGCAGCTTCTCCAGGATCACCCCGTCGGCGTCCACCACACCGGCCATCACCTTGGTGCCGCCGATGTCGATCCCCACGGTGGGGACCCGGGGCGCGGTCAGGTGCGACCGCCGCTCCCGGCGGCCGACGTTCTGCCACACCGTGGTCCTCGCGGCGCCGCCGCGGTACACACGTTCACGATTGACGCTCAAGCGGAGGTCTCCGGGTCGTTGGCCGGGGTCCGGCTCAGTTCGTGGGTCAGTTCGTCCAGCTCGCTGCCGCCGGCCATCTGCCGGGTCAACTCGTCCAGCGTAATGTCCTTCTTCAGGTGGCTGCCCGCCATGGTGCCGCGCTTGAGCAGAATGAAGCGGTCGCCCACCAGAAAAGCGTGGTGCGGGTTGTGCGTGATCAGTACGACTCCGAGCCCTGCGTCCCGGGCCGCCGCCACGTATTTCAGCACCATTCCGGACTGCTTGACACCGAGCGCGGCGGTCGGCTCGTCGAGGACGAGCACCTTGGCGCCGAAGTGCACCGCGCGGGCGATGGCCACGCACTGCCGCTCGCCGCCGGACAGGGTGCCGATCGGCTGGTCCACGTCCCGCAGGTCGATGCCCATCCGCAGCAGCGCGTCATGGGTGGTGCGGCGCATGGCGGCCACGTCCAGCCGGCGCAGCACTCCGCGGCCCCTGGTGGGCTCGGAGCCGAGGAAGAAGTTCCGCCAGACCGGCATCAGCGGGACCACGGCCAGGTCCTGGTAGACGGTGGCGATGCCGCGGTCGAGCGCCTCGCGCGGCGAGGCGTGCCGCACCTGCTCGCCCTGGACGGCGTAGCTGCCCGAGTCGTGCGGGTGCAGCCCGGAGATGATCTTGATGAGGGTGGACTTGCCGGCGCCGTTGTCGCCCAGCACGCAGGTGATCTCGCCGGCTCGCACGTCCAGGGAGACGCCGCGCAGCGCCCGGACGTTCCCGTAGGACTTGGCGACCTCGGTCAGCTCGATCAGCGGGGGGTCCGCGGCCGGCTCCGGGCCGTTGGGTGCGTCCTCTACCTTGATCACGCGTTGGCCTCCGCCCGCTTGCGCACCCAGGCGTTCAGCAGCGTGGCGAGCAGCAGCATCGCGCCGAGGAAGAACTTGAACCAGTCCGGGTTCCACTGGGCGTAGACGATGCCCTTGTTGGTCATGCCGAAGATGAACGCGCCGACCGCCGAGCCGATGGCGCTGCCGTAGCCGCCGGTCATCAGGCAGCCGCCGATGACGGCCGCGATGATGTACAGGAACTCGTTGCCGACGCCCTCGCCCGACTGCACCACGTCGAACGAGAACAGCAGGTGCTGCCCGGAGATCCAGGCGCAGAAGGCCACCGCCATGTACAGGCCGATCTTGGTACGGGCCACCGGCACGCCCACCGCGCGGGCCGCGTCCGCGTTGCCGCCGGCCGCGAAGATCCAGTTGCCCGCGCGGGTGCGCAGCAGCACCCAGGTCGCCACCGCGACCAGGCCGATCCACCACAGGATGGTGACCTGGAGGTCCACCGAGCCGACCGTCCAGTGCGAGGCGAACAGGTCGCGGCAGGTCGGGAAGCCCTGCATGTCGGAGATCGACTTCGTCGAGACGGTGCCGCTGATGAACTTGGTCAGGCCCAGGTTCAGGCCGGTGAGCATCAGGAAGGTGCCGAGCGTGATGATGAAGCTGGGCAGCTTGGTGCGCACCAGCAGCACCCCGTTGAACGCCCCGATGGCGAGCGTCACCAGCAGCGAGACGCCGACGCCGACCCAGGTGTTCGCGGTCATCTGGTAGCTGAACATCGACGAGGCCAGCGCTGAGCTGGTCACCAGCACGCCGGCCGACAGGTCGAACTCGCCGCCGATCATCAGCAGCGCCACCGGCACCGCCATGATGCCGATCGTGGAGGACGCGTAGAGCACCGTGCCCAGGCTGGACGCCTGCAGGAAGTGGTCGGCGACCACCGCGAAGAACACGAAGACCGCCGCGGCGCCGACCACCGCGCCGAGCTCGGGGCGGCCGAGCAGCCGTCTGGCCGCCGAGCGGGGTGCCAGCCGCTCGTCGGCGGGGCTCGCGAGCACGCTCATCGGGTACCCCGCTTGGTGTACGACAGCAGCGCGTCGGCGTTGTCCTTGGTCACGATCTGCGGGCCGGTCAGCACCGGGTTGCCGCCGCCGAGGGCGTCGCCGTTGTAGCGGTAGAGCCACAGCAGGTCGATCGCCTCGTAGCCCTGGAGGTAGGGCTGCTGGTCCACCGCGAAGCCGATGGTGCCGTCCTTGAGCGAGGAGGCGACCTGCGCGTTCAGGTCGAAGGTGTCGATCTCGGCCTTCGAGCCGGCCTGGTTCTTGGCCTTGGCGGCGGTCGCGGCGAAGGGCGCGCCGAGGGTGACCACGGAGTCGATGCTGCTGTCCGCCTGGAGCTTGGCCTGGATGGCGGACTCCACGTCGGGCATGTTGGTGCCGTTGACGTACAGCTTGTCCATCTTCCCGGAGAAGGTGGACTTCGCGCCGGCGCAGCGCTGCTCGTGGCCGACGTTGCCCTGCTCGTGCAGGACGCACAGCGCGTGCTTCTTGCCCCGCTTGTTCAGCTCGTCGCCGACCGCCTTGCCGGCGATCGACTCGTCCTGGCCGATGTGCGCGAGCGCGCCGAACTGCTTGGACTCCTCGGAGCCGGAGTTGATGGTGATCACCGGGATGCCGGCCTTGACCGCCTTGGTGACCACCGCCTTCATCGCGTCGGGCTTGGCCAGCGTGACGACCAGGCCGTCCACGTGGCTGTCGATGGCGGCCTGCACCAGCTGCGACTGCTCGTTGCCCTGGTCGCTGTTGGAGTAGACGAACTTGATGTTGTCCTTGGCGGCGGCCTGCTTGGCGCCGCTCTGCACGATGTCCCAGAAGGTGTCGCCCGCACCCGAATGGGTGACCATCGCGAACGTCCAGTGCGGGGTGTCCACCGCGGAGCCGTTCGCCGCCGCCTGCTTGGCCCGGTCCGCCGCGCGCTTGCCGCCGGTGCTGCTGCACCCGGCCAGCAGGCCGGCGCCGAGCGCCACCGCGAGCAGCCCGCCCAGTACCCGGGCCGCCCGGCCCGTCCCGCGCGGCGCCCTCCGCGCCGGTCGTCCCGTTCCCGCCCTTGCATCCGCCGATTCCGCCACCGGGCCCCGCCTTTCCATGCCGATCCTGTTGCAGCCGGGAAGGATGTGAGAAAAGTGCTGCGTGCGACCATCCCGGCGGCCCAAGTATCCGTCAAGGGGTGGCGCGCACTGTGTCAGCCCCTGACCAGCAGCCGGAACTCGAAGGCGTAGCGGGAGGCGCGGTAGACGTGGCTGGCGTACTCGATCGGCCGGCCGCGGTCGTCGTAGGTGGTGCGCCGCATGGTCAGCAGCGCCGCGCCGGGCGGCTCGGCCAGCAGCGCGCACTCCTCGTCGGTGGCGATCCGCGCGCCGACCTCCTGCTGGGCGCTGTGCATCGTGATGCCCTGGTGCCGCATCAGCGCGTACAGGCCGGTGGACTCCAGCTCGGCGGTGGGCAGCTCCAGCAGGTCGCAGGGCAGGTAGTTGCACAGGTACGCCATCGGCTCGCCGCGGGTCAGCCGCAGCCGGTGGACGACGGCCACCTGCCCGGATCCGGGCAGCTCCAGCGCGGCGGCGACCTCGGCGGGGGCGTCGGCGCGGGTGTTGTGCAGCACCTGGGTACTGGGGTGCAGCCCGGCGGCGAGCAGATCGTCGTACAGGCTGCTCAGCTCCAGCTGCCGGGCGACCCTGCTGTGCACCACCTGGGTACCGACACCGCGCCTGCGGACCAGCAGGCCCTTGTCCACCAGCGACCTGATCGCCTGCCGGACGGTGGGGCGGGACAGGCCCAGCCGGGCGGCCAGCTCGATCTCGTTGCCGAGCAGGCTGCCGGGGGCGAGGGTGCCCTCACCGATCGCCGTCTCCAGCTGCCGGGCAAGCTGGAAGTAGAGCGGGACCGGACTCGCGCGGTCGACGGCCAGCCGCAGGTGCGTGGGCTCGTGCTGTGGCTCGTGCGTAGGCACGCTGGGAGCGTAGCGGGAGGGCATGATGACGGGAAGTCCTTATGTCAGGACAAAACGTTGACACGGTGGCGGGCGGCGCGGGAGGTTGGGACCGCGCACGGCCGTCACGTCTCCTCCTCAGAAGGGGCAGGTATGCGGATCGGACTACTCGGCGCCGGCCGGATCGGCGCCTTTCACGCCGAAACGCTGGCCGCCCACCCGGACGTCGGCGAGCTGCTGGTCGCCGACGCGGATCCGGTACGGGCGCAGGGCGTGGCCGCGGACACCGGGGCCCGGGCCCTGTCGGTGGACGCGGCGCTGGAGGCCCGGCCGGACGCGGTGCTGATCGCCTCGGCCACCGCGGCGCACGCGCACCTGATCACCCGGGCCGCCGAGCAGGGGATCCCCACCTTCTGCGAGAAGCCGGTGGCGCTCGACGTGCCCGGCACCACGGCGGCACTCGACGCCGTCGCCGCGGCCGGCGGCATCCTGCAGATCGGCTTCCAGCGCCGCTTCGACCCGGCCTACCTCGCCGCCCGGCAGGCGCTGCGGGACGGCAGGCTCGGCCGGCTGCACACCGTACGCACCGTCAGCTCCGACGCCACCCCGCCGCCGGCCGCCTACGTGCCCGCGTCGGGCGGCCTGTACCGGGACTGCCTGATCCACGACTTCGACATCCTGCGCTGGGTGACCGGCCGGGAGATCACCGAGGTCTACGCGACCGGCGCCAACATCGGCGCGGACTACTTCAGGGTGGCCGGCGACGCCGACACGGCCGCCGTGCTGCTCACCCTGGACGGCGGGGTGCTGGCCACCGCGACGGCGACCCGGTACCACGCGGCGGGCTACGACGTACGGATGGAACTGGCCGGCACCGACGAGCAGTTCGGGATCGGCTTCGGCCCGCGCACCCCGCTGGCCTCGCTCGAACCCGACGCCGGTGCGCACGCGCCGCGCTCCGAGCGCTGGCCGGGGTTCCTGGCCCGGTTCGCCGACGCCTACCGGGCCGAGATCGGCGCCTTCCTGCGCGTCGCGCGCGGCGAGGCGCCCAACCCCTGCGAGGGTCAGGAGGCGCTGCGGGCGCTGCTGGTGGCCGAGGCGTGCGAGCTCTCCCGGCAGGAGCGGCGGCCGGTGCGGATGGCGGAAGTGACGGACCGCGCGCGGAGGCGGGCGGCCGGATCCAGCGGAGTGAAAGGGGTGGTGGCGTGAGCGGGACGGACGGCGCCGGAGGTGCGGGTGCCGGCGGGACGGGCGCCGGAGCTACGGGGGCCGGGCTGGTGCCGCGGGAGCGGATCGCGGCGGCGCCGATCTCCTGGGGGGTGTGCGAAGTGCCCGGCTGGGGGCACCAGTTGACGCCCGAGCGGGTACTCGACGAGCTGACCGGGCTGGGCATCGGGGCGACCGAGTTCGGGCCGGCCGGCTTCCTGCCCGGACCGCTGCTGGCGCAGGCCGGGGTGACGGCGGTCGGCGGCTTCGTACCGGTCGTGCTGCACGAGCCGGGCCACGACCCGCTGCCGGGCGTACGCGCCGCGATCGACCAGTTCACCGCGGCCGGCGCCCGCACGCTGGTCCTGGCCGCGGCCACCGGGCAGGACGGCTACGACAGCCGCCCCGAGGTCGACGCCGACGGCTGGCGGCTCCTGCTGGCCCGGCTGGACGAGATCTCCGCGATCGCCGCCGCGGCCGGTGTGACGGCGGCGCTGCACCCGCACGTCGGCACGGTGGTCGAGGGCCCCGAGGAGGTCGTCCGGGTGCTCAACGGCAGCCGGATCGGGCTGTGCCTGGACACCGGCCACATGCTGGTCGGCGGCACCGATCCGGTCGCCATCGCCCGGCAGGCCGCGTCCCGGGTCGCGCACGTCCACCTCAAGGACGTCGACCGGGCCGCCGCCACCGCCGTACTGGAGAAGCGCACCGACTACACCGCCGCGGTCACCGCGGGCCTGTACCGGCCGCTCGGCCAGGGCGACCTGGACCTGGCCGGGCTGATCGGCGCGCTGGAGTCGGCGGGCTACCGGGGCTGGTACGTGATGGAGCAGGACACCGTGCTGACCGCGGAGCCGGCGGCGGGCGAGGGCCCGGTCCGGGACGTCGGAAGGTCGCTCGACTGGCTGGCCGGCCGTTGACCACCGGCCCGGCGGCGGCCCCGCACGACGTGATCACCCTCGGCAGGGTCGGAGTCGACCTCTACCCCGAGCAGAGCGGCGTGGGCCTGGCCGAAGTGCGGTCGTTCGCCAAGTCGCTGGGCGGCACCGCGGGGAACGTGGCGGTGGCCGGCGCCCGGCTGGGGCTGCGCACCGCCGTGCTCACCGGGGTCGGCGACGATCCGTTCGGCGGCTATGTGCGTTCCGCGCTGCGGGAGTTCGCGGTGGACGACGCGCTGGTGGCCACCGTGCCGGGCACCCAGACCCCGGTGACCTTCTGCGAGTTGTTCCCGCCGGACGACTTCCCGCTGTACTTCTACCGGCGGCCGGTCGCGCCCGACCAGTGCCTGACACCGGACCACCTCGACCTGGCCGCGGTGCGGGCCGCGCGGGCGCTGTGGATCACCGGTTCCGCGCTGGCCGTCGAGCCGACCAGGTCCGCGGTCTTCGCCGCGCTGGAGGAACGGGCCGGCGCCGAGGTGTGGTTCGACCTGGACTGGCGCCCCGGCTTCTGGGCCGACACCGACGAGGCGCCCGCGCTCTACGCCCGCGCCCTGTCGTATGCCACCGTGGCCGTCGGCAACCGCGAGGAGGCGGCGGTGGCCGTCGGCAGCGACGACCCGGAGACCGCCGCCGGGCTGCTGCTGCGCCGCGGGGTGCACACCGCCATCGTCAAGCAGGGGCCGGCCGGGGCGCTGTCCCGCACCCCGCGCGGGCTGTACACGGTGCCGCCGTTCCCGGTCAAGGTCGTCAACGGCCTCGGCGCGGGCGACGCGTTCGGCGGCGCGCTGTGCGCCGGCCTGCTGGCCGGGGATCCGCCCGAGGACGTACTGCGCGCGGCCAACGCGGCGGGCGCGATCGTCGCCTCCCGGCTGGCCTGCGCCGACGCGATGCCGACCAGGGCCGAGATCGACGCGGCGCTGCGCGACGCCGATTCCCGTACGGGAGGGACGAGTTGAGCGCCGCGCACCTGCCGGCCGGCAGTACCGCGAGGGGCGGCTTCGAGCTCTGGGTGGACCCGGAGTCGGCCGGCTGGGGCTACTCGGCCTTGCGGGTGCTGGACCTGGAGCCGGGCGGGTCACGGGAGTTCGCGACCGGCGACAGCGAGTGGATCGTGCTGCCGCTGCGCGGCGGCTGCACGGTGCGGGTGGACGGCCTGACCTTCGCGCTGCACGGCCGCCAGGACGTGTTCTCCGGCGTCAGCGACTTCTGCTACCTGCCCAGGGGCTCGCGGGCGGAGCTGGCGAGCCCGGCCGGCGGCCGGTTCGCGCTCGCCGGGGCACGCTGCTCGCGGCGGCTGCCCGCGCGCTACGGCCCGGCGTCCGATGTACCGGTGGAGCTGCGCGGCGCGGGCGGGGCGAGCCGGCAGGTGAACAACTTCGCCGCCGCCGACGTCTTCGAGTGCGACCGGCTGATCGCCGTGGAGGTGCTCACCCCGGGCGGCAACTGGTCCTCGTTCCCGCCGCACAAGCACGACCAACCCGGGCCGCACGAGTCGGCGTTGGAGGAGATCTACTACTACGAGCTGGGCGGCGGCCCGGCCGCGCTCGGCTACCAGCGGGTCTACCCCTCCCCCGGCGGCGACTCCGACCTGCTGGCCGAAGTGCGCTCGGGGGACGCGGTGCTGATCCCGGACGGCTGGCACGGCCCGAGCATGGCCGTACCCGGCTACGACATGTACTACCTCAACGTGATGGCCGGGCCTGGCCCGTTGCGCGCCTGGCTGATCAGCGACGATCCGGCGCACGCGTGGGTGCGGGACAGCTGGGCGGGCCAACAGCGGGACGAGCGGCTGCCGTTGTACGAGGCGCCCGAGCAGGAGCCGCCCGGTCATGGGGCGCCCCGTCATGAGCCGCCCGGTCATGAGCCGCCCGGTCCGGCTCCGAGGAGGGAACTGCCGTGAGGCTCACCGTCGCGCAGGCGCTGGTCCGCTTCCTGTCCGTGCAGTACACCGAGCGGGACGGCGTACGGCACCGGACCGTCGCCGGCATGTGGGGCATCTTCGGCCACGGCAACGTGGCGGGCGTCGGCCAGGCGCTGCTGGAGGCCGGGCCCGGGGCCATGCCCTACCACCAGGGCCGCAACGAGCAGGCGATGGTGCACGCGGCGGTCGGCTACGCCCGGATGAAGCACCGGCTCTCGGCGATGGCCTGCACGACCTCCATCGGCCCCGGCGCGACCAACCTGGTGACGGGCGCGGCGCTGGCCACCGTCAACCGGGTGCCGGTGCTGCTGCTGCCCGGTGACGTCTTCGCCACCCGGCCCGCCGACCCGGTGCTCCAGCAGTTGGAGGTGCCGTGGGCGTACGACGTCTCGGTCAACGACTGCCTGCGGCCGGTCTCCCGCTACTTCGACCGGATCTGGCGGCCGGAGATGCTGCCCGCCTCGCTGCTCCAGGCGATGCGGGTGCTCACCGACCCCGTCGAAACGGGCGCGGTGACGCTCGCGCTGCCGCAGGACGTGCAGGCCGAGGCGTACGACTGGCCCGAGGAGCTGTTCCGGACGAGGGTCTGGCAGGTCAGGCGCCCGGCGCCGGACGCCGCCGCGGTGGCCGAGGCCGCCGGACTGCTGCGCGGCGCCCGACGGCCGCTGATCGTCGCGGGCGGCGGGGTGCGGCACTCCGAAGCGGCCCCCGCGCTCGCCGAGTTGGCCGCCGCCACCGGCATCCCGGTGGCCGAGACACAGGCGGGCAAGGGCTCGCTGCGGCACGACCACCCCCAGGCGCTCGGCGGCATCGGCCACACCGGCACCGCCCCCGCCGACACCGCGGCCCGCGCGGCCGATGTCGTCCTCGGCATCGGCACCCGGTGGACGGACTTCACCACCGCGTCCGGCACGCTCTTCGCGCCCGGCGCGCGGTTCGTCAGCCTCAACGTGGCCGGCTTCGACGCGCACAAGCAGACCGGGCTCGCGCTGACCGGTGACGCGCGGGCCGGAATCGCCGCGCTCGGCGGGGAGTTGGCGGGCTGGCGCGCCCCGGCGGTCGAGCACGGCACGGCGGGCTGGCGGGCCCTCACCGACCGGGTCTTCGGCGACGGCGAAGGCGACGGCCCGCCCACCCAGGGCGAGGTGATCGGCGCGCTGGACGCGGTGCTCGGCGACCGGGACGTGGTGATCAACGCGGCCGGCTCCATGCCCGGGGACCTGCACAAGCTGTGGCGGGCGCGGGATGTCGAGCAGTACCACGTGGAGTACGGGTACTCCTGCATGGGCTACGAGATCCCCGCCGCGATCGGGGTGCGGCTGGCCGCCCCTGACCGGGAGGTGTTCGCCCTCGTCGGCGACGGGACGTACCTGATGATGCCGACGGAGGTCGTGACGGCGGTGCAGGAGGGGCTGCCGATCAACGTGGTGATCGTGCAGAACCACGGCTACGCGTCGATCGGCGGGCTCTCACAGCAGGTGGGGGCGGAGGGGTTCGGGACGGGTTACCGCTTCCGCGAGGGCGGCCCGGACGGTGAGTTCACCGGGAAGCCGCTGCCGGTCGATCTCGCCGCGAATGCGGCGAGCCTCGGACTTGAGGTGTTCACCGCGCGCTCGGTGCGCGAGTTGCGCGAAGCGCTGGCCGCGGCGCGCCGGTCGCCGCGGGCGACCGCGGTGTACGTCGAGACCGCCGCGGACCCGGCGGGGCCGCCGCCGGAGGCGTGGTGGGACGTCCCGGTGGCCGGGGCGGCCACCCGGCCCGCTGCGGTGGCCGCGCGGGAGGCGTACGAGGCCCGACCCCGCGGGGGGCGGCCCCGGTTGTGACCCCCGGGTGGGCGGGACCGTCCGCTCCACCGCCCACCCGGGAGGACTTCAGGGGGAGGTGAAGAAGAGGACCGCTCGCGTGCTCAGGCGCGGCAGCGCCACGGTGACGGCGCCGCCGGCCGCCACGGGCAGCGGGGCGGTCTCCGCCGCCAGGTAGTCCGCCAGAGCCGCCCGGGACACCGGGAAGAGCGCGGTGACGCCGCAGTCGACCGCGACCTCCGCCATCGACTGGAGCCGCACGAGCACCTGGCCGGGCGCCGGCACTGTCAGCCCCACCACCCGCACCCGCGGATCGTCCACCGTGAGCAGCGCGTATCCGGTGTCCGGCTCGGCGACCGGATCTCCCTGCGCCCGGACGGCCAGCAGCGGCCGGCTGCCGGCCGCCGCCGTCCGCATGCCGAGCACGGGCCCGGCACCGGGCCGTGCCCCGTCCCCGACCCCGCCCGGGCCGAAGGCCACGCTGTAGCGGAAGACATGGTCGAACGCCTGCTCCGAGGGGAAGTTGGTGTCCCAGATGTTGTTGTGCACCCAGGAGAAGAGCGTGCCGGGCTCGTCCTGCGGCAGCGACTGCGGGTACGGCGCGTACGGGACGGCGATCCCGCCGATCTGGACCAGCGGCGCGTCCTGGGTGGCGACGGCCGCGACCGCCGTGCCGTCCTCGAAGCTCACCCAGCGGCGCACCGCCCGCATGTGCCCCGCCGAGCCGGGGACGACCGGCAGGCCGGTGCCGGTGACGCCGCCGGTCGCCTCCATCCGTACGGTCGGCGCGGCCATCGCGAACGGGAAGGCGAAGAAGGCGCTCTCCTTGGTGAGCGTGGCGTCCTTGGTGATCCGGTTGTCGAGGTCGATGCGGGCGCTCGCGTGCGGCAGGTGGACCCGGACCCGCAGCCGGGTGGTGCCGGCCGGGGCGCACTCGTAGACCAGGGTCTGGCCGACGGCGTCGGTGCGGCGCTCGACCAGGGCCGCGGGCGGTGCCGCGGTACGGGCGGCGAGCAGGTGCATCGAGTCGTTCGCGGTGGTCTTGCTCGACTGGTGGTTGAAGCCGCCGGCGGTGGCGTACTGGTCATAGAGGTAGCCGTTCAGGCCGAGGGCGGCGTCCTGGCGGACCAGTTCGCGGCCGGTGCGCTTGTCGACGACCGAGCCGATCCAGGCGGCGCCGAGGTCGACCGTGACCCGGAGGAAGTCGTTCTCCAGCACGGTGGGTTCGGCCGCGGCCTCGGCCGGGGCGGGTTGCTCCGCGCGGCCCGGTACGACGTCCACCCGGACCGCCCCGTGCGCGGGCACCGCCGCGAGGTGGAAGAGCAGGAACCGGCCGGCCGCCCGGTGCAGTTCGTTGGTCTGGGCCTCCTCGGTGGCCGCCAGGCGCGAGCCGTCCCGCGCGTCGCGCAGCTCGACCGGCTCGCCGAGCGGGACCGTCGCCTCGGGCAGGAACAGCCGTACGGTCTCGGAGCGCGCGAAGCCCGCGGTGTTGACGACGTAGAACCCGGCGAGCGTGCCGGCGCGGGGCGCGAGCCGGCCGCCGAGCGCCGCGCCGGCGGCGTCGAGCAGGGTGGCGGCGTCGTCGTGGGCGCGCAGCGCCTGGGCGTACTTCCAGTGCCACTGGCGCTCGCCGGAGGCGTGGCCGTGGTCGCCGTGCGTCCAGGGGTCGCCGCCGCCCCAGGTGTGCTCGTTGAACAGCGAGGCGGCCCGGTAGACGGCCGGCGCCGACGCGGTGATCCCGGCCGCGTCGGGGGCGCCGAGCACCTCGGCGTGGCCGGCGAGACTCTGCGCGCCGGCGAGTGCGGCCTGCCCGTCGCGGGTGGCCGCCAGCGGTACGGCGCCGGCGCCGACCCCGTCCACCCACCAGTCGCTCCAGTCGCCTTCGTAGGTCTCCAGCCGGTCGCCGTAGCGGGCTTCGGCGTCGCGGAAGAAGTCCTCGTTGCGCGAGGTGCGCAGGGCGGGGAAGGCCCACTGCTGGTTCCAGCGGTCGACGGTGTCGGCGATGATCCGGCGCGGTGGCGCGTTGTCCGCGAACCGGCCGAGCACCCGCAGGTGCAGCACGTCCCAGGGGTACGGCTGCCCGTCGAACTCCTCGTCCAGCACCGGGAATCCGGGGATGCCGCGCCCTTCGTGCGGGTACTGCCGGGTGGCCAGCGCGGTCAGGTAGTGCGGCAGCAGGTCGTCCACCTGGCCGTACGACTCGTCGAAGCCGAGGATCGAGCCCTCCATGTAGGCCAGGCCGTGCGGGGTGTCGGTGCGCCACACCAGGACGCTCCGGCCGCCGGGCGCCTGCCAGCGGAAGAGCCGGGGCAGCCGGTCGCCGCCGGTGTGGTGGGGCACCGCCCGGCCGGCCCAGTTGTGGGCCACCGACAGGTAGCGGATGCCGCTGTCGGCGAGGACGTCGGGCAGCCCGACGACCTGGCCCGGCACGTCGGTCTGCATGGCGGTCGCGATGTCCAGCCCGTGCTGCTCGCGCAACCGCCTTACCGGGCGCAGCAGTTCGTGCAGCTCGTCGGTCGAGCAGGTCTCGGTGTGCAGGTTGAACGGCATGGCGGTCAGCTCGATCCGGCCCTCGCGGACCCGGTCGAGGAAGGCGGCGACCTGGCGGGCCGGCCGGTTCGCCGACCAGTCCTCGTACGACAGCAGGCCCTCGACGGCCCAGCGGAACCTGGCCTCGTCGGGCAGACCGTCGGTGGCGCGGCACAGTTCGAGCAGCGAGTCGAGGTACTTGCGGCCCTCGGCGAGCACCGTGCCCTGCGGGTCGGTGTAGCCGATGTCGAGGTGGGCGTGCTGGACCAGGTGCAGCGTCCAGTGGCGCTGCGGGGTGAGCGGCGTCTCCAGCCGCTCACCGGGCGCGAGTTCGGGCAACTCCACCTGGATGGTGGTGGGTTCCGCGGTCTCCGGCACCAGCAGCCGCGCCGAGCCGCCGGGCCCGGGGACGACGTCGCAGCGCAGCGCGGCGCCGCCCGCGGTGGTGACGGCGGCCCGGGTCACCGGGCGGCCGGCCTCGACCCGTACCGACTGGAGCAGGCCGCCGCTCCCGTCATGGCGCAGCAGCGGTTCGCAGGACAGCCGGACCTGGTGGCCGCCGAGGACGCCGGCGGCCGTGACGCCGCGCTCCTTGAGCAGGGCGCGGGCGGTGTCGGAGTCCCACCAGGAGGGGCGGGCGAGGTCGGGACGGGACATGGGGTGCGGACTCCACTGGTCGTGACGGCTGGTTCTGGTGCGGGGGCCGGCGGGCGGGGACGGCAGGACCGCCCCGCCGCCGGTCAGCGGGACCGGGTGGCCAGTCCGGCGAGGATCTGGACCATTGCTGACTGCTCCAGGGTCTGCGCGGGCCCGGCGGGGTCGTAGTCGCCGCCGCCGGAGGGCTGGAAGCGGAACAGGCCGGTGGCCGCGTCCCTGTTGTGCTGCCAGGTCTGCTCGGCGTACGCCGCCGCGGCGGCGCGGTAGCGGGGATCGGGGCGCACGGCGTCGAGCCCGGCGAGGTCGGCGAAGTAGAACGCGTTGAAGACGGCCGGCTGGTCGTGCAGCCGGGTGCCCTGGGTCCAGTACGCGAGCGAGGCGTCGGCGTCCTCGACGGCCTTGCCGAGGTAGCCGCGGTCGCCGGTGTCGCGGTAGAGGGCGGTGGCCGCGCCGACCATCGCGCCCGAGTTGTACGTCCACAGCGTGGTGTTGACGGTGCCGTCGTCGTCGCGGTCGTTGTTGTAGAGCCCGGGGGCCTGCCGCAGGCAGTCCCGGTTCCAGCCGTACCAGGTCTTGGCGCTGGTGAGGAAACGGCTGTCGGGGTCGGCCTGGTAGAGCCGGGCGGCGAGTTCGGCGGCCAGGCCGGTGACGTTGGCGGCGCGGACGGTGTTGGTGGGGGTGTCCGTCCAGTCCATCCCGCCGGGGCAGGTCTTGCTCTGGTCGGTGTCCCAGCCGCGGCTGACGGTGCCGTACGCGGTCTCGGCCCGGTCCAGGTAGGTGCGGTCGCCGGTGGCGCGGTACTGGTCGAGCAGCGACAGGCCGACGACGGCGTTGTCGTCGTAGAAGACGTCGCCGTCCTGGCCGAGCGGCGCGGGCAGGTAGGAGTCGTAACCGGGCCTGCCGTCACGGGGGTTGAAGTAGAGCTGGAGCGTGTCGAAGCGCTCGGCGGCGTCCGCGGTGTACGCCTGGCCGCCGTGCGGCAGCGCGGCCATGTCCATCGCGGCCTCGGTGGCCTCGCGGAACTCCCACAGGTAGGAGTGCGGGTTGTCGGTGGCCGCCTGCGGGGTCTGCTCCGCGTACAGCCCGTGCTCGGCCGGCCCCTGGTACAGGTTCTTCTGGAGCGCGTCGTACGCGTTCCCGGCCCGGGCGGCCCAGGTCGCGGGGGTGGTGGGACGGGGATGGCCGGCGGCGGGGCGGCCGGCCGCGGTGGCCGGAGACGCCGCCAGGAAGCCGCAGACGACGGCGAGGGCGGTCGCGGCGAGCGGGAGGCGCGAGGTCGTCTTCATCGGGGAGTGCCCTTTCACGAAGGGGACGGGGTGGGGGGTGGCGCGCGGGCGGCGGCGCGGCGAACCGGCGGCCGGGGCGGCTCAGTTGAGCTTGAGGCTGCTGACGAAGAACCGCTGGGCGCAGAAGAACAGCACCACCGTCGGCAGCGACACCAGCAGCGCCCCGCCGAGCACCACCGGCGGCCCGACGCTGGAGTAGTTGCCCTGGAGTTCGGCCAGCGCGGCCATCACCGGCCGGATGTTGTCGCTGGTGGACAGGGTGATGCCGAACAGCAGGTCGTTCCAGACCGCGACGAACTGGAAGACGAACGCCGCGATCATCGCCGACACCGACAGCGGCACGTGGATCCGCCAGAAGATCCGCCACCAGGAGGCGCCGTCGATCCGGGCCGCCTCGATGACCTCCGGCGGCAGCGTCTGGGCGAAGTTGCGCATGACGAAGTACGCGAACGGCACGGCGATGGCCGCGTAGACGACGAACAGGCCGAACTGGGTGTCGTACAGGTCGGTGTTGGCATAGGCGAGGAAGAGCGGGCGCAGGAAGACCTGGAGCGGAAGCAGGGTCCCGGAGTAGATCAGCCAGAACCAGAGCGTCTTGTGCCGGACCGGCATGATGACGGTGGCGAAGGCGGCGAAGGTGGCGATCAGGGTGGCCGCGCCCGCGCTGGACACCGAGTACAGCAGGCTGTTGCCCATCGCCGGGCCCAACTCGGCCTGGTTCCACGCCTGGCGCATGTTGCCGATCAGGCCGAAGCCGCCGGACGGCCACCAGTGCGGGCCGCCGGTGTAGTGCGAGGCGGGCACCAGGGCGTTGACCAGCAGCAGCCAGGTGGGGATCGCCCACAGCACGGCGATGACGATCACGGCGGTGTTGCGGACGAGCCGGCCGGCCGTCGGGCGCCGCCTGGCCGGTGCCGGAGCGGGGGACGCCGGCGACGGCGGCGCCGGGGTGGCGGACGCGGGATTCGCGGAGGACATGGTCACGCGCCTTTCGGGGTCAACTGGCGCCGCAGGTAGAGCCAGGAGGCCAGCAGCACGATGACGGTCAGGACGACCGCGACCGCGGCGCCCGCGCCCGGCTTGAGGTCGAGGAAGGTCTCCTGGTACATCGAGACCGCGAGGGTCTCGGACTGCCGGCCCGGGCCGCCCTGGGTGAGCACCCAGATCAGGTCGAACGACTTCAGCCCGTTGACCAGGCTCGACCCGACCACGATCACCGAGACCGTGCGCAGTTGCGGCAGCACGACGTACCAGAACCGCCGCCAGCCGGCCGCGCCGTCCAGCGAGGCCGCCTCCAGCGTCTCGGGCGGGATCGTCTGCAGGCCGACCATGAAGAGGATCACCGCGACCCCGGTGGACTGCCAGGTGCTCGCCATGATCATCACCAGGGTGTTCCCCGGCCATTCGAGCAGCCAGCCCTGGGCGAAGGACCCGAGGCCGAGCGAGCGCAGCGCCTGGTTGGCGGCGCCGTCGGAGTTCAGGATGAAGTTCCACACCACGGCGACCGCCGAGCCGGAGATCGCGTACGGCAGCACCACCGCGAGCCGGGCGGCCCTGGTCCAGCCGGCGCCGTGCGTCATGACGGCGATGCCCAGGCCGAGCACCAGCGGCAGCAGCACCGAACCGGCCACCCACATCAGGGTGTTCTCGATCGACCTGGTCAGCACCGGGTCGTCGAAGAACAGCCGGTAGTTGCCGAACCCGCTGAAGGTGGAGACCCGGTGGTCGCCGAACAGGCTGCGGTAGACGGTGGCCACGAACGGCGCGAGCAGCACGGCGGCCACCAGCAGCAGGGCCGGGGCCAGGAAGCCGGCGCCGCCCAGCGCCTCGCGGATCCGGCGCCTGCGGCGGCCCGGCGGCGGTGGCGCGGCGGCCCGCCCGGAGCTCGCGGCGGAGCGCGGCAGCGGCCGGCGGTCGACGGATGTGCTCATGACTCGTCCTCGTTCCAGCTCGCCCACTCCTTGGTGGCGCGCCCGGCCATGCTGCGCAGCGTGGCCTGGGCCGACATCGCCCCGGTCATGAAGGCGCCCAGGTCGTCGGTGTTGCCCTGGATCAGGTTGGGCGGGCCCGACTCGCCGTAGCGCGGCAGCTGGGCCCAACCGTCGTGCTGCACGGTGTCCTTGATCCGGGCCACCACCGGATTGCTCACGCCCGCCTCGGGGTTGGCGGAGCTGTCCTGCAGGAAGTCGGTCCACACCTTCTGCACGCCCGGGTCGAGCCAGTGGCCGGCGTTGGCCATCGCCGCGCCGTGCGAGACCGCCTTCAGCGGCACGGCGAGCACCCCCGACTCGGTGATCACCGAGCGGCGGGTGCCGTCCTCGACCGGCGGCATCACGAACGCGTCGAAGCCGGTGCCCGGCTTCAGGCCGGCCGCGGCCAGCCCCTGCGACTGCCAGGAGCCGTGCAGGAACATCCCGACCTTGCCGGCCTTCAGCGCGGCGGCGCCGTTGTTCTGGTCGAAGTCGGCCGGGGTCATCCAGCCCTTGCGCATGAAGTCCTGCCAGATGTCCATCGCCTTGCCGGCCTGCGGGTCGGTGTAGTGCGCCTTGCCCGCGATCAGGTCGGAGTAGAAGTCCGGATCGACCTTGCTGATCAGCTCCTGGAACCACTCGTAGGCCGGCCAGTTGCCGTTCTGGGTGGCGACGAACGGCGTGGTGCCGGCCTTCTTCAGCACCTCCGCGTTGTGCAGCAGCTCGTCCCAGGTGCCGGCGGGCCGCAGGCCGTGCCGGCGGAAGAGGTCCTTGTTGTAGAAGAGGACGTAGTACGACTGGTAGAGCGGCACGCCGTAGACCTTGCCCCGGTACGACATGGAGTCCCGCAGCGAGCTGTTGACCCAGCCCTTGCGCTCGTACGCCGACCAGATCTGCGACAGGTCGGAGAGCTTGCCGCTGCGGGCCAGCTGCTTGAGCTTGTAGCCCGAGGCCCACTTGACCAGGTCGGTGGCCTTGGTGGTCTGCAACGAGATCTGGGTGACCTGGGTGTACGCGGTGGGGTTGGGATTGGACAGCGGGCGCAGCGAGTAGCCGGTGAGCTTCTTCAGCGCGGCGCCGGCCGCGATGTAGCCCGCGTCCCAGGTCGCGTTGTCGTTGGCGAGCGAGGTGGTGCCCGGCCGGGCCGCGGTGCTGTCGCCCCGTGCGCAGCCTGCCGTGACCGCGGCCGCGGCACCCGCGCCGAGTCCGGCCAGCAGGGTCCTGCGCCCGATCGGGTGGGACGGCGCCGGTGCCGGCCCGCCGGTTGATGCCATGAGTTCGCTCCTCGGAGAGGGATTGCCAGGATGTTAACGACACCGAAAGTTCAGATACAAGTGCTGCCGGGTAACTTTCCTGTTTTCCCAGCTCAAGTGCCGTCACTACGCCACCGATCCACCCCGACCTTGTGGGAAGTGAATGTTAACGATACCTTTGCCCTGGTCGTTCGCCTCTCTGCGATCAGGAGCCCCTGTGCACCAGCGCCGCCCCTACGAACTCGAACCCCGCTACCCCGCCGTCGGCGGAGCCGTCGCCTCCGGCTGGGCCGCCGCGGTCGCGGACCTCCCGGCCGCGCCCGTGGTGCTCGCCCTCGACGGGCCGGCGGCGCTGGACTGGCCGGCGGCGGTCGGCGGCCTGGCGGCGGCGCTGCGGGCGCGCGGCACCGCCGTCCGCACCCTGGACGTCCGCACCCGCTGGTCGGCGCCCGCCGTCGAGCGGCTGTGCGTGCCGGACGCCGGCGCGGACCCGTTCTTCCTGCCGCTGGCCGATTTCGAGATGGCCGACCTCTTCGCGGCCGGCTCCCGCACCGTGCCGCGGCCGGACGACGGGGTGCTGCTCGTCCACGGGCCGGGCGCCGCCCTGTGCTCAGCCGACCTGGTGTGGTGGGCCGACCTGCCCAAGCGGTACGCCGAGGAGGCCGTCGCCGCGGGCGCGCTGCCGGTCGGCACCAACCTCGGCAGGCCCGGCGGGCCCGGCGAGCTGCGCAGCCTGTTCTACACCGACTGGCCGGTCGGCGACCGGCACCGGGACGCGCTCGCCGGGCGCCTCGACCGGTGGATCGACCTCCAGGACCCCGCGGCGCCCGCCTCGCTCGACGGCGACGCGGTACGTGCCACCCTCGCCGCGCTGGCCGGCGGCCCGGTGCGCACCCGGCCGTACTTCAACTCGACCCCGTGGGGCGGCCACTGGGCCGCCGACGAGCTCGGCTTCGCGCCGCGGCACGGCAACACCGCGCTGGGCTACGAGCTGATCGCACCCGAGGCCGGCGTGCTCGTCGGCGAGGGCGGGCAGCACGGCGCCCAGGTGGAGCTGCCGTTCCAGCTGCTGTGCGTCCTGCACCCGGACGCTTTCCTCGGCCCCGAGGTGCACCGCCGGTTCGGTACGTCCTTCCCGATCCGCTTCGACTACCTCGACACCGTCGGCGGCGGCAACCTCTCGCTCCACCTGCACCCGCGCGAGACCTACATGCGCGAGGTCTTCGGCTGGCCGTACACCCAGCACGAGACGTACTACGTCACCGACAGCCGCCCCGGTTCGCGTGTCTACCTCGGTCTGCGCGAGAGTACGGACGTGGAGGCGATGCGCGAGGACGTCGAGAGGTCCGCCGAGGAGGGGGTGCCGCTGCGCGTGGAGGACCACGTCCAGTCGCACGCGGCCGAGCCCGGGCAGCTCTTCATGATCCCGGCCGGCACCCCGCACGCCTCCGGCGCCGGCAACCTGGTCCTGGAGGTCAGCGCCACGCCCTACCTGTACTCGCTGCGCTTCTACGACTGGCTGCGCCGCTCCGGCTCCGGGGTGCCGCGCCCGCTGTCGCACGCGCACGCCTTCGCCAACCTCGACACCGCGCGGCGCGGCGACGACGTGCTCAAGGAACTCGTCCAGCAGCCGCGCGTCCTGCGCGAGGGGCCCGGCTGGCGCGAGGAGGCGGTCGGCGCGCTGCCCGAGATGTTCTACGCGGTCCACCGCTTCGTCATCGACGCGGACACCCCCGCCGAGGACGACACCGACGGCCGGTTCCACATCCTCAACGTCTCCTCGGGCGACGGCGTCGTGGTGGAGACCGCCGGCGGCGTCCGGCACGACCTCGCCTTCGCCGAGACCCTGACCGTGCCGGCCTCCGTCGGCGGATACCGGCTGCGGCGGATCGGCGAGCGCCCCGTCCACGTGGTGAAGGCCCTGGTGACGCCCGCATGACCGGCACCGCACGCGTCGTACGGGGCGCTCGGCCGCCGGCGACCGCCGTGCCCGTACTGGACATCGGCGGCACCCATGTGACGGCCGCGCTGGTGGACCCGGCCGCCGCCGGGTCGCCGGTCCTGGAGGCGGTACGGCTGCCGCTCGACGCGCACGCGCCGGCCGGTGCGCTGCTCGACCGGGTCGCGGAGGCGGGGCGCGGGATCGGCGCCCCGGCGGGCGGGCGCTGGGGGGTGGCGGTGCCCGGGCCGTTCGACTACGCGGCCGGGGTCGGGCGGTTCCGCGACGTGGGCAAGTTCGACGCTCTTGACGGCGTCGACGTCGGCGCGGAACTCGCCGGACGGCTGCTGCCCCGTCCTTCCGGCCTGGTCTTCCTCAACGACGCGGACGCCTTCGCGCTCGGCGAGTACCACGCGGGCGCGGCGCGTGGCCGGCGGCGGGTGCTCGGCATCACGCTGGGAACGGGCGTCGGCACGTCGTTCCTGGACGCGGGCATGCCGGTGACGGACGGCCCCGAGGTGCCGCCGGACGGGCGGGCGCACCTGCTGTCCGTGGACGGGGTGCCGCTGGAGGAGGTCGTGTCGCGGCGGGCGATCCTGGCGCGGTACGCGGCGGGTGCCGCGGAGGCGGTCGACGTCCGGGAGATCGCGGGGCGCGCGCGGGCCGGCGAGCGGCGGGCCGCCGCCACCCTCGCGCACTGCTTCGGGGCGCTCGGGCGGGCGCTGGCGCCGTGGTGCGAACGGTTCCGCCCGCAGGTCGTGGTGGTGGGCGGCTCGATGACTGCGTCCTGGGACCTGATCGGGCCCGCGCTGCGTACCGGACTCGCCGCCGGCGGGGAACCGGAGGGCCGATGGGAGCTGCGCCCGGCGGCCCGGCCGGCGGACGCGCCGCTGGCCGGGGCCGCGCACTGGGCACTGCGGGCGGCGCGGCAGCCGGCACTAGAATGACGGCACCTTCCGGCGCGGGGCCCGAGCGCGCCGAGTTGACGGCGGGACAGCCGCCGAAGCCGGCGAACACACCGCAGTCAGCGCAGTCACCACAGTCGTCAGGAACATCGAACAGACCGAGGACTCCTGCGCGGACCGGCACGGCACCGGCCGCCGGTCCGGCCGGGGAAGGGAACACCATGGCGCGCGCCCGTGCCGCCGACGGCGGTGCGCCGACGATGCGCGACGTGGCGGCGCGCGCCGGCGTCAGCGCGATGACCGTCTCCCGGGTACTCAAGGACGACCCCGGGGTCGGCGCGGACACCAGGACCCGGGTGCTGGCGGCCGTCGACGCCCTCGGCTACCGCCGCAACGAGAACGCCCGGAGCCTGCGGCTCGGCGGCGCCAGCGGCCTGGTCGGTCTGGTCGTCACCAACCTGGCCAACCCCTTCTACTCCCGGCTCGCGCTGGGCGTGCAGGAGGTGCTCTCCGCGCACGGTCTGCGGGTGCTGCTCAGCAACACCGGGGAGCACGCCGAGCGCGAACGCGACGTGGTCACCGACCTGGTGGCCCACCAGGTGGACGGGATGATCGTCGTCCCCGCGGGCAGCAGCCAGTCGCACCTGGCGCCCGCCGCGGTGCACCACATGCCCGTGGTGCTCGCCTCCCGGCCGCCGGCCGGGATGGACGCCGACTGCGTCCTGGTCGACGACTTCGGCGGCGCCGAGGAGGGCACCCGCCAGCTGATCTCCGACGGCCACCGGCGGATCGGCTTCCTCGGCAACCCGCCGGTCATCTACACCGGCGCGGAGCGGTTCCGCGGGTACTGGGCCGCGCACGAGGCGGCCGGGTTGCAGCCCGACGAGCAGTTCGTCCGCCGCGGCCTGACCGACGTGGCCGCGGCGGAGGCCGCGGCCCGGGCGATCCTCGGCGCCGCCGACGCGCCCACCGCGCTGTTCTGCACCAACAACCGGATGAGCCAGGGGGCGATCCGCGCGGTGCACGCGCTGGGGCGGCCGGTGGCGATCGCCGGCTTCGACGACTTCGAACTCTCCGACGTGCTGGGCGTTCTCGGGGTGCCGCTGACGATCGTGGCCTATGACGCGGACGAGGTGGGGCGGCGGGCGGCACGGCTCCTTCTCGAACGGATCGGCCAGGCAGCCGGTACGGGGCAGGCGGCGCGGCGGACCGTCGTCCCGACGCGGGTGATCCGCTACGGGGCTGCGCCGGCCTAGGCCGCGGGCCGTTGGCGGGCTCCCGGTCAGTGCGGCCAGGTGGTCCGGTCGATGGCCAGCCAGGGCGCGACCGCGACGGCCGACGGGGTGAGGCCGGTGAAGGACTTCACCTCGCGGTGCAGGTGCGGCTGGTCCACGTAGCCGGTGGTGGCCGCGACCGCGGCGGGGGCGTGGCCGGTCGCCAGCAGGTGGGCGGCGTGGTCGAAGCGGATCAGGCGGGCCGCCCGCTTGGGGGTGATGCCGAGTTGGGCGCGGAAGCGGGCCAGGAGGCGTTTGCGGCTCCAACCGACCTCGTCGGCAAGGGCGTTGATCTGTACGCGTCCCCGGTGGGTGAGCGTACGGCGCCAGGTGTGGGCGATCTCGGGGTCGACTTCGGGGCGGGCGCCGAGCCTGCGGGCGAGGAAGTCCGTTGCGAGGGTGAACCGTTCGTCCCATGAGGCGGCCGCGCGCAGGGCGTTCTCGGCCTGTTCTGCGCCGTGGCCCCAGAGGTCGCGGAGGGACGCCACGGTGCCGGTGAGGTCCGGCGCTCCGAACACCGCTGTGGCCAGGGCCGGTTCCAGCCGGATCTGCAGGCACTCACCGACCTGGCCGCCGGTCCTGAGCCCGCCGGGGAGCAGGCCGGCGACGACGCTGCCGTGGCCGTGCCGGCCGTCCGTCTCGTACGCGAGGCCCTCACCGTCGCTCAGGTCGATGAGCAGGGTGACGGAGGGGTGCGCGACCATGGCGATGTTCACCGGGGCCGGGGCGCGCTGGCGGAAGCCGGCCATGCTGATTCCGGGCAGCCGCAGCGGCAGTCGGGGGACGGCGATGTCCACGCTCGCCCAGTCGGGGTCGCCCGTCGGCAGCACGTGGCCAGCTTAGGTCTCTGGGACGGACGGGCGCGACGCGGTGAAGTCCAGCAGGAGCCGGCCGGTGCGCTCGGGTTCCTCGAACATGACGAGATGGCCGACGCCGGCCAGCGTCTTGACGCGCGCGCCGGGCACGGCGTCGTACTGGTGCACCGAGGACGGTTCCCAACGCGGGTCTGCCGCACCGAAGATCACCAGTATCGGGACGTCGAGGGCCTTCAGCCGATCGGGCACGCTCTTCTCGGCGACGTAGGCGCTGTTGCAGCGCAGCACCGCGCGGGTCGTGCGGTACGTCATCCTCCGCAGATCGGCGACCACCTCGTCCGGCAGGTCCACCGGGCGAGCGGCCGTCGCGTTCAGGGCTTTACGGGTCACCCCGTCGGAACGCACCGCCCACAGCAGGGGACCGAGCGGCGGGGCCAGCAGCGCGCGCAGGATGAGCGGCTGCGGCAGGAACGCGTCGAGGCTCGGCCCCGAGCTGAGCAGCGCGAGCGAGCGCACGAGGTCGGGCCGCTGCTCGGCCAGCGCGGTGGCGACGTAGCCACCGCTGGAGTGCCCGACCACGTCGGCCTGCCCGAGCCCGAGCCCGAGCCCGTCCAGCACGGCCGCCACTCCCGCCGCTTGCAACGGCACGTCGTACTTCGGCGCGGGCGCGGACCGGCCGCAGCCGGGCAGGTCGACCCGGATGACGTGATGCCGGCTGGCGAGCGCCGGGATCAGCGGGCTCCAGGTGGCGCCGGAGGCGGCGGAGCCGTGTATGAGGAGCAGCGGGGGCGCGTCGGGTGGTCCGTCGTGAACGACGTGTATTCCGCGCGGGATGTCTTTTTCGCCCATGGGGCGATTCTGGGGAAGCTCGGGGCTGGCCGTCTTGTACGTTTGTCCGCTCGCCGGTGGGTGCACGGGTGGGGGAGGTGGTGGCTCCGCCCCCGGTGGGTGGTGCGGTTACGTTTCCGGGTGCGGCCCGGTTGCCTTCCGGTGTTTCCCACCCGCCCGCCCGTGCAGGTGCGTCCTTGGGTGCACGTCTTGTGGTGGGTGGGGTCGGGGCCGCCCCGGGGCACCTCCTCGGGCTGCTCACGGAACCGGGGGTAGATCGTGAAGCCCCATGTCGTTCACAGCCCTGCGGGGGCACCCCGGACCGTCCCCTCCCAGGCCGAGTGGCGGCTTGAGGCCGCGAGGGGGTATCTGGTGGGGGCTAAGGTCCGTGGGCAAGTGCCGGTCACTGAGGGAGCATTGCGCCCCCCGAGGGCCGCCGGCTGAGGCCGTCTGGCGCCCACCGCCCGTCGATCCATCCGGAGCCCGATCCCCCCTCCAACTACCGCCGGTCTCAGACACCCACCCGCGCCGCACCACTCAGCCGCCATCGAACACCCAGCACCGCACCAGCCGCCCGCGCTGGCACCTCCACCCCCACCGACCATGGGCCGCCACCCGGGCGCGAGCGGGGGCGGACAGGAGGCCCAATGCCCCATCAGTAACCGGCACCCGACAACGAACCCGCACCCCCACCGATCACCCCCCGCGGCCTCAAGCCGCCGTCCGGCATGGGAGGGGACGGTCCGGGGTGCCCCCGCAGGGCTGTGAACGACATGGGGCCTCGTGATTTATCCCGGGTGCGTGAGCAGCCCGAGGAGGTGCCCCGGGCCGGCACCGACCCCACCCACCAGAGAACGTGCACCCAAGGACGCACCCGCACGGGCGGGGCGGTGGGAAAAACGGCAGGCACGGCGCCCAGCCGTGAAAACGAACCGCACCGACCACCGGGGCGAAAACCCAACCGGGAGCGATCAGCGAGCACCTCGGCGACGCCCGCCATCCCGCGCCGCTAGGAGAAGACAACCGAACGCAGCTTCACGCGCTGCGACATCGCGCCCCCGTGCGGGCGCATCGCGAAGCCGTCGCCCGCGCACCGGGGGCCGGTGAAGCCGACGGCCACCGAGTCCGTCTCGTTGCGCGGCGCGTACGCCGACTTGTCGGCGTCCGGGCCCATCACCTCGGGGAGCAGCAGGCACTGGCCGCTCGGCGGGTCGGTCAGCACCGTGGTCATCGGGCCCTGCCGGCTCTGGAAGGAGTAGGCGAACGTGCCGTCAGCCGCCTGCGCCGCGGAGGGGAGGAGGAAGGTGGTGGCGAGCGCGCAGGCGGCGGCGGTGGCGTGGAAACGCATGGGGCGGGTCCCTCTCACGGTCGGAGAAAGAACCACGTTAAAACGGGGCGAACAGAGTGAAACGCTTCTTCAGGGCCGGACGGGCACCCGGGCGCGTCGGCCCAATGGCCCGTTCACACACCCCAGTCGGCGCGCACCGCGGCGAAGAACTCGTGGAAGCCGGGGAACGTCTTCCGTACGCACTCCGGGTCGTCGAAGGTGGTGCCCGGGGTGCGCAGGCCGGCCACCGCGAAGCTCATCGCCATCCGGTGGTCGCCGTGGCAGGCGATCTCGACGGGGGCGGGCGTGCCGGGGTGGATCTCGATCCAGTCGCGGCCGGTCTCGACCCGGATGCCCTGCCGGCGCAGGTTCCCCGCGCACGCTTCGAGGCGGTCGCACTCCTTGACGCGGGTGTTGTAGACGTCCTCGATCCGGACCGGGCCGTCGGCGAACGGCGCGATGGCGGCGAGGGTCGGCATCGTGTCGGAGATGTCCCGCATGTTGACGGTGAGGCCGGACAGCCGGCCGGTGCCCGTGACGGTGGTGGCGTCGGCGGTGGTCTCGACCTCGGCGCCCATCCGGGCCAGGACGTCCACGAAGCGCAGGTCGCCCTGGAGGGCGTCGGTGCCGAGACCGGGCACGGTCGCGCTGCGGCCGGAGAGCGCGGCGGCGGCGAAGAAGTAGCTGGCCGCGGAGGCGTCGGGCTCGACGGGGTAGTCCTGGGCGCGGTAGCCGCCGGGCGGTACGGCGAAGGTGTCGCCGTCGCGGCCGACCTCGACGCCGAAGCGCCGCATCATGGCGAGGGTGATCTCCACGTACGGTACCGAGACGATGCCGGTGACCCGGATCCGCAGGCCCTCGGCCATCAGCGGTCCGGCCATGAGGAGCGCGGTCAGGAACTGCGAGGACAGGCTGGCGTCGAGGTCGATCGCGCCGCCCTTGATGCCGTGCGCGACGACGGTGAGCGGGAGGTGGCCCTCGGCCTCGTCGTGGGTGAGGTCGACGCCGAGGGAGCGCAGGGCCTCGGTGAGCGGGGCGACGGGGCGGCGGCGCATCTGGGCGGAGGCGTCGAAGCGGTACGTGCCGTGGCCCGCGGCGGCCAGGGCGGGCAGGAAGCGGGAGGCGGTGCCGGCGTCCCGGCAGTGCACCTCGGCTTCGGCGGCGGCGGGTCCGGCCGGCCGGCCGGTGATCCGCCAGGCGTCCGGGCCGCGCTCCACCTCGTAGCCGAGGGTCTCCAGGCCGGCCGCGAAACCGTCGGTGTCGTCCGAGACCAGCGGCCGCCGCAGCACGCTGACCCCGTCGGCCGCGGCGGCGAGGAAGAGGGCGCGAGCGGTCACCGATTTGGAGCCGGGGACGGCGACGATCGACACGGGTTGCCTCCTGGCAGGTAGCACCAAAACCGGGCCTCCGCGGCCCGCCCGCGAGTCTAGGGCCCCACCCCCTGGGCCCCGGCCCAGCCCCGGGACCCATCCGCCCGTCCGGCACGCCGAGCCCCGCCGCCGCGGCGGCAGCGACATCCGCCCTCCGGGCAACACCCGACCCCCGGCCGGATGCCGCCTGGCACCGCCGAGCCCGTACGGCACCGCCGGCTCACGCCGGCCAGCGGCCCCGCCGTCGCGGTGGGAACCACTGTCGGCCCCGGGGGCCTCCCGGGTGCGGATCTTCCCTCGTCGTACCGTCCGTCAGGACGTCAAGCGGTCCAGGAGTTCCGTCAAGCGCTTCGTCACCGTTTCGCGGTCGCCCTCTGTCAACGCCGAGCCCATGCCTATCGCCACCGCGCCGGAGGCGATCCAGTCGGGGGCCTCTTGGATCGTGATGCCGCCCAGGGGGATCACCGGGGCCTGGGGGAGGATGGCCAGGACGTCGGTGATCCACAGCGGGGTGAAGGACGTCGCCGGGTAGAGGGCCAGGGCGTCGGCGCCGAGCTCCATCGCGCGGACCGCTTCCGTGGCCGTGGCGACGCCGGGGAAGACCGGGATGCCGTAGCGGTGGCCGGTGCGCAGGACCTGTTCATCGAGGTTGGGCGACAGCAGGAAGCGCGCGCCCGCCTCGATCGCGAGCCGGGCGGACACCTCGTCGATGACGGTGCCCGCGCCGATCACCGCGTCGTCGCCGACCTCGCGCACCAGGGTGGTGACGGCCTCCAGCGCGAACGGCGTGGTGAGCGAGATCTCCAGGGTGGTCAGCCCGGCGGACAGCAGGGTGTCGGCGGTCGCGGCGGCCTGGTCGTAGCTCTCGCTGCGGATCGTGGCGAATACCCGCTGGGCCAGTGCGGCCCGGGTGGTCTCCCAGCGGTACACGGCGTATCGCCGTCCTTCCTGGAGCTACTGCGCGGCGGGTTTCGCACCGCTGCGCGGTGCCCGCGATCAGCACGCTACCGGGCGGGACGGGCCGCTTCGCCGCCAGAAGGGCGAGCTGTCACCGCACCGTGACATGAGAGGAGCATGAGAGCCCTGGGGCCTCCGGGTCTTCCCGCGTAGACCCGCCCCTCACCGGCGGCCGGGATCCGCCGTCTGACGACCGCTCACCGGGGCCGCCCCGAGGTCGGAACGAGTGTGATTCATCCCACATGCGTGGAGAACATCCCGCCCGTCGGCCCCTGCTTGTCCCCGCCCTGCGCCTTCTTCAGCGCGTTGGCAAGCCCCTCGATCGTCATCGACTGCAGGATCACCTGCCCGTTGCCCTCAAGCGTGGCGAGCGACAGCCCCTCGCCGCCGAAGACCGCGTTCATCACGCCCTGCCGGTTGAGGCCGCCGATCCGCTGGACGCCGTACTGGATGCCCTCCTCGAAGGCGACGATGCAGCCGGTGTCGACCTCGATCCGGCCGCCGAAATCGGCGGGGTTGAGGTCCACGAAGTTGCCGGCGCCGGCGATGATCACGGTGCCCTGGCCGGTGAACTTCTCCAGGATGAAGCCCTCGCCGCCGCTCATGCCCTGCCGGCCGCCGGCGAAGGCGATGCCGAACTGGACGCTGCTCTCGGCGGCCACGAAGGCGTCCTTCTCGGCGAACCAGGCGCGCGAGCCGTTCAGTTCGAGGGCGCGCATCTCGCCGGGCAGCACCCCGGCGAAGCCGACGGTGCCCTCCCCGCCGGAGGCGGTGAAGTACTGGAACGCCAGGCTCTCGCCGGCCAGCGCCCGCTGGCCGACCTGCATCGCGGTGCCGACGGCCTGCCGGAGCAGCCCGCCCATCCCGCCACCGCCGCCGGCCGCCCCGCCGCCGCCGGAGCGGGCGCCGGCGGAGCCGGGGCCGCCGAGCCGGGTCTCCATCGAGACGTTGGCGGTCTTGAACAGGAACTTGCCCGCCTCGCAGTACACGGTCTGACCGGGGCTGAGGGTGCAGACGGCCATCTGCATGGCGTTGCCGACGATCTGCTGCTGAACGGTCACAGCCGGGCTCCTAGGGGCGTGCGCGTGCTTCGAGGGGGGGACCTGGTGCCGCTCGCGCGGACCGGGCCGTCCTGTCAACGTATCGCCCGGGCGATTCGGTTCCGGACCCCATCGAGTCCGACATGACCCTCTTGCGGTGGAATGCGTACCGCGCGCTCGCCGCCGGTGTCGAGGAACCGGGCCAGCGGCAGGGTGGCCGCGCCCACGGTGACCGCGTCCGGGCCGAGCCGGCCCAGCTCGATCGAGGTCTGCGCGCAGGGGTGGTGCAGCGAGTAGGCGGCGGCCACCTCGCGGACGCCGGGCAGCAGCCGGGGGCCGAGCAGCAGCCCGGCCCAGCCGCCGATCACGATCCGGTGCGGGTTGAACAGGTTGATCAGGTCGGCGATGCCGGCGCCGAGGTACTCCGCGGCCTCGGCGAGCAGCGCGCCCGCCTCCGGGTCGGTGTCGCCCGCGGCGAGCAGCAGGGCGAGCCCGGTCTCCTCGCTGACCCCCTCGGGGGCGGACGGCCAGCGGCCGATCAGCGCCTCCGCGCCGACGTACGCCTCCAGGCAGCCGCGCGACCCGCAGCGGCAGGTCCGGCCGCCGACCCGCAGCGTGGTGTGGCCCCACTCCCCCGCGCTGCTGCTGGCGCCGTGGTAGGGCTTGCCATTGGTGACCACGCAGGCGCCGACGCCGGAGCCGATCAGGGCGATGACGACGTTGCCCGAGCCGCGTCCGGCGCCGAACCACATCTCGGCCTGGCCGAGGGTCTTGGCGCCGTTGTCGATGAACAGCGGCAGCCGGGTGCCGGCCCGCAGCAGCCGGCCGAGCGGCACCGCGTCCCAGCCGATGGTCTGGCCGTGCACGACGATGCCGTCGCCGGCGCCGGGCGCGTTGTCGCCCTGCTCGACGATGCCGGGCACGCCGATGCCGACGCCGAGCACCTCGCTGTCGTCGATGCCGGCCTCGCGGACCACGGTCTCGATGCCTTCGAGAGCCAGGCGCACCACGTGGTCCACGTCGTGGCCGCTGTCGGACAACGGCAGGTCGGCCGACGAGCGTTCGGTCAGCGCCAGGTCGAACAGCTCGACCCTGACCCGGGTTTCGCCGACGTCCACCCCGACGACGTAGCCGTGGCCGGCGGCGACCTGGAGCAGGATCCGCGGCCTGCCGCCGTCGGACTCGACGGCTCCGGCCTCCTCGACCATGCCGTCCGCGATCAACTCTCCAACGACGTTGCTGATCGAGCCGGCGCTCAGGCCGGTGTCCCGGCCGAGCTCCTGGCGGCTGAGCGGGCCTTCGAAATACAAATGACGCAGAAGCGCCGCACGGTTGCCGCGCCGCAGGTCACGCACGGTTCGCTTGCCGCGTTCAGCCATCAGTCGCCCCTCCTGGCCTGTCCGGCGCGAATCTATCGCTGCACAAGGTCTTGACGCCACCTTTTCTCACAAGTTAAATCACGGCCTGAATTAAGGTACAGGCGCTGTTCACTTCCTGAAGCGATCCCACCCCTGAGAGGGAACCGTCATGCGCACCTCCAGCACCTCCACCAGACTCCTCGCGGCCACCGCTCTTGTGGCCGCGCTCGGTCTGACGCTCTCCGCCTGTGGCGGCGGCAACGACGACGACAACAAGGGCAGCGGCAGCAGCCCGGCGGCTCCTGGCAGCCTCAAGGGCCAGACCATCACCTACTGGGCGAGCAACCAGGGCACCAGCCTGGAGGCCGACAAGACGACCCTGACCGCCGAGCTGAACAAGTTCACGGCGCAGAGCGGCGTCAAGGTCAAGCTGGAGGTCATCGGCTGGGCGGACCTGCTCAACCGGATCCTGGCGGCGACCACTTCGGGCCAGGGCCCGGACGTGCTCAACATCGGCAACACCTGGTCGGCCTCGCTCCAGGCCACCGGCGCGCTCATGCCGTGGGACTCCGCCGCGTTCTCCACCATCGGTGGCAAGGACCGCTTCACGGCCGCCTCGATCGCCTCGGCGGGCGCCGCGGGCAAGGACCCGGCCGCCGTGCCGCTGTACTCGATGGCGTACGGCCTGTACTACAACAAGAAGATGTTCGCCGACGCGGGCATAGCCACCCCGCCCACCACGTGGGACGAGCTGGTCGCCGACGGCAAGAAGCTCACCACGGGCGGCCACTACGGCATCGCGGTCGAGGGTGCCAACGGCGCGGAGAACATCCACCACGTCTTCGTGCTGGCCAAGCAGCGCGGCGCCGACTGGTTCGACGCGAGCGGCAAGCCGACCTTCACCGGCCCGCAGCAGGTCGCGGCGGTCAAGCAGTACGTGGACTTCATCGCCAGCGACAAGATCGCGGCCAAGGGCGACGCCGAGTACGTCCAGAACCAGACCATCACCGACTTCGCCACCGGCAAGGCCGCGATGATGATGTGGCAGTCGGCCGCCCCGGCGATCGCCTCGCACGGCATGAAGCCCACCGACTACGGCGTGGTGCCGGTGCCGACGCAGACCGCGGGTGCCACCGGTGACGCCGGTGTGACCTCGATGGTGGCCGGTATCAACATCGCCATCTTCCAGAGCACCAAGCACAAGGCCGCCGCCGAGGCGTTCGTGAAGTTCATGACCAGCACGGACGAGCAGAAGGCGCTCAACGGCAAGTACGGCTCCATCCCGCCGGTCGTCGAGGCGGACAGCGACCCGGCGTTCCAGACCCCGGACCTGAAGGTGCTGGCCGGTGTGCTGCAGAAGTCGGCGGCCCCGCTGCCGCAGGTCGCCAACGAGAGCCAGTTCGAGAACCTGGTCGGCCCCGCCGTCAAGAGCCTGTTCGCCGACGCGGCGGCCGGCAAGGCAGTGACCGACGACTCCGTCAAGGCCGCGCTGCAAAAGGCGCAGCAGCAGATGCCCGCCTCGTAAGGATCGGCTCTCCTCCATGACTGCCACCGCCCCCCCGAGGCGTGCGCCCGAAGCCGGCCCCGGTAGCGGCAAGTCCGCTGCCGGGCGCCGGCTCGGCCCGCGTGTCGTCGAACGGATCCGCCGCGGCGGACTTCCGTACCTGCTCCTGCTACCCGCCATTGTCGCCGAACTGCTGATCCACATCGTGCCGATGTTCTTCGGCATCCTGATCAGCTTCAAGAACCTGACCCTGTTCTACATCCGCCACTGGGACAGCGCCCCGTGGGCAGGACTCGGCAACTACAAGACCGCTGTCAAGATCCACCAGCCGATCGGCAAGGAGCTGCTGCACTCGTTCTGGGTGACGCTGTCCTACACCCTGCTGTCGGTGGCGCTGTCGTGGCTGCTCGGGACCGCCGCCGCGATCCTGCTGCAGGACAAGTTCCGCGGCCGCGGCCTGATCCGGACGCTGTTCCTGGTGCCCTACGCGCTGCCGGCCTACGCGGCGCTGATCACCTGGACGTTCATGTTCCAGCAGGACACCGGTCTGGTGAACCACGTCCTGCACGACCAGTTGCACCTGACGTCGAGCAAGTCGTTCTGGCTGATCGGCGACAACAGCTTCTGGGCGATGATCATCGTCTCGGTCTGGAAGTCCTGGCCGTTCGCCTTCCTGGCGCTGATGGCCGGCCTGCAGAACATCCCACGCGAGCTGTACGAGGCCGCCGCCATGGACGGCGCCGGCGTCTGGCAGCAGATCAGGAAGATCACCATGCCGTCACTGCGGCCGGTGAACCAGGTCATCGTGCTGGTGCTGTTCCTGTGGACGTTCAACGACTTCAACACGCCGTTCGTGATGTTCGGTCAGAACCCGCCACGCCAGTCGGACCTGATCTCGATCCACATCTACCAGTCGTCGTTCATCAACTGGAACTTCGGCTCCGGCTCCGCGATGTCGGTCCTGCTGCTGCTGTTCCTGCTCGTGGTCACGGCGGTCTACCTCTTGGTGACCTCAAGGGGAAGGAGCGAGAACGATGTCTAGGTTCTCCGACCAGCCGTCGCCGATGGCGCAGCCGAAGTCCTTCATCTGGACCCGGCGGATCGTGCTGACGCTGCTGCTGGTCTTCGTACTCGTTCCGGTGTACGTGATGCTCAGCTCGTCCCTGAAGAGCCTTCAGGACGTGCAGGGCTCGTTCAAGTGGATCCCGCACAGCCTGACGTTCAAGCCCTATGTGGACATCTGGAAGACGATCCCGCTGGCGCACTACTTCGTGAACTCGGTCATCGTGTGCGTCAGCGCGACCGCGTTCTCCGTGGTGCTCGCGGTGTTCGCCGCCTACGCGGTGAGCCGCTACCGGTTCATGGGCCGCAAGGTCTTCACCGTGACGGTGCTGTCCACCCAGATGTTCCCCGGCATCCTGTTCCTGCTGCCGCTGTACCTGATCTTCGTCAACCTCGGCAACAGCACGGGCATCACGCTCAACGGCAGCCGGCTGGGCCTGATCATCACCTACCTCACCTTCTCGCTGCCGTTCTCCATCTGGATGCTGGCGGGCTACTTCGACTCGATCCCGCGGGATCTGGACGAGGCCGCGAAGGTCGACGGCTGCGGGCCGCTCGGGGCGCTGTTCCGGGTCGTGGTGCCGGCCGCCGTGCCGGGCATCGTGGCGGTCAGCGTCTACGCCTTCATGACGGCCTGGGGTGAGGTCCTCTTCGCCTCTGTCATGACCAACCAGTCCACCAGAACGCTCGCGGTGGGCCTGCGCGAGTACGCCACCCAGAACGACGTGTACTGGAACCAGGTCATGGCGGCCTCGATCGTGGTGAGCGTGCCGGTGGTCGTCGGATTCCTGCTACTTCAGCGTTACCTCGTCGCCGGCCTCACCGCCGGTGCCGTCAAGTAACCCCAGCGAAAGGCTGCTTGTGAACGACCTCAGCGCTCTTCCCGCCGAATTCGTCTGGGGGGCGGCCACCGCCGCCTACCAGATCGAGGGCGCGGTGGACGAGGACGGCCGGGCCCCGTCCATCTGGGACACCTTCTCCCGAACCCCCGGCAAGGTCGCGGGCGGCGACACCGGCGACGTCGCCTGTGACCACTACCACCGCTGGTCCGAGGACCTGGACCTGATGAAGGCCCTCGACCTGGACTCCTACCGGTTCTCCATAGCCTGGCCGCGGATCATCCCGGACGGCTCGGGCGCGGTCAACGCGGCCGGACTGGCCTTCTACGACCGGCTGGTGGACGCCCTGCTCGAAGCGGGCATCACCCCGAACGCCACCCTGTACCACTGGGACCTGCCGCAGGCACAGCAGGACCGCGGCGGCTGGCCGGAGCGGGCGACCGCCGAGCGGTTCGGCGAGTACGCGGCCGTGGTCGCCGGCGCGCTGGGCGACCGGGTGAAGGACTGGGCCACGCTCAACGAGCCGCTGTGCTCGGCCTGGATCGGCCACCTGGAGGGCACCATGGCCCCCGGCTGGACCGATCTGACGGCGGCGGTCCGCGCCTCGTACCACTTGCACGTCGGGCACGGCCTGGCCGTGCAGGCGCTCCGCGCCGCGCACTCCGACCTGCGGATCGGCATCGTCAACAACCTCAGCCCGTGCGAGCCGGCCACCGACCGCGAGGCCGACGTGGCCGCCGCGCGCCGCGCCGACGGACACACCAACCGCTGGTGGCTGGACCCGATCCACGGGCGCGGCTACCCGCAGGACATGGTGGAGCTGTACGGGGTGGACCTGCCGATCAAGGACGGCGACCTGGAGTCCATCGCCGCGCCGCTGGACTGGCTCGGCCTGAACTACTACTTCCGCAACGTCATCACCGACGACCCCACGGGGCCGGCGCCGCACGCCAAGTCGGTGTACCTGCCGGGCGTGCGCCGCACCGCGATGGACTGGGAGGTGAACGCCGACGGCCTGGAGCAGCTGCTGGTCCGGCTCTCCGAGGACTACGGCGCCGAGCGGATCTTCGTCACCGAGAACGGCTCGGCCTACCTCGACACGGTGGGCCCCGACGGCCAGGTGGACGACCCGGAGCGCACGGCGTACCTGGAGGAGCACCTGGCCGCCTGCGCCCGGGCGATCCGCCGCGGGGTGCCGCTGGCCGGGTACTACGCCTGGTCGCTGCTCGACAACTTCGAGTGGGCGTACGGCTACGACAAGCGCTTCGGCCTGGTCCATGTGGACTACGCCACCCAGAAGCGCACGATCAAGGGCAGCGGACGCAGGTACGCCGACCTCGTCGCCGCACACCGGCGCCGGGTGCGGCGCGCTGCCTGACGGTCGCGCGAATCCGCGGAAGCGGCGCCGGGCAGGGCCGGTGCACGGGACACGACAGCGTTGTCGCGTACGGTGCAGCGGTCCCGCCCGGTTCGCCGGGCGGTGCGGTCGCGCCCGCTCAACTCCCGCCGGCCGGCCGTTCGATGAGCCGGCCGGCGGGCTCGCCGGTGACGGCCGGGCCGGCCGCGATCTGCCGGCCGCGCAGCCAGGTGCCGCGCGGCACCCCGTACAGGGTGCGGCCCGCGTAGGCGGTGATCGGGTTGCGGTGCCTGAGCGCCGCCGGATCGACGGTGAAGGTCTGCTCGGGGGCGAGCGCGGCGAAGTCCGCGTCGAAGCCCTCGGCGATGGCGCCCTTGCGGTCGAGGCCGGCCAGCCTCGCCGGGCCCGCCGACATCCAGCCGGCCACGTCGGACAGCGTGTGGCCGCGCCGCCTGGCCTGCGTCCAGACCGCGGGCAGGCCCAGTTGCAGCGAGGAGATGCCGCCCCAGGCGGCGGCGAAGTCCCCGGTGTCCTTGCGCTTGAGGTCGATGGTCGAGGGCGAGTGGTCGGAGACCACGCAGTCGATGGTGCCGTCGGCCAGCGCCTGCCACAGCGCGTCCTGGTTGGCGGCCTCCCTGATCGGCGGGCAGCACTTGAACTCCGTTGCCCCGTCCGGCACTTCCTCGGCGGTCAGGGTGAGGAAGTGCGGGCAGGTCTCCACCGTGATCCGGACGCCGTCCCGCTTGGCGGCGGCGATCAGCGGCAGCGCCCCGGCCGAGGACAGGTGCAGGACGTGGATCCGGCCGCCGAGCCTCTTGGCCAGCGCGATCAGCCCGGCGATGGCGGTGTCCTCGGCGGCGGGCGGCCGGGAGGCGAGGAAGTCGGCGTAGTGCGGGCCGCCGCGCTGCGGTGCGCCGCCGATCAGCAGCGGGTCCTCGGCGTGCACGATGAGCAGCCCGTCGAAGCGGGTCAACTCGGCGAGCGCTTCGGCCAGTTCGGCCGGGCCGAGGTGCGGGAACTCGTCCACGCCGGACGGCAGCAGGAAGCACTTGAAGCCGAACACCCCGGCTTCGTGCAGGGGTTGGAGGTCGGCGAGGTTGCCCGGCACCGCGCCACCCCAGAAGCCGACGTCGGTGTACACCCGGCCGCGCGCGGTGTCCCGTTTGACCGCCAGGTTCGCGGTGCTGGTGGTGGGCGGGATGCTGTTCAGCGGCATGTCGACCAGGGTGGTGATGCCGCCGGCCGCGGCGGCGGCGGTCGCGGTGGCGAAGCCCTCCCACTCGGTGCGGCCGGGGTCGTTGATGTGGACGTGGGTGTCCACCAGGCCGGGCAGCAGCACGTCGTCGCCGAGGTCGGTCAGCACGGCGCCGTCCGGCACCGGGCCGCCTTGGCCGCGTACGGCGGTGATCGTGCCGCCGGCCACGGCGACATCGGCCGGCCGCTCGCCCTGCGGCGTCACGACACGCGTCGAGCGCAGTACCAGGTCCTCCACCACGGGGTCTCCACCTCTGCGAGAATTTCAACGTTCTGTTGACGGCCATGGTGGATATCGTTCGCCGGGGCGTCAAGGGCGATAGGATTCCACAGAGTGAAAATCTGCTTCCGTATCCACGAGGGGATCGCACGTGTCTGCTGACCGCGCCGGCGGCGTCCAGTCGCTCGAACGCGCCTTCGACCTGCTGGAGCGGATGGCCGACAGCGGTGGTGAGGTCGGGCTGAGCGAGCTGTCGGCCAGCAGCGGCCTGCCGCTGCCGACCATCCACCGGCTGATGCGCACGCTGGTCGCCTGCGGCTACGTACGACAGCAGGCGAACCGGCGGTACGCGCTCGGCCCCCGGCTGATCCGGCTCGGCGAGGGCGCGGCCCGGCTGCTCGGCACCTGGGCCAGGCCGTATCTGGCCGACCTCGTCGAGGCGACCGGCGAGACCGCGAACATGGCGCTGCTGGACGGCGACGAGGTGGTCTACGTCGCCCAGGTGCCGTCGCGGCACTCGATGCGGATGTTCACCGAGGTCGGCCGGCGGGTGCTGCCGCACTCCACCGGCGTGGGCAAGGCGCTGCTCGCGGAGGTGCCGCCGCAGGAGGTGCGCGCGCTGCTGGCCCGTACCGGCATGCCGGCCGCGACCGAGCGGACGATCACCGAGCCGGACGCGTTCCTCGCCGAACTGGAGCGGATCCGCTCCCAGGGCTACGCCGTGGACGACAACGAGCAGGAGGTCGGCGTGCGCTGCCTGGCGGTCACCGTCCCCGGCTCCCCGACGGCCGCGGCGATCTCCATCTCCGGCCCGGCCGGCCGGGTGACCGAGGCCGCCACCGACAAGATCATCCCGATCCTGCACGACGTGGCGGGCCACCTCGCGACGGCCCTGACGACGGCCACCCCGCAACCGCAGTGACCGCCGCCCGCGGGCCGGCCGGCTCCCGCCGGCGCCACCGGCCGACTCCCGCGGGCGCTACGAGACTTCGCTGTCGTCGATCCGCAGGGCGTGGCCGGGCGGCAGGACGAAACGCGGCTGCCGCCGCAGGCGCCTCTCCACCTGTCGCTGCATCATCCGGCGGTTCGCTTCCTCCTCGGCGCGGTCGTACGGCGCGGTGTTCGGTGTGGACGGCGTGGAACGCTCCTCCGCCGGCCCCTGACTGCCTTCGTTCGTCACGCTGACAGCCTAGGACGCGCACGCAGCGCGACGGGCGGTATCGGGGAATTCCCCCGATACGGTGCCGCGGTGGCTTCCGGCGTCATTTCCGTACCGCGAACACCCCCGGCGGGAAGGCTCCGTTCGACACGGCGGTACGGGTGAGCCGGCTGCCGATGTCCGCGAGCCGGCGCGCGCCGGCCTCGCCGAGGTGGTCGTAGGGATCACGGGCCAGCCGGTCGGTGAGGTCCTCGACCTCCTGGCGTACGGCCGCACCCTCCGAGGTCAGTCCGCCCTGGGCGTCGAGCAGTCCGCGGTCACGCAGCCGTTCGGCCGCCCCGTCCCACTCCTGCTGGCTCCAGCCCCGGCTCCTGCGGGCGAACTCCGCGGTGAAGCCGCTCCCCGTGGCGGTGTGGGTGATCAGCGCCTCCAGGCCGCCGAGACCGGACGCGGCCAGCGCGTCGAGGTGCCCGTCGCCGCGGTGCTCACGCAGCAGGGTGGTGGCGTGCCAGAGCGCGAGATGCGGCTGGTCCGGGACGTCGAGTTCCGCGTGGGCGGCGTACAGCGGGCGCCCGGCGGCGGTACACGCCTCCGCCGCGGTCTGCGCGAGCCGCGCGGCCTCCGCCACCTCGGGATCGTCGACGGCGGCCGGGCCGAGCAGCCGGCGCAGCACGGAGTCGACCGCGCGCAGCCGCGCCGCCAGCACGTCCCGGGGGGCGGCGGCCTGCCAGGCCCGCGGGATGTGGCGGGCGACGAGCGTGGGACTGAAATTGTAGAAAGTGGCCGTCACCGTGCCCGCCCCCACCGCGCCCATGGCCGCGGCCCGCCCGGCCAGATAGCACATCCGGCCCGGCTCCAGGCCCGCGGCGGTGAACTCCGCTTCTGCCTCGGGCGCGAAGTAGATCAGCGAGTGCAGCGGGTTGATGGCGTCGTTGCAGGTCCTGGCCGTGGAGGGAGTCATGTACCCATCGTAGGGGCGGGTCCTGCTCCTCCCTTTCGCGCCTTGGGCGGCCGGATCCCGGTGGCCACCGGGTCACCCGCCTCCGCGGCAGCCATTCCGCTTTCGGGCGGTGAGCGGTGACTTGCGTGCTCAGGCCGCTTGTGTGCCGTTACGCACTGCATGGGACGGCGCCCGGCGGGCACGCGAACCAGCATCGCGGCGCCACGGACCGCACAACCGCCCTACGGAACAGGCGAGTTGCGGCCGGCGGCACCGGACCCACGATGACGAGGAGTGAGGACATGGCTGGCACCCGGCGCAGGACAGGGACGGCTTCGAGGTCCGCCGCCCTGGCGGGCGGAGGCGTGGCGATAGCGGCGGTAGTGGCGCTGGCGGGCTGCGGTTCGTCGTCCGGCAACGGCGACGCCTCGGCCGGCGGCACGACGCACTCCCCCACGACGTCCGCGGCCCCGTCGCCTTCGGCGTCGGCCGGAGACCCGGGCGGCACCGGCGACGCCACCGCCGTGCAGACCGCCCTGACGACCACCTCCAAGGCCGACTCGGCGCGGATGACGCTGGACGAGTCGGTGCGCACCGGCGGCAAGGATCTGGCCGTGCACGGCAGCGGTGTGACCTCGATGAAGGGCTCGGGGGCCGACCCGCGCGGGGAGTTCACCGTCGTGACGGCCGGGCAGAAGGTCGAGATGCGGGTGGTGGGCAGCACGCTCTACGAGAAGCTGCCGCCGTCCGCGGCGACCGGCAAGCTGACCCACGGAAAGCCGTGGATCAAGGTGGACACCACGAAGATCCCGCACGGCACCGGGAGCATGGCGAACGAGGCCCCGGACGCGTCCGGCCAACTCGCCTACCTGGACCACCCGCAGCAGGTCACCAAGGTCGGCTCGGAGACCGTCGACGGGGCGCCCACCACGCACTACCGGGTGGTCGTCTCGCCGCAGGCGCTGTCCGCCTCCGGGGTGAGCGCCAAGCCGATCCCGGTCGACGTGTGGGTGGATGCCCAGCACCGGGTGCGGCAGGAGAAGTTGACGGCCGTGATGACGGCCAAGTCCACCGCCTCGCCGTCGGCCGGCTCGTCGCAGTCGATCAGTCTGACGATGACGCTGCACCTGACGGACTTCGGCACGCCGGTGCACGTCACCGCCCCGCCGGCCGGGCAGGTCACCGACGCCACCCAGCAGATCGCCGCGGCGGCCAAGAACGGCTCGTCCAGCACGGTCTGACCGCTCGCCCCCCGCGCGCCGGAGCGCGCGGGGCCGGGTTCACGGCCGGCAGGGGTCGCGGTCAGCAGGGACCGAGGTCAGCGGGGCAAGGCCATCGCCTCTACTGCCACGCGGAGTTCGGTCAGTGCGGCCGACAGGGCGCTGACCGAGCCCAGGGCGGATGCCACCAGCAATAAGGAGTGCCGCAGGGACTCGGTGTCCGGCGCGGACGAGGACACCGCCTGCCGGCCCAGCGCGTCGAGTTGGTCCTCGGCCACCGCCCGGTCAGGCAACGGGGCGCGGTGCGCGGCGAGTTCACTGCGTAACCGGAGTACCGCCCCGAGCAGCCCCGCGGCACCGGGCGCGCTCCCCAGCGCGACCTCGGCGGCCGACCACGCGAACGTACCGCTGCGGTCCCCGTCGATCACTTGCGACTCCCCCACCACACATCCCCTGCCTCGCGCGCATACTTCGCCCCCCGGCGCCCGGTCGTGACCCCCGGGGCGGATCAGTAAACGCGACGAGGTGCCGATCGCGCCACATGGTCGGCGAAAAATGCGCCAAATTCGCTGCGGTGCGGGGTCGTTGACCGACGCCGGGTGACAATTCGGCCGTTCGGTGCCCGGTCCTGTCCGGCCGTGACGCCCTCTGGACGACGGATCGTCAGAACATTCGGAGCCGTGTCAACCGGCGGAGCTGTCGGAGCTGTCGGAAGCTACGGGCCCTGGCCCGCCGCGCTCCGGTCGGCGACCTGGAGGCCGCGCCAGACGGTGATGTCCAGGATGACCCGGGGGTCCGGCTCACCCTGGGCGGTGAGTTGACGGAACGTCACCAGTGCGGCCGTGCCGTCCATCGACTGCACGCACAGCCGCGAGCCGGCGTTCAGCCGGTCGCGCGCGATCGTCGGCATCGGGTGGGTGGCGGCCCGGCAGGCGGCCAGGGTGCCGGGGGCGCCCGGTTCGAGCAGGGCGAGGGTGCCCGCGTGCGGGTCGGTGGTGAAGACGTCGGGCTGGACGGAGTAGCCGAGGTTGCCGGCGGCCGGGCCCTGGAGCAGTTGGAGCGGGTCCTGCGCCAGCACCAGGGCGTATCCGGCGGGCAGTTGGACGCCCCGGTAGATCGTGCCCTGCGGTTCCGGCGCGCCGGTCGCGTTCCCGTCGCCGCCGCCGGGCGCGGTCGGCACACCGGGAACGGCGCCGCCCGGCACGGTGGTCGGCGCGCTGCCGCCGCCCGGGACCGTCGTGGGCACGCGACCGTCGTCCCGCGGTGGCGTGCCATGGCCAGGCGCCGTGCTGGGCGCCGCGCCCGCCGCCCGCGCCGGGCCGCCCTTCGCCGACGACCCGTCGAAGCCGCCGGCCAGCGCCACCCCGGCCGTTATCACCACGGCCAGCGCCGCCAGCGCCCCGACCAGGACCGCCATCCGCCGCCGGCCCCGGCCGCCCGGCCGGTGCAGCGGCAAGGGCAGCGGCCGCAGCGGCAGCGGTCTCGGCAGGTGCATGTGGACCGGCCGGGTCCACCCGGTGTGCCAGTGCGGCGCGGGCCAGCCGTGCCCCGGCGGCTGCGCGGGCGGTGGCGGCGCCGCCGGGGCCGGCGGTGCGGGCGGCGGCATCGGCGGGACCAGCGCGGCCAGCAGGGCGGGCGGCAGCCAGGGGTCGAGCCGGGGCCGTACCGACTCCGGCGCCGCCTGGCCGCACATCGCGATGATCTGCGCGGGCGAGGGCCGCAGCGCCGGGTCCTTGATCAGGCAGCGGGTGACGATCTCCCGCAGCTGGCCCGGGAGTTCGGAGAGGTCGGCCTCCTCCTGCGCGACCCGGGCCAGCACGGCCTGCGCGGGCCCGTCGCCGAACGGGGCGATCCCGGTGGCCGCGTAGGCAGCGATCTGGCCGAGCGCGAAGACGTCGGTGGCCGGGCCGCCCGGCCGGCCCGCGGCCTGCTCGGGCGAGCGGAGGACCGGCGCGCGGCCGGCCGGGGCACCCTCGGACCCGGCAGCGCCCTCAGCCCCCTCGGCCTCGGCCTCCGCTTCCCCCTCCCCCGTCCCGTCCGCCTCCGGCCGGCCGGTGAGCAGTTCCGCGTCGGCGGCCCGCGCGATGCCGTAGTCCTTGACCCGGGGCCCGTCCGCGGCGAGCAGGACGTTCGCGGGCCGCAGGTCGCCGTGCACCACCCCGGCGCGGTTCATCGCGGCCAGCGCCTCGGCGATCCCCGCCACCAGCCGCAGCACCCCGCCGACCGGCAGCGGCCCGGCGGCGGCGACCGCCGCGTGCAGCGACAGCGCGGGGACGTAGCCGGAGGCGAACCAGTACCGGCCGCCGTCGGCACCGCTGCCGGTGACCGGGACGGTGTACGGGCCGCGCACCCGCTGGGCGGCAAGACCGTCGTGGTGGAAGCGGGTGGCGAAGCCGGGCAGCGCGGCGAGTTCGGGGCGGACGACGGTGAGGGCGACGGGCCGGCCGTCGGGCGCGTGCGCGAAGAAGACCCGGCCGAGAGCGCCGTCGCCGAGCCGCGCGCTGATCCGGTGGCCGGAGAGCAGCGTCGGGTCCGCGGCGCCCGGCGGTTCGAAGACCTGTCCCCTGACGACCGGACCGCCGTGCTGAGCGCCCATCAGTCCCCGTTCCTCGGCTGGCACCGCTCCTCCCGGCACACGCCTGACGATACCGGAACACGCCACGCCGACGGCGGCCTGTCCCGACGGCCCGGTACGCGGTATGCAGGACGCATGGAGACGAATGGCGAGGTGGCCGCCCTGCTGCTGGCCGCGGGCGGCGGACGGCGGCTCGGCGGCCGTCCCAAGGCGCTGCTGCCGTACGACGGGCGCCCGCTGGTCGAGCACGCGGTGGCGGTGCTGCGGGCCGGCGGCTGCGGTCCTGTGCATGTGGTGCTGGGCGCGGCGGCCGACGAGGTCGAGGCGCGGGCCGACCTGGCGGGCTGCGTGATCGTCCGCAATCCGCACTGGGAGGAGGGCATGGGCTCCTCGCTGCGCGCGGGCCTGGCCTCCCTGGCGGGCCACCCGGCCGCCGACGCGGCGCCGGACGCCGCCCAGACGGCCCGCCCCTCCGCCGCCCTGATCAGCCTGGTGGACCAGCCGGGCATCGGCGCCGAGTCCGTGGCCCGCGTGCTGGCCGCCGCCCCCGCCGCCGACGACCTGGTCTCCGCGCTGGTCTCGGCCATGTACGAGGGCCGCCGCGGCCACCCCGTGCTGATCGGCGCCGCCCGCTGGGCCGGGGTGGCGGCCGGCGCCGGCGAGGACCGCGGCGCGCGGACGTATCTGCGCGAGCACGCCGAGCAGACCGTGCTCGTGGAGTGCGCCGACGTCGGCGATCCCGCGGATATCGACACCCCCGCCGACCTGCGGCTTCTCCGGCCCGCTGCACCGCGTGCCACAAAACGTTGAACTTCCGCACTGTGAAAACTATGCTCCACCTTGCAGAAGCGCCCGCACCACGGAGCCGCACGGCACTGCGTGCCTCCCGCACCGCCGGACGCCAGCACCCTTGCTCTCTGGAGGAGTGACCGCATGTCCGCAAGCACCCCCTCGTCCGCCGTCGTCGTCCCCGGGACGGCGGGGCCAGTCCACCGGGGCGAGGAGGTGCTCACCCCCGAGGCGCTGGCCTTCCTCGCCGAGCTGCACCGCCGCTTCGCCCCCCGCCGGGCCGAACTGCTGGCCCTGCGGCAGCGCCGCCGCGCCGAGATCGCCCGCACCGGCACCCTGGACTTCCTGCCGGAGACCGCGCACATCCGCGACGACCCGCAGTGGCGGGTGGCCCCGGCCCCGGCCGCGCTGGACGACCGCCGGGTGGAGATCACCGGTCCCACCGACCGCAAGATGACGATCAACGCGCTCAACTCCGGCGCCAGGATCTGGCTCGCCGACTTCGAGGACGCCTCGGCCCCCACCTGGGAGAACGTGATCGGCGGCCAGGTCAACCTGATCGACGCCTACGAGCGGCGGATCGACTTCACCTCCCCCGAGGGCAAGTCGTACGCGCTGGGCGACGCCGAGAGCCTCGCCACCGTCGTGGTCCGGCCGCGCGGCTGGCACCTGGACGAGCGGCACCTGGCCGTGGACGGCGAGCAGATGCCGGGCGCGCTGGTGGACTTCGGCCTCTACTTCTTCCACAACGCGCGGCGGCTGATCGACCTCGGCAAGGGCCCGTACTTCTACCTGCCCAAGACCGAGTCGCACCTTGAGGCCCGGCTGTGGAACGAGGTGTTCGTCTTCGCCCAGGACCATGTCGGCATCCCGCAGGGCACCGTACGGGCGACCGTGCTGATCGAGACGATCACCGCCGCGTACGAGATGGAGGAGATCCTCTACGAGCTGCGCGACCACGCCTCCGGGCTGAACGCGGGCCGCTGGGACTACCTGTTCTCGATCGTGAAGAACTTCCGCGACGGCGGCGAGCGCTTCGTCCTGCCGGACCGCAACGCGGTGACGATGACGGCCCCGTTCATGCGCGCCTACACCGAACTGCTGGTGCGCAGCTGCCACAAGCGCGGCGCGCACGCGATCGGCGGCATGGCCGCGTTCATCCCGTCCCGGCGCGACCCGGAGGTCAACAAGGTCGCGTTCGAGAAGGTCAAGGCCGACAAGGACCGGGAGGCGGCCGACGGCTTCGACGGCTCCTGGGTCGCGCACCCCGACCTGGTGCCGATCGCCCGCGCCTCGTTCGACGCGGTGCTCGGCGACCGGCCGAACCAGAAGGACCGGCTGCGCGAGGACGTGCACGTCACCGCCGCCGAGCTGATCGACGTGGCCTCGCTGGACGCCCGGCCCACCTTCGAGGGCCTGCGCAACGCCGTCCAGGTCGGCATCCGCTACATCGAGGCGTGGCTGCGCGGCATGGGCGCGGTGGCGATCTTCAACCTGATGGAGGACGCGGCGACCGCGGAGATCTCCCGCTCGCAGATCTGGCAGTGGATCAACGCCGGTGTGGTCTTCGAGGGCGGCGAGAAGGCCACCCCCGAGCTGGTCCGGCAGGTCGCTGCCGACGAGCTGGTGGCCATCCGCACCGAGGTCGGCGAGGACGCCTTCGCCACCGGCAAGTGGACCGAGGCGTACGAGCTGCTGCTGCGCACCGGGCTGGACACCGACTACGTGGACTTCCTGACGCTGCCTGCCTACCGTGAGCTGCGTGACTGATGTGCTGATACGTGACGCGACCGAGGCCGACTGGCCGCGGATCTGGCCGTTCCTGCGGGAGATCTGCGCCGCGGGCGAGACCTTCTCCTACCCCGTCGACCTGCCGGAGGAGCGGGCCAGGGAGTTCTGGATGCTCGCCGCGCCGAACCGGACGGTGGTCGCGGTCGGCGACGACGGCACCGTACTCGGCACCGCCAAGATGAACGCCAACCAGATGGGCAACGCGGCGCACATCGCCAGCGCGAGCTACATGGTGGACCCGGCGCACTCCGGCCGGGGCGTCGGGCGGGCGCTGGTGGACGAGACGCTGGCCTGGGCGGAGCAGCAGGGCTTCCGCGGCATGCAGTTCAACGCGGTGGTGGCCACGAACACCAACGCCGTGGCGCTCTACGAGTCGGTGGGCTTCCGGGTGGCCGGCACGATTCCCGGCGGCTTCCGGCATCCCGCGAAGGGCTATGTAGACCTGCTGATCATGTTCCGGCCGATCGGTGCGGACACCGGCGCCTGACGGCAGATCGACAGATCGACACCGCCCCCGGCACGGAAGTGCCGGGGGCGGTGTCGTCGGACCCCAGGTCAGGACGGGGTCCGCTCACCGGCCGGGGGCCGTCCCTCCCCGACCGGTCGTCTGGGCAACCGCAACCGCAACCGCGGCCTCAGGCTCGGCCGCGGGCTCGGCCTCAGGCCAGGCCGGCGATCTCCGCCAGCCGCCTGGCCTCAGTGCGGGTCAGCCGCGCGATGCCGTCCTCGTCGGCCCGGGTCAGGCTGCCGTTCTCGACCACCGGCACCCCGCCGACCAGCGACAGCGTGACCGGGGCCGCGGCCCCGAAGACCAGTGCCGCGACCGGGTCGGCGATCGACGCGTGCCCGATGCCGTCGAGCTTCCACAGCACCAGGTCGGCGAGCTTGCCCGGTTCGAGCGAGCCGATCTCCGCGGTCCTGCCGAGCACCTGCGCGCCGCCGTAGGTGCCCAGGCGGAGCGCCTGCCGGGCGTCGAGCGCCTTCTCGCCGCCGCCGAGCCGGTTGATCAGCAGCGCGTTGCGCAGCTCGGTGTGCAGCTCGCCGGACTCGTTGGAGGCGGTGCCGTCCACGCCGAGGCCGACCGGCACGCGGGCGGCCAGCATGTCGGGCACCCGGGCGATCCCGGCGGCCAGCCGGGCGTTGGAGGACGGGCAGTGCGCCACGCCGGTGCCGGTGCGGGCGAAGGCGGCGATGTCGGAGTCGTTCATGTGGACGCAGTGCGCCATCCACACGTCGTCACCGAGCCAGCCGGTGGACTCGAAGTAGTCCGTCGGGCCCATGCCGAACAGCTCGTGGCAGAACTTCTCCTCCTCCACCGTCTCGCTGCCGTGGGTGTGCAGCCGTACGCCCTTGCGGCGGGCCAGCACAGCGGCCTCCCGCATCAGCTCGGTCGACACCGAGAACGGCGAGCAGGGCGCCGCGGCGATCTGCAGCATCGAGCCGAACGAGGCGTCGTGGTGGGTGTCGATCGCCTGCTCGGTGGCGAGCAGCGCCTCCTCGGTCGACTCCACCGCGAAGTCCGGCGGCAGCCCGCCGTCGCTCTTGCCGCGGTCCATCGAGCCGCGGGCGGCGGTGAACCGCACGCCGAGTTCTGCGGCGGCCCTGATCTCGGCGCCCAGCAGGTCGCCGGCGCCGCGCGGGAAGACGTAGTGGTGGTCCATCGCGGTGGTGACGCCGCCGCGGACCAGGACGCCGAGCGATCCGGCAGCGGCCGCGTAGACCATCGGCTCGTCGATCCGCGCCCAGGTCGGGTAGAGCTCGACCAGCCAGTCGAACAGGTTGCTGTTCTGCGCCAGGCCGCGGGTGAGCCACTGGTAGAAGTGGTGGTGGGTGTTGACCAGGCCGGGGGTGGCCAGATGGCCGGTGCCGTCGATCCTGCGGGTCACCCCGGCCAGGCCGGCCGGCGCGGGCCCGGCCGCCACCGACTCGATGACGTTGCCGGCGACGACGATGTGGCCTGAGGTGTGCTCGGTGCCGGCCGCGTCCACCGTGGCGATGGCGCAGTTCTCGATGACGACGCGCTCGACGGGGGCGCCGCTCTCGGTGTGGGTCTCGGTCATGGCGGTGGCCCTCTCAGTCCGTCACCGGGATGCGGGCCTCGGCGCCGTCGCGCAGCACCGTGCCCTCGATCAGCCCGTACGGGCGGTCGGCCGCGAGGTAGACCTCGTTGTCGTTCTTCAGGCCGAACGGCTCCAGGTCCACCAGGAAGTGGTGCTTGTTCGGCAGCGACAGCCGGACCTCGTCCACGTCGGCGCGGGTCTCCATGACCCGGGTGCCCATCGCGAACAGCGACTGCTGAAGGGACAGCGAGTAGGTCGCGGCGAACGCGTCGAGCAGTTGCCGGCGGACGTCGGCGTACGCCTGCTCCCACTGCGGCTGCGGCTGGTCGTCGCCGGTCCAGTTGAACCGCCAGCGGGCGGTGACCTCGGTGGCCAGTATCCGGTCGTGCGCCTCTTTGAGCGTCGTGTACTTGTCCTTGACGAAGCCCCAGAACTCGGAGTCGGTGGAGTTCATCACCACCAGGTCCTTCAGCCCGGAGACCACCTGCCAGTGCTCGCCGTCGAAGCTGATCTCGGTGGTGCGGGTCTCCTGGCCGGTGCGGACGAAGGAGTGGTCGCCCTCCTTCGCGGTGGGGATCCGCTCCCAGCCGTACTCCTCGATCCGGATCCTGGCCCGCCGGATCGGCTCCTGGCTGCCGACGAAGTGCCGGGCCAGGTGGATGCCGAACGCCTCGGCCGACTCGATGCCGTGCTCCTTGGCGAAGGCGAAGACGGTGTTCTTGGTGGTGTCGGTCGGCAGCACGTTGGCGTTGGAGCCGGACAGGTGGACGTCGTCCATGTCGCCGGACAGGGCGACGGAGACGTTGAGGTCCTTGATGTGGTGGGTACCGCCGTCGCGGGTGATCCTGACGACGCGGTTCTCCGCCTTGCCGTACTGGTTCTGGCCGAGATGGGTGGGCATCGGTGCTAGCTCCCTCGGTATACGGAGTAGCCGAACGGATTGAGCAGCAGCGGTACGTGGTAGTGCTCGCCCGGTGCGACGGCGAAGACCACCGCCACCTCCGGGAAGAAGGCTCCGCTGTCCCTTACGCGGGGGGCGTCCTGCTGTGCCTCGGCTCTACTGGTGTGGGTGTCGCGGGATCCAGAGGTCTCACGGGTCTCGCGGGTCTCGCGGGTGAGGTACGGCTGTACGTCGAAGTGCAGCCGTACGTGGGTGGTGGCTGCCGGCAGCGCCGGCAGGTCCTTGCAGCGGCCGTCGGCGTCGGTCTCGGAGGTGCCGTGCGGCGCCCAGTCCGAGCGCGGGGAGGCGCGGACCGAGAGCTCGACGGGCACGCCCGCGGCGGGGCGGCCGGCGCTGGTGTCCAGGATGTGGGTGGACACGCTGGTGGCGGGCGCGCCGGACGCGCTCGTGTCCGTCATGACGGGTCTCCTTCTGCTACCGCGGGCCGCTCCGCCAGCCGGGACAGCCTGATGCGGTTGATCTTGCCGAGTTCGGCGCGGACGATCTCGCGTTCGGTGTCCGCGTCGTTGCCGGTCCGCTGTTCGAGCGCGGCCAGCATCTCGTCGCCGGTCCTGCCGGTGGCGCAGATCAGGAAGACATGCCCGTGCACGTCCTGGTAGGCGAGGTTCAGTTCGAGCAGCCGTTCACGCTGTGCGGCCTGCACGCCGCTCTGTTCGCGGGCCGAGACCGGGTCGCCCGGTGCCGGGCGGCCGATCGGCGGGTGGCCGGACATCGCCTCGGCGAGGTCGGCGACGCCGAGCGCCGCCATGGCCGTGTCGCTGGCCGCGAGCAGGTCGTCGAGGCCGGCGTACGGCCGTCCGCCGGTCACCGCGGCGGCCCAGGCGCGGCTGGCGCACACCTCGTGCAGCAGGGCGGACGCGGTGCCGGCGGGGGCCTCGTTGAACCGGGCAAGACCCGGCGAAGCGCTGGAAGTCACAGTCGCAAGCTAAGAGCCGCCACCGCATGACGTCAACAGTTTGTTGAAAACTTCCGGTTACGGCGCGCCGTGGCGGCGGGCCGGCCGCGGGTCACTCGGTGGCCCGGCCGGCGTTCTCCCTGTTGAGGTAGTTGTAGACGGTGAAGCGGCTGACGCCGAGCGCCGAGGCGACGGTCTCCACGCCGTGCCGGACCGAGAACGCGCCGCGCTCCTCCAGGATCCGGACGACGTTCTGCTTCTCCTTGCGGCCGAGGTCGGGCAGCGGTCCGTGCCGGCGGCGCAGGTCGGCCAGCAGATGGTCGAGCGAGTCGGCCAGGTGCGGCAGCCGGACGGCCACCGCCGGCTCGCCCTCCCAGCTGAGCACCACGTCGTCGCCGCGCGCCTGCGCGGGTTCGATCAGCTCGGCACCCATGGCGTCCACCAGCGGTTTGACGGCGTCGCGGAACGGCTGCGACGGCCCGCTCACCTGTCGTCCTCGCCGAGCACGTTGACCTGGAGCGAGACCCGGGTGGCGCCGGCGTCCAGGGTGCGGCGCAGCAGTTCGCCGACGGCCGCGACCACGTCCTCCACACCGCCCTCGGCGGTGTTGCCGAACGGGCCGACGTCCACGGCCTCCAGCGCGCCGCCCTCCACGACCTCCCGGGCCACCAGCGCGTGCCGTGGCGGCTCGTCCAGGTCGAACGGCTCGGTGGTGAATTCCAGCCTCAGTTTCACGGGGTCAACCTAGCCGGTCGGCCCCGGCTGCGACATCGGGCGGCCGGCGGCACTTGACAGTCGCGGTCCGGCTGATTCACTGTTCCACAAGACAGAATATTACTTCCGCAATACGGAAGGAGCGCACTCCTGTGAGCTTCACCGACGCGCGCTTCGATGTGAACCTCTCGATCCTGTTCACCGAACTCCCGCTGCTGGACCGCCCGGCCGCCGCCGCGGCGGCCGGCTTCGACGCGGTCGAGCTGTGGTGGCCGTGGGTGGACGACCCGGCGCCGGAGCAGTCGGTGCTCGACGGGCTGCGCTCCGCGCTGGAGTCGGCCGGCACCCGGCTGGTCGGGCTGAACTTCTACGCGGGCCGGCTGCCGGGGCCCGATCGCGGCGCGCTGTCCGTTCCCGGCGCCGAGTCTGAGCGATTTCTGGCCAATCTTGACGTCGCCGCCGACTTCGCCGCGTCGGTCGGCTGCACCGCGCTCAACGCGCTGTACGGCAACCGGGTGGCGGGCGTCGATCCGGCCGAGCAGGACGCCCTCGCGCTGGCGAACCTGGCCACCGCCGCCAGGGCCGCCGACCGGGTCGGCGCCACCCTGCTGATCGAGGCGCTCAACGCGCCCGAGTCCCCGGACTACCCGCTGGTCAGCGCGCCCGCCGCCATCGACGTGGTGAACCGGGTGAACGCCGCCACCGGTCTGGACAACACCCGCTTCCTGCTCGACCTTTACCACCTGTCGATGAACGGCGAGGACCTCGCCGAGGTGGTCAACCGATACGCCCCGCTCACCGGCCACGTCCAGATCGCCGACAACCCGGGCCGCGGCGCCCCCGGCACCGGGTCGCTGCCGCTGGCCGACCTGCTCGACCTGCTGCGCAAGGCGGGTTACGCGGGCTGGACCGGCCTTGAGTACAAGCCGTCCCCCGCCGGGAGCGCGGCCTCCTTCGACTGGCTGCGCTGACGGGGCCCACCCCTGGACCGGTCCACCCCTGAGTCCACCCCTGAAAGGACCACACATGGCTGACCAACTGCCCCGGATCGCCTGGATCGGGCTCGGCATCATGGGCTCGCCCATGGCGGAGAACCTGATCCGCGCCGGCTACGACGTCACCGGGTACACGCTGGAGGCGGAGAAGCTGGAACGGCTGCGCGCCGCCGGCGGCACCCCGGCCGCCTCGATCGCGGAGGCAGTCAAGGACGCCGACGTGATCGTGACGATGGTGCCCGCCTCACCGCAGGTGGAGGCCGTCGCCTACGGCGAGGACGGCATCCTCGCCCACGCCCGGCCCGGCGCGCTGCTGATCGACACCTCGTCCATCACCCCGCAGACCTCGATCGACCTGGCCGAGGCCGGCGCGGACAAGGGCATCCGGGTGCTGGACGCCCCGGTCTCCGGCGGCGAGGCCGGCGCGATCGAGGGGACGCTGTCCATCATGGTGGGCGGCGAGCAGGCCGACTTCGACGAGGCCGGACCGCTGCTCGGCGCGCTCGGCGCGACGATCGTGCGCTGCGGCCCGCACGGCTCGGGCCAGACCGTGAAGGCCGCCAACCAGCTGATCGTCGCGGTGAACATCCAGGCGTGCGCGGAGGCCGTGGTCTTCCTGGAGAAGTCAGGCGTCGACCTGAGCGCCGCCCTGGACGTGCTGAACGGCGGCCTGGCCGGCTCCACCGTGCTGACCCGCAAGAAGGACAACTTCCTGCACCGCGAGTTCGGCCCCGGCTTCCGCATCGACCTGCACCACAAGGACATGGGGATCGTCACCGACGCGGCCCGCGCCGTCGGCGCCGCGCTGCCGGTCGGCTCGGTCGTCGCCCAGTTGGTGGCCGCGCTGCGCGCCCAGGGCGACGGCGGCCTCGACCACTCGGCGCTGCTGCGCGGGGTCGAGCGGCTGTCCGGGCTGCCGGTCAAGGACTGACCGGCGGCCGAGGGCCCCGATAGCTCCGTCCGGCGGTGCGTGACCTGTCCTGTCGCGCCAAGCGCACCGCCGGACGGCCACCATCCGACACCCCGTCAGTCCACGGGTCACGGAGTGTCCGGCTCCGGTCACAGCGGCGCATACTTCCTGCACTATGGGAGCACGACATCTTCGGCTCAGAACGCCGCGCCCGACCGGGAGTTGCGAACCATGGCAGAGAGCGTGCTCGTGCTGTGTCCGGTGTGCCGCCGGGAGCACACGTACACCGCCCCGACGTTCCCCTGCGCCTGCGGCGCGCCGCTGGCGGTGCCGGTGCGGCACGGCGGGCTGCCGATGGAGATCAGACACCAGTCGTGGGACGACTCGTGGGTACGGATGTGCTGCCCGGAGTGCGGGCGCTGCGACCACTGGCCGCAGCCGGAGTTCGGCTGCCCGTGCGGCGCGCTGATCCGGCTGCCGGTCGGTGACGACCTGTCGGTGGGCGGCGCCGGCGGCCGCGGCGGGCTGCCGGCCGACCAGGGCTCCGCGCCGGTGCCGCAGCCGGCCGGGGCGGCGCCCGAGCCGACCGGCCAGGTGCCGCCGCCGACCACGGCCAGGCCGCCGTTCCGCCCGGTCACCATCCGCACCGCCCGGGACGCGCTGACCGCCGCCGCCCAGTACCTGAAGTGGCTCGGCTTCGGCAACGTACGGCTGGCGGGCGACCGTACGGCCAACGGCATCGACCTGCGCGGCGACGGACTGGTGGCCCAGGTCGATCCCAGCACGCAGCCGTCCACGCTGCGCGATGTCGAGTGCCTGTGGCTGAACTGCGTGAACGAGGACGCCACCGGGGCGTTCTTCTCGCTGGCCGGCTACGCCGCCGACGCCAGGACGCGGGCCGACCGGCTCGACGTGCCGCTGTTCGTGATGGACCTGACCGGCACCCCGCAGCCGGTCAACGACGCGGCCGACGTCCTGATCCGCTCAGGTCCCGACCGCCGGGGCTGATCCGCCCGCGCTCCCCCGCTCTCCCTTCAGGCGCCTGTCCGCATCCCGCGGCCGGGCGCTTTCCCGTGCGCCCGCCGGCGGCCGGCCGCTCCCTTGACGCGCACCACGCGGCGGCCTAGATTCCTTCCATATAGCAGAATCATACTTCCACATTACGGAATACAGCGTGGAAGCAGTCGCGGAAGAAGGAGCCCCTCATGCCTCGTATGACCGCCGCCCGCGCGGCCGTGGAGATCCTCCGACTGGAAGGCGTCCAGGTCGCGTTCGGCGTGCCGGGCGCCGCGATCAACCCCTTCTACGCGGCCCTGAAGGCGTCGGGCGCCATCCGGCACACGCTCGCCAGGCACGTCGAGGGCGCGTCGCACATGGCCGAGGGCTACACCAGGACGCACCCGGGCAACATCGGGGTCTGCGTCGGCACGTCGGGCCCGGCCGGCACCGACATGATCACCGGCCTGTACTCCGCGGCCGGCGACTCGATCCCGATCCTGTGCATCACCGGGCAGGCGCCGACCGCGGTGATCCACAAGGAGGACTTCCAGGCCGTCGACATCGCCTCGATCGCCGGCCCGGTCACCAAGGCCGCCACCACCGTCCTCGAGGCCGCGCAGGTGCCGGGCGTCTTCCAGCAGGCGTTCCACCTGATGCGCTCGGGCCGGCCCGGCCCCGTGCTGATCGACCTGCCGGTCGACGTGCAGCAGACCGAGATCGAGTTCGACCCCGACACCTACCAGCCGCTGCCGGTCTACAAGCCGGCCGCGAGCCGCGCGCAGATCGAGAAGGCGCTCGCCATGCTGGGCGAGGCCGAGCGCCCGCTGATCATCGCCGGCGGCGGGGTGATCAACGCCGACGCGTCCGACCTGCTGGTGGAGTTCGCCGAGCTGACCGGGGTGCCGGTGGTGCCGACGCTGATGGGCTGGGGCGCCATCGCCGACGACCACGAGCTGAACGCCGGCATGGTCGGCGTCCAGACCTCGCACCGCTACGGCAACGCGACCTTCCTGGAGTCCGACTTCGTGCTGGGCATCGGCAACCGCTGGGCCAACCGGCACACCGGTCGGCTGGACGTCTACACCAAGGGCCGCACGTTCGTCCATGTGGACATCGAGCCGACCCAGATCGGCCGGATCTTCGCCCCGGACTTCGGGATCGCCTCGGACGCCGCCCTCGCGCTCGAACTGTTCGTGACGGTGGCCCGCGAGCTGAAGGCGGCGGGCCGGCTGCCCGACCGCTCGCAGTGGGCGGCCTCGGCCCGGCAGCGCAAGGGCGAGCTGCACCGCCGTACGCACTTCGACGACATCCCGATGAAGCCGCAGCGGGTCTACGAGGAGATGAACCGCGCGTTCGGCCCGGAGACCCGCTACGTGACGACCATCGGCCTGTCGCAGATCGCCGGCGCCCAGATGCTGCACGTCTACCGGCCCCGGCACTGGATCAACTGCGGCCAGGCGGGCCCCCTCGGCTGGACTGTCCCGGCGGCGCTGGGCGTGGCGGTGGCCGACCCGCAGGCGCAGGTCGTCGCGCTGTCAGGGGACTACGACTTCCAGTTCATGATCGAGGAGCTCGCGGTCGGCGCGCAGCACCGCATCCCTTACGTGCACGTCCTGGTGAACAACTCCTACCTGGGGCTGATCCGGCAGGCGCAGATCGGCCTCGGCATCGACTTCCAGGTCAACCTGGAGTTTGACAACCTCAACTCGCCCGAGCTGGGCGGCTACGGCGTGGACCACGTCAAGGTCGCCGAGGGCCTGGGCTGCAAGGCGATCCGGGTCACCGACCCGGCGGAGCTGGGGCCGGCCTTCGAGCAGGCCAAGAAGCTCGCGGCCGAGCACCGGGTGCCGGTGGTGGTGGAGGCGATCCTGGAGCGGATCACCAACATCTCGATGAGCACCACGGCCGACATCGGCAACGTGGTGGAGTTCGAGGAGCTGGCCACCGAGCCGGGGCACGCGCCGACCGCGATCCTCGCGGCGCGCTGAGGCGGACGCCTTCCGTCAGTCCGCCGGGTGGAAGTCCTCGCGGAGCTCCACCTTGCGGACCTTGCCGCTGACCGTCATCGGGAACGCGGTCATGATCCGCAGGTGGCGGGGGATCTTGAAGTGCGCCAGCTGACCGGTGCAGAAGCCGGTGATCTCGGCGAGGGTCGGCGGGCTGTCCGGGTCGCGGGCGATCACGCAGGCGAGGATCTCCTCGCCGTACCGCTCGTCGGGCACCCCGACCACCTGCACATCGGCGATCTTCGGGTGGGTGTAGAGGAACTCCTCGACCTCCCGCGGGTAGACGTTCTCGCCGCCCCTGATGATCATGTCCTTGATCCGGCCGACGACCGCCAGGTAACCGTCGTCCCGCATCTCGGCGAGGTCGCCGGTGTGCATCCAGCGGCCCGCGTCCACCGCCTCGGCGGTGCGCGCCGGCTCGTCCCAGTAGCCGAGCATCACCGAGTAGCCGCGGGTGCACAGTTCACCGGCGCTGCCCCGCGGCAGCGTCACCCCCGACACCGGGTCGACGACCTTGACCTCGATGTGCGGCAGCACCCGTCCGACGGTCGCGGTGCGGTGCTCCAGGTCGTCGTCCCGCCGGGTCTGGGTGGACACCGGTGAGGTCTCGGTCATGCCGTAGCAGATGGACACCTCGGGCATGTGCATCTCGGACATCACCCGCTTCATCACCTCGGCCGGGCACGGCGAGCCGGCCATGATGCCGGTGCGCAGCGAGGACAGCTCGTACGAGGCGAAGTCCGGCAGGTTCAGCTCGGCGATGAACATGGTGGGCACGCCGTAGAGCGAGGTGCATTGCTCCTGCTGCACCGCGCGCAGCGTCGCCGCCGGGTCGAACGCCGGGGCCGGGATGACGATGCAGCCGCCGTGCGAGGTGATGCCGAGGTTTCCCATCACCATGCCGAAGCAGTGGTAGAAGGGCACCGGCAGGCAGACCCGGTCCTGCTCGCTGTAGCCGACCGTCTCGCCCACGAAGTAGCCGTTGTTGAGGATGTTGTGGTGCGAGAGCGTGGCGCCCTTGGGGAAGCCGGTGGTGCCCGAGGTGTACTGGATGTTGATCGGCTCGTCGCAGCTCAACTCGGCTTCCCTGACCGCGAGATAGTCCGCGTCCAGGCCGCCGCCGGCACCCGCCAGCTCGTCCCACTCCGGGTCGCCGATGTGCACGACCTCGCGCAACCGCCGGCATTCGCCGCGTACTTGGGCGGCCATCGCCCGGTAGTCGCTGCCGCGGTACTCGGTGGAGGCGATCAGCACCTCGATGCCGGACTGCCGCAGGACGTACGCCAACTCGTGCAGCCGGTAGGCCGGGTTGATGTTGACCATGATCACGCCGAGCCGGGCGGTGGCGTACTGGGTGAGCACCCACTCGGGGCAGTTGACCGCCCAGATGCCGACCCGGTCGCCCTTGAGCACGCCGTGCGCGGCCAGTCCGCGTGCCAGCCGGTCCACCGCCGCACCGAACTCGGCGTAGGTCCAGCGCCGGCCGCTCGGCACGTCGACCAGCGCCTCACGGCTCGGGAAGGCGGTGACCGCCCGGTCCAGGTTGCGGCCGATGGTGTCGCCGAGCAAGGGGGTGTCTCCGATGCCGTGTGCGTAGGACGGGCCTGCGGCGGCCGAGCCGGCGTCGGGATGGCCGGGGTCGGAGGGGCCGGGGTCGGAGGGGCCGGCGGCGCTCACCGGTGGTCCTCCTCGTGGTACTCGGCGCTGCCGTCGTGCATCGTGCGCTCGCGCAGCTCGATCCGGCGGATCTTGCCCGACACGGTCTTGGGCAGCTCGGCGAACTCCAGCCGCCGGATCCGCTTGTACGGGGCCAGCACGGCCCGCGAGTGCGCGAAGATCAGCTTCGCGGTCTCGCCGTCCGCCGCCCAGCCCTCGGCCAGCACCACGTACGCCTTGGGGATCGCCAGCCGCAGGTCGTCCGGGGCCGGCACCACCGCGGCCTCGGCGACGGCCTCGTGCTCCAGCAGCGCGCTCTCCAGCTCGAACGGCGAGATCTTGTAGTCGGAGGACTTGAAGACGTCGTCGGAGCGGCCGATGTAGGTGATGTAGCCGTCCGCGTCCCGGGAGCCGATGTCGCCGGTGCGGTAGTAGCCGCCGCCCATCGCCTCGTCGGTGAGTTCGGGGGCGCCCGCGTAGCCGGTCATCAGGCCGACCGGGCGGTTGCTCAGGTCGAGGCAGATCTCGCCCTCGTTGCCCGGGACGCCGCTGAGCGGGTCGATCAGCGTCACCGTGTAGCCGGGCGTGGGCCGTCCCATGGAACCGGCCTTCACCGGCTGGCCGGGCGAGTTGGCGACCTGGACGGCGGTCTCGGTCTGCCCGAACCCGTCCCTGATCTCCACTCCCCACAGCCGCCGTACGTGCTCGATGACCTCGGGGTTCAGCGGCTCGCCCGCCGCCACGGCGGCATGCGGCGGGTTGCGCAGCGCGCTCAGGTCGGCCTGGATCAGCATCCGCCACACGGTGGGCGGCGCGCAGAAGCTGGTCACCCCGCAGCGGTCCATCTCGGCCATCAGCCGGGCCGCGTCGAACCGGCTGTAGTTGTACACGAAGACGGTCGCCTCGGCGTTCCACGGCGCGAACAGGCTCGACCAGGCGTGCTTGGCCCAGCCGGGCGAGGAGATGTTCAGGTGCACATCGCCCGGGCGCAGCCCGATCCAGTACATGGTGGCCAGATGGCCGATCGGGTACGAGACGTGGGTGTGCTCGACCAGCTTGGGCTTGGCGGTGGTGCCCGAGGTGAAGTACAGCATCAGCGGCTCGTCGGCCCTGGTGGGAGCCACCGGGGTGAACTCCGCCGCGGCGGTGTGGGCGTCCTCGTAGGCCAGCCAGGGCGCGCCGGCGCCGCCGACCGCGATCCGGGTGTAGTCGCCCGGCACCTCGTCGAACTTCGCGGTGTCGGCGGCCCGGACGATCACATGCCGGGCGCCGCCGCGGTCGATCCGGTCCCGCAGGTCGGCCGGGCCGAGCAGCGGGGTCGCCGGGATGACCACCGCGCGCAGCTTCATCGCCGCGAGCGCGGTCTCCCACTGCTCCACCTGGTTGCCGAGCATCAGCAGCAGCCGGTCGCCGGCCCGCACCCCTTGCAGGGCCAGCCAGTTGGCCACCCGGCTGGAGCGCTCGGACATCTCGCCGAACGAGACCCGGGTCTCGCTGCCGTCCTCCTCGACGATCCACAGCGCGGGCCGGTCGTTGTCCGCCGCGATCACGTCGAACCAGTCGAGCGCCCAGTTGAAGTGCTCGGGGCGCGGCCAGCGGAAGCCGCTGCGGGCCGTGTCGTAGTCCTCCCGGTGCCGCAGCAGGAAGTCACGCGCGGCACGGAATGTCCCCGTCGCGTCTGTTGCGGCCATGCGTCCTCCTCGTTGATGGAGCCTGAGTAGCATCGTCCGGGAGTGACCTGGGTCTCACTACCCCCGGACGGGGGTGCGGGAGGTGCGCGGTGGACGACAGTCGGGGCGAGGCCGTGGAAGTGCGGGCGGCGCTGCTGCGCATGCGCGGCTCCGGACTGCTGCCGGTGTCCTTCGGCGGGCTGGTCGGCGGGGCCGGTACGGGGGCGCCGGCCGGACACGCGGCCCGGCAGTTCCGGATCACCGAGCTGGCCGGCACCGACACGGAGTCGCTGCGCGGCCTGGCCATCGCGACCGGCAGCGGCCTCGGCGGCAAGACGCTGGCACTCGGCCGGCCCAACGCGGTGACCGACTACGGCTCGTCGCGGGCGATCAGCCACGAGTACGACACGGCGGTGGCGGCGGAGGGGCTGCGCTCGGTGCTCGCGGTGCCGGTGGTGGTACGGCGGCGGGTGCGGGGCGTCCTGTACGGGGCGCTGCGCCAGCCGTACGCGCTCGGCGACCGGCCGCTGAACGTCGCGCTGGACGCGGCGCGCGAGCTGGAACAGGCGCTCGCGGTGCGGGAGGAGGCGCAGCGCCTGCTGTCCTGCCTGCGGCAGCCGGTGGTGGCCGATCCGCGCGCCTGGGAGGAGGTGCGGGAGGCGCACACGGAGCTGCGCTCGCTGGCCGGGCGGATCCCGGATCCGCACCTGCGCGCGGAGCTGCTGGTGGCCTGCGCCCGGATCGCCTCGGCGGCGGCCCCCGCGGGCTCGGCGGCCGCTCCCGGCCTCCCCATGCCGGACCGGCTCACCCCGCGCGAGCTCGACGTCCTGGCCTCGGTGGCCTCCGGAGCGACCAACTCCGCGGCGGCGGGCCGCTTGAGGCTGCGCCCGGAGACCGTGAAGAGCTACCTGCGGTCGGCGATGCGCAAACTCGGCGCGCACACCCGCTTGGAGGCAGTGGTGGCCGCCCGCCGCGCGGGCCTGCTCCCGTAGGACGGGACGGCCCCCCGCCGCGGGGGCTTCCCCCGTCCCCCGAGTGCCGGCTCTGCCCCAACCTTCGGCCGGGGGTGCCCCCAGGCTGGTCGCGCAGTTCCCCGCGCCCCCACGGGGCACCCCATCGCGCGGCGTCCCCGGTTACCCCAGGGGCGCTGGGGGCACCTCCCAGCGGTAGCTGGGGGAGGAACTGCGCGACCAGCCCACCACCGGGGGGAAGGTCCCGGGACGGGCAGCAAGGGGCTGGGCCCGGGGAAAAAGGGGCGCGGGCGGAGCCCAGGGGTCGGTAGCCTCGGGCGGATGGGGGGCGGGACCGCCCCGGAGGGGGAGAACATGACCGTCGACCGGCTGCTCGGATTCGCGGCGATGTCGCTGATACTCGTCCTGATCCCAGGCCCGAGCGTCCTGTTCGTGCTCGGCCGCGCCCTCTCGGCCGGCCGCCGCGTGGCCCTCGGCAGCGTCCTGGGCAACGCGATCGGCGCCTACGTCCTGGTCGTCGCCGTCTCCCTCGGCCTCGGCGAGGTCGTCGCCCGCTCGGTCACCGTCTTCGTGGCGCTGAAGCTCGCCGGCGCCGTCTACCTCGTCTACCTCGGCGTGAAGGCGTTCCGCCACCGGCACTCCCTGCTGCCCGCCGGCGAGGCGCGGGAAGCGGCCGAGCCGCCCCGGCAGGGCAACGCCCGCACTCTCTGGGAGGGCTTCGTCGTGGGTGTCACCAACCCCAAGACGACGATCTTCTTCGCCGCCGTACTGCCGCAGTTCGTGAACCGCGGCGCCGGCGCCGTGCACGAGCAGATGCTGCTCCTCGGCCTGGTCTTCACCGGCATCGCCCTGGTCTGCGACAGCATGTGGGCGCTGACCGCCGCCGCGGCCCGGACCTGGTTCGCCAGCTCCCCCAAGCGGCTCGCCGCGGTCGGCGGCACCGGCGGGATCGCCATGATCGGCCTCGGCGTGACCGTCGCCGTCACCGGCCGGGTGGACAGCTGACGGCACCGCCCGAGCCGCCTTCCGCCTGGTCACCGCGCGTGTGAGGAGCGGCACACGATCACCGGGAGCGAAACGTTTGCGTTTCGATAGCCCGGGTCGTACGGTTCGTGGAGTACGAAACAGTTTCGTTCTTCCTGCGGCCCCCGTCCCCGCCCAGTCGCTTCCGAGGAGTTCGTCCCATGTCATCCCAGCACACCGCCGACGCGCATGTCGGCGAACCGGCACCGGTCACCGGGGCCGCCGGCGACTCCGCCGTCGACCTGTCAAAGGGGGCGGAGAAGGCGAACCACCGCTGGTGGGTGCTCGCGGTCATCGCCCTCGCCCAGCTGATGGTGGTCCTCGACGCGACCGTCGTGAACATCGCGCTGCCCTCCGCGCAGCAGGACCTCGGCTTCAGCAACGGCAACCGGCAGTGGATCGTCACCGCGTACTCGCTGGCGTTCGGCTCGCTGCTGCTGCTCGGCGGGCGGCTCGCCGACCTGGTCGGCCGCAAGATCGTCTTCCTGGTGGGCGTGGTCGGCTTCGCCGGCGCATCCGCGCTGGCCGGCGCCGCGCAGAACTTCGAGGTCCTGGTCAGCGGCCGGGCCCTGCAGGGCCTGTTCGGCGCGCTGCTCGCGCCGGCGGCGCTCTCCCTGCTGAACACCACCTTCACCGACGCCAAGGAACGCGCGAAGGCGTTCGGCATCTACGGCGCCGTGGCCGGTGCGGGCGGTGGTGTGGGCCTGCTGCTCGGCGGCGTGCTCACCGAGCACCTCAACTGGCGCTGGACGCTGTACGTGAACCTGTTCTTCGCCGTGTTCGCCTTCACCGGCGGCCTGCTCCTGCTGCGCAAGACCGTCCCGGTCCGCGGCGCGAAGCTCGACATCCCCGGCACCCTGCTGGTCACCACCGGGCTGTTCGGCCTGGTCTACGGCTTCGCCAACGCCGAGACCCACGGCTGGGCCTCCCCGATGACCTGGGGCTTCCTGGTGGCCGGCGCCGTCCTGCTGGCGGCCTTCAGCTACTGGCAGGTCCGCACCCGGCACCCGCTGCTGCCGATGCGCGTGCTGCTCGACCGCAACCGCGGCGCGTCCTTCACCGTGCTGGCGATCTCCGGCGCCGGAATGTTCGGCGTGTTCCTCTTCCTGACGTACTACCTGCGGCTGTCGCTCAACTACAACCCGGTGCACACCGGTCTGGCCATCGTGCCGATGATCGGCGCGCTGATGGTCTCGGCCCAGCTGGCCACCAACTCGCTGCTGCCCAAGCTCGGCCCGCGGCCGATCGTCCCGCTCGGCATGCTGATGGCGGGCGCCGGCATGGCCTGGCTGACCGTGCTCGACCTGAACAGCACCTACGCGGCCAACGTGCTGCCGCCGCTGATCGTGATCGGCCTCGGCCTCGGCCTGGTGATCCCGACCGCGATGAGCCAGGCGACCGCGGAGATCGGCGAGGAGGACGCCGGTGTGGCGTCCGCGGCGGTCAACGCCATGCAGCAGGTGGGCGGTTCGATCGGCACCGCGCTGCTGAACACGCTGGCGGCGAGCGCCGCGAGCAGCTACCTGGCAAGCCACGGCACGTCGAAGGCGGCTCAGGCGCAGTCCCAGCTGCACAGCTACTCGACCGCCTACTGGTGGTCGGCGGGGCTGTTCGCGATCGGCGCCGTGATCACCCTGGTGATGTACCGCAAGGGCCGGCCCGAGCCGGTCGAGGGCGGCGTGCAGGCCGTCCACATGTAGCCGCCAGGCTTCCCCGGGCCGTCCGACCGACGGCCTCCCCCGACCCCCCGGTGCCGTGTCAGCGGAGAACGCCCGGGGCCCGGGGGCCGACCGCCGGGTCATCGTGGGGACGGGACACCCGGCAGCCGGCCCCCCTCCGTACGGCCGTCCCATCGGCGCACCGCCCCCGTGCGCGCCGATGGGACGGCCTTTTTGCGCACGTGCGCCCGGCGGTGGTCATACACGGCGGCGCTCGGCCGGGGGTGATCACACCTGATCGTGCTTGACACCGCGGAAGCCGGTGAGCGACCGTGAAAGGGACCTTGCACCCGTACGGCCCAGGACTGCCCGTGCATCACTGCCCGCGCCCCACGGCCACCGCGAACGTGGCCGACCGCCCGCCGCTCCACGCCAGTTGACGGGGTAATCCGCGGCCCGCCGACCGGCCCGCATCCGCACGCCGCCCCGCGGACCCGGCACCACCGGATGTACCCGGAGGCTCGTCATGTCGGCCGACAGCACGGACACCGAACTCTTCAGCGCCACCTATCCGGTCCCCGCCGGCTGGGGCACCGACCGCATACCGGACCTGACCGGCAAGGTCGCGGTCGTCACCGGCGCGAACAACGGCATCGGCCTGGCGACCGCGCTCGAACTGGCCAAGGCGGGAGCGGCGTTGGTACTCGCCGTCCGCAACCCCGGCCGGGGGAACGCGGCGGCGGCCGAGATCAGCGCGGCGGCGCCCGGCGCGCTGCTTGAGGTACGGCGCCTGGACCTGGCCGACCTCGGGTCGGTACGCGACTTCGCCGACCGCTTCCTCGACGAGCACGCGGCGCTCGACCTGCTGATCAACAACGCGGGGCTGATGGCGACGCCGCGCCGGCTGACCGCCGACGGCTACGAGTTGCAGTTCGGCACGAACCACCTCGGGCACTTCGCGCTGACCGGGCTGCTGCTGCCGGCGCTCGCGGCCTCGTCCGCGGCCCGGGTCGTCACGGTCAGCAGCGACCTGCACTCGCGCGGGCGGCTGGACTTCACGGACCTCCAGGGGCGGCGGCACTACGGGCGGTTGCGCGCGTACAGCAACTCCAAGCTGGCGAACCTGCTGTTCACGGCGGAGTTCGACCGCCGCGCGAGCGCGGCGGGCCTCCCGGTGCACGGTTACGGCGTGCACCCCGGGCTGGTGGCCACGTCGCTCATCACGACGGGACGGTCGCGCCCGGTCAGGACGCTGATGGCGGTCCCCAACAGGCTGATCGCGGTGAGCCCCGCGACAGGCGCTCTCCCCACTCTGTGCGCGGCGACCCTCCCCGGCCTCCCCGGCGGCACGTATCTGGGCCCCGGAGGCCGCACGGGCCTGCGCGGCACCCCCGGGGTCCTGACCCCCGCTCCCCGCGCACGCGACACCACGTCGGCGATCCGCCTGTGGGAGATCTCCCGCTCCCTGACCGAGGTGAGCTACGACTTCACCCCGACGCCGACGGGAAACGGGCGCGGAGCGCCCAGGAGTTGACGCTTCTGGCTGCGCGCCCGTCGTGGCTGTTCGCGCAGTTCCCCGCGCCCCTGACGGGGCTGCGTTGCCCGGTGCGGTCAGTGACGCCGCGCCGAAGGCGGGCGCACCGAAGGGGCGCGGGGAACTGCGCCACCAGCCCACCACCGGGGGCAAGGTCCGGGGACAGGGCGCGGGCCCGCGGCGGGGCGGGCAGCGTTTCGGGGGGCTCCCGGTGCGCGCAAGTGTGGTCGGGGCGGCCGCAGGCCGGTAAAGTGCACGTCGTGTTCTCTCTCCGTGCGTAGGTCGCGACCCGCGTCCCCGCCGCCCCTACCGCGCCTGCCGCGGTCCCGCGGCTGAGCCGATGCATCCGGGTCCGCCTGCCCACGCCCCACCCTCCCCGAGGAACACACACCCATGTCTTCGCCACGCCCGGCGGCGTCCTACGCCGCCGTCCTCGCGCTGCCCCACGCCCGCCGCACGTTCGGCGCCGCGATGCTCGGGCGGCTCGGCTACGGGACGGTCTCGCTGTCCCTGGTCCTGTCCCTGACCTCCGCCACCGGCTCGCTGTCGAGCGGCGGGCTGCTCGCCACCCTGTTCGCCACCGTGTCCGTCGCCCTCGGCCCGGCCAGGGCCGGTCTCGTCGACCGGTGGGGGCCCCGCCGGGCCCTGCCCACGCTCGCCTGGCCGTTCGCCGCCGCCCTGTTCGGGCTCGCCGCGCTCACCGGCGAACACCGCCCGCCGTTCGCCGAGTTGGCCGCCCTGACCGCCGTGGCGGGCGCGCTGTGCCCGCCGCTCGGGCCGACGATGCGCGCGCTGTGGGACGCCATGACTCCCGACGGCGCGCTGCTGCAAAGAGCGTTCAGCCTCGACACGGTCGCCGAGGAACTGATCTTCCTCACCGGGCCGTTGCTGGTCGTCGCCGTGCACCCCGTGCGCGGCCTCGTCCTGTCCGGTGTCGTGATCGCCGTCGGCACGCTGGCCATGGTCACCTCACCTGCCGTCAAGCTGATCGCGCCCGAGTCCCGTACCGGCGCGGTCCGTTCACGCCTGCGGCTGCTCAGCGCCGAGGGCGCCGGCGTGCGCAGGGCCGCCTACGCCGCACTCGGGTCCGGCTGCTGCCTCGGCGGCATCGACCTGTACGTCATCGCGTTCGCCGACCACGCGCACCACGGGGCCGCGGTGGGCTGGATCCTGGCCGCGCAGTCCGCGGGCAGCGCGCTGGGCGGGCTGCTGTACGGCAGGATCGGCTGGCGGCTGCCCGCCGTGGCCCGACTGCCGTACCTGCTGGCCCTGTTGGCCGGGCTGCTCGCGCTGACCGGCGCGGCACCGGGCCTGCCCGTGCTCGCGGTGGGCGTGGCGGCGACCGGCACGCTGATCTCGCCGGTACTCGCCACCGCCTACCTGGCGGCGGCCGACCTCGCCCCGGCCGGCACCGCGACCCGGGCCACCACCTGGGTCAACTCCGCGGTGAACGCGGGCTCTTCGGCGGGCGGCGCGCTGGCCGCCGTCCTGGTCGCCCGGGCGCCGCTGCCGCTGTGCTTCGCGGTGGCGGCGGCCGCTCCGGCGGTCGCGGCGCTCGTGATCCGGGGCAGGCGGGCCGGGTGCGCGGCCCCGGCCGGACGGGCGGAGGTGCGACAACAGGCCGCGTGAGCGGGCGGCTTCCGACGGGACGCGCGCCGGCGGCGGGGCCCGGGGCTCAGGGCAGCGGGTTCACCGCCGTCGCCTTCACGAACGTGTAGTGGAACGTGCCCTCGCCGGTCGCCGTGCGGTCCAGTTCGCGCAGGCCCCGGTCGAACTCCGCCTCGCCGCACAGCCCGGCGGCCACCGCCTCGTCCCTGACCGAGGCGATCATCGCGATGAACGTCTGCCGGGTGAAGCCGTCCACGAGGGCGGGACGGGTCCGGTCGGCGTAGACCGTACGGGGCCTGGCCTCGACGTCGGTGAAGCCGGCGGCCGCCAGCAGGGGGGCGAGCCGCCGGCCGATCAGCGCGTCGCCGCCGGCGGCGGCCTGGAGCCGTACCTGGTGTGCGATCACGGCGTCCGCGTGCCGGCCGGCGGGGTGGAAGAAGGCGGATCCGTGGTCGCCCTCGATCACGGTGAGCGTGCCGCCGGGCCGCAGCACCCGGCGCAGCCCGGCCAGCGCGAGGTCGGGCCGGGTGAGGTGCTCCAGCACGAAGCAGACGAAGACGTGGTCGAACTCGGCGTCCGGGTAGGGGAGTTCACGCAGGTCGGCGTGCTGCCACTCGATGCTCGCGGGTTGCCGGCCGGGGGCGGGCGGCCGGCCGGACAGCCGCTGCTCGGCCGCGGCGAGCGACTCCTCGTCGATGTCGATCGCGACGATATGGGCGCCGGGGCCGGCCGCCGCGAGGTGCGCGGTCTGCGCGCCGACGCCGCAGCCCGCCTCCAGGATCCGGCTGCCGGGCGGGTAGCCGGTGCCGTCGTGCAGCAGGGCTGCGAGCGTGTCGGCCTGATCGGTGAGGCGGCGCGTCTCGCGCGCGGAATAGCCGTGAACGTAGGGCGTGTTGCGGGTGGTGGGTGTGGTCATACGCCGACCCTGGCGGCACTATGGACTGGTGAACAGGTCCAAAAGACGACGTTCCGACCGGTCCACAACGCCCGCCGCGTCCAGCGATTCCACCGCTTCCACCGCCTCGGGCGCCGACTTCCTCCAACTCCGCGCCGAGGACGCCCCGGTGGGCGGCCTCTCCGGCTGGCTGACCGACCACCTGCGCCGCGCGATCGCCGACGGCCGGCTCCCGGTCGGCACGAAGCTGCCACCGTCCCGCACGCTGGCGGCCGACCTGCAGGTGTCACGCGGAGTGATCACCGAGGCGTACCGCCGCCTGGCGGAGGACGGCCACGTGGAAGGCCGCGGCCGGGCCGGCACGGTGGTCCTGACGTCCCCTACCCTCTCCCGCCCGGCCGCGGACCCGGGCACGACCCGCCGACCGCCGCCCGCCCCCGCCAGCCGTCCCGAGAACCGGCCCGTCCTCACCCCTCCTGCGCAACCTCCAGCAGCCGGGCCGCCCGTCCCGCCCCCGAGCGCGGCGGCAACCAAGCGCTGGACCGGCAACGAGCCCGGGCCCCGTAAGCCCACGCCGCCGGCAGACCCGTCAAGCGCCGGCCGCGCCACGGCCGACCCGGCCCGGAGTGCGTCCAGGTCCCGCCTCTCGACCGGCGACCGTGTCGACCCGCCGCCGGCAACCACCGCCGGCCCGGGCCGCAGCGCTGGTCACGCCACGCCCGGCCCTGCCCTGGGTGCTCCCGCGGGCCGGTCCTCGAACGGCGAACGGCCCGGCGGGCGTACGGGCCCGTCCGGCGCCGACCGCGCCACGGACGACCCCCCGCCGGGGCCTCGCGGGGGACGGCGTTCAGGCGGCTCCGGGGTGTTCCGGCAGCCGGTCGGGTACGGCGTGTTCGACGCCGTGCGCGACGTGCCCGCGCGGGTGGATCTCTCGCCGGGGGTGCCGGATCTCGCCGCGTTTCCGCGGGCCGCCTGGCTGCGGGCGGAGCGGCAGGTGTTCGCGGAGCTGCCCGCCGCCGGGTTCGGGTACGGCGATCCGCGCGGGGCGCTGCCGCTGCGGCGGGCGGTGAGCACCTGGCTGGCCCGCAATCGCGGGTTCGTCGCGGATCCGGACGAGATCGTGATCGTCGCGGGCACCGCGCAGGCGCTCACCTTGTTCGGGCAGGTGCTGCGCGCTCACGGCGTCGACCGGGTCGCGCTGGAGGACCCCGGATCGCTCGGCGTCCGCCAGCACCTCGCCCACGGCCTGGGCGGCGGCCCCGACCCCACCCCGCCGGTCCCGGTGGACGGCGACGGGCTCGACGTCGGCGCCCTGCGGGAGACCGGTGCCGCCGCCGTCTGCGTGACGCCCGCGCACCAGTTCCCGCTGGGAGTCGTGCTCAGCGGGGCGCGGCGACGGGAGCTGGCCGGGTGGGCCGTGGAGCGCGGCGGGCTCGTCATCGAGGACGACTACGACGCCGAGCACCGTTACGACCGGCCGCCGGTGGCCGCGCTGCGGGCCGTGCTGCCCGACCGGGTCTGGTACGCGGGCAGCGTGTCGAAGCTGCTGGCGCCCGCGCTGCGGATGGGGTGGGTGGTGGTGCCGGCCCCGTACCGGGAGGCGGTGGTGGAGGCGAAGCGGTTCGCGGACCTGGGCAGCCCGGCGCTGCCCCAGCTGGTACTGGCCCGGCTGATGGAATCGGGCGCGCTGGAACGGCAGTTGAGGCTGCTGCGGCAGCGGCACCGGCGGCGCAGGGACGCTCTGCGGGAGGCGCTCGGCGGGCTGCTGCCCGCCCGGGGCCCGGGGCGGGCCGTCGTCCACGGCGCGGCGGCCGGTCTGTATCTGACGGTGACGTTCGAGGGCGGCTTCGCGGACACCGACCTGGCCGCGGGTTCACTCGAACGGGGGGTGAAGGTGCAGCCGCTGTCCTGGCACCGGCAGCGGCCGGGACCGCCGGGCCTGGTGCTGGGATACGCCGCCAATCCGCCGGATGTGCTCGCCGGGGCGGTCGCGGAGGTCGGTGCGGCGCTGCGCGGCCTGCTGTGATCGCCGTCTCCCCCGCTGACCTCAGCGAATGCGCTGCCGCTGAGCCGGGTTACGGTGGGCTCATGGACGCGAGCGGGCGGCAGGTGGCTGACGGGGATTCCGTGGATCCGCCGGGGCGGCGCCTGCTGTACGTTCCGGTCCGGCGAGGGCCCGCGGGGCATGTGGTGCGGCTGTGGCGTACGCCGTTCGGGAGCAGGACGGCTGTGGGGTTCACCAGCGATCGGCGGCTGCGGTCCGTGCTCGGGCCCACCCAGCCGTGGATCCGGCTCTCGGAGACCGCGCTGCGGGCGATGGCCGAGCCCCTCGGTGCGACTTTCCTGACGGTGGACCCCCTCCTGACGGCCCGGCCGCCGGCGGCCTGGTCCGCCCCGGCCCCCGGCACTCGGGCAGCCGCCCCGCCGAGCCCGGCGCCCCTCGCCCCCGGACCGCCGGCCGCCACCGGCTGAGCGAAAGGCAAGTGCCCCGTCAGGGGCGCGGGGAACTGCGCGACCAGCCACGACGCGTCCGCGGACGGCAGAAAACCGCCACCAGCCGAGCTGGTTGCCGCCGTCCCCGGCCCGGCTCCCGCCGGGTGAGCCGGACACGCCCGGCTCCCGTCACCCCCAGTGGAACGCCTACGTGCCCGGCTGGACGTCGCCGACCATCAGCGCCGGGATGTCGCCGCGCCCGGCGAGGTCGCCCGGGGGGATGCCGGGGTGGTGCTGGGAGGCGGACTGCGGGCCCGGCGGGGAAGCGTCACCCAGTGCCAGCCGCGAGACGATCCGGTAACGGTCACCGCGGTACACCGAGTGCACGTATTCGACCGGGCGGCCCGTCGCGTCCTTCGTCAGGCGCTCGAACAGCAGCGCCGGCGACAGCACCGGGACACCGATCAGCCGGGCCTCCTCCTCGTTGGTCACCGTCGGCTCGATCGACTGGACCGCCTCGTGCACCCGCACCCCGTGCCGCTCCCGCAGGAAGTCGTAGAAGTCGCCTGACTCCATGTCCGCCGGGCGGAGCCCTGGCACCACCGCGGCCGGGACGTGCAGGTACTCGATCGCCATCGGTTCGCCGTCCACCAGCCGCAGCCGCGCGATGTACGTGATCTCCGCGGCCGGCGAGATGTGCAGCTTGCGGCCGACCCGGGCCCCGGCCTGCACGGTGGTGAACTCCAGCACCCGGCTGGCCCAGGTGCCCGACGCCTGCGGCAGATGGTAGGCGTGCCGGCTGGGCGCCAGCTCCTGGGTGATCTTCTCGGGGGCGACGAACATCCCGCGGCCGTGCTCGCGCACCAGCAGCCCGGTGGTGACCAGTTCGTCCACCGCGGAGCGCAACGTGGGCCGGGAGACGCCGAGTTGCTCGCACAGCGTGCGCTCGGACGGGATCGGGTCGCCGGGTGAGCGGGACTCGACCAGCTCCATCAGGTAGTCGCGGACCCGTTCGCGTTTGAGCGCCGAGCGCGCCGGCTCGCTGACCATGACGTGTGTCCCTCCGGCTGCTGTGTTGTCCAGTCGAGGTTATCCAGATGCTGACCAGCACGCCAGTGCCACCTGCGAGGACGCGTGACGGACGGCCCGTTGAACGGTGATTCGCCCTGGTTCGCAGGGTTTCCCGGCCGTATACGACCGCCACCGCCATTCCCGCGCAAGCTCTTGACGCCACCAGTGGTCTATGCCACTTTCCTGACCAGCACCAGACCAGTTGGCCAGTGGTCAGTTCCGGCCCGCTCTACTTCGAGGTGACATCCCCGTGAGATCCAGACTCGTCCCCGGCGCCGCCGCGCTCGTGCTCGCCGCCTGTGCGCTCAGCGCCTGCGGCTCGTCCTCCTCCGGCTCCGGCTCCGGCTCCGGCGGCGACGCCAAAGCCGACGCGCCGGCCAAGCTCACCGTCTGGATCATGCGCGACAGCATGTCCGACAGCTTCCTCAAGCGCTTCACCGCCGACTACCAGGCCGCCCACAAGGGCACCACGCTGGACATCCAGATCCAGGAGTGGGACGGCATAGGCCAGAAGATCACCAGTGCGCTGGCCAGCAAGGACGCCCCCGACGTGATCGAGGTCGGCAACACCCAGGTCGCCCAGTACGCGGCCGGCGGCGGTGTGCAGGACCTCACCTCCAAGGTGTCCGACCTGCAGGGCGCCGACTGGATCCCGGGGCTGGCCGACCCCGGCAAGATCGACGGCAAGCAGTTCGGCGTCCCGTGGTACGCCGCGAACCGGGTGGTGATCTACAACAAGGACCTGTTCGCCAAGGCCGGCATCACCACCCCGCCCAAGACCAGGGCCGAGTGGATCACCGACACCACCAAGCTCGACACCGGCGGCGACGACGGGATCTACCTGCCGGGCCAGACCTGGTACGCGCTGGCCGGCTTCGTCTGGGACGAGGGCGGCGACCTCGCCGCCAAGGGCGCGGACGGCAAGTGGCAGGGCACCCTCGACACCCCGCAGGCCAAGGCCGGCATGGACTTCTACAAGCAGCTCCAGGCACTCGGCAACGGCCCGAAGGACGCCGACGAGGCCAAGCCGCCGCAGGCGGACGTCTTCGCCAAGGGCAAGAGCGCGCAGATCATCTCGGTGCCCGGCGGCGCCGCGGCGATCCTGAAGGCGAACCCGGCGATGAAGAACAAGATCGGCTTCTTCCCGATCCCCGGCAAGACCGCCGACAAGCCCGGCGCGGTGTTCACCGGCGGCTCCGACCTGGTGATCCCGGAAGCGTCGCAGCACCAGGCGCAGGCGTACCAGGTGGTCAAGGCGCTGGCCGGCACCAAGTGGCAGACGGACATGGCCAAGGAGATGAGCTACGTGCCCAACCGCACGTCGCTGGCCAGCGTGCTGGCCGGCAACGACGGCGCCTCGACGATGGCGGTGGGAGCGGCGAACGGCCACGCCACACCGAACTCGCCCAACTGGGCCGCGGTGGAGGCCAACAACCCGATCAAGCAGTACATGACGCAGGTGCTGACCGGCGCCGATCCGGACTCGGCGGCCAAGACCGCCTCGGCCGCGATCACCAAGGCCCTGAACGAGTCCCTCTAGAGGTCCGGTTTGGCTCCGGACCGGCTCCGGAGCCCGCCGCCCGCCCGTGCAACCGCCCTCCCGCACTCACAGGAGACCCGCCGTGCTCACCGCTCACTCCGCCGATCCGCGGCCGGCCGTCGCGGCGCCGCCGCCGGAGCCGCGCCGGCCGCGCCGCCGCCGGCTGTCCGCGCTCTGGCCGTATCTGCTGGTCGCACCCACCGTGGTGGGCACGGCCTTCCTGCTGCTGTACCCGCTGGCCAGGAACATCGTCATGTCGTTCCAGCACTTCGGCCTCGGCGAGCTGATCCGGGGCGGCGCGACCTGGGTCGGCTTCGCCAACTACCGCACGGTGCTGGAGGATCCGGAGTTCTGGACGGTGGTCCGCCGCACCCTGTGGTGGACCGGCCTGAACGTCGTACTGATCATGGTCCTGGGCACCCTGGTCTCGCTGATGCTGAACAAGCTCGGCCGGCGGATGCGGTTCGCGGTGATGAGCGGCCTGGTGCTGACCTGGGCCACTCCGGTGATCGCCGCGACCACCATCTTCCAGTGGCTGTTCCAGTCCCGCTTCGGAGTGGTCAACTGGCTACTGGTCAAGCTGGGTTTCGACTCCTACCGCGACTACGCCTGGTTCGCGCACGGCGACGCCACCTTCGCCATCCTGGTGACGCTGGTGGTCTGGCAGTCCGTGCCGTTCGCGGCGCTCACCCTCTACGGCGGCCTCACCACGATCCCGGTGGAGCTGTACGAGTCGGCGAGGATCGACGGCGCCGGCGCGTGGCAGACCTTCCGGCTGGTCACCTTCCCGATGCTGCGCTCGCTGTTCGCACTGGTCACCTCCCTTGAGGTGATCTGGTGCCTGAAGTGCTTCGCCCAGATCTGGGTGATCAGCCAGGGCGGTCCGAACGGCGCGACGACCACGCTGCCGGTCTACGCGTTCCAGATCGCCCAGTCGCTGCACAAGTACGACCTGGGATCGGCGGTCTCCACCCTGACCGTCCTGATCCTGCTCGGCGCGCTGGTGTTCAACCTGCGCCGGATGTTCCGCCAGGAAGGCCGGGAGGAGAACGCGCTGTGAGCACCCTGACCCTGAGGAACCCGCGGCCGGCCCGGAACCCGCGGCCGAGGACGACTGGTAAGGCGCTGCGCCGGCTGCCGCTGAACCTGGCGGCGCTGGTGACGCTGCTGCTGTCGGTCTTCCCCGTGTACTGGATGGTGATCACGGCCTTCAAGCCGTCCTCGGCCATCACCGCCGACACCCCGTCGTTCCTGCCGCTGCACCCCACGCTGGCGCACTTCGGCACCGCCGTGCACTCCGACGGCTTCGGCACCTACTGGCGCAACAGCCTGACCGTCACGCTCGGCGCGGTGCTGATGTCGCTGGTGGTGGCGCTGCTGGCGTCGTTCGCGGTGGCCAGGATGCGGTGGCGCGGCCGGCGGGCGTTCATCTTGATGGTGTTCATCGCGCAGATGGCGCCGTGGGAGGCGCTGCTGATCCCGATGTACGTCATCGCCCGGGACGTGGACATGCTGGACAAGCTGTCGATGCTGACGCTGATCTACTTCATGACCACGCTGCCGTTCACCATCGTGATGCTGCGCGGCTTCCTGGCCGCGATCCCGGTGGAGCTGGAGGAGGCCGCGCAGGTCGACGGCTGCACCCGGGCCGAGGCATTCCGCCGGGTCACCTTCCCGCTGCTGGCGCCGGGGCTGCTGTCCACCTCGCTGTTCGGCTTCATCACGGCGTGGAACGAGTTCGCGTTCGCCAACACGCTGATCATCAAGAACCAGGACGCCCGCACCCTGCCGGTCTGGCTGTCCTCGTTCAGCAATGTCTTCGGCACCGACTGGGGCGCCACGATGGCCGCCTCCTCGCTGTTCATGCTGCCCGTCCTGGTGGTCTTCCTGCTGCTCCAGAACCGGGTCACCTCCGGAATGACCGCGGGCGCCGTCAAGGGCTGAGCCCCGCGCGCCACCTCCCGTCCCGACGCCGCTTCCCGTCCCGACGCCACCGCCCCGCCGGTCGCGCCGCCCGTCCGGCGCGCCCGCCGGTCCGGCGTGCCCGCTCCCGCGAACCCGCTTGTCCCCCCGGCCTCCTGGAGACCACCGCCGTGATCATTCCGCATCCCACCCATATCGCCCGTATTCCGGGCCACTTCACCTTCGACGCGTCAACGACCGTCCGGGCGACGGGCGAAGCACTGGGCCCGGCCCGGCTGCTGCGGACCCTGCTGGCCCCGGCCACCGGGCTGCGGCTGCGCAACTCCCCCACCGGGAACGTGGTGTTCGTCCTGGACCCGCTGCTCGGCGGGCTCGGCGCGGAGGGCTACGGGCTGACCGTCGGCCCGGACGCGGTGCTGCTGCGCGCGGCCAAGCCGGCCGGACTGCTGAACGGTGTGCAGACCATCCGCCAACTGCTGCCCGCGCAGGCGCTGTCCGCACGTCCGGTGACCGATGTGCCGTGGCGGATGCCCTGCGTGCAGGTGACCGACGTGCCGCGGTTCGGCTGGCGCGGGGCGATGCTCGACGTCGCCCGGCGCTTCCAACCGGTGCCGGTGCTGCGCCGGTTCGTGGACCTGCTGGCCTTCCACAAGCTGAACGTGCTGCACCTGCACCTGACCGACGACCAGGGCTGGCGGATGCCGGTGTCGGCGTATCCGGCGCTGACCGAGGTCGGCGGGGCGCGGGCCCGGTCGATGACCGGCCGGGCGGGCAGCGGGCGGTTCGACGACCGGCCGCACCAGGGCGCCTACACCGCCGCCGAGTTGCGCGCGCTGGTGGCCTACGCCGCCGAGCGCGGGGTGACGGTGCTGCCGGAGATCGAGATGCCCGGGCACGCCCGGGCGGCGCTGGCCGCGTACCCGCACCTGGGCAACGTGCCGGGCCGCGAACTCGACGTCTGGACCGAGTGGGGCGTGTGCGAGAACGTGCTCGGCGTCCACGACGAGGTGCTGGACTTCTGCCGCACGGTGCTCGGCGAGGTGCTGGACGTCTTCCCGTCCCCTTACGTGCACATCGGCGGCGACGAGTGCCCGGTCACCGAGTGGGAGGCCAGTGCCGAGGCGCGCCGCCGCACGGCGGAACTGGGGCTGGCCGCACCCAAGGCGCTGCACGGCTGGTTCCTCGGCCGGATCGCCGACTTCCTGCTCGAACAGGGCCGGCGGCCGGTGTGCTGGGCGGAGGACTCCGGGGCGCTGCCACCGGAGTTGACGGTGATGCCGTGGCGGGACACCGCGCACGGGCTGGCCGCCGCCCGGCGCGGCCACGACGTCGTCATGACGCCGTACCGCTCGACCTATCTGGACTACCCGCAGTCGGACGCGGCCGACGAGCCGCTCGGGCAGGCCGGCGCGGTGGTCGACCTGCGCGCGGTGCACCGGGGCGAGCCCGCGCCGGCCGACTGGGAGCCGGCCGCCGCGGCCCATGTGCTCGGCACCCAGGCGCAGTTGTGGAGCGAGTTCGCGGTGCGGGCGGCCGACCTCGAATACCTGGCCTTCCCGCGGCTGTGCGCGCTCGCCGACCGGTCATGGAACCCGGCCTCCGACTGGGCCACCGACTTCCTGCCCGCGCTGCGGCTGCACGAGCCCCGGCTCGCGGCGCTCGACGTCCACAGCCACCCGCTGCCCGTTCCCGGCGTCCGCGCCTCCGCGCCGCGGCCAGCCCCGACCACCCCCCGCTAGGCCCGGGTCCGGGCCGCCGCCGCCGCCGAGAAAACCGCACCACCCCCCAGACCGCACCACCAGCCATCCCGCACCACCCCCACGTTGGAAAGGGATCAACCGTGTCAGGAAAGTTCCGCGTGCCCACCCGGGTCCGTACCGCCATGGCGGTGTCCACGGCCGCCGGCCTCGCCTGCGCCGCGCTCACCGCGCTGCCCGCGTCCGCCGCACAGGACGCGCTCACCGCCCAGTACCGCACCAGCGCCTCGGGCGCGACCGCCGACCAGTCCGAGCCGTGGCTGGAGGTGACCAACACCGGCAGCACCACCGTGCCGCTCAGCGGGGTCACCGTGCGCTACTACTTCAAGTCCGACGGCCCGAGCACGAGTTACCGCTTCGCCTGCTCCTGGGCGGTGAAGGGCTGCGCCAACGTCACCGGCACGTTCGGCACGCTGGCCAACCCGACCGCCACCGCGGACCGCTACCTGGAGATCGGCTTCACCTCCGGCGCGGGCTCGCTCTCCCCCGGCCAGAACACCGGCGACCTGCAACTGCGCTTCTACCGCGCGGACTGGCAGACGCTCACCCAGTCCGACGACTACTCCTTCAACGGCGCGCAGACCTCGTACGCCAACTGGAGCAAGGTCACCGTCCAGAAGGGCGGCGCCGTGCTGTGGGGCACCGCGCCGGCCGGCAACGACCCGACCTCGCCGCCCACCACTCCCCCGACCACCCCGCCGACCGACCCCAACGCGCCCGCGCTCTTCGACGACTTCAGCTACACCACCAGCTCCGACCCGGCCATCCAGCAGCACGGCTGGACGGTGAAGTCCGGGCAGGGCGGCCCCGGCGTGGCCGGCGCCACCTGGTCGCCGCAGGACCTGACCTTCGTGGCCGACGGCTCGGGCAAGGTGATGAACCTCAAGCTCACCACCGACGGCACCGCGGCCGGCACCCGCGAGACCGAGATCCAGAGCACCGCGCAGAAGTTCAAGAACGGCACCTACGCGGCCCGGGTGAAGTTCGACGACACGCCCACCGGCGGCCCGGACGGCGACCACGTCAACCAGACGTTCTTCACCTTCACGCCGCTCAAGGCGCCGATGGACCCCGACTACAGCGAGCAGGACTTCGAGTACCTGCCCAACGGCGGCTGGGGCGAGACGCAGAACATCATGTACGAGACGTCCTGGGAGACGTACAACCCCGACCCTTGGAACGCGGTCAACACCCACGGGCAGCAGTACGGCAGCCTGGACGGCTGGCACGACCTCCAGATCACCATCGACAACACCAGCATCACGTACTACATCGACGGCCAGGCCGTGGCGACGCACGGCGAGCCGTACCTGCCCGAGGGCGGCCAGTTCATCGACTTCAACCACTGGCTGATCGACCTCGCCGGGCAGACCAGCAGCACCTCCCGCTCGTACAACGAGCAGGTGGACTACGTCTACTTCGTCAAGGACCAGGTGCTGACCCCGGCCCAGGTCACCTCGCAGGTCGCCGGGCTGCGTTCGGCGGGCACCGCGTTCAAGGACACGGTGCCGGGCTCCTGAGCCGGCGAGTCTGAGACCGGGAGCCTCCAGCGGGGCGCCGGCCGTCCGCCCGTCACCGCGGGCCGGGCGGCCGGCGCCCCGAACCGTGAAGTGCCGTGATTTTCGGTCAGGCCATGCCCAGAGGTTTCTGTTATCCGCAGGTCATGGCACCGTCTCCTGTTCAGAGCACAGGCAGACGGAAGGTGGAGCAGCATGCGGGCAGGCGACCGGGTCGGACCCGACCCGAGGGTCGTGGTCGCGGCACGTGCCGGCGACCAGCGGGCGCTGGACGAGCTGGTCGCGGAGTGCCTGCCGCTGGTCTACAACATCGTGGGCCGCGCGCTGGACGGGAACGACGACGTCGACGACGTGGTGCAGGAGACGCTGCTGCGCGTGGTGCGCGGCCTCGGCGAGCTGCGCGACCCGGAGGCGTTCAGGTCCTGGATGGTGGCCATCGCGGTGCGCCAGGTGCGGGACCGCGAGCAGGCCAGGAAGGCGTCCTGGCACCACCAGACCGCCCTGGACGCCGCCGAGCTGATCGCCGACCCGGCCTCCGACTTCGCCTCGGTGACGATCCTGCGGCTCGGACTGACCGACCAGCGCCGGGAGATAGCCGAGGCCACCCGCTGGCTCGACCCGGACGACCGCACGCTGCTGGCGCTGTGGTGGCTGGAGGAGACCGGCGAGCTGCGCCGCGCGGAGCTGGCCGAGGCGCTCGGGCTGACCCGGCAGCACGCGGCGGTGAAGGTCCAGCGGATGAAGGAGCAGCTGGAGATCTCCCGCTCGGTGGTGCGGGCGCTCGGCGACGCCGACGCGGTGCACTGCGCGGAACTGCGGGAGCTGACCGACGGCTGGGACGGGGTGCCGAGCCCGCTGTGGCGCAAGCGGTTCGCCCGGCACATCCGCGGCTGCGCCGACTGCTCCCGGCTCAGCGGCGCGCTGCTCCCGATGGACCGGCTGCTCAGCGGCCTCCCGCTGCTCCCGGTCCCGCTCGGCTTCGGCGGCGGCCACTGGACCCCTCCCGGGCCGGGCCTCCAGCCGGGCCACCCGGCACCGCCCGCGGGGCACGGCGGTCCGCCGCCGCACGGCGCCCCGCCCGGCCACGGCGCTCCCCCCGCGCAGGGCCCGCCGCCCGGACACCCCGGACCGCCCGCAGGCCACGGCGGGCCGCCCGGTCACCCCGCCGGGCAGCTGCCCGGCCACCCGCCGGCCCCCCTGCCGGCGCACTCCCCCATGCCACCCTCCCAGGCCGCATCTGCGGCCCCGCGCACCGCTCCGCGACCACGCCCCCCACGGCGGAGCGGTGCGCCCCGGGGTGCTCACGTCAGGCCCCGGCTGCTGCACGGCGGCCCGCTCGGCATACCGGCCGCGGCGGTCGCCGCCGTCGCCGTGGCGGCAGCGGGCGCGCTGCTCGCCGTCCATCTGACCGCCGACCCCGCCCCGGCGGCCGACGCGCGCAGGACGACGCCGGCCGTCACCGTCCCGGCGACGGTGCCGACCACCCCGCCGACCACCAGCGCGGCGGCCAAGCCGAAGCCGAAGCCCAAACCGTCGGCGACACCGACCCGCAAGCCCACCCCGAAGGCGCCGCGCACCACCCCGGCGAAGGCGCCCGCCAAGGCCCCGCCGCCCGCGCCGCCGGCCTCGTCGGTGCGCAAGGGCGTGGGCGTATGGACGTTCAACGGGGTGAACACCGCGCTGACCCGCTCCGGCGCCGGCTGGTACTACACCTGGTCCACCACGCACAGCGGGATCAGCGGCCCCGGCTTCGTCCCGATGATCTGGGGCGCCAAGAGCGCCGACGCGACCTCGCTGGCCCAGGCGAAGCAGGCGGGCCCCTACCTGCTCGGATTCAACGAGCCCGACATGGCCGGCCAGTCGAACATGACCACCGACCAGGCGCTGTCGCTGTGGCCCAAGCTGATGTCCAGCGGCAAGGTGCTGGGCTCTCCGGCGGTCGCGTACGGCGGTGACACCGCGGGCGGCTGGCTGGACCGCTTCATGTCGGGCGCCCAGCAGCGCGGCTACCGCGTCGACTTCATCGCACTGCACTGGTACGGCGGCGACTTCACGACGCCGAACGCCGTCTCGCAGCTCAAGTCGTATCTCCAGGCGGTCTACAACCGCTACCACAAGCCCATCTGGCTGACCGAGTTCGCGCTGATCGACTTCGCCAACGGCGGCACCCGCTTCCCCACCGACGACCAGCAGGCCGCGTTCGTCACGGCGGCGGCGAAGATGCTCGACGGGCTGCCGTACCTCCAGCGCTACGCCTGGTTCGGGCTGCCGGCCGACGACAAGGCGCCCAGCAGCGGCCTGTTCCACAGCGGGCCGGCGGAGACCCCGGCGGGCCGGGCGTTCGAGGCGGCGCGCTGACGGCCGCGCAAACCACCAACGCCGACCGGCAGGGCTCAACGGCCCTGCCGGTCACGGCGCTTCGAAGCGGACCTCGCGGCTGCCCGCGCCCGGGTCCGAGGCGGCCAGCAGCCGGCCGCCGTCCTCGCTGAGGGCGGCCCGGTCGGCCCGGCTCAGCGGCGCGAACGGCGTGACGACCACGGCCGCGGTGTCGCCGCCCCGCTCGAACCGCCAGGTGCCGCCGACGAATCCGTCCACCAGCACGGTGCCGCGGATGATGCCGTTCACCGTCATCACCCGCGACCGGTGCTCGTCGGCCAGTACGTGGGTGCGGTCGGCGTGCGACAGGACGAGGTTGTCGAAGTCGGTGACGAACCGGGCCGGTACGGCGACCGACGGGTCGGCGAGTTCGGCCTCCGGCAGGTCGTACAGCACCCGTCCGTCCTCGGCCTGGTACGTCCGCAGGTCAAGGCCGGTGAACACCCGCTTGAGGCCGGTGAGTCCGGACCACTTCTGCATGTCGGCCGGGGTGGCCGGGCCGAACGCGGCGAGGTAGCGGCGGACCAGGCCGGCCGGGTCGGGCTCGGCGAGCGGCGCGCCCGCCCAGTCGTCGAGCAGCGCGTAGCGCGGGCCGCCGACCCCGCCCCACAGCCCGCGCGGCGGCACCTGAACCAGCGGTGCCCACACCCGCAGCGCGTTGACCAGCGACGCCGGATCGGCGGCCGGGAAGCGTTCGCTCAGCGCGGTGCGCAACTCGGCAGGTCCCGGGGCCTGTTCCGCCGTGCCGCCGGCGGCCAGCAGCTCGCGGCCGTACGCCAGCAGCTCCGCCCGGTCCACCCCGGCGACGCCTGCCGCCCACTGCGAGGAGCGGAAGCCGCGGTCCAGGGACGGCTGGAGCCAGGGCCGCAGCGCCAGCGCGTCGGCGGCCGTCACCAGGTGGACGGTGCTGCGCATGAGCACCACCCGCACCACCCGGCGTTCGGTGAGCAGCTTGCCGAGTTCGGCGAAGTCGAAGCGGTCCAGCCGGCTCCACAGCCCCGGGTAGGCGGAGGCGGGCGCCTGCGACTGCAGGCCCAGCAGGTGGGCGACTGCCTCCTCGGCGCCCATGTCCGCTTGTTCCAGCAGCAGTTGGCGGGACAGCAGGGTCCGGTTGAGGGTGCGGCGGTCCAGGGGCGCGGTCGGCATGCTGCCTACGGTAGAGGTGATCGCGGACGGTTCCGGTCCGCATGGCCGTTCGGCGTCCGCGGTCAGCGCCCGCGCATCATCATCCGGCGGCGGACGAAGACCCCGGCACCCAGGCCCAGGAAGAGCACCCCGCCGGCCAGCGACAACACCGTGGAAAGGCTCCAGCCGGGCGGATGCGCCACCTGCGCGGCCAGCATCACCCGCGAAGGCCGCCGGGTGTCATAGACGACGGCCACGGCGGAACCGGTGGTGACGCCCTTGGGCAGCGAACCGCCGGCCGGTACGCACAGGGTGCCGCGGTGACTGCCGGCGGCGTTCTCGAACGTCACGTCGACATGGGTGAGTTCGCCGAACTTGTCGGTTCCTGTCCGGGAGACGAAGGCGACCTTCTGCGCACCGTGCGCGCGCAGGGCGTCCACCGTCGAGCCGCAGTCGGCGCGGAGGGCGAAGAACATCCCGAAGCACAGCGCGCTCAGCACCAGCGCCACCGCGAGCAGGCCGCGCCCCGGGGTCCTCGCCGCCACCGCGGGACGGGCCGCGGCGGGCCAGGCGGCCGGCTCGGCCACGGCCGGCGGGGTCCAGTCCTGGCGTTTGGTCTTGCGCGTCATTCAAAAGCCCATCCAGTGCGCGACGCTCTTGGCCGCGTGGCCGACGTCCTTGGCCGCACCCTCGACGGCGTGCTCGGTGCCCTTGATCGCCTTCTGGCCGGTGCCGCTCTCCAGGAAGCGGTAGGCAGCGTAGCCGACGCCCGCGGCGACCAGCACACCGGCGCCGGCGGCCCAGCCGACCGGGCCGCCGGCGATGAAGACGGTGAGTGCCTCCGCCCCGAATCCGGCGCCGGTGCCGATCGCCAGCGAACCGACGTTCGCGGTGACGGCGACGTCGGGGTCGGTGCCGTTCTTGATGTCCCAGGCCGTGCCGCCGATGGTCAGCACGGCGCCGACCACCGGCACCTTCTCGCCGACCCGCAGGAAGCTGCCGAGCACCTTCGTGTCGGCGCCGGCGCCGTGCAGCAGCGTGTCGGCGGCCCCGGTGACCGAGACGTTCATCAGCTTCGACAGGCCGCCGAGGTTGAACTTCGCGAGCACGCCCTCGGACTGGCGCAGGTCGGCGGCCGACTGGCGGCCGAAGTTGCCGGTGAGCTTCTTGATCGTGTTGCGCTGCGCCGAGGTCAGGTTCGGGCTGTTCACCCGGTACTCGTGCAGTGCCTCCGCGGCCTTGGCGAAGCGGTCTGCCCGGTCGTGGACCAGGCTCGCGTACTGCGCCTGGCCGGCCAGCACGCCCTGCAGGATGCCGCCCTCGGACGACCAGTTGTGCGCCGGCACGAACAGGTCCTCCAGGTCGGCCCAGGCGATGCTCCACAGGTCCGGGTCGTCCTGCTGCATCAGCGCCCGGTTCCAGACCGCCGAGGGGTCGTCCTTGGGGATCGGGCCCTGGAAGAGGGCGAGCACCTTGTCGAAGCCGGGGGCGGGCGTGGTGGCGTTGAGCGCGGTATGGAAGGCGTCGGCGAAGTCGGCCATGTCCGCCTCGGCCGTCGGACTGTGCGTCGCGGCGACCACCGAGGGCAGTTGGGCGGCGAGCTTGGGGTCAAGGCCCGCGTAGAAGGCGGACGTCCAGTCGGGGTCGCCCTTGTGCGCCGCCACTTCGAGCGCGATCCGGTGGAAGGCGTCGCCGGCCGGGCCCGAGTCGAGCAGTTCGGCCGCGTTCGCCTCGCCCGCCGCCCGCTTGCCGTCCGCCTGGGCCTGCTTGGCGGTGAGCGGCACCGGCTCGGGGATCTGCACCATGGCCGCGTACGGTCCCATGCCCTTGTGGCCCATCGCGGCGGCCAGCGACTGCCTGCGGCGCAGCATGGGCAGTTGGTCGTCTGCCCAGCTGCTCATGCCGATCAGCTCGTCCAACGGGCCGGTGTCGAGCCCGAGTCCGGCGAAGGACGTCTTGAAGGCGCGCACGCTGGTACCGAGGTCCGTGCTGTCCTTGGACAGCGAACTGATCATGGTGGTCAGGGCGGCGGGGTCGATGCCCGAGAAGTCGTCAGCCATGGGCCACCACCGGGTCGAGGAGGACGGCTTCGGCGCCGGACCCTTCGAGCGCGTCCGTCAGGGCCAGGGCCGGGATCGCCGCCCACGGCTGGGCCTCGCCCATCCGCTCCACCAGCAGCGCCACCGTGCTGAACGCGGGCGCCACGAGGTGCCGTTCGCCGTCGGCGCCGACGACCCAGCGGAGCATCAGCCGCACGTCGCCCTCGCGCACCGGGACGCCGTCACGCGCGGGCAGCGGGCTCATCAGCGGCAGGACGAGTATCCGCGCCTCGTCCTGCGAGCCCTCGGGACCTTCGGAGCCCTCGGAGCCCTCGGATATGCCGGGGTCGTCACTCATGCGCGCCACAGTAGGTGCGCCCCGCCACCGGGCGAACCCGCTTGCCGCCAGGGTCCCGTCAAGAATTCGTCATGCCCGCGGGGACGGGTTCACGCCGCCGTGTGGATGGGTGTGTGCGCCCCGGTCAGCGGTACCCCGGTGGCCCCGTGACGCAGCGCGACGATCTCGGCCGCGATGGAGAGCGCCGTCTCCTCCGGTGTGCGCGCGCCCAGGTCGAGGCCGATCGGCGAACGCAGCCGGTCCAGTTCGCGTTCGCTGACGCCAGTCGCCCGCAGCCGGTCGAGCCGGTCCAGGTGGGTGCGGCGGGAGCCCATCGCGCCGACGTAGCCGACCGGCAGCCGCAGCGCACGTTCCAGCAGCGGGATGTCGAACTTGGCGTCGTGGGTCAGTACGCAGACGGCGGTGCGACCGTCGAGCCGCCCGGCGCGCGCCTCGGCGTCGAGATAGCGGTGCGGCCAGTCCACGACCACCTCGTCGGCGTCGGGGAACCGGCGCGGGGTGGCGAAGACCGGCCGCGCGTCGCAGACCGTCACCCGGTAGCCGAGGAAGCTGCCCGCCCGCACCAGCGCCGCCGCGAAGTCGATCGCGCCGAACACCAGCAGCCTCGGCGGCGGCACGCTGGACTCCACCAGCAGCGTCAGCGGCACCCCGCAGCGGCTGCCGTCGGCGCCGATGACCACCGTGCCGGTGCGGCCGGCCGCGAGCATCGCCGCCGCCTCGCCGGCCGCCGCCCGGTCCCGCTCGGGGTCGCCGAGCGACCCCTCGTACCAGCCGGCCCCGGCCTGCCGGGGCCCGACCAGCAGGGCCAGGCCGAGCAGTTCCGGCGGCCCGGCCACCACCCGGGCGACCGCCGCCGCCTCGCCGCGTACCGCTGCGGCCAGTGCGGCGGCGATCTCCGGTTGCCCGCCGGGGTCGATCCGCTGGACGAGGATGTCGATGTCGCCGCCGCAGGTCAGGCCGACGGCGAAGGCGTCCTCGTCGGAGTAGCCGAAGCGCTGGAGCACCGGCGGGGCGCCGGGGCCCGCCTCCAGCGCCTCCCGGCACAGCTCGTACACCGCACCCTCCACGCACCCGCCGGACACGCTGCCGACCGCGGTGCCCTCGCTGTCGACGGCGAGCGCCGCGCCGGGCTGCCGCGGGGCGCTGCCGCCGGTGGCGGTGACGGTCGCGACGGCGAACGGCAGCCCGCGCAGGCACCACTCGTGCAGTTCGTCGGCGATGTCCAGCATGGTGGCTCAACTCCTCGTGGACTGGGGGTGGTCGGCGGGCACGGATACGAAGGGGCGGGATGACGGGGTGGCGGGCGCGGCTACTTGACGCCGAGCCAGCCCTCGATGGGATGCAGCGCGAAGTAGACGACGAAGACCACGGTCAGCGCCCACATGAAGACGCCGGGCTCGCGCCACTTGCCCTGTGCGGCCTTGATCGCGGTGTAGGACACGACTCCGGCGCCGACTCCCGCGGTGATGGAGTAGGTGAACGGCATCAGGGCGACGGTCATGAAGACCGGCACCGCCACCGCCCGGTCCGACCAGTCCACGTGCCGGGCGTTGCTCATCATCATCGCGCCGATCACCACCAGGGCGGCGGCGGCGACCTGGCCCGGCACGATCTGGGCCAGCGGGGTGAAGAACAGCCCGAGCGCGAAGAGCAGGCCGGTGACGACGGCGGACAGCCCGGTGCGGGAGCCCTCGCCGACCCCGGTGGCGGACTCCACGAAGACGGTCTGCCCGGAGGCGCCGGACACCCCGCCGATCGCGCCGCCGGCGCCGTCGATGAACAGCGCCTTGGACAGGCCGGGCATCCGGCCCTTGTCGTCGGCGAGCCCGGCCTCGGTGCCGACGCCGATGATGGTGGCCATCGCGTCGAAGAACCCGGCGAGTACCAGGGTGAAGACGATCACGCCGACGGTCATCCCGCCGATGGATCCCCAGCCGCCGAACTCCACATGGCCGAACAGCCCGAAGTCGGGCATCGACACCGCGCTGCCGTTCAGCTTGGGCGCGGTGCCGCCCCAGTCGGCGGCGGTCAGGTTGCCGACCGCGTTGACCACGACGGCCAGCACCGTGCCGGTGACGATGCCGATCAGGATCGCGCCGGGGATGTTGCGGGCCTGGAGCATGAAGATCAGCAGCAGCGTGACGCAGAACAGCAGGACGGGCCAGCCGGCCAGCTTGCCGTCGGTGCCCAGCGTGACCGGGGCGCTGCCGTGCGGGTCGCCCTTGCCGACGAAGCCCGCGTTGACCAGGCCGATCATCGCGATGAACAGGCCGATGCCGATGGTGATGCCGTGCTTGAGCGCCAGCGGTATCGCGTTCATCACGATCTCGCGCAGCCCGGTGACCACCAGCAGCACGATCACGCCGCCGTAGATCACGCACATGCCCATGGCCTGCGGCCAGGTCATGTTCGGGGCGACCTGGGTGGAGATCACCCCGGCCACGCTCAGCCCCGCCGCGAGCGCCAGCGGCACCTTGCCGACGAAGCCCATCAGCAGGGTCGAGACGGCCGCGGCCAGCGCGGTCGCGGTGATCAGCGCCGCGTGCCCGAGCTTGTGCCCGGTGACGTCGGGGCCTGACAGCAGCAGGGGGTTGAGCAGCAGGATGTAGCACATCGCCATGAAGGTCGTCAGGCCGCCGCGGACTTCGCGGGGGATCGAGGACCCTCGTTCTGAGATGTGGAAGTACCGGTCCAGCCAGGATCTCCCAGCGGGCTGCCGCGGGCCTGGGCCCGCGTCCTCCGCCGCCGTCCGCGGCTCTACTGGCGTCTGGGTCATGATGCCGACTCCCAAGGTTCACAGGGGCACCCGTACGCGGTGTACGGGATTTGGGAACTGCGTGGCCTGCACGACCCGGGGGACGGCCCGGAGCGAACAAGTGCGGGGACCGGGGGCGGAAGCCCCCGGCCGCCCTACGATCCGGTCAGGTGCTCCGGCCGGATCGGCGTGCGGTTGAGGTCGAGGCCGGTCGCCTGCCGGATGGCGGCGAGTACGGCCGGGGTGGACGAGAGGGTGGGCGCCTCGCCGACGCCGCGCAGCCCGTACGGGGCGTGCTCGTCGGCGAGTTCGAGCACGTCGACCGGGATGGCCGGGGTGTCGAGGATGGTGGGGATCAGGTAGTCGGTGAAGGACGGGTTGCGGACCTTGGCGGTCACCGGGTCGACGACGATCTCCTCCATGACGGCCACCCCGAGTCCCTGGGTGGTGCCGCCCTGGATCTGGCCGACGACCGACAGCGGGTTGAGCGCCTTGCCGACGTCCTGGGCGCAGGCCAGTTCGACCACCTTGACCAGGCCGAGCTCGGTGTCGACCTCGACCACGGCGCGGTGCGCGGCGAAGCTGTACTGGACGTGGCCGTTGCCCTGGCCGGTGCGCAGGTCGAACGCCTCGGTGGGCCGGTGCCTGAACTCCAGCTCCAGGTCCACCGCCTCGCCCTCCAGGACGTCGGCGAGGTCGGCGAGCGCCTCACCGCCGTCGGTGACGACCTTGCCGTCCTCCAGCAGCAGTTCGGCGGTCGCCCAGGCCGGGTGGTAGCTGCCGAACCTGCGGCGGCCGATCTCCAGCACCCGTTCCCTGACCGCCTCGCAGGTGTTCTTCACCGCGCCGCCGGTCATGTAGGTCTGCCGGGAGGCGGAGGTGGAGCCGGCCGAGCCGACCTGGGTGTCGGCGGGCTGGATCGTCACCTGGCTGACGCCGAGTTCGGAGCGGGCGATCTGGGCGTGCACGGTGACGCCGCCCTGGCCGACCTCGGCCATCGCGGTGTGCACGGTGGCGACCGGTTCGCCGTTGATGACCTCCATCCGCACCCGGGCGGTGGAGTAGTCGTCGAAGCCCTCGGAGAAGCCGACGTTCTTGATGCCGACGGCGTAGCCGACGCCGCGCACCACGCCTTCGCCGTGGGTGGTGTTGGACAGCCCGCCGGGCAGCGCGCGCACGTCGGCGGCGCTGCCGGCGCTCTCCCACTGCCGCTCGGGCGGCAGCGGGCGGGCCTTGACCCGGCGCAGCAGTTCGGCGACCGGCGCGGGAGAGTCCACCTGCTGCCCGGTGGGCAGCAGCGTGCCCTGCTCCATGGCGTTGCGCTGCCTGAACTCGACCGGGTCGAGGCCGAGTTCGGCGGCGACCTTGTCCATCTGGGCCTCGTAGGCGAAGCATGCCTGTACGGCGCCGAAGCCGCGCATCGCCCCGCAGGGCGGGTTGTTGGTGTAGAGCGCCAGCGCCTCGATGTCCACGTCCTCGACGACGTAGGGCCCGACGGACAGCGAGGCGGCGTTGCCGACCACGGCCGGTGAGGCCGAGGCGTAGGCGCCGCCGTCGAGCACGATCCGGCACTTGACGTGGGTGAGCTTGCCGTCCCTGGTGGCGCCGTGCTCGTACCAGAGCTTGGCCGGGTGCCGGTGCACATGGCCGAAGAAGGACTCGAAGCGGTTGTAGACGATCTTCACCGGCTTGCCGGTGCGCAGCGCCAGCAGGCAGCCGTGGATCTGCATCGACAGGTCCTCCCGGCCGCCGAAGGCGCCGCCGACGCCGGACAGCGTCATCCGGACCTTCTTCTCCGGCAGACCGAGCACCGGGGCGATCTGCCGCAGGTCGGAGTGCAGCCACTGGGTGGCCACGTACAGGTCGACGCCGCCGTCCTCGCCGGGCACCGCGAGGCCGGACTCCGGGCCGAGGAACGCCTGGTCCTGCATGCCGAAGACGTACTCGCCGCTGACCACCACGTCGGCTCGCTCGGCGGCGGCCACCGCGTCGCCGCGGACGATCGGCTGCCGGTGCACGATGTTGGGGTGCGGGACGTGCCCGATGTGGTGGTCGTCGCGGCCCTCGTGCACCAGCGGCGCGCCGGGCGCGGTGGCGCTGGCCTCGTCGGTGATCACGGGCAGGTCGGCGTACTCGACCACGATCTTGGCGGCGGCCCGGCGGGCGGTCTCGGGGTGGTCGGCGGCGACCAGCGCGACCGGTTCGCCGTGGTGCCTGACCTTGCCGTGCGCGAGCACCGGCGTGTCCTGGATCTCCAGGCCGTAGGTCTTCACGTCGGTGGGCAGGTCGTCGTAGGTCAGCACGGCGTAGACCCCGGAGGTGGCCAGGGCCTGCGAGGTGTCGATGGAGACGATCTCCGCGTGGGCGACGGTGCTGCGCAGGGTGTAGCCCCACAGCATGTCCTCGTGCCAGAGGTCGGAGGAGTACGCGAACTCGCCGGTGACCTTCAGGACGCCGTCGGGGCGCAGCGTGGACTCGCCGACGCCGCCCTTGGTGGCGGCGCCCTGGGTCAGGCTGGTGGGTGTACGGGCCGGCGCGGAGCCGCCTGATGTCTGCGGGGGCACGGTCACACCGCCCCTTCGCTGCGGGCGGCGGCCAGCCGGACCGCGTCGAGGATCTTCTCGTAGCCGGTGCAGCGGCACAGGTTGCCCGACAGGGCCTCCCGGATGTCGCCGTCCGACGGGGACGCGTTGTGCTCCAGCAGTTCGTCGGCGGCGACCAGCAGGCCGGGGGTGCAGAACCCGCACTGCACGGCGCCGGCGTCCACGAACGCCTGCTGCACGGTGGACAGTTCGCCGTTCTCGCCGGCCAGGCCCTCGACGGTGAGGACCTCCCGGTCCTGCACCTGGCCGGCCGCGACCAGGCAGGAGCAGACCGGCACGCCGTCGAGGCGCACCGTGCAGGAGCCGCATTCGCCCTGCTCGCAGGCGTTCTTGGAGCCGGGCAGGCCCATCCGCTCGCGCAGCACGTACAGCAGGCTCTCGCCCTCCCATACGTCGTCCGCCTCCTGCGGGCGGCCGTTGACGGTGAAGGTCACGCGCATGACTGGTTCCTCTCGTCGCCGCCGCGGTACTCCTGCCAGGTCCAGCCGAGGGTGCGGCGGGCCATCACGCCCAGTGCGTGCCGCCGGTAGGAGGCGGTGCCGCGCACGTCGTCGATCGGGTTGGCGGCGCCGGCCACCAGGTCGGCGAACTGCCGTGCCACTGACGGCGGCAGGGCGCCGCGGCCCTCCCACAGGCCGCCCTCGTCCAGCGCGGCGGCCAGGAACTCCTCGGCCGCCTTAGCCCTGATCGGGGTGGGCGCGGCCGAGCCGATGCCGGTGCGCACGGTCCGGGTGTCGGGGTGCAGCGCGATGCCGAAGGCGCACACCGCGATCACCATCGCGTTGCGGGTGCCGACCTTGGAGAACGCTTGCGGCCCGGTGGCCTTCTTCAGGTGGACGGCCCTGATCAGCTCGTCGGGCGCGAGCGCGTTGCGCTTCACGCCGGTGTAGAAGTCGTCGATCGGGATGAGCCGGCTGCCGCGCACCGAGACCGCCTCGACCTCGCCGCCGCCGGCCAGCAGCGCCGGGTGCGCGTCGCCGGCCGGGGAGGCGGTGCCGAGGTTGCCGCCGACGCCGCCGCGGTTGCGGATCTGCGGCGAGGCGACGGTGTGGCTGGCCAGCGCGAGCCCCGGCAGCCGGGTCCGCAGCTCGGCCATGATCCTGCTGTACGGGACGGAGGCGCCGAGCCGGACGGTGTGCTCACCGTCCTCCCACTGCTCCAGCTCGCCGATCCGGTTCAGGTCGAGCAGGACCTTGGGCCTGCGGTGGTCGAAGTTGATCTCGACCATCACGTCCGTGCCACCCGCGATGGGTACGGCGGCGGGGTGCTCGGCCTTGGCGGCGAGCGCCTCGTCCCAGCTTGCGGGGCGCAGGAAGTCCATGGGGATTCTCTTCTCGCATTCGAATGAGCTGTTCATGTCCTGTACACGCTGCGTGGGCCAAGTACACGGCCGTACGGCCGTCCGGGTGCAGTCACCGAAACCATGAAGCGCTCAGCAGGCCGGGGCCCTGGTCTTGTAGATTCCTCCGAAAGGGGCCGCAGAAGGCACCTCCGTGCCCAGGACAAGGCGATGACGATGCGGCTGCGCGCACTGCTTGACACCGAAGCCCTCGGCCTGCGGCTGCTCGGCGGTGACGCGGAGCTCGACCGCACCGTCCGCGGGGTGATGACCACGGACCTGCGCGATCCCAGCCGTTATCTCACAGGCGGTGAGCTGGTGCTCACCGGACTCGCCTGGCGGCGCGGGCCGGCCGACTCCGAGCCGTTCGTCCGACTGCTGGCCGGGGCCGGGGTGGCCGCGCTCGCGGCCGGCGAGGCCGGTCTCGTCGGCATCCCGGAGGACCTGGTGGCCGCCTGCGCCCGGCACCGGCTGCCGCTGTTCGCGGTGGACGAGCGGGTCGCCTTCGCCACCATCACCGAGCACGTGGTCCGGCAGGTCTCGGGCGAGCGGGCCGGCGACCTGGCCGCGGTGGTGGACCGGCACCGCAGGCTGATGTCGTCGGGGCCCACCGGCGGCGGCCCGGACGCGGTGCTCGACCTGCTCGGCAGCGACCTGGACCTGCAGGCGTGGGTGCTGTCCTGCACCGGCCGGGAGATCGGCGGCGCCGGGCACCCGCTGCCGGGCTCGGTGCGGGCCGAGCTGGCCGGCGCCCAGCAGGCCGCCGTCCGCTCCGGCCGGCCCGCGCCGCACCGGGTGGCGGCGCAGGGCGGCCGGACGTACTCGCTGTTCCCGGTGCGCGGCGGCACCGGCACCGCTGACGTACGGGCCGGAGTGCTGTCCGACTGGTTCCTGGCCGTCGAGGCCGACGCGGGCGAGTGGCCGGCCGAGCGCCTGGACCTGCTGTACGGCGTCACCCAGTTGATCGCGGTGGAACGCGACCGGCGGGACGCGGCCCGTACCGTGCGGCGGCGGCTGGCGGCGGAGGTGTTCGACCTGGTGCGCGGCGGCGCGGCGCCGGCCGAGATCGGCGCCCGGCTGCGGGCCGCGGCCCCGATGCTGCTGCCGGGGGCCGGCGGCACCCCGTACTGGCAGATCGTGGTGGCCCGGGTGGACTGGACCGGCGGCGAGGTGCCGTCGGGGCCCGCCGCCCAGGCGGTGCTGGAGGAGACCCTGACCGACCCGGCGGCGCCCGGCACCGAGTCGGCCGACCGGATCGCGGTGGCGCACGCCGACGACGAGGCGATGGCGCTGGTGCCGCTGAGCGGTGCCGACGGCAGCGGCGGCCCCGAGCCGCTGCACGCCGGCGCGCTGCTGGCGATGCTGCGCGGCCCGCTCTCCCGCGGCCTGGCCGACGACGGCCGGCTCACCATCGGGGTCAGCGCGGCGGTGCACTCCCCCGAGGGGCTGCGCGGCGCGCTCGAAGAGGCCAGGCACGCCCGGCGGGTGGCCGCGGCGCGCCCGGGGCGGGTGTGCGCGGCCGGGCACGAGGAGCTGGCCTCGCATGTGCTGCTGCTGCCGTTCGTACCCGACGACGTGCGGCGCGCCTTCACCGCCCGGCTGCTCGACCCGCTGCGCGACTACGACCGGCGGCACCGGGCCGAGCTGATCCCGACGCTTGAGGCGTTCCTCGAATGCGACGGGTCGTGGACCCGCTGCGCGACCCGGCTGCATCTGCATGTGAACACGCTGCGGTACCGGATCGGCCGGATCGAGCAGCTCACCGGGCGGGATCTGGCCCGCCTCGAGGACAAGCTCGACTTCTTCCTCGCACTGCGGCTGAGCTGAGGAATCGGCCCACGGGCGGGAGGCCGGCCGGGGCGTTCGTGATCCCGTTCACAAGATGTGATCTCCGACCCCTTGGCGGGGGACCCTCCGCCGTGCTGGACTTCGGCCACAGGCAGGCGACTGCTGACGTAACACACCACAAACAAACAACACACAGGCACTGCTCACGCTGGCTCGACGACGCGCTTGGGGGAGAAGCTGTGGCGGATACCGCCCTGTCGGAATCTGTGGTCGGGGTACCGGACGTATGGCGGCTGCGGGCACGCGGCTGCTGGGCGGAGGCGGCGGCACTGCTCGCGCCGTTCTGCGACGACGACGCCGGTGCCGCGATGAGCAGGGCGGAACTGCTGGTGGAACGCTGTTTCTACCATCTGGACGGCTGGGCCGAGGCCGAGGACGCGCTGCGTACGGCGGAGGCGCTGGCCGCCACGGACGAGGAGCGCGGCGCCGCCGCCTCCGAGCGCGGCTACCTGGCCTACGGCGCCACCCTCTACTCCGCCCGGGACCGGGCCGACGAGGCCAGCTCCGCCTTCGGCCGCAGCGCGGCGCTGCTGGCGCCAGGTTCCGCGGGACGCCCGCTGCTGGACTTCCGGCGCGGCCTGGTCGCCGAGAACATCGCGGAGAATCCCACCGCCGCCCGTGCCGCCTACCGCCGCGCGCACGCGGGCGCGGTCGCGCACGGCAACGCGTTCCTCTCCTCGTTCACCTGGCGGCACCTGGCGGGCCTGGCCGCCGCCGACGGCGATCTCGCCGAGGCCAGGCACGGCTACGCCGAATCGCTGCGGCTGCGGGTCTCGCTGGGCTACCTGGTGGGCACCGCCCCGGCCCTGCTGTCGCTGGCCGCCCTGGAACCGGACCTGGAGGCGGCACGGCTGCGGGCCGAGGCGGCCCGGCTGTACGAGCTGCTGGGCGGCATTCCGATCTGGCTGTCCCCGTCGTTCCCCGAGCAGAAGGCGGCCTCGTAACCCCGCTGAGGCCGAAGCGGCGGCCCCCGGAGGGGCACAACCCGCGGAGGGCAGGCGAGGGCGCGCCCCCGAAGGGGCGCGGGGAACTGCGCGACCAGCCACGACGAAGCGCGCAGCCGGGGGACGGCCGGGACCACCGCGGCGCGCAGCCGGGGGACGGCCGGGACCACCGCGGCGCGCAGCCGGGGGACGGCCGGGACCACCGCGGCGCGCAGCCGGGGGACGGCCGGGACCACCGCGGCGCGCAACCGGGGGACGGCCGGGACCACCGCGGCGCGCAGCCGTCCCGGCTAACCCCAGGGGGAGCCGGACAGGTGGGCCCGGGCCAGCGCCTCGACCGTGGGCAGGTCGACGGCGATCAGGGCGTCGAGCAGCAGCGCGTGCTCGGTCGCGTCCGCCAGCAGGGCGGCCGGCCGGGGGTACCGGTGCGGCTGCGGGGCGGACGGCGGCCACTGGGCGCGGCGCTGCAGGTCGTCGGCGAACGCGACGAGCTGCCGGTTGCCGGCTGGTTCGAGCAGCGCGCGGTGGAAGGCGCGGTCGGCCTCGGCGTAGGCGGCCCGGTCGCCCATCGCCGCTGCACCTGCGGTGGCCTGGGCCAGCGGACGCAGCGACTCCCACACGCCCGGGGGCAGCGTACGGGCCAGCCGCAGGAGCACCGGGACCTCCAGCAGGGCCCGCAGCTCGGCCAGCTCCGCCAGGTCGCGGGGGCCGCGTTCGGCGATCCGGAAGCCGCGGTTGGGCAGCACCTCGACCGCGCCCTCCCGGGCGAGCAGCTGCATGGCCTCGCGTACCGGGGTGGCCGACACCCCGTAGCGGGCGGCGAGCACGGGCGCGGAGTGGACGCTGCCGGGCCGCAGCTCGCCGCCGGCGATGGCCCCGCGCAGCTCGGCGAGTACCTGGTCGCGTACCGAGTAGCGCTCGGGCATCCGGCGCGGGGCGGGCAGCTCCGGCAGGCCCTCGGCGGGGCGGGAGTGGTCCGGGCGGGGGTCGGCGCCGGAGTGGTCGGCGCCGGAGTGGTCGGGGCGCGGGTGATCGGCCGCCGCTGCGTCCACAGCCCCGCTCCCTTCCGTCAGTACCGTGAGATCCGGCCAGGCCCGTCACCCGGATGGCTTACTGCCGTCAGGTTAAACCCCGATCCGGTACTGATATGGCAAGGCTTGCCTCACCAAAAGTGGCTCGAACGGTCTTGCGAACTGGCCGGAACCCGTCATCGGCTCCCCGGCCCGCCCCTCCCGCACCACCAGCACCCGGGACCTCCGCAGCACGTACCCGCGGACCTGCGAACCGGCCGGGATCGGCCGCCGGGCCTCGGCGACCTGGCGATCACGCTACGATCTCGCTCAACTCAGTTGTTCTGGTACGAGAGTTCGACCCCCACAAGCCATTGGCGTGCTCTTGAGCCATAACGTCTGCATTCATCCGCGCTCTTGGCGAAGATGTCGGTCGTAAGCCGTCCCGCGGCCCGAGCGCGACGGAAGCGACACTAGGAATCGCACATGAGACTTAACGACATATCGCTGGATTGGGCGCTCTCGGGAGTCATCGGCCTGGTCGTCCTCGCAGCCTGCGCTGTCGTGTTCCGCAACCGCCGCGCCGGCAGCGGCGACAGCGGCGCCCAGGGCGATTCGTGGGAGCGCAGCGAGGAGCGCCGCCGCCGCAAGGAGGCGGTGTACGGCAGCGCGTCGTACGTCCTGCTCTTCTGCTGCGCGGCCGTCGCCGCCGCGCTCTCCTTCCACGGTCTGGTCGGCTTCGGCCGGGAGAACCTCAACCTGACCGGCGGCTGGGAGTACCTGGTCCCGTTCGGCCTGGACGGCGCCGCCATGTTCTGCTCGGTGCTCGCGGTCCGCGAGGCCAGCCACGGCGACGCGGCCCTGGGCTCCCGGATGCTGGTGTGGCTGTTCGCCGGCGCCGCGGCCTGGTTCAACTGGGTGCACGCGCCGCGCGGGGTCGACCACGCGGGCGCGCCGCAGTTCTTCGCCGGCATGTCGCTCTCGGCCGCGGTGCTCTTCGACCGCGCGCTGAAGCAGACCCGCCGGGCCGCGCTGCGCGAACAGGGCCTGGTGCCGCGGCCGTTGCCGCAGATCCGGATGGTCCGCTGGCTGCGGGCGCCGCGCGAGACGTACGGCGCCTGGTCGTTGATGCTGCTGGAGGGCGTCCGCTCGCTCGACGAGGCGGTCGAGGAGGTCAGGGAGGACAAGCGGCAGCGCGAGCACAACAGCCTGCGGCGCCGCGACCACGACCGGATAGAGCGCGCCAAGGTCAAGGCCATAAACCGCCAGCACAGGACGTGGCCCAGGGGCGGCGGCCGGGGCGGCCGCCAGGTGGAGCTGCCCGCGGCGAACGCGGCAGGCGGCGGTCAGGCCGCGTCGGAGCCTGCGATAGGGGGCTCCCACGAGGTGTCGGCGGCCGAACTCCCGGTGCGGGCCCGCCCGGCGCTCCAGCCGGTGCGCGAGGAGGCGCTGCGCGAGGAGGCCCGGCGGGAGGAGACCGCGGCCGCCGAGAGCGCGGCGAAGTCGTCGTTCACCATCGACCTCACCGCCGAGGACGACACGATGACGCTGCCCCGGCTCGACTCGCTGGAGCGCAAACTGGAGGAGATGGAGCGGCAGTTCGGCTGATCCGAGGGTTCGGCACGCCGCCTTGGGCGCGTGGTGGCGGTTCGCCGTCGCCGCGCGCTCACGCCGCCGCGCTCACGCGGTGTGGACCAGCAGTTCGAACCACACCACCTTGCCGCCGCCCCGCGCGTGCACGCCCCAGGCGTCGGCGAGCGCCTGCACGAGCAGCAGGCCGCGGCCCGAAGTGGCGTACTCCCCCGCCTCGTCGGGCGGCTCGACCCGCTCGTCCTCGACCTGCTCGTGCTCGACCCGCTCGTCCTCGTCCGGCTCCGCGGGCCTGCCGTGCCGCCTGACGTACCGCCCGAGCGCGTACCGCCCCGCGGAGTCGCGTACCTCGACCCGCAGCCGGTGCGCGGGGCCCGGTGAGAGGGTGGCGGTCACCACCGCCCCGCCGCCGGTGTGCTGGAGCGCGTTGGTGACGAGTTCGGTGGCGAGCAGTTCCGCGGTGTCGGTGAGCGCCGGGACGCCCCACCGCCGCAGGTGCTCGCGCAGCCGCCGTCGCGTTTCGGCCACGGCGCGGAGGTCGGCGCGCCGTATGGAGTGCCGCAGCCGGTGCCCCGTGATGTCCGTCGGTTTCCCCGTTCCGATCCGGTCCAACGTGCGCTGTCTTCCCCTTGGGTAAGGGATGCCCCGTCCCGCGAGCGTCCAGTCATCGGCCGGGAGCGCCCGGCGGCGACGACCTTGGCGGCCAACTGCCTTGCCAGTCAAGTCCGTTGATAGATCGGATGTATTGCCGGTCGAGGTCTTGACAGTTCCCCGTCACGCCCGCCACTCTGTGGCCCACTCATCCCATGTTTCCGGGATGTTGCGCCTGTGTCGTAGTCCCGTTGCCTCGGGAGGGGCCGTGTTCTCAGAGCACCGCACATTCGGAATTTCCCGAATGATCCGACCATCAGCTCTTGCCGCGACCGCTCTCCTGGCCGCGAGCTTTCTCGTACCAGCCGCCGCGCCACCGGCCGCGGCCGCCACCGCGACCACCGCCTGGCAGAACGGCAGTTTCCACGTCGACACCCCCAACGTGGTGCGCCGCTCCAACATCGTGCTCGGCAAGGCGAACACCGCCGCCGCGCAGTCGCTGCCGCTCGGCAACGGCTCGCTGGGCGTGGCCGCCTGGGCGGCCGGCGGTTTCACCGCACAGCTCAACCGCTCCGACACGCTGCCAGGCCGCAAGTCGCCCGGGCAGGTGCAGATCCCGGGTCTGTCCGCGCTGACCGGGGCCTCCGACTTCAAGGGCTCGCTTGACGTGTACAGCGGCGTGCTCAACGAGTCCGGCGGCGGCATGACGCTCAAGGCGTGGGTGTCGGCGACCAAGGACGAGCTGATCGTCGATGTCACCGGCGCCAACCCCGGCGCCCAGCAGAGCGCCACCGTCAGCCTGTGGTCGGGCCGCAACCCGCAGGCGGCGGCCTCGGGCTCGATCGGCACGCTCGCCGAGACCTGGGTGGACAACCAGGAGGCCGGCAACTCCGGCCGCACCTTCGGCTCGCTGGCCGCGATCACCGCGGGCGGCCGCAACGTGTCGGCGTCGGTGGTCAACTCCACCCAGGTGAAGACCACCTTCACGCCGAACGCCGACGGCACGTACCGGGTCGTCGTGGGCGCCCCCACCTGGACCGGCGGCAACGCCGGCAGCACCGCGTCCAGCCTGCTCGGCTCGGACGCCACCGCCGCCGAGTCCTCGCTGATGTCCTCGCAGACCGGCTGGTGGTCCAACTTCTGGGCCAACAGCGGGATCCTGGAGGCCAACTCCTCCGACGGCCAGGCCCAGTACATGGAGTCGCTGCGCACCCTGTACCTGTTCATGGAGGCCGCCTCGATGCGCGGCACCATCCCGGGCAGCCAGGCCGGCGTCGCCGACATGTTCAACTTCGGCCAGGACAAGCAGGCATGGACCCCGTCGGCGACCTGGCTGTGGAACCTGCGCACCCAGATCTCGGCGAACATGAGCAGCGGCAACTTCGCGCTGAACACCCCGATCTTCAACCTGTACCAGAACGCGCTGCCCGGCATCGAGACCTGGACCAAGCAGCAGATGGGCGGTCTGCCGGGGGCCTGCGTCCCCGAGGTGATGCGCTTCAACGGCAACGGCGGCGACCCGTCCCCCGGTGCCAACGCGGCGTGCAGCGAGCCGGGTAGCCCCAACTGGAACGCCCTGGACATCAGTTCGGGCCCGGAGATCAGCCTCTACGCCTGGGAGCAGTACCAGGACACCGGCGACCTGAACTTCCTGCGCTCGTTCTACCCGGTGATGCGCGACTCCGCGGTCTTCCTGCTCGCCTACCAGAAGGTCGGCTCCGACGGGAAGCTGCACGCGGTCGCCAACGCGCATGAGACGCAGTGGGCGGTGCAGGACCCGACCACCGACCTGACGGCCGACTCCGCGCTCTTCCCGGTCGTGATCAAGGCGGCCCAACTGCTGGGCACCGACGGCTCGCTGGTGTCGCAGCTGAACACCGCGATCGGCCAGATCCCGAGCTGGGCGCGTACCGACTACGGCCACACCCAGCTGCTGCCCGCCTCGGCGGACGCGCAGAACAACGACGTCATCGCCTGGTCGTACCAGCCGACCGCGCAGACCCGCAACGGCGAGAACATCGACCTGGAGCCGGTCTGGCCGTGGAACCTGATCACCGACGACCCGGGCCCGCTGAAGGACCTGGCGGTGCGTACGTACAACCACCGGGTGTTCACCGGCGGCAACGACTGGAGCATGGACGCCATCCAGGCCGCCAGGCTCGGCATGGCCAGCGAGGTCGCGTCGAAGCTGGTGTCGATCACGCAGAGCCACCAGGTGTACATCAACGGGCTGGCCGACCTCGGCAACACCGTCGGCACCGAGGCGTACATCGAGCAGGTCTCGGGCGTGGCCACCGCGCTGAACGAGGCGCTGGTGCAGGACTACGACGGCACGCTGCGGATCGCCCCGGCCTGGCCGGCCGGCTGGGACGTCAGCGGCACGGTCTCGGTACAGGGCAACACCAAGGTCGACGTCCAGGTACAGGGCGGCACCCCGGTCACGGTCGCCATCCAGGCCGGGTCGTCGCAGACCATGAAGGTGCGCAACCCCTGGCCCGGCCAGTCGGTGCAGGTGGTGAACGGCTCCAGCAACGCCGTCGTGGTGTCGGGCACCACCGCGGGAACGTTCAACGTGCCGGTCAGCTCCGGCCAGTCGTACCTGGTCGAGAAGGTCGCCGCGCCGACCACCGGGCTGCCGTTCGCGCAGGTCTCCGGCTCGCCGGCCACCAGCGCGCGGCACCTGGGCAACGTGCAGATCGGCCTGGACGGCGGCGGCAGCACCACCCCGCCGCCGAGCGGCTCGGTGATCTCGCTCAAGGCGCACGCCAACGGCGACTACGTCACCGCGGACAACGCCGGCGCCTCGCCGCTGATCGCCAACCGGACCGCGATCGGCCAGTGGGAGCAGTTCGACGAGATCGACCAGGGCGGCGGCTACATCGCGCTGCGGGCGCACGCCAACAACAAGTACGTCACCGCCGACAACGCGGGCGCGGCGCCACTGCTGGCCAAGGTGGACTCGGTGGGCACCTGGGAGCAGTTCCAGCTGATCCACAACGGTGACGGCAGCGTCAGCCTCAAGGCCCGGGTCAACGGCGACTACGTGACGGCGGAGAACGCCGGCGCCGCCGCGCTGATCGCCAACCGTACGTCGATCGGGCCGTGGGAGGAGTTCGACCTGATCGGGGGCTGACCCGGATATCACCCTCCCTTGACCCCCCGTTCTGATCCGGCGGTTTCCGGTCGGCGCGAAAGTATGATTGCGCCGGCCGGGAGAAGTCCGGGATTATCGGCTGTATAGCAACGGCTGATTGTCTGGGCGACCGCTGGACCAGGACGGGGGGTCGAGCCGGTGGAGGGTGCCGGGAGGGGAGTGCTTGAAGGCGCGTTCGCGCTGCTCGAAGCGCTGGAGCGGGTCGGCGAGGCCGGCCTGACCGCGCTCGCCGCGGAAAGCGGCCTTCCCAAATCCAGTGCGCACCGATTACTTGAGCAATTGACGGCGCTCGGCGCCGTCGAACGCTCCGGCGGTGTTTATCGAATGGGCGCTCGGGTTTTCCGGCTCGGCCGTACCTGGCAGCCCTACCCGGGCCTGCTGGCCGCCGCCACCGGGCCGGTGCGGCGGCTTGCCGAGTCCACCGGCGCGACGGTGGGGATCAGCGTGCTGCGCGAGGGCCAGGCCATGGCGGTGGCCGGAGTGCCGGGCGAGGTCGGGGAGCTGGTGCCGCTGCGGCCCGGCCTGATGTGGCCGTGGACGACGGCCGCGGGCAAGGTGCTGGTGGCCACCGCGCCGCCCGACCTGCCGATCGGCCCGATGCCCGGGTCCTGGCGGTGGGCGGCGAGCGAGATCCGGGCGCGCGGGGCGGCCTTCGACCACGAGGAGCTGACGGCGGGGGTGTGCTGCGCGGCCGTGCCGCTGATCGGGCCGCGCGGCGAGGTGATCGCCTCGCTCTGCGCGATGGTGCCGCCGCGGCGCGACCTCAGCCGGCTCGCGGACGCGCTGACCAGGACCGCCCGGCAGATCTCCGCGGCACTCCCCCGCGCCTCCCGGCCCGCAGCGGCCACGGGCCCCGCAGCTAGCCCCGCGTCCTCAACCGCCGGGCCGCCCATAGCCGTTCCGGGCTCCCCCGCCGTCGAGGGCCGCTCCCCCGCCGCCGCCACCGGCTCGCCCGCCGCCGTCACGTCCGAACATCCGAGCGTCCCGGGCCGCTGAGCGGAACACCTGCTGACACCGCCCTCGGGCGTGTCGCAGTCTGCGAGCGACAGCCGTACGCCCACGGCACTCGCGCCGTGCGATCCCGGGGGGACCCGCTCATGACGCTCGTCGTCACCTTCATCGGCAGGACACCGCTGACCACACCGGGCACCGGGTCCTGGTACCAGGTGTGGACCTACTCCGTACAGGCCGGCTCCCCGGCCGAGCTGCTGCCGGGCCAGCGGGTCGCGCTGGCACTGCCGGCCGACGCCGACGTCCGGGACCCCGCGCTCTACCCGGGGGTGCCCGCGCTGGCCGGCTGCTTCCTCGAACAGGACGACGGGCTCAGCCGGTTGTACGTCGGACGGCAGGTCGCCGGGGTCGGCGCGCAGACCGTCTCGTTCGTGGCGCCGCGGGCCCAGGACGACCGCGAGGTGATGCTGGTGACGCAGCCGCAGCCGGGCCGCCCGTGGACGGTACGGCCGTACGCGACCAGCAGCGGCGGCAGCGCCGACAACGTGCACCCGATGCCCGCGCCGGCCGCGTCGCCGTCCGCCCAGCAGGGCCGCCCGGTCACCGACTTCGCGGGCGCCTTCCCGTATGCCAGCGAGCTGTTCGGCGTCTACCAGCCGCTGCCGGGCTGGCTCGGCTACGGGGCCGCCAGCAGGCTGGGCGCGGCGCTCGGCGCGGATCTGGACCGGTCGCTGTTCAGCGGCGAGGGGGCAGGCCAACTGACCGTCGGCGAGGGCGCGTTGGCCCCGCTGGCACTGCCGGCGCCGCCGACCGAGGGCATCCTGTCGCCGGTCGGCCTGGTCAACCTGTTCCGCGAGTACTTCTTCGAGTTCGACACCTTCCTCGGCACGCCGGTCGGCCATCTGTGGCTGAGCCCGGGCGGCACCGTCGAGGTGGTGGAGACCGCCACCCGGCGCACCCTGGTGGAGCAGACCGCCGAGCAGTCCGAGCAGTCCACCCGCAAGACCGAGGAGTCGCTGACCGACCAGACCGACGTCGCCGACGCGGTCAAGGAGTCCAACGCCAACGAGACGTCGCTCGGCGTGCAGGCCAACGCCGGGGCCAGCTACGTGGGGATCGTGCACGCCGACGTCAGCACCAGCTACAGCACCAAGAACACCACGAACACGTCCTCGGAGGAGACCCACAAGCACTCCAGGACGCAGAGCTCCAAGGCCACCAGCGAGATCACCCGGAACTTCAAGACCACCTTCAAGACGGTCACCGAGACCACCGACACCTCGAGCCGGCGCTACGTGGTGCAGAACACCACCGACAAGCTGGTCAACTACGAGCTGCGCCGCAAGATGCGCAAGGTCGGCATCCAACTCCAGCACATCGGCACCCAGATGAGCTGGCAGGTCTTCGTCGGCGACCCGGGCCGGTCGCTGGGGCTCGGCGAACTGGCGCACGTGGTGCCCGCGCCGGACCTGACGTCGATCAAGAAGCCGGTGAAACCCGACCCGTTGACGCTCGCCAGGACCACGTACTCGGACAACTACCCGATCCAGCAGAGCCCGGACAGCTCCAACGCCCCGCACAACGACAAGGACTGGGTGCTCGAACCCGGCTGGGACCGGCTGTGGCACGGCGAGGAGGACGAGTACATCGTCGCCCACTTCGAGTACACCGCGATCCCGCCGGGTCCCGGCTACCGGCTGAGCACCGCGCCGGAGAACCGGATCACCAAGGTGTCCGCGACCACCAGCAGCGGCCAGGTCGCCAAGTTCCTCGCCACGTACGAGGTGGTCGACGCGGCCTCCGGCCGGTTCCGGATCAACTGCACCAACGTGCACTTCGGCGGCGGACCTTACATCGCGTTCACCCTCTCGCTGGTCTGGGACCCGCCGGCCGCCGACCCCGCGGACGCCGCCTACCAGGAGGAGCTGGCCGAGTACGGCAAGGCGGTCGCCAAGGTGCAGCGAGACGCGTACGCCGGCGCGGTGCGCGACCGGCTCGGCCTGGTCAGCGGCGTAAAGCAGCGGTCGTCGGAGGACCTGCGCAAGGAGGAGCGGCACAGCGTCTTCATCCACCTGATCGACGGCCTCGACCTCTTCCACGGCACCCGGTCGCACCTGTCGGCCGAGCTGATCCGGCAGATGTTCGACGTGGACTCGATGCTGTACTTCGTCGCGCCCGACTACTGGCGACCCGACACCACCCCGCCGCCGCACGGCACCACCGCGGACTCGCGCGGCCGCTACCCGGTCCCGGCGCACGACTGGGACTCCGCGTCCACCGACCCGCTGGACGGCGACACCGTCCTCAGCCGCTACGCGCACACCGCCGGCTCCAACCCGCCGCACGCCACCGCCTCGACCGGTGCCGCGGACCTGGAGTACCGGGTCAACTACCTGATCACCGAGGACACCCCGCCCGCCCCGGTGGGAAGTTCGCTGGGCTGGCTGATCCAGTCCGACGGCGACGAGCGGCGCAACGAGTTCCTCAACGCGGCCTGGGTGAAGGCGGTGCTGCCCATCCGGCCCGGCCACGAACTGGAGGCGCTGGGCTGGCTGTCGGGGGCCGGCGTGGAGGGCGAGGGCGCGCTCGCCAAGCCGTACACCTGGCAGCCCGGTGACCCGCCCGAGTACCGCGACAACACCATCGGCGGCGTCCTGGAACTGCTGGCCGCCGAACTCCAGGCGAAGAACACCGACATCGCCAACACCCTCGCCTCGGAGCAGGTGTTCGAGACCGGCTTCGACCCGCTGGAGGGCGGCTTCCGGCCCGCCGAGCCCTACCAGGTCTTCGACCAGTGGGTGGAGGTGCTGCCCACCGACCAGGTGGTGGCCGTCGAGGTGGCCTACGACCCCAGGACGGGACGGCAGTTGTGAGCCGCGCCCGGCTCAGGGTGAGCTGGGGCCCCGACCGACACCCGCACTTCCTGCTCACCGAGAAGGACGCGGTGTCGCTCGACGTCTTCCAGGACCCCGGCGCCAAACCGGACTGGTGGAACCCCGGCACCGGCCTGGCCTCGCTCAACACCGGGCCGCCGGGGCCGACAAACGAGACCTTCGACGTACCGACCGGGGTGCCGCTGCGGCTCCAGTTCGCCCTGCGGCCGGGACCACAGGGCAAGCCCACCGCCGTCGGCCTCGAAGTGGTGCAGCTGCTGCGGGTCAGCGACAAGGGCACGGTGACCTTCGACGAGTTCGCCGTCCGGCGCGGGAGGTTCGTGATGAAGCCGCAGGGCGGCGCGACCCTGCCGGGGCGCCGGCCGGTGGCGGAGATCCCGGACGTGATGGAGGTGCAGGGCGGGCAGCACCCGCTGCTGGAGACCGGGCCGGGCGCGTCCCAGCTGCGGATCAGTACCGACTTCGTCGACATCACCGCCCTGTGGTGGGACCTGCACCACCGGGAGACCTCCTTCGCCGACGCGGAGCAGGGCCGGTGGGAGTTCGACCCGAAGTACCTGGACCCGGCGTGCGACGGCGACCCGGAGGGGCTGCGGGTGCTGGCCAGCACCTGGGGAGTGCCGCTGCTCTGGTTCGCGGCCGTGCCGAGGTCCGCGCGGGGGCCGCTGCGGGCCGGCACCAGGGTCGGCGGCTCGGTCTTCTTCCGGCCGCTGCACAGCGCGTACGCCTACGACTCGGCCACCTTCACCGGGATCATCGACCCCAGGCACCGCACCGAGGGCATGGCCTCACTGGCCCGCTACCTGCTGACCGGCCGCAGCCGCGGCCAGGAGCGGTCGATCAGCCACTACAAGGGCAACCACTTCGCGTCGCTGCTCGACCGCGAGTGGCTGCCGCCGCCCGCCAAGGGCCAGGAACTGCTGCCGCCGAGCGCACGGATGGTCAACCTCCCGATCGGCATGGAGCGGCAGCTCGACCTGGTGGCACGCCGCACCAAGGACGCCGACCCGCCCGCGGTACGGGTGCTGCTGCTGCCGTGGCCCGGGGCGCTGGGCACCTCGGCGGCCTACACGCACGCGTTGAAGCCGGGGCTCGCCGCCCATGCCAAGCGGGCGCTGGCACTGCTCTGGTGCACGGGCGCGATCGGCGGTCCTGGCCAGCCGTTGACCACCCGTGCCATCGCCCCGCCGTCCGCGGCCGGCTCGTCGGCACCGCTCACGCTCGACCCGCTGCTGTGGGTGGGCGGCTACAGCCGCGGTGGCGAGGCGGCGAACCTCGCGCTCGCCGCCAACGCGGAGAGCGTCTCCCGGCTGATCTCCATGGACGATCCCACGGTCGCGAACCACCGCAAGGAGCTGGTGGAGGCGGCGGCCAAGGCCCGCAAGGCGGGCCGCAGGCTCCAGGTCCTCCTGGTGAAGTCGCCGCACACCGGCGGGCTGCCCCGTGCCCTGCTCGATGCCCTGACGGCGGCCAAGGCCGATCTGGTGACGCTCCCCGACCCGGCCGGCTTCGCCCGCTTCTGGGCCAGACCGCCGTTCACCGGGCCGAGTTGGCAGCGCTACCTGCTCTCCGACTGGGACGCGAGGGCGGATGCGGTGGCGGCCGACGTGAAGAGCGAGAGGGAGAAGGCGGCGAAGGACCGGGGCCACGACGACCAGTACGGCGTCTTCCAGCACGTCGTGGCGGTGGTGGGCGGCGACGTGTTCAAGGACGAGCCGCAGGGCGCGGGGAGCAGGGGGTTCGTGGAGCAGTGCTTCGGGCCGTGGCCGTGACGGCGGGGGGCGCGGGCCGCGCGGGTGGGGAGCCGGGGCGCGGGGGCCGGGCCGCGGGGCTCCGGGATCTCGGCCCGGGACCTCGGAGCCGGCTTTCCGTCCGGCTCAAGGGCGGGGCACGTTGCGGAGGTTGGAGCGGGCGAGCTGCACCATCTTGCCGACCCCGCCGTCCAGCACCGTCCGCCCCATCGACAGTGCGAAGCCGCTGACCTGCTCGCCGGTGATCTTCGGCGGCAGCGACAGCGCGTGCGGGTCGGTCACCACGTCGACCAGCGCCGGCCCCTTGTGCCGGAAGGCGTCCCGCAGCGCGCCGCGCAGCTCCTTGGGCTTCTCCACCCGCACCCCGAACGCGCCCGCCGCGCGGGCGATGGCGGCGAAGTCCGGGTTGTGGTTGGTGGTGCCGTAGGCCGGCAGTCCCTCCACCATCATCTCCAACTCGACCATTCCCAGGGAGGAGTTGTCGAACAGCACGATCTTGACCGGCAGGTCGTACTGCACGAGGGTCAGGAAGTCCCCCATCAGCATGGCGAATCCGCCGTCGCCCGACATCGACACCACCTGCCGCCGGCGGTCCAGGAACTGCGCGCCGATCGCCTGCGGCAGCGCGTTCGCCATCGAGCCGTGGGTGAACGAACCGATCACCCGCCGCCTGCCGTTGGGGGTGAGATAGCGGGCCGCCCACACGTTGCACATGCCCGTGTCGACGGTGAAGACGGCGTCGTCGGCGGCCTCCTCGTCCAGCACCGAGGCCACGAACTCCGGGTGGATCGGGGTGCGTTTCTCGACCTTGCGGGTGTACGCCTTCACCACGCCCTCCAGCGCGGCCGCGTGCTTCTTCAGCATCGCGTCGAGGAACCTGCGGTCCTTCTTCTCCCGCACCTTGGGCATCAGGCAGCGCAGCGTCTCGCTCACGTCACCCCACACCGCGAGGTCCAACTTCGAGCGGCGGCCGAGGTGTTCGGGGCGCACGTCGACCTGGACGATGGTCACGTCGTCCGGCAGGAAGGCGTTGTACGGGAAGTCGGTGCCCAGCAGGATCAGCAGGTCGCACTCGTGCATGGCCTCGTACGCGGCGCCGTAGCCGAGCAGGCCGCTCATGCCGACGTCGTAGCTGTTGTCGAACTGGATCCACTCCTTGCCGCGCAGCGCGTGCCCGACCGGGGCCTTGACCCGCTCCGCGAAGGCCATCACCTCGTCGTGCGCGCCCGCCGTGCCGCTGCCGCAGAACAGCGTCACCTTGTTCGCGCCGTCCACCAGCCGGGCCAGATCGTCGATCTCCGCGTCACCGGGGCGGACGGCGGGCCGCCGGGTGACCAGCGCGTGTTCGAACACGCGCTGCGGCGCGGGCTGCGCGGCGATGTCGCCGGGCAGGCTGATCACCGAGACGCCGCCGCGGCCGACGGCGTGCTGGATCGCCGTCTGCAGCACCCGGGGCATCTGCTGCGCGTTGGAGACCAGCTCGCTGTAGTGGCTGCACTCGCGGAACAGCTGGTCGGGGTGGGTCTCCTGGAAGTAGCCGGTGCCGATCTCGCTGCTGGGGATGTGCGAGGCCAGCGCCAGCACCGGCGCCATCGAGCGGTGGGCGTCGTACAGGCCGTTGATCAGGTGCAGGTTGCCCGGCCCGCAGGAGCCCGCGCAGGCCGCGAGCCGCCCGGTGAGCTGGGCTTCCGCGCCGGCCGCGAAGGCGGCGGCCTCCTCGTGCCGTACGTGCACCCATTCGATGGAACGGTTGCGCCGGACGGCGTCCACGACGGGGTTGAGGCTGTCGCCCACCACCCCGTACAGCCGCTGCACGCCGGCGCGTACCAGCACGTCGATGAACTGCTCGGCCACGGTCTGCTTCGGCATCCGGCGCACCCGTCTCGGTTCTCGGTCGGGACCTCGGTCCCGGGGCGCGTACCCGGGCTCCCTCCCATCTCCGCACGGGGTGCGCGATGCCGCAATCGCGCCGGCCGGCCGCCGTCACTCGTCCCAGACGGTCACCACCGTGCGGTCGTCGGCGTAGCCCTTGACGCGGGTCTGGACGTCGGCCAGGTACGCGGCCGTGCCCGGCGGGCCCGCGCTCCAGCGGGTGGCGAGATGCGCGGCGAGCGCGGGTTCGCCGCGCAGCGGCTCGGCCAGGCCCGCGCTGCACATCGTCAGGGCGTCACCCGGCTGGGCGACGGTGGCGCGGAAGCGGAACGGGCCGGCGTCCTCGCCGTCCGCCGAGGTTCCCTGGTCAAGGTCCAGATCCTGCCACTCGCCCGCCCTGATCCGGAACAGCCCGCCGTCGCCGACGCCGAAGAACAGCCGGATCGGGCACTCCGGGTCGGCGGGCAGCAGCAGGCAGCGCACGGAGGCGGTGTACGCGCCGTCGCCGAGCCCCAGATCCTCGCCGCGGGCGCGCAGCCGCCCGTAGCAGCGGTCGGTCAGCCGGTGCAGCCCGGACTTCAGCGAGCCGCGCCGGGCCGCCCGCATGTCCTCCGCCAGCCGGGCCCGGCTGCGCCCGACCGCCCCGGCGATCCAGCACACGGCGTCCTGCGCGGCCCGATGCGCGTCATCGGCGGCGCGGGCGCCGCTGGCCATGGCGACCAGCAGCAGCGCGTCGTCCCCGCCCCCGAACCGCGCGGTCAGCAGCGCGTCCCGGCGAGGCTGCCCCCGGTACCGCGCGGAGTCCCCGCGCACGGAGACGGTCCGCAGGGTGAGCCCCCCGTACGCGGCCCCGTCAAGCACGGTGTCCGCGACGAGCCCGTCCAACCGCTCAGGATCAGCCTCGGGCCAGGCAGTGGGCTCAGCGGCATAGGTAGGCGGCCCCCCACCCACGACCTCCGGCCCCCCGACGTCCCCACCCTCCACACTCCCCGCGGGCAGCGCCGCCCCCCCGCCCTCAGCAGCAACCCACCCCGGCGGCAGCTCGGGAGCCCACCGCACATCCCCTTCCCCACCGGCGGTCTCCCCGTCCCGCGCGGCCTCCCACCACCCGCGCTCCCCGCCCCGCGGATCCGGCGAGCCCGACCCGGCGAGCCCGCCGGGAGGTACGACGGGGAGGGGACGCGAGCGGTAGGGAGAGACGTCCACGACGCCGGGGCCGCCGCCGACCGGCACTTGGGGTTCGCCGGACGGCGCCGCGCCGGACGAGGCACGGGCCGCGGGCTCACCCGGCTGAACGCGAGGCGGGGGGACGTGGCGCGGGCTGCCGGCCGCAGGGTCCCCGGCTGTCGCCGGCGGTTGGGCGGACGGGACGCCGGGCGCGGGACGCGAGCTGTACGGAGCCGGCGGTTGGCCGGATTGATCGCCCGGCGCGGGCGCGGGCGGCGCGGCTGGCGCGGGACGCCCGGCGCCGGCATCCGGCTGGCTGCCGGACAGCGGAACGTCGCGCGAGCCCGCGTCGTAGGGCGAAGACCCGAACTCCCCGGGGGCAGTGGGGGCTTCGCCCGACTCGGAACCCCGCGCGGGCGGGGCGGCCGGCAGAGGCGAGCCGTACGGCGCCGACGAATCCGCGACGGTTGGGCTCTCGCCCGGCTGCTCACCGCGCGCCCCGGCGTCGTAGGCCGACGGCCCGAACTCTCCCTGTGCGGCCGGGTCATCACCCGGCTCGGGAGCCCGCACCGGCAGGGGGAACGGCGAACGCGAGTCGCCAACGTCAGCCCGTTCGCCGGGCTGCGACGCGCCACGCGTCCCCTCGTCGTGCAACGGAGAAGGCCCGAACTCGCGTGCAGCGGCGGGGGCGTTGCCGGGCGCGAGAGTCTGCGCAGACGGGGTGTACGACGGAGCCGAGCCGTACGGCGCAGCCGGATCGGCAAGGTCCGCCCCCTCGCCCGGCTGCTCAGCGCGCCCCCCGACGTCGTAGGCCGACGGTCCGAACTCCCCCGGGGCGGCCGGGGTTCCACTCGGTTCGGGACCCCGCACCGGCGGAGCGGAGGCCGAACGCGAGTCGCCGCCAGCGGCCCAATCGTCAGGCTGCGACCCCTCACGCCGCCCCGCGTCGTCGGCTGGGATGTTGCCAGGCTCAGGCGTCTGGACGGGCGGAGCAGGTTGCGGACGCGACTCGTACGGGTCCGGCCGGTTCGCGGAGTCCGGATCAACCCCGGCCAGCGGCCCACCACCCGAGACGCCGGGCTCGGCCTCCCCCGGCTGACCATCCCGCGAGGGCCCAGTGCGGGGATCATCCGCCCGTCGCACGTCGTGGGGCGCCGACGTGAACTCCCCACCGGCGCCCGGGAGGTCGCCCGGCTGAACGTCCTGCGTGGGAACGGCTGACGGCGAGCCCGAATCGCCGGGCTGCTGCCCTTCGCGCGCACCCGGATCGTACGGCGACGCGCCGAACTCCCCAGCGGTGGCCGGGACATCGCCCGGCGCGAGATCAACTGACGGCGGACGCGAGCCATCCGCCGCCGACGAGACCGGGATGTCTGAACCTGCGTCGGGCTGCGGACCCCCACCCGAAGCGCCAACCTCCTCCCGTTCGCCGAGCGGCCGCGCTTCACCCGGGCCCACGTCGTACCACGTCGGAGGGCCGGACTGCCCAGCACTGGTCGGGACGTCAGCCGACTCGGGACCCCGCACCAGCCGCGCCGGCCCCGACGGGTTCTCGGCACCCGCGTCAGCTCCGGGCTGCCTGACGTCGCCACGACCACCGTCCGCCTGCGGCACGTCAGACGCGCCCACGTCGTACGCCGACGGACCGAACTCCTCAGCGACATCGGAGGCTTCACCCGGAGCGGGCTCGCGCGCGGGCGAGGCTGACGGCCAACGGGAGTCGCTGGTCGCCGCGCGGTCGACGGGCTGGGACTCGTCGTGCGGCCCGAACTCTCCCGCGACGGTCGAGGCGTCGCTCGGCTCAAGTTCTGGCGCGGGCGCGGCAGTCGGCGCCTCGTCGGGAGTCAGCCCCGGCCGCGGCGGCGCGAACTCGTCTACGTCATCGGGCGCGTCTCCCGGCGGTCGCGGGTCGGGCGGCGTCAACGGGACCGGGGCGTCTGAACCCGTGCCTGGCTGCGGACCGCCGCGCGAAACGTCGGGCCCGGACTCGTCCGGCTGAACGTCCTGCGAGGGCACGGCTGACGGCGGACGTGAGTCGCCGACCTCCGCGCGTCCGCTCGACGGCGGAACATCTCGCGGCCCCACGTCGTACCACGTCGGAGGACCGAACTGCCCAGCACCGGCTGGGGCATCACCATCCCGCGCCGGCCCCGACGGGTTCCCGGCGGCCGGATCAACTCCGGGCTGCCGTGCGTCAGCACGACCGTCGTCCGACTGCGACACTTCAGACGCGCCCACGTCGTACGCCGACGGACCGAACTCCTCTGCCACCGCCGGGGCGCCCTCAGCATCCTCCTGGCCGACAGCCGGCCGCCGTTCGGTGCCGGGAACATCCGGCTCGCCCGGCGCCGGCTCGTCCACGGCCTCCGGCCGGTGCGCCTCGCTCGGTGGTACGTCCACCCCGCCGGAAGGCGGCCTCACGTCGTCGTACGGTGACGACTCCGGTGGGGCCGGGGGCTGCGGGGGGCGGGCTACCCAGGCCTGCCAGGGGCGGGGTTCGGTCGGGGGTGCGGCGGGCGCCGGGGGGGCTTCGGGGCGGGGGGTGGGGAGGGCTGAGCGGGCCACCCATGCCTCCCACGGGCGGGGGTCGGCCGGGGGCGGCGTGGCCACGGGGCGTTCCTCCGGGGGTGCCTCCGCCGCGTCGGCCGGCCGGGGCTCTTCCGGGGCGAACGTGGGACGGGCCGCCCATACGTCCCAGGGGCGTTGGCGCTCGGCCTCGGCCGACGGCTCGGGGGGAGTCTGCGGCGGGACCGGCGGAGGGGACTCCGGGGGCGGCGGCGGGGACGGGTACGTCGGGCGGGCCGTCCAGGCGTCCCACGGCTGGAGCGCCTCCCCCTCCGCAGCCACACCGCGCCTCGGCTCCCGTTCCGGCGCGGGCTCCGCAGCCGGGGCAGGCGGAGACGGGGGCCGATCGGCGGACCCCGGCTCCCGTTCCGGGGCAGGTACGGCCGGGGGCGGAGCGGCCGGCCCCGTGTCCCGTTCAGGCGCAGGTGCGGCCAGGGGCCGATCGGCCAGCCCGGTCTCCCGTTCAGGCGCAGGTGCGGCCGGGGGCCGATCGGCCAGCCCGGTCTCCCGTTCAGGCGCACTCGCCGCACCGGCGAAACCGGGATCCGCCGCACTCGCCGCACCGGCGAAACCAGGATCCCCTGCACTCGTCGCACCGGCGTAACCGGGATCCTCGGCCCCCGAGTCCGCCGCGCCGCAGCCCCCGGGCCCGGGCACCTCAGGCGCCCCGGCCCCCGGGTCAGGCGCATTCGCCGCGCCCGGCGAACCCCCCTCCCCCGGTTCCGCCGCCCGCGCAGGGCCCCGCGTCGGGCGCGGCCAAGAAGCCGGCGCCGGCGGCGGCGTGGGCCGGCGGAGCCGGAAGGGATCGGCCGCCGGCGACGCGGGCGGCGGCGACAAAGCGCTCAGCGCCGAGTCGAAGTGCTCGTCGATCGAGTCGGGCTCCGGCGCCGTACCCCCGGCGCCGGCCTCGTCGTCGTACAACTGCCGCCACCAGTCGTCCTCTTGGCTCCTGTGGGTATCCCCCTGCTGGCTCATGCCCTTATTGTCCACCGCCCGGGCCACCGGGAAACGTACGACCACCGGCCCGCCCCGCCCCCGCCCCGGGCGCGTCTCGCGGCTCCGCGCACCTCACGGCCCCCCGCGGCCCATCACCGGCCGATCACCGGCCGCCCGCGGGCCGACCACCGGCGATCAAGAATTCGGTGCCGCTACGGCTGGCAGAGCGGCCCCGCGGGACGGGAAGATGATCGCCGGGGGACGGTCGCGGCGGAAAACCGCCGTGGCCCGTTTCCGCCACCACCGGCCAGACAGACGAGGGGGGCTTCGTTGCTGGGCGCCATAGGTCTCGACGAGATTCAGGAAGCCGCCTACCGGGCGCTGGTCGGCCTGGGCGCGGCGGAGGTCGGCGACCTCGCGCAGCGGCTCGGGCTGCCCGAGGAGGACACCGGCCGGACGCTGCGCCGGCTGGAGGGGCACGGGCTGGTCGCGCAGTCCTCCGCGCACCCGGGGCGGTGGGTGGCGGCCCCGCCAGGGGTCGCGCTGTCCGCGCTGCTGACCCGCCAGCGGCACGAGTTGGAGCAGGCGGAGCTGGCGGCGGCGGTGCTGGCGTCAGAGTTCCGCGCGGAGGCGACGCAGCCGGCCGTGCACGACCTGGTGGAGGTGGTGACGGGCGCCCAGGCGGTCGCCCAGCGCTTCCTGCAACTGCAGTTCGGCGCCGAGAGCGAGGTCTGCGCTCTGGTCACGGACAAGCCGATGGCGATCACGGGCATGGAGAACGACGCGGAACAGGACGCCGCCGCGCGGGGCGTCGCGTACCGGGTGGTGCTGGAGCGGGACGTGGTGACGGGGCCGGACGGCATGACGGAGCTGTCGGCGGCGCTCGGCCGCAACGAGCAGGTGCGGGTGGTGGACCGGGTGCCCACGAAGCTGGTGGTGGCCGACCGCTCCCTGGCGATGGTGCCGCTGACCAGGCGATTCGCCCAGCCGGCGGCGCTCGTGGTGCACGCGAGCGGGCTGCTGGAGTCGCTGATGGGACTGTTCGAGGAGGTGTGGCGACAGGGCATGCCGCTGCGCCTCGACGGCGCGGACGGCCTGACGGAGGAGGGCCCGGCCCAGCCGGACAGCACGGACCTGCAGATCCTGTCGCTGCTGCTGGCGGGCCTGACCGACGCGGCCGCGGCGAAACAGCTCGACCTGGGCCTGCGTACGGTCCAGCGCCGCGTCAAACGCCTGATGGAGATCGCCGAGGTGACCACCCGCCTCCAACTGGGCTGGCACGCCTACGAACGCAACTGGCTCTCCCGCCCGGACCACTGATCTCCCCCCGGCCGGGGCCCCGCCTCCCTCGGCCCCGGCCCGCCCACTGACCCCGGCGTCCGCGGCCGCCGCCTACCCCCGGCCCGCCGCCCTGGCCGCCGGCGTCCGCCGCCTGCCCCACCGCCCTGGCCACTGCCCCCCAGCGTGCGCCGGCTGCCCTGGGTTCCGCCCGGACCACTGACCCCCCGGCCTCCGTGGCCGTCGCCTGACCCCGGCCGCGCCTGGGCCCGGAAATGGCGCCCCCGCCCTCCCGCCAGGCTCACCCGCCAAGCCCCTTGCGACCGTCCCCCGCCCACCGGCCGACGGGGCCTGGCCGCGCAGTTCCCCGCGCCCCTGACGAGGCTGGCGTCCTGGACAAGGCGCACCGGCCGACGTTACGCCCTGGGAGCGTCGCACGAAGGGCACGGCCGATCGAGCCCCGCAGGGGCGCGGGGAACTGCGCCACCAACCACAGCGCACCCGCACCCAACCACCCACCACACGCCCCACCCACCCCCCTGGGGCCCGGGGCCCCGCCCCGGCGCGCACCCCCCGGCGCACCGGGGAGCCCGTCACGGCACAGCGCCAGCGTGCGATCTTGGTAACACCATGGCCGCGAACGCCCCCGCCAAGCGGCGCCCGCGCGCGGATTCCGGCAGGGTGGGGTTCATGGGGACCGCACAGGTGTGCCTGATCGGCGCGGTGATGCTGCTCGGCCTCGTCAGTGTGATGGCCCCAGGCGTACCGGGGACACTGATGTGCTGGGCCGCCGTGCTGTGGTGGGCCACCTCCGAACACACGAGCCTGACCTGGGGCGTACTGGCCGCCGCGACCGGCGTGCTGGCCGTGGTGCAGGTCGTGCTGTGGCTGATGCCGGCCCGCCGGATCCGGGATTCGGGGATCAGCTGGCGCACCGTGCGGATCGCCGGCTGCGTGTCCATCGCCGGCTTCTTCGTGCTGCCGGTGATCGGCGCCCCGCTGGGTTTCGTCTGCGCGATCTACCTGACGGAACGGGCCAGGCTCGGCGGCGGGCACCGTACGGCGTGGACGGCGACCCGGCGCGCGATGCGTACGGTCGGCGGCTCCGTCCTGGTCGAACTCTTCGGCTGCCTGCTCGTCACCGGCGCCTGGCTCGGCGCCGTACTCGCCGGCTGACCACCCTCGGCAACGGACCCGCCCGGCCCGGAGCGCAACCCGCGCCGCACCCGCCCCCGCGATCCCGCCCCCGCGATTCCGACCCGACGATCCCGACTCGACCCTCGACCCTCGGCCATCCGAGCTAAGCCCAACGACCGATGCGCCGCCCTCCCCGCCGTGCCACCGTGGGCCGCATGGCAACCCAGAGCAAGCGAGACAGCCTCAACCCCGCCGAGCTGACCTACCTGCGCGGCCAGCGCCTCGGCCGGCTGGCCACGGTGGACGCCAAGGGGCGCCCGCAGGCCAACCCGGTCGGCTTCTTCCTCAGCGACGACGGCGGCACCATCGACATCGCCGGCTACTCCATGGACTCCACCAAGAAGTGGCGCAACATCGCGGGCAACCCGAACGTGTCACTCGTCGTGGACGACATCGCCAGCCTCAGCCCCTGGCGGGTCCGCGGCGTGGAGATCCGCGGGATCGCCGAGCAGGTGCCCGGCCGGCACCAGTTCGACGCTTTTGTCAGCGAGGGCCTCATCCGGATCAGGCCCTACTCGGTGTACAGCTGGGGGCTCGACGACTGAGCACAAACGAGAGAGCGCTCTCACGCGGCGCCGGGTGAACGGTTACGCTGTGCGTACCGATCCCGGAATTTTCTGTTATCCCCGCACTGAGGAGCCCCCGTTGTCCGACCCGAGCTTCGCGCCACGTCCCACGCTGGAGGCCGTCGCGGCGCGGGCCGGGGTGTCGAGAGCCACCGCGTCGCGGGTGGTCAACGGCAGCGAGGGCGTGCGGGCGCCGCTGGTCGAACGGGTCAGGCAGGCGGTCGACGAGCTCGGCTACGTACCGAACCAGGCGGCCCGCACTCTGGTCACCCGGCACAACGGGGCGGTCGCGGTGATCGTCGCCGAACCGGAGACCCGCTTCTTCACCGACCCGTTCTTCGCCCAGCAGGTGCGCGGCATCAGCAAGGAACTCACCGCGCACGACAGCCAGTTGGTGCTGCTGCTGACCGAGGGGGTGGCGGACTACGAGCGGGTCGGCCGCTATCTGGCCGGCGGCCACGTGGACGGCGCGCTGATCTTCTCGCTGCACGCCGACGACTCGCTGCCCGCGCTGGCCCGCAAGGCCGGCATGCCGACGGTGATAGGCGGCCGCCCCGACTGGTCGGACAGCAGCACCCTCTACGTCGACTGCGACAACCGAGGCGGGGCCAGGGACGCGGTGCGCCACCTGCTCGGCCTGGGGCGGCGCCGGATCGCGCACATCGCCGGGCCGCTGGACCAGACCGCGTCGGTGGACCGGCTGGACGGCTTCCGCGACGTGCTGCCCGACACCGATCCGCGGATGATCGTCGAGGGCGACTTCACGCCCGAGGGCGGCGCGCGGGCGATGACCGAGCTGCTGCACCGCTTCCCCGACCTCGACGGGGTCTTCGCCGCGTCCGACGTGATGGCCTCGGGCGCGCTGCGGATGCTGCGCACCCGGGGGTGGCGGGTGCCGGAGGATCTCGCGGTGATCGGCTTCGACGACATGGTCTCGGTCGCCGAGTGGACCGATCCGCCGCTGACCACCATCCGGCAGGACATCGAGGAGATGGGACGGCTGATGGCCCGGCTGCTGCTGCGGGCGATCGAGCGGCCGGCCGATCCGGAGAACGTGCCGTCGCTGTCGTCGATCGTGACGCCGACGCACCTGATCGTGCGCGCCTCGGCCTGACGCGCGCCCACCTCGCCCATCACGCGCATTTCACCCGCCCACCGGGCACGTTCACCCCGCCCACCGGGGCGCGTTCACCCCACCCACCGGACGCGGAACGCCCTCGTCCCACCGGTCCCGGCAGACCTCAACCACCCCGTTCGTACCCAGGCGCACCGGGCGTACTAGTCGTACCTTCTGGCCGGGTATGAAGTGTCGAACTCATCTAGGGCAAGCATGGGTTGGGAACGCCGGGCAACGGGAAGGTCACGATCAGGCAGCGAACGTGACGGTGCGGTGAAGGCCGCCCAGGAGGCGAGGAGGGCCGGCATGGCCTACAGCGTGATTATCGGGATCGTGGTGGTCGCTCTGGTGGTCGCCGGTGTCATCGGGTCGTTCTGGAGCGCGGGCAGCCCGATCGCGGTCCGGCGCCGCCACGGCCGGGGTGGCGGCGCCGGATGACGGATCGACGGTTCCGCGACCGGCGGCCCGGGGTCGTCCCGTCGGGCCGGCCGGCCGTGATCGTCCCGTCAGGCCTGGCGCCGGTGGCCGCCCCCTCCCCCGCGCTTGCGCTCATACATCTCGCGACCGGCCGCTGAGCGCCGCTTCCACTCGCGCCGCATCTCCGAGCGCAGCCGCTGGTCGGTGCGGGAGGCGATCCAGGCGTTCTCCCGCAGCAGCTTGCGGTAGCTCGCCAGCCTGCGGTGCGAGAGCGTGCCGTCCTCCAGCGCGACCAGTACCGCGCAGCCGGGTTCGCCCTCGTGCGAGCAGTCCTGGAACCGGCATTCCGCGGCCAGTTCCTCGATCTCGGCGAAGACCTGGGCGAGCCCTGCCTCGGCGTCCCACAGCCCGACCCCGCGCAGCCCGGGCGTGTCGATCAGCACCCCGCCGTCCGGGAGCGGCAGCAGGTCACGGGTGGTCGTGGTGTGCCGGCCCTTGCCGTCGGCATCCCTGGTGGCCTGCACCTCCTGCGCCTCCCGGCCGAGCAGCGCGTTGGTCAGCGTGGACTTGCCGGCGCCCGACTGCCCGAGCAGCACCGCGCTGCCGCCGCCGAGCACGGCGGCCAGCACGTCGAGCCCCTCGCCGCTCGCCGCGCTGACGACCACCACCTGCACTCCGGGCGCCGCGGTCTCGGCGTCGGCGAGCAGATGCGTGGTGTCCGGCACGGTGTCGGCCTTGGTCAGCGCGACCAGCGGCTGGGCGCCGCTCTCCCATGCCAGCGACAGGAACCGTTCGAGACGCCCCAGGTCCAGTTCGGCGGCCAGTGACACGCAGATCACCACGTGGTCGAGGTTGGTGGCCAGTACCTGCCCCTCGGAGCGCTTGGACGACGTCGAGCGGACGATCGCGGTCCGCCGCGGCAGCAGCGTGCGCACGAAGCGCGGATCGCCCGCGGTGTCCACCGCGGCCCAGTCGCCGGTGCAGACGACCCGGGTCGGATCGGCCGGTGACACCAGCGAGGAGTCCACCCGGACCTGGCCGTCCGCGGTGAACACATCACACATGTTGCGGTCTACCCGCACCACTCGCCCGGGCACCAGGCCCTGGGCGCGGTACGGCGTGAACTCGGCCTCCCACACGTCGTCCCACCCGTAGGGCACGAGGGCGTGCGAGGAAGCCGAAAGGAAAGAGAAAGACAACGGAAACCCTTCGAACAGGGCCCCCGGCACCGCGCCGCGCGCTCAGGCGCGGCAGGAAGAGGAAGAAGGGGTCAGCCGGAGACCACGGAGGTGAACGGAACGATCAGCTGATTGCGGGCAGCGCCCATCACAGAGACAGCCATCACGTCACACCTCCCGCTCACACGCTCGACTCACGCGGGACGGCCGACCGGCCCTCGCAGGGTTCACCACGGACCCTAGCCACTCACCCTCCGGCGCGCCACCGGTTTTTCCCGCCGCCGCCCGTCGGATCCCGCCGGGCCGCTCTCCTGGCGAGCTGCCTCGGGCCGGCGGCCCGGCCCCCGGACGAACCAGGACGCGCAGAACGCGATCCCCGACAGCGCCACCGCGCCGATGACGACCCCGGTCAGACCGCCGGCGACCGCCGACCTGACGGCGGCACGCACGGTCGCCGGCAGGTCGTCGAGCAGGGCCGGGGTCAACTCGCCGCCCTTGGTGAGCCGTTGCCCGGCCGCGGCGCCGAGCCGGTCGGACAGCACGCCGTTCATCCGGTGGGTGAACACCGCACCGAGCGCGGCCACCCCGAGCGACCCGCCGATGGTGCGGACGAGGGTGACGGTGCCGGTCGCGGCCCCCATGTCGCGGGCGACGGCGGTGTTCATCGTGGTGATCAGGGTGCTCTGCATGATCACACCGATGCCGATCCCGACGACGGCGGTGCCGGCCGAGGCGACGGCGAGCGCGGTGTCCGTACCGAGGGCGAGCAGCAGCAGCGCGCCGACCGTCATCACCGCCGCGCCGGCGATCGGCAGCACCCGCTCCCAGCCGCCCCGGTCGAGCAGCCGGCCGGTGCCGAGCTGGGCCCCCAGCATGCCGAGCATCAACGGAAGCAGCAGCATGCCGCTGACCGTGGAGGAGGCCCCCTGCACGAACTGCATGTACTGCGGAAGGTAGTTCACCAGCGCGATCATCACCGCGCCGACCAGGAAGCTGAGGATCTGCGCCATGGTGAAGTCGCGGTTGCCGAACAGCCGGGGCGGGACGACGGGTTCGGCCGCACGCCGTTCGACCACGGTGAACCAGCCGAGCGCCACCACGGCCAGCAGGCCGAGCCCGATGATCTGCGGAGACGACCACGCGTAAGTGGCGCCCCCGAGGCTGGTCAGCAGGGTGAGTGCCAGGATGCCCGCGGTGAGCAGTGCCACGCCCGGGTAGTCCACCCGGACCCTGATCCGCTCGGTGTGGAGCCGGACGCCGCGCTGCACCGCGAACAGCGCGAGCGCGCAGATGGGCACGGTCACGTAGAAGTCCCAACGCCAGTTCAGCGAGTCGGTGAGGAAACCGCCGAGCAGCGGGCCGCCGACGAAGGCGATCGGCAGCATCACCCCGACGATCGACTGCACCCGGCCGCGCTCGCTCGGCGACACCAGCACGCCGATGACCGAGAGCGCGCCGACCATCAGCCCTCCCCCGCCGAGCCCCTGCAGGCCGCGGAAGGCGATGAGTTGGCCCATGTTCTGCGCGATCCCGCACAGCACGGTGCCGGCCAGGAAGACCGCCACCGCCCACAGGTAGCCGCCCTTGCGGCCGTAGAGGTCGCCGAGCTTGCCCCAGATCGGGGTGGACGCGGCCATGGTGAGCAGGTAGGCCGTGACCGCCCAGGACAGATGGTCGAGGCCGCCGAGGTCGCCGGCGATGGTGGGCAGCGCCGTGCTGACGATCTGACCGTCGAGCGTGGCGAGGAAGATGCCCAGCATCAGTCCGAAGATGCCGAGGTAGGGGATGCCCTGGCGGGCGGTCCCGGGGTCGGTCCCGCGCGCGGATCCGCGATCGGGCCCGGGGCCCGAGCCGCGGTCGGTCCGCGATGCGCCAGGCATGCCGTCCGTGTCGTCCATGTCGTCGCTCACGGCCTCAACCGGTGTACGGGCGGGCGGACTTGGCGTCCCGGGTGGCGTGCGCCCACCAGGCCAGCTGGTCGAGCAGCGCCTTGGCCGCCGTGTCGCTGTCCGGGTCGACGGCCCTGCCCTCCCCGTCGAACTTGTCGCCGTGGTGGGAGAAGCTGACGGTGTTCCGGATCGTCACGGCGTGCACCTCGGCGAAGACCAGCCGCAGCGCCTCGACGGCCCGCAGGCCGCCGGACACACCGCCGTACGAGACGAAGGCGACCGGCTTGGCGTGCCACTGCTGGTTGTGCCAGTCGATGAGGTTCTTCAGCGGCGCGGGGAAGCTGTGGTTGTACTCGGGGGTGACGACGACGAAGGCGTCGGCGGCCTGGAGCCGCGGGGTCACCGCGCGGAGCCGGCCGATGGTCTCGTCGGACGGCATCGTGCCGAAGGCCGGCAGGACGGTCGGCAGCGGGTGCGCCGCGAGGTCGATCAGGTCCACGTCCATCTCGCCGTGCTGCCTCGCGTGGCCGGCCACCCAGCCGGCCACGACGGGGCCGGACCGCCCCTCCCTGGTACTGCCGACGATGACCGCGACCCGCAGGGGGGCGGCGCTGTGATCAGCCACGGGAATGCTCCTTGTGTACGTTGTATTCGTTCAGATACAACGTACACACACGGGTAGACAGCGTCTACCGCTGATACTTTGTACGCAGAGGTGTACACGGAACACATGCCGAGGTTCCGGGACATTCGGGAAGGGACTCCGCCGGTGAGCGCTCAGCAGCAGAAGGACGGCGCCGGCGCCGACGAGAGCCCGGTCTCGCTCTGGGAGCGGCTCGACCGCCCGGCCCCCGCCCCGCGCACCACGCTGAACCCGCGGCGGATCGCCGCGGCGGCGGTCGGGATCGCGGACAGCGAGGGGATCGACGCGGTCACGATGCGGCGGCTGGCCACCGCCCTCGGCGTCGCCCCGATGGCCGCCTACCGCTACGTGTCGGGGAAGGACGAACTCCTCGAACTGATGGTGGACTTCGTCTACGGCGAACTGCCGCTCCCCGACGACTCGGCGGGCTGGCGGGAAGCCATGCACAGCCTCGCGCTGACCACCCGGGACATGCTGCTCGCCCACCCCTGGGCGACCCTCACGGTGGTGGGCGCCCCGACGCCGAACCAACTGGCCGTCCCCGAGCGGGCGTTCGCCGCGCTGGCAGGGCTCGGCCTGGACGCCGACACCATGATGGCGGTCCTCCGGACGGTCACCGCCTACGTACACGGCGCCGTCGGCAGCGAGATCAGCCTGCTGCACCTGATGCGGGCCCGCGGCTGGTCGAGCGGCACCGAGGCCCGCACCGGCCTGGCCCCGCAGATGACCTGGCTGATGGGCACCGGCCGCTACCCGGCCTACGAGCAGTACTTGCACACGGCCGCCCGCAAGGACGACCTGACGTGGCAGTTCAAGACGGGCCTCGACTGCGTCCTGGACGGGATCGCGGCGCGAATGGCGATCTGACGCCGGCGGGCGCCCCGGGCTCGGACGGCCCCCTGCCCAAAGAGCGCCCGGTGCGATCAGAGCGCGCCGTGCGATCAGAGCGCGCCGTGCTCGATCAAGCTCCTGGCGCAGTCGAGCACCGTCTCCCGCACCGGCCGCCGCCGGTCCAGCATTCCGTTCCGCCTTCTCCGCACTGCAACGGGCTGCGGACGGCCGCCGGTTCAGCCGCGGGTGGGTCAACTCCTGCAAGCCAGGGCGGCCAGCCAGGGACCGGGCAGGGCGAGGTCGGAGACCGACCAGGGAACGGGAGCGCCGGGCAGTCCGGCTGAGACCGTCACCGGGGCCTCCGACTGCGGGTGGGTCTCGACGGCGGTCAGGTCCGTCGCGATGCCGATGCCGACCCCCTTGAGCACCGCCTCCTTGCGGGTCCACACCCGCAGGAACGCCCCGGTCCTGGCAGGGCCTTCCGGCAGGCTGCGCAGGTGCGCCGCCTCGGCGGGCGCGAGCACGGCCGCGGCCAGGTCGTCGGTACGCACCTGCCGGACGCGTTCGACGTCGATGCCGACCGGGCCGTCGGAGACGGCCAGCATCCCGCAGCCCGCGGTGTGCGAGACGCCGATCCACAGCGGGGTGGCGGGCCGCAGCACCGCCGGCGGCCCGTGCTCGGGGTCGGCGCAGCACGGGCACGGCCGGCGGCCCAACTCGACGTCCTCCGGCCGCACTTCGAGCAGCGCGCCGAGCACGGTGCGGATCCGGGCCCGTGACGTGATGAACTCCACCGTCCGCGCGGGCGACCGGATCCTCGACAGCCGTATGTGGTCGGCGGGTTGGAGCAGCGCGACATCGCGCGGATCGGCGGTCCCGGGAATCCGCCACCACCAGACGGCCGTTCGGCCGGGCACCGAGACCGGCAGCGCCAACCGCTCGCACAGCGACGCCTGCTCGTACAACGGCCCCTGCTCGTGAAGCGGCGCCTGCTCACGCAGCGGCGCCGTCAACCGCGTATCCCCCGCACTCACGCTCACGCCGCCGAAGCTACGGGACGACCCGGCGCCCGGCTGCCGTCGCCGGTCACAGTGGCATCTTCCTGTAACGGGCATTGCCCGCGTGGCAGGCCGGGGCCGGTAATGAGTCCTGGGCATCGCGCTCCGTGACCACTACCGGTGCGCGGATCCCTCCGGCGGCTGCTCCTTTCCCCCCGAGTCGCCGCCGGACCAAGACAGCACCACCACGACAGCAGGACAGCTCGACAGCACGACAGATCAAGACGACACGGCAAGCGCGGCGCACCAGCACGGAAGACGGAAGGCAGTCTCTTGGCAGCGGAACCGGCGGAACCGATCGGCCTGGTGTTCCCCGGCCAGGGCACCCAGCGGCAGGGCATGGGCGAGCCCTGGCGCTCCACCCCGGCCTGGGCGGTCGTACCGGAGATCTCGCGGTGCACGGGCGAGGACATCGAGGAGCTGGTCCTGCGGGCGCCCGCCGAGCGGCTGCGCCGCACCGATCTGGCCCAACTGGCCATCTTCACCGTCTCGGTGCTGGCCCTGCTGGAGGCGCGGCGGCTCGGCCTGACCGAGGGCGCGGTCGCCTGCGCCGGCCACAGCCTGGGCGAGTACACCGCGCTGGTGGCGGCCGGCGCGCTGAGCACGTCGGACGCCGCCGTCCTGGTCGCCGCGCGCGGCCGGGCCATGCGCGAGGCGGCCGAGGAGCGCAGCGGCACCATGGCAGTCCTGGTCGGCGCCGGCCACGACGAGGTGGCGGAACTGGTGCGCGAGGTACGGGAGTCCGGCCACCCGCTGTGGGTGGCCAACATCAACGCGCCGGGCCAGGTGGTCATCTCGGGCTCCGAGGAGGGCGTCGAGCAGGCGGGCGCCGAAAGCCCGCGGATCGGCGCGAAGTTGATCAGGGTCGCGGTCGGCGGCGCGTTCCACAGCCCGTTCATGGCGCCCGCGGCCGACCGGCTGCGCGAGGTCCTCGACCGGACGCCGTTCTCCGCCGGGCAGTTGCCGGTGGTGGCCAACGTGGACGCCGAGCCGCACTCGGGCAGGGACGACTGGCCCACCCTCTCCACCCGGCAGTTGACCTCACCGGTGCTGTGGGAGCGCGGGGTGCGGACGCTGACCGGGCCGCTCGGCTGCCGTCGGCTGGTCGAACTGGGCGCGGGCCGGACGCTGTCCGGCATGATCCGGCGGATCGCGCCCGAGGTGGAGGCGGTGTCCCTGGACAGCCCGCAGGCCATGGTGCCCGGCGGCAGCCGCGCGGCAGCGGCCCCGCGCGCGGCAGGGGTGACCCGATGACGGCGCCCGGGAGCACCGAGACCCGCTGGTTCCGGCGGCACGCCACGGCGGCCGAGCCCCGGCTGCGGCTGGTCTGCCTGCCGCACGCGGGCGGCGCCGCCACCTTCTTCCACTCCTGGGGCGGCGCGTTCGGCGATGACGTCGAGGTGCTCGCCGCCCGCTACCCGGGCCGGCAGGACCGGATCGCCGACCCGTTCATCGACGACATGGGCGCGCTCGCGGACGCCGTCACCGACGCCCTGCCGCCGTTCCTCGACCGGCCGATCGCGCTGTTCGGCCACAGCATGGGCGCCTCGCTGGCGTACGAGGTGGCGCTGCGCCTCCAGGACCGGCACGGGGTGCGGCCGACCGCGCTGTTCGTCTCCGGCCGGGAGGCCCCGCACCGGGTCACCCCGAAGGACGTCCATCTGCGCACCGACGAGCAACTGGCCGCCGAGGTACGCCGGTTGGGCGGCGCCGATGCCGCGCTGCTGGACGATCCCGACCTGCGCGACCTGGTGCTGCCCGCCATCCGCTCGGACTTCAAGGTGGCCGGCACCTACCGGGCGCCGGCCGCGCTGCCGGTGGGCTGTCCCGTGGTGGGCTATGTGGGCGACGAGGACCCCAATGTGGGGGTGACCGAAATGGGCCGGTGGTCGGAAGTGGCGACCGGTGGATTCTCGCTCCGGGTGTTCCCCGGCGGCCACTTCTATCTCGTTTCCGAGCGTGCCACGCTGATTCGCGACCTCAGCGGCAGGATCGGCGTGGCATCTTCCTGACGGCCGGCCAATTGCGCCGCGGCACCGATGCTCTAATCATTCCCGGGTATGGCTCGCCGCGTGAATGGCGGGCGCCCCGCCCCTTCATTACATCCCGCTTTCGCTCCGACAAGCGGACCACCGGATTCGTGAGAGGTTGTTTCACCATGCCTACCATCACCGCAGAGCGCGCCGCGACGATCAAGGAGATCGTCTGCGAGATCCTGGAGCTGGAAGAGGACGAGGTCACCGACACCAGCCTGTTCCGCGAGGACCACGACGCCGACTCGCTGCGCGCGATCGAGATCCTGGCCTCCCTGGAGAAGGAGTTCAAGGTCGTCATCGACCAGTCGGAACTCGCCCGCATGGTGAACCTGCAGGGCGTCTACGAGGTCGTCGCCGAGTCCGCCGGCCGGTAATTCCGTTCGCTGTCAAGGCCGAGGCTGGTTGGGGATTCCATGACGACTCTCGCAGGAAATGGTTCTAGTACAACAGCTCACAGGGTGGTTCTGACCGGATTCGGGGTCTTCTCCAGTATCGGCGTGGGAGCCACCGAATTCGCCGAGGGGCTGCGTTCCGGGCGGAGCGGTGCGAAGCCGATCACGGCCTTCGACACCGAGGGGTTCGCCCATGCCAACGGTTGCGAGATCGTGGACTTCCAGCCGGGACGGTGGATCCGCAGGCTCGATGTGGACGAGCTCGGCCGGGCCAGCCAGTTCTCGGTCGCCGCGGCGCGGATGGCGATCGAGGACGCCGACCTCGATGTGGAGGCCCTGCGCGAGCAGCGCGGCCTGATCTCCATCGGCACCACCGACGGCGAGTCCTTCGACCTGGACCAACTGGTGGAGAGCCAGATCAAGTTCGGGCCCGAGCAGATGGACTCCACCATCGCCCGCCGGGTACGGGCCGGCCGGCTGTCGGCGGCCGTCGCCCATGAGCTCGGGCTCACCGACGTCGAGGCCGTGACGATCCCGACGGCCTGCGCGGCCGGCAACTACGCCATCGGCTACGGCTTCGACGCGGTGCGCACCGGCGAGGTGGACTTCGCGCTGTGCGGCGGCGCGGACGCGATGTGCCGCAAGACCTTCGCCGGCTTCTACCGGCTCGGCACCATCGCCCCGGAGCTGTGCCAGCCCTTCGACGTGGACCGCAAGGGCATCCTGACCGGCGAGGGCGCCGGCGTGCTGGTGCTGGAGAGCCTGGACTCGGCGCTGGCCCGCGGTGCGCGGATCTACGCCGAGGTGCTCGGCTACGGGCTCAACTGCGACGCCTACCACCAGGTGGCGCCGAACCAGGCCAGCGTGGCGCGCTGCATGCAACTCGCCCTGGAGAACGCCAACATCAAGCCGTCCGAGGTCGATCTGATCTCCGCGCACGGCACCGGCACCAAGGCCAACGACATCACCGAGGCGCGGGCGATCCGCGAGGTCTACGGTGAGCGCCCGCCGCGGGCCATCTCGATCAAGTCGATGCTCGGGCACACCATGGGGGCCGCGAGCGCGCTGGCGGCCATCGCCTGCTCGCTGGCCATCGTGCACCGGTTCATCCCGCCGACCATCAACCACGTGACCACCGACCCCGAGTGCGAGGTCGACTGCGTCCCGAACCAGGCCGTCGAGGCGGACCTGCGGATCGTGCAGAACAACGGTCTGGCGTTCGGCGGCAACAACTCGATCGTGATCCTCGGCAAGTACGAGGGCCCGCGGTGAGCCGGCTGCCGGTCACCGGCGTGGGCGCGGTGGCGAGCATCGGCCGGGACACCGACGAGATCTTCGCGAGCCTGTGTGCCGGCCGCGACGGCCGGCACACGCTGCGCGGCTTCAACCGGAGCTGGTTCAACGCCGATCACCTCTACGAGGTGGACAACAGGCCGGCCCCGCAGGTGGACTTCACCGGCCGGGCCACCGGCCTGCTGCTGGACGCGGTCGGCCAGGCGGCGAAGGACGCCGGCCTCGGCGAGGACCTGTCCGAGGTGCCCGTCCTCGTCGGCACCGGGCTGCGCGAGCTGCGCTCGCTGGAGCTGTGGTGGCGGGACGAACACCCCTTCTCCGCCGCGCAGATGCACTTCGGCACCGCGCTGCGCGACCGGTTCGGCGCGCTGGACACCCACACCATCTCCAACGCCTGCTCCGCGTCGCTGTACGCGCTGGCGCTGGGCGTCGACCTGCTGGAGTCCCAGCAGGCCGACAGCGTGATCGTCGCCGGTGTCGACGTGATCACCGAGTCCATGTTCGGGCTGTCGGACCGGTTGCAGCTCGATCCGCCGGACCGGCTGCGGCCGTTCGACCGGGACCGCAAGGGCACCGTGATGGGCGAGGGCGCGGCGGCCGTCGTGCTGCGCCGCCAGGCCCCGGCCGACCGCGACGCGGTCCACGGCTGGGTCCGCGGTGTCGCCGTCAACTGCGACGCCTTCCACGCCACCGCGCCCGACCCGGGCGGCATCGCCGCCGCGGTCAGGGACGCGCACAGCAGGGCGGGCGTCAAGGCCGAGGACGTCGGCCTGGTGATGCTGCACGGCACCGGCACCCCGCTCAACGACGCCGCCGAGGCCACCGCGCTGACCGACGTCTACGGCCCGCACATCGGCAACCCGCTGATGACCGGTGTGAAGTCGATGACCGGCCACACCTCGGGCGCCTCCGGCGTGCTCAACCTGCTGGTGGCGCTGCGCGCGATGCGGGACGGCGTGGTGCCGCCGATCACCGGCCTGGACCACCCGGCCTCCGAGGCGGCCGGCTTCCGGCTGGTCCGCGACACCCCCGTGGAGCAGCAGACCAACCTCGCCCAGGTCGACGCGTTCGGCTTCGGCGGCATCAACGCGGTGGCGATAGTGGAGGCCGGCCGATGAGCGCGGTGGCGACCGAACCCGTACCGACCCCGGCCTCCGCGCCGGCCCGGGCGGCGGTGACCGGTGTCGGCCTGGCCGTGCCGGGCGTACGGACCCCCGCGGACCTGCTGGCCGCCGACCCCGACACCTCGCAGCCCGTCGATCCGGCGGCCAGGATCGGCAAGAAGGGCCTGCGGTACAAGGACCGCGCCACCCAGCTCGCGCTGACCTGCGCGGACGAGGCGCTGCGGGCGTCCGGACTGCTCGGCGACGACGGCCTGACCGTGTCCGGCGAGAGCATCGCCGTACTGATCGCCTCCAACTACGGCAACGTGGACACCGTCTGCGCCATCGTGGAGACGATCGCGGCGGACGGCTCGGCGAGCGGCCTGAGCCCGATGGACACCCCGAACGCGTCGAGCAACGTGATCGCGTCCACGCTGGCCGTCAAGTACGGTCTGCGCGGCCCGAATCTGATGCTCTGCAACGGCCCGACCAGCGGTCTGGACGCGGTCCGCTGGGCCGCCGCGCTGATCGAATCGGGGCGTGCGGAGCGGGCACTGGTGCTCGGCGTGGAGCCGGACAACGCGGCGGTGCGCAAGCTGGCCGGCGCCGACCGGCTGATCGACGGCGCCGCCGCCGTCGTCCTGGAGCGGCCGGGACTCGGACCGGCCCGCGGGGCAGCGGAGTTGGCGACAGTCGGCAGCACGGTGCGGACCGCCGGCGTGCGCAGGTGCCTGGACCGGCTCGGCGCCGCCGACCTGCCGGCCGTCTGGTTCAGCCCCGGCGGCGCGGCCGACGCGGAGCTGCTGCCCGAGGTGCCGCGGCACGACCTCACCGGCGTCTGGGGCGAGTCCTCGGGCGCGCTCGGGGTGCTGCAATGCGCCGGTGCCGTCGGCTGGTTCGCGGCCGGCGGCAGCGGACCGGTGTACGCGCTGGCCGGCCGGGACGGCGACGACGCCACCGCGGGACTGGTGCTGCGAGCCCCGGACGCCCTGCGATGACCACCAGCACCACACCGGTACGCCCGCCGCCGGTACGACCGCTGCTCGTCCAGCGGCGGCACACCGGCGACGCGCCCCGGCTGCGCGTCCTGCTCATGCACGGCCTGGCCAGCGGCGGTTCGGTCTGGGACCCGCTGTGGCCGTACGCCCCGGCCGCGCTCGACGCCTGGGTGGCGGAGCTGCCCTGGCGCGGCGACCACGTGTGGGAGTGGGGCCGGCAGTACGACGGCCCCGACTGGACGGCCGCCTGCCTGGACGCGGTGCCCGGCGGCGCCGACGTGCTGATCGCGCACTCCTTCTCGGCGAACCTGCTGCTTGAGTACCTCAGCCGGGCCGCGGCGCGCGGCGAGGACCCGGTCGCCGCGCGCGGCATCAAGGGGATCGTGCTGGTCTCGCCGTTCTACCGGCGCGACCCCGACGACTTCCCGTGGGACGCGGTGGGCGGCATGCAGCGCGACTTCCTCGCGATCACCGAGGAGGGCATCCGGCTGCGTCCCGGCAAGCCGATCGACCCGGAGATCCAGCACCTGATGGCCCGCCGGGTCTGCGAACGGGCCGGCCTGTACGGCTGGATGCGGTTCTTCGAGGTCTATCTGCGCACCCCGTGGCTGCGTACCGAGCTGATCGGGGTGCCCGCCCTGGTGGTCACCGGGCAGGACGACTTCGCCGCCCGGGAGAGCGAGACGCTGGCCGCCGACCTCCCCGCGGCCGACCTGCGGGTGCTCGGCGGGTGCGGCCACTATCCGATGTTCGAGCAGCCGGAGCGGTTCTCCGCGCTGCTCGGCCGATTCCTCGAAAGCCTCTAGGAGCGTGTGATGTCCGGAACCTCGGTCAAGTCCCTGCTGAACGAGACGACGACCGTCGTCCTGAGCCCCGGATACGAGGGTGCCAACATCGGCACCATCATCGGCTTCAAGCATGTCAACTACCTGGTCGAGAAGGCCGTCATCGAGCACTTCAGGCGCAGCGGGCTGCCGGTCGGCCGGCTGTACGAGGAGAACGGCCTCGGCTTCGACGTCACCGCGATCGACTCCCGGCTGCAGACCGCCCTGGTGGTGGACGACGAGGCGGTCTTCGAGGTCAGCCCGGTCACCAAGGACGGCGCCACCGAGCTGTCGTTCAAGGTCACGGTCACCGTCGAGCGGGAGGGCGCGCAGAAGAAGGCCGTCACGTCCAAGGTGAAGGTGGCGCTGCGGTACGACGAGAACGACGTGCGGATGCTGCGCCGGCTGCCGGTCGCCGAGGGCCTGGAGCAGTTCGTCACGCCGCGGATCGGCGGGGCCGAGCCGGGCGAGGCGGTGGCGTCGGTCGGCGAGCCGCTGGTCTCCGGCGGCTCCACCGACCGCGACCCGGTGCTCGACCAGCTGCTGGCCGGACAGAACGCCTACGGCTGGAAGTTCCGCATCCCCTACCCGTACGTGCACTTCTTCGACCGGCTCCAGATGTCGGGCTACCTGCGGCTGATGGAGGAGGCCAAGCACCGCTTCGTGGACGCCCGGGGCATCTCGATCCGCACGCTGCTGGACGAGCAGAACCACATCCCGGCGGTCACCCACTCCAAGGTGACGCTGCTGGACGAGGCGCTGCTCGAAGAGGACTTGTACATCGTCTACACGGTCGACGACATCTTCAAGAACCTGCTCTACACCTCCCGCCTGGACTACTACGTGGTCCGCGACGGCCACCTGGTGAAGACCGCCACCGGCACCATCACGCACGCCTACGGCGTGGTGGAGAACGGCAGCAGCGGCCGGCTCGTCACCTTCGACGAGCGGGTGCTGAACGCCTTCAACAACACCGGCGACACCGTCAGCGCGGCAGGCCGGTGAGCGCGGTGGCAACGGCGGTACGCCGCCCGGTGATCACCGGGTGGTCGGCGGTGTCGCCGTTCGGCATCGGCCGGGACGCCTTCGCCGAGGGCGCCAGGACCGGCCGCCCCACGGTGGCGGTGCTCGACGGCCAGGAGTGGGACGGCCCCGACGAACACGCCTGCCTGGTACCGGGGTTCGTGATCAAGGAGGTGCTCGGCAAGAAGGGCACCCGCTCGATGGACCGGGTGACGGGTCTTGCCGTCACCACCGTCAGGGAGCTGATCGCGCAGAGCGCCGGCGGCGCGGAGGCCGTCGCCGAGGCGGGCGAGGGGGTGGCCCTGGTGCTGGGAACCACCACCGGCAGCGCGCAGAGCATGATGGACATCACCCGCGACACGCTGGTGCACGAGAAGCCGTTCTACATCGACCCCTCGCACATCCCGAACGCCATCATGAACTGCGCGGCGGGCCAGTGCGCGATCTGGTACGGCCTGAAGGGCCCCAACACCACCGTCGCCGCCGGCCGCGCATCGGGCCTGCTGGCCCTCAACTACGCCCGCAGGCTGCTCGCTTCGGGCCGCGCGCAGACCGTGCTGTGCGGCGCCGTCGAGGAGTATTCGACCGCCCGCTCCTGGCTCGAATGGCACACCCGCACCGCCGACGAGGGCGCCTCGGTGCTCGGCGAGGGCTGCGCCGTCCTGCGGGTGGAGCCGGCCGACACCCTCCCGGACGGGACCGGGCTCGCCGAGGTCATCTCCGTGACCTCCGCGGTCGTCGGGCCCGGCGGCATCGCCGACTCCCTCGCCCAGTGCGTCCGCCGCGCGCTGGCCCGCGCCGACCTCACCCCCGACGACATCTGGGCCGTCTCGCCGTCCGCGCCGGCCGGCGTCGCCGGCGAGCGGGAGCGGCAGGCGCACCAGGAGGTGTTCCACGGCCGGCATCCGCGCCGTATCCCCTCCCCCGGTCCGATCGGTGACACCGCCGCCGCGACCGCGTCGTTCCAGATCGTCTCCGTCCTCAGCACCGCACGCGACGACCCGCAGGCCCGCGGCCGCGTCGCCCTCATCACCTCGGTGGACCGGGACGGCGTGCTGGCCTGCGCCCTGCTGCGCCTGCTGTGACCCGTCCGACCTGTCCGTCCCACCAACCGAGCCTGCCGAGAAGGGAATTCACCCATGTCGATCTCACCGCCTGACACCGGTGCCGCCGCCGGTCTTGACAAGGAGGAGTTGCGCGAGACCGTCGCCGGCATCCTCGACATCGAGTCCGCCGACGTCACGGACGAGGCGCACTTCATGGAGGACCTCGAGGTGGACTCCCTGATGGCGCTGGAAGTCGTCGTCGCGCTGGAGAAGAAGTACGGGGTCAAGTTCGCCGAGTCCGAGCTGCGCGCCGTGGTCTCCCTCCAGCAGGCCCACGACCTGCTGGTGCAGAAGCTCCCCGCGTCGTGACGGCGGCGGCGACCGCCGGCAACGCGGTGGAGGGAAGCGGCGCGGCGGACGTCGTGGACGGGGGCGGCGCGGCGGACGTCGTGGACGGGGGCGGCGCAGTCAGTCCGGTGCGCGCCGCCATCCGGGTGGTGCGAGCCGGCAGCGCCGACCCGAGCGCGCCGCGAGCCCGCGCCGAAGTGCACATCGCCGCCGCGGAGCCGGTGTTCGCCGGCCACTACCCGGACTTCCCGATCTTCCCCGGCGTGTGCGTCGTGGAGTGCGTGCACCGCTCGGCGCTCGCCACCGCGCCGGGCGGCGGCGCCCGGCCGGGCGCGGGACTCACCCTCACGTCGCTGGACTCCGCGCGCTTCGTCGGCGCGGTGTTCCCCGGCGACCTGCTCGGCATCGACATCAAGTGGACAGCCCTGGACGACGGTTGGAAGTGCGAGGCGCAGGCGTCCACCGACCGCGGCGTGGCCGCGAAGGTCCGGCTGCGGTACGGGACGGGAGGGGCCGCGTGATCAACGCCGCCGAGATCAAGGGGCTGCTCCCGCACCGGTATCCGATGCTGCTGGTGGACCGGGTGCTCGAACTGGTCCCCGGCGAGAGCCTGGTCGCCCTCAAAGCCGTGACCTGCAACGAGCCCTGGTACCAGGCGCTGGGCGAGGACGCGGTCGAAGAGCAGTTCAGCTATCCGCAGACGCTGCTGGTCGAGTCCTGGGGACAGGCCGCCGGGCTGCTCGCCGTCCAGCCGGGCACCGCCGCGGCGGGCCTGTCCGACCAGGTGATGCTGGCCGGCGCGATGTCGGGCGTGGAGTTCCTGCGCCCGGTCTGCCCGGGGGACGTGCTGGAGCACCGGGTGCGGGTGGTCAGGGCGCTGTCCGACGCGGTCATCTTCGAGGGCGAGAGCCTGGTCGGCTGGGATGTCGTGATGCGGCTCTCGCACATGGTGATGGCCTTCCGCCCCGGCGGCCAGCTCCGGCCGGCCCACCCGCAGACGAACAGCCCCGGGTAACGGGTAGCCCGCAAGAGCAGAAAGGCAAGCACATGTCCGAGAACACGCAATCCCCGGCCGCGGAAGCCGCGGAATCCCCCGCCACCAAGGTCGCTCTGGTCAGCGGCGGCTCGCGCGGAATCGGCCGGGCGACCGCGCTGCGGCTGGCCCAGGACGGATTCGACATCGGTTTCTGCTACCGCTCCGACGACCAGGCGGCCAAGGAACTCGACGCGGAGATCGCCGGCCTCGGCGTGCGGTCGCTGGCGGTGAAGACCGACGTGTCGGACAGCAATTCCGTCCGCGCGTTCGTCGCCGAGACCGAGGCCGCGCTCGGACCCGTCGACGTGGCCGTCACCTCGGCCGGCATCACCAGGGACAACCCCCTGCTGATGATGCCGGACGAGGACTGGAACCAGGTCATCGACACCAATCTCAACGGCGTCTACCACGTCTGCCGCGCGGTCATCTTCGAAATGATGAAGCGCAAGTCCGGCTCCATCGTCAACATCTCCTCGGTGGCGGGGGTGTACGGCAACGCCACCCAGACCAACTACGCCGCCTCCAAGGCCGGCATCATCGGCTTCTCCCGCTCGCTGGCCAAGGAAGTCGGCCGGTACGGAATCCGGGCCAATGTGGTCGCCCCCGGATTCATCGAGACCGACATGACGGCCGGTCTCAACGAGAAGGTCAAGAAGCAGGCACTCCAGTCGATTCCGCTGCGCCGCCTCGGCCGCGCCGAGGAAGTCGCCGACCTGGTGTCCTTCCTGGTCTCCGAGCGGAGTTCCTACATCACCGGCGCCGTGTTCCAGATCGACGGCGGCATCATCATCTGACGCTCCACCTCACACCGGAGTTCTCCCATGGCAAGGAAGAAAAAGCAGCCGCGCTGGTACTTCTCGCTGCGCAGCCCGTACTCGTGGTTCGCCTACCGCGAGCTGACCGAGCGTTACGCGGACGTCGCCGACGCCATCGAGTGGATCCCGTTCTGGGAGCCGGACGCGGTCACCCAGCAGCTGCTGGACGCGGCGGACGTCGAACTGCCCATCGTGGCGATGTCCCGGGCGAAGAATTTCTACATTCTCCAGGACACCGCGCGGCTGTCGAAAGAACGTGGCCTGAAGATGACCTGGCCGATCGACAAGGACCCCAATTGGGAGGTGTCCCACCTCGCCTATCTGGTGGCCGCCCGTGAGGGCCGCGGCCGGGAGTTCATCGACCACACCTACCGGGCCCGCTGGGAGGAGAGCCGGGACATCACCAAGCGCGAGACGATGGCCGAGATCGCCGGCCAGATCGGCCTGAGCCCGGCCCTTCTGGCCGACGCCATCGACGACCCCGAGATCCGCGCCCAGGGTGTGGAGTGCCTGACGTCCTCCTATCAGGACGGCCTGTTCGGGGTGCCCTTCTTCGTGCACGGAAGGGAGAAGTTCTGGGGTGTCGAGCGACTTCGTCCTTACGTTGCCGCATTCAGGGGCCAGGAGATCGAAGAGGTGGAGCGATCTTGGCAGGACTATGCCGAGCTGCCCCAGTTCTCCGCGGCCGGCGGCGACACTGGCCATGCCGGCGGCTGCGGCTGACAGAACGACTGACGGCCTGTCCGCATTCCGAGTGACACCCCGGCGATGAGCGTCCGGATAGGGCCATCAGATCTCGTCAGCGATTCATTGTGAGGCGTACAGCTATGTCCGATGTGCAGGAGTCCGCGCTGTCACCGACCACCGTGCCGGAGCTGTTCGCGGCGCAGGTGCGGCGTTCGCCGGGGAACACCGCGGTGGTGTGCGGCGCGGACTCGCTGTCGTACGCGGAACTCGACGCGCGGGCGAACCGGTTGGCCCGGTACCTGATGGAGCGGGGTGCCGGGCCGGAGCGGATGGTCGCGCTGGTGCTGCCCCGGTCGCTCGATCTGGTCGTCGCGGTGCTGGCGGTGCTGAAGTCCGGGGCCGCGTACGTCCCGGTGGATCCGGATTACCCGGCGGAGCGGATCGCGATGATCCTCGCGGACGCCGATCCGGTGCTGGTGGTGGATGCGGACCTGCTGGAGGTGGACCTGTCCTCCTACGGGCCGCAGGAGGTGGCGCCCGAGGAGCGCACCGGCCCGCTGACCGGGGACTCGGCGGCCTACGTCATCTTCACCTCCGGCTCCACCGGGCGGCCCAAGGGTGTGGTGGTGCCGCACCGCAACGTCGCCCGGCTGTTCACCGCCACCGAGCCCTGGTTCGGTTTCGGCCCGGACGACGTGTGGACGCTCTTCCACTCCTTCGCGTTCGACTTCTCCGTCTGGGAGTTGTGGGGCGCGCTGCTGCACGGCGGCCGGCTGGTCGTGGTGCCGTTCGCGGTCAGCCGCTCCCCCGAGGAGTTCCTGAGCCTGCTGGCCCGGGAGCGGGTCACCGTCCTGAACCAGACCCCGTCGGCGTTCTACCAGTTGATGCAGGCCGACCGTGAACACCCGCAGATCAGCCGTCAGTTGGCGCTGCGATATGTGGTGTTCGGCGGCGAGGCCCTGGACCTGCGTCGGCTGGCCGACTGGTACGCCCGGCACGCGGACACCGCCCCGGTGCTGGTGAACATGTACGGGATCACCGAGACCACCGTGCACGTCAGCTACGTGGCCCTGGACCGTCCGACCGCTGCCGCCGCGACCGGCAGCGTCATCGGACAGCCCATCCCCGACCTGCGCACCTATGTCCTGGACTCCGCCTTGCAGCCGGCTCCGGCAGGAGAAGCAGGCGAGCTGTACGTGGCCGGGGCGGGTCTGGCCCGCGGGTATCTGGGCCGCCCGGGACTGACGGCGGATCGTTTCCTCGCCGACCCCTACGGCGAGCCCGGCAGCCGGATGTACCGCACCGGCGATGTCGCCCGCCGCACGGCGGACGGCGTCCTCGAATTCGTCGGCCGCGCCGACGACCAGGTCAAGATCCGCGGCTTCCGCATCGAACTCGGCGAGATCGAGGCGGTGTTGCTCGACCACCCCGAGATCGCCCAGGCCGCCGTCGTCGTCCGCGAGGACCAGCCGGGCGACCAGCGGCTGGTGGCCTACGCCGTGCCCGCCACCGGGACCGCCCCTGACACCTCCGCGCTGCGCGCCCACCTCGCGAAGACCCTGCCCGACTACATGGTCCCCGCCGCCTGCGTCCTGCTCGACGCGCTGCCGCTGACCGTCAACGGCAAGCTCGACCGCAAGGCGCTCCCCGCACCGGAGCTGTCCGGGGCCGGCGGCGCGGGCGGCCGGGGCCCGCGGACCCCGCAGGAGAAGATCCTGTGCGGGCTGTTCGCCGAGGTGCTCGACACCCCCGGCGTCGGCATCGACGACAGCTTCTTCGACCTCGGCGGGCACTCGCTGCTCGCCACCCGGCTGGTCTCCCGGGTGCGCTCGACGCTCGGCGTCGAACTCACCGTGCGCAGCCTGTTCGAGACCCCGACCCCGGCGCTGCTGGCCGAGACACTGGCGGGCGCCGGACTGGCGCGGGCCGGGGTGGCGCGCTCGGAGCGGCCCGAGGCCGTCCCGCTGTCCTTCGCACAGCGCGGCCAGTGGTTCCTGAACCGGTTCTCCGAGGGCGACGCCTCCTACAACCTGGCCTTCGAACTGCGGCTGCGCGGCACGCTCGACCGGGCGGCGCTGGAATCCGCGCTGCGGGACCTGGCCGGCCGGCACGAGAGCCTGCGGACGGTCTTCCCGGAGATCGACGGCATCCCCCGGCAGGTGGTCCCGGCCACCGCCCGGACCACGCTGACCGCCTCCGACGTGACCGGCCCCGGGCTGCCGGCGGCGCTCGCGGCGCAGGCCGGCCGCGGCTTCGACCTGGCCGTCGAACCGCCGCTGCGCGCCCACCTGTTCACGATCGGCGCGGCCGAGAACGTACTGCTGCTGACCATCCACCACATCGCCGCCGACGGCTGGTCGCTGGCCCCGCTGGCCCGCGACCTGTCCACCGCCTACGCCGCCCGGCTGCGCGGCGAGGCCCCCGGCTGGGCCGATCTCCCGGTGCAGTACGCCGACTTCAGCCTCTGGCAGCACCACACGCTCGGCGCCGACGACGACCCAGACAGCCCGCTGGCCAGGCAACTCGACTACTGGAAGCAGCAGTTGGCGGGCCTGCCGGAGGAGCTCACGCTCCCCGCCGACCGCACCAGGCCCGCGCAGAGCTCCGGCCGCGGCGGCACCGTGGACTTCCGGCTCGGCCCGCAGCTCCAGGCCGGACTGGCCGACCTGGCCCGTGCCAACGGCGCCAGCCTCTTCATGGTCGTCCAGGCGGCCCTGGCCACCCTGCTGACCCGGCTCGGCGCGGGCACCGACATCCCGCTGGGCACGCCGATCGCGGGCCGCACCGACGAGGCCCTGGACGACCTCGTCGGCTTCTTCGTCAACACCCTCGTGCTGCGCACCGACACCACCGGCGACCCCACCTTCCAGCAGCTGCTGACCCGGGTCCGGGACACCGACCTCGCCGCTTACGCCCACCAGGACCTGCCCTTCGAGCGGCTGGTGGAGGTGCTCAACCCCGAGCGCACCACCAGCCGCCACCCGCTGTTCCAGGTGATGCTGGCGCTGCAGAACAACCCGAGCCCGGTACTCGAACTCCCGGGCATCGAGGGGGAGCTGGAGCAGCGCCGAACCCCCACCGCCAAGTTCGACCTGACCTTCGACCTGGTCGAGCGGCAGGACGCGGACGGCGGCCCTGCCGGTGTCGAGGGCGTGGTGGAGTACAGCACCGAGCTGTTCGACGAGGTCACCGTCGAGGGCCTGGTGCGGCGGCTGGTGCGGATCCTGACCGCGGTCGTGGCCGACCCCGCGCAGCGGATCGGCCGGCTCGAACTGCTGTCGGGGGCGGAGCGCGACCGGGTGCTGGTACGGCGCAACGACACCCGGCGCGAGCTGCCGCCGGCCACGCTGCCCGCGCTGATCGAGGCCCAGGTGGCGCGCACTCCGGTGAACACCGCCGTGGTCTTCCCCGGCGGGCAGCTGACCTACGCCGAACTCAACGCCCGCGCCAACCGGTTGGCGCGGCTGCTGATCGCCCGGGGCATCGGCCCGGAGCAGACCGTGGCGCTCGCGCTGCCGCGCTCGGTGGAGATGATCGTCTCGCTGCTCGCGGTGCTCAAGGCCGGCGCCGCCTACCTCCCGGTGGCCCCCGACTACCCGGGCGAGCGCATCACGTTCATGGTGACCGACGCCGGGCCCGCGCTGCTGATCACCACGCCCGACGTCCTGCGCGACCTGCCCGCGGGCCTCGGCACCGAGCAACTGGTGCTGACCGCGGACCTGTTCGCCGAGCTTGCCGCCCGGCCCGGCCACGACGTCCAGGACGCCGAGCGCACCGCGCCGCTGGCCGTCGACCACCCGGCCTACGTCATCTACACCTCAGGCTCCACCGGGCTGCCGAAGGGTGTCGCCGTGACGCACCGCGGCATCGCCAGCTTCTCCGCGACCGAGGTGGCCAGGTTCTTCGTCGCCCAGGACAGCCGGATCCTGCAGTTCTCCTCCCCCAGCTTCGACGCGGCCGTCCTGGAGGTCTGCATGGCCCTGCCGGTGGGCGCCGCGCTGGTGGTGCCGCCGCCGGGGCCGCTGGCCGGCGAGCTGCTGGCCGACGTGCTCGCGGAGTACGAGGTCACGCACGCGCTGATCCCGCCGGCCGCGCTGGCCAGCGTCCCGGCCGTCGAACTGCCCGCGTTCCGCACGCTGATCGTCGGCGGCGAGGCCTGCTCGGCCGAACTGGTCGCCCGCTGGTCGGCCGGCCGCCGGATGGTCAACGCCTACGGGCCCACCGAGTCGACGGTCGCGGCCACGATGAGCGCCCCGCTGTCCCCCGCGCCCACCGCGCCGCCGATCGGCCGCCCGGTGTGGAACACGCGGGTGTACGTCCTGGACGAGGGCCTGCGGCTGGTGCCCGACGGGGTGCCGGGCGAGCTGTACATCGCGGGCGCCGGCCTGGCCCGCGGCTACCTCAACCGGCCCTCGCTGACCGGCGAGCGCTTCGTGGCCGACCCCTTCGGGCCGCCCGGCAGCCGGATGTACCGCACCGGCGACGTCGTCGCCTGGACCGCGGACGGCCAGCTGCGCTACGCCGGGCGGGCCGACGGCCAGGTCAAGATCCGCGGCTTCCGGATCGAACTCGCCGAGGTGGAGGCGGTGTTGGCCCGGCACGACGGGGTCGGCGAGGCCGTGGTCGTGGTGCACGAGGACCGGCCGGGCCACCGGCAGCTCGTCGGCTATGTCGTCCCGGCGCCCGGCGCGGTGGCTCCCGACCTCGGCGTGCTGCGCAAGTACGCGGGCCAGAGCCTGCCCGACTACATGGTGCCGGCCGCCCTGGTGGCGCTGGACGAGCTGCCGCTGACGCCGAACGGCAAGCTGGACCGCAAGGCGCTGCCCGCGCCCGACCGCGGCGGGACCGGCTCGGGGCGGGCCCCCGGCACCGAGCGGGAGCGGCTGCTCTGCGAGGTCTTCGCGCAGGTGCTCGGGGTGCCGCAGGTGAGCCTCGACGACAACTTCTTCGACCTGGGCGGCGACAGCATCGCGTCCATCCAGCTGGTCAGCGGCGCCCGCAAGGCGGGTGTGGTGATCACCCCGCGGGACGTCTTCCGGCACCGCACGGTCGAGGCGCTGGCCGGCTCGGCGACCCTGGCGGCCGACGCCGTGGGCGGGACCGCCGGCGCCGCGCCTGACAGCGGCACCGGGCCGGTCCCGCTCACCCCCATCATCAAGTGGCAGCAGCAGCGCGGCGGTCCGGTCGGCCGGTTCAGCCAGACGACGCTGATCCGGGTGCCGACGGGGCTCGGCCTCGAACCCCTGACCACCGCGCTCGGCACGCTGCTCGACCACCACGACGCGCTGCGGATGCGGCTGAACCGCCCGGCGGGCGGCAGCGACTGGCAGCTGGAGGTCGGGCCGCGCGGCGCGGTCGAGGCCGCCTGCTGCGTGGTGCGGGCCGACGTGTCGTCCCGCACCGAGGCCGAACTGCCCGCCGTCATCAGGGCGGAGACGGACAAGGCGCTGGACCGGCTGGCCCCGGAGACGGGATCGATGGTCCAGGCGGTCTGGTTCGACGCCGGGCCGGGCCGGCCGGGGCGGCTGCTGCTCGCGCTGCACCACCTGGTCGTGGACGGGGTGTCCTGGCGAATCCTGCTGCCCGACCTCGCCGCGGCCTGGCAGGCGGCGCGCGACGGCCGGCCGGCCGGGCTGCAACCGGTCGGGACCTCGTTCCGCCGCTGGGCCGAGCACCTGACGGCCTCCGCGCACGACGAGCGGCGGACCGCCGAACTCCCGCTGTGGACGGCGATGACCGGGCAGCACGAGCCGCTACTCGGCAGCCGCCCGCTGGACCCGGCCAGGGACACCACGGGCAGCGCGCGGTCGCTCACCCTGACCCTGCCGCCCGAGCGGACGGGTCCGGTACTGACCACGGTCCCGGCCGCGTTCAACGCGCGGGTCAACGACGTGCTGCTGACCGCGCTGGCGCTGGCCGTCGGCAGCTGGCGGCGACAGCGGGGCGGCGGCGGTGCGGGCGGCGCGGTGCTGCTCGACCTGGAGGGGCACGGCCGGGAGGAGTTCGCCGACGGGGTGGACCTGTCCCGTACGGTCGGCTGGTTCACCAGCCTGTTCCCGGTCAGGCTCGACCCCGGCCCGATCGGCCTGGGCGACGTCAGGGCCGGCGGCAGCGCCGCGGGCGACGCCCTCAAGCGGGTCAAGGAGCAGTTGCGGGCGCTGCCGGACAACGGCCTCGGCTACGGGCTGCTCCGGCACCTCAACGCCGGGACCGGCGCGGTCCTCGCCGACCGGCCCGCTCCGCAGATCTCGTTCAACTACCTGGGCCGCTTCGACACGTCGCAAGGCCCCGGGGTGCCGGACTGGACGGCGGACCCGCTGGCGGACGTGCTGAGCGCCGGCGCGGACGCGGCCATGCCGCTCGCGCACTGCCTCGAAGTCAACGCGGTGACCCGGAACACCGCCGACGGGCCGCGGCTTGAGGCCGTCTGGTCCTGGCCGGACGGGGTGCTGGCCGAGACGCACGTCCGCGCCCTCGCCGAGTCCTGGTTCGACGCGCTCGACGCGCTGACCGCCCACGCGGGCCGGGCCGGTGCCAGCGGCTGGACACCCTCGGACCTTCCGCTGGTGTCCCTGTCGCAGGCCGAAATCGACTTGTTGGAATCCGAGTGGAGGAACTCCTCATGAGTACGTCGGGACTTGCTGACGTTCTGCCCCTGTCCCCGCTGCAAGAGGGCATCCTCTTCCTCGGCCTGTACGACGAGGGGGCCGTCGACGCCTACACGGTGCAGCTCGGCTTCGACCTCGAAGGACCGCTCGACCCGGCCGCGCTGCGGGCCGCCGGGCAGGCACTGCTGGACCGCTACCCGAACCTGCGGGCCGCCTTCCGGCACGAGAAGCTCAGCCGCCCGGTGCAGGTGATCCCCCGGCAGGCCGCACCGGAGTGGCGGGAGACCGACCTCGCCGACCTGCCGAGGTCCGCCCGTGACGCGGCGCTCACCCGGCTGCTCGACGAGGACCGCGCCCGGCGCTTCGACCTGACCCGGCCGCCACTGGTCCGCTTCAACCTGGTCAGGCTGGCCGCGGACCGGCACCACCTGGTGATCTCGCTGCACCACATCCTGCTCGACGGCTGGTCCTTCCCGCTGCTGGTCAACGACCTGTTCGCGCTGTACGAGAGCGCCGGCGACCCCGCCGGGCTGCCGAAGGTCACCCCTTACCGCGACTACCTGTCCTGGCTGGCGGCGCAGGACCGTCCGGCGGCCGAGCGGGCCTGGCGGCGGGCGCTCGACGGCGTCACCGAGCCGACGCTGCTGGCGCCGGGCGCGAGCAGCGGGGTGGCGGTGGCGCCGCGCGAGCTGACCGCCGAGCTGCCCGCGGAGCTGACGGCCGCGCTCACCGCGCTGTCCCGCAGCCGCGGCTGGACGATGAACACCCTGGTGCAGGGCGCCTGGGGCCTGCTGCTCGGCTCGCTCACCGGCCGGGACGACGTGCTGTTCGGCGCCACCGTGGCCGGCCGGCCGCCGGAACTGCCGGGCGTGGAGACTATGGTGGGGCTGTTCATCAACACCCTGCCGGTCCGGGCCAGGCTCGACCCGGCCGAGCCGGTGGGCGGCTATCTCGCCCGGCTCCAGGACCAGCAGACCGGCCTGATCGAGCACCAGCACCTCGGACTGACCGAGATCCAGCGGCAGTCCGGGGTCGGCGCGCTGTTCGACACCCTGGCCGTCTTCGAGAACTACCCGCTGGATTCCGACGCCTTGGAGAAGACCGTCGGGGGCGTGCGCGTCTCCGGTTTCTCGGGGCACGACGCCACCCACTACCCGCTGAGCCTGATCGCCTACCCGGGCGAGCGGATCCGGCTGCGCTTCGGCTACCGCCCCGACCTCTTCGACCAGGACGCGGTGCGGGCGGTCGCGGGCCGCCTGGTGCGGATCTTCGCGGCGCTGGCCGCCGACCCCGATCAGCGCACCGGGCGGATCGACGTGCTCGAACCGGCCGAGCGCCAGCGGGTGCTGGAGACCTGGAACGACACCGCCCACCAGGTGCCGGAGGGCACGCTGCCGGCCCTGTTCGAGGCGTGGGCCGCGCGGGCGCCGGAGCGCACCGCCGTGCTGTTCGAGGGCGAGCGGCTGTCCTACGGTGAACTCGACGCGCGCGCCAACCGGTTGGCCCGGCTGCTGATCGAACGCGGCGCGGGCCCCGAGCAGTTCGTGGCGCTGGCCGTGCCGCGCTCGGCCGAGCTGATCGTGGCGCTGCTCGCGGTGCTGAAGACCGGGGCCGCCTACGTGCCGGTGGACCCGGACTACCCGGCCGACCGGATCGGCTACATCCTCCGGCAGTCCGCGCCGCGCCTGCTGCTCACCACGCTGGCCACCCCGACGGGCGCCCTGGACGGGCACGCCGTCGAGACGCTGGTGCTCGACGGCCCCGACTGCCTGGCCGCGCAGGCGCGCCAGCAGGACGGCGGTGTGACCGACGCCGAGCGCCGGGCCCCGCTGTCGGCCGCGCACCCGGCCTACGCCATCTTCACCTCGGGCTCCACCGGCCGCCCCAAGGGCGTCACGGTCACCCACCAGGCCATCGCCAACCGGCTGGCCTGGATGCAGGGGCAGTACCGACTCACCGAGACCGACCGGGTGTTGCAGAAGACGCCGTCCGGCTTCGACGTCTCGGTGTGGGAGTTCTTCTGGACCCTCACCGAGGGCGCGACCCTCGTGGTGGCCAGGCCCGGCGGGCACCGCGACCCCGCGTACCTGGCCGAGCTGATCAGCGCCGAGCAGGTCACCACCGCGCACTTCGTGCCGTCGATGCTGCACGCCTTCCTCCAGGAGCCGGCCGCCGCGCGCTGCACGGGGCTGCGCCGGGTGGTCTCCAGCGGCGAGGCGCTGGCCGGTGACCTGCGGGAGCGGTTCTTCACCGTCCTCGGCGGCACCGGGCTGCACAACCTGTACGGGCCGACCGAGGCCGCCGTCGACGTGACCCACTGGGCCTGCGCCGCCGACGACCCGACCGGCCCGGTGCCGATCGGCCGCCCGGTGTGGAACACCCGCGTGTACGTCCTGGACGCGGCGCTGCGGCCGGTCGCCCCCGGCACGGCCGGCGAACTCTACCTCGCGGGCGTGCAGTTGGCCCGCGGCTACCTGGGCCGCCCCGACCTCACCGCGGCCCGGTTCAGCGCCGACCCGTACGGCACGCCCGGCAGCCGGATGTACCGCACCGGCGACATCGCGCGCCGGCGCGCGGACGGCGCCCTGGAGTTCGTCGGGCGCGCCGACCACCAGGTCAAGGTCCGCGGCTTCCGGATCGAGCTGGGCGAGATCGAGACCGCCCTCGCCGCGCACCCCGACGTGGCCCACAACGTGGTGATCGCCCGCGAGGACACCCCCGGTGACCAGCGCCTGGTCGGCTACGTCGTCGCGGCCGAGGGCGGGGCCGCCGACCCGGCGGCGCTGCGCGCCCACCTCGCGCGGACGCTGCCCGACTACATGGTCCCGGCCGCGTTCGTCGCCCTCGACCAACTCCCGCTGACCGCCAACGGCAAACTCGATCGGGCCGCGCTCCCCGCACCGGAGTTCGCCGGCGGCGCGGGCGCCCACCGGCCGCGCACCCCGCAGGAGGACATCCTGTGCGGGCTGTTCGCCGACATCCTCGGCGTGGCCAGGGTCGGCGCCGACGACAGTTTCTTCGACCTCGGCGGCCACTCGCTGCTCGCCACCCGGCTGGTCTCCCGGATCCGCACCGCGCTCGGCGTGGAGCTCGCGATCAGGACGCTGTTCGAGGACCCCACCCCCACCCGGCTCGCGGCCCGGCTGACCGGCGCCGACCGGGCCAGGGACGGCGTGCGGCCGATGGTGCGGCCCGAGGTCGTCCCGCTGTCGCACGGACAACGCGGGCAGTGGTTCCTCAACCGCCTCGCGGAGGGAAGCGCGCAGTACAACGTCTTCTTCTCCGCGCGGCTCACCGGCCAGGTGGACGCGGCGGCGCTGGAGTCGGCGCTGCGGGACGTGGCCGGCCGGCACGAGAGCCTGCGGACGGTCTTCCCGGAGATCGACGGCGTGCCCCGGCAGGTCGTACGCGCCGAGGCGGACCTCGCACTCGGCCGGACCGCCACCACCGAGGCCGGCCTGCCCGGCGCGCTCGACGCGGAGGCGGCCCGCGGGTTCGACCTCAGCGCCGAACTGCCGCTGCGGGCCCACCTGTTCACGCTCGGCGAGGGGGAGGGCGAGGCCGACAGCGTGCTGCTGCTGACCATCCACCACATCGCCGCCGACGGCTGGTCGCTGGCCCCGCTGGCCCGCGACCTGTCCACCGCCTACGCCGCCAGGACGATCGGCGAGGCACCGCAGTGGGCGCCGCTGCCCGTCCAGTACGCCGACTACACCCTCTGGCAGCACGACACCCTCGGTGCCGAGGACGACCCGAGCAGCCCGCTGGCAAAGCAACTCGCCTACTGGTCGCAGCAGTTGGCCGATCTGCCCGAGGAGCTGGCCCTTCCCACCGACCGCATCCGGCCCGCCCAGACCTCGGGCCGCGGCGGCGCCGTGCACTTCGACCTCACCCCCGAACTCCAGGCGTCACTGACGGCGCTGGCCCGGGGCAACGGCGCCAGCCTCTTCATGGTCATCCAGGCAGCCCTGGCCACCCTGCTCACCCGGCTCGGCGCCGGCACCGACATCCCGCTCGGCACCCCCACCGCGGGACGCACCGACGAAGCCCTCGACGACCTCGTCGGGTTCTTCGTCAACACCCTCGTGCTGCGCACCGACACCACCGGCGACCCCACCTTCCAGCAGCTCCTGACCCGCGTCCGGGACACCGACCTCGCCGCCTACGCCCACCAGGACCTGCCCTTCGAGCGGCTGGTGGACGTCCTCAACCCGGAGCGCTCCACCGCCCGGCACCCCCTCTTCCAGGTGATGCTGGCGCTACAGAACAACCCGAGCCCGGTGCTCGGCCTGCCGGGCGTCGAGGCCGCGCACCAGCCGCTGGACATCGCCACCAGCAAGGTGGACCTCGCGGTCGACCTCACCGAGCTGTTCACCGAGGACGGCGGCCCGGCCGGCATCGCGGCGTTCCTGCAGTACAGCACCGACCTCTTCGAGGAGGAGACGGCCCGGTCGCTGGTCACCCGGCTGACCCGGGTCCTGGAGGCCGTGGTCGCCGACCCGGCCCGCCCGCTCAGCCGGATCGACGTCCTGGACGCCGGCGAGCGCGACCTCGTACTGCGCCACTGGAACGACACCGCGCACGCCGTGCCGGACACCACGCTGCCCGCGCTCTTCGAGGCGCAGGTCGCCCGCACCCCGGACAACACCGCCGTGGTGTACGGGGACTCGGCGGTGTCCTACGCCGAACTCAACGCGCGCGCCAACCGGTTGGCGCGGCTGCTGGTCGAACGCGGGGCCGGTCCCGAGCAGACGGTGGCGCTGGCGCTGCCCCGCTCGGCCGACCTGATCACCGGGCTGGTCGCCGTCGCCAAGACCGGCGCCGCCTACCTGCCGGTCGACCCGGCCTACCCGGCCGACCGGATCGCCCAGATGGTCACCGACGCCTCCCCCGCCCTGCTGCTCACCACGAGCCGCACCGGGCTCGGCGAGCCGGCCGGGGCGCTGCTGCTGGACGACCCGCGGACGCTCGCGGCGATCGAGAGCCAGCCGGACGGCGACCTGGCCGACGACGCCAGGACCGCGCCGATCGAGGCCCGGCACCCGGCGTACGTGATCTACACCTCGGGCTCCACCGGCACCCCCAAGGGCGTCGTCGTCACCCAGCGCGGGGTCACCAACCAGCTGCTGTGGCTGCTGGACACGACCGGGCTGACCGAGTCCGACGTGATGCTGGCCAGGACGTCGGTCAGCTTCGACGCGGCCGGCGCCGAGCTGTGGCTGTCGCTGCTGAGCGGCGCCACGATGGCGCTGGCGTCCGAGGACACCGGCCGGGACCCCGAGCAGCTGATGCGGCACATCGTGCGGCACCGGGTGACCGCCGCGCAGTTCGTGCCGTCGCTGCTCGCGGCGATGCCGCTGGACGAGCGCGGCCGGGGCATCCGGGTGCTGCTGTCCGGCGGTGAGGCGCTGCCCGCGGCGCTGGCCGCGGAGGTCGCCGCCGCCTGGGACGCCTCGGTGGTCAACGTCTACGGGCCGACCGAGACCTCGATCCAGTCGGTGGCAGGCCGCGTCACCACCGGGGGCGTGACCGGAGGGACGGACGGCCGCAGCGCGCCGATCGGCCGCCCGGTGTGGAACACCCGTGCCTACGTCCTGGACGCGGCGCTGCGGCCGGTCGCCCCCGGCGTGGCCGGCGAACTGTACGTGTCGGGCTACCAGTTGGGCCGCGGCTACCTGAACCGCCCCGCGCTGACCGCCGAGCGCTTCCTCGCCGACCCGTTCGGCCCGGCCGGCACCCGGATGTACCGCACCGGCGACCTGGTCAGGTGGCTGGCCGACGGCGAACTCCAGTACCTCGGCCGCACCGACGACCAGGTCAAGATCCGCGGCTTCCGGATCGAACTCGGCGAGATCGAGGCCGTGCTGGCCGCGCAGCCCGAGGTGGACCGGGCCGCCGCAACTGTCCGCGAGGACGAGCCGGGCCGGCGGCAGCTGGTCGGCTACGTGGTGCCCGCGACCGCGGGCGCCGAGGTGGACACCGCCGTGCTGCGCAAGGCGCTGGCCGACGTGCTGCCCGAGTACATGGTGCCGGCCGCCCTGGTGTCGCTGGCCGAGCTGCCGCTGACGTCCAACGGCAAGCTGGACCGCAAGGCGCTGCCCGCACCGGAGTTCACCGCGCGGGCCGCGATCCGGGCGCCGCGCACCCCGCAGGAGGAGATCCTGTGCGGGCTGTTCGCGGAGCTGCTGAAGCTCCCCCAGGTCGGAATCGACGCCAACTTCTTCGACCTGGGCGGCGACAGCATCGTCTCCATCCAGCTGGTGAGCCGGGCCCGCAAGGCCGGTCTGTCGATCGCGCCCCGGATGGTGTTCCAGCACAAGACGGTCGAGGCCATCGCGGCCGCGGCCGGCGCGGTGGGCGGCGAGGTGAGCAAGGCCGCGGACACCGGGATCGGCAAGGTGCCGCTCACGCCGATCATCCACGAGATGCGCGAACGCGGCGGCCCCATCGGCAGGTTCTCGCAGACCTCGTACCTGCACGCGCCGGCCGGGATGACCGCCGAGCAGCTGACGGCCACCGTGCAGGCGCTGCTCGACCACCATGACGCGCTGCGGATGCGGCTGGTCCGCCCGGACGGCGGCGGCCCCTGGGAGCTGGAGGTGCTGCCCGCCGGCGCCTGCAAGGCCGCCGACCGGATCTCCCGGCTCGACGTGACCGGGCTCGGTGCCGACGAGCGGGCCGCGCTGCTCGCCGCGGAGATCGAGTCGGCCGGCGACCGGATCGCCCCCGAGGGCGGCGCCATGATCCAGGCGGTGTGGTTCGACGCCGGGCCGGCCGAGCGCGGCCGGCTGCTGCTGGTGCTGCACCACCTGATCGTGGACGGCGTGACCTGGCGGATCCTGACCGGCGACCTGGCCACCGCCTGGAGTGCCGTGTCGGCCGGCACGAAGCCGCAACTCCCGCCGGTGGGAACCTCGTTCAAGCGCTGGGCCGAGCACCTGGTGAGCGGCGCGCACGACACCAGGCGCGCGGCGGAGATGCCGCTGTGGCAGGGGATCCTCGACACGCCCGACGTGCTGCTCGGCGACCGGCCGCTGGACCCGACGCAGGATGTGATGGGCAGCCTGCGCTACGTCGCCCAGGAGCTTCCGCCGGAGACCACCTCCTCGCTGCTCACCACCGTGCCGAGCGCCTTCAACGCCGGCGTCAACGACGTGCTGCTGGCCGCGCTGGCGCTGGCCGTCGCGGACTGGCGGCGGCGCCGGGCGGGTGACGAGGACACCGCCGTGCTGGTGGACCTGGAGGGGCACGGCCGCGAGGAGTTCGTCGAGGGTGTCGACCTGTCGCGGACGGTCGGCTGGTTCACCAGCATCTTCCCGGTGCGCCTGGACCCGGGGCCGCTCGACTGGGACGACCTGTGGGCCGGCGGCGAGACCGCGGGCGACGCGATCAAGCGGGTCAAGGAGCAGCTGCGCGGGCTGCCCGACAAGGGCCTGGGCTTCGGCATGCTGCGGCATCTGAACCTGGAGACCGCCGCGGTGCTCTCCGACGCGCTGCCCCGGCAGATCGGCTTCAACTACCTGGGCCGGGTCGCGGCGGGCTCGCAAGGCCCGGCCGACTGGTCGCCGGCGCCCGAGCACGTGCCGGGCCTCCAGGACCGGGACGCGCCGATGGCGCACAGCCTGGAGCTGAACGCGCTGACCAGGGAGCACGCCGGCGGCCCGCGGCTGGCGGCGGCCTGGTCGTGGCCGGAGACGCTGTTCGCCGAGTCCGACGTGCGCGACCTGATGGAGACCTGGGGGCGGGTGCTCGACGCCCTGATCGCGCACGTCGAGCAGGGCGGCACCGGCGGCGCCACCCCGTCCGACCTCGCCCTGGTGTCCATGACGCAGGAGCAGATCGACGCGCTGGAGGGCGAGCTCGCGGGCGACCTCGAGAGCGACGGGCCAGAGGACGACGAGCTCGACGAAGAATGGAGCGGCTGACGGTGAAGACCACCACCAAGCGGTCCGGCGCGGCGCAGGTCGAGGACGTACTGCCGCTGTCGCCGCTGCAGGAGGGGCTGCTGTTCCACGCCACCTTCGACGGCGGCGCGGGCGACCCGTACCTGGTGCAGACCGCGCACCGGCTGGACGGGCCGCTGGACGCGGTGGCGCTGCGCCGGGCCGCGGAGGCCCTGGTGCGGCGGCACGCGGTGCTGCGGGTCGGCTTCCGGCAGTCCGCGGACCGGGCGCCGCTGCAGATCGTCCGGCGCCAGGTGCGGCTGCCGTGGGCCGAGTCCGACCTGTCGGGCCTGCCGGAGGCCGAGCGGGAGGCGGCCTTCCGGCGCCTCACCGACGAGGACCGGGCTCGCGGGTTCGACATGGCCAGGCCGCCGCTGATCCGGTTCACCCTGGTCGCGATGGGCGGCGGGGAGCACCGGCTGCTGGTGACCAACCACCACATCGTGATGGACGGCTGGTCCTCGCCGCTGGTCACCGGTGACCTGTTCGCGCTGTACGAGCTGCTGGCGACCGGCGGCGACCCGGCCGGCCTGCCGCCGGTGACCCCGTACCGCGACTACCTGGCCTGGCTGGCCCGGCAGGACCGGGAGGCGGCCGGCAAGGCGTGGCAGGCGGCGCTCGACGGGGTCACCGAGCCGACGCTGCTGGTCGCGGAGGCCGCGGGCGGCGAGCCGGCCCCGTCGGCCGACCACATGATGTCGCTGCCCGAGGAGCTGACCGGCCGGCTGACCGCGCTGGCCCGCCGCCGCGGCTGGACGATGAACACCCTCGTGCAGGGCGCCTGGGGCCTGCTGCTCGGCGCGCTGACCGGACGCGACGACGTCGTGTTCGGTGCGACGGTCTCCGGCCGGCCGCCCGAACTGCCGGGCGTGGAGACGATGGTGGGGCTGTTCATCAACACCCTGCCGGTACGGGTCGGGGCCGATCCCGCGCTGACCCTGGACGCGTTCTTCACCCGGCTGCAGGACCAGCAGACCGCGCTGATGGACTACCAGTTCCTCGGCCTGACCGACATCCAGCGGCAGACCGGCCTGGGCACGCTGTTCGACACGCTGATCCTGTTCGAGAACTACCCGGTCGATCCGACGGTCCTGGACCCGGACTTCGCCGGTGTCCGGGTGTCGGGCGCGGGCGCCCGGGACGCCACGCACTACCCGCTGACGCTCGCGGCGATGTCCGGCAGCCGGCTGCTGATGCGGCTGTCGTACCGGACCGACCTGTTCGACGCGGCGACCGTCGCGAGCCTCGGCGCCCGGCTGTGCGCGGTGTTCGAGGCGGTCGCGGCCGATCCGGGACGCCGGGTCGGCGCGATCGACCTGCTCGAACCGGCCGAGCGGCACCGGGTGCTGGTGGAGTGGAACGACACCGCGCGCGAGGTGCCGCAGGGGCCGCTGGCGGAGCTGTTCGAGGCGCAGGTGGCCCGCACCCCCGGCAGCACCGCGCTGGTGTCGGGCGAAGTGTCCCTGACCTACGCGGAGTTCAACGACCGGGCCAACCGGCTGGCGCACCATCTGATCGAAGTCGGCGCGGGCCCGGAGAAGTTGGTGGCGCTGGCGCTGCCCCGCGACGCCGACCTGCTGGTCGCGGTCTTCGCGGTGCTCAAGGCCGGGGCCGGCTATCTGCCGCTGGACCTGGGGTATCCCGCCGACCGGATCGCCTACATGCTCCAGGACGCGGCCCCCGCCGTGGTGCTCACCTCGTCGGCGACGGCCGGCGAGCTGCCGCCGGAGTCCACCACCCGGGCGGTGCGGATCGATGCGCCGGAGGTACGCGGCCGGCTCGCCGGGCTGCCGTCCTCCAACCCGACCGACGAGCACCGGGTGGCGCCGCTGCGGGTGCGGAACCCGGCCTACGTCAGCTACACCTCGGGGTCGACCGGTCGTCCCAAGGGCGTACTCGTCCAGCAGGAGAGCGTCGCCAACCTGGCGGACTGCGCGATCCAGGAGTTCGGCCCCGACCGGTTCGGGCACCTGCTGTTCACCACGTCGCTGAGCTTCGACATCTCGGTCTTCGAGATCTACGGGCCGCTGCTGTGCGGCGGCACCGTGGAGGTGCTGCCCGACCTGCTCGCGCTGGCCGACCAGCCGGCCGACAGCCCGGCGACGATGGTCGGCGGCGTGCAGTCGGCGCTGCTGCACCTGGTCGCGCAGGGCGAGATCACGATGTCCGCCGACACCCTCGTCTTCAGCGGCGAGCAGGTCACCGCGCAGGCCGCCGGGATCGCCCCGGCCTTCGCCAGCGTGCGGGTCGCGGACATCTACGGGCCCACCGAGACCACGGTCTACGCCACCATGTGGGCGAGCGACGACCCGATCACCGCGGCCCCGCCGATCGGCCGCCCGCTCAGCAACACCCGGGTGTACGTGCTCGACGCGGCGCTGCGCCCGGTGCCGGTCGGCGCGGAGGGCGAACTGTACATAGCCGGTGTGCAGTTGGCCCGCGGCTACCTGAACAGGCCCGGTCTGACGGCCGACCGCTTCGTCGCCGACCCGTACGGGCCGCCCGGCAGCCGGATGTACCGCACGGGCGATGTGACCCGCTGGTCGGCCGACGGCCAGGTGGAGTACATCGGCCGGGTGGACGACCAGGTCAAGATCCGCGGCTTCCGGATCGAGCTGGGCGAGATCGAGACGGTGCTCGCGGCCCGCGAGGAGGTGGCCCGGGTCGCCGTGGTGGTCCGCGAGGACCGGCCGGGCGACAAGCGGCTGGTGGCGTACGTGGTGCCGGCCGCCGGCGCCGTCCCCGACTCCGCGGCGCTGCGCGCGCACGCGGCGCGCTCGCTGCCCGACTACATGGTCCCGGCCGCCTGCGTGACGCTGGACGAGCTGCCGCTGACCGCCAACGGGAAGCTCAACCGCAAGGCGCTGCCGGCCCCGGAGATCTCCGGGGGCCTGGGCGACCGCGCGCCGCGCACCCCGCAGGAGGAGATCCTGTGCGGGCTGTTCGCCGAGGTCCTGGGGGTGGCCCGGGTCGGGGTGGACGACAGTTTCTTCGACCTCGGCGGCCACTCGCTGCTCGCCACCCGGCTGGTGTCCCGGGTGCGCTCGGCGCTGGGCGTGGAACTGGCGATCCGGGCGCTGTTCGAGGCCCCGACGCCGGCCCGCCTCGCCGGTGAACTGGCGGGCGCCGAAAGCGCCCGGCCACCGGTCACCCCCGCGGTACGGCCCGAGCTCATGCCGCTGTCGCACGCGCAGCGCCGGCTGTGGTTCATCAACCGGATGGACGCGGGAAGCCCGGCCTACAACCTGCCGTTCGGGCTGCGGCTCACCGGCCAGGTGGACGCGGCGGCGCTGGAGTCGGCGCTGCGGGACGTGGCAGGCCGGCACGAGAGCCTGCGCACGGTCTTCCCGGAGATCGACGGGGTGCCCCGGCAGGTGCTGCGGGCGGCGGACGGCTTCGCGATGCGGCGATCGGCCGTGGGCGAGGCGGAGTTGCCCGCCGCGCTGGCGGCGGAGGCCGCGCGCGGTTTCGACGTGAGCGGTGAACTGCCCTTCCGGGCGCACCTGTTCACCGTGGACGACGAGCAGAGCGTGCTGCTGCTGACGCTGCACCACATCGCCGCCGACGGCTGGTCGCTGGCCCCGCTGGCCCGCGACCTGTCCACCGCCTACACCGCGAGGACCGGCGGCGAGGCACCGCAGTGGGCGCCGCTGCCCGTCCAGTACGCCGACTACACCCTCTGGCAGCACGACACGCTCGGCACCGAGGACGACCCGAGCAGCCCGCTGTCCCAGCAACTCGCCTACTGGACCGAGCAGTTGGCCGAACTGCCGGAGGAGCTCGACCTCCCCACCGACCGCACCCGGCCCGCCCAGACCTCCGGGCAGGGCGGCTCGGTGGGCTTCCAGCTCACCCCGGAGCTCCAGGCGTCACTGACCGCGCTGGCCCGGGGCAACGGCGCCAGCCTCTTCATGGTCATCCAGGCCGCCCTGGCCACCCTGCTCACCCGGCTCGGCGCCGGCACCGACATCCCGCTCGGCACCCCCACGGCGGGACGCACCGACGAAGCCCTGGACGACCTCGTCGGGTTCTTCGTCAACACCCTCGTGCTGCGCACCGACACCACCGGCGACCCCACCTTCCAGCAGCTGCTGACCCGGGTCCGCGACACCGACCTCGCCGCCTACGCCCACCAGGACCTGCCCTTCGAACGGCTGGTCGAGGTGCACAACCCGGAGCGCTCCACCGCCCGGCACCCCCTCTTCCAGGTCATGCTGGCGCTGCAGAACAACGCCCGGGGGACGCTCGACCTCCCCGGCCTGACCGCCGCCCCCGAGCCGCTGGAGCGCGGCAGCGGCGTCTACGACCTGTCCGTCGAGCTGGTGGACGGCTACGACGAGTCGGGGGCGCCGGCCGGGATCGGCGGCGCGCTGTCGTACAGCGCGGACCTCTTCGACGAGGGGACGGCCCGGTCGCTGGCCGCCCGGCTGACCCGGGTCCTCGAAGCGGTCGCCGCCGACCCGGCCCGCCCGCTCAGCGCGATCGACATCCTCGGCGCGGACGAGCGCGACCGGATCCTGCACGGCTGGAACGACACCGCGCACGCCGTGCCGCCCACCACGTTCGCCGCACTCCTCGAGGCGCAGGCGGCCCGCACCCCTGGCAACACCGCACTGGTGGCCGGGGACTCGACGGTGTCCTACGCCGAACTCAACGCGCGCGCCAACCGGTTCGCCCGGCACCTGATCGGGCGGGGCATCGGCCCCGAGCAGACGGTGGCGCTGGCGCTGCCCCGCTCGGTCGACCTGATCACCGCGATGCTCGGCGTGCTCAAGGCCGGTGCCGCGTTCCTGCCGATCGCCCCCGACCACCCGGCCGAGCGGATCGCGTTCATGCTGGGTGACGCCCGGCCCGCGCTGCTGCTGACCGAGGCCGGGGGCGGGTTCCGTCCCGAACTGCCGGAGGGCACCGGCCAACTGGTGCTCGACGAGGCCCTGTTGGCGGGGCTGCCCGGGCACGACGTCTCCGACGCCGAGCGGACCGCGGCGCTCACCGCTGACCACCCGGCGTACGTGATCTACACCTCGGGCTCCACCGGCACCCCCAAGGGGGTCGTCGTCACCCACCGCGGGCTGGCGGGCTTCGCGCTGACCCATTCGGAGCGGCTGGCCATCGACGAGACCAGCCGGGTCTTCCAGTGGGTGGCGGTGAACTTCGATCCGTCGGTGGGCGATGTCGCCATGACGCTGTCCGCCGGGGCCGCCCTGGTGCTCTCGGCCGGCCCCCGGCAGCTGGTCGGCGAGGAACTCTCCGCACTGGTCGCCGAGTCGGGCAGCACCCACCTGTCGCTGTCGGCCGCCGTGCTGGCCACCCTGCCGGACGTCGAGACCTCGGGCCTGCGCACGGTGCTGGTCGGCGGCGAGGCCTGCCCGGCCGACATCGTCGCCCGCTGGGCGCCCGGCCGCCGGATGATCAACGCGTACGGGCCGACCGAGGCCACGGTGGCCGCGACGATCAGCGACCCGCTGTCGCCCGCGCCCACTGCCCCGCCGATCGGCCGCCCGATCCGGGGCACCCGGGTGTACGTCCTGGACGAGGCGCTGAACCCGGTACCGCCTGGCGTCCCGGGCGAGTTGTACATCGCGGGCGACAGCCTGGCCCGCGGCTATCTCAACCGGCCTTCGCTGACCGCCGAGCGCTTCGTCGCGAACCCGTTCGGCCCGGCCGGAACGCGGATGTACCGCACCGGCGACCTGGTCACCTGGCGGGCCGACGGCAGCCTGGACTTCGTCACCCGCACCGACGACCAGGTCAAGATCCGCGGCTTCCGGGTCGAACTCGGCGAGATCGAGGCCGTGTTGGCCGGCCACCCGGCGGTGGACCGGGTGGCCGTCGTCACCCACGACGACCCGCGCGGCCGCCGCCGGCTGGTGGCCTACGTGGTGCCGGTCGACGGAGCGGGCGACGACGCGCACCCGGCCGCGCTGCGCCGCTACACCGCCGACACGCTGCCGGGCTACATGGTGCCGGCCATCGTCGTCCCGCTGACCGCGATGCCGCTGACCTCCAACGGCAAGCTGGACCGCAAGGCGCTGCCGAAGCCGGACTTCACCGCCGCCTCGGCCCGCCGCGCGCCGCGCGACCACCGCGAGGAGGTGCTGTGCGGGCTGTTCGCCGACGTTCTGGAGCTGCCCGAGGTCGGCATCGACGACAGCTTCTTCGACATCGGCGGGCATTCGCTGCTGGTGGTGGACCTGGCCGCCCGGATCCGGACGGCGCTGGACGCCGAGGTGACCATCCGCACGCTGTTCGACGCGCCGACGGTCGCCGGCCTCGCCGCGCGGCTGGCGGGCGGCGGCGAGGGCGAGGGCGAGTCGCTGGACGTACTGCTGCCGATGCGCGCGGCCGGCGACCGGCCGCCGCTGTTCTGCGTCCACCCCGGCATGGGCATCGGCTGGCCCTTCTCCGGGCTGCTGCGGGCGGTCGAGCCCGACCGGCCGCTCTACGCCGTGCAGGCCCGCGGGCTGCTCGACCCCGCCGAGCTGCCGGAGACCGCGGCCGACCTGGTGGCCGACTACGTCGAGCAGATCAGGTCGGTACAGCCGGAGGGCCCCTACCACCTGCTGGGCTGGTCGTTCGGCGGCGCCGTCGCCCAGGCGATGGCGGCCGTGCTCCAGGAGCAGGGGCAGCGGGTCGGGCTGCTGTGCGTGCTCGACTCCTATCCGCTGGACGTCAACCCGGCCGCGGAGAAGCCCGACTGGCAGCAGTTCCTGACCGAGTTGCTGGAGACCGCGGGCGGCACCCGCGGCGCGCGCGGCGGACCGGCCGGCGAAGGCGTGCCGCCGCTCGACGTGGCCGACGTGATGGACGCGCTGCGCGCCGCCCGGTCGCCGCTGGCGGCCCTGGACGCCGGGCAGTTGGAGAACGTCTACGCGGTCTACCGCAACCTGATCCGGATCAGCGAGGAGTTCGACCCCGGCCGGTTCGAGGGCGACCTGCTCTTCTTCCGCGCCGCGACCGACCCGGTCGGCATCGACCCGCGGACCTGGCGGCGCTTCGTCGGCGGCCAGGTCGAGGTGCACGACATCGCCTGCGGGCACGGCGAGATGACGCAGCCGCACGCGGTGGACCTGATCGGTCCGGTGCTGCGCACCAAGTTGAGGAGCAGCACCCGGTGACCCCGCAGACGACCGAGGAGACAAGGGAGACCAGCATGCCCGAGCCCGCGCCCGACGCGGCACCGGACCGCGCACCGGAGCCCCTACCCGTACCGGCGGCGGGTCCCGGGCCCGTCGCCGAGGTCCGGCTGCCGCTGACCGCCGCGCAGTCCGGCATGTGGTACGCGCAGCGCATGTCGCCCGACAGCCCGATCTACAACGGCGGCCAGTACCTGGAGATCCACGGGCCGGTGGACGAGGGGCTGTTCGACGCCGCGCTGCACCAGGTGGTGCGGGAGACCGACGCGCTGCGCACTCGGTTCACCGAGGACGCCGACGGTGTGTGGCAGATCGTCGAGCCCGACCCCGACTGGTCGCTGCGGGTGCTGGACCTCAGCGCCGAGGCCGACCCGCGGGCCGCCGCCGAGTCCTGGATGTGGGACGACCTGGCCAGGCCGGTCGACCTCGCGGCGGGCCCGCTGTTCCTGTTCGCGCTGGTCAAGGCCGCTCCCGACCGGCACTACTGGTACCTGCGCTGCCACCACATCGCGCTCGACGGCTTCAGCAGCGCGTTGGTCGGCCGGCGGGCGGCGGAGGTCTACTCGGCTCTGGTGGCCGGAACACCCGTCCCGGCGAGCCCGTTCGGGCCGCTGGCCGCGCTGGTCGCGGAGGACTCCGCCTACCGGGCCTCCGACCGGTTCGCGCTGGACGCGGCGCACTGGCGGGAGCGGCTGGCCGACCGCCCGGAGCCGGTCGGCCTGTCCGCCCGGCAGCCGTTCATGCCCAGGCGGCTGGTCCGCCGTACCGCGCGGCTGGCCCCGGAGACCGTCAAGGCGCTGCGGGCCGCGGCCGACGAGGCCGGGGTGGCCTGGCCGCCGGTGCTGACCGCGGCCTTCGCCGGCTATCTCCAGGGGCTGACCGGCGGCGGCGAGGCGATCCTCGGGCTGCCGGTCAGCACCCGGCTCGGCAGGACCGGCCGGTCCACCCCCGGCATGGTCTCCAACATGCTGCCGCTGCGGCTGACCGTGCGGCCCGGCATGAGCCTGCGCGACCTGCTGACGCACACCGCGGGCGAGATGCGCCGCACGATGCGCCACCAGCGGTACCGGTACGAGGACGTCCGCCGCGACCTCGGGCTGCTCGCCGACGAGCAGCGGCTGGTCGGCCCGCACGTCAACATCATGATGTTCGGCGACGCGCTGCGCTTCGCCGGGCACCGCGGCACCGCGCACACCCTCAACCTCGGCCCGGTGGACGACCTCTCGGTGGTCGTCTACGACCAGGACGACGGCGGCGGCATCGGGATCGGCTTCGAGGCCAACCCCGACCTCTACACCGAGGCCGAACTCGCCGCGCACCAGGAGCGGTTCCTCGGCTTCCTCGACGCGCTGGTCCGCGGCGGCACCGAAGGAGCGGTCGGACGGGCGGAGTTGGCGCTGCCGGCCGAGAGCCGCCGGGCGCTGGAGGAGTGGAACGGCGAGGTGGCCGCCGCTCCGTCCACCACCGTCCCCGAGCTGTTCGAGGCGCAGGTGCGGCGCTCGCCGCGGAGCACGGCCGTGGCCTTCGGCGCCGAGACCCTGTCCTACGCCGAACTCAACGCCCGCGCCAACCGGTTGGCGCACTGGCTGATCGCCCGCGGCGCCGGCCCGGAGACCTTCGTGGCGCTCGTGCTGCCGCGCTCGGCCGACCTCGTCGTCGCGGTGCTCGCGGTGCTCAAGTCCGGCGCCGCGTACGTCCCGGTGGACCCGGACTACCCGGCCGACCGGATCAGCACCATCCTCAGCGACGCCGAGCCCACCCTCACCCTCGACCACACCATCCTGTCCCACCTCGGCGGCGAGCTCGACGGCTGCCCGGACACCGACCCGACCGACGCCCAGCGCACCTCGCCGCTGTCGGCCGCGCACCCCGCGTACGTCATCTTCACCTCCGGCTCCACCGGCCGCCCCAAGGGCGTGGTCGTGCCGCACCAGAACGTGGCCCGGCTGTTCGGCGCCACCGACCACTGGTTCGGCTTCGGCGAGCAGGACGTGTGGACGCTGTTCCACTCGTTCGCCTTCGACTTCTCCGTCTGGGAGTTGTGGGGCGCGCTGCTGCACGGCGGACGGCTGGTCGTGGTGCCCTACGACACCAGCCGCTCCCCCGAGGAGTTCCTGCGCCTGCTGGCGCGCGAGCGGGTCACCGTGCTCAACCAGACGCCGTCCGCGTTCTACCAGCTCATGCAGGCCGACAAGGACCACCTGGAGCTGTCGGCACAACTCGCCCTCAAATACGTGGTGTTCGGCGGCGAGGCGCTGGACCTGGCGCGGCTCGGCGACTGGTACGCCCGGCACGCGGACACCGCCCCGGCGCTGGTCAACATGTACGGGATCACCGAGACCACCGTGCACGTCAGTTACGCACCCCTGGACCGGGCCGCGGCGGCGGCCAGCACCGCGAGCACCATCGGCCAGGCCATCCCGGACCTGCGCGCGTACGTCCTGGACCACGCCCTGCGCCCCGTCCCGCCCGGCACCGCCGGCGAGCTCTACGTGGCGGGCAACGGCCTGGCCCGCGGCTATCTGGGCCGCCCCGACCTCACCGCGCACCGCTTCCCCGCCGACCCGCACGGCAGGCCGGGCACCCGGATGTACCGCACCGGGGACGTGGCCCGCTGGACGGCGGACGGCGTCCTGGAGTTCGTCGGCCGGGCCGACACCCAGGTCAAGATCCGCGGCTTCCGGATCGAGCTCGGCGAGATCGAGGCCGCGCTGCTCGGGCACCCGGAGACGGCCCAGGCCACCGTCATGGTCCGCGAGGACCACCCGGGCGACAAGCGCCTGGTGGCCTACCTCGTCCCCACAGCGGGCGCCGCCGCCGACACCGCCGCGCTGCGCCGGCACCTGGCCGCGTCGCTGCCCGACTACATGATCCCGGCCGCGTTCGTCACGCTCGACCACCTGCCGCTGACCGTCAACGGCAAGCTCGACCACAAGGCCCTGCCCGTCCCGGAGGCGCCGGCCGGCGCCGCCACCGGCAGCCGCGGCCCGCGCACCCCGCAGGAGGAGATCCTGTGCAAGCTGTTCTCCGAGGTGCTGGAGACCAAGCGGGTCGCCATCGACGACAACTTCTTCGACCTCGGCGGCCACTCGCTGCTCGCCACCCGGCTGCTGAAGCGGATCCAGGCCACGTTCGGCGTCGAGCTGACCATCCGCAGCCTGTTCGAGGCGCCGACGCCGGCCGCGCTCGCCGAGCACCTGCTCGACGACACCGAGCGCGGCGGCGCGCTGGACGTCCTGCTGCCGCTGAAGCCCTCCGGCACGCGTACGCCGGTCTTCTGCGTGCACCCGGCCGGCGGGATGAGCTGGTGCTACTCCGGGCTGATCCGCCATCTCGGCCAGGAGTACCCGGTGTACGGCCTCCAGGCCCGCGGCCTGGACCGGCAGGAGGAGATCCCGGAGTCCATCGCGCAGATGGCCGCCGACTACGTCGAGCAGATCCGCGCGGTGCAGCCGTCCGGACCGTACCGGCTGGTGGGCTACTCGGCCGGCGGGGTGATCGCGCACGCGATGGCCACCCGGCTCCAGGGGTGCGGCGAGCGGGTCGACCTGCTGGGCATCCTGGACACCTACCCCGGACAGCGGATGCCGCCGATCGACGAGCAGGACGTCCTGGCCGATCTGCTCAACTGGGTGGGCTACGACCGCAGATACCTCGGCAAGGCGCCGCTGACGCACGCCAAGGTCACCGAGATCCTGCAGAAGCTCGGCAGCGCGATGGCGATGCTCGAAGAGCGGCACATCACCGCGATCGCCCGGATCTACGCCAACAACGCGGAGCTGTTCAACAGCTACGCCCCCGGTCGCTTCGGCGGCGACATCCTGCTGGTGGTCGCGACCCTCGACAAGATCGACATCTCCCCGAAGCCGGAGACCTGGCGCCCCTACGTGGGCGGCCGGATCGAGACCCGGGAGATCGACCGCAAGCACACCGACCTGATGAAGCCCGGACCGCTCGCCGAGATCGGCCGGATCCTGGCGGACAAGCTCCAGGAGATCGACGCCGGCACGGCGGCGGACACAGCAGACGAAGAGGAGAACGCCTGATGCACGCGAGCGGGACTGCGAACGAGGGTCCGGAGCGGGAGACGGCCGGTCACGCCACGGCCCTTCCGGTGGGCGCCGAACCCAACGCGGAGTTCTTCGCCTGGCTGCGCCGCATGCGGGACACCGAGCCGGTCAGCTTCGACCCGACCACCGGTCTGTGGTCGGTGTTCGGGCGGGACGAGGCGGTGCAGGCGATGACCAACCCGTCCCTGTTCGTCAACGACCTGTCCTCGCTCACCCCGCCGCAGGAGGACTACGACATCTTCTTCAAGGGCAACATCGCGGCCATGGACGAGCCGCGGCACCGGCAGTTCCGCGGCCTGGTACAGAAGGTGTTCAGCGCCCGGTACATCGGCAGCCTGGAGGAGAAGCTGACCGGGATCGCCACCGGTCTGGTGGACGGCTTCACCGGCCGGCAGCGGTTCGACGTCGCCGCGTCGCTGGCCTTCCCGTTCCCGGTCACGGTGATCGCGGACATCCTCGGCGCGGACCTGAAGGACGTCGACCAGTTCGCCCAGTGGGCCGACCTGCTGCACGTCGGCAGCAACAGCATGGACGGCCTGAACAACGCCGCCCGCAACATCCGCTCCCTGAACGCCTACATCTTCGATCTGATCGACAAGCGGCGGGCCGAGCGGCAGGACGACCTGATCAGCCTGCTGATCGACGCAGAACTCGACGGGCACCGGCTGGCCGACGACGAGATCGTGGGCTTCGCCGGGGTGCTGCTGATGGGCGGCATCACCACCACGGCGGCGCTGATCAGCAACATCGTGCTGACCTTCGACCAGCATCCGGAGGACTGGGCGCGGGTACGGGCCGACCGCACGCTGGTGCCCAAGGCCATCGAGGAGATCATCCGGCTGCGGCCCTCGTTCAGCAGCTTCCTGCGGATGGTCGCCGAGGACACCGAGCTGGGCGGCGAGTTCATCCCGGGCGGTTCGATCATGAAGATCTGGGTGTCCTCGGCCAACCGGGACGCCACCGCCTTCCCCGATGCCGAGCGCTTCGACATCGACCGCACGCCGAACCGGCACAACGGCTTCGGCCAGGGCATCCACTTCTGCATCGGCGCCCCGCTGGCCCGGCTGGAGGGCCGGATCGCCTTCAACCTGCTGCTCGACCGGTTCACCGAGCTGCGGGTCGACCACGACAGCCCGATCAGCTTCCTCGACACCAACGACATGATCGGCGCGACCCGGCTGCCCGCCGTGGCGGTGCCCGCGTGACCGAGGGCAGCGGGGCCGGGAGCGCGGTGTCCGACGGGCCCGGCGGCGGCACTCCCCATCTGCTGATCGAGAGCAAGGGCCCGTGGGCCGGCGGCGCCTGCGCCGGGTTCCTCCGCGACGCCCGCGACCTGGCCGGGCTCGGCCATCCGGTGCAGCTCCTGCTGATCCAGGAGGGCGTCGGCGCGGCGGTCGGCGGCGCGCCCGGCGGCGCCCAGGAGGCCGCCGCGGCCGGCGCGGAGATCCTGGTGGACGACTTCTCGCTGGCCCAACGCGGCCTGGCCGCGGCCGGGCTGCTGCCGGCCGCGCGGGTCGTGGACATGGCCGAGATCTCGGCCCGGGTGCTGGCCCCCGGCGTGCGGGTGGTGTGGCACTGACATGCCGACTCAGGTTCCGCACACCGACGTGCTGCTGACGGTGATGGGCGCACCGCACGAGAGCGACCTGGTCACCAGCGTGCTGCGGATGGCCCAGGCGATGCTGGAGGGCGGCGCGACCGTCCAGATCTGGGCCTGCGGCTACGCCACCATGCTGACGCAGGTCGGCCTCGGCGAGAGCAAGCCGCGCGACCTGGCCAACTGGTCCACCGTGTACCCGTCGATGGCGGCGGTCGTCCAGGAGATGCTTGCGGCCTTCCCCGGCCGGCTGCACTGGTACGCCTGCCGGTTCTGCAGCGACGATCGGGGCGCGGTGGCGCACATCGCGCAGGTGCCGACCCGGGCGCCGGCCAAGTTCGCCGAGCACGTGGCCGCCGCGGACAAGACGCTCTACCTCGGGGTGATGTGACGATGACCGAACCCGCCCGCGCCCTGGCCATCGTCGAGCGCGCCCACCGGGGCGCGGTGGAGACCCAGTTCTCCGACGCGCTCTACTGCGCCTTCCTCTTCCACCGCCATCTGGGCGGCCTGGACGTGCTTCTTCGCGGCCCGGCCGTCAGCTACGCGGCCCGGGCGGGGCAGGCACCGCCGCTGCGGCTCGGCAGCACGGTGTTCAGCACCGTCACCGACCCCAGGAAGGGCCTCGACGTGCTGATGGAGTCGGGGGTGGGGGTGTGGGCGGAGCAACCCGACCTGCTGGCGCACGGGTTGGCCGGCCAGGAGGCCCTGCTGCCCGGCGTGCGGAGCGTGCCGGGCGGATCGATGGCGGCCCGCTGGGCCGGCTACCGCGCGGTGTTCTACCTGTGAGCCGCGCCGCGTGACGTTCGACGTGCGGGCCCGGTGACGTGCACGGGCCCGTACCAGGCGCCGGCGCGGCTTGCGGTGGGCGTCTTCTACCGATGAGGAGTGATTCTGCTGTGAGCGCGATGGTCACCGCGGTGCCGGGTGCGGTACGCGGACCGGTGATAACCGGCTGGTCGGCGGTGTCGCCGTACGGGATCGGACGGGACGCCTTCGTGGAGGGCGCGCTGAGCGGGCGGGCCACGGTCTCGGCGCTGGACGCCGAGCAGTGGACCGGCCCTGACGAACTGGCCTGCCTGGTACCGGACTTCAACGTCCGCGAGGTGCTGGGCAAGAAGGGCACCAGGTCGATGGACCGGGTGACGGGCCTCGCCGTCACCACCGTCAAGGAGCTGCTGCGCGAGGAGACCGGCCAGGACGGCCCGTTCACCGCCGACGAGGGCGCCGCGCTGGTGCTCGGCACCACCACCGGCAGCGCGCAGAGCATGATGAGCCTGACCCGCGACACCTTCGTCAACGAGGCGCCGTTCTACATCGACCCCTCGCAGTTCCCCAACACGGTGATGAACTGCGCGGCCGGCCAGTGCGCGATCTGGTACGGCCTGAAGGGCCCCAACACCACCGTCGCCGCCGGCCGCGCGTCCGGCCTGCTGGCGCTCAACTACGCCCGCAGGCTGCTCGCTTCGGGCCGCGCGCAGACCGTGCTGTGCGGCGCCGTCGAGGAGTATTCGACCGCCCGCTCGTGGCTCGAATGGCACACCCGCACCGCCGACGAGGGCGCCTCGGTGCTCGGCGAGGGCTGCGCCGTCCTGCGGGTGGAGCCGGCCGAGTCGCTGCCCGACGGGGCCGGACTGGCCGAGGTCATCTCCGTCACCTCGGCCGTGGTCGGCCAGGACGGCATCACCGGCTCGCTCACCGAGTGCGTGCGCCGCGCCCTGGCCCGCGCCGGGCTCACCCCTGACGACATCTGGGCCGTCTCCCCGTCCGCGCCGGCGGGTCTCGCGGGCGGCCACGAGCGCGACGCCCTGGACGACGTCTTCAGCTGCGACACGCCCCTGCGGATCCCCGCGCCCGGGCCCATCGGCGACACGGCCGCGGCCACCGCCGTGTTCCAGATCGCCGCGCTGCTCAGCCACGCCGAGCGGGACCCGCAGCCGGCCGGCCGGATCGCCCTGGTGACCGCGGTCGACCGGGACGGCGTGCTGGCCTGCGCCCTGCTGCGGCTGCTCTGAAAGCCCGGCAGGTCCGGTCTCCCGGCCCGTAGGTCCGGTGTCCAGGCCCATGAACTCCGGGCGGTGGCAGTTTCCGGTCAGCCGTCCGTCCGGTGCCCGGGATTGCTGCCACGGTGTCAAACCAATCGTGAGAACAGAAACGGGAAGCCTGAATGTCGAACCGAGAAAACCGAGAAAAATGGGATGCCATAGTCGTCGGTTCCGGGCTCGGCGGACTGGTGTGCGCGGCTTATCTGGCCGTCGGCGGCCATCGCGTGCTGGTCCTGGAACAGCACGATGTGGCCGGCGGCAACAGCCATGTGTTCCGCCGCCGGCGTGCCTATGAATTCGATGTCGGCGTGCACTATCTCGGCGACTGCGGACCCGACGGCATCCTGCCCGCGATCTTCGCGGGACTCGGGCTCGACAAGCGGGTCCAGTACCGGGAGATGGACCAGGACGGTTTCGACCGGATCACCGTCCCCGGCGTCACGATGGACATGCCGGCCGGCTGGCCCGGCTACCGGCGGCGGCTGAAGGAGGCGCTGCCGGCCGACGCGGCGGGCCTCGACCGGTTCGTGGACGTGGTCTCCGGCCTCGGCGAGGAGATGCGCCAGGCGCTGCTGTCGCCGAACGACCTGACCATCACCGAACTCGTCGCCCGCACCCCGGTCACCGTGCGGTGGGGCCGCCGCACCCTGACCGAGCTCTTCGACCACTGCGGCCTGTCGGTCCGCGCCAGGACCGTACTGGCCGCCCAGTCCCCCAACTACGGGATGGCCCCCGACCAGGCGAGCGTGGCCATGCACGCCACGGTCACCGACCACTACGCCAGGGGCGCGTACTACCCCGAGGGCGGCGGCCAGATGCTGGCCGCGGCCCTGGTGGAGACGATCGAGGCGCACGGCGGCGAGCTGCGCACCCGCGCCAAGGTGGAGCGGATCCTCGTCGAGGACGGCAGGGCGACCGGCGTCGGCCTGGAGGGCGGCGAGGCGTTCAGCGCCCCGCTGGTGGTGTCGAACGCGGACTACCGCCGTACGGTGCTCGACCTGGTCGGCCCCGAGCACTTCCCGCGCCGGCTGGTGGCCAAGACCGAGAACGCCACGATGGGGCTGCCGTTCGCCACGCTGTACGTGGCCCTGGACACCGAGCTGCCGCCGCGGCCGAACGCCAACCTGTGGTGGTACCGCGGCGACGACATCAGCGCGTACTACGACGGGCTGGCCGGCAGCGAACTCGACCCGGTGGACTTCCTGTTCATGTCCTTCGCCTCGCTGAAGGACCCGGGCTCGCGCAGCGTGTGCCCGCCCGGGCACAGCAACTTCCAGGTGATGACGATGTGCCCGTCGAGCTACGCCCACTGGGGCGTGGCGCAGGGGCCGGCGTCCGGCGAGCGCTACCGGCGCAAGACCGCGTACAAGGAGCAGAAGGCCCGGCTGACCGAGGCGATGCTGAGCGCCGCCGAGGAGGCCGTCGGGCCGTTCCGCGACCACATCGTGCACCTGGAGGCGGCCACGCCGCTGACCCACGAGCGCTACACCCTCTCGACCGGCGGGACCCCGTTCGGCCTCGCGGACTGGGGCGGCGCGGGCAACCGTCCCGACACCCGCACCTCCGTGCCCGGGCTGCACGTGGTCGGCGCCAGCACCCGTTACGGCAGCGGCATCACCGGAGTGGCGCTCGGCGGCATCTCCTGCGCCGCGCAGATCCTCGGCCGCCGGCTGATGTCCGAGGTGCACGGCGGCACCGTGCTCGGCGACAGCGACCTGCTGCCCGAGCGGACCGAGGACTGGGACCCGCTGGCCGTCTCCCGCGGCACCCGCCGCCGCACGGCCCGCGGCCTGGCCAGGATCGGCTGACCACGGGCCGGCCCGCCCGGCGCAAGGCACGTACCAGCACGTAATCATCCGACGAGATCCGTGAGGTGGGGAAAATGAACGACGTTGCCATCGAGGCAGAGGGGCTGCGCAAGCGGTACGGCGACCATCAGGCGCTGGACGGCATCAACCTGTCGGTGCCGGCCGGCACCGTGATGGGCATCCTGGGCCCGAACGGGGCGGGCAAGACCACGGCGGTCCGGATCCTGGCCACCCTGCTGGAGGCCGACGAGGGCCGGGCCGTGGTCGCCGGGATCGACGTCGCCAAGGACCCGCAGCAGGTCCGCCGGCAGATCGGCCTGGCGGGCCAGTACGCGGCGGTGGACGAGCTGCTGACCGGCGCCGAGAACCTGACCCTGCTCGGCAAGCTGCTCCGGCTCGGCCGCGGCGGCGCCAAGGCGCGGGCCGCCGAGATGCTGGAGCGGTTCGAGCTGACCGACGCCGCCGACCGCGAGGTCAAGACGTACTCGGGCGGCATGCGGCGGCGGCTGGACCTGGCGGCCTGCCTGCTCGGCGAGCCGTCGGTGCTGTTCCTCGACGAGCCGACCACCGGCCTGGACCTGACCAGCCGGATGACGCTGTGGAAGACCGTGCGCGAGCAGGTCGCGGCCGGCGTCACCGTCCTGCTGACCACGCAGTACCTGGAGGAGGCCGACCAGTTCGCGGACCGGATCGCGGTGATCGACAAGGGTGCGGTGATCGCCGAGGGCGCGCCGGACGACCTCAAGGGCAAGGTCGGCGGCGAGCGTCTTGAGGTGACCGTGGCGGACCGCTCCGCGGTGGCCGAGGCCGCGCGGGTGCTGGCCAAGGTCTCGGTGGGCGAGCCGGTCGTCACCGAGGAGGACCGGCTCGTGTCGGCCACGATCGAGTCGGGGATCGACACGATCGCCGACGCCGCCGCCGCGCTGCGCGAGGCCGGCATCAAGGTGACCGACTTCGCGATGCGCAGGCCGTCGCTCGACGACGTGTTCCTGAGCCTGACCGGCCACACCACCGGCCCGACCGAGAAAGAGGAGACCGAGGCATGAGCGACCTCGCCTACGACACCATGGCGCTGACCGGGCGCCATATGCGGCACATCGCCCGGGTCCCGGAGAAGCTGATCGGCGTGACCATCGGACCGGTCGTGCTGGTGCTGGTCTTCGGCTACCTGTTCGGCAGCGCCATGTCGGTGCCCGGGGTGAACTACCGCGAGTACATCATGGCGGGCATCTTCACCCAGGTGATGTTCTCCGCGATCGGCACCACCGCGGCCGGCGTCTCCGGCGACCTGCACAACGGCCTGGTGGACCGGTTCCGCTCGCTGCCGATGTCGCGCTTCGCGGTGCTGCTCGGCCGTACGGTGTCCGACCTGCTGATGACGGCGCTGAGCTGCGTCGTGATGTCGGTGGTCGGCGCGCTGATCGGCTGGCGCGCGCACAACGGCGTGCTGAAGGTCGCGGCGGGCTTCGCGCTGCTGCTGCTGCTCGGCTTCACCATGTGCTGGCTGGGCGCGCTGCTCGGCCTGGTGGTGCGCAGCACCGAGGCGGTCAACTCGGTGGCGATGCTGCTGACGATGCCGTTCATCTTCCTGTCCAACGCGTTCGTGCCGCTGGACGGGCTGCCGCGCTGGCTCCAGGTGATCGCCGAGTGGAACCCGGTCAGTTCGGTGGTGGCCTCCTGCCGCAAGCTGTGGGGCAACCAGGGCCAGGTCACCAGTGACGCGTTCCCGACGCACCACCCGGTCTTCGTGTCCTGCCTGGTGCTCGGCGTGGCACTGGTCGTCGTGGTGCCGCTCACGGCCCGCGCCTACCAGCGAGCCGCCGCGCGGTAGCGGCGTGGCGCGACCCGCCGCCCCTCGGACAGCGAATCGGCCGGGCGGACCCTGGGATCCAGGGTCCGCCCGGCCGATTCGCTGTCGTGGACTGCCGTTCGCGGACGGGTGGTCACTCCATCGGCGCGGGCGACTGGAAGGCCGGGCCGAGCACCGTGGCGGCGCCGTCCGCTGACGGGATCGTCAGCAGGTTCTTCGCCAGCACCTGCACCTTCAGCATCAGGCCGACCGCGTCGTCCAGCTCCTTGGGGTGCCCGTTGACCACCCGGTTCAGCGAGGTGAGCAGGTTGGTGTAGGCGTCGTCGCAGAGCGTCGACTCGCGCCGCCCGACGGAGTCGGCCGGCAGCCGGTAGGTGTCGGCGTCGTCGACCACCGGGTACACGCCGTCCGGGTCGAAGGGGATCTCGGCGCCCTCGAACACCCACTGGCCCTTGGCGTTCTTGACCAGCTCGCGGCCCTTCACGATCTCCTCGAACCGGTAGTAGTGGCCGAGTTCGTCCGCGGTCGAGTCGTGGTCGAGGTCGGTCGGCGAGCCCTCGCCCTGCTCCACGATCTGGTAGATCGCCAGCAGCGCCGAGCGCTTGTCGGTGATCTGGTAGAGCGTCTTGGGGGCGTCCGGCCAGGAGATCTGCCGGGCCGGGTCGCCGCTGAACAGCTTGCCGCCGCGGTCGAGTCTGACCACGGCCCTGGCGATCTGGTTGTAGAGCCAGCCGATCGTCAGCGGCTCGTGCTCGGCCTTGGTGAACCAGCTCTCCAGGGTGTCCATCGCCTTGGGGTCGGCGGAGAGCACCTTGCCGGCCCCGTCCAGCTTGACGCTGTCGGGCTTGATGACGGCGCCCTTGAACAACTCGCCGTCCACCACCGGGTGTTCGGGCTGCTCGATGGCCATGAAGACGTCCTTGACGTGCTCAAGCGAGAGCGCCCGCAGCCTGACCTGGAGGTCGGGCAGCACCGGCCCCGGCAGCTTGCCGGGGTAGGTCGGCACCAGGCCGGGGCGGCCGACCTGCGGCGCGCCGCCCACCGCGTTGAGCAGGTTGCACACCTGCGCGAAGTGCTGCATCTCCTCGATCACCACACCGCGGATCAGCTGCCCGATCTTCACGTTGCGGTCCGGCTTGATCGACACCAGCGCGGCCAGGTACGGCGGGATGGTCGCGAGCTCCACCAGCATCGCCTGTTGCAGGACTTCCCGCAGGTCGTCCACCGTGGCGATGTCGAGCAACGGCGGCGTCGGCGACGTTTTCAGCCAGTTCACGATCATGTCTCGCTTTCCTGGGGAGAGGTCTCGGGTGACCGGCATGTGGTTCGGGGACTCCTGCGGGGCAAGCAGGGTGCGCTTGATGTACGCGGAGTGCTGGAGCACGTGGTTGTAGTTGCCCAGGTCGAGGATGCCGCGCATGACCGGGTAGAGGTTCGCGTACTGCTGGAAGACCGGCTGCACGTCGCGTACCCAGGTGGGGTGCTCGGGTGCCCGGTAGGCGTCGAGCACCCGGAAGTGCACCTGCCCGTGCGGCTCGCCGGGGCGGTGCACCGAGCCGTACGCCACCTGGGCGACGTCGCCGTCGATCGGCCCGCGGGGGTTGCCGGGGTCCCGGCAGGTGAACGTCATCGTGGCGCGGCCCGCGCCGTCGGTCACCACCTCGGAGGGCACGGTGACCGGCTGCCCGGGCAGCACCGGGGTCAGGAAGACCCGCAGGCCGCGGGCCGGCTTGCCGTACCGGGTGGCGACGACGGTGGCCGAGCCCGACTCGCCGGCCCCGGTGCCCGCGCAGAGCTTCTGCACGCCGCCGTCCACGTGGATCCAGGTGGAGTCGGCGTTCTCGCTGAGCATCGTCACGGGAGCCGCGGAGCCGTCCACCAGGGCCAGTTGGCGGCTCCCGGCCAGCGCCGCCTGGTCCTTGGTCAGCCGGGCGGTCGCGATGCCCGCGTCGCGCTCGTAGAAGCCGGCGTCGTCCATGCCGTCGAGCGGGGCCAGTACGGTGGCGGCGCCGGCCTCGTCGAGCACGGCCAGGTGCAGCTTCCCGACGTCGGCGAGCGGGCCGTTGGGCGTGGTCGTGGGGACGCTGTTGGCCAGGTCGACGAAGACCGTACGGGTCGCGTCGTCGATCCGGCAGGTGGCGTCGGTGAGCGGCCCGGTGTCGCCGACCTTGCGCAGCCGGCGGCCGGCGACGAACCGCTTCGGCTCGCCGGAGTGGTACGGCCCGATGGCGCCGACGATACGGCCGAACGTCACGTTGTCCGACGGGGCTCCGAAGCCCAACTCCACCGAGTCCATGGTGAACTTGATGGACAGCAGGCCGTCCTCGCTCTGCGCCCGCAGGGCCCGCAGCAGCGGCGAGTGCGACGTGCCGGCCCACTCCAGGCCGGTCAGCACCGACTGGTAGGCGCCCGAGGGGTACGGGACCTCGACCGGGGTCAGCGCCCGCAGCCAGATGTCCTCGACGGAGGTGGTGAGGACGTCGGCGCGCAGCACCTGCTCCCCCGCCGAGTCCAGCAGGCACGGACGCATGGCGTACAGCTCGGTGACGGTCTGGTCGCTGGGGTCGAGATCGACGAACTTCCCGTTGGTCCGCAGGCCGTCGTCCACCAGCCGGCCGCCGACCAGCGGGTCCTTCCCCGCGTCGGTGACCCTGGTGCCGTCCGCGGAATGGCAGCTGGTCACCCGGACGTCGGTGAGCCGTACGTCACCGGTTCCGCCGGGATTCCACAGCCCGTTGAGATCGGGCAGCTGCATCTGCCGTGCCAGGCGGGGTTCCCACAGTTTGATGTCGTAGTACGGCGGCATGTTGTTGGCGGTCGGCACATCGGCCTGGAAGGTGCCCGCGAAATTCAGCCGGGGATACCCGAGGTAGGACACGGCTCTCTTCTCTCCGAACAAGCGACAGTGTGCGCACAGTTGGGCGGAGACTAGGAAGAATCTCCGTCCGCGCCGCTCGCGTTGTCCGCTAGTTGCCAGCCGGCCTTTCCGGGCGGCCCGCGGTGCCGGGCACCGGCCGCTTGCGGTCAGTCGGCGGGAGCGGCACGGGCCGCGGGGCCGCCGCCGTGGTCCACTGCGATGGGCTGCCACAGTGCTTCGCCACCGCACTGGTCCGGGACCCCGGCCGTACGCCGACACCGCAGTGCGCTGACGAGGAGACACCAACAGTGGACGCCGAACTCGGGAGAAGGACGTTCATCCGCAGCGCGGCCGCCACCGGCGTGGCCGCGGCCGGCACCACCTGGGCCGCCGAGTCCGCGGTCGCGGAGCCGGCCGGGCCCGCCGGGCCGTCCGCGGCGCCGGCCGGCGCGCACGAGAGCTCGCTGCGGGACGCCCGGATGGTGTGGCCGCGGGCACCGCGCGAGCGGTACGAGGCGCCGTTCCTCGGTGACAACTCCCTTGCCGTGCAGGTCTTTTCACGGCCCGACGGGAAGGCGCTGCGGTTCTCGCTCGGCGCCGCCGGAGCCGGCTGGGACAGCGCACCGGCCTTCGTGGACCTGGTGCCGGACGGCACGCTGACCGGCGTCCGGCTCGAACTCGACCTGTGGAACGCCGAACTCACCGCAACGGTCAGCACCACGGCCGGCACGGTGGCGGTCTCCGCGCTGGTGGCGCGCGGGCACGGGGTGCTGCTGGTGTCGGCGACCGCCGAGGGCGGCGAACGGACGGTCACCTTCCAGCACGGCGGCGAGGTCACGCAGGCCGTGCGGCGGACCGGTACCCGTACGACGACCGCCGCCACGATCGGCCAGGGCGACGCGCAGGGCGTGCTCTCGGCCGGTCAGGAGGCGCTGACCGGCCGACACCGGTCCTGGTGGCACGAGTTCTACTCCCGCAGTTACCTGTCCGTACCGGACCGGACCGTACAGCGGTTCCACTGGGCGCAGTTGTACACCGCCGCCAGCGTGCTGTCCCCGCGGGCGGCGGTGCCGCAGAGCGCGCCGACGCTGCTCAACCGCACCGGCCACACCGACCTCGGCGGGGTCGTGGCGGCGCTCGGCAGGTCCGCGGGCCCCGACCGCCCGACCTGGACCTTCCCCGGCGCGGGCTCGAAGGCCGGCCCGTCGGAGAACCTGCTGCTGGTCTGGGGCGCGCCGCAGATCTGGGACGCCTACCGGCACACCGGGGACGAGCGGGTGCTGCGCGAGCTGCTGCACCCGCTGCTGCGCCGGGCCGTCGACTTCTACTCCGGCTTCCTGGTCAGCGGCGCCGACGGCCGCTTCCACCTGCCGATGACCAACTCCCCCGGCTACGGGGACGTGGTGGACTCCACCCACGACCTGTCGCTGCTGCGCTGGGCCACCACGACGCTGATCGACTCGACCCGCAGGCTCGGCGCCGAGGAGCCGCACCTCGGCCGGTGGCAGGAGATCGCCGCCCGGCTCACCCCGTACGGGCAGGACGCCGCCGGCGGGGTGTCGGTCGGCGCGGGGGTGCGGCTGGCCCGCTCGCACGCGCGGGCGGGGCATCTGCTGTGGCTCTTCCCGCTGTTCGAGAAGAGATGGAGCCGGCCCGCCGACCACGGGGTCATGACCCGCAGCTTCGACCACTGGGCGAGCATGCGCCAGGACTGGGACGGCCGGTCGTACGCGGTCGGCGCCTCGATGGCGGCGGCGGTACGGGAGAGCGGCCTCGCAGCCACTCTGCTGCACCGGCTGCTCGACGGGGAGCCGGCGGCCGGCACCCGGCTGCTTCCCAACACCGCCTACCGCAAGGGCCAGTCGAGCGACCCGGCGATACCGTTCGCGGCCGGGCAGGCCGTGCTCGACCTGCTGGTCTCCGGCGACCCGGACGTGGTGGACGTCTTCCCCGCCGTCCTGGAGCGCTGGGCGGACGCGTCGGTGTTCGGCCTGCGGGCGCCGGGAGCGTTCGTGGTGGACGCGGCACGTTCGCAGGGGCGCACGGACTGGGTGCGGGTCAGCGGCGGCGACGGCGCGGGCCGGACCCTGACGTTGCGGCACGGCATCACCGCCGAGGCCGACATCCGGATCGAGAACTCCCGCGGCGCGACCCGCCCGGCGGACACCCGCAGCACCGCCCCCGGCACGTGCGTGGTCCGGCTGAACGCCGGCGAGAGCGTCGTGGTGGCCAGACGCGGAGCCGCCGCCCCGGAGGCAGCGCCGTCCGAGGTGCCGGCCTCCGGCACCGCCCGCCGCTGGGGTGGCGCGGCCTGACGGCCGCCGGTACAGCGCCCCATGGAAACGGCAGGAAAGACCCCCGAGGCCGCCCCGGCGACGGACGGTCCGCCGACGACCCGGCCATCGCCAGGCGGGACGCCGGCCGATGGGTCGGCGGCCAGTCGGACGTCAGCCGGTGATTTGGTGACCGGCGGACCAGCGGCCGTCCGGTCAAGCGCCGGCGGGACGCCGGCCGGTGACTCGACGACCGGCGGATCCCCGGCCCTCCGGCCGCCGACCGATGGGACACCGACCGTCCGGTCCTTCGGCGGCGGGACACCGGCCGTGCGGACACCGGCCGGCGGATCTCCGGCCGCTCGGTCGCCGTCGGCCGGCGGGTCGGCGGCCGGCGGGTCGGCGGCCGGCGGGTCGGCCGCCGGTGACGAGTCGCGGCTGCCCGCCCACGAGCCTCGCGTCTCGCACCGGACGCACCTGGTTCCGATCGGGTTCCTGCAACCCGCCGACTCGCCGCGGCTGGCCGGCGAGGTCGAGGAGCATGCTCGCGCGCTCGCCGAGTCGGACGCCGTGCTGCCGCCGATCGTCGTGCACCGGGCCACGATGCGCGTGGTGGACGGGATGCACCGGCTGCGGGCCGCGACGCTGCGCGGTGACCGGCACATCCGGATCAGGCTGGTGGAGGGCTCGGCGGACGACGCGTTCGTGCTCGCCGTCAAGCTCAACGCCGAGCACGGGATGCCGCTGTCCCGGCGGGACAGGACCGCCGCGGCGCAGCGCATCATCGAGAGCCACCCGCACTGGTCGGACCGCAGGATCGCCTCGGTGACCGGCCTGTCCCCCGGCCGGGTGGGCGCGCTGCGCGGGCGCGCCGGCGCCGCGCCCGCCCAGCTGCCGGCCCGCACCGGCCGGGACGGCCGGGTGCGCCCGGTCAACGGCGCGGCCGGCCGGATCGCGGCCAGCAGGGTGATCGCCGAGTCGCCGGGCGCCTCGCTGCGCGAGATCGCCGGCCGGGCGGGGGTCGCGCTGGCCACCGCCTGCGACGTGCGCAACCGGATGCGGCTCGGCCAGGACCCGGTACCGCCGGGGCTCAGAGCCGCCGCGGCCGGCTCCCCGCCGGCGACCGACGCCCCAGAACCTGACAATGAGCCCGAGCCCCCGGCCGCACCGCCGCCCGCCGGGCTGATCCCCGAAGGCGTCCTGGCCCGGATGCGCCGGGACCCGTCCCTGCGCATGTCCCAGTCCGGCCGCGCACTGCTGCACCTGCTGGCCTCCCATCTGCTGACCGACGACCAGCTCCATGACCTGCTCGCGGGAGTCCCCGCGCACCGCGCGGCCGACGCGGCGCAGGCCGCCCGCCTGTGCGCGGAGCGGTGGCTGCGGTTCGCCACCGCCGTCGAGGTGCGCGCCCCGGAAGGCGACGCGGACCCCGAAGCGGAGAAAGAACCGCTCCCGGAGCCCGGACCGAGGCCCTGGCCGGGCCCGGGCCCCTGGCCGCGGCCCGGATATCCGCCGCCGCGGTCCGGCCATCCCTGAACCGTATCCATTCCGGGCTCCGCCCTTCTCCCGCCATTCCGGTACCGGGTTTCCCGGCGATGAAATACGATCGCCGCTCCGGTCGTTCCGGCATGCCCTTTCCGACTGCCCGGAATGGGTGTTCAACTGTTCGCGCCGCCCAGTCGAACACCGGAAATCCCCGATATTCTGCTGCCAGTTCCCGCAGAGGAAAGCTGCTCCCGTCGAAGGAAGTACGGCGGTTTCGGGGGTCACCGTACGCGGTTGGCGCGTAACAGTTCAGAAGGGTGTCCGGAATGATCAATTCCGTAGTAATAGTCGGGGGCGGCACCGCCGGCTGGATGACCGCCTCCTATCTCAAGGCGGCCTTCGCCGACCGAATCCAGGTGACCCTGGTGGAGTCCGCGCGGGTCTCCAAGATCGGTGTCGGCGAGGCCACCTTCAGTACCGTCAGGCACTTCTTCGACTTCCTCGGCCTCGACGAGGCGGACTGGCTGCCGAAGGCGGCCGGCGGCTACAAGCTCGGCATCCGCTTCGAGAACTGGAGCAAGCCGGGCGAGCACTTCTACCACCCGTTCGAGCGGCTGCGCGTCGTGGACGGCTTCAGCCTGGCCGACTGGTGGCTGGAGCTGGGCGACCGCCGGCAGCCCTTCGACCGCGACTGCTTCATCACCACCGCGCTGTGCGACAACAAGCGCTCGCCGCGGATGATGGACGGCTCGCTGTTCGCCTCCGGCCTGGACGGCACGCTCGGCAAGTCCACGCTCGCCGAGCAGCGCAACCAGTTCCCGTACGCCTACCACTTCGACGCCGACGCGGTCGCCCAGTACCTGGCCGGGTACAGCACCGAGCGCGGCGTGCGGCACATCGTGGACGACGTCACCGCCGTCGAGCAGGACGAGCGCGGCTGGATCAGCACCGTTCGCACCGCCGAGCACGGCGACCTGACCGGCGACCTGTTCATCGACTGCACCGGCTTCCGGGGCATGCTGATCAACCAGGCCATGGGCGCGAAGTTCGAGTCGTTCGCCGACGTGCTGCCCAACAACCGGGCGGTGGCGCTGCGGGTGCCGCGCGAGGACGCCACCGAGATGGACCCGTACACCAGCGCCATCGCGATGAACGCCGGCTGGCGGTGGAACATCCCGCTGTTCCGGCGCAACGGCACCGGCTACGTCTACTCCGACGAGTACATCAGCCCGGACGAGGCCGAGGCCGAGCTGCGGGCCGCGCTCGGGCCGGCCGCCGACGGCCAGGACGCCAACCACATCCGGATGCGGATCGGCCGCAACGACCGGGCCTGGATCGGCAACTGCGTGGCCATCGGCCTGTCCTACGCCTTCGTCGAGCCGCTGGAGTCGACCGGGATCTTCTTCATCCAGAACTCCATCGAGCAGCTGGTGAAGCACTTCCCCGACTCCTCCTGGGACCCGAAGCTGACCTCGGACTACAACACCCGCATGCACCGGGTCGTGGAGGGCGTCAAGGAGTTCCTGGTGCTGCACTACAAGGGCGCCCAGCGCGAGGACACCGCGTACTGGAAGGAGGCCAAGGACCGAAAGACCCCCGACGCGCTGCTGGAGCGGCTGGCCATCGCGTCCTCGCACCTGCTGGACGAGGAGACGATCTACCCGCACTACCACGGCTTCGAGCAGTACTCGTGGAACGCGATGAGCCTCGGCCTCGGCATCATCCCGGAGACGGCGCGGCCGGCCGTCAAGCACCTGGACCCGGCGAACGCGCGGCGGGAGTTCGCCAAGGTGAAGGCCGAGGGCGAGGCGATGGTGGCCGCGCTGCCGAGCGTCTACGAATACCTCGCCAGCATCAATGACTGACGTCGGACGGACCCTGCCGGGGCCCGACCGGGCCCCGGCGGCCGACTTCCGCGCGTTCATGAGCACGTTCTGCACCGGGGTCGCCGTGGTCACCGCGTTCGACGGCTCCGGCCGCCCGCACGGCCTGACCTGCACCTCGCTGGCCAGCGTCGCCCTGGAGCCGCCCACCTTGCTGGTCTGCCTGCAGGTGGCGAGCGGCACGCTGGGCGCGCTGATCGAGCGGGGCGCGTTCATGGTCAACCTGCTGGACGAGCAGGGCCGGGCCGCCGCCGAGGAGTTCTCCTCCCGCTCCGCGGACCGCTTCGAGCGGGTCCCGTGGCGGCCGGCGGCCCGCACCGGCCAGCCGTGGCTGTTCCAGGACGCGTTCGCGGCGGCCGAGTGCGAGGTCCTGCGGACGGTCACGGTGGGCGACCACGTGGCGGTCTTCGGCCGGGTCGTCCATGTGACCGGCCGGCCGGGGAACCCGCTGCTCTACGGGATGCGGCAGTTCTCCAGCTGGATGACCGAGCCCTCGCCGTACGTCTCCTGACGGGGTGTCGACGGTGATCTGGGACCGGGCCGGAGAATCCGCCCGGTCCCAGGCCGCGCTCTCAGCGCCGGGACCTGCGGTGGGCCAGTGCGGCGAGCAGGAACAGGACCCCGCCGAGGGTGAAGTAGAGGTCGATCGCGCTGCTCGACCACAGGGTGTACGCCGAGGGGTGGGCGACCCCCATCTCCTGCTTGTAGGTGAGCCCGGTCAGGCCCTTGTGCATCAGGCCGGTGCCGCGCAGCGCGCTGTCGAGCACCCCTGACACGCCGCGCAGCAGCAGGATCGCGGCGCCGATCCAGCAGCACCAGGCGAGCATCCAGGCCGGCACCCGGCGGCGGCCCCAGTCCTGGTAGATCGCGAGCGGCACGACCGTGCCGACCGCGAACATGATGTAGACGACGATCGAGAAGACCCATTTCGCCAGGCTGTCCACCTTCGGCTGGGTCTCGGTGGCGTCGCCGAATCCGAACGTGCCGCCGAGCGCCCAGTACACATGGAACGCGATGAACACCACGACCCATACGAAAGCGGCCCGGCCGGTTTTCCTGAGGGCGTCGGAGGGCGGCTGAACAGTGCGCTCGGGGGCGCGACTCGTTCTCCAGACAGTGCTCATGGGACGGCCTTCTCCTTTGCGGCGCGTTATCGCGCGGAAACGCTGGAAACGGTTAATGAATTCATCACTTCAATGGTCCCAGGCCGGCCGCGCACCCCACGTCATACTCCTGGATGATCCGCGTCAGACCGCAGAGTTACGGCGGCCGAGTTTCCGCCGGGTCTTCTTCATCCAGGGGCCCAGTGCTTTGGCCATCACGACCGAGCCCACCACGAAGTAGGCGTCGATCGCCCGGCCCGACCACACCGCCCAGTCCGAGGTGGCGTTCTCCTTCTGGTTGAAGAGGCCGTATTCCATCACCCCGGTCAGCCGGACCGCCTCGTCCACGACGGTCAGCGCGCCGCGCACCACCAGCAGCGGCATGCCGACCCACGAGCCGGCGGCGACCGTCCACGGCGGCACCAGCGGCTGCGGCGGGTTCGTCGTGCGGTGGATGACACCGCCGGCCACCACGCAGATCGCGATGACCACGGCATTGGGCAGGACGCAGCTCAGGCCGCTGTCGCCCTTGCCCGGATCGATCCCGGCGGCGTACTCGCCGTTGGCGATGATCGCGCCGACGTGGATCAGCCCGAATCCCGCCACCCAGGCGTAGGCGGCGGGCACCACCCACGCGGCCCGCGGGTCGGCGGATTCGTCGGTGTCCACTTCTGTGTCGAGCATGCGGGCCATCGGGGCAGCCTCCTGTGGAAGTAATCGGCTCTGCGAACGCTAGGGGGCGGGCATGCCGCGGCTCATCCCTCCGAAGTCGCGTCCCGCGCCCAGGAGTTAGCCCGCCCGGTGGAACCCGGATGCACCTTCAGGTGGATGCACCGTCGAGTCGGCGCACGTTGGATGGATGTGCCGGGTCGGCGGATGCGGCAAGTTCGGGTGGCAGCGGGTTCAGGTGGCGGCGGCGGAGGATCTGACCAGCACGCTGCCGTCGAGGCACTGCTCGACCACGTCGGCGGCGGCTCGCGCGCCGCCGGCCTCGCGCATGGCGGTCCGCAGCGCGGCCAGCCGCCCGGGGACCGCCGGGTCGTCGGCGAGGCCGTCCACGGCGGCGCGCAGCCGCGGCGCGGTGAGGTCGTCGAAGCCGAGCGTCACGCCGACGCCGAGCCGGTCGAGCGCCGCCGCGTTGTCGAACCCGTCGAACCCCTGCGGCAGGGTGACCATCGGGACGCCGTAGTACAGCCCCTCGAGCACGGACCCCATGCCGGCATGGGTGACGAAGCAGGCCGACTGCGCCAGCACGCTCAACTGCGGTACGGAGCGGTGCACTTCGAAGCCGTCCGGCAGTTCGCCGAACGCGCTCAGGTCGGCCGCGGCGCCGGCGACGAGCACCACCCGCCACCGCGAGCCGCCGAACGCCCGCAGGCACAGCTCGTAGAAGCCGGTCTCCACGGCCCGGACCGAGCCCATGCTGACCAGCAGCACCGGCCGGCCGTCGGCGGGCCGCTCCCACCGCCCGTCGTGCGGCCGCTCGTCGATGCACGGCCCGACGAAGGTGTAGCGGTCGTCGAGCCGGTCGGCGTCCCGCTGGATCTCCCGGGGGATCGTCGCCAGATAGCGGTCGGCCCGGCCGCGGTATATGGCCTCGTCGATGCCGAGGTCGATGCCGCCGGCGTCGAGGAACTGCCGGAAGGCGCGGCGGTGCGCCTCCCACGCCGGGTTCTGCTCCAGGGCGAAGTTGACCAGGTCGAGTTCGTCCGCGAACTCCGGCCCCGACACGTGCGTCGGCGAGGTCCGCACCGAGGGGATTCCCCAACGCCGGGCCAGGATCTGCGCGTTGAAGGACGCGTAGTCGTAGAGGATCACGTCGGGGCGGTCGGCCCCGAAGGCGGCGCTCTGGTCCGGCAGTGACGTGACGGCCTCCTGGAGGAAGAGGTCGTACATGGCCACCGCGTCGTCATGCGGATAGCTCTCTCCGCGCGTCATGGACGGCAGCGCGGAGGCGCACACCACGGGTGTCGCGCCGGTCGCCGCCACCCTCGGGGCGAAGTCGGCGGTGGTGGCGTAGCTGACCCGGTGCCCGCGGCCGACCAGTTCCGAGACGATCGGCAGGGTGGGGTGGACATGGCCGGACGCCGGGATGCAGAAGACGGCGATATGGCTCGCGGTGGACATACCGCCTGTCTACAGGAGCCCCCGCAGGCGCTGTCGAGCCGCGGGACAGGTTCCTGCCAAGCCTGGTGGGACGCCGTGCGGGCCCGTCTAGCGTGGCTCGGACCTCACGCGGCCGTGACGGAGGACACACCTCCCGAGCGGCAGCCGCACTCCAGGAAAACGACCCGGAAACGCAGGTCTGCCCAGGATTATGAAAGCCGCCGAATTCGTCAGCGCCTCCCTCGTCCTCGTGGGGTTCATCATGGCCTTCGCGGTGGGCGCGCGCCGGCTGCTCGGGGTGCGGATCGGGGCGGTGCGCACCCTGCTCACCGGCCTCGTCGGGATCGCCGGCCTCGCCGCGTTCAGCGTGGTGATGCAGCGGCCCGAGCAGCGCGGGGTGCTCACCGGGGTGCAGATGGGCAGCACGCTGGTGGTGACGATGGGCTTCCTCGCCCTGTCCGAGGTGGTCGTCCCCAGCGGTTCCGGGCAGCCGATGGCGTGGCTGCGCGGCCTGCGGTCCCGGCTGATCAGGGGCCGCCGCTACTCGCACATCAGCTCCATCCTGGTCCGGCACGGGCTGCGCCCGTATCTGCGCGGCCGGCCGCGCGGCTCGGCCGGATACACCTCCCGCGGCGACCAGTTGGCCCGCCCGCTGCGGCTGGCGCTGGAGGAGGCCGGGGCCACGTTCGTCAAGCTCGGCCAGATGCTCTCCACCCGTGACGACCTGCTGCCGCCGGCCTTCGTCAGCGAGCTGAGCCGGCTCCAGTACCAGGTGCCGCCGGCGCCCTGGCCGGAGGTGGAGGCGCTGCTCGCCGAGGCGTACGGCAGGCCGGTCGGCGAGGTCTTCGCGCACTTCGAGCAGGAGCCGCTGGCCGCCGCCTCGGTGGCGCAGGTGCACCTGGCCCGGCTGCACTGCGGTGAGCCGGTGGTCGTCAAGGTGCAGCGGCCCGGTATCCGCCCGCTGGTGGAGCGGGACCTGGACATCATCTGCCGGATCGCCAGGATGCTGGAGGACCGCACCCGCTGGGCCGGCACGCTGGGAGTGGTGGAGCTGGCCCAGGGCTTCGCCGGCTCGGTGCACGAGGAGCTGGACTTCCGGATCGAGGCCAGGAACCTCGCCACGATCACCGCCGCCTGGGCCCGCCGCCCCAAGAGCGGCGAGGTGCGGCTGCCGTTCACCCACGAGGAGCTGTCCGGCGAACGGGTGCTGGTCCTGGAGCGGCTGCCGGGCCGGCCGATCAGCTCCGCCTACGCCTCGATGGACGCCCGCGGCCTCGACCGGACGGGCCTGGCCAGGGAGCTGCTGGCCAACATGCTCCAGCAGATACTGATCGACGGCACCTTCCACGCCGACCCGCACCCCGGCAACATCCTGCTGCTGGACGACGGCACCATCGGCCTGGTGGACTTCGGCTCGGTGGGCCGGGTGGACGGCCGGCTGCGGTCCGCGCTCAAGGAGTTCATCATCGCGGTGCGCTGCGGGGACGCCGCCGCGCTGTGCGACGCGCTGCTCGACGTCGTCGTACGGCCCGAGGAGCTGGACGACCAGGGGCTGGAGCGGGCGCTCGGCCGGTTCCTGGCGCACCACTTCGCGCCCGGCAGCAGCCCGGACGTCCAGGTGTTCGCCGCGCTGTTCCGGCTGGTCGCCGAGTACGGGCTGAAGGTGCCGCCCGAGGTGGCCGCGGTGTTCCGGGCGCTGGCCACCCTGGAGGGCACCTTGACCAGGCTCTCGCCGGGCTTCGACATGATGGCCGAGGCGCACGGCGTGGCCGAGGAGCACCTGTCGGCGGCCGGCGGCTCGGCCGCGGCGGCCCGCGCGGTGCGCGGCGAACTGGCCGCGGCGCTCTCGGTGCTGCGCCGGCTGCCGCGCCGTCTCGACCGGGTCACCGGCGCGCTGGAGCAGGGCCGGCTGTTCGTCGGCGTGCGGATGTTCGCCGACGCGCGGGACCGGGAGTACGTCCGCTCGCTGGTGCACGACGTGCTGCTGACGTTCCTCGGCGCGACCACCGGCGTGATGGGAACGATCCTGCTGAACGTCAGGCGCGGGCCGATGGTCACCCCGGAGATCACCCTGTTCGAACTGCTCGGCTACCACCTGCTGCTGGTCTCCGCGGTGCTGGTGCTGCGGGTGCTCTTCTTCATCTCCCGGCCGAACCGCCGCTGACCGCTGCCGCGGTGCGGGCCGCCGGGTCTCCGGGTCTCCGGGCCTCCGGGCCTCCGGGTCTCCGGGTCGCGCTGACAGCTACCTGTTGCCGGCCTTGAAGCGCCGTCACCCCGCTGGCTTGACTGGGGGAATACCAGCAGTGCAGAGATCGACGCCGAGGAGAAACACCTGTGAGCAATCCATTCGAGTCCGAGGACGGCACTTTCTACGTGCTGGTGAACGACGAGCTCCAGCACTCGCTGTGGCCGTCCTACATCGAGGTGCCGGCCGGCTGGCGGGTCACCTTCGGCGAGGCGCCCCGGCAGGCGTGCCTGGACCACATCAACGAGAACTGGACGGACATGCGTCCCAAGAGCCTCCAGGACGCGATGGCCTGACGGGCCGGGGGGTGGCGGCCGTCGGGCGGTCGCAGAACGGCGGGGCGGCCGGTCCGGCGGGACCGGCCGCCCCGCCGTCGTTCGCGGTGCGGCGCGCTCAGCGCACTTCGCGTGCGGCTGCTGGGCGCCATGCGCGTGTGGCTGCTCGGCGCGCTGGGCGCGTGGCCGTTCGGGGGCGGGCGGCCCCCCGTCGACGTGTACGGCCGCCCGCCCGGTCGAACGGTGCTACAGCCGGTCGCCGACCAGGATCGCCGCGTCGATGACGCGGGCGGCGTACCGGCGGCCGGGGGAACGGGTCAGCAGCGAGACCGGGCCCGACAGGGCCACCGCCGCCACCACCTGGTGGTCGCGGCCGCGCACCGGCGCCGCGATCGACGCGATCCCGGAGCCCTCGTCGCCGACGCTCTCGGCCCAGCCCCTGCGCCGGACGCCGGCCAGCGTCTCGGCGGTGAACCGGCTGTCGCGCAGGCCCTCGTACAGCTCGTCGGGGTCCTCCCAGGCGAGCAGCACCTGCGAGACGGCGCCGCCGCGCATCGGGAATGCGGTGCCGGTGGGCACCGCGTCGATCCGGTCGCTGCGGGAGTCGGCGGAGAACATGCAGACCCGCTGCACACCGCGGCGCTTGTGCAGCCGGGCGGTGACCCCGGTCAGGTCGCGGAGCTGGCCGAGTACCGGCGTGGCGGCCGGCACCAGGCCGTTCTGCCGGGCTCCGACGGACATGTCGGCGAGCCGGGGGCCGAGCGCGAAGCGCCCGGTGGAGTCCCGGGTGAGCAGGTTCAGCCGTTCCAGGGCGGTGGCGAGCCGGTGCGCGGTGGGCCGCGGCAGGCCGGTCTTGGCCACCAGGCCGGCCAGCGAGGCCGACTCGTTCTCCAGCACGCTCAGCAGGAGTGACGTCTTGTCCAGGACTCGGACACCACTGGACATGTCCGCGATGCTCATACGAGCGGCACGTTCGTTATGCCGATGTTCATGTTCCTGTTCACAATCTCGCCATCGGTAGTCGATGCGGATATCTCATTTTCCGTCTCCATGTCTATCCGCGGCCCGCGGGACCCGGCAATGCGAACTACAGGAAACTGCCAGGCGGGACGGCCGCGGGACGCCCGCGGGAGGCCCCCGACGTTCCACTCAAGTCGGGCACCTTCGCCCGTCAGGGTACATATGCATCGATAGGCGGGGCACTTTCGTTGAGGATTGACCTACTTCTCGGGCTCACTCGGCCGGGGCTTGTTCTCGTTGACTTGGCCGAGACGTGATGGATAATCTCGGTCGGCAGGCATGCGCCGAGGCCGCCCTACCGACGGTCATAGGAGCCTTGGTTCGTCAGAGGGCGCTTTCGGAACAACCTGCCCCGGTCACCTCGACAACAGTCGAAATAACCGGTAATCGCTTGTACTCTTCACGGGGGAAGTGTGGCGACGAATTCAGCATTACTCACCAGAACAGCTCGTACCGATGAATTTCAGGACGGTTTCGAGCAGAAACTCCTGCAAGCACGATCGCTTATCGATTCGACAGTGATCGCTTATCGCTCGATGTCGGCGCAGCGCACCGCGGGCCACGCGGAAGCGGAAGCGGAACAGCGGCCGGCCGAGGGCGCGGTACTCCGGCTCATCGGCGGCGCACGGCAGCGGGTCAGCGTCACTCTTTCAGGGGACGCGGAACAGGCCGCGGAAATCGCGACCGCGCTCGTCAGGCACTCCAGGACGGGCGACAGCGGCGTCACGATCAGGCTGCTCTGCACACCGCGGGCGCTGGACACACCACTGGTCCGCACGGTGGTTCCGAACACGCCGAACTGCAAGGTCCGGGTCACCGAGGTCGATCTCGACGAGGCCCTGGTGATGGACGGCAGGATCGCGGTGGTCAGGGCGGCGCAGGAGAGCGACGGCCACGACCGGGTGATGGAGGACCCGGCGGCGGCCAGGACCCTGGAGCTGCTGCTCGCCTGCGCCTGGCGCGGGGCGGTGCCGCTGGACGACTACGAGCGGCTCGGCGGCCGGCTGCACACCGACATCGGGCAGCGCGTACTGGAACGCCTGTACGTCGGCTGCACCGACGCCGTGGCGGCGCGGGACATGAAGGTCTCACTGCGCACCTACCGCCGTCATGTCGCGGAGATCATGCGCGACCTGGGCGTCAACTCCCGGTTTCAGGCCGGCGTGCGGGCGGCCGAACTCCACTTGCTTCCGGAGTGCGGCTGACCGGTGCTCATTCGCGACTACCGTCCCCACGCGGCGCCAGGGAGCAAGGCATTGAGAAACTCGAGGACGACGGGGGAAAGCGCGGACCGTGCGGTCGGCGACCCTTTTGCCGGAGACTTCACAGGAAAAGACCTGCTGGATTGGGCGGGCGACGACTTCGAAAGGGAACTGCTGGAGGCCAGGGCGCTCATCGAGCGCACCATGGCAAAGCACCGCGACCGACTGGCCAGAGACTCGCTGGTCAGTGAAATAAGTCCGGAGGGCGCCGGCGTGGCGACCTCCGCGAAGGAGTTGATCGGCCAGGCGAAGCATTCCGTCGATATCCTGCTCTCGGGTGACCGGGACATCACAAAAGCGGTCAACACCGCCGTCGGCGATCTGCTGGCCGACGGTCCGGGGCAGATCTCGGTGCGCATGCTGTGCACCAGGAACACGCTGGACAGCCGCCTGGCGGAACGATTCTCCGGGGCAGGCGGCCGGCTCAGGATGCGGGTCTTCAAGATGTCCCCGCTGACCGCGGTGCTGGTGGACGGCAGGACGGCGCTGGTCTGCGCCGAGTCGGCCGTCGGGGTGCGGGCCTCGATGATCAGGTCCGCGCCGGTGATCAGGACGCTCGGATCGCTGTCCGACACCATATGGAAGAGCGCGACGGTCACCCCCGACCGGATCTCCTTCGGCGACCGGGCCCGCTCGGACACCGTCCGGCAGGTGCTCAGGTGCCTGCGGCTCGGCCTGACCGACGAGGTGGCCGCCCGGGAGCTGTCGGTGTCGGTACGCACCTACCGGCGCTATGTGGCCGAGATCATGACACTGCTCGGGGCCGGCTCCCGCTTCCAGGCCGGGGCGCACGCCTCGCAGCGGGGACTGCTGACACCGGTGGGCCCCGAGGAGCGCGACCGCTGCGCCGCCTACGCGGCGGCCGTGAGCGGCGAGCAGAAGGCCGGGGCCGCGCCCGAGTAGCCCCGCGGGTCCCGCCGGGCCGGCCACGCGCCGGCCCGGCGGGGCCCGCGAACGGGCCACTGGCACCGCTGCGAAGGCCCGCGGTGTACCGCCCGGGGCCGCTGGCAACTTGGTGTCAGCCGCGTTGTGGGGCCCCCTGATCGCTTGCGAGGGTGAGCCGGATCCCGGCGGAATCGGCTGAGTCCGGACACGTTCCCCGTTCCGCGCGGGCCACAGACGACCGGCGACAGGAAGCCCCTCGATGGCCCTGAAGGCGATGTACGAGGTCCCGCTGTCCGCCCGGGTCCGCAAGCCCGCGCTGCTGCACCGGCTCGGCCTGAACGACTCGGGCCTGGAGGCGCGGCTGCGCGAGGGGATGGACGCCGCGGAGCAGCAGCTGCTCGCCCAGACCGGCAGCCCGCCGGACGCCAGGCTGGCCGGTCTGACCGGCCATCTGGCGGTGGCCGGCGGCAAGCGGCTGCGCCCGCTGCTGGTGCTGCTCGGCGCCGAGTTCGGCGATCCGGCCCGGCCCGGCGTGATCCGGGCCGCGGTCGTCACCGAGCTCGTGCATGTCTCCTCGCTCTACCACGACGACGTGATGGACGACGCCACCAGCAGGCACGGCGTCCCCAGCGTCAACGCCCGCTGGGGCGCCAGGCTCGCGGTGCTGGCCGGCGACCTGCTGCTGGCCAAGGCCGCCCGGCTGGCCGCCGAGCTGGGCGAGGAGGCCGTCGCGCTGAACGCGGAGGTGGCCGGCGAGCTGGTGGCGGGGCAGCTGTGCGAGCTGGCCGGGCCCGGCCCCGGCGAGGACGCCATCGGCCACTACTTCCGGGTGATAGCGGGCAAGACCGCCGCCCTGATCGCCGTGTCGCTCCGGATCGGCGCCCAGCAGGCCGGCGCCCCGGCGCCGGTGGTGCGGGCGCTCGGCGAGTACGGCCGCGAGCTCGGACTGGCCTTCCAGATGGCCGACGACCTGCTCGATCTGCGGGCGCCCAGCGAGCAGTTGGGCAAGGAGCAGGGCCGGGACCTGGCGGCCGGGGTCGCCAGCCTGCCGGTGCTGCTGGCGCTCGCCGACCACAGCCCGCGCGGCACCGCGCTGCGCGAACTGCTGGCCGCGGGCCCGGCGGCGAGTCCGGCCGAGCAGCGCAGGGCGCTGAAGCTCTTCCGCCGCTCGCCGGCCCCGGCCCAGGCCGAGGCCATGATGCGCGAGCGCCTTGACCGGGCCAGGGCGCCGCTGGCGGACCTGCCGGCCGTGCCCGCGCTGCGGGCGCTGAACGCGCTCTGCGACTTCGTCGCCGACCAGACCGGCTGACCAGACTGGTTGACCAGACCGGTTGACCACGGCTGTTCAGGACCGGCCGGCCACCCCGGGCCGGCCTGGCGCCAGAGGTACCAAGGGAGATGGCCATGACGCAGGACACCGGCACCATGCGGCACCGGGTCGGCGAACTCGGGCAGATCAGGGCCGAGTTGCGGCGCGGCGCCGCGAAGGCCACGCAGACCCAGCACGCCAAGGGCAAGCTGACGGTCCGCGAGCGGCTTGAACTCCTCTTCGACCCGGGCACGTTCACCGAGATCGAGGGCCTGCGCAGGCACCGGGCGACCGGCTTCGGCCTGGAGGAGCGCAGGCCGCACACCGACGGCGTGGTCACCGGCTGGGGCATGGTGGACGGCCGCAAGGTGTTCGCCTTCGCGCACGACTTCCGGATCTTCGGCGGCGCGCTGGGCGAGGCGCACGCGGCGAAGATCCACAAGCTGATGGACCTGGCGCTCGCCGCCGGCGCCCCGCTGGTGTCGCTGAACGACGGGGCCGGCGCGCGGATCCAGGAGGGCGTCACCGCGCTGGCCGGCTACGGCGGCATCTTCGAGCGCAACACCCGTGCCTCCGGGGTGATCCCGCAGATCTCGGTGATGCTCGGGCCGTGCGCCGGCGGCGCCGCGTACTCCCCCGCGCTCACCGACTTCGTCTTCATGGTCCGCGAGACCTCGCAGATGTTCATCACCGGCCCCGACGTGGTGCGCGCGGTGACCGGCGAGGAGATCAGCCAGAACGGCCTGGGCGGCGCCGACGTGCACGCCGAGCTGTCCGGCGTCGCGCACTTCGTCTACGACGACGAGCGGACCTGCCTGGCCGAGGTCCGCTACCTGCTGTCGCTGCTGCCGGCCAACAACCGCGAGCTGCCGCCCCGTTCGGCCACCGGCGACCGGCCGGACCGGCGCGGCGAGCCGCTGCTCGACCTGGTGCCGCTGGACGGCAGCCGCCCGTACGACATGCGCGAGGTCATCGCCGAGATCGTGGACGACGGCGAGCACATGGAGGTGCACGAGCGCTGGGCCACCAGCGTGATCTGCACGCTGGCCAGGTTCGACGGCCAGGTGGCCGGCATCGTGGCCAACCAGCCGCTTTCCGCCGCCGGGGTGCTGGACATCCACTCCTCGGAGAAGGCCGCCCGCTTCGTGCAGATGTGCGACGCGTTCAACATCCCGCTGGTGACGCTGGTGGATGTGCCCGGCTTCCTGCCCGGGGTCGCGCAGGAGCACGGCGGCATCATCCGGCACGGCGCCAAGCTGCTCTACGCGTACTGCAACGCCACCGTGCCGCGGGTCCAGGTGATCCTGCGCAAGGCGTACGGCGGCGCGTACATCGTGATGGACTCGCGCTCCATCGGCTCCGACCTGTCCTTCGCCTGGCCGGCCAACGAGATCGCGGTGATGGGCGCCGAGGGCGCCGCGAACGTGGTCTTCCGCCGGCAGATCGCGGCCGCGGACGACCCCGAGGCCACCCGCGTCCAGCTGGTCAAGGAGTACCGGGCCGAGCTGATGCACCCGTACTACGCGGCCGAGCGCGGCCTGGTGGACGACGTGATCGACCCGGCGGAGACCCGGGAGGTGCTGATCCGCTCGCTGGCGATGCTGAGCACCAAGCACGCGCCCCTGCCGTCCAGGAAGCACGGCAACCCGCCCTTCTGACGGGCTCCGGAAAAAAACCGCAGGTCAGCGGGAGATCCCGCCGATCGGCGCCTGGGCGATTTGTCCCCGTTTGCGGTGCTTCGAGGTGTCGGCCATGCTGAAAGTCCAGCCGAACAAGGAGATGATTCCATGAACTCGGATCTCACCGCCCCCGTCGAGTCGGCGGCTCTCACCGTCGAGGTCGAAAGCCTGCTCGACTCCCCGGAACCGGAGGGCATCTACCGCGACACGCGGGAGTGCGGCGGCGGATTCCTGCTCGCGGGGCTGCTGCTGGTCTCACCGCCCACCCCCCGTCCGACGAAGAAGAACTCGCACTGAGGGGAAAGACGTTGGCAGAGCAGGCACAGGGGACTTCCCCGCTGAGCACTGTGGTCGCCGGCGTCGCTGAAGGAGTCGCCCTCGCCCTTCGGGGCGGGGGCGGCTCCTACGCGCTGTCCCGGGTGCTGCCACCCGAGGGCGCGGTGGCCTCGGCGGCGATCCGGGTCCTGGGGGCCGACGTGCTGGCGCCGTACGCGCCGGAGCAGCCCTACGCGGCAGGCCGCCCGGCCGTGGCGGCGCCCGGCGGCCCGGACGAGGCACTGGTCCGCGCGGCACTGGCGGCGCACCCGCCCGCGGCGGACGCCACCGAGGTGTCTCTGTGGAGCTACCGCGGCCTGCTGGAGGCCGCGCGGGGCAGGCTGCCCGGCGACGGGCAGAACTGGCCGCCCGAGCCGGCGGCCGGCCTGGCCTGGGTCGATGACGACCCATGGCCGAAGCTGGCGCACCGGGCCTCGCAGCTGGCGGCGCTCTCGGTGCCGGGTCTCGCGGCCCCGCTGGCCGGCGCGCTGGCGCGGCGCACCGACGACCTGTCCCGCGGTTTCGTACGGGCGGTACGACGGCGCGACTGGCTACAGGCGGCCGGGCTCGGCCGCTGGCTGGCCGGGCTGCCCGGGGTTCCGGAGACGCTCGGGCTCGACAGCGGTCTGGTGTTCGTGGACCGGATGAGCGGCGGCGACCCCCGGGTGGCGCTGCAGGTGGCCGCGGCCCGCTGCTTCTACGGGCGCGGTTCGTGATCGGCGACCGGACGGCCGGGGTCAGGGACGAGGGGCGGGCAGGCCCCGGGCTGCTCGACTCCGCGCCGCCCGACCCCGAACTGCTCGACCACCTCACCGTCCGCGGCCTCCAGTGGCTGGACGGCATGCGGCCGTGCTTCCGGCTGCCGCCGGACGTGACCACCGACGCCGACCCCAACATCACCCTCAAACCGCTCGGCGAACTGGCCGAGTTGACCCACCTGGTGCGCACCCGCCATCCGCGCGGCGACATCCGCGAGCAGGCCGACGCGCTGTTCGGCTTCGCCTGGGACGAGACCCGCGGCGGCCAGGTCTTCGCCGAGCTGATCCGCGGCGAGCCGCAGGCCACCTACCCGGTGGAGCTGTACGGGGTCTTCGCCCAGGCGGGGCTGCGCAACGCCGAGGCCGAAAAGCTCGCGCGGGCCACCACCGGGCTGCGCGGCTGGCGGGTGGCCCGCGAGGACCACACCAGGACCCTCGGCGTGCTCAACGCGGAGCGCAGGATCGGTCTGCCGCCGCACGCCGACTTCGACGCCGAGCTGTCGCTGACCGGCCTCGGCCTGCTGCGGGAGCCGTGGGCGCTGGACCGCAAGGCCGCCTACGGCATCACGCATGACGTCTTCCACCTCACCGACTGGGGCCGGGCCGCGCAGCGGATGCCCGCACCGCTCGCGGACTACCTGCGGCTGTGGGTGCCGTCCTGGCTGGAGAGCTGGCTGGCCGAGGAACTGTGGGACCTGGCGGGCGAGTTGCTCGCCGTCCTGGCCTGCCTGCCCCCGGCGGCCGGCGCGCCGCCGGCAGACGCGGCGGGGGCTGACGCGGCGGCCTGGCTGCGGCTGGCCGCGGCCCAACTGCCGGACGGGGCCGTGCCGGAGATCGGCGCGGGACCGCCGCCCGGTCACCGCCCCCATGAGGCGTTCACCTCCTGCTACCACTCCACCCTGGTCACCGCGTTCGCCGCCACCCTGACCCGCGTCGGCGGCACCGGCGGCGGCGACCGGCGGCCGACCGCAGAGAGCGAGGCAGCACCGTGACCGCGACGGCCGTGTCGCCCGCGCTGGCGCACCACGTCGGAGACCGGGCGCTGGCCTGGCTCGACGAGCACCGCGAGCACTTCCGACTGACCGATGACGACCGCGCCACCAGCCGCTCGGTGATCGAACGGCTCAAGCCGGTCGGCGAGTTGGCGATCAACATGCACGTACTGTCGCGGGAGGGCGTGGCCGGCTCCAAGCAGCGCGACCGGTCGCTGCGGCTGCTCGACTTCGCCTGGCGGGACATCCTGGACGGCGGCAACGTCCTGGCCACCCTCCAGCGGGACGAGCCGTTCTCGCCGGTGCCGCTGGAGATCTACGCGACCTTCTATGAGCTCGGCCACCGGCACCCCGGCGTGGAGTCCGCGGTCGAACTGGTCCGCCGCACGGCGAGTTGGGGCGCGCTGGAGATGGTGCCCAACCGCCGGCTCGGGGTGCTCAACGCCGAACGCAAGCTCGGTCTCGTCCCGTCGGCGGACTTCGACCAGGCGGTGGAGCGCACCTGGCTCGGCCGCACACCGGAGCCGTGGACCGTCCAGTACCACGTGGCGTACGACATGACGCACACCGTTTTCCACCTGACCAACTGGGGCGAGCACCCCGACCGGGTGCCGGCCGCCATCGCCGACTACCTGGCGGCGTATCTGCCGGCCTGGCTGGACGACTGGGCGGACCTGCGGCACTGGGACCTGCTGGGCGAGCTGCTGATCGTGGACGCCTGCCTGCCGCGGCCGGTGCTGGACGCGGAGATCTGGGAGCGGTACGCCGCCGCGCAGGCGCCGTCCGGGGCGATGCCCGTCCAGGGCGGCATGCCGGAGGGCGACGCCGCCGAGGTGTTCGACCAGGTGCACCATCCGACGCTGGTCGCCACCTTCGCCTCGGCGATGGCCACCTCGCGGGCGCTCTCCGCGGACAGCACCGCGTGACAGCGGAACAGGCCGCGCTCCGGGGCCCGTTGGAACGGGCGATGTCCCGGGTGACGGCGCCGGACGTGGTGCTCGCCGTCAGCCGCGGCGGCGAGCGGACGGTGCTGAGCGGCGGCACGGCCGCCGCCGATCCGGACGTCCCGCGCGAGGACCTGAGCTACGAACTCGGCTCGCTGTCCAAGACGTTCACCGTGCTGCTGCTCGCCGCGCTCGCGGCGGACGGCGTGCTCGGCCTCGACGACCCGCTGGCCGCCCACCTCCCGGAGCTGCCGCTCGGCTCCCCGCACGCCCGCGCGATCACCCTGCGGCACCTGGCCACCCACACCTCCTGCCTCCCCCGGGTGCCCCGGGACCTGCTGCCGGCCGCGGTGCTGCACCCCCGTACCAACGCCTACGCCGGCTACGGCCCCGGCCGGCTGACGAGCGCGTTCGCCGCCACCCCCGTCCGCCGTGCGCCCGGCACCCGCTGGCGGTACTCCAACTTCGCGCTGGCGCTGCTGGGCGCGGCCCTGGAGCACACGACGGCGACCCCGTACCCGGCCCTGCTCGCCCAGCGGGTGCTGATTCCGCTGGGGCTGACCGCGACGACGGCCCTCCCGCCGACCGCCACGGGCACGGCGGTCCCTCCCGCCGCCACGGGCACGGCCGGCCCGGCGACCGCCACGGGTGCGGCTCTCCCGCCGACCGCCACGGGCACGGCGGTCCCTCCCGCCGCCACGGGCACGGCCGGCCCGGCGCGGCTCGCCGTCGGGCACCGGGCGGACGGCCGCACCCCGCTGCCCGCCACCGAGATGGCCGCGTTCACGCCGGCCGGCGGGGTGCGGGCCACCCCCGGGGATCTGCTCGGCTACGCCGAAGCGCTGCTCGACCCGGACCGCGGCCCGCTCGGCCGAGCGCTGCGCGAGGTCCAAGTCCCCGCGCTGCGGCGCGGGTTGGGCCACCGGCACACCCACACCCTGACCTGGTACCTGCACCCGGCGGCGGCCGGCCCGCTGCTCTTCCACGCCGGGGCGACGTTCGGCCAGCAGTCCTTCCTCGGCTTCCACCCGGCGACCGGCACGGCGGTCATCGGCTTCGCGACCCGGCACGACCGCACCTGGGCGCTCACCAACGCGGCCTACGCGCTGCTCCAGGAGCTCTCCGCTGCCGAGACCGCGCGCCCGCGGCCGGGCCCGAGGCAGCCGCCGCGGTCCGTGGGCCTGCGCGAAAACCCGTTGGCCGAGCACCGAGACCGCTGATAGCCTCCGCGAGGCCGTGCGAGAAGACCAGGAGGTGGTACCCGTGAACACAGAATCGACATGGGTGCTTCCCTCCGGGGTCACGGTCGGGCGATAGGTCGTCCGGGAGCGCCGATCTCAGCGCGTTCCCGAAAGGCACGACCATGGAATTCACGTCCGAACAGCGACTCGGCGACGGCGTCACCGAGCGCGAGTTCATCCTCGGCGAGATCCCCGGCACCCTGTGGACACCGGAGTCACCGGAACCCGCCACGCCGGCCCCGCTGATCCTGATGGCCCACAACAACGGCCTGCCCAAGGCGGAACCCCGACTGGTGGCCCGGGGCCGCTACACCGCGGCGCGCGGTTTCGCGGTGGCCACCATCGACGCCGCCGGCTGCGGGGAGCGGCCCCGTTCCGCGGCGGCCGAGCAGGCCCGCGCCGACCTACGCCAGGCGATGCGGGCGGGCGAGCCGGTCGACGAGATCTTCGAGTCCCTCGTCGGCCCGCTGGTCGAGAACGCGGCCCCGGAGTGGCGGACCACGCTTGACGCGCTGCTCTCGCTGCCCGAGGTCACCGGCCCGGTCGGCTACTCGGGATGGACCGCTCTCGGCATCCGGCTGGCGGTGGCCGAGCCGCGGATCGCGGCGGCCGGCTTCTTCGCCGGCGGCTTCGTCCCCCGCGCCCAGCGCGAGCAGGCCCGCCAGGTCGCCATCCCGCTGCTGATGCTGCTCCAGTGGGACGACGAGGGCAACCCCCGCCAGCGGGCCCTGGACCTGTTCGACACGTTCGCCAGCAAGCAGAAAACCCTCCACGCCAACCTGGGCGGCCACACCGGCACCCCCCACTTCGAGTCCGAGGACGCCACCCGCTTCTACACCCGCCACCTGAAGTAGCCCCACGGCGGCACACAAACCCGCAACCCGCCCCGACCACGCCGCCACAGGCCGGTCAGGGCGGGCACCCGCCCGCCGGTGCGCGACCGTCAGCCCACCGCCCGGGCGGAGACCCGTCCCGATCGCGCCGGCAAAGGCCGGGCAGGGCGGGCGGATGCCCGCCGGTGCACCACCGGCGGCCGCCGCCCGCCGGCGGGTCAAGGCCGGACCGGGACCCTCACGTCCCCGGCCGGGTCAGCATCTGCCAGCCCGGCGCGTAGTTCCCGTGCAGGATCAATGACGCCGCGCCCACCGCGCCCACCGCCTCGCCGATCACGCTCTTCTCGATGTCGACCTTGCGGATCACCCGGGGCACGGTCGTGGTGTTCACGGCCGCGTCGATCTCCTCGCACATGATCTGCTCGACGCCGCGTACCGCCTCGCCGCCGAGCACCACCCGGCTCACGTCGAGCAGCGCCACCGCGCCCCGGGCGGCCTGGCCGACGAGGCGGGCGGCACGCCGTACCGCGTCGACCGCCGCCGGATCGCCGCGGCGGACGTACCGGCGCAGCACCTTCCAGTCCTGGTGCACCGACTCCGGGCCGCCGGTCAGGCCGATCCGGTCGCCCGCCGCCCTGCCGTGCCGTTCCAGCAGATCGGCGATCACCGCGCCCGGACCGACGTACGGGCCCAGGCAGTTGGTGCCGCCGCAGTGGCAGGTCAGCCGGCCCGGCTGCACCGCCATGTGGCCGAACTCCCCCGCGTTGCCCGAATCCCCGTGCAGCACCGTGTTGTTGAGCACGATGCCGGCCCCGACACCCGTCCCCAGGTAGATGAACAGGAAGCTGCCCGCCCTGGCCCGGCCGCCGATCCAGCGCTCGCCGATCGCCGCCGCGGTGGCGTCGTTGTCCATCGCGACCGGCATCCCCGTCGCCGCACCGAACATCTCCAGCAGCGGCACCCGCCCCCAGCCGGCGAAGTTCGGCGGTGCCACCACCGCGCCCCCCGAGCCGTCGATGGGCCCGGGCGTGGCGATCCCGGTGCCGAGCACCCGGGCCGGATCGACCCCGGTCCTGGTGGTGAGCCGGGCCGCCGCGCCGGCCACCCTGCTCACCACGTCCGCCGGATCGCAGCCGTCGGCGAGCCTGATCCGCCGGCTGGCCAGCACCTCGCCCGACAGGTCGACGACCACGATCACCGCCGCGTCCGGGTCGAGCTGCACGCCCACCGCGTAGGCGCCGTCGGCCCGCGGCGACAGCAGCGTGCGGCGCTTGCCGCCGTTGGACGGCGCGTAGCCGGATTCCGAGACCAGGCCGGCCGCGAGCAGCCGCCGCACCACGTTGGAGACGGTCTGGCTGGTCAGGCCGGTGAGCGGCGCCAGCTCCACCCGGCTCACCGGCCCGGCCGTGCGGATCGCGTCGAGCACGACCGCCTGGTTGTATCCCCCGACCCGCGGAAGGTTCGTCCCCTGAGTCGCCATTCCCGCCCCCTCACCCCTCGCGCGCCCCCCTGCGATCCGAACTCTAGGCCCGGATGCGGCCGGAGTTTACATGTCAGGAGCGTTGACTTACTCCATCCATTGGATTTAGCTTCGCCGTCAAGCGAGGGCGCTTGCCGCTCCGCCCATGGGGGCGGCCCGCAGGGTTGGCCTCTGTTTCTCCGCTCCCCGCGGGATGCCCTGCGGGCCGATCCGGGCTCCCCTCGGAGGTTGACCGTGCGACAGAGACTCCTCGCAACAGCCGGCATCGCGGCCGTCACCGCCGTACTGGCGACATCGTTGTCGGGTTGCGGCTCCGGCTCCGGAAGCTCCAGTAAGACGATCAAGGTCGCCTACCAGCAGCAGCTGAACAACAGCAACAAGGTGCAGGCCAACTACCTGGGCCCGATGGTCAAGGCGTTCGAGAAGGCCAACCCGGGCACCACCGTCAAACTGGTCCCGATCACGGCGAGCGAGAACGACTACTACACCAAGATCCAGCTGATGATGCGCTCACCCGCGACGGCCCCGGACCTGGTGTACGAGGACACCGCGACGATCAACACCGATGTCGCCGCGGGCTACCTGAAGCCGCTGGACAGCTATCTGTCGTCCTGGCAGGACTGGAGCAAGTACGCCGACGCGTCCAAGGCCGCGATGAAGTACGCCCCCGACGGCAAGACGTACGGCGTGCCGGACAACACCGACACCCGCGGCATCTGGTACAACAAGCAGCTCTTCTCCCAGGCCGGCATACCCGTCCCGTGGCAGCCCAAGTCCTGGGCCGACATCCTCACCGCGGCCCGCACGATCAAGGCCAAGGAGCCCGGCGTCACCCCGCTGAACCTCTACACGGGCGTGGCCGCGGGCGAGGCGTCCTCGATGCAGGGCTTCGAGATGCTGCTGTACGGCACCGCGGCCGGCAACGACTCGCTGTACGACACCAAGCAGCAGAAGTGGGTGGTCGGCAGCAAGGGCTTCAAGGACGCCCTGGACTTCGTCCACACCATCTACAACACCGGCCTCGCCCCGTCCGCGCAGAAGGCACTCGACCCCAACGTCAGCGCCACCATAGGCACCGAGATGATCCCGCAGGGCAAGCTGGCGATCGACATCGACGGGTCGTGGATGCCCAACAACTGGATCCGCACCGGCCCCAAGCCGTGGCCCGCGTGGTCGACGACGATGGCGTCCACCGCGATGCCGAGCCAGAGCGGCCAGGGCACCGGCAAGGTCAGCATGTCCGGCGGCTGGGCGTGGTCGATCCCGGCCAAGTCCAAGAACCCGAACCTGGCCTGGAAGTTCATCCAGTCGCTGGAGACCGAGGCCGCCTCGGCGCAGTGGAACACGGTGAACGCCACCATCCCGGTGCGCTCCGACGTGGCCGCGGACGCCGGCTACCTCAAGGCGCTGCCCACCAACAAGTTCTTCAGCGACCTGGTCGCGGACACCTTCTACCGGCCCGGCCTGCCCGCGTACACCCAGGTCTCGACCGCGATCCAGAAGGCCATGGAGTCGGTGACCACCGGCCAGGCGTCGGTCGACAAGGCCGCCGCCACCTTCGACAGTGACGTCAAGACCGCGGTCGGCGCCGACAAGACCGTCCAGGGCGCCCAGTGACCAGCAGCGCCACCGCTGCGGATCCGCGGGCCGGCGCGGGCAAGGGGGGCGGCCGGGACAGCCGCCGGCGCCCCGGCCCGGCCGGCTCCCTGAGTGCGCTGCTGCGGGGCCTGCCCGTGCTGCCGTCGGTGATCCTGCTGCTGGTCTTCATCGCCGGCCCGATCGGGTACTGCGTCTACTACGCGTTCACCGACATGCAGCTCACGGGGACGACGGGCACCAACTTCGTCGGCTTCGACAACTTCACCCGGGCCTTCAAGGACTCCGACTTCACCAACGCCGTCGAGCTGACGCTGATCTTCGTCGTGGGATCGGCCGTGATCGGGCAGAACACCCTGGGGCTGGCGCTCGCGGTGCTGATGGAGAAGGCGTCCAAGCCGGTCCGCTCGATCACCAGCGCGGTGGTGATCGCCGCCTGGGTGCTGCCCGAGGTGGTGGCGGGCTACCTGATGTACGCCTTCTTCTACCAGCAGGGCTCGCTCAACGCGATCCTGGACTTCCTGCACCTGCCGCAGCAGAACTGGCTCTACACGCTGCCGATCCTGGCGGTCTGCATCGCCAACGTCTGGCGCGGCACGGCGTTCTCGATGCTGGTGTTCTCCGCGGCGCTCAGCGAGGTCCCGCAGGAGCTGGTCGAGGCGGCCGAGGTGGACGGCGCCGGGCCGTGGCAGCGGCTGTGGCGGGTCACGCTGCCGGTCATCCGCCGCTCGGTGATGACCAACCTGATGCTGATCACGCTGCAGACGCTCTCGGTGTTCGGCCTGATCTACACCATGACCCGCGGCGGTCCCGGCAACAAGGCCGAGACGCTGCCGATCTTCATGTACCAGCAGGCGTTCCAGAACAGCCTGATCGGCTACGGCACGGCGATCGCGCTGGTGCTGCTGGTGGTCGGCGCGCTGTTCTCCGCCGTGTACATCCGGATGCTGAAGGTGGAGGAGAACTGATGGCCGTCACCGAGAAGGCGGGGGCGGTACGGGTCGGGTCGCAGACGTCCCGGGCCGCCGCGGGCCGTACCCGGGCGGGCAGGGCGCGAACGGGACGGACCGTGGTCAACATCAGCCTGCTGGTGTTCTCGCTGCTCTACCTGATCCCGCTGCTGTGGATGCTGCTCGCGTCGGTCAACGCGCACGCCAGCTTCAAGCTGTCGGTGCCGCACCCGACCGGCGACAACTTCCACCACGTGCTGAACGCCGACACCACCTACCGGCCGATGCTCAACGGCCTGCTGCTGTGCGGCGGCGGCACCCTGCTGTGCGTGGTCTGCTCGGTGCTGGCCGCCTACCCGCTGTCGCGGTTCAGGTCACGGCTGCGCCGGCCGTTCCTCTACACCATCCTGTTCTCCACCGGGCTGCCGATCACCGCCGTCATGATCCCGGTCTACAGCATGTTCGTCCGGGTCAACCTGATCGACTCGATGCCGGGCACCACGCTGTTCCTGGCCGCGTCGGCGCTGCCGTTCGGCATCTGGCTGATGAAGAACTTCATGGACGGTGTCCCCGTGGTGCTGGAGGAGGCCGCCAGGATCGACGGCGCCAACTCGATGCAGGTGCTGTGGCGGATCGTGCTGCCGCTGATGTGGCCCGGGGTGATCGTCGTGACGATCTTCACCTTCATCGGGATGTGGGGCAACTTCTTCGTCCCCTTCATCCTGCTGCTCTCGCCGGAGAAACTGCCTGCCTCGGTCAGCGTGTTCACCTTCCTCAGCGCCCACGACCAGACCCAGTACGGGCAGTTGTCGGCCTTCTCGATCCTCTACTCGATCCCCGTCGTGATGCTCTACCTGATCCTCGCCCGCAGGCTCGGCGGCGGATTCGCGCTGGGCGGCGCCCTGAAGGGCTGACCCGTACGCGTCCCAGCACGCCTGCGCCGGTACGCGTCCGTCGGCAGGCACCGCATCGCACTGCGTCGCATCGCACCCGCAGACCCCATGGAGGGCGCCTTCATGCACAACGACCCCACTGCCACCGAACAGCGGCTCGACCGCGTACTGAACGAGCGCATCCGCCCGGCCGTACACGCCCGGTCGATCCCGCTCACGGTCGGGGTCTGGCACGTCCCCGGCGAGCCGGTGCCGGTCGCGGACGGGCTGTCCGCGAACTACGCGGAGGCCCGGCCGGGCGACCGCTGGGGGCCCGCCTGGTCGACCAGCTGGTTCCGGATCAGCGGCACGGTGCCCGAGGAGTGGGCCGGGCTGCCGGTGGAGGCGGTGCTCGACCTGGGCTTCGGCACCACCGAGCCCGGCTTCTCCGCCGAGGGGCTGGTCTACCGGCCGGACGGCACCGCCGTGAAGGGCCTCAACCCGCGCAACACCCATCTGCCGGTGGCCGATCCGGCGCGCGGCGGCGAGGAGTTCACGTTCTACATCGAGGCCGCCGCCAATCCGGTGGTCATGCACTCGGGGCCCGAGCAGCTGACCTTCCACCCGACGCCGGTGGGGGACGTGGCCGGCTGGCTGCGGAACCCGGCGGCCGAGGCCGGCGAACCGCTATACCGGCTGCGGCGGTTGGACCTGGCGGTCTTCGACGCCGGGGTCTTCGAGCTGTTCCACGACCTGGACGTGCTCGGCCAGTTGGCCCGCGAGCTGCCCGCCCAGTCCACCCGGCGCTGGCAGTTGCTCCAGGCGGTCGAGACCGCCCTGGACGCCGTCGACCTCCAGGACGTCAGCGGTACGGCCGCCGCCGCCCGCAAGGCGCTCATCCCGGCGCTCTCCGCGCCGGCCGGCACCGGGGCGCACCGGATCTCCGCCGTCGGGCACAGCCACATCGACTCGGCCTGGCTGTGGCCGCTGCGCGAGACCGTGCGCAAGGTCTCCAGGACGGTGGCCAACGTCACCCGGCTGATGGACGACCACCCCGGGTTCAAGTTCGTGATGTCACAGGCGCAGCAGCTCGCCTGGCTCAAGGAGACTCGCCCCGACGTCTTCGCCAGGGCCCAGGAGAAGACCAGGACCGGCCAGTTCCTGCCGGCCGGCAGCCTGTGGGTGGAGCCGGACACCAACCTCACCGGCGGCGAGTCACTGGTCCGGCAGTTCGTGCACGGGAAGCGGTTCTACCTCGACGAGTTCGGCATCGAGACCGAGGAGATGTGGCTGCCCGACACCTTCGGCTACAACGCGGCGCTGCCGCAGCTGATGAAGCTGGCCGGGGTGCGCTGGTTCCTCACCCAGAAGATCTCCTGGAACACCACCAACAAGTTCCCGCACCACACCTTCTGGTGGGAGGGCATCGACGGCACCCGGATCTTCAGCCACTTCCCGCCGGTCGACACCTACAACAGCGACCTGTCAGGCGCCGAAGTCGCGCACAGCGAGCGGAACTTCCAGGAGAAGGCGGGCACCAACCGGTCGCTGGTGCCGTTCGGCTACGGCGACGGCGGCGGCGGTCCCACCCGGGAGATGCTGGCCAGGGCGGCCCGGCTGACCAGCCTGGAGGGCTCACCGCAGGTGGCCGTGGAGAGCCCGGCGGAGTTCTTCCGCAAGGCGCACGAGGACTACCCGGACGCGCCGGTGTGGTCGGGCGAGCTGTATCTGGAGTTCCACCGCGGCACGCTGACCAGCCAGCTGGCCACCAAGCAGGGCAACCGGCGCAACGAACACCTGCTGCGCGAGGCCGAGTTGTGGTGCGCGACGGCCACCGCGCGGACCGGCGCCCGGTATCCGCACGAGGAGCTGGACCGGCTGTGGAAGACGGTGCTGCTGCACCAGTTCCACGACATCCTGCCCGGCACGTCGATCGCCTGGGTGCACCGCGAGGCCGAGGCGACCCACGCCAGGGTCAGCGCGGAGCTGGGGGCGCTGGTGGACGCGGCGCAGCGCGCGCTGGCCGGCGCCGACACCGGGGGCGGCCGAGGCGTCGTCTTCAACTCGGCCCCGCACGCCCGCGGCGGCATCCCGGCGATGGGCGCCGGGCCCCGCGCGCACGGCCCCGGCACCGTCCGCCCGGTCCGCGACGGCGACACCTTCGTGCTGGACAACGGCCTGGTCCGGGTGCGGATCGACGGCCGCGGCCTGATCACCTCGGCCTACGACCTGGCCGCCGGCCGGGAGGCGCTGCCGCCGGGTGGGACCGCCAACCTGCTGCAACTGCACCAGGACTTCCCCAACAAGTGGGACGCCTGGGACCTCGACCGGTTCTACCGCAACACCGTCCGCGACCTGACCGAGGCCGAGTCGGTGCACCCGGTGGACGTCACCGTGAACGGCGTGCCGGGCCACGGGGTCAGGGTGGTACGGGTGTTCGGCGCGTCACGGATCGAGCAGACGCTGACCCTGGAGGAGGACGGCAACCGGCTGGACGTCGCCACGGTGATCGACTGGCACGAGCGGGAGACGCTGCTGAAGGCCGCCTTCCCGCTGGACGTGCGGGCCGCGCACTCCACGGCGGAGATCCCGTTCGGCCATGTCGAGCGGCCCACCCACACCAACACCAGTTGGGAGGCGGCCAAGTTCGAGGTCTGCGCGCACCGCTTCCTGCACGTCGGCGAGCCCGGCTGGGGCGCGGCCCTGGTCAACGACTCGACGTACGGCCATGACATCACCCGTGACGTGCGCGCCGACGGCGGTACGACCACCACGGTCCGGCTGTCGCTGCTGCGGGCGTCGCGCTTCCCTGACCCGGAGGCCGAGCAGGGCGAACACCGGCTGCGCTACGGCCTGCTGATCGGCGCCGCGGTCTCCGACGCCGTCCGCGAGGGCTACCGGCTCAACCTGCCCGAGCGTACGGTGCCGGGCGGCGCGGAGGTGCCGCCGCTGGTGGCCGTGGACCACGAGGCGGTGGTGGTCTCGGCGGTCAAGCTCGCCGACGACCGCGGCGGCGATGTCGTCGTACGGCTCTACGAGTCCCGTGGCGGCCGGGTCACCGCGACCCTGTCCCCCGGCTTCCCGCTGGCCGCGTGCACCGCCGCGGACCTGCTGGAGCGCCCGCTGACCGACGAGGCGCAGCAGCAGGTGGACGGCCGGGTCCGGCTGACCCTGCGCCCGTTCCAGATCCTCACCCTGCGGCTCACCCCGGAAGGGGTCGCCGCCCGCTGACGGGAGCCGGGCGGATGCCTCCCACCCGGCATCCGCCCGGCTCCTCCGCCATGCGCCTCCGCCATGCCCCAACTGCTGTTTGTTTCTGTTTCTTTGTAGTAACCATTGACCGATAAACCAACACGACGGCACACTGTGCGCCATCTTCCCAATAAGAAGGGTGTCAACCATGCCTCGTGTGTGGAGACTTGCGCCATTGTGGGTGCTTGCCTTGCTCGCCGCACTGCTCGCGGTGAGCAGCGCTCCGGCGCACGCCGCCCCCGACACGTCCGTCACGGTGGACGGTACCCAGAGCGGCCGGACGTTCGACGGGATCGGCGCGATCAGCGGTGGCGGCGGCAACTCCCGGCTGCTGACCGACTATCCGGCCGCCCAGCAGAAGCAGATCCTGGACTACATGTTCAAGCCCGGCTACGGGGCGAACCTCCAACTGCTCAAGCTGGAGATCGGCGGCGACGCCAACTCCACCGACGGCTCCGAGCCGTCGATCGAGCACAGCAAGGGCACGGTCAACTGCAACGCCGGCTACGAGTTCTGGCTCGCCGAGCAGGCCAAGGCCCGCAACCCGAACATCGGGCTGTACGGCCTCGCCTGGGCCGCGCCCGGCTGGATCAACGGCGGGTTCTGGTCCACCGACACCATCAACTACCTGATCTCCTGGCTCGGTTGCGCCAAGCAGCACGGCCTGAACATCAGCTACCTCGGCGGCTGGAACGAGCGCGGCCACGACGCCGACTGGTACGTCCAGCTCCGGTCGGCCCTCGACGAGCACGGGTACCAGGGCGTCAAGCTGGTCGCGGACGACTCCGGCTGGAGCACCGCCGACGACATGGCCAAGGACCCGGACTTCAACAAGGCCGTCTCCATCATCGGCACCCACTACTCGTGCAACGGCGGTGACGGCGGCGACGCCAAGACCTGTTCGAGCACGGACGCGGCCAAGGCCAACGGCAAGCCGCTGTGGGACTCCGAGAACGGCTCGCAGGACATGAACACCGGCGCCCCCGCGCTGATCCGGGCCATCACCCGCGGCTACATCGACGCCGACATGACCAGCTACTTCAACTGGCCGCTGATCGCCGCGATCTACCCGAACCTGCCCTACGACACCGTCGGCCTGGCGACGGCCGGGTCACCCTGGTCGGGCAACTACCAGATCGGCGCCAGCACCTGGGCCACCGCGCAGGTCACCCAGTTCACCCAGCCCGGCTGGACGTTCATCGACTCCGCCTCGGGCTACCTCGGCGGCAACGAGAACAACGGCACCTACGTGACCCTCAAGTCGCCGAACGGCAAGGACTACTCGACGGTCCTGGAGACGACGACGGCCACCAGTTCGCAGACCGCGAACCTCCACGTGCAGGGCGGCCTCTCCACCGGCACCGTGCACGTGTGGGCGACGGATGTGAACTCGCCCGACACCGCGACCTCGATGGTCCACACTCAGGACATCACCCCGTCCGGCGGCTCCTACTCCCTGACCATGAAGCCGGGTTACGTCTACACCGTCACCACGACCAAGGGCCAGGGCAAGGGGAAGGCGACCTCCCCCGCCGCGCACGCGCTGAAGCTCCCTTACAGCGACGACTTCGACAACGATGTCGCCGGCACCGAGGCCAAGTACGTCTCGGACATGCAGGGTTCGTTCGAGGTGCAGAAGTGCGCCCACCGTGCCGGGATGTGCCTCCAGCAGATGGCGCCGGTCAAGCCGATCGAATGGCAGGACGACAGCGACGCGTTCACCCTGGTCGGCGACCCGACCTGGACGGACTACTCGATCCAGGCGGACACCGAGCTGGCCAAGCCCGGCACCGTCGAGCTGATCGGCCGCGCGGGCACCCAGAACCGCCCGCAGTCGCACCAGCAGGGCTACTCCTTCCAGATCAGCGACACCGGGGCCTGGACGATCCTCAAGACCGACGCCGACGGCAACAAGACGGTGCTCACCCGGTCGTCCACGACGGCGCTCGGCACCGGCAAGTGGCACCGGCTGGGGCTGTCGTTCAGCGGCTCCACGATCACCGCGTCGGTGGACGGCAAGGACCTCGGCGCGGTGCAGGACAGCAGCTACTCCGCGGGCCAGGGCGGCCTCGGGCTGACCTCCTACGACACCGACCAGTTCGACAACCTGTCGTTCACCAAGGTGAAGTCCGCCGCCGCCTCGGCGGCGCTGACCCTCACCCCGTCGGCGAAGTCCGTGCAGCGCGGCAAGACGGTCACGATGACCGCGACCGTCTCGGTGCCGAAGAAGGCCCCGGCCGCGGAGGGCGTCAACGTCAGCCTCTCCGCGCCCAAGGGCTTCGTGTCCGACTCCCAGCCCGTGGTGTTCGGCGTGATCCAGCCGGGCCACAGCGCCGTCGCCCAGTGGGAGCTGACCGCTCCCACCGACGCGGCCGGGACCTCCGCGATCACCGCGACCGCCACGTTCGCGCAGAACGAGGTGGCGCAGTGGCTGCACGGGAGCACCCAGCTGGCGGTGACCAACCCGCCGGCGCCGACCGGGGTCAACGACGTCAGCGACCTGGAGTTCCTGTCGGCGACCAACGGTTGGGGCCCGGTGGAACGGGACCAGTCGGTGGGCGGTACCAACGCCGGTGACGGAGCGCCGCTCAGCATCGACGGCAAGGTGTACGACAAGGGCCTGGGCACCAACGCGATCAGCGACGTGTCCATCTACCTCGGCGGCAAGTGCACGGCGTTCACCTCGACCGTCGGCAACGACGACGACGCGGGCAACAGCGGCACGATGACGTTCAGCGTGCTCGGCGACGGCAAGACGCTGGCCGCGACCAAAACCGTCAAGGGCGGCGACCCGGCGCAGCAGTTGACCGCCGACCTGACCGGCGTGCAGACGCTGGATCTCGTGGTGGGCGACGCGGGCGACAACAACGCCTACGACCACGGCGACTGGGCGGGACCGAAGCTCACCTGCGCCACCTGACCGAAGGGACAACGCAGTTCAACTGAGGGGCGGTACGGGCCGGCGGCCCGTACCGCCCCTTCACGTCAGCCGCCGAGCCGCCGGGCCCACCCGGACTCCTGCCGCCCGTGCCCGGTCGGTCCACGGGTCATTGACGTGGCCACGACGACTGGCTAGCGTCGAAAGCCCCCACATCCCAACGGGACGCCCCACTTCCCCCCAGTGTCCCACCGCCTCTGGAGCACCCCCATGAAACCGCTCAAGCATCGGGCGGCGGTCCTCACCGCCGCCTTGACAACGTTGTCCATCGGGCTCGCCGTGGACCTCTCCAGCACCGCGGCCCCGGCTGCCGCCGCCACGTCCATCTGCAACAAATACTGCGACGCCCGCGACCCCTCGCAGGCCGCCGGGGACCGCACCCCGGTCACCGCCGCCCTGTCGGGACGGACCATCGCGCTGCACTTCGACGACGCCGACGCGATGGGCTGGGCCTCCATCGACCACGGCGGCGCGGGCGACGAGGTGTGGCTGGACCGTTCGACGGACGGCGGCAGGACGTGGTCCGACGGCAGCAAGCTGGGCGACACCAGCACCCCGTCGGGCTCCGCCGGCTGGCGGTCCCAGATGTACAACGTGGACGACTGGAACAACCTCGGCGTCGGCGCGCTGCGCGCCTGCGGGCAGGTGTCGGGCGCCATCGCGTGCACGTCCTGGGCCCGTACCACCTGGAACGCCTGGAGCCGCGGCACGGCCGCCACCACCGCGCTGATGATGTCCTACGACCGCGGCACCAAGCTGTTCGGCGGCAACGGCTGGTGGACCGGCGCCAACGCGCTGACCGCCGTGATCGACAACGCGCGCGGCAGCGGCATGAACAGCTACGAGTATGCGATCTCGGCGACGTACGACAAGAACCTCGGCGCGCAGGAGGGCAACTTCACCAACGACTACCTGGACGACACCGGTTGGTGGGGCCTGGCCTGGATCGACGCGTACGACCTGACCGGCGACGCGCGCTACCTGACCACCGCGAAGGCCGACGCGGACCACATGTTCGCCTACTGGGACGGTACGTGTGGCGGCGGCGTGCACTGGAACGAGACCAGCTCGTACAAGAACGCCATCACCAACGAGCTGTTCCTGCAGCTGACCGCCGCGCTGCACAACCGGATCGGCGGCGACACCACGTACCTGAACCGGGCGAAGAACGAGTGGACCTGGTTCCAGGGCAGCGGCATGATCAACGGCGACCACATGGTCAACGACGGTCTGACCGACTCCTGTGCCAACAACGGCCAGACCACCTGGACGTACAACCAGGGTGTGATCCTCGGCGGTCTCACCGAGCTCTACAAGGCGACCTCCGACGCCGGGCTGCTGACCACCGCGCGCACCCTGGCCGGCGCCTCCACCACCAGGCTGGTCAGCGGCGGGGTGCTGCGCGAGCCGGGCGAGGGCGACAGCTGCACCGGCGACGGCCCGAGCTTCAAGGGCGCCTACGTACGGGGGCTGGGCAAGCTCAACGGCCAGCTGAGCGACCACCCGTACGCCTCCACGCTGACCGCCTGGGCGAACTCGGCCTACACCAAGGACCGCAACTCCCTCGACCAGTACGGCCCGCACTGGGCCGGCGGCGCCGGCGCGAGCGACTACGGCTGCCAGCAGAGCGTGCTCGATCTGCTCAACGCGGCCGGGCAGTAAGCCCGTTGGGCCGGAGTCCTGGCCCCGATCTCTGGCCCAGGACTCCGGCCCGGATCGCCGACCCCGATTACTGGCCGAGGCCGGCCACCGGGCGCGGCCGGTAGCCGGCCTCCAGGCGCTCGGCCTGCTCGGCGGTCAGCGTGACGCCGAGCAGGCCGGTGCCGCCCAGCCGGGTGTAGCGCATCACCGGCCGCCCTCGGTGGTCGCCACGTAGACGGTGTTGGTGGCCCTGCCGCCCTGGAGCGGGTTGTCGAAGTCCACGACGTGGGCGGCGGATCGGGCGAAGACCGCGCCGAGCACCGCGCTGAAGTCCGCGTCCAGCGGGTCGTTGGACCACAGGGCGAAGACGCCGCCCGGGTGCAGCAGGGCGGCGAGCGCGCGCAGGCCGCCCGGTGTGTAGAGCGCCGCGTGCCGCGGGTGGAGCACATGGCGCGGCGAGTGGTCGACGTCGAGCAGCACGGCGTGAAAGCGGCGGCCGGGCGCCTCGGGATCGAGGCCGCCGGGATCGGCGGCCAGTGCGAAGAAGTCGCCCCGCACCAGCCGGCAGCGCGGGTCGCCGGCCAGTCCGGCGCCCAGCGGGACGAGGCCGCGCCGGTGCCACTCGATCACCTCGCCGAGCGCGTCGATCACGGTCAGCGTCCCCACCCGCGGGTCGTCGAGCGCGGCGCGGGCGGTGTAGCCGAGCCCGAGCCCGCCCACCACCACGTCCAACCCGCCCTGCCCGGCGGGCAGTTCGCCGAGCCCGAGCCGGGTGAGCGCGATCTCGCCGGCCGTGAAGAGGCTGGACATCAGGAACTCGTCGCCGAGTTTGACCTCGTAGACGTCCTCGCCGGACGCCGGATCCCGGCGCCGCCGCAGGCTGATGTCGCCCATCGGCGTCGGCCGCCAGTCGATCTCCTGGAAACGCGCGCTCATGCGGATGACCTTTCTTGCCGCCCCGATCCTATGGCGCCGCCCGGTGACGCCGGGCCGCCCCGACCGACACCTGCGGGTGAACGGCGGCCGTGATCCGTTTGCCGTACCGCAGGACGGACAGGCGCTGGGGAACCACACCTGAACGGATTTCCTACGGGCCTATTTGAGGAGTGAGCCATGGACTGGCGTGACCGCGCTGCCTGTCTGGACGTGGACCCCGAGCTGTTCTTCCCGGTCGGCAACGGCGGTTCGGCGCTCATGCAGGCGCAACGGGCCAAGGCCGTCTGCGCGGGCTGCCCGGTGATCGAGTCGTGCCGGGAGTGGGCGATGCGCACCGGCCAGGACGCCGGGGTGTGGGGCGGCCTGAGCGAGGAGGAGCGGCGCTCGCTGAAGCGGCGCAGGGCCCGCCGGGCGCAGACCCACCAGACGGCGAACTGACCGCCCGGACGGCGAACTGACCGCGGGGCGGCGGGAGTAGACGCACACCGGGCGCCGGGAGCCGGCGTCCGCCCCCACCGGACCGGAGCCCCGCCGGGCGAGGGCAACCCTTGCCTGCCCGGCTGTGTCCAACCTGTGCCCGGTGCGGACGGCGACGGCGCCGCACACCGCGACCGGGTCACACCTCCTTGGAGTCCAGGTGCGTATACGTACCGCCCCGGCCCGGTTAGCCGCGGCCGTCACTCTCATCCTGGCCGCCGTCGCGGCCGGCACCCTGCCCGCCCACGCCTCGGGCGCGGCTCCCCAGGACGAACCGCCCGCCCGTCCCTACCGGTTGACCCTCCAGACCGATCCGGCGTCCACCGACTACGGCCACCGCACGGTCGACCTGTCCGGCACGCTGACCTCGACGGCCGACGGCAGCCCGGCGCCCGGCCACGCCGTGGTCCTCACGGAGGACGTGGTCTTCGAGACCTGGAACCCGTGGCAGGACCCGATCGACCCGGCCGAGTACGAGACCCGCACGCTCGGCACGATCACCACCGACCGGAACGGCCGCTTCGAGATCCCGGACGCGCTGGTCGACCACGTCGGCGACACCTCGCTGGCCCGGGTCGTCCACTTCGTCTACCTCAACGCCCAGTTCGACCCGGACGGTAACCCGAACACCAACGACGACGCGTACGCCTCGATCCAGCTCCAGGCCGCCCCGGTGCCCACCACGCTGACCTACCACCTGGACAGGACCCGGGTGCACACCGGCGACACCCTCACCGTCACCGGCAACGTCAACTGGCCCGCCGGGCACGGCAGCCTGGCCGGCACCGAGGTCTTCCTGCGGGCGTACTGGGAGGCGGAGTCCAACGCCCGTACCACCACGGACGCCTCGGGCAACTTCACCATCCGCTACAAGGTCGGCGACATCGACGAGGACTTCGCCCTCTTCACCGCGCCACGGGACTACTACCTGGCGGGTACCGAGATCCCGCTGCCCGTCCACCACCCCGTGACGATCGACTACAACGCCGTGTCGGCCACCGTGGACGTCAACGGCAGGGCCACCGTGAAGGCGCGGATCAACCAGAACTGCGCCTCGCCGCAGAAGGCCGTGCTCGCCCTGCAGTTCGCCAAGCAGGGCACCACCGCGTGGAAGACCGTCGGCAGCGCGGTGGCCGACTCCGGCGGCGCCGTGCAGGCCGCCTACACCGGCGGCAACGGCAGTTACCGCTGGACGCACGCCGAGACCGACTACTGCGGCGCCGGCACCTCACCGGCCCGCGCGGTGTACCGGGTGCAGACCCGGATCGCCGGCTTCCACGGCACACCGCACGTGGCCCGCAAGGGCCGGCCGCTGCGGATGAACGGCACGCTGCAGTTCCTGGACGGCAACCACGTCTGGCAGAACCGCGGCCGGCACCCCATCCAGATCTGGTACCGGCCGACCAGTTTCGACGCGTGGCGGCTGACGGCCGTGGTGCAGTCGAGCACCAAGGGCGCGTTCCAGAAGACCGCCCCCGCGCTCACCACCGGCTGGTGGAAGGCGGTGGCGGTGAGCACCGACACGACCTACACCGCCGTCAGCCCGTACGACTGGATCCGCGTCGTCCGCTGACGGCCGGTCAACCAGCCGTGGTGACCGGCTACTTGTACACCTTGCCGGGCACCGGCTTGCCGGGCGCCAGGAGTTGGGCGACGGTCACGAACGTGTAGCCGCGGGCCTGGAGGGTCGAGATGATCCCCGGGACCGCGGCGATCGTGCCGTTGTAGCCGCGGTTGGTCTTGTCCACCCAGTCGTGCAGCAGGATGATCCCGTCCCGCTTGGTCTTGTCCAGCACCCGCTTCTCGATCAGCGCCGAGTCGGTGGTCTTGTAGTCCGCGCCGTCGGCGCTCCACACCACCTCGGACATGCCCAGGCTCTTGACGACCTTGGTCACTCCGTCGCTGGTGCGGCCCTGCGGCGGGCGCAGCAGCGTCGGACGGACGCCGGTCACCTTGTAGACGGCGTCCCGGCCCTCGGTTATCTCCTTGCGCACCTCGTCCTTGCTGATCTTGGTGAGGATCTGGTGCGACCAGGTGAGGGTCTCCAGCTCATGGCCCTGCGCGGCCATGTCCTTGATCATCTCCGGGTGCTTGCGCACATGGTTCTTGCCGAGCGTGAAGAAGGTCGCGTGGACGTGGTATTTCTTCAGGATGCCCAGCAGTTCAGGAGTGTGCACGCTCGGCCCGGCGTCGAAGGTGAGTGCGACGCACTTGGCCTTGCGGCAGTCCACCGGGCCGTTCGCGCCCTGGGCGAAGGCGGCCGGCTCGGCGGTGGCCTTCGCATTGGACCTGGCCGCCGACGGCGAGGTGGCGTGGTAGCCGTCGCAGCCGCTCAGGCCGAGTACCAGCGCGGCCGTGGCCAGCAGGACGGCCGGCGTGCGGAGCCGGCGGGCGGTGGTCGTGCTCCGCATGCGGGCGATCCCCCTTGTGATGATGCCCGTGGTGACGTGGGTGATGACGTTCACGGTGGCGTTCATGGTGCTGAACGGCCCGGTCATCCGGGCCGCCGAGGACTATACATAGCGGGTATACGCAGGATCGGCACCGGGGTCGGACGCCGGGTCGGCACCGGCATGTGAACGGCTGGTGGCCGGGCGCCGAAATGGCCGGGACGACCGGGAAATCCGGTGGAATCCGGCGCCGCCGGGCGAGGACGCTAGGGGTGTGAGAGCCCACCGGACGCCGCCGCCCGGTCCGCCGGGCCCGGCCGGTCCGCCCGGCGGCTGAACCGGACCGACCGCCGCCGCTGGCAACGGTCGGGCCGCCGCAGACGTCCTCACAGGAGACGCCGATTCTCTGCCGCCGCCCAGAACGGAACCCGGCCCATGCCCGCACTCACCGCCGTACTCGCCCCGACGCGTACCACCGTGCGCGCGCCGGACCGCGGCAGGGGCGCCGATCTGCGCCGACGGCTGCGGGTGCCGCTGATCGCCACGGCGGCCGTGCTCCCGCTGTACGCGCTGTGGGTGGTCTGCCTCGCCACCGGCGGCGGCGACCTCGCCGCGCAGGACGCGTGGGCCGAATTCGTGGGGCATCACCCGGGCTCGGCGTACAACCTCTCCTGGTACGGCGGTCTGCACACGGCCGGCTACAGCCTGGTGTCGCCGTACCTGATGGCCTGGTTCGGCGTGCGTACGGTGTCGGTCCTGTCCGGGCTCGCCGGATCGTGGCTGGCGGCGGCGCTGTTCGTACGCTCGGGGATGCACCGGCCGCTGTGGCCGGCGCTCTTCGCCTCGCTCGCGCTGTGGTGCAACGTGGCCTCCGGGCGGACCACGTTCGCGCTCGGTGTGGCCCTCGGCCTCGGCGCGGTGCTGGTGGTCACCGGGCCGAACCGGCGGCCGCTGCTCGCGGTGACGCTCAGCGCGCTGGCGACGGCGGGCAGCCCGGTGGCGGGGCTGTTCCTCGGGGTGGCGGGGGCCGGCCTGATGCTGGCGCGGCACGTACGGGACGGGGTCGCGCTGGCGCTGCCGCCGTTCCTGGTGGTGGCCGCGACCGTGGTGTTCTTCCCGAGCTCCGGCCAGCAGCCGATGTCCTTCGGGCGGATCTGGCCACCGGTGATGTGCTGCGCGGCCGTGGTGCTGTGCGCGCCGCTCGCCTGGCGGACGCTGCGGTTCGGCGCGGTGGTGTACGCGGTCGGCGTGGTGCTGACGTTCCTGGTGCCGTCGCCGATCGGTACGAACGTGGAACGGCTGGCCGAACTGGTCGGCCCGGCGGTGCTGGTGGCCTGCCTGCTGGCCCCGGGACGGTACCGGCTCCAGCGGCTCGCGCTGGTCGCGGCGCTCGCGGTGTCCGTCAACTGGCTGGCGCAGAAGACCGTGGACGACCTGAACGTCTCCACCGACGTGCCGAGTTGGGCCGCGCACAGCCAGGGGGTGGTGACCGAGTTGCGGGTGCTGGGCGCCGACAAGGCGCGGGTGGAGGTGGTGCCGGTCCGCGACCACCGCGAGGCCACCCTGCTGGCCCCGTACGTCAACATGGCGCGCGGCTGGAACCGGCAGATCGACATGAAGCGCGGCCGGCTGTTCTACGACGGCACCTTCTCGGCGGCCAGCTACCGGGCGTGGCTGGACAGCCGGGCCGTGGGCTTCGTCGTCCTGAGCAGCGGCAAGCCGGACGACCACGCGGGCGAGGAGGCGGCGCTCGTCAACCACCCGCCCAGCTGGCTCACCCCCGTGTGGCGGGACGCGAACTGGCGGATCTACCGGGTGCACGACCCCCAGCCGCTGGTGTCGGGGGACGGCACGGTGATCAGCTCGGACAGCGCCAGCCTCGTGGTGCGGGTGTCGGGGCCCGGCGCGGTGATCGTCAGGATCGCCTACTCCCCCTGGCTGCACGCGACCGGCGCGTGCCTGCGGCCGGCCGGCGACTGGGCGCAGCTGATCGTGCCGACGCCCGGCGACTACCGGATCACGTCCCAGTACCGGCTGCCGGGAGCGCCCTGCTGACGGGACCCGCCGCGGACTCGTGGTGAGCCGGGGGCGTGCGGGGCGCCGATGCGCGCGCCGAGTGCTTCCGGCCGCCGCCGGGCGGCGGCTTGGGGAGGACCGGGCGGTGGGGAGGCTCGACCGGGCACCGAGGGCCCGGTCGGGCGCCGGGCCTCCCCATCGCGAAGGGACAGATCCCGTGAAGACGACGAAGGCACCGCACCGGTTACGGCGACGAGGCAGATCGGCCGGCGCAGGCAGGCGGTCGGCGAGCGCAGGCGGGTGGGCGGGCGCGGGACGATCCGCGGGCGCAGGACCAGCAGCGCGCGCGGGACGACCGGAGAGCGCCGGACGATCGGCGGGCGCCGGACGATCGGCGGGCACGGGACGATCGGCGGGCACGGGACGGCGGGCCGCGACGGCCTTGGCGCTGGCCGCGCTCACCGCCGTCGCACTGACCGGGCTGACCGGCCTGACCCCGGCCGCGGCCAACGCGCCCGGCAGCCCGGGCACCCCCGCCGCGCCGGTGGCGGTGTTCACCGAGGACTTCGAGAACGGCCAGGGCGCCCAGCCGACCCTGCTCACCGACTACACCGGCGCCGGCCCGGTCCACCAGACGTACACCGCCGACCCGGCCTGGCTGCGCAACTGCAACGGCTATCTGACGTCGCTCGACGCGCCGACGACGGAGCCCGCGGGAGCCGGCTGCGGTTCCGGCGCCTGGTCGATCGTGAAGAACCTGGCCTCGGCCCTCGGCACCTGGTCGGGCGCCGCCGATCCGGCCGCCAACCACGCCGTCACCGCCTACACGCAGGCCGACCCGGGCGGCGGCAAGGTCCAGTTGCAGACCGCCGAGCCGATCCCGCTGCCGGCCGCCAACCGGTTCCTGACCTTCTCGGTGGACGTCGCCGCCACCAGTTGCTACACCAACGCGCCGCTGCTTTCCTTCTACCTGCTCGACGGGCAGACCGCGCTGCCCACCTCCACCGCGCCGATCAACGCCTGCGCCAACCCGGGCTCCGTGGTCGGCGGCGTCTCGGTCGGCACCTATGCCAGCAACGGATCGGTGCTGTTCAGCGGCACCTCCGCGGGCATCAGGCTGATCAACGACCAGGCCAGCGGCAACGGCAACGACGGCGCGTTCGACAACGTCCGGCTGCTGGACGCCACCCCGCAGCTCGACCTGGGCTTCAGCCCGGCCACCCGGCCGGTCGGCGCGCCCGCCACGCTGACCTTCACCCTCACCAACACCAGCGAGCTGGCCGCCAAGAACGGCTGGTCCTTCACCACCGCGCTGCCGAGCGGGCTGCGGCTCACGGACGATGCAACCACCACGACCTGCGGCAACGGCAGTCTGACGGCCGGCGCCGGCAACAGCGTCGCGGTCGGCGGAGACCTGGCCGCCGGGCAGGCGTCCTGCACGGTGACCGCCCATGTCACCTCCACCGACCCCGGCACGTACCAGCTGTGCGCCGGGGCGGTCACCGACCGGGTCGGCATCGACCCGCCGGGCTGCGCCTCGGTGACGTTCACCGCGCCGGTCTTCGACGCCCGGTCGAACGCGGCCCGGGTCTACTCGCCGCTGCTGCCGCTGGGACCGATCGCGCCCTCCGCGCACTCCTGCACCACCGCGCCCGGCAGCGACAGCCACGGGCTGGTCAGTACCGGGCTCGGCACGCTCGGCTCGCTCGGCGTGATCAGCACCGACGCGTCCGGGACCGTCGGTCCTGACGGCACCCGTACCGCGGCCGCGCACGCGTCCATCGCGCATCTGAGCCTGCTCGGCGGCCTGATCAGCGCCGACGCGGTCGACACGAGCGCCCAGGCCAGATCCGTGCTCACGTCGAGCGGCCCGGGACCGGTCTCGTTGCAGGGCACCAGCACCCTCACCGGATTGCGGGTGGCCGGGGTGGCCGTCGGCGCGAACCCGCCGCCGAACACCACCGTCGGGCTGCCGCTGGTCGGCTCGGTGGTGCTCAACGAGCAGACCGCGATCGGCGGCGGCAAGGGCATCACGGTCAACGCCCTGCATGTGACGCTGCTGACCGGGGTCCAGCTCACCCTGGGCACCGCGACGGCGGCGCTGCTGTCGAGCACCGACACCTGCCCGGCGGTCTGAGCCCGTCGGTGCACGTGGCCGGTGCACGTGGCCGGTGCACGTGGTCGAACACCGTTTCGCACGGTGGGCCGGGGGCAAGCGGGCGGCATGACGACACAAGACGAGCCGATCGCCACCCGTGGCGACGAGCACCACGTGATCCTGGCCGCCGACACCAACGGCGACGGCAAGCCCGATGTGTGGATGACCGACACCGACGGCGACGGCGTGGCCGACCTGTACCAGTTCGACACCACAGGTGACGGCCAGGTGGACGTGACCATGGTGGACAAGGACGAGGACGGAGAGGTGGAGCACATCATCGAGGGCGACGGCGGCCATCCGGTCGACAGACCCGAGGCGGGATAGCGCCCCGCGCGCCGCGGCTGCGGCCCGCTGTCGTACCCCCGGCGTAACGTCGGTCACAGGTCGACGGCGGGCCCTGGCGGGCGGCGGAGAAAGGGGCGGAACATGCGAAAGATCCTGCTGAGCATGATGGTGTCGCTCGACGGTTACATCGAGGACCGGCAGCAGCGGCTCGACTGGCACCTGGTGGACAACGAACTGCACCAGCACTTCAACGACGAGCTGAAGCAGATGGGCGCGTTCCTCGACGGGCGGCGCACCTACGAGCTGATGGCCGGCTTCTGGCCGACGGCGGACGCCGACCCGAAGGCCGAGCAGCCGGTCGCGGAGTTCGCCCGTATCTGGCGCGAGATGCCGAAGATCGTCTATTCGCGCACCCTGGATCGCGCCGACTGGAACACCACGGTCGTCCGCGAGGTGGTGGTCGAGGACGTCATGGCGCTCAAGGCACAGGAGGGCGGCGACCTCGCGCTGGGCGGCGCCGACCTGGCCGCGACCTTCGTGCGGCACGACCTGGTGGACGTGTACCAGGTCTACGTCAATCCGTTCGTGCTCGGCGGCGGCACCCGGATGTTCCCGCAGCTGGACACCCGGATCGGTCTCGAACTCACCGACACCCGGAGATTCGACAACGGGGTGGTGCTGCTCCGCTACGAGCGGGTGGGGGCGGCGGGGGCGGCCGGAGCCTGAGGGCGGGGCCTGAGGGCGGGCTCACGGCAGGCTCGCGGCGGGCGCAATCGTACGATCGCACAAGCGATGCCCATGGCCCGAATCGTGCGGCTTATACAATGCGACAGCAGACTTACGCCTCGCAGCTGCGGCACTATGATCGCAAGTGCCGACTGCTGGGAGACCTCCGTGATAAACCGTTCCGCCCGTCACCGCGCCCTGCCGCTGGTCGCGATCGGCGCCGTGGCGCTGCTGGCACTCACCGCCTGCTCATCCGACGACGACTCGTCCTCGGACGCCTCCACGCCGCCCTCGACATCGGCCTCGGCCACCGGCGGGAGCGCGACGACGTCGGCCGCGCCCAAGGTCTCCGGCACCGTGACGGTCTTCGCGGCGGCCTCGCTGAAGGAGACCTTCACCACGCTGGGCAAGCAGTTCGAGACGACGTACCCGGGCACGAAGGTGGTGTTCAACTTCGGCGGCAGCGACACCCTCGCCGCGAGCATCACCTCGGGCGCGCCGGCCGACGTCTTCGCCGCCGCGAGCCCCAAGACGATGAAGACGGTCACCGACGCCGGCGACGGTGACGGCGCGCCGTCCACCTTCGTCCGCAACCAGCTGGAGATCGCCACCCTGCCGGGCAACCCCGACCACATCGCCACGCTGAAGGACCTCACCAAGCCCGGCCTGAAGGTCGCGCTGTGCGCCAAGACGGTGCCGTGCGGTTCGGCCGCTCAGACCGCGCTGACCGCCAGCAGCCTCAAGCTCACCCCGGTCAGCTACGAGCAGGACGTCAAGTCCGCGCTGACCAAGGTGGAGCTGAAGGAGGTCGACGCGGCCGTCGTCTACAAGACGGACGTCAACACCGCCGGCGGCAAGGTCGAGGGCGTGGACTTCCCGGAGTCGGCGAAGGCGATCAACAACTACCCGATCGTCGAGCTGAAGAACGCGCCGAACGACGCGGGCGCGCAGGCGTTCATCGCACTGGTGAAGTCCGCCGAGGGCCAGAAGGTGCTGTCCGGAGCGGGCTTCCTCAACCCGTGACGAAGCCGTGAGCACCCCTTCCGCGGCCTCCGCGGCACCGGATCCCGCACCACCACCACCGTCCTCACCGTCATCAGCGCCGGCACCGGCGGCGCGCCGGCCGCGGCTTCGACGGGTCCGCGGCGGCGCGCCGCTGGCGCTGCTGCTGCCCGCCCTGCTGGGGCTGGCGTTCCTGCTGCTGCCGCTGGTCGCGCTGCTGATCAGGGCGCCCTGGCGGAGCCTGCCGCACCAGCTGGCCGGCGCGGCCGTCTGGCAGGCGCTGCGGCTCTCGCTCCAGACGGCGACGATCGCCACGGCGGTGGCGCTGGTGCTCGGCGTGCCGCTGGCCTGGCTGCTGGCCCGTACCCGGTTTCCCGGCCGGGGCCTGGTCCGGGCGCTGGTCACGCTGCCGCTGGTACTGCCGCCGGTGGTGGGCGGGGTGGCGCTGCTGCTCGCGCTCGGCCGCAACGGGGTGGTCGGGCGCTGGCTGGACTCGGCGTTCGGCATCACGCTGCCGTTCACCACGTCGGGCGTGGTGGTCGCCGAGACGTTCGTGGCGATGCCGTTCCTGGTGATCACCGTAGAGGGCACGCTGCGGGCGGCCGACGCGCGCTACGAGGAGGCCGCGGCCACGCTGGGCGCCTCCCGGTTCACCGCTTTCCGCCGGGTGACCCTGCCGATGATCGCGCCGGGAGTCGCGGCCGGCGCGGTGCTCGCCTGGGCGCGGGCGCTGGGCGAGTTCGGCGCGACGATCACGTTCGCCGGCAACTTCCCCGGCCGCACCCAGACGATGCCGCTGGCCGTCTACCTCGCGCTCCAGGACGACCCGGCCGCCGCCATCGCGCTGAGCCTGGTGCTGCTCGCGGTCTCGATCACCGTACTGGCCGCGCTGCGGGAACGCTGGACGGCGATCGCGTGAGCGCGCTGCGGAAGTCCGCGGAGTCCGCCGCCGGTACGGACACCGGTCTCGACGCGCATCTGGTGGTGGACCGCGGGACGTTCCGGCTCGACCTGCGGCTCGAGGCCGCGGCCGGCGAGGTGGTGGCGCTGCTCGGGCCGAACGGGGCGGGCAAGAGCACGGCGCTGCGGGCGCTTGCCGGGCTCACCGCGCTGACCGGGGGCTCGCTGCGGCTCGACGGGACCGTCCTGGAGGAGGCCGCCGGCCGGCGCGTCCCGCCCGAGGGACGCCCGGTCGGGGTGATCTTCCAGGACTACCTGCTGTTCCCGCACCTGACCGCGCTGGAGAACGTCGCCTTCGGCCCGCGCTGCCACGGCGTGCCCAAGCGGGAGGCGCGGGCGCTCGCCGCGGACCTGCTGGACCGGATGGGCCTGGCCGACCACGCGGGCGTCAAACCCCGCAGGTTGTCCGGCGGACAGGCCCAACGGGTCGCGCTGGCCCGCGCGTTGGCGACCGAGCCGCGGCTGCTGCTGCTCGACGAGCCGCTGGCGGCGCTCGACGCCCGGGCCCGGCTCGACGTCCGCGCCGAACTGCGCCGCCACCTGGCCGCGTTCGAGGCGGTGGCGGTCCTGGTCACGCACGATCCGCTGGACGCGATGGTGCTGGCCGACCGGCTGGTGGTGATCGAACACGGCGAGGTAGTCCAGCAGGGCACCCCCGCCGAGATCGCCCGCCGCCCCCGCACGGACTACATCGCCCGCCTGGTGGGCCTGAACCTCTACCAGGGCGAGGCTTCCGCCCACACGGTGCAGGTCTCCCCCGGCCTCACCCTGACGACGACGGAATCCCTGACCGGCCCGGCCTTCGTGGCCTTCCCCCCGAGCGCGGTAACCCTCTCGACCACCCGCCCGACAACAAGCGCGCGCAACGCGTGGCCCGCGAGGATCACGGGCATGGAGTCCCACGGCGACCAGATCAGGGTCGCCCTGACCAGCACGGCGGACGGGCTGCCCCTGGCCGCCGACCTGACGACGGTGTCAGTGGCCGAACTGGCCCTGGAACCCGGAGCAGAAGTCTGGGCCGAACTAAAGGCCACCCAAACCCACGCGTACCCGGCCTGAACGCCCGGGGGTCCGGCAACCACCGCAAGTAGCCGGGCAGTCGGCCGCCCGCGGGCACGTCGTGGCTGGTCGCGCAGTTCCCCGCGCCCCTGACGGGGCACAACCCGACCGGGACCCGCGGCTAGAGCCACACGCACGACTCACACCGGCATCACCAGCAGCCCTCGTGGCCGGCGGGGCGCATGCATGATGTCGGGTCAGGGGGTGATGACGATCTTTCGGCCGGGGGAGGATGCCTGGGCCTGCCAGGCGTGGGGAGCCTCGGGGAGGGAGTACGTCGTGGTGGGGAGCGTGAAGGAGGCCGCCGCCGCCAAGGCGGCTATGCGGGTGTAGCTCGCGAAGACCTCCTCCGGCTTCGCGGTCGTCCCGCTGAAACCGATCAGCGTCAACTGCGCCGCCCGAAGGGCGTCCGCCCGGAACTCCCCCTCCCCACCCGCCGCCCCGACGTTCACGTAGCGGCCGCCCAGCCGCAAGCACCCCATCGCCTGCATCACCCACGGCCCCCACACCGGGTCGACGACCAGATCCACCGGGCCCCCGAGCGACGCCAGTCGCTCCGGCAGCGGCTCCTCGCCGAGCACCAGCAGCGCGTCCGCATCGGGGACTTGGGCCAGCCGCTCGGGGTTGCGGCCGGCCGCGATGACCCGTTCGGCGCCGGCCAGCCTCGCCAGCCGCAGCGCCGCCGCGCCGAAGGGACCCGTCGCTCCCAGCACGAGCACGCTCTCGCCCGCCCGCAACCCCGCCTTGCGCAGCGACAGATCCGCCCCGACCCCGACCGCGCCGATCGCAGCAGCGGCGACGCTGCTCAGCCCGTCCGGCACGGGGATGCAGGCCGCACGATCGGCCAGTACGAGTTCGGCCAGCCCACCGTCGACCCCGGGCACGAGCCCCGCCGGGACGTTCGCATGCACCCGGAGGCCCTGATCGGGTCCGGTCACGATCGTCCCGACCACCTCGAAGCCGGGAACGTACGGCACTTTCGGCGGCCCGGCCCGGTGGTGCCCCTCCGCGACGTGCACGTCGATCGCGTTCAGCGCGGTCGCCTCGACCTGGACGACCACCTGCCTGTCGCTCTCCGGCGACGGGTCCGCGAGGACGGTGGCCCGCGGTGCCGCGCCGACTCTGTCGATCACTGCCGCTCTCATCGCTGTTGCTCCTGCCCGGCGTTGACGCCGTAGGCGATCGGTTCGATGGACCTGGAGATCGTGGCCATGGACGGGACCCTAGCATGTGACCGACCGGTCGGTCACCCCGCACATCACGCTCGCCCCCGGGCCCTCGCCGCGGGCATATACTCCGAGGTCATGGCAGCAGGAGCGCAGACGCCGGGGGCTTCCCAGACACGCGAGGCACTACTCGACGCCGGCGCGGCGCTGGCGGAGCAGCACGGCCTGGCCGGCGTCAGCGTGAACATGGTCGTGGCGCGGGCCGGGGTGGCCAAAGGCACGTTCTACGTGCACTTCAAGGACCGGTCCGCGTTCGTCGACACCATGCACGAGCGCTTCCACGGCCGCGTGCAGGAGGCCGTCAACGAGGCGGTCGCGGGCCTGCCGCCCGGCCCCGAACGCCTCTTCCGCAGCACCGAGGCATACCTCGACGTCTCCCTCGCGAACCGGGGCGTCAAGGCACTGGCGCTCGAGGCGCGCTCGGACCCGACGATGCAGGGTTCCATGGCGGCGCGCCGGGAGCGGCTCGCGGAGGCCGGGGTGGCCGATCTGAAGGTCATGGGCTGGCCCGACGCGGAGGCTGCTGCGCAGCTGCTCGCGGCGATGACGCGCGAGATCTCCGTCCTCGAGTTCGACGCCGGCGCCCCCCTCCCGGCCTCCCGCCGCGTCCTCCAACGCTTCCTAGCCGCCTGACGCCCGCCCGGCTGGGGGCTGCTCCCCGCGGCGGAGTGCTGCTCCCCGGCCGGGTGGCGCCCCGTTGGGGGCGCGGGGAACTGCGCGCTCAGCCGGAGCGCGCCCGGAGGCGGCCGACCGCCCAGCCACTTCCGGCAGTAGCCGGACCACCCGGCCGTCGGTGGCTGGTCGCGCAGTTCCCCGCGCCCCTGGTGAAGCCGGGGTGAGCCGCAGATCGGCAACAGCCCCGCGCCCCTAACCGGGGATCACGACGGAAGCGTCCACTGCTGGTTCGCGCCCGTCCCGCAGGTCCAGATCTGGAGCCGCGTCCCGTTCGCCGAACTCGGCCCCGTGGCGTCAAGGCACTTGCCGGACCCGGCGTTGACGAGCGTGGACCCGCTCCGGGTCCACTTCTGCGCCCCGCTGCCGTTGCAGTCGTAGAGCTGCACCTTCGTGCCGTTGGCCGTTCCCGCCGCGGCCACGTCCATGCACTTGCCCAGCGCCCGCAGGCTCCCGTCAGAACTGACCGTCCAGTTCTGCGCGCCCGTCCCGTTGCAGTCGTAGAGCTGCACCGCCGCGCCGTTGGTGCTGCTCGCCCCGGCGATGTCGACGCACTTGCCGCCGTAGCCGTGGATCGCCCCGGTGGGCTCGGTCGGCGGCGGGGTGACGGCGCCGGACTGGCCGGCCGCCCAGCGGATCTCCTGGATCAGCAGCTGGTTCTGCTGCGCGCTGGCGAACGTGGACGACAGGGTGGTGTTGGTCGCGTAGTCCATCGCGTTGTGGCCGAAGTTGTTGTAGACCATGTGGTAGTTCCGGTTGGTCCACACGATCGGGTAATACCCGCTGTACCAGGTCTGGTTGGGGTCGGTGCCGATCGGGAACGTGGACTGGTCCATCGACGCGAGGATGTCGATGTCCGGGTTCTGCCTGAGGTCGTTCTGCCAGCTGTACCACTCGCTGACCGAGGACGCGATGGTGGACGGCAGGCCGGCGGTGGCCGGGTGCGAGGCGTCCTCGATCTTCAGCGTCTCGGCGGTCGGGCCCCAGCTGTTGCTCTTGAACGTGCCGGTGCCGAGGAAGGTGTTGTGGTACCAGGACCAGTCGCTCGGCACGGCGTCGTTGTACGCGGCGACGTGGAAGCCGATCCAGCCGCCGCCGTTGTTCATGTACGTCTGGAACGCGGACTGCTGGGCGGCGGTGTGCGGGTAGTTGTCGAGGAACATCACGGCCTGGTAGTTGGCCAGGTTGGCCGCGTTGAGCTGGTTCCAGTCGTTGCTGGAGGTGTACGAGAAGCCGTACTCGGCCGCGTGCTGCGGGAACCAGGCGTTGGCCTCGTGCACGAAGCTGATGTGGGCGGCGTCGTAGGTGCCGTCGTAGAGCGCCAGCACCTTGAACGCCGGCGCCGCCTGGGCGTGGTGGGCCGGCGCGGCCTGGAGGCCGAGCAGTACGGCGAAGAGGGCGAGCAGCCGTATGAGGGCTCGCGTTCTCGGAACGGACGTGCGGGATCCGGTCATGGGGGCCTTCCCTGTGCGCGACGGTGGGGGACGTGCGCGTGCACAGGAATTCAAAGGTCTGTACCAGGTTCATGTCAATGACCCCGGTCCAGACCAATCGCCTCCGCGGGAAACCGGTTACCCCCGGCCGGCGCGGCGGGCCCCGGCCGGAGGACGTCCGGCGGCGACCGCCGGGCTATGCCGCCGTCAGCCCGGTGAGCAGGTCATCGACCATGTCGAAGGCGACCGCGTTGTCGAGCGGGTTCGCGTAGGTACGGGCCCGGACGATCAGTCCGTCGTGGATCCGGGCGACCAGGACGAGGTGGGACGCGAAGCGCTTTCCGGTGAGGACGGCCCGGCCGTGCAGCCGGTACTCGGCTATGACGACGTCCGGATCGGTCGTCTGGTGGAGATGGAGTTCGTCGATCGAGTCGAACTCCTGCAGGCCCACGGCCCCCTTGAGGTGGGCCCGGAACGCCTCTCGTCCCGGCTCGGGCCGGGGCGCGCCCGGCGGCAGGAAGGGCATCTCGAACACGGCGTCCTCGGCGAACAGGTCGGCCATGCTCTCGGCGGGGCCCTCGGCGGTGAGGCGAAGGAGGTGTTCGACGACTTCGCGTGGTGTGGCGGCGGGCATGGGACACTCCTCGGGAGAGTAAGCGGGGCTGGCGCCCCGCTTCAATATACGGGGCGACCGCCCCGGTTGTCTGCGGGGCGACGGAACGTCTGAGGGAAGTGACGGCGATGAGCACCGAACGGCCGCTGCGGGCCGATGCGCGGCGCAACAGGGCACGGATCCTGGAGACGGCGCGAGCCGCTTTCGCCGCCGAGGGCGTCGGCGTGTCACTGGACGAGATCGCCCGCCGGGCCGGCGTCGGCCCCGGCACGGTGCACCGCCACTTCCCCACGAAGGAGGCGCTGTTCGAGGCGGCCGTCACGGAGCACCTCCAGCAGCTGACCGACCAGGCGCGCTCGGCGCTGCGGGCCGACGAGGCCGGGTCGGCGTTCTTCGGATTCCTCCGCCAGATGATCGATGACGCCGACGCCAAGCAGGACCTCACGGACACGCTCGCCCGAGCGGGGACGCCCCTGGGGGACGGGACTCTGCGGGCCGCCGCGGAGCTTCGGGAGGTCTTCGCGGAGCTGCTGACACGGGCGCAGCGCACCGGCAGAGTACGGCCCGACGTGGACGCGTCGGACGTCCATGCGATCGTCCTGGCGGCCCTGACCGCCCAAGCCCAACGGTCCGACCCGTCCCACCCCGCCCGCGTGGCGAACCTCGTCCTGGACTGCCTCCGCCCCGCCCACCGGCCCGCCACCGCGAGGCCGCGATGAGGGCCCATGGCCGGACCCCGGCCAGGACGCGCCCGCAGGCGGGCCGCCCGCCAAGCCACTTGCGGTAGTTGCCGGACCCCCGGCCGGTGGTGGGCTGGCAGCGCAGTTCCCCGCGCCCCTCGTGATGCCGGGACACACCGCGCCCACGCGGCGGAGCCGCACATCAGACGCAGCCCCGCGCCCCCGGTGATGCCGGGGCGCATCCGCCCGCCCGGTGCCACCGGGGTACAGGGGCCGTCTCCTGTCCGTTTCGTTCAAGACTGCGGGCCGCAGGCCGGTTAGCGTCGAGACATGAATCCGCACCCCACCCCCCGTTTCAACTTCATCGGCCTCGTCGTCGCCGACATGGCCGAATCCCTCGCCTTCTACCGCCGCCTCGGCGTCGACCTCCCCGCCGAGTCCGAGGCCGCCGACCAGCCGCATGTCGTCGCCGAGCTCCAAGGCGGGTTCCGGCTCGCCTGGGACACCGTCGAGACGATCCGGTCGTTCGACCCGGACTGGACGCCGGCCACCGGCTCCCGGGTCTCGCTCGCGTTCGACTGCGGCACGCCGGAGGGGGTGGACGCGGTCTACGCCGAGGTCACCGGCGCGGGGTACCCGGGGCACCTCAAGCCGTGGGACGCCTTCTGGGGGCAGCGCTATGCCGTGCTGCACGACCCGGACGGCAACGCCGTGGAGCTGTTCGCGTCGAGCGCCGGAAACGCCTGACCGCGCACCAGCGCGCCCAGCGGCACACCCGCGAGTGCCTTCACCTCGCGGGACAGGTGCGCCTGGTCGGCGTAGCCCGCCGTCACCGCCACCGTCGCGAACGCCGTGCCCGCGAGGGCCAGTTCCAGGGCCCGCTGCATCCGCAGCACCCGCGCGAGCGTCTTCGGGCCGTAACCGAAGGCCGCCTCGCAGCGGCGGCGCAGCTGCCGTTCGCCCAGGCCCGCCGCCGCGGCGATCGCCGACACTGGGCGGTTGTCGGCCAGCGCCGCGGCCACCGCCGCCGTCAGACCGTCGGCCGGGCCGGTCGTGCGGCTGCGCGCCCGTACCCAATCGGTCAGCGCCTCCGCCGGGTCCCCTTCCGCCGCCCGCTCGCCGAGCCGGCGGGCCGGGCCGCCGGGCCACAGCGCGTCGAGCGGCACCCGCAGGTCCCGCACCTCGTGGGCGGGCGCGCCGAGCAGCGCGGGACCGGTGCCGGGGGCGAAGCGCAGGCCGGCGTACGAGCCGCCGGGGCGGTCGTCGGCGACGTACGCGGCCGTGTCGGGGCCCGCGACCATCAGCGCGCCGTCGTACCAGATCAGGTCCATGCAGCCGTCGGGCAGCACGCGGTAGCCGCCGGCCCCCTCGCCCCGGGTCCACACGGTGACCCCGGCGACCGGCCCGGCGCACTCCCGATACCCGGCGTCCACATCCCCATGGTGCCCCCAACCACTGACAACCACGGACACCGCGCCTCAGCGGCCCTGCCCGTCCCCGTTCCACGGCGCCGTCCCGCCCGGCGGCCGGGGCGGATACACCGGCGGCGCGACAGGCGGCGCACCCGGCGCACCCGGCGGCCCACCAGGCCGCGCAGGCGGCATCCCCGGCTCCCGGTCAGCCGAAGGCTGGATCGGCACCGGCGCCCCCGGCCGCCGCGGCCGCAACCGCGCCCGCACATCGCTCGGCGGCAGGAACTCCGCCCACCGCTCCGGGTACTCGGCCGGCGGATCCTCCGGACCCGCCTCGTCGTACCCGGCCGCCCGCGCCGCCCGCCGGGCCTCCGCCGCCGCGACCACCTCCGCCGCCGCGGCCTCCCGCAGCCGCGCGTTCTCCTCGCGCGCCGCGGCCGTGTTCAGCGACGGCCACACCCGGTCGACGGCGGCGTTCACCGCGGCCCCGACCAGCACCGCGAAGGCGGACACCCCGATCCACAGCAGTACGGCGACCGGCGCGGCCAGCGATCCGTAGATGGTCGGGCCCTCGACCGTGTGCGTGAGGTAGATCCGCAGCACGAAGCTGCCCAGCACCCACATCAGCAGGGCGATGAGCGCACCGGGCACGTCCTCGTACCAGGGCGACCGCACCGGCACCGACACGTGGTACAGCGTGGTGAGGAAGGCGATCGAGGCCAGCAGGACGGCCGGCCAGTACAGCACCTGTACGGCGACGGTCCCGCCCGGCATGAGCCCGACCACCGCGTCGGGTCCCGCCACCACCACGGGCAGCACCGCCGCGCCGAGTATCAGCGCCACCACGTACAGCGCGAGCGACATCAGCCGGGTACGGACGATCCCGCGCCGCCCCTCCAGGCCGTACATGATCGTGATGGTGTCCACGAAGACGTTCACCGCGCGGGAGCCGGACCACAGCGCGATCAGGAAGCCGATCGAGATCAGGTCCGGCCGCCGGCGGTGGAAGACGTCGTCGACCAGCGGTTTGACCAGCTGGTTCACGCCCTTGTCGGACAGCACGGTGGAGGACGCGGTGAGGATGTTCTGCCGGATGTGGTCGATGGTGTCCAGGCCCACGACGGTGTCCACGTAGCCGAGCGCGCCGACCAGGCCGAGCATCAGCGGCGGCAGCGACAGCAGGACGAAGAACGCCGCCTCCGCGGCGAGTCCGGTGACCCGGTACTCCACGCAGGAGTTCACCGTGTCCTTCAGCAGCAGCCAGCCCATCCTCCGCTTGGAGACGTTGCGGTACAACGCCCGGGCCCGATGCCAACGGCCCGGCCGCCGATGGCTTCTTTCATCTGCTGCTTGCACCCCCTTACGTTAGCGGGCATGACAGTCCCCACTCACACCGTCGAGAACCAGGTTCCGCCGCTGGTCGGCCATGACGTGTACAGCACCGACCGGGCGCTCACCGAAGCCGTGGCCAGGCACGCCGACCCAGGCCGGCTGGCCGAGATCACCGGCGAGCTGACCGAGCTGGGCCTGGCGGCCGGCTCGTCCCAGGCGCAGGCGTGGGGGGAACAGGCGAACTCCAGTTCCCCGGTGCTGCGCACCCACGACCGCTACGGCAACCGGATCGACGAGGTCGAGTTCCATCCGGCCTGGCACCGGCTGCTCGGCCACGCGGTCAGCGCGGGTCTGACCGACGCCTGGTCGCGCCCCGACGGCCATCTGCGGCGGGCGGCCGGCTTCATGGTCTGGTCGCAGGTCGAGGCCGGGCACGGCTGCCCGGTGTCGATGACGCACGCGGCGGTGCCCGCGCTGCGCACCGACCCGGAGCTGGCCGCCGAGTGGGAGCCGCGGCTCGGCTCCCGGGTCTACGACCAGCGGCTGGTCGCGCCGGGCGGGAAACCGGGCGCGCTGTTCGGGATGGGCATGACCGAGAAGCAGGGCGGCTCCGACGTCCGCTCCAACACCACCAGGGCCACGCCGCTGGCCGAGGACGGCGCCTACACGCTGACCGGGCACAAGTGGTTCTGCTCGGCGCCGATGTCGGACGGCTTCCTGGTGCTCGCGCAGGCGCCCGGGGGGCTGACCTGCTTCCTGCTGCCGCGGGTGCTGCCCGACGGCAGCCGGAACGTCTTCGCGATCCAGCGGCTGAAGGACAAGCTCGGCAACCGTTCCAACGCCTCCTCGGAGGTGGAGTTCCACGACACCTGGGCCCGCCGGGTCGGCGAGGAGGGCCGCGGGGTGGCCACCATCATCGAGATGGTGGCGGCGACCCGGCTCGACTGCGCGCTGGGGTCGGCGGCGCTGATGCGGCAGGCGGTGGCGCAGGCCGTGCACCACGCCACCTACCGGCAGGCGTTCGGCGGCCCGCTGATCGACAAGCCGCTGATGGTCAACGTGCTGGCGGACCTGGCCCTGGAGTCGGAGGCGGCCACCGCCACCGTGCTGCGGCTGGCCGCGTCCTACGACGAGGGCAGCGAGCAGGAGCGCGCGTTCCGCCGGCTGGCGGTGGCGGTCACCAAGTTCTGGGTGACCAAGCGGTGCCCGGTGGTGGCGGCCGAGGCGCTGGAGTGCCTGGGCGGCAACGGGTACGTGGAGGAGTCGGGGATGCCGCGGATCTTCCGCGAGTCGCCGCTGAACTCGGTGTGGGAGGGCTCGGGCAACGTGCAGGCGCTCGACGTGCTGCGGGTGCTGCAACGCGAGCCGCAGGCGCTGAACGCGTTCCTCGGCGAGATCGGCATCTCCCGCGGCGCGGACCACCGCCTGGACGCGGCGGCGAAGGACCTGCTGACGGATCTGGGCGACCTGGAGGGGATGGAGAGCCGGGCCCGCCGGATCGTGCAGCGGATGGCCCTGGTGCTCCAGGGCTCGCTGCTGGTGCGGTACGCGCCCGCGCCGGTCGCCGACGCGTTCTGCGCGTCCCGGCTCGGCGGCGACTGGGGCAGCACGTTCGGCACGCTGCCGCACACGCTGGACCTGCCGTCCGTCGTGGACCGCGCCCGCCCGGCGGCGGTCTGATCGATGGACCGCCGGCAGAGGGTGGCGCCGCGCCGACTCGGCACCACCCTCGGTCCGCCGGCCTCCCGCAGGAACGGGCCCGGCAGATTCGGGCCGCGGACTGCGGTGACGAGGCGTCACTCTCCGTCTAATGCGCGTAGCCTGGCAACAGTTGCAGCCCGTTGCACGCTTGCCCCCGTGGTCACAGGCGCCCGGAAGCGCCCGCGCCGCCGGCCGGCACGGCGGCGGCACCGGGACGGACCGACCCAGGGGCGGGGAGCGGCGTGGTACATCTTCCGATCGGACCGCAACAGCCGGCGGATCTGCGGGTGTCCGCGCATCTGCTGGCCTCCGTCCGGGAGGCCACCCTCGCCGGCGACACCCCGCCGCGGGCCCCCCGCTCGGTGATCGGCGCGTCCTGGACCAGGACGATCGACCACGGCGTGGATCCCGATGTCGGCGGCCACAACGGGCTGCTGTCCACCGACGAGCTGGAGCACCGGCGGCAGCACAGCCCGCTGCGCGAGATCCTGCCGGTGCTGCGCGAGGGACTGGTGTCGGTGGCCGAGGCGGCCTGGCACATCATGGTAGTCACCGACGCCGACGGCCGGGTGCTGTGGCGGGACGGCAGCAGCGCAGTCCGCAAGAGCGCCGACCGGCTGGGCTTCGCCGAGGGCGCGTCCTGGGCCGAGGAGGTGGTCGGCACCAACGCGATCGGCACCGCGCTGGTGGCCAGGGCCCCGGTCCAGGTGCACTCCGCCGAGCACTTCGTCCGCACCCACCACGGCTGGACCTGCGCCGCGGCCCCGCTGCACGACCCGCGCGACGGGCGGCTGCTGGGTGTGGTCGACGTCAGCGGGCCCGCCGCCAGCGTGCATCCGGCCACCCTCTCGCTGGTGTCCTCGGTGGCCCGGGTCGCCGAGGGCGAGCTGCGGTTCAGGCACTGGGCCGCGGTCGACCGGCTCAGGTCGGTGTCGGCGCCGCTGCTCGCCGGGTTCGACGGCCGGGCGCTGGTCGTCGACCACAACGGGTGGACGGCCGGGGTGGTCGGCATGACCCCCACCGACCGGGTGCCGCTGCCCGCGTCGGTACGGGCCGGTGAGGTGTTCCTGCCCACGCTCGGGCTGTGCTCGCTCGAACCGCTGCCCGGCGGCTGGCTGATCCGGGTCGGCGGCCGGGACCGTACACCGGCGGCCGGCCGGGTGGTGCTCGACGTGAGCCGGCCGCACAGCTGGGCGGTGACGGTGAGCGGCGCGGCCGGCAGCTGGGCGCAGCAGCTCAGCCCGCGGCACGCCGAGCTGCTGTTCGTGCTCGCGGTGCACCGCTCGGGCCGCAGCGCGGCGCAACTGGCCGCCGACCTGTTCGGCGACGCCGGCCGTACGGTGACGGTCCGGGCCGAGCTGAGCCGGCTGCGCCGCACCCTGGCGGGCGTACTGGCCCACCGCCCGTACCGGTTCGCCGACGGCGTGGACGTCGAACTGCTCCGCCCGCCGCGCCCCACCGACCTGCTGCCGCACTCGCTGGCCCCGGCGGTGCTGGCCGCCCGGCTCTGAGCGACCGGGCTCCGAACAGGGCGCCCCGACACCCGGGGTTCGGAGCCCGGAGCGGGAGGCCGCCGCCGGGCCGCCTAGGGTGGCGGTATGAGCACGCCCCTGACCACCTGGTGGCTTGAAATGACCGCTCCCGAGGAGCTGCGGGCCGCCCCCGAGCCGCCCGCCGACGCCGGGATCACGGTCGTACGGGCCGAGGTCCCGTCCCCCGAGTTCGGCCGTTTCCTGTATACGGCGGTGGGCTCGGACGTGTCCTGGGTGGACCGGCTCGGCTGGCCGCCGGAGCGGTGGCGGGCGGTGCTCGGGCAGCCGGGGCACGAGCTGTGGGTGGCCTACGTGCGCGGCACCCCGGCCGGCTTCGTGGAGCTGGGCGCGGGCGATCCCGACGAGGGCTCGGTGGAGATCGTCTACTTCGGGCTGCTGCCGGACTTCCGGGGCCGCGGCCTCGGCGGCCACCTGCTGTCGTACGGCACCGCCCGCGGCTGGGACCTGGCCGAGCGCCGGCCGGAGCACCCGCCGACCCGCCGGGTCTGGCTGCACACCTGCTCGCTGGACGGCCCCCACGCGCGCCGCAACTACGAGCGGCGCGGCTTCCGCCTGTACGACACGGTGGTCGAACCGGCCACCGCGGCGACCGCCGGGTGACGCAAAACACAGTGTCTCACTGAGTGAGATTATCTGGTCCACATGATGGAAGGCGGTGGACGCTCCGGAGACCGCCGTGCCACGCTTTCGTCATGTCACGCACTGGAATCGCCTTGGTAGGTCGGCCACACGTCGACTTCTGCCGCGTGTCCAGCGCCATCTGTCCGGCCGGCTGACCGCACCCGCCTGTCTCCGCCCTCCCCGTCGTCGTGGATGCGCGGGAGCCCGTCGCCGCCCGCTGAGCCTGTCTGCTCGGCGTTCTCGCAGGCCATAGGGTTCTTCCGCGCTGTACCGACCCTATTCGAGCCTGCCCGAAGGACGCATCGCCATGGCTTCAAGCCCCGACTCCCCCCAGCCTGCCGCCGGGGGTGCTCCCAAGGCCGCCGCTCCCGCCCGCCGCAAGGCCGGCCGGCACCGTGGCGAGGGCCAGTGGGCCAAGGGTCACTTCACGCCACTGAACGCCAACGAGCAGACCAAGAAGGACGACGACGGTCTCAACGTGCGGACACGCATTGAGACGATCTACGCCAAGGCCGGTTTCGACTCGATCGACGGCGCCGACCTGCGCGGCCGGATGCGCTGGTGGGGCCTGTACACCCAGCGCCGCCCCGGGATCGACGGCGGGCGGACCGCGATCCTGGAGCCCGAGGAGCTGGACGACCGCTACTTCATGATGCGGGTCCGGATCGACGGCGGCCGGCTGACCGTGCCCCAACTGCGCGTGATCGGCGAGATCTCGCAGGAGTTCGCCCGCGGCACCGCCGACATCACCGACCGGCAGAACATCCAGTACCACTGGATCAGGATCGAGGACGTGCCGGAGATCTGGCGGCGCCTCGAGGGCGTCGGCCTGTCCACCACCGAGGCGTGCGGCGACACCCCGCGGACGATCCTGGGCTCCCCGGTGGCCGGCGTCGCCGCCGACGAGATCATCGACGGCACCCCGGCGATCGACGCGATCAAGGAACGGCACATCGGCAGCAAGGAGTTCTCCAACCTGCCGCGCAAGTTCAAGACCGCGGTGTCCGGTTCGCCGCTGCTGGACGTGGCGCACGAGATCAACGACGTGGCCTTCGTCGGCGTGCGGCACCCCGAGCACGGACCGGGCTTCGACCTGTGGGTCGGCGGCGCGCTGTCCACCAACCCGCGGCTGGGCGAACGGCTGGGCGCCTGGGTGCCGTTGGACGAGGTGCCCGACGTGTGGGCCGGGGTGGTCGGCATCTTCCGCGACTACGGCTACCGGCGGCTGCGCAGCCGCGCCCGGCTGAAGTTCCTGCTGGCCGACTGGGGCCCGGAGAAGTTCCGCCAGGTGCTCCAGGACGAGTACCTCAAGCGGGAGTTGATCGACGGCCCCGCCCCCGAGCTGCCGGAGCAGCAGTGGCGTGACCACATCGGCGTGCACCGGCAGAACGACGGCCGGTTCTACGTCGGCTTCGCCGCCCGGGTCGGCCGGATCGACGGCGCCACCCTGACGAAGATCTCCGAACTGGCCGGCGACCACGGCTCCGACCGGGTGCGCACCACCACCGACCAGAAGATGATCGTGCTCGACGTCGAGCAGGACCGGGTCGAGTCGCTGGTCGCGGGCCTGGAGTCGCTGGGCCTTCAGGTCCGCCCCTCGCCGTTCCGGCGCGGCACCATGGCCTGCACCGGCATCGAGTTCTGCAAGCTGGCCATCGTCGAGACCAAGGCCCGCGGTGCCTCGCTGATCGACGAACTGGAGCGCAGGCTGCCGGAGTTCGAGGAGCCGATCGCGATCAACCTCAACGGCTGCCCGAACTCCTGCGCCCGGATCCAGACCGCCGACATCGGCCTCAAGGGCCAGCTGATCACCGACAAGGACGGCGAGCAGGTCGAGGGCTTCCAGGTGCACCTGGGCGGCGGCCTCGGCCTGGACTCCGGCTTCGGCCGCAAGGTGCGCGGCCTGAAGGTCTCCTCGGCCGAACTCCCGGACTACATCGAGCGGGTGCTGACCCGGTTCCAGGCCGAGCGCACCGAGGGCGAGCGGTTCGCGCAGTGGGCGGTCCGGGCCTCCGAGGAGTCGCTGTCGTGACCGAGCGCGCGGCACCGTTCTACTGCCCCTACTGCGGGGACGAGGACCTGCGTCCCTCCGAGGAAAGTCACGGCGCCTGGGAATGCCGGGCGTGCAACCGGGCCTTCCAACTGAAGTTCCTCGGTCTGCTGGCCAGGGGACTTACGTCCGAACCCCCGCATGGAGGCGCTTCGTGACCACCGCACAGCACACCGCGGCCGATCTGCGGCAACTGGCAGAGCAGGCGGGCCGCGATCTGGAGGATGCCTCGGCGCTCGACGTACTGCGCTGGGCCGCCGACACCTTCGGCCGCCGCTTCTGCGTCACCTCCTCGATGGAGGACGCCGTGGTGGCGCACCTGGCCTCGCGCGCCATGCCCGGCGTCGACGTGGTCTTCCTCGACACCGGCTACCACTTCCCGGAGACGATCGGCACCCGGGACGCGGTGGCCGCCGTGATGGACGTCAACGTGCTGACGCTGACCCCGAAGCAGACCGTCGCCGAGCAGGACGCCCAGTACGGCGCCAAGTTGCACGACCGTGACCCGGACCTGTGCTGCGCGCTGCGCAAGGTCGCCCCGCTGGAGGAGGGCCTGCGCGGCTACGACGCGTGGGCCACCGGGCTGCGCCGCGACGAGTCCCCGACCCGGGCCGACACACCCGTGGTGAGCTGGGACGAGAAGCGGCAGAAGGTCAAGATCGCGCCGATCGCCCGCTGGACGCAGGAGGACGTGGAGCGGTACGTGGCGGAGCACGGCGTGCTCACCAACCCGCTGCTGACCGACGGCTACGCCTCGGTCGGCTGCGCACCCTGCACCCGCCGGGTACTAGAGGGCGAGGACGCCCGCGCGGGACGCTGGGCGGGTCTGGGTAAGACCGAGTGCGGGATCCACCTGTGACGAGACCTCAGGAGTTCGACATGGGGACCGGTGCCACCGTCTGGCTCACGGGACTGCCCAGTGCGGGCAAGACCACCATCGCGCACGAGCTGGCGGCCCTGCTGCGCGCCGAGGGCCGCCGGGTGGAGGTGCTCGACGGGGACGAGATCCGCGAGTTCCTCTCCGCGGGCCTCGGCTTCAGCCGCGAGGACCGGCACACCAACGTGCAGCGGATCGGCTTCGTCGCCGAACTGCTCGCCTCGCACGGCGTGCTGGCCCTGGTGCCGGTGATCGCGCCGTACACCGACAGCCGCGAGGCCGTCCGCAAGCGGCACCAGCACAACGGCACCGGCTACCTGGAGGTGCACGTGGCCACCCCGGTGGACGTGTGCGCGGTGCGTGACGTCAAGGGGCTGTACGCCAAGCAGGCCGCGGGGCAGCTCAGCGGGCTGACCGGCGTGGACGATCCGTACGAGATCCCGCAGGACCCCGACCTGCGGATCGAGACGCAGGGCCGCACCGTGGCGGACTCGGCGGCGGCGGTGTACGCGCTGCTGGCAGAACGGGGACTGGCCGCGGCCCCCGCGCCCGTCGCCTCCGGGCTCCTGAGCGGGACATCCGGGCACGTGAGCGAGAGGGAATCAGCGATATGACGACGACCGGCGTCGCGCACACCGGCCCGACGGACAGCCCCTACGCGCTCTCGCACCTGGACGCGCTGGAGTCCGAGGCCGTGCACATCTTCCGTGAGGTGGCGGGCGAGTTCGAGCGGCCGGTGATCCTTTTCTCCGGCGGCAAGGACTCGATCGTGATGCTGCACCTGGCGCTGAAGGCGTTCGCGCCGGCCGCGGTGCCGTTCTCGCTGCTGCACGTGGACACCGGCCACAACTTCCCCGAGGTGCTGGAGTTCCGGGACCGCACAGTCGCCGAGCACTCCTTGCGGCTGCATGTGGCGATGGTGCAGGAGTACATCGACGACGGGCGGCTGCGCGAGCGCCCCGACGGCACCCGCAACCCGTTGCAGATCGTGCCGTTGACCGAGGCGATCCAGGCGCACCGCTTCGACGCGGTGTTCGGCGGCGGCCGGCGCGACGAGGAGAAGGCCCGCGCCAAGGAGCGGGTGTTCTCGCTGCGGGACGAGTTCTCGCAGTGGGACCCGCGCCGCCAGCGCCCCGAGCTGTGGCAGCTCTACAACGGCCGGCACGCGCCCGGCGAGCACGTCCGGGTCTTCCCGCTGTCCAACTGGACCGAGCTGGACGTCTGGCAGTACATCGCGCGGGAGCACATCGAGCTGCCGGGGATCTACTTCGCCCACGAGCGCGAGGTGTTCAGCCGGTCCGGCATGTGGCTGACGCCCGGCGAGTGGGGCGGCCCGAAGGACGGCGAGCCGGTGCAGACCCGGCTGGTGCGCTACCGGACGGTCGGCGACATGTCCTGCACCGGCGCCGTCGACTCCGACGCCACCACGCTTGCCGCGGTGATCGCCGAGATCGCCGCCTCCCGGCTCACCGAGCGGGGCGCCACCCGGGCGGACGACAAGATGTCCGAGGCCGCGATGGAAGACCGCAAGCGCGAGGGGTACTTCTAACCATGACCAGCACCGTGAACCCGCTGACCGCCGAGCAGTTGTCGGCGACCACCCTGCTGCGCTTCGCGACCGCCGGCTCGGTCGACGACGGCAAGTCCACCCTGGTGGGCCGGCTGCTGCACGACTCCAAGTCGGTGCTCACCGACCAACTGGAGGCCGTGGAGCGGGTGTCGCTCGGCCGCGGCCAGGAGGCCCCCGACCTGGCGCTGCTCACCGACGGCCTGCGGGCCGAGCGCGAGCAGGGCATCACCATCGACGTGGCCTACCGCTACTTCGCCACCGCCCGCCGCCGGTTCATCCTGGCCGACACCCCGGGCCATGTGCAGTACACCCGCAACATGGTGACCGGCGCCTCGACCGCGGAGCTGGCCGTGGTGCTGGTGGACGCCCGCAACGGGGTGGTCGAGCAGACCCGCAGGCACGCCGCGGTCGCCGCGCTGCTGCGCGTCCCGCATGTGGTGCTCGCGGTCAACAAGATGGACCTGGTCGACTACGCGGAGCCGGTCTTCGCCGCGATCGCCGAGGAGTTCACCTCCTACGCGGCCTCGCTCGGCGTGCCCGACGTCACCGCGATCCCGATCTCGGCGCTGGCCGGCGACAACGTGGTGGAGCCGTCCGCGCACATGGACTGGTACGGCGGCCCGACGGTGCTTGAGCACCTGGAGACCGTCCCGGTCAGCCACGACCTGACCGGCTGCCCGGCGCGCTTCCCGGTGCAGTACGTGATCAGGCCGCAGACCGCCGAGCACCCCGACTACCGCGGCTACGCGGGCCAGATCGCGTCCGGCATGCTGCGGGTCGGCGAACCGGTCACCGTCCTGCCGTCCGGCCGGACCACCACGATCTCCGGGATCGACGCGCTCGGCCGGGCGGTCGACACCGCGTGGGCGCCGCAGTCGGTGACGGTGCTGCTGGCCGACGACCTGGACGTCTCGCGCGGCGACCTGATCGCGCCCACCGAGACCGCCCCGGAGATCACCCGGGACATCCGGGCCACGGTGTGCCATCTGCACGAGCGCCCGCTGCGGGTCGGCGAGCGGGTGCTGCTCAAGCACGCCACCCGCACGGTGAAGGCGATCGTGCGCGAACTGCCGTACCGGATCGACCTGTCGGCGGGCCTGGCGCACGACAACGGCCCGGCGGAGCTGGCCGTCAACGACATCGGCGCGGTGGTGCTGCGGACCGCGGAGCCGCTGCCGATCGACGCGTACGCCGACTCCCGGCTGACCGGCTCCTTCCTGCTGATCGACCCGGCGGACGGCACGACACTGACCGCGGGGATGGCCGGCGAGGCGTTCGCCGAGAAGCACCCCGCGGTGAACACCACGGCTGACGACGAGGGTTGGGACTTCTGATGATGATCCACGACGCCTTCTCGGGCTTCGCGAAGGAGGGCGGCCGGGTAGGAAGCGGCGCGCTCGGTGCGGGTACGGGCGGGGTCGCACGATGTGTGTGCTGACGCCCCGGGCGGATCTGGCAACAGCCGCCGCCACCCCGGTAGGTACCCGCGTTGCCGCTCCTCGGCGGCAGCGCTTTCGAAGACCTGACGAACCTCCGGCCGCGCCCTAGCGCGCGACACGCCGGGCCTTACGAAGGGACACTCCCGTGTCTGCGCACGTCCGACGCACCTCCCGCGCCCGCTCCAGACTCGTCGCCGCGGCCGCCGTTCTGCCGATCCTGATAGGCGCCCTGGCCGCCTGCGGCTACGGATCCGACAAGAAGTCGGACGACGACGCCAGTTCCGCCCCCGCCGCCGCACCGGTGGCCAGCGGGGCGAAGAAGCTCTCCGCCGACCAGGTCAAGATCGGCTACTTCCCCAACCTGACGCACGCCACCGCGCTGGTGGGGCTCAAGGAGGGCTTCTTCCAGCAGGAGTTGGGCTCCACCAAGATCAAGCAGGCCACGTTCAACGCGGGCCCCGCCGAGATCGAGGCGCTGAACGCCGGCGCGATCGACATCGGCTGGATCGGCCCCTCCCCGTCGATCAACGGCTACACCAAGTCCGACGGCAAGAGCCTGCGGATCATCTCGGGTTCGGCGTCCGGCGGCGTGAAGCTGGTGGTCAACCCGAAGAAGATCAAGACCCTGGACGACGTCAAGGGCAAGAAGATCGCCACCCCGCAGCTCGGCAACACCCAGGACGTGGCGCTGCTGGCCTGGATCAAGTCCAAGGGCTGGAAGGTCGACGCGCAGAGCGGCAAGGGCGATGTGTCGGTGATCCGCACCGACAACAAGATCACCCCCGACGCGTACAAGGCCGGCTCCATCGACGGCGCGTGGGTGCCGGAGCCCACCGCGTCGAAGCTGGTCAACGAGGGCGCCAAGGTGCTGCTGGACGAGAGCACGCTGTGGCCGCAGGGCAAGTTCGTGATCACCAACGTGATCGTGTCGCAGAAGTTCCTGACCGCTCACCCCGATGTGGTCGAGGCAGTGCTGCGCGGGTCGGTGAAGACCAACGCGTGGATCAACGCCAACTCCGACAAGGCCAAGGCCGACGCGAACGACCAGCTCAAGGCGCTGACCCAGAAGGCGCTGCCGGCCACGCAGCTCGACCCGGCCTGGAAGTCCATCCAGTTCCTCGACGACCCGCTGGCCAAGACCGCCCAGGAGGAGGCCGACCACGCCGTGTCGGCCGGGCTGCTCAAGGCACCGAAGCTGGACGGCATCTACGACCTGGCGCCGCTCAACAAGATCCTGAAGGCGGCCGGGCAGCCGTCGGTGGACGCGGCGGGTCTCGGCACCCAGTAGCAGCGCGGTAGCCCGTAGCGGCGCGCCGGCAGCAGCGCGACCGTCCGTACCGATCCCGCAACCCGTTCCGAGGACCCCCAGGAGGTGACACCCATGGCCGACACTCTCAACCCGGCCGCCGCCGCCCAGAGCGTGGCAACCGCCGCGCACGCGGCCCGGCTCGACCATGTGTCGAAGGCGTTCGGCAGGCCCGGCGCCCAGCAGCTCGTACTGGACGACATCACGCTCGACGTGGCGCCAGGCGAGTTCGTCTGCCTGCTGGGGGCCTCGGGCTGCGGCAAGTCCACGCTGCTGAACCTGGTCGCGGGGCTCGACGAGCCCAGCGCCGGCACCATCACCGCGCCCGGCGGCCGGCCGGCGCTGATGTTCCAGGAGCACGCGCTGTTCCCGTGGCTGACCGCGGGCAAGAACGTCGAACTGGCGCTGCGGCTGCGCGGGGTGCCGCGCGAGGAGCGCCGCCCGGAGGCCGAGCGGCTGCTGTCGCTGGTACGGCTCGGCGGCGCGTACGGCAAGCGGGTGCACGAGCTGTCCGGCGGCATGCGGCAGCGGGTGGCACTGGCCAGGGCGCTCGCCCAGGACAGCCAACTGCTGCTGATGGACGAGCCGTTCGCGGCGCTCGACGCGATCACCCGCGATGTGCTGCACGACGAGCTGACCCGGATCTGGTCGCAGACCGACCTGTCGGTGCTCTTCGTGACGCACAACGTGCGCGAGGCCGTACGGCTGGCGCAGCGGGTGGTGCTGATGTCGTCACGGCCCGGGCGGATCGCCCGGGAGTGGACCATCGACATCCCGCAGCCGCGCCGGATCGAGGACGCGGCCGTGGCGGACCTGTCCGTCGAGATCACCGAAGAACTGCGTGGGGAGATCCGCCGCCATGGCCAGCACTGAGACCGACCGGGACCCGCAGGACGGGCCAGGGCCCGAGGCCGCCGCGCCGGACGCGCCGGTGCTCACCAAGGACGGCGTCCCCGCGCAGCGGGACGGCGGCCGGCACGACCTGTCCGGGCTGGAAGCGGGCCTGGACGCGCTGGACGAGGTGCAGATCCGGCGCGCCCCGATCGGCCAGGTGCTGCTGAAGAAGGTGCTGCCGCCGGTGTGCGCGGTGCTGCTGGTGCTCGTGGTGTGGCAGCTGGCGGTCTGGGCGAACCTCGCCGACCAGACGAAGCTGCCGAAGCCGTCGGCGGTCGGCCAGGAGCTGGTGGACCGGTGGAACGCCGGCGACCTGTTCTCGATCATCTGGACCAGCGTCTCGCACGGCCTGCTCGGCTTCCTCGCCGCGCTGGTGATCGGCACGCCGCTGGGCCTGGTCGTGGCCCGGGTCCCGCTGATCCGCGCGGCGATCGGCCCGATCCTGTCCGGCCTCCAGTCGCTGCCGTCGGTGGCGTGGGTGCCGGCCGCGGTGATCTGGCTCGGCCTGAACAACTCCACGATGTACGCGGTGATCCTGCTCGGCGCGGTGCCCTCGATCGCCAACGGCCTGGTGGCCGGCATCGACCAGGTCCCGCCGCTGTACCTCCGCGCGGGCCGCACGATCGGCGCGACGGGCCTGCGCGGCGCGTGGTTCATCCTGCTCCCGGCGGCCCTCCCCGGCTACGTGGCCGGCCTGAAGCAGGGCTGGGCCTTCTCCTGGCGCTCCCTGATGGCCGCGGAGCTGATCGCCTCGTCCCCCGACCTGGGCGTGGGCCTGGGCAGGTACCTTGAGAACATGCGCGAGGGTTCCGACATGGCAGGCGTCTTCCTGGGCATCCTGCTGATCCTCTTCGTCGGGATAGCGATCGACCAGATCATCTTCAGCCCGTTGGAACGCTACGTCCTCCGCTCCCGCGGCCTGACCTCGGCGGCCCAATGACCGGCCCCAGAACAAGCCCCGAAGGGGCGCGCCCGGAAGGGGCGCGGGGAACTGCGCGCCCAGCCCAGAGGCGCCCGCAGATGAGCAGCCGGGCCTCAGGCCCGGAAGGGGCGCGGGGCTGCATCCCATATGCGGCTTCCGCCGCGCGGGCGCGCCCAGCCGAAGCGGACCGGCACTCGGGCGACCACGGTCACCGCCCCGGACTGTTCCCGCTCGCCCCGGTCCCGGCGGCGACCCCGCCGCTCCTGGTGATCGCGCACGGCTCCCGCGACCCGCGCCACGCGGAAACCGTGCGCGCGCTCACCGCCAAGGTCGCGGCCGCCCGCCCAGGGCTCCGCGTGGAAACCGCGTTCCTGGACTTCTGCACCCCCTCCGTCCCGCACGCCGTCCACCGCCTCGCCGCGGACGGCGTGCAAAACGCCATAGCCCTCCCCCTCCTCCTCACCCGCGCGTTCCACGCGAAGACCGACATCCCCGCGGTACTCCGCGAATCCACCGCCCCCTACCCGTCACTGCGCATCCGCACCACGGACGTCCTCGGCCCGTCCCCCCTCCTCACCGCCGCCCTGGAGCGCCGCCTCCAGGAGGCCGGCCTGCACCCCGCCGACCGCGCGACGACCGGCGTCGTCCTGGCCTCCGCGGGCTCGACCGACCCCGAGGCCCGCGCGGTGATCGCGGCGATCGCCCGCCGCTGGCGCCGCTCGGCCGGCTGGCGCGCCGTCCGCCCGGCCTTCGCCTCCGCCGCGCTCCCGCGCACGGAGGACGCCGTCCGCCGCCTCCGCGCGGAGGGCGTCCGCCGGATCGCCGTGGCCCCGTACGTGATCGCCCCCGGCTTCCTCCCCGACCGCATCGCGCGCGGCGCCGCCGAGTCCGGCGCGGACGTCCTGGCGCCGGTGCTGGGCCCGTCCCCCGAGCTGGCCACCCTCCTCCTGCACCGCTACGACGAGGCAGCCGCCCCGTCCGCGGGCCTGCTCTCCGCCTGACCGGCCCGGGCGCCCGAGGAGCCGAACAAACCGATCGCCCCCGCCCCGGCGCCCCCGTAAAGTGCGCGGGTTGTCGTCGACACGAGGGGCGGTTCGGGACCATGGCACCCAGGGCAGTGACACGGGAGCAGTTCGCGGGGGCGGCGCGCGCCGCGCTGGGCGGCGGGCGGCGGCTCGAATCGGTCGAGCGGGTCGCGGGCGGCACCAAGAAGGGCGTGTACCGCCTGGTGATGGACGACACGACGTCCGCGATGGCCTACCTGTGGGACGGCACCGAGAACTACTGGCCCGCGGCCGAGGGCGACGACGACCGCACCGACCCGTTCTCCCCCGCCCTGGGCCTCGACCTGTTCCTGGCCGCGCACGCGCGCCTCGCCGCGGTCGGCGTCCGCGTCCCGGCGATCCGCCTCGCCGACAGCGACGGCGTCCACCTCCCGGACTTCCCCGCCGCCCTCGCCGTCGTCGAGGACCTTCCGGGCGCGAGCCTGGAGGAGATGCTCGCGAGCGACCCGGCCGCGGCGGCCCCGGTCATGGCCCGCCTGGCGGAGTCGCTGGCGGCGATGGGCGAATACCGGGCACCGGCGTACGGCAAGGTCGCCGTGATCGACGGCGGCGGGACGTCACGGGGCACGTCCTGCGAGGGCGTGGTCCTGGACCGCGCGCTGCGGGACCTGGCCGAGGCCGCGTCCCGCGACCCGCGGATCGCCAGCAGCCGCGACCGGCTGGAGGAACGCCTGCGGGCCCTGACGGCGGCGGTCCGACCGCGCACGCGGTACGCGGTCGTGCACGGCGAACTCGGCCCCGACCATGTGCGGGTGGACGCCGGCGGCAACCCCGTACTGATCGACATCGAGGGGCTGATGTACTTCGACGTCGAGTGGGAGCACGTCTTCCTGCGGATCCGCCTGCACGAGGACTACCGCCCGCTGGAGGCGGCCGGCCTCGACGAGGACCGGCTCGCGCTCTACATGCTCGCCGAGCGGCTGTCGCTGACGGCGGGCCCGCTGCGGCTGCTCGACGGCGACTTCCCCGACCGGGCGTTCATGGCCGGCATCGCCGAGCACAACCTGAAGCACGCGCTGCGGCTGATCCACGCCTGACCTGCGCCGACATGAGCGGACATCCCGCCGATTCCGCACCTTCCGCGCTTCCCGGACCGATTTGCATGGGGTCGGCGGCGCCGGGCAGGGCACTCCGGGTCAGGTGTGCGGGGGCACGGTCCGCGAGTGAGGAAGGCCGGGCAGGATGGGCGCGATCGACCAGGTCGACACGAAGGACGGCCGGACGGGCCAGACCGTCCGGCCGCAACGTGCCCTGCCACCAACCCGCACCGCGCCCAGACCCGAGACGACCCCGGCCCCGGCCGCCGCCTCCGTACGAACGAGCGCCCCCTCCGGTGAACGGCTGGCGGCGCTGGACGGGATGCGGTTCGCCGCCGCCCTGTCCGTCGTCCTGTTCCACTTCGTCGGGCAGACCCCCGGCACCTTCCACTGGATCTGGGGGCAGCCCTACCAGGAGGTCTTTCCGGCCGCGCACGAGTACTTCGCCTTCGGGCGGCTGGGCGTCGAGCTGTTCTTCCTGATCAGCGGGTTCGTGATCGCGCTGAGCGGCTGGGGCCGCAGCCCGCGGCAGTTCTTCGTGTCCCGGGTGTCCCGGCTGTTCCCGATGTACTGGGTCGCCCTGCTGCTCACCGCGGCCTTCCTGACGGCGTTCCGCACCCCGTTCGGCCGCCCCGAGCTGCGTACGGTGATCGCGAACCTGACCATGCTCCAGACTCCGATGGGCGTGGACAACCTCGACTCCGTCTACTGGACGCTCTGGCCGGAGCTGTGCTTCTACCTGATGTTCGCGGTCGTGGTCTGGCGCGGGGTGACCTACCGCCGGGTGGTGGTCTTCTGCGGGCTGTGGACGCTGGCCGCCGTCCTGGCGCCGACCGCCGACAACCCGCTGGTGACGATGCTGGTCAACCCGGTCTACGCGCCCTACTTCATCGCCGGGATGGCCTTCCACCTGATGTACCGGTTCCGGCCGACCCCGCTGCTGTGGGGGATCGTCGCCATGTCCTGGCTGGTGGCCGCCCAGTACCTGCTGGCGCCGAGCGACGGCCGGATCGACTGGAGCCAGTGGTCGCCCGGCCGCGGCTGGCTGCTGCTGACGATCAGCGTCTTCTACGCGCTGGTGGCCGCGGTCGCGCTGGGCTGGACGGCGCGGGTGCGCTGGCGCTGGCTGCGTACGGCGGGCGCGCTGACCTTCCCGCTCTACCTGACGCACGACTGCGTCGGCATCTCGATGACCCACTTCCTCAGCGGCCGGATCACACCGTGGGCGCTGGTCGCCGTGGTCACCGTCCTCCTGGTGGCCCTGTCGTACGTGCTCCAGCGGTACGCCGAACGCCCGTTGGCGATCGCGGTGAGGCGTTCGCTGGGCTCGGCGACCTGGAAGGGCACCGGCTGACGGCCCCGGCCCTCCGGAAGCTTTGCGTGTAGGGGACAACTGCGCGCCATGGTGGGGTTGTCCCCACCCCTCAAGGGGGAGATGGCCCGCCGGGATCTCACCAGCAGGCCGGATGGGTCATGGCCCCTGCGGCTCATAGATTCGTCAATGGAACGAGCGACGGTTTCACCGCCTCCTTCCCATGACGATTCTTCACCGGCCTCGGGCAAAGGGGGACACCGTGAGTCGCGCAGGCGCACACGGCAGCAAGATGGGTATCGCGGCGGCGATGGGGGGTTGGAGCGCACGCCACCGCTGGGCCGCGGTGGGCGGGTGGCTGCTCTTCGTCCTGCTCGCCATCTTCATCGGCCAGTCGGCGGGCCGGGTGGACGTCAACGAGGACAAGTCGATGTCCGGCGAGGTCAGCCAGGCCGCGAGCATCATCGACGACAACGGCCTCAAGGGCGCGGCCAACGAGATGGTGCTGATCCAGGCCAAGGCGGGCGGCGGCGGAACCACCGACCCGGCCTTCAGGGCCGCCGTCACCGATGTGATCAACACCGTGAAGGCCACCGGCAAGGTGACCGCGGTGACCTCCCCTTACGACACCAAGGCGATCTCGGCCGACCATCGCAGCGCGCTGGTCAGGTTCGACATGCTCGGTGACGAGGACACCGCGGGCGACCGGGTCAAGCCGGTGCTCGACGCGGTGGACCACGCCCAGGCCAGGCATCCCGCCCTGAAGATCGCCGAGTTCGGTGACGCCAGCGCGGACAAGGCGGAGAACGACGCCTTCGGCTCGGACTTCGCCACCGCCGAGTTCTCGGCGCTGCCGGTGGCGCTCGGCATCCTGCTGATCGCGTTCGGCGCACTGGTGGCGGCGCTGCTGCCGGTGGCGCTCGCGATGACCGCGTTCCTGGCGGCGACCGGGGTGGTGGCGCTGGTCAGCCACATCGTGCCGATGAGTGACACCGCCAACTCGGTGATGCTGCTGGTCGGCCTCGCGGTCGGCGTCGACTACTGCCTGTTCTACCTGCGCCGGGAGCGCGAGGAGCGGGCCGCCGGGCATGACGCGGGGACGGCGCTGCGGATCGCCGCAGCCACCTCCGGCCGGGCGATCCTGATCTCCGGTGTCACCGTGATCGTGGCCATGGCGGGCATGCTCTTCACCGGCATCGGCGACTTCAAGGCGATGGGCGTGGCCACGATGATCGTGGTGGCCATCGCGATGTTCGGCTCGGTCACGGTGCTGCCCGCGCTGCTGTCGCTGCTCGGCGAGAAGGTCGAGAAGGGCCGGATCCCGTTCCTGGGCAAGGCGGCGGGCCGCCGCGGCAAGCGCCCGGTGAACAGCGGCAGCCGGTTCTGGAAGACCGTGCTGCGGCCGGTGCTGCGCAACCCCAAGGCGGCCACCGTGATCGCCGGCGGGCTGCTGGCGGCCATCGCGGTGCCCGCGTTCACCATGCACACCGCGAACCTCTCGCTCGACCAGGAGCTGGGCGGCAGCCTGCCGATCATCCAGACCTACGACGACATCAACACCGCGTTCCCCGGCGGCCCGGACCCGGCGCACGTCGTGGTCAAGGCCGACTCGATCAACTCCCCGGCCGTCAAGCAGGCCATCGCGGACTTCCGCGCCGAGGCGGTCTCGTCCGGCGCGAGCAAGGGCCCGGTGACGGTCACCGTGCACGCCAAGGAGAACGTCGCCCAGATCGACGTACCGCTGGCGGGCGGCACCGACCACGACAAGGCGGAGGCGGACGTCCACACGCTGCGGGACAAGGTGCGGCCGGACACGCTCGGCAAGATCGACGGCGTCCAGGCGCCGGTCAGCGGTGAGACGGCCGGCTCGATGGACTTCACCCACAAGATCACCAGCAGCGTGCCGCCGGTGTTCGCCTTCGTGATCGTCTTCGCCTTCCTGCTGATGCTGCTGTCCTTCAGGTCGCTGACCATCGCGCTGACCTCGGTGGTGCTGAACCTGCTGTCGGTGGGCGCGGCCTACGGTGTGCTGACCATCGTCTTCCAGCACGGCTGGGGCGCCTCGCTGGTCGGCGCGACGGGCACCGGCGCGGTGGTGGCCTGGCTGCCGCTGTTCCTCTTCGTGATCCTGTTCGGGCTGAGCATGGACTACCACGTGTTCGTGGTCTCCCGGATCCGCGAGGCCAAGATGCGCGGGCTGAGCACGAAGGCCGCGATCGAGCACGGCATCACCACCACGGCGGGTGTGGTCACCAGCGCCGCCGTCATCATGGTCGCGGTGTTCGCGATCTTCGGGACGCTGTCGATGCAGAGCATGAAGCAGATGGGTGTCGGCCTGGCCTTCGCGGTGCTGATCGACGCCACCGTGATCCGCGGGGTGCTGCTGCCGGCGGTGATGACGCTGCTGGGCGAGCGCAACTGGTACCTGCCGCGCTGGATGCACCGGCTGCCCGACATGACGCACGACGAGTCGGCGCTGCCGCAGCCTCCGGTGGCGGGGGCCGGCGAGCCGGCCGGGACGCGTCCCCTGGCGCCGGTGCCGGACCGGGTCTGAACCGGAAGCGGAACCGGGTCCGGGCCTGCTGCGAACCCGCAGCGAAGAGCCTGACCTGCTGAAACGGTGAACACAGTGCCCTCGTCCACGCGTGGACGGGGGCACTGTCAGTGCCCGCGAGTAGGGTGGATTTTGTGACCGCAATGGACAGTGAACGCACCGGAACGGTACTGGTGGGCGACGGCATCGAGCGTCGCCTTGAGGAGCACCGGGTCGAACTGACCGGGTACTGCTATCGGATGCTCGGCTCCGCCTTCGAGGCCGAGGACGCCGTGCAGGAGACCCTGGTGCGCGCCTGGCGCAGCCATGACCGTTTCGAGGGCCGGTCGAGCCTGCGGTCCTGGCTCTACCGGATCGCCACCAACGTGTGCCTGGACAGCCTGAACGCGGGCAAGCGCCGGGCCCGCCCGATGGACCTGTCCCCCGCCTCGCACGCGGACGCCACGCTGCCCGCCGCCACCGCCGAGTCGGTGTGGGTGGAGCCGGTGCCCGACGTGCGGGCACTGCCGTCGGCCGGCGACCCGGCCGACGTGGTGGTCTCCCGGGAGACCATCCGGCTGGCCTTCGTCGCCGCGCTCCAGTACCTGCCGCCCCGGCAGCGGGCCGTGCTGATCCTGCGCGAGGTGCTGGCCTGGAAGGCCGCCGAGACCGCCGAGCTGCTCGGCACCACCGTCGCCTCGGTCAACAGCGCGCTGCAACGGGCCAGGGCCACGCTGTCCGAGGCCGGCGTCAGCACCTCCGAGCCCGCACCGCCGGCCCCGATGGACGAGGACCAGCGGGCGCTGCTCGACCGCTACGTGGCGGCCTTCGAGCAGTACGACCTGGAGTCGCTGACCAGCCTGCTGCACGAGGACGCGACGCTGTCCATGCCGCCTTACGAGCTGTGGCTGCGCGGGCACGAGGACATAACCGCGTGGATGCTCGGCACCGGCATCGAGTGCCGGGGCTCCCGGCTGCTGCCGGTGTCGGCGAACGGATCGCCCGGTTTCGGCCAGTACCGGCCCAGCGGTCCGAACGGCGAGCACCAGGCGTGGGCGCTCCAGGTGCTGGAGATCAGGGACGGCCGGATCACCGGGCTGAACTCATTCCTTGACACCGCGCACCTCTTCCCGCTGTTCGGTCTCCCACTCGAACTCCCCCGCTAGCCCTGCAAGTTCACACAGCGAGCGAAGTGCCGGGCAGGCGCCGCTGAGCCTGACCTGGTGCCCGGTCCTGCGCGCGGCCAGCCGCAGCCGGGCGAGGGCGGCCAGCAGCCGCAGGTCCGCCTCCGGCAGCGGCTCCGGCACCCGCCCGGCTTCCCGCTGCTCATCCCCGGCCCGCTCACCTGCCGGAACCAGCCCGCTCACGTCGAGCACCAGCGTCGCCCGAGGGCACGCCGGATCGCCCGGCCCGTCCGGGCCGGAGACCGCCGCCACTGTCGATCACCTCGATCCGGGCCCCGCCATGAGGCCCCCTCCATACCGACCCTTCTCACCCGTCGGACTCATCGCCCGCGCGCAGACGTATTCGCGGCGCATTCGCGGGAATACGGGCGCGAAACGGGGGCGCGCGGGTGCGACACTGACGGTGTCCGATACGGGCGAGCGATGACAACGGCATATGCGACCAACGCAACCAGGAAGGCGCTCGGATGGCGGACGCGGGGTTCACGCAGGAGCGGGCGCGGGCGGTGGTGGAGGCGGCCGGGTATCCGGCGGCGGAGCTGCTCTCCTTCGGGGAGAACGCGGTCTTCGCGGCCGGCCGGCTGGTGATCAAGGTCGGCCGCACCGACCTGCTCGACCGCGCGCGGCGCGAGGTGCGTACCGCCGACTGGCTCGCCAAGCACGACGTGCCCGCCGTCCGCTCGGCCGAGTCCGAGGTCGGCCTGATCGACGGCCACCCGGTGTCGTACTGGCAGCGGCTGCCGGAGTCGCTGCGCCCCGCCGAGCCCGCCGACGTGGCCCCGCTGCTCCTCCTGGTGCACGCGCTGCCCGAGCCCGACTTCGGGCTGCCGGCGCGCGACCTGCTCGGCGGCGTCGAACGCTGGCTGCGGCTGGCGGGCGACGCGATCGACCCGGCCGACGCCGCCTTCCTGCGGGCCCGCAGGGACGACTACGCGGTGGCCTCCGCCCAACTCGTGCCGCACCTGGAGCGCGGCCCGATCCACGGCGACGCGCTCCCCCGCAACGTGCACATCGGCCCCGACGGCCCGGTCCTGGTCGACCTGGAGACGTTCTCCTCCGACCTGCGCGAGCACGACCTCGTCGTCCAGACCCTCAGCCGTGACCGCTACGGCGTCGATCCCGCCGCCTACGACGCCTTCACCACCGCGTACGGCTGGGACGTCGCCACCTGGCCCGGCTCCACGGTCCTGCGCGCGGCCCGCGAAACGGCCAGCTGCGCCTGGGTGGCCCAGTTCGCCCCGGCCAACCCGGCCGCCCGCACGGAGTTCCGCCGCCGGGTGGCCTCACTCCGCGCGGACGACCCGACGGTGCGCTGGTACAGCTTCTGACCGGTCCGCGGCCGCGCGGTAGCATCCCGGGATGCCGACCATAGAGACGCTGGTGCCGTCGGCCGGCGAGGTCGACGCCGCCGCGCTCCGCGAGCTGAGCGGCGACGAACTCGCCGCATATGTGGCCGATCCGGCGCACCCGTGGTGGCGGCGAAGGCCGTGCGTGGTCGCGCTGGCGGGCCGGGTCCCGGAATCGCGGGTGGCCGCCCTGATCGCCCGCGCCTGCGACCCGCGGGACGAGGCCATGGTCCGGATCGCGCTGCTCGACCTGCTCGCGGACCGGACCGAGCTCCTGCCCTGGCTCCGGCACGAGGACCGGCGGCGAGACCGGTCGTACGGCATGCCCGAGGCGATCATCAAGGCGCGCGGCGTGCTCGGCGACCGTTCGGCGGCCGGCGGTCTTGCGACGCTCGCGGCCTCGCCCTGGCCGCATCGGCGGGAGAGCGGCGAGGCGGGGCTTGACGCGCTGGTCACCCGGTACGGGGTTGAGGCGGTGCTGTCGGAACTCGGCGACACGCGGCCTGAGGACCGGGCCTTCCGCGTCCGGATGAGGCACCGCGCCGGGGACGACGTCGCGGACGCGCTGGCGGACCCCGATCACGGTGTGGCGTACCTGGCCCAGTCCCTCCTGACGGACCCGGTCCGGCTGCGCGCCCGGCTCGACGCGGCGCCGACGACCGAGGCGAAGCTCTGGACCGCCTACGCCCTGCACCGGCTGACCGACGACACCGCCGAGACCCGGGCGATATACGCGTCGTTGGGTCGCCCCCGGGTCGAAGTACCGGGCTTGGACGAGGAGTTGCGCGCCGCGATCCTGCACGAGTACGCGAGCGGCTGCGAGTGGCAGAGCGATCCGCGGTGGCGGGTCGAAGCGCTCTGCGCGGAGCCGCCCGCCCGGCCCGACAAGGACGCCCGACTCCGCGCCGCGACCACCGCGTTGCGGGAGGCCGGCTTCCATCCGGAGCCCCCGGTCTCGGCCGGCGCGGACAACCGGCAGGGCGAGGGCACCTATCACGTCATCCGGTACGACGGGGACCGCGTGCTCATCAGCACGCTCGGCCGCTTCGCGTACTGCGACGACGACGTCGATCCCGCCGCTCACCGGGCCCTCGAATCAGCCGGTTTCCGCTGGATCGACGAACCGGTCCACCAGATCCTCGTCACGGGCCTGTGCGTGTACTACTTCGGCGAGCGGAAGCCCCTGGGCGTGAGCACCCTGCTGTTCTACTGGCAGGACTAGGACTCGTCCTGCCGATCACCTGACAGCCCGGGCGGCCAGCCCGTCGCACAGTACGGACACCGCCAGGCGCTCGTCCATCGGGGCGGCCGGGTGGGCGCGGAGCGCGTGGAGGACGCCTGCGAGGAGCGTCATCAGGTCGTCGGCGGTCAGGTCGGGCCGCACCGCACCGCTGCGCTGGGCCGCTGCCAGGAGGCGGCCGACCTCGTCCCGCAGTTCGGCGGCGGTGGCGGAGACGGCGGTTCGCACGTCGACCCCGGCGCCGCCGAGCGCGTCGACCAGGTCCTGCTTGGGCGCGGCCTCGCGCACCAGGTGGGCGACGAAGTCGAAGAAGGCCGCGCCCGGGTCTGCGGCGGCGGCGGACTCGCGCGCGTGGCCGACGAGTTGGCGCAGGCGTTCGTGGACGACGGCCTCGAAGAGCGCCTCCTTGGTCGGGAAGTGCCGGTAGAGGGTGCCCGGGCCGACCCCGGCCCGGCGGGCGATCCGGTCGAGCGGCACCGCCAGCCCCTCCTCGGCGAAGGCGTCCTGCGCCGCTCGCAGCACCAGGTCGCGGTTGCGCCGTGCGTCGGCCCGCATCTGCGGCCACCCCACTCTCCGGGAGTCCTTCCAACCGGGGCGCACTCTCCGGTACGGTCTAACCGGGGCGCACTCTCCGATTCACTGCCGCCGATCCTACGGCCTGTCCGCCCCCAGGGAGGACACCAGCATGCCCAGCACCGCCCGCGACATCGCGGAACGCTTCCTCGGCGCCACCACCGGAGCCGACCCCGGCGACCTCGCCGACTGCTACGCCCCGCAGGTCGTCATCGAGATGCCGTTCGCGCCGGCCGCCCTCTACCCGGCCCGCACGGAGACCGACCGCGAGTCGCTGCGCGCCCGGTTCCGGGCCGGCGCCGCGCTGCGCCGGTACGAGCGCCTGTCCGGCGTGCGGATCCACGAGACGGCCGACCCGGAGGTCGTGATCGTCGAGTACGACCTGCACGGGCGGCTGCTCGCCGGCGGGGAGCCGTTCACGCTGTCGTTCCTGATGGTGATGACCGTGCGGGACGGCCTGATCGTGCACACCCGCGACTACGCCGACCCGATCGCGGGCGCGACGGCACTGGGCCGGCTTCCGGCGCTGCTGGAGGCCCTGGCCACGGCTGCCGCCGGCTGACCTCACAGCCCCGGGGCCGCCCGGAACCGGACATCCGGCCCGGCGCCACCATGGCCGGGGCGCGGGTCCGTCAGGATGGGGGCATGACGACGCCTGACGATCTTGTCACCCGGCTGCGGGCCGGCTCCCGCGAGCGGCGCGCGACGCGGGTTCGCGGCCCCGAACTCCGGTCCGTGGAGGACGTGTCGGGGCCCGGCGGCCTGCCGCTGCGCCGTTACCGCCCCGCCGACGGGGACCGCCCCCTGCTGGTGTTCCTGCACGGCGGCGGCTTCGTCCTCGGCGACCTCGACACCCATGACCGCGTCTGCCGCCGGATCGCCCTCACCTGCGAACTCGACGTGCTGGCCGTCGACTACCGGCTCGCCCCCGAACACCCCTACCCCGCCGGTGTCGAGGACGCCGTCGCCGTGCTGCGCCAGTCGCGGCCCGCCGCCGTCGCCGGTGACAGCGCGGGCGGGTTCCTGGCCATCGCGGCCTGCATGGCGCTGCGCGACGAGGGGTCCCGACTGCCCGCCGTCCAGGCGCTGTTCTGCCCCAACACCGACCTGACGCTGGCCGGCCCGTCCGTCATCGAGAAGGGCACCGGCCACGGCCTGGACGCCGAAACGCTCGCCGTGTTCGTCGAGTCGTTCGTCCCCGACCCCGCCGCCCGCCGGGCCGCCTCACCCCTGCACGCAGACGACTTCGCGGACCTACCTTCCGCCCTGGTGGTCACCGCCGAGCACGACCCCCTCCGCGACGAGGGCGACGCCTACGCCCGCCGCCTCGCCCTGGCCGGCGTCCCGGTCCGCCACCGCTGCGAACCGAGCCTCGAACACGGCTTCATCCAGAACGACGACCCCGCCGCCGAAGCCGCACAGAACCGCATCTTCGCCGACCTCCGCGACCTCGTCCCCCGCTGACGCCTGGACGCGGTCACGTCCCCTGGGCGATCTTCTCGGCCGCCGCCACCTTCGCCGCGTGCGCGGACTTGAGCCGGGTCAGGTCCGCCTGCCGGGACGCGATCATCCCGCGCTGGATCCGGCTCTCCGCCGCGAACCACGTGTCCAGCAGCCCCGTGCTGTCCTTGCACGCCATGTCCGCCTTCGCGGTGGCCAGTTCACGCGCCGAGGGCGCGGCACCGCTGAGGAACGCGTTGTCGCCGAGCGCGTCCATCGGCGTCGGGTAGTCGAAGCCCTTCGCCCTCATACAGGCCGACCACGCCCCGGTCGCCTTCCGCACCGCCGGGTCCTTCGCCGAGGCGGCATAGCTCCCGCTCGCGATGTCGGAGGCGGTCTGCGACGCCGACGGGTCGTCGTATGCGCCCATCGCGGTGGCCGCCTCACCACGACAGCCGCCAACCGGCACCGCCCGGCCGTGATAGCTCACGGCCGTCGTCGCGTCGGGCTGCCGCGCGTCCTTCCGCCCGAAGAGCACCAGGTACTGCGCGGTGCCGCTGCGCACCGGGTCGGCGGGCGCCTGCGCCGACTCCTCGTCGGGGGTCAGGTGATAGCCGTAGTGAGCGGCGTCGAACGCACTCGACAACCCGTAGCGGCGATCTGCCGACTCCCGTGCGAGCGGCGGCGGTTGCCCGGGCGCGCGGAACGTCATGCCGTACCGCCGCATGCAGCGGTCGGTGAGGACGCTCACGGCGGCATCGATCGCCGACGTCTGCTGATCGGTGAAGGAGTATTCCGCGATCGGCAGCCTCGCGGTGAACCGGGGGTCATCACCCGCCGGGGGCTCGGCGGTCGTCGCCGTCCCGGAGGGGGCCGACACGGCCGGCCGCCCGGCAGCGGAGTGCTCCGCCGTCGAACAGCCGGCCAGTACGACGACGCCCGCGAGAGCGGCCAGCGCGGCCGACCCTGTGGTGTGCCTCATCGCGCCGCGTTCAGAACTGGTAGCAAGAGGACTTGCCGTAGTTGAACTTCACCGACGCGTCGTTGTTGTACGTGTAGTGCAGCTTTTCGGCGATGGCGTAGTAGGTGAGCGTGTCGCACGAACCGCCGTAATTGCTGTTGTAGTAGATCGTCGTACTGGTGTTGCTGAAGTTGGCCGCCGACGCGGCGTGGTTCTTCAACGAGTAGCCCTGGCCGCCGCCGAGGGTGATGAACTTGTAGGACGCCAGGTTCGGGATGTTCCCCCAGACATAGGTCTGCGACCCCTGTTCGTTGCTGTTGAAGGAGAACCGAAGGCACCGGTCCACCGACTGGGTGTCGGTCCCACAGGCACTGCCCGACCCCGCCATGGCCTGCGGCGCCGCCGCCAGCACCGCCACGACGGCCACCGGAAGCGCCGCCAGACCCATCAACCGCTTACGCGCACCACTCATGCCGTCTCCCCCTCGGGGTGTTTCACGGATCACGTTGATCCGGCGACGACATTAGCCATCCGGAGTGCGCGCTCATCAGTCACTTCTGAGCCAGTGATGTGGCTTGGATCAATACGTGAACTCAGAGGTTCGTGGATGGGTTCGGGGCTTTTCCGAGTCCCGGAGCACAGGCCAGAGCCCATTCGGAGCGCCGAATTCCGCAATCCGTCTTCCCGGTCGCGACGGGGTGCTGCCCGGGCGCGGTGGCGCGATTCGGCCACCGCTCGGGCCGGGTCGCGCGGCGGCGGCAATCCCGCCGAAAACGAAGAACGCCCCCTGGGCCCAGAGGGCCAGGGGGCGGGACGAAGCGGGAAGGCGCGCTCAGGCGAGCGTGCCCGCCTTCACGTCGGCGACGAAGGCGGACCAGGCGCCCGGGGTGAACGTCAGGGCCGGGCCCTGCGGGTCCTTGCTGTCGCGGACCGGGACGACGCCGGGGATGCCGTCAGCGACCTCGATGCAGTTGCCCCCGTCGGCATTGCTGTACGTGGACTTGCGCCAGCACGCAGCGCTCAGAGCTGAATCGGGGGTGTGCATGAGGTGCTGTCCTCCATCACGTGCCGGATGAATGCCCGGGACTCGGAGGGTGACAGTGCGGAGTCCCGCAACAGATCATAGGACAGCTTGAGCTGCTCGACTCGTGGCGCGTCCTCGATCAGCACGCCCTCGACGCTGCTCTCCACCCAGGCGACAGACCGGCCACCCGGCAGCCACAGCAGCGTCATGCAGCCTTCGAGCAGATCGTGAATACCGGCGCTGAACGGCAGGATTTGGAGAACGACGTTCGGCCGCTTCTCGTCCACCAGTACTTCGAGTTGGTTCCGCCAGATCTCCCGCTCGGCCGTGGGACGGCGGATGACCGACTCGTCCATCAGTGCGCGCAGATGTGGCGGATCGTCACGATCCAGAAGTGACTTCCGCCTCATACGGGCGGCGAGTTTTTCGGCCAGCACCTCTTCGCTACGGGGACGGGCAGTCCGCAGTTGAGCTCGGGCGTAGTCCTCGGTCTGGAGCAGCCCGGGAACGGTAGCGGTGTTGTACTGCTGCATGACCGTGGCGTCGGGTTCGAGCCGCATGAACCGCTTGTAGCGGTCCGGCACGACCTCGTCGTCGGCCAGTCTCCAGAGCTGCTGGAGGTGGTTGCCGGTCCCGTAGGCGGCGTCGAGTGCGGCAATCGCCTCGATCGCGCCGAGCTTGTGGCCGTGCTCCAGCTTGGAGAGATACGTCCGGTCGTACGTCGTCTTGTCGGCGAGATCGCTGAGCGACCAGCCCGACGCCTCGCGCAACCGCGCCAGTTCGACGGCGAAGACTTTTCTGGCCGATGGCCGTCCGGATGGTTCCACCGTCACAGCTTGCACCCCTCCACCGATTTCACCTGTTGACCACCCAGAAGGGACAACAGCCAACCCTCCCGAGGCTAGCCCCTTTTGCGTCACGCTGTGAGCAGTCCAGCACAGACAGCGAACGGAAGGCCACCCCCCATGGTGACTGTGCGTCCCACCAGCACCGCGCCCCTGACGGGACGTTGGCCGCAGAACCCGCTGTCCGTGCCGCTCGCCCGCCAGGAGTTGCGGGCCGCTCTTGCCGAGTGGGGACGGTCGGAGCTGGCCGACGCCGCCGAGCTCGTCCTCTCCGAGCTGCTGACCAACTCCCTCCAGCACGCGGCCGGTTGCGGCTGGGACATCGAGACGCGTCTCGAACTCGACGGCGCCGGCGTGCGGCTGGAAGTGCACGACGCTTCGGAGGTCCGCCCGCGCGTGCGGGCCGCCGGCGACGAGGACGACGGCGGGCGCGGACTGGGCCTCGTCGACGCGATCACCGGTGGGCGGTGGGGCGTTCTGACCGACCTCCGGCCCGGCAAGAGCGTGTGGGCGCTCGTCGGCTGACCCGTACGGCCTGCGGCCGGTGCACCGGACAACGCGCGCGCGGGCGATCGGGGACGGCCGCGTACCGCCCGCCCCCTCAACTCAACCCATGCCAACTCCACCCATGCCAACTCAGCCTGCTCCGACCGCTCATCGAGGAAGACGATGTCTGCAACACGATCCGCCGCACAGCCTGCCGTTCAGCCCGCCGGTCAGCCCGGTGTGTACACCTGGTCCCAAGTCACCTGGGGGCCACGGGAGATGCCGGTGCCGTTCTCGGTCTCGTGGACCGGCGAGCACACCGACATCAGCCAGCTCTACGTACGGACCGACCACAAGGGGGTGCCGGGGCTGGCCTACCGGGACGAGCGCCCCGAGGACCGCGACCGGCACGGCGTGCTGTGGGCCCGGATGACGTGGGCGCCGGGCTCCGGCAAGCCGCGCTTCGCGGACATGCACCCGCTCCGCCAGCGGGACGCCATGCTGCTCAAGCTCTGCCAGGTGTGCGGCAAGCCGGCCGACCGCACGCGCGAGGGCTGGCTGTTCCTGGAGGCGCGCGGCGAGCACATGGCCAACCTGCCCGACCCGTCGGCCCCTTACCAGGGCTGCACGTCCAAGCCGCCCGTCTGCTCCGGATGCGCGCAGCTCGCGGCCCGCATGTGCCCGCACCTGGGCGACCCGGTCGCCTTCCGCAGCCGCAAACCGCTGCTCTGGGGCGCCTTCGGCGGCGTCTACATCCCCAACCGCGTCGGCCGCCTCATCCCCCGCGCGCAGGACGACCACCTGCCGTACGGCCGGACGAACGCCACCCGCTGGTTCCTGGCGAACCAGCTCATCACCGAACTCACGAAGTGCACACCGGTCACGCTCTGACCCGGACGCGGACCCGGACCCGGACCGGGACCGGGACGCCGGGGCCGGCGGCCTGAGCGGGGGTCTCCGGGGGCCGGGGTAAATCCGTTGCTCCCGACGAGGGGGGCGGCTACCTTCGCCCGACCACCGGCACCCCCGCCCCCTCGTCCCCTCGCCTCGACGGAGACACCTTGTCCTTGTCCGTTCGCATCACCGCACTGATCGACCCCGACGGCGGGACGTCGGCCCGCCGCCTGGCGTGGCTGGCGTCCGACGCGGACGGGGTCCCGGTCGGGTCGGCGTTCCTGCGCCTCTTCACCCGGGCCGGGCAGGACCACCTCGCCGAACTCGACCTGGGCGTCCATCCGGCCGAGCGGCGTCGCGGCACGGGCTCCCTGCTCCTGGAGGCGGCCGTGGCCGCCGCGCGCCAGGACGGCCGGCGCTCCGTCGTCACCCAGGCCGAGGCCGGCTCTCCCGGCGACGGATTCCTCCCGGCCCGGGGCTTCCGCAAGGTCCTGACGATGACCTACACCCGTCTCCCGCTGGCCGGCGCGGACCTCACGGCAGTCGCCGCGCTCAGCGAACGGCCGCACCCCGGTTACCGGTTGGCGTCGTGGGAGGGCACGGTCCCGGACGACCTCGCCGTGACCTTCGTCGCGTCGCGGCACGCCATGGACGACATGCCGATGGGCGGCACCGACTTCGGCACGGTGGTCTGGGACCTGGAACGCGTCCGGGCCGCGGCCGCCGCCGTCGAGAAGCGCGGGGAGCTGCTGCACACGGTCGTCGCGATCGACGAGTCGGACGGTTCGATCGCCGGGTTCACCGAGTTGGTGGTCCCCGGCGACGGCAAGGGCGACGGCCAGCACTACGGCACCGGCGTCCTCAGCGCGCACCGCGGGCACGGCCTCGGCCGCTGGATGAAGGCGGCCTCGATCCGGCAGGCGGCCGAACGGCACCCCGAACTCGGCGGCCTGCTCACGGACACCGCCGACAACAACCCGTACATGCGGCAGATCAACGACGCGCTCGGCTACGTGCCGACGCACACGACGTTCGAGTACCAACTCGACCTCTGACGGCCCCGGAGGGGGAATGCCGGGGCGGCGGCCGGCGGTTGATCACGCCTGACGACTCCGCTACCTCTGCGCTACATCAGGTGGTGCCTCGGGTATCTCGGGAAGAAGGCAAGGTCATGACGTCCTCACCGCCACCGCCACCATCATCGGGACCGGCATCGGAACCGAGACCAGCACCGGCACCGGCACCGGCACCGGCCACCATGCGCGCCGTCCAGCTCCTCGCGCCGGGTCCGGCCGACAACCTGCGGCTGACCACGCTCCCGCTGCCGCCCGAGCGGGACGGGTGGGCGCGGATCCGCGTCGAGGCGTTCGGCCTCAACCGCTCGGAGCTGAAGCTGCGGCTGGGCGTGAGCGTGGGCGTCAGCTTTCCCCGGGTGCCGGGGATCGAGGCCGCCGGGACGATAGACGCGGCGCCGGCCGGCAGCGGGCTGGTCCGCGGGCAGAAGGTCGTCGCGATGATGGGCGATATGGGTCGCACGTACGACGGCGGGTACGCCGAGTACACGTCGGTGCCGGTGTCGCAGGTGATCCCCGTCGAGACCGACCTGCCCTGGGAGGTGCTCGGCGCGCTCCCCGAGATGGTGCAGACGGCCAACGGCTCGCTCACCGTCGGCCTCGACCTCCAGCCCGGCCAGACGCTGCTGATCCGCGGCGGCACGTCCTCCGTCGGCCTGGCCGCCGCCGCTCTGGCCGCGTGGCGCGGGGCCACCGTCCTGTCCACGACCCGGCGGGCCGACCGGCTCGACGCGCTCAAGGAGCACGGCGTCCACCACCCCCTCCTCGACACCGGCGAGGTCGCACCCGCCGTGCGCGAGCTCTACCCCGACGGGGTCGACGCGGCCCTGGACCTCGTCGGCACGCCGACGCTCCCCGACACCCTCCGCACCGTCCGCGTGCACGGCACGTGCTGCTTCGGCGGCAGCCTCTCCAACCAGTGGACGGTCCGGGACTTCTCCCCGAACGAGTACCTCCCCCGGGGCGTCCGCCTCTCCGGCTACTTCGGCGACGCGGCGGATCTGCCGCGGGCAACGTTCCAGGAGATCGTCGACGCGGTCGCCGCAGGTCAACTCTCCTTCCCCGTAGACCGCGTCTACGACGGCCTCGCCCAGGTCCCCGAGGCCCACGAAGCCATGGAAAACGACCGCGCCACCGGCAAACTGGTCGTCCGAGTCCGGCATTGAGAGGTGTGGCGCGCTGATGAGCCAGGTGATCGTGGGGACCCAGGTGATCGTCCTGAACGGGGGTTCCAGTTCGGGGAAGTCCGGGGTGGCCCGGTGCTTGCAGGCGGTCCTGCCAGATCCGTGGCTCACGCTCGGGACGGACACCCTCGTCGACGCGATGCCCGCGGCGATGCGGGCGTCGGACGGGGGCATCGCGTTCGCCGCTGACGGCGGGGTGAGCGTCGGCCCGGAGTTCCGCACGCTGGAGGCGGCGTGGATCGAGGGGATCGCGGCGATGGCCCGCGCGGGGGCCCGGGTCATCGTGGACGAGGTGTTCCTCGGCGGGACGGAGTCGCAGCGGCGATGGGTGAAGGCGCTGCACGATGTGCGGGTGTTGTGGGTCGGCGTCCGCTGCGAGGCGGCTGTCGCCGCGGGCCGCGAGGTCGCGCGGGGTGACCGGGTCGCCGGCATGGCGGCGCAGCAGGCGGACCTGGTGCACCGGGGGGTGTTCTACGACCTGGAGGTCGACACGACGCGGACGGAGTCATTGGCCTGCGCGCAGGCCATCGCGGCGCAGCTGCTCTGACCGGGGGCGGCCGGGGCGGGACTGGGGCTGCGCCCCGGGCGCCGGCGGTCAGTTCCGTGATCTCCCGGCGAACGGTGCCGTGTCTACCGTTTTTCCCACCCCGCCCGCCCGTGCAGGTGCGTCCTTAGGTGCGGGTCTTCTGGTGGGTGGGGGTCGGGGCCGGCCCGGGGCACCTCCTCGGGCTGATCACGGCACCGGGGTAGATCGTGAAGCCCCATGTCGTTCACAGCCCTGCGGGGGCACCCCGGACCGCCCCCTCCCAGGCCGGACGGCGGCTTGAGGCCGCGAGGGGTGATCGGTGGGCGGCGGGGGTTCGTGGTCGGGTGCCGGTCACTGATGCAGCATTGCGCCCCCTACCGGTCCTCGCTTGAGCCCGGCTGGCGGCTGACGGCCGCCCGAGGCGAAGGTCTTCCGCAAGACACCGGTGGATGGGGCCGAGGTTCGTTGGCAGGTGACGGTCACTGAGGGAGCATCAAGCGCCCTGCGGGTCCCCTCCTGCGCCCGGCTGGCGGCTCACGGCCGCTGAGGGCGAAAGTCTTCCGCAAGTAGCCAGGGTGGAGGGCTGAACTTCGACGGCGGCTATCAGCCCAAGACCTCACCCACCAACGACCCGCAGCCGCCAACCGGGCCCCAGCAGGCACGGGCAGGGGCGCAATGCTCCATCAGTAACCCGCACCCAACAACCAACGCGCACCCCCACCGATCACCCCCAGCGGCCGTGAAGCCGCCACTCGGCCCGGGAGGGGACGGGCCGGGGTGCCCCCGCAGGATTTCCGACAAACTGGGGCGCACCCGACGACGAAACCCGCACGGAGGAAATCCGAGGAGGTGCCCCGGACCGGCACCGACCCCACCCACCAGAAAACGTGCACCCAAGGACGCACCCGCACGGGCGGGCGGGGTGGGAAAAAACGGCAGGCACGGCGCCCAGCCGTGAAAACGAACGGGTCCGCCCACCGGGCGGAAAGCCCAGCCGGTGGCAACCGGGGCGAGCCACCGCCTCCCCCACCCACCCGGAGCCCGGAAACGCAACGGCCGCCCCCCAAGGCGCCCCGCCTACCCGGCGGCCCGGTGGGACAGACGGTGGAGGAGGGGCCACCTCGGGGTGGTCAGGTAGGTGAGCTGGGAGGTCCAGCGCATCAGCGTGGGAGTCGCCGGGCCGCGCGCGTCGCCGGGCGACCAACCCGGAGGGGCCACCGCCTCGCGGTGGAGGATCACCTCGGGGCCCCCGGCGGGGCGGAGCGGGGGCAACACCACCGGGCGGCCCGGGCGGTCGTACTCCCATGCGGCGAATGACGTCGCGCTCCACGTCGAACCCCCGGCCCGCCACTCCCCCGCCAAACCCTCCGCAAGCTCGCGCTCGTCCATCGCCCCGCCCCCAGCGAAATACGCCGCCGCGTAAACCGTCCCCCTCATCGCGCCCCCGCCCGCGGGGCCCGCCGGACGCCGGCCGAAGATCCGCGGCGCGAAGCGCCGCTCCCGCACGACGCGGTCCTCAACGCGAACACACACCAGCCGCGCCGAAGGAAGCGCCGCGGCCGCCGCCGCGATCCGTTCCCGCAGCGCATCCTCCGCCTCCCGCCGGGCCCGGCGGACGGGACCCGACCGGGCGATCCGGTGCAACCGGAGATTGACCGGGATGCCCGAGAAGACGGCCCCGCCCGCGGCCCGGCCGAAAACGAGCAGCACGGCGAGAGCGCTCCGCACAGCCCTCCCGGCCTGCGACCGCACGTCACTCACCGCCAACTCCTCTCGCCGACAACGCTATTGCCCAAACGTGTTCCCTCAGTGCGGTGAGGTCACCCGAGAACGTGCCCGGGAGCGCCCCCGGCGGGGGCACGAGCGGCCGGGCGCGCGGAGTCCGGGGCGTCGGTCCGCCACCGGGCCGGCGGCCCGGGAAGCAGCCGCTCACGACATCCGCACATAGCCGCTGACCTGGTGTTTTACCTCGCGGGAGCGATATTCTGGGGGCCTCACGGAGGGGGACCCGATGGACCGGAACATCCGCAGCGTCGACGACGTACTCGCCCTGCTCGACGGCCTGTTCGCGCCGGAGGCGGACCGTTGGACGGCCGGTGGCGCCGACTGGTGGGACGGCTTCTACGCCGACCGCGACAAGCCGATCCCGTTCTTCGCGGCGAAGCCGGACGAGAACCTGGTCTCGTACCTGGACCGGGGCCTGGTCGCACCCGGCCGCGCGCTGGACCTGGGGTGCGGGCCCGGCCGCAACGCCCTCCAACTGGCCGCCGCGGGCTACGAGGTGGACGCAGTCGACCTGTCCGGCGCGGCGATCACCTGGGCGCGGGAACGGGCCCGCGAGGTCGGCGCGGAGGGCATCACGTTCCACCACGGCGACGCGTTCGCCCTCGCCGGGGCCGAGTTGGCCGGACCGTACGATCTGATTCACGACTCCGGCTGCTTCCACCACCTGCCGCCGCACCGCCGGATCAGCTATCTCGCCCTGGTGGAGCGGACGTTGGCGCCCGGCGGCCACCTGTCCCTGACGTGTTTCGCCGCCGGGAAGATGGGCTCGGAGGTGCCCGACGCCGACTTCTACCGGCAGTCCGCCCTGCACGGCGGCCTCGCGTACACCGAGGAGTCGCTGCGCTGGATCTTCGCCGACCTGACGGAGGTCGAGCTGCGCCCGATGCGCGACGAGCCCCCGGAGTCCGGCGCGTTCGGTGAGCCGTTCCTGTGGACGGCCCTCTTCCGCCGCCCCCGACAGCCGGTCTACGGCCGGTAGTACACCTCGATGGGTCCGCGCGCCTCCTCGAACAGCCCGGGCCCGTCCTGCGCCACGTCCGGCCACGCCCCCGACTCCGGGTTGAGCTCGACCAGTTGCTCGGTGGACAGCGCGTAGACCACCCGCCCGAGCCCCGACCGCACGATCCCCCCGGCGCACATCCCGCACGGCTGGCAACTGGTGTACATGGTGGTGCGCGCGGCCGTCGCGGCGTCGAGCTCCCGCGCCGCCCACCGCGCGAGCTTCAGCTCCGGATGCGCACTGATGTCCTTGTCCCGCCGCACGGTGTTGTGCTCCTCGACGAGCACGTCACCCTCCGCGGAGGCGAGCAGCGACCCGTAGGGCGCGTCCCCCAACTCCACGGCCCGGGCCGCGAGCCCGATCGCCCGCCGCAGCAGGACCTCATCGGAGGGAGTGATCACGAACGCGCCTTCCATCGGGGCGAACACAGCGGTCCCCGCATGCTATAGCGGAGATCACCGCAACCCTCCGCGCCCCTCCGACCGGCTAGGAAAGGACACCGGCTTCGGCCTCCTCCGCCATCGCGTCCTGCTGCGACGACTACCACCGACTAAGGAACAGAGCCGGTCACCGTACAGACTCGCCGACGCCGGTGGTGGTAGTGGTGGTGATGGGCCGCGGGTGCGCGGAGCAGCCACCGGAGTAGTTGGTCTCCACGGCCTGCCCGGTGAGCACGAGGAAGTACACGCACACGTAGCGGCGGAGTGTGACGCCGGTCCCCGGGGGTTCCTCGGTGTAGGGAAAGGCCACCGTCAGGCTGCCCGAGTCGTCCTCCAGGCTCAGCTGGGTCAGTACGCCGCCGTCTGCGACGGCCGATCGGGCCTCCGGTTCGGACAGGGTTCCGTCAGCGTCGGCCTGCTCCAGGGCGTGCGCTGTCTGCTCGGCCGCCTTTACGGCCGATCGCGTGTCGGGGCCGTGGGGCTTGGGGTCGTGCGGCGAGAGGCCCCTGAGCATGGTGTAAGGAATCCATGTCCCGATGAACAGCAGCACAAGGAAGAGGGCGATGGCCCACACGACCGACCACGGGTTGTGGCCGGGCGTGTGGGCCGACCGTATTTGAATCATCCTCCAGTATATCCAATGGTGTTGGCCAACTCCTGGTCGACCAACTCCGCGTAGCCGGTGGTTCCCGACACGTTGGGGTGGAAGGACTCCCGACTCACACAGGTGTCGAACTTCCACGCGCACGTGGCGTTGGGGTCGCCGGCGTGGAAGTCGCCCTCGCTGTTGGGCCCGATGCTGACTCCCTTGATCCAGGAGTCGCTGTCGCAGACCTCGTGGTCGGTGAACCACGAGTACGGATCGATTTGGTTAACCTTCGTGTCGTTGATCTTGAAAATCGTGTCCTGGTCCTCTGCGGCGAAGTAGAACGCCAGGTCGGTCAGGGCCTGCGGGTCGCCCCCCACGGCGCCGCCGGCAGCGTCGCAGGTATTGCTCGTACTGATCGGGGCCGGGTAGCCGATCAGTACGATCTCGGCGTTGGTTGCCCTGTCCCTGATCTCCTTGAGTGTTTCGAGGATGTTTGTCTCGGCGTCGTCGATGAGCTTTTCGTACTTCGCCGTGAAGGCGTCGCCGCCGCAGCTGAATGGACTGCTGGCGCATTCCGAGATCGCGTCGCTGAAAGCGTTCTGGTCGTTGCCTCCGATGGTCAACGTCACCAGTGTCGTATCGTCGTCGAGTACGCCGGAGTCCATCTGATTCATCTCGTGGAACTGCCCGTCGGCGGGGTCCTTCGTGCGGTCGTCCCAGTCGGTCGGGTACGCGCCGTATTCGCCCGGCGTCGTCAGTTCGCCTTGCGTCTGGACGTTCCAGTTCTTGGCGCCGGAGCAGGCGACGAAGCCGAGTTCTGCGCTGGTGCTCCAGGCGTCGCTGAGCGAGCCCAGCGTGGAGGTCTCGCCCGGTAGCACGAGCTTGCGGGGCCAGGCGTCCTTGCTGCGCGAGCAGGCATTCCAGGTGCTGGTGCCATGGTCCTGGTCGGTCTCCGGGAAGTAGTTGCCCGCACCCTCACCGGAGGAGTAGGAGTCGCCGAGAGCCGCAACGATGTGCTTCGGCTTTCCTGGCAGCGGTTGGAACGCGACCGCGTCCCAGGCGACGTCGTCGTCCGCGCTTCCGTCATCGGTCGCGTTACTGAGGTCCACCTTCGGGGTTCCGGAGAACTGGTAGACGCCGAGGGAGAGCCATGCGTTGGACTGCCGGTGCTGGTTGATGTAGCGGTCGTAGCCGCCGCTCTTCCCTGCGATTCCGTAGATCTTGTAGTGCGCCTGTTGGGTCTGGGCGCCGGTGTCGGGCACGTGCACCATGACCCGGGCCCATTGGTTGAGGCTCTGGTTGAGCGTCCACGTGCCATCGACGGTCATCCTTCCCTCGTCACCGCCGAGGTGCGCCTCATTGCGGGTGTGCGCGTACCAGTAGTGGCCTTGGTAGCCGCCGCCTATCTGGCTCAGGTCGCCTTTGGCCTCGTACTGGCCGGCACTGTCGGGGTAGAAGGTGAACTGGAAGGTTCCGGAGGAGGCGGCGTTGCCGCAGGTCTGGCTCCAGGTGGGTGTTCCGTTGGGTACGGAGTGGACGACCATGGCGCCTGCGGGGACTGCCGCGCAGTCGGCTTCGCCGTACTGGAGGCGGTAGCCGCGTCCGGGTTCGGCGCGCAGGGTCAGGTATTTGATGCTCTCGTGGCCGCAGGTGTCGGCGCAGTCGGTCTTCCAGACGGTGTTCTGCTCGTGCCACCAGTGGAGTTGGTCACAGCCCTCGATGTGGTCGGTCTCGCACGGAGGCGGGTCAGAGACGTCGCAGTCGTTGGACTCGTTGCAGAAGGTGCCCAGTGGGGGCTTGATCTCGCTGCGGTCGCCGTTGGTGAGCCACCAGGAGGGCTGGAAGCCGGCGGAGGAGAAGCCGCTGTCGCCGGGCCAGTCCTGCCGTCCTGAGGTGGCGTAGGAGTGGCCGGTGTCGATGGACCAGGCGGCCCAGCCCATCACCTTCTCCTCGTAGGGCCAGTCCTGCGGGTGGGCGGCGTCGTGGTTGGCGCCCGCGTCGAGGCTGGTGTCCATGAACGCCTGCCGGGCCGCCGGGTAGATGGGGTTGGCGGGGTTGTTGTACCAGCCCAGCCCCCACGGGCCGTTGGGTCCGCCGGGGCCGGAGCCGGGCGGGTTGTAGCCGAGGTTGTAGTTCCACACGGCGGTGAACCAGTTCTCCGGCTTGGAGGCGTCGTCGTTGTTGACGGTGACGGTCTGGCCGGCGGTGTGCACCTCGTTCCACTTGTCGGCGAGGATCTGCAGTGATGCGGCCACGTTGACGGTGTAGTCAAGCGCGACGGCTTTCTGCACGGGCGGCGACAGGCTGGTCTCGCCGGTCTTCTCATGCCCCGCCAGGCGCATGCCGTCGGTGACCTGGCCGACTCCGTAGCCGCAGTCGGAGTTCTCCCAGTCGATCTTCCAGTAGTCGGAAGATGTGGTGCCTTTGTGGCCGTAGAAGCCGGCCACCGACGCCAGGGGATTGCCCATCTGGCCGGGTATCGCGCCGGATTCGGCCTGCCACAGATTGGACTCCTGGGCCAGGATGCCCAGTTCGACCTGCGCGGGGATACTTCCGCCGCCGACCAGGCTGGGCTTGGGGAACAGAGCCTGCGGGCTGATGGTGCCCAGTCCGGCCTGGGAGCGCCAGCCGCCCTGGGAAACCCATGCCGAGGTCAGGTCGCCGCGGACGGCCATGTCGACGGCCCACTCGACCTGGTTCGGTGTGGGTTGCAGGGCCTGGGCGTTGACGTCGTTGCGCGGCACGGAGCACCAGCGGTCGGTGTCCACCGGGTCGTGGTCCGCGGTGGTCGCGGCGGCTTTGGCGGTCGCGCCACCAGACGCCACCGACATGCCGGCGAGCGCCGGGGAGGGGGCCGTGCCGTTCGCGCCGGCCGACGCTCCGGACCGCGCGGCGGGCGCGCCGGACTGCGTGGCGGGCGCGCCGCCGGACCAGGGGACGACGGTCTGGGTGACCTTGCTGCCCGTGGGTGTGGCCGTGGACGTGACCGCGAGCGGGCCGTCGGAGGCCGCGGTGGCGGCTGGCTGCGGCTCGGTGCCGGTCACGGCTTGCCCCGCCCCCGCGATTCTCGTCAGGCCGGTCTGCACGGCGGGCGCCAGAACCGGGTCGACAGCCAGACGGCCGCGAGTGGAGACCTCCGCGTCGGGCGAGACATCCAGCGGCTTGATGCGACTGGCTGTGAAGCCCTTGCCGTGGCCGGCTCTCCCGGCGAGGTAGACGGTGCTATCCGTGCCCTGGCGGAGGTTCATCGCGGTGATCTTGCCGCTGGCGACGGTGGTCTTCTTGCCGTGCGCGTAAGTCTGCACGTTGGCGTCAGTGTCGCCTGTGCGGTCGATGTAGTCGACCGTGCCGTCGCCGGTCACGCGGATGCCGTAGGGGGCGTGCTTCGTGGCGGTGAGCCTGCTCGTCCGGCCGTTGCGGTCGACGGTGACGAGCTGGTTCCCCGCGGCTGCGATCACACCGTCCTTGGTGGGCACGGCAGAGGTGATCTCGCCCTTCGCCGTGGTGTCCGCGAGGGTTGTGCCCTTGGTGTTCACCGTGACCAGGCGTGTCTGCGAGTCGCGGAGCGCGGTGAAGACGGCGCTGTGCGTGGCCGGGTTGCAGGTGGGGTCGAAATAGGCCAGGGACGCGGTGAAGGGCAGCTTGGTGACGCGGCCGTCATCGAGGTTCACGATCGCGGTGAACGCGCCGCCCATCATGAGGTCCTGCTTGTTGGTGAAGGTGCGGGGTGCGTAGGCGATGGCCGCGTGGTGGTCGTCCATGACACAGCTGTTGCCGATCCAGATGTCGGCCGGGAGCTGGGGCTCGGTCAGCACCGCGGCCGTTTTCCATGCGTAGCCGGTCGTGCTGTCGGCGGTCAGGAGGTGGAGTCCGTCGCTGTCGGCAGCTGTGGTCACGGCCCGGTCGGTGGAGGTCTTCCAGCCCTTCCCAAGAACCTTGTCACGGTCCTTCAGCGGGACCGCGGCCGATGGTGTGGTGGCCTGCTTCTGCTTCTGCTTCTCTGGCGTGGTGGCCTGCTTCTGCGCCGGGTTCGCGGCTGGTTGCGATGTCGCCGCCTGTGCGGCGTTGACGGTGAAGGCGGAAGCGACCAACGCGGTTGCCGCAGCGAAGACGACAGCGGATGATCGTCGGCTCCGCCTCTTCCGTGGCTGTTGTCTCATGGCGTACTGGTTTATCCCTTCAATAGGGTGTCGCCGCTGGGGAGGACGTACGAGCCGTCGGGATCCGAATCCCGCCACCCCCTCGTGGAATACGATTTCGTTCGCACCCCAGCGTTCAACCATGCGCACCCCAGAGGCGGAGCAATCCCCTCCGCCTAATTTTCTAGGCGGAGGGCGCCATGCTTTAACCTCACTTGACCTGGCTGCCAGTTCGGAAGCAATGCCATCTATCCCAAAAGCGGACATCTTCATCAAGGGCAAGTCCCATGGCACTGCGCAGCTCCGCCCGCCTGAACTAACCCCGCCGGCACCTGCTGTCCGCCGTCACCCACGGCCGCCCGGTCATCCCCAACCAGCCGGCCGAGCCCTTGACGCACAGGGCAATCAACAAACGGTCTACAGCTGCCGTGTAAGACCGTGACCGCCGCCGCCTCGTGCCGCGGTTACGGCTGCGACGGGCATGACCCGGACATTCAGACATGGCAATCCGGGCCGAAGACCGTGACGTTCGGCGATATCCCCGACATATTCGCGGAGGTTGATCTGCTGTATGGTGTGACGGACGGCGACCAGTACAGCTGGGCCCAGTTCAATTCCCAATGAGAGCCTGCGGGCAGGGATATCTGACCACGTCGTGGAAGCCTGTCGCCTGCTCTGAATGGTTCTGAGCCGCTCTCGCCCGGACATGAGCTCTCCCGCTCCGTGATCAGGAGCCGGGCCGGGCTTGATGAGAGGGCTGGTGTTCCACCGCCCGCAGCGGCCAGCCCGTGTCCAACTCCGCGTCAGCGGAACCCTTGCGGCGGAGCCACGCCGAGAAATCCTCGGCCCAGGCGGCGTACCACGTCGTCTGGGAGTGGTGCAGGGTCCAGACGTCGGATTCCGCGGCCTCGGGGTAGCGGGCGGCCAGGGCCACTGCCACGCGGACGGCGGCCAGGGCGTCGGCGCCGGCCTCGTGGGCGCCGTCCAGGGGGACGCCGTAAACCGTGCAGGCGGCCTCAAGCGTGCGTTTGCCCTTGCGGTACTTGTCCAGGGTGCGGTCGATCACCAGGGGGTCGATGACCGGGCCCGGGCGGCCGCCGGGGGCGACCAGCGGGGGGAGCGCGTAGCGGCGCAACTCCTCGTCGAGCAGGGTGAGGTCGAAGGGCGCGTTGTAGACGACGACGGGGACCTCGACAGCCCAGTAGCCGCGCAGCGCGTCCGCGATCTCCGCGACGACCTCGGGCGCCGGGCGCCCGGCGGTCGTGGCGCGTTCGGTGCTGACGCCGTGGATCGCGGTGGTCTCGGCCGGGATCGGGACGCCGGGATCGGCGAGCCAGGCCCGCCGCCTGACCGGCTCACCGCCCTTCACCTCGGTCACCGCCGCGGTGACGATCCGCGCCTGCAGCGGATCCGTACCTGTGGTCTCCAGGTCGAAACCGACCAACAGCTCCTCGTGCCATGCCATGGCGAGCTTCCTTCCGCCCCGAATCCCCGTCCCCGGTGTGCGCTGCCATCATCGCGCGCACCACTGACACCGCCGCACGACGGCCCGCCGTACGACCACCGCACAACCCGGCGTACGGTCACCGCACGACCGCCGCGCGGCCCCGCCGCCGTCAGGACACCGGTCTGGCGTCGCCCCAGATCCCCTCGAACTCCTCGCGGTAGACCTCGAACAGGCCCATCTCGGCCGGCCGGTCGTCGGCGACCACCCGCCGCGACCCGCCCCGCAGCAGCATCACCGGGACCTCCATGCCGCGCGCCCGGCGCAGGTAGGACTGCACGACGGCGAGCCCGTCGCCGCTGTCACCGTCGACCAGGTACGCGGTGAAGCGCGGCGTCTCGTCGTACACCTGGATCTCGAACGCGCCGGGGTCGCGCAGCCGGGCCCGGACCCGTCGCATGTGCATGATGTTCATCTCCACCGACCGGCTCATCTCGCCGCGCCCGAGGCCGAGTTCGCGTTCCCGGCGGCGCACCGCGCTGCTCGCCGGGTTCAGGAACAGCAGCCGCACCCGGCAGCCGGATTCGGCGAGCCGCACCAGCCGCCGTCCGGAGTAGTTCTGCACCAGCAGGTTCAGGCCGATGCCTATCGCGTCCAGCCGGCGCGCCCCGGAGAACAGGTCCTCGACGGGCAACTGCCTCTGCAACCGCACCCGGTCGGAGTACACCCCGATGACGTCGGCGTAGCGGTCGGCGACCAGGTCCTCCACCGCGTCCACCGGCAGCCGCTGCGAGGCCGCCTCGGACGGCCCCGCGCCGAGCAGCGCCAGCAGCCGGGAGGAGGCCCGTTCGGCCTGCTCCAGGACCGTCCTGGACAGCGCCCGGTTGCGGGACACCACGTGCCGGGCCACCTCCAGCTCGTCCAGGGCGAGTTCGAGGTCGCGGCGGTCGTCGAAGTAGGGCTCGAAGCACGGCCAGTGCTGCACCACCAGCTCGCGCAGCTGCGGCAGCGTCAGGAAGCTGAGCACGTTGTCGTCGGCCGGGTCGAGCAGGAAGCCCTTGCGCCGGCTCACCTCGCGTACGGCGACGGCCCGCTGCACCCACTCGTGCCCGGCCGGGCCGGCGGCGGCGACCACCCACTCCTCGCCGTGCACGGGCTCGTAGATGGGCCGCAGCACCGCGTTGACGACGGCGCGCAGCCGCTGCTCCACCAGGTTCAGCCAGACGTACGCGCGCCCGGCGCGGGTGGCCCGGGTGCGTACCTCGGCCCACGCCTCGGCGCCCCAGTCAAGTTCCGATCCGATCTCCACCGGCTGGGCCAGGGAGACCGTGGCCGGCATCCCCGCCAAGGTGTCGTCGTGCTGGTCTCCCTGCTCGCCACCACCCGGGAGCATCAGACCTCCGGACGTCACCACGGCACCGCCTCCCACCCCCGTCCACGATCAAGGAAGGGTACTGCGGTGCGGGGGGCGTCGCAGCCGTGTTGACCCTACTTGACTACTACCGGAAAACCTCATCACCCTTGCGGTTGCTGCCGGTTGCGAAGGTGTCACCGTCGGCTGGACCAGGTGGGAGGATGCACATTCGGAACGTATGCACGTACGCACGTATCGCAACGTAACGGCCGGACGCGCGGACGACCGCGTGGCCCGGTCCGGGAGTGGAAGAGTCTCGACATGCAAGTCTGGCCGGGTCAGTCGTACCCCCTCGGCGCCACCTTCGACGGGGCGGGCACCAACTTCGCCGTCTTCTCAGAGGTGGCGTCGCGCATCGAGTTGTGCCTGCTGCACGACGACGGTTCCGAGACAGCGGTGGAACTGCGCGAGGCGGACGCCTTCGTACGGCACGCCTATCTGCCGGGCGTGATGCCGGGACAGCGGTACGGATTCCGGGTGCACGGGCCCCACGACCCGGCCCGCGGCCACCGCTGCAACTCCGCGAAGCTGCTGCTCGACCCGTACGCGAAAGCGATGAGCGGCGCCATCGACTGGGACGAGTCGGTCTACGGCTACCGGTTCGGCCAGCCCGACTCGCGCAACGACCTGGACTCGGCCCCGCACACCATGACGTCGGTCGTGGTCAACCCGTACTTCGACTGGGCCGACGACCGGCAGCCGCGGATCGACTACCACAGGACCGTCATCTACGAGGCCCACGTGAAGGGTCTGACGATGACCCATCCGGGCCTGCCGGAGGAGATCCGGGGCACGTACGCGGCCCTCGCGCACCCATCCGTGATCGGCCATCTGGTGGAACTCGGGGTGACGACTCTGGAGCTGATGCCGGTACACCAGTTCGTCCAGGACCACCGGTTGATGGACGCGGGGCTGGCGAACTACTGGGGTTACAACACCATCGGATTTTTCGCCCCGCACCACTCCTACTCCTCGCTGGGCGACCGCGGGCAGCAGGTGCTGGAGTTCAAGACGGCGGTACGGGCGCTGCACCGGGCCGGCATCGAGGTGATCCTCGACGTGGTCTACAACCACACCGCCGAGGGCAGCCACCTGGGCCCGACGCTGTCGCTGCGCGGCCTGGACAACGCCTCGTACTACCGGCTCGGCGGCGACAAGCGCTACTACACCGACACCACCGGCACCGGTAACTCGCTGCTGATGCGCAGCCCGCACGTCCTTCAGATGATCATGGACTCGCTGCGCTACTGGGTCACCGAGATGCACGTGGACGGGTTCCGGTTCGACCTCGCGGCCACCCTGGCCCGGCAGTTCCACGAGGTGGACCGGCTGTCGTCGTTCTTCGACCTCGTGCAGCAGGACCCGGTGGTCTCCCAGGTGAAGCTGATCGCCGAACCGTGGGACGTCGGCGAGGGCGGCTACCAGGTGGGCAACTTCCCGCCGCTGTGGACCGAGTGGAACGGCAAGTTCCGCGACACCGTACGGGACCTGTGGCGCGGCGAGAGCGCCACGCTCGCCGAGTTCGGCTCCCGGCTGACCGGCTCGTCCGACCTCTACCAGGACGACGGCCGGCGCCCGCTGGCCTCGATCAACTTCGTCACCTGCCACGACGGTTTCACGCTGCACGACATGGTGTCGTACAACGACAAGCACAACGACGCCAACGGCGAGAACAACCGGGACGGCGAGAGCTTCAACCGGTCCTGGAACTGCGGCGTCGAGGGCGACACCGACGACCCGAAGGTGCTCGCGCTGCGCGGCCGGCAGAAGCGCAACTTCCTTGCCACGCTGATGCTCTCGCAGGGCGTGCCGATGATCTCGCACGGCGACGAGTTCGGCCGCACGCAGAGCGGCAACAACAACGTGTACTGCCAGGACAACGAACTCGCCTGGGTGGCCTGGCCGAAGGCCGGCCAGGACGAGGAGGCGCACCGGCTGCACGAGTTCCTGCGCACGATGGTGTGGTTGCGCCGCGACCACGCGGTGTTCCGCCGCCGCCGCTTCTTCCACGGCGGCCCGCCGGACGGCACGCACGACGAGCTCTCCGACATCGCCTGGTTCACCCCCGAGGGCAACGAGATGACGCAGCGCGAGTGGCAGGCGGCGCACGCCAGGTCGCTGGCGGTGTTCCTGAACGGCAACGCGATCTCCGAGCCGGGGCCGCGGGGCGAGCCGGTGGTCGACGACTCGTTCCTGCTGCTCTTCAACGCGGCGCCGAAGCCACAGGAGTTCGTGGTGCCGGTGAACCACGGGAAGGAGTGGCAGATGGTGGTGGACACGGAGCGGGTGGACGGGGTGCCGCCGGGGGCCGGGGAGAAGGTTCTGCCGGGGGACAAGTTGGTGCTGGTGGATCGGAGCATGATGGTTCTTCAGCGGCCGGCTGACTGAGCCGGGGCCCGCGGGGCGCGCTTGCGGCACGGGTCGTGGGTGCGCGCCGTGCGTGGACGCTTGGGGCGCGGGCGGTGGGTGCGCGCTTGCGGCGCGGGCGGGTGGTTCATCGGGGCGCCTTCGGCATGGAGTGGGCACTGCGGCGGGGATCCGGGGTAGGGAAGGTGGCATGAACGCCGACTTCGTGACCGCAGGGTCGCCCGCCGCGGGGCTCGTGACGCCCAGTGCGACGTATCGCGTGCAAGTGCAGCCCGGGTTCACCTTCGCCGACGTCGCCGGGCAGGTGCCCTACCTCGCCGCGCTCGGCGTCTCGCACCTGCATCTGTCGCCGGTGCTGGAGGCCGTGCCCGGCTCCACGCACGGGTATGACGTCGTGGACCACACCCGGGTCCGGGAGGAGCTGGGCGGCGAGCGGGGGCTGCGCGAGCTGTCGCAGACCGCGCGCTCGCACGGGCTCGGGCTCGTCCTGGACATCGTGCCCAACCACATGGCCGTACCCGTGCCCGAGCAGCTGAACGAACCGCTGTGGTCCGTGCTGCGGGACGGCCCGCGGTCGCCGTACGCCGACTGGTTCGACATCGACTGGGACGCGCTCGGCGGCCAGGTGCTGCTGCCGGTGCTGGGCGCGCCACTGCCCGACGTGCTGGACGAACTGTCCGTGGTCGACGGGGAGTTGCACTACTACGACCACCGCTTCCCGTTGCGCCCCGGCACGCAGACCCTGCCGATGGCCGAACTCGTCGCCGCCCAGTGGTACCGGCTGGCGTACTGGCGGCAGGCCCACACCGAGCTCAACTACCGCCGCTTCTTCACCATCTCCGACCTGATCGCCGTCCGCGTGGAGCGCCCCGAGGTCTTCGAGGCCACCCACGCCACGGTGTTGCGGCTGCTGCGGGAAGGTGTCGCCGACGGGCTGCGGATCGACCACCCGGACGGCCTCGCCGACCCGGCCGGCTACCTGCGCCAGCTCGCCGAGGCGACCGGCGGGCGCTGGACGGTGGTCGAGAAGATCCTCCAGCGCGACGAGCCGCTGCCCGCGGACTGGGACTGCGCGGGCACCACCGGATACGACGCGCTCGACCGGATCGACGGTGTGTTCACCGACCCGGCGGGTGCGGCCGAAGTCGCCGACTTCTACCGGGAGTTCACCGGGGTCGCGGACGATCTGGGCGGGCGCTGGCCGGCGACCGTGCGGCAGGCCGCGTACCGGGTGGTCGGCCATGACCTGGCCGCCGAGGTGACCCGGCTGGTGGGCGCGGCGCAGCGGGCCGCGCAGCGGGACCGGCCGGCGTGCGACGTCGCGGTGCTGACGGCCGCGCTGCGTGAACTCCTGGTCCGCATCCCGGTCTACCGCCCGTACGTGGTGCCGGGGCGGCCGGCGACCGCGGCTGACACGGAGATGGTCCAGCGGGCCGCTGCCGACGCGGTGTCGGAGTCGGCGCCCGAACTGGCCTCCGCGCTCGGCTACTTGCGCGATCTCGCGCTGGGGGCCTGTGCCGGGGTCGAACTCGGCCCGGATTCCGCCGACTTCGCGGTGCGCTTCGCGCAGGTCGCGTCCGCGCTGCACGCCAAGTCCGTTGAGGACGCCGGGTTCTACCGCTACACGCCGCTGCTGTCGCTGTGCGAGGTCGGCCGCGACCCGGGGCAGCCGGCGACGACGCCGGAGGAGTTCCACGCGTACTGCGCGACGATCCAGCGGAACCGTCCGGCCACCGGCACGGTCCTGTCCACCCACGACACCAAGCGCAGCGCCGACCTCCGTCTGCGGCTGGCCGCACTGACCGAACACCCCGGCGCCTGGCGGGACTGGCTCGGCGAGCGTGCCGAACGCGCTGTCGGGGCGGGCGCGCCGGCGGCGCCGGACCGGCACACGGAGTACACCGTCTTCCAGACCGCCGTCGGCCTCGCCGGCTGCGACACCGAGCGGCTGGTCCCGGCCGCTTTGAAGGCGGTACGGGAGGCGGGGCTGCGGACGACGTGGACGGAGCAGGACGAGGCGTACGAGAAGGCGGTGACCGCTTTTGTGTCGGCCTGCGGGGGCCACGCCGAGGAGGTCGGCGAGTTGGCCCGGTTGCTGGGGCCTTCGGCGGAGGCGAACGCGCTGGGGGCGGCGCTTTTGCATCTGACGATGCCGGGGGTGCCGGATGTCTACCAGGGGACGGAGGGGCCGGTGTTCACGCTTGTCGACCCGGACAACCGGGGGCCGATGGCGCGTGCGGACGTCGAGGCGCTGGAAGCGCTTCTCTCCCGGGAGGACCAGCCCGTTGACTTCGCCCGCGCGAAGTTGCGGCTGACGGCCGTGGTGTTGCGGCTGCGCCGCGAGCACCCCGAGTGGTACGGCCCGGAGGCCGGCTACACCCCGCTCCTGGCGGAGGGCCCCGCGGCCGGCCACGTCCTGTCCTTCATCCGCGGCGACGGCGCGATCACCGCGGTGACCCGCCTCCCCCACCGCCTGACCCAGTCCGGCGGCTGGCCCACCACCACCACGCTCCCCCTCCCCCCAGGCACCTGGCACAACGCGCTCCACCCCGGCGCCTCGTACGAGTCCCACGTTCCCCTCTCCGACCTCCTGGGCTCCTCCCCGGTGGCCCTCCTGACCCGCGAGCCCTAGCCGGGCCGGCCGGAGCGGTTGCATCCCGGGCGCGGCCCGGTTGCCTTCCGATGTTTCCCACCCTCCCCCAACCTTCGGCCGGGGGGACCCCCATCTCGCTTCGCTCGCCCGTGCGAGTGCGTCCTTGGGTGCACGTTTTCTGGTGGGTGGGGGTCGAGGCCGGCCCGGGGCACCTCCTCGGGCTGCTCACGCACCCGGGGTAACTCGTTCGCCCCATGTCGTTCACAGCCCTGCGGGGGCACCCCGGACCGCCCCCTCCCAGGCCGGACGGCGGCTTTGAGGCCGCGAGGGGTGATCGGTGGGGGGAGGTCCGTCGTCATCTGACGGTCACTGATGGGGCTTCAAGAGCCCGGTGGGAGCGTGGCTTGGGCTTGTGGGCAGCTGAACTCACTCGGGCGTATGGGGAAGCCGGCCGTCCCCACCCGGCCGACGCAGTCGCCGGTGACAAGGCATACTCCTTGCCGCTGAAGACCTGGGGAGGCATCGCGACCCGCTACGACAAGAACCCCGAGAGCTACCTCGCCGGACTACACCTTCGCGCCGCGACGATCTGGATCGCCAGCTTCCTACCAGCCCATGGAGCGCATCCAGAAATACCTTTAGCCAGGCGATCGCTGTAGGAGCTGTCGGGACGACTCGAAGCCCAGCCGCTCGTACACCGGAACTGCCTTGCGACCGGAGTGGACCGTCACGCGAAGGGCCCCGAGGCGTGCCGCATGCTCCGAAGCGGCGTCCACGAGTGCCGAGCCGACCCCCCGGCCCCGGTGCTCCGGTACGACGAATACGCTCTGGATGTCTGCCGATAGCCGACTCGTCGCTCCAGGTCTCGGCACGCGAGGGACGACCGCGACCCAGGCCATGCCGACGATCTCCGGCCGGAGGAGTCGGGCCACGAACGCTAGGTGCGAGTCCTGGCGGGCAGACCACCACTGCGCGAGTTCCGCCGCAAATGCGTCAACGGACCGCTGCGCCGGCTCCTCATTGCGGGTATCTAGCCACAGCAGCCGGGCCAAGTCGGAAGTGTCGTCTGCACTCGCCTGGCTGATCCTCACGAGGTGAGTCTAGCCAGGGCTCGGGTCATGATCCGAACCTCGAACAGTCCCTAATGCCGGATCAGGCAACGCTTGCTCTGGAGCTAGGATTGCTCTCTTCGGCTGGGGTGCCTGCTGGAGTGTTGACGGGATGCTTTGTGACTTTTGAGGATGTCGACGCCCTCGGCGCTGCGATAGGCCGGGTGGCAGCGGCTTTCGGGGGGATGACGGCCCGCGCGGACGAGACCGGTTGCGGTCGGTGCTTTACCGAAGCGGAGGTCGAGTTGCTTCGGAGTCCTGGAATCCCCCTTCCCGTAGATCTCGTCCGCCAGGTCGCGCAGAAGGAACCAGGCCACTGGGGTGACCAACCGGCGGTCATCCGGCGGGAGTTGCCGCGACTCGTCGCCTACCTCGCGGAGGGGGCGAACGAACCGGAGCTCATCGCACGGGGGGTGGCTGCGGCGGGCTGGTCGCGGTGGCCCGGTGAACAGGCCGACTCAATCTCCGGCTTCCTGGATGCGTGGTGGACGCACACTCTGCGCGAGACGTCGCCACCGACCCCCGTGCCGGAGGTGTTCGCGTCGTGTGTGATCGCGAGTTCCACAGCCACCCCGTGGCTGGCCCGCTGGGAATTGGAAATGGGCCAGATCGGCAGACGGCATTTGGATGAATGCGTCGAGTGGTGGCGGGAGGACCTGGAGTCCGACACGCCGCCCTTCACGTGGTGGTGGGGCACCCAGGCGGAGGAGCAGGCCGCCTGGAAGGAGTTGAAGGCGTGGCTGGCCGGGATGAGCCGGTCGAGCACAATGCCTGAATGACGGGGCCCAGCAGCCGGTTGCACGATCAGGACCTGCGAGGTGCATCAGAGCCGAACGTGGCCCAGGTCGTGGACTGTGACGTCACCGCCGTATGAGCCGGTGGCGAGGAAGACCGTCCCGTCGGCGCGCTGTGCGCAAGCGACGGCAACGCCGGTTACGGTCCAGTCGATTTGCTCACCCGTGACGGCGTTCCAGCAGCGCACCACTTCGTCGTCACCGGAGGCAATGACAAGCGGAGTCCCCCTCAGATGGATCGCGCACAGCATTCGCGCGCGGTCGCCCATCGCAATGGGTGGTCCGATCGGCTGGCCGGTGAGCGCGTCCCACCGGTACAGCAGGTCGTTGGTGTCAGCTGCCGTTACCACCATTTGGCCGGTCGGCAATGGGAACAGAGCCACGTTGGTGATACCGGCGAAGCGGCAGCTCCGTAGCGGCGCTCCCAGCATCCGCTTGCGGCATCCCAACGAAGCACGCGCCCGTCGTCCCCACCCGAGGCGATCAGTGCGGAGCCGTCAGGCAGGTTGCTCGTAGCCACGCACGTGACGATGGCACCGTGGCCCTCCAGCGCGGGAGCCGGACGAGCGCTGGCATCGACTTCCCAGCGATGCACCTTCTCGTCGTGTCCCGCCCCCACCAGAATCGCTCGCCCACCGGGCAGATAGGCGGCCGCCAGGGACCACACCGTTCCTCGATACGCGCTCCGCCATGGCAGCGGGCGGCCGTCTGACGCGTCCCAGAAATCCACGCCTTGCTCACCCGCCGCCGCGATCAACATCCCGGTTCCGGCCACCCGGACCGCGGCGAGCGCATTCACACCCGACAATTCCTCTCTCGAACACCAGAGCAGCGCACCGGTCTCGGCGTCCCATCGGGACAACCCGCTACGCACATCCTCCGTCGAGACCAAGACGAAGCCTGCGTTCATCCCGGTCGGGTCGGGCTCCAGCAGCACGGGGCCTGCTACCCCGTCATGAGCTCCTGCGATGAGCACGCATACCCCAATCCCTAAGAGCTCGTAACACGATCTTGTGATTCGGCGCAGGCGGGCGTGTCCGGTGTGACGATTCGGCCGTTCGTGAAGGTGTGAGCAACAGGCCGTGGATCGTGGACGACGCATTATGGGCGGTGGTCGAGCCGCTGCTGCCGAAGTGGCCGCAGCGGTCGCCGGGGCCGCGTCCGGTGGACGACCGGCGGTGCCTGGAGGGCATCCTGTTCGTGCTGTATACCGGGATCACCTGGCAGCAACTGCCTCTGGAGCTGGGCTTCGGCTCGGGACAGACCTGCTGGCGGCGGCTCGGCCGGTGGCATCAAGCGGGGGTCTTCGAAGCCCTGCACCGCATACTGCTAGTCGAGTTGAACGCGGCCGGGCAGATCGACTGGACGCGCGCCTGCATTGACGCCTCCCACGTGAAGGCGAAAAAAGGGGCGAGGCGACCGGCCCGTCACCCGTCGACCGGGGCAAGACCGGCAGCAAACACCACCTGATCTGCGACGGCAACGGCACTCCCTTCACAGTCATCACCACCGCGGCCAACGTCAACGATGTCACCCAGACCCTCGCCCTGGTCGACGGCATTCCGCCGGTCGCCGGCCGCAGGGGACGACCCCGCAGGAGGCCCGATGCTCTCCTCGGCGACAAGGGCTACGCCAGCAACCCCAACCGCCGGGAACTACGGAACCGCCGAATCCTGCCGGTCATCTCGTACCAGGGCGGCCCCAACATCGCCGGCCTGGGGAAGCTCCGCTATGTCGTCGAGCAGACCTTCGCTCTGCTGCATCAGTTCAAGCGCCTCGCGATCCGCTGGGAACGACGCCTCGACCTCCACAAGGCCCTCGTCTCACTCGCCTGCGGGCTCATCTGCTGGCGTCGACTCCACCGAGAGCCCAGGGCGGCTGCACGTTCCGGGGTTGTGCAGGTTGGTCGAGTGGTGACCGACGTGGGGGCGTAGCAGGGCAGGCACGGGCTCCATGATCATTGCGGTGTCGAAGCCCGATGAACACGAGGTCGCCCGTGCCTGCCGCTAGATCTTCTCCCGTCCCCGCTGTGCTGCTGAAGCCAGGTCTGCTGGACGCCGGCCGCGTCGCTGACCTGCGCCCCTACCGCGACTCGGTGCCCGACCCGCGCTCGCGGCGCGGCCGGTGGTACCCGCTGACGGCGGTCCTGCTGGAGTGCGCTTTCGGTCGAATTCCAGCAGGTCCAGCTGTTCCCGTTCCAGATGGATCTGATAGCCGCCGCGCCGCGTACTGATCAGGGACGCGAGTGCCCCGGACGCGGCGAGATTGCGAAGCAGCCCCGACAGCGCGTCCTGGACCTGGCGGACCGCAGTCGCGGGAATCTTCTTGTCCCACATCACGGCGACGAGCCGCTCCATGGCCACGACACCGTTTGCGTCGAACAGCAGCGCGGCCAGCATCTTGACCGCCGCGGCCCGTCGAGGCGGACCTCGCGCCCCTCGATGCGGGCATGCAGCGGCCCGAGCACGCCGAATCTCATAGTCCCCCGGCACTTCACCGAGCAGCGCCGAACCCCCGTCCGACCTCGCACTAGGACGAATCTAGGACGGACGACGGACAGGCGTCCATACCGTTCGGACGAGGGGTGATCCGCCCACGGAAGGAAGGGAAGAGCGCCCCCTGATCTTCCCGACGCACCCCTGGCCGGCGTGCGGCCGAAGGAACTTACCAGCATCGGGAAGGCGGCTCACGATCAACATGCCGGCAGTGCCCACGCAGCCTGTCCGGAATCGAAGATGCGGGTCGACCCGCCCGGGTCGCCGCCCAAGGGAGAAATGAATGAAGCTCAGAATGCTCGGCTTGACTCGAACTCGGATATCCAGGTCGGACCGACAGCCGCAACGCATCATCCGCCGAATCGCGGTCATCGCCTCGCTTGCCGTAGCCCTCGTGTTCGGCGCCTCCGAGATGGCCTTCGCCTCCGGAACCTGGAGTACGCAGAAAGCAGAAGGCTGCAGCAAGGAGTGGACGTACAACCCGTATGGGGCATCCTCCGAGACGCACGAGATCTACTCGGCTGACACCTCCAACCACAGCCACTACACGATCACCAACGCGCACGCGTGGGTGGATCAGATGACCGACTGCGGGCCCGGTGGGTACGGCGTCTACGCCGACCACATCAACATGACGGTCTCCTTCACCGTGTTCGGCTCCAACCTGCAGGGCTGCTCGATCTCTCTTCCGTTCGGCTTCTCCTGCTCTGCCGGACCGAGCCAGGAGACCCTCACCTACGACAGGACGTGCGGCCCCAACGTGTACGGCTGCTCGGCCACCTGGAGTTCGCTGACCCTCTACGCCCCTTCCGGGGGGTCCTTGACCCGCGGCGTGGTAATGCAGACCACTACAACCCTGGTTCGCTCCGACGGGCATAGCGACACGTACTCGACCACCGCCGTCTGACTCCCCGCCGCTCGCTGCCCGGCACCACGAAGCGGACATCGACGTACGAGGGACCAGGACAAGCCTTGTCATGCACATCCACTTCAGGGCGGCTGCACGTTCCGGGGTTGTGCAGGTTGGTCGAGTGGTGACCGACGTGGGGGCGTAGCAGGGCAGGCACGGGCTCCATGATCATTGCGGTGTCGAAGCCCGATGAACACGAGGTCGCCCGTGCCTGCCGCTAGATCTTCTCCCGTCCCCGCTGTGCTGCTGAAGCCAGGTCTGCTGGACGCCGGCCGCGTCGCTGACCTGCGCCCCTACCGCGACTCGGTGCCCGACCCGCGCTCGCGGCGCGGCCGGTGGTACCCGCTGACGGCGGTCCTGCTGGAGTGCGCTTTCGCAGTCCGGTCGGGCGCGAGGAGCATCGATGAACTCGCGGAGTGGGGCGAGCGCGCCTCGACCATGCTGCTGTCGGTTATCGGCATCCGCCGCCATCCGCTCTCTACGCCGTCACCTGCCTCGACGCCCACCAGACCAGCCCCGCCGACCTGGCCACAGCCATCCGCGGGCACTGGGAAGTGGAGAACTCCTCTCACCACATCCGAGACGTCACCTTCGCCGAGGACGCCTCCACAGTCCACACCGGGACCGCACCACGCGCTATGGCGACCCTGCGCAACCTCGCCATCGGCGTGCTGAAAACCCTCGGAGCCGACAACATCGCCAAGACCACCCAAGCAATCCGCGACCACCCCGAACGCGCACTTCCGCTCCTGGGCACTACGAACAATCCAGACCCCCACGGAACTTGATCAAGCCCTGCCGAGAGCCACGCTGATCACAATGTCTGGACCTCGTAGGGCGCCGAGGCTCAACCAAGTAGTCGATGTTGGAGGGGGCTGCTTCTACGGCAGCCGCCTGGAACCGGCTGTCTCCGCGGCCTCTGCCTGATAAGCGGTAAGAGTGAGTCGTCCGTCGTCTCCAGCTGCGACCACGTTTACGTGCAGCATGCCTTCTTCGTCGAAGCGCAGGGTGAAGAGCGGATCGAACGCCATCAGGAAGTCGAAGCCCTCTCGGTCCTCCGCAGTCAGGGGCGGTTCGAGGACCGCGTCGCACGCCCAATCATTGCCACTGATGCGAACCGCGACTCGCACGCCGAGCCTGGCCAAACACGTCGACCGGTTGGCCCACCACTCAAGCGTCGCGATGCCCTCGAAGCTGTCCATCGCCCAAGTATCACGGGCAGGTGGACGGCCAAGCATCATCGGTACAGCAACTGAGACCACAAGATCGTGTTACGAGCTCTAAGGGCGGAACGGCAGCGTCTCCGCCTGCACGGAGGCTACAAGCGAGCGACCGGGGGGTGGGTGGTGTGGTTAGTCTCCCGGCTGGGCGCCGTCGCCCCGGATCGTGGGTGGGGGAGGTGGTGGGTCGCTCCCGGTTGCCACCGGCTGGGCTTTCCGCCCCGGTGGGCGGACCCCTTTTCGTTTCCGGCTGGGCGCCGTGCCTGCCGTTTTTCCCACCGCCCCACCCTCCCCCAACCTTCGGCCGGGGGTGCCCCCATGTGCGTCCTTGGGTGCACGTCTTGTGGTGGGTGGGGTCGGGGCCGGTCCGGGGCACCTCCTCGGGCTGATCACGGCACCGGGGCGCAATTGGTGAACCCCATGTCGTTCACAGCCCTGCGGGGGCACCCCGGACCGTCCCCTCCCAGGCCGAGTGGCGGCTTTGAGGCCGCGAGGGGTGATCGGTGGGCGGCGGGGGGTTCGTTGTCGGGTGCCGGTTACTGATAGAGCCCGGTCGGCGGCTTCCAGCCGTTCGTCGGTTGGGCGTAGGGATCTGCCCTAGCGCGGAGAAATGGGGTCAACGGCCCTCGGTGGCCTTCAGTCGACAACAAACGCGCACCCCCACCGATCACCCCCAGCGGTCTTAAAGCCGCCGTCCGGACCTGGGAGGGGACGGGCCGGGGTGCCCCCGCAGGATTTCCGACAGACCGGGGCGCGCCCGACGGCGAAACCCGCGCGGAGGAAATCCGAGGAGGTGCCACGGACCGGCACCGACCCCACCCACCAGAAGACCCGCACCCAAGGACGCACCCGCACGGGCGGGGCGGTGGGAAAAACGGCAGGCACGGCGCCGCACGCCGGGAAGCAACGGAACCGACCACCGGGGCGGATTCCCCGGCCGGCCGGGAAAAGGGGGTGACCGCTGCTGCGGTAGGCGGGAGGCTGGGGCCCATGGGGAGAAGCGGAGAGCATCGGGTCGCGCGGCATCGGGACACCGGAGGGTGGCTCGCGCGGTATGCCGGGCGGGTGCTCGTCGTGTGTCCGCGCTGCCGGGGGCGGGCGGGCGTCGTGCCGGCGCCCGGGCTTCCCGCCCCCGCGTACTTCAGTGAGCTGCTGTTCCAGCCCCGCCGCCTCACCTGTGCCCGCTGCGGCGCAGCCGCCGAGTGGGAGCCGGCGGCCCGCGGGGCCGGGCTGGTCGGGGTGACGCTGGGGGGCACCGAGGATCCGTTCTTCGGGCAGCCCCTCTGGTTGCAGACCCGCTGCGCGGGCCACGTGCTGTGGGCGTTCAACGAGGAGCACCTCGACGAGCTGGAAGCCTACGTAGGTGCCCGCCTGCGCGAGCGCGCAGCCGCCCGGCCGACCATGTCGATGATCGCCCGGCTGCCGCCGTGGATGAAGCGGGCGGCGAACCGGTCCGCCGTCCTCGCCGGGATCAGCCGGCTGCGCGAACTGGCCGGGCGCTCGGCGCCCGACGCGCGGTCGGACGCCGCGTATCCCCGGGGCGACCGGCCCCGGCCGCACCACAGCCTGTACTTCCGCGGCAGCCCGTACCGCACCCGTCCCCGTCCCTAACCGAGCACCGCCTGATCCGCCTCCGGCAGCCACTGGCGCGCCGGGTCGTACGAGAGCCAGTTCTCCTCGCGCGCCGTCGCCGCGAACGTCGCCAGCAGGTCGGCCAGCACCGGATGCCGCTCCCCCGTCCGCCAGATCACATGCCACGCGTACAAAGGCGTGGGATCCACCACCGGTACCTCGCACAGGCCCTCCCCGAGCACCTCCACATCCCCGGGCAGCAGCGAGAACAGACCCGGGTGCTCCCGCAAGTGCCCGAAGAACGGGTCGAGTCCTAGGTTGATCCCCCCGAACTCCGCTGGCACGTCGAAGCGTTGGGTGAACGCGTCCAGGAACTCCACCTTCTCCCGGGGCGCGGGGAACCACAGCCGCCCGGCCCGCAGCCCCGCGGGGGTCACCGCCGACACCCCGGCCAGTTCGCTGGAAGCGCTCATCACCGCCTTGACGGGTTCCAGCCGCACCAGCCGCCGGGTGACCGCCGCCGGCCACGGCTCGTCCAGCGCGTGGGTGCGGCCGAGCGCGAAGTCGATCTCGTCGGCGCGCAGTCCGGCGAGCGCGGCCAGGAAGCCGGGCCGCAGGCTGAGTTCGATGTCGAGGCCCGGCTCGCGGAGCACCGCGGTCCGTATGGTGCGCAGCGGTGCGAACATGTGGCCCCAGACGCTGACGCGCAGGGCCCGTTCCTCGTGCCGGGCGGCGGCGACCGCCGCCTCGCCGGCCCTGATCACGTCACGCGCGGGGTCCAGGAACCGCCGTCCGGCCTCGGTGAGTTCGACGCCGTGGCCGGAGCGTTCGAAGAGCCGGCGGCCGAGCGCCTCCTCCAGCCGGGCCACCCGTTTGGACAGCGCCTGCTGCGAGAGGTAGAGCTCGGCGGCGGCCTGCCCGAAGTGCAGCCGTTCCGCCGTGACGACGAAGGCGCGCACCTGCGCCAGGTCGAGATCCACGGGCCCCCGTCCGTCGTCCGCAATTGCCCGCCCGGGTGGGCGGGACGATCACTCGCAGGTTAACCCGGGCCCTGCCAGCGCCGACAACCGTTTGTTGTCGAGCCCTCCTAAAGGCTGTTGGACGTGCCCTCTGACCTGCGGCTTTGCTTGATTCATCAGCGGGGCCGCGCAGGCCCCGCGAGCAATCGAGGAGTCGGCGATGAAGGCACTGCTGCCCACCGGGGACGAGGCGGAACCGGTCGTACGCGGCGAGGCCGACGAGCCGCGGCCCGCGCCGGGCCAGGCACTGGTCAAGGTCGAGGCGTTCTCCGTCAACCGCGGTGAGATCTTCCGGCTGCGGGGCGCGCCACGAACAGGGCGCCCCGGCAAGGACATCGCGGGCCTGGTCGTCCAGGCCGCCGCCGACGGCAGCGGCCCGCAGGCCGGGCAGCGGGTCGTCGGCCATCCCCCGGAGGGCGGCTGGGCGGAGTACGCGGCGGTGGACACCGGGCGGCTTGCCGTGCTGCCCGAGGGCGTCTCGGCGATCAGGGCCGCCGCGCTGCCGCTGGCCGGGCTGACCGCGCTGCGGCTGCTGCGCACCGCGGGCTGCGTGTCGGGGCACCCGGTGCTGATCACCGGCGCGTCCGGCGGGGTGGGGCACTACTTCACCGAGTTGGCGATCGGCGCCGGCGCCCAGGTCACCGCGGTCACCGCGACACCTGAACGGGGGCGCAGGCTGGCCGAGTTCGGGGCCCGCGTGGTGCACAGCCTGGACGACGCGCGCGGCCCGTTCCACGTCGTACTGGAATCGGTCGGCGGACCGTCCACCGCCCGCGCCCTGGCCCTGCTGCGTCCCCGCGGACAGCTGATCTGGTTCGGCCAGGCCTCCCGCGAGCCCGCTCGACTGGACTTCTTCCGGTTCTTCGACGGGCCGGAGTCCGCCGCCGTCCGGCACTTCCACTACGAGCACTTCGACGAGCCGTACGACGCCGATCTCGCCGCGCTGGTGCGGCTGGTGGCCGAGAACCGGCTGCACCCGGAGATCGGCCGGCTCGCCGACTGGCGGCACACCGCACAGACCCTCAACGACCTGCATGACCGGCGGATCGCCGGCAACGCCGTACTCACGATCGGACAGTGACCGAGATGACCACCCTCACCCCCACCACCGCGCAGGACGCCGCGGCGGCCCCGCAGACCTCGCTCACCCCGCGCCAGCGGCTGGTCCTCGTCCTCCTGCTGGGCTCGCAGTTCATGCTCGCCGTGGACTTCTCCATCCTGAACGTGGCGCTGCCCGAGATCGGCCGCGGCCTCGGCTTCTCGCTGGCGAACCTGCAGTGGATATCGACCGCGATGATGCTGCCCTCGGCCGGTTTCACGCTGCTGTTCGGCCGGCTGGCCGACCTCGCCGGGCGGCGCCGGATGCTGCTGGCCGGCATGGCGCTGCTGGCGGCCGGCTCGCTGGCCGGCGGCCTGGCCGACGGCCCCGCGATGATGATCGCCGCCCGGGTCGCCCAGGGCCTGGCGGCGGCGCTCGCCACGCCGGCGGCGCTGTCGCTGCTGACCACCTCGCTGCCGGAGGGCCCGCTGCGGGACAAGGCGCTCGGTCTGAACGGGACGCTGCTGTCGGCCGGTTTCACCATCGGCGCGATCTTCGGCGGGGTGCTGACCGACCTGCTCAGCTGGCGCTGGGCGTTCTTCGTGAACGTGCCGGTCGCCATCGCCGTACTGATCGCCGCGCCCGCCGTCATCCCCGAGAGCCGCGGCGTACGCACCAAGCTGGACCTGCCGGGCGCGGTGACCGTCACCGCCGGACTGCTCACCCTCGTCTACGGCGTCACCACCGCGGGCCAGAACGGCTGGACGGACCCGGCGGCGCTCGGCTGGCTGGCCGCCGCGGTCGTGCTGCTCGCCGCGTTCTGGCGGATCGAACTGCGCGCACAGGCACCGCTCGCACCGGTCCGCGTGCTCACCCGGCCGACCGTGACCTGGGGCAACTTCGGCGGCCTGATCACCTTCGCGATGGAGAGCTCGGTGATCTTCCTGCTCACCCTCTACATGCAGCAGGTGCTCGGCTACTCGCCGCTGCGCACCGGCCTGGCGTTCTGCGGCATCGGCATCGCGGCCTTCGCCGGCGGGCTGCTGGCGCCGCGGCTGATCGGCCGCTTCGGCACCCGTCGGGTGCTGGCCTGCGGGCTGCTGCTGCAAGGGGCCGCGACCCTGGGGCTGTTCTGGCTCGGCAGCGGCGGCAGCAGCGCGCTGGTGCTGCTGCTCGCGGCCTCGTCGGCCGGCGGGTTCGGCCACATCTCGGCGATCGTCGGCTACATGATCACCGCGACCTCGGGGCTGCCGGACGGCGAACAGGGCCTGGCCACCGGGCTCACCTCGATGACCCAGCAGGTCGGCATCACCCTCGGAATCCCGATCCTGAGCGCGGTGGCCACCACCCGGGCCACGGCGACCGGTTCGGTCCTCACCGGCGTGCACACCGCGCTGCTGGCCGACGCGGTGGTGGTGCTGGCGGGCGCGGCCCTGGTCACCGTGGGACTGCGGCGCCGCGCGAACTGAACACCGGCGCACGCCACTTGCCCCGTACGGCCGTCAACGGCCCTACGGGGCGTCGGCGTTCCCGGCCGCCGCCAGCAGGTCGACGAAGGCCGCCGCCGCGCCGGTCAGCGGGACGCGGGCGAAGGCGTAGAGCGGACGGTGCCAGGACGGATCGACGCTGACCGTCGCGCAGTTCGGCGGTACCGCGTAGGACGGCACGCAGGTGATGCCGGCGCCCGCGGCGGCCATCGCGACGGCGGTGGAGGTGTGTTCGGTGTGCACGGCGGTACGCGGGGTGAACCCGGCCCGCTCGCAGGCGAGTTCGATGAACGGGCGGCCCTCCACCACCGGTTCCATCGCGCAGCGGATCCACTCCCGGTCGGCGAGCGCGGCCAGCGGCACCGCGCCGCGGTCGGCCAGCGGGTCGCCCTGCGGCAGCACCACCACGACCTGCTCCTCGAACAGCCGCCGCAGCGGGCCGTTGTGCCCGGGCGGCGGCCGGTGGCCGATCGCGAGGTCGGCGACCCCGCGCTCCATGGCGTCGTCCAGGTCCTCGCCGCGGGCGTACTCGTGCAACACCAGCCGTACGCCCGGGTGTTCGCGCCCCCAGCGGGTGAACACCGGCGGCAGCACGCCGAAGGCGACCGCGTGCACGGTGGCCAGGTGCAGTTCGCCGCCCTCCGCGCCGGCCGCGGCCCTGGCCGCCCGCTCGGCCTGTACGGCGCTGCGCACGGCGAGTTCGGCGTGCGGCAGGAAGGCGCGGCCCATCGGGGTGAGCCGGATCCCGCGCGGCAGCCGTTCGAGCAGCTCACCGCCGACCCGCCGCTCCAGCGCCTTGATCTGGTGGGAGAGCGCGGGCTGCGTGACGTGCAGGCTGTCCGCGGCCCTGGTGAAGGACTCCGCCTCGACCACGGTCAGGAAATACTCCATCTGGCGCAGGCTCATCGCGCGTCCGCACTCCCTCCACGAGCGGTGCTCCCATAAACGTTCTTCATGGTACCGAGAGCGAATTGGACTTGGACTCATGGCAGCGGGCGGCCGGAGACTGGGGTCATGACGGTCACGAGCGGGGTACAGGGTGGGGCGGGGAACGGGACACGGCCGGTGTCGAAGGAGGCGGGCTCCCCTCCGGCCCCGGACACCGCGGACGCGCTCACGGCGGACGTCATCGTGATCGGCGGCGGCACCGGCGGCTACAGCACCGCGCTGCGCGCCGCCGCCCTCGGCCTCGACGTCGTACTCGCCGAGCGGGACCTGGTCGGCGGCACCTGCCTGCACCGCGGCTGCATCCCCAGCAAGGCGATGCTGCACGCGGCGGAACTCGTGGACGGCGTCACCGAGGCGCGCGAGCGGTGGGGCGTCAAGGCGGTGGTCGACGGCATCGACTGGTCCGCGCTGACCGCCACCCGCGACGACATCGTGGCCCGCAACCACCGGGGCGTCGAGGGCCATCTCGCGCACGCCGGGGTACGGGTGCTGCGCGGCACCGCCCGGCTGACCGGCCCGCGTACGGTCGCGGTCGGCGGTGCCACGTACACCGCGCGGCGCGGGATCGTCCTCGCCACCGGGTCCCGGCCGCGGCTGCTGCCCGGGCTCACGCCTGACGGGCACCGCGTCGTGACCAGCGACGACGCGCTCTTCGCACCGGGGCTGCCGGAGTCCGTACTCGTCCTCGGCGGTGGCGCGATCGGGGTGGAGTACGCCTCGCTGCACCGGTCGATGGGCGCGCGGGTGGTGCTGGTGGAGGCGGCCGACCGGCTGCTGCCGCTCGAAGACCCGGACGTGTCACGGCAGTTGACCCGCGGCTTGAAGAAGCGCGGCATCGAGGTGCTGACGGGGGCGATGCTGACCGGCAGCGAGGTGCACGACGGCGGCGTGCGGGCCACCGTACGGAACGCGCGCGGCGCGGAGTCCGTACTCGACGTCTCCCGACTGCTGGTCGCGGTCGGCCGCGTGCCGGTGACCGACGGGCTCGACCTGGCGGCGGCCGGGCTCGTACCCGACGCGCGCGGGTACGTGGCGCCCGCGGACTGGTCCCGGCTGGAGACGGCGGTGCCGGGCATCCACGTGGTCGGCGATCTGCTGCCGCCGCCGTCGCTGGGGCTGGCGCACGCCTCGTTCGCCGAAGGGCTGCTCGTCGCGGAGACGCTGGCGGGCGGCTCGCCGGAGCCGATCGACTACGCGGCCGTGCCGCGGGTGACGTACTCCAGTCCGCAGACGGCGTCGGTCGGGCTGACCGAGCAGCAGGCGCGGGACCGCGCGGCGGGCGGCGCGGGCGTGGTGGTCAACAGCATGCCGATGACGGCGGTGGCCAAGGGGATGGTGCACGGGCAGGGGGGCAGCGTGAAGGTGATCGCCGAGGCGGGCGGGGGCCAGGTGCTCGGGGTGCACCTGGTGGGGCCGAACGTGTCGGAGATGATCGCGGAGAGCCAGCTCATTGTCGGGTGGGACGCGGAGGCGATGGACGTGGCGCGGCACGTTCACCCGCATCCGACGTTGTCGGAGGCGGTGGGCGAGGTGTTCCTGACGCTGGCGGGCCGCCCGCTCCACCAGTCGGCCTAGCGGCCGGCCACAGCGTTGGGGTGCCCCGGTCTCGTCCCCGGCTTTCCGCCGGTGGGGGTACGCCGCGCCCCACGGGGGCGCACCCCGTCACCCATCTGCCGGTCGGCTGTGGCTGGTCGCGCAGTTCCCCGCGCCCCTGACATGGCGCGCCCCCGTCACCATCTGCCGGTCCGCTGTGCCTGGTCGCGCAGTTCCCCGCGCCCCTATCGGGCGCATCTTCACGGGAAAACCCGGTGGACCCGTCGCTGAGCTGCCCGCTAAGGTGGCGCTCACGCCCGGAGACGTCGGAAGGAGGCGAGAGCGATGAACGCAAACACTTTGCCGCGCTCCCCCCTTCCCGCTGGGCGTCCCTGAATCGAACGGGAGCGCGCGCCAACACCTCCCGAAGGATTCACATGTCTGATCTGACCGTTCGCCCGCTCGCCGCGGGCGAGTCCGAACTCTTCAACTCCCTTCCCGAAAGCGGCGTCGGCCGCGCCCTGCTCGGGCACGTCTTCGCCACCGCCGACGCGGACGGCGAATACCGTCCCGAGTGGGCGTGGATCGCGCAGCGCGACGGCCGGGTCGTGGCCCGGGCCGCCTGGTGGGGGAAGCCGGAGGACACCGAGCCGGTGGCTCTGGACTACCTCGACTTCGCCGAAGGCGAGGAAGCCGCGGCCGTCGAGATCCTGCGGGCCGCCCCGCTGCGGGCCGAGTACGACCTGCTGCTGCCGCCCGACTGGCGGGATCAGCCGGACGCACGGGCCGCCGCCCAGGCCCGTACCGAGGTGGCCGAGGCGGCGGGGCTGCGCAAGCTGGTGGAGCGCTACCGCTACACCTGGACGGCCGCCGACTGCCCGCTGCCGGCCCGCACCGGCCGGCTGGAGTACCGGCCCGAGCCGGACGACGCGGCCTTCCGCGCCGTGATGGCCCGCATCATGCCCGGCACGCTCGACGCGCACGACCGCCGGGTGCTCGAGGAGAAGGGGCTGGAAGCCGCGCTCGACGAGGCGATCGGCTTCTTCGGCTGGCTGAACTCGCCCACCGACTGGCGGCGGGTGGCCTACACCCCGGGGGGCGAGGTGGCCGGGCTGCACGTGCCGGGCCACAACCCGGGCGGCGCCTGCATCGGCTTCATCGCCGTCGTCCCCGAGCAGCGCGGCCACGGCTACGCGTACGACCTGCTGGCGGAGTGCACCAACGACCTGGTCGACCGGGGCGCCAGCAGGATCGCGGCCGCCACCGACCGGGGGAACTTCCCGATGGCGGCACGTTTCGCGGAAGCGGGGTATCCGATCACCCAGGAACGGGTGAACTTCGTCTGACGCCCACCTCGTCCGAGGTGAACTTCGTCCGGAACGGCGGACCCGTCCCGCGATGATGATGTACCGGCCCGCGTCCCCGGGCATGCATGTGCCCGGGGACGTGACCGGCGCAGACCTACGAGACGGGAGCCGTGCGTGCTGTTCGAGGTGTGGGCGCCGAACGCCCAGCGGGTGGAGATCCTGATCGACGACGGCACGCACCGGCTCGGCCACGACCCGGCCAGGGCCGGCTGGTGGCAGGCGGAGCTGCCGGCCGCGGACGGCACGCGGTACGCGTACAGCCTGGACGGCGGGCCGCCGCTGCCCGATCCGCGGTCCCGACGGCAGCCGGACGGTCCCGACGGCAGCAGCGCCGTCGTGGACCAGGACGCCTTCGACTGGACGGCGCCGTGGCCGGGCCGGGCGCTGCCCGGCGCGGTGCTCTACGAGCTGCACGTCGGCACGTTCACCCCCGAGGGCACCTTCGACGCGGCGATCGAGCGGCTGCCGCACCTGGCCCGGCTGGGCGTCACGCACATCGAGCTGATGCCGGTCTGCCCGTTCCCCGGCACCAACGGGTGGGGCTACGAGGGCGTGTCGCTGTGGGCGGTGCACGAGCCGTACGGCGGCCCCGAGGCGATGAAACGATTTGTCGATGCCGCCCACCAGCACTGCGTCGGCGTGGTGCTGGACGTCGTCCACAACCACCTGGGACCGTCCGGCAACCATCTGCCGCCGTTCGGCCCGTACTTCACCGACCTGCACCACACGCCGTGGGGCGACGCCGTCAACCTGGACGCGCCCGGCTCCGACGAGGTCCGCGACTTCCTGATCGGCAGCGCGCTGGCCTGGCTGCGCGACTACCGGCTCGACGGGCTGCGGCTGGACGCGGTGCACGCGCTGGTCGACACCCGCGCGCTGCACTTCCTGGAGGAGCTGTCCACGGCCGTGGACGGGCTGTCCGCCGCGCTCGGCCGGCCGCTGTTCCTGATCGGCGAGTCCGACCTCAACGACCCGCGCACCACCGCCCCGCGCGAGGCCGGCGGCCTCGGCCTGCACGCGCAGTGGAACGACGACTTCCACCACGCGCTGCACACCGCCGTCACCGGCGAGGCGCAGGGCTACTACGCCGACTTCGCCGCGGCCGGACCCGCCGCCGTCGCCAAGACGCTCACCGGCGGCTTCTTCCACGACGGCAGCTGGTCCTCGTTCCGCGGCCGGCACCACGGCCGCCCGCTGGACCGCGCGCTGGTGCCCGGGCACCGGCTGCTCGGCTACACGCAGACCCACGACCAGATCGGCAACCGCGCCACCGGCGACCGGCTCGCCCCCGACCAGCTCGCCGGGGCCGCCGCGCTGGTGCTCACCTCGGCGTTCACCCCGATGCTGTTCATGGGCGAGGAGTGGGGGGCGGGCACCCCGTGGCAGTTCTTCACCGACCACGACGACGCCGAGCTGGGCGCGGCCATCACCCGTGGCAGGCGGCGCGAGTTCGCCGCGCACGGCTGGGCCGAGGAGGACGTCCCCGACCCGCAGGACCCGGCGACCCGGGACCGTTCCTGCCTGGACTGGGCCGAGCCGGACAAGCCGGTGCACCGCGAACTGCTCGACTGGTACCGGGCGCTGATCGCGTTGCGGCGCGCCGAGCCCGCCCTGTCCGACCCGCAGCTGGAGACGGTGGCGGCGACCGTCGGCGGCCGGACGCTGCGGCTGGCCCGCGGCCCGATCCGCACGGTGGTGAACTTCTCCGACGCGCCGGCCCGGGTACCGCTCGACGTGCCCTGCGAGGTGCTGCTCGCCCGGCCGGGCTGCAAACTGCTGCCGGGGGCGGAGCCGGCGATCCAGCTGCCGGCCCGCGGCGCGGCGGTGCTGCGGGCCGAAGGGGCGGCCGTCCCGGGGGCCGAAGGGGCTACGGTGAACGGGTGACGCAGACTTCCGCGACCGACGATCCCATGCCCGTCACCGACGCGCCGGGCGCCCCCGGCGCTCCCGGCGCGGCGGACACCGGAACAGCGCTCGCCGACTGCGTGCTGTGCGGCGAGCCGACCGAGTACCCCGCGAGCACCAAGGGCGCCACGCTGTGCCCGGTGTGCGAGTGGCAGGAGGCGCAGCGCACCGCCTGCTCGGGCTGAGCGCGCGCCGATCAGGTCTTGAGCAGCAGGGCCCGGCTCTCCTCGACGTCGAAATCGGCCTTGGGGTAGGCCGGGTCCATCTGCTCCAGGTGTTCCAGCAGCAGCCTGCTGATCGCCCAGTTCCGGTACCACTTGCGGTCGGCGGGGACGACGTACCAGGGCGCCGTCTCGGTCGAGCAGCGGTCGAGCGCGGCCTCGTACGCCCGCTGGTAGGCGGGCCACACGCCGCGCTCGGTGATGTCCTCGGGGTTGAACTTCCAGTGCTTGGCCGGGTTGTCCAGCCGGGCCAGCAGCCGTTCGCCCTGCTCGGCGTAGCTGATGTGCAGGAAGACCTTCACGACGGTGACACCCTCGTCGGCGAGCGTCTGCTCGAACCGGTTGATCATGCCGTACCGGCGGCTCCAGGTGGCGCGCGGCACCAGCTCGCGGACCCGGGCGATCAGCACGTCCTCGTAGTGCGAACGGTCGAACACGCCGATCTCGCCGGGGGCCGGCACGGCGCGCCGGATCCGCCACAGGAAGGGGTGCTTCAGCTCCTCCGGAGTGGGCGCCTTGAACGTCCTGACCCGGACGCCGGTCGGGTTCAGGCCGGCCGCCACGTGCTTGACGGTGCCGCCCTTGCCCGAGGTGTCCATGCCCTGGAGGACGAGCAGCAGGCGGCGCGGGTCGCCGGCCGTGCTCTGCGCGAACAGCCGCTCCTGGAGTTCGGCCAGCCGCAGCCGGATCTCGGCGGTCTCCTTCTGCGCCTGCTTCTTGCCGCTCGGGCCGCCGGGGGTGTCCGCGGCGTCGTACTCGCGCAGGTTGACCGGCGGCCCGCCGGGGGTGACGCGCAGCAGCGAGCCGAGGTCGTCCTTCTTGTGCTTGTGCTTGTGCTTCTTCTTGCCGTCTTTGCCGTCTTTGCCGCTCTTGGCGTCCTTGCTGCTCTTGGCCATGCGTCGATCGTGCTCCGGATCAGCGGGCGCCGCCAGCGCCGGACAGCCGTTCGGCGTCCCGGGCGAGGGAGGTGAGCCGGGAGACCGCGCGGAAGTACTTCTTGCGGTAGCCGCCGGCCAGCAGCTCGTCGGTGAACAGCCGGTCGAACGGGACGCCCGAGGCCATGACGGGGATCTCCCGGTCGTAGAACCGGTCGGCGAGCACCACCAGGCGCAGCGCGGTGGCCTGGTCCGCGACCGGCTGCACGCCGCGCAGGAAGACGGCGCCGATCCCGTCGCAGAGCGCGCCGTAGCGGCTGGGGTGCACGGTGGCCAGGTGCGCGGTGAGCGCGCCGAAGTCGTCGAGCGCGGCGCTCCCGTTGCTTTCCGCGGCGGCGGTCACCTGCTGGTCGGTGTACGGGGCCGGGGCCTCGGGCAGGCCGCGGTGCCGGTAGTCGTCGCCGTCGATCCGCAGCGAGCGGAAACGGGCCGACAGGCCCTGGATCTCCCGCATGAAGTCGGCGGCGGCGAAGCGGCCCTCGCCGAGCTTGCCCGGGAGGGTGTTCGAGGTGGCGGCCAGCCGGACGCCCGCGGCGGCGAGCCGGCCGAGCAGGGTGGAGACCAGCACGGTGTCGCCGGGGTCGTCGAGCTCGAACTCGTCGATGCAGACCAGGCGGTGGCCCTGGAGGGCCTGGACGGCGTGCTGGAAGCCGAGGGCGCCGACGAGGTTGGTCAGCTCCACGAACGTGCCGAACGCCTTCCGCTCGGGAGGGGCGGGGGTGGCGTGCCACAGGGAGGCGAGCAGGTGGGTCTTGCCGACGCCGTAGCCGCCGTCCAGGTAGACCCCGGCCGGGCCGGGAGGGGCGTCCGGCTCGCGCCGGAACCATCGCTTTCGCGCTCCCGCTTCGGGGGTGCCGAGGGATTGCGCGAAGGCGCGCAGGGCCGTGACGGCGGCGGACTGGCTGGGCTGGGCGGGGTCGGGCACGTAGGTCTCGAACCGCACCCCGTCGAACCGCGGCGGCGGCACGAGCTCTCCCACGAGGCGCGCCACGTCCACGACAGGTACCCGGTCGCTGAGCGCGACGGCTTCCCCGCCTATCGCTGATTCCGCGCTCACGCTGATCCCGTCCCAACTCGCACCGTCCCACCCTATCGCCTGTCCCGCGCCACACCGCCGTCGTGGCTGGTCGCGCAGTTCCCCGCGCCCCTATCGGGCCGCATCCCAGCCGGGGCCAAGCGTGGACGTGCCCCGAAGGGGCGCGGGGAACTGCGCGACCAGCCCCCACCGGCCGACAGCCGGACACGAACGCTGGAGAAGCCCGGGGAGCGGACCCCGTCAAGATCGGGCAGCGTCCGAACCGGGCGGCCTCGCGGGGCCAATGGATGCAGTGCGGCATCCGGCCGCCGGGAGAGTGCCTTTGACCTGTGCAAATACGGAAAGCGTTCGGGCACAACCGGGCCGAAAGTTGTTCGTTATGGGCCCTGGACGGGCACAGCTGCGGCGGTATAACTCTTCTGCGGGCATCACCGGGCAGCCGCTGCCCGGTCCTGGCGGACCCCGCGAGAGCCGAGCGACAGCAGAGGGAGGCGGGGCGATGCGGGCGGAAGAACGGCAGCACCGCATCCTCGCGCTCGCCCGCCACCAGGGGCAGGTGGAGGTCACCGAGATGGCCGCCGATCTGCGGGTCGCGCCGGAGACCGTCCGCCGTGATCTGGGGGTGCTGGAGCGCCGCGGCCTGGTGCGCCGCACCTACGGCGGCGCCTACCCCGTCGAGGGCGCCGGCTTCGAGACCGATCTGGCGCAGCGCGTCACCCTGCACCTCGCCGACAAGCGCCGGATCGCCGCCGAGGCGGTCACGCTGCTGGGCGAGGCGGAGACCGTGTTCGTGGACGAGGGCTACACCCCGCAACTGCTCGCCTCGATGCTGCCGGGCGACCGGCCGCTGACCGTGGTCACCGCGTCGCTGTCCACCGCGGCGGCGGTCGCGGAGTCCGCCGACACCACCGTGCTGCTGCTCGGCGGCCGGGTCCGGGCCCGGACGCTGGCCACCGTCGGCTCGTGGGCCTGCGACATGCTGGCCGGCTTCGTCATCGACCTGGCGTTCATCGGCTCCAACGGCATCTCCCGCGAACTGGGCCTGACCACTCCCGATCCCGTCGTCGCCGACGTCAAGGCCAAGGCCCTCCAGGTGTCCCGCCGGCGGGTGTTCGTGGGCCACCACAGCAAGTTCGGCGCGAGCAGCTTCTGCCGCTTCGCCGAGGTCGCCGACTTCGAGGCGATCGTCACCGACACCGGCCTGTCCAGCGCCGAGGCGCACCGCTACGCCCTACTCGGCCCGCGCGTCTTCAGGGTCTGACCCGCGGGCTCCCGTACCGCTCCTCCCCCACCCACCGACCGCCTCCCCCGTTCAACTCCCGCTTCCACCTTCGGTTTTCGCCTTCAGTTCTCGCCTTCAGTTCTCGCCTTCACCCCGCACCCCCTTCCCGGGCATCGCATTGCCCTCATCCCTTCCCCTCACCCTCACCACCTGTCATGAAAGGGACGTATCATGACACATTCCTCGCCGAGAAGCTTCCGCCGGACGCTGCCCCCGCTGGCCCTGGCCCTGTCCGGCGCCCTGCTCGCCGCGGCCTGCTCGGGCGCCGGCGGCAGCGGCGGAGGCGGCGGCCACTCGCTCAACGTGCTGATGGTCAACAACCCGCAGATGGTGGACCTGCAGAAGCTCACCGCGGCCAACTTCACCAAGTCCACCGGCATCAAGGTCAACTTCACGGTGCTGCCAGAGGACGACGTCCGCGACAAGATCACCCAGGACTTCTCCAGCCAGGCCGGCCAGTACGACGTGGCGACCATCAGCAACTACGAGGCGCCGATCTTCGCCAAGAACAACTGGCTGTCCCCGCTGTCCTCGCACGCCACCGCCGACAAGACCTTCAAGCAGAGCGACATCCTGCCCGCGATCCAGCAGTCGCTGACGTACCAGGGCCAGATCTACGCGGAGCCGTTCTACGGCGAGTCGTCGTTCCTGATGTACCGCAAGGACGTCTTCGCCGCGAAGAACCTCACGATGCCGGCCAACCCCACCTGGACCCAGGTCGCCGACCTGGCGGCCAAGGCCGACGGCGCGCAGTCCGGCATGAAGGGCATCTGCCTGCGCGGCCAGCCGGGTTGGGGCGAGATGATCGCGCCGCTGACCACGGTGGTGAACACGATGGGCGGCACCTGGTTCGACAAGGACTGGAACGCGCAGCTCACCAGCCCGCAGTTCACCGCGGCGACCAAGTTCTACGTCGACCTGGTGCGCAAGCACGGCGAGCCCGGCGCCCCGCAGTCCGGGTTCACCGAGTGCCTCAACGACCTGGAGCAGGGCAAGACCGCCATGTGGTACGACGCGACCTCCGCGGCCGGCTCGCTGGAGGGCTCGGACTCGCCGGTCGCCGGGAAGATCGGCTACGTGCCGGCGCCGGTGGACAAGACGAAGAGTTCGGGGTGGCTGTACACCTGGGCCTGGGGCGTGCAGAAGGCGTCCAAACACCAGGACGACGCCTGGAAGTTCATCTCCTGGGCCTCCGGCCAGGGCTACGAGAACCTGGTCGGCAAGCAGCTCGGCTGGTCCCGGGTGCCGGCCGGCAAGCGCACCTCGACCTACTCCGACGCCAGTTACGTCGCCGCCTCCTCGGCCTTCGCCAAGCCGACGCTGACCGCGCTCGAAGCGGCCAACCCGTCGAACCCGGGTGTGCAGCCGCGCCCCGCGCCCGGCATCCAGTTCGTCGGCATACCGGAGTTCACCGACCTGGGCACCCAGGTCTCGCAGCAGCTCAGCTCGGCCATCGCCGGCCGGACCAGCGTGGACAGCGCGCTGAAGGCGAGCCAGTCGCTGGCCGAGAAGGTCGCGGCCAAGTACGCGGGGCAATGAGATGACCACCCCCGTCACCGTCCACCGGTCCGCCGCCGATACGGCGGCCGGGGGCGCGGTCCCCTCCCCGCCGCGCTCCCGGCCGCGCGGGGCGTGGTCGCGCAGGGCGCCGCTGCTGCCCGCCCTGCTGTTCCTGATCGTGGTGACCCAACTGCCGTTCGTGGGCACCCTGGTGATCTCGTTCATGCGCTGGAACGCGCTGGATCCCGGCAACAAGGGCTTCGCGGGCCTGCGGAACTACAAGGAGGAGTTCACCGATCCGCAGCTGCGCTCCTCGATGACCACCACGGTGGTGCTCACCGTCGCGGTGGTGCTGGTCAGCCTGGTGCTCGGGCTCGGCCTGGCGCTGCTGCTGGACCGGAAGTTCATCGGCCGCGGAGTGGTCCGCACCATGCTGATCACCCCGTTCCTCGTGGTGCCGGTGGCCTCCGCGCTGCTGTGGAAGCACGCGATCTACAACGCCTCGTACGGCCTGATCAACGGGACGCTGACCGGGGTGTGGAAGCTGTTCGGCAGCGACAACGCCCCGCAGCCGGACTGGCTGTCACAGTCACCGAAGCTGGCGGTGGAGGCCTCGCTGATCTGGCAGTGGACGCCGTTCATGATGCTGATCCTGCTGGCCGGCCTGCAGAGCAAGCCGGCCGACGTCACCGAGGCGGCCAGGGTGGACGGCGCCGGCAGCTGGCAGATCTTCCGCTATCTGACCTTCCCGCACCTGCGCCGCTACCTCGAACTGGCCGCGCTGCTGGGCACGGTGTACGTGGTGCAGAACTTCGACGCCGTGTTCACCCTCACCTCCGGCGGCCTGGGCACCGCCAACCTGCCGTACACCGTCTACACCACCTTCTACCAGGCACACGACTACGGGCAGGCGTCCGCGCAGGGCGTGATCGTGGTCGTGCTGTCGATCATCGTGGCGACCTTCGCGCTGCGGACCGTCTCGTCGCTGCTGAAAGAGGAGGTCCGCTGATGGCCACCGCGACACTCGGCCGCACCGCGAAACGTTCCGCGGCCCGTACCGCCGGACGCGGCTCGCTGCCCAGGGAGCGCCGCAACAACACCCTGCTGGGGCTGCTCGCCTGGCTCGGCGGGATCGTGTTCTTCCTGCCGTTCGCCTGGATGGTGCTGACCTCGCTGCACAGCGAGCAGGACGCGGCGACCAACCCGCCGAAGCTGGACGCGCCGCTGACCCTGCACGGCTACCGGGAGTTCTTCGGCTCCGGCACCGGGGTCAGCCCCTGGCCGCCGCTGGTCAACTCGCTGACCGCGAGCCTGGCCGCGACGCTGCTGGTGCTCGTGCTGTCGGTCCCGGCGGCCTACGCGCTGTCGATCAAGCCGGTGCGCAAGTGGTCGGACGCGATGTTCTTCTTCCTGTCCACCAAGATGCTGCCCGCCGTGGCCGGCCTGCTGCCGGTCTACCTGATCGCCAAGAACGCGCACCTGCTCGACAACATCTGGCTGCTGGTCATCCTCTACACCTCGATGAACCTGCCGATCGCGGTGTGGATGATGCGCTCGTTCCTGTCCGACGTGCCCGTGGAGATCATGGAGGCCGCCTCGATCGACGGGGCCGGCCTGCCGACCGTGCTGGTGCGGATCGTTGCCCCGGTGGTGATGCCGGGGATCGCCGCGACCGCCCTGATCTCGTTCATCTTCTCCTGGAACGAGCTGCTGTTCGCGCGGGTGCTGACCGGGGTGGTGGCCGGCACCGTGCCGGTCTTCCTCACCTCGTTCGTCACCAGCCAGGGCCTGTTCCTCGCCAAGGTGTGCGCCGCCGCCGTCTGCATCTCCCTGCCGGTGCTCGCCGCCGGGTTCGCCGCCCAGGACAAGCTCGTCCAGGGCCTCTCGCTGGGAGCCGTCAAGTGAAGGTTGGAGCCTCGAAGTGAAAGCAGCCGTCATCAGCAATCCCGGTGTCGTCGGGATCGAGACCCTGGACGACCCGGCGCCGGGCGCGTCCGAGGTGGTCGTACGGGTCGCCGCGTGCGGTCTGTGCGGCACCGACCTGCACATACTCCAGGGCGAGTTCGCCCCGACGCTGCCGATCGTGCCCGGCCACGAGTTCGCCGGCGAGGTCGTCGCCGTCGGCTCCGCGGTGGACGTCCTGGCGGTCGGCGACCGGGTCGCCGTCGACCCCTCGCTGTACTGCCACGAGTGCCACTACTGCCGGATCGGCCGGTCGAACCTGTGCGAGCGGTGGGCGGCGATCGGGGTGACCGTCCCCGGCGGCGCCGCCGAGTACGCGGTCGCGCCGGCCGCGAACTGCGTGAAGCTGCCCGAGCACGTACGCACCGAGGACGCGGCGCTCATCGAGCCGCTGTCCTGCGCGGTGCGCGGCTACGACATCCTGCGCAGCAGCCTCGCCACCCACGTCCTCATCTACGGGTCCGGGACGATGGGCCTGATGATGCTGGAACTCGCCAAACGCACCGGGGCCGCCACCGTCGACATGGTGGACCTCAACGAGGAGCGCCTGGTCACCGCCCGGGCGCTGGGCGTCAGCTCGGCGGCCACCGGCGCGGACGCGATCGAGCGGCCGCGCGGCTGGGACGTGGTGATCGACGCGACCGGCAACGCCGCGGCCATCCAGGACGGCCTGGGCCGCGTCGGCAAGGGCGGCACGTTCCTCCAGTTCGGCGTCGCCGACTACGCGACCCGGGTGAACATCGACCCCTACCGCATCTACAACCAGGAGATCACCATCACCGGCTCGATGGCAGTGCTCCACAGCTACGAACGCGCAGCCGAACTCTTCGCCGGCGGCGTGCTGGACCCCAACGTCTTCATCAGCGACCGACTCCCGCTCACCGACTACGCGTCAGCGCTCAAGCGCTTCCAGGCGGGGATGGGCCGCAAGATCCAGGTAATGCCTTAGCCCCTGCGGGGCTGCATCCGATCTGCGGCTCCGCCGCGCGGGCGCGACCAGCCTGGGGGCGCCCCGTCAGGGGCGCGGGGCTGCATCCGATCTGCGGCTCCGCCGCGCGGGCGCAACCAGCCTGGGGGCGCCCCGTCAGGGGCGCGGGGCTGCATCCGATATGCGGCTCCGCCGCGCGGGCGCGACCAGCCACGACGGTGCCGCAGGTAGGGGACGGGGTGCGCCCGTCAGGGGCGCGGGGCTGCATCCGATATGCGGCTCCGCCGCGCGGGCGCGCCCAGCCCCCACCGGCGGGCAGCCGGCGACGGACCGGTCGCGCCCCCGGAGCGCGGGCAGCATGCCAGACTGCCGGGATGGAGCGCCTCTTCCTCGCCCCCCGCCCCGGCGCGCAGCCGTCCGCAGAGCCGGACCTCGACGACCTGATGGGGCTCGCGGACGCGTACGCGTACCCCCCGCGGGAAGCGGGTCCCTACCTGCGGGCCAACATGGTCTCCGCCCTCGACGGCGCCGCCCACTACGACGGCAGGTCCGCCCCCCTCTCCTCCGAAGGAGACATGCGCCTGTTCGGTACGCTCCGCGCCCTCGCCGACGTGATCCTGGTCGGTGCGGAAACGGTTCGCCAGGAGGGCTACCGACCGGCCCGCGCCCGGGACGCCTTCGCCGCCCGGCGCGCCGCCGACGGCCAGACCCCGGCCGCCGCCGTCGCCGTCGTCAGCCGGCAGCTCGACCTCGACTTCGACGCCCCGCTGTTCACCGACCCGCTCACCCCGACCCTGGTCCTCACCGGCGCGGCCTGCCCCGGCCCGCGGATCGACGCCGCCCGCGCGGCAGGTGCCGAGGTGATCGTCGCCGGCGAGGGCACCGGCATCGACCCGCCCCGCGTGGTGCGCGAACTCGGCGCCCGCGGCCACCTCCGGCTGCTGCACGAAGGCGGCCCCCGGATCCTCGCCCAGTTCGCCGCCGCCGACGCCATCGACGAGCTGTGCCTGACCCTGGCCCCGGTGCTGGCCGGCGGCGACTCCCCGCGGATCATGAACGGACCCGTCGTACCCGGCCCCGCCCGTTTCGCCCCGCTGTCCGTCCTGGAGGAGGACGGATTCCTCTTCACCCGCTACATCCGCCGTTCCGGCCCCGCCTGACCAGCCGCGCCACCGCCGCCGAGCCGCTCGGAAAAAGCGGATTCCCTCGTTCCGTTTCGTGTCGGGTGGGAACACTTAACCGCGTGCCCCTTCAAGATCGGGGCAGGATGGTTTCTGTGGCGGCAAGGCGGCCAGGTGGCCAACGAGAAAGAAGGACTCGTCCGTGTTCACGACCGTACTCATGATCGAGAAGCCGCTCGTCCCCGCCGAGGTGGAGATGGTCACCACCCTGCACGGCGACGAGCCGGTCTCCTTCGTCGTACTCATGCAGCCCCGCGGCGACCAGGACCGCCTGCTGCGAGCCGTGGACGATGTGGCGCTCGGCTACCTGGAGGACGCCACCCGCGAGAACGACGTGCCCGAGGGCCAGGACGCCTTCCCGCCCGCGGAACGCGCGCTGGCGCACTCCCTCGAAGCGCTGCGGCAGGCCGGCGCCCGGGCGGAGGGCGAGGTCGTGGAGGACCACCCGCTGGACGCGCTGCGCACGGTGGTCGAGCGGACCGGCGCCGACGAGGTGATCGTGCTGACCGCCCCGCACTTCGTGGAGGAGTTCTTCCACCGCGACTGGACGTCCAGGGCACGCCACAAGGTGGGCGTGCCGGTGCTGAAGCTGTTCGCGCAGCACGACGACGAGTAGCGGCGAGCTGAGCGGACGGGACGGGCGGCGCGGGCGCGCCGGGCACCGCGGGCGACCGCCGGAGAGGTGCGAGAATCGGGCCGTACGCCTCCGGCACACCTCACTTCGGGAGACCCGCGCATGAGCCCGTCCGTTCCGCCCGCCATGGACCGACCGCACTTCATCGGCATCGGCGGCGCCGGAATGTCGGGCATCGCGAAGATCCTGGCGCAGCGCGGCGCCCAGGTGGCGGGCAGCGACTCCAAGGAGTCGGAGACCGCCGGGGCGCTGCGCGCGCTGGGCGTCACCGTGCACATCGGCCATGACGCGGCGCACCTGGCGCCCGACGCGACCGCCGTCGTGGTGTCGAGCGCGATCAGGGCGGAGAACCCGGAGCTGGTCGCGGCGCGCGAGCGGGGCGTGCCGGTGGTGCACCGCAGCGACGCGCTGGCCGCGCTGATGGACGGCACCCGGCCGATCGCGGTGGCCGGCACGCACGGCAAGACGACCACGACCTCGATGCTCGCGGTGGCGCTGACCGCGCTCGGCCTCGACCCGTCGTACGCGATCGGCGGCGACCTGGACGCGCCCGGCTCCAACGCGCTGCACGGCGGCGGCGAGATCTTCGTCGCGGAGGCCGACGAGAGCGACCGCAGCTTCCACACGTACTCCCCCGAGGTCGCGATCATCCTCAACGTGGAACTCGACCACCACGCCAACTACGCCTCGCTGGAGGAGATCTACGACTCCTTCGAGACGTTCGTCGGCAAGATCCGCCCCGGCGGCACGCTGGTGATCGACGCCGACCAGCCGGGCGCGGTGGAGCTGACCCGGCGGGTACGGGACATCGGCGGGCTGAGCATCGTGACCGTCGGCGAGTCGCAGGACGCGGACTACCGGATCGCGAAGATCAGCCCGCGCGGCCTGACCAGCGAGGTCACCGTCGTGATCGACGGCCGGATGCTGACCTTCAGCGTGTCGGTGCCCGGCCGGCACTACGCGCACAACGCGGTCGCCGCGCTGGCCGCCGGCATCGCGATCGGCGCGCCGGCCCGCAACCTGGCGTCGGCGCTGGCCAAGTACACCGGTGTCAAGCGCCGGCTCCAGCTCAAGGGCGAGGCCGCCGGGGTGCAGGTGATCGACTCCTACGCGCACCACCCCACCGAGATGGCCGCCGACCTGGAGGCGATCAGGGGCGCGGCCGGCGAGGCCCGGGTGCTGGTGGTCTTCCAGCCGCACCTGTTCAGCCGGACGCGCGAGCTCGGGGTGGAGATGGGCGCGGCACTGGCGCTCGCCGACGCCTCGGTCGTGCTGGACATCTACCCGGCCCGTGAGGACCCGATCCCGGGTGTGACCAGCGAGATCGTCATCGACGCGGCCCGGGCGGCGGGCGCCGACACGTCCGCCGCGCACGACGCGTCGGCGATCCCCGAGCTGCTCGCCGGAATGACGAAGCCGGGGGATCTCGTTCTCACTATGGGCGCGGGTGATGTGACCGACCTGGGTCCGCTGATTCTGGCCCGCCTCGGCGTCTGAGGAGACCTCCATGTCGTACGAAGTCAGCAAGACCGACGAGCAGTGGCGCGAAGAGCTGTCTCCGCAGGAGTACGCGGTCCTGCGGAAGGCCGGCACCGAGCGTCCCTTCGTCGGCGAGTACACCGACACCACCACGTCCGGCGTCTACTCCTGCCGGGCCTGCGGGGCGGAGCTGTTCCGCTCCGACACGAAGTTCGAGTCGCACTGCGGCTGGCCGTCCTTCTACGACCCGTCCGACAGCGACGCGGTCGAGCTGATCGAGGACCGCTCGATGGGCATGAAGCGGGTCGAGGTGCGCTGCGCGCGCTGCGGCTCGCACCTCGGGCACGTCTTCGAGGGCGAGGGCTACCCGACTCCGACTGACCAGCGCTACTGCATCAACTCGATCTCGCTGAAGCTCGCGCCGAAGGAGTAGCGCCGCGGCGGCCACCGGGTCCCGGTGGCCGTTCAGCCGCTGGCGCGGTCGAGCGAGAAGGGGGTGCCGCCTGCGCCGAGCGCTTCTTCCAGCGCCGGCTGGTGCCCGGTCGCGACGGCGAGGGCGACGTGGTCGTGGTAGTCGGTGCTGGCCGCGATCAGGCCGTCGCGGACCCGCAGCACCTGGAGGTTCGTGACGTGGAAGGCGCGGCCGGTGGTCAGCGCCCTGCCGCGGTAGTCGAAGGCGGCGACGATCACCTCGGGGTCGGCGGTCTCGTGGACGGTGATGTTGTCCACGGTGATGTCCAGGGCGCGAGCGCCGACCGTGCTGAAGCGTTCGTGCAGCGCGGCCCGGCCCTCGACGCGGTCGGGCGCGGGCAGGGCGAACGGGATGTCCACGACGGCGTCCTCGGCGTACAGGGCGGCGATCTCGGTCCAGGAGCCGGACGAGAGCAGGCTCGCGAGACGCTCGAAGACCGCGCGGGGCGTGGGCGCGGTGGGCATGGGTTGCCTCCTGGGTGGGTACGCGACGGCTGGGACGGCGTAGAATCGGAGTCATGACTCCGCTAGTTCCAGAACGATACGGACTGATGGCTCCGGTTGTCTACGGGTCCGGCCGGCAGAGCCGGTGTGCCCGGCCGGGCGGTGGTCGCCGATGAGCGGCACGGCGGACCGGCCGCTGCGGGCTGACGCGCGGCGCAACCGGGAACGGCTGCTCGAGGTCGCCGAAGCGGTCTTCACGGCGAAGGGCACGGCGGCCTCCACCGAGGAGATCGCCCGCGAGGCCGGGGTCGGCGTCGGAACGGTGTTCCGGCACTTCCCGACCAAGGAGGCGCTGATCGCGGAGGTCTACTCCCGGCTGCTTCAGCGGCTCGGCGAGAGCGCTCGGGAGATGGCCGACCGGGAGGACGCGGGGGCGGCGTTCTACGAGGTGATTCTGCTGATCATCGGGCGGGCGCAGGCCAAGAATGCTTTTGCGGACGCCCTGACGGAGGCGGGGGTGGAGATTCCGCAGCCCGCTGCGGGGGCGGACGGGAGGTCGCTGCTCGCGGACACGCTGGACGATTTGATGCGGCGCGCTCAGGCCGCGGGGGCGGTGCGGGCGGATATGGGCCCGGAAGAGCTTCGGGCGTGGCTGGTGGGGGTGTGCCGCGCGCTTGAGCAAGTACGCGACCAGGAGGTCCGCGACCACGTGATCGCCATCTTCTACGCGGGCCTCACGCCCCCCGCCCCGGCCTGAACACCACGCGCGGCCCGGTGGGTGGCTGGTCGCGCAGTTCCCCGCGCCCCGTTAGGAACGGCGAAGGGTGGCTCTCGTGGAGACGTAGAAAGCCGCCAGGGCGAAAAACAGGGAGAGCGCGGCCGGGAGCAGGGGGTAGTGGACCGCGCCGGTGCGGGAGCCTTTGACCAGGCCGGTCACGGCCGCCTGCGCGGGGGAACCGGTGATCAGGAGGACCACGCCCGCGCCGAGCGCGGTGACCAGGACGGACCAGCCGCCGGCGGCGACCACCGGCGGGTTCGCGAGCGCGCCCACCCCCGTCCCCAGCAGCACGGACACCGCCGCGGCCAGGAGGCCGGCCACCACGGCCGGCCAGACAGGCACCGCCGACCTCATGTCGTCCGAGTGCGGCCCGCTGACCGCCGCCACCACCGCCGTCCCGGCGACGCCGAGCACCGCCGACCCGATCACCGCCGCGGCCAGCGCCCCCGCCTGGGCGCGACCGGCGCCGACCGCCGACGCCACACAAGCCCGCGCAGCGGAGGGCTCGTTCGTCGTGCAGACCCGCACCAGCCACGCCGACACCGGAAGCAGCAGCGCCGCCGCGTAGCCGAGCGACCCGAGCAGCGGCTGCCCCGCGCTGACGCCGATCGCCATGACGGCGCCGTAGAAGAGGACCGGCGGCAGCCAGCGGTGCGAGCGCAGCAGCAGGTCGAGTTGGTAGCGCACCAGGGCCGTCGCCCGGGCCCGGGGCGGTGTCGGGGCGAGGACCGGCGCGGCGGGCGCGGCATCGTCCCGGCGGACCGTCCCGACCGAACGCACTCCGGTGACGTGCCACGGCGGATCCGCGTCGAGCAGCCCGCGCAGCACCCCGTCCGACTCCCCCGCCGCAGCGACCACCCGTACCTTGCCGCGTCCGACGACCTCCGCCCCGGCCGGCGCGGGCCCGTCCCCGGCCGCCTCGATGACGACGTGCCCGGCGGGGCGTCGCGGTACGACGGGCGCCCGGACCCTCTCCCCGGGCCGTACGTGGGCGGCGTCCACGTGGTGGACCAGGGTGGTCTCGGCGGCCAGCCGGTGCTGGTCGTGGTCGACGAAGAGGACGGTCGCCCCGGCGGCGATCCGCGCGCGGACGGCGTCGTCCAGGGTGTCGCGGGCTTCCGCGTCGAGCCCGGTCCACGCCTCGTCCAGGACGAGCAGCCGGGGGTCGGCCAGCAGCGCCTGGGCGAGGGCGACCTTCTGGCAGGTGCCCTTGGAGAGCTCGTCCAGCGGGGTGCGGGCGTAGCCGGTGATGCCGAAGCGGTCCAGCCAGTGCAGCGCGCGTTCCCGCGCGGTGGGCGCGGTCAGGCCGCGCACCGCGCCGAGGTGGGTGAGGTAGCGCAGCACGGGGAAGGGCAGCGCGGGCGGGAAGCGCTCGGGAACGTACGCGGTGGCCGCGTCCGGCCTGCCCAGGACGCGTCCGGCGGTGGGACGGTCCACGCCCGCGACGATCCGCAGCAGCGTGGACTTGCCGCTGCCGTTCGCGCCCGCGACCCGTACCAGCGAGCCGGCCGGCACGTCGAGGGTGACCTCGCGCAGCACCCACGGGCCACGCAGGCCGTAGCGCCGCCCGACGCCGTCGAGCCGGAGGAGGGCGGGCTCGCCGCGGTCGTCGCCGTCTGCGCCGGGTTTTGGGATGTCACGCACGGGGTTCATCCTGCTGCACGGTGCCGGGCCGGTCATAGCCCGGTGGCAGACTTGGGCCGTGACCACGCCTGATGACCGTGACGACCCGTTCACCGACCACCCCGTCGACCGCGACGCCGCGCCGCAGTACGTGCTGCCGCTCGTCGTCCGGATCGAACGGGAGGACCCGCCGGGCAGGACGGACGCGCTGGAGACCGCGGCGCGGGCGGTGCTGACGCTGCTCTCCGACGAGCGGTCGGCCGAGCCTGACGGCGAGTGGGCGCGGGTGGTGCGGGACTGGCAGGACGCCAGGATCAGGAAGGTCGTCCGGCGGGCCCGGCGCGGCGAGTGGCGTCGGGCGGAGGAGCTGCCCGGGATCACGGTGACCGGGCGGACGGCGCAGGTGCGGGTGTTTCCGCCGGTGCCGCTTGACGGGTGGCCGAGGGAGCTGGCGAAGTTGCAGGTGTCGGGGACGGAGTTGGACGATCCCGGGCCGCTGGCGGGGACGGATCCGGCGGAGCCGGTGCTTTGGCTCAATCCCGGGGTGACGATGTCGGCGGGCAAGGCGATGGCCCAGGCGGGCCATGGCGCTCAGCTCCTGTGGTGGGCGCTTTCCGAGGCTGACCGCCAGGCGTGGCGGAAGACGGGTTTCGCGCTGGCCGTCCGCACGGCGTCGCCTGCGGCGTGGCTCCGCCTGAGGTCGGCGGATCTCCCGGTCGTCCAGGACGCGGGCTTCACGGAGGTCACCCCGGGTTCCGAAACGGTGATCGCCACCCACCCGTCCCTCAACACGCAGTAACCGGCCCCCGCGCCCCTTCAGGGGCGCGGGGAACTGCGCGACAAGCCACGACGGACCGGCAGGTGCGGGACGGGGTGCGCCCACCCAGGGGCGCGGGGAACTGCGCGCTCAGCCGAAGCGGACCCGCAGACGAACGCGGACGCGTACCCCATCAGGGGCGCGGGGAACTGCGCCACCAGCCCCCGCCGGGCCGCAGACACGGAGACGTCACGTGCGGCCCGCTTGGGACAGGGCCCTCTCCGCCTGGGACGCCAGGGACGTCACCAGCTCTGCCGCCGGGCGCACGTCCGTGATCAGGTCGACCGCCTCGCCGGCCCAGAGCGGCAGCTCAGGAATGGCGCCGCGCGCGACATCGCGCGCGTACTCCTCCCGCGCCCCGGCGTCAGCCGCAAGCTCCGGCTCGCGGCCGCGCCAGCGGTCGAGGTAGGGGTGGGGCAGCGTCCGGGCCGTGTACTTCGCGGTCGGCCAGGACGAACCCCGGGCAACGTCGAGCACAGCGCTCCGCTCCGTGTCCCCGCCGCGGCCGGCGACGATCGCCTGCCCGACCGACGGCTCGACCAGCGCCTCCGCGGCGGCCTGGAACCGCGTACCGATCACCGCTCCCGCCGCGCCGAGCGCGAGAGCCGCGGCCACGCCCCGGCCGTCACCGATTCCGCCGGCCGCGAGCACCGGCACCCCCGCCGGTGCCGCGAGGTCCACCACCAGGGGAACGAACGGAAGCGTGGAACGCCCGTGCCGGGCGCCGTGGCCGCCGCTCTCGGTGCCCTGGGCGACGATGATGTCCGCGCCGACGTCCAGCGCCCGGTGGGCCTCCTCCAGGTCGGTGACCTGGACGATCAGCAGCGCGTTCGACCGGTGCACCCGGTCGGCGTGCGGGCCGGGGTCGCCGAAGGAGAGCATCACCGCCGCGGGATCGAACTCCAACGCCCGCTCCACCGCGCCCGGTTCGAGCGCCCAGGTCAGGAACCCGACGCCCCACGGCGCCTCCGTGCCGTCCGCGACGATCGCCAACTCACGTTCCAGCCAGGCCCGTTCACCGGACCCCGCGCCCACCGTCCCGAGGCCGCCCGCCCCGGAGACGGCCGCGGCCAGCCTGCCGCCCGCCGTACCGCCCATGGGCGCGAGCACGATCGGGTGCCGCAGCCCCAGCATCCGCGTCAGCTTCGTCGACAGCGTCATGGGCCCAGTATCGGGCCCTGCTGCTACTGGAAGCTGACCGACCGCGGCTTGATCTTGTAGACGACCCGGTGCTCCGCGTCGGACGGCGGCCCGTCCACGGACAGGTTGTAGCGCTGGGCGAGTTCGAGGAAGAACGCGGCCGTCGGGTCGGGGACGATCTCCACGACGGTGCCCCTGATCTCCAGGTAGCGGTACGGCTTCTCCGGGTCGTTGACCGACAGCGCGACCTCGGGGTGCGCGGTGACGTTGCGGTACTTCTGCCGGATCGTGGTGTTCGTGAAGCGCACGTGCTCGCCGTCCCACTTGAACCACATCGGGTTCACCTGCGGCAGCCCGTCGGGGCGGATGGTGGCCAGGTGCGCGAACAGCGGGCGTTCGAGCAGGTCGACGTGGCTCGCGGGGATCACGTTCTCGTCCATGGGTCGGGTTCCTCCGGTACGGCCGTCAGTGGATATCAAGATCAGATATGTCTACCAGAGTCCTGACGGCCGCTTCCGCCCCGGCCGCGGACCACCGTTCCCGGCCGGGGACCGTGCGCTCAGGCCAGTCCGGCGACCAGTTCCGCCAGGTCGCGGCGGCGCCCGGTGTAGAACGGCACCTCCTCGCGGACGTGCAGCCGCGCCTCGGAGGCGCGCAGGTGGCGCATCAGGTCGACGATCCGGTGCAGTTCGTCGGCCTCGAAGGCGAGGATCCACTCGTAGTCGCCGAGCGAGAACGAGGCGACGGTGTTGGCCCGGACGTCCGGGTAGCCGCGGGCCATCTTCCCGTGGTCGGCGAGCATCCGGCGGCGGTCCTCGTCCGGCAGCAAATACCAGTCGTAGGAGCGGACGAACGGGTAGACGCTGATCCAGTCGCGCGGGGTCTCGTCGGCGAGGAAGGCCGGGACGTGCGACTTGTTGAACTCCGCCGGACGGTGCAGGGCCATGTTCGACCAGACGGGTTCCAGGGCGCGGCCGAGCCGGGTACGGCGGAAGAGCGCGTACGCCTCCTGCAGGGCCTCGGCGGTCTCGGCGTGCCACCAGATCATCACGTCGGCGTCGGCGCGGATGCCGGAGAGTTCGTAGGTGCCGCGGATGGTGACGTCCTTGGCGGCGAGCTGGGTGAAGAGCTCGCCGACCTCGTCGGCGAAGCCGGAGCGGTCGTCCGGCAGGACGTCTTTGAGGCGGAACACCGACCAGAGGGTGTAGCGGATGACCTCGTTGAGGTCCCGGGCCCGCTTTTTCGCTGGCGCGGGCGTGGAGCTGGAAACGGCGGAGTCGGAAGTCGCGTCGGTCATCCCCCCATTCTCCCCTCCGCCTCACGGCCCCGGCACCGGCCCCCCGGCGCCGGGGCACACCGGGAGCCTTCAGGGCCGGGCCGGGGTGAGGACTTCCGTCGCCGCGCGGCGGGCGCTGGCGATGCAGGCGGGGATGCCGACGCCGTCGTAGAGCGCGCCGCAGGCGGAGAGGGCGGGGAGTTTGGCGACGGCCTCGCGGATCCGGGTCACCCGGGCGACGTGGCCCACCGGGTACTGGGGAAGGCCCGCGTCCCAGCGGGTCACCCGCGCGGCGATCGGGGCCGCCCGCAGGCCGACCGCCTCGGCCAGGTCCTCCCGGGACAGCCGGACCAGATCCGTGTCGTCCCAGGCGAGGTCCGCCTCCTCGCCGAACCGCCCGACCGACGTCCGCAGCACCACCGTGTCCCCGCCGGAGGCGTCGAGCCAGCCCCACTTGCGGCTGGAGAACGTCGCCGCCTTGATCGTCCTGCCGTCCACCGGCGGCACCAGGAAGCCGCTGCTGTGCGGTAGTTGCAGCAGGTCGTTGCGGCGGAACGCCATCGTGACGAGCGCCATGCTCGCGTAGTCGACCCCGTCGAGCTCGGCCGCCGCGGCCGGCGCCTCCGCCGCGAGCAGCCGGGCAGCGGCAGCTGCGGGCACCGCGAGGACGACGCCGTCGGCCTTGATGACCCGGCCGTCCACCACGACCCGCCAGCCGCCGGGCGTACGGCTCAGTTCCCGTACCGCCGCGCCCGTCTCGATCACGGCCCCGGCGGCCCTGGCCGCCTCCGCGACCGCGAGCGGCAGCCGGCCGACGCCGCCGCGGATGCCGTTGAAGACCGGCGCGGTGGACGCGTTCGCCGCCGCGCGCTGCTGGATGCCGCGGGCCGCCTCGATCAGCGAGCGGGCCCGGCCGTCGGCGACGGCCGCGTAGAGCTGGGGTACGGCCGCGCGCAGCGAGATCTGGTAGGCGTTGCCCGCGTACACGCCGCCGAGCAGCGGCTCCACCAGCCGGTCGACGACCTCCCGCCCGAGCCGCGCGGCGACGTACGCTCCGACGGCGACATCGTCGCCGACCTCGGTGCGCGGCAGCACGTGGTCGAGCGGCAGCCGGGCGAGCCCGGGCGCGGAGAGCACGCCGGAGGCGGCGAGCGGGCCGAGGTCGCCGGGGACGCCCATCACGCTGCCCTTGGGCATCGGCCGCAGCCGCCCCCTGGTCCACAGCGCCGCGTTCTGCGCGGCGGGCGGCTCCAGGTCGTCGCCGAGGCCGACCTCGCGGGCCAGCGCGACCGCCTCGGGGCGCCGGGCGAGCATCGACTCGGCGCCGAGGTCCACCGGCACACCGGCGATCTCGTCGGCGTGCAGCTTGCCGCCGAGCCGTGCGGACGCCTCCAGCAGGGTGACCCGCGCGCCGGCCCGCGCCAGCTCGTACGCGGCGGCGAGTCCCGAGATCCCGCCGCCGATGACGACCACTTGACCGTGAACACCCGTGCCGGTGTGCGACTCGCTCATGCCTCCACTGTCGCAGACTCCGGATCGAGTTCTGACCGTGATGCCATCGGAACCGCCGGAGGCAACCGGTGCGCCGCGACCCACGTCACATTGGCGACAACGCAGCAACGGCCCTGCCCCTGGGGGGACTTCATGGACAACCGACCTGAGCCGCCGGACCACAGACCGCGCCTTCGCCGCCGGCGCCGCCGCACCCTGGCCGCCGCCGGCGCGCTGCTGCTCGCCGCCTCGCTCGCGGTGGCCGGCTGCGGCGCGTCGAGCCACGAGGACTCGGCGAGCAAAGCGGCCCCGGACATCGCGCAGAACCGCGCCGGCGGCGCGCCCCAGGCCGACGGGCCCGCCGACAGCGCCTCCGGAGCGAAGAGCGGCACCGACAGCGGAACCGGCGCGACCAGCGCGACCGGCGGGAGCACCGGCAGCAACGGCAGCGGCTCCGGCCAGAAGACGCCGGCCCCCGCCCCCAGTTACCTGGTCCGCACCGCGGACATCGCCGTCCGCACCCCTCATGTGGCGGACCAGTTGGCCAAGGCCCGGCAGCTGGCCGTCGCGGCCGGCGGCTACTCGGGCGACGAGAACACCACCACCGACGCCAGGGGCTCGCTGGAGTCCACCGTCCAGCTGCGGGTGCCGCCGGCCGGGTACGACAAGCTGCTCGACGACCTCGCCGCGCTCGGCACCCAGCTGAGCCGCAAGGTCAGCGTCGAGGACGTCACCGGCCAGGTGGTGGACGTGGACAGCCGGATCAAGACGCAGCAGGCGAGCGTGGCGCGGGTGCGCAAGCTGATGGACCAGGCCGGTTCGATCGCCGACGTGGTGTCGCTGGAGAACGAACTGACCACCCGCGAGTCCGCGCTGGAGTCGCTGGAGGCGCAGCAGGCGTCGCTGCGGTCGCGGACCGACCTGGCCACCGTGACGCTGCACCTGACCCCGCCGCCCGCCAAGCCGGCGGCGCCGAAGCCGGCCAAGAAGCACGACGGCTTCTGGCAGTCGGTCGGCAATGCGCTGGGCGGCGGCTGGCACGCGTTCTATCTGACGGTCCGCGGGGTGCTGGTGGTGGTTTCGGCCATTCTGCCGTTCCTGGCGCTGGCGCTGCTGGCCTGGTTCGCGTTCCGGCTGGTGCGCCGCTGGTGGCCGCGCTCCGCACCGGTGGCGGGCGACGACGGGAACACCCTGCTCGGCTCGCTGCTGAGCCCGAGGACACCGGACGAGCCGGGGACGGCGGCCGGGCCGGGCGGTTCCGAGGCGCCGGCGGTCCGCACCGGAGCGCTGCCGGAACACCCGCGGCAGCCCCCCGCCGAGGAGGACTGAGCAGGCCCGCCGGCGACCGGAGGGCCGGGGTCGGGGCGGTGGCCGCTCAGACCTCGGTCGTCCGGTGCACGAAGTCCACCAGCCGGGTCAGCGCGTCCGGGTCGGTGGTCGGCAGCACGCCGTGCCCGAGGTTGAAGATGTGGCCGGTTTCCGGCGCCGTGGCCAGCACCTCGCGGGTCTTCTCCTCCACCGCGGCCGTCGGCGCGAACAGCACCGCCGGGTCCAGGTTGCCCTGCAGCGCCTTGCCCGGGCCGACCCGGCGGCCGGCCTCGTCGAGCGGCACCCGCCAGTCGACGCCGACCACGTCGGCGCCCGCCTCGCCCATCAGGCCGAGGAGTTCACCGGTGCCGACACCGAAGTGGATCCGCGGCACGCCGTAGTCCTTGACCGCGTCGAAGACCTTGACCGAGGCCGGCATCACATAGCGCCGGTAGTCGGCGGGGGCGAGCGCGCCGGCCCAGGAGTCGAAGAGCTGCACGGCGCCGGCGCCCGCCTCGATCTGCACCTTCAGGAAGGCCGTGGTGATGTCGGCGAGCCGGTCGACCAGCTCGCGCCACAGCTCGGGCTCCCCGTACATCAGGGCCTTGGTGCGCTCGTGGTTGCGGGACGGGCCACCCTCGATCAGGTAGCTGGCGAGGGTGAAGGGGGCGCCGGCGAAGCCGATCAGCGGGGTGCTGCCGAGCTCGGCGGTGAGCAGGCCCACGGCCTCGGTGACGTAGCCGACGTCGTCGGGTTCGAGCGGCCGCAGCCGGGCCAGGTCGGCGCGGGTGCGGATCGGGTCGGCGATGACCGGGCCGACGCCCGGCTTGATGTCCAGGTCGATACCGATGGCCATGAGCGGCACCACGATGTCGCTGAAGTAGACCGCCGCGTCCACCCGGTGCCTGCGCACCGGCTGGAGGGTGATCTCGGCCGCCATGTCGGGCCGCGTGCAGGAGTCCAGCATCGCCACGCCCTCGCGCAGCTTCAGGTACTCGGGCAGCGAGCGCCCGGCCTGGCGCATGAACCACACCGGGGTGTGCGGCACGGGCTCGCGCCGGCAGGCGCGGATGAACGGGGAAGCAGCGGTCTGCTGGGGCGCACTCACGCACCGAATCTTCGCACGGGGCCCCGGGCCGGGCGGCCACCGAGCCCCCGCGGGACGGGAGACGGGGCCGCGACAGGCGCCGGAGCAGGGGCGGGAGCAGCGGCTGAGCAGGGGCCGGAATCCGGCCAGAGATGAGTGGGCGGCATTGAAGGCGGGTTGTTCCGGGCGCAAATGCCCGCGGCGCCCTAGTCTTCCGGGCATGGCAGCGGTTCACGGGCGACTCGGCGACGAAGGTGCATCCGACGAAGGTGTCCCCTTCCCTTTCACACACGCGGTGGACGCGCTGCGTGCCGCGCGGGTGCGGACCGAGGTCAGGTTCGAGGAGGTGCCGGCGCCGCGCCGGCTGGCCTCGTACGCGTACGCGCTGGAGGCCACGGTGTCCGTGGACGGCGAGGAGCTGGCCGACGGGCGGCTGGTGCTGCTGCACGAGCCGGCCGGCCATGAGGCGTGGCACGGCACGTTCCGGCTGGTCACGCTGGCCCGCGCGGACCTGGAGCCGGAGATGGCCGGCGATCCGCTGCTGCCCGAGGTGAGCTGGTCGTGGCTGACCGGGGCGCTGGCCGCCCGCGGAGCCACCTACCACGAGCCGAGCGGCACGGTCTCGCGTGCCTCCTCGCACTTCTTCGGCGGTCTGGCCGAGCGGACCGACGAGACGACGATCGAGATCCGGGCGTCCTGGACGCCGCGGGAGCGCTCCGGCGGGATGATCGACGTGTCCGCGCATGTGGCGGCCTGGTGCGACCTGCTGGCGATGTGCGCGGGGCTGCCGCCGTCGGAGGGCCCCGACACGCTGGTGCGCGGCACCGGCGGCGTGGTGCCGATGCCCAAGCGCCGCACCTGACGCCACGTCTGACGCGGCGCCCGGCGCCCGTACCCGGGCCGCGGTGCGTGCGGCCGGTACGCGTATCCCGGCGCCGGTCCGTACGGCTGTGCCCACGCTGGCCCGGCGTTCGAGTAGCCGTCCGATTTGCCGGAATTGCTACTCAATAAATCGTGATCTTTCCCTAAAGTCCGGAGCTATTGCTGCCGAAGGAGATTGTGACCGTTTCAGTCCCCTTTGCCACAGGAGGCCCGGTGTCCGTTCTTCTCGAGCAGCCCACGAGCCTGGTCGCCTACCGCCCCAGCAAGCCGACGGCCATGGTCGTGGTAGCCGACCCCCGCGTCCGCTCCACCGTCACCCGTCACCTGTGGGCGCTCGGAGTCCGCGACGTGATCGAGGCCTCGTCCATCGCCGAGGCCCGGCCCCGGGTCGGAAATCCCCGCGACATCTGCGTTGCCGACGTCCATCTGCCCGACGGTTCCGGGCTCACACTGCTCGCCGAGACGCGGGCGGCGGGCTGGCCGAACGGCCTGGCCCTGTCGGCCGCCGACGACATCGGCGCGGTGCGCAACGCACTGGCCGGCGGCGTGAAGGGCTATGTCGTCACCGGCACCCGCAACAGCCCCGGCTCGATGGCCGGGCGCCCCGGGCTGGCGCCGCTGGGCGCCACCGCCGCCCGCATGCAGCGCCGCCCGCCGGGGGCGTCCGGCCACCCGGGCGGCTACCGCGAGCTGTCGGGGCGCGAAGTCGAGGTGCTGCGGCTGGTCGCGGAGGGCCAGTCGAACAAGGCGATCGGCGTGTCGATGGGCCTTTCCGCACTCACCGTGAAGAGCCACCTGGCCCGGATCGCCCGCAAACTGGGCACCGGAGACCGGGCCGGCATGGTCGCGGTGGCCCTGCGCACCGGCATCATCCACTGATTCATCCGATTTCTGACAGCGGTCGGCGGAACGTTCCGCCGACCGCTGTCACCGTTACCCGGCTACCCTTACCAGGTGACCGACGCCAGAGAGACCGCAACCCAGGCAGACTCGGCGCCGGTCCCGCTGCTGGACCCGCGCGAGGGCATCCCGCCGGTGACCGCCAGCCCGGAGGCTCTCGCAGCTGTCGTCGCGGCCTTCGCCGCGGGTTCCGGTCCGGTCGCCGTCGATGCCGAGCGCGCCTCCGGCTACCGCTACGGGCAGCGGGCCTATCTGGTCCAGCTGCGCCGCGCCGGAGCAGGGACCGCGCTGATCGACCCGGTCGGGTGCCCCGACCTCTCCACCCTGGACGCCGCGCTGCGCGGCACCGAGTGGGTGCTGCACGCCGCCACCCAGGACCTGCCCTGCCTGGCCGAGCTCGGCATGCATCCCACCGCGCTGTTCGACACCGAGCTGGCCGGCCGGCTGGCCGGCTTCCCGCGGGTCGGCCTCGGCGCGATGGTGGAGAACGTGCTCGGCTTCGCGCTGGAGAAGGGCCACTCCGCGGTCGACTGGTCCACCCGTCCGCTGCCCGATCCGTGGCTGCGGTACGCGGCGCTGGACGTCGAGCTGCTGGTGGACCTGCGCGACGCGCTGGAGGAGGAGCTGCGCACCCAGGGCAAGCTGGACTGGGCGCTCCAGGAGTTCGCGGCCATCGCCGCCGCCCCGCCGGCCCCGCCCCGGGTCGACCCGTGGCGCCGCACGTCGGGCATGCACAAGGTGCGCCGCCGCCGGCAGATCGGCGTGGTGCGCGAGCTGTGGGAGGCCAGGGACCGCACGGCCAGGGAGCGGGACGTCTCCCCCGGCCGGGTGCTCAGCGACGCGGCGATCGTGACCGCCGCGCTGGAGAGCCCGCCGAACGCGCAGGCGCTGGCCGCGCTGCCCGGTTTCGGGCACCGGATGGGCCGCCGCCAGCTGGAGCAGTGGCAGGCCGCGATCGACCGGGCCCGCGCACTGCCCGAGCGGGAGCTGCCGCAGCAGACCGCCGCGTACAACGGTCCGCCGCCGCCGCGCGCCTGGGCCGACAAGGACCCGGTGGCCGCCGCCCGGCTGTCCGCGGCCCGCACGGCCGTCACCGCGCTGGCCGACGAGCTGAACCTGCCACAGGAGAACCTGATCACCCCGGACACCGTCCGCCGGGTGTGCTGGGCCCCGCCGGCCGACCCCTCCCCCGAGTCGGTGGCCGCCGAGCTGTCCGCCCTGGGGGCCCGCCCGTGGCAGACCGCGCTGGCCGCCCCGCTGCTGGCCAAGGCCCTCACGGCCCGCCCGCCGGCCCCGCCCCAGCCCGCGGAGTAGCCCCGCCGGGTGTGACGTACACCGCTAACCGGGGTAGGACTGTCCCCCGCTGTTACCCGCGAGTAGCATGGCGTCCGGAGCCGCGTTCCGCCGTCGTGGGGCGCCCACCGGAAGAAGCCGGGTCCGCGCGCCCGGAGGCCATGACAAAAGGGGATTACCGTGCCGCGTACCGCGAGGGAGGTCGTCTTCGTCGACGGCGTCCGCACCCCGTTCGGCAAGGCGGGCCCGAAGGGCATCTACCACGAGACCCGCGCCGACGATCTGGTGATCAAGTGCATCCGGGAGCTGCTGCGCCGCAACCCGGACCTCGACCCGGCCACGATCGACGAGGTCGCGATCGCCGCCACCACCCAGATCGGCGACCAGGGCCTGACCCTGGGCCGCACCGCCGGCATCCTGGCCGGGCTGCCCACCACCGTGCCCGGCTTCTCGATCGACCGGATGTGCGCGGGCGCGATGACCGCCGTGACGACGACGGCCGGCGGCATCGCCTTCGGCGCGTACGACGTGGTGGTCGCGGGCGGCGTCGAGCACATGGGCCGGCACCCGATGGGCGAGGGCGTGGACCCCAACCCGCGGTTCGTGTCGGAGAAGCTGGTGGACGAGTCCGCCATGTTCATGGGCATGACGGCGGAGAACCTGCACGACCGCTTCCCGGCGCTGACCAAGCAGCGGGCCGACGAGTTCGCCGTCCGCAGCCAGGAGAAGGCCGCCAAGGCGTACGCCAACGGGCTGATCCAGCAGGACCTGGTGCCGATCGCGATCCGCCGCACCAACGAAGAGGCCGGCGAGACCGGCTGGGGCCTGGCCACCGCCGACGAGCCGATGCGCCCGGGCACCACGCTGGAGCAGCTGGCCGGCCTGAAGACCCCGTTCCGCCCGCACGGCCGGGTCACCGCGGGCAACGCGGCCGGCCTCAACGACGGCGCCACCGCCTCGCTGCTGGCCGCCGAGGACGTGGCCCGCGAGCTGGGCCTGCCGGTGAAGATGCGCCTGGTGTCGTACTCCTTCGCCGGCGTGGAGCCCGAGGTGATGGGCATCGGCCCGATCCCGGCCACCGAGAAGGCACTGGCCAAGGCCGGGCTGTCGATCGACGACATCGGCCTGTTCGAGGTCAACGAGGCGTTCGCCGTCCAGGTGCTGTCGCTGCTGGACCACTACGGCATCGCCGACGACGACCCGCGGGTCAACCAGTACGGCGGCGCCATCGCGTACGGCCACCCGCTGGCGTCCTCCGGCGTCCGGCTGATGACGCAGCTGGCCCGGCAGTTCGAGGAGCAGCCGCAGGTGCGTTACGGCATCACCACCATGTGCGTCGGCTTCGGCATGGGCGGCACTGTCGTGTGGGAGAACCCGCACTGGACCGACGGGAGCGCGAAGTGAACACCACGACCGCAGAGTTGCTGAAGGGCGCGGCCGAGCTGTTCCCCGGCGAGGTCGTCACGCAGGCGCAGGTGCGCCATCTGGACCTGCCGGGCGCCGGCCGGTTCGCGCTGATCACCCTGGACAACGGGCTCGACCACACCAAGCCGACCACGTTCGGCCCGCAGTCGCTGGCGAACCTGGACGCGGCCATCGACCAGGTGGAGCGCGAGGCCGCCGAGGGCACGATCACCGGCGTCGGCATCACCGGCAAGCCGTTCATCTTCGCGGTCGGCGCCGACCTCAAGGGCGTGGAGCTGCTGGGGCGGCACGAGGACGCGCTCGCCATCGGCAAGGGCGGCCACGACGTCTTCAAGCGGCTGCGCTCGCTGGCGGTCCCGACCTTCGCCTACTACAACGGCGCGGCGATGGGCGGCGGCGTCGAGGTCGGGCTGCACTGCTCGTACCGTACGGTGTCCGCCTCGATCCCGGCCTTCTCGCTGCCCGAGGTCTTCCTCGGCCTGGTACCGGGCTGGGGCGGCTGCGTGCTGCTGCCGAACCTGATCGGCGCCGACCGCGCGGTCAGCGTCATCATCGAGAACTCGCTCAACCAGAACCGGCAGCTCAAGGGCGCCCAGGTGCACGAACTCGGCATCGCCGACGCGCTGTTCGAGGCGGCGGACTTCCTGGAGCAGTCACTCGCCTGGACCGCGGCCGTGCTCAAGGGCGAGATCCAGGTGGAGCGCGCCGAGGTGGACCGCGGCGCGGCCTGGGACGAGGCGGTCGCCCGCGGCCGGTTCATCGCCGACGGCAAGGTGCACGGCGCGGCCCCGGCCGCCTACCGGGCGCTGGACATCATCGCGGCGGCCAAGGACGGCGACGCGCAGCGCGGCTTCGACGCTGAGGACGCCGCACTGGCCGACCTCATCATGAGCGGCGAACTGCGCAGCGGCATCTACGCGTTCAACCTGGTGCAGAAGCGCGGCAAGCGCCCGGTCGGCGCCCCCGACAAGGCGCTGGCCCGGCCGGTGACCAAGGTCGGCGTGGTCGGCGCGGGCCTGATGGCCTCGCAGTTGGCGCTGCTGTTCGCCCGCCGTCTCGAAGTGCCGGTGGTGCTCACCGACATCGACCAGCAGCGGATCGACAAGGGCGTCGGCTACGTGCACGGCGAGATCGACAAGCTGCTGGCCAAGGGCCGGGTCGGCCAGGACAAGGCCAACCGGCTCAAGGCGCTGGTCACCGGCCACCTCGACAAGGCGACGGCGTTCGGCGACGCGGACTTCGTCATCGAGGCGGTCTTCGAGGAGATGGGCGTCAAGCAGCAGGTCTTCGCCGAACTCGAAGCCGTGGTGCGGCCGGACGCGGTGCTGGCCACCAACACCTCGTCGCTGTCGGTCTCGGAGATGGCCGCGAAGCTGGAGCACCCCGAACGGGTCGTCGGCTTCCACTTCTTCAACCCGGTCGCGGTGCTGCCGCTGCTGGAGATCGTCCGCGGCGACGCCACGGACGACGGCTCGCTGGCGACGGCGTTCGCGGTGGCGAAGAAGCTGAAGAAGACGGCGGTGCTGGTCAAGGACGCGCCGGCGTTCGTGGTGAACCGGATCCTGACCCGGTTCATGGGCGAGATCCAGAACGTCATCGACGAGGGCACGCCGGTGCCGGTCGCAGAGAAGGCGATCGAGCCGCTCGGGCTGCCGATGTCGCCGCTGGTGCTGCTCGAGCTGGTCGGGCCGGCGATCGGGCTGCACGTCTCGGAGACGCTGCACGGCGCCTTCCCCGACCGGTTCACGGTGTCGCCGAACCTGGCAGCGGTGGTGAAGGCGGGCAAGCGCGGCTTCTACGTCTACGACTCGGGGAAGCCCGAGCTCGATCCTGAGGTGGCGGCGCTGCTCTCGCAGGGCGACTCGGTGCTGACCGAGGAGCAGGTGCGGGCGCGCGTGCTGGACGCGGTGGCCGAGGAGATCGGCCTCATGCTCTCCGAGGAGGTGGTGGCGGAGGCGCAGGACGTGGACCTCTGCCTGATCACGGGCGCGGGCTGGCCCTTCCACCTCGGCGGTGTGACGCCGTACCTCGACCGCGAGGGTGTCTCCGACCGGGTGAACGGCAAGCCCTTCCTCGCGCCGGGCGTGGCCAGCGTCCCGGCCTGACGTCCTGCCGCCCTCAAGCGCCGGGCAGGCTGTATATCAGCCTGCCCGGCGCTTGAGGGCACAGAGGGGTAGCCTGCCCGGCGCTTGAGGGCACAGAGGGGTAGCCTGCCCGGCGCTTGAGGGCCGGCGGGCTCACGCGTGGGCCAGGAACGCCACCGTCAAGTCGCGCACCAGCGCCTTGCGTTCGTACTCGTCGAGGTCCGCGAGGCCGCGCTCGCCGATCGCGCGGACCACCTCGGCGACCACCGCCATCACATCGTCAAGCACGCCGCGCCGATGCTTGGCGTCCAGGTGCGCGACCCGCGCCCGCCGCATCGTCGCGGCCACCTCGGGCGCGTAGTCCACCCGGACCGGGGTCGCCGCGAAGACCTCTACGCCCACCGGCCTGCACTGCGCCGCGACGATCGTGAGGATCTCGTCGCCGAGCCGCTCGCAGTCGCGCAGCGTCGGCTCCGCCCCGCTGAAGTCGTCGGCCGGGCAGCGCCCGGCGGCCCGGGCGACCGCCGCCTCGACCTGTTCGCGGACGAAGCGGCTGTGGTCGTCCACCGCGAAGGACGCCCGCGCGGTCTCCCTGACCCGCCACACGAGCAGCACGCTCACCTGGAGCGGGGTCCCGTTGGCGTCGAACGCGTCGATGGGGCGGCTGCGCCAGTGCCGCAGCGAGACGTCGATCCGCCGCCGGGTGAGCAGCGGGCTGATCCACAGCAGGCCGGTGCGGCGGACGCTGCCCTGGTAGCCGCCGCCGCGGGTGAGCACCAGGACGCTGCCGGGCCGTCCCCGTACCAGCCCGGCGGCCACGAACACGCCGACCGCGGCGAGCACCAGCAGGCCGCTCCACAGCGTGCCGCCGGCGTCCGGGTGCGGCCGGTCGGGCGCGGGCAGCCGCAGGCCGGCCAGCCGGTCGGGCGGCAGTCCGGCCCGCCAGACCAGCCAGCCGGTGACGGCGGCGATCAGCAGCAGCGTGCAGGTGGCCGTCCAGCCGGGCAGGGCGGGCCCTGGACGCTCTGTCAGGTCGTGGTCGGTACGGGAGCCGGGCCCGTGCCCCGCGGGCCCCGCCTGCCCCGGCAGGCCCGTTTCTGTGGCGGTGGTGGCGGAGGTCGCGGTGGTCGCGGAGGTCGCGGAGGTTCCGGCTGCGGGGACGGTCGGTGGAGTGGTCACGAGAAGAGTCGTCTCCAGGTCTCTGGGCCGGGGTAGCCGTTGGCGTCGGCGCCCGACCAGCCCTGGGCCCGCTGGAACGCCTCGACGTTGCGCCGGTCGGCCTCGCCCCAGACGCGGCTGGGGCCGAAGTGGTAGTACCTGCCGTAGCCCCTGGCGACGAGCTGCCGGCCGAGGGCCAGTACGTGGTCGTTGACCTGGCCTGGCCGGAAGCTGCCCGGGCCCGGGTAGGCCGGGGCCTTGGCTGCGGTCTTCGCGGGGGCCTTCGCGGCGGTCCTGGCGGGGGTGCCGGCCGCCGCGCGGGCCTTGGTGGCCGCGATGTCGTGACCCTTGCCGGTCACCAGGTAGGACCAGGTGGTCGGCCCGGGCAGGCCGTCGGCGTCGCCGCCGCTCCAGCCCTGGGCGCGCTGGAACGCCGCGGTGGCGTTCTTGTCGGCCGAGCTCCACTTGGGCCCGGGGCCGACCTTGTAGTACTTGCGGGCGCCGCGCCCCACCAGCATCGTGCCGAGCCGGGTGACATTGGCGTTGTTCGCGCCGGGCCCGAAGGCGGCGGTGCCGGGGAAGGCGTCGGAGTTCTTGGCCGGCGGGGCGGAACTGCCACCCCCTGCCAGGTACTTGTAGCGGTAGGGGATGTACTTCGAGGAGTTCGTCCAGTACGCGTAGGGCGTGGTCTGCACCCGCGTGCCGGGGGTGGTCTGCTCGTATCCGGTGTACTGGGTGTGCGCGTCGTCCACCCAGCCGCCGAAGATGATCGTGTGCGAGCCGCGCTCGGGGTCGGCCGCGTTGTGGAAGAGCAGGATGTCGCCGGGCTGGATCTGGTCCCGGGTGATCCGCACCCCGTACTGGGCGAGGTTGCCGGTCCAGGCGCTGGTGCCCAGGCCCCAGGCCATCGAGACGAAGCCGGAGCAGTCCTGCCGGTAGCCGTCCTTCCAGTACTTGGACATGCTGTACGGCACCTTGGCCGACACCCAGGTCTCGGCCCGGTCCAGGATCTGGTCCCGGGTGAGCCGCAGCGGGCTCGCGGCCGATACCAGGGAGGGGGCGCCCTGCGGCGTGACCGGGGCGGCGGCGTCGGCCGCCGGGGCCGCGTCGAGCGCACCGCGGCCGGTGGTGAAGGCGGTGACCTTGGCGGGCAGCGGCGCGGCGGCGACCGCGGCGGGCGCGGCGCAGAAGGCGGTGCCGCCGAGCGCGGTGCCGGCGGCGGTGGCCATGACGACCATCCGGGTGGCGCCGGTGCCGGCCGGTCCGCCGGTGTCATGTGCCATCGAGTCCGCGAGCCGCTGCCGCGCGCACTCCTCGCAGCCGCACGCAGGGGGCGGCTCGACCTCGTCGAACACCGGTATGGACATGCACACCACTCCTCCGTGATCGGGTGTCACATGCCTTCAATACCCGATTTCGCATAAAACTTGACGAAATCAGGCATTTGCCTAGTTGAAGGTGTGACGCGCCCGACCGCGGGGAACGGTGTGAACCGAGGGTGTGTCAGCTCAGCGCGGGGGTGGGAGCGGGGGTCGCCTGGAGCTTGATCACCCGTGCGGCCTCCCTCATCACCAGGGTGTGCAGCCGCTGCGGGTCCAGGGCGCCGTGCACGGTCACCCCGTTGATCTGCACCACCGGGGCCGCGGTGCCGACGCCGGAGGCCAGGAAGTCGCGCTGCGCGGCCAGCACCCAGCCCTCGTGGTCCTTCTGCTCCACGCACGGGTCGAACTTGCCGAGGTTGAGCTTCCCGGTCTTCCGGCCCAGCTTCTTGATCAGGGTCTCGTTGGCGAGGCTGTCGGTGTGCGGGTCGGGCTGGTTGTTGAACACCTGCTCGACGAACTGGTCGAACCGGCCCTGGTCCTGGGCGCAGGCCGCCGCGTTCGCCGCGACCTGGGCGCCGTGGCCGCCGTACTGCTTGTCGGTGGAGATGACCATCCGGTAGTGCAGCTGGGCCTGGCCGGTCGTCAGCAGCTGGGCCAGCATGTCCTGGTACTCGGTGGCGAACGCCTTGGAGTCAGGGCTGCGCAGGTCCTCGTAGATGGTGATGGTGACCGGCACGGCCGGCCGCACCGGCACCGCGAAGTTGGGCCCGGTCGGTGTCGGCGTGGGGCTCGGGCTGGGGCTCGCGGACGAGGTGGGGGCGGTGCCCGGCGGGATCCAGGCGGCGCCGACCGCGCCGCTGGGCGCGCTGATCTTGTCGTCCTTGGTGCTGCGCACGTGCGCCCCGATCAGCGCGGACCCGCCGAAGACCACGACCATCGCCATGATGCCGATGGCGTAGGGACGGAGCCGCTCCACGGGGCCCCTGCGCTTCTTCTTGGGGCCCGGCTTGCCGGCCTGCTTGTCGGGTCCCTTGGACTCCGTCATGACTCCGCCACCTCGATCGTCCCGCTCTGCTCTCGCGCATTTTTACCATCGCTCCCCGGGGCCGCCCGACCCCGGGGGGCGGTGCCGCCGGCCACCGCCGGGCGCGGTGGCACGGACCCGCAGGCCCGGTCAGTCGCGGGCGACCTCGCCGGCCCGGTCGGTGGCGGCCTCGTCGGCGAACCTGCCGTCGATGGTGGCGACCAGACCGGTCACCTGGCGGGCGATGTCGGGAGCGGTGAGGCCGATGGCGGCCAGCACGTCCTTGCGCGAGCCGTGCGCCAGGAACTGCTGCGGGATGCCGAAGTCCCGCAGGGGGATGTCCACTTCGGCGTCACGCAGGGCCTGCGCGACGGCGGAGCCGACGCCGCCGACCCGGCCGTTGTCCTCGACGGTGACCACCACGCGGTGCCTGGCGGCCAGCGCCGGCAGCTCGGGGTCGACGGGCTTGACCCAGCGCGGGTCCACCACGGTGGTGGTGATGCCCTGCGCGTCCAGCAGGACGGCGATCTCCAGGCACATCGGGGCCAGCGCGCCCACCGACACCAGCAGCACGTCGGGGCGCTCGCCCTCGGACGGGGCGCGCAGCAGGTCCATGCCGCCGATCCGGCCGACGGCGGCGACCGCGGGGCCGACCGCGCCCTTGGAGTAGCGCACCACCGTGGGCGCGTCCTCCACCGCCACGGCCTCGCGCAGCTGGGCGCGTACCTGGTCGGCGTCGCGCGGCGCGGCGATCCGCAGTCCTGGCACCACCTGGAGGATCGACATGTCCCACATGCCGTTGTGCGAGGCGCCGTCGCTGCCGGTGACGCCGGCCCGGTCAAGGACGAAGGTCACGCCGCACTTGTGCAGCGCCACGTCCATCAGCACCTGGTCGAAGGCCCGGTTGAGGAAGGTGGCGTAGACCGCGACGACCGGGTGCAGCCCGCCGGTGGCCAGGCCCGCCGCCGAGACGGCGGCGTGCTGCTCGGCGATGCCGACGTCGTAGACCCGGTCGGGGAACGCCTTGGCGAACTTGGTCAGGCCGACCGGGTGCAGCATCGCGGCGGTGATCGCCACCAGGTCGGGGCGCTCCTCGCCCAGGGCGAGCATCTCGTCGCCGAAGACCGAGGTCCAGTCGGCGCCGCCGGCCGCGATCGGCAGGCCGGTGTCGGGGTGGATCGGGCCGATGCCGTGGAAGCGGTCGGTCTCGTCGCGCTCGGCCGGGGTGTAGCCGCGGCCCTTCTCGGTGATGCAGTGCACGATGACCGGGCCGCCGAACCGCTTGGCGCGCTGGAGGGCGGACTCCACGGCCTCGATGTCGTGGCCGTCGATCGGGCCGAGGTACTTCAGGCCCAGGTCCTCGAACATGCCCTGCGGGGTGATGAAGTCCTTCAGGCCCTTCTTGGCGCCGTGCAGGGTCTCGTAGAGCGGCCGGCCGATCAGCGGGGTGCGCTCCAGGACGTCCTTGGTGCGGGCCAGGAACTGCTCGTAGCCGTCGGTGGTGCGCAGGGTCGCCAGGTGGTTGGCCAAGCCGCCGATGGTCGGCGAGTAGGACCACTCGTTGTCGTTGACCACGATCACCAGCGGGCGGTCCTTGGCGGCGGCGATGTTGTTCAGCGCCTCCCAGGCCATCCCGCCGGTCAGCGCGCCGTCACCGATGACGGCCACCACGTGGTCGTCCTTGCCGCGCAGCTCGTTGGCCTTGGCCAGGCCGTCGGCCCAGCCGAGCACCGTGGAGGCGTGGCTGTTCTCGATGACGTCGTGCTCCGACTCGGCCCGCGAGGGGTAGCCGGACAGCCCGCCGGTGCTCTTCAGCTTCGCGAAGTCCTGCCGCCCGGTGAGGAGTTTGTGGACGTACGCCTGGTGCCCGGTGTCGAACAGGATCCGGTCGGCCGGTGAGTGGAAGACCCGGTGCATCGCGATCGTCAGCTCGACCACGCCGAGGTTGGGCCCCAGGTGGCCGCCGGTCTTGGAGACCGCGTCTACGAGGAAGGCACGGATCTCGGCGGCGAGCTCGACGAGCTGCTCACGGCCGAGCCGGTCGAGGTCACGGGGTCCGTTGATACGGGTCAGCACTGCCACCCGTTCCTCCTCTGCCTGTCGCGCCGGCCTATCTGGCCGATCCGACGAGTCTAATGTTCCCGCCGCGCGGTCGTTCGCCGCACGGTGCGATGTCTGTCACGGCCACGTATCGGTCCGGTGCCGGCGGCGGGAGAACGCGAAGCCGCCGGGCGGTCCTGGAGGTCCAGGTCCGCCCGGCGGCTCGTGGTGCGATCGCGGTGTACCGCGGGGGTGTTACGCGCGGCCGGAGGCCTTCTGGGTGCGGCGCGCCACCGAGTCCACGACCACGGCGGCGAGCAGCACCGCGGCGGTGATCATGTACTGCAGCGAGGTGCTCATGTTCAGCAGGTCCAGGCCGGTGGTGATGGACTGGATGACCAGCATGCCGAGCAGTGCCGACCAGACGTTGCCGCGGCCACCGAACAGGCTGGTGCCGCCGATGACGGCTGCGGCGATGGCCAGCATCAGCAGGTTGCCGGTACCGGCGCCGAGGGTCGCGGTGCGGGTCTCGCCGGCCAGGAACAGGCCGCCGACGGCCGCGAAGCCGCCGGAGATGGAGAACACCGCCATCCGGATGGCGGCGACGTTGATACCGGCACGGCGGGCGGCCTCGATGCTGCCGCCGACCGCGAAGACCTTGCGGCCGAAGGTGGTGCGGCGCAGCACGAAGTCGCAGATCACCAGGGCGGCCAGGAAGATCACCAGCACGTTGGGGATGCCGGAGGTCTTGTTCAGCACGTAGGCCACCACGTAGCCGACGATGGCCAGCGCCACGACCCGGACGATGATCTCGCTGGTCGGCCGGAACGGGATGCCGGCCTTGCGGCGGCGGGTCTGCTCGACCAGCGAGCCGGCCAGCAGCGCCGCCACACCGAGGGTGGCCAGGATGTAGGCGCCGGCCACGTCGGAGTCCAGGAAGAACGAGTTCTGGCTCAGGATGTGGATCGGGCCCTTGTCCTGGATGGAGAGGCTGCCGGTGTCACCGAGGATCCACAGCATCAGGCCGTTCCAGCCCAGGTTGCCCGCCAGGGTGACGACGAACGCGGGTACGCCGATCTTGGCGAAGAAGAAGCCCTGGATGGCGCCGATGATGACGCCCGACAGCACCGTCAGGAGCAGCGCCAGCCACGGGTTCATCCCGTGCGTGGTGGCGAAGACCGCGAAGATCGCCGCCGACAGACCGCTGATCGAGGCCACCGACAGGTCGATCTCGCCGAGCAGCAGGACGAAGACCAGACCCAGGGCGATCATGCCGGTCGCCGACAGGTAGTAGCTGATCGTCGTCATGTTGGACGAGCTCAGGAAGATGTCGTTCTTGAGCTGGAAGATCGTCCAGATGATGATCAGACCGACGATGACGGGCAGCGAGCCCAGCTCACCGCCGCGCAGCTTGCGCTTGACCTCGCTGATGTAGCCCGCGAAGCCCTTCTCGCGGACCAGCAGCCGCGGGTCCACGGCGGCGGCGACGGCGGCCGGCTGTGCGTCCACCGACGCCCGGCCCCCGTGCTTCCCCTTGGAGAGTGTGGTCTTGTCGCTCACTGGGCCGCCTCCGTGTTGCGCGCCATCCGGCGGGTCACGGCGTTGTCCGTAGCACCGGTGATCGCTGCGATGATCTGTTCGTTCGAGGTGCTCTTCACCGGGAAGGACCCGTTGTTCCGGCCCAGCCGCAGCACGTGGACGGTGTCGGCGACCGCCGTCACGTCGGCCATGTTGTGGCTGATCAGGATCACGCCGAGGCCGCGTTCCCGCAGCCGCTCGACCAGGTCGAGGACCTGGGCGGTCTGCTCGACGCCGAGGGCGGCGGTCGGCTCGTCGAGGATGACGACCTTGGGGTCGCCGATCAGGGCGCGGGCGATCGCCACGACCTGGCGCTGGCCACCCGACAGGCTGGCGATCGGGATCCGCACGCTCGGGATCCGGATGGACAGGGTGTCGAGGAGTTCGCGGGCGCGCTGTTCCATCGTGACCTCGTCCAGCGATCCGAACCGGATCACCTCACGGCCGAGGTAGAGGTTGCCGACCACATCGAGGTTGTCGCACAGGGCGAGGTCCTGGTAGACCGTCGCGATTCCCAGGTGCTGGGCATCCTGCGGCCGGTTGATGGCGACCGACCTGCCCTCCCACTCGATGACGCCGGAGTCGATCGGGTGGACACCGGCGATCGTCTTGACGAGCGTGGACTTGCCGGCGCCGTTGTCGCCCACAAGGGCGGCGACTTCGCCGGGTTGGACCTCCAGTTCGACATCGGTGAGGGCCTGGACCGCACCGAATCGCTTGGAGATTCCGCGCAACGCCAGCACGGGCGTAGCGGACACGTGAACCATCTCCTTCGCCGCCTGACCGGCGGGGATGCCGCGCACTTGGACAGTCGCGGTAGAACGTGCTCAATGCACAGGTTTACAAGATGAACAGGTTAGAGGTAAGACCTCTTCCCCAACTGCTTGTCCCGCAAGCGATTCCGCCCGGTGCCCCACCCCCGGCAGCGGGGTGATTGGTGGAGGTGGGGCACCGGACAGGCTTCACGGGGCGGCCGGGGCCTTTCGGCCCCGGCCTGTCACCGGCGAGAGGTTAGCTGATGCCGGCGGCCTTGCAGGCACTGGCGAACTCGGCGGTGCAGATCTGGGCCACGGTGTACAGCTTGTCCTTGATCACCGTGTCCTTGATGTTGTCCTTGGTGACGGCGGTGGCGCCGATGAGCAGGGCCGGCACGGTCTGGCCGGAGCCGCTCTTGGCGGTGGTGGGCGTGACGGACTTGAAGTCCTTGCCCTGCAGCAGGTCCACCGCGATCTCGGCGGTGGCGTCGGCCTCAGGCGCGTACGCCTTGTAGATCGTGGCGCTCTGGGTGCCCGCCAGGATCCGCTGGATGCCGGGGAGCTCCGCGTCCTGACCGGTCAGCGGCGGGTTGATGCCCGCGCCCTTGAGGACCGTGGCGATACCGCCGGCCATGCCGTCGTTGGCGGAGTAGACGCCCGCGATGTTGTTCTTGCCGATCTGGGTGAGGGCCGCGGACATCTTCTGGCCGGCGACGCTGTCCTTCCACAGACCGGACTGCTCGTAGGCGATCTTCACCTTGCCGTTCAGCACCTTGTGGGCGCCTTCCTTGAACTGCGCGGCGTTGGGGTCGGCCGAGTCGCCGTTGATCATGACAACGTTGGCGGACGGGGTGGCCTTGGCGCCCATCGCGGTCAGCAGGGCCTGGCCCTGGAGCTCGCCGATCTTCTCGTTGTCGTACGAGACGTAGGCGGAGACGGGGCCCTGGGCGAGGCGGTCGTAGGCGACGACCTTGATGCCCTTGTCGACCGCGGACTGGATGGAGGACTGGATGCCGACCGAGTCCTGCGGGTCCACGATGAGGACCTTCACGCCGCGGGTGATCATGGTGCTGACCTGCTGGGCCTGCTTGCTGGCGTCGCCGGCGGCGTTCGCGTAGTCCACGCTGCAGTCGGAACACAGGGACTTGATCTTCGCCGTGATCAGGGGCCGGTCGAACTTCTCATACCGCGTGGTCGCGTTCTCGGGAAGCAGCAGGCCGATGGTCTTGTCGGCCTTGGCACCGCTGCCGGAGTCCTTCTTGTCGCCCGCCTTGCCACACGCGGCCATGGTGAGCGCGATCGAAACGGCGGCCGTTCCGACGACGATTCGACGCGTCATTGCGTTCATGTGAGGTTGCCTCCCTGACAGGGCCGCAACACCGCGGCCGAGATGGTCGTGAGTCAACTCCGGCTGACGCCCTGTCGTCAAGAAGTAAACACTTAACGAGATGGCAACGGCGCGTTTCGTTAGCTGTGTGAACGCTCAGTTATGCCGAGAATGCGGGCGTATCAACCGGGGTGTTTCCATCCAACAGTGTAGAATCACCCATCTCGGACAGCACTAGGGCAAGTGCCCCCAAAACCTCCGCCCGCGCGCCGAGCGCTCCCGGCACCACGGACAGCCGCTGGGCCGCGCTGGGGATCGCGTAGCGCGACACGGACTCCCGTATCGGGCCGAGCACCAGCTCCCCCGCTTCGGCCAGATCCCCGCCCAGCACCACCCTGCTGGGGTTCAGAAGGTTGCACAGGCTCGCCACTCCCATGCCTATGTGGCGGCCCACGTCGCCGATCACCCGGCGGCAGCCGGGGTCACCCTCACGGCCCAGCTGAACCATCCTCGGCACCGTTAGGCCATCCCCGTGACTGCCCCGCAGCAGCTCCAGAACGTAGCGCGCGGCGGTGAAGGTCTCCAGGCAGCCGCGGTTGCCGCAGCGGCAGACCGGGCCCGACTCGTCCAGCGTGATGTGACCTATCTCGCCCGCCGTGCCGCCCGGCCCGCGGTAGATCCGGCCGTCTATCACCAGGCCGGCGCCGACCCCGCTGGCCACCTTGATGTAGGCCAGGTCCCTGACCCCGCGGCCGCCGCCCCAGACCAGCTCGCCGAGCGCGCCCAGGTTGGCGTCGTTGTCCACCTGGACCGGCACGCCGAGCCGGTCGGCCAGCTCCTGGCGCGGATTGATGCCGGTCCAGCCCGGCAGGATCGCGGTCGAGCCCAGGGTGCCGGTCTCCATGTCGATCGGCCCCGGCACGCCGAGGCCGACGCCGAGCACCTTCTCGGCGCCGATGCCGGTGGACTCCACCAGCCGTCCCACCAGCTGCTCGGCCCGGTCGAAGCCCTGCTCGGCGGAGACGTCCACATCGATCGGCTCGGACTGCTCGGCGAGCACCTGGTGGGCCAGGTTGCCGACCGCCACCCGCAGGTGGGAGTGGCCGAAGTCGACACCGACGACGATCCCGGCGTCGCCGGACAGCGCCACGCTGCGGGCCCGCCGGCCGCCCGAGGAGGTCGAGGTGACCTGCACGGTGCCGGTGTCTCTGAGCTCCCTGACGATGTTGGAGACGGTGGCGGCGGACAGTCCGGTGCTCCGCGCGATCTCTGCCTGGGTGAGCGATCCGGCAAGCCGGACGGCACGCACGACACGCTCCAGGTTGGCCCGGTGCAGCGACGACTGCGATCCCGGAGTCTCGACCACGACAATCACTCCTGCCCGGCGGGAGGAGTGTTCTCCGCCCGCCCGCACGGACGCGACCGCACCGGTTGTCACACCAGCGAGACCCCGTCGTCTACAACATGTGAACTCTAAGTTGAGTGTTTGCGGTGATGTCCCGTCAAGGGGGAGAACCACACCGTTATCCGAAACGGGCGGGAACGCCACGCAGCGGCTCCGCACGGTGGCGGAGCCGCTGCCGGCTGCGAACGCGTTCTGGCCGCGACTTCGGCTGCTGCGGAGCCGTACTACTTCAGCGCCCCCGCGGTCAGTCCGGACTGCACCTGGCGCTGGAAGACGATGTAGACCGCCAGCACCGGCAGCATCGCGATGGACAGGCCGGCGAACAGGCCCGACCAGTCTCCCTGGTAGCCCTGCTGCACCGACAGGTCGGCCAGACCCTGGGTCAGCACCCACTTGCTGGTGTCGCCCTGGTTGAGCACCAGCGGCAGCAGGTACTGGTTCCACTGCCCGAGCACGTTGAAGATCCCGATGCTGATGATGCCCGGCTTGGCCATCGGCACCATGATCTGGAAGAACGTACGGGTGTGGCTCGCCCCGTCCACCAGCGCCGCCTCGGCCACCGACGTCGGCAGCGTTCTGAAGAACGACGTCATGAAGAAGACGGTGAACGGCAGCGAGTAGGCGATGTAGACCAGGATCAGGCCGGGCAGCGTGTTGAGGATGCCCAGGTTCTTCGTGACGAAGAACAGCGGCACCAGCACCATCACCACCGGGAAGGCCATGCCGCCGACGAACAGGAAGTAGATGAAGCGGTTGCCGAAGAACTCGAACCTGGCGAGCACGTAGGCGGCCATCGAGCCGAACAGCATGGTGCCGACGGTCGAGCAGCCGACCACGAACACCGTGTTGATGAAGTAGCGGCCCATGTGCGCCTTGGTCCAGGCGCGGGACCAGCTGTCGACGTGCGGGTGCAGCGGCAGCGACCAGGGGTGCGACAGGATGTCGCCCGAGGTCTTGAACGAGCTCCACAGCGCCCACAGCAGCGGCACGGCCACCATCAGCGCCCAGATGAAGAGGAAGCCGTGACTGAAGACGTTGAGCACCACGCCCTCGCCGCCCCAGCGGTGCTTGGCCGCCGCGTCGGGCACCGGCTTGCGGGCCGACTCGTCGGAGTTCTTGTCCGCCGGACCTGGCGTGTCTTCGAAAGTCTCTGCGGTCATCGCGCCACCCCTAGAACTCGATGCGCTCGCGGCGCGACAGCCGCAGCGTCAGTACGGCGAACAACAGCGTCACGATCAGCATCGCGACACCCATCGCCGCCGCCATGCCGTACTGGCTGTTGTCCCGGAACGCCGTCTTGTACAGCAGCAGCGGCACCACGTCGGTGGTCTCGCTCGGCCCGCCGTTGTTGACCGACATCAGCTGTACGAAGGCGAAGCCGTCCATGGCGATGATGCCCATGTAGACCCAGCCGGTGGCCACCGTGTCACGCAGCAGCGGCAGCGTGACCCGGAAGAAGGTGACGAGCCGGCTGGCGCCGTCCAGCAGCGCCGCCTCGTAGATCTCTGTGGGGATCGAGGCCATGCCGGCCGAGAAGAGCACCACGTAGAAGCCGACGTTCGCCCACACCATCACGGCCATGATGCAGGCCAGCGCGATGTTCGGGTCACCCAGCCAGACCTGCTGCAGGCTGCTCAGGTGCAGATGTCCGAGCAGCGAGTTCAGCAGGCCGTTGTCCGGGTCGGGGTTGTAGATCTGCTCCCACAGCACCGCGATCACGGTGACCGACAGCACCTGCGGGAAGAAGTAGACGATCTTGTAGAGGCCCGCGCCCCGAACGCCGGCGACCGACGCGCTGCCCTTGCGCCGGCCGCCGACATTGAGCATGAAGGCGAAGAAGAGTCCCAGCGAGAGCGTCACGATCGGCACGATCAGCAGCATCAGGACGTTGTGCCAAAGCGCCTTCCAGAAGAGGTTGTTGTGGATGATCTTCTGGTAGTTGTCCAGGCCGATGTAGTGCTTTTCGGGGGTCAGCCCGCTCCAGTCCGTCAGCGAGATCTGGAAGTCCTGGACGAAGGGCGAGATCACAAGGACCGCGTACAACGCCACAGGAACTGCCAGAAACCCGATGATGAACCGGTACTTGCCGTGTCGCATAGTGCCGGTCGCTCTCGTCTCAGCCGTCAGGGGAGGGTGGTCACACGTGCTTGAACTTGGGCACGGACGAGTCCTTCTTGGTCGCGTCCGCCCCCTTCTGTGCGCCTTCGATCCACTTCTTGGCGTCGATCTTGCCGGTCAGCAACTGGAGCGTCAGGTTGCCCAGGGTCTCCTGGTTGAGCTTGACGTACCAGTCCTGGAGCCGGGAGTTGAGCACGTTCGTCGAGGCGGCCGACAGCGCCTTGGAGGCGGAGGCCAGGCCCGGGGTGAGCGTGAGGCCCTCGGCGGCGCCGGTGATGCAGGTCAGCGACTTGGTGGTGTTGGTGAAGTTGTCGGTCTGCTTCTTGCTCATCATGATGCGCAGCAGTTCCATGCCGCCCACCGGGTTCTTGCCGTTGGCGGCGACGATGTACGGCTCGCCGGCCGCCGCGTAGACGGTGCCGAACGGCAGCTTGTCGGAGGTGCCGGCGCCGACCAGCGCGCCGACGGCGAGGTCGAAGTCCTTCGGCATCGTCGGGGCGGCCTCGTTCTCCACCCAGGAGCCGTCGGCCACGATGGCGGCCTTGCCCTTGGTCCAGGCGGTCTGCATCTGGATGTGGGTCATGCCCTCGGAGCCGGTCATGAAGTACTTCTTGGCCGCGACCTCCTCGTAGTACCCGATCACCTGCTTGACGGCGTCCACCTGCCAGGCGCCGTCCTCCAGGTCGTCGATCGCGTTGAGGACGTCCTTGCCGCCGATCTTGCCGATCTGCGCGAGCAGGTCGAAGTGCACGTAGTACGGGTACTTGCCGGGGTAGGTGAAGAGGGCGATGTTGTCCTTCTTCGCCTTCGCGCCGAGCGCCAGCGCCTGGTCGAAGGTCTGCGGGTACTCCCAGCCCTTCGCCTGGAACAGCTTGTTGGAGTACCAGCCGCCGTAGACGGTGAACGCGTAGTTGAACGCGTACATCGCCGTGGTGCCGAACTGGCCCTGCTCGACGGTGCCGGCGATCAGGACGTCGCGGACCTTCTTGCTCGGGTCGTCGAGGGTGGGGGCGTTCAGCAGCGCGGTGAGGTCCTGGAGCTTGCCCTCCTTGGCCAGCGCCGCGGTGTCGAGGTTGTCGGCACCGGAGTTGTCCATGACGTCCGGCGGGGTGTTGGAGGCGAAGCGCGGCTGGAGCTTCGGGCCCAGGCCCTGGGTGCCGGTGTGCTTGACCTTGATGCCGTACGTGGTGTTGTAGTCGGCCTCGGCCGCCTTCACGTACGCGTCGCCGAAGCCGCCCTTGAAGATGAACGCCTCAAGAGGCGTGCCCTTCTTGACACCGAGCGGGTTGCTCGCGCTGGTGGCTCCGGTCGGAGCGGCCTTGGCGGGCTTGTCGTCCCCGCCAGAGCTGGCACACGCGGCCAGCAGCGTGCTGGACGGAATCGCCACCACGCCGATCGCCATCGCTCGCTTGAGTGCGTCACGCCGGTTGAACTCGGATCCCATGCTCAAGTCCTCGCCTTCTCCAGGACTCATGCGGTGCAGCGGAATCCGCCGACGCCCGCGAACAGTTGAAGCTTGAGTGAAGCCGTGCATCCGGTGAGGTGGGGAACGATACCGGCGACCGGCCGTGCCACCCGGTCGAAAATCCCCCGCCCCGGACCCGCTGTGCGCGGGTTCCCCAGACGCCGACAGGTATAGTCCACTTCTCTCCGGCAGGGCAAGATCGGGAGCCCGTTTGGTCGGGAAGCTTTCCCGAGTTGAGACCTGTCCGAAACGTGGGACGGCGAAACCGCAGGTGGCACGTGCCGTGCGGGCACTTTGGGCTGTTTTGAGCAATGAGTGGTCACTGCGGGGTCCCCGAGGGCCGGCGGGCAGCTGACGGGACGCAGAAGGGCCGCGCCCCCGTTCGGAGGCGCGGCCCTGAGGGTGCCGCCGGGCTCATGTCAAAGCCCTTGCCGTGCCCACTCGTTGAGACGTTCCGTCAACTAGTGAACGCGGGATCTCACTTGCGGATCAGCGACCGCAGCACGTACTGCATGATGCCGCCGTTGCGGTAGTAGTCCGCCTCGCCGGGGGTGTCGATCCTGACCACCGCGTCGAACTCCACGCCGGTGTCGGTGGCGACCTTGACCGTACGCGGGGTCTGCCCGTCGTTCAGCGCGGTCACACCGGTGACGGAGAAGGTCTCCTCACCGGTCAGGCCCAGGCTCTGCGCGGTGGTGCCCTCGGGGTACTGCAACGGCAGTACGCCCATGCCGATCAGGTTGGACCGGTGGATCCGCTCGTAGGACTCGGCGACGACCGCCTTGACCCCGAGCAGTGCCGTGCCCTTGGCCGCCCAGTCGCGCGACGAGCCCGAGCCGTACTCCTTGCCCGCGAGCACCACCAGCGGGATGCCCTGCTCGATGTAGTGCGCGGAGGCGTCGTAGATGTACGCCACCGGGCCGTCGGGCTGGGTGAAGTCGCGGGTGAAGCCGCCCTCGGTGCCCGGTGCGATCTGGTTGCGCAGCCGGATGTTGGCGAAGGTGCCGCGGATCATGACCTCGTGGTTGCCGCGCCGCGAGCCGTAGCTGTTGAAGTCGCGGCGGTTGACGCCGTGCTCGGTGAGGTACTGGCCCGCCGGGGTGTCGGCCTTGATCGCGCCGGCCGGGGAGATGTGGTCGGTGGTGACCGAGTCGCCGAGCCTGGCCAGCACCCGGGCGCCGGAGATGTCGCTGACCGGGGTGGTCTCCATCGCCATGCCCTCGAAGTACGGGGGCTTGCGCACGTAGGTGGACTCCGGGTCCCACTCGAAGATGTCGCCCGTGGGGATCGGCAGCGCCTGCCACTGCGCGTCGCCCGCGAAGACGTCCTGGTAGGACTTGTTGAACATGTCCTCGCCGATGGCGTTGGCGACCACGTCGTTGACCTCGGCCTCGGTCGGCCAGATGTCGGCCAGGAAGACCGGCTTGCCCTCGGCGTCGGCGCCGATCGCGTCCCGGGTGATGTCCACCTTCATCGAGCCCGCGATGGCGTAGGCGACCACCAGCGGCGGCGAGGCCAGGTAGTTCATCTTCACGTCCGGGTTGATCCGGCCCTCGAAGTTGCGGTTGCCGGACAGCACCGCGGCGACCGCGAGGTCGGCCTCGTTGACCGCCTTGGAGACCTCCTCGGGCAGCGGGCCCGAGTTGCCGATGCAGGTGGTGCAGCCGTAGCCGACCAGGTTGAAGCCCAGCTTGTCCAGGTACGGGGTGAGGTTCGCCTTGTCGAAGTAGTCGGTGACCACCTTCGAGCCGGGGGCCAGCGTGGTCTTCACCCACGGCTTGCGGGTCAGGCCCCGCTCCACCGCCTTCTTGGCCACCAGCGCGGCGGCGACCATGACGTACGGGTTGGAGGTGTTGGTGCACGAGGTGATCGCGGCGACGGTGACGGCGCCGTGGTCCAGCTCGTAGGTGTCACCTTCCGGTGTGGTGACCAGGGTCGGCTTGGTCGGCACCCCTCCCCCAGAGCCTCCGGCCTGGGAGGTACCCCCAGGCCGCGTAGGAGCGTCCGAGGCCGGGAAGGACTCCTTGCCGGCCTCCTCGTCGTCGGTCACGTAGTTGCGCACGTCGCGGGCGAACTGCTCGGCGGAGCGGGACAGCTCGATCCGGTCCTGCGGGCGCTTGGGTCCGGCGATGGACGGCACCACCGTGGACAGGTCGAGCTCCAGCTTCTCGGAGAAGTCCGGCTCGGCGGCCGGGTCGAGCCACAGCCCCTGCTCCTTGGCGTACGCCTCGACCAGCGCCACCTGCTGCTCGTCGCGGCCGGTCAGCCGCAGGTACTTCAGCGTCTCCGCGTCGATCGGGAAGATCGCCGCGGTGGAGCCGAACTCCGGCGACATGTTGCCGATGGTGGCGCGGTTGGCCAGCGAGGTGGCGCCGACGCCCTCGCCGTAGAACTCCACGAACTTGCCGACCACGCCGTGCTTGCGCAGCATCTCGGTGATGGTGAGCACCAGGTCGGTGGCCGTGGTGCCGGCCGGCAGCTCGCCGGTGAGCTTGAAGCCGACCACCCGCGGGATGAGCATCGACACCGGCTGGCCGAGCATCGCGGCCTCCGCCTCGATGCCGCCGACGCCCCAGCCGAGCACGCCCAGGCCGTTGACCATGGTGGTGTGCGAGTCGGTGCCGACCAGGGTGTCGGGGTACGCCTGGCCGCCGCGCACCATGACGGTACGGGCCAGGTGCTCGATGTTCACCTGGTGCACGATGCCGGTGCCGGGCGGCACCACCTTGAACTCGTCGAACGCGGTCTGGCCCCAGCGCAGGAACTGGTAGCGCTCCCGGTTGCGGCCGTACTCCAGCTCCACGTTCTGCGCGAAGGACTCCGGGGTGCCGAACCGGTCGGCGATCACCGAGTGGTCGATGACCAGCTCGGCCGGCGCCAGCGGGTTGATCTTCGCCGGGTCGCCGCCCAGCTCCTTGACCGCCTCGCGCATGGTCGCCAGGTCCACCACGCAGGGCACGCCGGTGAAGTCCTGCATGATCACGCGGGCCGGCGTGAACTGGATCTCCTGGCTCGGCTGCGCCTGGGAGTCCCAGCCGCCCACCGCGCGGATGTGGTCGGCGGTGATGTTCGCGCCGTCCTCGGTGCGGAGCAGGTTCTCCAGCAGCACCTTCAGGCTGTACGGCAGCCGGGCGGAGCCCTCCACCTTGTCCAGCCGGAAGATCTCGTACGACTCGTCGCCCACTCGCAGCGTGCTGCGGGCGTCGAAGCTGTTCGCCGACACGACTGTCTCCTTCATGCGTCGTCTTGCGTCTTGCGCGCGTCATCCCGTGATCCGCGTGGGGTCGATCCCGGCGGGGTCGCGGTGCGGCTCGGCATTTATCTCGATGTCGAGATAACTCTAGTACATACCCGCCGGGCGGTCATGCGTGGGCGGGGGTGGGAAGCGGGCGCCGTCACCGGGGCCGGGGCGGCGGGGTGGGCTGCTGGGGGCCGCGCTCGATGATCAGCAGGGCGGCGTCGTCGGCCGGCTGCCCTCCGGTGTGGGCGAGCAGGTCGAGGTGGATGTGGCGCAGCAGCGCGTCCGGGCCCGATCCGCGGAAGCCGGCGATCCGCTCGGCCAGCGGGTAGAAGGCGCCCTCCGGCGAGCGGGCCTCGACGACCCCGTCGGTGTAGAGGACCAGCAGGTCGCCGGGGTCGAACGCGAACGGGTCGGTACGCAGGCCCCCGACCGGCAGTGCGACGCCCAGCGGCGGCGCCGGCACGCTCGCGTACAGCGTCGTCACCTGGCGGCCGCGCAGCAGCAGCGGCGGAGGGTGGCCGCAGTTGACCATCTCGGCGTGCGGGCCGCCGTCGGGCAGGTCCAGCACCAGCGCGGTGATGAAGTGCTCGCCGGGGTCGCTGCGGGTGTCCGAGACCTCCTCCAGGTGCCGGGAGACGCTGTCCTCGATCGCCGCCACCAGGTCGGGCAGGGCGGCGTGCCGGTGGGCGCCCTCGCGGAAGGCGCCGAGCACCAGTGACGCCTCGCCGATCGAGGACAGGCCGCTGCCCCGGACGTCGCCGATGATCACCCGGGTGGAGGGGTGGGCGGCCCTGGTGGTCGCGAAGAGGTCGCCGCCGATCTGGGTCTCGTCCTCCGCGGTGAGATACAGCCAGGCCACCCGCAGCGGCCCGATCCGGCGGGGCGGCGGGCGGAGCAGCACCCGCTGTGCCGTCTCGGCCACCGACCGCGCCCGGCTCAGCTCGCGGTTGCGCCGGTCGCGTGCCATGCACACGAAGAACACCAGGACGGACAGCAGGGCGAGCGCGAAGGTCTGCGCCAGATGGTTGGCCGTGGTCAGCCCGCCGTGGAACCTGGCCCCGAACGCCTCGGCCGCCACCGCGAGCACGCCCGCCAGCGCGGTCAGCCGCGGCCCGGCCAGCGAGGCGGTGAGCGCGGGCGCGATGACCAGCAGCGCGCCCAGGTGGACCCGCTCCGGCAGCACCAGATCCAGCAGGGTGATCACCACGATCAGTGCGAACGGGATGACCACCAGCCGGCTGCGGCCCGTCGGCTGCTCCAGCAGGCGGTCCACCGATACTCGCCGTTCACCCATTTACCCCATATACCCCTTTTGGGAATATATGAACAGGATGTGCCTGCGGCGGCGGCCTTGATCCCCTTGCGCGCGCCCCGTGGTGCGGTGATACCAAAGAGAGTGACGCAACGTCATCTGGGCGTGCGCCGCGAGCCAACGGGGGTTGCCGGTCATGCGCGATGAGGTCGAAGGCATGCGCGAGGGGGTCGGGGTGACCGCATACCTCGTCAACGAGTCACGGGCCCGCCGCCCCGAACTCGCCCAGGACCCGCTGGCCGCCGCCTGGATCCCGGACGCCGACCGGCCCGCGGTCAGGGAGCTGTGGGACGGGTTCGCCGCCGCGGTCTACCCGCACGACGATCTGGTGGTGGCGCTGCGCGGACGGTATGTCGCGGACCTGCTGGCGGACGCGCTGCGTGACGACCCGGACACGGTGCTCGCGGTCTGCGGGGCCGGCTTCTCCTCCTATCCCTGGCTGCTGCCGTTCACCGCCGCGATCGAGGTGGACCTGCCGCACATGGCCGAGGCCAAGCGGCGCCGGGCGGCCGAGCTGACGGCGGCCGGCACCCTGCCGCGGCGGGACGTGGCCCACCTCGGGGCGGACCTGTCGCAGCCGGCGGACCGCGACGCGGTGGCCGGGGCGGTGCGCGAGCTGGCCGACGGGCGGCCGGTGGCGTACGTGGTCGAGGGCGTCCTCTTCTATCTGCCGCCCGAGCAGGCGGAGGCGGTGCTCACGCTCGGCACCGAGTTCGGCGACACCTCGCTGACCGCGGTGAGCTACTGGCCGGCCGCCGCCGCGGGCTCGCAGGTGCTGGCGGCGCAGCGGGACTGGTTCGGAAGCCGGGCGATCCCGGCGGAGGCCAGCTATCTGACGCACCACCAGCTGGCCGGGCTGCTCGGCGAGCCGGTGCGGGACGTCGGGCCGGAGGATCTGCAGCGGCACTACCTGGGACGGGTGGAGGTGGCGGAGGCCGGGCTGATCCCGGAGTACGTGGCGGCCGCCGGCCGGGTGGCGGCGGGCCCGATGGCGTCCGGCGCGATGACGTCGGCCGGATCGGTGGGGGCGGCCGGATCGGTGGCGGCGGGCTCGGTGGCGGCGGGCTCGGTGGCGGCAAGCTCGGCCCCCGCGGCCGGATCCGTTTCCGCGGCCGGCGCGGTGCCCTCCGCCCGCGGGGTGGCGCCATGACCGGCGTGCTGCACCTCCAGAGCCGGGCGTACCCGCTGCACCACCACTCCCCCGACCCCTCTTTAGACGTGGTGACGGTGCCGGGCTACGGCGACCTGCGCCCGGTGGCCGGCGAACTCGGCTCGCTCGCGTACAACCCGGACGCCACCATCGAGATCGATCTGACCGGGGCCGTCAACCCGGTGATCGACCTGCCCGGCACCGAGATCGTCGCCTGCCACGCGCGAATACTCAGCGCCGGCACCGTCCTGGTGGTCTACGCGCTGCGGCACGAGACGGATCTGCGGTCGCTGCCGCTGCCGGAACTCGACGCGCTGGACGCCAAGGTGAACCGGATCCTGCGGGAGGCCGACGCGCCGATCCTGTCGGCGGTGCTCGCCGCGGCCGTCGGCAGCGGGCTGATCAGCGGGCTCGCGCTGCGTCCCGACCTCGCGCTCGGCGGCGACCGGTCGCCGATCGACCGGCAGTCGGCCCGTTACAACGCGCACTTCGTCACCCAGGACCCGCCGTGGACGGCCGACCCCCGGGTGCCGCTGCTGGCCGCGGGCCCCGACTGCCGGATCCTGCTGCCGTACACCTACGCCTGGGACCACGACCCGGCCACCCCGCTGGCCGACCTGCTGACCATGACCGAGCCCGCGGACATCGCCGTCTCCCAGCAGTCGCTGCTCGTCGGGGCGCTGGTGGCCGGCCGCTGGGTGCTCGCGGACCTGGCCCGCGGCCATCCGGAGAGCGCCGACGTGCACGCCTTCCGGCGGTTCCTGGACGGGCTGTGGGCCGACTTCCACCACCTCGACGGCTACCGCATCGAGTCCACCCAGGCCCACCGGGCGACCTATCTGGCCGCGCGCGAGACGATCGGCCTCGACGACACCCAGGAGCGGGCCGACAAACTGCTCGGCTACGTCAGCAACTCGCTGCTGGCCGCGTCCTCGCAGCGGACCGAGGCGCTGGACAACCGGCTCAACCGGGTGGCCGCCGCGCTGACCGTGGTGAGCGCGGCCTCGTTCGGCCTGGACATCGCGGTGTTCGTGCTGCCACAGGTCTCGCTCGGCACCAAGCTCGCGGTGGTCGCCGGGCTGATCGGGATGGCGGTGTCCTTCCTGGTGGTGGCGATCCTGCCGCGCTCGTCCTGGTCGCGGCACCGGCGCGCGCCCGCCCCGCCGGCGGCCGTCCGCAGCAGAGTGCCCGCTCCCGCGTCCGCCGCCGATCCGCTGCCGGAGCCGGCCGTCGCTCCGGACGGCCCCTGAGGGATTGCCGTCCGGGCGGCGGCGAGTACCGTGAGGAGTGGTCACCCGGATGAACTACCCGAACAGTCCCCCGATTTGATCTATCTCATATTTGAGATAGCCTCGGATTCATGACCGACGACTATCTGGCACGCATCGGCAGGCTCATCAGGGACGCTCGACAGCATCGCGGCTGGACACAGGCGCAACTCGCGGAAGCGCTGACCACCAGCCAGAGCGCCGTGAACCGGATCGAACGCGGCAACCAGAACATCAGCCTTGAGATGATCGCCCGGATCGGCGAGGCGCTGGACAGCGAGATCGTCTCCCTCGGCTACGCCGGACCGATGCACCTGCGGGTGGTCGGCGGGCGCCGTCTTTCGGGCGCCATAGACGTGAAGACCAGCAAGAACGCCTGCGTGGCGCTGCTGTGCGCCACCCTGCTGAACGCCGGCCGCACCACGCTGCGCCGGGCGGCCAGGATCGAGGAGGTCTACCGGATCCTGGAGGTGCTCGACAGCATCGGAGTGCGGGCCCGGTGGATCAACGACGGCAACGACCTGGAGATCGTGCCGCCCGCCAGCCTCGACCTGGCCGCGATGGACACCGACGCGGCCCGCCGCACCCGCAGCGTGATCATGTTCCTCGGCCCGCTGCTGCACCGCACCGACCGGTTCAGGATCCCGTACGCGGGCGGCTGCGACCTCGGCACCCGCACCGTCCAGCCGCACATGAACGCGCTGCGGCACTTCGGCCTCGACGTGACCGCCACCGAGGGCACCTACCACGCGGAGGTGGACCGCTCGGTCACCCCGCACCGGCCGATCGTGCTGACCGAGCGCGGCGACACCGTGACCGAGAACGCGCTGCTGGCCGCGGCCCGTTACGAGGGCACCACCGTCATCCGCAACGCCAGCTCCAACTACATGGTGCAGGACCTGTGCTTCTTCCTTGAGGAGCTGGGCGTGCGGGTGGACGGCATCGGCACCACCACGCTGACCGTGCACGGCGTCGCCGAGATCAACCGCGATGTGGACTACTCGCCGTCGGAGGACCCGGTCGAGGCGATGAGCCTGCTGGCCGCGGCCGTGATGACCGAGTCGGAGCTGACCATCCGGCGAGTGCCGATCGAGTTCATGGAGATCGAGCTCGCGGTGCTGGAGGAGATGGGGCTCGACCACGAGCTGACGCCCGAGTACCGCGCGGACAACGGCCGCACCCGGCTGGTGGACCTCACCGTCCGGCCGTCCAAGCTGCGTTCGCCGATCGACAAGATCCACCCGATGCCGTTCCCCGGCCTGAACATCGACAACGTGCCGTTCTTCGCGGCCATCGCGGCCACCGCGCAGGGCTCCACGCTCATCCACGACTGGGTCTACGACAACCGGGCCATCTACCTCACCGAGCTGACCCGGCTCGGCGCCGGCGTCAAACTCCTCGACCCGCACCGCGTCCTGGTCGAGGGCCCGACCCGCTGGCGCGCCGCCGAGATGATGTGCCCGCCGGCGCTGCGCCCGGCCGTGGTCATCCTGCTGGCGATGATGGCGGCGGAGGGCACGTCGGTGCTGCGCAACGTGTATGTGATCAACCGGGGTTACGAGGACCTGGCGGAGCGGCTGAACACGATCGGCGCGCAGATCGAGATCTTCCGCGACATCTGAGGCCGCCCGCCTCAGCGGCCCCGGCCGCCCGGCCCGGCAGCCGGCCGGCCGGGCGGCTCCGCTAGTTGGTGGGGCCGCAGCCCGCTGACGCGCCGTTGTTGCCGAGGACGCACACATTGGCCGACTTGCCGGGCCCGTCGTAGTACCAGGCGCTCGACTCGGCTCCGTTGGTGGTGAGCCAGTGGTCGGTCACGATCCAGTTGTTGATCGTGATGTACGCCTCGCATCCGTTGGAGCCACCGGCGGTCGTCCACCGTATGTAGTCGTGCTTCGGCGAGCCCTGGAGCTGGATCTGCTCGGAGATCTTGCAGCCGGTGACCTTGATGGGGAACGTCCCCTCGACCATCGGTGAGACGACGGACGCGTGCGCGGCGGCACTTGCCGGGCCCGCTCCGGTCACGAGCACGCCTCCGGCCATCAGCGCGGTCGCGGCGAAAACGGTCGCGGTCTTCCTGCGCATGCGGTTCCTCCCCCTGGCACCGGACGGCCCGGCGCGCCACGCACGACATTGCACCCGTCGGCACGAGAGACGGTCAACGTGCCGGCCCGATAATGGCCGAGCCGCCCTCCTTGCCTTTTGCATGGCGAATGTGCCATCCCCTGGTGGGAAAGGTTCCGGATGGGGCGAAGCGGAATTCGTCGCGATGAGCGGTGCGGCGATCCCGTGGAATCGTGAAGATCACCGCGGGCGTTCCGCGAGGCGCGCCGAACGGAACCACGTGAGCGACGGTCGCCGTGTGCGAAGTGGAGTGTTCCGGCCGGTCGCGTGCCGCGCCGTCACCCGCAACGGGCGAGTGATCGAAATCGAGCCAGATGATCTGTGCGGACGTCCGGCTGTGCGATTTTTCGGTAACGTGCTTCCGCCGTCGTGATCACGCCACGCCGAATCGGAGTCTATACCTCCGAATGCGAATTGCCGAGTTCGTGCACACCGCGAGCGAGCTGAAAGGGCCATATGATACGCGTCAGCTCCGCGGTGCCGGGAATTCCTCCGACGAGGCGGACGACCCGCGGTGCTCGTCGCCGGACGGGCCGGTTCCGCCGCGGTGTGCCGCTGCTGCTGGGCGCGGCTCTGTTCCTGGTGGCCGGGTGTTCCGGGCACACACCCTCCGCGCCGTCCGCGGCGTCCACACCGGCTGGGGCGGCCGGCGGACCGGCCGGCGCGGCGCCCGTCCTCCTGAAGAGCGTCGACCTCCATCTCCCGGTGGAGACCTACCTGTTGTCGCCGGACGAGCAGAGCCGCCTGGACCACGCCCAGGCCCTGCTGGTGCAGCGGTGCATGCGCCGCTTCGGACTGCCGTACGAGGTCGGCTCCGGCGGCACCCCGGTCGGTCCGCGCGATCTGATGGACCGCCGGTACGGGGTGACGGACGAGGCCGAAGCCAGGGCCGACGGCTACCACCTCGGCGACCGGGACCCCCGTACGCGTCCGTCCGTGCCTCGCGCGGACCTGACGAGCCGGCAGAAGCTGGTGCTCTACGGAACGCAGGGCGGGCCGGCAGCGGCCGGGGCCACCTCCGTCCCCCGGGTGAACGGCGCGGCGGTGCCGCCGGACGGATGCGCCGGCGAGGCGCACCAGGTTCTCGTCCCCGCCGACCAGCCCGGCTCCGACGACCTGGCCCGTTCCACCAACGGCCGGACCTTCACCGCCTCCCGCGCCGACCCCGCCGTGCGGAAGGCGCTCGCGCGGTGGTCGGGCTGCATGAAGGCGAAGGGCTACCACTACCCCGACCCGCTGACCGCCATGGACGACAAGCGCTTCCAGGGGCGGACGTCCAACGGGCCGGAGCGCGCGGTGGCGACGGCCGACGTCGTGTGCAAGCAGCAGACCAACCTCGTCGGGGTGTGGTTCACCGTCGAGTCCGCCATGCAGAAGAAGGTGATCTCCCAGCACACGTCGCAATTCGCCGCAATGCTCGCCGGGAAGACGAAGAAACTCAAGGCCGCGGCTGCCGTCCTGGCCGCATCGTAAAGAGAAGGAGCACACCTGTGAAGCGACTGTCCTACCTCCTTGCCGCCACATGCACGGCCGCCGCGCTCATCCCGCTCGCCGCGGGCACGTCGACGGCCGCCGCTCCGCATTCCGCGCCGTCGAAAGCCGCGCACGCCACTGCCGCGCCCGCGGCGGCCAGTGCCTGCACCTCGGACTACTTCTGCTTCTTCTACAACTCCAGCGAGGGCGGGTCGCATGACGCGCTCCGCTCGAATGTGAGCAACCTCGCCGGCTACAAATTCACCAGTACCGGCGCCGGGCAGGGGCAGAGCGTCAAGAACAACGCGGCGTCGGCGGTCAACAACAACGAATGCACGGCGACGGTCTACTTCAACTCCAATTACGGCGGGGACTACGACGTCTTCGGGTACAAGGACTACGGTCAGCTCATCGACACCTACAACGAGGACGCCTCGCTGGGGTTCGCCACCTTCTGCGGCTGACGGCGCCGGGGTCCGGCCGGGTCGTCAGGGTCAGCGGGCGAGGAGGTCGCGGATCGCGGCGGTGATCCCGTCCGGGGCCTCCTCCGCCATGAAGTGGCCGGCCCCGGTCAGCCGGTGGTCGAGGTCGGGCGCCCATGCCTTCCACACGGCGGCGGCGTCGTAGCCGAGCTGCGCGCCCCAGTCCTGCTGGATCACCGTGACCGGCATCGCGAACTGCGAGCCGGCGTCGAGGTCGGCCTGGTCGTGGGCCACGTCGACGCCGGCCGAGGCGCGGTAGTCCGCCACGATCGACGGCACGGCGGCGGCGCTCGCGCGCAGGTACTCGGCGCGGATCTCGTCCGGGATCGCCGCCGGGTCCCGCGCCCACGCGTCCAGGAACGAGCCGAAGAACGCGTCCGCGCTGTTGGCGATCATCGTCTCCGGCAGCCCGGGCGGCTGCGCCATCAGGTAGAGGTGGTAGCCGACGGCGGCCGACACGCCGCGCAGCACGTTCCACATGTCCAGCGTCGGGACGATGTCGAGGATGCCGAGGTGCGTGACGGTCTCGGGGTGGTCCAGGCCGGCGCGGAACGCGACCAGGGCGCCGCGGTCGTGGCCGACCAGCGCGAAGCGCTCATGGCCGAGGGCGGCGGCCAGCGAGACGGTGTCGGCGGCCATGGTGCGCTTGGCGTAGGTGTCCGCGGTGCCGGCCGCCGGCTTGTCGCTGGCGCCGTAGCCGCGCAGGTCGGGGCAGATCACCGTGTGCTCGGCGGCCAGCCGCTCGGCGACGTGCCGCCACATCAGGTGGGTCTGCGGGAAGCCGTGCAGCAGGACGACGGGGCTGCCGCTGCCGCCGACGGCGGCGGAGAGCTGCACGCCGTCCGCGCCGGGGAGGCGGGTGTAGTCGAAACCGGGGATGGTGAGCGTCATTGCGGCTCCCTGAAGGGTGACGGGCAGACCGGGTGCTCCGGCTGGGCGGTCCGGCCGGGCGGCTGCCCTCGTGGACGACTCCACCGTGCGCGGCGCCGATGAGCAGCCGATCAGTACGGCCGCGCGGGCGGCATCTTGGTCGGCGAGGATGAGGCCATGCGGATCGACGTGCTCGGCGCGGTGCAGGCCCGGCAGGACGGTGGCGGGCGGAACGATGGCGGGCCGAACGATGGCGGGCGGATCGACCTGGGCGGCCCCCGGCACCGGGAGGTGCTGGCCCGGCTGGTCGCCGCCGAGGGGCGGATGGTCACCACCGGCGCGCTGATCGCCGACCTCTGGCCGGACCCGCCGGCCGGCGCCCTGGGCGCGCTCCGCACGTTCGTCGCCGCGCTGCGCCGCGCGCTCGAACCCGGCCGGCCGCCGCGCACGCCGCCTCGGGTGCTGGTCACGGAGGGCAGCGGTTACGCGCTGCGGCTGCCGCGTACGGCCGTGGACGTCTACCGGTTCGAGGACGCGGTGGCCGCCGCCCGGCGCTCCCCCGACGGCCCGGACGCCGTGCGCGACCTCGGCGACGTCCTCGCCTCGTGGCGCGGTCCCGCCTACGCCGACGTACCCGACGCCGGGTGGGCGCAGCGGGAGCGGACCCGGCTCGACGAGCTGCGCCTGCAAGCCGTGGAGCTGCGGGCCGGCCTCCTGCTGGACTCCGGGGATGACGAGGCCGGCCTCGTCGCCGGCCTCGGCGCGCACGTGGCGGAACATCCGTGGCGCGAGCCGGCCTGGGGCCTGCTGGCCCGGGCGCTCTACCGGGCCGGGCGGCAGGCCGACGCGCTGGCCGCGCTCCGCCGGGCCCGCGCCATGCTCGTCGATCAGCTCGGCCTCGACCCCGGCCCTGAGCTGCGCCGCCTGGAGAGCGACATCCTGAACCGGTCGGCGGCGCTCGAACCGTCCCGGCCCCCTGCGCAGCCCCTCCCCGCGGGCGCGGGCGCCGGTCTCGGCCCGCGGACGACCGTGGACCTGGCCCGCACCCTGGCGCTCGCGGGCGGCGACGCGCTGCTCTTCTCCCGCCGCAACCGCCTGGCCGCCATCGAGGCGGCCGAGCGGACCGGCGACATCACGCTGACCGCCCGGATCATCGGCGCCTACGACGTGCCCGCGATCTGGAGCCGGGCCGACGATCCGGAGCAGTCGGCCGCCGTGGTGTCGGCCGCCCGGCGCACCCTGGCCGCGCTCGGCCCGACAGGCCCGGCCGATCTGCGGGCCCGGCTGCTCGCCACGGTCGCCGTGGAGAGCCGCAGCGGAGACCTGTCGGACGGGGAGCTGGCGGACGCGCACCGGGCCGCGCGGGAGGCCGAGGCGCTGGCCCGGGAACTCGGCGACCCCGGGGTGCTGGCCTTCGCCCTGAACGGCGTCTTCCTCCAGACTTTCGCGCGCCCCGGCCTGGCCGCGCGGCGGGACATGATCGGGGCGGAGCTCGTCACGCTGTCCACCCGGCACCGGCTGCCGACCTTCGCCATCCTCGGCTCGCTCGTCCGGTTGCAGTCCGTGTCGGCCCTCGGCGACCTGGCGGCCGGGGAGGCGCACGCCCGCGAGGCCGAACGGATCGCCGCCGAGAACGAATCGCCGCTGGTGCCCGTCCTCACCGCCTGGTTCAGGGCCCGGGTGCTCGCCGCCCGCAGTACGGAGCCCGGCGGCCCCACCCCGGCGACCGCGGCGGCGGCCTACCGCGCGGCCGACAACGCACTCGCGGCAGCGGGGATGCCCGGCCTGCACCGCGGTCTGCTCCCGCTGTCCCTGCTGGGCCTCCGCCTGCTCCACGACCGCCCGGCGCCGACCGACCCGGCCCTCGACTGGGGCCCCTACCTCCCCTGGGCCCTGCCGCTGCTGCTCCTGGCCCAGAACCGTCCCGCCGCCGCGCGCAAGGCCCTGGCGGCAACGCCGCCGCCACCCCGCGACCACCTGCAAGAGGCCCTCTGGTCCCTGACCGCCCGCGCGGCCACCGACCTGAAGGCCCCCCTTACGGCCGCCCACGCAGCGGAGGCCCTCCGCGCCTGCCGCGCGGAACACGCGGGTGCGGCAAGCGGCCTGCTGACCCTGGGCCCGGTGAGCCGCTACCTCGCGGAGGCAGAAGCCTGCGCGGCCGGGTAGCCGGTCGCGTTACTCGAAGGCCGGCGCGTCACTGGTAGGCGCGCCGCAGCACCGCACGGTCGGCGTCCGCGCTGCCGGCCGAGGAGCCGGGCCGCCTCGGCCGCCACCGCGGGCAGCACCGGCATGGGCGAGGCCGGCTCGAACGCCCTGCGCAGCGTGGCGGCCAGCAGGGTGGCCGGATCGCTGTCCGAGTACCGGGCCGCGGTGAGGAAGCCGTGGAAGACGGCACGCCTCGACCGCAGGGAGGTGGCCTGGCTCCTTGAGGACCGCGGAGTCCTTGGCGAGCTTGCCGAGCACTTCGGATTCCCCCGTGTGGACCGCCCGCAGCAACGGCCGCTTCAGCAGGCTGAAATACTGCACGCGCGCGAGCACATGCAACCGCACCGTCTCCGGATCGGCGCGGACGGCCGCGACCAGCTCGTCCACCGAGGCGACGGCCGCCATTCCACCCGGCAGCGCGATTCAGGCCACCGCCGCGAGGTGCACCGCGGGGCCGGAGCGTAAAGAGGTTGTTCGGGTCATGGGTCTTTGGTCCCGGGTGGTGCGCGCCTTACGCCCCTGATATCCGGAATGGGCAATTCCTACGGTGGAGGTACCGCGACCGAGCCGTCCAGAACGGAGCCGTAATGACACACCCGACGCAGTGCACCGGTGATCTTCCCGACCGGTCCGCCCTCTGGCGGATCGGGCTGCCGCACTCACCCTCCGCCGTGCCGCTGGCCCGGGCCATGGTGCGTGATGTGCTGGCCGAGCTGGGGCAGGCCAGCGGGCCTGACACCGACACCGCGGAGCTGCTGACCGCCGAGGTGGTCACCAATGCCGTCGAGCACACCGACAGCGGGCCGATCGAGCTGTCCGTCGAGCTGCTGCCGCAGGGGTTCCAGGTCGAGGTGCACGATCCGGGGCACGAGGTGCCGTACGCGCTGACGTCGGTCGATCCCAGCAATCCGCTGATGCCGTCGCAGCAGGCCCAGATGGACCAGGAGGTCCCGAGGATCGAGGACCTGGCCGAGAACGGCCGCGGGCTGCTGCTGATCCGCGCGCTGAGCAGCGACTCCGGGTGCCGGCTGACCGGCACCGGCAAGGCCGTCTGGTTCACCCTGCGCTGACCGGGCCCGGCCGCACCCGGGCCGCGGGCTCCCGCCGGCTCAGCTCAGCGTGGCCACCAGGATCGCCTTGATCGTGTGCATCCGGTTCTCCGCCTGGTCGAAGACCACCGACTGCGGGGACTCGAAGACCTCGTCGGAGACCTCCAGGTAGTCCAGCCCGTGCTGCGCGTTGATCTCCCGGCCGATCACCGTGCCCAGGTCGTGGTAGGCGGGCAGGCAGTGCATGAACGTGGCCAGCGGGTTGCCGGTGGCCCGCATCACGTCGGCGGTGACGGCGTACGGCTTGAGCAGCGCGATCCGCGCGCTCCACACTTCCTTGGGCTCCCCCATCGACACCCACACGTCGGTGTGGACGTGGTCCACCCCGCGCACCGCCGTGCCGACGTCCTCGGTGAGGGTGATCCGCGCACCGGTGCGGTCCGCCAGCCACCGCGCCCGCGCCACCACCGACGCCTCCGGCCACAGCGCCTCGGGCGCCGCGATCCGTACGTCCATGCCCAGCAGCGCGCCGGTGACCAGCAGCGAGTTGCCCATGTTGGAGCGGGCGTCGCCGAGGTAGGCGTACGAGATCTCCGCCAGCGGCTTGGCGCTGTGCTCCGACATGGTGAGCACGTCGGCGAGCATCTGGGTGGGGTGCCACTCGTCGGTGAGGCCGTTCCAGACCGGCACGCCCGCGTGCGCGGCCAGCTCCTCCACCACGGCCTGGCCGTGGCCGCGGTACTGGATGCCGTCGAACATCCGGCCGAGCACCCGCGCGGTGTCCTTCACCGACTCCTTGTGGCCGATCTGCGATCCCGACGGGTCCAGGTAGGTGGTCGAGGCGCCCTGGTCGGCGGCGGCCACCTCGAACGAGCAGCGGGTACGGGTGGAGGTCTTCTCGAAGACCAGCGCGATGTTCCGGCCGCGCAGCCGCTGCTGCTCCGTGCCCGCCTTCTTGGCCGCCTTCAGCTCCGCGGCCAGCTCCACCAGGTGGCGGAACTCCTCGGGCGTGAAGTCCAGCTCCTTGAGGAAGTGGCGGCCCGTGAGGTTGACGGCCATGCGGGAACTCCTAGGTCAGGCGACGAATGACACCGGAAGTCTATACGACAATAGGCATGTTTATACAGAGCCTTGATGCCCTGCCCTGGCGCCGTGCGATCCCGCTGTGCGATGCCGCCGTGCCCGCTGCACCGCGTGCCCGCTACACCGCGTCCCGCTCGATGGGGCAGCTCATGCAGCGCGGGCCGCCCCGGCCGCGTCCCAGCTCGCTGCCCGGGATCTCGATCACCTCGAGGCCGCGCTTGCGCAGGAACGTGTTGGTGGTCGCGTTGCGCTCGTAGGCCACCACCACGCCGGGCTCGACGGCCAGGACGTTGCAGCCGTCGTCCCACTGCTCGCGCTCGGCCTCGTGCACGTCCTGGGTCGCGGTCAGCACCTTGATCGAGTCCAGGCCGAGCGCCGCCGCGATGGCCCGGTGCATGTGCTCGGGGGGATGGTCGGTGACCTTCAACTCGCCCTCCTCGCCGCCCGGTTCGATGGTGTAGGAGGGCAGCATGCCCAGGCCCGCGTACTGCGTGAAGGTGTCGCCGTCCACCATCGTCATCACCGTGTCGAGGTGCATGAACGCCCGCCGCTTGGGCATGTCCAGGGCCACGATGGTCCGCGCGGAACCGGCCGCGAACAGGCCCTGCGCCAGCATCTCGACGGCCTGCGGGGTGGTCCGCTCGCTCATCCCGATCAGCACCGCGCCCTTGCCGATCACCAGCACGTCACCGCCCTCGATCGTGGACGGGTACGCGCTCTGGCCCTCCGACCAGACCCGGAAGTCATCGCCGGCGAACAGCGGATGGTGCCGGTAGATCGCCTCGAAGTGCACGGTCTCGCGCTGCCTGGCCGGCCAGCGCATCGCGTTGATGCTGACCCCGTCGTAGACCCAGGCCGAGGTGTCCCGGGTGAACAGGTGGTTGGGCAGCGGGCTGAGCAGGAAGTCGTCGAGGTCCATGGCGTGGAAGCGCACCGAGACCGGCTCGGCGAAACGTTCCAGGAACTCGCGCTTGGTCATCCCGCCGACCAGCGCCTCGGTCAGCTCGGCCGCGGCCAGCCGGTCGAAGGCGGCCCGCAGGTGGCCGGTGGCCAGCGGGCCGTACTCCTTCTCGTCGAAGACCCGGTCGAGCACCAGCGTTCGCGCCGCCGGGATCAGCAGCGACTCCGTCAGCAGGTCGCCGAACAGGTGGACCTGGACGCCGCGGTCGCGCAGTACGTCGGCGAAACCGTCGTGCTCGGCGCGCGCCCTGCGCACCCACAGGATGTCGTCGAAGAGCAGCGCGTCCTTGTTGCTCGGGGTGAGGCGTTTGAGTTCCAGATCGGGGCGGTGCAGTATGACGCGGCGCAGCCGCCCGGTCTCGGAGTCCACGTGAAATCCCATGGAAGAAGAGACTCCCATGCCGGGGGCGGCAGGCGGCGGCATTGACCGCGCGCCGCCGCTCCCGACTGGTTCGAGACGGTTGGACGGCCCCGGGTGGGCGGGACCCCGGTCGGCCGGGGCCCCGGCGGACGTCTGGGGGTCAGAGCCGGGGGTCCACCGGCTCCGACTCCAGCGCGAGCACCGCGAAGACCGCCTCGTGCACCCGCCACAGCGGTTCCGCCGCCGCCAGCCGGTCGAGCGCTTCGAGGCCGAGCGCGTACTCGCGCAGTGCGAGCGAGCGCTTGTGGCCCAGCGAGCGGTTCCTGAGCCGGGTCAGGTGCTCGGGGCGGGTGTACTCCGGACCGTAGATGATCCGCAGATACTCCCGGCCACGGCACTTGATGCCGGGCTGCACCAGGCCGCCCTTCCCGTTGCGCGCCAGCGCGGCCAGCGGCTTGACGACCATGCCCTCGCCGCCGCCCTCGGTCAGGTCCAGCCACCAGCGCACGCCCGCGGCCACCGATGCCTCGTCCCCGGTGTCGACCATCAGTCGCCCGGTGTGCTGGAGCTGCCCCGACGGGTCGGCCGCGACCATCCGGTCGATCAGCGCGAGCTGCCGGTCGTGCGGAAGCGCGGCGAGGCTGCGGCCGGCCACCGCGAGCAGCTGGAACGGTGCCAGGCGTACGCCGTCCAGGCCGTCGGTCGTCCAGCAGTAGCGCCGATAGGCGTCGGTGAACGCGGCTGCGTCCGCGGCCCGTTCGCGCTGCCGGCCCAGCAGCCCGCCGACGTCGGAGCCGCGGGCCGCCGCGGACTCCAGCGCGGCCAGCGCGGGCGGGAAGACCGCGCCGCCGGCCGCGCCCACGGCCGCGTACTGCTTGCGCAGCAGGCCGGACGCCTTGAGCGACCAGGGCAGCAACTCCGCGTCGAGCAGCAGCCAGTCGGTGTCCAGCTCCTCCCACAGGCCGCTCGCGGTGACCGCGGCGCGCAGCCGGGCCAGTACCTCCTCTGTGACCGCGGGGTCCTCGAAGAACGGCCGGCCGGTACGGGTGTGCAGCGCGCCGGTGGTGCCGGTGGCGCCGTCGGTGCCGAACCGCTCCTGCGCGGCGGCCTCGTCACGGCACACCAGGGCGACCGCGCGCGAGCCCATGTGCTTCTCCTCGCACACCACTTCCCGCACCCCGTCCTCACGGAACGCGGCGAACGCCTCGACCGGGTGCTCCAGCCAGTCGTCGAGCCGGGAGGTGGCGCACGGCGACATGGTCGGCGGCAGGTAGCCGAGCAGCCGCGGGTCGACCGCGAAGCGGCTCATCACCTCCAGGGCCGCCGCCGCGTTCTCCTCGCGGACCGCGAGCCGCCCCATCAGGGAGGTCTCCACGATCCGCCGGCCGGCCACGTCGGCCAGGTCCAGCGGGCGGCCCTCCCGTCCGCCGGGCGCCTCGCTGACCAGCGGCTTCACCGGCTCGTACCACTCGCGCTCGGCGGGTACGTCGACCAGCTCGCGCTCCGGCCAGCGCAGCGCGGTCAGCTTCCCGCCGAACACCGCGCCGGTGTCCAGGCAGATGGTGTTGTTGATCCACGAGGCGGTCGGCACCGGGGTGTGGCCGTAGACGACGGCGGCCTTGCCACGGTAGTCCTCGGCCCACGGGTAGCGCACCGGCAGGCCGAACTCGTCGGTCTCGCCGGTGGTGTCGCCGTAGAGCGCGTGCGAGCGGACCCGGCCGGAGGTGCGGCCGTGGTACTTCTCCGGCAGGCCGGCGTGGCAGACCACCAGCCGGCCGCCGTCGAGCACGTAGTGGCTGACCAGGCCCTCGATGAACTCCTTGACCTGGGCGCGGAACTCCGGGTCCTTCTCGTCCTCCGCCTCGAACTGCTCGACGGTGACGGCGAGTCCGTGGGTGTGCTGGACCTGCCGGCCCTTGAGGTAGCGGCCGAACTTGTTCTCGTGGTTGCCGGGAATGCACAGCGCGCTGCCCGCGGCGACCATGCTCATGACGCGGCGCAGCACGCCGGGGCTGTCCGGGCCGCGGTCCACCAGGTCGCCGAGGAAGACGGCGGTACGGCCCTGCGGGTGCACGCCGTCCTGGTAGCCGAGCTTGGCCAGCAGGGTGTCGAGCTCGGAGCGGCAGCCGTGGACGTCGCCGATGATGTCGAACGGCCCGGTCAGGTGGGCCAGGTCGTTGTAGCGGCGCTCGGTGGTGATCCGGGCGCGGTCGATCTCGTCGGTGCCGCGCAGGATGTGCACCTTGCGGAAGCCCTCGCGTTCCAGGCCGCGCAGCGAGCGGCGCAGTTCGCGCTGGTGCCGGGGGATGACGTGGCCGGGCAGCGCGGCCCGGTCTGGGCGGCCGGCGTTGCGCCGCACGCAGACCTGTTCGGGCACGTCGAGGACGATGGCGATGGGCAGCACGTCGTACTCGCGGGCCAGCTTGATCAGCTGCTTGCGGCTCTCCGGCTGCACGTTGGTGGCGTCGACGACCGTGCGGCGGCCGGCCGCCAGCCGCTTGCCCGCGATGTAGTGCAGGACGTCGAAGGCGTCGCCGGTGGCGCTCTGGTCGTTCTCGTCGTCGCTGACCAGGCCGCGGCAGAAGTCGGAGGAGATCACCTCGGTGGGCTTGAAGTGCCGGGCGGCGAAGGTGGACTTGCCGGAGCCGGTGGCGCCGATCAGGACGACGAGGGAGAGGTCGGTGACCGGCAGGACGCGGCCGGGGGCCGGGGCCGTGTCCGGGGTCTGTGTCTCGGTTGTCATGCGACCGTCTCCTCCTTCTTCTGGTTCTCGTTCTGGTTCTCGTTCTGGCTCTCGCCGGCCAGGGTGAACACGGCGAGCTGGGTGGGCGGGCCGACCTCGGGGTCGTCGGGGCCGACGGGCAGGTAGCGGACCTGGTAGCCGTGCCGGGCCGCGACCTTCTCCGCCCACTCGGCGAACTGCGCCCGGTTCCACTCGAACCGGTGGTCGGCGTGCCGGGCGTGGCCCGCGGGCAGTGACTCCCAGCGCACGTTGTACTCGACGTTCGGCGTCGTCACGATCACCGTCCGGGGGCGGGCGGAGCCGAACACGGCGTATTCGAGCGCGGGCAGCCGGGGCAGGTCCAGGTGCTCGATCACCTCGCTGAGCACGGCCGCGTCATAGCCCTTCAGACGGTTGTCGGTGTACGCCAGCGAGCCCTGGAGCAGCGTCAGCCGGGACGACCTGCGCTCCCCCATCCGGTCGAGGCGCAGCCGGCGGGCCGCGATGTCCAGCGCCCGCACCGACACGTCGAGCCCGACGATCTCGGTGAACGCCGGCTCCTTGAGCAGCGCCGCCACCAACTGGCCCTGCCCGCAGCCGAGGTCCAGCACCCGGGCGGCGCCGGCGGCGCGCAGCTCGGCGAGCACGGCCTCCCGGCGCTGCACCGCGAGCGGCGCCGGGCGCTCCTCGGCCTCGGCCGGCTCCTCCGGGGCGACCGCGTTGTCGATCGCCTCGACCTCGATGTCGTCGGCGTCCGCCAGCCGGGCCAGTTCGAGCCGCTGCGCGGCCTCACGGGTGAGCGACCAGCGGCGGGCCAGGTAGCGGCTGGTGATCAGCTTCTGCTCGGGGTGGCCGGGCAGCCAGCCCTCGCCGTAGCGCAGCAGCTTGTCCACCTCGTCGGGTGACACCCAGTAGTGCTTGCTGTCGTCGAGCACCGGCAGCAGCACGTAGATGTGCCGCAGCGCGTCCGACAGCCGCAGCTCCCCTTCCAGCACCAGCCGGACGTAGCGCGATTCGCCCCACTGCGGGAACTGCGGGTCGAGTGGGATCGGCTCCGCCGCCACCTGCCAGCCGAGCGGCTCGAAGAGCCGGGCGACCAGCACCGGGCCGCCGCGGGCGGGCACCACGGGCAGCTCGACGCGCAGCGGCAGCGGGTCCGCGGCGCGCTCCGGCAGTGCCTTGCACTCGCCGCGCAGCGCGCTCGCGAACACCGTCCGCAGCGCCACCGCGAGCAGCGAGGACGCGGCGTACGGCCGGTCGTTCACGTACTGCGCGAGCGCCGCGTCGGGCGCCCCGCCCCGGCCCTTCTTCCGCCCCCGCCGCACCAGCGCGGGCGGATCCACCTCAAGCAGCAGCGCGGCGGTGGTCCGCTCGACGGACGCTTCGGGGTAGAAGACGTGCGCGTCCCCATAGGACGTCGAGAAGACCTGCGCCCTGTCGGGATGCTTGTGCAGCAGGAAGCTCAGATCCGTCGCCGGACGTGCGGCGCTGCCAGTGGTGGAGATCGTCAGAAACACCTGACCGAGTATCCCCGCCACCTCCCCCGCCCACGAGGGCTTTTCCCGCGGGGCGCGCCACTCAGGTGCCAGCCGGGGCGGCCGGGGGCGGGTGGCCCGGCCGGGAGCCGCCTGGCCGGGGCGTTCCGGCCGGTGGTGCAGCCCGGGGCAGCCCCTGGCCGGGGCAGCCCTGGCCGGGCGGCCCGGCCGGGACGGGCTTGGCGGGGGCAGCCTGGCCGGGAGGGGCTTGGCCAGGTGGTGTGGCCGGGGCCGCCCTGGCCCGGTGGTGTGGCCGGGGCCGCCCTGACCGGGTGGTGTTGCCGGGCCGGCCGGCGGGGGCGGTCCGGTGCGGCCGCCTGGTCATGGCGGGAGCGGTCTGGCGGGGGGTGGTTCAGGGCGTGGCGTCGGAGAGGGACGTGGCGAGTTGGGCGATTGTGGTGGGGCCCACCCGGCAGCAGCCGCCGATCAGGCGGGCACCGGCGGACTGCCAGGACTTCGCGTGCGACGGCGGGAACGACCGGGGGCCCTGCCAGCGGCGGGAGTCGGGGTCCCAGCGTTCGCCGCTGTTGGGGTAGACCACCACCGGCTTGCCGGTGACCCCCGCCGCCAGCGGGACCGCCAGGTCCACATCGGCCGGGTCGCAGCAGTTCACGCCCACCGCGATCACCTCGTCCCGGCCCGCCGCCAGGGCGAACGCCTCGGCCAACGGGTCGCCCGCCCGGGTGCGTTCCCCGTCGATCGTGTAGGACAGCCAGACCGGCACCCCGGTCCCCTCGGCCGCCCGCAGCATCGCCTCCGCCTCGTCGACATCCGGCACCGTCTCCAGCGCGAGGACGTCGGGCGCCGCCCCGGCCAGGGTCTCGATCCGCGGCCGGTGGAACCGTTCCAACTCCCGCACGCTCTTGCCGTACCGCCCGCGGTACTCGCTGCCGTCCGCGAGCATCGCGCCGTACGGCCCGACCGAGGCGGCCACCCGCACCCCCGGCCGGCCCGCCGCCGCCCGGCGGCCCAGCTCCACGCTGCGCCGCAGCAGCGCCGACGCCTCCGCCCGCCCGACACCGCGGCGCGCGAAGCCCTCGTAGGTGGCCTGATAACTGGCGGTGATCAGCACCTGGGCCCCGGCCCGGATGTATGCGGTGTGGGACGCCTCGATCTGCCCGGGGTCGTCGGCGAGCAGCCTGGCCGACCACAGCGGGTCGGACAGATCGCACCCCTGGTCGGCGAGTTGGTTCGACAGCCCGCCGTCCAGTACCAGCGCCCGGCCCCCGGCCAGCTCCGCGCCCAGCCCGCCCGCCGTGCCCGCGGGATCGGGCGCGGGCCGGTGGCCGTGCGGTGGCCGGGAATCGGAGCTGGACACGGTCGGGTCAGCCGACCTGGGGCTTGACCTGCGAGGAGATCAGGTCAAGGTGGTCCAGGTCGCTGAGGTCGAGGATCTGGAAGTAGAACCGGGTGGCGCCCTGCTCGGCGTACTGCCCGATCTTCTCGACCACTTCGGCCGGGGTGCCGGCCAGCCCGTTCTCCTTCAGATCGGCCACCTCCCGGCCGATCGCCGCTGCCCGCCGCGCCACCTCCGCGTCGTCCTTGCCGACGCAGGCGACCAGGGCGTTGGAGTACACCAGGTCGTCCGCGTCCCGCCCGGCGGCCTGCGCCGCCGCCCGCACCCGCCCGAACTGCCGGCCGCTGTCCTCGGCCGACGCGAACGGCACGTTGAACTCGTCGGCGTAGCGTGCCGCCAGTTCCGGTGTCCGCTTGGCGCCCATCCCGCCGATCAGCACCGGGACCTTGGGCTGAGCGGGCTTCGGCAGCGCCGGGGAGTCCTTGAGCTGGTAGAACTCCCCGTCGAAGTCGAAGCTCCCGCCGGCCGGCGTCCCCCACAGTCCGGTGATGACGGCCAACTGCTCCTCCAGCCGGCCGAACTTCTCCTTCGGGAAGGGGATGCCATACGCGGTGTGCTCCGCCTCGTACCACCCGGCGCCGAGGCCGAACTCGACCCGGCCGCCCGACATCTGGTCGACCTGGGCGACCTGGATCGCCAGCACGCCGGGCAGCCGGAAGGTGCCTGCCGTCATCAGGGTGCCCAGCCTGATCCGACTGGTCTCCCGGGCGAGGCCGGCCAGCGTGATCCACGCGTCCGTGGGTCCCGGCAACCCGTCCCCGCCACCCATCACCAGATAGTGGTCGGAGCGGAAGAAGGCATCGAAGGCGAGATCCTCCGTGGCCTTGGCGACGGTGAGCAGCGTCTCGTAGTCAGCCCCCTGCTGGGGCTCGGTGAAGATTCGGAGATCCATTCCTCCATCCTGCCCGCATGGCGGGCTCCGGCGTCAACCGACGATCATCCGGCTTTGTTCAGTCGACCTCCCCTCCGGAACCGGCCGCGCGGGACAGCGCGCGCACTCGGTCCTTCGCCTCGTCCACCGCGTCCAGGGCGTCGATGCACTGCGAATAGGTGCCCTCATCCGCCGCCGCACCGACGATGCCGACCAGGACGAGGCCGATCTCGCCGAGCAGGACACGCAGCGCCCGCAACGTGCCGTCCGGGTCCCGCACCCCGGTCAGCCGCGCCGCTCTCGGTGGGCCCGTGCCCCCGCCGGATCCGACGCCGCCGGCCAGCGGACCCGGCCCCGCGGCCCGGCCGGGCCGGCCCTCGTCCGCGGCCAGCAGCCGGGCCACCGCCTCGGTCAGTTCCAGTGCCTGCCAGGCCTCCGCGATGATCCGCTCGGGCTGCGGCGCGCCGCACATCGCCCGTTCCGCCTCGGCCACCAGTCGTTCGGCATCCATGCCCCGCACCCCCTTCTTCGGCGGTGACCCCTTCACCGCCTGCTCTCGTTACTCAGAGTGACAGGAAGTCAAGGGGAGCGAAAGGGCCTTCCGAACATCTGTGGATAACCGGTCGATTGTGGATAACTCGCTCACTCGGACGAGGGATCCGGGCGCGGGAACCGCAGCTCGTTGCGGTCGATCTTGGCCGCGAGAGCGGCGAGCACATCGATACCGAGCACCTCGCAGAACTGGAGGAGATACGCCAGCACGTCCGCGACCTCGTCCTCCACGCGGTGCGCCGTGCCGGGGTCGGCCATCACCTCGGCCGCCTGCTCCGGCGTCAACCACTGGAAGATCTCCAGGAGTTCGGCGGCCTCGACGCTCAGCGCGGCGGCCAGGTTCTTGGGCGTGTGGAAGGGCTGCCAGCGGCGGGCAGCGGCGAAGTCGGCGAGGCGGCGCTGCAGGGCCGCCACATCCAGAGGCTGGGTCACCCCGACTGGTCTACCGCATCTTTCTGATCGGCACCGCCCCGCCCGCCGAGCCGGGTGACCGAGATCCCGTCGACCCCCTCCGCGACCGACGAGTCCCGGACGGTGCCGAGCAGCCGGATGTGGCCGCGGCCCGCGGCCAGCCCGGCGAGCCTGAGCACCTCGCGGGCCTGGCCGGCGTCGAGGCCCTGGTCCAGGCCGTCCGCCAGGACGGTCAGCACCTGACCGGCGGGCAGCAGCTCGCTGCTGGTGTCCACGTCGAGCACGCCGGGACCGGTGAGCAGCACCAGCGCGAGGGCGAGAAAGCGCAGTTCGCCGTCGCCGAGCCGGTCGATGGGGATGAGGCCGAGCGGCCCGCGGTCCACCGCCGCGATCACCGAGTCCACCGCCGGATCGCCGGTCAGCAGGTCGTCGGTGCGGAGCCGGGCCGGGCCGCCCTTGGCCGTCGGCGGCATCGCCGGCAGGGTCGTCAGCCCCTCGACCGGCGGGCTGCACGCCGCCCGCATCGCGTTGACCAGCGCCGCGTGCCGCGTGACGCACTCGCCCTCGGTCCTGGCAAGCACCGCCGACAGGTTCTCGCACGAGGCCCGCAGCCGTCCGTCGCCGAGCCGCACCGGTCCTCTCATCAACTCCGGCCGCGGTGCCACCGGGAAGACCCCGCGCAGCGCGACCACCATCTGCTCGGCCGCGGCGAGCACGAGCCGCTGGCCCTCGGTCCGCCCGGAGACCCGCAGCGGCAGCAGCGCGGTGGCCAGCAGGTCGTCCGGCAGCGGGGCGCGGGTGACCGCGGCGACTCCCGCGGTGTGCCAGGCCGCCTGGACGATCGGCCTGGCCGGGTCTCGAAGAGCGGTAGTAAGGAGAGTCTCACCGCCTCCGGTCAGCCGTTCGCCGACGATGCGGAGGGCTGGTTCCGCCTGCACCGCGAGGTCGAGCCGGACCGGGCCGACCGGGCCCGTCACGGTGCAGCCGAGCCTGAAGCCGCGCCGGCCCTGCGGATCGGGCCGGGCGTCCTGCGGCACGCAGGCCGCGGCGCCGCCGCGCACCGCCGTGGAGAAGACCTCGTCGAGCCCGCTGCCGCAGGCGAGCCGGCCCAGCGCGGACAGCGCTTCGAGCACGCTGGACTTGCCCGTTCCGCTGTCCCCGGTGAGCAGGGTCAGCGGGCCGAACCCGAAGGACTCCGCCCGGTGCGATTTGAAGGCGGACAGCCGCAGTTCGGTGACGACGGGCCGGTCCTTACTCGTGCTCATGGCCGCACTGGTGCTCATGGCCGCGAAGGTAGCCACCCGATTCGCTGCCGAACCGTTCCAGCGAGCCCGCCGTCCCTCGAACGAGGGACAACAGGCATGATCCGGCTCCGGCGGGAAATGACCTTCAGCGGGGCGAGTGCCCACGGCCGCACGCTGGACAGAGCGGGCAGCCGGGCCCCTCCGACATCGCGCGGCCGGCTCCCGCCGGGCCGACCGCACCGGGCCGACCGCACCGGGCCGACCGCACCGGGCCGGCCACGCCGGGCCGACCGCACCGGGCCGGCCACGCCGGACCGGTCGCGGCACTAGCGTGATCGTCGTGACGACGACCACCACTTATGTCGCGCTCCTGCGCGGAATCAATGTCGGGACGAAGAACAGGCTGCCGATGCAGACCCTGCGGGAGCTGCTCGCCGGGATGGGCGGTTCCGGCGTGCGGACCCACCTGCAGAGCGGGAACGCCGTCTTCACCCACGAGGAGGCCGATCCGCTGAAGCTGGCGGCGGATCTGGAACAGGCCATCGCCGCCGGACCCGGCCTGACCGTCGCCTGCCTGGTCAGGCCGGCCGCGGACCTCCGGCGAGTGGTGGAGGCGAACCCGTTCCCGATGGAGGAGATCGACCCGGCCCGCTTCGTGGTCGTCTTCCTGTCGGGGCCGGTGCCGCTCGACCGGCTGGCGGCGATCGATCGGCCGGCCCATCTGCCAGACACATTCGAACCGGGAGAACAGGAGATCTATGCGTACTTGCCCGACGGCATCCACAACTCGAAGCTGGCCGGGCTCCTCACCGACCGAGGGCTCGGGATGACCGCGACCAGCCGCAACTGGAACACGGTCACCCGGCTGCCCGACCTCGCCGCGGCCTGACGGTCCTGCCTGTCCCGACCGCCCCGCCGGGCCTGACTGTCCCGGCCGCCCCGCCGGTCCTGCCCGCCCCGCCCGTGCGGACGGGTCAGGCGCCGGCCAGCCGGCCAGCGATGTCGGCGAGGTGGCGTCCCTGGTAGTCGGCCGCGGCCAGGGTGGCCTCGTCGGGCAGCTCGCCGCTGCCGCTGGCCCAGCTGGTGCCGTAGGGGTTGCCGCCGGCGGCGAAGAGCAGCGGGTCGGTGTAGCCGGGCGGGACGATGACGCAGCCCCAGTGGTAGAAGACGTTGTTCATCGACAGCAGGGTGGACTCCTGGCCGCCGTGCATGTTCATCGAGGAGGTGAAGCTGGTCACCGGCTTGGAGTGGAAGACGCCGGCCTGCCACTGGGTGCCGGTGAGGTCCATGTACTGCTTGAGCTGGGCGGCGACGTTGCCGTAGCGGGTCGGGCTGCCGAAGGCGTAGGCGGTGCCCCACTCCAGGTCCTCGACGGTGGCCTCGGGCACGGTGTCCTTGGTGGCGTCCACGTGGGCGCGCCAGGCCGGGTTGGCGTCGATGGCGGTGTCCGGCGCGAGCTCCGGCACGCGGCGCAGCCTGACCTCGGCGTTCCGGCTCTCGGCGCCCTTGGCGACGGCCTGCGCCAGGGCGTGGACGTTGCCCGTGGCGCTGTAGTAGATGACGGCGACTCGAACACCCATGGGTACGCTCCTGCCCTGGTCAGCGGTGGTACCCCCGACTATGGCCGCTCACCGCGCCCGTGGCGGCAGCCGGCCGCGGAAGCGGACAGGTTCCACCCGGACAGCGGCATAGGCCCGGGCCGGTCAGGCGGTCTTGTCGGCCGGCTCCAGGATCGCCACGCACTCCACGTGGTGGGTGAAGGGGAAGAGGTCGAACGCCTGGAGGCGGATCGGGCGGTAGCCGCCGTCCGCGAAGTAGCCGAGGTCGCGGGCGAGGGCGGCCGGGTCGCAGGCCACGTAGGCGATCCGGCGGGCGCCCAGCGAGGCCAGGTGGGCCACGGTGTCGCGGCCGGCGCCGGCCCGCGGCGGGTCGAGCACGATGAGGTCGGCCTCGGTGATGCCGGTGGCCGGCATCACCTGCTCGACCTTGCCGTACTCGATCCTGACCCGCTCCAGGTCCTGGAGGTTGTGCCGGGCGTCCTCCACGGCCCGCTTGCCCGACTCGATGCCGAGCACCGCGCCGCGCTCGCCGACCCGCTCGGCCAGCGCGCCGGCGAACAGCCCGACCCCGCAGTACAGGTCGAGCGCGGTCTCGCCCTTGCGCGGCATCAGGCCGCGCATCACGGCCTCGACGAGCAGCTCGGGGGCCTTCGGGTGCACCTGCCAGAAGCCGCCGTCGCCGACCCGCCAGGTGCGGTCGTCGGCCCGCTCGCGGACGAAGGGACGGCCGTGCACCCGGTGCACGGCCTTGTCCCGCTCGCCGATCCGCTGCACGGAGACCGGCCGGTCGAGCTCCACGATCGGCAGCCGGCCGCCGGGCCGCGGGGTCAGGATCACCTGCCGGTCGCCGGAGCCGGTCGCGGCGATCGCCTCGACGGAGGCGATCTGCGGCCATGCGCGGGCCTCCACGCCCAGCTCGCTGACTCCGGGCGCCGCGATCAGGCAGCGGTCGACGACCTCGACCTCGTGCGACCGGTGCTTGCGCAGCCCGGCCCGGCCCTCGGGGTCGACCGCGTACTGCACCCGGGTGCGCCAGGCCGGCACCTCGCCCTTGGCGACCTTGTCGCCGGGAGCCGGCACCACCGTGCCGTCCCAGCCGGCCTGCTCGGGGGTGAGCCCGGCGAGCCTGGCCAGCTGCTCGGTGACCACCGCGGCCTTCAGCCGCCGCTGCGCGCCGGGCGCCGCGTGCTGCCAGTCGCAGCCGCCGCACCGGCCGGGGCCGGAGAACGGGCAGGGCGGCTCGACCCGGTCCTTGGAGGCGGTCAGCACCCGCACCGCGTCGGCCCGCAGGAAGCGGGCGCCCTCCTCGCCGTCGGTGACCCGGGCGACCACCCGCTCGCCCGGCAGCGCGTGCCGGACGAAGAGCACCTGGCCGGTCTCGGTGCGCGCGACGCAGTGGCCGCCGTGCGCCACCGGACCGACCTCGACCTCGTACTCCCGGCCGGCCAGCGACGGTGTGGATTCGGTCTGCATGGCGGCGGTGCTCCTGAAGCTAGGTGCGGGCGGTGCGCGGGAACGGCGGGCGGTACGCGGGGACAGCCGACCAGTCTACGTCCACCCGCGGGCCGCCCCGCGCCGCCGAGCGGGCCGCCGCCGCTCCCCCGCCGGGGCCGTCACTTCTTCTCGGTGCCCTGCCCGCTGCGCGCGCGGTCCGCACCGGCGGCGCCCTGCCCGCTGTGCTCCCGGTTCCGCTGGTGCGGGCCGACCGGGCCGCGGCGGATCGAGCCGGGGGCGCTCCAGTCGGCGCGCCTGCGGGCCCTGGCCCGGGCCAGCTCGGACGACTCCAGCTGGTACGGCACCGAGGTGACCATCACACCGGGGGTGAACAGCAGCCGCCCCTTGAGCCGCAGCGCGCTCTGGTTGTGCAGCAGGTGCTCGTACCAGTGCCCGACCACGTACTCCGGGATGTAGACGCTGACGACGTCCCGCGGACTGTCCCGGCGCCGGGTCTTGACGTAGTCGATGATCGGCCGGGTGATCTCCCGGTAGGGCGAGTCGAGCACCTTCAGCGGCACGTCGATGCCGCGCCGCTGCCACTCGGCCTGCAGCGCCTTGGTGTCGTCGGAGTCCACGTTGATGCTGAGCGCCTCCAGGCTGTCGGAGCGCATCAGCTTGGCGTAGGACAGCGCCCGCAGGGTGGGCTTGTGCAGCTTGGAGACCAGCACGATGGAGTGCACCCGGGACGGGCGTACGTAGTCGTCGCCGGGCTCGTCGTCCGCGGCGATCTCGTCGGAGACCCGGGTGTAGTGCCGGCGGATCGCGGTCATCGTGCCGTAGAAGACGCACATGCCGAGCACCGCGACCCAGGCGCCGTGGGTGAACTTGGTCAGCAGCACGATCACCAGCACGAGCCCGGTCAGGAACGCGCCGAAGGTGTTGATCGCCCGGGAGCGCATCATGTGCCGGCGCTTGCCCTGGTCGGTCTCGGTGCGCAGGTGCCGGTTCCAGTGCCGCACCATGCCGGTCTGGCTGAGCGTGAAGGACACGAAGACGCCGACGATGTAGAGCTGGATCAGCCGGGTGGAGTCGGCGCCGTAGATGTAGACCAGGACGCAGGCGAAGCCGGCCAGCAGCACGATGCCGTTGGAGAACGCCAGCCGGTCGCCGCGGGTGTGCAGCTGGCGCGGCAGGTAGCGGTCCTGGGCAAGGATCGAGCCGAGCACGGGGAAGCCGTTGTAGGCGGTGTTGGCGGCCAGGAAGAGCACCAGCGCGGTGACCGCGGCCAGGAAGACGAACGGGATCGAGCCGTGCCCGAAGACCGCCTCGGCGACCTGGGCGATCACCGGGTCCTGGGTGTAGCCGCTGCCGACCGGCCGGCCGTGGTTGAGCAGGTCGGTGGCCGGGTTGGAGGCCATCCGCACGCCGGTGTTCATGGCCAGCGCGATGATGCCGCAGAACATGGTGACCGCCAGCAGGCCCATCGCGGCCAGCGTGGTGGCCGCGTTCTTGGACTTGGGCTTCTTGAACGCGGGCACGCCGTTGCTGATCGCCTCGACCCCGGTGAGCGCGGCGCAGCCGGAGGAAAAGGCCCGCAGCAGCAGGAAGATCAGCGCGAAGCCGCCGATGCCGGAGGACTCGGCATGGACGGTGTAACCCGCCGTGGGCGCGTGCATGTCATGCCCGGTGGCGATCTTGAGGATGCCCCAGCCGATCATGCAGAAGACGCCGAAGACGAAGGCGTACGTCGGCACGGCGAAGACGTTGCCCGACTCGCGCACCCCGCGCAGGTTCATCAGCATCAGGACGACGATCATGCCGACCGCGCCGAGCACCTTGTGGGTGACGAAGAACGGCACCGCCGAGCCCAGGTTCTCGATGCCGGAGGCGACCGACACCGCGACGGTCAGCACGTAGTCCACCAGCAGTGCGCTGGCCACCGTGAGCCCCGCCTTGGGCCCCAGGTTGGTGGTGGCGACCTCGTAGTCGCCGCCGCCCGAGGGGTAGGCGTGCACGTTCTGCCGGTACGACGCGACCACGGTGAACATCAGCACCACGACCGCGACCGCGATCCACGGGCTGTAGTGGTAGGCCGAGGCTCCCGCGATCGACAGGACCAGCAGCACCTCGCCGGGCGCGTACGCCACCGACGACAGTGGGTCCGAGGCGAAGACGGGTAGCGCGAGACGTTTGGGGAGCAGCGTTTCCCCGAGTTTGTCGCTGCGCAGCGCCCGGCCGATCAGGATCCGTTTCGGCAGGTCGGTCAGTTTGGACACCCCGCGATGTTAAGGGATCGCCAAGAAGCACGGGGGGGCCAGCCCCCGCGGACTGTGCGGAACTTGTGCGGCAGCCCGGCGCAACCTTCTGTGCGGCAGCGCGCGTGTGTAGCTTTGGCCGCGGTCTGAGACGCTGGAAGCAGCATGGACGGCCGGACGGGGCCCGGAGCGGGCCCGGTCGCCGCTTAACGTTTGACAGCCGGAAGGACGGTCGTGCACGTCGTGATTATGGGATGCGGGCGAGTGGGCTCCACTCTCGCGCACTCCCTCGAACAGCAAGGTCATACGGTCGCGGTGATCGACCAGGACCCGAAGGCGTTCCGCCGCCTCGGCTCCGGGTTCGGTGGCCGCCGGGTGACCGGAGTCGGGTTCGACCAGGACACGCTGCGCGAGGCCGGAATCGAGGAGGCGGGTGCCTTCGCGGCCGTCAGCAGCGGCGACAACTCCAACATCATCGCGGCCCGGGTGGCCAGGGAGATGTTCGGCATCGAGAACGTGGCGGCCAGGATCTACGATCCCAAGCGCGCCGAGGTCTACCAGCGGCTCGGCATCCCGACCGTGGCCACCGTGCGCTGGACCTCGGACCAGATGATGCGCAGGCTGCTGCCGTCGGGCGCGGAGCCGCTGTGGCGCGATCCCAGCGGCGGGGTGCAGCTCGCCGAGGTGCACACCTCCGAGGCGTGGGTCGGCCACAAGGTGAGCAGCCTCCAGGAGGAGACCGGGGTGCGGGTGGCGTTCATCACGCGGCTCGGCGAGGCGACGCTGCCGACCTCGCAGACCGTGCTCCAGGAAGGCGACCTGGTGCATGTGATGGTCCGCTGCGACTCGGTCGCCGCGGTCGAGGCCGCCTTCGCCAAGGGTCCAGGAGAGGCGCAGTCATGAGGGTCGCCATTGCCGGGGCGGGCGCGGTCGGCCGGTCGATCGCCGGCGAGCTGCTGGAGAACGGCCACGAGGTGCTGCTCGTGGACAAGAACCCCACCTCCATCTCGGTGGAGCGGGTGCCGCAGGCCGAGTGGCTGCTCGCCGACGCGTGCGAGATCACCTCGCTCGACGAGGCGGCGCTGCAGCGCTGCAACGTGGTGATCGCGGCCACCGGCGACGACAAGGTCAACCTGGTGGTCTCGCTGCTGGCCAAGACCGAGTACGGGGTGCCGCGGGTGGTCGCCCGGGTGAACAACCCCAAGAACGAGTGGCTGTTCAACGAGTCCTGGGGGGTGGACGTGGCCGTGTCCACCCCGCGGCTGATGTCCGCCCTGGTCGAGGAGGCGGTGAGCGTCGGCGACCTGGTCCGGCTGCTGCGGTTCAGCCAGGGCGACGCGAACCTGGTGGAGCTGACGCTGCCGGAGGAGGCCGCGCTGGTCGGCACCCGGGTCGGTGACGTGGAGTGGCCGCAGGACACCTCGCTGGTCACCATCATCCGCGGCAACCGGGTGCTCACCCCGTCCAAGGACGACGCGCTGGAGGCCGGTGACGAGCTGCTGTTCGTGGCGGCCCCGCACCGGGAGGAGCAGCTGGAGGACCTGCTCTCGCTCCAGGAGGCGCCGCCGGAGGCCTGACCGCCGGACGCCTGACACCAGCGCGCGGCGAACGTCACCCCACGGCGACCGTGACAGGACGCGGCCCCGGCGATCTGATCAGCAGATCACCGGGGCCGCGTCACGCACATGAGCGCCGCGTCAGGGCGCCGACGAGGCCTCCGCCGCCTTCTCGGCCTCCGCCTTCTCCTTGGCTTCGGCCTTCTCGGCCTTCTTGGCGGCGTCCGCCGCCTCCATCTCCGCGATCACGTCGATCGGCGCCGGCGCCTTCACCAGGAAGATCCAGGTCAGGTAGATCGACAGCAGGAACGGCGGGATGCCGAGCGCGACCTTGACCCAGCCGAGCTGGGTGGCGTTCCCCCACCAGTACAGCGGGAACAGGATCGCGGACTTGGCCAGCAGGATCAGGCCCCACGCCCAGCTCGCCTTGGTGTAGGCGCGCAGCCGCCCGGGGTTGCGCTTACGCCAGGACAGGTTCTCCTTGAAGATCGGGCCGAGGATCAGCCCGAGCAGCGGGAACCCGGCCGCCGCCGAGACGATGTAGGCCACCGCCAGGCCCAGCGTGTAGAGCATGCCGGGCAGGTAGAAGTTCTTGGCGTTGCCCGACACCATCGAGATGACCGCGCCGATGGCCACCCCGAACACGCCGCTGAAGGCGTGCTTGAGGGTGTCCCGCTGGGCGAGCCGGGTCACACCGAGCACCACCGACAGCGCCAGCGCGGCGATCGCGGAGGACTTGATGTCGTGGTTGACGGTGTAGATCCCGACGAAGACCAGCCCGGGCACGGTGGTCTCCACCATGCCGCGGATCCCGCCGAACGCCTCGAAGAGCGCGGCCTCGGTGACCGCGCGCACCTCCGCGTCCTGGGTGTCCTGCGTGGTGTCTTCCGTCTTGTCGCTCGACGCCACCTGTTACTCCTGTCCGACCGGACGCAGCTCGTACTTGGGGTTGAACAGAACCGGTTGTCCCCGGTTCATACAGATCCGGCCGGAGGCGATGATCCGCCGGCCCGGTTCTATCCCGGAGATGCTCCGCCGGCCCAGCCACACCACGTCGAGCGCGGCGGATCCGTCGAAGAGTTCCGCTTCCAGTGCGGGCACGCCGGCCCGAGGACGGAGCGTGACCGTACGCAGCGTACCGGTGACGGTGACGATCTGGCGGTCGGAGCAGTCGCAGATCCGCGTGCAGCCGACCGACGCGGCCTCCTTCTGCAGCTCTTCCGAGTGCAGTTCCTCCTGGGAGGTGGAGAGCCGGTCGAGCATGCGGCGGAAGCGGCCGGCGGGCCGTTCTGAACGGATGGCACCACTCATGCCTCCAGGGTACCGGGCGCCGCCCCCAGAACCAGAGCGCTCACCGTTCGAAGCGGTAGCCCATGCCGGGCTCGGTGATGAAGTGCCGCGGGTGCGCAGGATCGGCCTCCAGCTTGCGCCGCAACTGCGCCATGTAGACCCGCAGATAGTTGCTCTCGGTGCCGTACGCGGGCCCCCACACCTCCTGGAGCAGCTGCTTCTGCCCGACCAGCCGCCCGGGGTTGCGCACCAGCACCTCCAGCAGGTGCCACTCGGTGGGGGTCAGCCGGACGTCGGTGCCGCCGCGGTGCACCTTCTTGGCGGCCAGGTCCACGGTGAAGGCGGGGGTCTCGACGGTGGCGGCGCCGTCCTCCGGGCCGGCCGCGGCGCCCCTGCGGACCGCGGCGCGCAGCCTGGCCAGCAGCTCGTCCATGCCGAACGGCTTGGTCACGTAGTCGTCGGCGCCCGCGTCGAGCGCCTGCACCTTCTCGTCGGAGGTCTGCCGGGCGGAGAGCACGATGACCGGCACCCGGGTCCAGCCGCGCAGCCCGCGGATCACCTCGACGCCGTCCATGTCGGGCAGGCCCAGGTCGAGCACCACCACGTCGGGGTGCCGGGCCGCTGCCGTGCGCAGCGCGGTGGCGCCGTCGTGCGCGGTCTCCACCTCGTAGCCGCGGGCCCTGAGGTTGATGGCGAGGGCGCGGACGAGCTGCGGCTCGTCGTCCACCACGAGCACCCGGTGCATCTGCGTCCTCTTCCGCTGGTCCCCGGCCTGGTCGCCGGGACGACGTTCACTGTTACGCCCGCCCGTGCCCCCGGCGCTCATGTGAGGGCCGTCGCCGGCAGGTCGGGGCGGTCGTGCCGGCCGCCGGGGGCCGCGCGCAGGGTCAGCACCATGGTCATGCCGCCGCCGGGGGTGTCCTCGGCGACCAGTGTGCCTCCCATCGCCTCGGCGAAGCCGCGCGCCACGGCCAGGCCGAGCCCGACCCCGGTGCCGCGCGGCGCGTCCCCGTACCGCTGGAAGGGCTCGAAGATGTGCTCCCTGGCCTTCTCGGGGACGCCGGGGCCGCGGTCGACCACCCGCACCTCGACGCGGTCGCCGAGCGCGCTGGCGGCCACCAGGACCTGGTCCTCGGGGTCGCTGTACTTGACGGCGTTCTCCACCACGTTGGCGACGCTGCGCTCCAGCAGGCCGGGATCGACGGCGACCATCGGCAGGCTCTCCGGGATGTCCAGGGTGACGCTGTGCTCGGGCACCCCGCCGAGCGCCATCGGCACCACCTCGTCGAGGTCCACCTCGCGGATCAGCGGGGTGACGGTGCCGGTCTGGAGACGGGACATGTCGAGCAGGTTGCCGACCAGGTGGTCCAGCCGGTCGGCGCCGTCCTCGATGCCGGCCAGCAGCTCGGCCTCGTCCTGCGGCGACCAGGCGACGTCGGCGGAGCGCAGCGAGGAGACCGACGCCTTGATGCCGGCCAGCGGGGTGCGCAGGTCGTGCGAGACGGCCGCGAGCAGCGCGGTGCGGATCCGGTTGCCCTCGGCCAGGTCCCTGGCCTGCCCTGCCTCGTCGGCCAGCCGCATGCGGTCGAGCACCACGGCCGCCTGCGCGCCGAACGCGGACAGCACCCGGCGGTCGGCGGCGGGCAGCACCCGGCCGGTCAGCGCCAGCGACAGCCGGTCGTTGACCGGCACCTCGACGTCGGCCTCCTCGGGGCGCACGCAGGGGGTGCCGCCGACGGCCTCGGCGCACTTCCACGGCTCGTGCTCGCCGGCCCGCTCCAGCAGCGCCACCGCCTCCATGCCGAAGGTCTCCCTGACTCGCTCGAGCAGCGCCGACAGCGAGCTCTCGCCGCGCAGCACGCTGCCCGCCAGGTACGACAGGATCTCCGCCTCGGCGCGCAGCCTGGCGGCCTGCTGGGTGCGTCTGGCGGCCAGGTCCACCACGGAGGAGACCGCCGCCGCGACCACCACGAAGATCACGATGGCGATGATGTTCTCGGGCTGCGCGATGGTGAACGAGTGCGTCGGCCGGGTGAAGTAGTAGTTCAGCAGCAGCGAGCCGGCCAGCGCGCAGACCAGCGCCGGCAGCAGCCCGCCGGCCAGGGCGGCGGCCACGGTCAGGGTGAGGAAGAGCAGCATGACGGTGCTCTGGCCGATGCCCGCGTGCCAGTGGGTGAGCAGCACGGTCAGCAGGACCGGCCCCAGGACGCCGGTCAGCCAGCCGGCCAGCACCCGGGACCTGCCGAGCTTGGCGCCCCGGGCGGCGGGCAGGCCGCGGCCCTTGGCGGCGTAGGCGTGCGTGACGATGTGGACGTCGATGTCGCCGGACTCGCGGGCGACGGTGCTGCCGACGCCGGGCCCGAAGGCGTACTGCCAGGTCTTGCGGCGGCTGCTGCCCAGCACGATCTGGCTGGCGTCCACCCCGCGGGCGAAGTCGAGCAGCGCGTCCGGCACCTCGTCGCCGACCACCTGGTGGAACGACCCGCCCAGGTCCTCCACCAGCGTGCGCTGCACGTTCAGCTCCTTGGTGGAGCCGGCCGCCAGGCCGTCGCTGCGCACGATGTGCACGGCGAGGATCTCGCTGCCCGAGCCCTTGGCGGCCATCCTGGCCGCCCGGCGGATCAGGGTGCGGCCCTCGGGGCCGCCGGTCAGCCCGACCACGATCCGCTCGCGGGCCTGCCAGGCGGCGGAGATCCGGTGGTCGGCGCGGTACTGCTTGAGGTACTCGTCGACCCGGTCGGCGGTCCACAGCAGCGCGAGCTCGCGCAGTGCGGTGAGGTTGCCGGGCCGGAAGTAGTGCGAGAGCGCCGCGTCCACCTTGTCGGGGGCGTAGATGTTGCCGTGCGCCATCCGGCGGCGCAGCGCCTGCGGCGACATGTCGACCAGCTCTATCTGGTCGGCGCGGCGGACCATCTCGTCCGGCACGGTCTCGCGCTGCTTGACGCCGGTGATGGACTCCACCACGTCGCCGAGCGACTCCAGGTGCTGGATGTTGACGTTGGAGACGACGTCGATGCCCGCCTGGAGCAGCTCCTCGATGTCCTGCCAGCGCTTGGCGTTGCGCGAACCCGGCACATTGGTGTGCGCCAGCTCATCCACCAGGACCATGTCGGGGGCGCGGCCGAGGATCGCGTCCACGTCCATCTCGGTGAACTCGGCCCCCCGGTGGTGCACGGCCTTGCGGGGGACCTCCTCCAGGCCGTGCATCATCACCTCGGTGCGCGGCCGGCGGTGGTGCTCGACGTAGCCGACCACCACATCCGTGCCGCGCTCGGCGCGCCGGTGTGCCTCCGCGAGCATGGCGTAGGTCTTGCCCACGCCGGGGGCGGCCCCCAGGTAGATCCGCAACGTGCCGCGTGCCATGGCTCGACCATAGAACGAACGAAGCGGACAGATCGGTCCGGGGAGGCTGTCCGGGTTCACCTTGACGGCGTCTTGACGCCGCCGCGTCAGTCGTCGGCGACGATCGTGCCGTCCCGCAGCTCCAGCACCCGGTCGGCCAGCGCCAGCAGCTGCGTGTCGTGGGTGGCCACCAGCGCGGTGACGCCCTCGCTGCGGACCACCGCGCGCAGCAGCTCCATCACGGCGAGGCCGGTGTCCGCGTCGAGCTGCCCGGTGGGCTCGTCCGCGATGATCAGCGCCGGGCGGTTGGCCAGCGCTCGGGCGATGGCCACCCGCTGCTGCTGGCCGCCGGACAGCTCCCCCGGGCGCTGGTTGGCGTGGTCGGCCAGGCCGACGAGCGCGAGCAGCAGCTCGACCCGCTCCTCGCGCTCGCGCGGCGCGACCTTGCGCAGCCGCATCGGCACGCCGACGTTCTCCGCGGCGGTGAGGATCGGGATCAGGCCGAAGGACTGGAAGACGAAGCCGATCCGGTCGCGGCGCAGGGCGAGCAGCTCGTCGTCGCCGAGGCCCGCCAGGTCGGTGCCGTCCAGCGTGATCCGGCCGCCGTCGGGGGTGTCGAGGCCGCCGACCAGGTTGAGGATGGTGGTCTTGCCGGAGCCGGAGCGGCCCTTGAGAGCGATCAGTTCACCGCGCGGCACCGAGAAGGAGACCCCGCGCAGCGCGTGGACGGCCGTCTCCCCGCTGCCGTAGGTGCGGCGCAGATCGTGCACCACCACCATCTCGCCGGACTGCGGCCCGTCCGCGACGGCGGTCGCCCCCGACTCCGTGGTCTGCTCGCTCATGCGTCGTCCTCCCCGTCCTGGCCCGCCGGTGCCGGGCCAGGGGCCCTGTCCCCGTCCTCGCCGCCGGCCGCTGCCGCGTCCTGTTCCGGGCCCCCGCTGTCGTCGGCCCAGACACCGATGTGATCCTGCTCCGTGGTCAGCCGCACCCGGCGGCTCAGTCCGTACCGCTCGGTGTACTCGCGCGGCAACTGGAGCCGCCCCACCCGGTCGAGTACCGCGTACTCCTCGCCGGAACCCGCGGTCCCGGCGGAAGGGCGCAGCACTTCGGTCGCGGTACGACCATCGCGTATTCGTACGGTACGCCTCACCTGGTCCGAGACCAGCGCGTCATGGGTAACGATCAGGACCGTGACGCCCAGTTCCTCGTTGGCCCGGCGCAGCGCGGCGAAGACCTCCTCGCCACTGGCGGTGTCCAGTTCACCGGTCGGCTCGTCTGCGAACAGCACCCGCGGGTCGTTGGCCCCGGCCACCGCGATGGCCACCCGCTGCTGCTGGCCGCCGGACAGCTGTCCCGGCCGGCGGTGCCGGCAGTCGGCCACGCCCAGCATGCCGAGCAGTTCCGCTGCCCGGGCGGCCCGCCGGGCGCGCGGGATGCGGGCGTAGCCCATCGGCAGCATGACGTTCTCCTGCGCGGTGAGGTATGGCAGCAGGTTGCGGGAGGTCTGCTGCCACACGAAGCCGACGGTGCCGCGCCGGTAGTCCAGGCGTTCGCGGCGCTTCATCGCCAGCAGGTCGTGCCTGGCGACCCTGGCCCGGCCCGCGGTGGGCAGGTCGAGCCCCGACAGGATGCCCAGCAGGGTGGACTTGCCGGAGCCGGACGCCCCGACGATGGCGAGCACCTCCCCCTCGTCCACGGTCAGGTCGAGGCCCTGGAGCGCCTGCACCTCGACGCCCTCGGTGCGGTAGACCCGCACCAGGTTGTCGCAGACGATCAGCCCCGGCTCCGGCTCGGGCGCCGACCTGGCCATCGCCCGCGCCTGGAGGGCGGCGAGGTCGGCGGTCTCGGCCTTGTCGTTCATCCGGTCTCCCCCGGTCATACGGTGTCCCCCAGCCGCAGTACGGTGCCGAGGCCCCGGCGGCGGCCGGCCCAGGTCTCGGTGGCGACGGCCGCCGCCACCAGCGCGGCGAGGCCGAACCCGAGCCCGGCGGTGAGCAGGTAGTCGGTGCGGGCGGCCGGCGCGGCGGGCCCGCCGGTGAACTCCCGCAGCGTCAGCGTCGGTCCGAGGATGCCGGGCAGTGCCAGGCCGAGCGCCAGCCCGCCGGCCACCGCGGCCAGCACCATCGGCAGCAGCTCCAGCATGTTCAGCGCGGCGATGCCCCGGGTCGGCAGCCCGAGCGTACGCAGCCGGGACGCGGTGCGGCCGCGGTCCCGCGCCGACAGCAGCAGTTCGAGCACCAGGGCGAGCAGCGCCAGCAGGACGGCCAGCGCGGTGCTGGTGGCGAACGTCTTGCGGACCCCGTGCAGCAGCCCGTCCTGGTCGGCCGCGGCCAGCGCCTCCGACCTGATCCGCACCTCGCCGGTCGGTCCGGCGACGGCGGCGCCGACGGCCCGTACCGCGCCCGCCTGGACGTGCCGCCCGTAGAGCAGCACCGCGCTGTTGTCGATGTCGTGCTGCGGCAGCACGCTCAGCGCGCTCGCGTCCGCCAGGACCAGCGGGCTGTTCGCGGCGAGCGCGGTGCTGCTGTCGGCGGCCTCGCCGCGGCCCGCGTCGTGCTGCCCGGTGCTGAGCAGCGGGCCGAGGGCCGGATCGCGGCGCGCGGAGTCGTCGAGCAGGCCGACGATCCGGAACGAGACCCTGCCGCTGAGCAGGTTGGAGCCGAAGGTCTCACCGATGTGCCCGGTGGCGAAGTCGGCGGTGGCCAGCACGGGCAGGACGTAGTGGCCGCCGGCCGCGGTGGGCCGCGGCCGGCCGGCCAGGCCCGCGGCGATCAGCGAGCGGGCGGCGGGCGAGTCCGGCACGGAGGTATGCAGCGCCTTCGCGTCGAGTCCGGCGATCCGCATGATGCTGTAGCGGGCGCCGTCGGTGGTGCTGGTGAGCTCGCTCACCGCGCTGCGCACCGCCAGCGCCCGGTCCACCCCGGGCAGCGCCGCCAGGTCGCCCTCCGGCGTGCCCGCCTTGCCGGCGCCGATCACCGAGGCGTCGGCGCCCGTGCTCCACTCCGCCGCGTCCCGGCTGCCGTCGGCCAGCGTCCGCGAGACCATGCCGCCGAACACGGCGGTGGACAGCGTCGTCACCAGGACGAGCAGCGCCAGCGCCTGCCCCGACGCCTCCCGGGCCGCGCGTGACAGCGCGATCAGCGCGATCGTGCCGCGGCGGCCGGCCGCGGCCCTGGACAGCAGCCGTACGGGCAGCGGGTAGACCCGGATCAGCAGGATGACGGTGGCCACGCCGAGCAGGGCCGGTACGACGGCCAGCCGGACGTCCAAGCCGCCCTGCCCGGTGCCGCGGGCCCGCAGGGCGAGCACTCCGGCCACCGCGAGCAGCAGCACCGCGCCCTCGATCATCAGCCGTCGGGCGGCCGGCGGGCGCTCCCCGCGCCGGCCGCGGTCGCGCGCCGCGACCAGGGTGAGCGCGGGCAGCGTCAGCCAGGCGACGGCGGCCGGCGCGACCGCGGGCAGCGGTGACCCCAGCCCGCTGCCGGCCGGGACGGCCAGCAGCGCGGCGCCGTAGCCGACCAGCAGGCCGAGCAGCGCGGCGGGCGCGGTCTGCGCCAGCCGGACCACCGCGAGGTCGGTCGGCGAGGCGCCGCGGGCGCGCTGCATCGCCTGGGCGGCGGCCCTGCGGTGGACGGCGAGCCGCGCGGTGACGACGACGGTGGCCAGGCCGACCGCGAGCAGCCCGGCAATTGCGAACGACTCCAGGGTGCGGGCCTGGGCGCGGGCGGTGGCGAAGGGGGTGAGCACCTGCGGGATGGTGTCGTTGGTGGTGACCTGGCTGGCGTCCTGCTGGGTCACCTCGGTCTGCCCGATCAGGCAGCCGGAGTCGTAGCCGCCCATCGCCTGCGGGCAGTAGGCGTCGGCGGTGGCCAGGTCGAAGTCGGCGGCGGCGTTGCGCAGCCGCAGCAGGCCGCCGGGGGTGGCGAGCCCGGCGGCGTCGGGGCCGGACATCCGCAGCGTGCTGCGCCACACGATGACCAGGTCGCGTTCGCCGCGCACGGCGTCCTGGACCGCGGTCAGCGACGCGGCGTCGACGACCGCCTGGGCCTGCCATGCCTTCGCCCCGGGCGTGGGGTGGACGAGCAGCGGTTCGTCGTGCCACAGCGGCGCCGCGTCGGTGGCGGCCGGGGCGGCGAAGAAGCCGGTCACCACCGCGTCCGAGTGGTATTTCGCCACGTTGGGGCTGAGCGAGAAGCGCTGCCCGAGCCGCAGGTGGAACTGGTCGCGGACGGTGGTGGAGAAGGCGACCGGGAGCGGCGAGGTCATCGTCGGCCGGCCCGGCGGGGCGCCCTGGACGTAACTGGCCCTGGCCGGGGCGTCGTCGGCCCACAGCAGGCCGAGATTCACCCTGGCCCCGTTCAGCTGCGTGGCCGCCACCGGCACCTCGACCCGGGCGGACTCGTGCCGCAGCAGGCCGGACAGCGGCGGCTTCGCACCGCTGAGCAGTTCCTTGGTGACGGTGCCGAGGTCGTCGCCCAGGGTGCTGCGCGCCGGGTCGGGCTGCGGTTGCGGATCGCCGATGTCCACGGCGTGCAGCACGACGCTCTGCCGGATGATCGGGTCGAGCCGGGCCGCGGCGGTGAACCGGGCCTTGAGCGCGTCACCCGCCCAGCGGTCGAGCAGCGGCGGCCCGGCGGCCGTGATCAGGGTGAGCAGTGCCACGACGGCCAGCAGGCAGGCGAGCAGCGGCAGTTCACCGCGGGCCTCGCGCCGGACGTCGGGATCGAGCAGCCGCTGCCCGGCCTCCCGCACCGGCCGCAGCAGCAGGCCGACCGGGCCCCCGGCGCCCGATCCGCCACCGGCGCCCCGGAGTTGACCGCCGGCGGGGTCACGTCGTCCCGATGCGTCCCGCGTCATCCCTCGTCCCCCGCCCTCAGCACCCGTACCAGGTCCACCCGCGCGAAGGCGCGGGCCAGCGCGGTGACCACCGCGACGATCAGCGCCGCCGTGCCGACGGCCACCAGCGCCACCCGGGCCCACGGCACGTGCGCCACCAGGTGCGGGAAGACCGGCTGCCCCTGGTCGTCCACGCTGACCAGCGGCATGATCACCACCGCCAGCGCGGTGCCCAGGGCCGTGCCGACGACCACCGCCAGCAGCGCGAGCCCCAGTTGCTCGGTCCACAGCAGCGCCGCGAGCTGCCGCCGCCGTACGCCGATCGCCCGCAGCAGTGCGAACTCCCCGCGCCGCGACCTGGCCGACATCGCGGTGTGCAGGGTGAAGCCGACCACCGCGAAGGCGGGCGCCAGGATCAGGCAGAGCAGCAGCGCCGAGCGGGTGCCGCGTTGCAGCGGGTCGTCGGCGATCGCCTTCTGGGTCTGCGCCAGGGTGGTGGCGGTTCCCAACGCCGGGTCGCGGCGCAGCGCCGCCGCCGCGGGTCCGGTGTCGCCGTGCCGGGCGGACAGCAGCCAGAAGTCGTCGGGGGGCGGCGGATCGCCGCCGGCGGCCACCAGGGCGGCGGTCAGCGCGCGGGAGTCCACCAGCAGCCGGCCTCTGGAGCGGTCGAAGCCGGGCACCGCGCTGATCCGGCCGATCACCTTGATCCTGATCCTGGTGTTGCGGTTGCCGACGACGGTCACCACCGAGCCGGTCTCGAACTCCCCGGTGGCGTGCAGCGTGTCGTCGGCGAGGGCGGGCAGCGGCGGCACGACCCGGGCCGGTACGGGGCCGAGGCCGAACGCCCAGGTGTGCGCGTCGGGGTCGGGGTCGGGGCCGCGCACGACGCCGGAGAAGAGCATGCCGGGCCTGACCTTGCTCGAACACAGGTGAGGCGCGGTGTTCGTGTCGCTGCCGGGCCCCTCCGGGTCACCGCAGCCGTCCGGGCTGTAGGCGGCGGTGGTCAGGTCGCGCCAGGCGGCGCCGTCCGGCACGACCGCGGAACCGATCGTGAGCCGGTAGGTGCGGCGCATGTGCGGCTGCGGGAAGGCCAGCGCCAGCCCGGTGATCCGCAGCGGATAGTGCCGGGTCGCCCGCGGCCGGCCGGTGAAGGCCAGCGGCACCGTGACCGTGCGGGCGGGCCCTCCGGTGACGGGTGTCGGGACGGTGATGTCGCTCGTCAGCCCGTCGGCGTCCTCGACGGTGACGGTGAGCAGCGGGGTGGCCACCGTGCCCTTGCCGGAGACGGACAGCCCTACGTCCAGCGGCAGTTCGGTGGGCCGGCCCGGTATCGGGTAGCCCTGGTCGGGCACGCCGTCGCGCAGCCGGCCGAGCAGCGCGGCCGGCCGGCCGGCGGCCAGGTCGGAGCGGATGGCCGGCAGGCTGCTGCCGCCGCCCCGCCGGGCGGCGAGCGCGGCGGTGGTGTTGACGCCCGCCAGGTCGAGCGAGTCGGAACCGCGCTGCATCTGCACGTCGGTGACCGGGGTGACGGCGGCGACGCCGGGCAGCGCCGCGTAGGCGGCGGCCCGCTGACCGGTGGGCGGCACCTGCCCCGAGGCCACCAGCGGCGGGGTGATCCGCAGGTCGCCGCCCGTGCTGAAGGCCGCCTGGTCGTGGGCGCCGTGGTCGAGGATCGCCAGCGCGGTGACGCTGAGCGCGCCGACGGCCAGGGCGAGCGTCATCAGCAGCGCGGGGCCGGTGTGCCGGGCGGCCCGGCGGCCGACCTGCCAGCCGCCGAGCGGCAGCACGAAGCCGGCCGACCTGCGGGCGGCCCGGTCGATCAGCGGCGCGGCCAGCGGCAGCAGCCGCAGCGACAGCAGGGTCGCGGCGGCGGTCATCACCACGGGCGTGAGGACCAGTACCGGGTCGACCGAGGTGCCGCTGATCCCGCCGACGGCCACCGGAGTGCGGTACTGGCGCAGTTCGAGCCAGCCGAGTACCGCGATCGCGGCGAGCACCACGTCGGTGCCGGCCCGCTGGAAGGCGGCGGCCCTGGCGCCGCGCAGCCGCAGCCGCGAGCCGCCCCTGCGGTCCACCGCCTGCCGGGCGGTGGGGACCAGCACCGCGAGGCCGTGCACGACGAGCGCGAGCAGCGCCGCCGTCCAGCCGGCCGCGGTGGTGCCGGAGCGCGGCAGGTCGCCGTGCAGCAGTCCGGCGCCGTGCAGCCCGTGCAGCAGCGGCCCGGCGAGGAAGGGCGCGGCCACCGCGGCGGGCACCGCGACCAGCGCCCACTGCGCCGCGGAGGCGCCCAGCAGCCGCGCGGCGCCGGCGCCGCGGGCGCCCATCAGCGCCAGCTGGCCGGCCCGGGCCTCGGCCAGTTGACGGGCGGTCAGCACCAGGGCGGCGGTGGCCAGCGCGGCGAGCAGCGCCGCCGGGATGTACATGCCGGCCCGGGCGACGGCCATCGGCGCGGCCAGCGAGTCCAGGACGTCGGCCATCGAGGAGGTGGCGAAGGCGTCTTTCAGGGTGGGCGGCCGGCCCTGGAACACCGACAGGCCGGTGTCGCTGTTGGAGAAGGTCGCGACCCGGTCGCGCAGCCCGCCGATCCCGCCCAGGCTCAGCCCGCCGGGGTCGAGTTCGCCGATCCAGACCGCGAGCGCGTCGCCGGCGATGCCGGGGTCGGCGGTGAAGGCGCCGGTGGCGACCAGGGCGATGCCGTCGGGGGTGCCGAAGGAGCTGGTCAGGCCGTTCAGCACGCCGGGGTGCGCGGTGCCGGGCTGGTAGATGCCGCTGAGCCGCATCGGGGCCCGCTCCGCGGTGGTCACCTGGAGGAAGAACTCGTCGCCGACCGACAGTCCCAGCCGGGCGGCGGCGGCCCGGGTGAGCGCGGTCTGCGCGGGGCCGCCGCCGGTGTCCTTCGGCCAGGAGCCGGCCACCAGTCGGGCGGCGCGCTGCGGCGCCGGGAGCGCGACGACGACGAACGAGCCGCCGTTGAGCACCGCGCCGCCGCTGTCGATCGCCGAGAACTCCGAGGAGAGCGAGACGGGGGAACGCAGCGCCGCGTAGGTGGTCTGCGGCACCCCGCCGTAGACCCGCTCGATGGCGCCACGGGCGGCCCGGTCGCCGGCGGCCAGGTCCTGCGGCCGGTAGTGGCCCATCACCTCGACCGTGGTGTCCGGGTCGCCCTTCAGCCGCTGCTGGACGGCGGCCTGCACCGAGTGGTCGGCGAGCGCCGCGAGCGAGGCCAGGACGGTGGCGGACAGCAGGATCGCCAGCGCGGCGGCGACGAGGACCACCACGTGGTGGGTGCCGCTGCGGACCGCCGCGGGCGTGGCCGGAGCGCCGCCCTGCCGTCCCGGCCGCGGCGTCACGTCCGTCTTCGCCATGCGCCGAGCCACCCCCGTGGAAACCGGTGGCCCCTCCGGCCCCCGGCGGCCGACCGTACTGGGCGGCCCAGGGGATGTGCAATAGTTTCAGTCAAGTGGTACGTCAATTTCCGCATAGAGCAAGCAATTTGCGGTATTGCGTAACATCACCGACGTGGTGCGGGCACGCGCGCCCGCACCGGCGGACCCGCGGACACAGATCCGGCCCGGACCCGTTCACACAGGTCCGAGCCGGTCAGAGCCTCGGTGCGCCGGTCGGTGCGACCGGTTCGGTGCGACCCGCTCAGTGCAGCTCGGTGATCTCCGGGCCGCGCCGCATCGGGTCGATGCCGTCGCCGAACTTGGACGGCTCGGCCTGCTCGGCCGGCGCGGCGCCGTCGGGCACCATCTGCGCGTCGTTCGGCAGCTTCAGCACGATCGGGTCGCGCGGTGCCATCGGGGAGTCACCGCGCAGCACCACCGTGTCGCGGAAGACCGACTCCAGCACGCCGGCCGCGGCGGGCTGTACGGCGCCCTGGCCGGAGATCACCCCGCGCAGGAACCAGCGCGGGCCGTCGGCGCCGATGAAGCGCACCATCTGCACGCCGTTGGTGCCGTCGGGGAGCTGTACCGGCACCTGGGCCCGCAGCTCCCAGCCGAGCGGGCCCTCCAGCTCGTCCACGATGCCGCCCTGCTGGGTGATGCCGGAGGCGATCTCCTCCCGCACCTCGCCCCAGATCCCCTCGGACTTGGGGGCGGCGAACGCCTGGAGCTGTACGGCGCTGTCGCGCAGCACCACGGTCGCGGCGACGATGGACTCGCCGGCCACCTCGACCCGCAGCTCCATGCCCTCGACTCCGGGTACGAACATCCCGCCGAGATCGACCCGGCCCTCGCCGGGTTCGCTGACCTCGCTCAGGTCCCACGGGCCGTCGGGCCGCGGGCCGGGCGGAAGGTTGTACCGGTCACCGGAGTCGTCGGACTCCCCGGTGTCCTCGGCCAGCTCGTCGGGGCCTTCGGCCAGCTCGTCAGGGCCCTCGGCCTCGTCGAACTCGTCGAGGGCGTCTTCGCGCTCCTTGCGACGACGGAACACGGTCACTGTCCTTCCCGGTCTGCTACGACCGATGCGTATCCGTATCTGGACGTGTCAGCCGACGGCGTCTCCACCGCGGCATGACCCCCCGTGGAGCCGAAGCCCCCCGCGGCCCTGGCAGAGCCGGGCAGCTCCGCCACCTCGTGGAAGCGGACCCTTTCGACCTGCTGGACGACCAGTTGGGCGATCCGGTCGCCCTTCTCGAATCGCACACTCTCGCGCGGATCGAGATTGACGACGATCACCTTGATCTCTCCACGGTACCCGGCATCCACCGTTCCCGGGGCATTCACCATTGCCACACCGCAGCGGGCGGCGAGCCCGGACCTGGGATGCACGAAGGCGGCGTAGCCGTCGGGCAGCGCGATCGAGATGCCGGTCGGCAGCACCGTCCGCTCCCCCGGCGCCAGCTCGGCGGCCTCGGTGGTGGTCAGGTCGGCGCCGGCGTCGCCCGGATGGCTGTACGAGGGCACCGGCACCGAGTCGTCGAGGCGGCGCAGCAGTACGTCCACCGGGGGGCGGCTCACGGGTTCACCTCGAAGGCTCGGGCGACCTTGACCTGGTCGGGGTCCGACATCGCGGCCTGGATCTCCTCCGGCCGCCCGTTGCTGGTGAAGTGGTCGAGCTTGACCTCGACGAACAGCGCGTCCGCGCGGACCGCCAGCGGCCCGTCGGGGCCGCCGATCCGCCCCTCGGCCGAGCTGAAGATCTTGCGTCCCGCCACCGCCTCGCAGCGGGCGGTCAGGAACAGCGTGGTGCCGACCGGCACCGGGCGCACGAAGTCCGACTCCAGCCGGCCGGTGACCGCGATGACCCGCAGCAGCCAGCTCAGCGAGCCGAGCGTCTCGTCCAGCGCGGCGACCAGCACCCCGCCGTGCGCGAGGCCGGGCGCGCCCTGGTGGGCGGCCTGCACGGTGAACTCCGCGGTGACGCTGACACCTTCGCCGGCCCTGGCCGCCAGGTGCAGCCCGTGCGGCTGGGTCTCGCCGCAGCCGAAGCACTGGTCGTAGTGCGCGCCGAGCAGTTCGCCCGGCGCGGGGGCCTCGGGATGCCGTACGGGCGCGGTGGCGTCGGGCGGCGGTGTCAGACCCGGCCGCCTGCCGCCCTGGGATGTCGTGGCTGCACTCACGCCCGAGACCCTACCCTCCTACGGGATCCTTTCCCCGCCGGTGTCCGTTGGTCCCTGGGGCCCCGCGGCGCCGCCCGCCCCGCGACCGTGCCCGGGGCCCGGGGTGCCGGACCGGCGCCCGCCCCCGTACCACCGGAGCAGCACCGGAGCGCAGATGAACCCCAGAACCGTCGTCGTCACCGGAGCCGGCCGCGGAATCGGCCGCGCTATCGCCCTGGAGCTGGCGCATCACGGCTTCGACGTGATCGGCACGGTCCGCAGCGACGAGAGCGGGGCCGCGCTGGAGTCGGCGGTGGCCCGTACCGGGGCGGCGGTGCGCACGGTGCTGCTCGACGTGGCGGATCCGACGTCCTGCGTACGGGGGTTCACCCGGATCGCCACGATGACCGGCGGCGGCCCGTGGGCGGTGGTGAACAACGCCGGGTTCGCCCAGCCGGGCGCGGTGGAGGACGTGGACGACGAGCAGGTGCGCCGGCAGCTGGAGACCAACCTGGTGGCCCCGGCCAGGATCGCCCGGCTGGTGCTGCCCGCGATGCGGGACCGCGGCTCGGGCCGGATCGTCAACGTGTCCTCGATCGCCGGCCGGGTGTCGCTGCCGATGCTCGGCTGGTACTGCGCGAGCAAGCGCGGCCTGGAGTCGGTGACGGACGCGCTGCGGATGGAGACCGCGCCGTTCGGGGTGAAGGTGACGCTGATCGAGCCGGGCTCGTACGGCACCGGGATCTGGCGGACCGGCGCCGAACTGCTGCCCGACGAGCGGGCGTCGGCCTACACCGAGCAGTATGCGGCGGCCGGCCGGCGCCTGCGCGGGGCCCGCGAGCTGCCCGGGCCGCGGCCGGTGGCGATGGCGGTGCGCCGGGCGCTGACCGCCCGGCATCCGCTGCCGCGCTATCTGGTGGGCGGCGGCGCCAGGTCCACCGCCGTGCTCGACGCGGTCACCCCGACGGCCGCGTCGGACCTGGCCAAGCAGCTGGCCACCGGGCTGCGCGGCGCCCCGCCGCGCGTCACCCGTGCGGTGGCACGGCTGCGTGGCAGGTAGCACAGGACCGCATGGCAGTCTGGTGCCATGCAGCCTTACGACGAACGCCTGACCGTGCCGCGCTCCTGGTGGATCCTCGCCCTGGGGGTGGGCGTCGCGATGGGGCTGATCCTGTTCCCGTTCGGCCCGCTGCCGATCCTGGCCGGGCTGGTCGGCGGGGCGGCGCTGGCCATGATGGCGGTCAGCTCCTACGGTTCGGCGCGGATCAGGGTGGTGGCCGGCTCGCTGCTCGCGGGCAAGGCGCGGATCCCGGTGACGGCGCTGGGCACGTCCACCGTGCTCGACCAGGCGGAGGCGGTGGCGTGGCGGTCGTACAAGTCCGATCCGCGCGCGTTCATGCTGCTGCGCTCGTACGTGCCGACGGCGCTGAAGGTGGAGGTGACGGATCCGGCGGACCCGACGCCTTATCTGTATCTGTCCACCAGGGCGCCCAAGCGGCTGGCGGCGGCGCTGGAGTCGGTGCGGGCCGGGGAGCAGCCCGGCCAGGTGGAGCAGGCCGGCCGGCCGGCGGAGTGAGCCGTCCGGGGGCGCCCGGGGTCAGTCCTCGATGGCGGGCCGGTCGTACGGTCCGGGCTCGGCGGGCAGCGCGGGCCAGGGCAGCTGGGTGGCCCGCAGGTCGCGCCTGATCCGCTCGGCGAGCTTGCGGGTGTCGCGGCGGTTCATCACGGCGCCGACCGCGGCGCCGATCATGAACGGGGTCAGTGTCGGCATGTTGCGCAGCGAGCGGCGCAGCAGGCGCTGCCGCATCTCGCGTTTCATGCTGCTGCCGAGCGCCACGTTGACGGTGGACAGCTTCAGTACGTCGATGCCGCGCTGCTCGGTCCAGGACCACAGGTAGGCGGTGGCCCGCTCGCGTACCGAGCCGGGCACCCGCAGGCCGTAGACCTCGTGCAGCTCGGCGATGAGCTTGAACTCCACGACGGCCACGCCGAGGGTCTCGGTGGCCAGTTCGGCCGGCATGGCCGGCGGGGTGGGCAGCATCGCGGCGGCGCCCACACCGGCCCCGACCGTCATCGTGCCCTTCACCGCGGCGGCGACCAGCCGGTCCGCGATGTCCTCGGGCCCGAGCCCGGGGAACTGCGCGCGCAGGGTGGTCAGGTCGCGGACCGGGATCCGCGGGGCCACGTCGATCAGCCGCTCGGCGACCGCGCCGACTCCGGCCCGTGCCTTGCCGCCTCCCGCGCGCGCCCCGCTGGTCACACCTCTTTGGACGCCGCGCCCCAGCGCGGCGCCGCTGTGGCCGATTCCGCGGCTTATACCGCGGGCGGCCGTGGCTGTGCTGGCCGCGAGCGAGGCCATCCGGCCTCGCTCGTCGCCTTCGTGGGCCTCCGGCAGGCCGGTCACGGGCGCCTGCGGGTCACGCCGCGCAGTCGCGGCAGATCGGGTTCCCGTTCTTCTCCGCGGCCAGCTGGCTGCGGTGGTGGACCAGGAAGCAGCTCATGCAGGTGAACTCGTCCGCCTGCCGGGGCAGCACGCGGACCGACAGCTCCTCGTTGGAGAGGTCGGCGCCGGGCAGCTCCAGGGACTCGGCCTGGTCGAACTCGTCGACGTCGACCGCCGAGGTGGACTTCTCGTTCCGCCTCGCCTTCAGTTCCTCGATGCTGTCCTCGTTGACGTCATCGTCGGTCTTGCGTGGGGTGTCGTAATCAGTAGCCATTTTTCGCTCTCCCCCTGTGGGTGTCTGCGGTGTCTCCAGCGCACGTAACGCGCGGGGGGCCGGACTTGTGCCCGACCCGAGCGGGAGATTTTGCCTCACTTCAAGGCCCGTTACTCAATCGACACCCGATGACGCCCCCGAAGAGGTGACGGCACGGGCAGTCGATCTTGATACGTGGTGGTCCGAAAGTCACGTCTCACAGGTGCCAGTACGTGTACTTCCCGTGATCATGACCTGGGGAAACATGGATTTTCCGGTCTTTTTCCCGACACCTTGATCACTGAGTGTAAAGGCAGCCAAGAGTACGTGTGGGGTCGGTCACAACCGGTCCGAGGCCCGAGCAGACTCGGAAATTACTCGCAAAGCGAACACGTGAAGGTTCTGGTCAGGACCGTCACCGCTCGATCACGTGACGCGGTTCACAACGGAATCGCCACCCTCATGTCCAGGCCACCGCCCTCGCGCGGCTCGGCAGCGATCACTCCGCCGTGCGCCCGGGCGACCGAGCGTGCGATGGAGAGGCCGAGGCCGACACCCTTGTCACTACCCGTCCGCTCGGTGCGCAGCCGGCGGAACGGCTCGAAAAGATTGTCGACCTCATACGCGGGGACGACAGGTCCGGTATTCGAGACGTAGAGCAGCGCGTGGCCGCCCTCCACGACGGTGCGCACCTCGACCCAGCCGTCCGAGGCGACGTTGTAGCGCACCGCGTTCTGCACCAGGTTCAGCGCGATCCGCTCCAGCAGCACCCCGTTGCCCTGGACCACCGCGGGGGCCAGTTCGCCGCCGCGCAGCTCCACCCCCTTGGCCAGCGCCTCGGCGCGGGTCTGGTCGAGCGCCTGGGAGGCCGCCTCGGCCAGGTCCACCGGCTTGCGGTCCACCAGCGCGTTGTCGCTGCGGGCGAGCAGCAGCAGGCCCTCCACCAGCTGCTCGCTGCGCTCGTTGGTGGCCAGCAGGGTCTTGCCGAGCTGCTGGAGGTCGGCCGAGGAGTCCGGATCGGAGAGCTGGACCTCCAGCAGCGTCCTGTTGATCGCCAGGGGTGTGCGCAGCTCGTGCGAGGCGTTGGCCACGAACCGGCGCTGGGCGTCGAAGGACCGCTCCAGCCGGTCGAGCATCTCGTCGAAGGTGTCGGCCAGCTCCTTCAGCTCGTCATCGGGCCCGTCGAGCTCGATCCGCCGCTTGAGGTCGGAGCCGACGACCCCGCGGGCGGTCCTGGTGATCCGGCCGAGCGGCGCCAGCACCCGGCCGGCCATCACGTAGCCGAAGGCGAACGCGACCACCGCGAGCCCTATCAACGCCAGCAGTGAACGCTTGAGCAGGGTGTTCAGCGCCAGGTCGCGCTGGTGCCCCATGCAGACGTTCAGCCCCTGTTTGAACTGCTCGATCGTGACATCGCTGCCGGTCGGCAGCGATGAGCAGTTGGTGGACTGGATCTGCGCGGTGACGAACGAGAACGGCAGGCGGCCGCCCTCCCGGATGGCCTGCGCCGCCAGCAGGTAGATGATCCACAGCAGCAGCACGCCGGCGATCAGGAACATCCCGCCGTACAGGACGGTGAGCCGTATCCGGATGGTCGGCCGCAGCCACGGCGGCTGGTTCTCCGCCGACGGCGGGTCCCACAGCGGGCGGGGCGGGGCGGGCGGCGCGGGGTGCGCGGGCGGCGGCGAGGTCGGGGACGGAGAGGCCACGCCGATCAGATCCGGTATCCGGAGCCGGGCACGGTGACGATCACCGCGGGCTCACCGAGCTTGCGGCGCAGCGTCATGACGGTGACCCGCACCACGTTGGTGAACGGATCGGTGTTCTCGTCCCACGCCTTCTCCAGCAGTTGCTCGGCGGAGACCACCGAGCCCTCGCTGCGCATCAGCACCTCCAGGACCGCGAACTCCTTGGGCGCGAGGTGCACCTCCGCGCCGTCCCTGGTGACCTCGCGGCGGTTGGGGTCGAGCCGGATGCCGGAGCGCTCCAGGACCGGCGGCAGGGCGGCGGTCGTACGCCGCCCCAGGGCGCGGACCCGGGCGGTCAGCTCGGTGAAGGCGAACGGCTTGGGCAGGTAGTCGTCGGCGCCGAGCTCAAGCCCCTCCACCCGGTCGCTGACATCGCCGGCGGCGGTGAGCATCAGCACCCGGGTGGGCAGCCCGAGGCCGACGATCTGCCGGCACACCTCGTCACCGTGCACCACCGGAAGGTCACGGTCGAGCACCACGACGTCGTAGTCGTTGACCCCGATCCGCTCCAGGGCGGCGCCGCCGTCGTAGACCACGTCGACGGCCATCGCCTCGCGGCGCAGGCCGGTGGCAACCGCGTCAGCGAGCAGTTGCTCGTCCTCTACGACCAGTACGCGCAAGGCGCTGTTCCTTCCATGAGCTGTGGGAATGCAACCCCATGGTGCACCGCGGGGCGGTAAATCGGCGGTAAGTGACGGACCCGCGGAATTTCACCCGGCCGGTGAGGTTTCCGCTCCTGACGGGGTGGGGAGACCGACTGCACACCCAACCACGAGGCCTTGCCACGCGTTTCCCGCGCGCGGTGGGTCTGCTGACACACCCCGTGTCAACCGGAGACGACGAGGGGGCCGCCCATGGACGCGTTCACCACCGGAATCATGCAGCGCATACACAGCACCGAAACCGATCTGCGCCGGGCCCGTGAGACGGGCGACGACTTCCTCGTCGAGGTCGAGCAGGGTGAGCTGGAGGATCTCCAGCGGCTCGCCGCCGAGCACGGAGTGGACGTACGGCCCAAGGTCGCCTGATCCACCCCGGCTCCCACCTCGGTCGACCCCCAAGCCGCACGCCCCGGACACCTGGAGAAGGTGCCGGGGCGTTCGCATGTCTACGCGCGGTGCGCGGCCGGCCGCGGGCCCCGGCCGGGCACCGCGCACGGCCGGGGGCGGCGCCGGTCAGTCGTGCCAGGCGCCGAGGCCGTCGAGCAGCTCCTGGAGCGGCTCGAAGAGCCCCGGCGGGGCCGCGACCACCAGCTCGCCCGAGGCGGGCGCTCCGGGCCGCCCACCGGTCAGCGCACCCGCCTCACGGGCGAAGAGCGCGCCGGCGGCCAGGTCCCACGGGTTCAGGCCGCGCTCGTAGTACGCGTCGAGCCGCCCGCAGCCCACGTCGGCCAGGTCGATGGCGGCCGAGCCGGCCCGCCGGATGTCGCGGAACTTCGGCACCAGCGTGCGGACCACCTCGGCCTGCGCCGCCCGCCGCTCGCTGAGGTAGCCGAAGCCGGTGCTGACCAGGGCCTGCGAGAACTCCACCGCGGTCCGGCAGTGCGCGGGCACCCCGTTGACCAGGGCGCCGCCGCCCAGCACCGCCTGGTAGGTCTCGCCGCGCATCGGCGCCTCCACCACGCCGACGAGCGCTGTGCCGTGGAACTCCGCGGCGATGCTGACCGACCAGGAGGGCAGGCCGTAGAGGTAGTTCACCGTGCCGTCCAGCGGGTCGATCACCCAGCGCACCCCGCTGGTGCCGTCGCTGCTCGCGCCCTCCTCGCCGAGGAAGCCGTCGTCCGGGCGCAGCCGGCCGATGTAGGAGGTGATCAGCTTCTCGGCGGCGATGTCCATCTCGGTGACGACGTCGATCGGGCTGGACTTGGTGGCGGCGACCCCGAGGTCGGCGGGCCGGCCGTCGCGCAGCAGGGCGCCGGCCCTGCGGGCCGCCTCCAGCGCGATCTCCAGCAGCTGTGCGGTGTCGGGGGTCTGCGGGTCGGGGGTGGTGCTCACGTGTCGGTGCTCCTCAGTCGGTTCCGGCGGCGGCGGGCTGCGGGGTCCTGGCCGGGCAGCAGCCGGCCGGGCAGATGTCGTGGCTCGGGCCGAGCGCGCCGAGCGCGCAGCGGGCCGGGGCCAGGCCGCGTTCGGTCGCGGCGCGCTCCAGCACCAGTTCGCGCACGGCGGCGGCGAACCGCGGGTCGGCGCCGACGGTGGCCGCCCGGCTGACCGGCAGCCCCAGCTCCGCGGCCCGGTCGGCCGCCTCGGTGTCCAGGTCGTACTTCACCTCCATGTGGTCGGAGACGAAGCCGATCGGCACCATGACCACGGCCGGGGCGCCGGCCGCGTGCACCTCGGCGAGGTGGTCGCAGATGTCGGGTTCGAGCCACGGGATCCGCGGCGAGCCGCTGCGGGACTGGAAGACCAGCTGCCAGGGCCGCTCGACGCCGGTGGCCGCCCGCACCTCCTCGGCGATCACCCGCGCGGTGTCCAGGTGCTGGGCCACGTAGGCGCCGCCGTCGCCGTGTCCGGGCACCGGTCCCGAGGTGTCGGCGGCGGCGGTCGGGATCGAGTGGGTGGTGAACGCGAGCCGGGCGCCGTCCCGTACGGCGGCGGGCAGCTCGGCGAGCGCGGTCAGGGTGTTCTCGGTCATCGGCCGCACGAAGCCCGGGTGGTTGAAGTAGTGCCGCAGCTTGTCCACCCGCGGCACCGGCCGGTCCTCCTCGGCCAGCACGGCGAGCGAGGCGGCCAGGTTCTCGCGGTACTGCCGGCAGCCGGAGTAGGACGCGTAGGCGCTGGTGGCCAGCACCAGGATCCTGCGGTGGCCGGCCTCGGACATCTCCCGCAGGGTGTCGGTCAGGTACGGCGCCCAGTTGCGGTTGCCCCAGTACACCGGCAGGTCGAGCCCGTGCTCGGCGAAGTCCTTGCGGAGGGCGTCCAGCAGCTCGCGGTTCTGCGCGTTGATCGGGCTGACCCCGCCGAACAGGAAGTAGTGCCTGCCGACCTCCTTCAGCCGTTCGCGGGGGATGCCCCGGCCGCGGGTGACGTTCTCCAGGAACGGCAGCACGTCGTCGGGTCCCTCGGGGCCGCCGAAGGAGAGCAGCAGCAGGGCGTCGTACGGGCCGGCGCCGGGCTCGGCGCTCTGGTGTGGCTGTTCGGGCATGTTTCGATCCTGCCATCCGCCCGGCCGCCGGCCTCGAGCCGGGGCCGGTGCCGGCACCGGGAGAACGCGGGCCGGGAGAACGCGAGCCGGGAAAAGCGGTTGCCCCCGTTCGTAAGCTGGCGGGATGACCAGTTCGTATCGCGCCATCTACGCCGTTCCCGGTACGAAGGCGTTCTCGGCGGCGGGGCTGGTCGGCCGGATGCCGCTGTCCATGCTCGGCATCGGGATCGTGACGATGGTCTCCCAGGTCACCGGCAGGTACGGTCTGGCGGGCGCGCTGTCGGCGACGCTGGCGCTGTCGGCCGCCGCCTTCGGGCCGCATGTCTCCCGGATGGTGGACCGCTACGGGCAGCGGCGGGTGCTGCGGCCGGTCACCGTCGTCACGGTGCTGTCGGTGGCGGGACTGGCGGCCGCGGTGCGGGCCGGGGCACCGGACTGGATCTCGTTCGTCTGCGTGCTGTGCGCCGGGGCCACCCCGAGCCTGGGGGCGATGGTGCGGGCGAGGTGGTCGGCGATCCACCGCGGGGCGCCGGAACTCCTGCACGCCGCCTACTCGTTCGAAGCAGTGCTGGACGAGGTGGTGTTCATCGTCGGCCCGATCCTGTCCATCGGGCTGTGCACCGCCTGGTTCCCCGAGGCGGGCCCGCTGCTCGCGGCCGCCTTCCTCGCGCTGGGCGTGTACCTGTTCACCGGGCAGCGCGGCACCGAGCCGCCGGCGCATCCGCGTGACCACCTCTCGCCCGGCTCGGTGCTGCGCGAGCCCGGCCTCCAGGTGCTGGCCGCGGTCTTCGTCGGCACCGGCGCGATGTTCGGGTCGGTGGAGGTCACCGCGGTGGCCTTCGCGGACGAGCGCGGGCACAAGGGGGCTGCCAGCCTGGTGCTGGCGACATATGCCCTCGGCTCGTGCCTGGCGGGCCTGGTCTTCGGGCTGCTCACCCCGCGCGGCCCGGCGACCAAGAGGTTCCTGCTGGGCATCTGCCTGATGGCGGTGAGTATGATCCCGCCACTACTGGTCGGGAACCTGCCGTTCCTGGCCTTGGCACTGTTCTTCTCCGGCCTGTGCATCGCCCCGACGATGGTGACGGTGACAGGTCTGGTGGAACGGTCGGTACCGCGGGCGAAGCTGACCGAGGGCATGACGTGGACCACCACGGGGCTCACGGTCGGCGTCGCCGTCGGAGCGGCGCTCGCCGGTCGGGTGATCGACGCGCGTGACGCCTCGACGGCGTTCGCGGTGCCCGCCTCCGCGGCGGTCTTCGCCACGGCGGTGGCATTCCTCGGGTACCGCCGGCTGCGGCCGGCACCGGCGCGGAAGGAGCAGCGGAGCGATGGGCATGACATCAACGAGCCGTACGACGGAACGGCCGGCCGACAAGGCGTGGCGTAACTGGGCGGGCAACGTCTCGGCCACCCCGCGGCGCACCGAGGCGCCCGCGTCGGTGGAGGAGCTGGCGGCCGTGCTGCGGGCCGCCGCCGCGGACGGCCTCACCGCCAAGGCGGTCGGCTCCGGCCACTCCTTCACCTCCACCGCCGCCACCGGGGGCGTGCTGATCCGCCCCGAGGGCCTGACGGCGATCCGCTCGATCGACCGCGCGGCCGGCACCGTGACCGCCGAGGCGGGCGTGCGGCTCAGCCAGCTCAACGCGGCGCTGGCCGCCGAGGGCCTGTCGCTGACGAACATGGGCGACATCATGGACCAGACGGTGGCCGGCGCCACCAGCACCGGCACCCATGGCACCGGCCGCGACTCCGGCTCGATCGCCGCCCAGATCACCGCCCTGGAACTGGTCACCGCCGACGGCTCGGTGCTCACCTGCTCGGCCGAGCAGCACCCCGAGGTCTTCGCCGCCGCCCGGATCGGCCTCGGCGCGCTCGGCGTGGTCAGCGCCATCACCTTCGCCGTGGAGCCGGTCTTCCTGCTGACCGCCCGTGAGGAGCCGATGGCCTTCGACCGGGTGATGGCGGAGTTCGAACAACTGGCCACCGAGAACGAGCACTTCGAGTTCTACTGGTTCCCGCACACCGACAGCTGCAACACCAAGCGCAACAACCGCAGCCAGGGGCCGGCCGCCCCGGTGCCGGCGGTGCGCGGCTGGATCGACGACGAACTGCTGTCCAACGGCGTCTTCCAGGCCGCCTGCGCGCTCGGCCGGGCCGCTCCCGGCACCATCCCCGGCATCGCCAAGCTGTCCAGCCGGGCACTGTCGGCCCGCACCTACACCGACATCCCCTACAAGGTCTTCACCAGCCCGCGCCGGGTGCGCTTCGTGGAGATGGAGTACGCGCTGCCGCGGGAAGCCGCGGTGGAGGCGATCCGCGAGCTGAAGGCCATGGTGGAGCGCTCGCCGCTGCGGATCAGCTTCCCGGTGGAGGTGCGGGTGGCGCCGGCCGACGACATCGCGCTGTCCACCGCCTCGGGTCGGGACAGCGCGTATGTGGCGGTGCACATGTACCGGGGCAGCAGGTACCAGGAGTACTTCACCGCCGTGGAGAAGATCATGACCGCCCGGGGCGGCCGCCCGCACTGGGGCAAGATGCACACCCGGGAGGCGGACTACCTCCGTTCGGCCTATCCGCGGTTCGCCGAGTTCACCGCGCTGCGCGACCGGTTGGACCCCGGTCGGCTGTTCGGCAACGACTACCTCCGGCGGGTGCTTGGTTCGTAGCCGTACGTCCTGGTTTGCACCGTCGGGGCGCCTCTTTCGTGTGAGCTGTCTCACCCAACTCCCCCTCCACGGACCACATTCGGCGGCGCGCCAGCGCACCGCGATGGCCCAAATGGAGTACCGTGACGAATCCGTGCTCCCGGTGCCCGTCCGGTCGCCCGGACGACCGGGATGGGGAGCCCGAACGGCGCTCGTCCCGGGGCGCCATCATTGGTCACGCTAAGTGGCCAATTGACCACCGTCCCATAACGGCGTGTCACCAGGAAAACGCGACACGCCGGGTAACTCTGCAAGGTTGTGGCACGCTGCACCCGGGCAGGCCACACTCGTCCAACGGGAGCAGCGACGCACGTGACGTCGGCAGGCACCACCCGGGAGGTAACCGTGCCCGAACTGCGCGTCGTGGCCGTCAGCAATGACGGCACACGACTGGTGCTCAAAGCTGCCGACAGCACGGAGTACACCCTCCCGATCGACGAGCGGCTGCGGGCCGCCGTCCGCAACGACCGGGCCCGGCTCGGCCAGATCGAGATCGAGGTCGAGAGTCATCTGCGGCCCCGCGACATCCAGGCGCGGATACGCGCCGGAGCGTCCGCGGAAGAGGTCGCCTCGATGGCCGGCATCCCGGTGGAGCGGGTCCGCCGCTTCGAGGGTCCCGTGCTGGCCGAGCGCGCCTTCATGGCCGAGCGGGCCAGGAAGACCCCGGTGCGGCGGCAGGGCGAGAGCACCGGTCCGCAGCTGGGCGAGGTGGTGGCCGAACGGCTGCTGCTGCGCGGCTCGGAGAAGGACACCGTGCTGTGGGACTCCTGGCGGCGCGACGACGGCACCTGGGAGGTGCTGCTCGTCTACCGGGTGGCCGGCGAGCCGCACTCGGCGAGCTGGACGTACGACCCGCCGCGCCGGCTGGTGCAGGCGGTGGACGACGAGGCCAGGTCGCTGATCGGCGAGAGCACCGCGCAGGAGCAGGCGCAGCGCGAGCCGAGCTTCCCGTTCGTACCGCGGATCGCCCGGCTGCCCCGGGACCGGCCGCTCGACCGCGCCCTCGACCGGCAGATGGAGCGGCCCGACCGGGAGGCGCGGGCCGAGGAGCGGGCCGAACCCGACGAGCGGGACTCGCTGACCAGCCTGCTGGAGGCGGTGCCCAACTTCCGCGGTGACATGGTCGTTCCGCCGCAGCCCGCGGCGCCGCCGGAGGCCGCTCCGCCGGCGGAGGAGCCGGCCGCAGCCGTCGAGAGCGAGCCGGAGGCACCGGCCGCGAGCGCGGGGGCGGGCTCCGCCTACGCGGATGTGCTGATGCCGCGGGCCGTGGCCGGCCACCGCGACCGGCTGGTCGGCACCACCGACCGGCAGGCGGAGGCGGACGGGGTGCGTCCCGGCCGCCGGGCCACCGTGCCGAGTTGGGACGAGATCGTGTTCGGCAGCCGCCGCAAGAAGCAGGAGTGAGGCCGGAGCAGTAACCGGTGCAGTACCCGAGCCGGGAGCCGACGGCCGTAAGGGGCAGCCACTTTGGTGGCTGCCCCTTACGCGTGCTCGCGGGACGGGCTCCGGTCGGCGGCGGCCGGCCGTGGCGGTCAGTCGGTGGCGGCCGGCCGGCGGTCCTAGCCGGGTTCGGCGCCGGTCGCCACCGGGCGGGACGGGTCCGCGGTCCACTCGCTCCACGAGCCCGGGTAGAGGGCGGCGGTCACGCCGATGGTCGCCAGCGCCAGCACGTCCTGGGCGGCGGAGACCCCGGAGCCGCAGTAGACGCCGATCTCCGCGGCGGCCGGGTCGACGCCGAACGCCTCCCAGCGGTGGGCCAGTTCGGCCGGGTCGACGAAGCTGCCGCCGTCCCGGGTGACGGCGGTGGTCGGCAGGTTGACGGCGCCGGGGATGTGGCCGGCCACCGGGTCGATGGGCTCGGTCTCGCCGCGGTAGCGCTCGGCGGCGCGGGCGTCGATCAGCACACCGCGGCGGGCCAGTGCCGCCGCCCCGTCCGCGTCCAGCACCGGCATCGACCCGGGCGACGCGGTGAAGTCGCCCGCGCCCGGCGGCGGTTCCCCGGTGCTCAGCGCTCCCCCGGCGGCCCGCCAGGCGGCCAGCCCGCCGTCGAGCACCCTGACCCGGTCGTGGCCCGCCCAGCGCAGCAGCCACCAGGCGCGAGCCGGGGCCCAGCCGTTCCAGTCGTCGTAGACCACCACGTCGCGATGCTGACCAACTCCGGCGCGGCGCATCGCGGCGGCGAACTCCGCCGGGTCGGGCAGCGGGTGCCGGCCGCGCGATCCGGGCGGGGCGGCGAGTTCGGCGTCCAGGTCCACGTAACGGGCGCCGGGGATGTGGCCCTTGGCGTACTCGCCGTGCCCGGGCGGCCCGCCCATGCGGTAGCGGACGTCCAGGACCGTCGTCCCGTCGAGCGCGGCGGCGAGCGCGGCCGCGGAGATGAGGGGTTCCATGCGTCCATTGTGGTCGGCGGCCGACGGGCCGCCGTACAGGGCGGGTTGACGCCGCGGGACCCGTTCCGGTGAACGTGAAAAGGATGTGCCGTGGCATTTCGGGCGCCCCGCGGCACCGGTGTGATGAACCCGGCGCGGCCAGGGCGCGCACCGCCGTACGGAGTGCGACGATCAATGGGGGCCGTTCCGCAGAAAGCCGGGCACACCCGACGAGGCCGCCGACGAGGAGAACGTTGCGCATGACCGAGGTGCCCACCCCGCTGACGAAGGTACCGACCCTGCTTCCGCCCGGCACACCCTGCTGGGCCAGCCTGCTGGTGCACCGGGCCGACCTGGCCCAGGAGTTCTACGGGGCGCTGTTCGGCTGGGAGTTCGTGCCCGGGCCGCCCGAACTCGGCAGGTACGTGCTCGCGCTGCTCGACGGGGCGCGGGTGGCCGGCATCGGCGAGGGGCCGCCGGCGCCGCACCGGCCGGTGTCCTGGACGACGATGCTCGCGGCCGAGGACACCGACCACACGGCCGAGTTGGTGCGCGAGTGCGGCGGCACGGTGGGGGTCGGGCCGCTCAACGTCGGCGCGGAGGGGCGGCTCGCGATGGCCGTCGACCCCTCGGGCGCGGTCTTCGGCGTCTGGCAGGCGGGGCTGCTCAGCGGGGCAGACGTCACCGGGGAGCCCGGGAGCGTGGCGTGGAACCAGCTGGTCACCCGGGACAGCGCGCTGGTCGGCCCGTTCTACCGGGCGGTGTTCGGCTACGAGGTCTGGCCGGCCGGACGCGGCGACGAGCGCGATCGGCTGCTGCTGACGGTGCGGGGGCGGCCGGTGGCCGACGTGCACGGGGTCGCCGGCCCGCCGGCGGGAGGGCTGGGGGCGCACTGGATGACGTACTTCGCGACCTCTGACCCGGACGCCGCTGCGCGGCGGGCTGTCGAGTTGGGAGGCGCGCTCGTCGTGGCGCCGCACGATTCGCCCTACGGGCGGGTCTGCACGGTCACCGATCCCCAGGGCGCTGAGTTCGCCCTGATCACGCCCGGGACGGCCTGAGGCGCACTCCATAGCGCGGGTCCGTCGTGGCTTGTCGCGCAGTTCCCCGCGCCCCTACGGGGCACGATCCCCCCAGCCTCCCCGCGCCTCCCGCCGCGCGGGCGCGACATGCCCCGGTTACTCCCAGGGGCGCGGGGAACTGCGCTACCAGCCCCAGCCGGCCTGGGGGCACCCCCGGCCGAAGGTTGGGGGAGGGTCCGGCGACGACCGCAAGTGGCTGGGCGGGCGGGCTGCCCGCAGGGCGCGGATCAGGCCGGTTCGGACTCCTCCCCCACCGTTGTCGCTGACAGCAACTGCGGGGCGTCCGCCAGGACCAGGCCCGCGGCTCCGCGGACCTCGGCGCCGTCGCCGAGGCCGCCGGTGACGATCTCCACGCCGTGGGCGGCGGACGGGAGCGTATGGCGGCGGACGCCGGCTCGCATCGTTTCGAGGATGTCCTCGCCCGCGCCTGCCAGGTCGCCGCCGACCACGATGAGGCGGGGGTTGAGGAGGGTGACCAGGGTGGACAGTGCGCGGCCCACCGCGTCGCCGGCGTCGCGAATCGCGCGCAGTGCGCCCGTGTTGCGTTCGGCGATCAGCGCCGGGAGGTCGCGGGCGGCCACCTGGTGGCCCCAGCTCTCGGAGAGCAGCCGGGCGATGGCGACCGGGCTCGCCACCGTCTCCAGGCAGCCGCGGTTGCCGCAGCGGCAGATCAGGCCGTCGGTGAACAGCGGCAGGTGGCCGATCTCGCCGGCCAGGCCGCGCGCCCCGAGCAGCAGCCGGCCGTTGCTGACGATGCCCGCGCCGATGCCGGCCGACAGCCGGACGTAGACCATGTCCCCCACCTGCCGGCCGGCCCCGTACATCAGCTCGGCGAGCGCGCCCGCGTTGGCGTCGTTGGTGACCCGGACCGGCAGCGAGGTGCGGCGGCGCAGCTCGTCGGTCAGCCGCAGGCCGACCCAGCCGGGCATGATGCCCTCGGCGCCGAGCGCCCCGCTGTCCTTCTCCACCGGCGAGGCGATGCCGGCGCCGATGCCGAGCACCCGGGACCGCTGGATCCCGGTCTCCTGGAGCGCCCGGCCGACCAGCACGGCGACCAGGTCGAGGGTCTCCTCGGGCGCCCGGTCCACCTCCTTGGCCACCCAGTGCTCCCAGAGCACCGAGCCGAACAGGTCGCACAGGATCACCCGTACGTGCTGGTGGCCGATGTCCGCACCGATCGCGTAGGCGGCCGTGCTGACCAGGGAGAGCGACTGGGCGGGCCGCCCGGTGCGGCGCGGCTCGGGGTCCTCGGGGCCCTCGTCCTCGGTGACCAGGCCGATCGCGATCAGGTCGGCGATCAGCGAGGAGACGGTCGCCCGGGACAGCCCGGTGACCCGGACCAGCTCGGGACGGCTGCTGCGCGGGGTGGTGTGCAGGGCCTCCAGGACCCGCAGCCTGCCTACCTCTCGCAGATTGACTGGTGTGTCGATCGTTACCCCCGGGGGTGTGAGCGTGCCGGCGACCGCCTTCCCTTCGCGTTGCCACCGTCCTTAGCCTTGACTCAAGAGCTGTGACTTATGACAAAGTTCAGGCAGAAACTCGCGAACTGTTCTATCCGGCAGGGCGAGTTTCAGTCGATGCCGGATGAATAACGATTCGCCAGGAGGACACTACGTGACGACGACCCCGACCTCGGCCCTGCGGGTCGGCATGGTGGGCCATGCCTTCATGGGTGCGGCGCACTCCCACGCCTGGCGCACCGCCGGACGGTTCTTCGACCTGCCCTACCGTGTTGAACTCGCCGCCGTCTGCGGACGTTCCCCGGAGCGGACCGCGCAGGCCGCGGCCAAGTACGGCTGGGAGTCCTACGAGACGGACTGGCGGACGCTGGTCGGCAGATCCGACATCGACGTCATCGACATCTGCACGCCGGGCGACAGCCACGCCGAGATCGCGCTGGCCGCGCTCGCCGCCGGCAAGCACGTGCTGTGCGAGAAGCCGCTGGCCAACTCGGTCTCCGAGGCGGCGGACATGACCAGGGCGGCCGAGCTCGCCGAGGCCGCCGGCATACGGTCGATGGTCGCGTTCAACTACCGCCGGGTGCCGGCGCTCGCGCTGGCCAGGCAGCTGGTCGAGGCGGGCCGGCTCGGCACCATCCACCAGGTGCGCGCGCAGTACCTGCAGGACTGGCTGGTCGACCCGGAGTTCCCGCTCGCCTGGCGGCTGCGCAAGGACAGGGCGGGCTCCGGCGCGCTCGGCGACCTCGGCGCGCACAGCGTGGACGCGGCGCAGTTCCTCACCGGGCAGCGGATCACCTCGGTGGGCGCGCTGCTGGAGACGTTCGTGACCGAGCGCCCGCTGCCCGCCGAGGCCAGCGGCCTGTCCGGCACCGCGAGCGCCGAGCGCGGCGAGGTGACGGTGGACGACGCGGCGCTGTTCACCGCCCGGTTCGACGGCGGCGCGATCGGGGTCTTCGAGGCCACCAGGTTCGCCACCGGGCACAAGAACGCGATGCGGATCGAGATCAGCGGCTCGGCCGGCACCCTCGCCTTCGACGCCGAGTCGCTGAACGAACTGGCCTTCTACGACCGCACGCAGGACCAGGACACGGCCGGCTTCCGCCGGATCCAGGTCACCGAGTCGACCCACCCGTACCTGGACGCCTGGTGGCCGCCGGGCCATCTGCTGGGCTACGAGCACACGTTCACCCACCAGGTCCGCGACTTCGTGGCGGCGGTCGCGGCCGGCGAGGACCCGCGGCCGTCGTTCGCCGACGGGCTCCAGGTGCAGCGGGTGCTGGCGGCCGTCGAGTCGAGCGCGGCCGCGAGCGGCGCGCACGTCCCGGTGCACCCGGTGCCCTAGCCCCGCTCCCCGATCCGCTTCCACCCCGATTCCCCTCAGGAGGACGCACATGGCTCGACCCGTCACCCTCTTCACCGGTCAGTTCGCGGACCTGCCCTTCACCGAGGTGTGCCGGCTGGCCTCGCAGTGGGGCTACGACGGTCTGGAGATCGCCTGCTGGGGCGACCACTTCGACGTCGAGGCGGCGCTGTCGGACGACTCGTACCTGCCGCGGCTGCGCGACACCCTGGACAAGCACGGGCTCAAGTGCTGGACGATCTCCTGCCATCTGACCGGCCAGGCGGTCTGCGACCATCCGATCGACGAGCGGCACCAGGGCATCCTGCCGGCCAGGATCTGGGGCGACGGCGAGGCGGAGGGGGTGCGGCAGCGGGCGGCCGAGGAGATAAAGAACACCGCGCGGGCCGCCGCCGCGTTCGGCGTGGACACCGTCGTCGGCTTCACCGGCTCCTCGATCTGGCACACGGTGGCGATGTTCCCGCCGGTGCCGCCGGCGATGATCGACCGCGGCTTCCAGGACTTCGCCGACCGCTGGAACCCGATCCTTGACGTCTTCGACGAGGTCGGGGTGCGGTTCGCGCACGAGGTGCACCCCAGCGAGATCGCCTACGACTACTGGACGACGGTCCGCGCGCTTGAGGCGATCGGCCACCGCCCCGCCTTCGGCCTGAACTTCGACCCTAGCCACTTCGTGTGGCAGGACCTGGACCCGGTCGGCTTCCTGTACGACTTCAAGGACCGCATCTACCACGTGGACTGCAAGGAGTCGGTCAAGCAGCTGAACGGGCGAAACGGCCGGCTGGGCTCGCACCTGCCGTGGGGCGACCCGCGGCGCGGCTGGGACTTCGTCTCCACCGGCCACGGCGACGTGCCGTGGGAGCCGGTCTTCCGGATGCTCAACAGCATCGGGTACCAGGGCCCGATCTCGGTGGAGTGGGAGGACGCCGGCATGGACCGGCTGCTGGGCGCGCCCGCCGCGCTGGCGCACGTCCGCGCGCTGGCCGAGATCGAGCCGCCGGCCGCCTCCTTCGACTCGGCCTTCAGCTCCTCGTCCTGACGCCCGTCCCGTCCGGCCTCCCTACTTCCCCGGCTCCGCCCATCGCGGCGGGAGCCGGGGAAGCGCGCGGCCCCGTCGCGCCGCCTGGTCAGGGGCGGCGCGCCGGGGCCGCCGTGGTCAGCCGCCGATCGCCACCGCGAACAGGTGCATGGCCACCTGGTGGTCCACCTGCGTCTTGCTGACGTCGGGCAGGGTGATCGCCTGTACGGTCTTGCCCGGCAGCAGGTCCACGGTGGCTCCGTAGATGTGCACGTCGTGCTGCTGCGGGCCGCCGCCGCTGTTGAAGTACGGCGTGGTGGCGGCGATGTCACTGCCCTGGGCGGGCTGCGCGGACCACCAGTCGGCCAGCGCCAGCGCGTACGTCTGGACGGTGCCGTCGGTGTAGAGGATGGTGCCGCTGCCCGAGGTGGCGCCGAAGGTGCTGGTGCCGAGGAAGCCCAGCTTGCCTCCGGTGCCGGTGATCTCGACGGCCTGGCCGCCGGCCACCGCGTTGTCGGGCACGGCCGGCTGCGGCCAGTCGAAGGACACGCCGTCGTGGACGGCGCTCTGACCGGAGGTGAGGCCCGCGGCGGCGAGTGCCTGCGCCGAGAAGCTGGCGCCCTCGGCGTCCAGGCTCCCGGTGCTGGAGTCCTTGTCGTCGCTGATGCCGGTGTTGTTGAACGCGGCGGTCATCGAGGCGTAGGGCACGGTCACCGGCGCGCTCGCGTCGAACTCACCGCCGGGTGCGGTGACGGCGGCGTCGAGCGTGAAGAAGTCCGGATCGGTGCCGGCCGGCACCGTCACCTGCCAGCTGGTGGTGGCTTTCTGACCAGCCGCCACGCTCGGGAAACTGGCCGGGGTGGTCGCGGTGGCGGTCCAGCCGGCCGGTACGGCCAGGCTCACCGTCACGTTGTCCGCCGCGGTCGTGGCGCCGTTGGTGTACGTGGTGCTGGCGGTCAGCGTGCTGCCCGCCTTGGCGATCGGCGGCGCCGTCAGCGTCAGGGTGTTGTGCACCACGATCGCCGTGGAGCCGGTGACACCGCCCACGGTCGCCGAGATGGTGGCCACTCCGTCGGCCACGGCGTGCACCAGGCCGTTCTTGTCCACGGTGGCCACCGCCGGGTCGTTGCTGCGGTAGGTCACCTTGGTGCTGCTCAGGTTCACGAACGACTGGTCGTTGTTGACCGCCTCCACCACGTTGTCCGCGGTGATGGCGGTGTTGCGCTGCTCCTTGGAGTGGTCGGTGTCGTCCTTGATCCACTTGTTCTTGGATGCCAGGCTGAAGGTGTCGCCCGCGTTGTAGACGACGCTCTCCGGCTGCACCGTGACGGTCTGCACCGCCGGGGTGAGGCTGCCGCTGATCTTGACGTTCGCGGTGCCGGAGACCTGCGCGGAGTCGGGGCCGACCTGGAACTTGTAGGTGCCGTTGTAGACCGTCTGCCGGGAGTTCGGCGCGTCCCAGAAGGACAGGTCGGCGGCCTTGACGGTGATGTTCAGGTGCTGCGTCTTACCTGGCTTCAGCACCTTGGTCTTGGCGAAGCCGGCCAGCCGCTTGGCCGGCAGTTCGACGCCGGGGACGGTGAACGGGGTGGCCGCGTAGAGCTGGGCGACGGTGGCGCCCGCGACCGAGCCGTTGTTGGTGACGTCCACGCCGATCTTGACCGAGCCGTTCGGGTTGATCTGCGACTTGTTCGCCGTCACGCCGCTGAAGCCGAACTTGCTGTAGCTCAGGCCGTATCCGAAGGGGTAGGTCGGCGTGCCGGTGAAGTACTGGTACGTGCGGCCGAGTCCGTCGGTCTGACCGGGGGTCAGGCCGTAGTTCTGCTTGTCCGGCAGCTGCGAGTCGTCCTTGTACCAGGTGAAGTTGAGGTGCCCCGACGGGTTCTGCTTCCCGAACAGCACGTCGGCCAGCGCGGTGCCCTGGTCCTGGCCGTTGTAGCCGCTGAAGACGATCGAGGCGACCTTGTCCTGCACGTCGTCGATCTTGACCGGGCCGTCGGACTGGATCACCAGCGCCAGCTTGTCGTTGCCGAGGGCCGCGGTCTGGTTGATCAGCGAGTCGTAGTTGCCGGGCATGTCGATGTTGTCCCGGTCGTTGCCCTCGTCTCCGGTGGCCTGGCTGGTGCCGACGAACAGCACCACCAGGTCGGCGGCCTTGATGTCGGCCTTGGTCTGGTCGGAGAGCACCGCGTCGGAGGTCGCGGTCGGCGAGGTGCCGGCCGCGTCGAAGACGACCGAGGCGGTGGCGTTCTGCGCGTGGATCGCGTTCTTGATCCCCTGCACCGGGCTGGTCTTGTGCGTGGGGTCACCGGAGTACAGGCCGAGCGAGGTGGTGTCGGCGAGGTCGCCGAGTATCACCACCTTCTTGGTCTTGGACACGTCGGCGGGCAGCAGCGTGCCGCCGCCCGAGGCCGGCTTGCCGTTCTTCAGCAGCACCAGCGAGTTGTCCGCGACCTTGGTGGCCAGCGCCTGGTGGGCCGGGCTCTCCACCTGATCCTTGGTGATGCCGGTGTAGGGCACCTTGCTCGCCGGGTCGAACTCGCCGGTCTGCATCCGCACGGTGAAGACCTTCACCAGCGCGGTGTCGACCACGCCCTCGCTGAGCACGCCGGCCTTGATGGCCTCCTCGACGTTGGCCGTGGTGGCCTCGTCGCCGGTGCAGTTGAGGTCGGTGCCGGCCCGCAGCGAGTACGCCTGGCCGCCGGCCTGTCCCGACACCTTCGTGCCGGTGGCGGTCTCGGTCCAGGTCGGGTCGGCCGGGTCGTGGTCGGTGGTCCAGCCGGGCGGCGCCCAGTCGTGGCCGCCGGGGAACAGCCGCCAGTTGGTGCCGACCGCGCCGCAGTCGGAGGTGATGTAGCCGTCGAACCCGTAGGTGCGCTGGGCGAGTTCGTTGGTGGTGTACGTGTCGGAGGTGGACGGGGTGCCGTTGATCGCGTTGTACGAGGTCATCAGCCCGGAGACATGGGCGTCCTCGATCAGGTCGCGGAACTGCGCGGTGTAGTAGTCGCGCAGGTTGGTGTCGTCCACGTCGGAGCTGATCCCGGTGCGGTTGTCCTCGACGTTGTTGAGCGCGTAGTGCTTGGCGGTCGCGGCGACCTTGAGGTAGCCGGTCTGCGAGCTGCCGTCCTGGTTGTTGCCCTCGTAGCCGTCGATGAACTGGCCGGCCATCTGGCCGACGAAGTACGGGTCCTCGCCGAACGCCTCGTCGGTACGGCCCCAGCGCGGGTCGCGGTCGAGGTTGACGGTGGGCGCCCAGAACGTCAGGTCGCCGTAGTCGTCGGCGGACGGGCCGAGGTTGTTCTGCCCGGTGCCGAACAGCGACTTGTCGAGGAAGCCGCGGGCCTCGTCGGAGATCGCGGTGCTCTCCTGGTACATCAGGTCCTTGTCCCAGGACATGGACGAGGCGAAGTTGGTCGGGAAGCTGGTCGCCTTCACGTCGAGTTCGCCCTGCCCGCCGGCCGCGGTGTCGGCACCGAGCCGGTTGATGCCGTGCTGGCCCTCGCTCCAGTACGTGTACTGCTGGACGCCGAGCCGCGGGATCGCGGGCGCGTTGTTGGTGCTGAGCTGCTGGACCTTCTCCTGGAGCGTCATCCGGGACACCAGGTCGGCGGCCCGCTCCTGGAAGGAGTGGCTGGTGTCCAGGTAGATCGGTGTGGCGGCCGCCGCGTGCGGCGTACTCGCCACCGCCTGGCTCCCGTAGCCCGCGGTCAGTCCGACCGCGCACACCATCGCGCAGACCGCGGCCAGTCCCGCGCGCCGTCGTCTGCGCTGCATCCGCTCGTCCATCCTGCCTCCGTCGTCATGGGTCACCTTCGGTTCAACTCCGAAGAAACCCCGGGGCCTGCGTTACCAACGAAGCAGTTTGTTGCTGGGGTTACATCACGTCAAGGCTTCTGACCGGACCTGAGCGCGGGCTGTTTTGCTGAATGACGGCGTAACTTCGCCACCAGCGGCGGAAGCCGCTCAGGCCCGGTCCCGGCCGCGCAGCCGGGGGGTGAACGTGGCGTGGAAGATGGTGGAGGCGGCGCCGACGGCGGCGGCCTCGGCGCTGAGCACCGAGCGCTCCACCTCGACCCGGCGCAGCCTGCGGGCGGTCGGGTAGTCGTTGACCACCCGGCCGATCTCGTCCAGGTAGAAGCCGGCCACGTCGTCGGTGAAGAACGGGCCGCCGAGCACGATCAGGTCGATGTCCAGCAGGTCCACCAGGCCGAGCGCGCCGCGCCCGATCGCGCCGGCCACCTCGCGCAGCGCGGCCGTCGCGGCCGGGTCGCCGGCCGCCGCCGCCCGGCCGACCGCGCGGTAGGCGGCGGTGCTGCCGTAGCCGCCGCCGGCCGCGGGCAGCCCGCGGCGGGCCGCGAAGTCCGGTACGGAGACCGGCGGGTTGCACTCGGGCAGCTGCTCGGGGCGGCCGTCGGAGTCCACCCGGCCGAGCGCGATGGCGCACAGCTGGCCGAACTCCCCCGCGTTGGCGCTGACTCCGCGGTAGAGGTCGCCGTTGAGGTAGAGCCCGGAGCCGACCCCGGTGCCCAGGTAGAGGTAGGCGAAGTCCCTGGCCCTGCGGTCCCGGCCGATCCACCGCTCCCCCGCCGCCGCGGCCAGCGAGTCCTTCTCGATGATGACCGGGCAGGGGAAGTGGTCCTTGAGCAGGTACAGCAGCGGCAGGTCGTTCCAGGCCGACATCAGCGGCGGCCCGAGCACCGTGCCCGAGGCGATGTCCACCGGACCGGGCACCGCCACCCCGATGCCGAGGAAGCCGTCCTCGCGCACCGCGCCGCGGGCCTTCTCCAGCGCGTCCCGGCCGAGCGCGACGACCTGGGCGACGAATTCGGACGGGTCGATGTCGGCGCTCATCGGCCGGGTGCAGGTGCAGACGATCGCGCCGTCCAGGTCGATCACCACGGCGGTCAGCACCTCGGGGTCGATGTGCAGCCCGAGCGCGTGCGCCGCGGTGCCGCACAGCCTGACCGGGGTACGCGGTTTGCCCGAGGTCGCCCGGCGCTGCGCGTCCTCCTCCAGGATGCCGCGGTCGAGCAGCGACCGGGCGATCCGGGACACCGACTGCTGGGTCAGCCCGGTGCGGTGGGCGATCTCGCCGCGGGTGATCGTGCCGGACAGCCGCACGGACTCGATCACCACGCACTCGTTGAACGAGCCCAGGTCGATCTGGTTGACCCCGCTGGAGGACGGGTGCGGCGGCGGCGCGTCGGCGCCGGGCCGCGGGCTGCGCAGGTGGCCCGCGACGGTCTCGCGCAGCCAGCGGACCGGGCCCGCGGTGTGCGCTTCGAGCGCGCTGATCAGGTCCAGGTAGACCCGGCGGGTGGACTCGGGGTGGCTGGTGCTGTCCAGGGCGATCATCGCGCGCAGGAAGCTGCGCCAGGACGACTTGGCGGGCGGCAGGTGGCGGCTGACCGGGGCGCCGCCGCTGTCGCCGGGGTCGCTGTCCCACAGGGTGATCGCGTGCAGCGCGATGTCCGGGTGCCGGCCGGCCGCGGCGGCGAGGTAGTCCAGGTACCCGGTACGGGAGTCGGCGCCGGACCGGACCGGCCCGTCCGCCGGGCGTACCGCGTCCAGCGCCCGGCCGAGGTCGGCGAGCACGTCGTCGCCGATCACCGCGGCGGCCGGCGCGGGGGCGGCGGCCACCGGCCGGGTGCCGGCCAGCAGCACCGCGCGCCGCCCGTCGGCGTACAGGCCCATCACCCAGATGTCGGCGCCGGGCAGCGGCGGCACGGTCGGCACCACGGGTCCCGGGCCGTCGTCGGAGGTGAGCCGCCAGCGGCGGCGGATGTCGGCCACGGTGGCGTGCGACAGGCCGAGTTCACGGGCGATGGCCCGGCCGGCGCCGCTGCCGCCGGGGGCGAGCAGCGCCCGGAAGACGACCTCGGCCTCGTCCACGGTGGCCGGTCTTCCGGTGCGCGGGCGCTGTTCGAGCCCGGGCAGCCCGGCGCTCTGCCAGCGGTGCCGCCAGGTGCCCGCGGTCTGCCGGGACACCCCGAGCCGGCGGGCGATCTCCGCGTCCCGTATGCCGTCGGCGGCCAGCAGCACCACCTGCGCCCGCACCGCGAGCGGCCCGTCGCCGTCGGCCCATGCCTGCAACACGGCCCGTGCCTCGGGATCGAGCCCGCGCCCCCTGCCGCCCCAGCCCTCAGCCAACACGCTTCCCCAGCCCTTCCCTGCCGCCGACCGCGGCCCGTCCGACCGCCGACTGCCCGGCCGTATCCCGTACGCACTGCCCTGGTCCGCCCGCCGCCGGCCGCCTCGCCGGCTCGCGGGCAGCGGTCACCGGACCCCCTCCTGGCCGGAGTCCGGGCGGATCAGCCGGACGGTGAGGATCTGGAACGGCCGCAGCGCCAGCGGCGTGCCGCCCGCGGAGTCGGGCGGGACGGCCGGGGCGAGCGGCTCTTCCAGCAGGTCGGTGTGCTGGGCGGAGGCCACCGGGAAGTCGGCGGTCAGGGTGGCGCGGGCCCGGCCGCCGCGCGACTCGTACAGCCGCACCACCACGTCGCCGCTGCGGTCGTCGGCGAGCTTGACCGTCTCGATCACCACGTCGGGGTGGTCGACCGCGACCAGCGGGGACCGCGGCGCGGTGTCGGGGCCGGGGCGCAGCGGCAGGCCGAGCGCGTAGCCCTCGGTGATCGCGTCGCCGGTCCCGGCGCCGGGACGGAGCCGGTGCCGGAACCGCTGGAGGCCGCGGTCGGCGTGCGGGTCGGGGCTGTGCGGGGCGCGCAGCAGGGTGCTGCGGACCACGGTGGTGGTGCCGCCGTCCTCCCGGGTGTGCCGGGTGACGTCGTAGCCGTAGCCCGCGTCCCCCGCCAGCGCCACTCCCCAGCCGTGCTCGCCGACGTGGATCCAGCGGTGCGCCATGGTCTCCTGGTGCGCCGCGTCCCAGTCGGTGTTCTCGTGGGTGGGCCGGGCGACATGGCCGAACTGCACGTCGGCCAGGCTGTGTTCGGCGTGCACGTCGAGCGGCCAGGCGGCCTTGAGCACGCTGTCCTGCTCGCGCCAGTCGACCTCGGTGTCGATGGTCAGCGCGTGGCCGCCGGCGGTGAGCGTCAGGTCCTGGACGACGGTGGAGCGGCCGGTGCCGCGCACCACCCGCACGGTGGCCAGCAGCGGCCCGTCGGCCCTGACCTCGATCCGCTCCGCGGTGTCCAGGTCGCGCCGGGTGCTGCGGTAGCCGGGGTCGAGCTGGAGCGCGCTCCAGCTCGCCGGCTCGTCCCGGTGCAGTTGCAGCAGGTTGCCGGCGCCGCCGGGGGCCACCGCGTCCCGGCCGGTGGCCAGGTGCACCGCGGCGCGGACCAGCCCGGCGGCGTCGATCGACACCCGCAGCAGGCCGTTGGCCAGCTCGTACCCGCCGTCGCCGGTGGCCCGCAGGGTGACCGGCGCGGTGTCGCCGAGCGGCAGCCCGGTCGGTCCGGTGCCGAGCGCCGGCGCCTGCGCGAGCACCGCGATCCGGCCGTCGGGCAGCGGCTGCGCACCGCCCGGCGGCGGCCCGGTCTCCGGATCGAGGACGACGACCTCGCGGCGGGCGCGGGGCCCGGAGTTGAGTACGGTGCCGCCGTCCGGGTCGCCGGCCGCGCGCCGGATCAGCCGCTCAAGTCGGCGCCGCACCGTGCGGTGGGTCTGCTCGGCCTCCTCGTGCACCCAGGCGATCGACGTGCCGGGCAGGATGTCGTGGCACTGCTGGAGCAGCACGGTCTTCCACAGCCGGTCCAACTCGTCGTAGGGGTACGGGACCCCGTGCCGCACCGCGGCCGTCGCCGACCACAGCTCGGCCTCGTGCAGCAGCGACTCGCTGCGCCGGTTGCCGCGCTTGGTGCGGGCCTGGCTGGTGTAGGAACCGCAGTGCGGGGTCAGGTCGAGGTCGCCGCGCCACACCGGCGCCTGCGGGTACTCCCGTTCGGCGTCCCGGAAGAACCCCGAAGGCGAGCGCTGGCGCACCCGGGGCGAGCCGTCGAGGTCGGCCAGCCGGCGGGCCCGTTCCAGCATGCCGCGGTCGGGGCCGCCGTCGCCGCGGCCGAACGGCAGCAGCGAACCGGTGGCGGCGCCCTTGTCGGCGAAGCCGGTGACGGCGTCGGTGACCTCGCCGGCCGTCAGGGTGCCGCCCTCGGGGCCGCCGGGCGCCAGGTGGGTGAAGAGCATGGTGCCGTCGATGCCCTCCCAGCGGAACGTGTGGTGGGGCAGCGCCGGACCGGCGGCCGCGTCGGGGCGGCGGCTGAGGAACCAGCGCGCGCCGGAAAGGGCCGCGATCTGCGGAAAGGCGGCCGAGGCGCCGGCGGCGTCGGGCAGCCACACCCCGTCGCTGTCCGCGCCCAACTCGTCGCGGAAGAACCGGCGGCCGTGCACGAACTGCCGTACCAGCGCCTCGGCGCCGGGCAGTTCGGCGTCCGCCTCCACCCACATGCCGCCCACCGGCGCCCAGTTGCCGTCGGCGACGGCCTTGCGTATCCGCTCGAAGACGTGCGGCTGGTGCTCCTTCATCCAGGCGTAGTGCTGGGCGGAGGAGGCGGCCACGATCAGCTCCGGGTACTCCTCGGCGAGCGCGGCCATGGTGCTGAAGGTGCGGGCGCACTTGCGGACCGTCTCGCGGACCGGCCACAGCCAGGCGGAGTCGATGTGCGCGTGGCCGACGGCGGTCACGGTGTGCGCGGAGTCGTGGGCGCGCTGGGCGAGCGCGGGGGCCAGCAGCCTGCGGGCCAGGCCCGCGGTACGGGCGACGGCCCGCGGGTCGACGGCGTCGGCGGCGCGTTCGAGCGCCACCCGGATCTCGTGCCGGCGCGGCAGCTCGGCCGGCAGCGCGCGCATCAGCCCGTCCAGGGCCTCGAAGTCGTGGATCAGCTGCCAGACGTCCTCGTCGCGGATCGCGATGTCGGCGCGGCGCAGCCGGTACAGCGGGGCGTCGCCGGCGGTGGCCGGGTCGCCGTAGCGGGTGCCGGCGCCCGAGCCGCTCTCGATGTACGGGTTGGCGGCGGCCTCCACCAGCAGCCTGACGCTCTCGCCGCCGGCCGCCGAGCCGGCGACCAGGACGGCGCCCAGCTGCGGGTGCAGTCCCTGCAGCGGGATGCCGTGCTCGTCGTGCACCAGCCCCTCGGCCCGGCCGCCGGGCGGGCGGCTGCCGGCGAGGGCGGGACCGGATCCGTAGCCGTAACCGTGGCCGTAGCCCGGCAGGCCGGCGGCCTCCGCGGAATCGGCCGGCGAGCCGAGGTCGATCAGCGCCTCGACCCGGCGGCCGGCCCAGCGCGGCGGCACGGTGGCGCTGGTGCTGAACCAGGTGGTCGCCCAGGGGCGGCCCCACGGCTCGCCCACCGCGAATGGCGCGTAGTCGGCGCGCAGCGCCACCGCGGCGGGCACCGGCTCGCCCGCGATGTGCCAGGCGCCGACATCCATGGGCAGCCGCTGCGGATACAGCGCTGGACGCAGCCGTTCGGCGAGGAATGCGGCTATGCGTTCTTCGCCGGAATTGATCCGGTCATGCATGGGCGGCCCTTCCTGTCCAGCTGGTAACCGCCATGTAAAACCATGTGTGTTATCAAGTCAACGCCTGACGCAAACTCGCTCTTCTTGCAGGTCGTGACCTGCATGAACGTAAATGTCAGGCGAATTACCTGCCGCCGTGGGCACTTCCTGTCAGATAACTAAACTGACACGATGAACAGCGGAAAGCGACAGCCGGGTCCGGCTTTCGACAACCGGCCCCGCCTGCCGCTTTCCGCGGAATTCCCGCTGCCCCGCTACCCGATGAGGCCCAGCGGGGCCGGCCGCTCGCAGCTGCTCGTCACCGGCAGTGCCGAACCGTCGTGCGCCGAGTCGAGCAGGGTGAGCATGACGTCGAGCACGTGCTCGGCGAGTTCGGCCGACGCCAGGTGCGGCCGGCCGGCCTCGACGGCCGCGGCCAGGTCGGCGAGCCCGGTGCCGCGCCCGGCCCCCCGGTAGCCGGCGGAGACCTCCAGCGGCGTCCACGCGGCGTCCGGGCCGGCCGCGTACAGCTCGACCAGGCCGTCGAAGCCGTTCGGGTCGGGCACCGACAGCGAGCCCGCGGTGCCGTGCACCTCGATCCGCGGCAGCCGGGCGGCGTGGATGTCGAAGCTCATGATCAGCGTCGACAGCGCGCCGCCGGCGTGTTCGAGCACCCCCGCGACAGTGGTGTCCACCTCGACGGGGAACCGCTGGCCGGCCCGCGGCCCGCTGGCGATCTCCCGCTCGGCGCGCGGGGTGGAGGCGGCGCCGGTCACCTTGACGACCGGGCCGAGCAGGTGCACCAGCGCGGACAGGTAGTACGGGCCCATGTCGAGCAGCGGGCCGCCGCCGGGCCGGTAGTAGAACTCCGGGTCCGGGTGCCACTTCTCGTGTCCGGCGGTGGTCATGAACGCGGTCGCCGCCACCGGGGTGCCGATCAGCCCGTCGTCCACCGCCTTGCGGGCGGTCTGGGTGCCGGTGCCGAGCACGGTGTCCGGCGCGCTGCCGACCCTGACGCCGGCGGCCCGCGCGGCGGCCTGGATGGTGGCGGCCTCCTCGCGGGTGGCGGCGAGCGGCTTCTCGCCGTAGACGTGCTTGCCCGCGGCGATGGCGGCGAGCGCCACCTGCGCGTGCACGGCCGGCACGGTCAGGTTGAGCACCGCGTCCACGTCGTCGCGCGCGACGAGTTCGGCGACATCGGCCGCCACCCGGGCGCCGGAGCGCTCGGCGGCCTCCTTGGCGCGACCGGCGTCCAGGTCGGTGACCGCGGTCAGCCGCAGCGAGTCCAGCCGGTCGATGGTGTCCAGGTACTGGCCGCTGATCTTGCCCGCGCCCACCATGCCGATCCTCAACGGCTCGCCCACAGCAGTCCCCTCTCGGTGATCGCCCGCACCTCGGGCACGTCGAAGTCGTCGGCCTTGTGGCCGATGGCGGAGACGAAGACCCGCCCGGCGCCGAAGGTCCTGGTCCACACCTGCGGCATCACCACGTCCTGCGCGTGGTCGTCGCCGGCCGGGAAGACCGAGGTGGCGAGCACGTCGTTGGCGGCGTCGGTGGCCACCCAGTAGTGCTCGGTGTGCACCGCGAAATCCGCCAGCCCGGCCGTCACCGGGTGGTCCGAGCGGCCCGGCACCAGGTTGACGGTGTAGTCCACGAAGCCGGCCGGGTGCATCAGGAACTGGCCGCCGGTGAGCCGGGTGTAGTCCACGTCGGCACGGAAGGAGTCGATGATCCCGCCGTGCCAGCCGGCGAACCCGGTGCCGCCGCGCACCGCGGCGGCCAGGCCCTGGCTCTGCTCGCGGGTGATCTCGCCCATCGTCCAGCACTGGACGACCAGGTCGGTGCCCGCCAGCAGTTCGGCGTCGGTGTACACCTCCAGGGAGTCGGACACCTCGACCGTGTAGCCCTGGTCCTTCAGGAACGGCAGGAAGAGGCCGGTGATCTCCACCGGCGAGTGGCCCTCCCAGCCGCCGCGGACCACAAGGGCCTTGCGTATCGGCTCTGTCACGGGCGTTGCACGCTCCCATCGGTGTTGCGCAGCAGGGCCCAGCGGTCGTGGGCCAGCGGTTCCGGTACCGGGTACTTCGCGGCGGCGGCCTCGTCGAAGTCCACGCCGAGGCCGGGGGCCTCGTGCGGGCGGAGGCCCCCGCCGTCGGCGGTGATCGTGCCGGGGAACACCTCGTGCACCGGCGGCTTGAACACCGCGGCCTCCTGCACGCCGAAGGCGTGGCTGGAGATGTCCATCGCCAGGGTGGCGGCCTGGGCGACCGGGCTGACGTCGGCCGGGCCGTGCGGGGCCAGCCGCACTCCGCGCAGCTCGCACAGCGCGGCGATCTTGCGGGCCGGGGTCAGGCCGCCGAGGGTCGGGATCCGCAGCCGGGCGAAGTCGATGTCGGGTCCGGCCAGCAGCGCGGTGAACTGGGCCGGGTCGTGGAAGAGCTCGCCGACCGCGAGCGGCACCGGCGAGGCGTCGTGCAGCCGCTTGAAGTGCCCGGCGTCCTCGGGCGCGAGCAGGTCCTCCACGAAGAACAGCCGGGCGTCGACCACCCGGCGCAGGAACTCCCGGGCCTGCCGGGGGTCGAGCCGTTCGTGCACGTCGTGCAGCAGCTCGACGTCGTCGCCGACGAGTTCGCGGACCTTGGTGAGCACCCCGGGCACGAACCGCAGGTAGCCGGCGCTGTCCCAGGGGGCCCGCCGCTCGCGGACCGCCGCCGGGTCGGCGGTGCCGCCGCCGGCCGCGCCGTAGGTGTCGGCGCCGGGCACCGCGGCCTGGATCCGGACGTGCCGGTAGCCGCGCTCGCGCGCGGCCTGCACCTTGTCGGCGATCTCGGCGGCGTCCCGGCCGTCGACGTGGGTGTACGCCTCGGCGTAGGTGCGGACCCGGCCGCCGAACAGCGAGTACAGCGGCGCGCCCAGGCGCTTGGCCTTCAGGTCCCACAGGGCGACGTCGATGCCGCCGAGCGCGTTGCCGGTGACGGAGCCGCCGCGCCAGTAGGCGCTGTTCAGCAGCAGCCGGTGGATGTCCTCGATGTCGTCGGGGTCACGGCCGACCAGCAGGGGGGCGACGTAGTCGTCGAGCACCGAGCGGACCGCGAGGGTACGCTGCGGGTCACTCGCGCAGCCGAGCCCGTACAGTCCTGGGTCGTTCGTCTCGACGCGGACGATGAGGTGGGGACAGCCGTGAGGGGCGGTCAGAAACGTGCGAACGGCCGTGATGCGGATCTTGGCACCGCGCTCTTCGGCCCAGGGTGCGGGCGCGAGCGGAGCGGGGCCGGCATCAGGCAATGCCATGCGAACTCCCGCGTACAGATAACAGAATGACGTACCGGCTTCCGAACGTAAAGAGGTCGGTCCTGGTTTGTCAATCCCTTTGACAAATCGGGGCCGACACCCCTGCCGGGGGCCGGAGCGACACCGTCTCAGTGCTGTCCGAGGCGTTTGAGCAGGGTGCTCAGCGAGTGCGCGGCCTCGGTGACGGCCTGTGCGACCTCCTCCAGACGGCCGTCGTCCATCCGGCTCTTGGGCGCGGAACAGCTGATCGCGTCCTCGCCCTGGCCGTTGCCGAGCGCCACCGCGACGCATCTGATGTCCACCGAGTTCTCACCCTCGTCCACCGCCCAGCCGCGCAGCCTGGTCTCGGCCAACTGGGCCAGGAACGCGTCCGGATCGGTCACCGTGGTGGGCGTCAGCCGCTCCAGCGGCCAGTCCAGACGGCGCTGCACCTCTGCGTGGTCGTACTGCGCGAGTATCGACTTGCCCAGCGCCGTGGCGTGCGCCGGCAGCCGGCGGCCGACCGCGGAGTACATCCGCAGCGCGTGCCGCGACTCGCGTTTGGCCAGGTAGACCACGTGGGTGCCGTCCAGCCTGCCCAAGTGCACGGCCTCGCCGGTCTCTTCGGCGAGCGCGTCCAGCACCGGCCCGGCCAGGCTGGTGACGTCGTCGCCCTCCAGGTAGGCGGTGCCGGTCAGCAGCGCTTTCAGGCCGAGGCTGTACCGGGTTCCTGACGGGTCGAGATCGACCCACTTGCGGGCCTCCATGGTCCGCAGGATCGCGTGCAGGCTGCTCTTGGGCACCGCCATGGACGCGGCCATCTCGGCCAGTGAGAGCCGGGCGCCGTCCGCGCCGAGCAGTTCGAGCACCTCAAGCACCCGGGCCGCGGACTTGACCTCTTCCGGCTTACGCCCGCGCGGCGCTTCCGCCACCGATTCCACTGATCCTCCGCTCCCCGCGCCGACCCCTCGCGGCCCTTGGGTACACACCCAATCGCAGCGTGCGTCTTGACGCTATATCAAAGACGACCCTAAGTTCAGTCACTCCAACGTCATTCGGTCTTCTGAACGGTCGAAGTCTAGGTAGGGGCCCATGCGTACACCATTCGCACGTTTTACACCGAAAACGAGATTTGCCGCCGTGGCGGTCACGACGGTCCTGTCGCTGACCCCGCTGGCCGCCTGCGGTGGCGGTTCGTCAAGTTCCGGCGACGCCAAGTCGCTGACCATGTGGACCTTCAAGCAGTCGCACGTCGCGGCCCTGAAGAACGCCGCCGCCGAGTTCAAGAAGCAGACCGGCATCACCGTCAAGATCCAGGCGTACGGCCCTGACGACGCGTACACCACCAAGGTGCAGGCCGCCGCCAAGACCCACGACCTGCCCGACGTGCTGGAGATCCACTCCGACGGCGAGGACTTCGCGCTGGGCGCGACCGGCATCGCCAAGGACATATCCAAGGACGTCGGCAGCGACTGGAGCGGGCTCTACCAGAAGGGCGTCCAGGGCTCCGGCACGGTGACCCCCGCGCACTACAAGGAGTCCGTCCCGGCCGACTCCAAGTCGCACGGCGTCAAGGAGGGCCAGCGCTTCAGCGTGCCGCTGACCTCGGGCACCTTCGGCATCATCATGGGCAACAAGAAGATGCTGGCCGCGGCGGGCATCACCAAGCCCCCGGCCAGCTACGAGGAGTTCCTCAGCGACCTCAAGGCGACCACCACCAAGGACCCGAAGAACGGCGGGGTCAGCCTCGGCCTGAAGGTCAAGGCGACCGGTCTGACCTGGGGACTCCAGCCGCTGGCGTTCGCCGAGCTGGGCAAGGAGAAGTACCAGGCGCTGTGGGGCCAGGACCCCTCCGCCGACTTCTCCTCGCCCGACGGCGAGAAGGTGCTCACCGAGTTCGCCAAGATGCAGCCGTACTGGATGCCCGGCACCCAGACCCTGGACATCGACACCGCCGACCAGTCCTTCGCGCAGGGCAAGTCCGCCTGGGACATCGGCGGCACGTTCACGCTGGCCTTCCTGCAGCAGAACGGCATGAACCCCGACGACGTGATGGCGTTCGGCTTCCCCGGCCCCAGCGACGGAGCGGTGCCCAAGCCCGCCCTCGCCCCGCTGGCGCTGACCGGCCTGTCGGTCTCCGCGACCAGCAGCCACCCGGAGAACGCCGAGAAGTGGATGAAGTTCCTGGCGCAGCCCAAGATCGCCTCGCAGTTCGCCAAGGACGCCACCGAGGTGCCGTCCACCGAACTGGGCGCGGACGCCGCCTCGGTGATGGGCGCGACGCTCGCCGACATGACCAAGGCCTTCGTCGGCACGCCGGAGAACACCTATGACCCGAACGTCAACGACTTCCGCCCGCCCGGCTACGACCAGGACTCGATGGCCGAGATCCTGGCCGACCTGACGCCGCTGAAGCAGAAGAGCCCCGACGCCACCGGCAAGGCGATGGCCAAGCTCAACAACAACTTCTGGAAGACCTCGAAGTGACGACCGCTCCCCGTCCCGCTCTTCCGGAGACGGCCGCCTCCGGCCGGGGACCTGCTCCCCGGCCGGAGGGCGCGGCGGAACCAGGACGCGGCAAGCGCGTACTGAACCGCCGCGGCTACGAGGCCCTGTCCGGATATCTGTTCGTCGCCCCGGCCGTGGTCCTGTTCGCGGTCATGGGCCTGTACACCGTCGGCTACGGCTTCCTGCTGAGCTTCGCCACCTGGAACGGCTTCGCGCCGCACTGGACCTGGGTGGGCGTGCAGAACTACAAGGACCTGCTCTGGCAGAACCCGGCCTACGCGCCCCGGCTGCACCACGCGGCGATCCACACGCTGTACGTGATGATCGCCGTCCCGCTGCTGACCGTGCTGGTGTCCTTCCCGCTCGCGGTGCTGCTCAACTCCGCCAAGCGGATGCAGGGCCTGCTGCGTTCGGTGTACTTCATCCCGTACGTGACCAGCGGCATCGCGGTCTTCTTCGCCTGGCAGTACATCCTGCAGCCGGACGGCGCGATCAACACGGTGCTCAGCAGCCTCGGCATGGGCTCGCTGGCCCAGCCGCAGGGCTGGCTCGGCAACCCGAACACCGCGCTGGGCACGATGATCGTGGTCACCGTGTGGGGCTCGGTGCCGGTGGCGATGCTGCTGTACCTGACCGGGCTGCAGGGCATCGACCGCAGCGTGCTCGAAGCCGCGCAGCTGGACGGCGCCGGCTGGTGGCGCACCAACGTGTCGGTGGTGTGGCCGCTGGTGAAGCCGATCACCTCGATCGTGGTGCTGCTGAACCTGCGCGACTCGCTGCAGGGCTTCCAGACCTTCCTGGTGATGACCAACGGCGGTCCCGGCGACCACACCAACGTCCTCGGCCTCGAGGCGTACCGGCTGGCGTTCCTCAAGGACCTGGCGCCGACGCTCGGCCTGGCCAGCGCTCTCGGCTGGATCCTGTTCGCCGCCGCCCTGGTCATCGCGTTGATCAACCTGCGAGTCATGCGGAGCAAAACATGACAACGATTCCCCTGGGCTCCCCGCCCAAGCGCGCGGCCGGCGCCACCGGCAGCGGAGCGGTCCGCGCCCGCCGGATCAGCGCCCGGGTGCTGGTCGGCGTACTGCTCGCGCTGTACGGCGTGATCAGCATCTATCCCTTCCTGTGGATGATCTCGGCGGCGTTCAAGAACCAGGTCGAGGTGATCCGCGGCGGCCATCTGATCCCGCACCACCCGACGTTCGACACGCTCACCCACACCTGGAACCAGCTGCACTTCTTCCGGTACTTCCTGAACAGCCTGGAGGTCTGCGCGCTGACCGTGGTGCTGACGCTGGTGGTCTACGCGGCCGCCGGATACGCCTTCGCGGTGCTGGACTTCCCCGGCCGCGGCGCGCTGCAGAAGCTCTTCGTGGCGCTGCTGTTCGTGCCCGGCGTCACGGTGATGCTGCCGATCGTGCTGCTGGAGAACAAGATGGGCATCCTGGGCACGCACATCGGCCTGGTGCTGCCGTTCGTCAACGGCGGGGCTCCGCTGTCGGTGCTGCTGATGACCGGTGCCTTCAGCTCGGTGCCCAAGGAGTTGCGGGAGTCGGCCCGGGTGGACGGGGCCAACGAGTTCCACATCTTCACCCGGATCTACCTGCCGCTGACCCGGCCCGCGCTGATCACCGTGGCGCTGATCACCGCGATCCCGACCTGGAACGAGTACCTGCTGACCAGGGTGTCGCTGAACAGCGAGAGCACCTACACGCTGCCGCTGGGACTGCAGACCCTGGCCTCGTCGAACGTGCCGCACTACAACAACCTGATGGCGGGCGCGCTGATCGTCGTGGTGCCGGTGATCGTGCTCTTCCTGAGCCTCCAGCGGTACTTCGTCAACGGTCTGGTCGGGGCGGTGAAGGGCTGATGCTGGTCCTCGTCACGGGCGCGGCCGGGCACATCGGCGGGTACGTCACCGCCGAACTGCTGGCCGCCGGGCACCAGGTGGTGCTGACCGACCTGCTCCAGGTGGAGGAGCCGCGCGCCGAGCGGACGCACGCCGGCGACCTGCGCGACCCCGAGCTGGTGCGGGCGGCGATGGAGGGCGTGCAGGCGGTGGTGCACCTCGGGGCGATCCCGCATCCGAACCTGCCCGACCCCAGCCTGCTGTTCGCCCACAACTGCCTCACCGCGCACCGGGTGTTCGAGGAGGCCGGCCGGGCCGGGGTGCGCCGGGTGGTGGCCGCGTCCAGCGCCTCGGCGGTCGGCCTGGCCTGGTCGCCGGTGCCGCTCTCGCCGCTGTACGTGCCGATGGACGAGCTGCACCCCAGCATGGTCCGCGACCCGTACGGGCTGTCCAAGTGGGTCCTGGAGGACATCGCCCGGGCCGCCCACCGCCTGCACGGCACCGACTCCGTCTGCATGCGCTTCCCGTTCACCGGCACAGGCGACCGGCTCGACCACTTCCTCGCCGCCTGCGCCGCCGACCCGGCCTCGCAGCGGCACGACCTGTGGGGCTGGCTGGACACCCGGGACGCGGCGCACGCGGTGCGGCTGGCGCTGGAGAAGGAGATCGGCGGCTGCCACGTCGTCAACGTGACGGCCGCCGACACCACGTCGGAACTGCCGTCGGCGGAGCTGATGGCGGCGCACCACCCGGGCACCGAGGTGCGCGCCGAGATCGCCGAGCACGGCACGCTCTTCGACACCGCCGAGTGCACCGCGCTGCTCGGCTTCGTGCCGCGGCGCACCTGGCGCACCCCGTCCGGTGCCGGCCGGTCCGGCGGCGGGCCGCCGCGGGCCGGCGAAGTCACCGCCGACCGCTGACCGTTACGGCAGAAAGAGTCCACCTGTGCATGACGACCGGCACATCGTCGAAGAGCGGATCGCCAAGTTCCTCCAGCAGGTGGTCCGCCCCGCCCTGTACCGCGACGACCCGCTGACCCTCGACCTCGCCGCCTGGCAGGTGCCCGGCGAACCCGTTCCGGTGGCGCAGGCGCTGGCCGCCGCGTACGAGCCGGTGTCGATCGGCGACACCTGGGGCGGCCCGTGGTCCACCACCTGGCTGAAGGCCGCGGGCCGGATCCCGCGGGAGTGGGCGGGGCAGCGGGTCGAGGCGGTCTTCGACCTCGGCTTCGACCCGTCGCGGGGGCCCGGCGGCCAGGCCGAGGGCTTCGTCCACGACGCCGCCGGATCGCCGTTGCAGGGGCTGCACCCGCACCACCGCAGCGTGCTGCTGGCGGAGTCGGCGGCCGGCGGCGAGCCGGTCGACCTGCTGGTGGAGCTGGCCGCCAACCCGACGATCCAGGGCTCGATCTCGGTCGGCACCCGCTTCGGGTCCAGGGAGACCGCGGGCACCGAGCACCTCTACCAGCTGCGCACCGCGCAGATCGCCGTGCGGGAGAACGCCGTATGGCACCTGCTGCACGACGTGGAGGTGCTCGACGAGCTGATGCGGGAGCTGCCCGAGGGCGGCTCCCGGCGGCACGGCATCCTGCGCGCGCTCGTCCGCGCGATGGACGCGGTGGACGTGCGCGCGGTCGCCGCCACCGCGCAGGCCGCCCGCGACCGGCTCGCCGACGTGCTGTCCCGGCCGGCCTACGCCTCCGCGCACACCGTCACCGCGGTCGGGCACGCCCACATCGACTCCGCGTGGCTGTGGCCGATCCGCGAGACGGTGCGCAAGTGCGCCCGCACCTTCACCAACATGACGACGCTGGCGCAGGAGTACCCGGAGCTGGTCTTCGCCTGCTCCTCCGCCCAGCAGTACGCATGGATGAAGGAGCACCGCCCGGAGATCTTCGAGCAGATCAAGAAGGCCGTCTCGGAGGGCAACTGGGCGCCGGTCGGCGGCATGTGGGTGGAGGCGGACGGCAACCTGCCCGGCGGCGAGGCGCTGGCCCGCCAACTGGTCTACGGACGGCGGTTCTTCACCGCGGAGTTCGGCATACCGCAGGACGGGGTGTGGCTGCCCGACTCGTTCGGCTACACCGCCGCGTATCCGCAACTGGCCGTGCTGGCCGGGGCGAAGTGGTTCCTGACCCAGAAGCTGTCCTGGAACGAGACCAACCGGCTGCCGCACCACACCTTCGATTGGGAGGGCATCGACGGCACCCGGATCTTCACTCACTTCCCGCCGGTCGACACCTACAACGCGAGCCTGACCGGCGCCGAACTCGCGCACGCCGAGCGCAACTTCGCCGACAAGGGGGTGGCGACCCGCTCGCTGGCCCCGTTCGGCTTCGGCGACGGCGGCGGCGGTCCGACCAGGGAGATGCTGGAGAAGGCCCGCCGCCTGCGCGACCTGGAGGGCTCCACCAAGGTCGAGGTCGGCGACCCGTCGGCGTTCTTCGACGCGGCCCGCGCGGAGTACGAGCGGCTGCCGGTGTGGCGCGGCGAGCTGTACCTGGAGAACCACCGCGGCACGTACACCAGCCAGGCCCGCACCAAGCACGGCAACCGGCGGGCCGAGGCGCTGCTGCGCGAGGCCGAGCTGTGGGCGGCCGCCGCCGCGGTGCGCACCGGCGCCCCCTACCCGTACGAGCAGTTGGAGTCGGTCTGGCAGCGGGTGCTGCTGCACCAGTTCCACGACATCCTGCCGGGCTCGTCCATCGCCTGGGTGCACCAGGAGGCCGAGGCCGTACACCGGGAGTTGCAGGGCGAGTTGGCGGGGCTGATCGGCGCCGCGCTGGACGGCGGCGAGAGCGACACGTCCTTCTTCAACGCCGGCCCGTACGCCCGCCGCGAGGTGGTCGTGCTGCCTGCGGCAGCCACCGTCGAGAACGGCCAGCCGCTGTCCGGCGGCCGGCAGGCGGTGCTGGTGGAGGCGCCCGCGCTCGGCTCGGGCAGCGCGGTGCCGTCCGGCCTGCCGCCGGTCACCGCCACCGCCGAGGACGGCGTGATCACCCTGGACAACGGGGTGCTGCGGATCAGGATCGACGCCGACGGCCTGGTGCGGTCGGTCTACGACCAGCGGGCCCGCCGCGAGGCGCTGGCCCCTGACCGGCCGGGCAACCTGCTGCAACTGCACCCGGACGACCCGAACCTGTGGAGCGCCTGGAACATCGACCACTACTACCGCGACACCGTCCGCGACCTCACCGAGGCGAGCGCCGTACGGATCGCGGCGGCCGGACCGCTGCTCGCCGAGGTGCTGGTCGAGCGCCGCTTCGGCGACTCGCACCTGGTGCAGCACCTGGAACTGGCCGCGGGAAGCGCCCAGTTGACGGTACGCACCGAGATCGACTGGCAGGAGCGGGACACCCTGCTCAAGGCGGCCTGGCCGCTGAACGTGCACGCCGAGGTGGAGCGCGCCGAGATCCAGTTCGGGCACGTGCAGCGGCCCACCCACGAGAACACCAGCTGGGACGCGGCCCGCTTCGAGCTGTGGGCGCACCGCTGGGTGCACGTCGGCGAGCACGGCTGGGGCGCGGCCGTCGTCAACGACTCCACCTACGGCCACGACGTGTCCCGGCTGACCCGCCCCGACGGCGGGACGACGACCACCCTGCGGCTGTCCCTGCTGCGCTCCCCGCACAGCCCCGACCCGCAGGCCGACCGCGGCCGGCACACGTTCAGCTACGGCCTGGTGGTGGGCGCCGGCGTCGGCGAGGCCGTCGCGGCCGGCTACGCGCTCAACCTGCCGCTGCGGCCGGCCGGCCGCGCACCGGCCGGCGGCGCACCGCTGATCACGGTGGACAACCCGGACATCGTGGTGGAGTCGGTGAAGCTCGCGGACGACCGCGGCGGCGATGTGGTGGTGCGGCTGTACGAGTCCCGCGGCGGCACCGCGTCCGGGCTGCTGCGCACGGACTTCGCGGTGTCCGCGGCGCAGGTCACCGACCTGCTGGAAGAGCCGCTCGCCCCGCTCCCCGCTGCTGCCGACGGCGCCCTCCCGCTGGAGCTGCGCCCCTTCCAGATCCAGACCCTCAGGCTGAGCCGGGCCTGAACCCCGAGGAACAGAGCGACCCCCATTGGATCCGACCTCCCTGAGGAGAGGCCGACATGAGACCCACGCTCCTGAAATGGCTGCGGCCATCGGCCGCGCTGGTGCTGGCGCTGCTCGCGGCGCTGCTGCTGCCACCGCCGACGCCCGCCGCGGCGGCGGCCCTGTACCCGCTGGGCGTCGGCGCCGACCTCGGCCCGACCCCGTTCACCCTCGGGCTGACCGCGTCCGCGGGTGACGACGCCGCGGGGCTGCGGACCGGGACGCAGGACGGGACACCGTACTGGCGCACCGATGTCGCGGCGGGCACCGGCTACCTGGCGTTCGACCTCGACCAGGAGTACACCGACGCGGTGACGGCCGATCAGCTGACCGTGGCCGTCACGTACCAGGACGCCGGCACCGGCACGCTGCGGCTGACCCGCGGCGCCACCGACGTGCTCGGCAGCGCCGCGCTCGCCGACTCGGGCACCTTCAAGACCGAGGCGTTCACCATCCCGGCCGACTTCTCCGCGGGCCGGCAGCTGCGGCTGTCCGGCGTCCAGGGAGACGCGCCCGCGGACATCACCGTCTCCTCGGTACGGGTGGCGGCCGGCCTGTCGGTGAACCTCGGCGCCACCGTGGACTCGCACGGCATCGACCCGCGGGCCGGTGACAACGACACCCACCTGGTCACCGGCGTGCAGGACGGCCGCGGCTACTGGGGCACCGACCAGAGCGTGCCGGGCGCCGAGACCGGCTTCTTCTACATGAACGTGGACGACACCACGCTCTACGACAACCGCGACCCGGTCGCCGTCACCATCGACTACTTCGACCAGGGCAGCGGCGCCATCCAGCTGCAGTACGACTCCCCCGGCGACACCATCCCGCAGATGTTCAAGCAGTCGCCGCTGTTCGGCTACGGCGACACGGGGAGCTGGAAGACCCACACCTTCCTGCTCGACGACGCGATCCTCACCAACCGCTCCAACGGCTCCGACTTCCGGATCACCACCGGCGACAGCAAGGTGGAGCTGAAGGTCGCCCGGGTCTCGGTGACGGCGCTGCAGAAGACGCTCGACCCGACCACGGGCCTGCGCCAGCTGGTCGCCCAGGCGGACACCGCCTACGCGGCGGCCCGCGAGGGCACCCGGGACGGGCAGTACCCGGTGGGCTCCAAGGACGTGCTGAAGCAGGCCGCCGACACCGCGCGCGCGGTCGCGACCGGCAGCGGAGTCACCGACGAGCAGGCGCGGACGGCCTTCCACGCGCTCTCCGCCGCGCTCGACGCGTTCCACGCCTCCATGGTGAACACCGACCTGGCGCACTTCGGCACCGCCACCGCCTCGTCCAGCGAGGCCGGTTCGCCGCCGGCCGCGGCGATCGACGGCAACGGCGGCTCGGCGTGGGTCAGCGGCAGCGCCGGCAACGGCGAGACGTTCACCCTCGACCTGGGCGCCGCCAAGCGGATCGACCAGGTCAAGGCGTCCTGGACCGGCGCCTTCTCGGCCGACTACACCGTCCAGGTCTCGGCCGACGGCAAGAAGTTCACCGACGTCGGCCGCAACGGCGGAGTCGGCGCCGGCGACGTCGTCACCGCCTTCGCGCCGACCACCGCCCGCTACGTCCGGCTGGTGGTCCACGGCTACGCCGCCGGCACCACCAAGGTCGGCCTCGGCTCGCTTGAGGTCCGCGACCAGCGGGTCGTCACCGGGCACCCGAAGCTCGTCGACACCCGGTACCCGACCGACGGTCCGGTGGTCGCCGACTTCGACATACGCCAGTACGGCGCCGACCCCACCGGGCACAAGGACGCGACCGCGGCCGTACGCACCGCGCTCTACGACTGCCAGGACGCGGGCGGCGGCACGGTGTGGCTGGGCGCGGGCAGCTACCGGATCACCGGCACCCTTGAGGTACCGGCCTTCTGCTCGCTGCGCGGCGACCGGCGCGACCCCGACCACGGCAAGGGCGACTACGGCACGGTCATCGTCGCCGACCTGCCCTCGGGCGCGGACGGCCCGGTGCTGTTCCGGGTCGGCGGCAGCGCCTCCGTCCAGGGCGTGACCACGTACTACCCGCGGCAGAGCGCGACCGCCCCGGTGCCGTACAACTACACCTTCGAGATCCCCGGTTCGGCCTGGCAGAGCGACGCCAACTTCATGATGGGCACGGTCGAGCACGTCACCATGCTCAACTCGTACCAGGGCGTGGGCATCTCCACGATGCCCGACGACCGCGGCCGGCCCGCGGTGCAGGGCCAGGTGCACGAGTCGGCGACGGTGGACGACATCAAGGGAACGGTGCTGTCCAGCGGGGCCACCGCGTTCAACGGCTCCGACGTCGGCACCTGGAACGACGTCAGCTTCAACAACTCCTACTGGGCGCAGGCCCCTTCGGCCTACCACCCGCCGGCCAGGAAGACCCTGGACCGCTGGACCCGGGCCCACACCACCGGCCTGGTGCTCGGCGACCTCGAATGGGACCAGTTCTCCAAGATCTCGCTGGCGGACTACCGCACCGGCATACAGATCGTGAAGGGCCAACGGGCCTCGTTCGTCGGCGCGTTCCAGCAGACCAGCGTGCTGCGCACCGATGTCGCCCTCCAGTTGGACGACATCGACAGCCGCTGGGGCATGACGCTGGCCGGCGGCATCCTGCAGGGCAGCGTGGCATCGGTCCGCAACACCACCAGCGGCTACGTGAAGGTCACCGGCACCACGCTGGACGGCCCCACCTCCGGCACCGTGATCAAGCTGGCCGGCGCCACGCCGAAGTACCGCGACCCGGCGCCGATCCCGTCGCCGAAGCGCAAGGCGCTGTACGTGGCGAGCACCGTGCCGCACGGCGTCGGCTATCAGGCCGGCGACGCGACCAACGCGCTGCAGAAGGTGCTGGACAAGGCGGGTTCGCAGGGCGGCGGCATCGTCTACCTGCCGGCCGGCTGGTACCGGATCGACGGCCGGGTGCGGGTGCCGGCCGGGGTCGAACTGCGCGGCGCGGCGGCCTCGCCGAACCGCGACGAGGGCGGGAACAGCGGCGGCACCGTGCTGCTCTCCTACGCCGGACGCGACACCGCCGCGGCCGACACCGCCCCCGCCACCGTCACCCTCGACGGCAACGGCGCCGGGGTGCGCGGCCTGCGGGTCTTCCACCCGGGGAACAACCCGGCCATCGGCTACGTCCCCTACCCGTACGACATCAGGGCGGCCGGCCGCGGCACCTACGTGGTGGACGTCGGCCTGACCAACGCCTGGAACGGCGTCGACCTCAGCTCGGCCCGCAACGACGGCTTCGTGGTGCACAAGCTGACCGGTGTCTTCCTGAACCGGGGCGTCACCGCCGGTGCCGCCGACGGCGGTTCGATCGACGGCGTGCTCAGCAACGGCAACGGCGTCGCCAGGACCGGCTTCAACATCCCCGACTGGGGCCTGGGCGCGAACCTGTTCCCGCAGACCATCGACGGGTACACCCGCAAGAACACCGACCTGGTGCATGTGGACGGCGCCCGCGACCTGTCGGTGGTGGACGTCTTCGGCTATGGCATGCACAACGGCCTCGTCGTCACCTCCGGCGACGTGCACGCCTTCAACCTGGGCACCGACAACCTCGGCGACGGCGGCTACACCGTCAAGGCGGGCCCGGCCGCCGAGGTCAGCGTGGTCAACCTGCTGCGCTACAACGGGACCACGTACACCGGTCCGGTGAAGCTGTACAACATCATGGCGATCAACATGGTGCAGCAGTCCGTGGCCGCGACCGCCGACCCGCCCACCGGCGGCAAGGTCACGATCACCGGCAACGAGACCGAGCCGGGCCGCTACGAGAAGGGCGACACGGTGACCGTCACCGCGACGCCGGCCCGCGGCTTCGTGCTGCTCGGCTGGACGCTCGACGGCACGGACTCGACCGGCGGCGGGCGGACGCTCACCGTCCCGGTGACCGGCGACCGCACGGTGGTGGCCCGGTTCGGGCCGGCTGCCGCGGGCTGAGCCAGACGCGGGCCCGGCCGACCGCCATCCGGTCGACCGGGCCCGTTCGCCTGTCTGCGCCTCCGGTGCCTTCCGCGCTCAGCTGCGGACCTCGAGCAGCGGCACCAGCTGCTCGACCGGCATCATCGAGCCGTGCAGCCCGATCATCTGGGACTCGCCCGACTCGGTGCGGTTGGCCACGATCGCGATGTCGTCCCGGGCGGTGGCGACCACGTCGCCGATCCGGCCGAGCACCCGCTCGTCGGGCCGCGGGCCGAACCAGCCGGCGTCCAGCGCCTCGTCCCGGGACGCCACCCACATCTGCTCGCCGAGCACCTCGCTCCACACCGCGAGCACGTCCCCGGCGGCGCCCGGCACCGCGTAGACGTGCCGGGCCCGGCCCTCGCCGCCGAGCACCGCGACGCCGGCCCGCAGCTCCCAGTCCTCGTCGAAGTCGATCCGGCTCTCCGGGTCGAACGGGATGTCGATCATGCCGTGGTCGGCGGTGACGTACAGCGCCGCGCGCGGCGGCAGCTGCTCGGCGAGCCGCTGCGCGAGCCGGTCCACCATCATCAGCTGGCCGCGCCAGGCGTCGGAGTCCACCCCGTGCCGGTGGCCCATCGCGTCCAGCTCGCTGTAGTACGTGTAGACCAGCGAGCGGTCGCCGGCGGCGAGCCGGTCGGCGGCCAGGTCCATCCGCTCCTCGCCGGTGAGCCGGCCGTGGAAGGTGCCGCCGGACAGCGCGACCTTGGTCAGCGGGGTGTTCACGAAGTGCGGCGAGGACACCTGGCAGGTGGCGATCCCGGCGGCCTCGGCGAGTTGGAAGACCGTCGGGTACGGCTGCCAGGCGCGCGGCTCGGTCCAGGGCTGCCAGCGCAGCTGGTTCATCAGGTCGCCGGTGTCGGGGTTGAGCGCGGTGTAGCCGGCCAGGCCGTGCCGGCCCGGCGGCAGGCCGGTGCCGACGGAGGCGAGCGAGGTCGCGGTGGTCGCGGGGAACCCGGCGGTCAGCGGCCGGCCGGTGCCGCCGAGCGACGAGGGCAGCAGCGAGGTGAGGTACGGCGCCTCGGCCGGGTGCCGCAGGATCAGCTCCCAGCCCAGGCCGTCGACCAGGAACACGCACACCCGGTCGGCCGCCGCCAGCCGCAGGCCGGTGTCCGGCACGCCGGGGATCGCCATCCCGGCGACGGCGGCGGGCAGCACGTCGCAGAGCGCGCCCGAGCCGTAGGCGGGGACGGGGGCGGTGCGGGGGTCGAGGAGGGCGGGGCCTTCGGGCAGCGGGTGGACCATCAGTCCGTGGCCGCTGTCGCCTCGGAGAGCGCCTGCGCGAAGGCCAGGGTCTGCCGTACGGTGTCCGGCCCGTCGCCGGCCTCGCTGACCCGCAGCGACAGGTCGTCGGCGGTGGAGGAGCCGGTGTAGCCGTGGTCGGCCTCGCAGTTGGGGTCGCCGCAGGCGGCCGGCTCCAGGTCCAGCCGGGACACCGCGCCCCAGCCGATGGTCAGCACCACCTCGCGGGGCGTGCTGCCCGGGGTGTACGACTCCGGGTTGGCCACCACCCGGCTGACCACCACCGAGGAGATCCGGCCGATCTTCACCGACTCGGTGGAGGTGGTGGCGTACGGGGACGGCGAGGTGTCGTCGGCGGCCTGCTCGTCGGTGTGGCTGACGATGAAACGGCTGTCGGTGAGCACCAGCACGGTGACATGGCGGCGCACCTCGTTCGCGTCGAACGTGGTCTCCAGGTGGACCAGGAACGAGGAGACCGGCTCGCCGCCGACCGCCGCCTCCACGGCCTCGGCCACCAGGGCGGGGTAGTAGCCACTGCGCTCGATCGCCGTGCGCAGGCCCTGTGTCGTGATCCCGGTCTTCGCCATGCCGACCATCCTAATGGCGCGCGGGGCGATGGCTCCTGACCCGGCGGCCCGCGGTGCCGCCGTCCCGCCCCGCCCGGAAGCCCGGAGGGCCGGCGGCCCAGGGCCCGGGGGCCCGGCCCGGTCAGATCTCAGAACGAGGAGAGCGCGCGGGGGCCGAGGTCGGTGCGGGCCGGCGGCCGGGCCAGCCGTACCGCGGCGCCCAGCACGGCCAGGCCCCGCGCGGCGACCACCACCGGCTCCAGGTCGACGGCCACCACCTCGGGCAGGTCGTCGGTGAGCAGCGACACCCGCAGCAGCAGCTCCTCCAGGGCCGCGGTGTCCACCGGTTCCGAGCCGCGCCAGCCGAAGAGGAGCGGCGCCGCCCTGATCGACCTGACCAGCTCGGCGGCGTCCCGGTCGGTGGCCGGAACCAGCCGGTGCCCGATGTCCCCGAGCAGTTCGGAGGGCGCGCCCGCAAGGCCGAACGAGAGCACCGCCCCGACCGCCGGATCCACGCTCGCCCGCACCACCGTGTCCACGCCGCGCGGCGCCATCGCCTGCACCACCGGCAGCAGCTCGCCGGGCTTGCCGAGCCGGGCCGTCAGCTCCTCGTACGCCCGCCGCAGGTCGGCCTCGCCGGCCAGGTCGAGCCGTACGCCGCCGAGGTCGGCCCGGTGCCGCAGGTGCGGCGCGGTGGTCTTGAGCGCCACCGGGTACCCCAGCCGCGCCGCCGCCACGACGGCCGCCTCCGCATCGGGCGCGGGCAGCGTCCGCCGGACCTCGATCCCGTACCGCCCGAGCAGCCCGGCGGCGTCCTCGTCGCTGAGGGTGACGCCGGGCGCGGCGGAGTCCGGCACGGGCGGGTCGCCCGCCGCCGGCACGCGGGGCGCGGCCGGGCCCGTTCGCGCGGCCCGTGGCTCCGGTCCGGCTGCCGCGGCCTGGTCCGGCTCGGCGCTCTGGTCGGGGGTGCCCGCGGCGGGCAGCAGCCGGCGGACGTCGGCCGCCGCCGCGCCCTCCTGGATGTCGTCGAACTGCGGGACGCGGCCCGGGTCGGCGGCGCCGGCCCGCCAGGCGGCGTAGCCGGCGGACTCCGCCAGGGCGTGCACCGCGCGGTCGGGCGCCCGGTAGGCGGGCACCCGGGCGCCGTCGCCCTCCGCGGCGACCAGCCGGTCGGCCATGGTGTCCAGGGCCAGGTGGACCACGACCACCGGCTTGCCGGCGCCCGCGGCGGCCTCCCGCAGCGCCCGCGCCAGCGCGGGATCGTCGCCGGACTCGGGGTCGGGGGCCTCCTCGTCGGCCACCCGCGGGATCGCGGTGACGGCGACGGCGTCGTTGCCGGGGTCGGCGAGCGCGGCGCGCAGCGCGGCGGCGAAATCCCCGGGGCCGGCGGCCGTGGTGAGGTCCAGCGGCGGGCCCGGCCGCAGCCCGGCGGTCAGCGCCGCGTCGTAGGTGAGCAGCCCGAGCGACTCGGAGTTGCCGAGGATGGCGAGCCGGTCGCCGGCCGGCAGCGGCTGGAGGGTGAGGAAGAGCCCGGTGTCCAGGAGTTCGGTGACGGTGTCCACCCGGATCACCCCGGCCTGCCGGAACAGCGCGGAGACCGCGGAGTCCGACATCCGGGTGACCGGCACCGCGTGCCCGGCCGGCATCGCGCCGCTGTGCAGCGCGCCCTTGACCACCACCACGGGCTTGGCCGCGGCGGTCCGCCGGGCGAGCCGGGTGAACTTGCGCGGGTTGCCGAACGACTCCAGGTACATCAGCACCACGTCGGTGTCGGGGTCGTCCTGCCAGAACTGGAGCAGGTCGTTGCCCGACACGTCCGCCCGGTTGCCGGCCGACACGAACGAGGACGGGCCCGCGCCGCGCCGGTGCAGACCCGACAGCAGCGCGATGCCGATCGATCCCGACTGGGTGAACAGGCCGAGCCGGCCGCGCGGCGGCATCTCCGGCGACAGCGAGGCGTTCAGGCCGATGTCGGCCGCGGTGTTCAGCACGCCGAGGGCGTTAGGACCGATCACCCGCATGCCGTGGCTGCGGGCCTGCCTGACCAGTTCGCGCTGCCGCAGCCTGCCCTCGGGCCCGGTCTCGGAGTAGCCGGCCGCGATCACCAGCAGGCCGCGCACCCCGGCCTCGCCGCAGTCGGCCACCGCCTCGGGCACCCGCTCGGCAGGCACCGCCACCACGGCCAGGTCCACGCTCTCGCCGGTGGCGGCGATCTCCGCGACCGAGCGGTGCCCGGGCACCCCGTCGACCTCGGCGCCGGCCGGGAAGGAGTGGTTCACGGCGTGCACCCGCCCGGTGAAGCCGCCGGCCACGATGTTGCGCAGCAGCGTACGGCCGACCCCGCCGGGCCTGCGGCCGACGCCGACCACCGCGACCGACTCGGGCCGCAGCAGCCGCTGCATGCTGCGCGCCTCGGCGCGGTGCTCGCGGGCCCGCATCACCGCCACCGACTCGGTGGTGGGCTCCAGGTCGAGTTCGAGGTGCACCACGCCGTCGGCGAAGCTGTGCTGCTGGGTGAAGCCGGCGTCGGTGAAGACCTTGACCATCTTGCGGTTGGCGGGCAGCACCTCGGCGGTGAAGCGGCGGATGCCGCGCTCCCTGGCCACCGCGGCGATGTGCTCGAGCAGCGCGGAGGCCACCCCGCGGCCCTGGTGGGCGTCCTGCACCAGGAAGGCGACCTCGGCCCGGTCGCCGGCCCGGCCGGACACGGCGCGCCCGCTCGCGTCGGTGCGGTCGTAGCGGACGGTGGCGATGAACTCGTCGCCGATGGTGGCGGCGAGGCCGACCCGGTCGTCGTAGTCGTGGTGGGTGAAGCGGTGCACGTCGCGGTCCGACAGCCGCGGGTAGGGGGCGAAGAACCGGTAGTACTTCGACTCGTCGGACACCTGCTCGTAGAAGCCCACCAGGCGGCCCGCGTCGCCGGGTCCGATCGGCCGGATGTGGGCGATCCCGCCGTCGCGCAGCACGACGTCCGCCTCCCAGTGCACGGGGTAGGGGTGCGGCGGCTGCGCTTGCGTCATGGCCCCAGCGTATGCGGCGCGCCCGGTTCGCGACGGGCACCGGCAGGGGGCAGTCTGGGGTGGTCCTGGACGGGGCGGTACGACGATCGTGCGAGACTGGTCTAGACAACTTCACGTACCGGGTACGACCCCGGGTACGACCCGGGAACCACCTGAAGACGATCCGAAGGGCAACACTATGGTTGAGCGCCGTGTCACCGTCGGCTGGGCGGACGGCCTGCACGCCCGCCCCGCGTCCATCTTCGTCCGCGCGGCGACGGCCGCCGGCGTGCCGGTCACGATCACCAAGGCCGGCGGCGCCCCGGTGAACGCCGCCTCGATGCTGGCCGTGCTCGGCCTGGGCGCGCAGGGCGGCGACGAGGTCGTACTGGCCTCGGAGGCCGACGGCGCCGACGCGGCACTCGACCGGCTGGCCAAGCTGGTCGCAGAAGGGCTCGAAGAACTGCCCGAGACGGTCTGACGCAGCGGAATTCAGCGGGCCCGGCAATCCCCCCGGATTGCCGGGTCCCGCCCGTTCCTGATGACAAGCAGCCGCAATTACGGCAGCCCTATTCCCAGGTCTTGTATACGGCGTGATTGTTAATTGCGGCGGCGCACCGCGTTTACGGGATGTTTCAGGGTCCTCACCGCCGAGGTGCGCTCGACATGGACCGCCGCCAGCCGGCCGGCCCGGTCGGCGTCACCGCGCGCCACCGCGTCCACCAGCGCCGCGTGCTCCTCCCACGCCTCCACCGCCCGGCCCGCGCTGCCGTCCCCGTACACCCAGGCGATCTTGTGTCTGAGCTGGGTGAGCAGCGCGGTGAGCGTCGGGCTGCCGGACGCCTGGGCCAGCGTCTCGTGGAACCAGCCGCTCAGCGACGGCAGGTCGGACAACTGGCCCTGCACCGCGCGCTCCTGGCCGAGCCTGACCAGTCCGCGCAGCACCTTCAGATGCGCCTCGGTCCGCCGTCTGGCCGCCCGCGCGGCACCCAGCGGCTCCAGCAGTCCGCGCAGTTCCAGCAGGTCGGCCGCCTCCTGCTCGGTGGGCTCCGCCACCGAGGCGCCGGCGTGCCTGCGGGTGCGGACGAACCCCTCGGACTCCAGGGTGCGCAGCGCCTCGCGCACCGGCACCCGGGACACGCCGTAGCGCTGCGCGAGCAGTTCCTCGGTGAGCCGGCTGCCCGGCGGGAAGAAGCCGGCGACGATGTCGTCGCGGACGGCCGTACACACCACCTGGGCGGAGATACGACGCCCCGAGCCGTCCTGGCCGTTCACATCCGATTCCACATCGCAGGACTCCGTTCTTTCCCCGTATTGTGCGCGACTCTATTCCAGCACGCACGGGAATCAGAAAGCAGCCCCAGAATTCGGGCATTGTTTTGGGACAGCGCCGCCCTTTTCGGACGCCGCCGCGGCCGTGATCGGACGCCGGCCGGCCCGGCGGACCCTCGTTCGGGGCCCGCCGGGGCGGGTCAGACGCTCAGGCCGTGCTTGCGCAGGTAGGCCACCGGGTCCACGTCCGAGCCGTAGTCGGGGGTGGTGCGCACCTCGAAGTGCAGGTGCGGCCCGGTGGCGTTGCCGGTGGCGCCGGACAGCGCGATGCGTTGCCCGGGGGTCACCCGCTGGCCGACCGTGACCTGGATCGACGACAGGTGGCCGTACTGGGTGTACTCGCCGTCGGCCATCCTGATCACGATGTTGTTGCCGTACGAGCCGCCCCAGCCGGCCTCGACCACGGTGCCGGCGCCGACCGCGTGCACGTCGGTGCCCATGGCCGCGTGGAAGTCGATGCCGGTGTGCCGGCCGGACGACCACAGATTGCTCGACGCCAGGTAGCCGGTGGAGACGTAGGAGTGCGCGACCGGCAGCACGAAGGAGTTCAGCCGCTTGCGCTCGGCGGCGCGGGCGGCCTGCTGCCGCGCCTCGTGCACGGCCGCGGCCTGTGCCTTGGCGGCGGCCTTGGCCATCGCCGCTGCGGCCGCCTGCTCGCGGGCGTGCTGGGCCCGCTCGGTCCTGGCGGCGGCCTCGCGCAGTTGCGCGTCGGCCTGCGCGGCCAGCGAGTCGGCGAGCGTCTCGGGCACGTCGAGTGCCTGGGCCAGGGAGACGGGCTGTACGGCGGCCGGTTCCGCCTGCCCCGGCGCGGCCATCGCGCTGGCGCCGAGGCCGCCGGTGGCGGTGACGACCGCGACCCCGGCCAGGGTGGTGCCGGTGCGCAGGACGCTGCGGCCGGGACGGCGGTGCTTCCCGCGGGACGCGGACTTGGGCTGGGGCTGGGGGTGGGTGAACGCCATGAAGCGGCGTCGCTCCTTTCCTTCCTTCTCGCCTACCGGGTTAGCTGACGGGTTCGGAGCAGGAAGGTCTCCTACGGGTCCGCCGCCCGTGGTGGGCGAAAGGTCCCGATTCACCCCAGGGAACTCTTGGTTCCCCGGCTCCCCTGACGGGGACTCGGCGATGTGCGCCCGGGCCGCCAGGCGCGACTGCTGGACGGGCAACGGTCGTTGACGCTAACCGGGCACACGGTCGTACTTCAAACAGATCGGCTCATATGTTGCGTACGCCACACGGCCGCACATCAGGCCGCACCGCCGTATCCGCCACCCGGACCGGGGCGGGGCCCATGCCCCGCCCCGGTTCGGCCTGACGTCGAACTCCGGCTGGCGGAGCCCTAGGGGCTGTTCGAGGTTTGGATCTTTGAGAGGCCCGGTGGTCTGTTGCCGGTGGCTGGTAGAACTCGTGCGTGGCGCGTTTTGACGTGACGGATGCCGAATGGGCTCTGATCGAGTTGCACTTGCCGGTGACGGCCACCGGGCCGTTGCCGCGGCGGGTGCGGGACCAGTTCAACGGGGTGCTGTGGCGGTTCCGGACCGGCAGTGGCTGGCGTGATGTCCCGGACCGGTACGGGCCCTGGTCCACCATCTACTCCCGGTTCAGCAACTGGGCCAAGGCCGGGGTGTTCCAGGACCTGATGGACGCGTTGATCGCCGAGGCGGCCGCGCGGCGGCAGGTCGGCCTGGAGTTGGTCAGCGTGGACTCCACGATCGTGCGGGCGCATCACGAATCGGCAGGTCTGGCAGTGGCCGGGGAGACCCTGGACGCCCTGGAACAGGCCCTGACCGAGGAAAAGGGGGCTCCGCTCCCGCGACAACCGCCGGTGCTGCGGGTGATCCGCCGACGACCGGTGCGGACACGAGTGGCACAGACACGCCGAACCCGGACCGGGCTGCAGCGCGACGGCGTTGCAGGGCCAGGGCGGACGCCGCCGGGCTCGGCCGGTCCCGAGGCGGACTGAGCAGCAAGATCCATGCCGCGGTCGACGCCACAGGACTGCCCCTGTCGTTCGTCCTGACTCCCGGACAAGCCGGGGACAGCCCTCAGTTCCAGACCGTCCTGGACAAGATCCGCATACCTGGCCCGGTCGGCCGCCCCCGCACCCGACCACAGGCCGTCGCAGCGGACAGGGCCTACTCCTCCAAGGGCAACCGGGCCTACTTACGCCGGCGCCACATCACCGTGGTCATCCCGGAAAAGATCGACCAGCAGGCCAACCGCAAGAACAAGGGCTCAGCCGGCGGACGGCCTGTCACCTACGACAACGAACGCTACAAACAGCGCAACACCGTCGAACGCAGCTTCCAGAAGATCAAGACCTGGCGCGGCCTGGCCACACGCTACGACAAGTCTCCCGAAAGCTACGAGGCCGGACTCCACCTCCGCGGATCGATCATGTGGCTGAAGCTCCTCACCTCAACCACATGATCCGAACCTCAAACAGTCCCTAGTTGACGACCTCCACCGGGCCGATGCCCAACTCCCGTACGGGCTCGGCGATCGTGGCGGCGTCGCCGACCAGGATCACCACGAGGCGGTCCAGCGGGAAGGCGTTGACGACCGCGGCCGTGGCCTCCACGGTGCCGGTTGCCGCCAGCCGCGCGTAGAGCTGGGCCTGGAAGTCGTCGGGCAGCTGCTGCTCGACCTGGTCGAGCAGCGTGCCGGCCACCGCCGACGCCGTCTCGTAGCGCAGCGGGGCGACCCCGACCAGGTTCTGCACGGCGACATCGCGCTCGTCGTCGGTCAGCCCCGACTCGCCGAGGGTGCGGATCACCTGCCAGGTGTCGGCGAGCGCCGGGCCGGTGACCTCGGTGGCCACCGAGCCGCTGATCGCCAGCAGCGCGGCGCCGGTGCCGTCGGCCGAGGACAGCAGCACCTGGCCGAAGGCCCGCACCCCGTAGGTGTAGCCCTTCTCCTCGCGCAGCACCCGGTCCAGACGGGAGGTCAGGGTGCCACCCAGGCAGTACGTGCCGAGCACCTGGCCGGCCCACACCGGGTCGTGCCGGTCGGCGCCGGTGCGGCCGATCAGCAGCTGGGTCTGCACCGCGCCCGGCCGGTCCACGATCACCACCCGGGCGGTGTCGTCCGAGGTGATCGCCGGCCGCTGGTGCGGCTGCGCGGAGTTGCCGGTCCAGCGGCCCAGCGTGTCGTTCAGCAGCGCCGGCAGGTCGATGCCGGTCAGGTCGCCGACCACCACGGCGGTGCTGGTGGACGGGCGGACGTGGGCGGCGTAGAAGGCCCGCACCGCCGCCGCGTCGATCCGGCGCACGGTGTCCTCGGTGCCCTGCCGCGGCCGGGAGCAGCGCAGGGTGGCCGGGAACAGCTCCTTGGACAGCGCCATCGCCGCCCGGCGGGCCGGGTTGGCCAGCTCGTGCGGGATCTCGTCGAGGCGGTTGGCGACCAGCCGCTTGACCTCGTCGTCGGGGAACGCCGGGGCGCGCAGCGCCTCCGCGAGCAGCCCGAGCGCCTTGTCCAGCCGGGAGGCGGGCACTTCGAGCGAGACCCTGACGCCGGGGTGGTCGGCGTGCGCGTCGAGGGTGGCGCCGCAGCGCTCCAGTTCGGCCGCGAACTCCTCGGCGGTGTGCGCGTCGGTGCCCTCCGACAGGGCCCTGGCCATGATGGTGCCGACCCCGTCGAGGCCCTCGGGCTCGGTGTCCAGCGGCGCGTCGAGCAGCACCTCGACGGCGACCACCTGCTGGCCGGGCCGGTGGCTGGTCAGCAGGGTCAGCCCGTTGGCGAGCGAACCGCGGTCGGGGGCCGGGAAGGCCCACGGCTTGGGCTCGCCGGCCTGCGGCTGCGGGTGGAACGTCATGGCGGTGGCGGTGTCGCTCACGCTTCGCCCTCTTCCTGCTCGGTCTCTTCCGCGGCGGCCTGCCCGGCCGCCGCCTCGTCGGAACCCTCGCCGTCCGAGCCGGCCTCTTCGGGGCCGCCGGTCGGCTCGTACACCAGGACGGCGCGGTTGTCGGGCCGCAGCCGGGCCGCGGCCACCGCCTGGACCTCCTGCGCGGTGATCGACAGCACCCGGTCGACGGCGGTCAGCGCGAGCTGCGGGTCGCCGAACAGCACGGCGAACCTGCACAGTTCGTCGGCCCGGCCGGCCACCGTGGCCAGCCGGTCCAGCCACTCGCGCTCCAGCTGGGCCTGGGCCCGCTCCATCTCCTCCGCGGTGGGGCCCTCCTCGGCGAACCGGGCCAGCTCCTCGTCCACCGCCGCCTCGATCGCCGTCAGTTCGACACCGCTGGACGCCTTCACGTCCAGCCAGCCGAGTGACGGGGCGCCGGCCAGCCGCAGCAGCCCGAAGCCGGCCGTCACCGCGCTGCGGTCGCGGCGCACCAGCCGGTTGTGCAGCCGGGACGACTCGCCGCCGCCGAGCACGGTGAGCGCCAGGTCGGCCGCGTCGCTCTCCCGGGAGCCGTCGTGCGGCAGCCGGTAGGCGGCCATCAGGGCGCGCGAGGGCACGTCCTCCTCGATGACCTCGCGCAGCTGGCCGCCCATGACGTCGGGCAGCGAGCCGTCCCGCGGCTGCGGCTTGCCGTCGTGCGCGGGGATGCTGCCGAAGTACTTCTCGACCCAGGCCAGGGCGCGCTCCGGGTCGATGTCGCCGACCACCGCGAGCACCGCGTTGCCGGGCGCGTAGTAGGTGCGGAAGAACGCCTGCGCGTCTTCGAGCGAGGCCGCGTCGAGGTCGGCCATCGACCCGATCGGGGTGTGGTGGTAGGGGTGGCCCTCGGGGTAGGCGAGCGCGGTGATCCGCTCGAACGACGTGCCGTAGGGCACGTTGTCATACCGCTGGCGGCGCTCGTTCTTCACCACGTCCCGCTGGTTGTCCAGGCTCTCCAGGTCGAGCGCGGTGAGCAGGCTGCCCATCCGGTCGGCCTCCAGCCACAGGGCCAGTTCGAGCTGGTGGGCGGGCATGGTCTCGAAGTAGTTGGTCCGCTCGAAGCTGGTGGTGCCGTTGAGCGAGCCGCCCGCGCCCTGCACCAGCTCGAAGTGCCCGTTGCCGTGCACGCTGGCCGAGCCCTGGAACATCAGGTGCTCGAAGAGGTGGGCGAGGCCGGTGCGGCCCTTCACCTCGTGGCGGGAGCCGACGTCGTACCAGAGGCAGACCGCCGCGACCGGGGTGAGGTGGTCCTCGGAGAGCACGACCCGCAGTCCGTTCGCCAGGCGGTGCTCGGTGGCTGTCAGGCCGCTGGAGTGTGCCTCCGGCGTGGCCGTGTGACCCATGGGCAAGCTGTCCTTCCGGTCGCTGCTGTGTGACTGCGTAGAGTGCTGCCACTCTAGGGAAGCGTGCCCGCTGTCCGCGAAGTTCCCGGGAGGCGGCGCGCTCACACCGGGTCGTGGTACGGGATGTCGGCGGTGCGGTCCACAATGGTCGGCGTCGGTCCGCACCCGGTCGCGACGATGAACACCCGGTGCAGACGAACCGGTCCAGACGAAGGAGCGCCGCCGAGATGGCCCGCCGCACGACGAAGACCCCGCCGCCACCGGACGACGGTTTCGAGGAGCGCATCCTCGACATCGACGTCGTGGACGAGATGCAGGGCTCGTACCTCGAGTACGCCTACTCGGTCATCTACTCCCGGGCGCTGCCCGACGCGCGCGACGGCATGAAGCCGGTGCACCGCCGGATCGTCTACCAGATGAACGAGATGGGCCTGCGCCCGGACCGCGGCCACGTCAAGTGCGCCCGGGTCGTCGGCGAGGTGATGGGCAAGCTGCATCCGCACGGCGACGCGTCGATCTACGACGCGATGGTGCGGATGGCCCAGCCGTTCTCGCAGCGGCTGCCGCTGGTCGACGGGCACGGCAACTTCGGCTCGCTCGACGACATGCCGGCCGCGATGCGCTACACCGAGGCCCGGATGTCCGGCCCGGCGCAGCTGATGGTCGAGTCGATCGACGAGGACACCGTCGACTTCGCGCCCAACTACGACGGCCAGGAGCAGGAGCCGGCCGTCCTGCCCGCCGCGTATCCGAACCTGCTGGTCAACGGGGCCTCCGGGATCGCCGTCGGCATGGCCACCAACATGCCGCCGCACAACCTCGTCGAGATCATCGCCGCCGCCCGGCACCTGATCCGCTACCCCAACGCGGACCTGGACGCGCTGATGCGGCACGTGCCGGGCCCCGACCTGCCCACCGGCGGCCGGATCATCGGACTCGACGGCATCCGGGACGCGTACGAGACCGGCCGCGGCACGTTCAAGATCCGCGCCACCGTGGCGGTGGACGACGTCACGCCGCGGCGCAAGGGCCTGGTGGTCACCGAACTGCCGTTCAACGTCGGCCCCGAGAAGGTCATCGCCAAGATCAAGGACATGGTCGGCGCGAAGAAGCTCCAGGGCATCGCCGACGTCAAGGACCTCACCGACCGGGCGCACGGCCTGCGGCTGGTCATCGAGATCAAGAACGGGTTCAACCCCGAGGCGGTGCTCGAACAGCTCTACAAGCTCACGCCGATGGAGGACTCGTTCGGCATCAACAACGTGGCGCTGGTGGACGGCCAGCCGCTCACCCTCGGCCTGCGCGAGATGCTCCAGGTCTACGTGGACCACCGCTTCGAGGTGGTGCGGCGGCGCAGCGAGTTCCGCAGGACCAAGCGGCGCGACCGGCTGCACCTGGTGGACGGCCTGCTGGTCGCGCTCGTCGACATCGACGAGGTCATCGCGATCATCCGGGCCAGCGACAACGCGGCCCAGGCCAAGGAGAGCCTCAAGGAGCGGTTCGGCCTCTCCGAGATCCAGACCCAGTACATCCTGGACACCCCGCTGCGGCGGCTCACCCGGTTCGACCGGATCGAGCTGGAGTCCGAGCGGGACAAGCTCAACGCGGAGATCGCCGAGCTGACCCGGATCCTGGACTCCGACCCCGAGCTGCGCAAGCTGGTGTCGGCCGAACTGGCCGCCGTGGCCAAGCAGTACGGCAACGAGCGGCGCACGGTGCTGCTGGAGTCGGCGGGCGTGCCGGTCACCGCGGTGCCGCTCGAAGTCGCCGACGACCCGTGCCGGGTGCTGCTGTCCTCCACCGGGCTGCTCGCGCGCACCGCCAACGGTGACGCGCTGGACGCGGCCGGCGCCAAGCGGGCCAAGCACGACGTGATCATCTCCGCGGTGCCGACGACGGCCCGCGCCGACGTGGGCGCGGTGACCTCGGCCGGCCGGCTGCTGCGGGTGACGGTGATCGACCTGCCGGTGCTGCCCGCCACGGCGGGGCCGCCGACGCTGGCCGGGGGCGCGCCGCTGTCGGAGTTCCTGTCCCTGGAGGACGGCGAGCAGGTGCTGTGCCTCACCACGCTCGACGAGTCCTCGCCGGGGCTGGCGCTCGGCACCGAGCAGGGTGTGGTGAAGCGGGTGGTGCCCGAATACCCGTCGAACAAGGGCGACTTGGAGGTCATCGGCCTCAAGGAGGGCGACCGGCTGGTCGGCGCGGTGGAGCTGCGCACCGGCGAGGAGGATCTGGTCTTCATCACCGACGACGCGCAACTGCTGCGCTACGCGGCCTCGCAGGTCCGCCCGCAGGGCCGCCCGGCGGGCGGCATGGCGGGCATCAAGCTGGCCGACGGCGCGAAGGTGATCTCCTTCACCGCGGTCGACCCGGCGGTGGACGCGGTGGTGTTCACGGTGGCCAGGTCCGAGGACGGCACGCTGGACGGCGCGGCCGAGGGCACGGCGAAGCTCACCCCGTTCGACCAGTACCCCCGCAAGGGCCGCGCGACCGGCGGCGTCCGCTGCCAGCGCTTCCTGCGCGGCGAGGACGGCCTGATCTTCGCCTGGTCCGGCCCCACCCCCGCCCGCGCCGCCACCTCCACCGGCGCCCCCGCCGACCTCCCCCCCAAGGACCCCCGCCGCGACGGCTCCGGAGTCCCCTTGGTCAAGCCGATCACCATGATCGCGGGCCCGGCGTAGCGGCGCGGGGAGCAGGCGTGGAGTGGCGCGGGGCTGCATCCGATATGCGGCTCCGCCGCGCGGGCGCGATCAGCCCCGGCCGACGGGCAGGCCCCGGCTGGCGGACGGCCCCCGGCCAGGGGGCGCCCCGGCCGGGAGGCGCCCCGTTAGGGGCGCGGGACTGTATCTGATACGCGGCTCCGCCGCGCGGGCGCGATCAGCTGCGGCCGGGGGGGCGCCCCGACAGGGGCGCGGGGAACTGCGCGCTCAGCCGACCACCGGCCGGGGGCCCGGAGGGGACCGGGGGATCCTCCCCGGGGGGACCCCCGGTCGGCGCCGCGCTGGCGCACCTGGGGACTCCGGCTGCCCGCCGCAGGCGGCGAAGCTACGATCAAGCCCGTGAGCACGTGCACCCGGTCCTCCGCCGACCTGCAAGAGCCCGTCACCGCCACCGCCGCCCCCGCGAGGACCTGGCTGCTGATCGAACAGGCCGGCCCCTGGGGCGCCAAGGCCCTCACGTCGAGCCACCTCGACCAGGCGGTGGGCCGCGAGCTGGACCGGCTCAGCAAAGGCACCGGCGTCCGGGTCGGGCTGATCCGCCGCCCGGGGCGGCACGCCGATCCCCCGCACGCGGGAGGCGCCCACACCCGCCGGCACGTGATCCTCGCGCACACCGCCCCGCACGACCCCTGGGTCCGTACCACCGACCTCACCACCCCGGCCGACCTCACCGAACTGGACTTCGCCGCCCTCGGCGCCGGCGCGCACGGCGGCTTCGGCGGCCCGCACGAGGGGCCGCCGCTCACCCTGGTCTGCACGAACGGCAAGCGGGACCGCTGCTGCGCCCTGCACGGCCGCCCGCTCGCCGCCGAACTCGCCGCGTCCGGCGGCAGTGAGGTCTGGGAGACCAGCCACCTCGGCGGCCACCGCTTCTCGCCGACCGTGCTCGTCCTGCCGTACGGCTACCTCTACGGCCGGGTGAACGCCCACCACGCCAAGGCCGTGCTGGAAGCGACCCGTGCCGGCCGCGTCGTCATCGACAACTGCCGCGGCCGGTCCGCCTGGGAGCGCCCCGGCCAGGCCGCGGAGCTGGCCGTGCGCGCCCTGACCGGCGAGGACCTGGCCGCCGCCCTCACCGTGCGGCACACCGAACCGCTGCCCGCACCGGCCGGAGGCTGGACCGTCCAGGTCGCGCACACCGACGGCCGGGCCTGGCAGGCCACCGTCGAGGCGACCGCGGCCCAGCCGCCGCGCCCGGAGAGCTGCGGGGCGGCGCTCGGCAGCCCGTCCGTCATGAACGTCACGGCGATCGAGCCGGTGACCGACCCGTTCCAGGGCCTGTCCTAGGCGGCCTCTAAGCCGCCCCGGCCCCGGTCAGCGAACGCACCTCCGTCTGCGCGTACTTGCCGGCGTCCGCCTCCTCGGGCGAGAACACCGTGCCCAGCCAGCCGGCCAGGAACCCGAGCGGGATCGAGATCAGCCCGGGGTTCTCCAGCGGGAACAGATGGAAGTCCACGCCGGGGAAGAGCGCGTCGGGCCGCCCGGAGACCACCGGGGACAGCACGACGAGCAGCAGCGCCGGCACCAGCCCGCCATAGATCGCCCAGATCGCCCCCCGCGTGGTGAACCGCCGCCAGAACAGCGAGTACATCAGCGCGGGCAGGTTCGCCGACGCGGCGACCGCGAACGCCAGGCCGACCAGGAACGCGATGTTCTGGTCCTGCGCGAACAGGCTCAGCGCGATGGCCACCGCCCCGATGCCGACCGCCGCGATCCGCGCCACCCGTACCTCGTCCTGCTCCATCGCCCCGTCCGTGCCGGGCTCTTCGGCGCCGGCCTCCTGGGCCCGCCGCCCGCGCCTGCCGTGCCGCCCGGGCTGCCGGGCGGGCCGCCGCAGCGTGGCGTACAGGTCGTGGGCGACCGACGCGGAGGACGACAGCGTGATCCCGGCGACCACCGCGAGGATGGTCGCGAACGCCACCGCGCCGACCACCGCGAACAGCACGGTGCCGCCGGTCGTTCCCGACCCGCCGCCCAGGATCTCCGCGAGCAGCGGCACCGCCGTGTTGCCGGCGGCGTTGGACGACCGGACGGTGTCCGTGCCGACCAGCGCCGCCGCCCCGAACCCGAGCACGATCGTCATCAGATAGAACGCACCGATCAGCCCGATCGCCCACACCACCGAGCGCCGCGCGGAGCGCGCGGTGGGCACCGTGTAGAAGCGCGACAGGATGTGCGGCAGCCCGGCGGTGCCGAGCACCAGCGCCAGGCCGAGGCTGATGAAGTCCAGCCGGGAGGTCCAGCTCCCGCCGTACTTCAGGCCGGGCGCCAGGAACGAGTGGCCGTGCCCGCTGCCGGCCGCGGCGGACCGCAGCAGCCCGTCCAGATTCCCGTGGAAGCGCACCAGCACCATCACAGTGAGGGTGATCGTGCCGCCCATCAGCAGCACGGTCTTGACGATCTGGATCCAGGTGGTGGCCCGCATCCCGCCGAAGGACACGTAGAACACCATCAGCGCCCCGACCCCGATCACCGTCCAGGTGCGGGACACGGTGCTCTCGCCGCCGAGCAGCAGCCCGACCAGGCTGCCCGCGCCGACCATCTGCGCCACCAGGTACAGCACCGACACCACCACCGAGGCGGTGCCCGCGGCGATCCGCACCGGCCGCTGCTGCATCCGCGCGGACAGCACGTCCGCCAGCGTGTAGCGCCCGCAGTTCCTGACCAACTCCGCCACCAGCATCAGCACGACCAGCCAGGCGACGAAGAAGCCGACCGAATACAGCAGGCCGTCGTAGCCGAACAGCGCGATCAGCCCGGAGATGCCGAGGAAGGAGGCCGCCGACATGTAGTCGCCGGCCAGCGCGAAGCCGTTCTCCAGCGGCGAGAACAGCCGCCCGCCGGCGAAGAACTCCACCGACGAGCTGCGCCGCCGGCCCGCCCACGCCGTGATCGCCAGGGTCACCGAGACGAACAGCGTGAACAGCACGATCGCCAGGCCCTGGTGCTCTCCCGCCGAATCCGCCAGGTAGCGGCCGGCCGCCTGTCCGCCGCTCAACGCACCCGCTCCTGACCGGTCCTGGTGGCCAGGGTCCACCGCAGGTCGAGCGCCGCCCGGTCCCTGCGCAGCCTGGCGTGCCGCGCGTAGGCCCAGGTCAGCAGGAACGTGGTGGCGAACTGCGCCAGCCCGGCGACCATCGCCACATTCACCTCGCCGGCCACCTGCCGGGCCATCAGCCCGGGCGCGGTGGTCGCGGCCACCACATAGAGCAGGTACCAGGCGACGAATGCCCCCACCGCCGGAAACGCGAACTTCCGGTACCGGTCGCGTACTTCCCGGAACGCCTCGCTCTGCTGCACCTCCAGGTACACCGCGGCCGGGTCGGCGACCGGCTGCGGGGCGGCAGCGGCCGGCGCAGTGTCGGGGGCCGCCTGATCCGGGACCCAGAGGCCGTTCGCCGTCGCGTCGTGCCACGGGTCGTTCACCCGCAGCGCCCCCGGGTCGCCCCCGTCGTGCTTGTCCACCGAACTCTCCTCGTCCCACCGGCCGGGCGGCCGTGCGCCCAAGCATGGACAGAGTGGGAAGATCCAGGTCCAACAAGCCCGAAACGTTCACCCCATCAGGTGATGCCGTGCCGGTAGGCGTATCCGACCGCCTGAGCGCGGTCCCGCACCCCGGTCTTCGCGAACAGGTTGTTGATGTGCGTCTTCACGGTGGCCATGCTGACCTGCAGTCTTCCGGCGATCTCCGCGTTGGACAGCCCGGCCGCGACCAGCCCGAGCACTTCCGCCTCACGGGCCGTCAGCCCGTCCGGCAGCGTGGCCGGCCCCGCCGTTCCCGCCGGGCCGCCCGTTCCCGGCGGGCCGCTCGTTCCCGCCAGGCCGTCCGCCCCCGGCCCGGCGGCCGACAGCGCGTCGAGCACCCTGCTCTGGATCGCCGGGGACAGTCCCGCCTGGCCCGCCGTCACATTGGCGATGGCCCGGGCGATCTCGTCACTGTCGGCGTCCTTGGTCAGATATCCGCGCGCCCCGGCCCGCAGCGCGGGGAAGAGCGAGTCGTCGTCGGCGTAGGTGGTGAGGACGACCACCTGGGTGGCCGGATACCGGGTGCGGATCCGCCGGGTCGCCTCCACCCCGTCGCAGCGCGGCATCCGCAGGTCCATCAGCACCACCTGCGGCTGCTGCTCCGCCACCACCCGCACCGCCTCCTCCCCGTCGCCCGCCGACCCGACCACCTCGATCCCGGGCAGCAGTCCCAGCAGCGTCACGATCCCCTCTCGTACGATCCTCTGGTCGTCCACGACCACCACCCGCGTCACGCGGGAACCCGCAAGCGCACCACGAAGCCCTCCTCGGCCGGTCCGGCGTCCAGCGCGCCGCCCAGCAGCTCGGCGCGCTCCCGCATCCCCCGAAGACCGTAGCCCGAGCCGGATGCCTCCAGAGAGTTATCCACAGGCGACCTGCCACCGAAGTCCCGGAACTCCAACTCCACCTCGAGCGGCCGATAGTCAAGCCGCAGCGCGACGAGGGCCCCGGGCGCGTGCTTGCGCACATTGGTCATCGCCTCCTGCGCCACCCGCCGCACCGCGAGGCCCGCCTCGGCCGGCAGCCGGCGCGACTCCCCCCTCACCTCCAGCCGGGCGCCCTCGGAGGCCACCAGCTCCTTCAGGAACTCCTCCACCGGCGCCATCTCGCCGCGCAGCGCGGACAGCGCCTGCCGGGTCTCGGCCAGCCCCTCCCTGGCCATCCGGCGGGCCGCGACCACCCGTTCGAGAACCACCTCCTGCTCGGCGCCCCGCTCGATCAGCAGCCGGGTCACCTCCAGATGCACGGTCTGCGCGGACAGGCTGTGCGCCAGCACGTCATGGATCTCCCGTGCGATCCTGGCCCGCTCGGCCAGCGCCGCCGACTGCGCCTCCGCCTTCCGCGCCGCCCGCTCCTGCGCCAGCAGCCGCTGGGTGTTCCCCCTGGACTCTGCGTCCAGCCGCGCGGTGTATCCGGCCAGACCGAGGCCCGCCGACGTGACCGTGACGACCAGCAGGCTGTCCTGACTCTGCGTCACCGCGAAGGCGACCAGCGCCCCGGCCGCGAGCGGCACCCCCACGGCCAGCGGCAGCCGCTCGATGGCCAGCACCGCGCAGCCGCACCACAGCACGGTGGCCGGCACCCGGGCGCCGAGCAGGGCGGTCAGTTCACCGCCGGCCATCAGCAGCAGGATCAGCCCGACCGCCGGCCACAGCCGGTGCCGCAGCGTGACCCGGGAGTACGCCAGGACCGCGGCATACGCGGCCGCCACACCGGCCAGCGAACCGGCGATCTGCCAGCCGTTCAGCCCCTTCGCGTTGACGATCCCCCACACCGCCACGGCCACCAGCACCAGCCGGGTGGCGCGGCCCAGGCCCCGTCTGGACCGCGCCCGTCCCTCGCGGGAGAGCGCCTCGGGCGACGGCCAGGAGATCCAGCTGCTCATGAGGCCGTACGGTACGACGGCGAGAGGCTCTGGGCACGTACGAGCAGCACGCCGCTGCGGATCAGCAGGGTGACGGCGACCGCGAGCAGGATCGAGCCCGATCCCTGGTGCACGCCCCGCGCCGCGGCGACCCCGTACAGCCCGGCGCGCAGGGCTATGCCCAGCACCCAGACGGTGATCGTCGCCTTGGTGCCCTGCGACCACACCGCCCCGTCGGCCTTCGTCCACATCCGGGTGCTGGCGGCCCAGGCGATGCCCATGACCGCGCCCACGGCCAGTTCGGCGGCGAACAGCGCTATCGCCTCGTCGTGGTGGTGCGAATCGATCAGCCCGCCGCCGCGCACCGCCAGCACGATCATCACCCCGGGGATCAGCCACCACCGGCCGCCGCCCACCTGGGTCGCCCGCAGCTGCCGGGCGATCACCAGGCCGATGACCGCCAGGACCACCAGGACATTGACCAAATCGGACATGACAGCCGCCTCCGAAGCGCGTCGCGTGGACTCCCAACGTCGTCGAATCTACGGAACATCGCAGGTCAGCGGATCAAGCCCCGGGTGGAAAAGTGCTCTCCACCCGGGGGTGGAGACCGACCTCGGGCGGCAGCCCGAAACGCGGCAGCAGGCTCGCGTCGTGGAAGCCCACCACGTGCGAGATCCCGGCCTCGGTGAGCGTCAGGACCTGGATGGAGGAGGCCGCGCCGTCGCGGTAGTAGCCGAAGGCGGGCATCCCGTTGGCGGCGGTGGGCAGCAGCCTGCTGCCGCCGGGCCGCGGCGACCAGCGGGCGGCGACCAGCCGCAGCACGCTCTCCCGGCCCAGGTACCACGCCTGGACCGGCGGCATCTCCCACACCGTGTCGTCGGTGAGCAGGCCGCCGAGCGCGTCGATGTCGGCGTTCTCGAAGGCGCTCACATAGCGGTCGAGGAGTTCCCTGCGGCGGGCGTCGGACGGCTCGGCGACCTGGTCGCTGGCCGGTGCCAGCCGCTCGATCTGCGCCCTGGCCCGTTGCAGCGAGCTGTTGACCGCGGCGGGCGTGGTGCCCAGCAGGTCGGCGACCTCGGCGGCGTGCCAGCCCAGCGCCTCGCGCAGGATGAGCACCGCGCGCTGCTGCTGCGGCAGGTGCTGCAGCGCGGCGACGAAGGCCAGCCTGATGCCCGCGCGGGTGGCGACGACCGCCGCCGGGTCGTCGGAGGGCGCGGTGAGCAGCCGGTCGGGGAACGGCTGCAGCCAGGTCGCCTCGGGCGCCCGCTGGTTCGCCCGCGGCAGCTCCTCGGCCGGGTTGCCGAGGCCCGAGGGCAGCGCGCGCCGGCTGCTGTGCCGCAGCGCGTTCAGGCAGGCGTTGGTGGCGATCCGGTACAGCCAGGTGCGCGGCGAGGAGCGCCCCTCGAAGCCGTCCCAGGACCGCCAGGCCCGCAGATAGACCTCCTGGACCAGGTCCTCGGCGTCGTGCAGCGCCCCGAGCATCCGGTAGCAGTAGGCCAGCAGCTCGTCCCTGAACGGCTCGGTCCTGCGGGTGAACTCCGCCCCGGGCTCGCCGGTGGCTCCGGGCCCGCCGGTGACTCCGGCCCCCTCCGCGGCCCCGGCCCCCTCCATGGCCCCGATCTCCTCCGTGGCCGTCATCTCCTCCGCCATCTCCTCAGCTCCCTCGCTCCCTGGCTCCTGGCGCCCTCTTCGGACGAGGCACATCCCCTCGGTGTACCGACACTCCGGCGGCCGGAAAGTCATCGGCCCCAGCCGATGAATCCGCGCCGCCCACCTGTCTGTATCGGTGTGGACTCACCAATTGCCGGAGGAACGATGAGTACGACGACGGGCACGGAGAGCAGAACGAGCGCATGGGTGCTGGCCCTGACGTCGGTGGCGTCGCTGATGATGGCCCTGGACGCCACCGCGGTGACGACGGCGCTGAGCCGGATCAGGGTGGATCTGGGCGCCTCGATGGCGCAGCTCGAATGGACGATGAACGCCTACAGCCTGACCTTCGCGGTGCTGCTGATGACCGGGGCGGGCCTCGGTGACCGGTTCGGCCGCAAGCGGATGTTCGTGGTCGGGGTGACGCTGTTCACCGCCGCGTCCGCGGCCTGCGCGCTGTCGCCCGACGCGGGCCGGCTGATCGCCGCGCGGGCGGTGCAGGGCGCCGGGGCGGCGCTGGCGATGCCGCTGGCGATGGCGCTGCTCAGCGCGGCCTACCCGCCGGAGCGGCGGGCCCGGGCCCTGGGCGTGTTCAGCGGCCTGACCGGGCTCGCGGTGGCCGGCGGACCGGTGGTCGGCGGCGCGATCACCCAGGGCATCGCCTGGGAGTGGATCTTCTGGCTGAACGTTCCCATCGGGCTGGTCATGGTGCCGCTGGTGCTGCGCCGGGTGCCGGAGAGCAAGGGCGCGGCAGGCCGGTTCGACGCCGGCGGCCTGGCCCTGGTGACGCTGGGGGCGCTCGGCCTGGTGTGGGGCCTGATCAGGGCCGGCGACTCGGGCTGGACCGGGGCGCTCACGCTGGGCTCGCTGATCGGCGGCGCGCTGCTGATGGCGGCGTTCGTCGGGTGGGAGCTGCGCTCGAAGGCCCCGATGGTGCCGATGGGCCTGTTCCGCTCGGCCGGGTTCGCGGCCGGGAACGCGGCGGCGCTGTTCATGTACGCCGCGCTGTACGGGGCGCTGTTCTTCGTCGCCCAGTTCCTGCAGACCGGGCGGGGCGAGGAGCCGCTCAGCGCAGGACTGCACATGATCCCCTGGACGGCCGGCGTCATCGTGGTCGCGCCGCTGGCCGGCGCGCGGGTCGGCCGGATCGGCTCTCGGGTGCTCACCGCGACCGGGCTCGCCCTCCAGGCGGCCGGCATCGGCTGGTTCGCCCTGGCGGCCGACACCACCGTGCCCTACTGGCAGTTGATCGCGCCGATGATCGTGGCCGGGGTCGGGGTGAGCATGGCCATGCCGGCGGCGCAGATATCGGTCATCAACGCGGTGGCGCCGCCGCAGATCGGCAAGGCGTCCGGCGTCTTCAACACGCTGCGCCAGTTCGGCGGGGTACTGGGCGTGGCGGCGGCGGCCCCGGTGTTCACCGCGCTCGGCGGATACGGTTCCGCGCAGGCGTTCATCGACGGCTTCGGCCCCGCCATGGGCCTGGCCGCCGGCCTGTCGGCTTTGGGAGCGCTGTCCGCGCTGTTCATCCCGGGCCGCAAGGCGACCGCCCCGCGGATGCCGGCCCCGCAGGTCAGCCCGCCGGGCGAGCGGGACCGGTTGAGCGCCACCAGGTAGCCGCTCCCCCGCTCAGGAGCCGCTGGACGCGGTCTGGTTGACCGCGCCGACCCCCGGCATGCCGCGCTCCAGGCCCCGGACCTTGGACAGTTCGTCGTAGATCCGGCTGAGCGCCTCCTGCCGGACGCCGGGAGGCAGCAGCTGGGCCTGGTCGACCCGGTCGAGCAGGATGGCGTACCGCGAGCGCATGTTCAGGTGCCAGCGCCAGCGGGCGCCGAAGTCGAGCGCCCTGGCCACGGCGATGAGAAAGGTGGCGATCCCGGCGGCCACGCGCGCCCACAGCGCGTGGCCGTCCGGGATCACGGTGGCCGCGGTCGTGGCGGCCATCGCGGCCATGGTGCTGCCGTTGTGCAGCAGCGAGTCCCGCTTCCCGCCGTGCGGCCGCATCGCCGCCCGGATCGTCGCGGTCAGCCGGGCCGACTGCTCGCCGAGGTCGCCGCCCGAGCTCCCTGCCGCGGCGCCGCCCGGGCCGCTCGCCGCGGTGTCGCCCGCGCTGCTCGCGGGGGTCGCGCCGGGTCCCCCGGCGGAGGTGGCGGTCATGTCGTCTCCCGAATCCTGTCCTTCGAACCCTCGAACCCTCGAACTCTCGAATCCTCAGACCCGCAGACCCTCAGATCCCCGACTCCCGACTCCCGGCTCCTCAGCCCGTCCTGCCGTCCCAGCCGCGCCGCTCCAGCGCGTCGAGCACCTTGGCCGTGGCCAGCGTCGCCGGGTCCTGCGCGCCGAGCGTCCGGCGCTGGTCCTCCAACAACTGCCGTGCCAGCACGGCCGCTTCGCCGAACCTGCGGTCCTGGACCAGGTAGGCGACGTGGTTGGAGCGGACGGTGAGCGTGCGATGGTGCTCGTCGCCGTAGATCTCCCGTACCGCGGCCAGGTCCTCCGCGCACAGCGCGATGGCCCGGCGGAAGTCGCCGCCGGCGGCGATCATCGCCACCAGGTTGGTCCGCGCGGTGAGCAGCGCCGGGTGGTTGCCAGGCAGGTGCTCGGCCATGACCGGGACGAGCCGGTCGAGCGCCTCGCGGGCCTCGTCCGTCCTCCCCTCCTCGTTGAGGCGGTAGGTGATGTTGAGCCGCATGAGCAGGTACCGGGAGTCGTGCTCGCCGAGCACCCGGGCCGCCCGGGGCAGCAGCCGCTCCAGGTGTTCGCGGCCCAGCTTCGGATCGCGCTCGCCGAGCAGCCAGGCGACCGTCTGCTCGGCGCCCAGGGTGTCCGCGTGGTCGGCGCCGTGGACGGATTCGACGTCCCGCACCAGCGTGTAGGCCCGGTCGAGGCGCAGGTCGACGTCGCCCGCGTCGTCCCACCTGACGAGGTCGTGCCGGACGGTGAGGCTCGCCTGGTGCAGCGGCCCGAGCACCGCCTCGCAGTCAGCGGCCAGGTCACGCGCCAGCGCCAGCGCGGCGGTTCGCTGCCCGGTCTCCTCGATCCAGGTGATCTCGTTGTTGCGCGCCGCGAGCGCCTGGTCGCTGCGGGCGCCGAACTCGGCGGTCAGCCGCGGCAGCCACGTCCGCCAGCGGGCCAGGTTGTCGGCCGGCCTGACCGCGGTACGGCACATCAGGCTGTGCGCCACCGCGGCCTTCCGCCCGCCGCTCCACAGGTGCTCGGGCTCGGCGGCGAGCGTGTAGTCGAAGGGCTGGGACCCGTGGGCCCGGGTCTGGTGCGGCACCGCGCGGGTCAACGCGTCGGCCAGGGCGCCGTGTCCGTCGCGGACGTGGATCCGGCGGTGGGCGGGCGGCGCGGCGGGGCGCGCGGGGCCCGAGCCGCCGAACGGGTCGAAGCCGTCCGGCAGATCGAGCTCGTCCAGGTCGTCGAAGTCGTCGGCGCCGTCGAGGTCGTCGCCCGCGGACAGGTGCTCGGCGAGTGCGGCGTGGAAGAGGCCGACGCGCTCGTCCGCGGTGCCCGCCCCGGCCCGTACCAGCAGTCCGCGCAGCCGCACCAGGACGTCGTGCACCCGGTGGGCCGGGGTGGGTCCCGCGAGGCCCGCGGCAGCGTCCGCCAGCAGGGGCAGCGGCAGCACCGGGCCGGAGCCCGCCGCCGCGAGCACGGTCAGTACGGCGTCCAGCAGGTCGTCCGCCCGCGCCGGATCGGCCTTCGCGGAGTCGACGGCCCGGTCGAAGGCGGCGCCCAGTGTGGCCGGCAGCGCCGACGCGGACGGAAGGCCCTCGGCGACGTCGGCGAAGGTCCTGGCGACCAGCCAGTTGCCCTGGGCGCGCTGCTGGATCGCGGTGTGCAGGTGGCCGGGCAGCCGGCGCCGGGTCAGGTACGCGGCGATCTCCGCGTCGGTGGCGGGTCCGAGCACGATCTCCCGCGCGCCGGCGGGCAGCCGGGTGCCGGTCCTGGCGGTGACGATCAGCGTCACGTGATCGAGGCCCTCCCCGGTCACCAGGGCGTCGAGCGCGTCGTGCACGGGGTCCCGGACGGTCTCGGCCAGCTGGTCGAGACCGTCCACGACCAGGACCACCGGCCGGCCGAGGAAGCGCAGCGGGCCGAGCACCTGCGAGCGCAGCGCGTCCAGGGTCGCCAACTCGGCCTCGGAGGTGCGGTCCTGAAAGGCTGCCACCGCCAGGGCGTATCCCGGCAGCCGCTCCAGGGCCCGGCTGACTCCGGCGGCCAGGCTCTCGGGTGTGGTGGCCGCGGTGATGACGGCGGTGGCGTCGACCCGCCGCGCCCGGGGCCGTATTCGCGCGCTCTCCGCCGCGCCGTCCGCGGCCTCCGCCGCCCGGTCGAGACCGGCCGCGGCGTGGACGAGCGCGGCGGCGCAGCCGGACTTGCCCTGCCCGGCGGGCGCGGTGACCGCCAGTGCCCGCGCCCCGTCAAGTCGCCGCAGCACCGCGTCGATCTGGGCGGTCGGCTGGTACCAGGTGAGCAGGTCGGCGAGCTGCTCGTCGCCGTCCCGGTCCCTCGCCGGGTTCAGCGACAGCCACAGCGAGGGGTCGGAGTAGCCGACGTCCGTGCCGCGGTCGAAGACCCGGTGGTCGGGCCGCTGCGCCCGGCACATCTCCCGCAGCCGGGGCAGCGCCGACGCGGCCGTCACGAACCGGCCCTGCGGGCGGTCGCCGGCGGCGAGCAGTTCGGCGAGCGCAGTGGTGAACGCGCAGCCGTAGGCGGGTCCTGACTCCGTCGAGACCAGCACCTCGAACCGCTGCCCGGTGGCCTGCGCCACCCTCGCCAGCGTGTGCCCGAGCCGTTCGAGGACATGGCCCGACTCGCAGGCGTCGATGATGAGCACCAGGCCGTCCACACCCGGGTGTTGCGGCAGCAGTTCCGCCAGGAATTCGCCGACCGCGAGCGCCGAATCCGGCTGCCCGTCCACCGAATTCAGCGCCATCAGATAGAAGTCGGATTCGTCGGCGAATCCGTGGCCGGTGAAGGAGACGAACAGGGTTGCCCCGGCTTCCGACGCTCTCGCTACGGCATCCCGGATACCGGACCGCAATAACGCCACTTCGGGGTCGATGACCAGTGAACGCCCTTCCGCCAGCGCCGGTTCGCAGCCGCCGAGAGTGGGATCGGTGAAACGCGCGTGGAGTTCGGTGGCGGCCCGGCGCAGGCCGGGAAGCTCGGCCCGGTCAGCGCACTGCGAACCGATGTGCAGGCATCGCCGTTCTCCCATGCCGCCGAGTCTGGCATGGGATGATGTGCCGTGTCAGACGCTTGTCATGACAGGGCGTCAGGGTGTGTGGCGAGGGGGGCGCGGGGTGGCCGAGATAGTGATGGTGCACGGAATCGACCACGAACACGACACTGCTTCCGCGCTGGAGAACGAGTGGCTTCCCGCGCTTGCCGGCGGGCTGGCCAAAATCGGCAACGAGGAACTGGGCAAGGCGTTGTGGAACCGCGGCGGGGCCGGATCGGTGGACGCCCGGATGGCTTTCTACGGCGACCTCTTTCTCACCCCGGAGGGAGAAGGGCTCAGCCCCGAGCAACAACGCGAACTCGCCCGGCGGAACGACACCGTCGACCGCGCCACCGCCATATCGCTGCTCAGTAATGCGACGGCCTCGGAAGATCCGCGTGATCGCGCCGTCGCCGCCGAGGAGCTGCCCGGAATCCTGGCCCGTCCACCGGACGAGATGGGTGTCGGGGAGGCCCGTGACCGGGTCGCGCAGGCGCTGCTGCGGCTGCCCTACTTCGGCGGGGCGGCGATGGGCGCGGCGGGGGTGGTCAAGCCGCCGGTCCGGCAGATCTCCCGGTACCTCAACGAGTCCGCGCTGCGGCGCGGCATCTTCGACCGGTTCAACAGCCTGGTCGACGACCGGACCCGGGTCGTCATCGCCCACTCGCTCGGCTGCGTCATCGCCTACGAGGCCCTGGTCGAACGGGCGGAGGCGCGCAGGTCCGAGCGCATCGACCTGCTGCTGACGCTCGGCTCGCCGCTGGCTCTCGGCCCGGTCTACAAGCGGCTGAGCCGGAGGCCGCGGCAGGCACCCGTGCTGGTACGCCGCTGGGTCAACATCGCCGCCATGAACGACACCGTCGCCGCGCGCGGCGACCACACCCTGCGCTTCCCGGACGCCTATCCGCACGATCCGGCGCGCCGGGTCGAGATGACGGACGTGCCGGTCAGGGTCGACAACGGGTCGGTGTCGCACGCCTGCGTGCGGTATCTGGCCAAGAAGGTGTGCGCGTACCACGTGGAGAAGGCGCTGACCGGCTCGCGGTGAGCCGGCCAGGACCGGGGCCCGACCCGCACCGGCCCCGTACGGCCGACCGAGGCCCCGACCCGTACGGCCGACCGGGGCCCGAACCGTACGAGCCCTGGCCCGTACGACCGTCCGGGCCCCCGTCCCGCCTCACGGCGCCTGCCGCCCGGCCAGCCGGTACCAGAACCGCGCCTCCTCCACCGCGTTCTCGGCGACCGCCACATCACCGAGCAGGACCAGCACCTCCACCGGCAGCGGGTGCGGCGCCGGTCCGGCCGGCGGCTCGGGCGCCACTGGCCCCGGGCCCGGACGGCCGCCCTCGCCCGCGGCTTCGAGCTCGGCAGCGGCCGGCTCCTCGTCCTCGGCCACCTGCGGGGTGTAGACCTCCTCGGCCCGCTCCCGCTGCCCCGCGCTCAGCAGCAGCTCGGCGTAGTCGTAGCGGGCCACGGCCTCCGTCTCGGGGTCGCCGTACTCGATGGCCTGCTCGAACCACGGGTAGGCGTCCTCCGGCCGGCCGGCCGCCGTGAGCACCTGCCCGAGCAGCAGCAGCGCCTGCGGCCGGTGCTCGGTGTCGTCGGACTCGGCCAGCGGCAGCAGCGCCTGCTCGGCCTCGGCGTACCGCTGCAGCCGGAACAGCGTGCTGCCGAGGTAGCGGCGGGCCATCGGCTCCACCGACGGCTCGCCGGTGGCGAGGGCGTCGGACAGCAGCTGCCTGGCCTCCTCCAGGTCGTTGGTCGAGCGCCGTACGACGCCGAGCAGGGCCGCGGCCCTCGGCGCGGTCTCGTCGTCGCCGATCTCCATGGTGGCGGCCAGCAGTTCGCCGGCCGCCTGCACCTCGCCGGTGTCGAGCAGGTACTCGCCGGTGCCGAGGTAGGCGAGGGCGATGGCCTCCTGGTCACCGGAGTTCTCCACCCCGGCGAGCAGTTCCTCGGCCGCGTCCCCGTCGCCGCCGCGCAGCAGCTGGACGGCGAGGTAGGCCCTGGCCGCCTCGGTGACGTCCGTGGGCTCGTCGTCCACCACGGACCGCAGCAGCTCCTCGGCCGCCGCCGCGTCGCCGTCCTCGGCCAGGCACTTGGCCAGCTGGAAGCGGGACATCTGGGAGGCCGGGGCGACGTTCGCGTCGCTCGCCGCCCGCAGCCGGGCCAGGCCCTCCGCGCGCTGCCCGTTGCGGATCAGGACCATGCCGAGCACGCCGACCGCCCAGGTCGCGGCGGAGGTGTCGGCGGAGTCCGCGACCACCGTCAGCAGGCTCGCGGCCCGGGCCAGGTCGCCCTGGTCGGCGAGCATCATGGCGAGGTCGATCTGCGCGATGGGCGACCACTGCTCGTGGCCGGAGTCGATCGCGATCCGGTAGGCGTCCTCCGCCTCCTCGTGCCGCCCCTCCTGCGACAGGAAGTCACCCAGCAGATCCGCCGCACGCGGCGACAGGTCCGCGTGGCCCGCGCCGACCGTCGCCGTCAGCAGCTCCACCACCCGCTCCGGGTCGCCACTCGCCCTGAGCATCAGGCCCAGGTCGATGCGGGCCATCGGCGACCAGAGCTGGTGCCCGGAGTCGATCGCGATCCGGTAGGCGTCCTCCGCCTCCTCGTGCCGCCCCTCCTGCGACAGGAAGTCACCCAGCAGATCCGCCGCACGCGACGACAGGTCCGCGTGGCCCGCGCCGACCGCCGCGGTCAGCAGCTCCACCACCCGCTCGGTGCCGCCCTGGCCCTGCTGTTCGGACGCCCCCTCCTCCTGGCCGCCCTCCTCCGTCTCGCTGCCGCGCATGCCGGCGACGACCTCGGCGAGTTCGGTGAGCGCGGCCACCGACCAGTCCGGGTGCCCGGTGCCGATGGCCCGCTCCAGCCATTCGACGGCGGCGGGGGCGTCGCCCTGCGCGGCGTGGCACTCGCCGAGCGCGCAGGCCGCCCGCGGCGCCTGGTCGGGATTGTCGGAGCTCGCCACCTCCAGCAGGAGGGCCATCGCCTCGTCGATCCGCTCCTGGTGCAGCAGCGCGATCGCGAGGATGACCTTGCCGAGCGGGCCGAGCAGCGGGTGCCCGGAGCGGACCAGCGCCCGCAGCAGCCCCTCGGCCTCCTCGTGCCGCCCCCGCACGATGAGGAGTTCGCCCAGGCCCGCCTGGGCCAGCGGCACCGCGTGGAACTGGCCGCCGTCCAGCACCGAGCGCAGCAGCTCCTCGGCGCGGTCCAGCTTGCCCTGGTTGACCAGCAGGCCGCCGAGGTTGGCGCGGGCCATCTCGGTGATCTGGCCGGTGATCGACTCGCCGACCGCCCTGGACAGGGTCCACGGCTGCTCGGCCGGCTCCGCCGCGCCGCCGCGGCCGGCGGGGACGCCCGCCCCCGGCTTGCCGCGCACCACGCCCGGCTTGAGTCCCGGCCGCACGCCCGCGGGCTCGCCGTCGGCCACCGTCAGCGCCTTGACCAACTGGGCCTGCGCCAAGGGTGTGACCTCGGTGTCGCCCGCGGCGAGCACCGCCTCGAGCAGCCGCTCGGCCCGCTCGCTCTCGCCCTGGCTGACCAGCACCCCGGCCAGGCCCACCTGCGCCATCTGGGAGACCTGGGGGTCGCGGGAGCCCACCGCGGCCTCCAGCAGCGCCCGGGCCCTGGCCCGGTCGCCGGTCAGCATCAGCGCGCCCGCCAGCACGACCTGCGCCAGCGGCACCACGCTCTCCACGTCGGAGGCCACGGCGGTGTCCAACTGCCGCACCGCGGGCTCGAACCTGGCCAGGTACAGGTACATCTCGCCCAGCATCAGCGCCGCCCAGGCCGAGGTGTCCCGGTCGTCGGTGGCCGTCGCCACGATCCGCAGCAGCGCGTGCTCGGCGATCTCGGCCTCGTCGCGGATCAGCGCGGTGTACGCGGCCGCCAGCAGCTCGCCGGCCGGCCGGCTGTCGGTGACGTACTGCCAGGCGAACCGCGGCACCGCGGCCGACGGGTCGTCGTCCCGGTTGTCCAGGTACTCCGCCATGTACGGGGTCGCCGCGTAGCCGTGGCCGCCGTCCGGTCCCGGCACCTGCCTGACCAGGGCGATGCTGCCGGCCACCGGCTCCCGGGCCCAGGCCAGCGCCGTCCGGTACCCGGCGTCGTCGGCGTCGAGTTCGGGGTGGAAGACGAGCAGGTAGGCGTCGAACATCTCGCGCAGCGCCTGCTCGGGCATGCTGTCGGACAGGCCCATCCGCAGCCAGTCCGTGGCGGCCCTGGCCAGCGCCCAGCCGGCCGGGTCGCTGTCCGCGCCGTCGTTGTAGCGCTGCTCCAACCCGGGTGCGGCGACCATGAGTTCACCGATACCCCGGAGGCCGAAGTCCTCGCCGGGGTAGAGGCGGCTGGCCAGCTCGGCGTCCTCCGTGCTGAGCAGCGGCGGCAGTTCGACCGTCCGCGCCTTGGCCAGGACGGTCCTGGTGGTGCGGCCGACGTCGTTCTCCATGAGCATCAGCGCGGCACGGTGCTTGGCCGGGATGGTCGCCACCACCGTGAACCCGGGCTGCCGGGTGAGCCGTTCGAGGATCAGCAGGTCGAGGCCGCCGGGCCGCAGGAAGCGGTGCAGGTCGTCGAGCCAGACCACCACCGGGTCGGAGCCGGTGGGCAGCGGCAGCCGGCTCAGGTCGTCGAGCACCCGCCGGTCGGGGCCGTCGGGGCGCGGCACGAGCAGCCGGGCGCCGGGCATCGTCCGCAGCAGCGCCTCGTACAGGGTGCGGGACTTGCCCGCCTTGGAGCGGCCGGCCAGCACCACGAACCGCTCGCCGGCCAGGTGCGCGTCCAGCTGGCCGTCCTGCGGGCTGCGGGAGACGTAGGGCGCGCCGTCCCGCAGGTCGCTGTACTTGGAGCGGGAGACCCCGATGTCGTGCGGGTCGACCTCGTCCACCCGGGGGATGGCCCCTTCGGCGGTCAGCGGCAGCGACAGCAGGCTCTCCAGCCGGTCGCGCAGGTCGTCGTTCGTGGTGTCCTTGACGTACGGGGCCAGGCCCGGCCAGTACCTGGCCACCGTCTCGACCCGGAGGGCGTACGCGGTCCGCCGGTCCACCGCGACCACCTTGTCGCGGGCGACCAGCATGCCGACCACGCCCTCCAGGCTGACGTCCCACACCGGCGAGCCGGAGAAGCCCTGTTCGAGCCCCCAGCCGGCGTGCGGGCCCGCCTCCACCTGGAGCCACTCGTCACCGGAGTGCCCGATGATCTCGCCGCGCACCGGCACGCCCTGGCGGCGGTGCTCGGCCGGGTAGCCGTACGCCCGGAAGCGGTGGTCCCAGGTGCCGGTGCCGGTGGTCAGCAGCGGGGCGGGACGGGCCTCCGCCGGGGCCGGCCCGCCGAGTTCGAGCACCGCCACGTCGCCGGTCTCGTCGCCGGCGTCCGGGTGCCAGCCGCCGGCCACCACGGTGGCCGGCAGCGGGTCGTGCGCGGAGGCGAACTGGAACCTGACGTAGACCGGTTCGGTCGGAACGCCCGGCGCCCGGCCGGGCCGCACCACGTGCGCGCAGGTCAGAAGGTGCCGCGGGGTCACCAGCAGTCCTGCGCCCACCGGATCGGCGGTCGCCGACCGGCGGACGCTGACCAGCCAGGGCGGGCGCTCCCAGTCCGGGGCCACCGGGCTCAGGCCCCGCCGCCGGCGGCGGGCCGGCTCCAGTGCACCTTCACCGTGAAGTGGCCCTCGATCGCGGTCTTCGCGATCACCATGCCGGACTCCGCGTTGAACTTCATGCCGAACTCGATCTCGTAGGAGTCCGGGCCGAGGTCCCGCACCGAGTCGATCACCGACCGCAGGCCGGGCCGGGCGTGTTCGAGCGCGTCCTCAAGGCGCTGCCCGGCCCGCACCACGCCGTCCGGGTCCCGGGAGATCCGCTCCAGGCCCGGGGCGTCGTCCGACACCTCCACCTGGAATGACGTTCCGTCCGGCTCGTCGAAGCGCACGATCTCACTCATCTGTCCATGTCGCTTTCATATCAAGGGGGTTGGATTCCCCGGTCGGTGGCCGTGACGGCCGGAACGCCGGATCGGCGGGGGTTTGCGGCGATACGATGTCGGCCGTGCGGGCCGGCCGGGAAGACGGCCGCGCCGAGCGGTCGAGTGGGGGGACGATGGCCGAAGTGGGCGACGCCAGACAGGAGATCTCCGCCGCGCTGGCGGACACCGCGGCGGGCGAGCCGGAGGCCGCGCTGCGGGTCCTCGGCCAGGCGCTGCGCTGGTCGGCGGCAGCGCTGCGCGGCGTGGACGGCGGCGCCGCCGGCAGCCGGGCGCTGGCCGCGCTGTTCGCGCTGGACGACGCGCTGGAGGAGAGCCACGGCCTGGCCGAGGCGCTGTCCGCGCTGCTGGCCGCCGCGGCCCCCGGCCAGGGGCCCGGCGCCCGCAGCGAGGAGGTGATGCGGCAGCTCACCGAGGTCACCGAGCGGGTCGGCACCGAGCGCGCCGTCCTGGAGAAGCTCGCCGCCACCGAGGAGTCGCTGCGCGACCGGCTGGCCGCCCACGAGGCGCTGCGCGTCCAGGTCGACGAACTGCGGCGGCTGGAACGGCTGGTGCTCGCGCTGGACGCGCTCCAGGAGCAGCAGGAGGTCATCGCCCGCCGACTGGCGGAGCTGCGCGGCCGGGACAGCGGCGTCGACGAGGCGCTGTGGACCAGCAGCGACGCGCTGGTCAGGCTGTCCGACGACCAGTTGGCCGTACTGGCCCCGCAGACCCGGCAGGTGCTGGAGCGGGCCGCCGACGCGCAGCGCGCGCTGGCCGCGCAGGAGCGCGAGCACGCGGAGAGCACCGCGGAACTCGCCGCGTACCAGGACCGGTCGGAGCGCATCCGCGACGAACGCGGCGCGCAGCTGGCCTCGTTGCAGCGGTACGCGGCGGCCGACCGCGATCTGGCCCGCGCGCTGCGGGCGCCGCGGGGCGCGCCGGCCGGTACCGCCACCGACGAGCAGCAGATCTCGCTGGCCGAGGTGGAGGAGGCCGCGGCCGACATCGAACGGCGGCTGGGCGCCGCCGACGACGCGCTGACCCGGGTGCTGGCCGAGCGCGAACGCCACGACCGGGACGGCCGCTTCACGGTGTCGCGCACGGCCTGACGCCGGGCCGGCCGGCGGCCGGGGCTCCCGTCGCCGGCCGGCCGCCCGCTCATCGGGCGCCCCCGCGGGTGAGGACCGGCGGGTCCGGGACGTCGTCCGGGAGGAATTCCGAGGGCACCGGCCCGTCCTCACCGAGCGGACCCGCCTCGCCGGCCGCACCGGGACCGCCGGGATCGCCGAACCGGCCAGGATCACCGGGATCACCGAATCCGGCGGGATCGACCGGCTTCGCGAGCCCTCCCCCGCCGCGCACGAACCGGTCCGCCATCCGCCCCTCCATGGTCTCCAGCAGCTTGCGGACCGTCCGCGCGTTGCCGAAGCCCGTCGGATTCGCCCGCCGGGTGGCCTCCAGCCAGTCGGCCGCCCGCTCCGGTACGCCGGGCCCCAGGGTGCAGCCCTCGGCGGCGGCCATCCGGCGCAGGATCTCCACCAGGTCCCCCAGCGAGTAGTGCGGGAAGGGCACCCGCTCGGCGAAGCGGGACGGCAGCCCCGGGTTGCCGGCCAGCAGCATCTCCATCTCCTGCGGGTAGCCGGCCGCGATGACCACCAGCCGTCCCCGCCACTTCTCCATCTCCAGGGTCAGCGTGTCGAGGGCCTCGGCCCCGTAGCCGCCGTACTGGCTGTCCTGCACCAGGCTGTACGCCTCGTCGATGAACAGCACGCCGTCCAGCGCGTCCTGTACGGCCTGCCGGACCATCGGCGCGGTCTGCCCGAGGTACGAGCCGACCAGGGTGGCGCGGCCGGCCTCCACGACGTGGCCCTTGCGCAGCAGGCCCAGGTCGCGGAAGAGCTGCCCGACCATCCTGGCCACCGTCGTCTTGCCGGTTCCAGGCGGCCCGGTGAAGAGCAGGTGCGGCGCCGCGAACCCGGCCTGTCCCCGCGCCTGCCGCAGCCGCAGCCGGTTGGTGAGGCTGGTCAGCACCTCGCGGACCGGGCCGAGGCCGACATACGCGTCGAGTCCGGCCAGCAGCGCGTCCGGGTCGGGGGCGGGCCGGTCCAGGTAGTCGCGGTAGTGCTCGGGGATGTCCTCGGGCAGCACCGGCTCGGTGATCCGCCGGCGGACCCGGGCCGCCCAGCGGGTGAAGACGGCGTCGGCGAGGGTGCGCATGGTCCGCGCGTTGCCGAAGGTCTCGTCCCGCGTCTCGTACAGCCGGTCCACGATCAGCCGCAGCCGGGCCTCGGTCTCGGCGGTCGGACGGGCCCGGCTGCCGGCCAGCCGCCGCAGCGCGATCTCCGCGAGCACCCGCGGCGGGTAGTCGGGGAACCCGATCTCGTTGTCCTTGGGGAACCGGCTGGCCAGCCCCGGGTTGGCGGCGAGGAACTCGGCCATCTTGTCCGGGTAGCCGGCCACCACCACGACCAGCCGGGCCCGGTCGTCCTCCATCCGCCGCAGCAGCACCTGGATGGCCTCGTCCCCGAACCCCTCGCTCTGGTCGCTCAGTCCGTACGCCTCGTCGATGAACAGCACGCCGTCCAGTGCTTTGTCGATGGTCGCCTCGGTCAGCGCGGCCGTCTGCCCGACGTAGCCGGCCACCAGGTCCGACAGCTGCGGCGACTCGACGTGGCCGCGGGTCAGCAGGCCCAGATCGCGGTAGATCTCGCCGACCAGCCTGGCCACCGTGGTCTTGCCGGTCCCCGGGTTGCCGGTGAACACCAGGTGCATGGACGGCGGTTCGAACCCCGCAGGACCGCCGGGACCCATCGCGTCCAGTGCCTCGGCCACGCCGCGCAGCCGCTCGAAGTGGTCGCGGAGCGCCTCCATGCCCTGGAGGTCGTCCAGCCGCTCCCACGGGCCGCGGGGGTCGGCGACGGCGCCGCCGCCGAGGATCTCCCGCACCACCGTGCTGCTCAGCGGGCGCCCCTCCGGCCGGGCCAGCTCGCGCAGCGACGCCTGCCAGGCGCGGATGCTGCGCGGGTGGGTCGCCAGCGCCTTGGCGATCGCGTCCAGTTCCCGCCAGTCCTCGATCCGCAGCCCCTCGCGCAGCCGGGCCACCTGGATGAGCCGCTCCAGCTCCGCCCCCTGCGGGTGGTCGATCCGCATCGTGCCCGGCTGCCCGCGCAGCGCGGCCCGGCCGCGGACGAAGGTCTCCAGCTGCGGGAAGTGCCGGCGGTCCTCCACGAACCGCGCCACGTCCTCAAGTGACGGCTTGCGGAAGACCAGCAGCCACAGGTTCCCGTTGTCACCGTGCTGCGCCCACTCGGCCATCGCGCCGGCCAGCTCGCGCGGCGCCTCGGTGTGTTCGAGCAGTTCCTCGGTGGAGGAGAACACCACCGCGGTCCTGGGCCGGGCCTGGTCGAGGTACCCGAGGAGTGTCATCACCGCGAACGGGTCGGCCCAGCCCGGCGCCGGCGCCGGAGGCGTGCCGTCCTCGCCGACCCCGCCGGGTCCCTGGCCGGCGCCGGAACGGGCACCGGGATCCGTCTCGGGAGCCGCCGGCCCCTCGTGCGGGGCCCGGAAGCCGGGCACGACGAGACTGCCCATCGGCCCCGTCATCCCGGGTGTGCCCATCACCCCCGGACCGGCCGCCCGCCGCCGTCCCGCGCCGCCTCCCCTGACCGACAGGTCACGCGAGGCGGCGTCCCGGTAGTACACCGGGTGCCGCAGCGAGGAGAAGACGATCCGCTCGTACCCCTCGGCCCGCAGCAGCTGCCACAGCGCGTGCTCCATGTGGCAGATCAGATAGGCGCTGTTGACGAAGTCGTCGCTGACTCCCGGGCCGTACAGCACGGTGAACGGCTCGCCGCTGCGCAGCGCGGCACCGTCGAACCGCTCCACCGTCGGCCCGGACACGGCGGGCGGTGCCTGGGTCATGCCCCGGCCGCCCCGGGCTGCGCCTGCCCCTTCTGCGGCGTGCGGCCCTGCCGCGCGGCCTGCTCGCGCCGCCTGCCCTCCGCGTGGTGCCGGTCGATGTCCAGCAGCGCCGGGTCGGGATCTCCGGGCTCCGACACCGGCCGCGACGCGTTGTGCCCCTCGCCGTTGAGTGCCTGCTGGACCGCCTCGGCACGGCCGCGCTGCTGGGCCTCCGAGGTGACGTCGTGGTCGTAGGACAGCACCCGCACCACGCACTCGCCGGAGTCCCGCGCGGCCTGCGATATGTCCAGCACGATCTCGTTGCCGTTGCCGTGCTGGAGCTTGGCGTAGTACGCGCCCCGCGGGTCGGCGTCCTGGTACTCGCCGTCCACGAAGTCGTAGAAGGCCATCTCGCCGAGGGTCCGGGCCACCGCGTCGGCCAGGTTGATCCGGATCTGCGAGGCGAGCTGCCGCATGCCGGCGTCCGCCACCGTGTCGCCGAGCGCGCGCTCCAGGCGCGGCGCGTCCCGCTCGTGCAGGCCGAGCAGCGTCTCGATGTCCGTGCCGTCGTCCCGGGCCCTGGACAGCCCGTCGGCGGTCTCCCGCCGCAGCCCCTCGACCTCGTCCTCGGACCAGAACTCGACGTCGAGCCTGACGTCGGCCAGCTCCGTGCCGTCGGGCCCCAGCACCGGCCGGTTCATGTTGCCCTCGATGAGCCGGTCCACCCGTACCAGCGACTCGACCGCCGCGGTCTGCGCCGAGCACCGCTCCAGTTCCCGCTGCTCGGTGTCCACCCGCAGCTCGCTCAGCGAGTGGTACGTCTCCTGGGTCAGCGCCAGCGCGGCGTCGAAGCGGCCCTGCGCCAGGTTCTGCCCGGCCGTCGTCAGCCGGGCCTGCAGCCGTTCCAGCTCCTTCGGCGCGTAGCGCTCGGCCAGCCCCGCGTCGGCGATCAGGTCCGCCATCACGTTCGCGTCGGCCAGCCAGGCCCGTACCGTCCCCTCGGCCCGCGCCCGGTCCACCTTCATGATGTCGATGTCCGCGGCCAGCCGGGCGGTCTCGGCGCGCCGCTCGGCCCGCTCGGCGGCCAGCGCCCGCCGCGCCTGCTCCTGCTGCTCGGCGAGCGCCTGCCGGGTCTCCTCGCGCAGCCGGCCGGCCGTCTCGGCCAGCTCCCGGTGCAGCTCGCCGGCCTGCTCGCGCAGCCGCCGGGTGGTGTCGGCCTCCAACCGCCGGGTCTGCTCGCTGAGTTCGCCCATCGCCGTCTCGTTGCGCTGCTGGCGCTCCGAGACCCGGGCGAAGGTCCGGTCGAGGTCGGCACGGGTCCGCGACCTGATGTCCTCGATGAGGCCGGGAAGGGTGCTGAGCACCTCCTTCAGCTGCTGCGCCTTGCGCTGGGCGCGGTACCACTCCGTCTCGTCGACCGAGATGCGCTTCCTACCGCTCATCGTTGTCCAACTCCCTTCCGGGGGAAGTGCGGCCGCGGACGGAGTCGACCGCGGTGTCGAAAGCTGCCAGCAGCCCGGCCGGCGGTACGCCGATGAGCAGGGCCTCCCGGCCGGTGACCGCGATCTCGGCGGACCGCGGCCGGTCGCCGAAGTCGTAGCCGGAGCCGGCCAGCCGCCCGGTCAGGTGGTGGATCCGCTGGTTGGAACTGCCGCGCAGGCCGCGGCCGTCGTCGAGCGCGGCGACGTACCGGCCGTCGATCAGCACGTCGACGGCCGCCAGCAGGTCGTGGACGCCGGGCGACGGCGGGCGGGCGCGCAGCGCGGTCAGCCGGTGCCCGGTGAAGCAGATCAGCGACACGTCCCTGATCTCCCGGGCCAGCCTGGCCACTTCGGCGAGGCCGGCGGCCTGCTCCATCGGCTCGCCGCCGGAGAACGTCAGCCCGGTCACCCGCGGGTCCGCGAGCAGTTCGGCCGCCAGCTCGCCCGGGGTGGCCCGCCGGGCCTCGCGGAACGGGATCCAGTCGGCCGACATGCAGCCGGCGCAGTCGAACGGGCAGCCCTGCACCCACAGCGCCGACCGGACCCCGGGGCCCAGCGCCTCGGTGCCGACCCGGGTGGCCGCCACGTTCACGGTCACGACCGGGCCGCTCGCCGGGGCCATGCCGCTGTCCGGGACCGCGCTGCCCACCGGGACCGCGCCGGAGTCCGCGACCGCGCCGTTCACCGGGACCGGCCGCCGACCGGGACCCGGCCGGCCACCGGCGCGGGCTGGTGCTGGAAGCGCACCCCGTTGATCACCACGTGCCCGCCGGGCACGCAAGTGGCCGTGCTCTCCCGGCCACTTGAGCCGTCCGGGCTGTACCGGATCAGCAGGTCGACGCTCGCGACCCGGTCCGTACTCCGCCGCCGGCCGCGTACCCGGCCCGCGCCGCCCACCGTCTCGGGGCGCAGCCGCAGGTGCCGCCCCCGCAGCGCTATCCGCTCCGGTTCCTGGTCGCCGAGCGCCCGTGCCACCAGCAGGGCGCCGGTCAGCAGCGGCCGCCGGCTGCGCCGCCACAGCAGCCAGCCGGCCAGCAGCACCAGCACCAGGCCGCCCAGCACCGCGGGCAGCAGCACCGCGGAGCCGACCGTGGCCCGCAGCGGCACCGCCGGCCCGGTGACCTGGATCTGCCGCGGGACGGACAGCTTGACGTCCGGGGCGAGCGGCTGCTCCCACGCCGAGCCGACCCGGCCGGCCAACCGCAGCACCGCGTCCTTGTTCTCAGTTCGCCGGTAGGGAATAGGTCCGGCCGGCAGCTTGCCGGTCAGCCGAACGGTGTACGTCTTGGACTTGCCCGGTTGCAGCGTCACCTGGCCGGGCAGCCCGCCGACGGCGATCGACGGGTCCGTGACGGAGGCGCGCAGACCGGTGACGGTCAGCGGGACGCGGCTGGTGGTGGAGCGCAGGGTCAGCCGGGCCGTGGCGGTGCCGTCGGTGAGGTCGGTCCTGCCGCCGTTCGACCAGCTGGCGTCGAGCCCCTTGCCCTTGTCGCCGGCGAGCAGCAGCGCCGCCTGCCGGGCCCGGGTGCGGTCGCCCGCCCTGGCCAGGTAGCCGCCGAGGTCCTGGATGTTCTTCGGCCGCAGCTCGGTGGTGTCGGACACCACGTGCCCGAGCAGGTCGGCGCCCGAGGCGCCGCTGCCCAGCGGCAGCGCGTAGCCGGCCAGTTGGGCGTGATCGCCGATGGCGTCGGCCCGGTGCTGGAGTGCCGTCCAGGACGGTCCCGAGGAGGTGGGGTAGCGGGAGCCGGGTGCCGGGTCCTGCTCGCCGTCGGTGAGCAGCACGATGGAGGCCACCGGTGAGGCGTCGTCGCGTTCCAGCTCGGTGAGCGCCTTGTCCAGTGCGGCGCCGATGTCGGTGGCGCCGTGCGGGTTCGGCTGGGCGGGCAGGTGGGACATGATCGCGTCCGTGTCGCCGGCCGAGCCGATGTACTGGATGTGCGGGCTGGAGTCGAAGGTGACGAGCTCGACGTGGTCCTGCGGCGTGAGGCCGTCGAGGAACGGGCGGAGCGTGGCGCGGACGGTGTCGTAGCGGCCGTTCTGCTTCATCGACCCTGAGGTGTCCACCAGGATCGCGTAGTCGGCGGGCTCCTGGCCCAGTTCCAGTGCCTGGTAGATCTCGGCGCGGGTGGGGTGGGCGGTGTCGGCGGGCGCCGCCTGCGCGGGCCCGGCGGCCAGCGCGGGGACGGCGAGTAAGGCCGCGCCCAGTACGGCGGCGAAGTCGCGGACGCCGCGGAGCGCCCGCGGCCGGACGGTGTGCTTCACGAGCGCACTTCCTTCAGGTCGGTCGGCAGACTGCCGAGTGGGATTTCGCTGGGCGCCCCCGCGCCCAGCGGACGCAGCACCAGGCGCGCCGTCCCGTCGACGGCGACCCGCACGCCCACGTGGAAGCGGTCGCCCTCGGCGGCGCCCGGGATCAGCAGGCTCCGCACCTGCGCGGTGCGGCGGTTCTCGGCGTCCCGCACCCGCACCCGGACCGGCCGCCCGTCCGCGGAGCCCTCAGGGCCGGTACGCAGCCGGACCCGCCGGCCGTCGGCCTCCGCGTAGACCGTGGCGCCGCCCGGCTCCAGGGCCCCCGGCGGGCTGAGCAGCAGCTCCTCGTCGCGCGGCCGGCCCGCCACCGTCCGGTGGGCGCCGACGCAGACGGCGTACGGGTAGCGGTCCGCCGGATCGATCCGCCCGGCGGCGACCAGGGCGGCGCCGAAGACGGCGGCCAGCGCGGGGTCGACCCCGGCCGGCAGTGCGACCGGCGGCCCCTGGCGTTCCGTCAGATGCCGGACCAGCGGCAGCAGACGGGCGGAGCCGCCCACCGCCACCGCGGAGAGCGCGGCCGGCCGGCCGTCGGCCGAGGCGCCCGACGCCTTGTCGAGCGCCTCGGCCGCCGCCTGGTCGAGGTCTGCCGTGAGCCGCGCCAGGGCCCGGCGTACCGCCCCGGCCGAGATCTCCCGCCCGTCGACCTGGTGCACCGCGATGTCGTCGTACCGGTCCGGGTGCGCCCCGGCCCTGGCGAGCGTGAGGTCAAGCCGCAGTGCGGCGCCCTCCACGGCACGCGCGGCAGCCAGTTCGCGCAGCCCGGCCTCCTCCGCGGGCAGTCCGGCCGCCCGCAGCAGCGCCGCGTCGAAGCCGGCGCCGTACCCGTCGGCGGGCGCGCGCCGGGCGTCGCCGGTCACGGCCACCGCCGTGGGCGAGACCGCGCACACCGCGACCCGTACCTCGGTCGCGGCCAGGTCGCACACCGCGTACCAGCCGTCCGGCAGCGCGCCGGTGTGCCGCAGCAGCGCCAGCACCGCGTGCGGCGTGCTCAGCGCCCGGAACTGCGGCGCCCCGCCGGTGGCGTGCAGCGCCGTCAGGGTGTCCGCGGCCCGGCGGGCGTGCTCGGCCCGGTCCTGCTGCGGCACGCAGAGCACCACTTTGCCGGGGACTCCGTACGCGTCGCGGTAGGCGCCGTACGCGGTCCGCAGCGCGATGGTCCGGTGCGCGCCGCCCGACTCGGCCGCGACCGGCAGTCCCTCGCCGGCCACCGTCCCCGGCAGGTCGACGAGTTCGGCCGCGCCGTGCGCGCCGACGCGGGCCACCCGCACATGCCGGGCGCCGACGTCGATGGCTATGGCGCTCACCGGGGGCGCTTCCTCAGCCGCGGGCGACCGGGCTTGAACCGTCTGGGCTCCCCGGACTCGTCGTAGTCGGCCGCGGCCGCGTCCTCCGGCATGTCGGGAGACTGCTGCGGCATGGCAGGAATGGGGACGGGTGCGGGGATCGGTGCCGGACGGTAGCCGGGGGGCGCCGGGTCGTAGGGGGCGGGGTGGCCGCTGGTGAGGGCGGGCCTTCCGTAGTGCTCCGGCGGCCCCTGCCGCCAACCCGGGTCGGGGGGCGGTGCGACGGGCTGGGCGGCCGGCGACTGCGGCAGGCCGAGGTCGGCGAGCAGCCTGCGGTGCCGCCGCACCTCCTCAAGGCTGTGATCGCGGAGCCTCTGCACCAGCTCGGGGTACCGGCCCGATTCGTGCAGCGCCCGGTACAGGTCGTACCCGAGACCTGGCCGCCGCGTCTCCAGCGCCACCGAGACGTCGAAGGAGAACGCGAGCCCGAGCTTCGCGACGGCCAGCCCGAACTCGTACAGCGCGTGGGAGCCGACGGCGTGCCCGCGGCACGCTCCGGCGAAGATCCCGCACCAGTCGTTGAGCGACTGGAAGTTCCCGGTGGCGGCCCGCAGATCCCGGGCCGGCCGCAGCCATGCCAGGCCCGGCCGGCACTCCAGGCGCTCCACCATCTCGGCGGAGAGGTCGAGATCGAGCCACGGCGGATACGCCGGGGACGCGAGCCGGGTGGCCAGCCCTTCGAGCAGGGTCGACTCGACGGAGCTGATCCGCCACGTCAGCCGGCGCAGTACCGACCAGCCGACGGCGTCGGGCGCGTCACCGAGGAGCGCGTCGACCACCGGGTCCTTCAGGACCGGGTCGGTTCTGAGCCGGCCCGCGACGGCGTCCGCGTAGGCGTCGATCGCGGGCTGCCCGGCCAGTCGCCTGAGCCTGGGCAGGGCTGCCGCGGCCCGGGCGCCGGTGCCGCTGCCGATACCGGGGCCGTTGCCGCCGGCGTTGCCGGTGCCGTTCGCAGGCACCAGCAGGTGCAGCAGATCGGCGTCCGCGGCCACCCGGGGCTTCAGATCCGTCGCCTCCGGCGGCGCGACGGCGTCGAGCAGCGGCAGCACGTCCCGGCCGTGGGCGCCGCGCAGGGCCTGCCGCAGCGCCGGCCAGGCCGGGCTGATCGCGGCCGGCGTGCGGTGGTCACGGGCGATCTCCAGCGCCGCCCGCCAGCCGCCGCCGTCGCCCTGCGAGCCCATGAAGTCGGCGGCGTCGGACTCGTCGGCCCGGTCAGGGGTGAGCTGGCCGGTGAGCACGCCGCCGTAGCGGAGCCAGCCGGGCCAGGAGGCGAGGCCCTCGGCCAGCGCCACCGCGACGATGCGGGACAGCGGGGAGCGGTCCCGGTTCGGGTCCATGAGGGAGGACAGCCAGGCGTGCCCGACCTCGTTCTGGTCCATGACGAGCCGGTCGGCCGCGGCGGAGGTGTGCGCGTGGGTGCGCTCGACGTAGGCGATCAGCTCGCCGATCCAGACCGGGTTCCCGCCCGATCCGGTCACCAGCGCCGTGAACAGCTCGTCGAACGCCCCCGGATGCCCGCTCTCGAACTCCCGCAGCAGGCCGAGGTGTCTCCTGGCCAGGCCGAAGCTCTCGCCGGTCGCGCCGAGCGCGAGGATCTCGTCGGCCAGCAGCCGGGCCGCCCGGCGCGGCCAGTGCTCCTCCAGCAGTTCCCGCGCCCGGTGGCCGTCCGGGCCCCGCACGCAGAGGAAGAGGAAGGACAGCAGCGTGCCCTGATGCTGTTCTTTCAGCGACTCCATGGGGTGCAGGCGCAGCAGCCTGGCGACGTCCGTGAGGCTGCCGCGGCCGTGCCGGATGTCGCCGACCACGGAGCCGAGCAGGTCCATCTCGCGCAGGACCTGCAGAGCCGATGCCGCGTCCTGGACCGGCACGATCGCGGTGGACGCCAGCAGATGGGCGACCACCGACGCGGTCGGCTGCTCCTTCTGCCGTACCCGCCACAGCTCCGCGAGGTAGCCGCGGGCCGCGTCACCCCGCGGTTCCGGCGGCGGCCCGCCGAGCGGCACCTCCTGCTGCCCGGTCCGCGCCGCGGAGGCGAAGACCAGCCTCAGTTGATGGTCCGACTTGCCGGTCCAGGTGGCGCCGCTGAGCCAGCTGCGGCAGCCGTACGGCAGCAGCGCGCACACCGCGTCGAGGATCCGGACCCGGGTGTCGGGGTCGGGGAGCGTGCCGCCGGGCGGCGCCGTGATCACCACCCGCCGGCCGTCGAGCAGCAGCGCGGCCACTCCGGCGGCCCAGCCGAAGCCCAACTCCTCTACGGTGGCGGCGAGTTCATCGGCGTCGGCCGGCGCCGCCGGGAGCGGCAGGCGGTCGCCCGACTCCGCAGGCAGCCGCAGCGCGGCGGCTCCCCGGCCGAGCCCGGTCCAGGTCAGCGCGGCGGCACCGGCCTGCTCCCACTCCAGCAGCACCAGGCCCCAGGAGAAGCCGGCCGCGCCGGTCGCGTCCCGGGTGCCGTCCCACGTCGTCTCCACCACCGCGCAGGCGGGCCCCGGCTCGTCCGGCACCGTACCGAGGAACACCAGCCAGGGGAGCGCGCCCGCCGGGTCGCGGTCGTCCGGGGTGCCGGTCGTGGCGCTGAACAGGTACCGCCCGGCGCTGGCCGCGGAGAAGCTGCCGGCCAGCACCTCGTACCCCATGCTGCGGCCCTGGTGCTTGCCGAGCACCGCCCAGTCGGCGGGCAGCGTGTCGTCGGGGCCACCGCTCACCGCAGCCGTCCCTTGCGTCCGTCGGCGCGGATCCGGCGCTCCAGGTCGATCAGCGGCTCCAGGACGTTGATCGGCTCGGGCGAGGTGCAGATCTGCGCCCTGCCGTCGACCGTCTCCACGTTCAGGTAGCTGCGGTAGTCGAACACGTGCTGCGGGTTGAGCCGGAAGCCGATGGCGGAGGTGGCGTAATAGGTGACGCGCTCGGGGTGGAAGTAGGTGTTCAGCCCGTCCCGCACCACCCGGGCCGTGGAGCCGCGGAACTCGTCGCAGAGCCAGGCGAAGAAGCCGGCGCTCTGCTCGGCGGGCACCCGCGGTATCTGGGACCCGACCGAGTCCTGGGTGACCCAGCCGGCCCGGATCGCCGGCTCGAAGATGGAGGGGTGGTCGAACTTCGCCACGCAGACGGAGACATGGTGCGGCAGCCGGTTGCGGTGGTGGCCGCCGGCGTCCCGGACCCGTGCGTTCAGCGCGTTGACGGTGGCGTAGAAGTAGTTCAGGCTCTCCGTCCCGGCCTCCCCGTCAAGCAGCGGGTCGAACAGGTAGATGAGCCCCTGGGCGCGGGCCAGCTGGTCGATGACGGAGGCGTGCATCGGGTTACTGCGGTTGTACGCCTCGCCCATCACGTCCTGGACGTCCAGCAGGAAGCTGACCTCCCGTGCCTTGCCGAACCTCCTGGCGGCGCCCTCCTCGCCCTGGAAGGACCAGCTCAGCCCCTCCGCCCCGAGGGTGCCGTCGGGGAACTGGCGGCGGACGGTCAGCCGTTCGACGCTGTCGTTGAGGAAGTCGGTGGCCTCCGGGGTCATGCCGCCGATCACCCAGTTGTTCGCGGTGTGCCGCTGGTACTGCATCGCCGCGACCGGCAGCGCCGCCAGAAAGGTCGTCTTGCCCGAGCGCGGCGCGCCCCACAGCCCGATCCGCAGCGGGTCGGCGGCGGAGGCGACGCCGGCCGGCGCGGTCGGGATGCGCAGCGGCTGGAGGTTGCCGTCCGGCATGGGGTAGGTCTGCTCCTGCTGCGCCCCGTACGCCGCCTGCGGGATCTGCTGGGGCGCGGCCTGCTGCGCCTGCGGGTGGATGTAGGCCACCGGGGCCGGCCCGCCCGACGGGCCGGGGCCGGACGCCGGCGGGGCGGGCTGGGAGGTGATCAGCGGACTGGAGGCGGGGGCTGCCTGCGTCTCGTCCTTGTCGAACTGGCCCATCGTGTCTCTCCTCGTACCTGGTCTGGGATCACCGCAAGGCGGTGGCGAAGGCGAGCGGGCAGGACGGACCGTCCGACCGCCACACCGGAGTCAGTGCCTCGGCCACCGCGGCCGGGGCGTCGGTGCCCGGCTGGAAGGAGCCTTCGGCGGACAGCGCGGCCCACGCGCTCCTGGCGTAGTCGCCGGCGGGGTCGGGGGTGCCGGGCGGACCGGGCGGCACCGGATCCGCCCTGGCCAGCACGCGGATGCCGTGGCCGCGCAGCGCCTGCAGCTCCAGCCGCCAGTCGGCGCCCAGCGGGCAGGACGGCACCGGGCCGCGCAGCACGGACACCGCGGGCGGCCGGCGGCCGACGACCAGCAGGGTGCGCCGGGTGTCCTGGCCGCCGCGGGCCGGCGCCGCCGCCCTCCGGGCGACCGCCCGCAGCGCGTCCTCCAGTGACGAGGTCATGTCCTGCCTGCGCGGGGCCGGTTGCCAGCGGGCCAGTTCCGTCAGGACGTGCCCGGCGGTGGCGGACGCGAGCGGCAGCAGCAGGGTGGGCCGCGCGGTGTGGCCGTTCTCGTGGATGACGTGGTCGTAGTGGCCCACCACGCCGACCCGCAGCCGGCCGCCCGGGCCGTCGCGTTCCGCGAGGGCGCTGACGACCTCCCGGACGAAGGCCAGCCGCTCGGCGGTCTCGGCCGCGTCCGCGCCGCTCATCTCGACGGTGAACCAGACCTCCAGGCCGGGCGGGCGCACGATCCGCCGCGGGAGGCGGCGGACCAGGTCCGGCAGGTCGGGCAGGTCGTGCCCGCTTCCGGGTAAGGCGGCGGAGCCGGCCAGGCGCACGTCACCCGGTCCGTGCAGCTCGAAGGTCAGCCGGGCGGTGCCGAGGGCGGCGAGATCGGACCCCGGGGCGGACAGCACCGTGGCGCCGCTGCCGTCGGAGCCCGGGCGGCCGGCCAGTACCGGCAGCAGGGCGGGCGCACCGTGCTCGATGCCGCCGTGCACGGTGACCTCGGCGGTGGCCGTCGTGCCGGCCGGCAGCCGGGAGCCGGCCGGGAAGAGCACTTCGGTGTGCGTGCGCACGGCGCCGGTGCGGTCGTCGACGTCGGCCAGGAGGAGGGTGTGGTCGAGCAGAAGGGGTGCGGTGCGCAGGAGTTCGGCTATCGCGTCCTCGACGGGTGTCTCGTCGGGGCCGTGTGCCGGGCGGTTGCGGGCGGGGGTGGTGGCTGTGGCGGTGGCGGTTCTCGTGGCGGGCGCGGCCTCCGCGAGCAGCGGGTATGCGGCGCGCAGCAGGTTCGCGGCCCGGTCGAGCAGCACCCAGCCGCCCCGGCGGCACAGCAGCACCATCGTGTGGGCGGAGGAGGGCGGTACGAACGCTTTCAGCCAGTGCGCGACCGCCTCGTCGAAATCCGTCCGCCCGACCGGCGGCAGGGTGCCGATCCCGCCCGCGAGCTGGAATCGGCGAATTTCCGGCCGCCGGTCGAGAAGCGGCGCGACGGAGCGCCACTCGGTGCTTCCCGCGTCGGCCTGCCGCGGTATTCCGTTCGCGTCGGCGGAGGCTCTGATCACGCTCACGCAATCGGGGCCGAATTCGACGAAGACTAACTCCTTGATGCGCCCGGAGGTCAGCTCGGCGAGGATCTCGTGCCACCGCGCGGAGTCGTACCCCAGCATACCATTCGGTATGCCGGACCCGGTCGCGGAGTTTCTCTCCCCCGGTCGCGCGGGGCCGCCGCGGATGACGTCGGACAGCCGTCCGGCGTCGCCGCCGCTCCCGTTCGAGAGGGCCGCCGCCCTGGTGTCCCAGGCGTGCCCCGCCGCGTCGACGGCCGCCTGCTCACGCCGCCTGTCGGTCTCGGTCAGCTCCCCCAGTACCGGATCGGATCGCATCGGCCATTGGCAACCCGCGCATATATCTGTATCCCCGTCGGGAATTCCGCACACTGGGCATGCGTGATCAGTCCCCTCACCCAATGACCCCTACCCCCTGGATGCACATGAGCCACATACGCTCATACGGTCGAGCATCCGGCCGGCCCGCCCCCCGACGAGCAGCCGTTAGTCGCAGCCCCGGCCGCGACACTTCATGGTGGCACAGCTCAAGTGGAATGCGACGGTCTTTGGTCACAGCGGAGCGGACGATCTCCTTTTTCTTTTCGAACAGTCGCCGAATAGCGTGCGGGAGAAGACAACTCCAGGCGCCAGTGGTGCGAATGTGCAACGGGAGAGGGGCGGGGCGGGCCCGGTCGCCGAACGGGGCCTGCTGGCAGAGTGTGGGGATGACAACTCCGTTGAGCCTGCTGTCCGGTCGGGTCTGGATCTACCCGGGCGACCCGGATCCCGCGGCCGTCAAGCCGTGCGTCGCGGTGGTCGCCGACGAGGCGGGCAGCACCGTGGTCGACGCAGGCCAGAGCCCCGCGCACGCCCGTCTCGTACAGGCGGCGATCGCGGAGGCGGGGCTGCCGGCCGCCCGCCGGGTGGTGTTCACCCACCACCACTGGGACCACACCTGGGGCGCCTGCGCCTGGGAGTTGGACGAGATCGTCGGCCACGAGGCGGGCGCCGCGCTGCTGACGGCTGAGGCGGCGCTCCCGTGGAGCGAGGCGTATCTCCGCGAGGAGACGGCCGCCAACCCGCTGCTCGAACGGAGTTTCACCGCCCGGGCGCGCGCGGTGGACGACTGGGCGGAGTTCGCCGTCCGCCCGCCGACCCGCACCTTCGCCGACCGGCTCGAACTCCCCGGAGGCATCGAGGTCCAGCACGTAGGCGGCCGTCACGCGCCGGACTCGACGGTCGTCGGCGTCCCCGACTCCGGGGTGATGCTCCTCGGCGACAGCATCTACCCGCCGCCCTACCACCTGCGCGAGCCGGGCCCCGCGGGCGAGGAGATCGATCTCCCGCTGGTCACCGCGCTGGTGGCGGAGGGCTTCGACTGGTACGTGGACAGCCACAGCGAGCCGTGGCGCCCGCCGTCCTCGTGACCACTCGTGACCAACCGCCGTTCCGGGCCTTGACGTTGCCCGCGTCCGGTCAGCGTTGGGCCCCGGCCTTCGTGAGTACGGGCGCGGGCGGGCCCGCCGGCCCGGAGTCGTCGGCGAGCGCCCGCAGCAGGCACGGTTGGACGACGCCCATCGCGAGGCAGACCACGGCCATCGAGGTCCACAGCGTGGCCGGCCCGAAGCCCCCGATCAGCCAGGTGCCGAGCGGCGGCGCGGCGACCGTGGCGAACCCCCAACTCAGGCCGAAGACCGCGAGGTAGCGCGCGGAGGCCCCGGCCGGCGCCAGTCCGGCGACGACCGCGAACGCCTGCCCGGACAGCAGCAGGTTGCCCAGGCTCCAGGCGGCCGTCGGGGCGAGGAGGGCGGGCAGCGAGCCTGCCGGTGCGAAGGCGTATCCGGCCAGGCCGGCGGCCATGAGTACATATCCGGCGGCGGAGGCGGCGGGCGCGGGCAGGTCCGCGAGCAGCCGGGTCCGCATCAGCGGCCGTGCGACGACGATCACCACGGTGGCCGCCGTCATGAGCACACCCGCGCTCGCCGGGTTGAGGCCGGAGGCCGCGAGGGAGAGCGGAAGCGCCATCAGCAGCACCATGTAGACGAGGGCGTAGACGGTGCCTGCGGCGGTGACGGCCAGGAGGGCGCGGTCGCGCCAGGGGGACGGTTGCTTGACGTCGGGGGCGTCGGTGACGGCGCCGGCCGCGCGGTCGGCGGCCGTGCCGGAGGATAGGGCCGCGCGGTCGGCCGGGGTGCCGAGGCGCACCGCCAGCGCGCAGACCAGGCACGAGGCCGCGTCGATCGCGAAGAGCCAGCGCAGGTTCGACCGGCCGACGATCGCCGCGATCAGGCCCGCGCCCGTGTTCCCGACCGCGAGCGCCGTGGTCAGCAGCGCGTAGGTGCGGGCCCGTGCCTCCGGCCGCGTCCCGTCGGCGATCATCGCCTGGCTCGGGGGCTCGTAGAGCTCGAAGGCCAGGCCGAGCAGCACCGCCCAGCCCGCCGCGGCCGGCAGGCTGGGCGCGGCGGCGATGCCGAGTTGGGCGGCGGCGCAGCCGAGCAGGCCGATCAGGATGGTGCGGCGCCGTCCGATCCGGTCCGCGAGCCGGCCGCCGAGCAGCCGGCTCGGGATCGTCGCCACACCGAAGGCCGTCGCGACCGCCCCGGCCGCGGCGGTGCTCGTGCCGAAGTCCCGGCACAGCAGCACGGTGAGGAAGGCGAGCGAGAACGCCCCGAGCTGGTTGACCCCGCGCGCCGCGATCAGCAGCCTGACGTACCGGGGGACGGCCCCGTCCGGGCGGAACGGCGTGACGGGCATGACCCCTCCATAGTGACCGACGAATCGAGTATTGTTGGTGACGGTCGCGCTATGGATGCAGACCCTAGGCCCGAGCGGAGTGACCAGTCAAGTGCTGTTCGATAGTCACGTGGAGCTGCTGCTCGACGCAGCCGTGTCCCTCGTCAACGAGCTGACCGACGGCGAGCGGCGCGGCAAGCCGTACACGGCGCCGGCCGGCGAGGAGCTGCTCTCGGCCGTGCCCGCCGCGCTGCCAGGGCACCGGGCGCAGTCACCGGTGCCCGACCGGCTGCCGGCCGAGAGCGCGGAGTACCTCGCCGAGGCCGCGCGCACGATGCGCCTCGTCTTCGAGGGCATGGACGAGGACCGGGCCGACGACGCGGCCGCGGCCGCCAACGACCTGCTGCGCCGCACCGGCGCCCGGCCTCAACTGGACCGGGTACCCGGCGAACCCTGGCAGGTCCACTTCCACGGCACCGACGACAGCTACGGCGTCGGCTGGAGCGCCGGCTGCGCCACAGCCCTGGCATTGGCAGTAGGCAGCGAACTCGCCGGCCGCCTCGGCGTGTGCCGCGCCCCCCGCTGCGACCGCGTCTACGTGGACGCCTCCCGCAACTCCGTCCGCCACTTCTGCAGCGCCCCCTGCCAGAGCAGGGTGAAGGCAGCGGCATACCGCGCGCGGCGCGGAGCGGCCCCGAAGTGAGCCCCCCTCCGGCCCGGGAGCGGGTGGCGGCTCGTCAGGTGAGGGTGATGCGGATGGCGACCGTGCCGTCCGCGCCTCGGCGCAGGCGGCTGCCCAGGAGGGTGAGCCTGCCGATCAGGCCGTACTTGCGGGCGAGGAGGCCGCGGTAGTTCCGGGTCTCCTCGGCGTCGAGGATCTCCGCGCGTCCGGGGGACGCCTCGCCCTCGGGGTTGCCGTGGATGTCGCACGCGGACACCAGCACGTCGGCGCGGTTGCGGATCCGCTTCACCTTGCCGGTGTCGGCGACCGTCCAGATGCCGAGGGCGTCCCCGTCACGGACCACCCAGACCGGTGTCGGGACCTCTCTGCCGTCCCTGCGGAAGGTGGTGACCAGGAGGTATTTGCCCGACGCGAGGCGTTCGAGGTCCGCTTGACCGTCTGTCATGCCCGAAGGCTATGCCACGCCCCGGCCCCGCTGGCCCTCCATCAAGATCACAAGGTGGCCGCCCCGCCGAAAGTATAGATTTAGTAAAGTTGATTAACAAGACGATTGCGTGACGGGGCTCACAGATGCTTCTATCCGTTAAGAAGCTTTACTAACGATTGATGGAGGTCCCCCACCCGCCATGACATCGACCCGTACGCGCCTCGCCCTGGCAGCCGCCGCGGCCCTCGCGCTCGCCGTCCCCCTCGCCGTCGGAAACGCCGACGCCGCGACGAAACCCACCGCCGCCACAGCGGCCCCGGCCGCCGCGCCGGCCACCACCTACACCGCCGCCCAGGTCCTCGCCGGCATCCAGCAGAACTCCACCGCCGCCAACCAGGTCAACACCAAACCCCACATCAACACGATGACCCGCGCCCAGAACGTCAACGTGTACCAGGTCGCCTCGGGCGTCTATGCCTACACCTCCGGCATGGCCATCGACACCGACGGCAGCGACCCCGACCCCGATCCCGACCACCAGGGCGAGACGACCTGGGAGGACAGCAACGGCCAGGCCCTGGGCGCGCACCACGTGCCGTTCTACGTGCTCGGCGACGACTGCTGGGACCGCAAGACCCCCTGCCCGCACTTCTTCTACGAGGAACACGGCATGTCGGGCCGGCAGTTCGCGCTGATGTTCTACAACGGCAAGGTCATCGGCTCGATCTTCGGCGACACGCAGACCGCGAACAACCAGACCACCTCCGACAACGACTCCCGCGAACTCGGCGAGGCGTCCGTGAAGGCCGCCCAACTGCTCGGCATCCCGAGCAGCGGCACCACCGGTGGCGTGGACAACGGCGTGACCGTCGTGATGTTCTCCGGCTCCAACTGGGTCGTGAACGGCTCCAACTCCAACCTCAACAACAACGCCCAGGCCCTGGTCCAGACGGCCCTGGACAACCTCGGTTCGAGCATGGCGGGCACGGGCACCACCCCGCCGCCGAGCGGCACGCTGTTCGAGGCGGAGACCGGCTCGATGTCCTCCGGCGGCACCTTCGACTCCAACCACCTCGGCTACACCGGGACCGCCTTCGCCAACCCGGCGAACGCGACGGGCTCGTACCTCAACATCCCGGTCACCGCGTCCGCCGCCGGCACCAAGACCCTGACCTTCCGGTACTCCGACGGCACCGACGCGGCCCGCCCCGCGAAGATCACGGTCAACGGCACCTCACGCGGCACGCTGAACTTCCCGACCACCGCCGACTGGGACACCTGGTCCACGGTGTCCATATCGGTGCCCTTGAACGCCGGCGCGAACACGATCCGCGTCACCGGCAACACCTCGGACGGTCCCGCCAACATCGACTCGGTAACCGTCTCCTGACAGACCCCGTCAACAAAACCCGGCGCCGGCCGGCGGCCACCCCCGCCGACCGGCGCCAACCCCCGTCCCCCACCCGGCGCACCGCCGCTCAGGCCGGCCGGGTCCTTCTACCTGTCAGGCGTTGGCGTAGAAGGTGTAGTTGAAGGTGTCCGACCGGTTGCCGCCCGCGTCGACGCTGTAGACGCTGAGCGTGTGCGGACCCGCGGACGGCGGCGTCAGGGTCACGTCGACCGGGGCGCCCGCGGTCGTCGCGACCGTCTGGACGGCCGGGGCCCAGTCGGTCGAGTACCGATACGACACGACGTCAGCGACGCCACCACTCGACAGCGTGAACGTCCCCGGCGTCCTGGCCTCTCCGGTGTTCGCCGGCCAGCCGCCGGAGCCGTCGGGGAACTGCGGGGAGACCACACCAGGCGCAACGCTCGGCCGGACGCCGTCGAAGACGAAGTGGCACTCCGCGCTCCACGCGCTGGCCAGCGAACCGTGCTCGGTCCTGGCGGTCCAACTGAGCGTGCCCGTCCCGGTCATGCCGTCGTCGGCGAGCAGCTGGGTGATGACCGACGTGTGCACCATGAGGGTCCCGACGGTGCCGGAGGAGACGGGGATCGTCTGCTCGGCGACGTCCGTCCCGTTGCCGAAGCCGGTGGGCCAGATCTTGAAGTGCGCGTCGAGCCCGCCGCCGGCCGGATCGGCGAAGGTGCCGCCGAGGGCCACGTCGGTGTTGCCGATGGTCGTGTACGGAGCGCTCGCGCCACAGGTCTCCCCCGAACTGGGGCTGGTGAACAGCCCCGTCGGCACGCTCGGTCCGGTGTCGGACGCGTCCGCCGAGGCCATCGGCGCCCCCGCCCCGATCAGCGCCACCGCGGCGACGAGTGCGAGCGGAAGCCTTCGTGTCTGCACCTTCACAGTCCCCCTCCTTGAACCATTCATTCCTTTTCCTTTTCCCTCCGGGCAGCGCCCGTCCATCCCAGAAATACGGAACACAGCCCTCCGCAAAGGACTGTTCAGCGTTCCGCCCTGGCCCCGGACACGAGTATGCCCGAAGGTTCCCACCGCGTCAGATGGAATTACCCCCCGCTCCGACCACGGCACCCCCGGACGCCACCCCCTGCGATCGGCCCACGGAGCCCGTCGCGCAGGTCACCGCGTATGCCGGTAGGCGAGCCGACAGGCTCTCATCCCGCAGCGCAATGCACCCGACCGCGCTCCCATACAAGGGGCGCACAACCAGTTCCGATTCGCCCGAGGCCGCCAAAACAGCCCGCGCAAAATGCCCCGGGATCGCCCGCGACGAGTGAACTCTCGCTCAACTGCGCCAGACACTGATCAAGCGATAAGAGCCGGCCCGCCGCGGGTCAGACGTCGACTCGGGCAGTGCCCAGGGTGGAGGCCGAGTCGGTGATGAACCAATCGGCCACCGTTCCGACTTGCGGCGGAGCCGCCCATTCGACTGGGGCTGAGGGAGACGTGCTCGAGTGCGCGCCATCGTTCCTTGAGTTCGGCGGCTGCCGTCGCAGCCTGGTCGGTGAGGACGTCGATGCCTTTGCCTCGCGACCGTTATCGGCCTCGCCTCCCGCCGCCTGGCTGGCTGGCTGGCTGGCTGGCTGGCTGGCTGGCTGGGCGATCGCACGCGCACCAGGCTGGTCATCGACGCCCTCGCCGCCGCAGAGTTGTGGTCAACCCAGGCCGACGGCCGCGAGCAGGCGGTAGAAGGCTCGATTACCCAAGCGAGGGCACCGAACGACAGTGCCATGGCCGTGCCGACGTCGGACTCCTCAGATGACGAATCCTCTTGACTCCCTGAAACGGCGACTCCATTCGACGCCAGCATGGATGCCGGAGATGATCGGCGCATGACGGCGCTGGATGAGACTCTCGAAGCGATCACAGACTGGTTTGCCCATGCCGAGTACTCAGGGCTGATCCTTCCCAGGGGGTGGTTCGGCCGACCCTTCGACAATCAGCATCTGCTGACCTGGGCGCATGCCCGCCAAGGCAAGCTGCTACTCGAACTCGATGACCAGCTGCTTCTCGTTCTGACCACCCCCGGCCGGCCGGATACCAAGGACCGGAACCTGACCGTGACGTTCGCGCAACTGGTGTTCGACTGGCAGGGCTATGGCGACCTGCAGCCGCACGCCGAAGTCTTCAGCGACGGCGAAATCCAGTTCGTCGGCCACCCCATGTCGACGATGTGACCAAGTGCCGACGATCGGGCCGGGTGTGGACCAGGTGGTCCGTCAGCGTCGCTTTGTCGGGATCTTGCGGTCGACCTCCACGGGTCGTCGAGGAGGCTCGCGCCCTTGGCCTTCCCGTCGCGGTCATCTGGCCGACCAGCGCCGAGCGGCGTAGCCGGTGATCCCGTCCCCCGAAATCCTTGGACCGGCAAGCACCTAACGGCCACGCGACTGCGGCCCGACTCCGAGGAAACGAAACCCGGCCGCCGCCAGTAGGCGCCGTCAGTAGGGCCCACTGACGGCGGCCCGGCGAATGCGTCGTTCGGCGCCTGCGGGGGCCTTGTTCATCCGGATTCATCCGGGGCTCTGCCGCAGCACTTTGTGCGTGCAGCGCCGATCGCGTCCATGGGGCAAGTATCTGGACGCCGCATGTATGTCAGAGGTGGCGAGCCGAATCGGATTGACGCGGCCGCTGCTTCACGGGATGAACTTCACCTCTGGGAAGGCCGGGCTCGGGCCGTCGAGGCGATGCCCTCGGCGGTGCCGCAGGTGCAGGTCGAAGAAGGCGAGCGGGTAGGCCTGTTGGATCCGTACCGACCGGGCCGGGTCGAGGGTGCCGATCCAGTCCTGGATCTGCTCGTCGGTCATCCCGAGGATCTTGCCCGCTTGCGGGATCAGTGTCGCGTCGTCGCCGTATGAGTTGTGGATGGCCCCGTCGGCCTGGATGTCGAGCCGCCAGCTGCGAAGCCGCGTCCAGAACTCCTCGACGTCGGGCATGGTGGCCCGGGTGAACACGGCGGTCATCATCATGAACGGCCGGTCCAAGTCAACGGTGATGGTCGGCTGCATCGGGCCGTCGATGCTGAGCCCGGCGCGGACGCGCCGGTCGGCGAGCATGGTGAGCGCGGTGGCGGTGCCACCCTTCGACCAGCCGAACGCTCCGACGCACCGCGGGTCGAGTGCGCCGAGCAAGCCCTGGGGCAGTGCCTTGCCGTCGACATCGGGGTTGTGCCCGGCGGCGAGACCCTCCACACAGTCGAGAAGGAACGTGAGGTCGGCGGCGAAGTCCCTCGGGTACATGGGAACGTCGTCCGGGGTGGCCACCCGGCCGTCGGGGAACTCGGTGAAGGTGTCGTGGGTGTGGTCGACGGTGACCACGCCGTAGCCATGGCTGGCGAGTTCCTGGACCATGATGGTGTGGTCGCCGCGGTGGCTGCCCGAGCCGTGCGCGTACACGATGACGGGGAGGCGGTGGCCCGTGCGGCGCACGGGCGCGCCCAGGTGCCCGGCGGTGAGCGGGCTGAGGGCGGGGTCGAGGGGGAAGCCGACGTCGGCGAGGAATGCCCGGAGCGCGCCCTCGGTCATCCACGGGGCGCGCGGCAGGTTCTCCGCTCTGCGAGCGGGATACCAGACGCTGGCCATCAACTCGCGGTAACGCCCCGGGCCGGCCGCGGGATCCGGGCGGGAAGTGTCGACGAGGTGCAGGGGCACCGTGCCCACCGGGTACGGTCCGGTGGGCACGGGCAGGGTGAGCGGCACCAGGTCCGGGGCGGCCGAAGCCGCCCACGCCTGGTGTGCGGCGCCCATCGGCACGGCGGCCCCGACTGCCAGCGCGGCTCCGAGCATGCGGCGGCGCGTCATTCCTTCTCGGTTCATGAACGGGGTGGTGGTCACGGGCTCTCCCTGGGGTCTGGGCAGCACTGGGTTCTGGGCAGCATCGGCCGCTCGGTGATGGGGGGTGCCGGGCCCGCCCGGCAAAGTTGCGGTCGGGATCAGCTCAAGGGGCCCGGTGGAGTGCGGCCGTCGCCCGGCGCTGACATGAGGTAGGCGAGCACGGCCAGCACGCGGCGGTTGTCGTCGTCTGAGGGGGCGAGCTGCAGCTTGGCGAAGATGCTGGTGCTGTGCTTGGACACGGCCTTCTCACTGATGAAGAGCCGGTTCGCGATGGCACTGTTGGAGCGTCCCTCGGCCATGAGTTCAATCACTTGGCGCTCCCGTTCGGTGAGCCGGGAGAGGGGTTCGCGGTCGCCGCGGCCACGGCGGCCGAGCAGCTTGGTGACCACTTCGGGGTCCATGACGGTGCCACCCGCGGAGACCGTACGGATCACGTCGACGAACTGGTCGTCGCTGAACACCCGGTCCTTGAGCAGGTAGCCGACCCCTCCGGACTGGTCGGCGAGCAGTTCCTGGGCGTAGATCTGCTCGACGTACTGGGAGAGGAGGAGGATCGGCAGACCCGGGATCCGTTCACGGGCGGTCAGTGCCGCCCGGAGCCCGTCGTCGGTGTGGGTGGGCGGCAGCCTGATGTCCACGATCGCGAGGTCCGGCCGGCACTCCAGCAGCGCGCCGAGCAGGCCAGGGGCGCTGTCGGTGGCCGCCGCGATCTCGAACCCGCGTGCCTTGAGGAGCCTGACCAACCCCTCCCGGAGCAGGAAGAGGTCCTCTGCGACGACTATTCGCACGGCACCTCCATGGCCACGATCGTCGGTCCCCCGGGCGGGCTGCTGACCGCGAGGACTCCGTCGAAGGCCGCCAGCCGTCGCTCCACCCCGGCCAGCCCGGTGCCCCGGGCGGGATCCGCGCCGCCCACTCCGTCGTCGACGACCTCGATGCGCAGCACCCCCTCGGCCCGGGCCATGCGGATCTGGAGTCCGTGCGCCGAAGCGTGCCTGACGGCGTTGGTGACGACCTCGGCGACGCCGAAGTAGCAAGCCGATTCCAGAGGGTCGGCGAGCCGTTCGGGCAGGTCGATCTCGGTCTCGCACGGCAGGGGCAGGTCCAGTGCGAGTGCCCGGACCGCCTCGCCCAGACCCCGGTCGGCCAGCATCGGCGGGTGCATCCCCCGGATCAGGCCGCGCAGTTCCTGCAGTGCCGCCGCCGAGGCGACGCGGGCCTCCACGACCAGTGCGGCGGCCTCGTGCGGATCACTGTGGATCATCTCCTCGGCGACCCGGAGGTTCATCCCGATGGTGACCAGGCGCCCCTGCGCGCCGTCGTGCAGGTCCCGCTCGATCCTGCGCAGTTCCGCAGCCGCGGAGCCGACCGCCTCGGCCCGCGTCTCCGACAGCTCCCGCACCCGCCGGGTCAGCCCCGGATCCGGATCCCGCCCCAGCATGCGCCTGACATGCGGCAACACGGTCAGCGGCAGCAGCCAGAGCCCGAGGGTCAGCAGCACTGCCCCCTGGATCCCACCGAGGACCGACGCATGGTGAGCCGTCTCCACGGGGAGCAACGGCGTCGGCCCGCGCGGGGACCCGAACTTCTGCACCACCCCCAGGGATCGCCCGAATCCGCTCTGGGCGATGTCGTACACCCCGATCCCCACGAGTCCCAGCGCCGCCAGGCCCGCCGCCGCTCTCGGCCACCGCACCAGCCCGACCACGACGGTCCCCAACAGCGCCAAACCCATCAGGTAATCGGCCACTGCCAGCCTGATCCCGGTGCCCGGCGGCGCGGACTGCCACAGATCGAGGCCGAGCAGATCACCGGTCATCACCACGACGGCGGGCAGCAGCAGGGCCCAGCGCACGGAACTCGACACGTCGGCCGCGGCCAGACGCACGGGCCTGCCGCTCGCCGGCCGACGCAGAGCCGCACAGGCAACGGCGGCGAGCAGCGGGACGCTCACACAGCCCACCATGACGTTCAGCGATGTCGGCCCGTGGCCGGCAGAGGAATAGGTGAGCCAGTACGTCCACTCCAGCAGTTCGCCCGTCACTGCCGCGACCGCGGGCAGCACCCACCATTTGGGGGCGCGAACGGAGGGGATCAGTACGGTGGCCAGCAGGCCGGCCATCAGCAGCGCCGCGGGGAACAGCCCGCCGGGTTCCAGTTCCGGCAGGGTGACGATATAGCCGCCCCCTCCCGTGGAGTTGTGCAGGGCCAGCAGCAGGGCCGGCACACTGCCGTACGCGGACGCACCCACCAGCCCTGCCACGACGGGCCAGCCGATCCGCCCAGCCGGTCGCCCGATACGCCCCGGCCGGTCCCGCGCCTGCTCAGCCCTGAAGGCCAGCACAGCGCAGACCGCGGTCAGCGTCACCAGCACGCCCGCCGGCCAGGGCGCTGCCCCGTACATCGGAAACGGCCACATATCCGCCCCCCGTCTCAGCATCCGGGCCACGCGCTGTGGCCCGGAAATCATGCTGCTGCTCGGGACCGGCAAGCACCATGGGCCGAAACCTACTTCTGAGGTAGGCAAACACCCACCCCGACCGGAACCGCCCCGGCCGTCTACGCTCCTTGATCGGCGACTTCTACCGTGATCTGCTCACCGCCCCGCCCCGCCCGGCGCCAAGAGCGCGTACGAGTGGGGCGACCGCTACCGCGCCCATCCACGCGTCCAGGCGCTGTACGAAGCCTGGGGATATCGCCGCGTCGGCACACGACGGCGGTGACGCAGAGGCCCGCGCGGCAGCGTGACCGGCTCCAGAACTGATCTCGCGTCAGTTCCCTTGCGGACTGCGTGCGGGCCGCCGGGCCGCCCTGAGTCGGCCCGGCTGCAAAGCCGCGGGTCAGACGTCGATGCGGGCCATGTCCAGCGTCGAGGCAGAGTTGGTGATGAACTCCTTGCGGGGGGCCACCTCGTTGCCCATCAGGAGGTCGAAGGCCTGTTCGGCCGCGTCGAGGTCGCTGATGTTGATGCGGCGGAGGGTGCGGTGGCGGGGGTCCATCGTGGTTTCGGCCAGCTGGTTGGCGTCCATCTCGCCGAGGCCCTTGTAGCGCTGGATGCTGTCCTTGTAGCGGACGTTGCGGCGCTGGAGGTCGAGGAGGGTCTGGCGCAGCTCGTTGTCGGAGTACGTGTAGACGTACTTGTCGGTGCCCTTCTTGGGCTGGACGAGCTCGATCCGGTGCAGCGGGGGGACGGCGGAGAAGACCCGGCCCTCGGTCACCATCGGGCGCATGTAGCGCTGGAAGAGCGTGAGCAGCAGGCAGCGGATGTGCGCGCCGTCGACGTCGGCGTCGGCCAGGAAGATGACCTTGCCGTAGCGCGCCTGGTCGATGTCGAAGGTGCGGCCGGACCCGGCTCCTATCACCTGGATGATCGCCCCGCACTCGGCGTTCTTGAGCATGTCGGTGACCGACGACTTCTGGACGTTCAGGATCTTGCCGCGGATCGGCAGCAGCGCCTGGAACTCGGAGTTGCGGGCCAGCTTGGCGGTGCCGAGGGCCGAGTCGCCCTCCACGATGAACAGTTCGCTGCGCTCGACGTCGTCACTGCGGCAGTCGGCGAGCTTGGCCGGCAGCGAGGACGTCTCGAGCGCCGTCTTCCTGCGCTGCGCGTCCTTGTGCTGCCGGGCGGCGATCCGCGTCCTGGCCGCGGCGACGGCCTTCTCCAGCACGGCCCGTGACTGTGCCTTGGTGTCGCGCCGGGTCGAGGTGAGGAACTCCTTGAGCTCCTTGGCCACCACGTTGGCGACGATCCGGTTGGCGGCGGAGGTGCCGAGCACCTCCTTGGTCTGGCCCTCGAACTGCGGCTCGGCCAGCCGCACGGTGACCACCGAGGTCAGGCCCTCCATGGCGTCGTCCTTGACGACGTCCTCCTCGGCCACCCGCAGCAGCTTCGTCGAGCGCAGCACCTCGTTGACCGTCCTGGTCACCGAGCGTTCGAACCCGGTCACATGGGTGCCGCCCTTGGGGGTGGCGATGATGTTGACGAACGACCGCGCCGTGGTGTCGTAACCGGTGCCCCAGCGCAGCGCGATGTCCACACCCAGCTCGCGGGTGACCTCGGTCGGCGTCATGTGGCCGCGGTCGTCGAGGACCGGCACCGTCTCCTTGAACGTGCCGCTGCCGGTCAGCCGCAGCACGTCGCAGATCGGCTTGTCGGGGGCGAGGAACTCGCAGAACTCGCTGATGCCGCCGTCGAAGTGGAAGGTCTCCTCGACCGGCTTCTCGGACTCGATGCCGCGCTCGTCGCGCACCACGATGGTCAGGCCCGGCACCAGGAAGGCGGTCTGCCGGGCCCGCTGGTGCAGATGTTCCAGGGAGAGCTTGGCGTCCTTGAGGAAGATCTGCCGGTCCGCCCAGTAGCGGACCCTGGTGCCGGTGCGGGTGCGCGGGATCCGCTTGGCCTTGCTGAGGCCGCTGCCGGGCTCGAAGGGCGCGTCAGGGCCCGTCTGCTTGCCGGTCTGCTTGAAGGCGCCGGGCACGCCCCGGCGGAAGCTCATGGCGTGGATGCTGCCGCCGCGGTCGACCTCCACGTCGAGCCGGGCCGACAGCGCGTTGACGACGGAGGCGCCGACGCCGTGCAGACCGCCGGAGGCCGAGTACGAGCCGCCGCCGAACTTGCCGCCCGCGTGCAGCTTGGTCATCACGACCTCGACGCCGGACAGCCCGGTCTTGGGCTCGACGTCCACCGGGATGCCCCGGCCGTTGTCCCTGACCTCGATCGAGGTGTCCGGGTAGAGGATCACCTCGATGTGGTCGCAGTGGCCGCCCAGCGCCTCGTCAACGGAGTTGTCGATGATCTCCCAGACGCAGTGCATGAGGCCGCGGCTGTCGGTGGAGCCGATGTACATGCCGGGCCGCTTGCGTACCGCCTCGAGTCCTTCGAGGACCAGCAGATGCCGCGCGGTGTAGTTGGAGCCGTCGCGATCTGCACCCGTCAGCAGTGCGGAGGGCGGCACGGATGTTTCGGCGGTCACGCGGGCAACTCCTCGATCAGGATCTTCTGAAGGTCTTCAGCCGTTTCGGTGAGAGGGTACCGAGATCGGGGCGGACGACAGCGCCGCGACCCGGTATCCGGACCCCCCATGCTAGCTCTTTTCGATCACCCGTTCGATAACCCGCACGAGTGATACACATGTCACGTTCCCAAAGAGGCATGAACCATTTAGGCTCCGGGCACGTCCTCACCAACGACCGGTCATCCAGTCCGGGACGAGTCTGGACAACAGCTCCATACGCGACATCTGACGCAACTGACTCCTATTCGCCGCCAATCAGTAACAACCAGTCACTCTGAGGCCGGATTCTCAGGAAAAGCCGTCAGCGGGAACGTTTTCGGCCTGGTTGGATGTTGACCCTGGTACGACAGCTCGTCGAGCTAGAGAAGAGGCGACGTGACTACTGTTCTGACCCCCGCGAGTCCGCTGACAGCGGCAGACCGCTGCGACCGTTGCGGCGCTCAGGCCTACCTGCGCGTCGTCCTCATCAGTGGCGGTGAGCTGCTGTTCTGCGCTCACCATGGACGCAAGTTCGAGCCGGAACTCAAGAAGATCGCTGCGGAAATACAGGATGAGACCGGACGGCTGACCGACACCCCGGCGTCGGCGGGAAGCGACGAGCGCTGACACATCGCACCAGCGACTAGCTCGGACCCGCGGGCGGACAGACCCCTTGAGGGGGTGTCCGCCCGCGGGCTTGTCCCGAGGCCGTCAGCAGGTCCGAAGCCGTCAGCGAGGCCATGGCCGTCAGCGGGCCCGGGGCCGCGGGCAGGCCCGTACGCCCTCCGTGGGCCCGTGCGGCGCTGAAAGCCCCGCGCCGCTACTCGTGCTGTGCCACCAGCCCGGCCACCGCCGACACCCGGGTGTAGACCCCGGGATACGCGGCCTGCGCGCAGCCGCTGCCCCACGACACCAGGCCGACCACGCGGTCGGCGACGACCAGCGGCCCGCCGCTGTCGCCCTGGCAGGCGTCCTTGCCGCCGCCCTTCGCCCCCGCGCACACCATGGACGCCCGCACATACGTGCCGTCCGTACTCCCCGGATACGCACGCTCGCACGCCGTGTCCGAGATGAGCGAGACCGTGGCCGTACGGAGCACGCTCGTGTAGTCGCCGTTCCCGGTGGTGTCCCCCCAGCCGTAGACCTGCGCCCGGGTGCCGGCCGCGTACGAGGCCGTGTCCCCCGGCTCGGCCATCGCGATGGCCGAATCGGCCGGCAGCGCCTGCGCCAGGGTGATCACGGCGACGTCCCCGGCGTTCGTCGAGGCGTCGAAGTCCGGATTGACCCACACCTGGGACAGCCGCACCTCCTGGCCGCCGGTACCGCTCAGGTCCGTACGGCTGGCGATCACCCGCAGGTCCGGCAGCTGCTTCCAGTCGCTGACGCCGAGCGCCTCCTGCCCGAAGCAGTGCGCGGCCGTGATCACCGTACGCGGCGCCACCACCACTCCCCCGCAGAACTGCCCTGACCGGCTCGATCCGAAGCGTGCCCGGCTGGACAGCGCGACCACCCACGGCTGCTGCTGCGTGGTGGTGGGGCTGCCGCCGATGACGACCCCGTTGGCGGCGGCGGGCCCGGCCGGTGCGGCCAGTGGGACGATCAGCGCCGGCAGCAGCGCGGTGGCGGCGAGGACGGCGGCCCGGCGGCCGGCCGCGGCCCGCAGGCGTGGCCGCCGCCGTTCCCTGGTCGGAACGCGGACGGCACAGCCGGCCCGGACGGCGAAGGGGAAACGCATACGGCCTCCTGACCCTGCGAACAACTCTGAACACCCAGAGTCATCGATAGGGCCGGAGGCCGCATCCGCAGAACCGGCCCGCCAGTGGCGGGCCGGTCATGGGTCGGGCTGCCGCGTGCCGGGTCAGTCGAGGTAGTCGCGGAGCACCTGGGAGCGCGACGGGTGGCGCAGCTTCGACATCGTCTTGGACTCGATCTGCCGGATCCGCTCCCGCGTGACCCCGTAGACCTTGCCGATCTCGTCCAGCGTCTTCGGCTGGCCGTCGGTGAGGCCGAAGCGCATGGAGACCACGCCCGCCTCCCGCTCGGAGAGCGTGTCGAGCACCGAGTGCAGCTGCTCCTGCAGAAGCGTGAAGCTGACGGCGTCGGCCGGCACGACCGCCTCGGAGTCCTCGATCAGGTCGCCGAACTCGCTGTCGCCGTCCTCGCCCAGCGGGGTGTGCAGGGAGATCGGCTCGCGCCCGTACTTCTGGACCTCGATGACCTTCTCGGGGGTCATGTCGAGTTCCTTGGCCAGCTCCTCCGGGGTGGGCTCGCGGCCCAGGTCCTGGAGCATCTGGCGCTGCACGCGGGCCAGCTTGTTGATGACCTCGACCATGTGCACCGGGATGCGGATGGTGCGGGCCTGGTCGGCCATCGCGCGGGTGATCGCCTGCCGGATCCACCAGGTGGCGTAGGTGGAGAACTTGAAGCCCTTGGTGTAGTCGAACTTCTCGACCGCGCGGATCAGGCCCAGGTTCCCCTCCTGGATCAGGTCCAGGAAGAGCATGCCGCGGCCGGTGTAGCGCTTGGCCAGCGAGACCACCAGGCGGAGGTTGGCCTCCAGCAGGTGGTTCTTGGCCCAGCGGCCGTCCTCGGCGATGATCTCCAGCTCGCGCTTGAGCTTGGGGGCGAGCTTGTCGGCCGCGGCGAGCTTGTCCTCGGCGAACAGGCCGGCCTCGATGCGCTTGGCGAGCTCGACCTCCTGCTCGGCGTTGAGCAGCGGCACCTTGCCGATCTGCTTGAGGTAGTCCTTGACCGGGTCGGCGGTGGCGCCGGCGACGGCGACCTGCTGCGCGGGGGCGTCGTCCTCGTCGTCGTCGGAGAGCACGAAGCTCTCGGACTCCGTCTTCTCCGTCTCCTCCTCGCCGCCCTTGCCGGTCGCGGCCTCGTCGAGCGGCTCCTCCGCCGTCTCGGCGGCGGCCTCCTCGCCTGAGGCTCCCGCCTTCTTGGCCGCCGCCGTCTTCTTGGCGGGCGCCTTCTTGGCAGCGGTCTTCTTGGCGGCGGCCTTCTTCGCGGGCGCCTTCTTGACTGGGGTCTCAGCCTCCACCGATGGCTCCACCGTGGTCTCGGCCGGGGCGGCCGCCTCGGGGGCGGCGGCCTCGGGCGCTACGGTCTTCTTGACAGGGGCCGCCTTGCTGGCGACGGTCTTGGTGGCAGTACGCTTCGCCGGGCTCTTGGCTGCGACGCTCTTACGGGTGCGCTTGGGCGCCTCAGCGGCAGTCACCATCAGCGTCACACCCTCCTCGTCGAGGACCTGGTTGAGGCTGCGCAGAACGTTCTTCCACTGGGTTGCCGGAATCTGGTCCGCTTCGAACGCCAGACGCACGTCGTCGCCTGCGATCTGCCCCTGGGCCTTACCCTGCTCGATGAGCGCCATCAGAGACTCGGACTCGGCGATCTCGGACGGGAGCGTACGGGATGTGCTGGCCGACACGAACAACCTCTCGGAACGATGGGAACGACTCGGTGGAACCGCACAGCGACTCAGCGTCAAATCCAGCGCCGAATATTCCTCGTACGGCCGCCACCTCTTAAGTCATCGCACTGCCTCGTCTGGCGTTACGCCCAGCTTACGTGGCCCGAGTCACACCCCATGTTGTGTCATCACCTCTCAAAGATGGACATATACCACGCATAGCGCCGCCGCAGACCCCGAAGTTTCCGGGATCCGCGGCGGTGGGGACGCGGTCAGTGCTGCTCGCGCGGCGGCGGGACGACGTGGTCGCTGCCGGGCACGGTCTGCTCGGGCTGCAGCACCGGCTGGGCGGGCTGGACGGCGAGCAGCTGGCGCATCGCCGCCTCGGCCGTCCCGCCGTCGCCCTCGGCGAGCGCGTCCACGATCCGGTGGTGCAGGCCGACCGAGGTGTCGCCGGGGCGCTCGCAGCCGGTGACCGGGCCGCCGGAGACGTGCAGCGCGGCCGAGACGATGCCGGACAGGTGCTCCAGCATCCGGTTGCCGGCGATCTGCAGGAGCAGGGCGTGGAACTCGACGTCGGCTCGGGTGAACGTGAGCGTGTCGCCCTGGGCGGCGGCGTGGGCCATGATCTCCGCCATGTCGGCGAGGCGCTGCTGCACGTCCTCGCGGCCGTGGCCGGCGGCCAGCCGGGCGGCCAGCGGCTCGATCGTCCAGCGCAGTTCGAGCAGTTCGCGGCGCTGGTCGTCGCGCTGCGGCCCGAAGGCGCGCCATTCGATGATGTCGGGATCGAGCAGGTTCCAGTCGGCGACCGGGCGGACCCGGGTGCCGACATTGGGCCTGGCGCTGACCAGGCCCTTGGCCTCCAGCACGCGCAGCGACTCGCGCACCACGGTGCGGGAGACCTCGAAGCGCTGGCCGATCTCCTCGGGGACCAGCGGGCGGTCGGCGCCCAGGTCGCCCGAGACGATCATCTGCCCGAGCTGCTGGACGAGTTGTCCGTGCAAGCCCCGGCCACGACTGCCGCCCGCCCGGCGGCCCATCCGGCTCATGTCCGGCTCCATGCCCTCCCAGGACGATGGTCCTGGACGGTCGGTGCCGGTGGCATCGGCGTACGTGTAGCGGTCCAGCTCGCCCGGGCCGGCGATGCCGGAGCCGGCGGATCGAGCCGCGGTCATCATGGTGTGCGCAAGGGTACTCACGCATCTTTTGTCGGCGAGGCCGATGCGGGCCTTGAGGGCTTTGCTGAAAAGCACACGAAAGGGTGAGTGCTCATCACCTGATAATTGACGTTTTACAGGGACGAATCATCCCTTTTCTTCCGTCAGCGGCGCAGTTCGGCCGCCCGGCAGGGCAGTTGGGCCGCGCCCGCGCCGCCGGGCCCGCAACGCACCTGCCAGATAGGCGATGACCAGCACCGTCAGCGACAACGCCAGCGCCAGGACGGTGGGTTGGGAGGCGAACCGCAGCAGCGCCGAGGTCGTTCCGCGGTCGCCCTGCGAGACCCCGCTGAGCACCGACCACAACGCTCCGCCCGCGTCGCGAAGTTGCCCGGTCCGATGCCCACCGAGCAGCCTGGACAAGGCCGGAGACAGCAGCAGCGGTACGGCGAGCAGGGCCGCGACGCCGAGCGCCGTGGTGCGCAGCACCGCCGCGGCCAGCACTCCGGCCCAGGCGCAGCCGACGGCGAGCAGCGCCCAGCCGGCGACGGCGCCCGGCACGGCCGACGGTTCCGGCAGCCGGCCGGGGCCGAGGGCCAGCCGCAGCGCCGCGGTGTCCAGCACGGCGGCCAGCGCGGCCAGCAGCAGGGCGAGGGTTCCGCTGACGGCGAGTTTGGCCGCGAGCAGCCGCGGCGCCCGGGGTTCCGGGCCGTATCCGGGGGCCAGCGCCGGGAAGCGGAACTCCTGCCCGTACGAGAGCGCTCCGATCAGCCCGGCCCCGATCGCCGCCACCGGCAGGGGCAGTTGTACGGCCCAGCCGGAGATCAGCCGCAGCGCCGAGGCGGACGGGGCCCCGGTCCGGGCCAGCAGGAGGGTGCCGAGCACGGAACCCGCCAGCGCGGCGCCGGCCGCCGGCCACACGGTGCGCACGCCGAAGCAGCGGCGCAGCTCGTAGCGCAGCGGGTGGCGCGGGCCGGGCCGGCGCGGCACCCGGCGCGGCGGGCGCGGCGCCTGCGGGGCCGGCTGTTCGACGGTCTCGGGCCGGTCGGAATCCGGCCGGCCGTCGGTCTCCTCCGCCAGGTGGTGCAGCAGGATGCCGTGCCGGTAGGCGGTCTCGCCGACGGCCGCCGCGCTCGGCCCGTAGACGGCGATCCGGCTGCCGCCCGCGCCGACCACCTCGGTGCCGTCGCCCGCCAGCAGCTCGGCCAGCCGCTGGGCGTAGGGCGAGCGGACGGCGACGTGCCGGCGCAGCCGGGTGCTCGCGAACCGCGCCGACGACTGGTCGGCGACCATCCGCCCCCGGTCCAGCGCGATCACCCGGTCCGCGGTCCTGGCCAGCGCTCCGGCGTCCCGGCCGGTGAGCAGCACCGCGCCGCCGCCAGCCGCGTGCCGGCGCACCAGGGCGTGCAGCCAGGCGGCCTCGCGGGGCGGAAGGCCGCGGACCGGGTCGTCCAGCACCAGCGCGCACGGGTCGGCGAGCAGCGCGGCGGCGCAGCCCAGCCTGCGGTCCATGGCCAGCGAGTAGCCGGCCAGCCTCCGGTCGGCCACCGCGCCGAGGCCGGCCAGCTCGAGCATGTCCTCGGCGCGGGAGGCGGGCAGACCGTAGGCGGCGCACAGCATCCGCAGGTGGCCGCGGGCGGTGCGGCCGGGGTGCCCCGGGACGTCGCCGACCACCGCGCCGATCGCCCGGGCCGGCTGGGCCAGCGCGTGCAGCGGGCGGCCGTCGAACAGGGTGGCGCCGCGGCCGGCCTGCAGGCCGAGCAGCAGCCGCACGGCGGTCGACTTGCCCGCGCCCGCGGGACCGAGCAGCCCGGTGACCTCGCCGGGACGGATCTCGAAGGTGAGGTCGGTGACGGCGGGCGGGGCGTCACGGCGGGGCGTGCTGGTCAATCCGATGGCCTGGATCACCCGTGCACCATAACGCCCAAAAGGGATAAATCGTCAGACGATCAGACTTGTCGGCCCGGCTACCGGGTCAGCCTCCGGTCAGACCTCCGGCCGGAGCATCGGCGGGTTGAGCAAGGTGGCGCCGCCCGCCCGGAAGAGCTGAGCGGGACGCCCGCCCTGACGGGTCGTCGTGCCTCCGGTGGGCACCAGGAATCCGACCGTGCCGGTGACCTTGCGGTGGAAGTTGCGCGGGTCGAGCGCCACCCCCCACACCGCCTCGTAGACCCGGCGCAGCTCCCCCACCGTGAACTCCGGCGGGCAGAAGGCGGTGGCCAGCGACGAATACTCGATCTTGGACCGGGCCCGCTCGACCCCGTCCGCCAGGATCCTGGCGTGGTCGAAGGCGAGCGGGGCGGCGTCACCCGGGTGCTCCTGGCCGCCCTCGGCCAGCAGCGTCCCGACCGGCGCCCAGCGGGCACCGCGCGCGTCACCGCCGGGGCGCGGAGCGGGCAGGTCGGGCGCGAGCACCAGATGGGCGACGCTCACCACCCGCATCCGCGGATCGCGCTGCGGGTCGCCGTAGGTGGCGAGCTGCTCCAGGTGAGCGCCGTTCTGCGCGTGCAGCCCGGTCTCCTCGGCCAGCTCGCGGGCCGCCGCCTGGGACAGGTTCTCGTCACTCCTGACGAATCCGCCCGGCAGTGCCCACCGGCCCTGGAACGGCGCCTCGCCCCGGCGCACCGAGAGCGCGCACAGTGCGTGATGTCGCACCGTGAGCACGACCAGATCGACGGTGACGGCGAGGGGCGGGTAGGCCGACGGGTCGTAGGGCGACATACCAAGATCCTAGTCGTCTGCCTGACGATAATCAGCCGGATCGGCGGCTGCCGCCCCTTTCGTTCCCGCCGGCCCGCGCCCGCGCGGCCCGCCGCCGCGGACCTGCCCCCTGACCTGCGGGGGTGCTCGTCCCCGCGGACCCCGGTCAGCGACGCGTACGGGCACGGCGGCCTCCCGGTGAGTGGCGGCCGGGTCCGCGGCCGGCCGGTCCAGACGGCCCGCGGCGGGCCGTGCTCTGCGCGATCACCCGCTCGCGGCGCTGGTGCCGCAGGCACCGCCGGAGCACCTCGGGATCCAGGCCCTGGTTGATCGCGTTGTGCAGCAGCCGGGCGAACCGGTACTCGGGGTCGAGGTCCAGGGCCAGGCCGAGCGCGACCCTGGCCTCCACGTCGTCGCCGGACGACCAGGCCACCCACCCGGCCAGGCTGAGCGGCGCGGCGGCATGCTCGTCGTAGGGGCCGGCGCAGCGGCGGGCGAGCGCCCGCCAGAGCCGGATCGCGGCGTCGGCGTGCACCGGTTCGATCCACTCGGCGGCCCGGTCGCGGCTGATCCGGTCCTGGAGGCCGAGGATGATCGCCGCGGCCTCGTCGTCGGCGAGGAGCTTGTCGTCCCGGCGGTCGGCGGTCGCGGGCGCGTCCGTGCCGGTGGCGGAGCGGAACTTCTCCAGCGCCGCGCGGGCCAGGGCCATGGTGCGCCGCATGATCACGGCGCTGTCGTCGTTGGCGAGCATCCGCGGCACGAGTTCGGCGGCGGCCGCGTCCAGCGCGATCTCGTGCTCGCGGTCGCGCGGCTGCGACGGCTGGTATCTGGCCTCCATGTCGCGCAGCGAACCGGGTTCGGGCAGCCCGGCGTATGCGCTGGTGGCGGCCAGGACGGACTGGCCGGGAGGAGGCAGCGGGACTCCCTCGTCCTGGGCGGCCGGATGCCCGGGATGCAGGTAGGACCACCAGCGGCCCGCCGACACGCACAGCGCCTCGACCACCGGCACGTCCAGTTCCCCGCAGGCGAGCCGGAGGCGCTGCGCCAGTGGCCGCAGCCGTTCCACCACCGCGGCCGGCCGCTCGCCCTCGCGCGGATCCTGGCAGAGGAACAGCACGATGGCGTCCGGCCGGCCGCCGCGCCGCGCGCTGCCCGTGACCAGGCAGTCCGCCAACTGGCGTGCCACCTCCGGCCACTCGCCCGCGTCCTCGGGCAGCCCGAGTCGCAGCCGGCCGCCGAAGCGGCCGTGCTCGCCGTGCAGGGCGAGCATCAGAACGCTGTCGTGGGGATGGAAGCCCATCAGATACGGGAGGGCGTCGGCGAGTTCGGCCGGGCCGCCGAGGGTGACCTTCAGCCGGGCCTGGCGTGATGACTCTGCGTATGTGAATTCATTGCTCTGTGTCATGACTCGACGATGACCCAGCCGACCGGCGCGGCGCCAGACCCCCCAAAAGGCTGTGGATAACCCGCGGCCCGAGTTATCCACAGATCACGGAGCGCGTTGGCGTTTTGTCGGTGCCGTCGGGTTGCATGGGCGCATGAGCGAATCGACCACCGAACTGCGTACCGCGGCCGACACCGTCCTGAGCCGGCTCGTCGGCGCCGAGCCCGGCGCCGCCCGGCTGCGAGAGGACCAGTGGCTCGCGGTCGAGGCGCTGGTCGCGCACGGCCGCAGAACGCTGGTGGTGCAGCGCACCGGCTGGGGCAAGTCGGCGGTGTACTTCGTGGCCACCGCGCTGCTGCGGGCGCGCGGCAGCGGCCCGACGGTGATCGTCTCGCCGCTGCTCGCGCTGATGCGCAATCAGGTGGAGGCCGCGGCCCGGGCCGGGATCAAGGCCCGCACGATCAACTCGTCCAACACCGAGGAGTGGGGGGAGATCGAGGCCGAGGTGGCCGCGGGAGAGGTGGACGTGCTGCTGGTGAGTCCCGAGCGGCTGAACAACCCCGACTTCCGCGATCAGGTGCTGCCCAAGCTCGCCGCGACCACCGGCCTGCTCGTGGTGGACGAGGCCCACTGCATCTCCGACTGGGGCCATGACTTCCGCCCCGACTACCGCCGGCTGCGCACCATGCTCGCCGAACTGCCCGCCGGCGTCCCGGTGCTGGCCACCACGGCCACGGCGAACGCCCGGGTGACCGCCGACGTCGCCGAGCAGCTCGGCACCGGGGCGACGGGGGCCGACGAGGCCGGCGCGCTCGTGCTGCGCGGGCCGCTCGACCGGGAGAGCCTGTCGCTCGGCGTGCTGCGGATGCCCGACGCCGCGCACCGGCTGGCCTGGCTGGCCGACCACCTCGACAAGCTGCCGGGCTCCGGCATCATCTACACCCTGACCGTGGCGGCGGCCGACGAGATCACCGGATTCCTGCGGCAGCGCGGTTTCGCCGTCACCGCCTACTCGGGGAAGACGGAGAACGCCGACCGGCAGGCGGCCGAGGCGGATCTGCTCGCCAACCGGGTCAAGGCGCTGGTGGCCACCTCGGCGCTGGGCATGGGGTTCGACAAGCCCGACCTCGGCTTCGTCGTGCACGTCGGGTCGCCGTCGTCGCCGATCGCGTACTACCAGCAGGTCGGCCGAGCCGGACGCGGAGTCGACCACGCGGAGGTGCTGCTGCTGCCGGGCCGGGAGGACGAGTCGATCTGGCGGTATTTCGCCTCCCTCGCCTTCCCCCCGCAGGAGCAGGTGCGCCGCACCCTGGACATCCTCGCCGAGGCCGACCGGCCGCTGTCGGTCCCGGCCCTGGAGACCCGCGTCGACCTGCGGCGCTCCCGGCTGGAGACCATGCTCAAGGTGCTCGACGTGGACGGCGCGGTGCATCGGGTGCGCGGCGGCTGGACCTCGACCGGGCAGCCGTGGACGTACGACACCGAGCGGTACGCCTGGGTCGCGCGCCAGCGCGAGACCGAGCAGCAGGCTATGCGGGACTACGCGAACACCACCGCCTGCCGGATGGAGTTCCTGCGCTGCCAGTTGGACGACGAGAAGGCCGAGCCGTGCGGCCGCTGCGACAACTGCGCCGGCGCGCGCTTCCCCACCGAGGTGTCCACCGCCGCGCTGGACGCCGCCCGCGCCGCGCTCGGCCGCCCCGGCGTGGAGATCGAGCCGCGCAAGATGTGGCCGACCGGCCTTGAGACGATCGGTGTGTCCCTCAAGGGGCGGATCCCGGCCACCGAGCAGGCCGCGGCCGGCCGGGCCCTCGGCAGGCTGTCCGACATCGGCTGGGGCAACCGGCTGCGGCCGCTGTTCGCCCAGGGCGCCGCCGACCAGCCGGTACCGCAGGACGCGGTGGACGCGGTGGTGCGGGTGCTGGCCGACTGGGCCAGGGGGCCCGGCGGTTGGGCCAGCGGCGAGCCGGACGCGCCCGCCCGCCCGGTGGGCGTGGTCGGCCTCGCCTCCCGCGGTCACGGCCGGCTCGTGGAGAGCCTGAGCGCCCGGATCGCGGAGGTCGGCAGGATGCCGCTGCTGGGCCGGATCGACTACGCGGAGTACGGCGATCCGGGCGGTGTGCCGCGCAGCAACAGCGCCCAGCGCGTACGTGCCCTGCACGAAGCCTTCGTCCTGGCGCCGGAATTGGTTGAAGCCCTGAAGGCGGCGCCGGGCCCCGTGCTGCTGGTCGACGACTTCGCGGACACCGGATGGACACTGGCAGTGACCGCCCGGTTGCTGCGCAAGGCCGGGGCCACCGCCGTGTTCCCGCTGGTCCTGGCGGTTCAGGGGTGAGAGGGCCCGCGGATGGGCACTGATCGGAAGGGATCTATGCGGCGGACAGGTCCATACCGGTCGATGACTTCAATTGCCCGTTGCCGCATGGCAATACGAGAGGAAGAATTGGACGCGGATCCCCGATCGGCTCTTGGAGCCTCCTGACCGGCGTGCGCCCGCGCCCGGTCCGAGGGTGCATCCGTGAAGGGAGGACCGTGACCATCGGCTTCGTTCAGGAGGCGTCCTCCGCCACTTCACCGCTCGTGTCACGCAGCCTGGAGCCGGCCGAATGGACCGACATCAGCGTGCCGATGCTCGCCAACCCGCGTGACGTGATCAAGGACCTGCACTCCAGGCACCTGCCGGCGCCGTCCACCGCCGTGGTCGCGGTCTACGATCCCGACGGCCGGATCCGTGCCAGTGCCTCGTTCACCGCGCGCAGCGGCGTGGTCGACGGCTGGGAGCGGCGCAACGCGCTGCTGTCCCATCTGCGCCGCGTCATCCCGCACGACCTGCGGCTGCGCAAGCCCATACGGATCGCGGTGCTGCTCGTGTGCCGGGACGGCGCGCCCGGCTGGACGGGCAGTGACGGCGCCTGGATGTGGGGGCTGCGCGACGCCTGCACTCTGCACGGGCTGCGGTGCGGCTCCTACGTGACGCTCACCGCCGACGGCTGGAACGTGATAGCGGAGAATCGCGCCGGGCGCACGCCCAACGCCGACTCCCGGACACGGCGGCCCGCGGACACGGCGCCGACCCTGCCGGGCGGGAGCCCGCAGCCGCTGCGCCGCGCCGCCGCGCAGTGACCGTCAGGCGCCCGCGCGCAGCAGGGCGTTGATCCTGGCCGGGTCGCCGCAGACGATCAGCAGCAGCCCGGCGCGGGACAGCGCGCCCGCCAGCGCCTTCGGCAGCCGGCCGTCGTCGCCGCCGTTCAGCGCCACGACGACGACCGGCCGCCCGGTCGCCCGGGTGCTGGAGATGTCGGCGTAGAACACGTCGTCGGCGGCGTCGTGCTGCGCCCAGTAGGACGCCTCGCCGAAGGTGAGTTCGTGGTCGGCCCACGGGTGCTGGTCCCCGGTGGTGAGGACCAGGATCTCGCCCGGCGCGCGGCCGCTGTCGAGCAGCAGGTCGACCGCCTCCTCGGCGGCGTCAACAGCGCCGTCGGCGGGTGCGGGGATCAGTTGGATCTGGGCCGGCGCGGGATCGGCGGCACGCTGGGCGGGGACCGCGGGCACTGCCGAGGCGGCCGGGGTCACCGGGCCTGAATCGGCGGCGGCAGCGGTGGACTTGCCGACGGGACGGGCGGGACCGGGACGGCCCGCGCCGACACCGGCGGTGGCGACCTCCCTCGGCGGCACAGGCCGCGGGGGGCCGGGAACAGGACGCGGGGTCAGCGCACTCCGACCGCTGGTCGGAGCAGTGCGGGGACCCGGGACGCTCTCGTGAATCTGAGGCTCCTCGGGGGTGAGAGGCATGAGTTGATGTCTATCAAACGTGCTGCGGATGCGCAGCGGTGGGTGGGTGCTGGATCAGAAATCGAAACCGAGTTGTTCCCCTTGTTCCACCTGTTCGTCGAGCCGGCGCACCTTTTTCAGATGCTGCCAGCGCGGCAGTGCATCCAGATACGACCACGACAGCCGGTGCAGCACCGTGGGCCCGAGCTCCTCGAGGGCCGCGCGGTGGACGGGTGAGGGGTATCCGGCGTTGTCAGCGAAGGCGAACGGGCGGTATTCGGCGTCCAGTTCCGCCATCGCGGCATCGCGGCGCACCTTGGCGATCACGGACGCGGCGGCGACCGCCACGCACGACTGGTCGCCCTTGATCACGGTACGGACCCGCCACGAGCCGCCGAGGTAGTTGTGCTTGCCGTCCAGGATCACCGCGTCCGGCCGCTCGGGCAGCCCTCCGAGCGCGCGCTCGGCCGCCAGCCGCAGCGCGGCCGTCATCCCCAGGTCGTCGATCTCCTCGGGCGAGGCATGGCCGAGCGCGAAGGAGGTGACCCAGTCGGCGAGCACGGCGGCCATCTTGGTGCGGCGCTTGGGGGTGATGAGCTTGGAGTCGGTCAGGCCCTCGGGCGCGCGGCGCAGACCGGTGACGGCGGCGCAGACGGTGACGGGGCCGGCCCAGGCGCCGCGTCCCACCTCGTCCACACCGGCGACGGTGCGCACTCCGAGGGTGGCACGAAGCGACCGCTCGACTCGGTGGGTGGGTGGTTCGTACGCCATGACATGACTCAGCCTACCCCCAGGTCCGGTGGCTTCAGCAGGGGTGTCAGACAGCAACGGCCCACGCCGGAAGTGCCTCTGTGCGCTCGGTCCAGTCGGCCGGTGGCGCCCCGCCGGGAGCCGACGCCACGATGCCGCCGACGATCGCGCAGGTGGTGTCGATGTCGCCGCCCGCCTTGGCAGTGGTCCAGAACGCCCGCTGGTAGTCGCCGAGATGGCGGGCGGCCGACCACAGTGCGAACGGCACCGTGTCGTGCGCGCTGGTGCGCCGGCCGCAGCCGAGGACGGCCGCCACGGTGCCCACGTCGGCGTAGTCGAGCATGTCGAGGGCCCGGCGGATCCCGGCGTGCACGGCGCTGCGCGGCACCAGGTCGATCACCCGGCCGAGCAGTGCGGACGCCTCGGGCGGGCCTGCCGGGTCGGCGGCCAGCGCGGCCGCGGCGGCGACCGCCATCGCTCCGGCCACCGCTTCCCGGTGTTGGTGGGTGGTGAACGCCGAAGCCTCCGCCTGCTGGACGGCCGGCACAGGATCGCCGGCATACCAGGCACCCAGCGGCGCGACCCGCATGGCGGCGCCGTTGCCCCAGGAGCCCTGGCCGTTGAACAGCCCGGCCGCCAGTTCCCGCCAGTCGGCGCCTTCCTGACGGATCAGCCGCAGCATCCGGTTGACGGCCGGGCCGTAGCCGCGGTCGAAGTCGTGGTGCTCGGCGAAGGACGCCGCCAGGGCGTCCTGGTCGATCCCGCCGTGGTGGACGAGCACGGCGAACACGGAGCAGGCCATCTCCGTGTCGTCGGTCCACGCCCAGGTGCCGGGCGGCGGTTGGCCGTTCTGCAGTGCGGTGTAGTTGGCGGGGACGAAGAACTGGGAGCCCAGGGCGTCACCGGTGGCCAGTCCTCGGAGGCTGGACAGCGCGCGGGAGGTGCGCTCGGAGTGAGTGATGTCGGCGGTCATGGCGTCGAAACTCTGACATCACGCACGATCCCGGTCAATCTCCTGTGCCCGATGTCACCAGGGCCCGCCGCCGGGTTCCTCCGGGGTGCGCCACCGTTCGAACGGCCGGTCCAGGGTGTAGTGGTCGTCCGCGCCGAGCAGCAGCATGCGGGTCTCGGCGTTGTCGGGGTTGGACAGCGATTCGAACTCCTCCACCGTCCAGTGGAACCAGCGCATGCAGAACAGCCGCATCGTCAGTCCGTGGGTGACCAGCAGGACGTTCGGCGGGAAGTCCTCGTTGTCGAACGCCCGGTAGAGGGTCTCCAGGAAGGCACCGACCCGGTCGTAGACGTCGGCGCCGCTCTCCCCCATCGCGAAACGGTAGAAGAAGTGCCCGTAGGCGTCCCTGGCCTTGCGCTGCCGCTGGATGTCCTCGACGTCCTGCCAGTTCCCCCAGTCCTGCTCGCGCAGCCGCGGCTCCTCCTTGGCCCGGGTCAGCCGCGGATCGAGCCCGAGGGCGCGGAAGGTGTTCCAGGTGCGCCGGTAGGGGGAGACGAATGCCTGCACCCGTTCCTCCCCGAACAGCTTCCGCAGCCCGGCGCCCGCCGTGGTGGCCTGGCGCAGGCCGGCGGCGGTGAGTTCCAGGGCGTGGTCCGGCACCCGGGCGTAGATGGTGTCGTCCTCATTGCCCTGGGACTCGCCGTGCCGGATGAGCACGATGCGGCGAGGGCGTCCCATGCAGGTCAGCCTATTGCGCTGAAGCGGCCGCGTCAGATCAGCTCAGCCACCAGCCGCTCCGAGATCTCCCGCAGCTGCTGCCGCGCCGCCGCGTCGTACGCCTGCCGGTCGGCCCGGTCCTCCTGCGTTCCGCTGAAGTAGCGCCCTGTCCCCAGGTCGGTGCCGTCGATCAGCCGCAGTGTCGCCTCGCCGCCCTCCTCCACGGTGCTCCACGGGGCGATTCCCCCCTCTCTGACCATGGTCGTGTCCATGAAGGTGGCCGGATGCAGCGCGTTCACCGTCACCCCGGTGTCCCGCAGCTCCTCGGCCAGATCGAAGGTGAACATGATCTGCGCCAGCTTGCTCTGGGTGTAGGCCCGTCCGCCGTCGTAGTCCTTGGCCAGCATCGGGTCGGCGAAGTCGATGGCCCGCTGGCCCGCGGAGGCCACATTGACGATCCGGGACGGCGCCGAGGCGGTCAGCAGCGGCAGCAGCCGGCGGGTCAGCCGGTAGCCGGCCAGGTAGTTCACCGCGAAACGGCGCTCCACACCGCCGGCCACCGTCTCCCTGCCGCCCCCGGGCGAGGCCGCACCGATTCCGGCGTTGTTGACCAGCACCTCCAGCCGGTCGGTACGGGCCAGCACGTCGTCGGCGAGCCGGTCGACCTCGCGCAGGTCGGCGAGGTCGGCGAGCAGCACCTCCGCCCGGTCCTCCCCGGTGGCCTCGCGCACCGCCCGCCGTACCTCCTCGGCGCGCTCCGCGCTGCGGCCGTGCACCAGCACATGCGCCCCGCCCTCCGCCAGGCGCACCGCCAGCCAGCGGCCCATTCCGTCGGTCGATCCGGTGATCAGGACCGTCCTGCGGTCCGGCGCGGTCACAGCGCTGCCGGGCGCAGCCGCGACCCGCCGTCCACGGGCAGCACCAGGCCGGTGGTGAAGGTGCTGTCGATCAGAAAGCCGATCGCGTCGCCGATGTCCTCCGGGCGTCCGACCCGTCCGGCCGGGGCGGTGGCGGCGTAGCCGTCGAAGGTCGCCTGCCGGGTCTCGGCGTCCATCCAGTCCCACCACGGCGTGTCGATGATGCCGGGCGAGACCGCGTTCACCCGGGTCGGGGCCAGCTCGACCGCGAGCACCGGCACCATCGCCTCGACCGCGGCGTTGACCGCGGCCAGCCCGGCCGTGCCCGGCCTGGCCGCGCCCGCGGACCCGGCGGTGATGAAGGTGATCGAGCCGCCCGGGCGGAGCACCTTCAGGGCCGCCTGGGCGACCACGGTCTGCGCTATCAGCTTGCCCTCCGCCGCCGCGCGCAGATCGCTGATCGACAGGCTCTCGAAGGGCCCGGCGGCCGTGTTGCCGGTGACGGCGATCACCACGTGGTCGACCGTCCCCAGCTCGGCGAAGAAGGCGGCGGTGGCGACCTCGTCGGTGGCGTCGACCGAGGCGCCGGACGCGCCCTCCCCCAGCTTCTCCACCGCGGCGTCCAGCCTCGCCTTGCCGCGCCCGGTGACGACCACCGCACGGCCCTCGCGCAGCTGCCGCTCGGCAGCGGCCAGGCCGATACCGGAAGTGCCCCCGACCACGACGACACGTTCGTTCCTTGCAGACATCTTGAGCTCCATTTACGAGACATCGTGACTCGTTAAATATATTCGAGACACGATGCCTTGTAAAGTGGCTTCATGGAATCCATGGACGGCTCACCCGTACGGGGTAGACCACGCAGCGAGACGGCCCGCCAGGCCGTGCTGCACGCCACCCTCCAGCTGTGCCAGAGCGGCGGCTACCCGGCGCTGACGATGAAGGGCATCGCGGAGACCGCGGGCGTCGGCCGGCAGACGGTCTACCGCTGGTGGCCGGCCAAGCAGGACGTCCTGCTCGACGCGCTGCGCGACCTCGGCCTGCGCAAGGCCGAGCACCTCGATCCGGACTCCGGCGACACCCTGCTGGACGTCCGCACCCTGCTCGAAGCCACCTTCCGGCTCACCGAGCTGCTCACCGGCAAGGCACTGATCGGCCTGATGGCCGAGGCCCAGCACGACCCGGAGCTCTCCCGGCGTCTGCAGGGCACGGTGATCGGCCCGCGACGGGACGCGCTGCGCGCCACACTCGCCCGCGGAGTGGCGCGCGGTGAACTCTCCGACCGGACCGTGCCGCTGGAGCTGGCGGTCGACTTCGCCTTCGGCACCATGTGGTACCGGCTGATGAGCAAGCACGCCCCGATCGACGACGAGCTGGCCGGCCAGATCACCACCGCGCTGGCCACGATGCTGCACCCGGCGGACCCCGGCTGAGGCCGGCAGACCCCGGCTGCGGCTGCTCCAGCCGTCGAGCGCCGCCAGACCACCCGGCGCCGTCAGATCACCCGATCCCGTCAGACCACGCGCTTCGGTCAGACCGTCCAGCTCTGCACGACGTCCACCACGTCACCGGCCACCGACACCACGTCCGCGTCCAGCCCGGCCCGCTCCGACAGCCGTGCCACCGCCTGCTCGCGGTACTTGCCGCGCTCGGTGGCCGAGTTCCACATGGACAGCACCAGGAAGTCGTCGGCCTGCCCCTGCTGCCCCTGGCCGAAGATCCCGCGCAGCATGCCGGGCGATCCGGCCATCGCGGGATTCCACACCCGCTGCTGCATCTGGCTGAAGTGCTCGAAGCGCTCGGGCCGCACCTTGCAGAGGGCGACCCGCAGCAGATCCGCGTCCGCGAAGCGCGCCTCGAAACCGACCTTGACCTCTAGCCGGTGGGTGAACAGCCGGACGGCGAGCATCTCGTAGCTGCCGTCCTGCGGAGCGGCTATCGCGTCGTGCGGCCCGGCCATGAAGGCGTCATAGGAGGACCGGCCGTCCCAGAAGCTGAACAGATGCGCCACACCGGGCTGCGACCGGCTCCAGCCACCGCCCTGGCCGCGGAAGCCCGGCTGCTCCCTGAGCGCCGCCCACCTGCGCTGACCGCGGTCGAACCCGGCCTGATCGACGACGCCGCAGCGTATCCACTTCACCAACACCGCGCCATCGTAGTGGTGTTGACAACCGGATTCGTCCTGCCCGGGAAGCCCGCCGGACGGCGGCGGCGCCCGACATGCCGAGGGGACCGGCCACCGGCCGGTCCCCTCGGTCAATCGATCAGCTGATCAGCTGCAACCGCTGGTCGAGCCGCAGCCCTCGCAGAGGTAGCAGCTGCCCGCACGGCGCATCTTCGTGCCGCAGGAGAAGCACAGCGGGGCGTCGGCGTTCAGGCCGAGCTGGATCTCCAGCAGCTCCGTGGAGTTGTGCGCCTCCTTGGGCGCGGGCACCGCCGCAGCGGCGGGCGGCTTGGCCACGCTCAGCGGCGGGCGCACCTCGTTCTGCCGCGGTGCGGACTGCGCCAGGCTCTCCACGTCGATCTCGTCGTCACCGGCGCCGTAGGAACCGGTGTCCAGGTGCCGCTGACGCTCGTCGGCCGAGTGGATGCCGAGCGCCGAGCGGGTCTCGAACGGCAGGAAGTCCAGCGCCAGGCGGCGGAAGATGTAGTCCACGATGGACTGCGCCATCCGCACGTCCGGGTCGTCGGTGAGGCCGGCCGGCTCGAAGCGCATGTTGGTGAACTTCGAGACGTAGGTCTCCAGCGGGACGCCGTACTGCATGCCCACCGAGACGGCGATGGAGAAGGCGTCCATCATGCCCGCGAGGGTGGAGCCCTGCTTGGACATCTTAAGGAAGACCTCGCCGAGCCCGTCGTCGGGGTACGAGTTGGCCGTCATGTAGCCCTCGGCGCCGCCCACCGTGAAGGACGTGGTGATGCCCGGACGGCCCTTGGGCAGCCGCTTGCGCACCGGCCGGTACTCCACGACCTTCTCGACGGCCGCGGGCGCCTCCGCGGCGGCCTCGGCCGGCTTCTCGTCCTTCTTCTTGGCCGAGAGCGGCTGGCCGACCTTGCAGTTGTCGCGGTAGATGGCCAGCGCCTTCAGGCCGAGCCGCCACCCCTCGAAGTAGACCTCCTCGACCTCCTCGACGGTGGCCGACTCCGGCAGGTTGACCGTCTTGGAGATCGCGCCGGAGAGGAACGGCTGCGCGGCGGCCATCATGCGCACGTGGCCCATGGCGGAGATCGCGCGCTCACCCATGGCGCAGTCGAACACCTCGTAGTGCTCCTGCTTGAGGCCGGGCGCGTCGATCACGTTCCCGTTCTCCGCGATGTGCGCGACGATCGCCTCGACCTGCTCGTCCTGGTAGCCCAGGCGCCGCAGCGCGGCGGGCACCGTGTTGTTGACGATCTGCATCGAGCCGCCGCCGACGAGCTTCTTGAACTTCACCAGCGCGAGGTCGGGCTCCACGCCGGTGGTGTCGCAGTCCATCATCAGGCCGATGGTGCCGGTCGGCGCGAGCACCGATGCCTGAGCGTTACGGAAACCGTTCTTCTCGCCGAGCCGGAGCACGTCCTGCCATGCCTCGGTGGCCGCGGCCCAGACCGGGGTGTCCAGGTCGTCCACCCGGCCGGCCGCGGTGTTGGCGTCCGAGTGCTGCTTCATGACGCGCTTGTGGGCGTCCGCGTTGCGGGCGTAGCCGTCGTACGGGCCGACGACGGCGGCCAGTTCCGCGGACCGCTTGTACGACGTACCGGTCATCAGCGAGGTGATGGCGCCGGCCAGCCCGCGGCCGCCGTCGGAGTCGTAGGCGTGCCCGGTGGCCATCAGCAGCGCGCCGAGGTTGGCGTAGCCGATGCCCAGCTGGCGGAACGCCCGGGTGGTCTCGCCGATCTTCTCGGTCGGGAAGTCGGCGAAGCAGATGGAGATGTCCATCGCGGTGATGACCAGCTCGACGACCTTGGCGAAGCGCTCCGCGTCGAAGGACTGGCCGCCCTGGCCGTCCAGGCGGAGGAACTTCATCAGGTTGAGCGAGGCGAGGTTGCAGCTGGAGTTCTCCAGGTGCATGTACTCGCTGCACGGGTTGGAGGCGGTGATCCGGCCCGACTCGGGCGAGGTGTGCCAGTGGTTGATCGTGTCGTCGTACTGGATGCCCGGGTCGGCGCAGGCCCAGGCGGCCTCGGCGAGCTTGCGGAACAGCGCCTTCGCGTCGACCTCCTCGATGACCTCGCCGGTCATCCGGGCCCGCAGGCCGAAGTTGGAGCCCGCCTCGTACGCCTTCATGAACTCGTTGTTGACGCGCACCGAGTTGTTGGCGTTCTGGTACTGGACGGACGTGATGTCGTCGCCGCCCAGGTCCATGTCGAAGCCCGCGTCCCGCAGGGCGCGGATCTTGACCTCTTCCTTGACCTTGGTCTCGATGAACGCCTCGACATCGGGGTGGTCCACGTCCAGGACGACCATCTTGGCGGCGCGGCGGGTGGCGCCGCCCGACTTGATGGTGCCGGCCGACGCGTCGGCCCCCCGCATGAAGGAGACCGGCCCCGAGGCGTTGCCGCCGGAGGACAGCAGTTCCTTGGAGGAGCGGATCCGGGACAGGTTCAGGCCCGCGCCAGAACCGCCCTTGAAGATCATGCCCTCTTCCTTGTACCAGTCGAGGATCGACTCCATGGAGTCGTCGACGGACAGGATGAAGCAGGCCGAGACCTGCTGCGGCTGCGCGGTGCCGACGTTGAACCACACCGGCGAGTTGAAGCTGAACACCTGGTGCAGCAGGGCGTACGTCAGCTCGTGGTCGAAGAGCTCGGCGTCCTGCGGGGAGGCGAAGTAGCCGTTGTCCTCTCCCGCCTTGCGGTAGGTGCGCACCACCCGGTCGATGAGCTGCTTCAGGCTCTGCTCACGTACCGGGGTGCCGACCGCGCCGCGGAAGTACTTGCTGGTGACGATGTTGACCGCGTTCACCGACCAGAAGTCGGGGAACTCGACGCCACGCTGCTCGAAGTTGATCGAGCCGTCGCGCCAGTTGGTCATGACGACGTCACGGTGCTCCCAGACCACTTCGTCGTACGGATGCACGCCCGGAGTGGTGTGGATGCGCTCCATGCGCAGACCCTTGCTCGCCTTGGAACCCTTGGTACGGGAACCGCGTGCCGGGCCGCTCGTCGTCTCTGTCATTCCGCCTCCCTTTACGGGCGAAAACGCCCTGAAGTGCGCGGATCTTCCCGCAGCACGGTGTTGTCTGCCGCCTCGGCGCACACGGCGCTCCGGCAAATCTGTGGCCTGCGTGCCGCTCAGTCGGTGGCGGCGGCGGGCGCGGGGACCCCGAGGTCCTCGTCGAGCCCGCCGGGGGTGGTGGGTGGCAACTGCTCGCGCAGCTCGGTGATGGCCCTCTCGAAGTCCTCGAGCGAGTCGAACGCGCGGTACACCGAGGCGAACCGCATGTACGCGACCAGGTCGAGATCCTGGAGCGGGCCGAGTATGGCCAGTCCCACGTCGTGGGTGGACAGCTCGGCGCTGCCGGTGGCCCTGACCGCTTCCTCGACGCGCTGCCCGAGCTGGGCGAGGGCGTCCTCGGTGACGGGGCGGCCCTGGCACGCCTTGCGCACGCCGGCGATCACCTTGTTCCGGCTGAACGGCTCGGTCACGCCACTGCGCTTGATCACCATCAGCGACGCGGTCTCCACGGTGGTGAAGCGTCGACCGCAGTCGGGGCACTGGCGCCGGCGGCGGATCGAGGCTCCGTCGTCGGTGGTGCGGCTGTCCACGACACGGCTGTCGGGGTGCCGGCAGAAGGGGCAGTGCACGGTTCCCACTCCCTCCCCCAGCCCATGGCTGGGCACACGACGAACAGGCCTCTACGGGCCGTCGCGGCCCCCTGAAGCTATTTCAATCATAGCGGCGAGACCACAACTTGTGGGCGCCGGGGCCTATCCAACCACTAGATGTGGTGCGGAGGAGCCAACACCGCGAATCAGCGTGTCGTGCGGCGCGTCGGAGCCGAGCGTAGGGGAAGCGGGCGCGCGGCACGCCGTGGGGGCGCCGGTGACACACTGGAGAGGGCCTGGTACCGGAGAGTCGCCGGGGGCGGACGGCCGGCCGCGACATCCATCATGCAATCGAACTTCCATTCGATGGATACACCCGATACCTTGATCACGTCAGCGGATTTATGCAAATTCACTCGAACGTGTGTTTGGCGCAACCTTTCGAAACCCACTACCGTTGTACTAACTGCCCGCGGCTGCGAAGCGGGCCTCCCGCAGTCCGTGCGGTGGGAGAACATCTCGAAAGGGGCCGCCTTGACCACCACCGCAGAGAGCGCCACAGCCACATTGACCGACCATGACCGCTCACCGGATGGAATCGGCCCGTTGGACGTGACGAACGAAGAGAACCCCCCGAAGCCGGCACGCTCGCTTCCCGGACGGCCCCCGGGTATTCGCGCCGACAGCTCGGGACTGACCGAACGGCAGCGCCGGGTCATCGAGGTCATCAGGGACTCGGTGCAGCGGCGCGGATATCCGCCGTCGATGCGCGAGATCGGCCAGGCCGTCGGATTGTCCAGCACGTCTTCTGTGGCCCATCAGTTGATGGCCCTGGAGCGGAAGGGCTTTCTGCGCCGCGATCCGCATCGGCCGCGGGCATACGAGGTCCGCGCCTCCGAGGCCGGCCATCCGCAGCCGACCGACACCTCGGGCAAGCCGTCGGCCTCCTACGTGCCGCTCGTCGGCCGGATCGCGGCGGGCGGCCCGATCCTCGCCGAGGAGTCGGTCGAGGACGTCTTCCCGCTGCCCCGGCAACTGGTCGGCGACGGCGAGCTGTTCGTCCTCAAGGTGGTCGGCGACTCGATGATCGAGGCGGCGATCTGCGACGGCGACTGGGTGACGGTACGGCGCCAGCCCGTGGCCGAGAACGGCGACATCGTGGCGGCCATGCTGGAGGGCGAGGCCACGGTGAAGCGGTTCAAGCGGGACAACGGCCATGTGTGGCTGCTCCCGCACAACGCCGCCTACCAGCCGATTCCTGGTGACGATGCCACCATCCTCGGCAAGGTGGTCGCGGTGCTGCGTCGGATCTGACGCCCTTGCGACCGGGCCCCGGGACCACTGCGCCGGTCCCGGGGCCCCGCCATGCCCTCAGGCCGTCGTCGCGGCCGTCACCTCGGACCCCGCCGTCGCCTCGGACTCGGCCGCGGCTTCAGTCCCGGCCGCGGCCTCGACTGCGGCCTCCACAGCGGCTTCGGCCTCGGCAACGGCCTCCGTCTTGGGCGCCGCCGGCGTCTTCGCCGCCGCGTCGATCGCCGCGAGCGAGCGCCGCACCTGGTTGCGGTCGGTGGTGTACCACAGGCCCGGCATGGAGGACCGCAGGAAGCTGCCGTAACGGGCGTTGGCCAGCCGCGGGTCGAGCACCGCCACCACGCCCCGGTCGCCCATCGCCCTGATCAGCCGGCCGGCCCCCTGGGCCATCAGCAGCGCGGCATGGGTGGCCGCCACCGCCATGAAGCCGTTGCCGCCGCGCTCCTCCACCGACTTCTGCCGCGCGCTCATCAGCGGGTCGTCGGGGCGCGGGAACGGGATCCGGTCCATCACCACCAACTGGCAGTTCACGCCCGGCACATCCACCCCCTGCCACAGCGACAGCGTGCCGAACAGGCACGTCTCCGCGTCCTGCGAGAAGGTCTTGATCAGCTCGCCGAGGGTCTCCTCGCCCTGGAGAAGCACCGGGTGCTTCAGCCGCCCGCGCATCGCCTCCGCCGCCGCCTGGGCGCCGCGCATCGACGAGAACAGTCCGAGCGTCCGGCCGCCGGCCGCCTCGATCAGCTCGGCGAGCTCGTCGAGCATGTCCTCCCGGCTGGAGTCCCTGCCGGGCTGCGCGAGATGCCGGGCGACGTACAGGATGCCCTGCTTGCGGTAGTCGAAGGGCGAGCCGACGTCGATGCCCTTCCAGGGCGGCACGTCCTCGCCCTCGGTGCCCTCGGGGGCCAGCCCGAGCGAGGCGGCCACCCCGTTGAAGTCGCCGCCCAGCTTGAGGGTGGCCGAGGTGAGGACCACCGAGCGCTCCGGGAACAGCTTCTCGCGCAGCAGCCCCGACACGTTCAGCGGAGCGACCCGCAGCGAGGCCCCGAAGCGGTCGTGCCGCTCGCACCACACCACGTCGTACTCCGAGCCCAGCAGCAGCCGTTCGCTGACCTCGTGGACGTGCTCCACCGCGGCGAGCGCCTGCTTGCGCACCGCGTCCTCGTCCTGCACCGACTTGTCGCGGGTGTCGCCCAGGGCGGTGATCACCTGCCGGCAGGCGTCACGCAGCGCGGCGAGCACGTATCCCAGGTCCTCCGGGATCTCCTCCAGCCGTCCGGGCAGCGCCAGTTCCATCACCCGCTCGAAGCCCTCGCCGGCGCTCAGCAGGGAATCCGCGGCCTTCTCGTTGACCAGCCGGGAGGCGCGCTTCACCGCCCGGTTGACGTTGCCCGGGCTGAGCTCGCCGGTGGCGACTCCGGTGACCCGCGAGACCAGCTCGTGCGCCTCGTCGATGATCAGCACTTCGTGGCTGGGCAGTACGGGGGCGCCCTCGATCGCGTCGATCGCGAGCAGCGCGTGGTTGGTGACCACCACGTCGGCCAGCTTGGCCTGCTCCCGGGCGGCCTCGGCGAAGCACTCCGCGCCATAGGCGCACTTGGTGGCGCCCAGGCACTCGCGGGAGGTGACCGACACCTGGCTCCAGGCCCGGTCGGAGACGCCGGGGGTGAGGCCGTCGCGATCGCCGGTCTCGGTCTCGTCGGCCCAGTCGCGCATCCGCAGCAGGTCCTGGCCGAGCTTGCTGGTGGGCGCCGCCGCCTCGAACGGGTCGAAGAGGCCGTCCTCCTCGTCCTGCGGCACGCCCTCGTGCAGCCGGTGCAGGCACAGGTAGTTCGAGCGGCCCTTGAGCATCGCGTACTGCGGCTCGCGGCGCAGCAGCGGCCGCAGCGCCTGCACGGTGCGCGGCAGGTCGCGCTCGACCAGCTGGCGCTGGAGGGCGAGGGTGGCGGTGGCCACCACCACCTTCTCGCCGTGGGCGAGTGCGGGCACCAGGTAGCCCAGCGACTTTCCGGTGCCGGTGCCCGCCTGGACGAGCAGATGGGACTGGTCGTCCACGGCGGCCTCGACGGCTTGGGCCATGGTGACCTGACCGGCCCGCTCCAGGCCGCCGACGGCGGTGACGGCGGCATGCAGCAGGTCGGTGAGCGCGGGTGGTGGTGTGGCAGTCATAGGGAGGCCAGCCTAAGGCCGCCCACTGACAGCCGGGTCCGGATCCGGGCGGTGACGGGCATCCAGGCGGTCAGGGGCATCAGGGCGCTCAGGGGCAGTGCAGCGGGTTGGGGACGGTGCCGTGTACGGCGGCGTGCGGGCGCTGGGCCCGGTCCCGGTAGCCGTCCAGATGCAGCCGGTTGCGGTTCAGGCACAGCCGCTCGATCCGCGGGGTGAGCAGGTCGAACATCGCGAAGCGGTCCTTGAGCTCGGGAAAGCGCTCCTGGTGGCGCAGGATCTCCTCGCGTGCCAGAAGCCAGAAATCGGCTTCGGGAACGTCCATCCGGGCCTCGCAGATCGGCGCGAGATAGCGCAGGACGCCGACGAAGAGCCCGGAGTGGATGAACTGGGTGAGGAATCCGGCGGGTTCCGTCAGCAGCACCGCGCGGACGTCATCCGGGAGGGTGAGGTGTTCCGGCAGCGGTTCCGCGCAGATGTTGACGTCGTCGACGAAGTCCTTCACCGCGAGCCGCACCGGAATGTCGTGCTCGTCGTAGACCACGATGGCGTTTTCCCCGTGCGGGGAGAAGACCGTGCCGTACCGGTAGAGGAAGTGCAGCAGCGGCGGGAGAACGGCCGCGAACAGATGCCGCAGCCAGGCGCGCGGCGCGATACCGGAACGCTCCACCAGTTCCGCCGTGAACGAATGCCCGGCCGGATCGGTGTGCAGCAGCGCGGCGAGAGTACGGGCCCGCTCCCCCGGGTCGAGCTGCCCGGCCACCGGTTCGCGCCAGATGCAGCCGAGCAGTTCGCGGTATTGGTACGGGACCGTGGGCAGCCGGTCGTACTGCGGGTGTTCGACGGTGACGGAGGCGACCTCGCCGAGCAGGATCACCCGGGTCTCGTCCCGCAGGAAGTCGTCGCCGTCACGCAGTGCCTGCACCCATGAGGTGACCGCGGGGGCGGCCAGGGTGCGTTCCGTGGGCAGACCGCGCCACACGAGGGTGTTGAGGACGGACAGCGGCAGCTTGACCGTACGGCGCCGCGGATGGCTGGTGTTCAGGAAGGTGCGGATCGACTGCTGGGGCAGCCGCAGGTCGTTGTCAGTGGTGAGTCGGATGATGGATCCGTCGGCGATCGCGGCGGCGAAGAGCGGGGCGATCATCTGGTCCCACTGCCAGGGGTGGACGGGCAGCAGCAGGTAGTCGGCCGGGTCGAGGTGCCGGTCGGCGAGGGTGTGGTGGAAGGTGTCGAGCGTGGCGGGCGGGAGTTCTTCCGCGTAGAGCAGATCGGGGGTGGGCAGGGCGGCGGTACCGCGGTACCGCGCCATCCGGCGGTGGACGGCGATCCACGGCAGCCGGTGCTGCTTGCGGGCTTCGGGCGCCCAGCGGGCCGCGTCGGCGTCCGAGAAGCCGATCCGCCCTTTGTTGGCGACGAGCCAGGGGTGGCCGGTCTGGTGTCCTTCGAGTTCGGCGTAGTCGAGGTCGGCGAGCTCGGCGGCGGTCAGCGCGGTGGTGTCGAGCCGTACGTCGGCGCTGATCGTGGCGAGCAGCTCTTTGATCAGGTGCCCGGTGGTGTCGCCGCTCAGGCCCAGCACGCCGTCGTGGCCGTACCGCAGGAAGTGCAGCGGGTCGCCGGTGGGGGTGATGCTGTCCGCGTCCACGTACCAGCTGCCGTAGGAGCCGCGCCGGGCGTGGAAGCGGTAGGTGACGTCGCCGCCGAGCGGCAGGCGGTAGGCCGTGCCGCCGCGCTCGGGTTCCGGCTCGGGGGCGATCACCTCCTCATAGGCGAACTCGGCGAGCAGCTTCGCCAGCAGGCGCCGGGCCGCGCGCTGCCAGGCGGCGGAGGAGGACGGTGGTGCGGTGGTCACGGTGGGCTCCTGCGAGGGGACCGGAGGGCAGGCAGAAAGGGAGGACGCGGGCGGGGCCCGGCGCGGAACACGGTCGGGGCTCAGAGCAGGTGGCGCAGCGCGCGGTCGCGGATCATCAGCGCGGCCCGCTTGCCGGGAAGTTCGACCTCGCCGTACAGCCGGAAGCCGGCGGTCAGGAAGGCCGCCACGGAGGGCGTGTTCCGCAGATCCGGCTCCGCGATCACCCTGGAGCAGCCCGGCCGGTTGTCGAGCACCAGGTCGCACACGGTGCGCAGCAGGGTGCCGCCCAGGCCGCGGGCCCGGTCGGCGACGCCACCGATGAGCAGGTGCACCCCGATGTCCTGCGGCCGGGCCGGGTAGTGCCGGGCGAGCGGGTCCAGGTCGGAGCGGTAGATCTCCCAGTAGCTCATCGGCGTGCCGTCGAGCACCCCCAGGCACGGCACGCTCCGCCCGTCCCCCTCGGTCTGCGGGCGCAGGTGCTTCTCGGTGACGCCGGGGCCGCCCGCCAGCTCCCAGAACTCCGCGACGGCCGGATCGTTCATCCACCGGCTGACCAGTTCGAGGTCGCGTTCGACCACGACCGGCACCAGCCGGAAGGCGCCGGCGGCCGTGGCCGCCGCGGGCCAGCCGGCGACGTGCCCGACCAGTCCCGGCGGGGCGGATTCGTCGGCCTCCTCCGGCACGGTGTCGGCGAAGAGGGCGAGGATCTCGGGGGTCAGCTTCAGATCGAGGGTGTCCTCGGTACTGGAGTCGGCTGTTGGCAACGCGGCCCCTTCCTCTCCTGGGTGGCGCCGCGGGTCAGACGGCCAGCGGGTTGGGCATGGTGACGTAGACGGACTGGGTGTCGACCGGGCCGACGAGTTCGTCCATCCCGTGCAGCCGGGTCAGCAGGTTGGCCTTGCCGCGCAGCTCCGGGCTGCTGAGCAGCCGTTCCGGCAGGCTGCTGCGGATGCCGGCGGGCTCGGCCGCCGCCCGGCCGAGGAAGCGGCGGAAGGCGGCGAGCAGCACCCGCTCGTCGGCGAGCCGCTGCGAGCCGAAGGCCCCGATCAGGCCGAGGACGTTGTTGATGCCCAGGTAGTAGGCGAACCGCTCGTCGGCGATCGCGTCGCTGACGAAGGTGTCGCTGTCGGCGCCGATGCCCGGCAGCCGCCGGTCCAGCTCCGCCCGGTGCGACTCGCGGAAGTAGTACCCCTGGTTGTCGCGGTAGCGGCCGCCGGACGGCCAGCCGGCCGCGTCCAGCAGGACCAGGGTGTTCTGCTGGTGGGCTTCCAGCGCGATGCCCGCCGCGCCGTCCAGCCACAGCACCGGCCGCACCACGGCGTCCAGGTAGCGCAGGAACCACTCGGTGGCCACGGCCGTGGCGGCGCGGCCGGTGCTGCCGGCGAGCCGCGCGACGAGCACCGCGAGCCGCGAGCGCATCTCCGGGGCCGGGACACCGGGCCAGGGGCGCGGCGAGGTCAGTCCGGCCACGCAGTGCGCCTGGTCGCCGGCACCGAACGGGCTGTGCCTGAGCACCACGTCGAGCCCGCTGACCGGCAGCCCGTCCGCCGAGTTCACCGCCAGCCAGGCGGGGTCGCGCACGATGTCGAACGCCGGGTGGACGGCCTGCCACTGTGCGGCGAGGCCGCCGCGCAGCAGCCGGTGCACCTCGGTGCCGCGGCGGAGTTCCTTGCGCAGGTTCTCCCGGCGGGAGTTGGTGATCCGGACGCCCAGCGACAGTTTGAGCATCGCCGGCGATCCGGGCCGGTAGACGGTACGGACCGAGGAGGTGGGGTGCCACGGCTCGCCGAGCGGCCCCAGGTCGTGCAGGAGCCCGGCGTCGAACAGCGTCCGCACGCCGGGCCGGTGCCGGATGTCGGCGGCCTGCCAGGGGTGCAGCGGTAGCGGCGCGGTGCCATCGGGGCAGCTCAGGCCGGGTCCGGCCAGAGTGGTCAGCAGATCGGTGGCGGACACGGGCCGGCCGCGTTCGGTCCAGGCGGAGTCCGAGGCGAGCAGCGCGTGGTCGACGGCGAACCAGTGCAGCGGGAATGAGCCGCGCGCCTCGGGTGAGTACGCGGCGCTCTCGCCGTCGCTGAGCCCTTCGCGGCTCTTGGGCGCCGGATGCAGCGGGTGCCCGAAGATCAGCGCCTGCTCGGAGTCGAGGAAGGGCAGGGTGGGGTCGGCGCGGCCGGGCCGCTCGCGCCGTTCCTCGATGAAGCGGGCGGTCCGGCGGACCGAGTCGGCCACCCGGGAGACCAGTCCGGCGCCCTCGGCGGGATCGCCGCCCACCTCGCGGGCCAGCAGCGAGGCGAGCGCGACGGCGCTCAGCGGTGTGCCGTCGGCGGTGGCGAGCCGGGCCGGCCCGAACCGGTGGTGCCCGGCGGGCGACCAGTGGTGGACGTCCGTCTGCGCCTCGGTGCCGCTGGCCGCCAGCGGGATCCGCAGCAGGCCGTCGGCCGGCTGGGTCAGGCCCGTCTCGCGTACCCAGCAGCGCAGCAGGTTCTCGGTGCCCGCGGCCTCGGCGACGTCGTACGCGGCGGCTCTCTCCAGCGGGTCGGGGCCGGCGGCCGTACGGGCGCGCTGCGGCGGCACGAGGCCGCTGCCGGCCGGGTCGGACGGGCCGGTCGGCGAGGAGGCGGGAGGACCGGGGTCCACGCGAGCGGTCATGCCAGAACTCCACTTGTCGGTACGGCCCGTGCGGCCTCGATGGCCCCGGCCAGCCGGTCGAGCACGGCCTCGGCCTGCTCGTCGGTGATGGTCAGCGGCGGCAGCAGCCGGATGACGCCGGCGTGCCTGCCGCCCAGTTCGACGATCAGGCCGCGGCGCAGCGCCTCGTGCTGGACCCGGGAGGCGAGTCGGGGGTCGGCGGGCAGGGCGCCGTAGTCGTCGGGTTCGGCCTCGGTGTCCACGAGTTCGACGCCGATCATCAGGCCGCGGCCCCGTACGTCACCGATACAGGCGTGGTGCGCGGACAGCCCGCGCAGCCTGCTGAGCATGCGGGAGCCGATCGCCTCCGCCCGCTCGTGCAGCGCGTTGTCCCGTACGAAGCGCAGGGTGGCGGTGCCCGCGGCCATGGCGAGCTGGTTGCCGCGGAAGGTGCCCGTGTGGGCGCCGGGCTGCCAGCCGTCCAGCTCCTCGCGGTAGACGATCACCGCGAGCGGCAGGCTGCCGCCGATGGCCTTGGACAGCACCATGACGTCGGGCACGATGCCGCTGCGCTCGACCGCCCAGAAGGTGCCGGTCCTGCCGACGCCGGTCTGCACCTCGTCCACGATCAGCGGGATGCCGCGGGACTCGGTGATCTCCCGCATCCGGCGCAGCCAGCCGTCGGGCGCCGGGATGACGCCGCCCTCGCCCTGCACCGCTTCGAGCAGCATGGCGGCGGGCGGCTGCACACCGCCCTTGGGGTCGTCCAGCAGATGCGCGGTCCACCGGGCGCCGATCTCCGCGCCGCGGTCACCGCCGATGCCGAACGGGCAGCGGTAGTCGTACGGATACGGCAGCCGGGTGACACGCGCGTCGGCCTCCGCGACCGGGGCCCGTACGGCGGTGTCACCCGTTGCGGCGAGTGCGCCCGCCGTCATGCCGTGGTAGGCGCCGGAGAACGCCAGCAGGCCGCCGCGCCCGGTGGCGATGCGGGTGAGTTTGATCGCGGCCTCGACGGCGTCGGTGCCGGCCGGGCCGCAGAACTGGATCCGGCCGTGCTCCGCGAGTTGCGGCGGCAGCGTCTCGAACAGGGCTGTGGTGAAGGCGTCCTTGACCGGGGTGGCGAGATCGAGGACATGCAGCGGGGCGCCGGAGTCGAGGACGCCTCTGATGGCATCGAGGACGACCGGGTGGTTGTGGCCGAGCGCGAGCGTGCCGGCGCCGGAGAGGCAGTCGAGGTAGCGGCGGCCGTCGGCGCCCTCCACGGTCATCCCCCGGGCGCGGACCGGCACCACGGGCAGCGACCGCGCATAGGTGCGTGCCGCGGACTCGCGCTGCGCCTGTCTGCGCAGGACTCCCTCCGCCATCGTGAAGTCGTCGGCTGAGGCCCCGAGTTGTCCGGGCGCGCTCGAAATGGCGGCCACGTGCTCTCCCCTCCCGGTCGGCGTGCGGGCATATCGTCCCCATCCGTTCTAACGACGCCGCGACGGCCCGATCACGGGCGGTACGCAGAACTTTCGGGCCGGGAACCGGTGGTGGCCGCCGATCGTCCATCACACCGACGGCGCACAGGACGCCGTGCCGGTGCGGCCGCTCGGCGGCGCCGGCTTCCGCAGGACCCTGCACAGATTTCTCGGGGGACGTCGTTCATGGCATCCATACGCAGACCAGCCGTGGCCCTAGCGGCGGCCCTACTGCTGGCGGGCACCGCCACCGCATGCGGTTCGTCTGGGGGCTCGTCGAACGACGCAAAGCCGGCCGCCTCGACGACCGCGAGCAGCAGCCATGGACTGCCCACGTCCTTCCCCACCAGCCTGAACGACCTGAAGAAGTGGGAGCAGGCGTACAAGGACGGTGCCTGGAAGGACTGGGACAAGTCCAACTGGCTGCGCAAGGCGGCGGATTTCGTCAATCCGGTGATCAAGGGCCTGTGGAGTGACGACCGCATGCAGCACGCCGACCAGAGCGACAAGCAGGTCCCGGCAGATGTCTCGGCCGACCTGGGCAGGACGGACCCGGCGCCGCCGCCGGTGCAGGCACAGAAGGTCTCCGCGCCTTACCACGACAACGCGCCCGGTGTCGGAAAGCTGTTCTTCGACAGCCCCAAGGGCTCGATGGTCTGCTCCGCCACGGTGGTGCAGGACCCGGCGCATCCCGGCAAGTCGAACCTGGTGTGGACGGCCGGGCACTGCGTGCACGCGGGCGCGGCCGGCGGCTGGTACCGGAACATCGCCTTCGTGCCTGCCTACAACGACGGCGCGGCGAGCACCGCGGCGCTGAAGGGCGCGCAGCGTGACGTGCTGGCGCCGTACGGGGTGTTCTGGGCCGACTGGGCGAGCACCTCCGACCAGTGGATCAGCACCGGCGCGGAGTCCGGCGGCAGCGGCTCGCCGTACGACTTCGCGGTGCTGCACGTGGAGCCGAAGAAGGGGTCGAGCGGCAAGTCGCTGGAGGAGACCGTGGGTTCGGCGATGCCGGTCTGGTTCGGCGCTCCCTCGGCGAAGACCGTCGGCACCATCGGCGCGTGGGGATACCCGGCGGCGCCGCCGTTCGACGGCCAGCGGATGTACGACTGCACCGGGCGCTCCGGGCGGCTGTCGCTGAACGCGCAGGCGCCCACCGAGTACCGGCTCGGCTGCACCATGACGGCGGGTTCGTCCGGCGGCGGCTGGTTCGCCAGGCAGCCGGACGGCAAGACCGCGCTGATCAGCAACACGTCGATCGGCCCGGTGACCAGTACCTGGCTGGCCGGGCCCTATCTGGGCGCCGACGCCAAGAAGGTCTTCGACGGGGTGAGCGCGAAGTTCCGCTGAGGTATGGGCGCTGAGGTACTAGTGCTGAGGCACGAGTAAGGGCCCGCCTCCAGGAGGCGGGCCCTTACTCATCCGGTCAGTGCCGGGTGGCCAGCGTGAACGGGGCCAGCTCGGCGGCCAGTTCCTCGTGCACCCGCACGGTGAGCAGCGTGCCGTCCCCGGTGTGCTCCTCGGAGAGGACCTCACCGGCGGCGTGCACCCGGGAGACCAGCCCGCCGTGGGTGTACGGCACCAGGGCCTCGACCTCGACGTCCGGCCGCGGCAGTTCCTCGTCGAGGATCCGCAGCAGCTCGTCGAAGCCCTGACCGGTACGGGCGGACACCGCGATGGCGTGCTTCTCGTTGCGCAGCAGCCGCTGCAGCACCAGCGGGTCTGCCGCGTCCGCCTTGTTGACCACCACGATCTCGGGCACGTCGAGCGCGCCGACATCGCGGAACACCTCGCGGACAGCCGCGAGCTGCTCCTCCGGCACCGGGTGCGAGCCGTCCACCACGTGCAGGATCAGGTCGGCGTCCGCGACCTCCTCCATGGTGGAGCGGAACGCCTCGACCAGGTGGTGCGGCAGATGCCGGACGAATCCGACGGTGTCGGCCAGCGTGTACAGCCGGCCGCCCGGGGTCTCGGCCCGGCGCACGGTCGGGTCCAGGGTGGCGAACAGCGCGTTCTCCACCAGGACGCCGGCACCGGTGAGCCGGTTGAGCAGCGAGGACTTGCCCGCGTTGGTGTAGCCGGCGATGGCCACCGACGGCACCTTGTGCCGCTTGCGCTCCTGCCGCTTGAGGTCGCGGCTGGTCTTCATCGCCGCGATCTCCCGGCGCATCTTCGCCATCTTCTCGCGAATCCGCCGCCGGTCGGTCTCGATCTTGGTCTCACCGGGACCACGGGTGGCCATGCCGCCGCCCGAGGAGCCGGAGCCACCGCCACCCATCTGCCGGGACAGCGACTGGCCCCAGCCGCGCAGCCTCGGCAGCATGTACTGCATCTGTGCCAGTGACACCTGCGCCTTGCCCTCACGGGACTTGGCGTGCTGGGCGAAGATGTCAAGGATCAGGGCGGTGCGGTCCACCACCTTGACCTTGACGACGTCCTCCAGGTGGATGAGCTGGCCGGGGCTCAGCTCACCGTCGCAGACCACGGTGTCGGCGCCGGTCTGCACGACGATGTCGCGCAGCTCCTGCGCCTTGCCCGAGCCGATGTACGTGGCCGGGTCCGGCTTGTCGCGGCGCTGGATCACGCCGTCCAGGACGACCGCGCCCGCGGTCTCGGCGAGCGCGGCCAGCTCGGCGAGCGAGTTCTCCGCGTCGTCGACGGTGCCCGAGGTCCACACGCCGACGAGCACCACGCGCTCCAGCCGCAGCTGGCGGTACTCGACCTCGGTGACGTCCTCGAGTTCGGTGGAGAGTCCGACGACCCGGCGCAGAGAGGCACGGTCCGAGCGCTCCAGCTGGTCGCCGTCGCGCTCCCCGTCGATCTCATGACTCCAGGCGACGTCCTCTTCCATCAGGGCGTCGGCCCGAAGGCTCTCGGGGAGGCGCTGGCGGGCGTCAGAAGAGGAAGAAGAGGTGGAGGTCATTGGATCCTTTGGTCGTACGGTCAGAAGTCGGACGCTTGTTTCACGCCCTCACTACGATGGTCGCACGCCCGGCACGTACGGTCACGTGGGTTTCGCCGCGGGTGTCCGCCGGTCCGGGCGCGAGCGCTGGGCACCGGCGCCCGGCACGGTCAGTGCTCGCCGTCGAGGGCGGCGGCCGACCGCGCGCGGTAGACGTCGTAGACACCGGGCACCGCGCGCATCGCGCGCATCAGTCCCGTCAGCGCGCCGGGATCGGTCAGCTCCATGGTGTACGTGTGGCGGACCCGGTGCTCCTGCGGCGGTTCCACGTCGGCCGAGACGATGCTGATGCCCTGGGCGGCGATGGCCTCGGTCAGGTCGGCGAGCAGCCTGGGGCGGCTGAGCGCCTCGGCGAGCACGGTGGCCCGGTAGCCGTGGGCGGGAGTGCCGTCGCGCCAGCGGACGGGCACCGGGCTCCGGCCTGTGGCGGTCATCCGGGCGGTGGTGGAGCACTCGGCGCGGTGCACGGCCACGGTGCCGCCGCGGATGACGAACCCGGTCACGTCGTCGGGCGGCACGGGGGTGCAGCACCTGGCGAGCCGGACGGGCGCGCCGGGCAGGTCGGTGACGGCCACGGGTTCCGCGGCCGGTGCGCCGGCCCCGGCGGGGGTGGGCCGGACCGGCGGGGCGTCGGGCTGGTGGGGCTCAGCCGGCGCGGGGTGCTGCTCCAGCCACCGGGTGATGGCGATCCGAGCGGCGGGCGTGGCGGCGTGCTCCAACCAGTCGGCGGCCGGCCCGGAGGCCGCGGTGTCGTCCATCAGCAGCTGGAGCGTGTCGCCGTCGCGCAACCGGGTGCCGAGCGGTGCCAGCCGCCCGTTCACCCGGACGCCGATACAGCTGTGGCCCTGCTCGCCGTGCACGGCGAAGGCGGCGTCCACACAGCTGGCCCCCGCGGGCAGCCGGATGGTGCCGGAGGCGTCGGTGCCCTCCGCGGTGAAGACGGTGATCTCGCGGTCCTGGGCGAGGTCGTCGCGCAGCGCGGACCAGAAGGTGTCGGCGTCGGGCGCCGCGCGCTGCCACTCCAGCAGCCGGGCGAGCCAGCCGGGCTGGGTGGGGTCCACCCTCCCCCAGCCGTCGGCGGATGACGCCGGGTCGCCCTCGGCGGGCGGCGCGGTGTCGGCGGCGGCGTGCGGGTCGCCGAGCGAGATCACGCCGGCCTCCGCCACCCGGTGCATCCGCCGGGTGCGGACCAGGACTTCGGCGATCCGGCCCTGGTCGTCGGCGATGGCGGTGTGCAGCGACTGGTACAGGTTGAACTTGGGCGCGGCGATGAAGTCCTTGAACTCGGCGATCACCGGGGTGAAGCAGGTGTGCAGCTCGCCCAGTACGGCGTAGCAGTCGGCGTCCTCGGCGACCAGCACCAGCAGCCGGCCGAAGTCACAGCCGCCGAGTTCCCCGCCGCCGCGCTTGAGCAGCACGCGGTGCACGGAGACGGCGTGCCGCGGCCGGATCGCCACCTCGGCGGCGATGTCCGCCTCGCGCAGCACCTTGCGCAGGTCCTCGGCGATGGCGGCGAGCAGGTCGGGGCCCTCGGCGTTGGCCGCGATCATCTCCTGGGTGCGGGCGTGCTCCTCGGGGTGCAGGATCGCGAAGACCAGGTCTTCGAGCTCGGTCTTGAGCGCCTGCACGCCGAGCCGCTCGGCCAGCGGGATCAGCACGTCCCGGGTGACCTTGGCGATCCTGACCTGCTTCTCGGGGCGCATCACGCCCAGGGTGCGCATGTTGTGCAGCCGGTCGGCGAGTTTGATCGACATCACCCGGACGTCGCTGCCGGTGGCGACCAGCATCTTGCGGAAGGTCTCGGGCTCGGCGGCGGCGCCGTAGTCCACCTTCTCCAGCTTGGTGACCCCGTCGACCAGGTAGCAGACCTCCTCGCCGAACTGCTCGCGCACCTGATCGAGGGTCACCTCGGTGTCCTCGACGGTGTCGTGCAGCAGGGACGCGGTCAACGTGGTGGTCTCCGCGCCGAGTTCGGCCAGGATCAGGGTGACGGCGAGCGGGTGGGTGATGTACGGCTCGCCGCTCTTGCGGGTCTGGCCGCGGTGCGAGGACTCGGCGAGCACGTACGCCCGCCGCAGCGTCTCGATGGCCTCGGCCCCCGCCCGCGGATGTCGGGCCCTGTGCACTTTCGTCAGGTGCTCGATCGCGTCCGGCACCCGGTCCTTGCCGCCGGGCCCGAGCAGTGCCGCGCGTCCCAGCCGGAGCAGGCCGATCCGGCGCAGCCCGCGGCGGCGGGCCTCGGCGGTGATCTCGGCGTCTACCGCGTTGTCTGCGCTCATCGGCACCTCCGGCAGCGTGGGCCGGCTGCGGGAGCCTCCACGACCCGTGGGGCCGCGCCGGTGATTGATGCTATCGAGCCCACCACGTGCGGCAGTCACGCTCTCGCCGAGAGTGATCCCCATCACCCGTTCGAGGGATGGTGTGCGGGAGTTCCGGGCGGATAAGGCCGGATCTACACCCGGACAGCGGACGTCAGCGCGCCGGGCCTGCGGCCGTCAACACGGGATCGACGACGCCCTCGGCGAGGATGAGGGCGGGCCCGGTCATGTCGATCCGGCCGTCGGTGCCCTCGGTGATCACCAGCCGGCCGCCGGGGACGTCCACGGTGTACGTGACGGGCCGGCCGGTGGCGGCGGGGTCGAGCCCGTCCCGGCGGGCGGCGGCGACCATCACCGCGCAGGCGCCGGTGCCGCAGGAGCGGGTCTCGCCCGAGCCGCGCTCGTGGACCCGCAGGGCCACGTGGCGGGGGCCGCGGTCGACGACGAACTCGACGTTGGTACCGGCCGGGTAGGCCGATGCGGGCGCCACCACGGGGGCCTCGTAGAGGTTTCCTGCCTGGCCGAGGTCGTCAACGAAGACGACGGCGTGCGGATTGCCCATGTCCACGTGCAGCGCGGGCCAGCTGCGGTCGCCCACCGTGACGGTGACGGCGCCCTCGGGGAAGGCGGCGCGGCCCATGCCGACGGTGATGTCGCCCGGCGTGCCGTCCTCGGTGTCCTTGCCGATGTGCACCTCGCGCACTCCGGCGCGGGTGGCCACCGCCAGGTCGCCGGCGCCGGCGCGGCCGGTGCGCTGCAGGTAGCGGGCGAAGACGCGTACGCCGTTGCCGCACATCTCGGCGATGCTGCCGTCGCTGTTGCGGTAGTCCATGAACCACTCGGCGCGGTCGGCCAGCGCGGCGGCCTCGGGGTGGGCGGCGGAGCGTACGACGCGCAGCAGGCCGTCACCGCCGATGCCGGCCCGGCGGTCGCACAGCAGGGCGACATCGGCGGCGGACAGCTCGAGCAGGCCGTCCGGATCGGGGACGATCACGAAGTCGTTCTCGGTGCCGTGTCCCTTGAGGAAGGCGAGCGGAGGGGTGCCGGAGCGCGCGTCTGTCACAGCTCCGATCGTACGCGGGCGGGCCGCCCGGCGGAGAAGCGGAGGTCAGCGCAGCCGCGCGACGCGCCAGACGGCGAGCACGGCCAGCAGCACGATGAGGGCGGTGTAGCCGGCGACGAACCGCCAGTCGGGGCGGGCGCCGGAGCCGCGGGGCGGCAGGCCCGGCCAGGTCTGCCCGACCCTGCGGGCGGCCATCAGCCCCCAGCCGGCGGCGCAGCAGCACAGCAGCAGGCCGAGCATGGCCACCACAGGACCGGCGTCGCCCGACTCGAAGGCGAGCGGGAAGGCGAACATCAGGGAGCCGCCGACGGCCAGCGCGGTGATCGGGGCGAGTTGCCAGATCCGCAGCCGCCGCGGCGGGCGCAGTTCGCCGAAGGACTGGCCGTCCTCCATGGGCGGGATCGCCTCGATGGAGGCCAGCGGTCCGAGGTCGCTCAGCGCGTCCAAGGACTCCAAGTGCCCCAGGGGGACGAGGGGTTCCGCGGACCCAAGGGGTTCCTGTGACTCGTGCGATTCCAGAGGTGTCCTGGGTTCTGGCACCACGGAGGACTCCGGCGACTCCTGCGGCTGGTCCGAATCCGCCGCTCCGCCGCGCCCGGGTGGGGTGTCGCGTGGGCCGACTGCCATCGCCACGCGCCCTCCCAGAAGTCCGACACCACAGCCTGATGCTCGATGATGGCACGCTCCAACGGCAGGTCCTGGACGCCGGAGCGTCCCGATGCCATCACGTGATCAGGCTGTGACCGCTTCCTCGAGCAACACCAGCGCCTGGTCTGCGAGTTCCGTTCCCCGGGCAGTGAGCCAGCGCACACGCCCGTCGCGCCTGAACCACGAATCCTGGCGGCGCGCGAAGCGCTTGGTGGCGCGTACGGTCTCGGCCCTGGCCTGGTCCTCCGTGCGCTCCCCGGCGAGCACGCCGAGCACCTGCTGGTAGCCGAGCGCGCGGGACGCCGTGCGGCCCTCGCGCAGCCCCGCGGCCTCCAGGGCGCGGACCTCGTCGACCAGCCCGGCGGCCCACATGCGGTCCACCCGCTGCGTGATGCGCTCGTCGAGCTCCGGGCGCGGGAAGGCGATGCCGATCTGCACCGTGTCGTACAGGGACCGCCCGGCGCCCGCGTCGGGGAGGTTGGCGGTGAAGGGCCGGCCGGTGATCTCGACGACTTCGAGGGCGCGGACGATCCGGCGCCCGTTGCTGGGCAGGATGGCGCGGCCCGCGGCGGGGTCCACGGCGGCCAGCCGGGCGTGCAGGGCCCCGGGGCCGCGCATGTCGAGTTCGGCCTCCAGACGGGCGCGTACGGCCGGGTCGGTGCCGGGGAACTCCAGGTCGTCGATGGCGGCCCTGACGTACAGGCCCGAGCCGCCGACCAGGATCGGGAGCCGGCCCGCGGCGTGCAGCCGGTCGATCTCGGCCCTGGCCAGCCGCTGGTAGTCGGCGACGTTGGCGGCCTCGGTGACGTCCCAGATGTCCAGCAGATGGTGTGGCACGCCCTGCCGCTCGTCCGGCGGGAGCTTGGCGGTGCCGATGTCCATGCCCCGGTACAGCTGCATCGAGTCGGCGTTGACCACCTCGCCGCCGAGCGCCTTGGCCAGGGCGATGCCAAGATCGGACTTCCCGGCCGCGGTGGGTCCCACGACGGTGATCACACGCTTCTTCACGGGACCAGTGTCCCAAACATCGGCCGCGGACCTCGATCGAGCGGATCTTCGTCCGTGCGAGTAGGGTCGGAAAGCGAGAGGGGCGTTTTCTGGTGGTTTGACCATCCGGATGCGAGCCGTCGGCACCGGAGGCCGTGTGTGGTGGATCCGGCCCTCGGCCCACGCCCTGCCGCGTCCCCTTCGACGAGATTCGAGGGACTTCGAAGGAAGGTGCCAGATGGGATTCATGGACACGATCAAGGACAAGCTCGGCATGGCCAAGAGCAAGGCCCCGGGCCTCGCGCAGCAGCACGGCGACAAGATCGAGTCGGGCATGGACAAGGCGGCCAAGACGGTGGACTCCAAGACCGGTGGAAAGTACACCGACAAGATCGACACCGGCACGTCGAAGGCGAAGGACGCGCTGGGCAACCTCAAGGGCAAGGACGGCGACACGCCTGCCTGACCCGCACCGGTGAGCGCGCGTTGCCACGTGGCCGCGCCGCGCTGGTGATCGAAGACTGGACGGCCGCGGATTTCCACCGTCCGCGGTCTGTCCGCCGCATATGTGCGTGTTTCCGGCCTGTGCGCGTACGCCCCGCCTCTGTGCCGGTTTCCGGCAGCGCGGTCAGGTCCAGGCGGCGACGAAGTACCCCACGCCGTACGGGGCTGCGTCGTAGAGCAGCTGCCCGTTCAGTCCCGCGCCCTCCGCCGCGCCCGCCAGTACCTGCCATGGCGCGCGACCGGCGGCTTTGACGTCTTGGGCCAGCGCCGGATCCAGTGCGGCCAGCGCCTCCGTGTCGGCCGACGCAAGGGCGACGGCCACGGCCGCGTCGTACGGCTCGGCGCGCTCGTCCAGATAACCGGGCGCCTTGACCGTGCGGCAGGCGCTGCCGTCCGCCATCGCCAGCAGCGCCACCCGCGGCGCCGACTCGGCGATCGTGCGCCCCGCAGTGGCGCAGCGTTCGGGCTCCAGCTGCTCCCCCACGCCGAGGCCCTCCAACTGTGCGGCGTTCCACCCGGCCAGCAGCCAGGCCGCGACGGTCAGCGACGTCGGCAGTTCGCGGCTCTGACCTTCGCCGGCGCCCGGAACCGGCGCGCCCAGCGTCACGTCGAGCGGCACGCCGAACGGCCGGAAGGAGCCCGGCGAGCCGGCGGCGAAGACACCCCTGTCGGCCTGCTCGGCAGGTCCGACGACCACCAGCCGGTCCGGCCTCGATGCCGCCAGCACGCCCACCGCGTCCGCACAGGCGGCCCGCAGCACGTCGAGTTCGGCGGCGGCGCCCGATGCCACCTCCGGGACCAGCAGCGGCGGGCAGGGGCAGACGGCGGCGGCGACCAGCATGATCCAGACCCTACCGGCGGCAGACCGCCACAGGGCTGCCGGGGAGCCCGTCGAGCGAGCCGCAGCCGTACGCCGTGCGGCCCGCAGTTCGAGGCGGGGCTCAGCCGACCGAGCAGCCGCCCGCCCCGGCACCCGCCGCGGCGCCCTCGCTCTGCGCCGGGACCCCGATCGTCGGCAGCCCGAGCATCACGCCCGCCGGGGCGGCCGGCGCCGCGTTCCGCCGCTCCCAGGCGTCGCCCGCCCGGGTACGCCGCACAGCTGACGCGGGCCGCTCGGCGAGCAGGTGGTGCGGGGCCGCGTAGGTGATCTCGACGGTCACCATGTCGCCGGGCCGCACCTCCTGCGCGGGCCGCTCGAAGTGCACCAGCCGGTTGTCGGGCGCGCGCCCGGACAGCCGCCTGGTGGCGTCGTCCTTGCGGCCCTCGCCCTCGGCGACCAGCACCTCCAGGGTGCGGCCGACCTGCTTCTTGTTCTCCTCCCAGGAGATCTCCTCCTGGAGCGCGACCAGCCGCTCGTAGCGCCGCTGCACGACGGCCTTGGGGATCTGGCCGTCCATCTCGGCGGCGGGCGTGCCGGGCCGCTTCGAGTACTGGAACGTGAACGCCTGCGCGAAGCGCGCCTCGCGCACCACGTGCAGGGTCTGCTCGAAGTCCTCCTCGGTCTCGCCGGGGAAGCCCACGATGATGTCCGTGGTGATCGCGGCGTCCGGCATCGCGGCCCGGACCTTCTCGATGATGCCGAGGTAGCGGTCCTGCCGGTACGAGCGGCGCATCGCCTTGAGCAGGGTGTCGGAGCCCGACTGCAGCGGCATGTGCAGCTGGTGCATCACGTTGGGCGTCTCGGCCATCGCGGCGATCACGTCGTCGGTGAAGTCACGGGGGTGCGGCGAGGTGAAGCGCACCCGCTCCAGGCCCTCGACGGCGCCGGTGGCGCGCAGCAGCTTGCCGAATGCCTCGCGGTCGCCGATGTCGGAGCCGTAGGCGTTGACGTTCTGCCCGAGCAGGGTCACCTCGATGACGCCCTCGGCGACGAGCGCCTCCACCTCGGCGAGTACGTCGCCGGGCCGACGGTCCTTCTCCTTGCCGCGCAGCGCGGGCACGATGCAGAACGTGCAGGTGTTGTTGCAGCCGACCGAGACCGCCACCCAGGCGGCATACGCGGACTCCCGGCGCGAGGGCAGCGTCGAGGGGAAGGTCTCCAGCGACTCGGCGATCTCCACCTGCGCCTCGTCGGCGATCCTGGCCCGCTCCAGCAGCACCGGCAGCTGGCCGATGTTGTGGGTGCCGAAGACCACGTCCACCCAGGGCGCGCGCTTGACGATGGTCTCGCGGTCCTTCTGGGCGAGGCAGCCGCCGACGGCGATCTGCATGCCGGGCCGCGCGGCCTTCTTAGGCACCAGCTGGCCGAGGTTGCCGTAGAGGCGGTTGTCGGCGTTCTCCCGCACCGCGCAGGTGTTGAACACCACGACGTCGGCGCCGTCGGCGCCCGCGGGCGCGCGGACGTAGCCCGCGTCCTCCAGCAGGCCGGACAGCCGCTCGGAGTCATGGACGTTCATCTGACACCCGTAAGTGCGCACTTCGTACGTTCTCAACACGCCAACCTCACTGCCGCTCACCCGTCCAGGGTAAGGGCTGCCGCCGGCCGTCAGCCGCGCAGGAAGGCCAGTACGGCCAGCACCCGGCGGTGGGTGCCGTCGGCCGGCGGGAGGTCGAGCTTGGCGAAGATGTTGCCGATGTGCTTGGCGACCGCGGCCTGGGTGACCACCAGCTCCTCGGCCACCGCGCCGTTGGACCGGCCCTCCGCGATCAGCGCCAGCACCTCGCGCTCCCGTGCGGTCAGCCGGTGCAGCGGGTCGCGGCGCCGGCTGAGCAGCTGCCGTACGACCTGCGGATCCACCACTGTGCCGCCGTCAGCGACCCGGTGCACGGCGTCGAGGAAGTCCGCCACGTGGCCGATCCGGTCCTTCAGCAGGTAGCCGACGCCGGAACCGTCACCGGTGTCGAGCAGTTCGGTGGCGTACCGCCGCTGCACGTACTGGCTCAGGACGAGCACCGGCAATCCCGGCTGCTCCTCGCGCAGCGCGAGCGCGGCGCGCAGGCCCTCGTCGGCGAAGCCCGGCGGCATCCGGACGTCGGTGACCACGATGTCGGGCCGGTACGCGGCCGCGGCCGCCGTCAGCGCCTCGGCGTCGCCGACCGCCGCGACGACCTCGTGCCCGAAGCGGCCGAGCAGCCCGATCAGGCCCTCGCGCAGCAGCACGCTGTCCTCGGCCAGGACTACCCGGAGCGTTCGGTGGGCGCCGCCTGGGCGCTCGTCCCGGTCGCCGTGGCCGCCGTCCTGCCGGCCCGCGGGGCGGCTGTCGTCTCGCACGGGATCTCCACTCGCAGCAGGGTCGGGCCGCCGGACGGGCTGGACAGCGTGAGTCTGCCATCGAGCACCGAGACCCGGTCGGCGAGGCCGAGCAGGCCGGTGCCGCGCTCGACGGACGCGCCGCCGTGCCCGTCGTCGCGGATCTCGACGGTCAGCCGCCGGTCGCGGTGCCCACCGGTGACGGTGACGCGGGACGCACCACTGTGCCGGGCAGCGTTGGCCAGCGCTTCGCGCACCACGAAGTACGCGGTCGCCTCGACGGCCTGCGGGAGGCGGTCCGGCAGATCGAGCACCACTGCGGCGGGTATCTGCGAGCGGTCGGCCGCGTCCGCCACGGCTGCTTCGAGTCCGTAGTCGGCCAGCACCTGCGGGTGGATGTCGTGGATCAGCTCGCGCAGCTCCACCAACACCTGTTCCGCCTCGTGGTGCGCGCCCGCCAGCACGTCGGCGAGCGGCCCTGGCGGGGCGTCGAGCCGGGCCAGGCCGAGTGTCATGGTCAGCGAGACCAGCCGCTGCTGCGCCCCGTCGTGCAGATCCCGCTCGATCCGCCGCCGTTCGGTCTCGAAGGCGTCCACCAGCCTGACCCGGGACCGGGTGAGTTCGGTGATCCGCCGGGCCGACTCGGTGTCCCGGGGCGCCAGCAGCGCCCTGGCGACCGCCGCCCTGGCGCCGGCGAAGGCGGTGAGCGGGTAGCCGCCGGCCGCGAGCAGCAGCACGCCGAGGACGCAAAGACCCGCAGATGCGGGCCAGGAGCCGACCGCCCACACCTTGAGCACCCGGACCTCGCCGCCGTCGCCCGCGGCGGCCAGCAGGGCCGGAGTGGCCACCAGTGCGAGCGGTACGGCCAGCGCCATCGTCACCGCCAGCAGGTCGAGCGGCCACAGCACGAGGGCGAGGAGCAGCGCGTAGGCCAGCTCCCGCCAGGTCGCCTGCTCGCGGTACCGGGTGGCCGCCCAGGCCCACAGCCCGGTACGGGCGGGCGGCCGGTGCGGGCTGGGCGCCGGAACGGGGTCGATCCAGCGCAGTCTGCGGCGTTCGAGCGCGCCCACCGGCAGCCCGGCCAGTGCCAGCGCGGCCAGCAGCGGCAGCCCGACCACCACGACGGCCAGCACGCCGCCGACCGCCGTGCCGACCGTGAGCGCGACGAGCAGCACGGCGCCCAGCGGGCCGCCGCTGAGCAGGTAGGCCGCCGAACGCCACGGCCACGACGACCGCAGGAATCCCGGCCGGGCCATGGCCTGCCAGGCGTTTGGGGGGTGCATCGCCCCACCGTAGAAGGCGGCGCCGCGAACCGGCCAACGTCCTGGGTGGAGTGTGCGGGGTAGTGCCCGCACTACCTCAGGACTCGCCCCAGCTGTCGTGTGCCGCTGGGTCGCCCGGCGGTTGGCTGGTTCGCATGAAGAGCTGGAAGAACAGGCGGAGCGGCACCCTTGCGGCCGGGAGCGGTGCCGTGGACGGCCGTGCGGTGGACGGCCGTGCGGTGGACGGCCACGCCGTCGAGTTGCGCTCGGTCACCCGGACGTACGGTTCCGGGCCGAGCGCCGTCCGCGCCCTTGAGCGCGTTTCGGTCGCCTTTCCCGCCGGGACGTTCACCGCCGTGATGGGACCCTCGGGCTCGGGGAAGTCGACGCTTCTCCAGTGCGCGGCGGGCCTCGACCGGCCGACGTCCGGTTCGGTACTGCTGGGCGGCACCGAGCTGACGGCGCTGAGCCAGACCGGGCTGACGCTGCTGCGCCGGCAGCGGATCGGATTCGTCTTCCAGTCCTACAATCTGCTGCCCGCCCTGACCGCCGAACAGAACGTGGCGCTGCCGCTGCGGCTGGCCGGGCGGCGGCCGGACCCGGCGCAGATGCGCGAGGCGCTGGCAAGGGTGGGTCTCGCGGACCGCGGCCGGCACCGGCCCTCGGAGCTGTCCGGCGGCCAGCAGCAGCGGGTGGCGCTGGCGCGGGCGCTGATCACCGCGCCGGAGGTGCTGTTCGGCGACGAGCCCACAGGGGCGCTGGATTCGGCCGGCGCCCGGGAGGTGCTCGGGCTGCTGCGGGAGATGGTGCGCGGCGACGGCCGTACCGTCGTCATGGTCACCCACGACCCGGTCGCCGCCGGATTCGCCGACCGGGTGGTCTTCCTCGCCGACGGCCGGGTCAGCGGCGAACTGCTGGCACCGACCGCCGAGTCGGTGGCGGCCAGGATGACGCGGATGACGGGTGCGGCACCCTCCGGCGGTTCGGCCCGCGCGCCGGTAGTGGCGCCACGGCGGGCCGCCGCTCCGACCGGCGCGGGCACGTGGTGGCCGGTGAGCGCCGCGTGCTGAGCCTGACCTTGCGCACCCTGCGCACGCGCTGGGTGACGTACGCCGGTACGTTCACCGCCCTGGCCCTCGGGGTCGGCGTGATCGCCGCCATGGGCCTGACGCTGGCCGCCACCCTGGACGCGCCGCACCAGGAACCGCAGCGGTTCGCACGGGCGCCGGTTGTCGTACGCGGCGCGGACACCCTCAAGGTGCGGACCGCGAACGGCGTTCGGCAGCAGCCGCTCGCCGTTCCCCGTCCGGTCTCCCCGGCGCTCGCCGCGCACCTGGCCACGGTCGGCCGCACCGTCGCCGACCGCACCGTCCAACTGGGCGACGGCAGGGCCGGGCATCCGTGGTCGGTGGCCGCCTTCGCGCCCTACCGGCTGGCGTCCGGGCGGGCGCCGAGATCGGCCGGCGAGATCGTGGTCACCGGCGGCCGGTTCGCGCTGGGCGACCGGCTGACGCTCGCCGGGCGGCCGAGGACCGTGGTCGGCACTGTCGCCGGGCCGGGTTTCGAGCAGGCGGTGTTCTTCACCGACGCCGAGGCCGCCCGGCTCGCGCCGCGGATCGACAACCTGGTGGTGGACGCGCCGCCCGCCGCCGTCCGCGCGGCTGTGGCGGGCTTCGCCGGCACGCAGGTGCTGACCGGCGACGCCCGGCGGGCCGCCGATCCCGATCCGGACGGCGACCACCAGGCGCTGACCGCGGTCAACGCCCTGGTCGGCACGGCGGCCGGGGTCACCGGCTTCGTGTCGGTCTTCGTCGTGGCGTCGACCTTCGCCTTCGCCGTCGCCCAGCGCGGGCGCGAGTTCGGGCTGCTGCGCACGGCGGGGGCGACGCCCCGGCAGATCCGCCGGTCGGTACTCGCGGAGGCGGCGGCGGTCGCGGTGCCGGCCTCGGCGGCCGGCTGCGTGCTGGGCGGCCTGGGGGCGCCCCGGCTGGCGGGGTGGCTGGTGAGCGCCGGTGTCGCTCCGGACTGGTTCACGGTCGGCAGCGCGCTCTGGCCGTACCAGCTCGCCTTCTGGACCGGTCTCACATTCGCCTTGGCGGGGGCGTGGAGCGCCTCCCGGCGTGCGGGGAGGGTCGGGCCCCTCCAGGCGCTGCGGGACGCGCAGGTGGACAGCGGGACGCTTCCGCCGGTCCGGCGGGCGGCCGGCCTGGCACTGCTGCTCGGCGGGGTCGGCCTGGCCGTCTGGCGGCTCGCCGCGGATCCGGCGGAGGCGCTGCACCGCAAGACGTACACCACCCAGCCGATGCTGCTGATCACCGCGTTCGCGCTGCTCGCGCCGATGGTGGCGGGTCCGCTGGTCCGGCTGCTCGGGGCCGCCGCCCGTGCTTGCGGCGCGGCGGGGATGCCGGCCCGGGAGAACGCGGCGGCCGGGGTGCGGCGCACGGCCGCGGTCGCGGCGCCGGTACTGATCACCGTGGCGCTGGCAGGTTCGCTGCTGGGCACGACCGCGACGATCAGCGCGGCGCGGGCCGCGGAGAACCGCTCGCAGACTGCGGCCGATTTCGTGGTCGTCCCGCAATCCGACACAGAGGCTGATGGTTCGCAGAGCGACGGTAGGAAGAACGACCGTGCGACGAACGCGGGCAGCGCGGGGTTCGACGCGCGGACCGCCGCCAGGATCGCCCGCATCCCGGGAACGGTCAGCGCCGCGCTCACCCCGACCGCCGTGTACGTCGTGGAAGACGGGGTGGCGCTGATACGGGAAGCGGCCCGGGCAGCGGACCCCGCAGGACTGGCGGCGGTGGAACGGCTCCCGGTGGCGGCGGGCAGCCTGGCGGACCTGGACGATCACAGCATCGTCGTCACCGACGAGTGGCAGACGCACACGGTGGGGCGCACGGTCGAGGTCTGGCTCGGCGACGGCCGCAAGGTCTCCTTGCGGATCGCCGCGGTGCTGCGCCAGGGCACCGGCGGCAACGGGGCGTACGTCACCACGCGCAACGCGGAAGGCTTGCCGCCCGACCGGATCGACGTGAAGCTGCGCCCGGGCGCCGATCCGGCAACCGTCGCAGCTGCGTTGCGCGCGGCGGTGAGCGGTTCCGGCGCCCACGTGCTGAGCAGGGCGCAGTGGCTGGCGGCCAGTGCGCCGCGTACCGACGGGCAGACCAGGACCGGCTTCCTGATGGTGCTGGGCATCGCCTTGCTCTACAGCGCCATCGCGCTGGCCAACACCATGGTGATGGCCACCTCCGACCGGGTGCGCGATCTGACGGTGCTGCGGCTGGCCGGGGCCACGACCTGGCAGGTGCTGCGGTCGGTCGCGGCGGAGGCGCTGCTGGTGGTGGCGGTGGGCGCGGTACTGGGTGCGGCGGTGGCCGGACTGAACCTGCTGGGGGTGCGGGCCGCCCTGGCCGCGCTCTCGGTGCCGTCGCCGGTGATCGTGCCCTGGCAGGCGCTCGGCGTCATGGCGGGCGGTTGCGCGCTGATCGCGGTGACGGCGGCGGTGCTGCCCGCGCGGTGGGCGCTGCGGCGCGGTCGTACTGGCTATGTATGACCACCGCCCGCCGCTGGAGGACCGGTCACACCGGATACGTATGACCATCAGCCGGGCGCACACAGGCAGCCGTTTCACCGCGCGCTTCGCCGCCCGCGGCCGACCGCCGGCCCTTCCCCGTGACGCCGCAGGCTGGCAGGATCGCCCGGCATGGACCTCTCCCGCCTCGGCGCGCGCCTGCGCGACAGTGCCGGCGGGCGGCGGCGGGCGTTCCAGACGCTGCTCGCCGCCGCCTCCGCACTCGCGCTGCTGCTGTGGTGGCTGCTGCCGTCGGACGGTCCCTCGTACCCCAAGACGCCGCTGTCCTTCGCGACCGGCGTGGCCGACGGCGTCTACGAGACCTACGGCACCCTGCTCAAGGGCGACCTGCGAACAGCACTGCCCGGCGTCCAGGTGAACCTGGTGAACACCGAGGGCTCGGTGGACAACATCGAGCGGGTGGCGTCCGGCCGTTCCGACTTCACCATCGCCGCGGCCGACGCCGTGGCGACCTACCACGGCCCCGGCAAGAGCCGGCTGCGGGCCGTCGCCCGGCTCTACGACGACTACATGCAGCTCGTCGTGCCGGCCGACTCCTCGGTGCGCTCGGTCCGCGACCTGCGCGGACTGCGGGTCGGCGTGGGACAGGCGGGTTCGGGCGTCAACCTGATCACCAAGCGGCTGTTCTCCGCCGCGGGCATGGACATGAACAAGGATGTGCGGGCGCTGCCGGTCGGTATCGACACCGCCCCCAAGATGCTGCTCGACGGGAAGCTCGACGCGTTCTTCTGGTCGGGCGGCCTGCCGACCGCCGCCATCACCGCGATGGCCGGCGGCCCCGAGCCGCGGATCAAGCTGGTGCAGCTCGGCGACCTGGTGGCGAACCTGCACGCCATGGGGCCGCAGATGTCGTACTACCGGCAGGCGGTGATGCCGGCCGACGCGTATCCGAAGGCGCAGAAGGGGCAGGCGGTCGCCACCATCGCCGTCGCCAACCTGCTGGTCACCACCGACCGGGCGAACCCGGGCCTTGTGCAGCGGCTGACCCGCGCGGTGATAGACAGCCGGGACGCGATCGGCAGCAAGGTGCACGCCGCGCAACTGGTGGACCTGCGGACCGCCGTCTTCACCGATCCGCTGCCACTGCATGTGGGCGCGGAGCGCTACTACCGCTCGGTGAAGCCCTAGCTGAGGCCCTGGGCAGGCCAGGAGGCGAGGACCGGTACCGGCCGCCGCTCAGCCCGTCACCGCGGGCGCCGTACGCGGCACCGTCAGCCGCACCTCGAGTCCGTGCGGCTCGCACCGGCCGTAGGCGATGGCCCCGCCGGACTGGACGAGCAGCGCGGCCGCGATGGACAGCCCGAGGCCCGACCCCTGCACGTTCTGATGGCGGGCGCTGCGCCAGAAGCGGTCGCCGATCCGCTCCAGCTCCTCGTCCGTCAGACCGGGTCCCGCGTCGGTGACGGTGATCGACACCCCGTCGCCGGCCGCCTCGACCCGTACCAGGACCGCCGCTCCGGACGGCGTGAACTTGATCGCGTTGTCCAGCACGGCGTCCAGTGCGCTGGACAGCGCCACCGCGTCGGCCCAGCCCACCACCTCGGTGCCCTCGGGCGGCGGCGCGAACTCCACGCCGACGCCCGCCCGGTCGCCGACCGGCCGCCAGGAGTCGGCGCGCACCCGGGCCAGCGTGGCGATGTCGGTGGTGGCCAGATGCCTGCCGGAGTTCTCGGCGAGCGCGAGGCCCAGCAGGTCGTCGAGCACCTGGGCGAGCCGGTGGCCCTCCTCCTTGACCGACTCGGCCTCGGTGTGGCCCACGGGGAGTTCGAGGCCGAGCAGTTCGATCCGCAGCAGGAGCGCGGACAGCGGATTGCGCAGCTGGTGGGAGGCGTCGGCGACGAAGGCGCGCTGCTGCTCAAGCACCGCTTCGACGTTGTCGGCCATCTCGTTGAACGAGCGGATCAGCCGTCTGAGTTCCGGCGGACCGCCGGCCGCTCCGACCCGGGACTTCATCCGGCCGGTCGCGATGTCATGGGTGACCCGGTCGAGGGTGGCGACCGGCAGCAGCACCCAGCCGGTCAGCCGGACGGCCAGCAGCACCGCGATGGCCATCGCCGCGAACTCACCCGCGGCCAGCAGCAGCCAGCCGTGCAGGATGCGGGAGCGCAGCGCGCCGGTCGGCGACTCGGTGACGACCACCGCGACGACGTCGCCGTCCCGCACGATCGGCGAGGCGATGGCGAGCTTGCGCGTCTGCCAGGGCCACACCTGACGCGGGTTGTGGGCGCGCCGGCCGAGCAGCGCTGACTCGTACGCGTCGTACAGCTCGCCCGACGACGGCATCTTCCAGTCCGCCGGGGCGGCGGCCATCGCGGTGCGGTCGCGGTAGAAGACGCCGGCGCTGATGCCGTAGAGCTGCTCGTAGCGGGCGAGTTCGGTGCTCAGGGTCTTGCGCCGCTCGCCGTCCACGCTGTCCACGCTGTTGACGTTGGTCTGCTCTTCCGCGCGGGCGGTGACGAACTGGGCGAGCGCGGCGAAGCGGGTGGTGTCGTCGATCCGGTCCACCACCACGCGCTGCTGCTGCGCGGCGGCCTGGCTTGCCGCCAGCGGGAAGCCCAGGGCCAGCAGGACGCCCGCCATCAGCACGATCAGCAGCGGGAGCAGTCGGGAGCGCAAGGTGCCTGCCTCGCGGTGTCAGCCGGCGACCGGCACGACGAGCCGGTAGCCGACACCGCGCACCGTCTCGATCATGGCCGGCATGCTCAGCTTGGAGCGCAGCGACGCCACATGGACCTCCAGGGTGCGCCCGGTGCCCTCCCAAGCGGTGCGCCACACCTCGCTGATGATCTGCTCGCGGCGGAAGACCACACCGGGGCGGGCGGCGAGCAGCGCGAGCAGGTCGAACTCCTTGCGGGTCAGCGCGATGACCGTGCCGCCGACGGTGACCCGGCGGGTCGGCAGCTCGATGGCCACCGGGCCGAGCAGCAGGCTGCCGGGCTCGGCGGCCGGCTGCGGCGGGACCGTGCCCGCGGACGGCGGGGCCGGCGGGTCGGCGGCGCCCGGCCCGGCGACGGGGGCGGGGGTGCGCAGCGGAGGGCGGCGGCTGACGGCGTGGATCCTGGCCAGCAGCTCACCGGTGTCGTACGGCTTCACCACGTAGTCGTCGGCGCCCAGGTTGAGGCCGTGGATCCGGGATCTGACGTCGGCGCGCGCGGTCACCATGATCACCGGGGTGGCGGTGCGGACCCTGATCCTGCTGCACACCTCGAACCCGTCCTGGTCGGGCAGTCCGAGGTCGAGCAGCACGCAGTCGTACGTCCCCTGGTCGGGCAGCAGGGCCTCGATCGCCTCCTCGCCGTTGCGGGCGTGCCTGACGTCGAAACCGTGCTTGCCGAGGATCGCGGAGACCGCGGCGGCGACACGGTCGTCGTCCTCCACGAGCAGCAGGCGCATGAGTGTTCTCCTCCCTGCGTGTCCCCGCGTGTCCCGGTCTGCGCCGCCGGTTCGAGGCGTGCGTATCGGGTTCGATTATCGGCCCCTGTGGATCGAATCCACGCCGATCGGACGGGGGCACGTCAAGGGCCTGCCGTCCGCGGCGCCGGACCGTTACCGAGCCGGTACGCGCCGCGCGCGCCGCTCGCGCACCGCGCCGACGTGCGACCGTCGCTTGACGTGGGAAGGCGCAGTAGGTTGCATACGCTTTGTGACCGCAACTCTTCCGGGGGCCGCTACGTGGACCCGGTGATCGTCGCGGGGGCGGGGCCGGTCGGCCTGGCCCTCGCCCTCGCGCTGGCCCGCCGTGATGTCCCCGTCATCGTCCTGGACGAGGCGGAGGTGCTGGCCGACGCCGAGGGGCTGCGACGATCCCGCACAGCTGTGCTCGCTCCGCCGACGACGGCGCTGATCGAACGCCTCGGCTACGCGGGCGTCCGCGAGGACGGCTTCTCCTGGACGGCCTGGCGCACGCTGCGCCGCCGGGCGGAGGCGATGCGGGTGGAGTTCGGCCCGCACGACGCCCCGCTGCACATCGCCCAGCACCGGCTGGAGCGCGGCCTGCGGGACGCGCTGCTGCGCTGCGGATCGGTGCGGATCGTGGCCGGCTGCCGGGTGGACGCGCTGGAGCAGGACGGGCGCGGGGTCACCGTGCACACCCGCGGCTCGCACGACACCTGGTGGCGCGGCAGCTACCTGGTGGGCTGCGACGGCCCGCGCTCGACGGTCCGCAAGCTGCTGGGGGTACGTTTCCCCGGCCGCACCGCCGTGGACCGGCTCGCGGTGGCGGTCGTACGCACCGAACTGCCCGAGCCCGGCACGGCCTTGCTGCACCGGGATCCACCGGGCGCGGCGGCCGGCCAGGAGGTGACCGCGAGGCCGCTGCCGGACGGGCTGTGGCGGCTGGACTGGCTGCTGCCCGCGGCCGGCAAGCCGCTCACCTCCGACGCCCTGGCGGAGCGGCTGCGCGGCACGCTGGCCGCCTGGTGCGGCGAGGTGCCGCCGCACGAACTGCTCGGGTCGGCCGACTACCCGGTGCACCAGCGGCTGGCCAGGCGGTGGCGGTCGGGCCGGATCTTCCTCGCCGGGGACGCGGCTCACCTGATGGGCGCGCTCGGGGCGCAGAGCGTGGAGGAGGGCCTGCGGGACGCGGAGAACCTGTCCTGGAAGCTGTCCCTGGCCTGGCACGACGGGGCCTCGAAGACGCTGCTCGGCAGTTACGAGGCGGAGCGCCGGGGGGCGGTCGGCGCCCGGCTGCGGGCCACCGACCAGGCGCTGCCGCTGCTGCGGGCCGGCGGCCCGTGGCAGACCGTACGGCAGTCGCTGCTGTCCGGCTCGGTGCGCGGGCAGACCGAACTGCTCACCGACAGCTATCTGGGGCGCGGCGTCGCTGCCGCCGCCCCGGTTTACGGGCGGTCGCCGCTGGCGCTGCCCGCGCCGCGCTCCGGCGGCGGCAGGACCGGGGCGTCGCCGCTGGTCACCGGGTGCGACACGCCGCCGGGCGGGATGGTCAGCGATGTGGCGGTGACGGCGCTCGACGGCACGGTGGGCCGGCTGCGGGACCGTCTTGGCCAGGGCCTGGTGGTGGTACTGGTCGCACCGGGCACCGGGGTGTGGGAGAGCCGGCACTGGCTCACGGCCGGGCTGATGCCCCGGCTGGCCTCCGCGGTGGCCGCGCTGCCCTCCCGCGCCGAACTGGTGGTGGCCGAGACCTATCCGGGCGCGACCGCGCACAGCGTGCTGCTGATCCGGCCGGACGGGCATCTGGTGACGTCCATGGTCGGCTGCCGTCCCGCCGAGCTGTACTCCTACGCCGACCTGGCGCGCGGCGGTCCGCCGCTGCCTCCCGGCAGCGACGAGGAGGCCGCGGAGGCGGACGGTTCCGGCGGTGAGCCGGGCGGCGGTGCGGCGGGCAGGCCGTTCAGCGGCCATACCCACTGAACGCGGGCCCGGCTGCCGGCACCCCGGGCCCTCCTGCCGAGGGTTACCGCCAGGAGCTGTTCTGCTCCGCCCCGTACTCCTCCTCGGCCTGCCCCTCCTCGGTGAGCGCGTCGCGGACCACCCGCAGCGCCAGCCCCTCCGAGTAGCCCTTGCGGGCCAGCATCCCCGCGAGGCGCCGCAGCCTCTTGTCCCGGTCGAGGCCGCGGGTGCCGGGCAGCCGGCGGCGGACCAGCTCGCGGGCGGTCTGCTCCTCCTGCTCCGGGTCGAGCAGTTCGACGGCCTCGGTCACCAGCTCCGCGGCCACCCCGCGGTGCCGGAGCTCGCGGGCGAGGGCACGGCGGGCGAGGCCGCGGCCGCGGTGCCTGGACTCCACCCAGGCGTTGGCGAACGCCTGGTCGTCGATCAGGCCCACATCCTGGAACCGCTCAAGGACGTGTTCCGCGACCTCTTCCGGAATCTCCCGCTTGCGCATGGCGTCGGCGAGCTGCCTGCGGGTGCGGGGGGTCCCGGTGAGCAGGCGCAGACACAGGGCCCGCGCCTGCTCCTCGGGATCGAGCGGCGGCTCTCGCGAGGCCCTCGACTCGGAAGAGCCGCCGCGCTCTTGGGATGTGCGCGCCATGGCGTCAGACCTTGGCGGCAGCGGCCTTGGTCGCCTTCGCGCTCTTGGGCGCCGGGACCTCGACCTTGGCGGCCGCGGCCGGACCGGCGGCATCGGCACCCGGCTCGGCGCCCGGGGCGTCGGGCTGCTTGCGCACGCCGATGCCCAGCTTCTCCTTGATCTTCTTCTCGATCTCGTCCGCCAGGTCGGGGTTGTCCTTCAGGAAGTTGCGCGCGTTCTCCTTGCCCTGGCCGAGCTGGTCGCCTTCGTAGGTGTACCAGGCGCCGGCCTTGCGGACGAAGCCCTCCTCGACGCCCATGTCGATCAGGCCGCCCTCGCGGCTGATGCCCTGGCCGTAGAGGATGTCGAACTCGGCCTGCTTGAAGGGCGGGGCGCACTTGTTCTTGACGACCTTGACGCGGGTGCGGTTGCCGACCGCGTCGGTGCCGTCCTTGAGCGTCTCGATCCGGCGGATGTCCAGCCGGACGGAGGCGTAGAACTTCAGCGCGCGGCCACCGGTGGTGGTCTCCGGCGAGCCGAACATCACACCGATCTTCTCGCGCAGCTGGTTGATGAAGATCGCGGTGGTCTTGGACTGGTTGAGCGCGCTGGTGATCTTGCGGAGCGCCTGGCTCATCAGCCGGGCCTGGAGGCCCACGTGCGAGTCGCCCATCTCGCCCTCGATCTCGGCCCGTGGCACGAGGGCTGCCACGGAGTCGATCACGATGAGGTCGATGGCACCGGAGCGGACCAGCATGTCCACGATCTCCAGCGCCTGCTCGCCGGTGTCCGGCTGGGAGAGCAGCAGGTTGTCGGTGTCCACGCCGAGGGCCCTGGCGTAGTCGGGGTCGAGGGCGTGCTCGGCGTCCACGAACGCCACTGTGCCGCCGGCCCGCTGGGCGTTGGCCACCGCGTGCAGGGTGAGGGTGGTCTTGCCGGAGGACTCCGGCCCGTACACCTCCACGACCCGGCCGCGCGGCAGGCCGCCGACGCCGAGTGCCACGTCCAGGGCGGTCGATCCGGTGGGGATGACCTCGATGGGCTCGTTCGGCCGGTCGCCCAGGCGCATCACCGCGCCCTTGCCGAACTGCCGTTCAATCTGCGCGAGCGCGGCGTCGAGCGCCTTGTCGCGGTCGTTTCCTGCCATGGCTTCCACCCGGGATGTCTGGTTCGATCGCTTCACGTCCACGACGCTAGCGCCTGCCACTGACATTGCGCCCCGGCGTCACTCCGGCCTGTGGACAACTCCGGCGAAATCCCGTGCCACCACCGCGGAATTCCGCCCGGTTCCCCCATAAGAATGGACGTTCGATTTTTGTGTCAAGCGTGACCCGCCGGGCGGGTGTTCACCTCCTCGGGTCCTGCACCTCGTACCGCCGTACGTAGGCGGCCAGGAAGCCCTGGAGGGTGGCGGTCGCCGGAATCGCGATGAGGGCGCCGACCGCGCCGAGCAGCGCGGTGCCCGCGATGACCGAGCCGAAGGCGACCGCCGGGTGGATGTCCACGGTGCGCGCGGTGATCCTCGGCTGCAGCAGGTAGTTCTCGAACTGCTGGTAGACCACGACGAAGCAGAGCACCCACAACGCGTCCCACGGGTCCTCGGTGAACGCGATCAGGATCGGCAGCGCGCCCGCCAGATAGGTGCCGACCGTCGGGATGAACTGCGAGACCAGCCCCACCCACACCGCGAGCGCGGGCGCGTAGGGCACGCCGAGCACCTGGAGCAGCACGTAGTGCGCGAGGGCGGAGATCAGCGCCATCAGGGCGCGCGAGTAGAGGTAGCCGCCGGTCTTGGCGACCGCGATGTCCCAGGCGCGCAGCACCTCCGCCTGGTGGGCGGGCGGCAGCACCGAGCACAGGGTGCGGCGCAGGCGCGGTCCGTCGGCGGCGAAGTAGAAGGTGAAGAGCAGCACCGTGAAGATCTGGAAGACCGTGCCGATCACGGTGGCCGAGATGCCCCACACGCTGCTGGCGCCGTTCGCCAGGTAGGTGCGGACCCAGTTGGAGTGCAGGACGTTGTCCTGCAGCTTGTCGGTGTCCAGGTGGCTGTGGAAGGTCTTGTTGATCCAGACGACGACGTCGTCCAGGTAGTGCGGCAGGTTGCGCACGATGGTGCCGATCTGGTCGACGAGCAGCGAGCCGAGGGCCAGCACGAAGCCCGCCGAGGCGGCCAGCAGGACGATCAGGACCAGGCCGGTGGCCAGTCCGCGGCGCATCCGCCGGTCGGCCATCCAGTCCACCGCGGGCTCGATGGCCAGGGCGCAGAAGAACGAGATCAGGACGTTGACCAGCAGTCCGACCAGCCGGTCGAACGCCCAGTGCGCGAACTGGAAGCAGGCGACCAGGGCCAGCGCGAGCACCATTGCGCGCGGCAGCCAGCGCGGCATCCGGGGCAGCGCCCGGCGCCGGTTCTCCTCCCCCGCCCTGGAACTCCCGGCCGGCGAAGGCGGCGGTCCTGCCGGGTCGGGGGTGTCGTCGGTTCCTGCCACGGGCCAAGTCTGGCCTTCTGTGGTGGAAAGTCCCGGTATTGAAGCGTTTACGGCAGATCGGGCACCTGGTGCGGCGCGGTTCCGGCGGCCGCACCAGGGGCAGGGGTCAGCGGTGGCGGGCGGGTACGTCCATGGCCGTGCACACGGCGCGCCAGACGTCCTTGGCCTCCCAGCCCTCGTCCAGTGCCTGGTGGACGGTACGGCCGCCCAGTTCGGACATCACATGGTCACGCGCGAAGGAGTCGGCGTAGGTGTCGCCGAACTGCGCGCGCATCCGCTCCCAGAAAATCGTCAACCGCATGACGGCAAGTATCCCGCGTCCCGGGGCGGGGGCGGCGCGGCGGGCTCAGGTACCCGTGATCGCGCGCAGTACCGCGGTCACCGCCACCGCGGCCCCGACCACCACCAGGAAGGGCGCGCGCAGCAGCAGCGCGACGGCCGCGGCGGCCAGACCGGCCGAGCGGGCGTCGAGTACCAGCTTCAGCTGGTCGGTGCCGAAGGTCTGAAGGGCGGTCAGCGCGGCGAGCAGGGCGATCGGGACGAGGGCCGCGAGGCGCTTGACCACTGGCCGTTCCAGCAGCCCCGCCGGCACCGAGAGGCCGAGCAGCTTCACCGCGTAGCAGCCTGCCACGGTCAGGCCGATGGCCGTCCAAACGCTTGTTCCCGAGGTCATCGCGAGGGCTCCCGTGAGGTGTCGGTCGTGGTCAGGCCGTCAGCCGTGGGCGGCTCGTCGGGCTTGGGCGGGTTCTCGGGTGCGGGATTCCGTCGCCGGCCCCGGCCGGTGGCGGCGAGCACCAGCGGCGCGGAGAGCGCGGCGATCAGCACCGGCACCCCCGCCGGCAGCAGTGGCAGGAAACCGAGGGCGAGCAGGACGGCGAGCGCGGCCACCGCGCGCTCGGTGCGGCCCTTGACCATGGGGGCCAGCAGCGCCAGGAAGACGGCGGGGCCGGCGGCGTCCAGGCCCCAGGCGTTCGGGTCGCCGATCGCGGAGGCGCCGAGCACGCCGACCAGGGTGGTGAGGTTCCACAGCACGTAGAGGGTGGCGCCGGTGACGGTGAAGCCCAGCCGGGCGCTGTACCGGTCGCGCTGGGCGAGTGCGACCGCCGAGGTCTCGTCGATGACCCACTGGGCGGCCAGCGGGCGCAGCGCCCGCGGCAGCCGCAGCAGTTGGGACAGCCGGAGCCCGTAGAAGGCGTTGCGGGTGCCGAGGAAGAACGCGCCGGCCGCCGCCGCGAACGGGTTGCCGCCCGCCCCCATCGCGCTGACCAGCGCGAACTGGGAGGCGCCGGTGAAGACCAGCAGGGACAGCGCGCAGGTCTGGCCCACGGTGAGGCCGGCGCCGGCCGCGGTGACGCCGAAGGCGAATCCGGACAGGCCCACCGCGAAACCGACGCCGAGCGCGTCGCGCACCACCCGGGCGCGTGCGGCGGGCGGCGGGGTGGAGGCGGCTTCCAGGGGTATCGGTGGTGCGTTCACCCGGCCGAGGCTAGGCGGCGCCGCCGGGCCGGTCTTGTACGTTCTTGCGCTCGCGCTGGTACGCGCCCGGCGGCACCCCGACGATCCGGGTGAAGTGCCGGTTCAGATGCGGCTGGTCGGCGAAGCCGACGGTGGCCGCGGTGTCGGCGGGGGTGGCACCGGCTTCGAGCAGCCTGCGGGCGGCGCGGACCCGCTCGCCGGTCAGCCAGGCGTGCGGCGGCAGCCCGTAGGCGGTACGGAAGGCGCGCAGCAGGGCGAAGGTGCCGGTGCCGGTCTGCTCGGCCAGCTCCGCCAGGCTCGGCGGGTCGGCCAGCCGGGCCGCGAGCAGGTCGCGGGCCAGGGCCGCCGCGCCGGGGCCGGCGGCCGGACCACCGCCGGGCGCGGCCGGGGCGGCGCCGTGCCGGGCCAGCAGCCTGGCGACGACCATGCGCATGAAGGTGTCGGCGGCCAGCGCGTTGTCCCGTTCGGCGGCGCGGTGCACGTCGGCGATCATGCGGACGGCGTCGGGGTCGGGGAGCACGGTGGCGTTGAAGACGGGGGTGCCGCGCAGCGCCGTGGTCTCGGCGGCCACCGCGGCCACCACGTCGGCCTCGGGGTAGAGCACCCGGTAGTTCCAGCCGCCGGCCGCGCCGGCGTACGCGGAGTGCGGGGTCTCGGGGTTGATCAGCACCACCTCGCCAGGACCGGCCCGCAGGGGTCCGCCGGGCACCCCGATGCCCTCGACGCCGCCGACTATCCCCGCGATCACATAGCCGCCGTGCACATGCCGGGAAAAGGTGTGCCGGACGTAGCGGGCGCGCAGCAGGTCCACGCCCGGCAGGCCGGGATGCTCCCAGTGCCTGGCCTGCTCACGCTCCGGCTCCCCGACCCGCCCACGCTCCGCCATCCGGCCATTGTCGCGCGGCGGCCGGGCGAGGTTATCCACAGGCCGCGGGGCCGGCCGAAGCGCGATGTCGGTGTCCCGAGGCAGGATGGATGCCATGTCCCGACACACCAGCCTCGACGCCTTCACCCCGGCCACCCGCGCGTGGTTCACGGGGGCGTTCAGCGAGCCCACCGCCGCCCAGGCCGGCGCGTGGACGGCGATCGCCGAGGGCTCCGACGTGCTGGTGGTCGCGCCGACCGGTTCCGGCAAGACGCTGGCGGCGTTCCTCGCCTCGCTCGACCAGCTGGCGAGCACCCCGCCGCCGGCCGAGGCCCGGCGCCGCTGCCGGGTGCTGTACGTGTCTCCGCTCAAGGCCCTCGCGGTGGACGTGCAGCGCAATCTGCGCGGTCCGCTCGCCGGGCTGCGGCAGGAGTCGCAGCGGCTGGGGCTGCCCGAGCCGGAGGTACGGGTCGGGATCCGCTCGGGCGACACCCCGCCGGCCGAGCGGCGGGCCCTGGTCACCCGGCCGCCGGACATCCTGATCACCACCCCCGAGTCGCTCTTCTTGATGCTCACCTCCGCCGCCAGGGAGGCGCTGAGCGGGGTGGAGACCGTGATCCTCGACGAGGTGCACGCCGTGGCGGGCACCAAGCGGGGCGCGCATCTGGCGCTCTCGCTGGAGCGCCTCGACCGGCTGCTCGACCGGCCCGCCCGCCGGATCGGGCTGTCCGCCACCGTCCGCCCGGTGGATGAGATCGCCCGCTATCTGTCACCGCAGCGCAAGGTGACCATCGTGCAGCCGCCGTCCCAGAAGGTGTTCGACCTGTCGGTGGTGGTGCCCGTGGAGGACCTGGGCGAGCTGGGCGGCTCGCCGGTGGCCGACGCGGCCGAGCACAGCGGTCCGGCGGCCGGGCCGGCCGAGCGGCCGTCCATCTGGCCGCATGTGGAGGAGCGGATCGCCGACCTGGTGCAGGCGCACCGCTCCACCATCGTCTTCGCCAACTCCCGGCGGCTGGCCGAGCGGCTGTGCAACCGGCTCAACGAGATCGCCTACGAGCGGGCCGAGGGCGAGGCGCTGCCCGAGGCGCACTCCCCCGCCCAGATCGTGGCCCAGTCGGGAACCGCCCGCGGCGCGGCCCCTGTGCTGGCCAGGGCGCACCACGGCTCGGTGTCCAAGGAGCAGCGGGCGCTGGTCGAGGAGGATCTCAAGGCCGGCAGGCTGCCCGCCGTGGTGGCCACCTCCAGCCTGGAGCTGGGCATCGACATGGGCGCGGTCGACCTGGTGGTGCAGGTGGAGTCGCCGCCGTCGGTCGCCTCCGGGCTGCAGCGCGTCGGCCGCGCGGGCCACCAGGTGGGCGCGGTCTCGACCGGGGTGGTCTTCCCCAAGTACCGCGGCGACCTGGTGCAGTCCGCGGTGGTCACCGAGCGGATGCGGCAGGGCGCGATCGAGGCGCTGCGGGTGCCCGCGAACCCGCTGGACGTGCTGGCCCAGCAGATCGTGGCGATGACCGCGCTCGACACCTGGGACGTGGAGGAGCTGCTCGCCGTGGTGCGCCGGGCGGCCCCGTTCGCCGCGCTGCCGCACTCCGCCTACACCGCCGTGCTCGACATGCTGGCCGGGCGCTACCCGTCGGATGCCTTCGCCGAGCTGCGCCCCCGGCTGGTGTGGGACCGGGTGGCGGGCACGCTGACCGGGCGGCCCGGCGCCCAGCGGCTGGCCGTCACCTCCGGCGGCACGATCCCCGACCGCGGGCTGTTCGGCGTCTTCCTGGCCGGCGCCGACCCGAAGAAGGGCGGCGGCCGGGTCGGCGAGCTGGACGAGGAGATGGTCTACGAGTCCAGGGTCGGCGACGTCTTCACACTCGGCACCACCTCGTGGCGGATCGAGGACATCACCAGGGACCGGGTGCTGGTCTCACCGGCGCCCGGGGTGCCCGGGCGGCTGCCGTTCTGGAAGGGCGACCAGCTGGGACGCCCGCTGGAGCTGGGCCGGGCACTGGGCGCGTTCCTGCGCGAGGTGGGCGCGCTGTCCCCGGAGCCGGCCAGGGAGCGGCTGGCGGCGGCCGGCCTCGACATCTGGGCGACCGACAACGTGCTGGCGTATCTGGCCGAGCAGCGCGAGGCGTGCGGCCATGTGCCCGACGACCGGACGATCGTGGTCGAGCGGTTCAGGGACGAGCTCGGCGACTGGCGGGTGATCATCCACTCCCCGTTCGGCGCCCAGGTGCACGCGCCCTGGGCGCTGGCGCTCGGCGCCCGCCTCCAGGAGCGCTACGGCCTGGACGCGCAGGCCATGCACGCCGACGACGGCATCGTGCTGCGGCTGCCCGACGCCGACCTGATGGGCCTCGACCTGCTGGACGCCGATCCGGTGCCGTCGGGCGTCGAGTACGACCCGGAGAAGTCGCCGGTGGGGGCCGCCGACGTGGCCTTCGACAAGGGCGAGATCGAGCAGCTGGTCACCGACCAGGTGGGCGGCTCCGCGCTGTTCGCCTCCCGGTTCCGCGAGTGCGCCGCCCGCGCGCTGCTGCTGCCGCGCCGCAGCCCGGGCAAGCGGACGCCGCTGTGGCAGCAGCGCCAGCGCTCCTCGCAACTGCTCCAGGTCGCCTCCGAGTTCGGTTCCTTCCCGATCGTGCTCGAAGCGGTCCGCGAGTGCCTCCAGGACGTGTTCGACGTGCCCGGTCTGGTGGAGCTGATGGGCGATGTCGAGGCCCGCAGGGTGCGGCTCGTCGAGGTGACCACCCCGGAGCCGTCGCCCTTCGCGCGCTCCCTGCTGTTCGGGTATGTGGCGCAGTTCCTCTACGAGGGCGACTCGCCGCTGGCCGAGCGGCGGGCGGCCGCGCTGTCGCTGGACTCCCGGCTGCTGGCGGAGCTGCTCGGCCAGGCCGAGCTGCGGGAGCTGCTTGACCCCGAGGTGCTGGCCGAGCTCGATCAGGAGCTGCAGTGGCTCACCGAGGACCGCCGGGCCAAGGACGCCGAGGGCGTGGCGGACCTGCTGCGGCTGCTCGGCCCGCTGACCGGCGCCGAGCTGGCCGCGCGGGGGGCGGAGCCGGCGTGGGCGGCGGAGCTGGAGTCGGCCAGGCGGGCGATCCGGGTGCGGATCGCCGGCGCGGAGCACTGGGCCGCGGTGGAGGACGCCGGCCGGCTGCGTGACGCGCTGGGCACCGCGCTGCCGGTAGGCGTGCCGGTGGCGTTCACCGAGCCGGTGAAGGATCCGCTCGGCGACCTGCTGGCCCGGTACGCCCGCACCCACGGGCCGTTCACCACGGGGGACGCGGCGGCCAGGTTCGGCCTGGGCCCGGCCGTGGTCGACGGCACCTTGCAGCGGCTGACGGCGGCCGGCCGGGTCGTGCAGGGCGAGTTCCGGCCCGGCGGCGCGGGCCAGGAGTGGTGTGACGCGGCGGTGCTGCGGCGGCTGCGCCGCCGGTCGCTCGCGGCGCTCCGCCAGGAGCTGGAGCCGGTGCCGCCCGCCGCGCTCGGGGTGTTCCTGCCGCAGTGGCAGCACGTCGGCACCCACAGTCTGCGCGGGATGGACGGACTGGCGCGTGCCGTCGAGCAGTTGCAGGGCGCGGCCGTCCCGGCCTCGGCGCTGGAGAAGCTGGTGCTGCCGTCCCGGGTGGCCGGCTACACCCCGGCGATGCTGGACGAGCTGACGTCCTCGGGCGAGGTGCTGTGGGCGGGCGCCGGGGCGCTGCCGGGCAAGGACGGCTGGGTGTCGCTGCACCTCGCCGACAACGCCCCGCTGCTGCTGGCCGCCCCGCAGCCGCTGGAGCTGTCCCCGGTGCACCAGGCGGTGCTGGCGGCGCTCACCGGCGGTTACGGGCTGTTCTTCCGGCAGATCGCCGAGCAGGTACGGGCGGCCGGGCTCGACGTCACCGACCCGCAGCTCGCCGACGCGGTGTGGGACCTGGCCTGGTCGGGCCGGCTGACCAACGACACGCTGGCGCCGCTGCGGGCCCTGCTCGGCTCCGGCCGCACCGCCGGGGCCACCGCGCACCGGGCGAAACGGGCGGTGCCCCGCGGCCGGTACAGCTCGCCGGCGGTCCGCACGCCGCGCCCCACCGCCTCCCGCGGCGGGCCGCCGACCACCGCGGGCCGCTGGTCCCTGGTGCCGGCGGCCGAGACCGACCCCACACTGCGGGCGCACGCCCTGACCCACGCCCTGCTCGACCGGCACGGGGTGGTCACCCGGGGCGCGGTGGCCGCCGAGCGCGTCGAGGGCGGCTTCTCCGCGGCCTACCGGGTGCTCGCCGCCTTCGAGGAGACCGGCCAGGCCCGCCGCGGCTATGTGGTGGAGGGGCTGGGCGCGGCGCAGTTCGCGATGGACGGCGCCGTGGACCGGCTGCGGGCGCTGAGCACGGCCCGGGAACGGGAGGAGGAGCAGTCCGGCCGGGCCCGCACGGTGGTGCTGGCCGCCGCCGACCCGGCCAACCCCTACGGCGCCGCGCTGCCCTGGCCGGCCCAGCCCGAGGGCGTCACCCACAAACCGGGGCGCAAGGCCGGCGCCCTGGTGGTCCTCACCGACGGCGAGCTGGCCCTCTACGTGGAGCGCGGCGGCAAGACGCTGCTGGTCTGGCCGGTGGACGAGATACGCGTGCAGGCCGCCGCCGACGCGCTGGCACTGTCCGTCCGGGAGGGGGCACTCGGCAGGCTCACCGTGGAGCGGACCAACGGGGAGTCGGCCCTGACCTCCCCGCTGGGCCGCGCCCTGGAAACGGCCGGTTTCCACGCCACCCCGCGCGGCCTGCGGCTGCGCGACGGCGGCTAGCAGGCACGTTCCGCGGCGCCAGGCGGCATCATGGGTGCGTGCCCGAAGGAGACACGGTCTGGCTGACCGCACACCGGCTGCACGCGGCGCTCGGCGGACGAGCGCTGGTGCGGGCCGATCTGCGGGTGCCCAAGCTGGCGACGGTGGACCTGGCGGGCCGGCTGGTGACCGAGGTGGTGCCGCGCGGCAAGCACCTCATGACCCGGCTGGAGGGCGGGCTGACGCTGCACTCGCATCTGCGGATGGAGGGCGCCTGGCACCTGTACGGGCCCGGTGAGCGCTGGCGCGGCGGCCCCGAGCACCAGGTGCGCGCGGTGCTGGCAACGGCGGAAAGGACCGCCGTCGGCTACCGGCTGCCGGTGCTCGCCCTGCTGGAGACGGCCGAGGAGCCCGACGTGGTCGGCCATCTCGGGCCGGATCTGCTCGGCCCCGACTGGGACCCGGCCCGGGCGCTGCGCGCGCTCGCCGCCGAACCCGGCCGGCCGGTCGGCGAGGCGCTGCTCGACCAGCGCAATCTGGCCGGAATCGGCAACGTCTACGTGGCCGAGCTGTGCTTTCTGCGCGGAGTGACGCCCTGGACGCCCTTCAGCGAGGTCAAGGCGCCGGAGAAGCTGGTGCTGCTGGCGAAGCGGCTGCTGGAGGCGAACAAGGCCCGCCCGGGCCACGTCACGACCGGGGACACCCGGCGCGGCCGGACGCACTGGGTCTACGACCGGGCGCACCGCCCCTGCCTGCGCTGCGGCGCACCCGTACAGGTGGCTGAGCACGGCCCGGAGGGGCAGCGCCGGGTCGCCTACTGGTGTCCGAATTGCCAGCGCGGCCCGGTGCCGGGCGGCGGCTGAGCCCCGCGCCTGGCCGCCTTCCGCCGTCCCGGCAGCTTCACCGGCACGGCGTGCAGCGGTATCAGGCCCAGGCTCCAGCCCGCCGCCACCACGCCCTGCCACGACCCCGCGCCATGCGGAGCGACGACCAGCCCCAGCACCGCCCCCCACCACATCACGCCGCCGATCACGCCGATCACGCACCGCACGGAGCCGCGGGACCGCGGCCGGGACACCGCCTGGAGAACCTGAAGCGCACGCATCGCCGCCTCCTTCGGACCCCGAGGTCGCGTCGGGAGGCCGCGGGCCTCCCGTACTGAGGTGGAGCGTTTCCCCCGAAAGGGGCCGATCGCCCGAACGGGTCGGGTCAGTAGTTCTCGGCCTGGAACATCCAGTGGAACTTCTCCAGGTCGGCCGAGATGCCGATCAGGATGTCCTGGCTGACCGGGTCGGGCTCGTCGGTCACCGTGATCCGCTCCCGCATCCGCGTGATCACCGCGTCCAGCGCGGCCACCATGATCTCGACCACCTCGGTGTCCTTGACCCAGCCGTCGGTCACGGTGTCGATGCCGCTGGTCTTGGCGACCGTTCCGGCCCGCCCGTCGGGCGTCACCCCGATCGCCGAGGCGCGCTCGGCGACGGTGTCGGAGGCCAGCCGCGCGGTGTCCACGACCTCGTCGAGCTGGAGGTGGATCGAGCGGAACCGCGGGCCGACGACGTTCCAGTGCACCTGCTTGGCCAGCAGCGACAGATCGACCAGGTCCACCAGCGCGCCCTGCAGGGCGTCCCCGACGGTCTTGCGGGCGGACTCGGCCAGCGGGCTCTTCACGACAGTCATGCGCTTCTCCTACCGGATCGACTAACGGATCAACGCCATGAGGTCCGGTTCATCCCCCGATGACCTCTACGGACCCTCTTCGCCTACCCTCCCTCGCCACCGCACACATGGCAAAAGCGCGGTGGCCGGCCCGGGGGTTCCCGGGCCGGCCACCGCGCTGCTTGCCGCACTGACTAGGCGGCCACCACATCCACGGCTTCTGTGGACTTCTTCGGGGCCTTGATGGTGATCCGTTCATCCGGTCCGGACGGAACGGATGTGACCGAAGTGACGGATGTGACCGCGCCCAGCATGGGCCGCCTCGGCGCGGCAGGGGTCTCAACCGATGCCGACTGGGACAGCTCGGCGAGCGACAGATCGTCACTTACCTCGCGCATCACCTCGGACATCGGGACGTCCAAGGCGTCGCAGATCGCCGAGAGCAGTTCGGAAGACGCTTCCTTCTGCCCCCGTTCGACCTCCGACAGATAGCCCAGTGAAACCCGGGCTGACGATGAGACCTCACGCAGGGTGCGGCCCTGGCGCTGGCGCTGCCGACGCAGCACGTCACCAAGCAGGCGACGGAGCAGGATCATCGGTGGCTCCCTCCTCGGACCGCGGTACCGCATCTCCTTCGCACCACCGTACCGCCTCGGGCACCGGCCGTGCGGGGAGCGAAGACGTGTTCACTCAGGGCTGCAAACATCCTCTCCCCCGCACTTCTTCCCTGTCCGGCGCCCGCTGACGCCTGCCGGAACGGGAATAGGACCGTGATCAGGAACGCAGGCACCAGGACCGGCCACCCGGGTCAGGTCCGCAGGCAGGTCCCGAGCAGATCGAGAACGGCCGCGACCGAGGTCTGTCTGATTTCCGTTCGATCGCCGGACAGCCGCAGCGCGCTGACCGTGGCTCCGCCCGGCCCCGCGACGGCCAGGAACACCGTGCCGACCGGCTGCCCGTCCTGCGGGTCGGGGCCGGCGACCCCGGTAGTGGCCGCGCCCCAGTCGGCCCCGAGCCGCCCGCGGACGCCCTCGGCCATCTCCCTGGCGACCTGGGGGTCCACCGCGCCGCGGGCGGACAGCAGGGCGGCGTCGACCCCGAGCAGTTCGTGCTTGAGGGCGGTCGCATACGCCGTGACCGAGCCCCGGAAGGTCCGGGAAGCGCCGGGCACCCCGGTCAGCTCCGCGGCCACCAGCCCGCCGGTCAGCGATTCGGCGACCGCCAGCGTGCTGCCGCGCTCGTCCAGCAGCCGCAGCACCTCGGCGGCCGTCACACCGGCCGGAGCACCCTCCGGACCACCAGTGGAACCGGCCGAAACCGGCCCCGGCCCCGGCCCCGTCACGCGGGCCGTCCGGCCGCCCGGTCCCGCCCCGCCGCCCGTTCCCGTTCCCGCTCCGCCGCCAGGCCGGCCCGCCGCAGCACGACCGCCTGCCTGACGTAGTCGAGACCCGTGACGACCGTGAGGACCACCGCGAGGCCCATCAGCCACGCCCGGATGGTTGCCAGCGGCCCGGTCAGCACCAGGATGTACATGCCGACCGCCACCCCCTGGGTGAGCGTCTTGAGCTTGCCGCCCCGGCTGGCCGGGATCACCCCGTGCCTGATCACCCAGAACCGCATCAGCGTGATGCCCAGCTCGCGGGCCAGGATCACCGCGGTGACCCACCAGGGCAGGTCGCCGAGCGCCGAGAGGCCGGCCAGCGCCGCGCCCATGATCGCCTTGTCGGCGATCGGGTCGGCGATCTTGCCGAAGTCGGTGACCAGGCCGTAGCGCCGGGCCAGCTCCCCGTCGAACAGGTCGGTGATCATCGCGATGGCGAAGGCCGCCCAGGCGAACGACCGCCACTTCGGGTCGTGCCCGTCGCCGTACACCAGCAGCAGCACGAAGCCGGGGACCAGCGCCAGCCGGGCCATGGTGAGCATGTTGGCGACGTTCCACAGCCGGGCCTTGGGCTGTACCGGGTCGCCCAGGTGGTCCGGGGCCGGCGGGGTGGGCGGCGACGGAGCCTCGGGCGCGGGGGCTCCGCTCATCTGCCCGCCACCTCTGCGACGGGTACGGCGGCGGCCTCGTCCGGCCCGCCCACCGGTACGGCGGCGGCCTCGTCCTGCACGGCGAGCGGTTCCGCGACCAGGTCCACGCCCTGCGTCCCGGTCACCTTCGCGGTCACGAACATCCCCGGGGCCGGCTGCCACCAGCCGCCCGCCGGGGCGAGGACGACCTGCCCGTCGGTCTCCGGCGCCTGGTGGTCGGCCCGGCCGGTGACCTCGCCGGTCTCCTCGTCGACCGCCTCCACCAGCACCTTGACGGTCGATCCGAGCCGCTCCTCGGCGCGTTGCGCGGTCAGCTCCTCGGCCAGCCTGGACACCCGGGCCAGCCGGGCGGCCACCACGTCCTCGTCCAGCTTGCCCTCGAAGCCGGCCGCCTCCGTGCCGTCCTCGTCGGAGTAGCCGAACACCCCGATGGCGTCGAGCCTGGCGGCGCTCAGGAAGCGTTCGAGCTCCGCGAGGTCGGCCTCGGTCTCGCCGGGGAAGCCGACGATGAAGTTGGAGCGGACCCCGGCCTCGGGGGCCTTGGCCCTGATGGTGTCGAGCAGTTCCAGGAAGCGGTCGGTGTCGCCGAAGCGGCGCATCGCGCGCAGCACACCGGGCGCGGAGTGCTGGAAGGACAGGTCGAAGTACGGCACGACGCCCGGCGTCGTGGTGAGCGCGTCGATCAGTCCGGGGCGCATCTCGGCGGGCTGGAGGTAGCTGACCCTGACCCGTTCGATGCCGTCGAGCGCGGCCAGCACGGGCAGCAGGGTCTCCAGCAGCCGGATGTCGCCGAGGTCCTTGCCGTAGGAGGTGTTGTTCTCGCTGACCAGCATCACCTCACTGACGCCCTGGGCGGCCAGCCAGCGGGTCTCGCCGAGCACGTCGGAGGGGCGGCGGGAGATGAAGGAGCCGCGGAAGGACGGGATCGCGCAGAAGGTGCAGCGGCGGTCGCAGCCGGAGGCCAGCTTCACCGAGGCGACGGGGCCCGAGTCCAGCCGACGGCGCAGCGGGGCGCGCGGCCCTGAGGCCGGGGCGACGCCCTCGGGAAGGTCTGGCACCACCAGGTCGGGCACCACGAGCCCGGCCGCCTGCGCGGGATCATCGCCGCCCTGCGCGTGGCCCGGCAGCGCCACGGTCGCACCCTGCCGTTGCGCGGGGCTGACCGGCAGCAGCTTGCGCCGGTCGCGCGGGGTGTGGGAGGCGTGGATCCCGCCGGACAGGATGGTCTGCAACCGGTCGGAGATGTCCGCGTAGTCGTCGAAGCCGAGCACCCCGTCGGCCTCGGGCAGCGCCTCGGCCAGTTCGCTGCCGTACCGCTCGGCCATGCAGCCCACGGCCACCACGGCCTGGGTGCGGCCCTGCCCCTTGAGGTCGTTGGCCTCGAGGAGTGCGTCGACGGAGTCCTTCTTGGCCGCGTCCACGAACCCGCAGGTGTTGACGACCGCCACATCCGCGTCGGAGGCGTCCTCCACCAGGCGCCAGCCGTCCGCCGCCAGCCGGCCGGCGAGTTCCTCGGAGTCCACCTCGTTGCGGGCGCATCCGAGCGTGACAAGAGCGACGGTACGGGGTTCGGGCATGGCCCCAGAGTACCCGCTGCCCTCCAGGCCACCCCGTCGCCACCGGCCCGGCGGGCGAACCGGCCGGGAGAAAAGCAGAAGGGAAGCGGAAGAGATCCGGCCCGGTGAGCGCACCGGGCCGCATCGCCGCCTCAGCCCTGGGTCGGGTCGCCCGGGGTGTACGTCAGCCGCACCACCGCGCCGTTGGAGCCGGCCCGGCCGATGTCCTTGCCGTTGACGAAGAGCTGGACGGCGCCCGCGTTGCCGACGATGAGCTTGATCTTCTTGTCGTCGGTGAACGTCTTGGACTCGCCCTCCTTCAGCGACTTCTGGAACAGCTGTTTGCCGTTGCTGTCGGTGGCCTGGATCCAGCTGGTGCCGCCCTCGGCGCTGACCTTGACGGTCACCTTGCCGGGCGGGGCCGCGGCGATGGCGCTGCTGGACGGGTTCGGCCTGGGGTTGGCGCCGTTGTTGCCCTGCGGGGTGGTGGCGCTGGCCGAAGGGGTGGTGACGGTCGAGGTGGGGGTGGCGTCGGCGGTGGACTTGCCGTCGCCGCCGCTGGTGGCCACGGTGAAGCCGACGAAGCCGATCACGGCGACGATCGCCGCGATCATGGCCGCCGTCCAGTTCGGCCGCTTCGGATCGGAGCGGATCTTCTCCGCGTCGTAGAGCGGCGGTACCGGCGGCGGGGTGACGGGGGCGCCGTGCTCGGCCGCGTACTGCTCGATCAGCGGCTCGGGGTCGATGCCGACGGCCCGTGCGATGTTGCGGATGTGCCCGCGGGCGTACACCTCGCCGCCGCAGCGGGAGAAGTCGTCCTCCTCGATCGACTGCACGATCGGGACGCGGACCCGGGTGGTGGTGCTGACGTCCTCGACGGACAGTCCCGCGGCGACACGGGCCTGGGCGAGGGCATGACCGACCGAAGGACGATCATCTGGGGGCGAGTTGCCGATGGACACGAGGGCGCCTTTCGAGCGTGCAACCACCTGCTGGAAGCTCAGTCTAGGGGGGGTCTGAAACACCGCGGCAAGCGGACGGACGGTTTTTGTCCGCCATCGGGATGGCCGACCGGAAACCGCCGGGCCGCGCGCTGTGCAGCCCCCTTGTATCAAGTTGACGTCCCGACCGCGAAAACGGTTGCCTCGCGGTGCCGTTCCGGCGGCCGGACTAGGACGGATCCCCGCCGCGGATGACCATCAGGACCCCGTCCAGTTCGTCCGCCTTGACCATGACGTCCCGCGCCTTCGAGCCCTCGCTCGGGCCGACGATGCCGCGCGACTCCATCAGGTCCATCAGCCTGCCCGCTTTGGCGAAGCCCACGCGCAGCTTGCGCTGGAGCATCGACGTCGAGCCGAACTGGGTGGAGACCACCAGCTCCGCGGCCTGGCACAGCAGGTCCAGGTCGTCGCCGATCTCCTCGTCGATCTCCTTCTTGGGGCCGCTGCCGACCGTGACGTCGCTGCGGTAGGTGGGGGTGAGCTGCGCCTTGCAGTGCTCGACGACCTTGGCGACCTCCTCCTCGGTCACGAAGGCGCCCTGCATGCGAATCGGCTTGTTCGCGCCCATCGGCAGAAACAGCCCGTCACCCTTCCCGATGAGCTTCTCGGCGCCCGGCTGGTCCAGGATGACCCGGCTGTCGGCCAGCGAGGAGGTGGCGAAGGCCAGCCGGGACGGCACGTTCGCCTTGATCAGGCCGGTGACGACGTCCACGCTCGGCCGCTGGGTGGCCAGCACCAGGTGGATGCCGGCGGCGCGGGCGAGCTGGGTGATCCGGACGATGGAATCCTCCACGTCCCGCGGCGCCACCATCATCAGGTCGGCCAACTCGTCCACGATGACCAGCAGATACGGGTACGGCGACAGCTCGCGCTCGCTGCCCTCGGGCGTCTTGGCCTTGCCCGAGCGCACCGCGGCGTTGAAGTCGTCGATGTGCCGGTAGCCGAACGCGGCCAGGTCGTCGTAGCGCAGGTCCATCTCGCGCACCACCCACTGGAGGGCCTCGGCGGCCCGCTTGGGGTTGGTGATGATCGGGGTGATCAGGTGCGGGATGCCCTCGTAGGCGGTCAGCTCGACGCGCTTGGGGTCGACGAGCACCATCCGCACCTCGTCGGGGGTGGCACGGGCCATGATCGAGGTGATCAGGCAGTTGATGTTGGAGGACTTGCCGGAGCCGGTGGCGCCGGCCACCAGGACGTGCGGCATCTTGGCGAGATTGGCCATGACGTAGCCGCCCTCGACGTCCTTGCCGAGCGCGACGGTCATCGGGTGGTCCTCCCCGGCGGCCTCCGCCGAGCGCAGCACGTCGCCGAGGTTGACCATCTCGCGGTCGCTGTTGGGGATCTCGATGCCGACCGCGGACTTGCCGGGGATCGGGCTGATGATCCGGATGTCGGGGCTGGCGACGGAGTAGGCGATGTTCTTGGCGAGCGCGGTGATCCGCTCGACCTTGACCGCCGGGCCCAGCTCGACCTCGTAGCGGGTGACCGTCGGGCCGCGGGTGAAGCCGGTGACGGTCGCGTCGACCTTGAACTCCTTGAAGACCTGGCCGAGCGCGGCCACCACCGCGTCGTTGGCGGCGCTGCGGGTGCGGCCGGGGCCGCCGCGCTCCAGCAGGTCCAGGGAGGGCAGCGCGTAGGTGATGTCGCCGGAGAGCTGGAGCTGCTCGGCGCGCGGCGGCAGCGGCGACTCCGCGGTGACGGTGGCGGGCTTGGTCAGGTCGGGGACGGAGGACCCGTCGCCGGCGGCCGGCGGGGCGTCCGCGACGGAGCCGTTCTCGGTGTCCTCGGTGCGGGCGGCGGGCACCGGAGGCTTGCGCAGCCGGCTGGTCAGGTCGGCGACCAGCGGGGAGGGCTGCACGCCGTGCAGCACCGCGCCTTCCAGGCCGGCCGCCGCGGCGGCGGCCACATCCACCGCGTCAGGCCCGTCTGGCTGCGCCGCGCCGGGCAGCCGCTCGGGGCGGCGGCGGGGTCTGCGGCGCGGCTTGGGCTCCTCGGCCTCCTGGTCCAGCGGGCCGTCGCCGTCCACGTCGTACGGCGTGTCGGAGCGGCCCAGGTGCAGCGGCAGCCGGCGGACCGGCGACTCGTCCTCGTCGTCGGTGTAGCGCTCGCGCGGGTCGTCCTCGTCCTCGAACAGGTCGTCGAGCGGCACGGCGTCCGGGTCGGGCACCGGCGGCAGCAGGCCGAGCCGGGCGCCGGCCTGCCGCAGCCGCTGCGGGACGGCGTTGACCGGGGTGGCGGTGACCACCAGCACCCCGAACGCGGTCACCAGCAGCAGCAGCGCGCCGGCCAGCGCGGAGCCGACGGTGTAGAGCAGCGGGGTGGCGGCGGCCCAGCCGATCAGCCCGCCGGCGTCACGCAGCGCCTGCGCGCCCTCGGAGCGGGTCGGCGAGCCGCAGGCGATGTGGATCAGGCCGAGGGCGCCGATCACCAGGGCGGACAGGCCGATCACGATCCGGCCGTTGGCCTCGGCCTGCTCGGGGTGCCGCATCAGCCGTATGGCGACGGCGCCGAGCAGGAACGGCACCAGCAGGTCGAGCCGGCCGAAGGCGCCGGTGACCAGGGCGGTGACCAGGTCGCCGACCGGGCCGTGCAGGTTGGACCAGGTGCCGGCGGCCACCACCAGGGTGAGGCCGAGCAGCAGCAGCGCCAGGCCGTCCTTGCGGTGCACCGGATCCAGGCCGCGCGCGCCGCGCCCTATGCCGCGGAACACCGCGCCGACGGTGTGCGCGAGGCCCAGCCACAGGGCGCGCACCATCCGCAGGAGGCCGCTGGTGGGCGAAGGCGCCGGCCGGGGAGCGGGCTTGGCCGCCGCCTTCTTGGCGGGCGGTTTGGCCGCGGACTTCCTGGGCGCGGGCTTCTTCGCCGCGGTCTTCTTGGCCGCAGGCTTCGCCGGGGCTTTCTTGGCGGTACCGGACGTACGTGAGGCCATGGTGCCGAGGTTACCGCCCTTGTGATCGGGGGACACGCGTGCGGGCGCATACGCCCGTTCGTGTCGTGCGCCGGGCCCGCCGTGCTGACCTGGCGTCAACCCGGCCCGCGGCAAGGCCCGTCGCTGACGCGCGGGCTAGTCCTGCCGGCCGCTGCCGTCCCCGGAAGCGGAACCAGAACCGGAGCGGGAACCGGAGGCCGGGCCGGAACCGGGCTGGGAGCCCTGCCCGTTGCCCGCCGGATTGCCCGCCGAGGTGCCGGGCTCCAGCGCGTCGAGCGCCCGCCGCAGACCGGTCAGCTTGCGTTCCAGATGGGCCGCGGTGGCCACCGCGGCGCCGTCGGCGGTGTCGCCCAGCTGCTTGCTCAGCGCCTCGGCCTGCTCCTCCACGGCGGCCAGCCGGGCGGACAGTTCGGCCAGCAGCCCCGCGGACTCCGGCCGCGACGAGCCGGACGAGCCGTTGGACGGCGCGCCCGACGGCACACCCTGCTCCAACTGCAGCCGCAGCAGCGCCGCCTGCTCGCGCAGCTGGCAGTTCTTCATGTACAGATCGACGAAGACCGACACCTTCGCGCGCAGCACCCAGGGGTCGAACGGCTTGGAGATGTAGTCCACCGCGCCGGCCGCGTAGCCGCGGAAGGTGTGGTGCGGGCCGTGGTTGATCGCGGTGAGGAAGATGATCGGGATGTCCCGGGTGCGCTCCCGCCGCTTGATGTGCGCCGCGGTCTCGAAGCCGTCCATGCCGGGCATCTGGACGTCCAGCAGGATCACCGCGAAATCATCGGTGAGCAGCGCTTTCAGCGCCTCCTCCCCGGACGATGCCCGTACCAGCGTCTGATCGAGCGCCGAGAGGATCGCCTCCAGCGCCAGCAGATTCTCCGGCCGGTCATCGACCAGGAGGATCTTGGCCTTCTGCACCATGCCACGCCCTCCTCGCCCCGGCTTGGGGCCGCCCCTGCTCGAAACGTCAGGGGAAACTCCAGTCGCCGCCCCCGGGGACGACTCCATTACGCCGCCCGTCCTTGTGCCGGTCATGGTAGCCGCACCCCGCCGTTCGCCACACCCTGTCACCGCCAGGTCACTCAATACGTACCGAAAACGGTGGCGGAGACCAGAAGGTTCCCTGATTGACGCACCCTCACACCTCAGCAGGCACACAAGTCAGCAAAAGATCAGCACCTTCCGGCCCGTTCAGCGGTCATGCATCCACTGTTCCATCAGCGTCAGCAGGTGGTCGGTGTCCACCGGCTTGGTGACGTAGTCGGACGCCCCGGACTCGATGCTCTTCTCCCGGTCACCCTTCATGGCCTTCGCGGTGAGCGCGATGATCGGCAGCCCGGCGAACTGCGGCATCTTCCGGATCGCCGTCGTCGTCGCATACCCGTCCATCTCGGGCATCATGATGTCCATCAGCACGACGGCGATGTCGTCGTACTGCTCCAGGACCTCGATGCCCTCCCGGCCGTTCTCGGCGTACAGCACGGTGAGCCCGTGCTGCTCCAGGACGCTGGTGAGCGCGAAGACGTTGCGGATGTCGTCGTCGACGATCAGCACCTTCTCGCCGTTGAAGCCGCCGGAGAAGCGCGGGACGGCGTCGCCCTGCGGCTCGTCCACCCACTGCTCGGGGGCCTGTTCGCCGCTGTCGGCCGCCGAGGTGCCCGAGGACTCCTGCTGCGGGGCGGGCTGCGCGGAGCGGCGGCGCAGCCTGGCCAGGCTGCTGCCGGGGCTGCGGGTACGGCCCTGCTGCCCGTTCTCGGACTCGCCGCCGTGACCGCCCGGCGGCAACTGCGGCAGCGCCTGCGGCTGCTCGCCGATGCTCATCGGCAGGTACAGGGTGAACGTCGAGCCCCGGCCGGTGTGGCTGTCGGCGTGGATCTCGCCGCCGAGCAGCCGGGCGATCTCCCGGCTGATCGACAGGCCGAGCCCCGTACCGCCGTACTTGCGGCTGGTGGTGCCGTCGGCCTGCTTGAACGCCTCGAAGATCACCCGCATCTTGCTGGCCGCGATGCCGATACCGGTGTCGGTGACCGAGAACGCGATCAGCGGCTGGTCGGCCTCGCGCAGGTTGCCGGCCTCCAGCAGCTGCTCGCGGATCGACTGCGGCACGTCGGCGCCGGCCGGCCTGATCACCAGCTCAACCGAGCCGCTGTCGGTGAACTTCACCGCGTTGGACAGCAGGTTGCGCAGCACCTGGAGCAGCCGCTGCTCGTCGGTGTGCAGGGTGACCGGCAGCTCCGGCGACACCCGCACGGAGAAGTCGAGGCCCTTCTCGGCGGTGAGCGGCCGGAAGGTGGCCTCGACGTAGTCGACGAGCTGCACCAGCGCGATCCGGGTCGGCGAGACGTCCATCTTGCCGGCCTCGACCTTGGACAGGTCCAGGATGTCGTTGATCAGCTGCAGCAGGTCGGAGCCGGCGCCGTGAATGGTCTCGGCGAACTCCACCTGCTTGGGCGACAGGTTGCGGTCGGCGTTGTCGGCGAGCAGCTTGGCCAGGATGAGCAGCGAGTTGAGCGGGGTGCGCAGCTCGTGCGACATGTTGGCCAGGAACTCCGACTTGTAGCGCATCGAGACCGCGAGCTGCTCGGCGCGCTCCTCCAGCACCTGCCGGGCGTCCTCGATCTCGGTGTTCTTCACCTCGATGTCCCGGTTCTGGGTGGCCAGCAGCTCGGCCTTGTCCTCCAGTTCGGCGTTGGACAGCTCCAGCGCCCGCTGCCGGTTCTCCAACTCCGCCGAACGCTCCTGGAGTTGCTCGGTCAGCTCCTGGGACTGCTTGAGCAGGCCCTCTGTCTTGGTGTTGACGCTGATGGTGTTGACGCTGATCGCGATGATGTCGGTGATCTGGTTGAGGAAGTCCTTCTGGATCTGGGTGAACGGCTGGAACGCGGCCAGCTCGATCACCCCGAGCACCCGGCCCTCGAAGAGCACCGGCAGCACGATGACGTGCGACGGCGGCGCGTCGCCGAGACCTGAGGTGATCTTGAGGTAGCCCGGCGGCACGTGCTCGATGAGGATGGACCGCTTCTCCACCGCGGCCTGCCCGATCAGCCCCTCGCCGGCCAGGAACACGGTGGACATCGACCGGCGGGAGAAGCCGTAGCTGCCGATCAGCCGCAGCTCGTACTCCTCGCCCGGCTCGCTGGTGTCCTCCGCGAGGAAGAACGCGCCGTGCTGCGCGGAGACCACCGGGGTCAGCTCGCTCATGATCAGCGCGGCCACGTCGCCGAGGTCGCGGCGGCCCTGCATCAGACCGGAGATCCTGGCCAGGTTGCCCTTCAGCCAGTCCTGCTCCTTGTTGGCCAGGGTGGTCTCGCGGAGCCGGACGATCATCGTGTTGATGTAGTCCTGGAGCTCCAGGATCTCGCCGGCCGCGTCCACGTCGATCCGCAGGTTGAGATCGCCGCGGGTCACGGCGGTGGCGACCTGCGCGATGTTGCGCACCTGGCTGGTCAGGTTGTTCGCCATCAGGTTGACGGACTCGGTGAGGTCCTTCCAGATGCCGGAGACGTCCGGCACCCGCGCCTGGCCGCCGAGGCGGCCTTCGGTGCCCACCTCGCGCGCCACCCGGGTCACCTCGTCACCGAAGGCCGACAGCTGGCCGACCATGGTGTTGATGGTGGTCTTCAGCTCCAGGATCTCGCCGCGCGCGTCGACGTCGATCTTCTTGGACAGGTCGCCGCGGGCGACCGCCGTGGTGACCTGGGCGATCTGCCGCACCTGGCCGGTGAGGTTGGACGCCATGCCGTTCACCGACTCGGTGAGGTCCTTCCAGGTGCCGGCCACGCCGGGCACCCTGGCCTGGCCGCCGAGGATGCCCTCGGTACCGACCTCGCGGGCCACCCGGGTCACCTCGTCACCGAACGCGGACAGCGTGTCCACCATGGTGTTGATCGTCTCGGCGAGCAGGGCGACCTCGCCGCGCGCCTCGACGGTGATCTTCTTGGTCAGGTCGCCGTTGGCGACGGCGGTGGCAACCGAGGAGATCGAACGGACCTGGCCGGTCAGGTTGTTGGCCATCAGGTTGACGTTGTCGGTGAGGTCCTTCCAGATGCCCGACGCGTCCCGGACCCGGGCCTGGCCGCCGAGCTGGCCCTCGGTGCCGACCTCGCGGGCCACCCGGGTCACCTCGTCACCGAACGCGGACAGCGTGTCCACCATCTGGTTGACGGTGGTGACCAGCGCCAGGATCTCGCCCTTGGCGTCGACGGTGATCTTCTTGGACAGGTCGCCGGCGGCGACCGCGGACGTCACCTCGGCGATGTTGCGGACCTGGCTGGTCAGGTTGTTCGCCATGAAGTTGACGGACTGGGTGAGGTCCTTCCACGTGCCGCTGACGCCCTTGACCTCGGCCTGGCCGCCGAGGATGCCCTCGGTGCCCACCTCGCGGGCCACCCGGGTCACCTGCTCGGCGAACGACGACAGTTGATCAACCATCGTGTTGAGCGTGCTCTTCAGCTCAAGGATCTCGCCACGCGCGTCCACGTCGATCTTCTGCGACAGGTCACCGCGGGCGACCGCGGTGGCGACCTGGGCGATGTTGCGGACCTGGGCCGTGAGGTTCCCGGCCATGAAGTTCACCGAGTCGGTCAGATCGCGCCAGACACCGGCGACGCCGGCCACCTGCGCCTGGCCGCCGAGCCGCCCGTCGGTGCCCACCTCGCGGGCCACCCGGGTCACCTGCTCGGCGAACGACGAGAGTTGATCAACCATCGTGTTGATGGTGTTCTTCAGCTCGAGGATCTCGCCGCGCGCGTCGACGTCGATCTTCTGCGAGAGGTCACCGCGCGCGACCGCCGTCGTCACCTGGGCGATCTGCCGCACCTGGCTGGTCAGGTTGCCGGCCATGAAGTTGACGGAGTCGGTCAGGTCCTTCCAGGTGCCGCTGACCCCGTCCACCCGGGCCTGGCCGCCGAGCCGGCCCTCGGTGCCCACGTCGGTCGCCATCCGGGTCACCTGCGCGGAGAACGAGCCGAGCTGGTCAACCATGCGGTTGACGGTGTTCTTCAGCTCCAGCATCTCGCCGGAGACGTCCACCGTGACCTTCTGCGACAGATCGCCGTTGGCGACCGCCGTCGTCACCTGCGCGATGTTGCGGACCTGGCCGGTCAGGTTGCGGAACGCGGTGTTGACCGAGTCCGTCAGGTCCTTCCACGTGCCGGCCGCTCCCAGCACCTGCGCCTGCCCGCCGAGGATGCCCTCGACGCCGACCTCGCGGGCCACCCGGGTCACCTCCGCGCCGAACGCGGACAGCTGGCCGACCATCGTGTTGACGGTGTTCTTCAGCTCCAGCATCTCGCCGGAGACATCCACCGTGACCTTCTGCGACAGATCGCCGTTGGCGACCGCCGTCGTCACCTGCGCGATGTCCCGCACCTGGGCCGTGAGGTTGCGGAACGCGGTGTTGACCGAGTCCGTCAGGTCCTTCCACGTGCCCGCGGCGCCCGGCACCTGCGCCTGCCCGCCGAGCTGGCCCTCCGCGCCGATCTCACCGGCGACCCTGGTCACCTCGTCGGCGAACGTCCGCAGCGTCTCGGTCATCGCGTTGATCGTCTCGGCGAGCTGCGCGACCTCGCCGCGCGCGCCGATGGTGATCTTCTGCGTCAGGTCGCCGTTGGCGACCGCCGTGGTCACCTGCGCGATGTCCCGCACCTGGGCGGTGAGGTTGCCGGCCATCAGGTTCACCGAGTCGGTGAGGTCCTTCCAGACCCCGGCCACCCCCGGCACCTTCGCCTGGCCGCCGAGTTCGCCCTCGGTGCCCACCTCGCGGGCCACCCGGGTCACCTCGGAGGAGAACGCGGAGAGCTGGTCCACCATCGTGTTGACGGTGTTCTTGAGCTCCAGCATCTCGCCGGCCACATGGACGGTGACCTTACGTGACAGGTCGCCCTTCAGCACCGCCGTGGTGACCAGCGCGATGTCCCGCACCTGCGCGGTCAGCCGGTACGCCATGGTGTTGACCGAATCCGTGAGGTCCTTCCAGGACCCCGCCATCCCGCGCACCTTCGCCTGGCCGCCGAGCTTGCCCTCGGTGCCGACCTCGCTGGCCACCCGGGTCACCTCGTCGGTGAACGCCGACAGCTGGTCCACCAGGCCGTTGACCGTGCGGCCGACCTTGAGGAACTCGCCGCGCAGCGGATGCGCCGACCCATCCGCGTTCTGCGCCCGCAGGTCCATCCGCTGCTCGAGGTCGCCCTCGGCCACCGCGGACAGCACCCGGCCGACCTCGGACACCGGCCGCACCAGGTCGTCCACCAGCGCGTTCGACGCCTCGATCGCCGCCGCCCAGGCGCCCTCGCAGGAACCCGTCTCCAGGCGCTCGGTGAGCTTGCCCTCCCGGCCGACGACCCGGCGCACCCGGGCCAGCTCCCCGGTGAGATGCTGGTTACGGTCGGCGACCTCGTTGAAGACGGCGGAGATCTCCGCCATCACGCCGTCGCCCGACACCGTGAGGCGCTTGCGGAAGTTGCCCTCCCGCATCGCCGACAGCGCTCCCAGCAGCTTCACCAGCGCTGCCGAATCGACCTCTACGGTCCCGTTGGCACGGGAACGCCCGTTCTTCGTACGCGTGACTGCGCCCCGCGCCGATGCGCCAGACTCCACCGTGTCCCTCCTGGAGGGTCGATCGACCTGCTGATGTGCAAGATTGCTGCCTTGTGAACATGCCCAGTGTTTCACTCCGGCCACGCCCGGCCATAACAGTTCGGCAGCATCGCATATGACCGGAGCCGTGTTCGGACAGGTTCGGACCCCTTCGGGGTGGAAACACCAGCGACCAGGGCACGCAGTGTGCACCCGGGTAAGTAACCTGGCTGTGGTGTCGGGGGCGCCCTCGACGGGTGAGACCTCTGGGGAGCTAGGCCACAAGCAATGCCACGAGCAATGTCACGAACGACGAGGAGACCGGTGATCACGGCGCGTGCGGCGGCCAGCTTCGAACCGGTGGGGCGGTCGGTCGCGGTCGCCCGGGCCTTCGTCCGGGACACTCTGCACGGCTGGGGCTTCGCCGACGTCGTGGACGACGCCGTCGTGCTGACCAGCGAACTCGTCACCAACGCCGTCGTGCACGCGGGCACCGCCGCCGACGTCACCTGCCTGCGCTACGAGACCGCGGTCCGGGTCGAGGTCGCCGACCACTACCCCGAGCGCGAGATCCCGATGCAGCAGACCCGCGGCCGGCAGTACCGCGACCCGGACAGCGAGGGCGGCCGCGGCCTGCTGCTCTGCGCGGCGCTGGCCGCCCGCTGGGGCGTGGAGTACACCGGCTCCGGCAAGAAGGTCTGGTTCCAGCTCGACCTGCCCGAGCGCCCCGCGGGCACCCGCTCGGCCGGCCCGCCGCTGCCCACCGCGGAGCTGCCGCTGACCGACGAGCGGATCCGGGTCGCCGTCGTCCAGGTCGACCGTGACGGTGCCATCACGCGTTGGAACGATGATGCGGCCGATCTGTCCGGCCACGTCGCCGCCGACGTCATCGGCAAGCCGCTCGCCGACCTCGCCGCCTGGCCGCAGACCCCCGGCACGGGCATCGGCCTGGCCGAGGCGCTCCAGCTGTCCCGCTGGGAGGGCACCTACGGGCTGCGCGGCGCCGACGGCCGCGTCCAGCCCGTCTACGGCTCGCACCTGCGGGTCCGCGACAGCGCCGGCGAGCCGTCCACCGTGTGCCTGCTGGTGCGCACCGAGGAGCGGGCGGTGCTGCAGAGCCCGTCCCGCGGCTCCGGCTCCGCCGAGTCCGGCCTCAGCCAGCGCGGCAGGTCCGTGGACGCCTTCGAGGTCTTCATCGGCTCCCCCGCCCCCGACGACCTCGACGGGCTGCTCCAGCGCACCGTGGAGCGCGCCCGCGACATGCTCGACGGCGACGCCGCCTACCTGCTGCTCGCCACCGACGACGAGACCGAGCTCGAAGTACGCGCCTCCACCGGACTGCCATCGGCCCGGCAGCGCTTCGCCCGGGTCCCGGTGGAAGCTGGCACCGGGCGCTACGGCAGCGCCAGGATGCCCGCCGTGCACGAGGACCTGACGGCCGTCCCCGGCGCAGTGCCGCTGCTTTCCGGCACCGGCATGCGCTCGGTGGTCACCGTCCCGCTGAAGGTCGAGGGCCGGCTCACCGGCTCGCTCGGGGTCGCCGCCGAGGCGCCCGGGCGCTACTCCAACCAGGAGGCGCTGCGGCTGCAGTTCGCCGCCGACCGGATCGCGCTGGCCGTCGAGAGCGCCCGGCTGACCGAGCTGGAACGGCTGCGGCGCGGATCACTGTCCTTCCTCGTCGAGGCGTCCGACCTGCTGGCCGGCACCCTGGAGCGCGACCAGACCCTCGCCCTGATGGCGCAGATGACCGTTCCGACGCTGGCCAGCTGGTGCGCGGTCTACACGATCGCCGAGCAGTCCGAACCCGAGCTGGCCTTCGTCCTGCACGAGGACGAGGACCGCATCGACGGCATCAAGGCGCTGCTCTCCCAGGTCCGGCCGCCCGAGCCGGACCCCACACCAGGGGCGCGTGTGTGGACGGCGCCCTCCGACGCCGCGCACTCCAGCGCGCTGCGCGCCTCGCTGCGCAGCCTGGGAGTGGGGGCCGCCGGTCCGTCGATCGCACCGGCCGCGGCCGTCGCACCGGCCTCCCCCGCGGCGGGCGGCTCGCGCACCGCGAGCGCCCAGGGCATCGCGCTGGCCACGGCCGCCGCTGTCGGCGGTGAGACGGTCGTCCTGCCACTGGTGGCGCGCAACCGCGTGATCGGCATGCTCACCCTCGGCAAGCCCGCCGACGAGCGCTTCCGCCAGGAGATCCTGGAACTGGCCGAGGACCTGTCCCGCCGGGCCGCGCTGGCCCTGGACAACGCGCGCCTGTACAGCGAGCGCACCGCGATCAGCCAGGCGCTACAGCGCAGCCTGCTGCCGCCCGAGCTGCCGCAGGTGCCCGGCGTCGAGGTCGAGGTCGTCTACCGCGCGGCGGGCGAGGGCAACGAGGTCGGCGGCGACTTCTACGACCTCTTCCCGATCCGCGAGGGCTGCTGGGGCTTCGCGATCGGCGACGTGTGCGGCACGGGCCCCGAGGCCGCCGCCGTCACCGGGCTGGCCCGGCACGCACTGCGGCTGCTGGCTCGCGAGGGCTTCGGCGGGCCCGCCGTACTGGAGCGGCTGAACGCGGCGATCCTCGACGAGGGCGCCCGCAGCCGGTTCCTCACCCTCCTCTACGGCGAGTTGTGGCCGCAGAGCGACGGCAGCGCGGTATTGCGCATGGTCTGCGCGGGCCACCCGCTGCCGCTGCGGCTGCGCCCGGACGGCACGGTGGAGCCGGCCACCGACCCGCAGCCGCTGCTGGGTGTGATGGACGATCTGGAGCTGGTCGAGCAGTCCATGACCCTCGACCCGGGTGATGTGCTGCTGTGCGTCACCGACGGGGTGACCGAACGCCGTGAGGGCTCCCGGATGCTGGGCGACGACGGCCTGGCCGACGTTCTGGCCACCTGCACGGGTCTGACGGCCGGCGCGGTGGCCGCCCGCATCCAACGGGCCGTGGAACGGTTCGCCTCCGACGCGCCGTCGGACGACATGGCGATCCTCGCGATGCGGGTGCCGGCGCTGCCGAATCCGGCATAAAGGCGAAAGGCCCCCGCCGATGGCGGGGGCCTTTCCGTATCGGAGCCCCAATACGGAATCGAACCGTAGACCTTCTCCTTACCATGGAGACGCTCTACCGACTGAGCTATTGGGGCGCGACAACGGGATGATCGTATCCCATGAAGGCCGCCCGGGAAAACCGTTTCGGGCCGCACTCGTGCCGGGCTGAGGCCGAGCTCAGACCAGGCCGCCGAGCTCGTTGCACGCGTCGGCGACGTGGGTCAACTCCCGCTGGGTGAGCCCGGAATGCACCGGCAGCGACAGGCTGTCGGCGGCCACCAGTTCGGTGTTCGGCAGCACCACGCCCGACCGGTGGGCCGGCATCCGGTGCACGGGTACGGGGACGCTGACGGTCGCCCGCACACCGCGCGCTGCCAGTGCCTTGGCGAAGACATCGCGGTCCGGGCGGCCGTTGCCGGGTATCCGGACGCTGTAGCGGTGGTAGAGGTGGTGTGCGCCCGGCTCGGTGTAGGGCACGATCACGCCGGTCAGCGCCGAGTTGAGGAACCGCGCGTGCGCCCGGCGGCGGGCGATCGAGCCGGCGTCCTCCGGTATGCCGCCCTCGGCTCCCGGCCGCACCACGGCCAGCGCGTTGCGCTCCGCGAGCGCGTCCAGGTCGGCCATGGGGGCGGGGTGACCGAACACGTCGACCGGCAGGATGGCCGCTGTCCGTGTGGTGATGCCGGCGGCCACGGCCTGCGGGTCGAGGCAGAACGTCCGCGGGTCGATGTCGGCGAACACCGGGATCGCGCCCGCCAGCCGTACCGAGTCAGCCGGCGCCCCGGGCCCGAACGACGGCACGATGACCTCGTCCCCGACGCCGATCCCCAGCTCGACCAGCACGTCACTCAGTGCGGTGGCCGTCGTGTCCGTAGCGATCCTGTGCCGTCGTCCGGCAGTCGTCATCTGCTGCACGTTCCACACCTCCGCCTGCTCCGGGCGACCAGCGTCTCGGCGTGATGTGAACGACGGGTGACAGGCAGCAGAAATGCCTCAGCCCCCGAGTCGAAGACTCGGGGGCTGAGGCACACTTCGTTCTAAATTTTGTTCGGCGGCGTCCTACTCTCCCACAGGGTCCCCCCTGCAGTACCATCGGCGCTTTGAGGCTTAGCTTCCGGGTTCGGAATGTAACCGGGCGTTTCCCTCACGCTATGACCACCGAAACACAATGAAACAACAGCGGTACAACACGCTGGTTGCCTCAGAACTACACAGTGGACGCGTACAACTATGGACAAGCCCTCGGCCTATTAGTACCGGTCAGCTCCACCCCTCACAGGGCTTCCACATCCGGCCTATCAACCCAGTCGTCTACTGGGAGCCTTACCCCCTCAAGGGGGTGGGAGTCCTCATCTCGAAGCAGGCTTCCCGCTTAGATGCTTTCAGCGGTTATCCCTCCCGAACGTAGCCAACCAGCCATGCCCTTGGCAGGACAACTGGCACACCAGAGGTTCGTCCGTCCCGGTCCTCTCGTACTAGGGACAGCCCTTCTCAAGACTCCTACGCGCGCAGCGGATAGGGACCGAACTGTCTCACGACGTTCTAAACCCAGCTCGCGTACCGCTTTAATGGGCGAACAGCCCAACCCTTGGGACCGACTCCAGCCCCAGGATGCGACGAGCCGACATCGAGGTGCCAAACCATCCCGTCGATATGGACTCTTGGGGAAGATCAGCCTGTTATCCCCGGGGTACCTTTTATCCGTTGAGCGACGGCGCTTCCACAAGCCACCGCCGGATCACTAGTCCCTACTTTCGTACCTGCTCGACCCGTCAGTCTCACAGTCAAGCTCCCTTGTGCACTTACACTCAACACCTGATTGCCAACCAGGCTGAGGGAACCTTTGGGCGCCTCCGTTACTCTTTAGGAGGCAACCGCCCCAGTTAAACTACCCACCAGACACTGTCCCTGATCCGGATCACGGACCGAGGTTAGACATCCAGCACGACCAGAGTGGTATTTCAACGACGACTCCCCGATGGCTGGCGCCACCGGCTCACAGTCTCCCACCTATCCTACACAAGCCGAACCGAACACCAATATCAAGCTATAGTAAAGGTCCCGGGGTCTTTCCGTCCTGCTGCGCGAAACGAGCATCTTTACTCGTAGTGCAATTTCACCGGGCCTATGGTTGAGACAGTCGAGAAGTCGTTACGCCATTCGTGCAGGTCGGAACTTACCCGACAAGGAATTTCGCTACCTTAGGATGGTTATAGTTACCACCGCCGTTTACTGGCGCTTAAGTTCTCAGCTTCGCCACACCGAAATGTGACTAACCGGTCCCCTTAACGTTCCAGCACCGGGCAGGCGTCAGTCCGTATACATCGCCTTACGGCTTCGCACGGACCTGTGTTTTTAGTAAACAGTCGCTTCTCGCTGGTCTCTGCGGCCACCCCCAGCTCAAGGAGCAAGTCCTCTCACCAGTGATGGCCCCCTTCTCCCGAAGTTACGGGGGCATTTTGCCGAGTTCCTTAACCATAGTTCACCCGAACGCCTCGGTATTCTCTACCTGACCACCTGAGTCGGTTTAGGGTACGGGCCGCCATAAAACTCGCTAGAGGCTTTTCTCGACAGCATAGGATCATCCACTTCACCACAATCGGCTCGGCATCAGGTCTCAGACTATGTGCGCGACGGATTTACCTACCGCGCGTCCTACACCCTTACCCCGGGACAACCACCGCCCGGGCTGGACTACCTTCCTGCGTCACCCCATCGCTTACCTACTACAAGTCTGGGTCGTCGGCTCCACCACTCCCCCTCACTCCGAAGAGATCAGAGGCGGCTTCACGGACTCAGCATCGCCTGGTTCAGCATTGGGCGTTTCATAGCGGGTACCGGAATATCAACCGGTTGTCCATCGACTACGCCTGTCGGCCTCGCCTTAGGTCCCGACTTACCCTGGGCAGATCAGCTTGACCCAGGAACCCTTAGTCAATCGGCGCAAGAGTTTCCCACTCTTGTATCGCTACTCATGCCTGCATTCTCACTCGTGAACCGTCCACCACTGCCTTCCGGCGCGGCTTCACCCGGCACACGACGCTCCCCTACCCATCACAGCGGGCGTTGGCCCTATATGCTGCAATGACACGACTTCGGCGGTACGCTTGAGCCCCGCTACATTGTCGGCGCGGAATCACTTGACCAGTGAGCTATTACGCACTCTTTCAAGGATGGCTGCTTCTAAGCCAACCTCCTGGTTGTCTCTGCGACTCCACATCCTTTCCCACTTAGCGTACGCTTAGGGGCCTTAGTCGATGCTCTGGGCTGTTTCCCTCTCGACCATGGAGCTTATCCCCCACAGTCTCACTGCCGCGCTCTCACTTACCGGCATTCGGAGTTTGGCTAAGGTCAGTAACCCGGCAGGGCCCATCGCCTATCCAGTGCTCTACCTCCGGCAAGAAACACACGACGCTGCACCTAAATGCATTTCGGGGAGAACCAGCTATCACGGAGTTTGATTGGCCTTTCACCCCTAACCACAGGTCATCCCCCAGGTTTTCAACCCTGGTGGGTTCGGTCCTCCACGACCTCTTACAGCCGCTTCAACCTGCCCATGGCTAGATCACTCCGCTTCGGGTCTTGAGCATGCTACTCAGCCGCCCTATTCGGACTCGCTTTCGCTACGGCTTCCCCACACGGGTTAACCTCGCAACACACCGCAAACTCGCAGGCTCATTCTTCAAAAGGCACGCAGTCACGACTGACAGCACAAGTGCTGCCAGCGACGCTCCCACGGCTTGTAGGCACACGGTTTCAGGTACTATTTCACTCCGCTCCCGCGGTACTTTTCACCATTCCCTCACGGTACTATCCGCTATCGGTCACCAGGGAATATTTAGGCTTAACGGGTGGTCCCGCCAGATTCACACAGGATTTCTCGGGCCCTGTGCTACTTGGGTGGTTCCCAAAAGAGCCGTACAGATTTCAGCTACGGGGGTCTTACCCTCTACGCCGGACCTTTCGCATGTCCTTCGCCTACCCATACGGTTTCTGACTCTCCGACCGGCCGGCAGACCGATCAAGGAAACTCCCACGACCCCGCACACGCAACCCCTGCCGGGTAT
>NZ_CP192103.1:5325000-7097500 GCF_050956065.1 Streptomyces sp. CA-111067 | reverse complement strand
CCCGACGGAGCGCCGGATGAGCTGCTGGATCTGCCGGGTCTCCATCACCCCGTCGGACGCGGAGCGCGACAGCCCCTCCTCGATCCTGGGGATGACGGCGGCGAAGGCCTCATCCTCGATGCCCGATCCCCTGGCATGGATGTTCGGCCCGCCGACGATCTTGCCGGTACTGGAGTCCACCACGATGAAGACCGAGACGATGCCCTCCTCACCGAGGATCCGCCGGTCCTTCAGCGACGACTCGGTGATGTCGCCGACGGAGAGCCCGTCCACGTACACGTAGCCGGCCTGGACCTTGCCGGAGATCTTCGCGTTGCCGCCGATCAGATCGACCGCGACGCCGTCCTCGGCGATGATGCAGCGTTCCTTGGGGATGCCCGTGAGCTGGCCGAGGTCCGCGTTGGCCCGCAGGTGGCGCCATTCGCCGTGGATCGGCATCAGGTGCCGCGGCTTGCAGATGTTGTAGAAGTACAGCAGCTCGCCGGCCGAGGCGTGGCCGGAGACGTGCACCTTGGCGTTGCCCTTGTGCACCACGTTGGCGCCCCACCGGGTCAGGCCGTTGATCACGCGGTAGACCGCGTTCTCGTTGCCCGGGATCAGCGAGGAGGCGAGGATGACGGTGTCGCCCTCGACGATGCGGATCTGGTGGTCCCTGTTGGCCATCCGGGACAGCGCGGCCATGGGTTCGCCCTGGGAGCCGGTGCAGACCAGCACGACCTGCTCGTCCGGCAGGTCGTCGAGCACCTTGACGTCCACCACGAGGCCGGGCGGCACCTTCAGGTAGCCCAGGTCACGGGCGATGCCCATGTTCCTGACCATGGAGCGGCCGACGAAGGCCACCTTGCGGCGGCGCTCGTGGGCGGCGTCCAGTACCTGCTGGATGCGGTGCACGTGGCTGGCGAAGCTGGCCACGATGATCCGCTTGTCGGCCTTGGCGAAGGTCTGCCGCAGCACCTGGGAGATGTCGCGCTCCGGTGCCACGAAGCCGGGTACCTCGGCGTTGGTGGAGTCGGCGAGCAGCAGGTCGATGCCCTCCTCGCCGAGCCGGGCGAACGTCGGCAGGTCGGTGAGCCGGCCGTCCAGCGGAAGCTGGTCCATCTTGAAGTCGCCGGTGACGACGACCATGCCGGCCGGGGTGCGGATGGCGACGGCCAGCGCGTCCGGGATCGAGTGGTTGACCGCGATGAACTCGCAGTCGAACGGGCCGATACGTTCCCGGTCGCCCTCCCTGACCTCCAGGGCGTACGGCCGGATCCGGTGCTCCTGGAGCTTGGCCTCGATCAGGGCAAGGGTCAGCTTGGAGCCGATCAGCGGGATGTCGTCCTTCTCCCGGAGGAGGAAGGGGACGGCGCCGATGTGGTCCTCGTGGCCGTGGGTGAGGATGACGCCGACGATGTCGTCCAGCCGGTCCCTGATGGAGCTGAAGTCCGGCAGGATCAGGTCGACGCCGGGCTGCTCCTCTTCCGGGAAGAGGACGCCGCAGTCGACGATCAGCAGTTTCCCGCCGAATTCGAAGACGGTCATGTTGCGGCCGATTTCACCGAGGCCGCCGAGCGGTGTGATGCGCAGGCCGCCGTCGGGCAGGGACCGCGGCAGGCCGAGTTCGGGGTGCGGATGGCTCAAAAGTTTCTCCCTACCGCGCGCGCCGACGAGCCCCTGTGGGCCGTGGCGCGCGCGTCATCGTTCGTTCGTCTCTGCGTACATAGGTATGAGTGGCAGGTGGCATATGCGTCATGCCAGGTGCCATGTGCTGCGTTTCGTGCTTCGTGCGGTATTCAGTTGTGAAGTCTGTGTTTGCTCACAGGTGTACCCCGCCTGCGGCGAGATCCTTCCTGAGCCGTTCGGTCGCGTCGGCGTCCAGCTCCACCAGGGGGAGCCGCAGCGGTCCTGCCGGCAGCCCGCGCAGCGCCAGGGCGGTCTTGGTGGTGATGACGCCCTGGGCGCGGAACATGCCGGTGAAGACCGGCAGCAGCCGCTGGTGGATGTCGGCGGCCCCCGCCACGTCGCCGGCGGTGAACGCGTCCAGCATGGCGCGCAGCTCGGCGGTGACGAGGTGGCCGACGACGGAGACGAAGCCGGCGGCGCCGATGGACAGCAGCGGCAGGTTCAGCATGTCGTCGCCCGAGTACCAGGCCAGGCCGCTGCGTCCGATCGCCCAGCTCGCGGCGCCGAGGTCGCCCTTGGCGTCCTTGTTGGCCACGATACGGGGGTGCTCGCCCAGCCGGACCAGGGTCTCGGTGTCGATGGCGACCCCGCTGCGGCCGGGGATGTCGTACAGCATGACGGGCAGGTCGGTGGCGTCGGCGATGGCGGTGAAGTGCCGGTACAGGCCCTCCTGCGGGGGCTTGCTGTAGTACGGCGTCACCGTGAGCAGGCCGTGGGCGCCGCTGCGCTCTGCCTGGCGGGCCAGTTCGACGCTGTGCCGGGTGTCGTTGGTGCCCACGCCGGCGACGACGAAGGCACGCTCCCCGACGGCCTCGAGCACGGCCCGTACCAGCTGGTCCTTCTCGGCGTCACTGGTGGTGGGCGACTCTCCGGTGGTGCCGTTGACGACCAGGCCGTCGTTTCCCTCGTCCACGAGGTGCGCGGCGAGCCGCTGCGCACCGTCGAGGTCGAGACCGCCGTCCGCGGTGAACGGTGTGACCATTGCGGTCAGGACCCGCCCGAAGGGGGCCTTGGGGGTGGAGGTCGGAGCCATGGGTCCCACGCTACTCGGTAAGGGTACGGGCATGCAGCCTCGGACCTGCGCAAAGGACTCCGGCACTGCCTGCTCGGGGGTTCAAGCAGCGCCGGAGTCCGTTTCAGCAGCCTAGATGAACTTCGCGAATGCCTGCAATCCGAACACTTCGGACATTTCCAGCGGTCGCGCCGCGGCCGCAACGGGGTTATGGCGCGACACGCCCGTTGGTGTTGAACGCGGCATGCGTGAGCGGCATCAGCTCCGCCCAGACCGCCTCCATCCCCTCCCCCACCATCTCGATCTCCCGCTGCGGGAACGACGGCACCCGGGCCATCTCGTGCTGGGTGCGCAGCCCGAGGAAATGCATCAGCGACCGCGCGTTGCAGGTCGCGTACATCGACGAGAACAACCCGACCGGCAGCGTCGCCCGCGCCACTTCCCGGGCCACCCCCGCCGCGAGCATCTCCTGATACGCGGCATACGACTGCTCGTAGGACTCCTCCATCGCCCGCACCGCGCTCTTGTGCTGCTCATCCGACCCGTGCACGAACTCGTACTTCCCCGGCCGCCCCTGCTGCACCAGCTTGCGATCCGGCCCGGGCACGTAGAACACCGGTTGCAGCTCCCGGTACCTCCCGGACTCCTCGTTGTAGGACCAGCCGACCCTGTGGCGCATGAACTCGCGGAAGACGAAGATCGGGGCGTTGATGAAGAACGTCATCGAGTTGTGCTCGAAGGGGCTGCCGTGGCGGTCGCGCATCAGGTAGTTGATCAGGCCCTTGGAGCGTTCGGGGTCCTTGGTCAGCTCTTCGAGTGAGCCCTCGCCGGCTGTTGACACCCGGGCCGCCCACAGCACGTCGGAGTCCGAGGCGCTGTGCTTGACGAGTTCGACGGTGACGTCGTCGCGGAACCTGGCGGTGGCCGGGGCTTCGGTGGACTGGTCGTTCGACACCGGAGGTCCTTCCTGTGGGCGGCAGTGCGGTGCAAGCGTATGTGGTGGGTCGGACAGTCCAGCTCCGCCGATCGGTCGCCCGAGGTGGCCCTCGCTGCGCCGGGCGGCTAGCCTCACCCGTCAGAGACAACCCCACCTGTCCCGCCGGAAACCCGGAACCCCGGAAACCCGAAGAGGAACCTCCGCGTGTCCCTGCCCTACCGCTCCATGACCGCTGTTTCGGATGAGTTCGAGGGCGCCCGCCCGCTGCCGTACGCCGCGCAGGACCGCTGGATGCGGCCGTACCGCCCCGGGCCGTGGCGGGTCGCCGTCGCCGCGCTGCTGCTGGTGCTGGCCTCGTATCTGCTGTTCGCCGCGCTGATCATGGTGGCGGCCGGCGGGGTGCAGGGGGCAGGGGTGTGCCTGGCGGTGGCCCTGCTGGTGATCGTGGGCACGCTGCGGCTGCTGCGGGTCGGGGTGTGGGTGAGCGGCAAGGGGCTGCGGCAGACGGGCTACTTCAGCACCGTCACCATCCCCTGGCGGCAGGTCACTTCGGTGCGCACCGCGCAGCAGCCGGTGCGGGTGCTGGGGCTGCCGCGCAGCGTGCAGGGGCAGGCGCTGCTGATCTCCCGGCGTGGCGGCGGTTCGCTGCGGGTGCTGATGACCGATCACAACGCGGACTTCCTGGGCCGGGTCGAGGCGTTCGACATGGCGGCCGACGCGATCGAGGGCTGGGCCGCCGAACTGCGCTGAACGGTACGGCCGCGAGGCCCCCGCCGATGCCCGGGGTACGGCTGACCCGCCCGGCCGTACACCCGCAGCCCAGGATCACCCGTTCGGCGGTATCGGCCCGGGTGTCACGGCCGTGCGCGGCTCGGCTGCCGCCGGCGGGGTCTTGCCGTCGTGCAGGGCGATGGCGTGCTGCATGGCCTTGCGGGCCCGCGGGGTGTCGCGGGCGTCGAAGTACGCCACCGCGAGCCGGAACCAGTTGCGCCAGTCATCCGGCGCGGCCTCGGTCTCGGCCTGCCGCTTGACGAACACGGCGTCGGCGGAGTCACGGTCGATCCGGCCGCTCGGGGTGCGCAGCAGTTCGTCGGGCGGCAGCCCGCCCTCGGCCTCCAGTTCGCGGCCGAGCCGGCCGGCGTGCCGGGCGAACTGCGTGGTGTGCCACAGGAACCAGGCGCCGATCAGCGGCAGCACCAGGACGGCGATCCCGAACGCGACGGTGACCGGCCGGCCGTCGGCGATCAGCAGCACCCCGCGGTCGCCGACCAGCACGAAGTAGAAGACCAGTACCACCGCGGAGACGGTGTAGCTGACTTTGGCGCGCATGGCCGTCAGCCCTCGTCCGGCCGGGAGTCGGGCGCACCGGGCCCGTCCGCCCGCGCTCCGCCCGCCCGTTCGTCGTCGAACAGGAAGTTCTCCAGGCCGAAGGTGAGCCCGGGCACGCCGGGCACCTTGCGGGTGGCGAGCAGGATGCCCGGCATGAAGCTGCTGTGGTGCAGCGAGTCGTGCCGGATGGTGAGTGTCTCGCCGGTGCCGCCGAACAGCACCTCCTGGTGCGCGAGCAGGCCCCGCAGCCGTACCGAGTGCACCGGCACCCCGTCCACGTCCGCGCCCCGGGCCCCGTCGAGCCCGTGGGTGGTCGGGTCGTGCTGCGGGTCGCGGCCGGCCTCGGTGCGGGCGGCGGCGATCAACTGGGCGGTACGGGTGGCGGTGCCGCTGGGCGCGTCGGCCTTGTTGTCGTGGTGCAGTTCGATCACCTCGACGCTCTCGAACCACCTGGCCGCCTGCTGGGCGAACCGCATGGTCAGCACCGCGCCGATCGAGAAGTTCGGCGCGATCAGCACCCCTGTGCCGGGCGCGGCGGCCAGCCACCCTTCCAGGGTGCTCAGCCGTTCCGGTGTCCACCCGGTGGTGGCGACCACCGCGTGGATGCCGTGCCCGACGCAGAACTCCAGGTTGCCCATGACGGCGTCCGGGTGCGTCAGCTCCACGGCGACCTGCGCGCCGCTCTCGGTCAGGGCCTCAAGACGGTCGTCGCGGTCGATCGCGGCGACCAGTTCGAGGTCGTCGGCCGCCTCGACGGTCCTGGCCGCCTCGGAGCCGATCCGGCCCTTGGCGCCGATGACGGCCACACGGAGCTTGCTCATCGTTTCTACGGTCCTCCGAGTCGGGGTCGCGGCGATCGGGATGATCGAGGTGACGGTATCGCGCGCGGGTGACAGCGGCCTCGTACACGGGCTGCGGCGGTCAGGCCACCGCCTCGTGCAGCCTGGCCGCCTGCTTGTCCTTCAGCGGGCCGATGACGGCCAGCGACGGGCGCTGCCCCAGCACCGCGCCGGCCACCTCGCGCACGTCGTCCTGGCTGACGGCGGCGATCCTGGCCAGCAGGTCGTCCACCGACAGCTGCTCGCCCCAGCACAGCTCGCTCTTGCCGATCCGGTTCATCAGCGCGCCGGTGTCCTCAAGGCCGAGCACCGTGGAGCCGGACAGCTGGCCGATGGCGCGCCGCAGTTCCTCGTCGGTCAGGCCGTGCTCGGCGACCTGCGCCAGCTCGTCCCGGCAGATCTTCAGCACCTCGGGCACCCGGCTGGGCTGGCAGCCGGCGTAGACGCCGAACATGCCGCAGTCGGCGAACGAGGAGGTGTAGGCGTACACCGAGTAGGCGAGGCCGCGCTTCTCGCGGACCTCCTGGAACAGCCGGGAGCTCATCCCGCCGCCCAGCGCCGTGGTGAGCACGCTCAGCGCCCAGCGGCGCTCGTCGTTGCGGGACAGGCCGGGCATACCCAGCACCAAGTGCGCCTGCTCGGTGCGCCGGTCGAGCAGTTCGACCCGGCCGGCGGCGCGGATCGTCCTGGCGCCGTCGCGTGGCTGCTGCGGCACCGCGTCGGGGTCGCGCAGCGCGCCGGCCCGCTCGAAGGCGCGCCGCACCTGGCGGACGACGGTGGCGTGGTCGATGTTGCCGGCCGCGGCCACCACCAGCCGGGTGGGGTCGTAGTGCCTGCGGTAGAAGCGCGCGATCTGCTCGCGGGTGAGCGCGTTGACGGTGTCCACGGTGCCGAGTACCGGCCGGCCCAGCGGGGTGTCGCCGAGCAGCGCGGTGGTGAACAGGTCGTGCACCTGGTCGCCGGGGTCGTCCTCGGTCATCGCGATCTCTTCGAGGACGACGCCGCGCTCGGCGTCGATGTCCTCCTGGCGGATGAGGGACCCGGTGAGCATGTCGCTGACCACGTCGATGGCCAGCGGCAGGTCGGTGTCGAGCACCCGCGCGTAGTAGCAGGTGTACTCCTTGGCGGTGAACGCGTTCATCTCGCCGCCGACCGCGTCCACGGCCGCGGAGATGTCCAGCGCGCTGCGCCGCTGCGTGCCCTTGAAGAGCAGGTGCTCGAGGTAGTGGGTGGCGCCGTTGAGCACCGGGGTCTCGTCCCGGGAGCCGACACCGGCCCAGATGCCGAACGTGGCGGACCGCACGGTGGGCAGCGTCTCGGTGACGACCCGCAGGCCGCCGGGCAGCACGCTGCGCCGTACGGTGCCGATGCCGTCGGTGCCGGGCAGCAGGGTCCGCGTGCGGACGGCCCGCCCCTTGGTGGAGGGGCGGGCCGTCACTGCGGTGGAGCGGGTCGTCACTTGGCCGACTCGTCCTTCGCGTCCTCGTTCTCTTCGCCCTCGATGACCGGGATCAGCGAGAGCTTGCCGCGCTGGTCGATCTCGGCGATCTCGACCTGCACCTTGGCGCCGACCGCGACGACGTCCTCGACGTTCTCGACCCGCTTGCCGCCGGCGAGCTTGCGGATCTGCGAGATGTGCAGCAGTCCGTCCTTGCCGGGCATCAGCGAGACGAAGGCGCCGAAGGTGGTGGTCTTCACGACCGTACCCAGGTAGCGCTCGCCGACCTCGGGCATGGTCGGGTTGGCGATCTGGTTGATCACCGCGCGGGCCGCCTCGGCCTGGGAGCCCTCGGTGGCGCCGATCAGCACCGTGCCGTCGTCCTCGATGGAGATGTCGGCGCCGGTGTCCTCCTGGATCTGGTTGATCATCTTGCCCTTGGGGCCGATGACCTCGCCGATCTTGTCCACCGGGATCTTGATGCTGATGATCCGCGGGGCGTTGGGGGACATCTCGTCCGGGACGTCGATGGCCTCGTTCATCACGTCGAGGATGTGGAGGCGGGCGTCACGGGCCTGCTTCAGCGCGGCGGCCAGCACGGAGGCGGGGATGCCGTCGAGCTTGGTGTCGAGCTGCAGCGCGGTCACGAAGTTCTTCGTGCCGGCCACCTTGAAGTCCATGTCGCCGAACGCGTCCTCGGCGCCGAGGATGTCGGTGAGCGCCACGTAGTGCGTCTCGCCGTCGATCTCCTGCGAGATCAGGCCCATGGCGATACCGGCGACGGGGGCCTTGAGCGGCACACCGGCGTTCAGCAGCGACATGGTGGAGGCGCAGACCGAGCCCATCGACGTGGAGCCGTTGGAGCCGAGCGCCTCGGAGACCTGGCGGATCGCGTAGGGGAACTCCTCGCGGGTCGGCAGGACCGGGATCAGGGCCCGCTCGGCGAGCGCGCCGTGGCCGATCTCGCGGCGCTTGGGCGAACCCACCCGGCCGGTCTCGCCGACCGAGTACGGCGGGAAGTTGTAGTTGTGCATGTAGCGCTTGCGGGTCTCGGGCGCCAGGGTGTCGAGCTGCTGCTCCATGCGGAGCATGTTCAGGGTGGTGACGCCCAGGATCTGCGTCTCGCCCCGCTCGAACAGCGCGGAGCCGTGCACCCGCGGGATCGCCTCGACCTCGGCGGCCAGCGTACGGATGTCCGTGACGCCGCGGCCGTCGATGCGCACCTTGTCCTTGATCACGCGCTGCCTGACCAGCTTCTTGGTCAGCGAGCGGTAGGCCGCGGAGATCTCCTTCTCGCGGCCCTCGAACTTCGGCAGCAGCTTCTCGGCGGCCAGCGCCTTGACCCGGTCCAGCTCGGTCTCGCGGGCCTGCTTGCCGGGGATGGTCAGCGCCTGGGCCAGCTCGCCGGTGACCGACGACTCCAGGGCCTCGAACACGTCCTCCTGGTAGTCCAGGAAGATCGGGAACTCGCCGGTGGGCTTGGCGGCCTTGGCCGCGAGCTCCGACTGCGCCTTGCAGAGGGTCTTGATGAACGGCTTGGCGGCCTCCAGGCCGGCCGCGACGATCTCCTCGGTCGGCGCCTCGGCGCCGTTCTCGACGAGCTGGATCGTCTTGGCGGTGGCCTCGGCCTCGACCATCATGATCGCGACGTCGCCGTCGTCGAGCGCGCGGCCCGCGACGACCATGTCGAAGACGGCGTCCTCGAGCTCGCTGTGCGACGGGAACGCCACCCACTGGCCCTTGATCAGCGCGACGCGGACACCGCCGATCGGACCGGAGAAGGGCAGGCCGGCCAGCTGCGTGGAGCAGGACGCGGCGTTGATCGCGATCACGTCGTACAGGTGGTCGGGGTTGAGCGCCATGACCGTGCAGACGACCTGGATCTCGTTGCGCAGGCCCTTGACGAAGGACGGGCGCAGCGGGCGGTCGATCAGCCGGCAGGTGAGGATGGCGTCCTCGGACGGGCGGCCCTCGCGGCGGAAGAAGGAACCGGGGATCCGGCCGGCCGCGTACATGCGCTCCTCGACGTCCACCGTGAGGGGGAAGAAGTCGAAGTGCTCCTTGGGCTGCTTGGAGGCGCTGGTCGCCGACAGCACCATGGTGTCGTCGTCCAGGTAGGCCACGGCCGAGCCGGCGGCCTGACGGGCCAGCCGGCCCGTCTCGAAGCGGATCGTGCGGGTGCCGAAGGTACCGTTGTCGATCACGGCTTCGGCGTAGTGGGTCTCGTTCTCCACTATGGGAATTCTCCTCGTCTTCGCCCGCAGGGCGTCTCCCTGGCGGGCCATCGGTGGAGCAGCGTCCTGCCGTCGGGCCGGTCTTCGATCGAAGCCGCCGGGGGCTGGTGCCTCCCGGGGGCCACTACCGAGGACCGGCGTATGCGGCGGTATTCAGGAGGACGCTCCTCCTCATACTCATACTTTGCGCTTGTTCGTCGTGTCCTGCTGGTCTTGCCACGCAATCGTCGTGCTCTGCTTGTCCTGCCACGCGATTACGGCAAAGGGAGCGGCCCCGTCGAACGGGCACCGCTCCCCCTCACAGCGTCTTAGCGGACGCCCGCCGCACCGGCACGGATGCCGAGGCGCTCGCGCAGCTCACGGAAGCGCGTGATGTCCTTCTTGGCCAGGTACTGGAGCAGCCGGCGGCGCTGGCCGACCAGGATCAGCAGGCCACGACGCGAGTGGTGGTCGTGCTTGTGCAGCTTGAGGTGCTCGGTCAGGTCCGAGATCCGGCGGGACAGCAGCGCGACCTGCACCTCGGGGGAGCCGGTGTCGCCCTCCTTGGTGCCGAACTCTGCGATGATCTGCTTCTTCGTCTCGACGTCGAGCGACATACGGACTCCTGTGGGTGTCATCGGCCTCCGAGCGCCCCCGGTCTACATCGCGGGGAAATCTCAGGTGACTCGCGAGGCTCTGCCACGCGGCGAGTACACACGCGTGACCGTCACCCAGAGTACCAGCCCGTGGCGACGTGCTTACCCGCGGGTCATATCGGGTAGAGGGCGCGCCTGAGGGCAGGCTGCCAAGGGGGAGGCGGGTCTGACATCGAGCGGCTACCGGCGATTAGTCTTGCCCTGACGGGGAGGGGGCTGCCATGCGGTGTACGGGTGCGCGTACGAGTACAAGTACGGGTACGGGCGCATCGGGCGGTTTCCGCGACGACCGCCGCGGTGGAACGGCCCTCGCGGGCCCGGGAGCGCCACGGCGTTGCGTGAGAGCAGCAGACCAGGAGGCATTGTGAGCAGCGATCGGGACGACAGCCGCGTGGGCGGGGCCGCCCCTGTCGAGGACCAGGCCGATGTGGACTACACCGGCGAGTTCGTTCTCGGGCCGTCGCCGGCTGCCTGGTACATGCAGAATGCCGGGGGCGGCGGGGGTGGCGGCGGACAGGGTGACGAGTCGGCCGCGGCGGAGGAGGAAGCGGATTCCGGGTCGGCCGGGGCCGCTGGGTCCACCGGGCTCAGTTCTGCGGACGGCGCCGGTGACGAGGCCCCGGCCGCGGCCGGGCTGAGCGAGGACCGGTGGCGGGCTTCCGGGTCGGCCGGGGCCGCTGGATCAGCCGGGACGGCTGGATCGGCGCCCGCGAGCGGATCGCCGGTCGCCACGCCGTCCGAGACGCCCTCGTGGTCGGCGACCGGAGTGCCGTCGATCCCGCTGGCCGCACCTGCCGCCGGGCCGGGCCCGGTGGCCGGGCGCGAAGAGGCGCGGGACCAGGACCGGGTACGGGAGCCGGTACGCGAACCGGTGGCGGACCGCGGTTCTGCCGCTGCCCAGTCGTGGTCGGCCGCTTCGGTGCCGTCGATTCCGGAGCCGAGGGATTCGGCGCCGTCGGACGCGGTGCCGTCGGGTGGGTCGAGCGGGTCCGGCGGATCGGGTGCCGGTCCGTCGGGAGGGTCTCCTGCCGGGTCGTCCGGTGGGTCGTCGTCCCAGGAGTCGGCGGGCGAGCCCGCGGGCGCGCTGCGGAGCGAGTCCACCGTGCGGTTCTCCGCGTCGGCGCTGCGGCGTGACGTCGAGGAGCGCGAGGAGCGGGCGGCCCGCGAGGTGCGCGAGGCACGGGAGGCGCGCGAGCAGCGGGCCCGGGAGGCGGCGGAGAGGACGGCGGCCAGGGAGTCGGCGGACGCGAAGCCGTCCGCTCGCGAGCCCTCGGACGCGCGTCCGTCAGATGCGCGGCCTTCAGATGCGCGGCCTTCCGACTCCGGGCCTTCTGACGCCCGCCCCTCGGACGCCAGGCCGGCTCCGGCCGACGCCGAGCCGTCCGACGCGAAGCCCGCCGCCGCGGAGCCCGAGCCGGAGGACGCCAAGCCGGTCAAGCGCGCTCCGGTCTGGACGCCGCTGCCGCAGGCCGGCGGGGACGCGCAGCCGTGGTCGCCCGCTGCGCCACGCAGCGCTGTGCCGCCGCTGCCGCCGCACTTCGAGCGGGCCGAACCGTCACGTGACAGCTCGCCGGCGTTCCCGCCGGCCGCGTCCGCGCCGCAGAACCCGCCGCAGGCGCCGGGGCAGGGCCACGCCTTCCCGCCGCCCAGCGGCGAACCCGTGATGCCCGCCAACGCGCCGCTCAACTTCCCGCCGCCAACCGGGAACCCGGTGGCCCCGGGGCCGTACGCTCCCCCGGCGCCGAACGTCCCGAACGCGCCGGACCCGTCGAACGCACCGAGCGCAGGCCCGTACGACCCGCCGCGCCCCGACGCGGCCCAGGCACCGCAAGCACCCCAGGCACCGCAGCAGGACCGGCAGTTGCCCCAGGGCAGCGGCTATGGCGCCGCGCAGCCGGCGGGGCCGGGCTACGGCTTCCCGCAACCGGGCGCGGCCACCGCGGGTCCGCCCGCCCCGCCGTCGGGCTACGGCACCCCGCAGCAACCGCCCGCGCCCGAAGCACCGCAGGGCGGGTACGGCTTCCCGCAGCCCGGCGCGGCGAACGCGGGACCGCCCGCGCCCCCGTCCGGCTACGGCACCCCGCAGCAAGCGCCCGCCCCGGAGGCCGGGCAGGGGGGTTACGGCTTCCCGCAGCCCGGCGCCGCCGACGCCGGCCCGCCCGCTCCCTCGACGCACGACGCCCCGCAGCCGGGCCAGGGTTTCCCGCAGGCCGGAGCACCGTACGGGCAGGGTCCGGTGCCGACCGGACTGCCGCACGGCGGTCCTGACCAGCAAGGACAGCAGGGCCAGCAGCCCGACGCGGGCGGCTACGGCTTTCCGCGGCCGGGCCAGAATCTGCCCGCCACCGTACGGCCGGACCAGGGGCAGCAGCCCGCCGATCAGCCGCAGAGCGCGGCGCCGGGTGCGCCGCACGCACCCGGTGTCGTACCGCCGGGCGGGCTGCCGCAGGAAGGCGCGGGGCAGCACGGCGGGTACGGCTTCCCGCAGCCGGGCCGGCCGCACCCGGGCGGTCCTGAGGCAGAGCAGGCCGGGCCGTTGCAGCCGCTGCCTGCCCAGGGCGGCTACGGCTTCCCGCAGCCGGGGCAGAACCTGCCGGCCACCACGGGCCACGACCAGGGGCAGCCGGCCGCCGACCCGCGGCAGGCCGCCACGCCGGTGGACCCGCGGATGGGCGGCTGGCCCACCGTGACGCCGGACCAGCGGCACCGGACGCAGGGCGGCGCGCCGCTCGGCTACACCGCCGCGGTGGAGCTGTCGTCCGACCGGCTGCTGCGCAACCAGCCCAAGCCGAAGAAGCCGGGCGCCAACGCGCAGCCCTCGCGGTTCCGGATCGGCGGCAAGAAGGAGGAGGCGGAGCGGCAGCGCAAGCTGGAGCTGATCCGCACCCCCGTGCTGACCTGCTACCGGATCGCGGTGATCAGCCTCAAGGGCGGCGTCGGCAAGACGACCACGACCACCGCGCTCGGCTCGACGCTCGCGTCGGAGCGGCAGGACAAGATCCTGGCGATCGACGCCAACCCGGACGCCGGCACGCTGGGCCGCCGGGTGCGCCGGGAGACCGGGGCGACGATCCGCGACCTGGTGCAGGCGATCCCGTACCTCAGCAGCTACATGGACATCCGGCGGTTCACCTCGCAGGCCCCCTCGGGCCTTGAGATCATCGCCAACGACGTGGACCCGGCGGTCTCGACGGCGTTCAACGACGAGGACTACCGGCGGGCGATCGACGTCCTGGGCCGGCAGTACCCGGTGATCCTCACCGACTCCGGCACCGGTCTGCTCTACAGCGCGATGCGCGGTGTGCTGGACCTGGCCGATCAGCTGATCATCGTCTCCACACCGTCCGTCGACGGCGCGTCGAGTGCCAGTACGACGCTGGACTGGCTGTCGGCGCACGGCTACGCGGAGCTGGTGCAGCGCAGCATCACGGTGATCTCCGGGGTCCGCGAGACCGGCAAGATGATCAAGGTGGACGACATCGTCGCGCACTTCAGGACCCGCTGCCGCGGGGTGCAGGTGGTGCCGTTCGACGAGCACCTGGCGGCGGGCGCCGAGGTGGACCTCGACATGATGCGGCCGAAGACCCGGGAGGCGTATTTCAACCTGTCGGCGATGGTCGCGGAGGACTTCGTACGGGCGCAGCAGGCGCAGGGCCTGTGGACGTCGGACGGCAGCAGCCCGCCGCCGCACCAGGCGCCGCCGATGCCGGGGCAGTTCGCCGGCCCCGGCCCCGCACAGGCGCCCGGTCCTTACGGCGGCGCGCCGACCGGCCCGCCGCAGGCGCCGGGCGGCTACCCGGCGCCGGGGCAGCCAGGACAGCCTTGGCAGGGCGGTCCGCCGGAAGGGCAGCCGGGCCAGCCGGGACAGCAGTGGCAGGGCGCACCTGGCGGTCAGGACGCCGGCCAGGGTGCCGGCCAGGGCGCGGTGCAGCCGTGGCAGGGGCAGCCTGGTGCGCCCGAGGCGCAGCCGGGGCAGCCCTGGCAGGGCGGTCCGCCGGAAGGGCAGCCGGGACAGCAGTGGGGTGGGCCGCCGGCGGCTCAGCCAGGTCAGCCGTGGCAGCCGGGGCAGGTCCCGGCGGCCGGGCCGTACGGGGCGCCGCCGCAGGCGCCGCAGCCGTATCCGCAGGGGCAACCGCCGCAGGGCGGGCAGCCGTTCCAGCCGCAGTCGCCGCAGCCCCACGCCCCGCAACCGCAGCAGGGCTGGCCGCAGCCCGAGCAGCAGGACGGGCAGCAGCAGCCGGAGCAGCAGGGGTACGGCTACCCGCCGCCTCCGCCGCCGCAGCAGTAGGCCGCCCCGGCTGTCTTGGCAGCGGGCGGGTGAGCCAGCGGGCCGCCGTCGTGGATCGTTCACGGCGGCGGCCCGCTGACGTGGTGGCGCTTGTCGTACCACGCGGGTTGTATGCCAAGTCCGCCCCGGGGTTTAGCCCGAGGTGCCCGGAATCAACCCGTGGGTTGTGGTGGCGGCGGGGTGCGGGATCGGACGATGGAGTCATCCCTTCCCGCAGACGCACCGCCCGAGGAACACCATGATCGAAGCCCACGCACTGACCAAGCGGTACGGCGAGCGCGCCGCCGTGACCGACCTGAGTTTCACCGTCAGGCCGGGCGCGGTCACCGGTTTCCTCGGGCCCAACGGCGCCGGCAAGTCCACCACGATGCGGATGATCCTCGGCCTCGACGCACCCACGTCGGGCCATGTCACCGTCAACGGCAAGCCGTACGCCGAGCACGCGGCGCCGCTGCACGAGGTCGGCGCGATGCTGGAGGCGCGCGCGATCCACACCGGCAGGAGCGCGTACGACCACCTGCTCGCGCTCGCGGCCACCACCGGGATCCCGCGCCGCCGGGTGGATGAGGTGATCGACCTGGTGGGCCTGCGCGAGGTGGCCCGCAAGCGGGTCGGCGGCTTCTCGCTCGGCATGGGGCAGCGGCTCGGCATCGCCAGCGCGCTGCTCGGCGACCCGGCCACCCTCGTCCTGGACGAGCCGGTCAACGGCCTGGATCCGGAGGGCATCCTGTGGATCCGCACCCTGCTCAAGGGCCTGGCCGCGGAGGGCCGCACGGTGCTGCTGTCCTCGCACCTGATGTCGGAGATGGCGCTCACCGCGGAGCATCTGATCGTCATCGGGCGAGGGCGGCTGATCGCCGACACGTCGGTGGCGGAGTTCGTGGACGGGGCGGCGGGCAACTCGGTGCGGGTGCGCACCGATCAGGCCGAGCCGCTGCGGAAGCTGCTGGCCGGACGGGACACGACGGTGGCGTCGGTGCAGCGGGACGTGCTCGAGGTGACCGGGATCAGCAGCGACCGGATCGGCCGGATAGCGGCTGAGGCGGGCATCTCGCTGGCCGAACTGACTCCGCAGCAGGCCTCGTTGGAGGAGGCATTCATGGAACTGACCAGGGACGCGGTGGAGTACCAGGCACCGGCCCGCGCACGCGAGGAGCAGCCCGCATGAGCACACTGACGGCGAGTGCGCCGGCCGCCGGCGCCGCGCCCGCCATCCGGGGCCGGGTCACCCAGAGGCGGGTGCTGCACTCGGAGTGGATCAAGCTGCGCTCGCTGCGGTCCACCTTCTACACCCTGCTGACCGCCGTGGTGATGATGATCGGCTTCGGCCTGCTGTTCTGCGCGGTGAACGCGCACAACTGGCCGACCATGTCGGCGCACGACCGGGCCGACTTCGAGCCCGCCCTGACCAGCGTCCGCGGCTACATCGTGGCGCAGCTGGCGGTCGGCGTGCTCGGGGTGCTGGTGGTCTCCGGCGAGTACGCGACCGGCATGATCCGGGCCACGCTGGCCGCCGTGCCGCTGCGGCTGCCGGTGCTGTGGGCGAAGGCCGGGCTGTACATGGCCGTGGTCTGGACGCTGATGACGGCTTCGGCGCTGATCGCCTTCTTCTCCGGCCAGTCGCTGCTGTCGCCGAAGCACATAGACACCACGCTCGGGGAGCCCGGGGTGCTCCGGGTGGTGCTGGGCACCGGCCTCTACCTCACGCTGGTGGGACTGCTCGGCGTCGCGATCGGCGCGCTGATACGCAACACGGCGGGCGGCATCGCCACGGTCTTCGGCATCCTGATGGTGCTGCCCGCCCTGGCCGAGACGCTGCCCGCCTCCTGGGCCGACCACGTCAACCAGTGGCTGCCGAGCAACGCGGGGCAGTCGGTGCTGTCCCTGCACCACCAGGCCCATACGCTGGCGCCGTGGACGGGACTCGCGGTCTTCTGCCTCTACGCGCTGCTGGCCCTCGCGGGCGCGGCGGTGGCCCTGCGGCGCCGGGACGCATGAGGGCCGGCCGATGACCTACGCGCAGCCGGCCGCGGGCCGCCCGCAGGAACGGCCGGCTCCGGCGGCCGACGGTCGGGCGCGGTCGGTCACGCGGCTGTGGGCGGGCGACCGGATCGAGGCGGGGGTCTCCTGGGCGCGGCGGTCGACATTGACGGTGGACGCGCTGTTCGCCGCGGGGCTGCTGATGGTGGCCTCGGCGGCGGACCGGGTCCAGCTGCGGAGCGATCTCGTCCCGGTGATGCTGGTGCAGCTCGGGCTGCTGGTGCCGCTGGTCTGGCGGCGGCGGGCGCCGCTGGTGGCGTTCGGGTGTGTGGCCGCAGCGGCGTTCGCACAGTGGCTGGCGGACCTGCGGATGCCGGCCGACGCGGCGCTGCTGGTGGCGCTGTACACGGTGGCGGCCTATCGCCGGCCGCGGCGGTACGCGCTGATGGCGTTCGGCGTGCTGGAGCTGGGCATCACGCTGGCGACGGTGAGCTGGGCGCTGCACGAACGGGTGGCGGCCACCTTCCTGTCGATGTCGGCGATGGCGATCGCGGCGGGGGTGCTGGGCGTCAACATGCGCAGCCGGCGTGACCAGCTGGCCTGGCTGGAGGACCGCGCGGTGCGGCTGGAGCGGGAGCGGGACCAGCAGTCGCAGCTCGCGGTGGCCGGCGAACGGGCCAGGATAGCCAGGGAGATGCACGACATCGTGACGCACAACCTGTCGGTGATGGTGGCGCTGGCCGACGGCGCGGTCTTCGCGCAGCAGCGCACCCCGGAGCGGGCCACCACCGCGATGCGGCAGGTGGGGGCGACCGGCCGGCAGGCCATCACGGACATGCGGCGCTTCCTGGGGGTGCTGCGGGCGGACGAGCCGGACGCGCTGCGGCATCCGATGCCGGGCATCGCCGAGCTGGGGGCGCTGACCGAGCAGGTGCGGGCGGCCGGACTGCCGACCCGCCTTGAGATCGCGGGCGAGCCGGCGGTGGTGCCGGCCGCCGCCCAACTGACCGTCTACCGGCTGGTGCAGGAGGCACTGACGAACACGCTCAAGCACGCACCGCCCGGCGCCCGGGCGGAGGTCGCGGTCGGCTGCGCGTCGGACGCGGTGTCGGTCACCGTCACCGATGACGGCGCCGGGGCCGCCGGCCCCGCGGAGCCGGCTGATCCGGACCGCTCCCCCGGTCACGGTCTGCCGGGCATGCGGGAGCGCGCGGCGGCGTACGGCGGCACGCTGACGGCGGGCCCGCTGCCCAGCGGCGGCTGGCGGGTGGCGGCCGTGCTGGCGCTGACCGCCCCGGAGCCGCTGTGACCACCGACCCGGCGGGCACCGCCGACGCAACCGCCGGAGTCGCCGAGCCGATCCGGGTGCTGCTCGTGGACGACGAGCCGCTGCTGCGGATGGCGTTCACGATGGTGCTCGACGCGCAGTCGGACATGCGGCCGGTCGGTGAGGCGGGCGACGGGGCGGAGGCGGTGCGGCTGACCCGCGAACTGCGGCCTGACGTGGTGCTGATGGACGTCCGCATGCCCGGCACCGACGGCATCGAGGCGACCGCGCGGATAGTCGAGGACTGCCCGGATTCCAAGGTGCTCATCCTGACCACCTTCGACCTGGACGAGTACGCCTTCGCCGGGCTCCGGGCGGGCGCCTCGGGCTTCCTGCTCAAGAACGCGCTGCCCGAGGAGCTGCTCGGCGCGATCCGGGTGGTGGCCGCCGGTGACGCGGTGGTGGCGCCGCGGATCACCCGCAGGCTGCTGGACACGTTCGCCCACCAACTGCCGTCGGGCGGCGGCGAGGAGGGCGACGAGCGGCTGGCCCGGCTGACCGCGCGCGAGCGCGAGGTGCTGGTGGAGATCGGCCGCGGGCTGTCGAACACCGAGATCGCCGGCACCCTGCACCTGGCCGAGGCCACCGTGAAGACGCACTTCAGCCGGATCCTGCTCAAGCTCCAGCTGCGCGACCGGGTCCAGGCGGTGGTCTTCGCGTACGAGACCCGGCTGATCCGTCCGGCCTGAGCCCGGTGGGCGGCACCGCCCGCCGGCACCTGGGCTCCGGGCCCGGCTACCGGCCGGCCGGGTCGACCAGTTCGCGGGCTCGCTTGACGTCGTCGGCCATCCGCTCCAGCAGCGCGTCGATGGTGTCGAACTTCTCCATGCCGCGCAGATACGCCTCGAAGTCCACGGCCACATGCAGCCCGTAGAGGTCGAGGTCGACCCGGTCGATCGCGTAGGCCTCCACCGTGCGGGCGGTGCCGTCGAACGTCGGGTTGGTGCCGACCGAGATCGCCGCGGGCATCGCCTCGCCGTCGACGTGCAGCCAGCCCGCGTAGACCCCGTCGGCGGGGATCGCGGTGTGCGGCAGCGTCTCCACGTTGGCGGTGGGGTAGCCGAGTTCCCGGCCGCGCTGGGCGCCGCGCACCACTACGCCCTCCACCCGGTGCGGGCGGCCCAGGATCTCCGCGGCGCCCTCCACGTCGCCGCCGGCGACCAGCCGCCGGGTCAGCGTGGAGGAGAACGGCTCGCCGCCGCCCGCCTCGCCGCGCATGAAGAGGTCCACGACTTCGAGCTCGTAGTCGTACTTCAGGCCGAGCGCGGACAGGAACTCCACGTCGCCGGCGGCCTTGTGGCCGAAGCGGAAGTTCGGGCCCTCCACCACGTAGCGGGCGTGCAGGCCGTCGACCAGCACCCTGCGCACGAAGTCGCTCGGCGGCAGCTTGGAGAACTCGCTGGTGAACGGGAGGATGAGCAGCGCGTCCACGCCGAGCCCGGCGACCAGTTCGGCGCGCCGGTGGTGGGCGGACAGCAGCGGCGGGTGGCTGCCGGGGCGTACCACCTCGCTGGGGTGCGGGTCGAAGGTCACGACCACCGAGGGCAGCCCGAGCGCGCGGGCCCGGGTGACGGCGCGCCTGATGATCAGCTGGTGGCCCCGGTGCACACCGTCGTACGAGCCGATGGTGACGACGCTGCGTCCCCAGTCACCGGGAACGTCCTCCAAGCCCCGCCAGCGCTGCACCTTGACGCTCCGCTTCTTCTTCGCCGAATCACTGCCGAATCACTGACCCCGTGTCGCCCTGCGGATCCAAGCCTGCCATGCCGGTGGCCGGCCGGGCCCATCGGCACGGTACGCGAAACCGCCGGTGGCCAGGTAGCGGGTCTCAGCCGCCGGCCGTCCCGCGGCTCACAGCCTGGCCTTGATCCGGCGCGGCGCGTCGAAGAGCCGGCTGATCGCCCGGACCAGCGCGGGCGGCTGGTCGCTGTCGTCACGCGAGACGTTGAGCACGTAATACACCTGCTCGATCGACGGTGGTCCGACCGCCACGGTGCGCAGCGCGGCCTGCCGGGAGGTGGCCTCCCCGGTGCGGACGAGGTAGGCGGCGGTGATGGACCCGGTCCGGCCGACGCCGGCGCCGCAGTGCACGAACACCGGCCCGTCCGAGCCGCGGACGATCCGCAGGAATTCATCGACCTGTTGCTCAGTGGGTGTCTGGCCGTCCCGGATCGGCAGCCGGACGGCCCGCAGTCCGGCCTTCCGCGGCTGCGCCAGCTCGGCGGCCGACAGGTCCTCGGCCCGCAGGTCCACGACGGTGGCGATGCCCTGATCGGCCAGTTCCCGGTAGCCGGCGGCGCTCGGCGCGGAGCCGCGCCACAGGTGCGGGTCGACCTGGAGGAAGTGGTTGATGCCGGCCGAGGTGCGGCTGCCGGAGGAGGTGCCGGTCCCGTCGTGCCGGGCCCAGGCGGACAGCGCGAGCATGCCGCCCACCGAGCACACCCACAGGACGCCGTATCCGACCAGGCAGCCGAGCAGCACCTTGGTGATCCGCCGGGCCAGCACCGGCCCGAACGGGCGGACGGCGCCCGGCGGGAGGTCGGCCGCGGCCCCGGGTTCCGGGTCGGGACCGGGCGGCTGCGGCGGGCCCGGCGGGCCGGCCGGGGCGGGAAGGGCCGCGGCGAGCGGTGCCGCGGCAGCAGTGAGCGCGGGAGAAGCGGCGGGGGACGGGGACAAGCGCTGGTCACCACCTGGGAGGGGCCTGGGGGACGGGGTCGCCGTCCCTCCCAGGGGGCGGCGCCAGTCCCAGCAGGCTACCCGGTGCCGCTGTGCGGTCCCGGGGCGAACGCCCTCCCGGGCCGCCGCCGGGACCGCTCAGAGCGGCGGCGACCAGGAGTTCCGTGATGTGTGCGACGTCTCGTCAGAGCGGTCAGGTGGTCAGGGCCGTCAGGTGGTCAGCGGGGCCGGGGTCGATGCGATCGCGTCAGCGGGATCTCGTCAGTGCGCGTGCTCGGCCTGCCCGTCGCCGAGCACCGAGGCCCTGGCCCTGTTGGCGACCGCGTCGGACAGGCAGCCGCGCAGCCGCATCACGTCGTGCGAGCTGAGCGCGGGCCGGATGACGCCCGCGTAGACGCCGTTCTCCAGGGTGCCGAGGCTGGCGCCGGTGTTGGTCGCCGCGGTGGAGCGGCGGCAGCTCTCCCACAGGTCGCGGGCGGCCAACTCCCGTGCGGCGCTGCTGGAGGTGCCGTGCACCTTGACCTGGAAGACGACGGTGGTCGCGGCGGCGTCCGGCCGCGCCTCCTCCCGGGTCTCGGTGGCGTCCGACAGCCAGTAGACGCCGAAGACCAGCAGGACCACCCCGGCCACCGCGCCGAACGTGCCCACCAGCAGCCGAACCGGCCTGGCCGGCGGCACCGCGGGCCGGTCCTCCAGTTGCAGCACCGCGCCACGCACTCCGCCGGGCGGCGCGGCGAGACCGGCGAGCCGGCCGGCCAGCCGGCGCTCGGCGCCCGGGCGGGCGGTGACAGCCGCGATCCGCTGGATCACCCAGGCGGCGCCGGACAGCGCGGCCCCGGTGACCATCAGTATCGGTACGAAGACGAAGGTGCGGTTGCTGCCGTCGAGGTCCTCGCGGGTGTCGGTGCCGAGCCAGCGGAACGGGCGCACCGACTCCTCGCGGCTGTGCTCCAGCCGCCGCCGCACCTCCTCGACGCGCGAGTCGGCGTCGGACAGCCGGCGTTCGAGCCGGCTCATCCGGCCGATCAGGATGACGCAGATCAGGAACCCCTCGACGGCGAGCAGCAGCACCCCGCAGATCACCGCGCGCTGCCACTCCCACCGGTAGAGGTAGACGACCAGGTACACGGCCGCGGCCACGGTGGACAGGGTGCCGAACAGATAGCTGACGTACTTCACGCGACCGCTCCCCTCCCCCGCCCGCCGGCGGGCGGCACCGGCCCCTCGAAACCGGCGGACTCCCCGTTGTCGGACGGCAGCGGCAGGACGGGCGAGGAGCCGCCGGCCGCCGGATCGGCGCGGTCAGGTGGCGGCGGTTCGTCAGGACCGGACCGCGGTTCGTCCGGCCCGGGCCGCGGTTCGTCAGGACCGGCCGACGGCTCGTCAGGACCGGCCGGGGCCGCCTCCACCTCGCCGGTCGTGCCGTCCACCGTCAGGACGGTGCCCGGCCGGTACCGGTCGGTCGCGGCGGGCACGCCGACGACGATCGGCACGCCGTACTCGCGCGCCAGCACCGCCAGGTGCGACAGCACGCTGCCGGTCTCGGCGACCAGCCCCGCCAGGCCGGGCAGCAGTGGGGCGAGCGCCGGGTCCAGCGACCTGACGACCAGCACGGCGTCCTGCGGGCGGCTGCCCGCGCCGTCCCAGGCAGTGCCGCTGCCACGGCCGCCGCCCGCGCCCTGGCCCTCGTGCTCCTGGTTCCTGCGGCGGCCGATCGCCACCGCCTGCGGCCGGCCGTCGGCGAGCCGGAAGGCGGTGGGCAGCGACGGGCTGTCCGGGCGCGGGGTGCGCTGCGCGAGGTCGGGGGGCCGCTTGCCGCCGTCGGTGACGGCCAGCAGCTCGTGCCAGCGCAGCAGCGCGATCTTGCCGCGCTCGCCCGCCGGGCAGTGCTCGTTCATCCGGTCGCCGACCTCGCGGACCATCGCGGTCTGCATCTCCTGCACCCAGCGGGCCCGCAGCCGCAGCCCTTCGCGCACCGACAGGAAGCCCACACCGCGCGGGACGCCGTTCCAGCCGATCCGCTCGGGCAGCGCGGCGCGCTCGCCCAGGGTGGGCGGCAGCAGCGTCAGCAGCACCGGGTGGTGGGCGACCAGTTCGTCGTCGCTCTCGCCCCGGTCCCGCCCCTCGGCGAGCACGGCGAGCGCCTCGCCGGCGGCCGTCGAGCCGCCGTCGGCGCCGAGCAGCGCGCCCGCCAACGACTCCTGCGCGTGCAGCGAGGCCAGCACCGTACGGCCCCAGGACACCGCGTCGAGCAGCTGGCCGCTGAGCATCTGACGGGGCGGCGGGAAGTCGTGCAGTTGCCGGTCCACGTCGGCCATCAGGTCCTGGGCGAGCAGCGGCAGCGCGCTGCGCAGCCGGCCCACCCGCCAGGCCGCGGCGGCGCGGCGGCCGCCGGGGGCGGGGTTGAAGAAGTTCAGCATCGGGTGCGCGGCGGGCGCCGCGCCGAGCAGCAGCAGGTCGGCGGCGGCCCGGCCCTGCACGGTGGTCGCGACGGGCAGCCGGCGCAGCTTGCGGCGGGGGGCGGCGCCGGCGATGTCCAGCGCCAGGGCCAGGCCCTGGTTCATCGGCGCCACCCACAGGTCCTCCTCCAGCGGCTGGAGGACTTCGGGCAGCGTCTCGACGACCGGCCCGGGGCCGAGCAGCCGGGCGCCGCGCGGCGGGCGCGCGGCCATCGCGGTGATCGGCCTGGCCTGGAAGAGCCACAGGGTGCCGTCGGCGTCGAAGCCGAACTCGACGTCCTGGGGCCCGCCGTAGACCTGCTCGGTGCGGCGGGCGAGCCGGACCAGCTGGGCGAGCCGGCGGCGGCTGAGGGGGCCGTCGGCGCGGCCGGTCTCGGGTTCGGTGCGCAGCAGGTGGCCGCGGCGGGTGAGCTGGTACCTGACGCCCTGGGTGCTGCCGTCCACCAGCTGGTCGGGGCCGCCGGTCACGGCGCTGACCAGGATGTGGTCGAACCGGCCCTCGACCGGGTCGGCGCCGAACATCACACCGCCGGACGCGGCCTTCAGCATCGGCTGGACCAGCACCGCCATACCGCCGAACGGGTCGCCTTCGGCATGCGCGCCCGGCACCCGGGCGGCGGACTCCAGCACGCGCCGCACGGCCTCGTGGAAGGCGGTCCAGCCGCGCACGTCGAGGACAGACTCGAAGCGGCCGGCCATCGAGGACTCCTCGGTGTCCTCGTGCGCGGAGGACGAGCGGACCACCAGCGGGCGGCCGTCCTCGCCGCCCAACTGCCGCCAGGCGGCGCGCAGCGCGTCCGCGCCGGCGGGGGCGCCCTCCGCGCGGGCGGCCGGCACCAGGACGAAGCCGGGCAGCACCGGCAGGCCCTCGGCCGCGGCCCGGGCCAGGTTCGCGGCCTTCGCGCCGGCCGCCGCCGGATCGCGGGCCAGTCCGGTGTCCAGTGGCGCCACGGACAGTTCGCCGACCAGATCCTCGGTCGGCTCCTCGACGTCGATACCCACCTGGCGCTCCCTCCGGCGTTCGGTCGCCCGAGGGGCGACGCGACTCCGCGGCTTGTGGCCGGCGGGCCGGGGCGCCCCAGAGCTACAACGTCTTTTCACCCCCAGGACCTTCCGCATGCACCTACTAGACGGAGTAGGCAGCGGAAACGTGACGTCGGGGGGCCGCAGGGCGCGCGGATTCACGGCGTATGGGCGGTTTCCAGCCGGGGTTGAGGGGTGGTCCCGGTAGCGGTGGTCCCGGTGTTCTCCGCGATTGCGGTGCGCCCAGCGGTCCTTGTGGTTCCCGCGGTGCCGGTGGCTCCCGCGGTCTCGATGGCTCCCGCGGTCCCGGTGTTCCCCGTGCTCCAGGTGCCGCTCGCGGAGTGCAGGCGGTGGCGCGCGCTCGGGCCGATCACCGCGTCCCAGGCCGGGTCGCCGTCCCGGCCGACCCAGTCCGCGACCATCCGGGCGAAGTCGGGGGACGCCGTCGCCAGCGCCACGATCCGGCCGTCGAAGCGGGTGGCGCCCTCCGGGGTACGGCCGAGCAGCAGGCCGAGCCGGTGCACCAGGTCGCGGGTGAGGACGGGCGGACGGCGGCGGCAGCCGTCCGCCGCCGCGGTGAGCAGGGCGTGCAGCACCTCCTGGTCGCGCTCGGCGGCCAGCGCCATGTCGAGGAGTTCCTGCCGCAGCGGCCGGGACAGGTGGGTGCCGGGGGCTGCCAGCACCGGGGCGAGCGCGCGGCGCACCGGGGCGGGGTGGTCGTGCAGCAGGGCCGCGGTGAGCGGCAGCAGCACGGCGCGCACGCTCGGGCCCTGTTCGAGCCGCAGGTCGATGAAGCGGGCCGCGGCGGGGGCGCTCTCCGGGCGGCGCAGCACGTGGTCCTGGACCAGGGCCGCCACCCGGCGGGAGAGGGCGGGATCGGTGATCTCCGCGAGCTCCGGGAGCAGTTCGACGGCGGCCGAACCGGCGGTACGCAGCCGGCGGCCGAACGCGGCGAGCACCTGCTCCGGGTGGGTGGACATCGCCTCGGCCAGCGCGGAAGCGGGCAGTTGGGGGTCGCCGGTGGCGAAGTGCGCGAGGGCGGCGGGCAGATGGCGCGAACGGGTCGCCGGGTCGCGGACCAGCAGCCCCAGCGCGGCGCCGTGCAGCGAGCAGTCGCCGGGGCGGGCCAGGATCGCGAGCGCGGCATAACGCAGCAGCTCTCGGTCGGCCTCGGACCGTATGAACGGCGCGGCACGGCGGCCGTACGTGGCTGCCGCGACATGGCGGTCGGGGCGCGGGTCGTGGGCCCAGCGGTCCACGGCGCGGCACAGCGCCGAGGGCTCGTCCTCGGCGAGCGCGGCCAGGACGTCGTCGGCGGCCGGGTGGGCCGCGTCCACCAGTGCTTCCGTGAGGTCGTCGACGGCGAGGCGGCGGTGCGTGTGCAGGACGGCCTGGGCGGCCGAGGCGACGGTCATGGGCCGCCCCGCCCCCGGCCCGGCCTGGAGCGCCCGGTCGTCCCCGAACCAGCCGCAGAGGACGGCCACGGCCTTCCCCGGCACCTCCCGCAGCACGCCGACCACGGCGTCCAGGAACCGGTCCCGCGCGGGTGGCGGGGGGTCGGCGGGCAGGAGCGCGCGCAGCAGTTCCAGCCGGTGCGCCGGGGGCAGCGGCAGGCTCTGCCAGAAGCGCGGGCCGAACTCGCCCAGTCCGCCCAGCGCTTGGGGATCGAACCCGCCACACGCCACCGCGCGGGCCGCCACCCGGTCGGCGAGGCCGCACAGCACCGGCCAGTACGCCTCGGCGTCGGAGACCCGCGTCAGCACCTCGCGCACCAGGTGCGCGGCCCACCACACGGCGTCCGCCCGCCGGGCGTCGGGCGGTGACGGCGCGGTCGGTTCGTGGTCGAGTGCCTCGACGAGGGCGGTGAGGTGGTGGGCGAGGGTCTCGGGGCGGTGCGCGCAGTGCAGCAGCGCCTGGACGACGGGGGCGGCGCGGTGCCGGGGCACCGGCAGCGACCGGGGCGACGAGGCCGGCCCGATCGCCGGGGCCGGCGGCACGGGGGGCGGCTGCCCGGCCCGCGCACTCGCTTTAGAGGGCAGCCGCACGGGCGCTTCCCCCGGCAACCCAGCCTCCCGGTTCGCCCCCGCGCGCCCTGCGGGCGAGCCGCCCGCCAAGCCACTTGCGGTCGCCTCCGGCCCGTGCCCCCGGTCGGGGCCGGCCGCGCAGTTCCCCGCGCCCCCGGGGTGGCCGGGGCAACCCGCGACGCCGCACATCTGGCACCCCGCGTCCCCGGAGGCACCGGGCCAAGGCCCGCCCGCCCAGCCACCTGAGGTCGCCTCCGGACCACACCCCCGGTCGGGGCCGGCCGCGCAGTTCCCCGCGCCCCCGGGGTGACCGGGGCAAGCCCCGCCCGCGCGGACGCACGTCTGGCAGAACCCCGTGTCCTCCGAGACACCGGGCCAAGACCCGCCCGCCCAGCCACCTGAGGTCGCCTCCGGACCACACCCCCGGTCGGGGCCGGCCGCGCAGTTCCCCGCACCCCCGGAGTAACCGGGGGCACCCGGCCACTCCGCGTCGGGCGATCCCGGCGGGGAAACGGGCTGCGCCCCGAAAGGGGCGCGGGGAACTGCGCGATCAGCCACGATGCGGCCCGCAGGCGAGGGGCCCGCCAAGCCATTTGCGGTCGGTGCCGGGGCAAGGGTGGGGAGTGGGGACCAGCGGTGGATCAAGGCGTAGAGCGCTTCGTGGAGGTCGAGGTGGAGGCCCTGGAGCCAGTCCGCGAGCTCCTCCTGCGCGAAGCGGTAGCCCGCTCCAGCCGGGGCGATGAGGCCCTCCGTGAGGACTGCGGAGGCCCAGCCTGTGCGCCAGGGGAAGAGTTCCTCGAACGCCTCGCGGTCGAGTTCCCCCTGGCCGGGGCCCAGGCAACGGCGGGCTGCCTCGTGGACCTGGCCGGCCACCCGGGCGGCCAGCCGGCGGACGGCCGTGCCTCGCAGCGGGGGCTCGCGGCCGGCTGCCAGACGTACCGCGATCCGCAGGCAGACGAGATCCAGGTGCGCGCCGAAGATCTCCTCGCGGGTCGGCGGGCCGCCGCCGTGCGCCGCGCCGCCCTCGGGCAGCGCGGCCCGCACCTCGGACAGCAGCCGCATCGCCAGCGGATGGGCCGCGTCGACGGGCGCGAGGGCGGCCGGCGCCAGGCCGTAGCGGATCCGGGCGCCGGACGCCTGGTCCTCGGTCAGGTCGCCGAGCCGCAGGCAGGGCGGCAGCGGGCGGCCGCCGGACGGCACCCCGTACGCGAACCCGGCCGGCAGCAGCGCCCCGGCCTGCTCCCAGTGCTCGGGCCGGCACGCCACGATCAGCCGCACCCCGCCGGCGCGCAGCCAACTCACCGTGCCCGCCGTCCAGTCCGCCAGCGCGTGCGCGAGCACCGGCGGCATCTCCTCGGGACCGTCGAGGAGTACGAGCAGCGGCCGGCCGGCGGCCCCGGCGAGCTCGGCGACCGCGTCGGTGGGGTCGCCCGCACCGACCGCGGGCCCCTCGGCCTCGTACGGGGACCGCGCCGCGCCGACGATCCGGGCGGCGGTGCGCAGCGCGCGCTCCACCGCGTCCTTGATCCCGCCGTCACCCGGCCGCAGTTCGGCCCCGCGCAGCCAGACGGTGGGCTGCGGCAGCGGGCCCCGCGCCCGGCGGGCGGCGAGCGCGGCCAGTTCGGTGCTGCGTCCGCTGCCGGGCTCGCCGACCAGGCCCAGCACGAGGGGCGCGGACGGGCCGCGCAGGTCGAGGAAGTCGCCCAGCGCGGCGGCCACTTCGGGGCGGCTCACCGGCTCGCGCCACGGGCCGGGTCCGGCCGCCGTGCCGACCGAGGTGCCGGTGAGCTGGAGCGCGCCGGCGAGGTTGAGGTGCGGACCGTACGCGGGGACGGTGGCCGCGTTGCGCGCGAGCAGGTCCGCGAGCGGCGGCGGCGCGTCCTGGGCGCGCAGCGGGACGGCGAAGCCCGCGGCCCGGTGGCCGGCGTGCAGCGCGGTGGCGAGGACGGCCAGCACCGCGCCGGTCGCCGCGTCGAACACGGGGGCGCCGGACGCCTGCGGCGGGATACCGTTCGGGTCGGGGCTGTCCAGGGACAGTTCGTAGACCTCCTCCAGCAGGTGGAAGCGGTCGGTGGCGGTGTACGTGACGGCGGCGGTGCCGATCACCGCGCCCTCGGCGGGGCCCGGCAGCCTCAGCCTCACCCGGCCGCCGGGGTGCGCGGGGCCGCCCGGCGCGACGGGCAGCGGCGGCAGGGTCAGGCCCTCGGTGGCGACGAGGGCGAGGCCCGCCTCGGGCAGTACGGTGATGGCGGCGGCCTCGACCAGGCAGATCTGGTCGCCGGGGGCGTGCAGTACGAGTCGCGCGAGCCCGTCCACGGCTTCGTGACTGGTGATCATCGTGCCTTCGGTGTCCGCCAGGAAACCGCTGCCGCGTGGCCGTCCGGCCAGGTCGCAGACCCGTACCAGCGCCTGGTCAGGTCCGGTCACCCGTGCCGCCATTGGGCACCTCCCCGCCGCCGCGCCCCGATTCGTCCCGCTTCGACGGTAGGCGCACGATGATCTCCCGCCTAGATCGCGGGGAAAGAGCGCCCCCCAATGCTCCCGTGGTTCACTCCGAGCGCCCGCCCGTTGGAGTGATTTTCGGGTGCGGGGTGGATAGGACCAGGCGGGGGGACGTGAAGCGGGGTCGCTCAGGGGACAGACGGCCCCGCTCTCACGGCTCCCCCTGAGGCCGCGCTTCCCCCGTCCGCCGGGGGCCCGGCAACCACCGCAAGTGGCTGGGCAATCGGCCGCCCGCGGGCCCGTCGTGGCTTGTCGCGCAGTTCCCCGCGCCCCTGATGACGCCGGGGCAGCCCCGAACCGTGCCCGGGGCTATGGGGCGAAGCCGGCCAGGATTTTGGCTTGGCCCGCGTGTTCCTCTACGAGGGCCAAGAGGCGGCCGTCGGGGTCGAAGACCGCGTTCGGGCCCGGGGGCAGCGGGGGGAGGGTGATGCGGACGCCGTGGGCCAGCAACCGGGACTGATCAGCGTCAGCGTCCCAGCGGGGGAACGCCGCTGCCGCGGCCTCGGCGATCGGGAGGAACGCGAAGGTCTCCTCCAGCTGGGGCAGGGTGTGGGCGGCGGACAGGGTGTAGGGGCCGACCCGGGTGCGGCGCAGGGCCGTGAGGTGGCCGCCTACGCCCAGGCCGGCGCCCAGGTCGCGGGCCAGTGCGCGGATGTACGTGCCGGAGGAGCAGACCACCGTGACGTCGAGGTCCAGCGTGTCGCCCTCGGCGCGCAGGTCCTGGACGGTGAAAGAAGAGACGGTCACCGGCCGGGCGGGCAGCTCGAACTCCTCGCCCTCCCGTACCCGGGTGTACGACCGCACCCCGCCCACCTTGATCGCGCTGACCTTGGACGGCACCTGCTGGATCGGCCCGGTGAGCGCGGCGATCCCGGCATCCACCGCCTCGCGGGTGACCCCCGCGGCGGAGGCGGTCTCGGTGACCTCCCCCTCCGCGTCGTCGGTCACCGTGGCCTGGCCGAGCCGGATCGTGGCCGTGTACTCCTTCTCGGTCAGCGCCAGGTGTCCGAGCAGCCGGGTGGCCTTCTCGACCCCGATGACCAGCACGCCGGTGGCCATCGGATCCAGCGTGCCGGCGTGCCCGACCCGCCGGGTGCCGGCCAGCCGGCGCAGCCGGGAGACCACCCCGTGTGAGGTGAGCCCGCCGGGCTTGTCCACGATCACCAGCCCGGACGGACCCTCTTTCCTGCTCGTCATGCCGGCGAAGAACCGTCCTCACCGTGGGCGGGCGCCTCGTCGGGCGCGTCATCCAGGTCGTCGTCGATGTCGTCGTCGATGTCATCGTCGTCGGCCGGCTTGCGGTACGGGTCCGCGTCGCCCGCGTACTGCGCGTCGGTGGCGGCCTTGCGGACCTCCTCGTCGGCCGCGCGGGCCTTGGCGAGCAGGTCGGTGATGGTCTTGGCGTTGTCGGGCAGCGCGTCGGCGACGAAAGCCAGGCTGGGGGTGAACCGCACCCCGGTCTGCCGGCCGACCTCGGAGCGCAGCACACCCTTGGCGCTCTCCAGTGCGGCGGCGGACGCGGCGCGCTCCTCGTCGTCGCCGTAGACCGTGTAGAAGACCGTCGCCTCCCGCAGGTCACCGGTGACCCGGGTGTCGGTGATCGTCACATAACCCAGCCGCGGATCCTTGATCCGCCGTTGCAGGGTCTCCGCGACCACGACCCGGATGCGGTCGGCCAGCTTGCGCGCCCGCGCGGTGTCGGTCATCGTCTTCTTCTCTCTTCTTCGGTCTGTTCTTCGGTTCGGTCGTCTCAGTCATCGCCGCCGTGGACGCGCTGCCTGACCGACAGCAGTTCCACCTCTGGACGGGCGATCATCCAGCGCTCGCACCGGTCGAGTACGTCCTTGAGGTGCCCGAGGTCGCCGGACACCACCGCGATGCCTATCTCAGCCCTGCGGTACAGATCCTGGTCGCCGGTCTCCGCGACGCTGACCGCGAACTTGCGGTGCAGCTCGGCGACGATCGGACGGACCAGCGATCTCTTCTCCTTCAGCGACCGTACGTCGCCGAGCAGGAGGTCGAAGCACAGAGTGCCTGCGTACATGGGAATGAACGGTACACGCGACGGCCGGGGCCGATCGACGGAATTACCTTCCGCGGACCGGCCCCGGCTGTCGTCACACCGGACTCACACCCGGCTCACACCGGGTTAACGCTCGTGTCGAGGCGCTGGATCAGCCGCGCGGCTTCTCCCGCATCTCGTACGTGGCGATGACGTCGTCGATCTTGATGTCGTTGTAGTTACCGAGGTTGATACCGCCCTCGTAACCTTCACGGATCTCGGTGACGTCGTCCTTGAAGCGCCGCAGCCCGTCGATGTTGAGGCTCTCCGCGATGACCTTGCCGTCACGGAGCAGGCGCGCCTTGGTGTTGCGCTTGACCTCGCCGGAGCGGACCAGCACACCGGCGATGTTGCCCAGCTTGGAGGAGCGGAAGACCTCGCGGATCTCGGCGGTGCCGAGCTCCACCTCCTCGTACTCCGGCTTGAGCATGCCCTTGAGCGCCGCTTCGATCTCCTCGATGGCCTGGTAGATCACCGAGTAGTAGCGGACGTCCACACCCTCGCGCTCGGCCATCTGCGCGGCCCGGCCGGCCGCACGGACGTTGAAGCCGATCACGATCGCGTCGGAGCCGGTCGCCAGGTCGATGTCCGACTCGGTGACGGCACCCACGCCGCGGTGCAGCACCCGGATCTCGACCTCTTCGCCGACGTCGAGCTGGAGCAGCGAGGACTCGAGGGCCTCCACCGAACCGGACGCGTCGCCCTTGATGATGAGGTTGAGCTCCTGCACCAGACCGGCCTTGAGGGCCTCGTCCAGGTTCTCCAGGGAGAACCGCACACCCTTGCGGGCGAAGCGGACGTTGCGCTCGCGGGCGGCGCGCTTCTCGGCGATCTGCCGGGCGGTGCGGTCCTCGTCCACGACGAGGAAGTTGTCGCCCGCGCCGGGGACGTTGGTCAGACCGAGGACCAGGACCGGGGTCGAGGGCGTCGCCTCTTCCACGTTGTCGCCCTTGTCGTCGAGCATCGCGCGGACCCTGCCGTACGCGTCGCCGACCACCATGGTGTCGCCGACCCGCAGCGTGCCGCGCTGGACCAGGACGGTCGCCACGGCGCCGCGCCCCTTGTCCAGGTGCGCCTCGATCGCGATGCCCTGCGCGTCCTGCTCCGGGTTGGCCCGCAGGTCGAGCGAGGCGTCGGCGGTCAGGATGACCGCTTCGAGCAGCGAGTCGATGTTCAGACCCTGCTTGGCGGAGATGTCGACGAACATGGTGTCGCCGCCGTACTCCTCGGCCACCAGCCCGAACTCGGTGAGCTGGCCGCGCACCTTGGTCGGGTCGGCGCCCTCGACGTCGATCTTGTTGACCGCGACCACGATCGGCACGTCGGCCGCCTTGGCGTGGTTCAGCGCCTCGATCGTCTGCGGCATCACACCGTCGTTGGCCGCGACCACCAGGATCGCGATGTCGGTGGACTTGGCACCGCGGGCACGCATGGCGGTGAACGCCTCGTGGCCCGGGGTGTCGATGAAGGTGATCGCGCGCTCTTCGCCGTTGACCTCGGTGGCGACCTGGTAGGCACCGATGTGCTGGGTGATGCCGCCCGCCTCGCCCGCGACCACGTTGGTCTTGCGGATCGCGTCGAGGAGCCGGGTCTTACCGTGGTCGACGTGACCCATGACGGTCACGACCGGCGGACGGGAGACGAGCATCTCCTCGCCGCCCTCGTCCTCACCGAACTCGATGGAGAACGACTCGAGCAGCTCGCGGTCCTCCTCCTCCGGGCTGACGATCTCCAGCACGTAGTTCATCTCGCCGGCGAGCAGCTCCAGGGTGGAGTCGGACACCGACTGGGTCGCCGTGACCATCTCACCGAGGTTCAGCATCACCTGGACGAGCGACGCCGGGTTGGCGTTGATCTTCTCGGCGAAGTCGGTGAGCGAGGCACCGCGCGACAGCCGCACGGTCTGGCCGTTGCCGCGGGGCAGCAGCACGCCGCCCACGGACGGGGCCTGCATGGCCTCGTACTCCTGGCGCCGCTGGCGCTTGCTCTTACGGCCGCGCGCCGGACGACCGCCGGGGCCGCGACCGAACGCGCCCTGCGTGCCGCCACGGCCACCCGGGCCGCCGGGACGTCCGCCGAAGCCGCCGGGACGGGGGCCGAAGCCGCCGCCACCGCCGGGGGCGCCGCCACCGGGACGGGGACCGCCGAAGCCGCCACCGCCACCGCCGGGACGACCGCCGCCGCCCGGACCCGCGGGACGGCCGGCGAAGCCGCCGCCACCACCGGGACGCGCGCCGGGACCGCCGCCGGGACGACCGCCGGGGCCGCCGCTGCGACCACCGGGACCGCCGCCCGGGCGACCGCCCGGGGACGGGGCCGGACGCTGCGGCATCATGCCGGGGTTGGGACGCGGGCCCGCCGACTGCGGACGGGGCATGCCGCCGGGGGCCGGACGTGCGCCGCCGGGACCGCCCTGGGCACCGCCGCCGGGACGCGGGGCACCACCGGGGCGCGGAGCGCCGCCGCCGGGACCCGCGGGACGCGGGGCGCCGCCCTGGCCGCCGCCGGGACGCGGGGCGCCGCCGGGGCGCTGCATACCGGTGGAGCCGCCGGACGTGAACGGGTTGTTGCCGGGCCGCGGGCCGGCCGGGCGGGCGCCGCCGGGGCGGGCACCGCTCTGGCCGCCGGCCGCGGGGCGGCCGGGACGCTGGCCGTCACGCTGCTGGCCGTCCCTCGCGCCGCCCTGGCCGGCCGGGGCCGGACGAGCGGGGCGCGGGCCCGGGGTCGCACCGGAACGCGGTGCGGTCGAGGGCGCGGGGGCGGACGGCGGCGCCTGGAAGTCGGCAGCCGGGACCGGCGCCGACGGGGCGGGCTTGGACGGCGCGGGGGCCGGTGCCGGAGCCGGGGCGGCGGGTGCCGCCGGGGCCGGCTTGGGGCCGGGGCGCGGACCGGCCGCGGACCCGGAGCCGTTGCTGCCGGCCGGGGCCGGCGTGACGGGGCCGCCGGCGGCGGGCCTGGGACCGGGCGCGGCGGGACGGGCCGGCCCGGGGGCCGGCGTGCTGGTGGTGCCTGCCGCGCGGGGTGCCGCGGGGGAAGGCGTGCTCTTGCGCGGGGCCGACGGCTTCGCAGCGGACTTGCCGGCGCCACCGCCGGGTCCCTGGAACGCATCGGTCAACTTGCGGACAACCGGCGCCTCGATGGTCGAGGACGCCGAACGGACGAATTCGCCGAGTTCCTGGAGCTTGGCCATGACGACCTTGCTCTCCACTCCCATCTCCTTGGCGAGCTCGTATACCCGGACCTTAGCCACTTCGCTCCTTTTAGGTCCGGGGTGATCGTCCGCCGGACCGTCGCTACTTCATGGGCGTACTCATCGCGTACTCATCGAGTGCTCATCGCAATCTCGACCTACTTCCATCTCGCGAGGTACCTGACCGCACGGTGTGCCGTGCCGTTCTCTTCTTACGGGTTCTTACGGGGCTGCCTGCTCGACGAACCGGCGCAATTCCGCGGTATCGGGCGGGACCGGGCCTCGGAAGGCCCTGCCGAACGCCCGGCGACGGACTGCCAGGTCAAAGCAGGCAAGGGCGGGGTGCAGATAAGCGCCCCGACCGGGCAGCGTACCGCGATGATCGGGAACGCACGCGTCCCCGTCCACCACCACACGCAGCAGATCGATCTTGGCCGCCCGCTGCCGACAGCCCACGCAGGTTCGCTCAGGGCATGCCCGGGACAGCGTCCGACCAGACACCTTTTAGTCTACCTCCCCGCAACGACCTCACTCCTACGAGTTAGTCGACGTACGCCTGTTCGTTTGTCCTTGACCCGCCGGTTGCCGGGCCGTGCCCGGTGGTTACTCCTCCGTGCCCGGCGGCAGCGGCATCGGTTCCGTGTCCGGCCTGATGTCGATCCGCCAGCCGGTCAGCCGGGCGGCGAGCCGGGCGTTCTGGCCCTCCTTGCCGATGGCCAGTGACAGCTGGTAGTCGGGCACGGTGACCCGGGCGGACCGCGCGGCGGCGTCCACCACCTCGACGTGCGAGACCCGGGCCGGGGACAGCGCGTTCGCCACCATCTCGGCCGGGTCGTCGGCCCAGTCGACGATGTCGATCTTCTCGCCGTTCAGCTCGGCCATCACCGCGCGCACCCGGGAGCCCATCGGGCCGATGCAGGCGCCCTTGGCGTTCAGCCCGGAGCGGGTGGAGCGCACCGCGATCTTGCTGCGGTGGCCGGCCTCCCGGGCGATGGCCTCGATCACCACGGAGCCGTCGGCGATCTCCGGGACCTCCAGCGCGAACAGCTTCTTCACCAGGTTCGGGTGGGTACGCGACAGGGTCACCGACGGGCCGCGGACGCCCTTGACCACCCGGACGACGTAGCTGCGCAGCCGGGTGCCGTGCTTGTAGTCCTCGCCGGGGACCTGCTCCTGCACCGGCAGGATGGCCTCCAGCTTGCCGATGTCCACCAGCACGTTCTTCGGGTCCTTGCCCTGCTGCACCATGCCGGTGACGATGTCGCCCTCGCGGCCGGCGTACTCGCCGAACGTGACGTCGTCCTCGGCGTCGCGCAGCCGCTGCAGGATCACCTGTTTGGCGGTGGAGGCGGCGATCCGGCCGAAGCCGGTCGGCGTGTCGTCGAACTCGCGCGGCTCGGCGCCCTCACCGGCCTCCTCCTGGTCCTCGGTGGCCCACACGGTCACATGGCCGCTGGTGCGGTCGAGCTCCACCCGGGCCCTGCGGTGGCTGCCCGGCTCGCGGTGGTACGCGATGAGGAGTGCCGACTCGATGGCCCCGACCAGCAGATCGAACGAGATCTGCCGCTCCTGTACCAGGCCCCGCAGGGCCTTCATGTCGATGTCCACGGCTACGCCTCCTCAGTGCTCTCGTCAGTGTTGTCAGCGTTGTCAGTGTTGTCAGTGTTGTCAGCGTCGAGCTCGTCGTCGTGCTCGGCTTCGTCGCCGTCGTCCGGGTCGTCGGTGCCCTTGCGGTTGAACTCGACCTCCACCCGGGCCCGGGTGATCTCCGCGAACTCGGCGCGGGCGGGCTTGGGCTTGCGGCCCTTCACGCCCGGGACCTCCAGGTCGAGACCGGTGCCGTCCACCGTCATGATCCGCGCGATCAGCTCGCCGCGCTCCTTGAGCTGGAGCTTCACCAGCCGGCCGGCGTTCCGCTCGAAGTGCCGGGGCTCGGTCAGCGGGCGGTCGGTGCCGGGTGAGGTCACCTCGAGCACGTACTCGCTGTCGCCCATCGCGTCCGAGGCGTCGAGCGCCGCCGACAGCGCCCGGCTGAGGCCGGCCACCGCGTCGAGCTGCACGCCCTGCTCGGAATCCACCACGACCAGCAGCTGCCGCCGCTTGCCCGCGGCGGTCAGGGCGACCTCTTCCAGTTCAAGTCCCGTCTCGACGACAACGGGCTCAAGCAGCGCGCGCAGCCTCTCGCTCTGGGTGGTGCTCATCCGGGTGACTCCTCGGCCGCGTGTGCTGTTGTCATGGGAAGTTCGCCTGTCGCGTGTGAAGCCCAGGTTACCGGAGTTCCCACCCCCCTTGACGCCGCCGGGTGCGGCCCTCCGGCGGGGCCGCGGCCCCTGGTGGGCCGGTCCGTGGCGGCCGGCCCGGGACCGTAGACTCCCGCCATGATCCCGGAGGTGGCTCGGCCGAGCAGGCGCCGAGTGGTGGCGGTGGCGGCGCTCGCGGTCGGAGCGGCGGGGTGTTCGAAACGTGACGGCGGCGACGACGGGCGGCCGCGGTCCACGGCCGCGGAGCCCGGGGTGGCCGAACAGGCCGCGGCGGCCCGCGACAGTGCGGCGCTCGCCGGGCAGTACGACGGCGTGATCGCCGCGTATCCCTCGCTGGCGGCGCGGCTCGCGCCGCTGCGGGCGGAGGTCGCCCGGCATGTGACGGCGTTCGGCGGGGTGCCGCCGACCGCTTCGGCCGCTGCCGCGAGCACGGCGGCTCCGACCGCTCCCCCGACTCCGGCGGGGGCGCTGGCCGCGCTGGCCGGCGCGGAGCGCACGCTCGCGGACCGGCGGGCGAAGGTGCTGCTCGACGTGCCGGGCGAGCTGGCCCGGCTGATGGCGTCCGTCGCCGCGGCCGGGGCGGGGCACGCGGCGCTGCTCGGAGGTGCGGGATGAGTACGGTCATCGACGCGGCGCGGGCGGCGCTGGCCGCCGAGCATGCGGCGGTCTACGGGTACGGGGTCGTCGGCGGACGGGTCGCGGTCGGCCGGCGGGCCGAGGCGCTCCAGTGCTTGCAGGCGCACCAGGCGAGGCGGGACGCGCTGCGGCGCACGGTCGCCGATCTCGGTGGCGCCCCGGTGAACGCGGCGGCGGCCTACGAGCTGCCGTTCGCGGTACGGGATCCGGAGGCGGCGGGGCGGTTCGCGGTGTTCCTGGAGGAACGGGTGGCCGGGGCGCACGGCGATGTCGTGCGGCTCGCGATCGGCGGGATCCGCCGCGACGCGGCGGCGGCGATGCGGGATGCGGCGGTGCGGGCGGTTCGCTGGCGGGGCGCGAGCACGCCTTTCCCCGGGCTGGCGGAGCGCGCGTAGCTCGCCCCACGAAACTTCACGGCCTGCCGCCCGCCTCAGCCCATTGCGGTGGCCCGCCGCACCCGACCCCCGGTGGGGCCTCGCCGCCCTGCGGGCGAGCCGACCGCCCAGCCCCGCCCTGTCCTTCCCGGACCGCACCCCCCGGCGGGTGGCTGATCGCGCAGTTCCCCGCGCCCCCAAACCCGCCCTCCGGGCGACCCCGCCCGAACAGCCCCCTCCCGTCGCTACCGGACCGCACCCCCGGCGGGGGCTTGTCGCGCCGTTCCCCGCGCCCCCAAACGCACCCTCCGGGTGCCCCGCTCCGCGCAGCTCCTCCCTGTCGTTCCCGGACCGCGCCCCTGCTGGGGCGGCCCCTTGACCGGGGGCTTGGCGAGCGCGCCTAGGAAGGCGAACCGGGTCCCGGTAGGGGCGCGGGGAACTGCGCGACCAGCCCCAACCGGCCCGCGGGGAGGCAGCCCGTCCGGGGGGGCTGGAGTGGTCGTCGGGGCGCGGCGGGGGCGGCGCAAGTGGTGGGTGGGTCGTAACGTGGCCGGAGGCCGGGGGGTACGGTGGCTCGCTCGGGGCGATGGAGGGACGGCGGATTGATGGACGCGGCAGCGGGGGGCGGCGAGCCCGTACGCCTTGATCCGCCGGAGCGGCTCGCCAGGACCGTCGGGCTGTGGGAGGGCGAGCCGGGGCAGGTGTGGCTGGCGGCGCTGCCGGGGCTCGTCGCGGACTTCGTCCGGCGCTGGGAGCTCACGCCTGAGCGGGTCTTCGCGGCCGGCGGCCAGATCAGCATGATCGTGCTGGTGCGGACCGCCGACGGCACGCCCGCCGTGCTCAAGGCGGGCATGATCACCCGGGAGAGCGCCCAGGAGCATGCGGCCCTCGCGCACTGGGACGGCCACGGCGCCGTCCGCCTGCTGCGGGCCGACCCCGAGCACGGGGTGATGCTGCTCGAACGGCTCCAGGCCGATGTCTCGCTGCGCTCACTCGCCGAGCCCAAGGCGATGCTGGAGGCGTCCGGCGTGCTGCGCCGGCTGTGGGTGCCGCCGGCCGCGCCGCACGCGTTCCGTACCGTGGCCGGCTACACCGAAGAGCTGGCCACGGTGCTGCGGGAGCGCCGCGAGCAGCCGTGGGCGGCCGACGCCCGCCCCTTGGTGGACGAGGCGCTGGAGCTGCGCGACGGGCTGCTCGCCGACCCGGTGGAGTCCGTGCTGCTGCACGGCGACTACCACCACGGCAACGTCCTCGCCGCCGACCGCATACCGTGGCTGGCGATCGACCCGAAGCCGCTGGTCGGCGAGCCCGCGTACGACCTGGCCTGGCTGGTCAGGGACCGGCTGCCGACGCTGGCCGCGCAGCCGGGTTCGCGGGCCGCCGCCCGCCGCCGGGTCGCCAAGCTGGCCTCCGACCTGGAGGTGGACCGGGACCGGCTGCGCGGCTGGTCGCTGTTCCGCGCGGTGGAGGCCGCCCTGTGGTCGCTGTCCTTCGGCAGCCGCGAGGACGGCGAACTCCTGCTGGAGTTCGCCAGCTGGCTCTGACGCCGCGCCGGCCCGGCCGGGGTGACCGCCCGGCCGCCGGGCCCGGCGCAGCGAGCCGGCCGAGCCCAGGCCGTCACGCGCCGGAGAGCGTCGGCGCCGCGACCGGCCCGCGCCAAACCAGCCCGCGGCCCGTCGACCCCGCCGCCGGCGACACCGCCCCGCGGCGAGCCGTCAGCGCGCCAGCCGCTCCAGCGCCTCCGCCAGCGGCAGTTCCTCCCGGGTGCCGGTGCGGCGGTCCTTGAGCTCGACCACCGACTCCGCCGCGCGGCGGCCGGCGATCAGGATCGTGGGGACGCCGAGGAGTTCCGCGTCGGTGAACTTCACGCCCGGCGAGACGCCCGCCCGGTCGTCGAGCAGCACCCGTACGCCCGCCGCCTCAAGGCGTGTCGCGGCCTCCTCGGCCAGCTCGCTCTGCGCGGCCTTGCCGGCGGCGACGACGTGCACCTCGGCCGGGGCGATCTCGCGGGGCCAGCACAGGCCCCGTTCGTCGGCGGTCTGCTCGGCGAGCGCGGCGACCGCGCGGGACACCCCGATGCCGTAGCAGCCCATGGTGGGCCGCACCGGCTTGCCGTCCCGGTCCAGCACGTCGACCTGGAACGCGTCGGTGTACAGCCGGCCGAGCTGGAAGATGTGGCCGATCTCGATCGCCCGGTCCAGCGTGAGGCCGGTGCCGCAGCGGGGGCAGGGGTCGCCGGCCTCGACGGTGACCACGTCGAGGTACTGGTCCACGTCGAAGTCCCGGCCGCAGACCACGTTCGCGGCGTGCCGGCCGGACTTGTTGGCGCCGGTGATCCACGCCGTGCCCGCCGCGATCCGGGGGTCGGCGAGGTAGCGGATGCCCAGGCCCTGCGGGCCGACGTAGCCGCGTACCAGGTCGGGCCGGCCGGCGAAGTACTCGGCGGTGACGAGCTCCACGGTGGCCGGCGCCAGGTGCTCGGCGAGCTTGCCGAGGTCGACCTCGCGGTCGCCGGGCACCCCGACCGCGGTGATCTCGCCGTCGATCCGTACCAGCAGGTTCTTCAGGGTGGCCGAGGCCGGCACCCGAAGCAGCGCGGCCAGCGCCTCGATGGTGGGGGTGTCGGGGGTGTCGAGCTCCTCGACCGGGCCGTGGCCGGCCGCGTCGGCGGGCGCGGCGGTGAAGGTGACCGCCTCGGTGTTGGCCGCGTAGTCGCAGGCCGGGCAGTCCGCGAAGGTGTCCTCGCCGGCCGCCGCGGGCGCGAGGAACTCCTCGGAGGCCGAGCCGCCCATCGCGCCGCTGATCGCGGACACGATCCGGTAGTCGAGCCCGAGCCGCTCGAAGATCCGGACGTAGGCCGCCCGGTGCAGCCGGTACGCCTCGTCCAGCCCCTCGTCGGTGAGGTCGAACGAATACGCGTCCTTCATCTGGAACTCGCGGCCGCGCAGCACCCCGGAGCGGGGCCTGGCCTCGTCCCGGTACTTGGTCTGGATCTGGTAGAGGATCAGCGGCAGGTCCTTGTAGGACGTGCACTGGTCCTTCACCAGCTGGGTGAAGACCTCCTCGTGGGTGGGGCCGAGCACGTAGTCCGTGCCCTTGCGGTCCTTGAGCTGGAAGAGCAGGTCGCCGTACTCCGCGGCGCGGCCGGTGGCCTCGTACGCCTCGCGGGGCAGCAGCATGGGCAGTTGCATCTCCTGCCCGCCGATCGCGTCCATCTCCTCGCGGACCACCCTGGCCACGTTGTCGAGCACCCGCTTGCCCAGCGGCAGCCAGCTCCAGACGCCCGCCGAGGTGCGGCGTACGTAACCGGCGCGGACCAGCAGCTTGTGGCTGGTGGTCTCCGCGTCGGCCGGCGCGTCGCGCAGCGTCTTGAGCAGCAGCCGGGACATGCGCAGGACCATGGCGGTCTCCTGGGGGTGGTGCGGGTTTCGGGTCCGGCGAGGGTACCGAGACGCCCAGGGCGGACCGAAACGGTTTATCCGCGCGCCGGCCGCGCTGCTACGCCTGCGCCGGCTCCTTGCGCGGCAGCGGCAGCGGCGCGCCCATCACCGCGTAGGGGCGGGCCGCGCTCGGGAAGTGCACCGGGCGGGCCAGATCGCGGTAGCCGAGCGCGCGGTAGAGGTGCCGGGCGGGGCTGTCGCCGTCGATCGCGGACAGGATGCTGCGCGGCTCGGTGGCGGTGTCGGTGATCTCGGTGATCAGCCGGCGGCCGATGCCCTGGCCCTGGAACGGCGGCAGTACGTGCAGCTCGGTGATCACGAACGAGTCGTCGAGCCAGGCGTCGTTGCCCTCCCGGCGGACGTACGGCTGGACGACGCTGGACCACCAGTGGCTGCGGTCGTTGGGCATCCCGTAGACGAAGCCGACCAGCCGGCCGTCGGCCACGCTGGTCGCGCCGAGCGCCCGCGCGCCCGGGCAGGCCAGGTGCCGCAGCACGATCTGCCGCCGGATGGCGATCTCGTCGGGGCCGAGGCCGAAGGCCTGGGCCTGCACGGCCAGTGCCTCGTCCACCTGTACGGCGAGGTCGATCGCTCCGACCACCACGTTCTTCATGAGCCGGGACCCTATCTGCCGCTCAGAACAGGACACTCATGAAGGCACCGACCTCGCGGAAGCCCACCCGGTGGTAGGCGGCGCGGGCCGGTGCGTTGAAGTCGTTGACGTAGAGGCTGACGACGGGGGCGACATCGCGCAGCGCGTAGTTCAGCACGGCGGCCATGCCGGTCTCGGACAGTCCGCGGCCGCGGTGCGAGGGGGCCACCCAGACGCCCTGGATCTGGCAGGTGTGCCGGGTCGCGGCGCCGATCTCCGCCTTGAAGACCACCTCGCCGTTCTCTATCCGGGCGAACGCCCGCCCGGTGGTGACCAGTTCGGCGACCCGGGCCTGGTAGAGCAGCCCGCCGTCACCGGCCAGCGGCGAGATGCCGACCTCCTCGGTGAACATCGCCACGCAGGCCGGCATGAGCACCTCCATCTCGTCCCGCCGGACCCGGCGCACGCCTGGGTCGGGGACGGTCTCGGCCGGCAGCGAGCGGGTGGTCATCAGCGGCTGGTGGGCGCGCACCTCGCGGGCCGGGCCCCAGCCCCGTTCGAGCTGCGACCACAGGTCGGCGACCTGCTCGGCGGGGCCGACGATGGACGAGCAGCGGCGGCCGGCCCGCCGGGCGCGGTCGGCGAAGGCGCGGACCGCGTCGGGGGTGGCGCAGATCGGCACCAGGTTGGCACCGGCGTAGCACAGCGAGGTGAGCCGGCCGCCGCTGTACCAGCCCCACATCTCGCCGCCGAGCCGCCAGGGGTCGAGGCCGGCCACGTTCACCCTGGCGGTGACGAAGGCGTTGGCCACCGGGTCGCGGTCGAGGACGGCGAGGGCGGCGTCCAGGTCGCCGGGTTCGAGGACTCGGGCAGTCGAGTGGGTCAACACGGGGGCGCCTCACCATATGGGCCGCAAGCGCAGGCGGAGGATGATCTCCGAACTTTACCTCGCACGGGCGTGCCCTGCCCCGCGCTCATCAAGCCGTAACCGGGGCGCGGGTGGGCGCCCCGGCGGGAACGGGCAGTCAGGAGACGTTCACCTGCGGCTCGCCCGATCCGACGCCCTCGGCCTCCATCTGCTCGGCGAGCTTCATGGCCTCGTCGATCAGCGTCTCGACGATCTTGGACTCCGGGACGGTCTTGATGACCTCGCCCTTGACGAAGATCTGGCCCTTGCCGTTGCCGGACGCGACTCCGAGGTCGGCCTCGCGGGCCTCGCCTGGGCCGTTGACGACGCAGCCCATGACGGCCACCCGCAGCGGCACCTCCATGCCCTCAAGGCCGGCCGAGACCTCGTCGGCGAGCTTGTAGACGTCGACCTGGGCGCGGCCGCAGGACGGGCAGGAGACGATCTCCAGCCGGCGCTGCCGGAGGTTGAGCGACTCCAGGATCTGGATGCCGACCTTGACCTCCTCGGCGGGCGGCGCCGAGAGCGAGACCCTGATGGTGTCGCCGATGCCCTCGGCGAGCAGCGCGCCGAAGGCGACCGCGGACTTGATGGTGCCCTGGAAGGCGGGGCCGGCCTCGGTGACGCCGAGGTGCAGCGGGTAGTCGCACTTCTGGGCGAGCAGCCGGTAGGCGTTGACCATGACGACCGGGTCGTTGTGCTTGACCGAGATCTTGATGTCGCGGAAGTCGTGCTCCTCGAAGAGCGACGCCTCCCACAGCGCGGATTCGGCCAGTGCCTCGGGGGTGGCCTTGCCGTACTTCTCCAGCAGCCTGCGGTCCAGCGAGCCGGCGTTCACACCGATCCTGATCGGGATGCCGGCGGCCGACGCGGCCTTGGCGATCTCCTTGACCTTGTCGTCGAACTGCTTGATGTTGCCGGGGTTGACCCGCACGGCGGCGCAGCCGGCGTCGATCGCGGCGAAGACGTACTTCGGCTGGAAGTGGATGTCGGCGATGACCGGGATCTGCGACTTCCTGGCGATCGTCGGGAGCGCGTCGGCGTCGTCCTGCGTCGGGCAGGCGACCCGGACGATCTGGCAGCCCGACGCCGTCAGCTCGGCGATCTGCTGCAGGGTCGCGCCGATGTCCGATGTCCTCGTGGTGGTCATCGACTGGACGGACACCGGTGCGTCGCCACCCACCGCGACGCTTCCGACCTGGATCTGACGGCTCTTGCGGCGGTCGGCGAGCTTGGTCGGAACATCCGGCATACCGAGCGAAATAGCGGTCATTTGCGTGGCATCCCCAAGGTGTGGAACGAGGTCCCGGCGTGGGCGGGCTCCGGCACCGAGGTTACGGCACCGGTCCCGCTCGTCTCACCCGGCTCAGCCCACTAGGAACTCAGTTTGACGGGATTGACCACGTCCGCGATCAGTACAAGCAACGTGAAGGACACAAAGATTCCGGCCACGACATAAGCGACCGGCATGAGCTTGGCCACATCGAAGGGTCCGGGGTCGGGCTTGCGGAACGCCTTGGCCAGATTGCGCCGCAGCGCCTCCCACAGCGCGCCCGCGATATGGCCGCCGTCCAGCGGCAGCAGCGGGAGCATGTTGAACAGGAACAGCGACAGGTTGAAGCCCGCGACGAGCATCACCATGGTGGCGATCCGGTCGATCGCCGGCTCCTTGAGCGAGAACACCTCGCCGCCGACCCTGGCCGCGCCGACCACGCCCATCGGGGAGTCGGCCTTGCGCGGGGCGCCGTCGAAGGTGGCCCGCCACAGGTCCGGGATCCGCTGCGGCAGCCGCAGCAGCGAGCTGACGCCTTGCCTGGCCATGTCGCCCATGTGGTCGACGGAGTCGGTGAAGCCGAGCGGCTGGATGTGCGCGGCCGGGCTGAAGCCGAGGAAGCCGGCCGTCACCGTGCCGTCCACCGGGTTGCCGTCGCTGTCGGTCTTGGCGACGACGTTCCTGGTGATCGTCGGGGTCAGGGTGACCCGCTTGCCGTCCCGCTCGACCACGATGGTGGCCTTGCCCGCGCCGCCCCTGATGTCCTTGGACAGTTCGGCCCAGCTCTTCACCGGCTGCCCGTTGAACTCCAGGAACTTGTCGCCGGGCTGGAAGCCGGCCGTCTTGGCCGGGGCGACCGGGTCGCTGGCCAGGCACGGGTTGTTCGCGTCCCGCTTGGAGGTGTCGGCCTGCGAGATCACGCAGTCGCTGACCGAGCTGACCGTGGTGGTCTGCATCGCGATGCCGATGCCCATGAAGACCGACAGGGCCAGCGCGAAGGCCAGGATCAGGTTCATGAAAGGACCGGCGAACATCACGATGACGCGCTTCCACGGCTTGCGCGTGTAGAACAGCCGCGACTCGTCACCGGGCTGCAGCTCCTCGAACGCGGCCGAGCGGGCGTCCTCGATCATGCTGCGCCACGGCGAGGTGGAGCGGGCGGTGATCCGGCCGTCCTCACCGGGCGGGAACATGCCGATCATCCGGATGTAGCCGCCGAGCGGTACGGCCTTGAAGCCGTACTCGGTCTCGCCCTTCTTGCGGGACCACAGGGTCGGGCCGAAGCCGACCATGTACTGCGGCACCCGGATCTTGAAGACCTTGGCCCAGGTGAGGTGACCCAGCTCGTGCCAGGCGATCGAGACCATCAGGCCCACGGCGAAGACGACTATGCCGAGGACCGTCATGAGAGCGGTCATACGCCTGCTGCCTCCGATGCCTGCTGCGCCAGTGCCCTGGCCCGGGCGCGTGCCCAGGTCTCCGCTTGTAGGACGTCCTCGACCGTCAGCCGAGTTCCCGCCGCGGGTGTGCCGTGCTCCTCGACCACCCTGGCGACGGTGTCCACGATCCCGGTGAACGGCAGCCGGCCGGCGAGGAAGGCGTCGACGCACTCCTCGTTGGCCGCGTTGAACACCGCGGGTGCGGTGCCCCCGAGGCTACCGACATGGCGGGCCAGCGCGACCGCCGGGAACGCGTCGTCGTCGAGCGGGAAGAACTCCCAGGTCGATGCCTTGGCCCAGTCGAAGGCCGGCGCGGCGTCCGGCACCCGGTGCGGCCAGCCCAGGCCCAGCGCGATCGGCATCCGCATGTCGGGCGGGCTGGCCTGGGCGAGCGTGGAGCCGTCGGCGAACTCCACCATCGAGTGGATGTAGGACTGCGGGTGGACGACGACCTCGATCCGTTCGAACGGGACGTCGTACAGCAGATGTGCCTCGATCACCTCAAGGCCCTTGTTGACCAGCGTCGCGGAGTTGACGGTGATCACCGGGCCCATGTCCCAGGTGGGGTGGGCCAGCGCGTCGGCCGGCAGCACGCCGGCCAGCTCCGCGCGGGTGCGGCCGCGGAACGGTCCGCCGGAGGCGGTGACGACCAGCTTGCGCACCTCGGCCCGGCTGCCGCCGCGCATCGCCTGGAACAGCGCGGAGTGCTCGGAGTCGACCGGCACGATCTGGCCGGGCCTGGCGATCGCCTTCACCAGCGGGCCGCCGACGATCAGCGACTCCTTGTTGGCCAGGATCAGCACCCGGCCGGCCTCCAGCGCGGCCAGCGTGGGGCGCAGCCCGATCGAGCCGGTGATGCCGTTGAGCACCGAGTGGCACTCCAGGGCGGCGGCCTCGGTGGCGGCCCGCGGCCCGGCCAGGATCTCCGGCAGCGTGCCGCCGGCCCCGTAGCGGCCGGCCAGCGCGCGGCGCAGCGGCTCGACGGCGGCCTCGTCCGCCACCGCGACCGTCCGCACCCCGAGCCGGTGCGCCTGCTCGGCGAGCAGCTCCACCCGTGTGCCCGCGGCCGACAGGGCCACCACCCGGAACCGGTCGGGATTGCGGAGCACCACGTCGATGGCCTGGGTGCCGACCGAGCCGGTCGAGCCGAGAATCACGATGTCCCGGGGGCCGTCACCGGGTCCCTCGGTGACGTGTGGGAGGTAGTGGGGGTCTGCGAGAGCGTCCGTCATGGATTCATTGTGTCCTGTCCGGCCTGTGCGCCATGCGGGGACCGCGCATGACGCGGGCCGCGTCAGCGCACCGGCCGGTGCACGTTGTCGGTCTGCGACGGCCCCGCGGTGGTGTCCGCGATCCACGGGCCCTCCCGGCTGATGTCCACGATGCCGCCCTCCAGCCAGGTCAGCGAGCCCGACATGACGGCCTTGGTGAGCTTGCGGTCGCCGTCGTCGGTGTTGGTCCACAGCCGGCCGAACAGCTCGTCCACCCGCACCTTGGCCTGCCGGCAGAAGATGTCGGCGAGCTGCCGCGCCTCGCGGCCGTTCTCGCCGGTCGCGGCCAGGTGCTCGGCGCGCACGCAGGCGGCGCTCATCGCGAACAGCTCGGCGCCGATGTCCACGATCCGGCCGAGGAAGTTCTGCTTGGTCTCCATCCGGCCCTGCCAGCGGGACATCGCGTAGAACGTGCTGCGGGCCAGCTTGCGGGCGCTGCGCTCGACGTAGCGCAGGTGCCCGGCGAGCTCGCCGAACTCGGCGTAGGAGTTGGGCAGCTGGCCGGGCCCGGCGACCAGCTTGGGCAGCCAGCGGGCGTAGAACTGGCCGGCCTTGGCGCCCGCCTTGGCCTTGTCGCCGAGCGTGCTGTCGGGGTCGATGAGGTCGCCGGCCACCGACAGGTGGGCGTCCACCGCCTCGCGGGCGATCAGCAGGTGCATGATCTCCGTGGAGCCCTCGAAGATCCGGTTGATCCGCACATCGCGCAGCACCTGCTCGGCCGGCACCGCGCGCTCGCCGCGGGCGGCCAGCGAGTCGGCGGTCTCGTAGCCGCGGCCGCCGCGGATCTGCACCAGCTCGTCGGCCATCTTCCAGGCCGCCTCGGAGCCGTAGAGCTTGGCGAGGGCGGCCTCGATCCTGATGTCGTTGCGGTCCTCGTCGGCCATCTGCGAGGACAGGTCCACCACCGCCTCAAGGGCGAACGTGGTGGCGGCGATGTAGGCGATCTTGGAGCCGACGGCCTCGTGCCCGGCGATCGGCTTGCCCCACTGCTCACGGGCGGCCGACCACTCGCGGGCCACCTTCAGGCACCACTTGCCGACGCCGACGCAGCCGGCCGGCAGCGACAGGCGGCCGGTGTTCAGGGTGGTCAGCGCGATCTTCAGGCCGGCGCCCTCGGGGCCGATCCGGTTCGCGGCCGGCACCCGGACCTGGTGGAAGCGGGTGACGCCGTTCTCGATGCCGCGCAGGCCCATGAAGGCGTTGCGCCGCTCCACGGTGATGCCGGCGGAGTCGGCCTCCACCACGAAGGCGGTGATCCCGCCCTTGCCGCCTTCGGTGCCTTCGTCGCCGGGCCGCTTCGGCACCCGGGCCATCACCACCAGCAGGTCGGCGACCACGCCGTTGGTCGTCCACAGCTTGACGCCGTCGAGCACGTAGTCGTCGCCGTCGGGCACCGCGCTGGTGGCGAGCCTGGCCGGGTCGGAGCCGACGTCGGGCTCGGTGAGCAGGAAGGCGCTGATGTCGGTACGGGCGCAGCGCGGCAGGAACTTGTCCTTCTGCTCCTTGGTGCCGAACATCTTCAGCGGCTGCGGTACGCCGATCGACTGATGGGCCGACAGCAGCGCGCCGATCGCCGGGCTCGCGGTGCCGACCAGGGCCAGCGCCTTGTTGTAGTACACCTGGGTGAGGCCGAGACCGCCGTACGACTCGTCGATCTTCATGCCGAACGCGCCGAGTTCCTTCAGGCCGCGGACCGTCTCGTCCGGGATCTGCGCCTCGCGCTCGATCCTGGCCCCGTCCACCTGGGTCTCGCAGAACTCGCGGAGCCGGTCGAGGAATGCCTCGCCCTTGGCCACGGCCTCCGGCGAGGGCAGCGGATGAGGATGGATCAGGTCCAGGCGGAAGCGGCCGAGGAACAGCTCCTTGGCGAAGCTGGGCTTGCGCCAGTCCTGCTCCCTGGCGGCCTCGGCCACCTGGCGGGCTTCTCGTTCCGAGACGTTGCGTGTGGCGGTTGCGGACACGGTTGCGTCACCTCCGGGGTAGCCGGTTACCAACCGGTGCTACTTGTCCGTATTACCCGCGATCCGTGGATCCCACCAGATGACCGGCGGCCGATCGGCCGCCGGTCACGGGGACGCGGCTCACCTGATGGGCGCGCTCAGAGGTCCAGGCCGGTGAGCACCATGACCCGTTCGTAGGTGTAGTCGTCCATCGCGTAGCGGACGCCCTCGCGGCCGGTGCCGGAGTCCTTCACCCCGCCGTAGGGCATCTGGTCGGCGCGGTACGAGGGCGCGTCGCCGATGATCACACCGCCGACCTCCAGCTCGCGGTGGGCCCGGAACGCCACCTGGAGGTCACGGGTGAAGACGCCGGTCTGCAGGCCGAACCGGGAGTCGTTGACGGCCGCGAAAGCCTCTTCCGTGCCGTTCACCCGGTGCAGTGACAGCACCGGGCCGAACGCCTCCGCGCCGGCCAGCGTCGCATCGGCCGGCAGGTCGGCGAGCACGGTGGGGGCGTAGTTCGCGCCGTCCCTGGTGCCGCCGGCCAGCAGCTTGGCGCCACCGCCGACCGCCTCGTCGACCCAGCTCTCCACCCGCTCGGCGGCGGCGGTGCTGATCAGCGGGCCGACGTCGGTGGCGTCGTCCGACGGGTCGCCGACGACCTGGTCCCGTACCTTCGCGACGATCTTCTCGGCCAGCGCGTCGTAGACGGACGCGTCGGCGATCACCCGCTGCACGGAGATGCAGGACTGGCCGCCCTGGTAGTTGGAGAAGGTGGCGATCCGGCTCGCCGCCCAGTCGAGGTCGGCCTCCGAGGACCAGTCGGCGAGCACCACGGCGGCGGCGTTGCCGCCGAGTTCCAGGGTGACGTGCTTGCGCGGCACCGAGTCGGCGATCTGGTAGCCGACGGTGTCGGAGCCGGTGAAGGAGATCACCGGCAGCCGCGGGTCCTGCACCAGGGCGGGCATCGCCTCGTTCGGCACCGGCAGCACGCTCCAGGCGCCGGCCGGCAGCCCCTCGGTCTCGGCCAGCAGCTCGCCGAGCAGCAGCGCGGACAGCGGGGTGGCGGGCGCGGGCTTCAGGATGATCGGCGCGCCGACCGCGAGGGCCGGGGCGACCTTGTGGGCCACCAGGTTGAGCGGGAAGTTGAACGGGGCGATGCCGAGCACCGCGCCGCGGCTGAACCGGCGGGTCAGCGCGAGCCGGCCGACGCCGCCGGGGTCGGTGTCCAGGCGCTGCGCCTCGCCGCCGTTGAAGCGGCGGGCCTCCTCGGCGGCCAGCCGGAACACCGACACGGCCCGGCCGACCTCGCCGCGCGACCACTTCAGCGGCTTGCCGTTCTCGGCGGTGATCAGCCGGGCGATCTCCTCGGCGCGCTCGGCGAGCCGGCGCGAGACGTGGTCGAGAGCGGCCGCCCTGACGTGCGCGGGCGTCGCGGAGAAGGCGTCCCGCGCGCCGGCGGCGGCCGCGACCGCCTCCTCGACCTGGGCGGCGGTCGGCACGCTGACCCGGCCGACGAGCCCGCCGTCCCACGGGCTGGTCACGTCGAAGCCGTCCGTGCCGGTGGCCGGGCGGCCCGCCAGCCAGAACGCCTGCGGGGCTGCGGCTGTGGTTGTCACGGTGGGTTCCGCCCTTCGTGTCGTGGCAGGTGGCGATGCCACCGTAGGCAGCGGCACGGCGCAGGCACGTTGGCCACGGCGGAGTGCGGACCCGGCGGGGCGCGCCGGATTGGCCATCGCGGGTCGATCACCGGCCCGGGGGCCGGGGCTGCGCAAAGCCGCCCCGCCGTGCCGCGCGCGGCCCTATCCTGCTGGCCGGTGCAGGGAACGGGCCCGGTACGGCCGGGCGGGGGAAGGCGGGACCACAGTGGCGCAGACCGTGACGATCGATCTGGGGGACGGCTCGACCGTGCAGGCCGAGGTGATCGGGGACGTCGCGTTCCGGGACACCGAGACCCCCGGCGGCTACGGCGACGTGGGCGCCGGCCACCGCGCCGCCGCGCTCGGCTCCGCGGTCGCCCTCACCCTCACCGAGGTCCGCGACACCGTCCGCGGCATCGGCCGCTGGGCGGTGGAGACGGTCAGCGAGGGCGGCGCGGCCGGCGCCCCCGACTCCTTCGAGGTCGAGTTCGGCCTCAAACTCGCCGTGAAGTCCGGCCAGTTGCTCGGCATCATCGCCGAGGCCGGCACCGAGGCCGGCCTGACCATCCGCCTCTCCTGGGACCTGGCCGCCCGCCGCGCGGCAGCCGCTTCTCCGCCGACTCCCCCGGCGGTCCCGCAGCCCCCGGCCGCCGCTCCGGAGGAGTGACCCCTCAGGCGTCCGCCTTCAGAGCGAGCCAGAGCTCCATCCGCACGTCCGGGTCGTCCAGCGAGCGGCCGAGGATCTCCTCGACGCGCCGCATCCGGTAGCGCAGCGTGTGGCGGTGGACGCCGAGGTCGGCCGCGGCGGCGTCCCACTGGCCGTGGTGGGACAGCCAGGCGTGCAGGGACGCCACCAGGTCGCCGCGGGAGGTCGCGTCGTGCTCGCGCAGCGGGCGCAGCAGGCCCTCGGCGAAGGCGCGGACGGCGTCGTCGGCCAGCAGCGGGAGGACCGAGCCCGCGCCGACCTCGTCGTGCTCGACCAGGTTGCGGCCCCGGCGCAGGGCCACGGCCAGCGCGCGTTCGGCCTGCCGGTGGCCCTCGGGCACCTCGGCGGGCGGCACCGGTCCCGACATGCCCGCCGCGAGCGCGTCGGCGCCCTCGGCGAGGTCGGCGGCGGTGGACAGCGCTCCGGCGTCCTCGGCGGCCAGCACCAGTAGCCGGGGCCCGTCGCGGACGGTGAGCAGCGGCTCGGCGGCACGTACGGCGGCGGCCTCGGCGCGTTCCGCGAGCAGCGCCACGGCCTCCGGGCCCTGCTGCGGGTCCGAGGGCTCGGCGATCAGCAGCCGCACCGGGTGGTCGAACAGGCTGCCGTACATCCGCCCGGACACGCTGCGGGCGTGTTCGGTCTCGCCCGCGAGCAGCATCCGCAGCAGGGCGGCGGCCAGCCGGGACTGGGCGTCCTGGAGGGCACGGGACTGTTCGAGCGAGAGGGTGAGCAGCGCCACGGCGGCGTTGACGACGTAGCGGGCGGCGGTGTCCAGGCGCTCCTCGGTGCCGACGGCGAGGAAGCCGCGCGGGCGGCGGCCGGTGCCGAGCGACTGGACCTCGACCCGGTCCTCGGTGCCGGCCGGACCGGCGACGGCGGCGCTCGCCGGGGCGGGCACGTCACGCAGCCGGTCGATCTCGCCGGCCAGCCGGGCGGCCCGGCGGCCCGCCCACTCGGGGGCGGCGGCCAGCACGGTGCCGGAGGCGTCGTAGAGCGCGGCCCAGCCGCTCAGGTGGGCGGCGAGCCGGGCCAGCAGCGCGGTGCTGCCGTCCGGGTCGAGGGCGGCCCTGGTCAGGTCGCGCTGCGCCTCGAAGCCGGCGGTCACCGCCTTGTACTGGTCGGCGGCGACGGCCGCGGAGACGGCCTTGCTGATCGCGATGAACGGGGTGGCCCTGGGTACTTCGAGCAGCGGCAGCCCGGCCCGCCCGGCGGCCTCCACCAGCGCCGGCGGCGCCTCGTCGTGCACCACGCCGACGCCGAACCCGAGCCCGACCACCCCGGCGGCGGCCAGCCGCTTCACGTACCCGCGGATGAACTTCGGGTCGCCGACGGCCAGCTTCAGGCCGGTGGTCAGCAGCAGTTCGCCGCCCTCCAGGTACGGCCCGGGGTCGTCCAGTTCGCTGGTGTGCACCCAGCGCACCTGCGCGCCGAGCCGGTCGCCCCCGGCGAGGACGGTGAGCTTGAGCGCCGAGTGGTGGGCGAGGGAGGCGAGGGTGAGCGGCATACGGATCCGGTACCGGCAATCGGTGGATTCTGGCCGACCGGGAGCGGTGGCCGGGGTCAATTGTGCCGCACTGTACATTCCGCGTCCCGCCGAGCGCCGCCGCTGCGCCCGCGCCCAGGGGCCGAGGTCACGACCGGAGGTCCACCAGGACCGGCGGCGCGTGCTCGCCCGCCGTCGTGGTCAGGGACAGCACGCCGTGCCCGGGGGGCAGCGCGTGCGCGAGGTCGGAGGCGGACCAGCGCTCGCGTTCGACCTCCCGGACGGTGACCGACTCCGTGGTCGCCGCCTCCCCGGTGAACAGCCGCCGCACACCCCGTGACGTGCGGCGCAGCATCCCGCCTGACATGTCGGGGGTGCGGGTGACATCGCGGGTCTCCACCCACGTGGTGCCCCAGGACTCGGCGAAGCGCCGGCCGTCCCAGGTGGTGATGCCGGACAGCGCCATCCGGCAGCCGACCGCGCCGAGCAGCGCGCTGCGCAGCGACTCCGGCACGTCGTCCAGGGTGCGCAGGGTGAGCAGCGCACCGGCGTTGGCCGACCGCAGCCGCTGGAGGCCGCGCAGCGCCTCGGCGGTCACGGTGTGCGCGGCGTCGTCGAGCACCAGGCAGGCGAAAAGCGAGCGGTCCCTGCGGGCGGTGACGGCGGCGGTGAACTGCGCGAGCACCAGCCGGGTCAGGATCCTGGACGCCTCGGCGTGGCCGCGCTGCGGCAGGTCGATCCTGACCCGCAGCGGGTGTTCGAGTGCGTACATGGAGAACGGCCTGGACCTGCCGGTGACGTCGAAGAACCCGGCGAACGCGGGGCGGTCGAGCAGCGCGACCCGGTCGGCGAGCCGGGCGCCGATGTCGCCGCGCTGCCCCGCCTGCCGCTCGCGGGCGTCGAGCTCCCTGATCATGCCGGGCGCGCCGGCCGCGTCCAGCGCGCCGCGCAGCGCGGCGTACGCGTGCGGGGTGCCGTCCAGCAGCTCACGCAGCTCGCTGACCGACGGGAAGTGGCCGTGCGCGGCGGCGTACGGGCCGAGCAGCTGGCTGAGCGCGGTGGTGGCGTTCCGCAGCTCGGTGTCCTCGCCGATGTGCGCGTCGAGCAGCGCCTCGGCGAGGGTGCCGGCCGCCGTGTCGGGATCGGCGCCGCCGTACAGGTCGAGGTCGTAGCGGGAGGCGGGGTCGGCCAACGAGATCACCACGTCGTAGGCGTCGGCCGGGCCGAGGTCGGTGCCCGCGGAGCCGACCGCGACGACGGCGGTCTGCCCGGTGAGCGCCTGCAGGCACAGCGACTCCACCACCGGCCTGACCAGCTGCCGGGTCTTCCCGGCGCCGGGCGGGCCGACCACCAGCAGCCCGGTGCCGAGCAGCCCGGTGTCGAGGCCGATGCCGGAGCCGCGGTGCTGGTAGGGGTTGCGCTGGTCGTCCACGCCCTGGCCGATCCTGACCTGGCCGGTCATCAGGTCGTGCGGGGCGCCGCGGTGCGGCAGGTCGCGGTCGCCCGACGGGTGGCCGCAGGCGTCGGAGCCGCCGCGCAGCACCGCGTCGGCGAACGAGTCCAGCCGGGCGGGCTGGAACCGGACGCCGGTCCAGGCGCGCCGGATCCGGGCGTAGTCCACGTCGTTCATCCGGCCGGTGCGGACCTCGGCGGCCAGCCGGTCGGCGAGCGCGTGCTGCCCGGCCTCGCGCAGCTCGGGCCATTCGACGGGGTCGGGCCTGCCTTCCTCCGGCGCGCCCTTCGCGGGCTCGTCCCAGAGCTTGCTGAACCGGGGCCGGCCGTAACGGCGCCATACCTCATGCCAGTTGCCGATCCGGGCGCAGATCCAGGCCAGCACCAGCGTGCACAGCACGGCGTAGACCCGGGTGGCGGTGTTGAAGGCGTTGACGTCGCCGCCCTTGCCGCTGCGCCAGTGGTCGGGGGTGACCCAGATGACCGGCCAGATCCAGAAGTGGAAGTACCCGTTGTTGCACAGCGACCAGACCAGCAGCCCGACCAGGAAGCTGAGCACCGCGCCGCCGACCAGCCGCCGTCCCGGCAGCCGGTCGGGGTCGGGCGCGGGGCGCGGGGTGTGGCCGTAGGCGAAGATGCCGGGGGCGTCCTGGGCGCGCGGGGCGCGCAGCCAGATCTCCAGTGCGGAGGGCGGCGGCGCGTCGGACGGCATCGGCGGCGGCCCGGCGGGGCGCGGCACGGGCGCCGACGGCCGGGGCGGCACCGCGGGCGGCTGCTTGCCGGGGCCCGGCTGACGGCCGTAGCCCTGCGCGCCCCCGTATTCCATGGCATCCATGGCGCACCTGCCCCTCGCCCGTCGTGGCCGCCGATGCCGCTCAATGTAGTCGAGCGGCTACCCGGACAAAAGGATCTTGTCCACAACCGGGCCGCGAACGAACCGCGACCGGTGTACGACCGGGCCGCGACCCGACACCGGCCCGTCCCCGCTCCGACCCCGACCCCGTCCCGCCCGCGACGCGCGCACTGGCCGTTCCGGCGCAGACCCCCCGGTCAGTGCTACCTATCGGCGTATGCGGGGCCGCCGGGCCCCGGCCTAGCCTGCCAGCAGGATGCCCGTGCCGCACGAGACGCAAGACAAGAGGAGATGCCCGCCATGACCGCACTTCCGCAGGAGCGCAGGCTCGTCACCGACATCCCCGGCCCGAAGTCCCGGGAGCTGCTGGCCCGCAAGTCCGCGGCGGTCGCCGACGGCATCGGGGTCACACTGCCGGTCTTCGTCAGCCGGGCCGGCGGCGGGGTGATCGAGGACGTGGACGGCAACAGCCTGATCGACTTCGGCTCCGGCATCGCGGTGGTGTCGGTCGGCAACAGCGCGGAGGCCGTGGTGCGCCGGGCGTCGGCGCAGCTCGCGGACTTCACGCACACCTGCTTCATGATCACCCCGTACGAGGAGTACGTGGAGGTCGCCGAGCGGCTGGCGGAGCTGACGCCGGGCGACCACGCCAAGAAGTCGGCGCTGTTCAACTCCGGCGCCGAGGCGGTGGAGAACGCGGTGAAGATCGCCCGCTCGTACACCAAGCGCAGCGCCGTGGTGGTCTTCGACCACGGCTACCACGGCCGCACCAACCTCACGATGGCGCTGACCTCGAAGAACATGCCGTACAAGGAGGGCTTCGGCCCGTTCGCGCCCGAGGTGTACCGGGTGCCGCTGGCGTACGGCTACCGCTGGCTGACCGGCCCGGAGCACGCGGCGGAGGAGGCGGCGGCGCAGGCGATCGACCAGATCACCAAGCAGATCGGCGCCGAGCACGTGGCGGCGATCGTGATCGAGCCGATCTCCGGCGAGGGCGGCTTCATCGAGCCCGCCAAGGGCTTCCTGCCGCGGATCGCGCAGTTCGCCAAGGACAACGGGATCGTCTTCGTGGCGGACGAGATCCAGACCGGCTTCTGCCGTACCGGCCAGTGGTTCGCCTGCGAGGACGAGGGGATCGTGCCCGACCTGATCACCACGGCCAAGGGCATCGCGGGCGGCCTGCCGCTGGCCGCGGTCACCGGCCGCGCGGAGATCATGGACGCGGCGCACGCGGGCGGCCTCGGCGGCACCTACGGCGGCAACCCGGTGGCGTGCGCGGCGGCGCTGGGCGCGATCGAGACGATGAAGGAGCTGGATCTGAACGCGAGGGCGCGGCGGATCGGCGAGATCATGACGCCCCGGCTGCGCGCGATGCAGGAGAAGTTCCCGGTCATCGGCGAGGTGCGGGGGCGCGGCGCGATGATCGCGGTGGAGCTGGTGGTGCCGGGGAGCAAGGAGCCCGACCCGGCAGTTGCCGGGCAACTTGCCCGGTCATGTCATGCCGCGGGCCTTGTTGTGCTCACATGTGGTACATACGGCAACGTGTTGCGCTTCCTTCCCCCGCTGGTGATCGGGGAGGACCTGCTCAACGAGGGCCTCGACATCATCGAGGCGGCGTTCGCCGAGGTGTGACCGACACGCGGCTGACGCGGAGAAAAGGGGGGTCGTGAAGAACCTGTGCGGGCCTGATGGCGGAGGGGTGATCGGGCCGCTGGGGGCCTCGGGCATGACGTACGGTCTTCCCAGAACAACCCGCTCGTGGCGGGCTCCTTCGGAGCAAGGCACGGGCGACACCACGCCGGTGTATCCCCAACACCGGCACAGCAGTGCCCTCGCGCACGAAACCGCCGGATCCGATGGTGGATCCGGCAACAACGGCCGGTCAGCAGTCCGTTCGTCCCACACCCCCCGGGACGCTCGGCACGGTGATCGCCACGGCGGCCCCGGAACTCTCCCCCCTGTTCCGGGGCTGCCTGCTGTCGTCCTGGGGTGGTGTGCCGCGCTGGTGGCGCTCGGTGTCACCGGCTTCGTGGTTCTGACCCGCCAGGTGTCGCGGGACGGCCGGCTGGTCGGCCGTGACTGGTCGGTGCTCGGCTGGTTCCAGCGGACCGCCGCCGCGCACCCGGGATTCGACGGGATCGCGCAGGCGCTCTCCGACGTCGGCAACGTCCAGGTCTCCGGGCCCGTGCTGCTGGCCGGGCTGGTCTTCGCGGTGTGGCGCGGCCGGCGGGACGGGCGCCCGCGCTGGTGGCTGCCGCCGCTGGCCGGGGTGCTGGTGATCGCGGTGGTGCCGGTCGTGGTGAGCAAGGTGAAGTCCGCGGTGGCCAGGCCCGCGCCGGGCAAGATCCACCTGGGCCCGCACACCTACGCGGGCTTCTTCCCGTCCGGCCACACCGCCACCTCGTCGGTGGCGGTGGGCACGGCCGTGCTGCTGGTGCTGCCGTGGGTACGGCGCCCGGTCGTACGGTGGCTGCTGGCGGCGGTCACGGTGCTGCTGCTCCTGGCGGTCGGCGCGGGCCTGGTCTGGCACGGCTACCACTGGCCGCTGGACGTGCTGGCCAGCTGGTGCCTGGCGGTGGCGCTGCTGGCCGTGGTGGCCGCCGCGAACGCCTGCGCGCGGCCGGCCCGCCCGCCGGCGCCGATCGACGGGCCACCCGCCGCCCCTCCGTCAGCTGTTGGTGGGGAATCCGAGGTTGAGCCCCCCGTGTGACGGTTCGAGCCAGCGCTGCGTGACGGCCTTGCCGCGGGTGAAGAACCGGACCCCGTCCTCGCCGTAGGCGTGCGCGTCGCCGAACAGCGAGGACTTCCAGCCGCCGAAGGAGTAGTAGGCGACCGGCACCGGGATCGGCACGTTGATGCCGACCATGCCGACCTCCACCTCGTTCTGGAAGCGCCGGGCCGCGCCGCCGTCGTTGGTGAACAGCGCGGTGCCGTTGCCGTACGGGTTGGCGTTGATCAGCGCCAGGCCCTCGTCGTACGAGCCGACCCTGACCACCGAGAGCACCGGGCCGAAGATCTCCTCGTCGTAGACCGACATGCCGGGCCTGACCCGGTCGAAGAGCGTCGGGCCGAGCCAGAAGCCGCCCGGCTCTCCCTCGATCGGGTGCTTGCGGCCGTCCACGGCCAGTTCGGCGCCCTCGGCGACCCCGGTGTCCAGGTAGGAGGTGACCTTGTCCCGGTGCCCGCCGGTGACCAGCGGGCCCATCGCGGAGCCGGGCGCGCGGCCGGGGCCGACGGTCAGGGTGCCGATCCGCTCCCTGATCCGCTCCACCAGCGCGTCCGCCACCGGCTCGACGGCCACCAGCACCGACACCGCCATGCAGCGCTCCCCCGCGGCGCCGTAGCCGGCGTTCACCGCGGCGTCGGCGGCCAGGTCGAGGTCGGCGTCGGGCAGCACCAGCATGTGGTTCTTGGCGCCGCCGAGCGCCTGGACCCGCTTGCCGTGCCGGGTGCCGGTCTCGTAGACGTACCGGGCGATCGGGGTGGAGCCGACGAACGACACCGCCTTGATGTCGGGGTGCTCCAGCAGCCTGTCCACCGCGGGCTTGTCGCCGTGCACGACGTTGAAGACGCCGTCGGGCAGGCCGGCCTCCCGCCACAGCCCGGCCAGGAAGTTCGCGGCGGACGGGTCCTTCTCCGACGGCTTGACCACGACGGTGTTGCCGGCCGCGACGGCGAGCGGGAAGAACCACATCGGCACCATGGCCGGGAAGTTGAACGGCGAGATGATCGCCACCGGGCCCAGCGGCTGCCTGATCGAGAAGACGTCCACGCCGGTCGACGCCTGCTCGGTGTACGAGCCCTTGGCCAACTGCGGGATCCCGCAGGCGTACTCGACGACTTCCAGGCCGCGGGCCAGCTCGCCGAGCGCGTCGGAGTGCACCTTGCCGTGCTCCGAAACGATGATCGCGGCGAGTTCCTCGCGGCGGGCGTTGAGCAGCTCGCGGAAGGCGAAGAGCACGCCGGTGCGCTTGGCCACCGAGGCGTGCCGCCACTGCTGGAACGCCGCGAGGGCGGCGCCGACCGCCTCGTCCACGACCTCGGCGGGGGCGAGGTCGACCTGCGCGGTGACCTGGCCGGTGGCCGGGTCGTACACGTCGCCGTGCCGCTCGGCGGGGCCGCCGGTCCAGGGCCGGCCGGCGATCCAGTGGGTGATGCGCTTGGTGGTCGTCACGGGGCAGACCCTTCCGTCGTCGTCTGCCGCCAGTCTCACCATCCGGGCACCGGGCCACAAGCACCGCGCACCGGGCCATGGGACCGGGCCGGGCGCGCACAGCGGACGGGTGCCGGCTCAGCCGCCGCCCGCGAGCTGCGCGGCCGCCTCGTGCATGGCCAGTTCGAGCAGCACCGGGTCGGTGAGGTGGCCGGTGCCGTCCGGCGGCACCAGCCAGCGCACCCCGCCGGTGGCCCGGCCCGGGTAGGGCACCACGATCCAGGTGCCGCGGCCGGCCGCGCGCACTCCGGTGGCCAGCCAGCGGGCGGCGGTGCCCGGCGGGACGAAGAAGCCCATCCGGGAGTCGCCGAAGTCCGCGAGCACCGGCCCCGGGCGGTCCACCAGCCGGGTGAGCACGTCGAGAGTGGGGTAGCCGAGCTCGCCGTTCAGGATCAGGACGTCCCAGATCCGCCCGGCCGGCAGCAGTGCCACCCCGAGCGGGTTGCGCTCCCACTCCGCCCGGCAGGCCTCCGGATCGGCCGCCACCGACACCAGCCATTCGACCGCACTTTTCGCTCCGGCGCTGCCCATGCCGGTCCCTCCGTTCGCTTCGCGCGAGTTTGCTGTCAGGAGAGAGAGCGGGCAGGTCACGGATTATTACGCGGGTTTCACTACTGACCGGTAGTGAAGCGGGTCACATCCGCACGCGGTCGTGCGCCGGGGTGATCATCGGGCCGCCCGCCGCCCCGGACAGACCGGGGCACCCGGCCCGCCGCACCCCGCGTCGCCCCGCCCCCCGGCGCGGCTCAGCTGTCGAAGCCAAGGCCCGCCCGGTCCATCGCCCGCAGCCACAGATTGCGCCGCCCCTGCGACCGGTCCGCCCGGTCGAGCGACCACTTCGTCAGCCCGATCCCCACCGAGGCCAAGGGCTCGGGCGGGAACGGCAGCGGCTTGTCCCGGACCATCGCCAGCCGGGTCCGCTCGGTGGACTCCCCCGCCAGCAGGTCCAGCATCACCTCGGCGCCGAACCGGGTCGCCCCCACGCCGAGCCCGGTGTAGCCCGCCGCGTAGCCGACCCGCCCGTCGTGCGCGGTGCCGAAGAACGCCGAGAACCGGGTGCAGGTGTCGATGGCCCCGCCCCAGGCGTGGCTGAACCGCAGCCCCTCCAGCTGCGGGAAGCAGTGGAAGAAGTGCCGGGCCAGGGTCAGGTAGGTGTCCGGGCGGTGCTCGTACTCCGGCCGCATGCGGCCGCCGCGCGGGTACACCGCGTCGTAGCCGCCCCACAGGATCCGCCGGTCGGCGGTGAGCCGGAAGTAGTGGAACTGGTTGCCGCTGTCGCCGAGGCCCTGCCGCCCCTTCCAGCCCACCGAGGCGAGCTGCGCGTCGGTCAGCGGCTCGGTGGTCAGCGCGTAGTCGTAGACCGGCACGGTGTACCGGCGGATCCGCCGGACCAGCGACGGGAAGACGTTGGTGCCGAGCGCCACCCGGTGCGCCAGCACTCTGCCGTACGGGGTGCGGACCGCCATCGCGGCCCGGTGCCTGACCAGCTCGGTGGCCGGGGTGCGCTCGTAGATCCGCACGCCGAGCCGCCGCGCGGCCGCGGCCAGGCCCCAGGCGAGCTTGGCGGGGTGCAGCATGGCCACGCCCCGCCGGTCGTACAGGCCGCCGTGGAAGGTCGGCGAGTCGACCTCGGCCCGCATCTGGTCGCGGTCGAGCAGTTCGATGTCGATGCCGTGCTCGGCCGCGGTGCCGGCGGCCGCGCGCAGCTCCTCGTACTGGTACGGCGCGGTGGCCACGTCGATCTCGCCGGTCCGCTCGAACTCGCAGTCGAGGCCGTACCGGCCGACCGCCGCCTCGATGGCGTCCAGGTTGCGGGCGCCGAGCGCCTGGAGCGCGGCGAACTCGTCCGGCCAGCGGGCCAGCCCGTTGGCCGCGCCGTGGGTGAGGCTGGCGGCGCAGAAGCCGCCGTTGCGCCCGGAGGCGGCCCAGCCGACCCTGTCCCCCTCGACCAGCACCACGTCGCGGCCGGGGTCGCGCTCCTTGGCGAGCAGCGCCGTCCACAGCCCGCTGACGATGTATAAAAACCAGCAACTGGAGGTGCTGTGACCTGCACGCTGTACCGCGCATACGACGACCGCGACCGACTGCTCTACGTCGGCGTCAGCGATGGCGAGTTCATTCGGCTGGCGCAGCATGCCGCGTCGGCGCCGTGGACGGTGTACGCGGTGAAGGTCACGCTGACGCGGTTCGTGCGGCGGGCGGATGCCGAGGAGGCCGAGCGGCGGGCGATCGCCGAGGAGGATCCGGTGTGGAACTACCAGGGGCGGCCGGCGGCGCGGTATCTGGCGTGGATGGCTGCGTATCCGCGGGATCCGGAGGGGCCGGGGGGAACGTAGGCCGCCCCGGTTGCCGTGGGGGCGGCGGCCGGGGCGGGTGCTGGAGGGTGGGTGTCAGGCGGGGCGGCGGTGTCCCTGTCTGTCTGCCCGAAGGATGTCGATGATGGCGCGTCGGTCCTCCTCGGAGATTCGCATCTCCCAGATGTCTCGCTCGTGGGGGTCGGTGAGGTCTGCGTAGGGGGTCTGGTCGGCGGGGGCGGGTTCGATGAGGGTGTCGTCGGTGTAGGCCCGGGTGATGGTTCCGGGTCTGAGTTCGAGGGCTCTCTCCCAGGCTGCGCGTTTGCCGCGCTGGATCTCAGTGAGGCCGCGTTCGGTGGCGCTGACGGTGGAGGGGTCGATGCCGACGCGTTGGGCCAACGCGGGCTGCGTCAGGTCCAGCGCTATGCGGCGTGACCTGATCTGCTGTCCGACCGAGTGGGGGCGCTCGGGGGTCTGGCTCATGTCACAGGATGGTGACAGAGATCCTAGGAAAAGTCTATGGGACCAGTGGGGAATCAGCCGTGACCTGCACGGTGATCCCTAGGCTTTCCCATGTGTGAACCCTTGTGAATCCCTAGGGATTCTGGTTCACTTCTTCCATGCCACTCAGAACCGACGGGGCGGCACTCCGCGAACGGCGAACCCTCAAGGGGCTCACCATCGTCGAGTTCGCCCAGCTCATCAGCTACAGCCAGAACCACGTCAGCCAAGTCGAGCTCGGCCGCCTCAACGCCGGCCCGCAGTTCCTCCGCGCGGCCGCCGACATCCTCAACTGCTCGCTCGGCGACATCACCAACGGCGTGATCCCGCGCAAGAACAGCCGTTCCCCCCAGCCGAAGAACACCGCCGGGCCGTCCAAGGCCGTCGCGTGATGTGCCGGACGCCGGAGGAGGCGTTCCAGGCCGGATGGGACGCGCCGTGCGAGCACGGAATCCCGAACCCGGTCGACTGCCCCGGCTGCCGGCTCACGCCGGAGGAGATCGGGGCCCTGGTGGTCATCCACCGCTCGTACCTGCGGCCGGCGTCCCCGGCCGCGAAGTCCGCCTGACCTGTCCCCCCAGTGGCGCGGGGCTACCGGCCCTGTCCGGCCAGCAGCCCCACTCGGCGCCGCACCCCACCACCAACCAATCAAGAAGTGAGGCACTCGCCTTGAAGACGAATCGTATCCAGCTCGCCGCGCTCACCGCGCTGGCGACCCTGGCCCGGAACAACCCCGACCTGCCCGGCCCTTCGATCAACCTGTACTCCGGCGGCAGCATCGACGGCTTCGTGTACGTGGGCCTCGACGGACCGGCCGCGCTGGAGGCGTGGCGGGTGGCGCTCGGATGGCTGCCGGAGATCGTCGAGTTGAAGACGCACAAGGACACGGTGTGGCTGGCGATGGACGCCGAGTTCATGGGCGTGCCGTTCCAGGTGAACACGTTCACGGTGCCGGTCTCGGTCGAGGTGGCGTCGGTGCTGCCGGAGGCCGCCGGTCTGGCGTCGGACGAGGTGCCGTCGGGTCTGCCGCAGGCGTGGTCCGCCGAGGTGTCGGCGTGAGCGGCCAGGTGCCGGCGCCGGCCGAGCAGCAGCAGTCGGTGGTCGGTGTCCTCGCGGCTGTGGCGCAGAACTGGAACGGGTACAACGCCCGGCCGGGCGACCTGTACACGGCGATGGCGGCCCGGTTGGACGACACCGGTCTGCTGATGACGCCGGAGGTCGCGGCCGAGCTGGTGCGACTGCGGGCGGAGCGGCACTCGACGAACGAGGCGCTGGACACCGCAGTCGCGGAGATCCGGGCGAAGGACACGCGGATCACCGCGCAGGCGCGGGCGGTGCACGACGCCCTCAAGAAGGTGGCCGCCGCAGCCGTATCGAGGTCCCGCGCCACGCTGCTGGAGCAGCAGCTCGCCGTGCGGACCTTCTACCTCGCCGACTACGAGGGCATCAGCGACGGGCCGAGCCTGCACACCACTGTCGATGCCGCGAAGGCGTGGGTCGCGCAGGCGTGTGCGGACTTCGCCGACCCTGCCTGGGACTGGTACGAGCAGGACGGCGTCTGGCAGCAGTGGTCCACCGACCCGGACACGGACCGGCCCGTGAGTCGTGGGGCGGGCAGCGTCACGCCGCTGACGGTCCAGGGTGACGGCATCCTGGCCGAGGCCGCGCGGATCCGGCAGCAGTTCCTGAAGGGGGCCAGGCAGGCGGCGCTCCTGACCGAGGTGCGGGACTCGCAGCGGAATGAGATCGGCCGGTTGCAAACCGAGCAGGGCGAGCTCATGCAGGCCCTGGGTTGCGGGCAGCACGACGAGTGGTGCGAGGTCGTCCACCGTGCCCGTCAGCTGGCTGGCGGTGGCGCGTGATGGCCGCCGACCGTTCGTGGTTCCCCGGGCAGCCGACCCCGAACCCGAAGAAGCCGGGTGGCGGTGGTCGCCGTGGCTGACGTGACCTTGGCCGTGATCCTGGTCCGCTCCCTGGCCGCCATCGCCGCGTGGGTGACGGTCTGCTACCTGGCTGGCCGCCCTGCGGAGGTCGCCGCGAACTGGCGGGAGGGCCGTGCGTGGGCGCGTGCCCGCCGCGCGCAGGCCGCCCGGGCCCGGGCCCTGCTGGCCGGTCTGCCCCGCGCGGTCGCCGTGCTGGTCCTCGTGGCGGCGCTCCGGTCGCACGGCCGGCACCGGGCGGGGGTGGGCGCGTGATGTCCGCCGTCGCGATCGGGCTGCTGATCTGGCTCGCGTTGCAGGTCCCGCTCGCGCTCCTCTTCGGCAGCGCGATGCGCAGCCGCCCCGCCCCCACGCCGCCTGTGCCCGTCGTGCCTGCCCCCACCGAGCTCGTTCCCGCCGTGCCCGAGGAGGGCAACCACTCATGACCGATCTCAATGAACTCAGGGCCGCCGCACTGTACGCGATCCGCCGGTTCAACGTCCCCGAGAACACCCCGGCCCTGCCGCTCTACTGGCGCGTAATCATTGGCGACAGCGAGTCGATGGACGGCCTCGCGCCGGTCTGCCCGTCCGTCGCGGACACCACTGGACTGCACGTGATCGATCGCTCGGACGGCTCGGTCCAGGACGACACAGGCGTGTACGACTGCTGCCCGACGCCGTGGATCGAGGCCGGGCACGGCGAGATCTCCGCGTATTTGGTGGCTCTCCTCAACGCAGACGCGGTGCACGCACAGGCTGCGGCCAACGCGGCCGAGCCCGAAGACGAGATGACCGACGCGGACGTGATGTCCGCCACCGAGATGTACGACCTGGACCAGGCCGACGAGCACGCGCTCGACGCCGCCGCTGACGCCGAGGCGGGTGAGTCCCGGTGATCAACAAGAACATCGGGGTCACCCCCCGTACCGCCGCGTCCCCGGCCCGGCTGCGCGCCGACCGGATCCGCCGCGACACCCTCACCATGCTCGCCGCCGCACTCGCCGACGACCACGAGAACGACGTCCTCAACGCCCTCGACGAACTGATCGACGCCGTGGCACACAACGCGCCGGACGTTCAGATCAACGCGCTCGTCGGCGACATCGAGGACGTCGCGGACATGGGCCGGGCCGCGATGGACCTGACGGCCTCCGACGTCTCGCAGTTGGCGGACGAGGCGATGCACGCCCACGCCATCGGCGCCGGGTCGGTCGTCGCCCTGCCACAGCAGCAGGACCGGAGGGCATCGTGAGCGCCCGCCCGGCACGTGACCGGCTCTTCGCCCTGATGGCGACCAAACCCACCAAGCGCGAGCGCGCGCTCGATGCCTATCGCGCCGAGGTGCTGGCGGAGGCTGCCGACCGACTCACGGCCATCGCGGACGAGGCCGAAGCGCGAGTCGCCGAGCACTACGGAGCCGCATCCGGGATCGGCCCGGGGTCGGCCGACATGGTTCGCGAGGCCGCACGCACCGTGCGGGACATGGCCGGGAAGGACACCCGCGAGGGCGAGTCCACCACGGCCGCAGGGGACGACCCGGCCGCACTCCTGGCGCTCGCCACCGTCCTGGAGATCCCCCGGCCCGTGTCGCCCTGGACGCCGCTCCAGCTACGGCTCTCGTACGGGCACGCCGACCGGTGGGCGATCTGCGACCGCACCGGCCGCCGCTGGTACCCCGAGGGCTGGATGTACGAGCCCGACGACGACCGGCTGTGCGACGACGGGCGGTTCGCGCTCGCCGTGGCCGTGCCGCTCGCCCGCCGCCTCGCTGAGGGCGAGGTGCGCCGTGGCTGACGCCGTGTTCGAGCAGGCCCTCGCCGACATCCGCACCATCCCCACCGAGCCCCAGATCCACCCCGCACTGCGCTGGTCACCCGAGGGCTGCTGCACCGGCGACCACGCCGGCTGGCAGTGGCACCAGTGCCACAAGGTCCCCGCCTGCCAGTCCTCGCGTGACGCCTACAACACGTACATGCGCACGTACCTGCGCGGCTGGCGCGCCCGACGGGCGGAGGCCCGATGACGACTATGACCGAGGCCGGGGCCACCACCCCGGCCCCCGGCCGCCGCGTCACACCCACCGGCCGCCTGATCCTCCACCACGACACCCCCCGCGAGCAGTGGCTCGACGCCCGCCGCGCCGGCATCGGCAGCAGCGACCTGCCGGGCGTTCTCGGCTTGTCCGGGTTCAAGACCCCCCTGCACGTCTACTACGACAAGCGCGGCCAGCTCCCCCACGACGACTCGTGGTCCGAGGCCGCCCACTTCGGCACCGTCCTCGAAGAGCCGCTCGCCCGGGACTGGGCACGCCGCAACCGCACCGTCGTCGAACCCGTCGGGATCATCGCCAACCAGGACGACACCTGGCAGATGTGCACCCTCGACAGGCTCTGCACCGAATGCCCCCTGAACAGGTCCCAGCGGTCGCTGTGCGCGCTGGAGGTCAAGACCCGCAACGCGTTCGTCGCCCAGCTCTGGCGCGAGGGCCCCCCGGACGACGTCCTCGCCCAGGTCCTCTGGCAGATCCTCGTCACCGGCCTGGACCACATCCACGTCGTGTGCCTGATCGGCGGCCAGGACTACCGGCAGTACACCGTCCGCCGCGACGAGCACCTCAAGCTCGTCGCGTACCTCAACGCCGAGGCCAACCGCCTGTGGTGGGAGCACATCACCGTCGGCCGGCCCCCGGCGTCGACCGGCGAGGAACCGCCGGACGCCCTGATCGAGCTCTACGGGCGCCTGCACCCCGACCGGTCCGGTGACGTCGTCCTGGACCGGGACCTGGACACGCAGGACGCGATGACCGACTACCTGGTCGCCGTCGCGGACAAGGCCGCGGCGGAGAAGCGCCGCAAGGCGGCGCAGGCCCGGCTGGTGGCCGCGCTCGGCAACGCGCAGGCCGCGCTGGTCGGCGACAAGCCGTTCTTCTCCATCGAGCAGTCCCACAAGCGGACGCCCGATCTGGCCCGGCTGGCCGAGGAGTTCCCCGAGGCGTACCGGACGTGCGTGGCCGACGTGCCGCACGACCGCATCGCCATCCCCGCTTTCGTGCGCAAGGAGTTCACCCCGTGACGTCCCTGACCGAGCGCGCGGAGCGCGCCACCGCCGACGACTACACGCCCCCGGCTCCCGCCTCCGAGATGTACCCCGCCCCGGAGTCCGGCGCCGGCCTCGACATCACCGACACCGAGTTCGTGGCCGGCGACTATCCGGTGCCGGAGATGATCCCGGTCCACCTCGCGTGGCTGCGCGTGCGCCACGACGTGCGGTTCGTCGGGAAGAACGACCGGCACATCGAGTTCGACCAGCGGTCCGGAAAGTCGAAGGAGAAGTACCGGTTCCGCGGCGTCGAGTCCGCCCTCAACGCGTTCGGTCCGGCGACGCTCCGGCACGGCGTCAACGTCGTGGCCACTGACATGGTCGCCACCTACCGGGACACCAAGTCCTCGCGGGGCAACCCCATGCGGGAGTGCACGGTCCTGGTGACCTGGCAGGTCATCGGCCCAATGGGCGACAGCCTGCCGCTGGGCAAGTCCGCGGGCGAGTCGTTGGACTCAGGCGACAAGGGCACCGCGAAGGCGCAGTCCCTCGCGCTGCGGGCCCTGCTGTTCAACACCGGGCTGATCCCCACCGGCGAGCCGGAGCCGGAGGCGGTGCCCGTCGAGCGCGGCGACGCCCCGACTCGCACGGCCAACGACTACCGCGACGAGATCATCAACCCGAAGACGTCAGCTGGCCGACTGGAGCAGATCGGCTACGAGCTGCGTTCTGCACAGATGCTGCACGTGCTGGTGCAGAACGAGAGCGGCGACGAGGAGAGTCTCGACTCGCTCGGGATGCGGCACTTCAACGAGCGCAAGGCGGCTTCGGGCGGTGGTGCGGAGTGAGCGCCCCGTGGTTCCTCCAGCGCATGGCCGGCCTCGACTTCGAGAGCAGCGACAAGCACCCCCAGACCGCCCGCATCGTCACCTGCGCGCTGATCCTCGTCGGCGGCGGCCAGGCCCCGTCCACCCGGACCTGGCTGCTGTCCCCGGGCATCCCGATGGAGGCCGAGGCCATCAGCGTGCACGGCATCACCGACGAGTACGCCGCCGAGCACGGCATCCCGGCCGAGCAGGGTGTCGGGGAGATCGCCCAGGCCCTGATGGAGGTCGTTACCGCCGGGGTGCCGCTCGTCGGCCACAACCTCGGCGGCTACGACCTCAACCTCCTCAACGCGGAGTGCGCCCGCCACCTGGGCGACACCCTCGAAGGGATCGTGCGGCAGCCGCTGACACGGGTCATCGACACGATGGTGCTCGACAAGCACGCCGCCCCGTACCGCAAGCGGGTGTCGGAGACGCAGGGCGCGTACCAGATGCGGACCACCGCCGAGGCGTACGGCCTCGGTTGGGATGAGGACCAGGCGCACGGCGCGGAGTACGACGCGCTGATGTCGGCCCGGGCGGCGTACCGGATGGGCGCCATCGCGTTCACACCGCGCGCCGACCGCCCGGCATGGGTGCAGTCGCTGCGGAACCGCAGGGGCCCGTACGAACGGTTCGACGACCTCGCCGTGACCGACGTGGAGGAACTGCACCGGCGGCAGGTGGTGTGGGCTCGCGAGCAGGGCGAGTCGTACCAGGTCTACCTGCGGGCGCGCGGCGAGCACGCCCAGGCGGACGGCGTGAGCACGCAGTGGCCGCTTGAGCAGGCCGAGGACGTGCCGGCCGCTGAGGGGGCTGGTGCGTGATGCCCACCAAACGCACCCTCACCCGCCAGCTGGCCGACGCCCGCCGCCAGCGCGATGCCGCCTACGAGGCCCGCGATGTCGCGCTCAAGGACGCGGACGGCGAGCGGTTCAATACCCGGCGCCTGTCGCGGCAGATCAGCGACGCCCGCGACGAGATCGATGCGCTCCGCAAGGAGGCGACCGAACCGGCCCCGGCCCCGGCGGGCCCGGCTGTCGAACCTCAGACGACGCGCCGCGAGCTGCTGCTCGTCAACCGGGCGCGGCGCGCGCTGGTCGATCAGATCGAGGAGCTGCGCCGCTGCAACGACGACCTCTCCCGTGAGGCCGTGGACCGCGCCGGGAACCTCGCACCGCGGGGGGTGGCCCGGTGATCACCGACCTCATCGCGTACGGGTTTGTGACCGTCGCGCTCGCGCTGCTCGTCGTCGGTATCCGCCGGCACCGCCCGCGCGGCGCCGACCGCCCGGCCGGACCCGTGCTGGTGCCGGACCCGTACCTGCGCCTGCCGTGCCACGGGCTGGCGTGCGGCCACATGACGACCCGCCACCTGCCCAACGCCGACCAGCCGGGCACCGCGATCTGCCGCGAGTGCGGCGCCATCCGAACGGACCACGCATGAGCACGCCCACCGCGATCGGCCTCGACCTGTCCCTGACCGCCACCGGCATCGCCTACACCGGCGGCGACACCGAGACCATCAAGACCCGCACGGCGCACGGCGACCGGCGCCTGAGGCAGATCGCCGACACCATCCGCACCATCATCCGCGCCGAGCACCCCGACCTCGCCGTCGTCGAAGACCTGCCCACCCACGCCATGTCCGCCGGGATCACCGGCATGGTCCACGGCTGCGTGCGGGTCGTGCTCCTGGAGGAAGGCGTGCCGTACGCCCTCATCCCCCCGGCCACGCTGAAGGCGTTCGCGACGGGCAAGGGCAACGGCGACAAGACCGGCATGGCGATGGCCGCGTACAAGCGGGCCGGCCGGGAGTTCGGCGACGACAACCAGTGCGACGCCTGGTGGCTGCGGCATGCCGGCCTGGACTGGCTCGGTGTGCCGGAGATCGTACTGCCGCAGGCGCAGCGCGACCGGCTGGCCAAGGCCAAGTGGCCCGCGGCGGTGACGACGTGATCGATATCGACCTGATCGCCGTCGAGCGGGCCATCACCGGCCGACCGCCCTTCCCCACCCTCAACCGGCCCGAACAGCGGTACGCCGTCCACCTCCTCACCCGGTCCGGCCGCGGCGCCAAGGACATCGCCGGACTCCTCGGCATCACCACCCGCACCATCAACCGGTGGCGGGCACAACCCGTATCGCTGCCCTCGCAGCCCCTCCAGGAGCAGGCCCGGTGGCGGGAGAACGCAGCGTGCCGTGAGGTGGGCGCCGCGTTCTTCTTCCCCTCGGACGAGCCCGAGGAGCAGCCCCTGTACTCCACCGGCCGGGCGCGCGCGGTCTGTGCTGGCTGCCCTGTCCGGTCGGCGTGTCTGGACGACGCCATGGCCCGCGAGGGCACCGCTGGGCGGCATGGGCGGGCCGGTGTGTGGGGTGGGTTGAGTCCGTCGCAGCGGGCTGCGCTGGCCCGTGCCCGGGCCCCGCGGCAGGGTCCGGTTCCTTCCCGGGTGGAAGAGATCCAGGGCCGGCACCGTGCTGATCTGCTGGCCGCGCTGCGGGGTGCGGCGTGACGCCCCGCAAGAAGCGGACGGCGCCGCCGGTGTTCCGGCCGGGGCAGCTCCTGGACTGGGCGGCGTCCTCGCACTGGAACTGGGATGGCCCGGCCGCGTGCAGGTGGTGCGGCCGCCCGGCGTTCCTCCTGGACTCCGGCCGGCACCCATCCCACAAGACGTGCGCTGAGGACGCGCTCGCCCAGCAGGCCGCCGAGGCGACCGCCGCATACGGAGGACAGACGCTATGACCCTCACCCTCATGGACTGGTTCTGCGGGGCCGGCGGCTCCTCGCAGGGCGCGCACGCCATCCCCGGCCTGTCCGTCACCCGCGCCGCCAACCACTGGGAACGCGCGATCGAGTCACACGCGGCGAACTTCCCCGACACCGACCACTACCGCGGCGACATCCGAGAGGCACCCGTCGACCGGTGGCCCGCCACCGACCTGTTCTGGGCATCGCCGGAATGCCCGCAGTGGTCCAACGCCCGCGGCAAGCGCCGCGACTTCGACACCTCCCTGCAAGGCGACCTGTTCGAGGGCTTCGCCCCGTCGGAGGAAGTCGAACGGTCCCGCGCGCTGATGGAGGAAGTTCCGCTGTACCTCCGCGGCGTCCAGGACCGCGGCGGCCTGGTCCGCGCCGGCGTCGTCGAGAACGTCACCGACGTCAGAGCGTGGGACCAGTGGGACCGCTGGCTCGGCGAGATCCGCAAGCTCGGCTACACCACGCGGACCATCGCGCTGAACTCCATGCACGCCCACCCGCGCGCGGTCCACCAGGCGCCGCAGTCCCGCGACCGCCTGTACGTCGCGTACTGGCATCACTCCCTCTGGCGGACCCCGGACTGGGACAAGTGGCTGCGGCCGGCCGCGTTCTGCACCGGGTGCGACGAGTGGGTGCAGGCCGTGCAGGTCTTCAAGGACCCGACCCGGGACATGGGCCGGTACCGGCAGCAGTACGTGTACCGCTGCCCGCGCACCACCTGCCGGAACCAGATCGTGGAACCCGCCGTGCTCCCGGCCGCGGTCGCGATCGACTGGTCGATCCCGGGGCAGCGCATCGGCAGCCGCGCCAAGCCGCTCGCCGACAAGACGCTCGCCCGGATCCAGGCCGGCCTGGACAAGTTCGCCCGGCCGATCACCCTGGAGGCTGCCGGGAACACCTTCGAGCGGCGCCCTGGGGTGCGCACCTGGCCCGCCGATCAGCCCCTCACCACGCAGACGACCACCGCGACGAAGGCGATGGCGTACGACCCGCTGATCGTGCCCGCCGGCGGCACCTGGCGGGACTCGGCCACCAGCGTCGGCGATCCGATGCCGACTCGCACCACCCGGGAGAACGACGGCCTGGCCGTTCCCCCGCTGCTGGTTCCCGTCGAGGGCCGCGACGGCAAGGAACCCGCGACGGCGAATGCGCCGCTGCGCACCCAGACCGCCCGCAACGAAACCGGCCTCGCCTGGCTCCCGTTCATGGTGACCCTGCGCGGCGGTGGTAACCAGCTGCGCGGGCGGTCCATCCACGAACCGGTCGGCACGGTCTCCGCGAACGGCAACCATCACGGCCTGATCGCGCCGCCGGCGATGCTCATGCGGAACAACACCCCGCGCGGGGGCGCCGGGCAGATGTGCACCGGCGTGGACGAGCCCGCCCGAACCCTCACGACCGCCGGCCACCAGTCGCTGGTCACCTGGGAGCACCTGCTCGTGCCGTACTACGGCAACAGCACGGCCCGCCCGGTCTCCGAGCCCGTCGGGACGCTGTCGACCCGCGACCGGTACGCCTTGGTCCGCGGTGACGTGGACATCGAGGACGTGCTGTTCCGGATGCTGGAGCCGCACGAGATCGGCCGGGCCATGAGCTTCGCCGACACCTACATCGTCCTCGGCAGCAAGCGTGAGCGCGTCCGCCAGTACGGCAACGCCGTCACCCCCAATGCCGCCGAGGTCATCCTCTGCGCGCTCGTCGAGGCCATCACCGGCGAGGCGATCTCGCGGTACGCGGAACCCGTGGGGACCGCCGCGTGATCTCCCTCCGCCTGCCCGCCGCCGCCGATCTGGCCGAGCTCGTGGACGCGCTGCTTGCTGCCGCTGACGTGTGCGAGGACCGCGCGCCCGAACTGGCCGCCCGCCGCCGGGCGCTGGCCGACGACCTCGGCGACGGCCTCGACGCCCTGCCCCAACCCATCCCCATGCCCGCTGATCCCCGAGAGGACCACACCCCGTGACCACCGAACCGCCGCCGTACACCGACGCCGACCTCCGCCACGAAGCCGCCCGCCAGCACGCCACGGCCCTCGAAGACCCCGACTTCATGGGCATCGGCGAGCAGATGGAAGGCGCCGACATCGCCAGCACCGTGCCCGCCGACGGCGGCGACGGACGCCAGTGGGACGACCTGCCCGAGGAGCAGTTCGACACCGCGCAGCGTGCCATCGACGACCTGATCAACCACGCTGCGGACGTGTCCGAGTGGGCGGTCAACCTCGGCGCCGACGACCTCGTGCCCACCGGCCACCGCATCGAGATCGCGGGCCCCGACGGCGCCGTCGCCGTGCGCCTCCACATGGCGTTCGACGCCGACATGCCCACCCCGCTCCGGGACACCGTCGTCGCCGACCTGGTCGCCGCGATCTCCCCCGTGATCCCCCTGATCCCGCAGACCTGACCCGCCCGCACCCGCAACACCAACGGAAGGACAGCGCACATGCCCAAGCTCGCCAAGGACGCCGTACCCGAGGTGAAGGTCGACGCCGGAGCCGCCGCCATCGAAGCCTCCCTCTCCCCCGAGCAGCGCCGCGGCCTGTTCGAAGCGCCCGGCTCCACCGTCTACGCAATCGTCGCGTTCACCTCCAAGTCCTACACCGGCCACGCCGACGACGAGGACAAGGACCCGCAGGTCAAGGTGCGCGTCACCGAGTGTGAGGTCGCACGCACCGACGAGGAAGCCGCCTCCCTCGCCGAGGCGAAGCGGGCGATGTGGAGGTCCCGCCGTATCGACGGAACGCTCGACGAGGTCGGCAACGGGCCGCGGGGGGCGGCCGGCGTTCTGGACGCGGCGTTCGCCGGTCATCCGTCGGAGGACGAGTACCGGCAGCGCGAGGCCGCGAAGCGCACGCGGGACTTGCACAACGCCCCGCGCTGACCGACCGGCCGGTCTGGGCGACCTCCCCCGCCCGGGCCGGCAGCACCACCCACCCCGACTGAACCGCCGGAGAGCCGACTTGAGCACCAGCACCGACCGCGACCGCGAGCGCGGCGTCCAGACCGTACGCAACGCGTGGATCAACGCGCTGCGGAACGAGGTGCTGCGCTCCGACATCCCCGAACTGCCCCGCATCGTGGCCATCGGCATCTGGATCTCGACGTACGCGGACGCTGACGGCTCCAGTGCGTTCCCAGGTCGGGAGACCCTCGCCAAGCTCGCCGGTGCCGCCCCGCAGACCGTGACGAACGCGGTCCACGTGCTCGTCGCGGCCGGTGTGCTCCAGAGGCAGCGCCGCCCGAATCAGTCGTCGTTGTTCCAGCTCGTCATCCCCACCGAACGCCCTGACTGGGGTGCGCACATGCACCTCTACACCGAGACGAAGCAGAAGGAGTACCGGCGTCGGAAGGCTGCCGAGGCGCGCGCGGCGAAGGCTGCGGAAGCGGCCCGGAAAGCGTCGCAGGACTCCTTCCGGAAGGGGTCCCCGTCAAACGGTCCGGAAAGGGTCCCCGGACTCTCTCCGAACGATCCGGAAGGGGTCCCCGGACCCCCTCGGAAGGAGTCCCCGGACCCTTTCCGGAAGGGGTCCCCGACAAACGCCTACCAGTTCACCCCTACCTCCGGTAGGGACCCAGAAAGGGACCAGGAGACGGCTGATGTTGAACCTCAGCCACAGGTAGATGGGCCCGCCGCGCCGCACCAAGATCCATCCCCCTCGCAGCACCACGAGCAGACCGACGAGGCACCCGCGCTGCGCCGCTGCGCCGACTGCGGGCAACCCGTCCTCCGCGCCGGACGCACCCACTGCGCCGCCCACACCCAGCCCCGCGCCCACCCCGGAGCCGCGTGATGCCCATCCGACCCGAGAACCGACACCGGTACCCCGCCGACTGGCCCGCCATCAGCCTCCGCATCCGCACCGAACGCGCCGCCGGCCGCTGCGAATGCCACGGCGAATGCGGACGCGGCACCCACACCGGCCGCTGCCCCAACCGCCAGGGCCAGCCCGCGTACGGCACCGGCTCCCGGGTGGTGCTCACTGTCGCGCACCTCGACCACCAGCCCGAGAACTGCGACGACACCAACCTCCGCGCCATGTGCAACGGCTGCCACCTGCACTACGACCGCGACCACCACCGCCAGACCGCCGCCGCCACCCGCCGGGCCGCGCTCGCCGCCGCCGGCCACCAACCGCTGTTCGGCCTCGCCGACATCATCACCACCCCCTGCGCCCGCTGCGGCGCCCAGGCCACCACCCGCGCTCACTGCCGCCCCGACCTTCTGGTCAACCCCGACCCCGCCGCGCCCGCCGGAGCCGACAGCGCCCCGTTCTGCGCCCCCTGCGCCGACTGGGTCGTCAGCGCCTGGCGCGGCACGAACCACGCCCCGTGCGGCCGGGACCGCGCCACATGGGCCGCCTGGACCACGCCCCTCCCCGACCACGGCACCGCCTGAGGAGACCACCCATGACCACCGCCGGACTCTGCCCCGAACCCACCTGCCGCCGCCCCTACGTCCTCACCGCCGACGGGAAAATCCGCTTCCACAACACCGGCGGCAAGCGCACCACCCCGGAGTGCCCCGGCTCCGGCGAGCCCCCCGGGCCCTGGAGCCCGGACGACGAACCGCTCACCTCGCCCACGGTGAGTCGCGACGACGAGATCCGCGCCGCCACCTACCGCGAAGCCGCCAACGACCTCACCGCCGCAGCCACCAACACCACCACCGAATGGTCCGCACACCGGGCACTCACCGACGCCGCACGCCGACTCCGCGCCAAGGCCGACGCACTCGCACCGCCCACCACCTGACGCCCGGCAGAACTTCACCCGACCGAAACGGACACCACCGTGACCGACACCACCGCCGTCCGCCGGCAGCTGCTCGCCGCGCTCATCGACCGCGTCGAACAGACCGACCTCCTCGGCGCGGAGACCCCGCTGCTCCGACCCCTCGTCGAAGCCGAGACCCGCCACGGGCAGGCCGTCATCGACCAGTTCACCGCCGACGCCCCGTGGCTCAAGGCCACCGCCGAGGACCACCAGGCCGCCGCCGTCGCCCTCGACGCCGTACGCCTCCAGTGCCAGGACTGGATCAAGCCGACCACCGCCCACACCGGCGAGAGCCGGCGCCGCGACGAGACCGTGGCGAACGCCGCCGGGGTCCTCCTGGACGTGATCGCCCACCACCTCGGCACCACGGCGGACGCGGTCGCCCACTGCTCGCCACTGGTCAACCCCGCGTGCCCCGGACACACCGGCACCGACCGCTGCGACCGCGCCCCCAGCCACGCCGCACCCACCGCGCCCACCGAGGAGCCCACGACATGACGACCACCGCGCCGATCACCCTCACACCCAAGGACTTCGAGGCCACCTACGACGACATCGCCGTCTGCTGCTCCGGCGAAGACGGCGACATGATCGCCCTCGGCCACCACGACCCGACGACCGCGCTCGCCGCGTTCAACCGGCACGCCACCGAATACCTCGGGCTCGCCAACATCGTCGACGACGCCACCCTCCCCGCCGCCGAACTCGCCTCATACGCCAAGCACATCACCCAGCACTGGGGCACCGTCCGCAAAGCCACCGAGGCCGAGCAGGACAACGAGGGCTGGTCCTGGTGCCTTGAGTCCGCGATCAAGGACACCCCCGGCGCGATCCCGTACACGTGGCTCGGCCTGAACTGAGCCGCTACACGCCCGCCTGAGCCCCGCACACGCCCCCCGGCGGACTGGGAGCCACACAGCGCCCCAACGCCCGGCAGACGCCCGCACAGCCATCCCCAGAGCATCACGCAGGAGCAACCGATGATCGACCAGACATCCGACGCACACCCGGTTCCCGAGCAGGCCGCGCGCCAAAGCAGCACCAACCAGACACCCGAGCCCGGGCAGATCTGGGCCGACAACGACAGGCGCAGCAACGGCCGGTACCTGCGAGTGCTGTCCATCGAGGACGGCTCGGCACTCGTCAAGCAGGTGACCGCCGCCGGAGAGTCGACGCTGAAGGCTCCGACCCGCATCCGGCTGAACCGGTTCCGGCCGACGTCCACCGGCTACCGGCTGGTGCGGCACGCGGACGGGAGCGCCGCCTGATGGCCGACTCCCGCCTCCACATCACCCCGTACCTCTGCCCCGTCCCCGGCTGCGTCGGCGGGCTCATCTCCGATGGCGACGGCGGCACCGAACGCTGCCTCCACTGCTCCGGCACCGGCCTCACCGACAACCCCCTCGGCGGTGCCGAGCTGGCACCCCGGCCGCCCGCCGTGATGCGCGCGGCGTGCGCGGACTGCGCGTTCCGGGCCGGGTCACCCGAGCTGGAGGACTACGCCTCCCGGCTGCCGGAGGAGGAGCCGTTCTTCTGCCACCAGGGCCTGCCCGTGTCCGCCGACGGCAGCTACCGGCCCGTAGCCACGTTCGGCGGTCTGCCGCTCGGAGCGATGGTCTGCGCCGGCTGGTGGGCACTGCGCACCGGCGAGGAGCTGCCCGCGGTGCCGTACCGGGAAGTCCCGCTCGGTGAGGACGGGATCGACCGCAGGTGGACGGGGCCGGCGCAGCGCAACATCGACCGCGCCGTGCAGGCCGCGAAGGGAGCACGGTCATGAACCAGCCGCCGCCCGCCCGCAATCCGTTGGTGATCACCGACCGGATCCTCAGCGAAATCCTCGCCACCCGCACCCGCCGCGACGACCACGACGGCCAGACCAACCACCCCGACTACGACCCCCGCGACATCGACATCGTCACCCGCCGCGAGTACCAGTTCCGCGCCGACAACTGGGCCAGCCACAACGCCGAGCGAGCCACGCCCACGATCACCGGCGGCCGATGCGGCTACGGGCACCCGAGCAACGGGCCGCACCCGCACACCGCGTGGGACGGGCTGCTGCTGGAGCAGGCGTACGCGACGCTCGCCGAGGCGCATCCGGTGCGTCTCCGCGCCCGCCTGATGGACCTGGCCGCGCTGGCTGTGGCGTGGACGGAGGACGTCGATCGGCGCATCGCGGCGCAGGCCGCCGTGTACGTGCCGCCCGCAACGCACGCGCGCTCCGGCGACGGGGCCGGCTGCTGCCCGCACACGATCCCCATCGGGCCCGGGTCATGCGAGGACTGCTGGGACCTCGTCAAGTGGGACCTGCTCGGCGGTGAGCAGCAGTGAGCGCCCGCCGGCCGCCGGTGCCCTACTTCGGCTCCAAAGCCCGCATCGCCGACCGCATCGTGTCCCTCCTGCCCGCCCACGACCACTACGTCGAGCCGTTCGCCGGCGGCCTGTCCGTGCTACTCGCCAAGCCCGCCAGCCGCATGGAGACCGTCAACGACCTCGACCACGAACTCATCACGTTCTGGCGCACCCTGCGAGACCGGCCCGACGAGCTGATCCGCGCCTGCGTCCTGACGCCCCACTCCCGCGCGGAGCTCGACGCCACCTGGGAACCGGCCACGGACGACCTCGAGCTGTCCCGGCGCATCTGGTGCCGACTCGCCCAGGGCCGCTCCGGGACACTGCGCAAAACCGGCTGGCGGCACTACATCGACCCGGCCGGATCAGTCACCTCCATGCCCGGCTACCTCGAGGCCTACCGCGACCGGCTCGCCGGCGCCGCCGAACGCCTCATGGCCGTCAGCCTCGAATGCCTGCCCGCCCTCACCCTCATCGGCAAGTACGGGGCGCATCCGCGGTGCCTGCTCTACGTGGATCCGCCCTACCTCGGCAGCACCCGCGGGTGGGGTCGCAACTACCGCGTCGAGATGAAGGACGAAGCCGAGCACCGCGAACTGGCGGCCGCGCTCGAGGCCTGCGAATCCGCAGTGGTCCTCTCCGGCTACCGCAGCGAGCTCTACGACGAGCTGTACGCGGGCTGGCACCGCCACGAGATCGCCACGATGACCGGCAATGCGATCGGATCGAAGGGACGCATCGAGGTGCTGTGGTCCAACCGTCCGCTCGGCGACGCGGACCTCTTCACCGACGGCGAGGCCGACCAGTGAGCCCGGCACGCGCCGCCCGCCCGTGGGTCATCGCCGGCGCCACCCTCACCACCCTCAACGGCCTCGCGGCCTGGACCTGGCCGACACTGCCCACCCTCACCGCCATCGTCGGGGCAAGCCTGGTCTTCGCCGTCGTGCACAGCCTGTCGACCGGCCCGGCGTCCGGGCGCCTCATCCGAGAGCCCAAAACGAGAACCACGGCCGGGGAACAGCAGGTCAACGCCGGTGGCGAACGGTGCTGCGTCTGCGGCGGACTCGACACCCCATACGAGAACTACCGCGGGCAGCTCTTCTGCTGGCCCTGCGCGAACTGCGGCTGCGGGCAGGACCGGTGCGTACGGACCGGGATCAACGGCCCGGCGGTGGACGAGCCCGGGCCGGCCGCGCCCGACGTCGCCCACCCGAGCACGGAGCAGCCGGTCAGCGGGCCGCAGCAGGTGGACGAATCCACGCCCGACGGCGGGCCAGTCGTCCAGGCCACCACCACCGTGCCGCTCGACTGGACAGGCGCCGGCCGGACCTTCACCGACACCATCCGCACCCACACCACCCACCAGGAGAACCCCCGTGGCTGAAGCCCGCATCGACCTGAAAATCCCCGGCCTCGACGCCCTCGCCACCGACCTGAAACGCCTCACCGACGTGCTCGACGCAGACGACAACACCACCGCGGCCGTCGCCGTCCGCGCAATCCAGCTCATGCGGCAGGCCGGAGACGAACGCGACAAGGCCAACGCCGAGCTCGGCGCCGCACGCGACCAGCGCGACGGGGCGTACCGGGAGCGCGCCCAGCTCCTCGCCTGGCTCGCCGCACTCCACCCCGCCGTCATCGCCCCCGCCCTCGACCTCGACGAACCCGGCTGGTGGATCCTCTACCTCGCCCCGCCCATCGGCGGCCAACTCTCCTGGCACATCTCACCCCGCGACGCCGGACTCCTCACCCACGTCGAACGCGTCGAGCCCGACGACCCCCGCGCGCAGTGGGACGGCCACACCACCGACGAGAAGTACGGGCGCATCCAGGTCCTCACGAGCGCGCTCGTCGAAGTGGAGGCTGACGACGAGGACGAGTTCGACGACGCGCCCACCGACTCCGACAGTGACGTGTTCGCGCTGATCTCCGAGATCGCCAGCCGCCTCACGGACGCCACCGACGACGGCGAGTACCAGGCGGCCGGCCTGATCGGGGACCTCGCCAACGGCCGCAAGACCATCGCCGAGGCCCGCACCGAGCTGGCCGACATCACGTTCCGCCACGTCTGACCCGCTGAGACAGGAGCACACACCGTGATCTGCAAGCCCTGCGCCGACGCAGCCGACGCACGCGTGGGCCGCGACCAGCACTGCGACGATCCCAAGTGCATGTGCGGCCACCGCACCGACCGCTACCGGCCCGTGTCCGGGCTCGACGCCGTCGCCCACTTCTACGACCAGCTCCGCCGCATCGTGGACCAGGCCACCGAGGTCCACCACCGCGACACCGTGCGCCCGATCAGCGGGCCCCTCCCTACGCCTACCGCTACTAGGCCGGGCCACCTCGACTGATACCCGCCCGGTATCGGCCCGTGCGACGATCACACAGCAGAACGGAGGCACCATGAGCGACGACCCCCAACACACCGGGCCACCACCCCCAGCACCCGAAGTCCGCGACGCCAACGGCCACCCCATCCGCACCCCCGAGCAAGTCGCCCGGGACGCGTGGGCCGCCGAACAGCGCGGCCTCGGCCGCCCCTACCGGGCCATCGCCGCCGACCTCGGCGTGTCCCTGTCCTCCGCTCACACCGCCGTCCGCCGCGCCTACAAGGACATCGCCGAACCCGCCGCCGGCCCCGCCCGCGCCGCCGAACTCGCCGTGCTGGAGGCCGCCCGCGACGCGGCCTTGGACGTCCTCGGCCGGCACCACATCACCGTGTCCAACGGGCGGGTCATCACCCTGCGCGACGACGAGACCGGCAAGGACGTGCCGCTGCCCGATGACGGGCCGATCCTCCAGGCCGCCATCGCAGTCGCCCGCATCAGCGCCACGATCCACGACCTCATGGGGTGGAAGGCCCCGGCGAAGGTCCAGCTCCAGGGTGAGGTGACGTACCAGCTGGTGGGCGTCGACCCGGGGAAGCTCGCATGACGACCGCGGCGCTCGTGCGCACCTACGAGCCGCACGGTGCCGCGAAGGAAGTCTTCGACCGGCGCGACGACGAAGTGCTCCTCTCCGGCCCGGCCGGCACCGGCAAGTCCCGCGCCTGCCTGGAGAAGATCCACGCCATGTGCCTGCTCACCCCGAACCTGCGGGCCCTCGCCGTACGCAAGACCGGCAAGTCATTGGCCAGCACCGGGCTGGTCACGTACCGGGAGCACGTCGCCGCGGAGTCCATCGCCGCCGGCCACGTCAAGTGGTTCGGCGGGTCGCAGCAGGAGCCCGCCGCGTACCGGTACGCCAACGGGAGCAGGCTCGTCGTCGGCGGCATGGACGACCCCACGAAGATCATGTCCAGTGAGTACGACGTCGCGTACGTCCAGGAGGCGACCGAGCTCACCGCCGCCGACTGGGAGGCCATCACCACCCGGCTCCGCAACGGACGGATCTCTTTCCAGCAGCTCATCGCCGACTGCAACCCGTCCATCCCCACCCACTGGCTCCGCGCCCGCTGCACCACCGGCCAGACCCTCATGCTCCACTGCCGCCACGAGGACAACCCCCGCCTCTACCAGAACGGCCAGCGGACCGCAGAGGGCGAGGCGTACCTGAAGAAGCTCGACGCGCTCACCGGCGTCCGCAAGGACCGCCTGCGCTACGGGAAGTGGGTCGCCGCCGAGGGCCTCATCTACGAGGGCTTCGACCCCGCGGTCCACCTGATCGACCCCTTCGACATCCCCGCGACCTGGACCAGGTGGTGGTCCGTGGACTTCGGGTACACCAACCCGTTCGTCCTCCAGTGCTGGGCCGAGGACCCCGACGGCAGGCTCTACCTGTACCGGGAGATCTACAAGACCCGCACCCTCGTGGAGGACCACGCCCGCCGGATCCTGCAGGAGGTCACCAAGTGCACGGCCTGCTGCAAACCGCGGGGGCGCGGCAGCCACGACTGCTACGCCTGCGACAAGTGCGTGAAGCAGTGGACCGAGCCGAAGCCGCGCGCCGTCGTTTGCGACCACGACGCGGAGGACCGGGCGACCCTGGAACGGCACCTCGGGATGTCCACCACCGCGGCGGACAAGCGCGTCAGCGTCGGCATCCAGGCTGTGCAGAGCCGGTTCAAGATCGCGGGCGACGGCCGGTCGCGGCTGTTCATCGTGCGGGGCGCCCTGGTAGAGCGGGACCCGGCGCTGGAGGAGGCGAAGAAGCCGGCGTGCACGGAGGAGGAACTGCCGGGCTACGTCTGGGACAAGGGCTCGGCGCAGGCTCAGGCGAGCGAGAAGCCGCCGAAGGAGCAGCCGTTGAAGGAGAACGATCATGGCTGCGACGCGAAGAGGTACCTGATTGTCGAGCGTGACGTGCGGGGCCGGCCGAGGATCCGCCGTTTCTGACCCGCCGTAGGGTCGCTGTCTGTCACCAACCCGGAGGTCGTCATGGGGAAGCTCCTGTCCCGCGTACCGAAGAATTTCCTGTCATGGACCGTCTTGACAGGAGGATTTACACTCATCGCAGTGGGTTGCGGGAAGATCGGCGGTCTGGGCGTGGGGCTCATCGTCGGCGGGCTGGCAGTCGTGCTCATGCACACGGTGGCGAAGAGTTAGAACGGAGGGGGCCCATGGGCAACAGCCTGCTGGACCCCCTCCGCGCCTTCCGCAACAAGGCCCCCGTCGCCTACACCGCCCGCACCGCCCGCGGATTCGGCGTCGGCCTCGCCCGCCCCGTCGGCCAGGAAGCCCAGATGCGGGCACAGGGCAGCTCGGGTGTGCTCTTCGCGATCGTCGACCGGATCATCACCGCCTACTCCCAGGTCGAGTGGAAGCTCTACAAGAAGGCGCCCAGCGGCCTGGTCGAAGACCGCGTCGAGGTCACCTCCCACCCCGCGCTGGACATGTGGCGGCAGCCCAACCCGTTCATGACCGGCGAGGCATTCCGTGAGGCCACCCAGCAGCACGAGGAGTTGACCGGCGAGCAGTGGTGGCTGATCGCCCGCGACCCCCGGTTCACGATGCCGCTGGAGCTGTGGCCGGCGCGCCCCGACCGGATGGAACCCGTCCCGGACCCAGTCGAGTTCATCTCCGGCTACCGGTACCGGTCCCCGGCCGGCGAGCAGGTGCCGCTGGCCCTGGACGAGGTCGTGTTCCAGCGGCGCCCCAGCCCGCTGGACCCCTACCGCGGGCTCGGCCCGGTGCAGACCGTCCTCACCGACATGGACGCCGCCCGCTACGGCGTCGAGTGGAACCGCAACTTCTTCCTCAACAGCGCGCAGCCCGGCGGGATCATCGAGGTCGACCGGCGCCTCGAAGACGACGAGTTCGACGAGGCCCGGGACCGGTGGGCGGAGCAGCACCGCGGGGTATCCGCCGCGCACCACGTCGCGATCATCGAGAACGGCCTGAAGTGGGTCGACACCAAATTCACGCAGCGCGACATGCAGTTCGCGGAGCTGTCCGAGGTCAGTGACGAGAAGGTCCGCCAGGCGTTCGGGTTCCCGAAGCCCATGTTGGGCACGGTCTCCGACGTCAACCGGGCCAACGCCGACGCCGCGGAACTCGTGCTGTCCCGCTGGCTGTTGGTCCCCCGCCTCACCCGCACCCGCGCCGCCCTCAACACCCGCATCCTCCCCATGTACGGGCCCCTCGGCGAGGGCTACGAGTTCGACTTCGTCAGCCCCGTAGCCGAGGACATCGAAGCCGCCACCACCCAGCTCGTCGGCCGGGCCACCGCCCTCCAGGCGCTCGTCAACGCCGGGGTGTACGGGCCCGACGCCGCGATCGCGGTGGGTCTGCCGGCCATGGACTTCGGCGCCCCGGACTCCGACCCGAACCGGGAACTCCTGATCCGCCTGGTCGTCGGCGCCCCGTCACTGGCCCCGATCATCCTGCCCATGCTCGGCTTCGACATCTCCGCGAACCAGCAGGCCGCGACCCCCACCGCGATCGCCGAACTGGTGCAGAAGATCTACCTGGGTGTCGGCGTGGTCCTGTCCGCCGAGGAGGCCCGCGAGGTTCTCGTCGCGGCCGGCGCCGACATCACCCCCGGCGCCTCACCCACCGCACCAGCGGCGGCCGGCACGAAGGTCGGGGCGCTCGCCGCATCCCTCATGCCCCGCCCGCCGTCGGCCGCGATCCCCGCGTCGTTCGAGCAGCAGGCCGCGCAGCTCCTCGCCGGGCTGGAGCAGCCGCAGGACGCCATGCGGTGGATGGCGGTGTCCGAACACGACGACGACGTGTGCCAGCCCTGCGCCGACAACGACGGCGCCCTGTACCGCAACCGGGCCGCGGCCTACGCCGACTACCCCGGCGGGACCGGCTACATCCACTGCATCGGCGCGCAGTACGGCAACGACTGCCGCTGCAAAGTCGTCAAGCGCGGCAAGGAAGGCAACGACGATGCCGACGAAGAGTAAGCGCCCCAACGCCCGGGTGGCCCGGGAGTGGTACTCGCTGCGCAACGCCGCGGGGACGGCCGAGCTGTACGTGTACGACGAGATCGGGTACTGGGGTACGACCGCCTCCGGTCTGGTCGCGGAGCTGTCGCAGCTCACCGGCGTCACGCAGATCGACGTCCACATCAACTCGCCGGGTGGCGACGTTTTCGACGGGCTCGCGATCATGAACTGCCTGCGGGCGCACCCCGCCGCGGTCACCACGTACGTCGACGGGATCGCCGCGTCCATCGCCAGCGTCATCGCGATGGCCGGCGACACCGTCGTGATGGGCCCGCACTCGCAGATGATGATCCACGAGGCCAGCGGGTTGTGCATCGGCGACGCCGGCGAGATGCGCAGCATGGCCGACCTGCTCGATTTCCAGTCCGACAACATCGCCTCGGTGTACGCCGAGCGCGCGGGCGGCACCCCGGAGTCGTGGCGGGCCGCGATGGTCGCCGAGTCCTGGTACACCGCCGAGGAAGCCGTGACGGCCGGCCTGGCCGACGAGGTGGCGCAGCGCGCCCCGCAGACCGCGGCTGGTGTGCCGATGGACAAGGCGTGGGACCTGTCGGTGTTCTCCTACGCCGGGCGTGATGCGGCGCCCGACCCGGCCAAGCCGGCCGAGGCCGAGGCCGGCGCGCCCGTCGCACTCGCTTCGGTCGTCGAGGCCGCCCCCACTGACGTCCCGGCCGAGCCCGTGGGGACGGGGCCGGCCGGGACCCCCGCCACCGGCCCGGGCACCTCCCCCGTGGTCCCGGAGCCGGTGGCACTCACCGCGCAACTCCAGGGCGAGCCCGGCCCGGAGGCGGTCGCAATCCCCGACGGCACCCCCGTGATCCCCGCCGCGCAGATCACCGAGCCGGAGCCCGCGGCCAACGAACCCGACGACGAGTGGGGCACCCTCACCGCCCACCTCAAGACCCCCGCAGAGGAGTCCAGCGTGGACGACCTGCTCGCCCGCCTTAGGGAGGCACAGCTGTGATCGGAACTGTGATCGGAACGAGGCCCACCCCCGGGCAGCGGCACATGCTGAGCGTGCGGGGCATCAGCGCCCGCCGCGTCGGCCGCGCCTTCAACCGGGCGACGCTGCCGGTGCCGAAGAACGACGCCGAGCTCGGGGAGATGCTCGCCGACCCGGCGAAGTCCAAGGACATCCTCGCCGACCGCCAGGCGCTGAAGGACTTCATCACCGCCTACGCCAAGGAGCAGCAGGGCGACGGCACCGAGCTGCGCAACGCGGTCGCCGAGGAGACCAAGCGGGTCTTCGCCGAGATGCTCCGCGACAACGGGCTCACCGACAAGGACGGCAAGGCGCTGATCAAGCGCCCCGACATGGACCCGCAGAACCGGCGCGCCGGCGGGATGCTCACCTCCCACAAGCAGGGCACCGCCCACAACCCGGACGCCGCGGGTGCGAAGGTCGACGGCCTGTTCAACTCCGGTGTCGACTACGTCCGGACGATCTGGCACAAGGCCCGGCCGTCGGACGACCTGAACGAGAAGCTGGCGTCGCTCCGCAACGCCGCGTCCAGCGTGTCGCCTGCGGACGGCGGGTTCCTCGTACCGGAGACCCTGCGCTCCCAGCTGATGCAGATCGCGCTGGAGCAGTCGGTGGTCCGGCCGCTCGCGACCGTCGTCCCCATGGACAGCGCGAGGGTTCCGTTCCCGATGATCGACAGCACCACCAACCAGGGCTCCGTCTTCGGCGGCATGGTCGCCAGTTGGGGCGAGGAGGCCGCGCCCCTCAGCGACAGCTCCCCGAAGTTCGGGCGCATCGACCTGGACGCCCGCAAGCTCACCGGCTTGTCCGCAGTCCCGAACGAGCTGCTCCAGGACAGCATCGTGTCGTTCTCCGCGCTCCTCGAAAGCCTGTGGCCGATGGCCCTGGCCTTCGCCGAGGACGCCGCGTTCCAGGCTGGCACTGGTGTCGGCGAGCCCCTCGGCTACCGCGGTGAGGGCAACACGGCGTCCATCGGTGTGGCCCGCGGCGACGATGACACCATCACCTACGTCGACATCGTCAACATGTACTCCCGGATGCTCCCGTCGTCGCTGTCGCGCGCGGTGTGGACGTGCTCCCCGGAGGCGCTGCCGCAGCTGCTGACGATGTCCCTGTCCGTCGGGACCGGCGGCAACTCGGTGTGGGTCGTCAACGCGGCGGGCCCGGCGCCGATGAACATTTTCGGCCGGCCGCTGATCGTCACCGAGAAGGGCGGTCTGCTCGGTGCCCGCGGCGACATCGCGTTCACCGACATGAGCTACTACCTCATCGGCGACCGCCAGACGATGACCGCCGACTCCTCGACGGACTACAACTTCGGCTCGGACAAGACGACCTTCCGCATCATCCAGCGCGTCGACGGGCGCCCGTGGCTCAAGAGCGCGATCACCCCCGCCAACGGCGGCAGCACCCTGTCGCCGTTCGTCGAGCTCGACGACGCGGCCTGATCCACCCCGGTCGGCGCCGGCACTCAACCCCCGGCGCCGACTACCACCGGGCCGGCAGCGTCGCCCCGACCCCGCGCACCACCGACACGGAAGGCGAAACTCATGTCTCAGAAGGCACTCGGCCGGTCGTTCAACATCATGGGCATCGGAGACGGCAAGTACGTCAACATGCGAGAGGCCGGCGGCATCGCGTTCTCCTGCTACCTCGCCGCCGCCGCAGGCGACACGTACACCCTCGTCCAGGCCAAGGACTCCGCAGGCACCGGCGCGAAGAACCTCGTGGCCGTCACCGACTACTACACCTGCACCGGCGACGGCACCGACACCTGGACGCACCGCACACAGGCGGCAGCCGCGACCGTCGTCACCGCGGCGAGCGCCGTGCAGAACCACGCGGTGTTCGAGGTCGAAGCCAGCCAGCTCGACGACGGCTTCACCCACGTCAAGGTCACCTCCACCGGCGCCGGCCTCGTCACCCCGATCCCCCGGGACCTGATGACGCAGCGGGACCCGGCGAACCTCAAGGCCCTGTCGGCATGATCCGCGGCCGGACCCGGCGGACGGGTGAACTCGACTTCTACGACGACGGCGACCCGTCCACCACTGTCGCGTCGGTCACGGCGGACGGCGTCACCGGCGCCGTACCGGGGGCCGCACCCACCGCGGCGGACGTCACCGCGGAGGCGATCAGCCCGGGCACGGCAACGGACGTGCAGGGCATCCTCGCTGAACTCGCCGCGCGCATCACCGCATTGGAGGCCCCCTGATGGCCCTGTGGATCTGCACCGACTGCACGGCCGCGTACTCGGTTGGTGCCCCCAAGTGCCCGCAGTGCGGCAGCACCGACCACGTGAAGGAAGGACGCCAGGACATGGCGAAGATCACCGTTCACGGGGGTGCGAGCAACGCCGCGCTCCCCGACCCGGAGACCGACACCGAGCAGCAGGACGAGGAGGAGCCATCGCCGACACCGGAGGCGGATGGTACGACCTCGTCGACATCCTCCGAGAAGGAGCCGACCTCGCCGCCGCCGAGCGCGACCGCCCCCCGCAAGCGTGCCCGCAAGACGGCGAGCCCCTCCGCACCGGCCCCGACGGACTCCTCTACTGCCCCTCCGACGGATGGCGGCCCGGCGGACGGTACGTCGGCGACCGCCTCTGACCCCACCGCCTGACCGCCAGCACGCCGCACACAGAAGGGAGGTGACACAGGTGATCGGCACAGAGCCGTGGTACGCCACACGCGAAGACGTCAAGGCCGCGCTGGACTTCAAGGCCACCGCGCGCAGCGACGCCCGCATCGACCGCGCCCTCGCCGGGGCAAGCCGCTCCGTCGACGGCCTGTGCCACCGCCGCTTCTACCCCGTCACCGACACCCGGCGCTGGGACTGGCCGAACGGGCAGTACGCCCGCTCCTGGCGGCTGTGGCTCGACGACTCCGAGCTGATCGACCTCACCGCCCTGGAGTCCGGCGGTGTCACCATCCCCACCGGCGATGTGGTGCTGGAGCCGAACCGCACCGGGCCGCCGTACCGCAGCCTGTCGATCAACCTCAGCAGTCCCAGCGCCTTCCAGGCCGGGGACACCGAGCAGCAGGCGATCGGCGCGACCGGGCTGTGGGGCTACCGCAACACCGAGGCCCCGGCCAGCAGCGCGGCCGGCGGGGTCGATGCCGCCGCGGTACGGCTCCCGATCTCCGATGCCGGTGCCGCCGGCGTCGGCAGCGTGCTGCGCGCCGGCGCCGAGCGGCTCCTCGTCACCGGCCGCAGCATGGCTGACACCGGCCAGACCCTCCAGGCCGCGGTGACCCAGTCCGCGGCGGACACCGTACTGACCCTCGGCGACACCGGTGCCCTCCACGAAGACGAGGTACTCCTCGTCGGCGGGGAGCGGATGCTCGTCGTCGACATCGCCGGGGCCAGCGCCGTCGTACGGCGGGCGTGGGACGGCAGCGTCCTGGCCGCACACGCCGAGGGCGACCCGGTGTACGCCGCCCGCACCCTGCACGTGGCCCGCGGCGTGCTGGGCACGACCGCCGGCCCGGTCGCGGACGGGGCCGCGCTGGTGCGGTGGGTGCCCCCGGAGCTGGTGAACACGTACACGATTGCTCTGGCCGTGACGACGTTGACGCAGGAGCCGGCCGGGTACGCCCGCACCGGCAAGTCGAGCAGCAGCCGCGGGTCGTCGACCCCGCCCGCGCTGACGTCGTCGATCGATGACCTGCGGGACCAGTGCTACGCCAAGCACGGGCGCAAGGCCCGCACCAGGGCGGTGTGACCGATGGCCGATGAGGTGAAGGTGACCGCGACCGGGCCGCTGTTCGACGGGCGCGCTGCGCGGGCGGTACAGGCGTTCACGGACCAGGCGCGGGAGGACATCGCCGAGCACGGCGAGACCCTGGTGCTCGCCGAGTTGGGCATGGTGCTGCGGCACCCGTCGGGCTACTACGAGTCGCAGGTTACGACCGAGCGGGCGGCCCCGGACGTGTCGGTCGTCTCCGACGGCGGCGTGGTGTACGGGCCGTGGCTGGAGGGCGTGGGCTCCCGGAACGCCCCGGTGACCAGGTTCGCGGGCTACGGGCACTGGCGGCGCACCAAGGAGCGGGTCGCCCGTGATGCGCCGGGGATCGCGCAGCAGCTGTTGCAGACCCGGTTCCTCCCGGAGATGAGGTGATCCCGTGGCCCTGAACGTGAACACCATCCTCAACAAGGTCATCTCGCACGCCCTGGCGACGGGCCTGTTCGAGGACGTAAACGGCCACGAGCCCGTCAACACCCCGCCGTCCGGCGGCCTGTCGTGCGCGGCGTGGGTCAACGACCTCGTACCGATCCGGTCGTCCGGGATGAACTCCACATCGGTGCGGCTGGAGATCGGCCAACGGATCTACACCAGTGCCGTGTCCGAGCCCCTCGACGCGATCGACCCGGCCGTCACCGGCGCGGTCGATGTCCTCTTCGCGAAGTACAACGGCGACTTCGAACTCGGCGGCAGCGTGCGGCAGGTCGATGTGTTCGGCGCGTACGGCGAGCCGCTGCGGGCCCGCGCCGGATACCTCCCCGTCGCCGACGGCCCACCGCAGCGGGTCATGACGATCGTCCTTCCGCTGATCTGCAACGACATCTGGGAGCAGAGCGCATGACCAAATCCAGTGGGCTCGGCCACCGGCTGATCGTCGGCGGCTACGACCTGTCCGGTGACGTCAACTCCCCGGCGCTGTCCGGCGGCCCCGCGCTGCTCGTCGACACCGGCATCGACAAGTTCGCCTTCGAACGCCTCGGCGGGGTCCGCGACGGCTCCCTCGGGTGCACCGCGTTCTTCAACCCCGGGCCGGAGGCGGACGCCGCTCACGCCGTGCTGTCGCTGCTGCCCCGCACCGACATCTACCCGCTGTACTGCTGCGGGTCCACGGCCGGCGTCCCGGCCGCCTGCGTCCCCTCCAAGCAGGTCAACTACGACGGAACGCGCGGGGACGACGGGGCGTTCACGTTCGCGGTGTCCGCGCAGGCCAACGGGTTCGGCCTGGAGTGGGGCAACCTGATCACCCCCGTCCGCCGCACCGACACCGCGGCGACCACTGGTGCCTCGTACGATACCGGCGCCGCCCACACCCACGGCCTGCAGGCGTACCTCCAGGTCGGGGCATTCACCGGCACCGACGCCACCGTGAAGGTCCAGGACTCCGCGGACAACGTCACGTTCGCGGACCTGGCCGGCGGCGCCTTCACCACGATCACCGCAGGCCGGCAGGCGCAGCGGATCCAGACCGGCCGCACCGCGACCGTGCGCCGCTACCTCCGCGCGGTCACCACCACCACCGGCGGCTTCACGAGCCTGGTCCTCACCGTCATGGCCAACGTCAACACCGTGGAGACGAGGTTCTGATGGGCACCATCCAGCCGCAGATGCCCTTGCACGCCTACCAGACGTTCGAGGTGCGGGCCCCGCTGGCCACGCACTTCCGGGCGGCATCGTGCGCCGAGGTCGACTGCGCCGCGCACCTGCGGGGCTGGTCGTCCGTCATCGACGAGCGCACCGAGCTGGGGCAGCGGCAGGCGTACTACATCCGCCGCGAGTCCGGCCGCCGCTGCACCGAGACCCGCGACGACGCCGGCCTGACCCACTTCGCGTTCGAGGCCGGCCAGAGCTGCTTCGCCGCCGACAAGCACCGCGTGCGCCGGCAGGACGTGCCCGAGCTGTACTTCGTCCGCCAGGGGCACTGGCTCGGGGCGCGCACCCCGTCACGCAAGCACGCCACCGGGGCGGACTGGACCGATGAGTTCGCGACCCACCAGGACCGGCTGAGCACCCTGATCAACCGGGGATAAGGAAAGGACACGACATGCCGAAGCAGTCCGGTCTCGGATGGGACACGTTCAACGTCGATGACGCGACGGGAACGCCCCAGGATCTCGTCAACGACACCACCAACTTCCAGTTCGCGACGCCCCGCGCAACGCAGGACACCACGGGTCTGGACAAGTCCGCGATGGAGCGACTGCTGCTCCTCGCTGATTTCTCCGCGACGGCGAACGGGGTGTTCAACCCGTCGGCTGACAAGTCGCACGACGTGTTCAAGACGGTGACTAGTACGTCGGTGGCGCGGACCCTGGAATTCGGGATCGGCGGCATCAGCATGACCAACGAGTGCCTCATCACCGACTACCCGCTGACCCGCGCCGACTCCGGGGAATTCACCTGGGCTGTGCCGTTCGCGTTGTGCGACGGCACCGTGCCGACCTGGGAAAGCGCCTGACCCCCACCACCCTGTCCCTACTGGAGGAGCCGCGCCATGGGATACCGCCCGAAGCGCAAGACGTACGACCTGAAGTTCGACCCCGCCCACGCGGGGATGGAGATCACCGTGCGGGACATGACGTCCGGTGAGGTCATCGAACTCCCAGACCAGGCCACCCACGAGGCGCTCGTCACCGCGTTCGCCGGGCAACTCGCCTCGTGGAACCTGGAGGACGACAAGGGTAAGCCGCTCCCGGCGACGCTGGAGGGCGTCCTCACTCTGGACCGGTCCCTGAACGTGGTGATCGTCGAGGCGTGGCTCGACGCCGTCAACGGGGTGGATGCCCCTTTGGTGCCGAGCTCGCCCGGTGGCGGGCCGTCCCCGGAGGTGCCGATTCCGATGGACGTCCTCTAACGCAGCCACCGGAACTGCACCGGGCGGAAACGATCCTCGCTCTGTGCGACCGATTTCACAAACTGCCCAGCGAGATCCTCGCTGAACCGGCCGAGCTCATTCGGCTACTGAACATCGAACAACTCGGCCGCAGGGAAGGAGGCATTGACGGTGGCGAATGACATCTCCATCAGCGTCAAGGTCGCCAACAACAGCGGCGCCGAATTCACCGCCCTCAACACCTCTCTCCGCACGCTGAAGACCAACGCGGGTAACGCCGCCACCGGAATGCGGACCCTCACCACCCGCACCGGCGCGGCGAACCTGTCGATCAAGAGCATGAAGCGGTCCGCCGACGACACCGCGCTCGCCCTCGACTCGCTTCGCACCAGCGCCGGGGACATCACAGTTCGGGCCACGATCCACGACGACACCACGACCGGTGCCGATCAGGTCAAGGCCGCCATCGACGACCTCAAGCGGCTTGGCCCGGTCCGACTCGACGTCACCTTCAGCGGGGCCGCCGGCGACATCACCGCCACCTCCGACTCGCTGCGGTCCCTGAAGGACAACGCCCGTGACGCCGGCCTGTCCACGCAGACCCTCGGCACCCGGGCCGAGGTGTCCGCGGCGAAACTGGAGTTGCTCAAGGTCGCAGCCGGTGGCGCGGCGGACAAGCTCGACGAACTGCGCAACCATGCCGCCCTGGCCGCTGTGGCGCTCGCGGAGTTGCGGGCCCGGGCCGCGTCGTCGGCGACCGCCGTCGGGTCTCTTCGTAACCGGGCTGACGCCGCTGGCAGCAGGGTCACCGTCCTGTCCGGTCACACCCGCACCCTGACCGCCGACCTCGACACCATGGGCACCAGCGCCACCCACGCCGGTGGTTCCCTCAGTGGACTCAGCGGCCGCATCGGGTCGGTGTCCAGCAGCAGTAACCAGGCCAGCGGCTCGGCCAGTCACCTGACCGGGGCGCTCCTCAGTCTCGCCCCGGCCGCGGTGCCGGTCGCCGCGTCTTTGGCCCCGATGGTCGCCGCGACGGGCGCCGCCGTGATCGGCCTGGCCGCACTGGGTGCCGCGGTGATCCCGCAGGTGAAGAAGCTCAGCGACTTGTCCGCGGCGATGGACACGCTGGCGTCGGCGCAGGGTCAGGCGGGGGCGGCGTCGAAGAAGTCCATTGAGGAGCAGCAGAAGGCCAGCGCGGCGCTGGCGGGGGTGCCCGAGGAGACCAAGCGCGCGGCTGCCGCCTTCGGGATCTTGCGCAACGACTTCAACGCCTGGTCCGATGACCTGGCTGACTTCACGATGGACCCCGTCACCAAATCGTTCGCGGTCGTCGATGCGATCCTGCCGAAGTTCACCCCGCTCGCGAAGGGCGCTGCCGGGCAGCTGGACCGGCTGATGACGGTGGCCGGCGGGGCGGTCGAAACCCGGGGCTTCGACACCCTGATGGGGAAGCTCGACACGTACAGCAACAAGGTGCTGAAGGGCGCCGTTGACGAGACGGTCCACTTCTCCCGGGTCCTGTCGCAGGGCGACGCCGACAACTCCGCGATCGCGAAGTTCATGGACTACGCCCGGTCGCAGGGCCCGGCTGCGAAGGAACTGCTGGAGGATCTGTCGAAGGTGCTCGCGCACGTCACGGAGGCGGCGGCCGACGCCGGACCCGGGATGCTGACCGTTGTCGACAGCCTGGCGAAGCTCATCGGGGCGATCCCGCCCGCGCTGCTCGGCCGGCTGATGCAGCTCTACACCGCGTTCAAGCTGATCAAGCTGTCCAGTGCGGGGCTGGTCGCCGTGGGCACCGGGGCGAGCAGCCTGGCGACGAAGCTGGGTGCGCTGCGCACGGCGTCGGCCGGCGCCGGTGGTGGTCTCGCCGGTGTCCGTGCGGCCCTGGCGACGCTGTCCACGGGCACGAAGGTCGCCGGGGCCCTGGCGGTCGTCGCCGGCGTGGTGCTGGTGATGAAGCAGCTGTCGTCCAGCAAGGATCCGGCGCCGAACGTGGACCGGCTGACGACGGCGCTGGGGAACTTCGGCCGGACAGGGAAGCTCGGCGGCGAGGCCGCCCGTGTGCTCGGCAAGGACTTCGGTGACCTGAACGCCGCGGTGGACAGGCTGTCCGGCGGCGGCTCCAAGATGGATCACTTCAACGACTCCATGAACAAAGTGCTGTCGCTGGGCATGGCGAAGTCGAACTCCGCGAAGGCCGCCGCGAAAGACATCGACGGGATCGACAAGGCGCTGGCCAACCTCGTGTCCGGGGGGCATGCGGATCTTGCGGCGGAGGCCGTGGACCGCCTGTCGAAGGAGTACGCGAAGACCGGGAAGCCCACGAGCCAGCTCACCTCCAAGTTGGACGACTACAAGTCGGCGCTGGCCGACGCCAAGTTCGAGAGCGACCTGACCGCTGACAGCATGGGCCTGTTCGGGAGGCAGGCGCAGGCCACGCAGAAGCAGCTCGACGCGCAGAAGCAGAGCGCCGACGGGCTGCGCCAGTCCATCCAGGCGCTCAACGACGTGAACCGCGCCGGGCTGTCCGCAGAGTCCGACTTCGAGCAGGCCATCGACGACGCCACCGCCGCGGTCAAGGGGCACCACCACGCGCTGACCGAAGTGCACGGGGCCCTGGACCTCAACACCCAGGCAGCGCGCGACGCGTACAAGCCGCTGTCGGACCTGGCGGAGAAGACCGACGCGGCTGGCACGGCGGCCCGGGATCAGGGCAAGTCGTGGGAGACCGTCTTCGGGATCTACGACCGGGGCCGCTCCAAGCTGATCAGCGTGGCGCAGCAGATGGGCCTGACGAAGAACCAGGCGAAGGCGCTGGCCGATCAGATCCTGAAGACCCCCGACAAGACCGCGCACCTGCGGGGCAACATCGCGGACCTCCAGGCGAAGATCAACACGGCGAAGAAGCAGCTCGCGTCGCTGCCCAAGTCGCGGTCCGCCGCCGTGCGGGCGGACTCCTCCCAGCTGAAGAACGTCATCCGCGACGCGCAGGCCCGCATCAACCGGCTCCGCGGGAAGACCGTGCCGATCATCATCCAGCAGACGTACACCACCAGCGGCACCGTGTACCACGAGGGCGGCGGCTACGCGCACGGCGGCGTCGTCGGCGCCGCGACCGGCGGCCCCCGCTCCCGGCTGACGCTGGTGGGCGAGCAGGGCCCGGAGCTCGTGGATCTCGCGGCCGGCTCCCGGGTGCACACCGCGAACGCCACCAAGCAGATGCTCGCCGGCGGCGTGGCGGGCGGCGGCGGGTCGATGCGGCCGATCGTCGTGCAGCTGATGCTCGACGGGCGGATCCTCGCCGAGCGCATGGTCGAGCCGACCCGGGACCTCGTGCTCCGTAAGGGCCGCGGCGACGTGCAGCAGATGTACGGGAAGAGGGCCGGCTGATGGCCCTGTTCGCACCCAGTGTGCAGCTCCAGATCAACGGGACCTGGACGGATGTGTCGTCCCGGGTCCGTAGCGCGATCGATGTGGAGTACGGGATCAAGGCGTCCGGGGGGAAGGTCGCTGACCCGGCCAGTTGCTCCATGGTCCTGGACAACAACGACGGGGCCCTGTCGATCCGCAACCCGCTGTCGCCGTACTACCCGTACCTGGGGGTCAACACTCCGATCCGGGTGGGGCAGGCCGTGATCGGGGCCGCGCCGTGGCTGTACGTGGAGAACGGCCCCTTGACGGCGGTGCTCGGCAACAACGCCAGCACCCCGGACGCATCCGTGCTCGACATCATCGGGGACCTGGACCTGCGGGCGGACATCGAGCTGCCCGTGTGGGGGGACGGAACCGGAGTGGACGGCCTCGCAGGGTTCTCGGAGATCCTGGGCAAGTACGACGCGGCCGGAACCCAGATCTCCTACCGGCTGAGCGTGACCTACACGGGAAACATCCAACTGGCATGGTCCCCGGACGGCACCCTTGCCAGCCGGCTGTCCCAGCAGTCCCTGTCGCTCAGCAGCAACCCGCCGGGCACCCGGATGGGTGTGCGCGCCACCCTGGACGTGAACAACGGCGCCGGCGGGTACACGATCGTGTTCTACACCAGCACCACCCCGGGAACAGCCGGGCCCTGGACGCAGCTCGGGGACCCCGTGATCGGGACGTCGCCCACGTCCGTGTTCAGCGGCACCGCGCCCCTGTACGTGGGCGACGTCCCGAGCACGCTCACGTCCCCCAGCCCCGCCCGGAAGATCTTCAAAGCGGAAGTGCGGTCCGGGATCGCGGGGACGATCGTAGCCAACCCCGACTTCACCGCGCAGTCCGTGGGCGCCACCAGCTTCGCGGACACCGCCCCCTCCCCGCGCACCTGGACCGTGACGGCCGCCGCCATCACCAACGTGCACCGCCGGTTCACCGGGCAGGTCAGCGAGTGGCCCCCGACCTGGGACACGGGCGGGTTCGACGTCACCGTCCCGATCGTCGCGGCCTCCGCACTGGACCGGTACGGGCGCTCCCGCACAGTCCTCCAGTCCACCCTGCGCCGCCGGATCGCGTCCTACTACGGACCATCCGGGCCAGGCACTCTGGTCGCGTACTGGCCGTGCGAGGACGGCTCGGACACCACCACAGCCGCTTCGCCGATCCCGGGCATCGCCCCCATGACCACGTCCGGAGTCTCGTTCGCGGCAGACAGCACGCTGCCAGGGTCGCTCCCGCTCCCGACCCTGGGAACCGACGCGTCCAGTTCGGAAGGTGCCGTGCCGTTCGCCACCCCTGGGGAATGGGATGTCGAGCTGGTGTACAAGATGCCGGAGGCGGCCACCGGGAAGAGCGCGTTCTTCTACATCAACTCGACCACGGGCACGTGGCGGATTGCCGTGGACGCCACACAGATTTACGTGGATGTTTTCGACAACACAGGCACATCGGTATACAGCACTACCCAATTGAACACGGATTTCGTGGGAGTCTGGAAAAGGTTCATCTTCCAGGTAAAGACCTCCGGGTCGGACTCGTTTTACCACATGGCCTGGATTGAATTGGCAAGCGGCGGCCGGTTCGTAGAGGACACGGTGTCCGGTATCCTGCCGGGCCGGGTTACCAGCGTGGTGCAGTCCCATGGCGGAACACTCGGCCAGATGTCGTTCGGGCACATCGCCGTATTCAATACCTACAACCTGGCTAATGACGCCATGTCCGGAGCGGCTACCGGGTACAACCTGGAACGGACCACCAAGCGAATCCAGCGCCTCGCATCAGAGGGAGCAATCCCTATGTCCATCGCCGGACTGGTGACCAACGGTGCACAGATGGGGCCCCAGCTCGTCGACACCGTACTCAACGCCATCCAGGACGCCGTGAACGCAGAGGAGATGGTCCTCTACGAGGCCCGGGAATTCGCAGGGCTACGGTTCCGGAACATCCAGTCCGTGTATGCGCAGCCATCCATGCTCGACCTGCCGTACCAGTCCGGCAACGATGCGCAAATGATCGTCGCCCCGTTCCCGCCCGTCGGTGATCTTCAGAACGTCATCAATGACAGCACCGTCGCGCAGGTCAACGGCACGTCGTCCCGGGTCCAGGTAGAGGAGGGGCGTCTGTCTGTACAGGAGGCCCCGAACGGGATCGGCACCGGCTACGCGGAGTCCCTGACCGAGAACCTGGCATCCGGGCTCGACACGGCCGACCACGCCAGCTGGCGCACCTTCGTCGGCACGTACGACGCAGACCGGTTCCCGCAGATCAACCTCCGCCTGGAGAAGAACGTGTCCCTGGTGCCGGACGTGGCCCGCCTCGATGTGACGCACCGCCTCCGGATCCTGGCCCCGCTCATTGACCAGATGGCACCCACGACCGTGGACCAGATGCTGCTGGGGTACTCCGAGACGTTCGACCAGTTCTCGTGGCTGTGGACCGGGGCCTGTCAGCCTCACGGACCGTACGGGTCCATCGGAAGCTACGACGACACCACGAGCCGGTACGACGCCGCCACGTGCACGCTGGCCGAGGATCTGACCACTGGCGAAACACTGTGCGACGTGACCCACGCCTACGCGGCGGACCGGTGGGCCGACTCCGCCACGTACCCCGACGATTTCCCGTTCGACGTGATCATCGCAGGTGAGGTCTGCACCTGCACCGCAGTCACCGGCACCACCAAAAACCAGACGATGACGCTAACCCGGCACGTCAACGGCATCGTCAAAGCGCAGGTGACCGGCGAGAGCGTGAGCCTGGCCGCCCCGACCTACTACGGATTGTGAGACCAGACCATGACGGGCGTACTGGCCGGCCAGCGGATCCTGTCCGCCCGGGAGAACGACAACTCCGCGCGGACCCTGGCCTACACGGCGATCGTCGCGAACTCGGCATCCTCCGCGAGCACCACCGAAGTGGTGGCGATCACCACGCCGACGATCCTGTTCCGGTCCGCGCGGGCATTCCGGCTCTCGATCAAAGGCCGGATGGCACTGACCGCGACAGGCGACGAGGGGCAGATCGGCGTACGCAAAACCAACTCGACTACCAACCCGAAACTGTTCGACAGCTTCCGGTTCGGCGGCGGCCCGGCGGGAACGTACGGCTACTTCTTCCAGAACATCGTGATCAATACCAGCGGATCGGATGTGTCCGTGCCGCTGGTGATGACCTATTTCCGGGTCACCGGGACCAGCGTCGCCATCTCCGCGTCCACCGCCGATCCCTCGTACCTGATGGTGGAGGACATCGGGCCCGCTTCGGACTACCCGTCCGCGACCAGCCTGACCTGACCTGCATCCCCAACCACCTGCCCTGGGAGGGCTCATGACCGAGCAGCAGCCGTCTGTCGGCCGCACCGTCCACTACGTCAGCCGAGGCAGTGCGGACGGGGCATATGCCTCCGAGTGCCGCGCCGCCATTATTACCGCCGTCGAGCCCTCCGAGGGCGACGGAAGCCTGGCCAACATGCGAGGCCCGGAGCCCGTCTCGCTGGCCGTACTGAACCCCGAGGGCATGTTCTTCAAGCAGGGTTGCCGGCACTCCGAGGGTGCGCAGACCGGCGGCACCTGGCACTGGCCGGAGCGCGTCTGATGGCCGCCATCAGCTTCGCGGTGGACGTATCGGGCAACCAGCCTGCCCACCAGAATTGGAAGTCGTTCGGGTGCCACATGGGCATTGCGAAGGCCACCGAAGGCCAGAAGACGACCGACCCATGGTTCACCAAGCACGCCGCCGACATCCGGGGAGCCGGCCTGGTCTTCGGTGCGTACCACTTCGCGTGGCCCAACCAGAGCGCGCTGACGGAGTCCGCGCACTACATCGCCACCGTGAAGCCGTTCGCGGCCAAGGGGATGTACCACCTGCTGGACCTGGAGCCGTACAGCGACGGGCGGAACTACGCCGGTCGGACGGCCGAGCAGATCAAGGCGTACGCCACAGCGTGGGTCGCCGAGGTGCAGAAGGCGTTTCCCGGCCAACCGGTGCGGGTCTACACCCCCCGGGACAACGTGACCAAGCACTACCCCGGCAACAGCGGCGGCTACTGGTACCCCGCCTATCCAGTCCAAGGCAGGAGTTTCGCGCAGGCCGCTGCGCTGGCCCGGCCCTCGGTGGCGGGCGCCGGCTCCGTGTGGGGCTGGCAGTTCACCAGCGAGCCCCGGGACATGACCGTGATCTACGCCAGCCCCGCAGACCTCCGCGTCACGGTCTCGGGCCCCACCCCTGCCCCGACCCCGGAGGACGACATGACTGCAGCAGACGTCTGGAACTACAAGATCCCCGTCAGCCCTGACAAGGGAGCGGCCGAGGTTGAGGCCGCCCGGCACCTGCGCGGAACCGCCGCGCTGGTGAGCCAGCTCAACGACATGGTCAAGCAGCTGCTCGCCCAGCAGGCTGCGAGCACCGCCACGATCAAGGCCCTCGCCGCGGCGATCGGCTCCGGGGACGACGTGGACACCATCGTCGCCCGCGTCACCCAGGCCATCGCCGACACGCACGTGCAGGTGACCATCATCGGCGCCGACGGCGACGTCCCGGCCGCCGGCTGAGCCCCCTCATCAACCCAACCAGCAGAAACGGATCCGCACCATGACCATCTACGACACCCTCGCGTCCCTGTGGCGCACCGCCGTCCCGATCATCGTCGGCACCCTCGTCACCGTGCTGGCGCACGCCGGCCTGAACGTGGACTCCGCCGCGGCCATCGCGTGGCTGACCGCCGCGTTCTCCGGCGCCTACTACACCCTGTTCCGGCTCCTGGAGGCGCACGTCTCCCCGGCCTGGGGATGGCTGCTCGGCCTGGCACGGCCGCCGGCCTACCCGGCGCCTGCCGCATCCCCGACGGTGGCACCCCCGGTCAAGGGCGCCTGAACCAGTGCCGGACGAGCCGACCACGAGCGAGCTGATGCGCCGCCTGGAGGACGTACGAACTGACCTCAAGGAGGACATCGGCAGCCTCGCGGGACGGCTCGACGGCAAGGTCGATTCGCAGATGCTGGCACTGCAACAGCAGGCGCAGGACGAGCGGGCCGCGCAGCAGGCGGCCCGCATCGCAGCGTTGGAGGAGGCAGCCCGCCGCGAGGCGCAGCGACGCGAGGACGAACGTCAGGCGGCTGCTGCCCAGCGGGCGGCCGACCGGCGGCTGGTCCTCACGGCGCTTATCGCCCCCGTGTTGATGGTCCTGCTGGCGGCGTACCTGGCGACGAAGGGGGCCGGATCATGAAGTCGGTCAGGACGGATCGGCGCGCTGACGCGGTGTTCGCCGTCGGCGTCGTGATCGCGGTGGCGTTGCTGGCGTGGGTGGTGATCACCATGCAGTCCCTCGCCCACGACCTGCGGGACGCCAACTCGGCGCGGGACCAGCTGGCCCGCCAGGTGCAGGGGTTGGGTGCGTCGCCGGTAGCGGGCCCGCCGGGGTCCCGCGGGGAGCCGGGCGGTGCAGGGCACGAGGGCCCGGCGGGTGTGCCGGGGCCGTCCGGGCCGCCGGGATCGCCCGGCCCGGTCGGTTCGCCCGGTGCTGCCGGCCGGACGGGGCCGACGGGTGCGGCCGGTATCGACGGCGCTGTCGGTTCGCCGGGGACCGGGGCTACGGGCCCGGCGGGCGCGGACGGGCAGCAGGGCCTTCAGGGCGACCCGGGGCCGGCCGGTTCGCAGGGTGATCCGGGTCCGGCTGGTCCTGCCGGCCCTGCGGGGCAGGACGGGGCTGATGGCAAGGACGGGACCGACGGAGCGCCGGGGCCGGTCTGCCCGACCGGGTACTCCCAGCAGCCCGCGCTCGATGACCCGGACGCGCTGGTGTGCCGGCGCGACAGCCCGTCGTCACCGTCGGCCCCGTCCTCGTCGCCGCCGGCCGTGGCGCAGGACCGCCGCCGGCCCTGAGCAGACGTACGCCCCCACCGCGCGTTGCGGTGGGGGCGGCTTTCGTGCGTCCGGGGTCAGTGCCCGCAGCGCGGCTTCGTCCACCACCCGCACTTGGCGCAGTAGCCGAGGCCGTCGGCGGCGAACTCGATCAGGCGGCGGATCATCGGCGGCCCTTCTGCGCGGCGCCGTAGGTGAGCACCCGACCGCCCTGCCCGACGTCGGTGGCCGTCCACGTGTTGGTGTTGTTGTTGGAGTCCTGATCTGCGGAAACAACACCAACAGGGGGCGGTCCGTCAACGCGGGGGAGCGGCGGCAGGTCGTCCCGGTGGATGCCGGTGGTGACGGCAGGCTGAGCGCCGGCCACCCGCACGCCCTTGCGGACGGTCGCCCCGACCTCTTCGCACATTGCGGTGACGACGGGCCCCGTCCACTCGTAGTCGGGCAGCTCGACGTCGAGGCGTTCGCGGACCGCCCGGAGGTGGACGTTGCCGCCGCCGGCGACGTCGTGCAGCAGCTCCAGGAACGCGGCCGGCGAGATGACGGGCTCGTCGTCCTCCGCTTCCTCCTCGTCGGGTGCCGCGCCGGCCACGGCGGCAGCCACGCACCCGAGGAGGAACGCAGCCGGCATGAGCCATGGGTGCAGCGCCATCGCGGTGAGCGCGAGGGATGCGGCGACGCCGAACACGACCCAGCGGGCGAGGGTCTCGCGCCACTCCCCCGCCCAGATGATCTTGGGTAGGCCGCGCAGTAGGACCATCGAGCCGGCCGCCATGCGCTGGCCGATACGGGCGCTCATCGGGCGACCGCCCCGTACCAGGACCCGGCGAGGTTCACGGCCGAGGCCAGCGGCACCGCGGCGATCCCGGCGACACCGGCCGAGGTGCCCACCAGCATGCCCGCGACAGTGCCGAGCAGGCTGTACAGCCGGGGCATGCGCCGCGACCAGGCATGATGCCCGAGGACGAGGGCCGTCCAGATCGCGAGGACGCAGTACCCGCCGTCGCTGAGCACGACGGGAACGGCCCGGTTCACCGACGGCGACGACCCGCCGATGCCCCACACGAGGTAGGCGTAGCCGATGCCGTTGCCGCCCCACAGACCGAGTTTCCCGATGGTCCCGAGGACGCTGATCGACGGGGACGCAAGGACGACGAGGATGCCGTAGCAGAGCGCCAGGACGAACGGCAGCAGCGCGGTGAACGAGCGCCCACCGGAGCCGTCCTCGCCCTTCTTGCCGCCGCTCTTGTGCCACCAGCGCTGGATGACGAGCGCGATGATGACGGTGCCGATGGTGACGCAGCCCAGCGTCACCTTGGGGTTGCCGAGGTTGAGGTTCACAGGAGTCCCCAGTGGAAGACGAGGGCCACGTAGCCGCTGACGGCGACGATCAGGGCGCTGGTGGTGAGTACGGGGCGGAGGGTGCGGCGGTCAACCGAGAGGAGGCCGGCGGCGGACCCGGCCATGGCGATCAGGAACACGACGAGGCAGATGGCGGTGGTCATGCGTAGCCGCCCCCGCCCTGGCCGACGTTGCCGTCCTTCGGCTTGGACCGGGACAGCACCGTGCGGATGTACGCCGTATCAACCGCGACGCCCTGCTGCGCGAGGAGAAGCGCGATCGCCGCGGGTGATGCGTCGGGCTGGAGCACGGCCGATGCGGCGAGGATCGCCGCGGTCTTCGTGGTCTGCGCGCTGATGCGCGGCATCGCCGGGACCTGCGGCGTATCAGGTTCCGCATCGTGGTGCGCGGGCACCGCATCACGCGCATCACCTGATGCGGCAGGGGGCTGCTGGACGGGATCGAGTTGGTCCAGGCGAGCGCCGACGGCGCCGCGCAGGGTCCGCCACGCGCGGTCCGGGAACATCACCCAGGCGAGGACGGGGATGTGCGGCATGCGCTCGGCGACGAGCCCGCGTTCGCGACGCTGCTCGTCGCGGACGTCCCGGCGGTGCAGTTCGAAGAGGAGTTCGACGGCGCCGGAGATCGCGGCGAGACCGTATGCGGCGGGGAGCCCGCCGAGTTGGCGGCCGTGGGTCCAGTTGAGGATCGCGGAGACCGAGACGAAGGCGAGGATCGCGGCGCGCGGGAGGCCGGCGGGGGTGCCGCGTTCGACGGCGCGCCGGGCGTACTCGGCGCAGATGAGGCCGGCGAGGTCGAACATGAGGGAGAGGGCGTAGGCGAGCCAGGTGGCCATGCCCCAGCCGGTGAGTTGGCCGGAGATGGACCAGGCCGCGGCGGCGAGCATCATCAGGAGGACGAGGAACCAGGCGGCTCGTACGAGTCCTCCGAGTCGGCGCCGGGGTGGCGGGGTGGTCACGTCGGGTCCTTCCGGTGCGGCGTGGTTGGGGGCGGGTGGCTGCGCCCGCGCGCGGGAGGGGGTGGCGCGGGCACAGCCGGTCGGGGCGGGTCAGTGGTCGCGGCGGCGGACTCGGGCGAGCTTGATCACGGACAGGCCGGCCGCGATCAGGGTCAGGGCACCGACGACCATCGCGAGTCCGTTGAGGCCGGTCGCGGCGAGCGTCCCGGTTGCTGCTGCGCCGCCGGCGGGGCCGACGGTGTTCATGCCGTACATGGGTGTGGTGTGCCTCTCGGTAGTGGTGACGGGCCGGGCCGCTCAGGTCGCGACCCAGCACTCCTCGCGCCGCAGGACCAGGTCGGCCAGGGCGCGGAAGAACACGGCGTGCTGGAACATGTCGAAGAGCAACTCGGGGATGAGGGCCGCGGCGATGAGCCGGCCGGGCCAGCCCGACCGCCACACGCTGGTCACCTTCTCGATGACGAAGATGCCGCCGACCGCGGTCCAGAACGGGCTGACGCCGAGGTGCCCGGCGTAGGCGAGTTCGAGCCCGACGAACACCAGGTACAGGCCGAACGCGAGGGCGCCGGCGCCCATCATGATCTGCTGCCCGAAGTACGGGGCGGTCGTGCGGGTCACGCCGTAGGCGCGGAGGTTCTCCAGGGCACCGCGCTGCCACCGCAACCGCTGCGACCACAACGCGGGCAGAGTGGTCATGACCTCGGTCGTGACGTGGCACTCCCGCGGCGACACCGTCCGGTACCCCAGCGTTTTGACCGCTTTGGTGATCTCGTCGTCCTCGGTCAAGCCGGTCAGGGAGTAGTACGAGGACGTCCCGCCGTCGGGGATCAACCCGTCAGCGCGGGCGGCCTTGACCTGCCGCAGCACCCGCACCCGGAACAGCGACGCGGTGCCGGTCAGGACCGTCGCCCGGTCACCGCGGCGGCCGATCTCCCACGCGTACCGCTGGTACTCCATCCGCTGCAACTGCCCAAGGAACCCGCCGCCGGGCTCGCCGTAGAACACACCGCCGACCGCACCGACCTTCCGGCGCATGCCGGCTGCGGCGTGCTCGACGAACCCCGGGGTGAGGACCGTGTCAGCGTCCTGGATGAGGATCAGGTCGTGGTCGTCGAGGTCGGGCAGGATCTCGTCGAGCGCCCGGTTCAGCGCGCCGGCCTTCTTGCCGGGGATCCCGCGGAGGTTGAGGACGGCGGCTCCGGCGTCGCGGGCGGCGATGCAGGTGGCGTAGTCGTCGGTGCAGTTGTTCGCGATGACGATGATCTCGTCGGGGACGCGGGTCTGCGCGTCGAGTCCGCGGATGGCGGCGGCGATGCGGTCGGCTTCGTTGCGGGCGGGGATGAGCGCGATGACCCGGCGTCCGCCCGTGGTGTGGGTGGCGGGGTGTTCGAGGACGGGGGTGCTCATCGCCTGCGCCCTCTGTGCTCGTTGTCGGCCCATGCCCATCCCTGCCGGTCGGCGCTGGCCGCGTTGCGGTGGGGGCGGCCCATGCGGTGGGCGGCGCGCCGCGCTTCCTTGCGGGCTTTGCGGTCGGTGGCGGACTCGCGGCCGGCGTACTTGGTGGCGGCCAGCTCGCGGTCGCTGCGGAACCAGCCCATCAGCGGCGGCCTTCCCGTTCGGCGCGCGCGGCCTGCACGGTCGCGTTGTGCTGCGCGGAAGTGGGGGCGGGCTCGCGGTGCTCGGTCGGCCAGTACGCGGGCTGCTCGGCGTCCTCGGGGCGCGGCTCCTGCCCGGCAGCGTCGCCGGTCGCGGGCGCCATCAGGCGCTCGCCGGGGCGTACTTGGGGCGGCACACGTACTGGCCGTTGATGACGAGGGCGCCGCATTCGGGGCAGATGCTGGCGTTGGCCAGGGTCGGCGCGGGGGTGGGCTGGTTCGGGGGGTGATCGCTACGCTGCACGGTGGTGCCGCCTTTTCGTGTGTTTGTGGTGGTGCTGACGGCCCGGCCATGTGGAGCAGCAACTCCGGCCGGGCCGTCTCTACTTGGGCAGCGCGTGCTGCTTGCTGACCACCGTAGGGGTCCCCTACAGTTCACGCAAGCGGCCCGCCGAAACGGAAGGGCTGGCATGGGCGACGAGGAGGTGCAGCGCGTGACAGACGCTGTGGAGGCGGTGGACCAGATCCCCGACCGCGAGGAGCGGGTCAGGACCAAGAGCCGCGTGATGGCCGCCCAGGCTGAGCGGAACAAGGACTGGTCGGCGGAGCGCGACGAGTTGGTCCGCGAGTTGTGGGACGGTGGTGCGGGCCTGTCGTATCAGGAGATCGCCGACCGTCTGGGCATCAAGAAGACGACGGTTCAGGCGGTGTTCCGCGGCAAGGGGTCGGGGACGACGCGCCCGAGGGTGAAGAAGGAGTCCGACGGTGGATGACCTGATCGAGTTCCTGCGGGCACGGCTCGACGAGGACGACCTGACCGTGCGCGAGGCGAACACCTCACCGGAGATGGTGACGGGCATCCCGCGCTCGTACGCGGAGGCTCCCGTCGCGATCCACATCGCGCGGTTCGCGAACCCGGATCGCGTGCTCGCCGAGATCGAGGCGAAGCGGGAGGTGCTGCACATCTTCGAACGCACCCGTGACTACTCGCCGATCTTCATGAGCGGCATCGGCGCTGCGATGGTCGGCACACTCCGGCTGCTCGCACAGGCGTACGACGGTCACCCGGACTACCGCGAGGACTGGCGGCCGTGAGCGCCGGGACGGCGCGGTTCGTCTGCCCGCACGGTTGCGGTTGGCACTACGACGAGCCCGCCCTCTCGGACGTCGATCTCGCCGGTATCGTGCCCGACCCGCAGGCCACGACCATGCAGGGCATCGTGATCAGCGAGACCCGGCGGGCGTTGCTCTGGCGGGCGCAGGCCACCGAGCAGCAGCTCGGCGAGCACCTGCTCGCGCACCTCAATGAGCGCAAGGACTGACCCCGGGCATACGACCGCCCCGCCACCGGCTGCTCGGCGACGGGGCGGCGCCGTGTCACGAGACCGTCACAACGCGCACAGCGTCTTCACCCGGCGCGGATACTCGCGGCCATGACGGACACCGAGAGACCCGCCCCGACGCCCTGGATTCGCCGCCGCACCACGCAGGCCGGCATCGTGCTGCTGCTGTTCCTGATCTGGTCGCTGGCCGCCCGGCAGTGGACGGACAAGGGGTGTGACGCGATCCCTCAGTCGTACGTCCTGTCGGTGACGCACTTCGGTACGCCGGGCTCTACTCAGGGTTGCGAGACGGAGCCTGGTGGGCCGGCGTATACGGACGACTACGACGGCTGACGCGCCGCCGGGCCGTGCCACCGAGGGGAATCGGCCACACGGCCCGGGCAGGGCGGAACGGTCAGAGCCACTGGAGGTTGGACACGGCCATGACGTCCCGGAGGCACAGCGCGCCCAGCTCGCTGGTGCTCAGGCCCTCCTTCTGTGCGCCCTCCCAGACGAGCTGCGGGGAGACGGCGCCGACGAGGGTCTGGAGCGGGCCCTTGCAGAACAGGGCCATGAGGGCGGCGTCGGTGGCGTGGTCGGCGCCGGTCTTGGCGGCTTCGGCGAGGGCTTCCTTGTAGGTCATGGTGGTCTCCGTTCGGTTCGGGCTGAGCGCGTAGCTGATGGCGGTGAGCGCCCGTACCTCGGCCTGCTCGTCGGCGCACAGGGCGCAGTCGGGGGTGAGTCCGTCGTGGCCGTGTTCCCAGCGGGCGTGGATGGTAGCGAGCGCGGCGCGCAGTTCGGCGAGGTACATGGCGGGCCCCCTTCCGGGTCAGGCGGCGGGTGCGAGGTGGCGGGTGGTGCGTTCGTCGCGGGCGAGCTCGTAGGCGACCATCGCGGCGGTGCTGGTCGGCGCGACGCGGATGGTGGCGGGCTGCTCGCGGGGGACGGTGTAGGCGGTGCGGTGGATCGTGTAGGCCACGAGGCGGTCGGTGCGGAAGGTGCGGGACTCGCCGGTCTGGCGGTCCATGGCCTTGACGATCGTGAAGCCCTTCGACGTGGTGCGGATGTCGTAGATCTCGATCGTGCGGATCGTCTCGGTGCCGTCGGCCTTGGTGTAGGTGATGGTCACCGGGTGCTGGCGGTCCATGGCGCGGTAGAGGGCCGTGAGGGCCTGGGCGTCGGTCTGGTTCTTGGTGAGCTTCACGGTGGTCCCCCTCGGTGCGCTTCTTCCTATGCCTCATAGATTAGGCCCAATCCATAAGGCACGTCAAGTGGATTGGGCCTAGCCCATGTGGCATCATCGGAGGATGGCAACCAAGACCGACGTCGAAGCCGCCATCGCCAAGTACGACAAGGCGATCCAGGCGGCCAACAGGCAACGCGCCCTGGACATCGCGCACTTCGCCGACCAGATGCCACAGAAGGACATCATCGAAGCGACCGGCTACAGCCGGGAGACCGTCCGCCGACTCACGGCCGACGGCCGCGCCCTCACCACGCCGCCCGTCGCCGAGGAGCCCCGCCCGTGATCGACGCCACGGCCACCGAGGTCGCCCCTTACTGCGTGGGCAGCCGGTGCGCGGACTGCGCGCCGGACGACGAGTGCTGCGAAGGGAGCTGCGGCTTCTGCCCCCGGGTGGACGAGCAGGACTGGTGCCGGATCTCGGAAGGGTACGAGGACGGCTGTACCTACTGCTCGCAGCACGGCGAGCGGTGGCTGAACGATGTGACCCGCGAGGCCGAGTTGCGCTGGCTCGACTACGAGATGTCTCGGATCGCCGCGCGCGCCGCGCTGGCCTGATCTACGCCGCGGCCTGTTCCGCGTCGACCGCGGCCTGCCACTCCGCCCACAGTTCCGCGAGCTGCGCCCGCTCGGCGCCGGTCAGCGCGATGCGGGCGGCCAGGCGGCGGATCTCCTCGTTCACCACAGCAGCCGGCCGCAGGCGCGCAGGCGCGGGCAGGGCGGGGATAGCAGGCATAGGCCAAGGATATCGGCGGGCAGTGAACACCAAAGCGCCTCGGAGCCCGAAGAACCCGAGGCGCTAACGCCCGGCAGGTGCCCGGCGTACCGTTCTGGTGTCGAGTCAGAACGGAGTTCAGCATGCCATACCCCTCCGACAGCACGGCACCCGTCACCGGCGACCGGCTCAAAACCGCCCGCGCCCGCGCCGGCCTCACCCAAGAACAACTCGCCGAGCGCGCCGGCCTCTCCCTTGGCGTGATCAAGAAGTTGGAGGGCGGCGGCACCGGCCGGCTGGACACCTACCACGCCATCGCGAGAGCCCTGAACGTGCGCACCTCCGCCCTCTTCGAATCCGCCGGTCCGCCCCACCAGCAGCGCCGGGCAGACGTCACCAACCTGGACCTGATGCCGCTGCGGCAGGCCATCGCCCCACCCGTCAGCATCGGCGGACGCCTCGCCCCCGTCGCGGACGACACCGAGCCCGACCTCGACCGGCTCGCCGCGACCGTCCAATCCCTCGCCGCCGCGTACCACGGCGACGACTACACCACCGTCGCCGACCTGCTGCCCGCCCTCGTCCAGGCCGCGCACGTCCACGCCGACCACCTCGCCCACACGCCCGCGCACGGAGACGCGCTACGCCTGCGCTCCGACGTCCTCCAGATGGCCGGCCGGTACCTCACCCAGGTCCGTGCCTACGACCTCGCCCACACCGCGCTGCGCGACTCCATCACCGACGCGGTGGCCATCGGCGACACCGGCGCGGTCGCTGCGGCCGTGTACCAGCAGGGCTGGCTGCTGATGCGGCAGGGCCGGCTCGACGAGGCGGAGCAGGTCTCCGTGGTCACCGCGGAGGCCGTCGAGCCGCGGATCTCCCGCGCGTCCCGCAAGAGCCTCGGCGCCTGGGGGAAGCTGCTGGTCCACGGCTCCGCCGCGGCGGCCCGCAACAACCGGCCGACCGAGGCCCGCGAGATGCTGCGGCTCGGGCGCACGGCGGGCGCCGCGCTCACCGGCGGCACGGTCGTAGCCCAGTCCAGTTGGGGCAGGTTCGACTGGCGCACCGTCGCGTTGCAGGGAATTGAGAACCAGCTCGTCGGCGGCCAACCGGGCCGTGTGCTGCGCCTGTCCGAGAAGATGGCCGCATCTGGTGACACCACGTTCTTGCGCCGCCATCTCCTCGATGTCGCTCAGGCCCATGCCACGCTTCGCCAGCGCGAGCAGGCTCTCGCCGTCATCGATCGGTTGCAGGCCACGACTCCGCAGTGGTTGCGGCACCAGAAAATGGCGGAGGACGTCTTCACCCAGGTCCAGGAGATGGGCGGCCGAGTCAGCCGCAAGCAGCGCGACCTGGCCGCGTTCTTCGCCGCGCCGTAGGGTCCACGCTCCGTAGACCCTGGCCACTGACGGGCGGTCAAGGTCTACGCTCCGTGACTGGTTGGCAACCGTGCCCCCTCGTAACGTCGCTGGTGACTGATCGTCGGCAGCGACAGGGAGAAGCGCGTGACCCCCAGCAGCGCCAGCGCCATCGCCGATTCGAGCACCGCGCCCCGGTTCGCATCCCTGCCAGCGACGACGGTGCCGCTGATCACGATCCACGCGGACGGCTCCCGAACCGAGGGCGTCATCCGCGTCGTCCACCCCCCTGCGCACCCGCCGACGGGCGAGCCGATCGTGCACCACTGCGCGGGGCTGACCCGGTGGTGAGCCGCTGGTGCCGGTGGCATGGGGGTACGGTGCCCGACCACGAGGCGCAGATCATCACCGCCACCGAGACCGGCTCCGGTACACCCATCCCGGTCTACGCCTGCCACGCCTGCATCCGTGACAACGGGCTGGTGCCACGGGCTGCCGCATTCATAGGGCGCCGTGATGCTGCGCCCGTGCTGCCGGCTGGGAGACCGTCGTGACCGGCCTGGACCCGGGCGGTGCCCGTGTCTGTGACGGCGGCGTACGCCTCCCCGCCGGACTCGTGGCCGCGGCGCTGGCCATGGAGACCGTGCCCGGGGCCGCGTGTCTGGCCGACGTGGAGGAGACGCCGGCCTGCCTCATCCAGGAGCACGCGCCGGACACCCCGCACTATGGTCTCGTCCTCGACCTGGACGGCATCCTCTCCGGCGCAGTGTGGGCGGTGTGGTCCCCCGGGGGCGCCCCGCACCTGGTAGTCCTCCCGGACTGCCCCGGCGACGGCGAGCAGTCCTGCTCCGGATTCGCCGCGCATCCGGGCCTGCACACCTCCGCCCTGTGGGACCTGCGGCAGGCGCATGCCCGCGCTGTCTTCGCCGCGGCAACCCACCCCTGAGCCAGGCCGCCGCCACCGCCGGCCACCCAACCCATCACCAAGGAGAAGGCGACCATGTCCAACGACGACGAGCAGGAGCTCGACGACATCGCCACGCTCGGCGCCACGACCGCAGCGGCCACCAACCCCGATCTCGACCCGGCGCTGCGGGCCCTGGCCGAGCGCGCCGCGGAGATCACGGCCGATCGACGTCGCGGCCGAGATAAGTAGCCGCCCCTGCACTGGGCGCCGCCTGGACCTCCGGCGCCCGCTTGCCACCTGGTCGCGATCCCGGGTGGTAGGCACGCCCCGCCCCTGGCCCCGCTTAGGCCGCGTAGGGGCGGGGCGCTCACGCCGGGTCGCCGCCGGTACACCGGACCAACAGGGCCCCGAGTGTGCTTATGGCCGACGGCGGCCCACCCAGTGGGGCAGCAGTGCACCGGATTGTGCCATTCCTCTTGAACGCTACGCGCGTAACAGGCAGTGTGAGGTGGGTGACTGATACATGCGATAGATCACCGCCCGGCATCATGAGCCGGAATCAGTCGCGGAACAACCGCCACGACGGGACGTCGAGCGCACGAGTCAGCCGCGCCACCTGATCGATGGAGATCGCGAAGACCCCGTTCTCCGCCCGGCTGATCGTCTTGTTGTCGATGCCGCAACGGTCCGCCAACTGCATCTGCGTCAGCCCCCGCTCCCGGCGCAGGTCGCGCAGACGCCGCCCCGTGTCCCACCGGTGCTGCTGAATCCACGGCGGAACATCATCATCGGACACCCGTCCACGCTGCGGGAACCTTGATCATCCTGTCTTTACCAAACCTGGTAAATCGAGGAGCACCACACCACACACCACCGCACAGGTCACCTCTCCTCAACGGCGAGAAGAGGCGGGGGAGGAAACAAGTGAGAGACGAACTAGCCCGGCTCGGGAGACAACTCGAAGCCGTCGCCCTGGTCATCGAGCAGATACGCGACGAACCCGACCCCGCCCGGCAGGATTACCTGACGCGCGTCGCAGAACGAGCCACAGACGCAGCCCGCCGCCAGTACCAGGAAGCCGTCGAAGAAGCCCAACGGCGCCCCGTACTGCGCCTCATCCAGGGCGGCCTGGCGGTCACCGGCCTGTCCGCGATCGCCGCACGAGCCCGACAGCACCCCGCCCCCACCGTAGCCGCCGGAACAGCCCTCGCCGCAGCAGCCGTGGGAGCCACCCTCTGGCTCACCCAGGACCACACCGACCACCCAGCCGCGCACCGGCCACCGGGCGTGACGGCGCCGGCCACCACGGTACGGCCACCCCGGCCGGCCACACCGCCGCCCCCAACCCCGGGGCCGCCCGCCACCGCACCAGGCCCCCCAACGCCCTCGGCAGCGCCTTCCACGACCCCACCCGTCCGCCCCGGCCCTCCGTCATGGCCGCCGCTCCTACCTGCCGTGAGCCTGTCCCCCGGCATGCCGCCCACCGGGGCGCCACCTGTCGGGACGCCCACACCATCGCCGAGCTCCATCCCGACGACAGTGCAGCCACCAACCAGCCCACCAACCGTTCCCCCACCAACCAGCCCGCCCCCTACTGCCCCGTCAACTCCCCGCCCCGGCCTGTGCCTCGGGATCGACCTGCGCCCCGTGGTGGCCGTCGACCTCTGCCTCGGCACCCACAGGTGAAAGATGCTTGCGCCGCAGCTCGATACACGCCGGATCCCACCCAGGCCCCCGCCACGTCGCGGGCAGAATCGTCACCCGGAACAAGGTCTTCACCGTCCACGACCGCACGTCCACCGGCTCAGCCGCCCACTGCTCCAGCGTCATACCGGCCATGCGAGCAAGCTTCCGAGTGTCCGAGGTGACGGCCAGTTGACGCCGCAGGTGACCGATCTTCCGGTCGTAGGAGGCAAGGGCCGCCATGGCGAGCACCGGATCGACGTCCGGGTGGTCTGCGGCGTTCTCGATCTGGCCGGTCAGCGTCCTTCGCCGCGCCTCCAGCGCCACGATCTCCGCACCTACTTCAGGGTTGTCGGCATGATCGTAGATGTCAGCCAGGAACTGCGGGTCGTGCAGGACCCGCAAGGTGCGGCCGATCACGTACCCGTCGGTACGCGGCACATCGCGGCCGACCTTCCGGCAGTTCGCGCAGTAGTAGAACATCCCCGGACTGTGGTTCTTCCCCGTCCGCGGCTTCACCCGCAGCCCGTGCTGGCAGTTCCAGCACTCCGCGACCCCGGACAGCAGGTACCGGCGCTCACGCCCCGGGTAGCGGTGCTGCTCTGCGTTGCGCCGCAGCAGCGCCTTGACGTCCTCCTGCTGCTCAGGCGTGATGATGCCCGGCCACGCCGCAGGCAGCAGCATCCCGTCGCGCTCGATCTGCCCGGAGATCCGCGGCGACAGCAGCAGCTTGGTGAGGGTCCTCCCCGTCCACGGGTTGCCCTCCGTAGTGCGCGAGCGCTCGTTCATCCACCGGATCACGCCGAGCTTGCCCTGCCCGGCGAGGAGCCGGGAGACGGCAGCGGCAAGGACTTTTGCCTCCTCGGGCACCATCTGCGTGGTGTCGTACAGGGGGGCGGTGATGGTTTCACCGGTGTCGGGGTCGGTGCGGGTCCGAGTCCCCACCTGCACGCCGTACCCGAAAGGCCGATGGCCGCCGACCTGTGTGAGCCCGTCGGCGGCCCGGGCTTCCAGGCCACGGCGCACGCGCCTGCTGGTGTTGTCCGACTCGCGGCACGCCTGCGCGACCTCGATGCGGAGGATGAACCGGTCGTCGGGGTTGTCGAGGTCGCGGGTGCCACTGACCGAGGCGATCCGCAGGCCCTTGCTGTCGGCCGCGCTGATGAGCTTTTCCAGGTCGTAGGGCTGCCTCATCAGGCGGTCGCCGTGGTAGACGATGATCCCGTCGATCTCACCGCCCACGACCGCAGACAGCAGTGCGTCCCACCCGGGCCGTTTGCGGTTGCGCTGCCAGGCCGAGCGGGAGTTGTCGGCGAAGACGTGGGCCTCCGAGACGACCCAGCCGCCCCGGGCGGCCAGGTCGCGGCAGTCGGCCTCCTGCCGCTCGACTTTCTCGACGGATCCGTCCGGGGCGTAGCTCAGCCGGCAGTAGACCCCGGCGCGTTGCGGTGTGCCTTCTGGCGTCATACCCAGCAGAATAGTGGATGGGGTTAATGAGTGGTAAGCCCGCTGTAGCCGCCGCCGACCACCAGCAGGTCGCAGTGCTCCTCGCCGGTCAGCGCGGGACCGGCCGGCGGCCGGCCGGGCTGGTCGAGCCAGAACGGGGTCGGCTCGGCTGCGGCGAGCGAGCGGGCGGCCGGGTCCATGCGGGTCACCACTTCCCTGACGTCTCCTGACGGCGGTCGGGGCGCCCGGCGGTCGGCCGGGCGCTTCGCGTCGGGCTCCGGCGGTCAGCCGCGCGCCTTGCGGCGCCCGCCGAGGAACTGCCCGGCGAGCACCAGCAGCACGGCGACCGCGAACATCGCCGTACCGATCACATTGACCTGTACCGGCGTCCCGCGCTGGGCGGAGCCCCAGACGAACATCGGGAAGGTGACGGTGCTGCCCGCGTTGAAGCTGGTGATGATGTAGTCGTCGAAGGACAGGGCGAAGGACAGCAGCGCGCCCGCCGCGATGCCGGGCGCGGCCAGCGGCAGGGTGACCCGCAGGAAGGTCTGCGCGGGCGAGGCGTAGAGGTCCTGGGCGGCCTGTTCGAGCCGCGGGTCCATGCTCATCACCCGGGCCTTGACCGCGACCACCACGAAGCTGACGCAGAACATGATGTGCGCGATGAGGATGGTCCAGAAGCCGAACTGGATCCGCATGTTGAGGAACAGGGTGCCCAGCGAGGCGCCCATCACCACCTCGGGCATCGCCATCGGCAGGAAGATCAGCATGTTGGTGGCGGCCCGGCCGCGGAACCGGTAGCGGGCCAGCGCGAACGCGGTCATCGTGCCGAGCACGGTGGCGCCGACGGTGGCGTAGGCGGCCAGCCGCAGGCTGAGGGTCAGCGAGCCGCACATGTCGGCGACGCCGCAGGGGTGCTGCCAGGCGTCGGTGGAGAAGTGGTTCCAGGTGTAGTTGTAGCGGCCCTTGGGCTTGTTGAAGGAGAAGAGCAGCACCACCAGGTTGGGCACGATCAGGTAGACCAGCGTGAGCAGGCCCATCAGCACCACGACGTGCTTGCGCAGCCACCGGACGGGGCGCATCAGACCAGCTCCTCGGTTCCGGACCTGCGGATGTAGACGGTGACGACGGCGAGGATGGCCGCCATCAGGATGAACGACAGGGCGGCGGCCGTCGGGTAGTCCAGCACCCGCAGGAACTGCGACTCGATGACGTTGCCGATCATCTGCTGGTTGGTCGAGCCGAGCAGCTCGGCGTTGATGTAGTCGCCCGAGGCCGGGATGAACGTCAGCAGGGTGCCGGCCACCACGCCCGGCATCGACAGCGGGAAGGTCACCTTGCGGAAGGTGGTGAACGGGGTCGCGTAGAGGTCCCCGGATGCCTCGTGCAGCCGGCCGTCGATCCGTTCCAGCGAGGTGTAGAGCGGCAGGATCATGAACGGCAGGAAGTTGTAGGTCAGGCCGCAGACCACCGCGAGCGGGGTGGCGAGCACCCGGTCGCCCTGGGTGATCCGCAGCCAGGAGGTGACGTCGAGCAGGTGGATGTCGTTCAGGAAGGACACCACCGGGCCCTGGTCGGCCAGGATCGTCTCCCAGGCCAGCGTGCGGATCAGGAAGCTGGTGAAGAACGGCGCGATCACCAGGACCAGCACCACGTTGCGCCAGCGGCCGGCCCGGAAGGCGATGGTGTACGCCAGCGGGTAGCCGATCGCCAGGCAGAGCACGGTGGCGATGCCGGAGTACAGCAGCGACCGCAGGAAGTGCGGGTAGTAGTCGGTGAGCGCGTTCCAGTAGGTCGCGAAGTGCCAGGTGACCTTGAAGCCGGCGTCGAGCGAGCCGGTCTGCACGGAGGTCGAGGCCTGGTAGACCATCGGGGCGACGAAGAAGACCAGCAGCCAGGCCACCCCGGCGAGCAGCAGCAGGTACGGGACGGCGCGCCGGCGGCGGGCGGCCCGCTTCAGGCCGGACGGGGCCGGGCCCGGCGCGGCGCCTGCGGGCGGCGGCTCGGTGGCGGTGGCGGCGCTCACGCGGGGACCCCCTTGGCCGAGTCACGCGCCGGGTCCTGTTCCGATCGCGGGCCGGTCCCCGGATCGCCGTCGGCGCCCGCGTCGATCCCGGCGTCGATGTCCTGGCCGGCGTCCAGGCCGAAGGTGTGCTCGGGGTTCCAGTGCAGGACGACGGGCGCGCCGGGGACCAGCCGGCCGTCGCGTTCCACGTTGGGCACGAACACCTCCAGCTCCGGGCAGACCGGGCTGTCGATCACGTACTGGGTGGACACCCCGATGAAGCTGGAGTCGACGATCCGGCCGGGTATCCGGTTGCGGCCCGCCGGTATCGCGTCCTCGTCGTCGCGGTGGGCCAGCGTCATCTTCTCCGGCCTGACCCCGGCCAGCACCCGGTCGCCGGCGCCGACCTCGGCGCGGCAGCGGGCGGCCGGCAGGGTCAGCTGCTGCCCGGCGGCGGTCAGCCGCAGCAGGCCGTCGCCGGTGCCGGCCACCTCGGTCTCGATCAGGTTGGAGGTGCCCAGGAAGTTCGCGACGAAGGTGGAGCCGGGGTTCTCGTACAGGTCGGCGGGGTCGCCGAGTTGCTCGACCCGGCCGGCGTTCATCACCGCGACGGTGTCGGCCATCGTCATGGCCTCCTCCTGGTCGTGGGTGACGTGGATGAAGGTGATGCCGACCTCGGTCTGTATCCGTTTCAGCTCCAGCTGCATCTGCCGGCGCAGCTTGAGGTCGAGGGCGCCGAGCGGCTCGTCGAGCAGCAGCACCTGCGGCTCGTTGATCAGCGCGCGGGCCACCGCGACCCGCTGCTGCTGGCCGCCGGAGAGCTGGTGCGGCTTGCGGCGGGCCAGCGAGCCGAGCTGCACCAGCTCCAGCATGTCGCCGACCTGCTTCTTCACCGACTTGATGCCGCGCCGGCGCAGCCCGAAGGCGACGTTCTCGTAGACGTCCAGGTGCGGGAAGAGCGCGTAGTTCTGGAAGACGGTGTTGACCGGGCGCTTGTACGGCGGCAGCGCGGTGACGTCCTGGCCGCCGAGCTGCACGGTGCCGGCGGTGGGGTCCTCCAGGCCGGCGATCATCCGCAGGGTGGTGGTCTTGCCGCAGCCGGAGGCGCCGAGCAGGGCGAAGAACGAGCCGGCCGGCACGGCGAGGTCGAGCGGGTGGACGGCGGTGAAGGAGCCGTACCTCTTGCTGATCCCGGTCAGGCGGACGGCGGGCGTCTTGGGGGTCGTCATGGTGGAGTCCCGGAAGTCGTCGGGGGGTGCGGGCAGCCGGGCCGTCAGGCGCCGATGAGCTTGGAGAACTTCGCCTCGTACCGGGTGTCCTCGTCCTGGCTGAGGGAGCGGAAGCTGTGCGACTTCGCGTCCATCGCCGCGTCCGGCAGGATCAGCGGGTTGTCGGCGAGCGACTTGTCGATCTTCGCCAGGTACGGCTTGACCCCGGCCACCGGGCACACGTAGTTGATGTACGCCGACACCTGCGCGGCGACCTGCGGCTCGTAGTAGTAGTCGATCAGCCGCTCGGCGTTGGTCTTGTGCCGCGCCTTGGCCGGGACCATCAGGTTGTCGGTGGAGAACAGGAAGCCGGCGTCGGGGAAGACGTACTCGATGTCGGGGTCGTCGATGCGCAGTTGCACCAGGTCGCCGGCCCAGGCGAGGCACGCGGCGATGTCGCCCTTGCTGAGCCCGTCGGTGTACTCGTTGCCGGTGAACTTGCGGATCTGCTGGTTGTCCACGGCCTGCTGGATACGGGCCAGCGCCGCGTCGTAGCTGTCGTCGGTGACGGTCTCTGGCTTCCTGCCCATGTCCAGCAGCGTCATCCCGACGGTGTCGCGCATCTCGGAGAGCATCGCGACCCGCCCCTTGAGCGAGCGGTCCTGGAGCAGTTGGGCCACCGACGTGACCGCCCGGCCCTTGGTGGCCTTCTTGTTGTACGCGATGCAGGTGGCGATGCCCTGCCAGGGATAGGTGTAGGCCCGGCCCGGGTCCCAGTCGGGGCTGCGGAAGCGCTGCGCCAGGTTGGCGTAGGCGTGCGGCAGGTGCGCCGGGTCCAGCTGCTGCACCCAGCCGAGCCTGATCATCCGGGCGGCCAGCCAGTCGGTGAGCACCATCAGGTCCCGGCCGGTGTCCTGGCCGGCCGCGAGCTGCGGCTTGACCTTGCCGAAGAACTCGATGTTGTCGTTGATGTCCTCGGTGTACTTGACCTTGATGCCGGTGCGCTTGGTGAAGGCCTCAAGGGTCGGGCGGTGCTTGCCGTCGTCGCTGACGTCGATGTACTCGGTCCAGTTGGAGAAGTTGACGGTCCTCTCCTTGGCCGAGTGGTCGGTGGAGGCCGTGCTGTCGCCGGTGCGGCCGGCGGCCGGGATGCCGCAGGCGGTCAGCCCCGCGGTGGCCACCGCGCCGAGGCCCGCGGCGCGCAGCAGCGAACGGCGGCCGAGGGCGCCCCTGCCGCCGGTCATGCTGCGCCGGTTCGCCGCCCGCTGCGCTGGTGACAGTGGAGTCGGGTACTGCTCCATGGGTGCTGCCCTCCGGTGAACGGGGCCCGCGCCTGGCAGCGTGGCCAAAGTCCGGAATGGAGGCTGATCCTGGCAGAGGAACGGTCCTCCAACAAGGGATTCCGTTGTTGCCTTTTGGTTACGCGACGAAATCTGTGCCCAACCGCCTCACCCGTGCCGCCGGCCGCCGGACCGGGTCCGCCGCTTACGATGAACCGCACCGCTTCGCACCAGGGAGGACACGGCATGACCGACATCGCACCCGGCGCGGGACCAGCCACCGGCGGGGGGATGACCGAATTCGTCGCGGGGCTGCCCAAGGCCGAGCTGCATGTCCACCACGTGGGGTCCGCCTCGCCGCGGATCGTGGCCGAACTGGCCGCCCGGCACCCGGACTCCGCGGTCCCGGCCGATCCGGCGGCGCTCGCCGACTACTTCAGCTTCCGGGACTTCGCGCACTTCATCCAGGTCTACCTCTCGGTGGTGGACCTGATCAGGGACGCCGACGACGTCCGGCTGCTGACCTTCGAGGTGGCCAGGGACATGGCCAGGCAGAACATCCGCTACGCCGAGCTGACCGTCACCCCGTTCAGCTCGGTCCGCCGGGGCATCCCGGACCAGGCGTTCATGGAGGCCATAGAGGACGCCCGCAAGTCCGCCGAGGCCGAGCTCGGCGTGACGCTGCGCTGGTGCTTCGACATCCCCGGCGAGGCCGGCCTGACCTCGGCCGAGGAGACGCTGCGGCTGGCGCTGAAGCTGCGGCCCGAGGGCCTGGTCTCGTTCGGCCTCGGCGGCCCCGAGATCGGCGTGCCCAGGCCGCAGTTCAAGCCGTACTTCGACCAGGCGCGGGCCGCCGGCCTGCACAGCGTGCCGCACGCCGGCGAGACCACCGGGCCGCAGACGATCTGGGACGCGCTCGGCGACCTCGGCGCCGAACGGATCGGGCACGGCACCAGCGCCGCGCAGGACCCGCGGCTGCTCGACCACCTGGCCGAGCACCGGATCCCGCTGGAGGTCTGCCCGACCTCCAACATCGCCACCCGGGCCGTCGCCACACTGGAGGAGCACCCGATCCGGCAGATGGTGGACGCGGGCGTGCTGGTCACCGTCAACAGCGACGACCCGCCGATGTTCGGCACCGACCTCAACACCGAGTACGCGGTCGCCGCCCGGCTGCTCGGCCTGGACACCGCGGGGGTGGCGGCGCTGGCGAAGGACGCGGTAGCCGTCTCGTTCCAGGACGACGCGGGCAAGGCCCGGCTGGCCGCGGAGATCGACGCGTACACGGCAGCCTGGCGGAGCGCGTGACCGAGGCGGTCGCCCACCGCGGCGACCCCTACCACCACCGCGAGAACACGCTGCCTTCGGTGCGCTCGGCACTGCTGAAGGGTGCCGACGTGGTCGAGGTGGACGTCCGGCTGACCTCCGCGGGCGAGCCGGTGCTGCTGCACGACCCGACGCTCGAACGCCTCTGGGGCAGTCCTGACCCGGTCACCTCGCTGACCTCGGACGCGCTGTTCAAGCTGACCGACGGCCAGGTGCCGTCACTGGCCGACGCGCTCGGCGAACTCGCCGGCCACGAGCGCGGCCGGATGCTGCTCGACCTCACCGAGCCGGCCCAGGCGGCCCCGGCGCTGGCCGCGGCACGCGAGTCCGCGCTCGGCGACCGGGTGTACTACTGCGGCGGGCCGGCCGCGATGCGCGAGCTGCGCGGCCTGGACCAGGACGTGGAGATCGCCCTCACCTGGACGACCTCCGCCCTCCCCGGCAAGGGACTGCTCGCCGAGATCCAGCCGCGCTGGCTGAACCTGCGCTTCGGCCTGATCGACGCGCCGCTGGTCGCCTGGTGCCACGGCCGCCATCTGAAGGTGGCGGCGTGGACGGCGGACTGGGAGCGGTCGATGGGGCGGCTGGCGCGGCTGGGCGTGGACGCGGTCACCAGCAACCGGCTGACGGCGCTTCAGCGGGTGCTGAGGGCCGACGCGGCCAGGCGCGCGGGCCGCACCGGGAGGTAACGGGGCCGGATACCAACGGGCCCGGTGCTGAACGGGCCTCATCCGTCCGCGGGTTGCGGGGCCGCGCGCCCCCGCCGCCCGCGGACGGGCGCCGGATCAGGCGTCCAGCGACGTCATCACGTGCTTGATCCGGGTGTAGTCCTCGAACCCGTAGCCGGACAGGTCCTTGCCGTACCCGGACTTCTTGAAGCCGCCGTGCGGCATCTCCGCGACCAGCGGGATGTGCGTGTTGATCCACACGCAGCCGAAGTCCAGCCGCCTGGCCATCCGCATCGCCCGCCCGTGGTCGCGGGTCCACACCGAGGACGACAGCGCGTACTCCACGCCGTTCGCCCACTCCACCGCCTGCTCCTCGTCGGTGAAGGACTGGACGGTGATCACCGGGCCGAACACCTCGTCCTGGATGATCTCGTCGTCCTGCCGCAGGCCCGACACCACCGTCGGGGCGTAGAAGTAGCCGCGCTCGCCGACCCGGTGGCCGCCGGTCTCCAGCTTCGCGTGCGCCGGCAGCCGCTCGATGAAGCCCGCCACCCGGGCCAGCTGGCCGGCGTTGTTGAGCGGTCCGTAGAGCACGTCCTCGTCGTCCGGCGCGCCGGTGCGGGTCTCGGCCGCGGCCTTGGTGAGCGCCGCGGTGAACTCCTCGCGGATGGACTCCTGGACCAGGACGCGGGTGGCGGCGGTGCAGTCCTGGCCGGCGTTGAAGTAGCCGGCCACCGTGATGTCCTCGACGGCCTTGGCGATGTCCACGTCCTCGAAGACCACGACGGGCGCCTTGCCGCCCAGTTCGAGGTGCACCCGCTTGAGGTCCTTGGCGGCCGAGCCGGCCACCTCGGTGCCGGCCCGTACCGAGCCGGTGATGGAGGCCATCGCGGGCACCGGGTGCTCGACCATCATCCGGCCGGTGTCGCGGTCGCCGCAGACCACGTTGAAGACGCCCTTGGGGACGATGCCGCCGATGATCTCGGCGAGCAGCACGGTGGAGGCGGGGGTGGTGTCGGACGGCTTGAGCACCACGGTGTTGCCCGCCGCGAGGGCCGGCGCGAACTTCCACACCGCCATCATCATCGGGTAGTTCCAGGGCGCGACCTGCGCGCAGACCCCGATCGGCTCGCGCCGCACGAAGGAGGTCAGCCCCTCCATGTACTCGCCGGCCGAGCGGCCCTCCAGCATCCTGGCGGCGCCGGCGAAGAACCGGATCTGGTCCACCATCGGCGGGATCTCCTCGCTGGCGGTGAGGCCGAGCGGCTTGCCGGTGTTCTCGCTCTCGACGGCGATCAGCTCGTCGGCCCGCGCCTCGACGGCGTCGGCGATCTTCAGCAGCGCCTTCTGCCGGTCGGACGGGGTGGCGTCCCGCCAGCCGGGGAAGGCGGCCCGCGCGGCGGCCATCGCCGCGTCGACGTCGGCCTGCCCGGAGAGCGGCGCGGTGGCGTACGGCTCCCCTGTCACCGGGTTGACCACCTCGGTGGTGCGCCCGTCGGCGGCGGCGCGGAATTCTCCGTCGATGTAGTTGCGCAGAGTACGGAGTTCGGTCACGGCGCTAGCTCCCTGGTGTGTCCAACTGCTGAGACACCGCCCAGCTTAGCCGGAGGACTGCCGTATTCGACATACCCGCTGTGCCGCAACAACTGATTCAGTTCCATAATCGGCCGCTGGCGACGAATCCCATCGTGCGGGGCTTGCGCCACCGTCAACCTCTCCTGCACAGTGGTGCGCGTGGCCACACGTGACAGGAACGGCGAAGCGCCGCCGATAGACGCGGTGTCGAAGGCGATCATCGAACAGCTCCAGGAGGACGGGCGGCGCCCGTACGCGTCGATCGGCAAGGCCGTCGGCCTGTCGGAGGCGGCGGTACGGCAGCGGGTGCAGAAGCTGCTCGACCAGGGCGTCATGCAGATCGTCGCCGTCACCGACCCGCTGACCGTGGGCTTCAGGCGGCAGGCGATGGTCGGCGTCAGCGTCGAGGGCGACATCGACCCGGTCGCCGAGGCGCTGGCCGCGCTCGACGAGGTGGAGTACGTGGTGATCACCGCGGGCTCGTTCGACCTGCTGGTGGAGATCGTCTGCGAGGACGACGACCACCTGCTGGAGCTGATCAACAAGCGGATCCGCGCGCTGCCCGGCGTGCGGTCCACCGAGAGCTTCGTCTACCTCAAGCTCCGGAAGCAGACCTACACCTGGGGAACCAGATAGCCATGACGTCCACGAACGCCGCCAGCCCGAGCGCCGACCCGCGCACCGACCTGTCGAAGACCGCCTACGACCACCTGTGGATGCACTTCACCCGCATGTCGTCGTACGAGAACGCCCCCGTGCCGACGATCGTCCGCGGCGAGGGCACCTACATCTACGACGACCGCGGAAAGCGGTACATCGACGGCCTGTCCGGGCTGTTCGTGGTCAACGCCGGCCACGGCCGGCACGAGCTGGCCGAGACGGCCTACAAGCAGGCGCAGGAGCTGGCCTTCTTCCCGGTGTGGAGCTACGCGCACCCCAAGGCGGTGGAGCTGGCCGAGCGGCTGGCGCACTACGCGCCGGGCGACCTGAACAAGGTCTTCTTCACCACCGGCGGCGGCGAGGCCGTCGAGACGGCGTGGAAGCTGGCCAAGCAGTACCACAAGCTGACCGGCAACCACACGAAGTACAAGGTCATCTCCCGGGCCGTCGCCTACCACGGCACCCCGCAGGGCGCCCTGTCCATCACCGGTCTGCCGGCCCTCAAGGCGCCGTTCGAGCCGCTGGTGCCCGGCGCGCGCAAGGTGCCCAACACCAACATCTACCGGGCTCCGCTGCACGGCGACGACCCGGAGGCGTTCGGCCGCTGGGCCGCCGACCAGATCGAGCAGGAGATCCTGTTCGAGGGCCCGGAGACGGTGGCCGCGGTCTTCCTGGAGCCGGTGCAGAACGCCGGCGGCTGCTTCCCGCCGCCGCCCGGCTACTTCCAGCGGGTCAGGGAGATCTGCGACACCTACGACGTGCTGCTGGTCTCCGACGAGGTGATCTGCGCGTTCGGACGGCTCGGCACGATGTTCGGCTGCGACAAGTTCGGCTACGTGCCCGACATGATCACCTGCGCCAAGGGCATGACGTCCGGCTACTCGCCGATCGGCGCGTGCATCGTCTCCGACCGGTTGGCCGAGCCGTTCTACCACGGCGACAACACGTTCCTGCACGGCTACACCTTCGGCGGCCACCCGGTGTCGGCCGCGGTCGGCCTGGCCAACCTCGACATCTTCGAGCGCGAGGGCCTCAACCAGCACGTGCTGGACACCGAGGGCGCGTTCCGCGCCACCCTGGAGAAGCTGCGCGACCTGCCGATCGTCGGCGACGTGCGCGGCAACGGCTTCTTCTACGGCATCGAGCTGGTCAAGGACAAGGCCACCAAGGAGACCTTCACCGACGAGGAGACCGAGCGCGTGCTGTACGGCTTCCTGTCCAAGGAGCTGTACGACAACGGCCTGTACTGCCGCGCCGACGACCGCGGCGACCCGGTGGTGCAGCTGGCGCCGCCGCTGATCTCGGAGCAGCCGCTGTTCGACGAGATCGAGGAGATCCTGCGCGGGGTGCTGACGCAGGCGTGGACCAAGCTCTGACGCCTGCCGCTGGGCTCGCGTCCCCTTACGTCGGGCCGGGCGACCCCGGCCACCCTGCGTAACGATCCGCCACCCGTCCGGACGACACCGGCCGTCCCGACGCCGCGCCTGCGCGGTACTGCCCCGGCACCCTGACTACGGTGCCGGGGCAGTGACCGCTCTCCCCCCGTTTCGTTTGACGGAGTGTCACAACGCGCCAGGGGGAACGATTCGCGGAGGTAACGGCATGGCGGCCCCGCCGGACAACGACGTGCTCTGGGCTCGCGCCCTGCGGCACTCCCATCATGGCTCGCCCGCGCTGCTCGGCGTCTCGCTGGGGGTGCGCGAGGGCGAGATCCTGGCCGTGCTCGGGCCGCGCGGCGCCGGCAAGACGACGCTGCTGCACTGCCTGTCCGGGCAGTGCGTGCCGGACCAGGGCGAGGTGTGGTTCAACAGCGCGCCGGTGCACACGCTGCCCGAGGCCGCCAGGGACCAGTTGCGGCGGGACCGTTTCGGCTGGATCGACGGGGACGCGCAGCTGCTGCCCGAGCTGACCGCCTGGGAGAACGCGGCGCTGCCGCTGCTGATCCGCGGCACGCGGTCGCGCAAGGCCAGGGCCGCGGCGCAGGAGTGGCTCGACCGCCTGGACATCGGCGCCGCGGCCCGCAAGCGCCCGGCCCAGCTCCAGCAGGCCGAACGGCAGCGGGTCGCGGTGGCGCGGGCCCTGGTCACCTCCCCCGCGGTGGTCTTCGCGGACGAGCCCACGGCCCGGCTGCACCGCCCCGACCGCGCCCAGGTGCTCCGCACCCTCACCAGCGCGGCCCGCTCCCACGGCATCACGGTCGTCCTGTCCACCGTCGACCCCGACGTGGCCCGCTACGCCGACCGCGTCTTCCCCCTCACCGACGGCCGCCCCGGCACCTCAATGCCCACCCAGGACCGCGAGCCCCAGGCGACCCCGGCATGACCCTTTCGACGGGCGGGCGCGGTGGAGGGGGGACGGACGTGTTGAGGCTGCGAACGCGATTGCGCGGAGCGGGACGGACGCCTCGGGCGTTGGCGCCCGACGCGATGAGGCGCCGCGCGGCGGGTGGACGTGGACGTTCACCTCATGGCGCACTGCGAGGACGCGTACGCGGGGCAGGCGGGGCGCCTCGGGCATTCGTGCCCGACGCGATGAGGTGCCGCACAGCGGGTTCACCGCGCGGCGCGGCCGTGGCTCTTGCCGGAGGAGGGCAGCCGGGGTGTTGAGTCTGCGGGTTCTGCGCGGGACGCGGGTATGGGGGCTGGCCGCGTGGCTGCTGGTCGCCGTCGCGGCTGCCGGGGCGGGGATGCTGCTGCTGGCCGCGCTCGGGTGGGCACTCGGGCATCCGCACCGGGGCGGCGACGCGGCCGTCCGGCTGGTGTGGTGCGTGCTGCCGGTGGCGGCGGCCGTGCTGCTCGCCGTCGTGGTCGGCCGGGCGCAGCCCGCAGGTCGGCCGCGGGCCGGTCTCGCGGCGGTCGGGCTCGGCCGGACGGCGGTCGTGCTGCTCACCGCTACCACCAGCGCGCTGGTCTGCGCGTTCGGCAGCGCGGTGGCCCTGGTGGCCTTCCTCCAACTGCGCGGCGACCTGGCCGGCGCGCCCTACCGCGGCAAGGCCGCGGCCCTGCTCGGCGGCACCCGCCCGCTCCCGCTGGCCGGCGCGCTGACCCTGCTGGCCCTGGTCCCGCTGGCCGCCGCGGTGGCAACCGCCTGGACGGCCCGGGTGACCCCCATCCCGCCCCGCCCGGCACCGTCCCAGGACGTCCCCCCGCCCCACCCGACCAGCCCGAGCCCCGCGAACTCCCGCTCCTGGGCAGCGCGTTACACCGCCCGCCTGACAGGCACCCCCGACCCGGCCGACGCGGGAACGTCCAACAGCAGCGGGTGGCGAACGTACTTCGCGACTCGCGCCAACCGCGCCACGCAAGCCGATGCACAGGACGCACCCGAAGCGCCACGAGCCACCGACCGGGCCGGGACGGCCGACGGCAGCGCATGGCGCACCTTCGTCGAGGCCCGCGCCAACCGCACCGCGCAGAGCGACACACCCGAAACGCTACAAGCCACCGGCGGAGCCGGCACCGCCGACGGCAGCGCATGGCGCACCTTCGTCGAGGCCCGCGCCAACCGCACCGCGCAGAGCGACGCACCAGAAACACCACAAGCCGCCGACGGCAGCGCCTGGCGGACCTACTTCGCCGAACGGGCCGACAGCGCCCGGCAGGGCTCCGCCGAAGGCGCGTCCGGTGCCGGCGGAGCCGGGGACCCCAGGAGCCGCACCTGGCGCGCGCATCTGGCCGCCAGTGCGGGGAACGCCGACGGGGCCAAGGCTGCCGACAGCCGGATCTGGCGGACCTACCTGGCCGGCCGCGCCGGGCAGTCCGGACCGCAGGCGGGCGACGGCGCCCACCCCGGCACCAGCGCCGAAAGCGGGCGCAACGCGCAGGGTGCGCGCCCCACCACCGCCTCCGCGAGCGATCGCAACGTGCGGGAAGCGCGCGCCACCTCCGGCACCCCCAACGCTGGCAACCGACAAGGCGCACGCGCCACCGCCGGCCGAAGCGCCGCCTGGGTCAACGGGGGCTCGCAGCAGGCGCTCTTCGCGCGGTTCGCCGGGGGGCTGCCCGGCGCCGCGGGTGAGGACGGGGCGGCCGCCCCGGTCGCCGCGCCCGCGCCGGAAGTCGAGACAGGCGCCGGTACCGCACCCGGCGGGCTGCCCTGGGGGGTCGCGTTCACCGCCGTGGGACTGGCCGTCGAGGCCACCGCTCCGCGCGGCGGCGGGTTCGCGCTGCCCGGCGGGCTCGGCGCAGCCGGCTTCGCCCTGCTCGGCGGGTGGATGCTGACCAGCATCGGGATGGTGCTCGCCGGCCCCGGGCTGGTCTTCGCCTGCGGGCGGGTGCTGGCCGCGTACCGGCCGGGCGCGCTGCGGCTGCTGGCGGGGCGGGCGTTGCAGGAGGAGGCGGTACGGGTCGGCCGCCCGCTGGGGCTGCTGTGCGCGACCGTCACCGCGGGCCTGGGCGGCTACCAGCTGCACCGCGACGGCAGCGGCCCGCTCGGCCCGGTGACCGCCTTCGCCGCCGCCCTGATCGCGGTGTGCGTGCTGGCCACCACCGTGAGCGCGCTGCTCGACGCCCGGCGGGCCCGGGCCCGCTCGACCACGACGCTGCGCGACCTCGGCGCCACCCCGGCCCTGCTGCGCGGCGCGGTCGCGCTGCGCGCGACGGCCGTGCTGGCCGTCCTCGTCCCCCTGACAGCGCTGATCGCGGGCCTGGCCAGCGTCCCGACGGCACGGTGAGCGATCCGGCGGGCTATCGTTCAGGCGTGCCCGCCGACACCACACCCCCCTCTGACACACCTCCCGGCACCCCGCCCACCGGCGGCCCGCCGGCCCCGGTCCGCGAGGTCCAGACGCTGGCGGAGTTCGACCACATCGCGCTGAGCGGTTCCTTCGCCGGCTACCGGGTGCAGGCCGTGGACCTGACGGAGCGCACGTTCGCCCTGCTGGTCGCGGACACCTCGCAGGCGGTGTTCCTCGGCTGCCCGATGGAGCCGCAGGCGCTCGCGCACGTCAGGGCGGGCGGAGCACTCGTCTTCCCGCCGGTGCCGGGGCTGCCCGTCAACCCGTACCGGGCCGCGCTCTACTCGCCGGACGAGCTCTACGACGGCCTCGAGGACAACGGGTACGACACCACCCCCGACGCCCGCGCGCACGCCTGGCTGCGTTCGACCACCGCCGACGGCGACGTCTTCGCCTCGATGCTGCGCTCGATCCACGACGACGCGATGTCCGACGCGCTGGACGAACTGCTGCGCGGCGCGCAGGTCGTGGGCGTGATGGGCGGCCACGCGATGGAGCGCGGCGGCGACGCCTACGCGGGCGCGGCCCGGCTCGGCCGCTCGCTGGCCCGGGCCGGCCTCACGGTGGCGACCGGTGGCGGCCCGGGCGCGATGGAGGCCGCGAACCTCGGCGCCTACGCGGCACCGTACGACGACGTGATGCTCGGCAAGGCGCTCACCGTGCTGGCCGGCACACCGTCCTTCGCCGGCTCGGTGGACGGCTGGGCCGGCGCCGCCTTCGCCGTACGCGACCGCTGGCCGGACGGCGGGCCCTCGCTCGGCGTGCCCACCTGGTTCTACGGGCACGAGCCGCCGAACGCCTTCGCCGCGCACATCGCGAAGTTCTTCGCCAACGCCGTCCGCGAGGACGGCCTGCTGTCGCGCTGCACCGCCGGCGTGGTCTTCCTGCCGGGAGCGGCCGGCACCGTGCAGGAGGTCTTCGAGGCGGCCACCCCGAACTACTACTCCTCGCGGGGCGAGCCCGCCCCGATGGTGCTGGTGGACCGGGCGCACTGGACGGAGCGGCTGCCGGCCTGGCCGCTGCTGGAGTCACTGGCGGCGAACCGTCCGATGGCCCGCCGCATCGCCCTGGTGGACAGCGTCACCGAGGTGCCGGACGCGCTGGCCCGGCTGTCCGGCCCCTGACCGGTGCGGGGGCCCGGCCCGCGGGGAAGAGGGTTCAGCCCTCGAACGCGTCCCTGATCCCCTTGATGTCGATCTTCTGCATCCCCAGCATCGCCTGCATGGCCCGGTTCGCCTTCGCCTTGTCCTTGTCGGCCATCATCTCCATCAGTTCGGTCGGCACGATCTGCCAGGACACGCCGAACTTGTCCTTGAGCCAGCCGCACTGGCTCTCCTGGCCGCCGTCGGCGGTGAGCGCGGACCACAGCCGGTCGACCTCCTCCTGGTCGGCGCAGTCCACACTGAGCGACATCGCCTCGTTGAACGTGAAGTCCGAGCCGCCGTCGAGCGCGAGGTAGGTCTGTCCCGCGAGCTCGTACTCGACCACCGTCACGGCGCCGGACGTGTCGGTGTCCGTCCCTCCGTACCGGTGGACGGCGACGATCCGCGAGTCGTCGAAAAGCGAGGTGTAGAACTCCGCGGCCTCCTCGGCCTTGCCGTCGAACCAGAGGAACGTGGTGATCTTCTGCATGGTGCCTTCTCCTGACGGGCTGACCGGGCCACACCCCTGTCGGTGTGCGCACGGGGTAGACCGGTCGGCGGCGGAGAACTCATCGGCGCGGCGTCAGCCGATTCCGTGCCGCTCCCCCGCGGTCAGTTTCCGCCGGCCGCCAGTACGACAACCTCCTCGGCGGCGAAGGTGACGCCGACCCGCGCCCCTTCCTCGGGCGCCTCGCGCAGCGCGCACTCCGCCTCCAGCTCGGGCCCGCGCTCGGGCCGCAGCAGGACGGCGACCCGGCCGCCGCGGAAGGTGCGGGCGACGACCTCGCAGCCCAGCCCGCTGCCCGCGGCCGTCAGCCGGACGCCGGCCGGGCGGACCAGCAGCCGGCACGGGCCGTCGGGCGAACCGTCCGGCACCGGCAGCTTGCCCCATTCGGTGACGGCGGCGGCGCCGCTGACGGTGGCGTCGGCGATGGCGTCGAAGCCGAGGAAGCGGGCGACGAACTCCGAGGCGGGCTGCTGCCAGACGTCCAGCGGGCTGCCGCTCTGCGCGATCCGGCCGCCGTCCATCACCACCACCCGGTCGGCGAGGGCGAACGCCTCGCCCTGGTCGTGCGTGACGGCGAGCACGGTGGTGCCCAACCGGCCGAACAGCCGCCGCAGTTCGACCACCAGACGCTCGCGCAGGCCGCGGTCGAGCTGGCCGAGCGGCTCGTCCAGCATCAGCAGCCGCGGCTCCGGTGCGAGCGCGCGGGCCAGGGCCACGCGCTGCTGCTCGCCGCCGGACAGGGTGCCGATCTGCCGTTCCTGGGCGCCGGGCAGGCCGACCAGGTCGAGGAGTTCGGCCACCGTGCGCTGCCGCTGCTCGCGCGGCGCCTTGTGCATCCGCGGCCCGAAGGCGACGTTGCCGCCGACGTCACGCTGTGGGAAGAGCTGGTGGTCCTGGAACATCAGGCCGACACCGCGCCGGTGCGCGGGCACGCCCGCCTGGTCGGCGCCGTCGAGCAGCACCCGGCCGCCGTCCAGCGGCTGGAGCCCGGCGACGGCCCGCAGCAGGGTGGACTTGCCGCTGCCGCTCGGCCCGAGCAGGCAGACGATCTCGTGCGCGGCCACATCGAGGCCGACGGCGTCCAGCGCCGTCCGCTGCCCGAACCGTACGGTGGCGGCGTCCACTTGGAGCAGCGCTGATGTCGGTGCGGTGGCGGTCATCACAGCTCCCCGGGGCGGGCGTCGGCGGTGCGCAGGTTCTCCAGGACGAGCAGCGAGACCGCGCAGACCAGCATCAAGATCGTGCTGAGCGCCATCGCCTGGCCGTAGTTGACCTCACCGGCCCGGCCGAGCAGCCGGGCGACGGCGACCGGCAGCGTCGGAGTGTCGGGGCGGGCGATGAAGACGGTGGCGCCGAACTCGCCGAGCGACACCGCGAAGGCGAAGCCCGCCGCGATGGCCACCGCCCGTGCCACCAGCGGGAGTTCGACCTCCCGCCAGACCCGCAGCGGGGACGCGCCGAGCACCGCCGCCGCCTCCCGCAGCCGGTCGTCCACCGCGCGCAGCACCGGCAGCATCACCCGTACGACGAAGGGCACGCCGACCAGCGCCTGCGCGAGCGGCACCAGGATCCAGGACGAGCGCAGGTCCAGCGGCGGCTTGTCCAGGGTGATCAGGAAGCCGAAGCCGACGGTGACGGCCGAGGTGCCCAGCGGCAGCATCAGCAGCGCGTCGAAGCCGCGTACCAGCCGTCCGGCACGGCGGACCACGGCCGCGGCGGCGAGCCCGCCGATCAGCAGAGCGATGACGGTGGCGACGGCGGCGTAGCGCAGCGAGTTCCAGACAGTCTGGAGCGGGGCGACGGTGAACGTGCCGCCGTCGGCGTTGCCCAGCGCCCGGTAGAAGTCGAAGCCGTAGCCGCCCGGCACGTCGAGCGAGCGGGCCACGAGCACGCCGAGCGGCAGCAGGATCAGCACCGCGATGACGGCGAGCACCCCGCCGAGCAGCGCGCGTTCGCCCCGGCCGCGCGGGCGGTGCGCGGTGGTGCCCGCGTCCACCAGGCGCAGCGTGGCCTCCCGGCGCCGTACCGTCCAGCCGTGCACGGCCAGCACCGCGGCGACGGCGGCGAGCTGTACCAGCGTGAGGACGGCGGCGGTCGGCAGGTCGAGCAGCTCAGCGGTCTGCCGGTAGATCTCGACCTCGAGCGTGGAGTACGTGGGGCCGCCGAGGATCTGGATCACGCCGAAGGAGGTGAACGTGAACAGGAAGACCATCAGCCCGGCGGCGGCGAGCGAGGGGCCGAGCGCGGGCAGCGTCACCCGCCGCCAGGCGGCGAGGCGGCTCGCGCCGAGCATCCGCGCGGCCTCCTCCTGCCGCGGGTCGAGCTGCGCCCACAGGCCGCCGACGGTGCGGATCACCACCGCGTAGTTGAAGAAGACGTGCGCGACGAGGATCGCCCACACCGACGTGTCCAGCCGCAGCCCCCACAGCGAGTCGGTGAAGCCGCCGCGGCCGAGCAGGGCGAGGAAGGCGCTGCCGACCACGACGGTCGGCAGCACGAACGGCACCGTGACGACCGCACGCAGCAGCCGCTTGCCGGGGAAGTCGAGCCGCGCGAAGACGTACGCGCCGGGCAGCGCGACGGCCAGCGTCAGCGCGGTGGAGGCGGCGGCCTGCCAGCAGGTGAACCACAGCACGTGCCGGATAGCGCCGTCGCCGAGCACGTCGCCGATCCGGCCCAGCTGCCAGTGGCCGCCCTGGTGCAGGCCGCGGCCGACGATCGAGACCACCGGGTAGGCGAAGAACACCGCGAAGAAGGCGGTGGGCAGCGCCATCAGGCCGAGTCGCACCGCGAGCCCGCGCGACGGCTTGCGGGCCGCGGCAGCCGAGGCGGGGGCGGGGCCCGGGCCGTCGGGAACCGGGTTCGGGTCCTGCTCCTGGTTCTGGCGCGTTACAGGACGATGGAGTTCCACGCCTTGACCCAGTCGTCGCGCTTGGCCGCGATCTTGTCGGGCGCGAGCGTCGTCGGATGCGCGATCTTCGCGCCGTACTTGGTGAACACCGGCGGCTCCGTGGCGTCCTTGCGCACCGGGTCCACGTACATCTGCAGCGGCATGTCCTGCTGGAACGTCTTGCCGAGCATGAAGTCGATCAGCGCCTGGCCGCCCGCGGTGTTCTTCGCGCCGTGCAGCAGCCCGGCGAACTCGATCTGCCGGAAGCAGGTGCCGGTGGACACCCCGACCGGCGACTGCGCGGGCTCCGGGGTCACCCCGACCACCTCGGCAGGCGGGCTGGACGCGTACGAGACCACCAGCGGCTTGTCGCCGTGCGCCTTCTTTCCCGCGCCCGAGCCGGAGAACCGGCTGTCGTACGCCTGCTCCCAGCTGTCCACGACCTCGACGCCGTTGGACTTGAGCTTCTTCCAGTACGACTGCCATCCTCCCCCAGAGGCTGCGCCCTGGGAGGTGCCCCCATCCCCGAAGGTGGCGGCGCTGCCGAGCAGGAAGGCCAGGCCCGGCGAGGAGGTGGCGACGTTCTCGGTCACCAGCAGGTTCTTGTACTGCGGCTTCACCAGGTCGGCGAAGGTCTGCGGCGGGTCGATGTGGTGCTCGGTGAAGTACGCGCGGTCGTAGTTGACGCAGACGTCGCCGGAGTCGATCGGGGTGACCCGGTGCTTGGCCGCGTCGAGCTGGACGTCGGCGGGCACCTGGCTCAGGTCCTTCGCGGTGTACGACGTGAACAGGCCGTTGTCGAGCGCGCGGGAGAGCAGGGTGTTGTCCACGCCGAAGAAGACGTCGCCCTGCGGGTGGTCCTTGGTGAGGATGGCCTGGTTGACGGCCGCGCCCGCGTCACCGCCGCGCAGCACCTTGACGGTGTAGCCGGTCTCCTTGGTGAACTCCTTGAGCACGGCGGGCGAGGCCGCGAAAGAGTCGTGGCTGACCAGGGTGACGGTCTTCGACTTCGTCGCGCCACCGGAGCCTGAATCCGAGCTGGAGCTGCTGCCGCAGGCGGCGAGCGCGGTGGCGCCGACCGTGGCAAGGACGAGCGCGCCCACGGCACGCCGACGGATGGTCTTCACTTCTACGGACTCCCTACGCCGGTATGACCCGGATCAGGTGGGAGGGTCTGCGGTCTCGCGGGCCGCACTCTCAGCGCCGTTTCAGGCGCTCCCCTGTCGGATTGTTCATTTGTCTGTGCGATGGCAGCTGCACGATAGCAGCAGGTCAGCCGGGGCCGGTCAGGCAGTGCGGGCCGGCCGCCGCCGTGCCGGTCAGCGTTCGGCGGCGGCGAGCTGGCCGCAGGCGCCGTCGATCTCCTGGCCTCGGGTGTCGCGGACGGTCACCGGCACGCCGTGCGACTCCAGCGCCGCGACGAAGGCCCGCTCGTCCTCCGGGCGGGAGGCCGTCCACTTGGAGCCGGGGGTCGGGTTGAGCGGGATCAGGTTGACGTGCACGCGGTGGTTCTTCAGCATCCGGCCGAGCCGGTCGGCCCGCCACGCCTGGTCGTTGATGTCGCGGATCAGCGCGTACTCGATGGAGATCCGGCGGCCGGACACATCGGCGTAGTGCCAGGCCGCGTCCAGCACCTCGCGGACCTTCCAGCGGGTGTTGACCGGCACCAGGGTGTCGCGCAGCTCGTCGTCCGGTGCGTGCAGGGAGACCGCGAGCCGGCACTTGAAGCCCTCGTCGGCGAACCGCAGCATCGCCGGGACCAGGCCGACGGTGGAGACGGTGATGCCGCGCTGCGACAGCCCGAGGCCGTCGGGCTCCGGGTCGGTCAGCCGGCGGATGGCGCCGACCACCCGGTTGTAGTTGGCCAGCGGCTCGCCCATGCCCATGAAGACGATGTTGGACAGCCGGGCCGGTCCCCCGGGCACCTCGCCGTCACGCAGCGCGCGCATGCCCGCCACGATCTGGTGCACGATCTCCGCGGTGGACAGGTTCCGGTCCAGGCCCGCCTGCCCGGTGGCACAGAACGGGCAGTTCATGCCGCAGCCGGCCTGTGAGGAGATGCACATGGTGACCCGGTCGGGATAGCGCATCAGCACCGACTCGACCAGGGTGCCGTCGAACAGCCGCCACAGCGTCTTGCGGGTGTCCCCGTCGTCGCAGGACGCGTGCCGCACGACGGTCATCAGCTCGGGCAGCAGATCCTCCGCGAGCCGGCCGCGGGCCGCCGCCGGGATGTCCGTCCAGGCCGCGGGGTCGTCGGCATACCGCGCGAAGTAGTGCTGCGACAGCTGCCTGGCCCGGAACGGCTTCTCCCCCAGCGCGCTCACCGCCTCCTTGCGCTCCGCGGGCGAAAGATCGGCAAGGTGCCGCGGCGGCTTCTTGGCTCCGCGCGGCACGGCAAAGGTGAGTTCTCCGGGTACAGGCATGGTGCCTCCCAGTGTCGCAGATCCGCCCCGGTGTCCGGTCCTCAGCCGTTGCCGGCCGGCGGGCGGTAGCGGTCGTTCGCCTGGTAGTCGCCGGTGAGGTTTCCCCGGTCGTCCACTTTCCAGGCTCCCATGATGGCCTCGGGCGGCATGTCACCGTCCGGGTCGGGCACCATGTCGCCGTCGATCTCGTACACCCAGCCGCCCGGATGGGACCGGGCCTCCGCCACCAGCTCCGGCGACGGCTCCGGGCGCACCGCGGTCTTCTTCCTGAACAGCCCCACGTCCCTGCTCCTCCCGACGACTGGGTGATCAGCCGTTGCCGACGAAGGCCACCAGGAGGAGCCAGACCACCGGGGCCGTCGGCAGGAGGGAATCCAGCCGGTCCATGATGCCGCCGTGGCCGGGGAGCAGGGTGCCCATGTCCTTGATGCCGAGGTCGCGCTTGATCATCGACTCGCCCAGGTCGCCCAGGGTCGCGCTGGTCGCCGCTGCCAGGCCCAGGAGCAGGCCCTGCCACCAGTGGCCGTCGTCGATCACGTACTGCATCAGCAGCGCGCCGGCCACCATGGCGAAGCTGATCGCGCCGAACAGGCCCTCGCGGGTCTTGCCGGGGCTGATCCGCGGGGCGAGCTTGTGGCTGCCGAAGCGCCAGCCGACGGCGTAGGCGCCGGTGTCGCTGATCACGGTGAGCAGCAGGAAGACCAGGACCCGGCGCGGGCCGTCGTCCGCGGCGAGCATCATCGTCACGAAGGTGGCCAGGAACGGCACGTAGAACGCGGCGAAGACCCCGGCGGTGACATCGCGCAGGTAGTTCTCCGGCGGTTCGGCCATCCGCCAGACGAGTACGGCCAGTGCGGTGAGCGCCATCGCGATCCAGGCGCCGTCCGCGCCGCGCAGATAGCCGGCGACGACCATGGCGGCACCGCCGACCGCGATCGGGATCAGCGGCGCCCGGATGCCCTTGCGCTCGGCGAGCCGCGAGGTGAGCTCCCAGACGCCGATCACGACGGCCACGACCACGACCCCGACGAAGACCGCCTTGACGATGAAGAGCGAGGCGACCACGACGACACCGAGACCGAGGCCGACCCCTATCGCGGACCGCAGATTGCGCCCCGCGGACTTCTTCGCCGGAGCGGGCGCGGGCCCGGGCGGCGGCGGTGGCTGCGGGGACGGCGGTGGCGGTGGCGGCTGTGGTGGCGACGGCATAGGAGGAGTGTTCCCTGCGGCTTCGAATTCGGCGACCGAACCCGCCGGTTCCGCGGCGGGGTCGTCGGGCGCTCCCCAGTAGCCGGCGCGTGGCGAAGCGCCCCGGGAAGAGTCGTTCACTGAGCTTCGCCTCGCGTCGTCGTCGTCATCTCGGCCGTCGGATACCGGGACTGGAAGGGTCCCTGGAGGTCAGACCTCCAGCAGCTCGGCTTCCTTGTGCTTGAGCAGCTCGTCGATCTGGCCGGCGTACTTGGAGGTGAGGTCCTCCAGCTCCTTCTCGGCGCGGCGCACCTCGTCCTCGCCGGTGTCGCCGTCCTTGACGAACTTGTCGAGGGTCTCCTTGGCCTTGCGGCGGACCGCGCGGATCGAGATCCTGGCGTCCTCGGCCTTGGTCCTGGCGACCTTGATGTAGTCCCGCCGGCGCTCCTCGGTCAGCTGCGGGAAGACCACCCGGATGATACGGCCGTCGTTGCTCGGGTTGACGCCGAGGTCGGAGTTGCGGATCGCCTCTTCGATGTTGCGCAGGCTGCTGTTGTCGAAGGGGGTCACCACCGCCATCCGCGGCTCGGGCACCGCGAACGAGGCGAGCTGGTTGATCGGGGTGACGGCGCCGTAGTATTCGGCCACGATCTTGTTGAACATCGCCGGGTGCGCCCGTCCGGTACGGATCGCCGCGAAGTCCTCCTTGGCGACGACGACGGCCTTCTCCATCTTCTCCTCGGCTTCGAGGAGGGTCTCTTCAATCACCTTGTGCTCCTGGTATTCAGAAGGCGGAGCCTTAGAGTCGGGGCCCCTGCGCGCGTCTTTCCTGCACGGTGTCCGACCGGCAGCCTGTTGTCCATCCCCGTGGCGGGCGAGCCGGGGCGCGGGTGGCGCCCCCGCCACCTCTACACCCTGGTACCCCGGTCGTTGACCAGCGTGCCGATCTTCTCACCCCTGACCGCCCGGGCGATGTTGCCCTCGGCGAGGAGTTCGAACACCAGGATCGGCAGCTTGTTGTCCTGGCACAGGGTGACGGCGGTGAGATCGGCGACCCGCAGGTCACGGGCGATGAGCTCGCCGTACTCCAGGGCGTCGAACTTCACCGCGTCCGGGTTGTGCTTGGGGTCGGAGTCGTAGACGCCGTCCACGCCGTTCTTGCCCATCAGCATGGCGGCGGCGTCGATCTCCAGGGCCCGCTGGGCGGCGGTGGTGTCGGTGGAGAAGTACGGCATGCCCATACCGGCGCCGAAGATCACCACCCGGCCCTTCTCCAGGTGCCGCACCGCCCGCAGCGGGATGTACGGCTCGGCCACCTGGCCCATGGTGATCGCGGTCTGCACCCGGGTCTCGATGCCCTCCTTCTCCAGGAAGTCCTGGAGCGCCAGGCAGTTCATCACCGTGCCGAGCATGCCCATGTAGTCGGAGCGGGCCCGGTCCATGCCGCGCTGCTGGAGTTCGGCGCCGCGGAAGAAGTTGCCGCCGCCGACGACGAGGGCGATCTCGTAGCCGTCCCTGACCACCGCGGCGATCTCCCGGGCGATGGCGTGCACGACGTCGGGATCGACGCCGAGACCGCCGCCGCCGGCGAAGGCCTCGCCGGACAGCTTCAGCAGGTAGCGGCGGCGGGGCCGCGCGGCGGTGCGGGCGGTGTCGGTGGTCTCGGCCTGGTCAGCGGCCTTGTCGGCGCCTTCGTCCATGGAGTTCTCCTCGTGCACGTGCTGCACATACAAAGGAGGCCATTGCCGCGGGTCCTCATGGGTTCCCTGAACGGCAACGGCCTCCTCGTCACATCTGCGGCGGTCCGGCGGGCGGCCGACCGCGTACGACCCTAGCGGGGTCGACGGCCGTCCGCCGCCCGGGTGCACCGGGCGGCGGGCCCGGTGCCCCTGCGGTACGGGTTTCCGTCAGACGCCGACGCGGAACCGGGCGAAGCCCTTGAGCTGCACACCGGCCTCGTCGAGCACCTTCTGGACGGTCTTCTTGGCGTCCTTGGCGAACGACTGCTCCAGAACGACGTTCTCCTTGAAGAAACCGTTGACCCGGCCCTCGACGATCCGCGGCAGGGCGGCCTCGGGCTTGCCCTCCTCGCGGGCGGTGGCCTCGGCGACCCGGCGCTCGTTCTCCACCGTCTCGGCGTCGATCTCGTCGCGGGTCAGGAACTTCGGGGCGAACGCGGCGATGTGCTGGGCGACGTCCTTGGCGGTCTGCGCGTCGGCCTTGTCCAGCTCGACCAGCACACCGACCTGCGGGGGCAGGTCAGGGCTGGTGCGGTGCAGGTAGGCGGCCACGTAACCGGTGGTGAACTGGGCGAAGCGGTCGAGGACGATCTTCTCGCCGAGGGTGGCGTTGGCCTCGTCCACGTACGCCTGGACGGTCTGGCCCGGCTTGATCTCGGAGCCGAGCAGCGCCTCGATGCCGGCCGGCTTGGTGGCGGCGACGTGGGCGGCGATGGCGTCGGCCACCACGATGAACTTGTCGCCCTTGGCGACGAAGTCGGTCTCGCACTTCAGCTCGACGAGCACGCCCTCGGAGTTGTCCTCGGCGATCAGTGCGACGACGGCACCGTTGGAGGCCGAGCGGCCCTCACGCTTGGTGACGCCCTTCTGCCCCTTGACCCGGAGAATCTCGACGGCCTTGTCCAGGTCGCCTTCTGCCTCTACGAGGGCGTTCTTACAGTCCATCATGCCCGCGGCGGTCAGCTCGCGGAGCTTCTTGACGTCAGCGGCGGTGAAGTTCGCCATGGCTATGAGTCTCTTCCCGAATGGTCGGTGATCTACGGGTGGACGGCGGGGGCGAAGGGCCCCCGCCGTCGTCACGCGCGGTTCTCGTCGTGCGGTGCCTGGGTGAGCGGGCTCAGCCGGTTGCCCGGGCCCGTTCCCTGCTCAGGCGTGCTGCGCGCTCAGGCCTGCTGCGCGTCGCCCTCGGCGGCCGGGGCCTCGGTGGCGGGCGCGGCGTCGGCCGGGGCGGCCTCGGCGGCGGGCGCCTCAGCAGCGGGGGCCTCGGCGGCAGGGGTCTCGGCAGCCGGAGCTTCGGCGGCCTCGGCGGCGGGCGCCTCGGTGGCGGCGGCGGCCGGGGTCTCGGCAGCGGTGTCGCCCTCGGGGTCGGCCTTCTTCTCGCCCTCGAGCAGGTCACGCTCCCACTCGGCCAGCGGCTCCGCGACGCCTTCGGCCTTCTTGTCGCCGCCGGCGGCACCGGAGCGGGAGATCAGGCCCTCGGCGACGGCGTCGGCGATCACCCGGGTGAGCAGCGTGACGGAGCGGATCGCGTCGTCGTTGCCCGGGATCTTGTAGTCGACCTCGTCGGGGTCGCAGTTGGTGTCGAGGATCGCGACGACCGGGATCCGGAGCTTGCGCGCCTCACCGACGGCGATGTGCTCCTTCTTGGTGTCGACGATCCACACCGCGCTGGGCACCTTCTGCATCTCGCGGATGCCGCCCAGGGTCTTCTCCAGCTTGTCCTTCTCGCGGGAGAGGACCAGCAGCTCCTTCTTGGTGAGGCCGGAGGCGGCCACATCCGCGAAGTCGATCTCCTCGAGCTCCTTCAGGCGCTGCAGGCGCTTGTAGACGGTCGAGAAGTTGGTGAGCATGCCGCCCAGCCAGCGCTGGTTGACGTAGGGCATGCCGACGCGGGCGGCCTGCTCCGCGATGGCCTCCTGCGCCTGCTTCTTGGTGCCCACGAACATGATCGAACCGCCGTGCGCGACGGTCTCCTTGACGAACTCGTAGGCGCGGTCGATGTACGACAGCGACTGGAGCAGGTCGATGATGTAGATGCCGTTGCGCTCGGTGAAGATGAAACGCTTCATCTTCGGGTTCCAGCGCCGGGTCTGGTGCCCGAAGTGGACGCCGCTTTCCAGCAGCTCCCGCATGGTGACGACGGCCATGGCCGTACTCCTTGAGGTGCTCGGTTATCGCGGCCGTCGGACGACGGCCGCGCCTGACGCCCCGACGCGCCGTGCCACGAGGGACCGAGGGGCGCGGCCACCGCCCCTTCGCAGGGGGTGAGTGGCGGGGCGTGCGAAGTCGACCCGGTGACCCGGATCGCCAGAGAAAGTGTACGGGACCGGCGGAGCACCGGGCGACACCCAAGTTATCCACAGGCCAGGACCATGATCATCTCTTGGCGGCGGGATGCGCGATCGTCATCACATGGCATTCACGACGATGTGGTGGACGACGGTGGTGGCGGTGCTGCTCTCGGTCACGCCCGCGGGGGTCGGCCCGGCCGGGAGCGCTCCGGCGGGCGGCGATCGGACGGGCCCGGGCCCGGGCAGGGGCCTGGACGCCGCGGGGCGGAGCTGGCCGGTCGGCGGGCCGGGGGCGCGGGGGCGGCCGGTGGTGCTGCGCGGGTTCGAGCCGCCGCCGACGCTCTATGCGGCCGGGCACCGCGGGGTGGACCTGGCGGCCCCGCCGGGCGCGGTGGTGCGGGCGGCGGCGCCCGGCGAGGTGGTCTTCGCCGGGCCGGTGGGCGGCACGGGTGTGCTGGTGCTCCGGATCGGCCCGGGCACGGGAGCGGGAGGAGGGGTGGGGGCGGGGGGAGGGGAGGGGGCGGGGTTGCGGATCACCTACGAGCCGGTGCGCGCCACGGTGAAGGTGGGCGCACGGGTGGCGGCCGGCGACCCGGTGGCGGTGCTGGACGGCGGGCTCGCGCACTGCGCCGGCGGCTGCCTGCACTGGGGGCTGCTGGACGGGGACGGCTATCTCGACCCGCTGTCGCTGCTGCCCGAGTGGATACGGCGCTCGGGTCCGTCCCGGCTGCTGCCGGTGCAGGGCGCGGCGGCGGTCAGCAGCCGGTGACGCCGTGCAGGGCCATGGTCACCGCGGCCGCGGTGATCGACTCCGGGTCCTCGGCCGCGCCGAGCTCGATCCGGCGGACCGCCGCGTCGACCACGCCTTGCAGCATCATCGCGACCAGCCGGGGTTCGGCGTGGCCGAGATCCGACAGCGCGGCGACCACCATGGCGATCAGGCCGCCGTGCGCGGCGCGGATCTTCTCCCGGGCGCCGGCGTCCAGTTCGCCCGCGGAGATCGCGACCACCGCGCGGTGCCTGCGGTCGCCGACCAGCGCCAGCTGGGCCCGGACGTATGCCTCGATCTTGGCCTGGGCGCCGTCGGCCGCCGCCATGGCGGCCTCCACGTCGGCCGCCCAGACCGGGAAGTCCACGGCACACAGTTCCTCGACCACGGCCGCCCGGGAGCGGAAGTACTCGTAGACCGAGGAGCGGGCGAGGCCGGTGCGCTCGGCCAGCGCGGGGAAGGTCAGCGCCTCGGTGCCCCCTTCGGACAGCAGCGAGCGTGCGGCGTCCAGCAGGGCCCGCCGCTGCATCGAACGGTGTTCGGCCACCGAGGCCGCTCGAATCCTGGGCATCCCACCACTGTAGACACTCCCGCCGCGGCCTCACCGGCCGACGTCGGCCAGCTTTGCCCGGAGTTGAAGCACCGACTTGGTGTGGATCTGGCTGACCCGGCTCTCGGTCACTCCCAGTACCTGGCCGATCTCGGCCAGGGTGAGCCCCTCGTAGTAGTAGAGGGTGACGACGGTCTTCTCCCGCTCGGGCAGGGTGTTGACGGCGCGGGCCAGCAGCCGGCGCAGCTCGCGGTCCTCGGCGACCTCGACGGGGTTGTCGGCGCCGGTGTCCTCCAGGGTGTCCACCAGGCTGAGGGAGCCGCCGCCCTCGGACCCGACGTGCAGCAACTCCTCCAGCGCCACCACGTTGGCCAGCGACAACGCGCTGAACACGCCGTGCAGATCCTCCAGGGTGACGCCCATCTCGGCGGCCACCTCGGACTCCCCCGGGGTGCGGCGCAGCTTGGCCTCAAGGGTGGCGTAGGCCTGCTCCACCGCGCGGGCCTTCTGCCGCACCGAGCGGGGGATCCAGTCCAGCGCCCGCAGTTCGTCGATCATCGCGCCGCGGATCCGGGTGATGGCGTACGTCTCGAACTTGATCGCGCGCTCCGGGTCGAACTTCTCGATCGCGTCGATCAGCCCGAACACCCCGGAGGACACGAAATCGGCCTGTTCGACATTGGCCGGAAGCCCCACGCTGACCCGGCCCGCCACGTACTTCACCAGTGGCGAGTAGTGCAGGATCAGCTGTTCCCGCAGCCGCGCGTCCCCCGTGGACTTGTAGGTCCGCCACAGCGCGTCGAGCGAGGTGGGGGCGGCGGGCCGGGCGGTGTCGCGGGTGACGGTCGCTGCCGTCGCCCGTTCTGACCCGGGGGTGTACTGGGGCATGCGTCGTTTTGAGCCGTTCTGCCGTGACGTGGGCGGGCGTAACCGGACGGGGGGACGAGCTTCCGCGAGCGTAGCGTGACCATTGTGTCGCTCACCGCTACGTCCGCCGTATGGGACATGCGCAGATACGTTCCTCTGCGGGTGCGTGGGCGCCGGGCCGGCCGCGGGGTACGGCACGGCAGCGGCGGTACGACCTTATGGCCGCCGGGTCGCCCGCGCCGGGTGGCTCGGCGGCGGTCCGGGAATCACCCCAGGTCACGGCGTTCCGCTGTCACCTGATGGTGTGTCTGTGCCGGGCGGGTCAACCGGCCGTGCCGGCCGGCCGGTCACGCGGGCGGCGGGCCAACTTCCACCCCCCGGTGTCCCGTTCGACGAAGCCGAGCGCCTGCAATTCGTAGAGCACGCCGAGCGTGTCGTCCCTGGTGGCGCCCGCGGCCAGCGCGATCTCCCGGTCGCCGGCGGTGCCCTGGCCGGGCAGCGCCTCAAGTACCTGTGCCGCGGCCGGGCGGAGCAGGTCGCGGGGCAGCAGCGGGCCGCGCCGCTCGGGGGCCAGGTCGGTGCCGATCCGCCCCACCAGCTCCACCACCTGCTCGGCGCCGGTGACCAACACGGCCTCCCCGCGCAGGAGTTCGTGCACGCCCTCGGACAGGCCACTCGTACACGGGCCGGGCACTCCTATGGTGACCCGGCCGAGTTCGGTTGCCCGGCGGGCGGTGATCAGCGACCCGCTGCGGCGGCGGGCCTCGACCACCACGGTGCCGCGGGTCAGCGCCGCGATGACCCGGTTACGGAGTACGAACCTGCTGCGGGTCGGGTGGTCGCCCGGCGGCAACTCGCCGATCAGCAGCCCCCTTTCGGCGATGGCGTCGATCAACTCGGCGTTGCGCGGCGGATAGGGCACGTCCACTCCGCAGGCCACCACGCCGATGGTCGCGCCCTCGGCCCGCAGGGCGCTGCGGTGCGCGATGCCGTCCACTCCGTGGGCGGCTCCTGAAACCACCACCCAGCCCGCCTCCGCGAGCCCGGCGGCGAGCAGGGCCGCCATGTGGGCGCCGTAGTCGGTGCAGGCCCTGGCGCCCACCACGGCCACCGAGCGCAGCGCCCACAGCCGCAGTGAGGGGTGGCCCCTGACCCACAGACCGTAGGGCCGCTGGTCGCCGAGGTCGTCCAGCTGGGCCGGCCACTCCCCGTCCCCCGGGCACACGAACCGGGCGCCGGCCCGGCGGGCGGCGGCCAGGTCCGCGAGCGGGTCGGCGCGGCCCGCCCGGATCGCGTAGCCCGCCGTCCGCCGCGGGCTCGCCCCGGGCAGCCGCTTCCCGGCCCGCGCCGCCCGCAGCGCCTCCCGCGCCCCGCGCTCCCGGACGGCCCGTCCCATCACCTCATCCCCCGGGTCAGCCACCCGGGTCAGCCCCACCAGGGCCACCCGCTCGTCCCAGTCGACCTCGCCGTCACCGTCACCAGGTCCACCGGACCCACCCGGGTCCGGCGGAACGGGCCCGGCTCCGGCCCCGCCTGCGTCCCAGGCCGCGTCCAGGGCGGGCGGGAAGGGCAGCGGTGGGGGCTCGCCCCGAGGGCTCTCGCCTTCGGCCATCCCGCTCACCCGCTCTCCGCCATCGCGACCGCCCGGCCCGCGCCCAGCCGGAGCTGGAGCGCCTGTGAGACGTCCTGGCTCGTCGGGCGGTCGTGGGCGGCCAGGTCGGCGAGGGTCCAGGCGACGCGCAGCACCCGGTCGAGCCCGCGGGCGGTGAGCAGGCCGCGTTCCATGTCGCGTTCCGCCGTGTGCAGGGCGCCCGGGGCCACATGCCAGCGGGTGCGCAGCTCGTGGCCGGGGACCTCGCTGTTGGCCCGCCACGGGGTGTCGGTGTAGCGGGCGGCGGCCCGTTCGCGGGCGGCCAGGACCCGGGCGGCCACCGTGGCGGTGCTCTCCCCCGGCCCGCAGCCGATCAGGTCGCTGCGGCTGACCGGCTCGGCCTCCACCCGCAGATCCACCCGGTCGAGCAGCGGCCCTGACAGCCGCGACTGATAGCGCCGTACCGCGGTCGGCGAGCACTCGCAGCCTGCCCCGAGCAGCGAGAAGCGTCCGCACGGGCACGGATTCGCGGCCATCACCAGCATGAACCGGGCCGGCAGCCGCATCACGCCCGCCGCGCGGGCCACCACCACATGCCCGGACTCCAGCGGCTGCCGCAGCGCCTCCAGCGCCCGTACGCTGAATTCTGGCGCTTCGTCCAGAAAAAGTACCCCACGGTGAGCCAACGACACTGCTCCGGGTCTCGGCAGCCCGCTTCCGCCGCCGACCAGCGAGGGCATCGTGGCCGAGTGGTGCGGCGCACAGTAGGGCGGCACGTCGACCAGCGGCCGGCCCGCCGGGAGGATGCCGGCCACCGAGTGCACGGCGGTGACCTCAAGCGACTCCTGCCGGGTCAGCGGCGGCAGGATGCCTGGCAGCCGTTCGGCCAGCATGGTCTTGCCCGCCCCCGGCGGTCCCTTCAGGTAGAGGTGGTGTCCGCCGGCCGCGGCCACCTCCAGGGCCAGCCGGGCGGCCCGCTGCCCCGCCACGTCGGCCAGGTCGAGGCAGCCCGCGCCACCGGGGGCGCCGCCGGACGTGCCGCCGAGGCTGGTGGCCAGACCCGTCCCGACACCGCAGCCCGGCACGGTGAGGCCGGCCAGCATCGGGTCGGGGCGCTCGTCCCCCACCCCGTCCTGCTCCTCCTCGGGCACCGTCTCGTCGTTGAGCACCGCCACCAGCTGGCGCAGGCTGCGGATGCCGAGCACGGAGACACCGGGCACGAGTGACGCCTCGGCGGTGGTCCGCTCGGGCACCACGACATGGCGGTATCCGGCGTCGGCCGCCGCCAGCACGGCGGGCAGCACCCCGCGGACCGGCCGGACCCGGCCGTCGAGGCCCAGCTCGCCGATCATCATCAGGTCGGCGATCGACTTCGGCGCGATCCGGTCGTTGGCGGCGAGCACCGCGCAGGCCACCGCCAGGTCGAAGCCCGAGCCGCCCTTGGGGACGGAGGCCGGGCTGAGCCCGACGGTGAGCTTCTTCTGCGGCCAGGTCTCGCCGCTGTTCACGATGGCCGCGCGTACCCGGTCGCGGCTCTCGGTCAGGCTCTTGTCGGGCAGGCCGACCAGGGCGAAGGCCGCGACGCCGGGTTCCAGGTCGGCCTGCACCTCCACCACGACGCCCTCGACGCCGATCAGCGCCACCGAGCAGGTCCGGGCGAAGCCCATTCAGACCACCCCCCGGACGTGCTCGACCAGGGGCGCGCCGCGCTCCGGCAGCACGATGCCGACCAGGTCGATCCGGACCCCGCCGGGCGGCGCCCCGCCGTGCTCCGCCGTCCATCGCTCGGCCAGCGATCTGAGCCGGTCCACCTTGGCCGCGGTCAGTGCGGCCATCGGGTGCTGGTAGCTCCCGGCGCGCCGGGTCTTCACCTCGCACACCACCAGCGCGTCACCCTCGGACGCCAGGATGTCGATCTCGCCGCGCCGCCCGCACCGCCAGTTCCGGTCGAGCACGGTCAGCCCGGCGCCTTCCAGCGTGCGGGCCGCCAGATCCTCGCCGTACCGCCCCAGCGCACCTCGTGCGTTCATGCGTACCACCTCCGTCACTCACTGTGACAGAGCTCAGCCGCAAAAGATGATCTTGGTCAGAACCTGTGGATAACTCAGCCGTTGAAGCCCGAATCGTCCGACGGCAAGTCGAGATCCGCCTTGTTCAGCTCCTCAATGTTCACGTCCTTGAACGTGAGCACCCGGACCTGCTTGACGAACCTGGCCGGCCTGTACATGTCCCAGACCCACGCATCGGCCATCGTGACCTCGAAGAACACCTCACCCTGCACCGAGTGCACCTGCATCTCGTAGTCATTGGTGAGGTAGAAACGCCGCTCAGTCTCGATCACGTACTTGAACAGGCCAACGACATCGCGGTACTCCCGGTAGAGCTTCAGCTCCATCTCGGTCTCGTACTTTTCGAGGTCCTCGGCGCTCATGGCATGTTCCCCTTCAGCCGTACGTGCCCCCCATTGTGCGTCAGTCGCGCTCCGCCCCCAGGGGGATCGGGGATTGCGGGGGGCCTTCGTCGAGCAGCGCACGCAGCAGCCCGGCGAGCCTGATGGGATACACCGTCTCACGAGTGCGCAGAAGTTCCTCGCAGGTCCACCAGCGCAGTGAGGTCACGGTGCGGCGCTCCAGGTCGGTCTGCCCGCTGGTGTCAAGGCCGACGGTCGCCGTACGGCCGAGGTGGTACCACTCGTCCTGCTCCCAGCGGCGGCCGTCGAACATGAACGAGCAGGTCCGCTCCCACACCACCGGGCCGAGCGTCACGTCGGTGATGCCGGTCTCCTCTGCGACCTCGCGGAGGGCCGCCGCCTCCAGGCTCTCGCCGTCCTCCACCCCGCCGCCCGGGGTGAACCACCAGGTCAGCTCGGGCTGAGCCGGCTCGAAGCCGTGCAGCAGCAGGATCCGGTCCGCCGGGTCGAGCAGCACCACCCGCGACGCCCGCCGCCGCGCCCCGGCCGCCCCGTCCCCGGCAACCGGCCCGACGGCCCCGGGCTCCCCCGCCCCGCTCACTTCCGCCTCCGCAGCCGCGCCAGCGGCCCGTACGCCGCCCCGCCGAAGATCAGCACCGCCCCGGCGATCACCATCACCACCAGCAACTTCAGCGGGCCCCGCGCGGAGGCCCCACCGCCCGGCAGCGCGTCGAACGCCGGCGTGCGGTCCATCGTGCCCAGCCGCCCCAGCGGCCACACCGTGCCGTCCACCCGGGCCTTCACGTCGCTCGCCGGCACCGACCCGTGGTTGACGTCGGTCAGATGCAGCCGGGAGTCCTCCGAGACCGCCCGGTTGTCACCCAGCAGGAACAGCTGCCCGTGCGGCACGGTGCTGCTGAACTTCGTCAGCGAGTTCAGCGGGCTGTCCTTGAGGTAGTCCTCCTGGACCGGCTTGCCGTCCACCGTCAGCCGCCCCTGCGTGTCGCAGCAGGCCACCACATCGCCGCCGACCCCGACCACCCGCTTGACCAGCGGCTGCGGATCCCACAGGTCGTCCTGAAAGACCACCACGTCACCCCGCCGCACATCCGACCCGGACACATGCTGGGCCAGTACCCGGTCGCCGGGGTTCACGGTGGGCTGCATCGAGTTGGTCGGCACGGTGTACGGGCGGTAGACGACCGCTCCCCAGACGAATCCGCCGAGGAACAGCGCACAGCCCAAGGCGACGGCCACCCCGGACAAGACGTTCCCGAGGCGACCGCCGCCCTTGCCGGCTATCGCACCACTGCTGCTGCTCATGGACCGGAACCCTACCCGGCGGTATCACGCCGCTCGGGATCGGCCTTCAGCATCCGCCGCCTGCGCCGCAGCAGCACCAGCGGCAGCGCCCCGGCCAGGCCGGCCGCGGCCGGGGCCGCAGCCCCCGCGGTGGACTGCGCCAGCCCGTTGATGCCGGACTGCGAGAAGGTGCTCGGGATGGACAGCGCGTCCCACCGGTTGATCGGCCAGGCCACCACGATCGCGCGGCCCACGACCTCCTTGTCCGACACGGTGCCGCCGCCGGGCAGCATCATGTGGAACCGGGAGTCGAGCGAGTCGTCGCGGTGGTCGCCCATCACCCAGATCCGGCCCTTGGGCACGGTGACCTTGAACTCGTGCTGCGGGTCGCACGGGGTGGCCCCGGGGTAGACATACGGCTCGTCGAGCGCCTTGCCGTTGACGATCACCGGTCCGGTGCCCTTGCACTGCACGGTGTCACCGCCGACCCCGATCACCCGCTTGATCAGGTCCTTCTCCTCCGCGGAGGGCATCAGGCCGATGAAGCTGAGGCCCTTCTGCAGGCCCTTGGTGACGGCGTTGCCGCTGGCGGGCGGATTCTCGCCGAGCCAGCCGCCCGGGTCGTGGAAGACGACCACCTCGCCGCGGCTCGGCGTCGAGCCGAACCACGGGGTGAGCTTGTCCACCAGCACCCGGTCGCCCTCCTGCAGGGTGTTCTGCATCGAGTCGGACGGGATGGAGAACGCCTGCACCAGGAAGGTCTTGATCAGCAGGGCGAGCACCAGGGCGATGCCGATGAGCAGCGGCAGCTCCTTCCAGAAGGAGCGCTGCTTGGCCTTGCCCCTGCCGCCCTCGCCCTCCGGGCCCTCGCCGTCGCCGTCGTCGGGGTCGTCAGGGCCGGCCGGTCCTGTCGGATCCGCCGGCCGCGCGTCCTTGCCGAGGTCGACGGGCTCGCCACCGTACGCGTGCGCGGACGGGTCCTCGTAGGACGGTGCGGACGGGTCCCCGTACGGCGGCGCGGGCGGTTCCCCGTACCGGTCCCCGTACGCGGGTGCGGACGGGTCGCCGTAGGACGGATCGCCATAGGGAGGCGCGGACGGGTCGACCGCCGACGGATCGGTCGGTACGCCGTTCGACATCCCGTTCTCGCTGCCCGACGGAGTGCCAGTGCCAGGGGGTACCTCGGCGTCCCTCTTCTCGGGCTCGCCGGATCCAGACCGTGCGCCGACCACCAGGTCCCCCACATCCACTCCTCACTCCAGACCGCCGCCCGCGCCGCTTGCGGCGCAGGCCCACCACTCCCATAACGAGCGGGAGTTCCGCAGGAGTCGGTAGCTGGCTCATCCATTGACCGTTGTTGGCCGAGCCCACCTTAGTGGGCGCTCCTGTGGCCGCCGTGCCGCCCGGCGGCGGATCGGGCACCGAGGAGAACGTCTTCGGCTCCTTCAGCCGCGCCCAGTGGCTGACCGGCCAGCCGATCACGAAGGCCCGTCCGACCACCAGGTTCTGCGAGATCGTGCCGCGGCCCGGCTGGTCGGTGTGGTACCGCGAGTCGGCCGATTCCGAGCGGTTGTCACCCATCACCCACAGGCGCCCCTTGGGCACATGGATGGTGAATTTCATCTGTGAGGGTGGATCTCCGGGATACACGTACGGCTCATCGAGCGCTTTTCCGTTGACGGTCAGGTGCCCGGTGGCGTCACAGCACTGCACGGTGTCGCCACCGACGCCGATCACCCGTTTGATCAGATCCTGCTCGCCGGAGGACGGCAGCAGCCCGATGAAGGTGAAGAACTGCTTCACCTGCTTGACGACGACCGGGTCGGACTTGGGCGGCGCCTCCGCCTGGAGCCAGTGCCCGGGGTCCTTGAAGACCACGACGTCGCCGCGGTGCGGCTCGGCGCCGAACCACGGGGTGAGCTTGTCCACCAGCACCCGGTCGCCGATGCCGATGGTCTGCTCCATCGACCCCGACGGGATCACGAATGCCTGGAGCAGGAACGTCTTGAGCACCAGCGCGATCACCAGGGCGACCACGATCAGGATCGGCACCTCGCCGGCCAGCGACCGGCGGCGCTTGCGCTTGACCTTGCGGGCCAGCTTGCGGCGCTCGATCCGGGAACTGCCGGTCAGGCCCGGCGGCGCGATCGTGACGCCGTCGCCGAGCTCCCCGGAGGCACCGGATGCGCCGGACCCACCAGGTTCACCGAAAGCACCCGACGCACCGGACCCACCGAAAGCACCCGGTTCGCCGGAGGAGTCGGAGCCACCGCCCTCCGCCGGCTCGTCCGGATCCGCCCGGTGGTGTCCGTAGCGGGCTCTGCCGCGGTTACCCATGGGGGCCGGCCGGTGCCGGTACGGCGGCGAAGCTCGCCGGGCGGCGCAGCCGGGTCCAGTGCCCGACCGGCCAGCCGATCCACTCCGCGCGGCCGATCACCTTGCCCACCGGGACCGTGCCGCCGCCGGGATCGCCCAGATGATCGCGTGAGTCACGAGAGTCGTCACGGTGATCCCCCATTACCCAGAGCCTCCCCTTCGGCACGACGATGTCGAACGCTACCTGGGACGGCGCATTGCCGGGATAAAGATATGTCTCGTCCAGCGCATGGCCGTTGACCGTCATACGGCCCCTGGTGTCGCAGCAGGTGACCCGGTCGCCGCCGACGCCGATCACCCGCTTCACGTAGTCGGTGCCGCCGACTTCCTCGAACGAGTCGTCGCCGTCGAACACGATCACGTCGCCGCGCCGCGGGGTGCCGCCGAACCGGTACGCCAGCTTGTTCACCAGCACCCGGTCGCCGACCCGCAGGGTGTTCTCCATCGACCCGCTGGGCACCTGGAAGGGCTGCATGACGTAGGTGCTGATGAGCACCAGGGTCAGCACGCAGCCGGCCGCGAGCAGCAGCGTACGGCGCCAGTCCCGCCAGAGCTCGAGCAGCCGGCCGGTCGCAGCGGAACGCGACCGCTCCTCCGGGTCCGCCTCGTCGGCGGTGGAGGAACGGTCGCGTTCCGGGCTGGCCTGTGCTGCTTCGCTGTCCATCGAGGCCAGAGCTTATCCGGCCCGCGAACGGACGTGCGACGCGATCAGTTGTCGCGCTTCTCCTTGATCTTCGCGGCCTTGCCGCGCAGCTCACGGAGGTAGTACAGCTTCGCGCGGCGGACGTCGCCGCGGGTCACGACCTCGATCTTCTCCACGATCGGGGTGTGCACCGGGAAGGTGCGCTCGACGCCGACGGAGAAGCTCACCTTGCGGGCGGTGAAGGTCTCGCTGATGCCCGCGCCCTGGCGGCGGATGACGACGCCCTTGAACTGCTGCACACGGGAGCGGTTGCCCTCGATGACGCGTACGTGGACGTTCACGGTGTCGCCGGGGCGGAACGCCGGGATGTCGGTACGCAGCGAGGCGCTGTTGAGGCCCTCGATCAGGTTGGTCATGGTGTTTCTGTCTGCTTCCTCGCCGATGCCACAGGTCATCGCCGGAATATGGTGTTCAGTGTCTGGGTGCCGCGGGCCGGGCGGGCGTCGTTCCCCCTGTGGCAGGGGCGCACGTCGGACGGGCAGCAGCGGCCTATTCTTCCATGGCCTCGGGGTTCGGCCCAAATCGGCCGTCGGGCCCCGGCAGCCAGCCGAGGATGCTGAGCATCTCCCGGTCCTTCTTGTCGAACGCGGCGGGGTCGGCCGCGGCGATCAGGTCGGGCCGGTGCGCGATCGTACGGCGCAGCGCCTCGTCCCGCCGCCAGCGGGCGATCTTGCCGTGGTGGCCGCTGAGTAGCACCTCGGGGATGCCGCGCCCGCGCCACTGCGGCGGCTTGGTGAGCACCGGGCCTTCGAGCAGGTGCGCCATCGGTCCGGGAGCGAACGAGTCGTCGCGGTGCGACTCGGCGTTGCCGAGCACGCCGGGCAGCAGGCGGGCGACCGCCTCGGTGACGACCAGCACCGCGGCCTCGCCGCCGGCCAGCACGTAGTCGCCGATGGAGACCTCGTACACCGGCAGCCTGGTGGCGTACTCGGCGGCGACGCGGCTGTCGATGCCCTCGTAGCGGGCCGGGGTGAAGACCAGCCAGGGGCGCTCGGAGAGCTCCACGGCGAGCGCCTGGGTGAACGGCCGGCCGCTGGGGGTGGGGACGACCAGGGCGGGCAGCCGGGCGCCGGCCTCGTAGCCGTCGGCGAGCACCTGGTCGAGCGCCTCGCCCCACGGCTCGGTCTTCATGACCATGCCGGGGCCGCCGCCGTACGGGGTGTCGTCCACCGTGTTGTGCCGGTCGTAGGCCCAGTCGCGCAGGTCGTGCACGCGCACATCCAGCCGGCCCGCGGTGCGGGCCTTGCCGACCAGCGAGACGTTCAGCGGCTCCAGGTAGTCGGGGAAGATCGTGACGACGTCGATCCGCATCTCAGCCGCCGTTCCCGGTGCCGCTCGCGGTGCCGTCCTCGGCGTCGTCCGCCACGGAATCGTCCGCGCCCGCCTCATCCGCGCCCGCACCGTCCGCGCCGAGCTCTTCGAGCAGCCCCGGCGGCGGGTCGATCAGCGCCCGCTGCTCCTCCAGGTCGATCTCCGGGACGATCTCCTCGACGAACGGGATCAGCACCTCGCCGCCGTCCGGCGTCCGCACCACCAGCAGATCCTGGTACGGGAGATGGGTGATCTCGGCGATCCGGCCGACCTCCCGGCCGTCCACCGTCACCACGTCCAGGTCGATCAGCTGGTGGTCGTAGAACTCCTCGGGATCCTCCGGGGTCTGCGCCGGGTCCACCTCGGCGATCAGCAGGGTGTTGCGCAGCGCCTCGGCGCCGTTGCGGTCGCTGACGCCCTCGAAGCGCAGCATCAGCTTTCCGCTGTGCACCCGGCCGGTGGCGATGGTCAGCGGTCCGGTGGCGGCGGGGTCGGTGGCCAGTACGGCGCCGGGTGCGAGCCGCAGCTCGGGCTCGTCGGTGCGCACCTCCACGCTGACCTCGCCCTTGATGCCGTGGGCGCGGCCGATCCTGCCGACTACGAGCTGCATGTACCGCTCACCTTTCCTGACGTCCTTGGCCTGTCCCCGGCCTTGGCCTGTTGTTCCCCGGCCGGGACGCAGCGCGGGCCGGGAGCGGCCTTCGCCACCCCCGGCCCGGGCCGGTGTTCTGTGTGTCGCCCGCTCAGCGGACCTGGTCCACGTCGACGAGGTCGACGCGGATGCCACGGCCGCCGAGCGCGCCCACGACGGTGCGCAGCGCGCGGGCGGTACGGCCGTTGCGGCCGATCACCTTGCCGAGGTCGTCGGGGTGTACCCGGACCTCCAGCACGCTGCCGCGACGCAGGGTTCGCATGTCGACCTGCACATCGTCGGGGTTGTCGACAATGCCCTTCACGAGGTGCTCAAGAGCCTCCTCGAGCATGGTCAGGCTCCGGCTGACTCGGCCGGGGCAGCCGCCTCGGCGGTGTCATCGGCCTTCTTGTCGGACTTCTCGGCCTTCTCGGACTTCTCAGCCTTGTCGGCCTTCTTCGCCTTGGGGGTGATGGCCTCACCCTTGGGCTCGTCCGCGCTGTCCTTGGCGGCGGCCTCGAACAGCACCCGCTTGTCAGCCTTGGGCTCGGGGACGAGCAGCGGCGCCGGGGCCTCAAGGCCCTTGAACTTCTGCCAGTCGCCGGTCAGCTTGAGGATGGCCAGCACGGGCTCGGTCGGCTGGGCGCCGACCGACAGCCAGTACTGCGCGCGGTCCGAGTCGACCTCGATACGCGACGGGTTCTGCACGGGGTGGTACAGGCCGATCTCCTCGATGGCCCGGCCGTCACGGCGGGTACGGGAGTCGGCGACGACGATGCGGTAGTGAGGCGAACGGATCTTGCCCAGACGCTTCAGCTTGATCTTGACTGCCACGGGAGCGGGTTCTCCTGGTGTTGACGTGGTTGGGCACGGCGAATGTCCACGTGGGGTTGTGGGATTCGGGCGCCCGACGGACGCGTCAGCCGAAGGAGAGAGGGTTCCTGCACGGCTGTCGAGTTCTCAGCTAAGTATTCTGCCACACTCAGCCGACCCCTACGACCTCCGGGATCCGGAACGGCTGCCCGCAGGCACCGCACATGATCGGCGCCTGGGCCAGCACCGATGGCACCACCCGGACGTTCCGCCCGCAGTCGCAGACCGCCTTGACGCGCACGCCGCCGCCCGACGAACCGTGCCGGGCCGCCGGGCCGCGGAAGGAGCTCGCGGTGTCGGCGGTGGTGGCCACGGTGTGCGCCTTCAGCGCGCGCTGGAGGCGCTCGATGGTGCCCCGGTAACGCTTACGGGTGTCCGGGCGCATCACGACCAGCGAGAAGCCGCTGCTGGGATGCGGCTCCTCGGCGTGGTCGAGGCCCATCTCGTCGGCGATCGCCAGGAACCGCCGGTTGTGGTAGCGGCCGGCGCGTGAGGTGTCACGGATGCCGCGGGCGGCGGCGATCCCGTGCACGGCCTCATGCAGCAGCCTTTCGAAGGAGAGCTCCGTGCCGCAGGCGGACGAGGACTCTCCGATCAGGGACTCGGGCGCGGCCAGATCGGGCAGCTCGGGATGGTGCCGTTGAATATCGGCCCAGGCGACTGCCAGCTCGGCGGCGAGAACAGGTGGTGTCGTGCTCACGCCGTGACAACGAGCGTGGCGCTCCCGGTGTTCCGATTCCGGGCTAGCCCAATTAATTTGCACTGATCGGTCAGTTCCGGTTAACCGCGGGCGGGTGCGGAGGACCGGGGAGAACCCGCGCACCCGCCCCACGGCGGGACGTACCGAGTCAAACGTACGTCTGTTTTCGGTCAGTGAACGTTAATATGCCCGCGCGACGATCGCGATCGTGCCCGGGGCGTCGTCCGCGGCCGGCACCGAGCCGTCCTCGGCGACCAGGCAGCGGACGGAAACGCTCTGCTCGGCGAGCTTGGCCTCGCCCTCGGGGCCGAGGTCGGCCCACGGGATGCGGGCCCAGCCGGTGGCCGCCGCCTCGGCCGCCTCGCCGATGGTGCGCACCTCCACCGTGCGGGCCAGCCGGCGTTCGCGGGACTCCTGGAGCAGCCGCGCCTGGTCCTCCTCAAGCACCTTGGGCAGCAGGTCGGCCAGGCTGTCGATGGCCACCGGCTCCTTGCCGCCGGGAATCCGGCGGGCCAGCATCGCGGTGCCGTTCTCCAGGTCGCGCGGCCCGATCTCGACCCTGACCGGGACACCCTTGAGCTCCCAGTCCACCGCCCGGCGGCCGAACGGGGTGTCGGTGCGGTCGTCCACCTGCACCCGCACGCCGGCGGCCCGCAGCCGGTCGCCGACCTCGCGGACCTTCTCCACCACCCCGTCGCCGTCCTTGATCGCCAGCACCACGGCCTGCGTCTGCGCCAGCCGCGGCGGCACCCGCAGCCCGTGGTCGTCGCCGTGCATCATCACCAGCGCGCCGATCATCCGGGTGGTGCTGCCCCAGGACGTCTGCCAGACGTGCTCCTGCACGCCCTCCTTCGACAGGTACTGGGTGTGGAACGCCTTGGCGAAGTTCTGCCCGAGCTCATGGCTGGTGCCGAGCTGGAGCGCCTTGCCGTCGCCCATCATCCCTTCGAGGGTCAGGGTGTTGATCGCTCCCGCGAACCGCTCCTTGACCGTCTTGCGGCCGAGCACCACGTCCATCGCCAGCACGTTCTCCATGAAGTCCGCGTAGACGTCGCGCTGGATGCGGGCGGCGAAGACCCGGGCGTCCTCCTGGGTGGCGTGCGCGGTGTGCCCCTCCTGCCACAGGAACTCCGTGGTCCGCAGGAACAGCCGCGGCCGCAGCTCCCAGCGCACCACGTTCGCCCACTGGTTGATCAGCAGCGGCAGGTCGCGGTAGCTCTGCACCCACTTGGAGAAGTACTCGTTGATGATCGTCTCCGACGTCGGCCGGACGACGATCGGCTCCTCCAGGTCCTTGCCCCCGGCGTGCGTGACGACGGCGAGTTCGGGCGCGAAGCCCTCCACGTGCTCGGCTTCCCTGGTCAGGTACGACTGCGGGATGAAGAGCGGGAAGTAGGCGTTCTGCGCGCCGACGCCCTTGATCCGCTGGTCCATCTCCTGCTGCATCCGCTCCCACAGGCCGTAGCCGTACGGGCGGATGACCATGGTGCCGCGGACCGGGCCGTTGTCGGCCAGCTCTGCCTTGTTGATCAGGTCCTGGTACCAGCGCGGGAAGTCGTCCGCCTGGGGGGTGAGAACGGGAGCCTTTGCCATGCCGGAGATGGTACGGCGCGGCGGGCCCGCAGCGTGAATCGATCGGCGTCCAGGCGACTGGACGGAGAACTTAACAAAAACGGTCCACCCGGGCACTGGACGGCGCCGGGAATCAGCAGTTGTCTGGCTTTCGGGGCGAGTTGCTGGCTGTACGACTCCGCGGGGGCTCATGGCGATGCGTGGCTGATTGGGGCTTCGATGGCATCTACGCTCTATCGCGAGACCAGGCCCGGTACACGACTCGGGGCCCGGGAGGCGAGGGCCCGGGACAGCCGGCCCCCGCAGGCCGGGGCACCGGACGAGGCGACACCCGACGACCGGGCCCGGGACTGGGCCGAGATCCAGGAACGGATGCTCGTTCCGCTCTACGAAGCCGTATACGACCGCCTCGAGGTCGGTACGGACACCCGGCTGCTGGCACTGGGCTGCGGCTCGGGGCTCGCGCTGCTGCTCGCGGCGGCCAGAGGAGCCGCGGTCGCCGGATACGACACCGACCAGCGCAAGCTGGCCCTGGCCAGGGAGCGGCTGCTCCCGGTCCGCAAGGGCCCCTGCGCCGACTTCGGCCCCGGCTTCGACCTCGTGACGGCCTTCGACCCGGCCGTGTCGGGCGCCGATCTGCTGCCGCCGCTCACCGCCGCCGCCCGCTCGGTCGGCAAGGGCGTGCCGGTGGTGCTGGCCGGCTGGGGCCCGCCGGAGCGCTGCGCCACCTCCCGCGTGCTGCGGGTCGCCGAGCGGCTGGCGGAACCGCGCCGGCCGGCCGGGGCCGCCACCCGGCTCAGCGGCCGGGACGACCTGGAGGAGACGGCCCGGGCGGCCGGGCTGCGGCCGGACGGCTCGGGGCGTGTCTCCTGCCCGTTCGGCTACCCCGACCTGGGCAGCGCGGTGCGCGGCATGCTGTCCACCGGCCTGTTCGACGCGGCGGCGCAGGCCACCGACCGGCAGCAGGTGGAGAAGGAGCTCGCCGAGGCCCTGCACCCCTACCGCCGCGCCGACGGCACCGTACGGATGGAGAACGTCTTCCGCTACCTCGTCGCCCGCACCTGACCACGCCACCTGACCGCACCGTCTGACCGCCCCTGCCCCCTACGTGCACCGGCCGCGCGGCGGAATGCGGTTGCCGCCGCGCGGCCGCATCGGCGAGAGTCGCCGTGGGCCGGCCGCCGGGCATCCCGGTGGCACCGGCCGCGAACCACTCACCGAGGCCAGGAGCGCCGATGCCCGGCACCACCATCCGTCTGCTTTCCGGTGCGTCCACCACGGTGCGGCTGGTCAAGCACGACCGCGTCAAACTGCGCTACCCCGCCGACGTACTGAGCGACGACGGCGTGCGGGCGACCGTCCGCGCCCCCTACGCGGCGCCCTCCGTACGGGACTTCGGGTTCGTGCGCTTCGAACCGGGCGACGTGTTCACCGAGCACTTCTGGCGGGACCGCTTCTACTCCGTCAAGGAGGTCCGCGACGCGGGCGGCACGGTCAAGGGCTGGTACTGCGACATCGGCAGGCCCGCGGTCGTCGGCGCCGACGGCGTCACGATGGAGGACCTGGACCTCGACCTGTGGGTGTCCGCCGACGGCAGCCAGGTGCTGCGGCTGGACGAGGACGAGTTCGCCGACAGCGGGCTCGCCGAACGGGACCCGGAGGCGGCCCGCAGCGCCGTACAGGCACTGGACGGGCTCGAAGCGCTCGTGCTGAGCGGCGGCCTCACCCGGCTCCTGGGCTGAAACGGCCGGCCCTACGCAAGGCGGCCGGCCGTCACGGACCCGACGAGTGGCCTCAACCGTCCAGGCCCGGCCACTCCTCGGCGGTCAGCGCGAACCGCTCATGGTCGCGCCACGCCTCGTTGATGAACAGCATCCGCGGCGAGAACCCCTCGTGCCGGAAGCCCAGCCGCTCGGCCATCGCCATCGAGCGGACGTTGTCCGGCTGGACGCTGATCTCCAGCCGGTGCAGCCCGAGGCCGTCCGGTTCTGCGGCGAAGCAGCGGTCCACCACCAGGCGCAGCCCCTCGGTCATCCGGCCGGTGCCGTTGTACGGCACGTAACTGTCGTAGCCGAGCGCGCCGTTGCGGTACCGGGACATGACGATGTCGGCGACGTTGCAGCGGCCGACGATCCCGCCGTCCTCGTCGTCGATGATGAGGAAGCTGCGCAGCTTCTCGCCCTGCCGCCGCAACAGCTCCGGGAATCCGTCCAGTTCCACCGGATTCCACGGGCTGAGGTGGTCGACCGACCGCAGCACCGCCTCCCGGAAGGAGGCGGCGTCACTGGGCCTGGGCTCTCGGATCGATACGCGCATGGTCCTATGATCGCCGATCGGCGACCGGCGACCGGGCGGTCACTTCATGAACTTCTTGAAGTCGTCGGGCAGCTCGAAGTCCTGGCCGCCGGTCGGCAGACCGAACGGGCTGTCGCCCTGCCCGGCGCCCTCGCTCTGCTGCTGGCGGGCGGCCGCCGCGGCGGCCTCCTCCTGCTTGCGCTTCATCGGGTTGCCGCTCTGCCGCCGGCCCTTGGCCTGCTTCTGCTGCTTCTTCTGCCGGCCGGGACCGCCACCCGAGCCCGGCATCCCGGGCATCCCCGGCATGCCGCCGCCCTGCGCCATCCGCGACATCATCTTGCGCGCCTCGAAGAACCGCTCCACCAGGCCCTTCACCGCGCTCACCTCGACCCCGGAGCCCTTGGCGATACGGGCCCGGCGGGAGCCGTTGATCAGGTGCGGGTCGGCCCGCTCCCCCGGCGTCATGGACTTGATGATCGCCGCGGTGCGGTCGACGTCCTTCTCGTCCAGGTTGTTGATCTGGTCCTTGAGCTGGCCCATGCCCGGCAGCATGCCGAGCAGCTTGGAGATCGAGCCCATCTTGCGGACCTGCTCCATCTGCGCCAGGAAGTCGTCGAGCGTGAACTCCTTGGGGCCCTTGGCCAGCTTGGCCGCCATCTTGGCGGCCTCGTCCTGGCTGAAGGTCTGCTCGGCCTTCTCGATCAGCGAGAGCATGTCGCCCATGCCGAGGATCCGGGAGGCCATCCGGTCCGGGTGGAACGCGTCGAAGTCGTCCAGCTTCTCGCCGTTCGACGCGAACATGATCTGCTTGCCGGTGACATGCGCGATGGACAGCGCCGCACCGCCGCGGGCGTCGCCGTCGAGCTTGGACAGCACCACCCCGTCGAAGCCGACACCGTCGCGGAACGCCTCCGCGGTGTTCACCGCGTCCTGGCCGATCATCGCGTCGACCACGAACAGGATCTCGGTGGGCCGCACGGCGTCGCGGATGTCCGCGGCCTGCTGCATCAGCTCCTGGTCCACGCCGAGCCGGCCCGCGGTGTCCACGATCACCACGTCGTGCTGGCGGGAGGTGGCGAACGTGATCGAGTCCTGCGCGACCTTCACCGGGTCGCCCACCCCGTTGCCCGGCTCGGGCGCGAAGACGGCGACGCCGGCCCGCTCGGCGACCACGGACAGCTGGGTGACGGCGTTGGGGCGCTGGAGGTCGCAGGCGACCAGCAGCGGGGTGTGGCCCTGCTTCTGCAGCCACTGGCCGAGCTTGCCGGCCAGCGTGGTCTTGCCGGCGCCCTGGAGGCCGGCCAGCATGATCACGGTCGGCGGCTGCTTGGCGAAGCGCAGCCGGCGGGTCTCGCCGCCGAGGATGCCGACCAGCTCGTCGTTGACGATCTTGATGACCTGCTGCGCGGGATTCAGCGCCTGCGACACCTCGGCCCCGAGCGCGCGCTGCTTGACGTTCGCGATGAAGGCCCGGACGACGGGCAGGGCCACGTCGGCTTCGAGCAGGGCGATCCGGATCTCGCGCGCGGTGACGTCGATGTCCGCCTCGGTGAGACGGCCTTTGCCCCGGAGGTTTTTGAACGCTGCTGCAAGGCGGTCGGAGAGGGTATCGAACACGGTGGTCGCGGATCCTCGCGTCGGGGGTGGGAAGTATCGCCCCCCAGGGTACTTTGCCGGTCCAGGTACGGTCTGCACTGCACCGGGACCGGCAAGGGATGAACCTCGGGGAAACGCCGCGCGGTCACGCGCTACCGCAGGGCCGACTCCACCTGGCGGGCCACCTCCGCCGCGCGGGCGTCGGGCAGCGGGCTGCCGTCCTTGCCCACCACGTAGAACGCGTCCACCGCGTTGGCGCCCAGCGTGGAGATCCGGGCCGAGCGGACGGTGACCGCGGTGGCCGTCAGGGCCAGGCCGATGCGGTGCAGCAGCCCGGGGGCGTCGTGCGCGCGGACCTCCAGGACGGTCGCGGTGTGCGAGGTGTGCCCGGGGGCGACCGTGACCCGGGGCGGCGGCGGGGTGATGCCGCGCCGCCGGGGGTAGGCCGCCTCGCGTTCGGCGAGCCGGGACTCGATGTCCAGGGTGCCGTCGAAGGCCCGCCCGAGGTCGGCGCGCAGCCTGGCGGCCTCCGGCAGCGCCCCGTACTCGGCGGACACCCGCCAGCTCAGCAGCGCCACCGGGCCCTCGCCGATCGGATCGACGGCCCGCAGGTCGGCCGCCCGTACGGTGAGCCGGTGCAGCGCCAGCACGCCGGCCGCCTGGGCGAGCAGCCCCGGCCGGTCGGGGACGGCCACCAGCAGCTCGACGCCGAGCGCCTCGTTGCGCTCCTCGCCCTCGGCCTCGGGTTCGGTGTGCGCGCGCAGGGCGAGCACCACGCCGCCGGTGCGGGCGGCCTCGACGACCAGCCGCTCCTCCTCGGCGGTGGACTCCCGCTCGGCGGCCTCCGGCAGCGCGCCGCTGTCCAGCGCGCCGGCCACCCGGTCCACCAGGTCGGCGAGCAGCGAGGCCCGCCAGGTGCTCCAGGCGGCGGGCCCGGTGGCCAGCGCGTCGGCCTCGGTGAGCGCGGCCAGCAGTTCCAGCGTGGAGGTGTCCCTGACGGTCTCGGCGACCGTCCGTACGGTCTCGGGGTCGTCCAGGTCGCGCCGGGTGGCGGTGTCGATCAGCAGCAGGTGGTGCCTGACCAGCAGCGCGAGCGTCTCCACGTCGGCCCGGCCGAAGCCGATCCGGGCGGCCACGTCGCGGGCGATGACCTCCCCCGCCTCGCTGTGGTCGCCGGGCCAGCCCTTGCCGATGTCGTGCAGCAGCGCCGCGGTCAGCAGCAGGTCGGGGCGGCCGACCCGGCGGGTGAAACCGGCCGCCATGACGGCGGTCTCGACCAGGTGCCGGTCCACGGTGAAGCGGTGCACGGCGTTGCGCTGCGGGCGGCAGCGGACCCGTTCCCAGTCCGGGATCAGCCGGGTGACCAGCCCTTCCGCCTCCAGCGCCTCCCACACGGGGACGGTGGACTCGCCGGCGCCGAGCAGGGTGACCAGCTGCTCGCGGGCCTCGGCCGGCCACGGCACCGGCAGCGGCTTGGCCGCGGCGGCCAGCCTGCGGACGGCGTGCAGCGACAGCGGCAGCCCGGCCTGGGCGGCAGCGGCGGCGGCGCGCAGCGGCAGCACCGGGTCGCGGTCGGGCTTGGCGGCCAGCGCGAGCACCGCCTCGCCCTCCTGCTCCACCACGCCGTCGGCGAGCGGCACCCGCTCGGGCGTGCCGGCGTCGGCGGCGCCGCGGGACCGGCCGAGTAGCCGGCGGCGGGGGCGCTGCTCACGGGAGCGCAGCACCCGGCCGACCTCGCGCCAGGTGACGTCCCCTGCGTAGGCGATCCGCCGGGCGGCCTCGTAGACCTCGCGCAGCAGGGTGTCGGCGTCCAGCAGGCCGAGGGCGGCGGCGACCTGGTCCTGCTCCTGGAGGGCGAGCCGGTCGGTGGCCCGGCCGGTGGCCAGGTGCAGGGCGTCCCGGGCGTCGAGCAGCCGGGTCTTGGCCTCGGTCAGGCCCTCGCGGGGCGCGTCGGCCAGCCAGGAGGCGGCGACGGCGCGCAGCGCGGTGACGTCCCGCAGGCCGCCGCGGGACTCCTTGAGGTCGGGTTCCAGGAGGTAGGAGAGCTCGCCTTGGCGCTCGGCGCGCTCCAGGCACATCTCGTGCAGGGCGGGCAGCCGCTTGGCGGCCTGGTTCCGCCAGTCGGCGAGTACGGCGCTGCGCAGGCCCGAGCTGAGGGCGGGGTCGCCCGCCAGGTGCCGGGCGTCGAGCAGGCCGAGCTGCACCTTGAGGTCCTCGGTGGCGGTCTTCATCGCCTCGGCGGGGGTGCGCACCGAGTGGTCAAGGGCCAAGCCGAGGTCCCAGACCGGGTACCAGAGCCGGTCGGCGAGCTGCGCCACGGATTTCTCGGAGTCGTGCAGCAGCACCAGGTCCAGGTCGCTGCGAGGTGACAGCTCGCCGCGGCCGTAGCCGCCGACGGCGAGCAGGGCCCAGCCCTTGGTGCCGGCCGCCTGCGCGGCGCCGGTGGCGAGCGAGGCGAGCCATTGGTCGGTGAGTGCGGCCAGGGCCGCGCGGCGCGGCGGCCCGGACTGCCCCTCCTCGTTGAGGAGGCGCAGCCGGGCCGCCGCGTAACTGCTGTCCTGCGCTTCGACGCTGTCGGTCACTCGTTCTCCACGCTGGGGTTCGGTTTCCTAGAGCGCGTCGGGTCCGCGCTCACCGGTGCGGACCCGGACGGCCGTGTCGACCGGGAGGCTCCACACCTTGCCGTCTCCGATCTTGCCGGTTCTGGCAGCTTTCACGATGACTTCGATGAGCTGATCGGTGTCCGCGTCCTCGGTGAGGACCTCGATCCTGATCTTCGGCACCAGGTCGACGGTGTACTCCGCGCCCCGGTAGACCTCGGTGTGGCCGCGCTGCCGACCGTAGCCGCTGGCCTCGGTGACGGTCAGGCCGTGGACGCCGAACGCCTGGAGTGCTTCCTTGATCTCGTCGAGCCGGTGCGGCTTCACGACGGCGGTGATGAGCTTCACGCGTCCACCTTCTTGCCCGGGGCGTCCGCCCCGCTGCCGGTGCCGCCGATCGCGGGGGCGGCCCCTCGGCCGCCGCCGACCCCGGCGAAGTCGTATGCGGTCTCGGCGTGCAGGATCTGGTCGACGCCGGTGACCTCCTCGTCGTCGGTGACCCTGAAGCCCATGGTCATGTCGATGAGTTTGGCGAGGATGATCGCGCACACCAGGGAGTAGCCGAGCACCGCGCCGACCCCGATGAACTGCAGCCGCAGCTGGTGCCAGCCGCCGCCGTAGAAGACGCCCTTGGCGGTCTGGCCGACCCCGCCGGTGGCGAAGAAGCCGATCAGCAGCGAGCCGATGATGCCGCCGACCATGTGGACGCCGACGACGTCGAGGGAGTCGTCGATGTTGAAGCGGTACTTCAGGCCGACGGCCGCGGCGCAGCCGACGCCGGCGATCACACCGACGGCGATGGCGCCGAGCGGCGAGACCGAGCCGCAGGCCGGGGTGATGGCGACCAGGCCGGAGACGGCACCGGAGGCGGCGCCCAGGGTGGTGAAGGAGCCGTGCCTGATCCGCTCGTAGAGCAGCCAGCCGAGCATCGCGGCCGCGGTGGCGACCTGGGTGTTGGTGAAGGCGACGGCGGCGACGCCGTCGGAGCCCAGCCAGGAGCCGGCGTTGAAGCCGAACCAGCCGAACCACAGCAGGCCGCAGCCGAGCATGACCAGCGGCAGGCTGTGCGGGCGCATCGGGTCGCGCTTGAAGCCGTTGCGCTTGCCGATGACCAGGATCACACCGAGCGCCGCGGCGCCGGCGTTGATGTGCACCGCGGTACCACCGGCGAAGTCGATGACGCCCTTCTTGAACAGCCAGCCGTCAGAGGCCCACACCCAGTGGGCGACGGGGAAGTAGACGACGGTGGCCCACAGCGTGATGAACAGCGCCCACGCGGTGAACTTGACCCGGTCGGCCAAGGCGCCGCTGATCAGCGCCGGTGTGATGATCGCGAACATCAGCTGGAAGACCGCGAATACGTAGATCGGAATGCCGTATCCGGGCCAGAGCTCGGTGATGCCTATGTGGCGCATACCGATCCAGCCGGTGCCGCCCATGAATCCGTTGCCGGAGTGGAAGGCGAAGCTGAATCCGTAGACGGTCCAGAGAATGGTGATGATGCCCAGGCTGATGAAGCTCATCATCAGCATGTTCAGGGCACTCTTGACGCGCACCATGCCGCCGTAGAAGAAGGCGAGACCTGGGGTCATCACCATCACCAGGGCCGCACTGATCAGCATGAACGCCGTACTACCACTGTCGAGCTTGGGCGCGTCCGCGGCCAGCGTAATGATGGCTGGTGCCATCGGCGTCTCCTCGTCATCCGAACGGCCCGTGCGGGCTGTGCAAGGGTTGGGCCGGTTTTCGCCATGAGATTGGCTCAGCCGGGTTTCCGTCGATGCCGTTCGTTGTTTCGCCGCCGTGACGAAGAAGTCGCCCGTGTTACGTGGAGATGAACCGCCCCCAGGTGAGGTGAAGGATGTATACGGGTGGGATACGGGGTGAGTGCGGAGCGGGAACGGACCGGCCGCGGCGGCCATCCGGTTGACCTGGCGTAGGGGAGCCGAGTCGGGTGGTTCGGACGGCATGCCGCGGCCGGAGTGCTGGGTTCGTACGCGATCGGTGCTACCGGGGGGCTGCTGCCGGCGGCTGGACGCCGGTGGCGGCCGTCAGGCGGATTCGGCCACTTCCGGCAGCTCGACCGAGAGCCGTTCGGAGAGGGCGGCGACCTCGGTGACGTCGCCGAAGTCGCGTACGGCGGTGTGGGTGGTCTTGCGGATGCGGGTGTTGACCCGCTCGGAGCGGAGCTTCCTGGCCACCGTTATGGCCTGCTCGGTGCACTGCGCGGCCTGCTCGGGGTCGCGCTGCAGCAGGTGGACGGAGGCCATCCCGACCAGGTTCAGCGCGTAGGCGCGCTGGTGCACCGGGTCGGCGCTGAAGCCCTCGACGGCCTTGGCCATCACGGGGTGGGCGAGCGAGGCGTAGGTGGGGCTGCGGCCGGCGACATAGGCGAGGTCGCGGTAGGAGTGCGCGTTCTCCGCGTGCAGTTCGGCCTCGTTGAAGAAGCTGATCCAGGACGGGTCCTCGGCGGGCTGGGACTCCGCGAAGGTCTCCTCGGCCATGCGCACCGCGCGGTGGCACTTGTTGACCTGCCCCATGTTGGCGTACGCCCTGGCCTCCATCGCGTGCAGCATGGCCTGGGTGGTGGCGCCGGCCGAGTCGCGGCTGCCGTACTGGGCGAGGTGGATGAGCTCCAGTGCGTCGTCCGGCCGGTCCAGGTGGATCATCTGCCGGCTCATGGAGGACAGGATGAACGCGCCCAGCGGGCGGTCGCCGGCCTCCTTGGCGGCGTGCAGCGCGAGCACCAGGTACTTCTGCGCGGTGGGCTGCAGGCCGACGTCGTAGCTCATCCAGCCGGCCAGCGCGGCCAGGTCGGCGGTGATCCGGTAGAGCCGGCGGCCGACGGCCTCGGGGTGTGCGTCCTGCAGCAGGTCGGTGACCTCGTGCAGCTGGCCGACCACCGCCTTGCGGCGCAGGCCGCCGCCGCACTGGTTGTCCCAGTCGCGGAACATCGAGGCGGTGGACTCCAGCAGTTCGAGTTCCTGCACCGACAGCCGGGACGGCCGGGCGCCCTCGCGGGACGCGGCGAGTGCGGGTAAGGCGGGCGAGGCGGACGCAGCCATCCCGCTGCCGCCGCTTGGCACCAGCCAGCGCTGCATGGGTTCGAGCAGCGCGGGTCCGGCGGACAGCCCGAGCGACACGCCGAGGAAGCCGCGGCGGCCGAGCATCAGGTCGCTGCGGGAGAACTCGCTGATCAGCTGGACGGTCTGCGGGCCGGTCCACGGCAGGTCGACGTCGCCGCCGGCGGCCGGCTGGTGCGCGGAGCGCAGGCCGAGGTCCTCGATCGGGACGACGCAGCCGAAGCGCTCGGAGAACAGCTCGGACAGGATCCGCGGGATCGGCTCCCGGGGCTGCTCGCCGTCCAGCCAGCGGCGCACCCGGGAGGTGTCGGTGCTGACGTGGTGGGCGCCCAACTGGCGTGCTCTGCGGTTGACCTGACGGGCCAACTCGCCCTTGGACCAGCCGCTGCGCACGAACCAGGAGGTCAGTTGCGCGTTGGGCTGCTTCTCCGGTGTGCCGCCCACGGTCAAGCCCCCATCCCGATCTCGCCCGGCCCCATCACCGCTTGTTTCAGGGCCTGTTGGGACCGGCACGGCAAGTCGCCGCCAGGTCCCCGGAACTGAAAGTAGTCCTACGATCACCCATCGGGCGAGTCCTGTCTCAGAAACGCCACCATTCGCCACCCCTTCGAATGAACTCGGTTCAACCTCCAGGCGATTCACTTGACACATGCCAGTCGCACGAGGTCAAGCAGGGGCGTAACCATCGGTCCAGCGATCCGTTGGAGGTGTCATGGTGTTCACAATCGGCAGCTTGCGGGAGACACGGCAGCAGCGGTCCGGGGTGGCGGCGGAGGTGCGTCCCGCGGGGCGCCCCGCGGTCCGCCCCACGGTGCGGGCGGGCGTGCGGCGCCGGGCCCGGGCGGATGTGTACGCGACGGTCGCGGAGTACGTGGCGCTGTACGGCTGGGCGGTGGTGCCCGGCGCGCGGGCGGCGCGGGGCGGCGGGGGGTGCTCGTGCGGCGACGCCGAGTGCGTTCGCCCTGGCGCGCATCCGCTGGTGTTCGCCGGGGAGATCCCGGCCGGCACCGCGCCCGAGCAGGCCGTCGAGGCGTGGGCGCAGGTGCCGGGGGCCGCGGTGCTGCTGCCGGTGGGGCGCTCGTTCGACGTGATCGACGTCGCCGAGGCGTCGGGGCGGCGGGCGCTGGTGCGGCTTGAGCGGATGGGGCTGCGGCTGGGCCCGGTGCTGCTGACGCCGACCGGACGCGCGCAGTTCTTCGTGGCGCCGGGCGCCGCGGCCGAGCTGCCGCACCTGCTCTACCGGATGGGCTGGGACGACGCGGAGCTGGACCTGCGCTGCCTCGGTCCCGGTGACCATGTCACCGCTCCCCCGTCGGACCTCGGCGGCCACGGCCAGGTCAGCTGGCTGCGCGCGCCGCTGCCCGACTGCGTTCCGCAGCCCCCCGAGGCCCGGCTGCTGCTGGGCACGCTGGCCTACATCAGCCACCGGGACAGCACAGCTGCGTACGCGTAAGGGACGCCCACCCATGTGAGCGTCCCTTACCCGAAACCTTTCTGCACCGTGCCGCCCGGCCCGGCCTCCCGGGCTTCGCCCCGCTGCGCCGGGCTCCGCCCGGCTACTCGCCGATCAGCGCCTCCACGAACGCCTCAGGCTCGAACGGCGCCAAGTCGTCCGCGCCCTCGCCGAGGCCGACGAGCTTGACCGGGACGCCCAGCTCGCGCTGGACCGCGACCACGATGCCGCCCTTGGCCGTGCCGTCGAGCTTGGTCAGCACGATGCCGGTGATGTCCACCACCTCGGCGAAGACCCGGGCCTGCACCAGGCCGTTCTGGCCGGTGGTGGCGTCCAGGACGAGCAGCACCTCGTCCACCGGGCCCTGCTTCTCGACCACCCGCTTGACCTTGCCGAGCTCGTCCATCAGGCCGGTCTTGGTGTGCAGCCGGCCGGCGGTGTCGATGAGCACGGTGTCGGCGCCCGCGGCGATGCCCTCCTTGACGGCCTCGAACGCGACCGACGCCGGGTCGCCGCCCTCCGGCCCGCGGACGGTACGGGCCCCGACCCGTTCGCCCCACGTCTGCAGCTGGTCGGCGGCGGCGGCGCGGAAGGTGTCGGCCGCGCCCAGCAGCACGCTGCGGCCGTCGGCGACCAGCACCCGGGCGAGCTTGCCGGTGGTGGTGGTCTTGCCGGTGCCGTTGACCCCGACGACCATCACGACGGCCGGCGAGTCCTCGTGGCTCTCGGTGTGCAGGGTGCGGTCGAGGCTGGGGTCGAGCAGCGTGAGCAGCTCCTCGCGCAGCAGGGTGCGCAGCTCCTCCGGGGTGCGGGTGCCGAGCACCCTGACCCGGGTGCGCAGCCGCTCCACCAGCTCCTGGGTGGGGGTGACGCCGACGTCGGCGGTGATCAGGGTGTCCTCGATCTCCTCCCAGGTGTCCTCGTCGAGGCGCTCCCTGGAGAGCAGCGTGAGCAGCCCCTTGCCCAGCGAGTTCTGCGAGCGGGACAGCCGGGAGCGCAGCCGGATCAGCCGGCCCGCGGTGGGCTCGGGCTGCTCGATCACCGGCGGGGCCGGGACCTGCACCTCCTCCAGCGCGTCGGGCGCGGCGGTCGCCCCCGGCAGGGGGACCTCCTCGACGGTCCTGCGCGGCTCCTCCCGCGGGGCCGCGGCCTCGTCCCCGATGTGCGGTTCTGCTGGCGGCGCGGTGATCTTCGGTGAGCTGGGCGGGGCCGGCGGCAGCTGCTTCCTGCGGCGGCTGCCGACCACCAGCCCGCCGGCTGCGAGGAGCACGACCACGGCGATGACGACGACAAGGATCACAATTTCCATAACCACCCCAGTATTCACGACGGCCGCCCGGCATCATCCCACCCGTGGCGTCGCGTCACGGCCTGCGGCGGAGGCGAGAGGGCGGCAAAAAGAGGGCTAGCCCATCTCCTCCAGGGTCTTGCCCTTCGTCTCCTTCACGAACTTCAGGACGAACGGGATCGAGATCAGCGCGAAGCACGTGTAGATCACGTACGTGGCCGACAGGTTCCAGCTCGCCAGGCTCGGGAAGCTCGCGGTGATCGCCCAGTTGGCGATCCACTGGGCCGAGGCGGCCACGCCGAGCGCCGCCGCGCGGATCTTGTTCGGGAACATCTCGCCGAGGAAGACCCAGACCACCACACCCCAGGACAGGGCGAAGAACAGCACGAAGACGTGCGCGGCCACCAGGGCCACCGTGCCCTGCGTGTTCGGCAGCGTCGAGCCGTGCTTGGACGAGAACGCCCACGCCTCCAGGGCCAGGGCCACCGTCATGCCGGACGAGCCGATCAGCGCCAGCGGGCGGCGGCCGATCCGGTCCACGAAGACGATCGCGATCGCCGTACCGATCATGTTCACGATCGAGGTGGTGAACGAGTAGAGGAACGAGCTGCTCGGGTCGATGCCGACAGACTGCCACAGCGTGGACGAGTAGTAGAACGCCACGTTGATGCCGACGAGCTGCTGGAACGCCGAGAGGCCGATGCCGATCCAGACGATCGGCATGAAGCCGAACCGGCCGCCGAGCAGGTCCTTGAAGGACGACTTGTGCTCGCGCTTCATCGCCGTCTCGATCTCGGTGACCCGCTTGTCCAGGTCGACGCTCTTGTCTTCCACGTCGGCCAGCACCTCGCGGGCGGCCTTCTTGCGGCCGACGCTGATCAGGAAGCGCGGGGACTCCGGGATGGCGAACGAGAGCAGGCCGTAGATCACCGCGGGGATGACCATCACGCCCAGCATCAGCTGCCACGCCTCCAGGCCCATGATCTTGCCGCGCTGGTCGTCGTTCGCGCCCTTGAGGATCGCGTAGTTCACCAGCTGCGACACCGCGATGCCGAGCACGATCGCGGCCTGCTGGAAGGAGGCGAGCCGGCCGCGGTAGGCAGGCGGCGACACCTCGGCGATGTAGGCGGGGCCGATGACGGAGGCCATGCCGATCGCGAAGCCGCCGATGATCCGCCAGAAGGCCAGCTCCCACAGCGCGAACGGCAGCGCCGAGCCGACCGCGCTGATCGTGAACATCACCGCGGCGATCTGCATGCAGCGGATCCGGCCGATCCGGTCGGCGATCCGGCCGGCGACGGCGGCGCCGATCGCGCAGCCGATCAGGGCGATCGCGATGACCTGGGCCAGCTCGCCCGACCCGATGTTGTACTTGTCGCGGATCGCCTCGACGGCGCCGTTGATGACGGAGCTGTCGTAGCCGAAGAGGAAGCCGCCCATCGCGGCGGCGGCCGTGATGAAGACGACGTGGCCGAGGTGTTCGGGCGGCGGGGTGTGGTCCGTGCGGCCGGCTGCTGACGCTGTGCTGGTCAAAGTGGTCTCCCCGGGCTCGGCGGTGAGCCCTCGCATGAGGGTCTGGATCCTCCAGTCTTGGCCGGCCGAAGGGTCGCCACCACCAGAGGACGCTAAACGGGTTGCCGCTTGCCCTCGCGCAGCCGCTGGCTGATCACCTTGGAGACTCCGTCGCCCTGCATGGACACGCCGTACAGCGCGTCGGCGACCTCCATCGTCCGCTTCTGGTGCGTGATGACGATCAGCTGCGAGCTCTCCTGCAGCTCTTCCATGATCCGGATGAGCCGCTGGAGGTTGGTGTCGTCCAGCGCGGCCTCGACCTCGTCCATCACGTAGAACGGGCTCGGCCGTGCCTTGAAGATCGACACCAGCATCGCCACCGCGGTCAGCGAGCGCTCGCCTCCCGACAGGAGCGACAACCGTTTGACCTTCTTCCCGGGCGGCCTCGCCTCAACCTCCACACCTGTGGTGAGCATGTTGTCGGGGTCGGTGAGCAGCAGCCGGCCCTCCCCACCTGGGAAAAGCCGCGAGAAGACGCCCTCGAACTGGCGGGCGGTGTCGTGGAAGGCCGCGGTGAACACCTGCTCGACCCGCTCGTCGACGTCCTTGATCACCTGGAGCAGGTCGGCCCTGGTCTTGCGCAGGTCCTCCAGCTGCTCGGTGAGGAACTTGTGCCGCTCCTCCAGGGCCGCGAACTCCTCAAGGGCCAGCGGGTTGACCTTGCCGAGCTGGGCGTACGCCTTCTCCGCCGCCTTCAGCCGCTTCTCCTGCTCGGGGCGGCGGTAGGGGCGGGGCTGGTTGCGCGGGTCCTCCGGGTCCTCCGGCAGGATCTCCCCCTCGGCCGGCGGGGAGGGGGCGACCAGCTGGTCGGGGCCGTACTCGGCGACCAGGCCGGCCGGCTCCATGCCGTGCTCTTCGAGCGCCCTGGATTCCAGCTGCTCGATCCGCAGCCGCTTCTCGGCGCCCAGCACCTCGCCCTTGTGCACGTCGCCGGTGAGCCGGTCGAGCTCGCCCTTCAGGTCGCGGCCGCGGTGCCGCTCCTGGCCGAGTTCGGCCTCGCGCTCGGACCTGGCCTGCTCGGCCGCGGTGCGCTCGGCGTCGGCGCGGGCCAGCGAGACCTGGACACAGTCGAGCAGCCCGCGGGCGCCGGCCAGCACGGCGGCGGCGACGGACGCCTCGTAGGCCAGCCTTGACCTGCGCCGCTCGGCCCTGACCCTGGTCTCCCGCTCGGCGCGGGCCGCACGGTCCAGGCCGTCGGCCCGGCCGGCCAGGCCCTTGACCCGCTCCTCGTGGGTACGCAGCTGGAGCCGCGCCTCCATCTCGGTCTGCCGGGCGTTGGCGCCGTCGGCGGCGAGCCGGTCGCGGACGTGGGTGTCGGGCTCCTCCTCGCCGGGGGCCTCCTCGGCCTCGCTGAGCCGGTACGACAGCTCCTCCAGCTCCTCGCGGGCCGCCGCCAGCGCCTCCTGCGACCGTCCGACGGCCGCGGCGGCCCGGTCGGCCTCGCCCGCGGCGGCCCTGGCCTGGCCGCCGAACCTGCCGAGCTGCTGGGCGACCGACGACTTCTCCTTGTCCGCGGCACGCCGGCGCCGGGTCAGCTCCTCCACCGAGCCGGCCGCGGCGGCCCGCCGCTCCTTGGCCTGCCCCTGCTCGTCGGCCAGGCCCGCGCACCGCACTTCGAGCTCGGCCAACTCCGCGGCGGCCTCGTCCACGGCAGCCTGCACCTCCAGCAGACTGGGCGCCCCGGCCGACCCGCCCTGCGCGCTGTGCGCGGCAAGCACGTCCCCCTCAGCGGTGACCGCGGTCAGCGCGGGATGCCTGGCGACCAGCGCTTCGGCCTCGGCGAGCGACCCGACGACGACGGTCCCGCGCAGCAGCCGGCCGACGGCGGGCAGCAGCTCGGGGTCGGCGGCGACCAGGTCGACGGCGTAACGGGCCCCGTCGGGGAGTGCGGGGGCAGGGCCGTCCTGAGGCACGTCGTCCTCCGGGGTGTTCGCCAGGATCAGGGCTGCGCGGCCTGCGTCGTCCTTGCGGAGCAGGCGCAGTGCCTCGGCTGCCGCGGCCGGGCCGGTGACGGCTACCGCGTCGGCGGCGGCGCCGAGGGCGGCGGCCAGCGGGATCTCGTAGCCGGGGGTGACGCGCAGGAGTGCGGCGGCGGAGCCGAGGACGCCGGCCATCCGGTCGTGCGGGCCGCTGCCGAGGAGGGCGCCGCTGCCGTCCTTGCGGCGCAGCGACGGGGCCAGGGCGTCGCGGCGGGCGGCGACGGCGGCGCGGCGGCGTTCGGCGGCGGTGGCCGCCTCCCGGGCGGCGCTGAACGCCTCCTCGGCGGCGGCCTGTTCCGCGCGGGCCGTCTCGAAGCGCTGCTCCAGCTCGGAGTCGTCCGCCTCCAGGCCCTCGACCTGCGCGCGCAGCTCCTCGTACTCCTCCTGCGCGGACTCGGCGCGCTCCCTGGCCTCGTCGCGGGCCGCGGCCAGCCGGCCGATCTCGGCCTCGGCGGAGGCGGCACGAGAGCGGGCCGCGTTGACCTGGCCGTGCAGCCGGGCCAGGCCCTCGCGGCGGTCGGCGATGGCGCGGGCGACGGACTTGAGCCGGTTCTCCTCGTCCGACAGCCGCCGCTCCAGCTCGGCGCGGTGGTCCACGGTGTCGTCCAGGGCGCGCTGCGCGGCCTCCAGCGCCTCGGTCAGCTCCGCCTCCTGCTCGCGGATCCTGGCCGCCTCCCGCTCCATGTCCTCCGGGTCGCGGCCCCGGCGCTCCTCGGCGGGCTGGCTGCTGGCGTGCCGGTGCCGCTGCTCGGCCAGGCTGATGGTGCCGCGCACCCGCTCGGTGAGCTGGGACAGCTCGTACCAGGTGGACTGCGCCTCGGCCAGCCGCGGCGACAGCTCCCGCACCTGCTCCTCAAGGCGCGCTTCGCGCTGCACGGCGGCGGCCAGCTCGGCGGCCACCGCCTCCTTGCGCTCCTTGAGCGCGGCCTCGTCGGCGACCTCGGCGCTCAGCGCCTCCCGCAGCGTGACCAGGTCGTCGGCGAGCAGCCGCAGCCGGGAGTCGCGCAGGTCGGCCTGGATGACGGCGGCCCGCCGCGCGACCTGGGCCTGCCGGCCGAGCGGCTTGAGCTGGCGGCGCAGCTCACCGGTGAGGTCGGTGACCCGGGCCAGGTTCGCCTGCATGGCGTCCAGCTTCCGCAGCGCCTTCTCCTTGCGCTTGCGGTGCTTGAGGACGCCGGCGGCCTCCTCGATGAAGGCCCGGCGGCCCATCGGGTCGGCGTGCAGGACCGAGTCGAGCTGGCCCTGTCCGACGATGACGTGCATCTCGCGGCCGATGCCGGAGTCCGACAGCAGCTCCTGGATGTCCAGCAGCCGGCAGGTGTCGCCGTTGAGCTGGTACTCGCTGCCGCCGTTGCGGAACATGATCCGGGTGATCGTCACCTCGGCGTACTCGATCGGCAGCACACCGTCGGAGTTGTCGATGGTCAGCGACACCTCGGCCCGGCCGAGCGGCGGCCGCCCGGTGGTGCCGGCGAAGATGACGTCCTCCATCTTGCCGCCGCGCAGCGACTTCGCGCCCTGCTCACCCATGACCCAGGACAGGGCGTCCACCACATTGGACTTGCCCGACCCGTTGGGGCCGACGACGCAGGTGATTCCGGGTTCGAAGCGGAGCGTCGTCGCCGAGGCGAAGGACTTGAAGCCGCGCAGCGTGAGGCTCTTGAGATGCACGCCGATCGACTCTACTAGCCGCCTGCGGTTTCACCAGCGAATGTGCCGGGCACATCAGACGGTAGACAGCGGTCATGGCCGGTGTGACAGGGCCGGACGGCCGGTGGAGACAGGGGAAGGGCGGCACAACGAAGGGACGCCGAAGCGTCCCTCGCGGATCATGCGGTGATGCTGGTGGTGCGGGTGTCGCCTTACGCGAGCGCGGGCTCTGCGTGAGCGACGTCGATACTGCTGAGCAGCGACTCTTCATGCGATGCGACAGTCAGCGCGTCGTTCTGGGCCTGCATCCGTACGAGCTCGGATTCCAGGTCCTGAATACGCTGCTGGAGCCTTCGCATCTCGGCGAGAAGTCGCGGGTCGGGGCCGCCGACGTAACCGAGAAGCGCCTTTGCCATGATTGATGGTCCTCCACGCTGAGTGACCGACCGAGAGCGGTAGGGTCGTGGGTGAGGGGTACACACCCGCACAGGTTGTATGCCGTGACCTCCGCATAGCACTCTGTGGAGTCACGATGCGCGGGGCTTCCAGAGTCTCACCAAATCACGGACCGGTCAACACGATCACAGCCCAGTCACCGGGTCTGCCTCAGAAATCACGGCGTTGAACGCGCGCGGGCTGCCCGAGTGGCGTCGAGATCATCCTCGATGGGGGCAGCCTGACACGGCATCCGGCATATGGCAACCAGTTGTGCTCAACGGATTTCAAATCCCTCATAGCCCCCACGCGGCTCGCCCCAGATCTCGGTGACGCCGTCCACCCTGCCGGGCGTGTCGCCGTGCCGCAGCCAGTCGAGCAGCCGTTCGCAGCGCTCCCGCGGCCCCTCGGCCACCACCTGGACCCGGCCGTCGCCCAGATTGCCCGCGTAACCGGCCATGCCGCCGATCTCCAGCGCCGTCGCCCTGGTCCACCAGCGGAACCCGACTCCCTGCACCCGGCCGCGCACCCAGCCGGTGAGCCGGACATTTTCCTCCATGTGGGCGTTCATGCGGGCACGCTATCCCCCCGGTTCCGCCGGTGGCACGCCGACCACGGGCGGTATTCGCTACAGTCGCCCCCCAACAGGACTTCACCCGTTCGGGTTAAGCCATGGAGCAGTGGAGGATGCAGCGGATGGGCCGTCACAGCCGTCACGCGCAACCGGCAGCACCGCAGGCGGGTCCCCGCGGCCATCGCGGGCGCCGCCGGCACCACCCGGTCCGCACCGGGCTGCTGGTCTCGTCCGCGGCGATGGCGGCGGGCGCGGTGGCCATGTCCTCCGGGCTGCTCTCCGGGATGCCCGACGGGCTGCCGCATCTGAACGGCGACCCGAACCGCACGCAGGCGGACGGCACCGGCACCCCGATCACCCCGGGCAGCGACCAGCCGTCGCCGCTGGGCGGCAGCACCTCACCGGCGGGCACGCCGAGCAGCGGCCCGTCCGGCTCGCCGACGGCCACCGGGCCCGGCCGCGGCACCCCGAGCGCGACGCCGCACACGACGAAGGCCAAGCCGAAGAGCACCACCACCATCAGCCCGGCCGGCACGCCCACGCCGACCCGCACCACCGCGGCCCCGACCACTCCGGTGACCAGCAAGGCGCCACCGCCCACCACCGCGCCGGCCCCCACCCAGACGGTCAGCACCGACTCCACCAGCGCCACCCGGGCGGCGATCCTCTCCCTGGTGAACACCCAGCGCGCCTCGGCCGGCTGCTCCCCGCTGACCGCCGACCCCAGCCTCGACAAGCTCGCCCAGGCGTTCAGCGACGACATGGCCGCCCGCGGCTTCTTCGACCACACCGACCCCGACGGCCACACCCCCTGGGACCGGGCGAAGGCGCTGGGCATCACCAACCTCGGCGGCGAGAACATAGCCCGCGGCCAGGCCGACGCGGCAGCGGTCATGGACGCCTGGATGAACAGCCCCGGCCACCGCGCGAACATCCTCAACTGCGACTACAAGACCCTGGGCGTCGGCATCCACTTCGGCACCGGCGGCCCCTGGTGGACCCAGGACTTCGGCTTCTGAGCGCGCTAACTTATCGAAAGCTTGTGGCGGGTACGCTGGGGGCATGAGCGCAGTCACCAGGCAGGACGGCGGGGGCTGTCCCGCGGCGGACGGTCGGGATCGCGCGTATGACGTCTTCGAGCGGGACTGCCCGTCCAGGGGGACGCTGGAGCATGTCACCGGGCGGTGGGGTGCGCTGACGCTCACCGCGCTGCGCGAGGACACGCTGCGGTTCAACGAGCTGCGCCGGCGGGTGAGCGGGGTCAGCGAGAAGATGCTGTCCCAGACGCTGCACGCGCTGGAGCGCGACGGGCTGGTGCTCAGGGACGCCCGGCCGACGAACCCGCCGCACGTCGAGTACCGGCTCACCCCGGCCGGCGGTGAGATCGCCGACCAGCTGCTGGCCCTCATCGAGTTGGTCGAGGCCCGGATGCCCGAGGTGCTCGCGGCGCGGTCCGGTTACGACGCGGAGCGCGGCACCGGCTGACAGCGCGGGCAGAAGTAGCTGGAGCGGTTCATCCACGGCCGGCGGCGGATCGGCGTGCCGCAGCGGCGGCAGGGCTGGTCCTCGCGGCCGTACGCGTCCAGCGACCGGTCGAAGTAGCCGGACTGGCCGTTGACGTTCACATACAGGCTGTCGAAGCTGGTGCCGCCGGCGGCCAGCGCGTCGGTCATCACCTCGCGGATGTGCGTGACCAGTTCGGCGGTACGGGGACGGGTCAGGGCGGCGGTCGGCCGCTCGTAGTGCAGCCGGGTGCGCCACAGCGCCTCGTCGGCGTAGATGTTGCCGACGCCGCTGATCAGCGACTGGTCGAGCAGCGCGCGCTTGATGGTGGTGCGCTTGCGGCGCAGCGCCGCGTGGAAGGCGTCCTCGTCGAACTCCGGGTCGAGCGGGTCGCGGGCGATGTGCGCGAGGGTCAGCGGGAGGCCGTCGGGGGCGCCCGGCACCGTGGGGTGCAGGGAGAGGCCGCCGAAGGTGCGCTGGTCGACGAAGCGGAGTTCGGTTCCCTCGGAGTCGGCGAAGGTGAGGCGGACGCGGAGGTGGGGTTCGGCGGGGGCCGTGGTGGGCTGGATGAGGAGCTGGCCGCTCATGCCCAGGTGGCCGACCAGGGAGAGGTCGTCTGCGACGGGCAGCCAGAGGTACTTGCCGCGGCGGTGGGCCTCGCCCAGCGCGGCGCCGCGCAGGGCGTTCGCGAAGTCGGCTTCGCCTGCCGTGTGGCGGCGGATCGCTCTCGCGTGGAGGACGGTGGCGTCGGCCACGGTGCGCCCGGTCACCCACCGGGCCAACCCCCGGCGCACGACCTCGACCTCGGGTAGCTCCGGCACGTCCCCTTCTCTCTCCCGCCCACCCGCCCCACGTCCTCAAACGCCGGACGGGCTCTTCCCCACCCACCCGCCCTGTTGTCCTCAAACGCCGGACGGGCTGAAAAGTCGCCTCAATCGCCGGCGGGGCTATAAATAGCCCCGCCGGCGATTGAGGCGAAAAGCTCAGCCCCGCCGGCGCTGAGGACGAATCCCGGCTAGCTCGCCGCCGAGGCGGAGGCCGCGTGGATGGAGCGCCAGGCGGCCTCGGCCGCTTGCTGCTCCGCTTCCTTCTTGCTGCGGCCGGTGCCGGTGCCGTACTCGACACCACCGACGCGGGCGGCAGCCGTGAAGGTCTTCTCGTGGTCGGGGCCGGACTCGGTGACCACGTACTCGGGGACGCCGAGCGACTCCGCCGCGGTGAGTTCCTGGAGGCTGGTCTTCCAGTCCAGGCCCGCACCGAGGTTGGAGGACTTCTCGATCAGCGGGTCGAAGAGCCGGTGGACGAGTTCCGAGGCGGCGCCGAGCCCCTGGTCGAGATAGACCGCGCCGATGACCGCCTCGAGGGTGTCCGCCAGGATCGACGCCTTGTCCCGGCCGCCGGTGCCCTCCTCGCCGCGGCCCAGGCTGATGAACGCGCCCAGGTCGAGCCCGCGGCTCACGCCCGCCAGGGCGCGTGAGTTGACCACCGCGGCCCGCAGTTTGGCCAGTTGGCCTTCCGGCAGGTCGGGGTGGATGCGGTAGAGGGTGTCGGTGACCACCAGGCCGAGCACGGAGTCCCCGAGGAACTCCAGCCGCTCGTTGGTGGGCAGCCCGCCGTTCTCGTACGCGTACGAGCGGTGGGTCAGCGCACGCACCAGAAGGGCGGGCTCGAGGTGGTACCCGAGCCGCCCTTCCAGAAGCGTGTGGGACAAGGCCGTGTCCGCCGGGGCCTTCTGCGGCGCCGATGCGTCTGACATGGAGCCTGTCACCTGCCGATCAGACCTCGAGGACCTGACGGCGGTTGTAGGTGCCGCAGCTCGGGCACGCGATGTGCTGGAGCTTCGGCTCGTGGCAGCGCTCGCACGCCACCAGGCTCACGGGCGCAGCCTTCCACTGCGAACGGCGGTGGCGCGTGTTGCTGCGCGACATCTTCCGCTTCGGAACAGCCACGGCTACTTCTCCTGGTTCTCGTCGGCGCCCTGGTCGGCGCCGCTCTGGGGCTTCAGATCCTTCAAGGCCGCCCACCGGATGTCGGTGACCTCATGACGGTGGTCCGGGTCGTCGGCGAGCCGGGCGCCGCATTCGGCGCACAGGCCCGCACAGTCGTCCTGGCACACCGGCTGCATGGGCAGTGCGAGCACCACCGCGTCCCGCAGCACGGGTTCGAGGTCGAGCAGGTCGTCCTCTAGTACGAGCGTGTCCTCATCCTCGGCGTCGTCCCCGGCTTCGTCCTTGCGGGCGGTCCGGGTGTCGGCGTCGGGGTAGGAGAACATCTCCTGGAACTCCGCGTCGAGCTCGCGCTCGATCGGCTCCAGACACCTTACGCACTCCCCCGTGAGCGGTGCATGGGCGGTGCCGGTGACCAGCACACCCTCCATGACCGACTCCAAGCGGAGGTCCAGCTCGACGGTGACGCCCTCCGGCACCCCGATGACCTCGGCGAGGCCGAGGTCCTTGGGGGCCGGCACCGAGCGGGAGACCTTGTGCATCGCGCCAGGACGACGACCCAGCTCATGCGTGTCGAACACGAGCGGGGCACGGTGGTCGAGGCGGGTGTTCAGGGCTTCCTGCTTTCATCGGTACGGCCGGCCCGGATTCCCTTGCGGGTGGGCAGGCAGAAGCGCCGGCGATTCACACGGCTGGAACTGACAGGATACTGGACGCGGAGCCCCCGCCCAAACAGAGCCGTGGCGGCCCCGGGCGGGGAGCGGTCAGCGGCCCTGCTCCAGTTCCCGCAGCCGGTTGAGGTCGATCATCCCGGTGTCGAAGAAGCTGGTCTCGTCGAGCGCCGCGGGCTGCTGCTGCGGGTAGGCCGGCTGCTGCTGGGGGTCCTGCGGGTACGGCTGCGGCTGCGGGGCGTACTGCTGCTGCTCGTAGCCCTGCTGCTGGTAGTCGTAGCCGGCGCCCTGCTGCTGGTCGGAGTAGCCCTGCTGCTGCGGCACCTGCCCGTACGGGTCGGGGTAGCCGTCCTGCTGGGCGTACTCCTGCTGGTAGCCGTCCTGCTGGTAGCCCTCGCCCTGGTATCCGCCCTGCTGCGGGTAGCCGTCCTGCTGGTCCTGCTGCGGGTAGCCGTAGGCGGCCTCGGCGCCGACCGGCGCTTGCGGCGGCAGTGGCTGCGGGGCGACGGCCGGGTCGTAGCCGTACTGCGACAGGTCGGCCTGCTCGGGGGCGGCCGGCGCGGCGAGTCCTGCCAGGTAGTCGGCGTCGCTCTGCCGGTGCGGGTGCTGCCCGCCGAGCGGCTGCTCGCCGGTGCCGTCGGCGGCGTCCTGGGCGGCCATCGCGGCGGCCAGGTCGTCGATCGGGTTGTGCCCGGTCAGCTTGAGCCGGCCGCGGCCGACGGCCTCCAGGGTCTTGCTGAGCACGGCCTCGAAGGCGCCGAGCTTGGTGTCCACGTACTCGTCGGCCCGGCGGCGCAGGGTCTCCGGGTCGGTGCTGCGCTCCGGGGCGTCCGGGTCGTCCTCGGCGTACTCCTGCTCGAAGCCCTGGTCGTAGCCGTTTGGGTCGCGGCCGAGCAGCTTCTCCCGGCCGCGGTCGACCGAGCCGATGGTCTTGGTGAGGACCACCTCGAAGTTGGCCAGCTTGCTGTCGACGTAGTCGTCGGCCTCGGCGCGGATCTCGTCGGCCTCGCGGCGGGCCTCGGCGACGATCCGCTCGGCCTCGTCCTGCGACTGCCGGGCGACCTGGGTGTCGGAGACCATCGAGCCGCGTTCGGCGTGTGCGGACTCGATGATCCGCTGCGCCTCGGTCCTGGCCTCGTGCACCATCTGCTCCCGGTCGCCGAGCAGCGCCTGGGCCTGGGAGAGGGAGTCGGGGAGCGCGGCGGAGACCTCGTCGAGCATGGCCAGCAGATCGGCCCGGTTCACCACGCAGGAGGCCGACATCGGCATGGACCGGGCGTTCGCAATGGCGGCCGCGATCTCATCGAGCTTCTTCTGGACGTCCACGACGCGAAGCCTACTGCTGCTTGAGTCTGGCGTTGAGTGCGTCGAGCACCGGAGCCGGCACCAAGTGCGAGATGTCACCGCCCCATTGGGCGACTTCCTTCACAAGGCTGGAGGACAGGAAGCTGTAGGCGGGGTTGGTGGGCACGAAGAGCGTCTCCACACCGGACAGCCCGATGTTCATCTGCGCCATCTGCAGCTCGTAGTCGAAGTCGCTGACCGCCCGCAGGCCCTTGACGATGGCGGGGATGTCGCGCTGCTTGCAGAAGTCCACCAGCAGGCCGTGGAAGGACTCGACCACGACGTTGCCCAGCTCGGCGGTGACCTCCTCGATGAGGGCGATCCGCTCCGCGATGTCGAACAGGCCCTTCTTGGACTGGTTGATCATCACGGCCACGTGCACGGTGTCGTACAGCCGGGAGGCGCGGGCGATGATGTCGAGGTGTCCGTTGGTGACGGGGTCGAAGGACCCCGGACAGACTGCGCGGCGCAAGACTGGCTCCTCGCTCTCTGAGCTCATGACCCGGCGGTAACCTGGGCGGCGCGACCGTACCAAAGAGTCGCCTCGCCGTACCGCCGCGAACGCAGTGCGGTGAAGCCCTCGGGCCAGCCGAACTCGCCGCCTCTGGTCCTGCGCTCCACGGTGACCAGGGCTCCTGCCGCCAGCCAGTGGTCGGTCAGGAGTGTGAGCAGGATCTCGCCGAGCCCGGCGTCGGCCACGTCGTAGGGCGGGTCGAGGAAGACCACGTCGTACGGCTGCGCGGGCGCGGGTCCGGCGACGACCTTCTCGGCCCGGCCCGAGCGCACCTCGGCGCCCGGCAGGCCGAGCGCGGCCACGTTCTCCCGTACGGTCCTGGCGGCCCGCGGCTCGGCCTCCACCAGCAGGACGTGCGCGGCGCCGCGGGACAGCGCCTCAAGGCCGACCGCGCCGGAACCGGCGTAGAGGTCGATCACCCGGGAGCCCTCAAGGCTGCCGCGCAGCGAGGACCAGGTGGAGAACAGCCCCTCCTTGGCCCGGTCGGAGGTCGGGCGGGTGCCGGTGCCCGGCGGCACGGCGAGCCGCCTTCCCCCGGCGGCTCCGGCGATCACACGGGTCATGAGCGGCTCACGCGGAAAACCCTACCCCTTGTCCAGGTACTCCTCGCGGTCCGCGTCCAGCAGGCTCTCCAGGGCGCTGCGCAGGTCGGGGTGCCCGTCGAGCTCGGGGTCGGCCCGCACCACCGCGGTGGCCTCGTCGCGCGCCTCGACGATGACCTCCTCGTCGTCCATCACCGTCAGCATCCGCAGACTGGACCGGCTGCCGGACTGGGCTTGGCCCAGCACGTCGCCCTCCCGGCGCTGTTCGAGGTCGATCCTGGACAGCTCGAAGCCGTCGAGGGTCGCGGCCACCGCGTCGAGCCGGCCGCGCGCCGGGCTCGCCTCGGGGGCCTCGGACACCAGCAGGCACAGCCCGGGCGCCGAGCCGCGGCCGACCCGGCCGCGCAGCTGGTGCAGCTGCGAGACGCCGAACCGGTCGGCGTCCATGATCACCATGACGGTGGCGTTCGGCACGTTGACCCCGACCTCGATCACGGTGGTGGCCACCAGCACGTCCACCTCTCCCGCGGTGAACCGCCGCATCACGTCGTCCTTGGCGTCGGGCGCCATCCGGCCGTGCAGCACCTCGACCCGCAAGCCCAGCAGCGGCCCGGAGGTGAGCTGCTCGGCGACGTCGAGCACGGCCAGCGGCGGCCGGCGCTCGGCGTCGTCCGGCTTCTTCCTGCCGTCCTCCTCGTCGCCGATCCGCGGGCACACCACATACGCCTGGTGGCCGCCCTCGGCCTCCTCGCGGACCCGCTCCCAGGCCCGCTCCAGGAAGCGCGGCTTCTCCGCGGCCGGTACGACATGGCTGGCGATCGGCGACCGGCCGGCCGGCAGCTGGTCGAGCACCGAGGTCTCCAGGTCGCCGAAGACCGTCATGGCCACCGTCCGCGGGATCGGGGTGGCCGTCATCACCAGCAGGTGCGGCGGCTGCTGCCCCTTGGCGCGCAGCGCGTCCCGCTGCTCCACGCCGAAGCGGTGCTGCTCGTCGACCACGACCAGGCCGAGGTCGTGGAACTTCACCTTGTCCTCGATCAGGGCGTGGGTGCCGATCACGATGCCGGCGTCGCCGCTGACCAGGTCGAGCAGCGCCTGCCGGCGGGCGGGGGTGCCCATGGAGCCGGTCAGCAGCACCACCTTGGTGCCGATGTCGGCGCCGCCGAGCATGCCGGCCTGCGCCAGGTCGCCCATCATCTCGGTGATGCTGCGGTGGTGCTGCTGGGCCAGCACCTCGGTCGGCGCGAGCATCGCCGCCTGGCCGCCGGCGTCGACCACGGCGAGCATCGCGCGCAGCGCGACCAGGGTCTTGCCGGAGCCGACCTCGCCCTGGAGCAGCCGGTGCATCGGGTGGTCGGTGGCCAGCTCGGCGAAGATCTCCGCGGTCACCTTCTGCTGGCCCTCGGTGAGGGTGAACGGCAGCCGTGCGTCGAACGCGGACAGCAGGCCGTCGGCGGACGGGCGGCGCGGGACGGCGGGCAGCGCGGAGTCGTCGGCCCGGCGGCGGGCCAGCGCGACCTGGAGGACGAACGCCTCGTCCCACTTCAGCCGGCGGCGCGCGTGGTCGAGGTCGGCCTTGGTGGACGGCCGGTGGATCTTCTCCAGCGCCTGCGGCAGCGGCAGCAGGCCGCGGCTGGCCCGCAGCGCGTCCGGCAGCGGCTCCCCCACGCCCGACCAGCCGGTGGCCGCGAGCGAGTTCAGCGCGGTGTCCACGGCCTGGGCGATCTTCCAGGAGGTGATCTGCTTGCACGCCGGATACAGCGGGATCAGCCGGCCCGCGAAGGCGTCGGCGGCCTCCGCGGCCTCCCTGCCGTCGTCGGCGTCCAGCAACTGGTAGTCGGGGTGGGCCAGTTGGCGGGTGCGATTGAAGACCGACACCTTGCCGGAGAACATCCCGCGGCGGCCGGGGATCAGCCGGTGGGCGTGCGCGTGGGCCGCCTTGCTGAAGAACACCAGGGTCAGCGAGCCGCTGCCGTCGGTGACCACGACCTCGAGGCGTACGCCGGAGCCGCCGCCGTAGGTCCGCTTGTCGGCCTTGGCGATCTGCGCGACCACGGTCACGTGCTCGTCGAGCGGCAGGTCCGCGAGCCGGGTCAGCTCGCCGCGCTCGGCGTAGCGCCGCGGGTAGTGGTGCAGCAGGTCGCCTGTGCTGCGCAGGCCGAGATGCTCGCCGAGTACCTTCGCGGTGCGATCGCCGACGAGCTTGCGCAGAGGTTCGTCCAACGGGTTGGACGTCGTGTCACTGGACATCGGTCCCCATCCTCGCGCACCCCTCGGACATTTCCCCGGCTCCCCCGGCGGCCAGCGAGCCGACGGCTGCTCCCGCGCGGCTACTCCACGCCGATCAGCAGCCGGCAGAAGCGCTGGCCGCCGTCGTAGACCACCGTGTCCACCGCCAGGTGGTGGTCGCGGACGTGGGACTCGATCCGGGGCGCCAGGTCGGGCGGGGCGTCCGCGCCCAGGACCAGGGTGACCAGCTCGCCGCCGGCGGCCAGCATCCGGTCGAGCACGGTGGCCGCGGTGGCCTCCAGGCCGCCGCCGATCACGGCCACGTCGCCGTCGATCAGGCCGAGCACGTCGCCGGCCTGGCAGATGCCGACCGTGGTCCACGACTCGTACTCGGCGACGGTGAGTTCCGCGTAGCGGGTGGCGCCGGCCGCGGACGTCATCGCGACCACGTCCTCGTCGAAGCGGCGGCTCGGCTCGTGCACGGCGAGCGCGGCCAGGCCCTGCACCGCGGAGCGGGTCGGGATCAGCGCGACCCGGACGCCGTCCGCGCGGGCCTGCTCCATGGCGGCGCCGGCCGCGTGCCGCAGCTCGGCGTCGTTGGGCAGCAGGACGACCTGCCGGGCGCCGGCCCGCCGGATGGCCGCGGCGATCTCGCCGCTGGCCGGCTGCTCGCCGGGGCGCACGGCCACCACCAGGGCGCCGGCCTGCGCGCACAGGTCGGCGAGCCCCTCGCCGCGGACGAGGACGACGACCGCGGTCTCGCCCGGGGCGCCGCCGCGCGGTGCCTGCGAGGACCGGTCGGTCCCGGCGGTCTGCTGCCCGAAGTGGGTGACCCGGATCCGGTACGGCCGGCCGGCCTCGATGCCCGCCTCGATCGCGGCGCCGACGTCGTCGACGTGCACATGGACGTGCCACAGCCCGTCGCCGCCGACGATGACCAGCGAGTCGCCGAGCGCGTCGAGCCGGTGCCGCAGCGGCGCGACGGCCGCGTCGGCCCCTTCGAGCAGGAAGATCACCTCGAACGCGGGCCCGTCGGGATCAGCCCCGTCCTCGGGGCAGAAGTCGCCCTCGGCGGACAGGACTTCGGACGTGACGGGTGCGGCGGCCGGCGGGCCCGCCGGCCCAGGACCGGAGGTCGCGTCCCCGGGGGCGCCGAGCGGGACCGGGCCGGCGATCCCGCCCGGACCGGCGGACTCCGCGCCGGACGGCCGCACGGATGCCGGGCGAAACGGCTCACCGGCTGACGGCCCGGCCGTCGGTTCCGGGCCGGCGGACACCGCGCCTGACCTCCGCGCGGCCGTGTCGGCTGCCTGCCGCTCGGCGGATGACGTGCTCGGCGGCCGGGCGTCGGCCAGCGGGCCCATCGGGGTGTCGCCGGTCACCGCGTCAGCCAGGGCGGCGAGGACGGCCACCAGGCCGAGGCCGCCCGCGTCCACCACGCCGGCCTTGCGCAGGGCGGCCAGCTGGCCGGGGGTGGCCGCCAGGGCGGCCCCCGCGCCGCTGTGCGCGGCGCGGGCCACCTCCGCGAGGCCGCCGGCCACCGCCTCGGCGGCGTCCGCCGCCCCGGTGGCGACGCTGAGCATGGTGCCCTCCACCGGGCGGGCCACCGCCTCGTAGGCGGACTCGGCGGCGACCCGCAGCGCCCGCCGCAGACCGGCCGCGGAGACGTCCCCCGGCCCGTCTCCAAGCCCGTTGCCGTCGGCGGCCAGCACGTCTCTCATGCCGCGCAGCAGCTGCGCCAGGATCGTGCCGGAGTTGCCGCGCGCGCCGATCAGGGCGCCGTGCGACATCGCGCGGAACGCCTCGGGGAGCGTCGGCCGGCTGCCGCCGGCGGCGGAGGTGCCGTGCGCGTCGAAGACCGCCTCGACGGCCTGGGCCGCGGACTCCACGGTGAGGTAGAGGTTCGTGCCGGTGTCACCGTCGGCGACGGGATAGACGTTGATCGCGTCGATCTCCTCGCGGGCCCTGCCGAGCGCCTGGAGGGCGAGTCGGCACCATGCGCGCACCGCGGGAGCGTCGAGCGAGGGCGGCAACAGGTCCTCCTGCGGGACACCGGAAACGGGGGGCTGCTGCTGCTGAGCGTAGTCGTGAGGCCGGTCACGGGCGCCGCCGGTCCGGGCGGGAGAGGGGCCGGACCATGGTAGTTTCGTTGTACGGGAGCGGTCGTTGTATGCTGCTCCGGTTGTCCGGGGCTCTCCCGGACTTTTCATCGTAAGTGCATCTGAAGTCTTTGGAGTGTCCCGTGGCTGCCAACTGCGACGTCTGCGGCAAGGGGCCGGGCTTCGGCAACAGCATTTCCCACTCGCACCGCCGTACCCCGCGTCGTTGGAACCCCAACATTCAGCGGGTGCGTGCGGTCGTCGGGAAGACGCCGAAGCGGCTCAACGTCTGCACCTCGTGCATCAAGGCCGGCAAGGTCACGCGCTGACGCCTGCGGCGCGTTTGTCGTAGCTCGTCGTAGCAGTGCAGCCTTGCGGCTACTCGAAGCCGGTCCACCTCGCGGTGGGCCGGTTTTTCGTGCTGCCCCGATGACGCCCGCCGCCTGTCCCGATGATGCCCGCGGCCGTCGTTCCGGCTCAGCGGGTGCGCCAGCCGTGGTCCACCGGGCCGATGCCCGCGCCGAGCGGGAAGCCGGCCTCGATCGCGCCGGTCACGTACTCCTTGGCCAGGCCGACCGCCGCCGGCACGTCCCGGCCGAGCGCCAGCTGACTGGCGACCGCGCTCGCCAGGGTGCAGCCGGTGCCGTGGGTGTGCCGGTTGTCCCGCCGCGGGGCGCGGTACCAGTGCTCGTGCCGGCCGTCGGAGAGCAGGTCGACGGCCTGCGGTGAGCGGCCGCCGGCGAGGTGGCCGCCCTTGATCAGGGCCCAGCGCGGGCCGAGCGCGAGCACCGCGGCCGCGGCGGCCCGCATGTCCTCCTCGGTTTCCACCACCAGCCCGGTGAGCCGGCTGACCTCGTCCAGGTTGGGGGTGGCGACGGTGGCCAGCGGCAGCAGCCGCTCCCGTACGGTCGCCAGCGCCTCGGCCGTCAGCAGCGCGTCGCCGTGCTTGGAGACGCCCACCGGGTCCACCACCACCGGGACGGCCGGGTCGAGTTCGGCCAGCAGGCCGGCGACCGTGCCGGCCAGCGCGGCCGAGGACAGCATGCCGGTCTTGACGGCCTGCACCCCGATGTCGCCGGCCACGGCGTGGAACTGGGCGCGGACGGCCTCCTCCGGCAGTTCCCAGGCGCCCCGCACGCCCAGCGAGTTCTGCGCGGTGACGGCGGTGAGCACGCTCATGCCGTGCACGCCGAGCGCCAGCATCGTCTTCAGGTCGGCCTGGATGCCGGCCCCGCCGCCGGAGTCGGAGCCGGCGATGGTGAGCACCCGGGCGGGGGCCGCGCCGGGGCTCACCGCGGGCACCCGCTCACGCCTCCTCCGGGCCGAAGTGGTCCCAGCCGGCCGACTTCTCCCAGGGCGCGCCGTCGACCGTGACCTGGGGGTTGCGGCCGGCCTTGGTGACCGAGCCGATCACCCGCCAGCGGGCGGGGAGTTTCACGTCCGGCGGGAAGACGGCGACGATCGCATGGTCCTCGCCGCCGGTGAGCACCCAGTGCAGCGGGTCCACCCCGACGGCCTGGCCGATGTCCGACATCTGGGCGGGGACGTCCACATCGGCGGAGCGCACGTCGATGTCCACCGAGCTGGCGGCGGCGATGTGGCCGAGGTCGGCGACCAGGCCGTCGCTGACGTCGGTCATGGCGTGGGCGCCGAGGTCGGCCGCGGCCGGGCCCGCGTGGTACGGGGGTTCGGGGCGCCGGTGGGCCTCGACGAAGGCGCGCGGCGAGCGGAAGCCGCGGGTGAGCACGGCAAGGCCGGCCGCCGACCAGCCCAGCCAGCCGGCCACGGCGACGATGTCACCGGGCCGCGCCCCCGATCGGGTGACCGGCGTGCGGTCGCGCAGGTCGCCGAGCGCGGTCACGGCGACGGTGATGGTGTCGCCGCGTACGACGTCGCCGCCGACCACGGCCGCGCCCGCCACCTGGCACTCGTCGCGGATGCCGTCCATCAGCTCCACCGGCCAGGTGGCGGGGAGTTCGGCGGGCACCACGAGGGCGAGCAGGACGGCGGTGGGCACCGCGCCCATGGCGGCGATGTCCGCCAGGTTCTGCGCCGCGGCCTTGCGGCCCACGTCGTAGGCGGTGGACCAGTCGCGGCGGAAGTGCCGTCCTTCGATGAGTACGTCGGTGGTGGCCACCACGCGGCGGTCGGGCGCGGCGACCACGGCCGCGTCGTCACCGGGGCCGATCTTCACCGCGGGGGTCGAGGTGAGCCGGGCGGTCAGTTCCCTGATCAGCCCGAACTCCCCCAACTCGCCCACAGTCCCCTTCATCTCATCGTCCCCTTCAGTGTCGGCGTCAGCCGGTTCCGCTGCGTGTTTCCGGTCAATACGGGGGCCAGGTACCGCGCGGGTCTCCCCGATGCGCGCGGCGACGCGATAACGTGGCGTCCCCCTTCCCACATGATCCTCGAAGCCGCCCTGGAGGTTCCGTGGTACAGGCCTACATCCTGATCCAGACCGAGGTCGGCAAGGCCTCGGCAGTAGCGGAGGTGATTTCCAAGATCGACGGAGTCATCCAGGCCGAGGACGTCACGGGCCCTTATGACGTCATCGTCCGGGCCCAGGCCGACACGGTCGACGAACTCGGCCGCATGGTGGTCGCCAAGGTCCAGCAAGCGGACGGCATCACCCGCACTCTCACCTGTCCCGTCGTCCATATCTAGCCCCCACTATGCTCATCCGGTGAGGTTCTCCCGCCGGGTCGTGCTGATATCCGTGTCCGCCGTCGCGTGCTTGTCCGCGGCGGCGGTCTACACGTTCGCCCCCGGTAGCGACGACAAGATCGCCGTACCGGTTCCTGACGCGAAGGTCGCCACCATGTGCCGCGCGCTGCACGCGGAACTTCCCGCCAAGGTGAACGGGCTCTCGCGGCATGATCTCAAGCCGCGTTCCGACCTGATCGCCGGGTGGGGGAATCCGGCGATCGTACTGCGCTGCGGGGTGCCGCGACCGGCGATCGACCTCGATCCGAACGCGGACGCCGTCGACGTGGACGGGGTGAGCTGGTCCTTCGACCGGCTCGGCAACGGCTCGGCGCGGCTGACCACCACACTGCGCATGGCGTACGTCGAGGTGACGCTGCCCAAGAAGCGGGCCACGGACGTCTATCCGCTGACCGATCTGGCCGGTGCGGTCAAGCACACGATCCCGGAGGGGATCGCCTGAGCGGTCCTCCGGGATCGTGGGTGGACGCGGCGGCCCCGGCGGGGTCAGCGCAGGCCGGTGGTGCGGCGCAGCGCCGCCTGGATCAGCAGGTCGACCAGCTCCGGGTAGCTGACGCCGGTCTCCTGCCACATCCGCGGGTACATCGAGATCGGCGTGAAGCCGGGCATGGTGTTGATCTCGTTGATCACGAACTCGCCGCTGTCGAGCAGGAAGAAGTCGGCCCGCACCAGGCCCTCGCAGGAGGCCGCGTCGAACGCCTCGACGGCCAGCCTGCGCACCTCGGCGGTCTGCTCCTCGGTGAGGGGGGCGGGCACGATGCCCTCGGCGGAGTCGATGTACTTCGCCTCGAAGTCGTAGAACGAGTGGTCGGTGACCGGCGGGATCTCGGCGGGCAGCGAGGCGCGCGGGCCGTCCTCGAACTCCAGCACCCCGCACTCGATCTCCCGGCCGCGCAGCAGCGACTCGACGATGACCTTGGGGTCGTGCTGCCTGGCCTCGATGATCGCCGCGTCCAGGCCCTCGGGGCCGTCGACCTTGCTGATGCCGATCGAGGAGCCGGCCCTGGCGGGCTTCACGAACAGCGGCCAGCCGTGCTCGGCGGCGAAGACCAGCACCTTGTCGCGGGCGGCGTCCCGGTCGCGGTCCCAGTCACGCGGGCGGATCACCGTGTAGGGGCCGACGGCCAGGCCGAAGGAGGTGAAGATCCGCTTCATGTACTCCTTGTCCATGCCGACGGCGGAGGCCAGCACGCCCGCGCCGACGTACGGGACGCCGGAGAGTTCCAGCAGGCCCTGGAGTGTGCCGTCCTCGCCGTAGGGGCCGTGCAGCAGCGGGAAGACCACGTCGACCTCGCCGAGCGCCTTGGGCACGGCGCCCGCCTCGGTGTAGACGACCTCGCGGCTGGCCGGGTCGACCGGCAGCACCACGGCGCCGTCCTGGTCGGTGACCTGCTCCACGGTGGGCATCTTGCGGTCCGCGATCGCCATCCGCGCCGGGTCGTCGGCGGTCAGCGCCCAGCGGCCCTCGGTGGTGATGCCGATCGGCAGTACGTCGTACTTGTCCCGGTCGATCGCGCTGAGCAGGCTGGCCGCGGTGACCACGGACACGCCGTGCTCGGAGCTGCGCCCGCCGAAGACGACGGCCACTCTCGGCTTGCGCCGGTAGCTCTGCCGCTGCGGGCTGCCGTGCGGTTCGGGACTCTGGGGAGTTGGCAGGGTGCTCATGTCGCGTTGACCCTACCGCTCCGCCTTCGCGGAGCGTGACATCAACTCCTGCAAAGCCACGATCGGCGGTTTGCCGTTGTGCACGATGTCCACCACGGTCTCGGTGATCGGCATGACCACGCCGTGCCGGCGGGCCAGATCGGCCACCGACTCGCAGGACTTGACGCCCTCGGCGGTCTGGCTGGTCACCGCCATGGTCTCGGCCAGGCTCATGCCGCGGCCCAGGTTGGTGCCGAAGGTGTGGTTGCGGGACAGCGGCGAGGAGCAGGTGGCGACCAGGTCGCCCATGCCGGCCAGCCCGGCGAACGTGTGCGGGTCGGCGCCCATGGCCAGGCCCAGCCGGGTGGTCTCGGCCAGGCCGCGGGTGATCAGCGACGCCTTGGTGTTGTCGCCCAGGCCCATGCCGTCGGCGATGCCGACCGCGAGCCCGATCACGTTCTTCACCGCGCCGCCCAGCTCGCAGCCGACCACGTCGGTGTTGGTGTACGGGCGGAAGTACGGGGTGTGGCAGGCGGCCTGGATGCGGCGGCCGACCTCCTCGTCACGGCAGGCGACGACGGAGGCGGCGGGCTGCCGGTCGGCGATCTCCGCGGCGAGGTTGGGACCCGACAGCGCGGCGACCCGGTCCGGGCCGGCCTTGGCGACCTCCTCGATGACCTCGCTCATCAGCTTGGCGGTGCCGAGCTCGACGCCCTTCATCAGGCTGACCAGCACCGCGTCCGGGCGCAGCAGCGGCGCCCAGTCGGCGAGGTTGTCCCGCAGGGTCTGCGAGGGGACGGTGAGGAAGACCAGTTCGGCGTGCCGGGCGGCCTCGGCGGGGTCGGCGGTGGCGGTGACGGCGGCGGGCAGTTCGAGGCCGGGGAAGTACTCCGGGTTGTGCCGGGTGGCGTTGATGGCGTCCACCACGCCGGGCCTGCGGCCCCACAGCGACACCTCGCAGCCGGCGTCGGCCAGCACCATCGCGAAGGCGGTGCCCCAGGATCCGGTGCCGTAGACCGCGCAGCGGGCGGTCACTGGCCCTCCTTGGCCCGGCGGGCGGCGCGCGGGTCGTACAGCTGCCCGGGGGCGGGCTCGCCGCGCAGTTCGGCGAGCAGCCGGGTGACCGCCATCATGATCGTGTCGGTGGCCGAGCGCAGCACCTCGGCGGTGGGCTCCTGGCCGTAGTACGCGCTCAGGTCCACCGGCGGGCCGACCAGCACGTGGTGCGTCTTGCGCGGCAGCAGCCGGGGCTTCTTCGCGTACGGCGGCAGCAGTTCGTTGGCGCCCCACTGGGCGATCGGGATGACCGGGGCCTTGGTGAGCAGGGCGACCCGGGCGACACCGGTCTTCGACGTCATCGGCCACATGTCGGGGTCCCTGGTGAGGGTGCCCTCGGGGTAGAACACCACGCACTCGCCGTCGTTGACCGCGGCGACGGCCGCGCGGAACGCGGTGGCGGCGTCGGTGGAGGCGCGGAACACCGGGATCTGGCCGGTGCCGCGCATCACGGTGCCGACGAAGGGCGGCTTGAACAGGCCGGACTTCGCCAGGAAACGGGGGATACGGCCGGTGTTGTACTGGAAATGCGCGTACGCGAACGGATCCACGTGCGAGTTGTGGTTGACCGCGGTGAGGAATCCGCCCTCGGCCGGAATGTGCTCGATTCCGCGCCAATCGCGCTTGAGCAGCACAATGAGCGGCGGTTTCGCGATGACGGCCGCCAGGCGGTACCAGAAGCCGATTCTGCGGCGTGACACCCGGACTCCTCTTCGTTGCGACGGCGCCGCACAAGTCTCGCGGCAAAGGACACGTTAACGCCAGAGGTTCACCCGCCCGGGGGCACCCGTGTCCCCCGGCCCGGCCGGCGCGGCCCCCGGCTCGATGGCTGCGGGTGTGATCGGGGCGGCAAGATAGGCCCCATGGGGAATTGGAGCGTGGTGGTGCCGCTCAAGCCGTTGGCTGTGGCCAAGAGCCGGTTGGCGGCGGCGGCCGGGGAGGTGCGGCCGGCGTTGGCGCTGGCGTTCGCGCTGGACACTGTGACCGCCGCGCTGGCCTGCGGGGAGGTGGCTGACGTGACGGTTGTCACCGACGACCCGACGGCGGGGGCCGAACTGGCCGGGCTCGGCGCGTTCGTCGTGCCGGACACCCCCGCGGCCGGGCTGAACGCCGCGCTGCGCCACGGCGCCGAACACGTGCGCGAACGCCGGCCGTACGCTCCGGTCGTGGCGCTGAACGGCGATCTCCCGGCCTTGCGGCCCGCCGAGCTGTCCGAGGTGCTGCGCGATGCCGCGCAGGCACAGGAGCGGGCGTTCCTGGCCGATGCGGCCAGTGTGGGGACAACCTTGCTCGCCGCCCCGCCGGACTCCGACCTCTCCCCCGCCTTCGGCGGCGCCTCCCGGGCCCGCCACCTGGCCTCCGGCGCGCGGGAGATCCTGCTCACCGGGGTCGTCTCGGTCCGCCAGGACGTGGACACCGGCGACGACCTGCGGGTGGCCCTCGCACTTGGCGTCGGCCCGCGGACGAGTGCCGCGGCCGGGCTGCTGATCACCGACTGACCGGCTGATCGCGCACCGGCCGACGCTCTACGCTGGGCGCATGCAAGCCACCGCGTTCACGTTCGACGCCGACAGCCGGAGCGGCAGCGTGCTGCTCGACGACGGGACGCCGATGGCGTTCGACGCCGCCGCGTTCGACGCGGGGCAGCTGCGGCTGCTGCGGCCGGGGCAGCGGGTGCGGATCCGCACCGAGGGCGCGGGTGAGTCCCGGCGGGTGGTGTTCGTGACGCTTCAGACGTTCGCCGACCCCAGCGTCTAGCGGGGAGCGGTCAAGACGGCGCGGGCCGGGTTCCCCTTGCGGGGGCCCGGCCCGTCGCGGTCGTCCGGCCGGAGCCGGACTGTCACCTGGCGGCGGTCCGCTTCGCTGCGGTCTTGCGCGCCGAGGTCTTCCTGGCCGGGGCCTTCTTGGCGGTGGCCTTCTTCGCCGGGGCCTTCTTGGCCGCCGCCTTCTTGGCGGTGGTCTTCTTGGCCGCGGTCTTCTTGGCGGTGGTCTTCTTCGCCGCCGACGTACGGGCCGACGCGGTCTTCTTCGCGGCGGTGGTCTTCTTCGCGGCCGACTTCTTGGCGGCGGTGGTCTTCTTCGCGGCGGCCTTCTTGGTGGTGGCCTTCGCCGTGGTGGAAGCACCGCCGCTCAGGCTGCCCTTGGGCGCCTTCTTGACCGCGACGTCGTTCTTCGGGAGCTTCTTCGTCCCGCTGACCAGGTCCTTGAAGCCCTGTCCCGCGCGGAACCGCGGCACCGAGGTCTTCTTCACCCTGACCCGCTCCCCGGTCTGCGGGTTGCGGGCGTAACGGGCCGGACGCTCCACCTTCTCGAACGAACCGAAACCGGTGACCGACACCCGATCGCCGGAGACCGTCGCGCGGACGATCGCGTCGAGAACCGCGTCAACCGCGTCCGCGGCAGCCTGCCGGCCACCTACCTTGTCGGCAATCGCTTCTACGAGCTGCGCCTTGTTCACGTCTTCCCCTTCGGAAACTTGCCCGGCGAATGAGTACGGGCTTTTTCGCACGCTAGGCGGATATATACCGCAAATCAAATACGAAACGGGCGAATCACCCTTGTGCCGCAACGAACTCGGTGCTCTACGGGATCAGCGATCCGGGATTCCGAGGTCGTCCAACTCAGCCGTTAACACGTCCAGGCGCCGGCCTGCGTCGGCGAGATCGTGCTTCGCCACCGCGGTCACCGCGAGCAGCCTCCGGCTCAACTCCCGCCGTGTCCCATCAGGGACTTCGGCACTCGCGACCCGCAGATGCGCCTGCTTCAGACGCGCGGCCAGCACCCCGTAGAGCTGGAGTTGGCCGTCACGTTCCATGCGTCGATTGTGCCATCTGCGGCGAGTTGTCGAGGGCGACAGGGCCAACCGGGTGTTCCGGAGCCGTTTCGCTGGTCCCGTGGCGGCCCCCGCGCGGGTCCGCGAACGCCGAAGCGCCCGCTGCCGGAAGGGCAGCGGGCGCTTCGGTGGACAGGGGGCCGGACCGGCCGCCTGGGGTCAGACCTGGACGGTGCTCGGCTTGAAGGACGGCCTGGTGGCCTCGAACGCCGAGATGTCGGACTCGTTGGCCAGTGTCAGACTGATGTCGTCAAGGCCTTCGAGCAGCCGCCAGCGGGCGTTGTCGTCCAGCGTGAAGGGCGCGGTGATCCCGTCGGCGCGCACCTCGCGGGCCACCAGGTCGACGGTGACCTCGGCGGTCGGGTCGGCCTCAGTGAGCTTCCACAGCTGCTCGACCGTCTCCTGCGGCAGCAGCACGGTGAGCAGGCCGTTCTTCAGCGAGTTGCCGCGGAAGATGTCGGCGAAGCGGGAGGAGATCACGGCCTTGAAGCCGTAGTTCTGCAGCGCCCAGACGGCGTGCTCGCGCGAGGAGCCGGTGCCGAAGTCGGGCCCGGCCACCAGCACGGTGGCGCCCTCGCGTTCCGGCTGGTTCAGGACGAAGGACGGGTCCTTGCGCCAGGCTTCGAACAGGCCGTCCTCGAAGCCGTTGCGGGTGACCTTCTTCAGCCAGTGCGCGGGGATGATCTGGTCGGTGTCCACGTTGCCGCGGCGCAGCGGTACGGCCCGGCCGGTGTGAGTGGTGAAGGCTTCCATGGCGGCTCAGACCTCCGTCAGGACAGGGGCGTCGGACAGGTCGGCGGGCGAGGCGAGATGGCCGAGCACCGCGGTGGCCGCGGCCACCTGCGGGGAGACCAGGTGGGTGCGGCCGCCCTTGCCCTGCCGTCCCTCGAAGTTGCGGTTGGAGGTGGACGCGGAGCGCTCACCGGGGGCCAGTTGGTCGGGGTTCATACCCAGGCACATCGAGCAACCCGCGTGCCGCCATTCGGCGCCGGCCGCGGTGAACACCTTGTCCAGGCCCTCCTCCACGGCCTGCAGCGCCACCCGTACGGAGCCGGGTACGACCAGCATCCGGACGGTTCCGGCCACCTGGCGGCCCTCGACCACCGCGGCGGCGGCCCGCAGGTCCTCGATCCGGCCGTTGGTGCAGGAGCCGACGAAGACGGTGTCGACCTTGACCTCGCGCAGCGGCTGGCCGGCCGACAGGCCCATGTACGTCAGCGCGTTCTCGGCGGCGAGCCGGTCGCTGGGGTCGGCGAAGGACGCCGGGTCGGGCACCGACGCGCTCAGCGGCGCGCCCTGGCCGGGGTTGGTGCCCCAGGTGACGAACGGCGCCAGGGTGGCGGCGTCGATCCGCACCTCGTGGTCGAACACCGCGTCGTCGTCGGTGCGCAGCGTCTCCCAGTAGGCGACGGCCGCGTCCCAGTCCTCGCCCTTGGGCGCGTGCGCCCGCCCCTTGAGATAGTCGAACGTGGTGGCGTCGGGGGCGATCATGCCCGCCCGCGCGCCGGCCTCGATCGACATGTTGCAGATCGTCATCCGGGCTTCCATCGACAGCTTCTCGATGGCCGAGCCGCGGTACTCGATGACGTAACCCTGGCCGCCGCCGGTGCCGATGGTGGTGATCACCGACAGGATCAGGTCCTTGGCGGTGACGCCGTCGGGCAGTTCGCCGTCGACGGTGACGGCCATCGTCCTGAACGGGGCCAGCGGCAGCGTCTGGGTGGCCAGCACGTGCTCCACCTGCGAGGTGCCGATGCCGAACGCCAGCGCGCCGAAGGCGCCGTGGGTGGAGGTGTGGCTGTCGCCGCAGACCACGGTGGTGCCCGGCTGGGTCAGGCCCAACTGCGGGCCCACCACGTGCACCACGCCCTGCTCGACGTCGCCCAGCGGGTGCAGCCTTACGCCGAACTCCGCGCAGTTCTTGCGCAGCGTCTCCAACTGGGTGCGGGAGACCGGGTCGGCGATCGGCTTGTCGATGTCGATCGTGGGGGTGTTGTGGTCCTCGGTGGCGATGGTGAGGTCGGTACGGCGCACCGGCCGGCCGTTCATCCGCAGCCCGTCGAACGCCTGGGGGCTGGTCACCTCGTGCAGGAGGTGGAGATCGATGAAGAGCAGATCGGGCTCACCGTCGGCGCGGCGGACGACATGGTCGTCCCAGACTTTTTCCGCGAGTGTCCTACCCATCGCTGTCCCTCCGGCCGCAGGCGCCATCGCCCGGGCCAACTCGGTATGTGTGTGCTGTGCTGGCTGTGTGACCAGCCTGACGCCTTCCCGGCGAAATTGAACTTGCGTTTCACAGTGTGAGACGCGAGTATCGTTGCATGGACAACTCTAGCGGCGTCGGCGTTCTCGACAAGGCTGCTCTGGTGCTCAGCGCACTGGAGTCAGGACCGGCCACCCTGGCCGGCCTTGTCGGCGCCACGGGCCTCGCCCGCCCCACCGCGCACCGGCTGGCGGTCGCGCTCGAACACCACCGCATGGTGGCACGCGACATGCAGGGCCGGTTCATTCTCGGCCCGCGGCTGTCGGAGCTGGCGGCGGCGGCCGGCGAGGACCGGCTGCTGGCCACCGCGGGCCCGGTGCTCACGCATCTGCGGGACGTGACCGGCGAGAGCGCCCAGCTCTACCGCCGGCAGGGCGACATGCGGATCTGCGTGGCCGCGGCGGAACGGCTGTCCGGACTGCGGGACACCGTCCCGGTGGGCTCCACGCTGCCGATGAAGGCCGGCTCAGCGGCGCAGGTGCTGATGGCCTGGGAGGAGCCCGAGCGGCTGCACCGCGGCCTGCAGGGCGCCAGGTTCACCGCCACGGCGCTCTCCGGGGTGCGCAGGCGCGGCTGGGCGCAGTCGATCGGCGAGCGCGAGCCGGGCGTCGCCTCGGTCTCCGCGCCGGTGCGCGGCCCGTCCAACCGGGTGGTCGCCGCCGTCTCGGTCTCCGGACCGATCGAGCGGCTGACCAGGCACCCGGGCCGAATGCACGCCCAGGCCGTGGTGGACGCGGCGGGACGGCTGAGCGAGGCCCTGCGCCGTACGGGCTGACGGCCGCAAGGCCGCAACGGCGCCGAGGGGCCGGGACCGGGACCGGACGACTCCCGTCCGCCCGGTACCGGCCCCGGCTGCTCTCAGACCGCGGTGCTGGACTCCTGTGCCGGAGCCTCGTGCCCCTCCCGCGCCGGCCGGCCGGCGTAGGCCAGCCGCTGCGCGGCCGTCTCACCGCGCCGGGCGACCGGGATCGCGCCGTGCGCGCCGGCCAGGCCGAACGGCGGCATCCCGCTGTACAGCGACTCGTAGGAGCCGGCCGGCACCGCGTAGGTCTCGTGCCAGACGCCGACCGCGGCGCCGCTGGTCCTGGCGAGGCGGTTGAACGCGGCCCAGGCCGGCCGGTGCTGCCGGTCCTGGTTGGCGGCGTATGCGTAGAGCTTGTCCCGGGACTCCCAGTACTGGACGACGACATAAGTGCGCGGCGAGCCGCTCAGCTTCATGAAGCCGAGCATCCCGTTGTCCTTGTCCTTGCCGAGTTCCCGCAGCATCCGCGACATCGCGCCGAAGACCGGCAGCCAGCGGTGCGGCGCGCTCAGCCGGTTGACCCGCATGCCCACCAGGAAGACCACGACCTCGCCCTCGGCGTCGGCGGTGGTGCGCTCGCGTATCGGCTTTGCGGACATGATGACTCCCCCTGCACTGTGACGTGATGCGATGTGGCAACGCGTGACGGGATTGATTGGATAGCCGCGCTATCCATGATTGGATAGTGCCACTCTCCAACGGAAGGTGCAAGCGGAAATGCGGCTGGCCGAGCTGAGCAAGCGCAGCGGGGTTCCCACCGCCACGATCAAGTACTACCTGCGCGAGGGACTGCTGCCGCAGGGCCGCAAGGTCACCGCCACCCAGGCCGACTACGACGAGGCGCACCTGCGCCGGCTGCGGCTGGTGCGGGCGCTGATCCAGATCGGCCGGGTGCCGGTGGCGGACGCGCGCCGGGTGCTGGACTACGTGGACGACGACTCGCTGGGCCAGACGATCCGGCTCGGCGCCGCGCTGTGGGAGCTGCCGCACGAGCTGGAGCCGGACGAGGAGGACCCGCGGACGGCCGCCGCGCGGGTGGAGGTGGACCGGCTGCTGGAGCTGCTGGGCTGGACGACGGCCCGGGACATCGGCGAACTGTCGCCCAACTTCCGGGTGTTGACCGCCGCGATCGTCCGGCTGGCGGATCTCGGCTATCCGATGGACGCCGACAAGCTGCTGCCGTACGCGGAGCAGTTGGGGCGGCTCGCGGCCTTCGACATGGACCGGCTGGAGCACCTGGAGACCCCGGTGGAGAAGGTCGAGGCGGCGGTCGCGGACGCGGTGCTCTTCGAACCGGTGCTGATCAGCCTGCGGCGGATCGCCCAGGAGGAGGAGTCGGCCCGCCGCTGGGGCCTGGAGTGAGGCCGCGAGTGCGGCTCAGAAGGTGATGACGAGCAGCCGAGAAGCTGAGAAGAGAAAGTACCCCCGACCGGATTCGAACCGGCGCTACCGCCTTGAGAGGGCGGCGTGCTAGGCCACTACACAACGGGGGCCCTGGCGATCCTCGCGTCGTCACGGCCGGGAGCGACCCGGAGGGGACGGAAAGAAAGGATCTGTACCCCCGACCGGATTCGAACCGGCGCTACCGCCTTGAGAGGGCGGCGTGCTAGGCCACTACACAACGGGGGCTTGCACTGCATGCGCTGGGGTACCAGGACTCGAACCTAGAACAACTGAACCAGAATCAGCCGTGTTGCCAATTACACCATACCCCACCAAAATGCAACCCCATCGGGGTTTCATTCGGATGACACTCGCCGGCTGGACCTTTCCAGTCCGCTCCGGCGGCGCAGGAAGAACATTACCCGATCCGGGACACCGCTCCAAAACGGGTATCGCCGCGGAGCAGGCCGGGAAGCTCCGCAAGGCCGGTGATACGCACGAGTTCCGGCCGCCCGCCGCGTCCGTGGCGGTCCAGCCAGATCCCGGCGAGTCCGGCCTCCACCGCGCCGCGCGCGTCGATGTCGGGCTCGTTGCCGACGTAGGCCACCTCGTGCGGCGGCAGCGCCAGCGCCTCGCAGGCCGCCAGGAAGGCCGCCGCGTCGGGCTTGGAGACGCCCAGCTCCGCCGCGCACAGCAGCACCTCGAACCGGTCCCTGACCCCGAGCGTGCGCAGCTTGCGGTCCTGGTGGTCGAACGAGGAGTTGGACAGCACGGCGTGCCGGTAGTCGGCCGCCAGCAGGTCGAGCGCGGGGACGGTGTCGGGGAACAGCGACCAGGCCGCCTCGAAGTGCACCACGTGCCGTCCGAACCAGGCGTCGGCCTCGTCGTCGGTCAGCGGCAGCCCGAGCATGCCGCGCACCCGGTCCCTGCGCTGCTCGTCGAACGAGCACTCGCCGGCCGAGAACCGCGCCCAGTGCTCGCCGGTGACCTCCTGCCACCGGACGAGGCCCTGCTCGACGCTCTCACAGCCGTCGGGCAGGCCCTCCTGGATCAGGTGGTTCCGCATCCCGGTGAGGTCAGCGGTGCCGTAGTCGAAGATCGTGTCGTCGATGTCCCACAGGACCGCCCGTATGCCCATACCCGCAATCTACCCGGCCGACAGCCGCAGCAGGGCTGCGTCGATCCGGGACAGCGCGCGCTCGCGGCCGAGGATCTGCAGGGACTCGAAGAGCGGCAGGCCCACCGTGCGGCCGGTGACCGCGACGCGGACCGGGGCCTGTGCCTTGCCGAGCTTGAGGCCGTGCTGCTCGCCGGCCGCGAGGACCGCCTCCTTGAGCGCCTCGGGCGAGGACCAGTCCGCGCCGTCGAGCTTCTCCCTGGCGGTGCGCAGCAGCTCGTCGGAGCCGGGCTTCATCGCCTTCGTCCAGGACGCCTCGTCCTCCACCGGGGCGTCCAGGAACAGGAAGTCCACGTTGGCGGTGATGTCGGACAGCACGGTGAGCCGGGTCTGCGCGTACGGGGCGATGGCCTGCCAGGCCTTCTCGTCGAACGCCTCGGGCGCCCAGGGCGCGTAGGGCGCGCGCAGCCACGGGGCGCAGGCCGCGGCGAAGTCCGCCGCGTCCAGCAGCCTGATGTGGTCGGCGTTGATCGCCTCGGCCTTCTTCAGGTCGAAGCGCGCCGGGTTGGCGTTGACGTCGGCGATGTCGAACGTCGCCACCAGCTCGTCGATCGAGAAGACGTCCTGGTCGGCGGAGAAGGACCAGCCGAGCAGCGAGAGGTAGTTGAGCAGCCCCTCGGGCAGGAAGCCGCGCTCGCGGTAGAGGTTGAGCGAGGCCTCCGGGTCGCGCTTGGACAGCTTCTTGTTGCCCTCGCCCATCACGTACGGCAGATGGCCGAACGCGGGCACCTGCTTGGCCACGCCGATGTCGGCCAGCGCCTCGTACAGCGCGATCTGCCGCGGGGTGGAGGACAGCAGGTCCTCGCCGCGCAGCACGTGGGTGATCTCCATCAGCGCGTCGTCCACCGGGTTGACCAGGGTGTAGAGCGGGGCGCCGTTGGCCCGGACGATGCCGTAGTCCGGCACGTTCTCCGGGGTGAAGGTGAGCTCGCCGCGGACCAGGTCGGTGAAGGTGATCGCCTTGTCCGGCATCCGGAAGCGGACGATCGGCGCCCGGCCCTGCGCGCGGTACTCGGCGACCTGCTCGGCGCTGAGGTCGCGGCAGTGCCCGTCGTAGCCGGACGGGCGGCCGGCGGCGCGGGCCGCCGCGCGCCGGGTCTCCAGCTCCTCGGGTGAGCAGTAGCAGTCGTAGGAGTGGCCGGCCGCCTTGAGCCGGGCGGCGACGTCGGCGTAGATCTCCATCCGCTGCGACTGGCGGTAGGGCGCGTGCGGGCCGCCGCCGGCGGTGAAGCCGTCCACCGACACCTCGGGGCCCTCGTCCCAGTCGAGGCCGAGCCAGCGCATCGAGTCCAGCAGCGCCTGGTACGACTCCTCGGAGTCGCGGGCGGCGTCGGTGTCCTCGATCCGGAAGACCAGGGTGCCCTGGTGGTGCCGGGCGAAGGCCCAGTTGAACAGGGCGGTGCGGACCAGGCCCACGTGCGGGTTGCCGGTCGGCGAGGGGCAGAAGCGGACGCGTACGTCCGAGGAGGGTGCGCTAGCCACGCGAGATCACCTTGTTGGTGAGAGTGCCGATGCCTTCGATGGATACGGCGACCTCGTCGCCGGGGTGCAGTGGGCCGACCCCGGCCGGGGTGCCGGTGAGCAGGACGTCGCCGGGCAGCAGGGTCATCGCCTCGGTGATGTTGACGATCAGGTCCTCGATGGAGTTGATCATCTCGCTGCTGCGGCCCGCCTGGCGCAGTTCGCCGTTGACGGTGGCGGTGATCGCCAGGTCGGAGGCCGCCGCCAGGTCGAGCGAGGTCTCGATCCAGGGGCCGAGCGGGCAGGAGGAGTCGAAGCCCTTGGCGCGGGCCCACTGTTTCTCGGTCCGCTGGGTGTCCCGGGCGGTGACGTCGTTGGCGCAGGTGAAGCCCAGGATGACGTCCTTGACGCGTTCGCGGGGCACCTCGCGGCACAGCCGGCTGATCACCACGGCGAGCTCCGCCTCGTGGTGCACCTCGCTGGAGAACGTCGGGTACACGATCGGGTCGCCGGGGCCGATCACCGAGGTTGACGGCTTGAAGAACGCCCAGGGCGCGGCCGGCACCTCGTTGCCCAGTTCGGCGGCGTGCGCCGGGTAGTTCCGCCCGATGGCGACCACCTTGTTGGGCAGGACGGGCGGCAGCAGCCGGACCTTGTCCAGCGGGACCTTCGTACCCGACAGCTCGAAGTCGGCGAACGGGATGCCCTTGATGATGTCGAGGACGAGCCCGTCGAGGCCGCCGGGGCCTGTCGGGTCGCCCTCGACCGCGCCGAAGGCGACGTTGCCGTCGATGGAGAACCTGGCGATGCGCATGGGCCTCAGCTTAGTGCGCGGGCCAGGTGCCGCTGCCCGGGGCGTTGCCGCAGGTCAGCGCGGCGCGGCCGGACGGCGGGCGGTGAGTCAGGGGGCGACGGGAGTCTTCGGCAGCTCGGTCAGTACCGTACGGCGGGGGTTCGCGGTGCGCTGCGGCAGTGCGAACTCCCCGGCGGTGTCGCCGGCAGCGGTGGGGGCGGTCGACAGGCCGTCCAGGTCCTCGACGTCCTTCAGATGAGCGAGGGTGGTGCGCCGCGGGTTGGCGATCATCTGGCGGAACATCAGGGTGGTCTTCATCGGTGCTCTGGACCTCGGAAGCTCGGGGCGCCCGGCGGGCCGGGCGGCGGTTGACACGCGGTTGACAAAAAGCCTCGCTCTGTAAAGCGCAAGGCTAGTGCGGCCCTTTCCCGGAACAACGTGACCCAGACATCTGACGGGCTGTGATTTTGCTCACGAAGTGAGTCTCATACCGGTCATCGCGGACAGTCGTTCAAGTTCCACGATTCGGACAACAGTCCCTTCTCCGCGCATACCACTCGTGATCAACCGGCCCGGGGCACTCCACAGCCGGTGAGCGCCGGTGAATCGAAAATCCGAAATGAACCGATTTCCATGCATCGTCGGTGAACAATCCGTGTGGATCCCAGCGCATGGAGTGACGGAATCCAACAGGTCGGCTACGGGCCTTGTTGGGAGATCCAGCACTGTGCTGGAATTCCCCGGACCGCCGCATCACATCAAGCCGACGCGCAGGGGGCGCGGGCGGGCAACGAGCGGCGGTGAAGGGCATCAACGGCCTCCTCGCAATCCGGGGTCGCCCTGAGCCCCCATGACTCGACACCGTCCTGTCCGCTTTGTCGCGGGGGACGCCTGGTCCAGAGGTTGCGACGCTAGTGCAGGGACGTTTCAAGAGGGACAGCGGCGCTGCGGGCGACCCGGAGCAGCAGCCCGGCACGACCGGCAACGGTCAGGCGCCGACGGCGGCCGACTCCGGAGGCGCCACGCCGGGACCCACTGCGGCCACCGGCCGGACGAGCACGCCGAGCGGCATCGACGCGGGCCGGATCACCGGCCTCGCGGGCAAGCCCGGCCCCCGAATAGCCATGCGCAACTGGCGCATCAGCACCAGACTTGTGTCCCTGCTCGCGCTGCCGGTGATCACCGCCGGCACGCTGGGCGGTCTGCGGATCAACAGCTCGCTCGACAACGTCAACGAGCTGAAGAACATGCAGACCCTGACCGACCTCACCGAACACGCGGTGGACCTCGCGGACGCGCTACAGGACGAGCGCGACAGCTCCGCGGGCCCGATGACCCAGGGCCACCCGAACGACGACGCGGTCACCTCCTCGCGGCAGACCACTGACCTCAAGGAGAAGGCGTACCACACGGCCAGCGAGCTGGTGCAGTCCAAGTCGGTCTTCAGCGGGAGCGGCGTCCGCTCCAGCCTGCTGTCCATCGACACCCAGCTCACCTCGCTGGCCGCGCTCCGCGACTCCGCCTACAGCGACGACTCGTCCATCTCCGGCACCGTCTCGGCCTATGACGGCCTGATCCAGTCGCTGCTGAAGCTGACCGACGACATGGCGCAGGCGACCAACAACAAGTCCATGGTCGAGGACGCCCGCGCGCTGGCGGCCTTCTCCTCGGCCAAGGAGTACGAGTCGATCCAGCGCGCGGTGATCAGCGCCGCGCTGGCCGACACCAAGAAGCTGGCCGAGAACCACGGGATGTCGGCGAGCGACTACCAGTCGGTGAAGTGGGCCTCGACCGACGAGGACGGCTCCCTCACCATCTTCCGGACCATCTACGGCACGGCGAGCGTCCCGCTGCTCGCGCCACTGGACGGCACCGAGGGCAGCAACGACACGATCACCCAGCACGACAAGGACCGCACGCGGATCGTCGCCTCGCAGAGCGCGCTGGCGAGCATGGGCTTCTCGTACCGCGACTGGGACGACAACGCCAAGACCAAGATCCAGGCGATGAACCAGATCGAGCGCTCGCTGCTGAGCGAGTTGCAGCAGCGCTCTCTGAAGCTCCAGAAGGAGTCCAAGCAGTCCGCGCTGATCTCCGGTGCGATCATCCTGCTGGTGCTCGGCATCGCCGTCGTCGGTGCCTTCATCGTCGGCCGCTCGATGGTGCGCTCGCTGCGCCGCCTCCAGCAGACCGCGCAGGACGTCGCCCAGAAGCGGCTGCCCGAGCTGGTCAAGCAGCTCTCCGACACCGACCCGCAGGACGTGGACACCTCGGTCGAGTCGATCGGCATCAACAGCCGCGACGAGATCGGCCAGGTGGCCCGCGCGTTCGACGAGGTGCACAGCGAGGCGGTCCGGCTGGCCGCCGAGCAGGCGCTGCTGCGAGGCAACGTCAACGCGATGTTCACCAACCTCTCGCGCCGCAGCCAGGGCCTCATCCAGCGCCAGCTGTCGCTGATCTCCGAGCTGGAGTCCCGCGAGGCCGACCCCGACCAGCTCTCCTCGCTGTTCAAGCTGGACCACCTCGCCACCCGTATGCGCCGCAACGGTGAGAACCTGCTGGTCCTCGCCGGTGAGGAGCCGGGCCGCCGGTGGACCCGCCCGGTGCCGCTGGTCGACGTGCTGCGTGCCGCCGCCTCCGAGGTGGAGCAGTACGAGCGGATCGAGCTGACCTCGGTGCCGTCGGCCGAGGTCACCGGCCGGATCGTCAACGACCTCGTCCACCTGCTCGCCGAGCTGCTGGAGAACGCCACCTCGTTCTCCTCGCCGCAGACCAAGGTGCGGGTCACCGGTCACGCGCTGCCCGACGGGCGGGTGCTGATCGAGATCCACGACACCGGTATCGGCCTGTCCCCCGAGGACCTGGCCGACATCAACGAGCGGCTGGCCAACCCGCCGACGGTGGACGTCTCGGTGTCCCGCCGGATGGGCCTGTTCGTGGTCGGCCGGCTGTCGCTGCGGCACGGCATCAGGATCCAGCTGCGCCCGTCGGACTCCGGCGGCACCACGGCACTGGTCATGCTGCCGGTGGACCTCACCCAGGGCGGCGGCGCCAAGAACGTCGGCAACGCGGGACGGCCCGGCGCCACTCCTCCCCCGGCGGCGGCCGGCAGCACCGGCATCGCCGGCGCGTTCGGCAACTCGCCGCAGGTCGGCAAGACCCCGCAGCGCAGCCAGGTCGGCGGCGGCGCCGCACGTCCCGCGCTGGCCGCGGGCGGCGGACGGGGCGGCGGCGCACCGCAGCAGCCCGGCGCGCCGCGCTGGGCCGCGCAGGACGGCGGCCAGGGCTTCCCCGACGACCGCGGGATGCAGGACACGCCGCGCGGCCACGAGGAGGTCGACGACGCGCCCGCCTTCGACGCGTTCGAGGGCGCGGGCACCGCGCCGGCCCCCGGGCAGCGCGCGGACTTCCAGCAGGGCCCGGGCGACCTGTTCGGCGGCCGGCCCAACCAGGGCCAGAACCCCGGTCAGGGCCAGAACCCCAACCAGGGCCAGGGCAACCGGCAGCCGGGCCAGTTCCCGCCGCCGCAGCCGCAGAGCACCGGCCCCAGCGGCTTCCGCTCCGACGTGTTCGGCGGCCGTCCCGGGCCCACCCCGCGGCAGGGGCAGGGCGCGGGCCAGGGCGCGCAGGGCGGCGCCCGGCCGGGCGGCCCCGGCGAGACCGCCGAGTTCCCGGCGATCCGCGACGACTTCGGGCAGCAGGGCGGCGGCAACACCGGCCAGTTCCCGATCCCGCAGCAGGGCGGCGGGGCGCCGCGCGGCGGCCGCGGCCCGCAGGAGACCTACAGCACCGGGCAGTTCCCGGTGCCCGGCCAGGGCGGCGGTCCCGGTGACACCGGGCAGTTCCCGATCCCGCAGCCGCCGCAGGGCGGGCAGGGTGGCCAGGGCGAGAACACCGGGCAGTTCCAGGGCCCCGGCAGCACCGGCCAGTTCCCGGCCGTCCGCGCCGAGGGTCCGGGCAGTACGGGGCAGTTCCCGGCGGTCCAGGCCGAGGGCCCGGGCAGCACCGGCCAGTTCCCGGCGGTCAGCAGCGAGAGCACCGGCGAGTTCCGGGCACCCGGCCAGCCGGGTCAGCCCGGCGGCCCCGGGCAGTTCCAGAACCCGGGCGGGCTGCCGCAGCGCGGCCCGCGCGGTCCGCAGGGCACGCCCGGCTACGGGCAGAACGGCCGCGGCGCCCCGCAGGAGTCGTACGACACCGGACAGCACCCGCTGCCCGGCGGCGGCCGGCCCGGTGACGGCACCGGCCAGTTCGCGATGCCCGGCCAGGGCGGCGACCAGGGAACCGGCCAGTACTCGGTCCCGCAACCGCCGCAGCCGCAGCGTCCCGAGCCGCCCAACCCGCTGTCCGAGCCGATGGCGCTGCCGCCGGCCCCGACCCGCGGTGACGAGCCCACCCCGATCTTCGCGTCCATCGAGTCCGACTGGTTCCGTACCGGCCAGGCGGAGCGGATGCAGCAGATCCACGTCGAGCAGAGCGCGCGCGGCCAGCAGGCCCCGCCGCCGCGCCCGGTCGGCCGTACCGCGCCTCCGCAGCGGCCGCGTACCGACCAGCGGCCGGGTCCGCAGCGTCCCGGCACCAGCTCTCCCCAGCACCAGCCGGCCCCGGCCCCTGCGCCCGCCTCGGCGGCCGCTCCGGCGGCCGACCGCCAGCAGGCTCCGGCGCAGCCGCAGCCGTTGCCGCGGGAGACGCCGAACTGGCGCTCCTCGCCCAACGACGCGCTGCGGCAGCGGGCCGAGCAGGTCCGCGAGCCGTCGGCCGGCGGCGTGACCCCCTCGGGTCTGCCCCGCCGGGTGCCCAGGGCGAACCTGGTCCCGGGCGGCGCGGCCCAGCCGCAGGCCCCGCAGGGCGGCCCGCAGGTCTCCCGGTCCCCCGACGACGTCCGGGGCCGGCTGACCAACCTCCGTCGTGGTATCCAGCAGGGCCGCGAGGCCGGCGGTGGCAACACCGACGACCGTGGTTTCGGTACGAATCACCAGGAGCGCTAGTTGAGTGCGATAAGCCAGGCGGCACAGAACCTGAACTGGTTGATCACCAACTTCGTGGACAACACCCCCGGGGTGTCCCACACGGTGGTGGTCTCCGCCGACGGCCTGCTGCTCGCGATGTCCGACGGATTCCCCCGCGACCGCGCCGACCAGCTCGCCGCCGTCGCCTCCGGCCTGACCTCACTGACCGCCGGGGCCTCCCGGATCTTCGAGGGCGGCAGCGTCAACCAGACCGTCGTGGAGATGGAGCGCGGCTTCCTGTTCCTGATGTCCGTGTCCGACGGCTCCTCCCTCGCCGTACTCGCCCACCCCGAGTGCGACATCGGCCTCGTCGGCTACGAGATGGCCCTGCTCGTGGACCGGGCAGGCGCGGTTCTCACCCCCGATCTCCGTGCTGAACTCCAGGGCAGCCTGATGCACTGAGCCCGACCAGGTCCCGTCTTTTCCGCCCGCCCGTTCTTCCCGTCATTCCGCACCGCGACAGCACAGCACCGCGACAGCACAGCCCGGACACGGAGGACCCTCATGACCCCGCCACCCGCCTCGCCGGGCCCGTACGGCGCGTCCCACCACGCGCCGTACGGGGTGGAAGGCGACCAGCCGCTGGTGCGGCCGTACGCCATGACAGGTGGCCGTACCAGGCCCCGGTACCAGCTCGCCATCGAGGCCCTGGTCAGCACGACCGCCGACCCGGGTCAGTACGCGGGGCTGCTGCCGGAGCACCAGCGGATCTGCCATCTCACACGTGAGATCAAGTCGGTGGCCGAGATCTCCGCGCTCCTTGCCATCCCGCTCGGCGTGGCCCGGATTCTCGTGGCCGACCTCGCCGAGGCCGGCATGGTCGCCATTCACCAGCCGGGCAGCGGCGAAGCGGGCGGCCAGCCAGATGTGACACTGCTTGAGAGGGTGCTCAGTGGACTTCGGAAGCTCTAGGCCACAGGCGCCGCAGTCGTACGGCGCGCCGCCGGCACGGTCCACGACCTCCGCGAAGATCGTGGTCGCGGGCGGCTTCGGCGTCGGAAAGACCACATTCGTGGGAGCCGTCTCGGAGATCAATCCGCTGCGCACCGAAGCCGTGATGACTTCGGCGTCGGCCGGAATCGATGATTTGAGCCACGTCCAGGACAAGACCACCACCACGGTGGCGATGGACTTCGGCCGTATCACGCTCGATGACGACTTGATCCTTTATCTGTTCGGCACCCCTGGCCAGGACCGGTTCTGGTTCATGTGGGACGACCTGGTGCGCGGTGCGATCGGTGCCGTGGTGCTGGTGGACACCCGGCGGCTGGCGGACTGCTTCCCCGCGGTGGACTACTTCGAGAACAGCGGCCTGCCGTTCGTGATCGCCCTGAACGGCTTCGACGGCCACCAGCCCTACCGGCCCGAAGAGGTCCGCGAGGCATTGCAGATCGGGCCGGAGGCGCCGATCATCACCACCGACGCCCGGCACCGCGGCGAGGCCAAGAGCGCACTGATCACTCTGGTGGAACACGCGTTGCTTGCACGTCTCAAATAGCCGTTGCCATTGGCATGTTGCCAATGGGAAAACGGTGGGAAGCCACGGGGACCGACTGTGTCATCGGACACGGCCGGTCCCCGTCTTCATAACATTTCGAGAGAGTTTCGGTGCCCGGTGAACACCGCTCGCGCTCACCCGGTGCCGCAGCGCGTACGTCTGGCATAGGGTTTGCCATGGCTTTGAACTTATGCCCGTTTTATGTTTTCGTTCGCAGCGGAGGTTTCGCTATCCCAGACGTTTGGCCAGCACCCCCATGACGTGCTGAAATTCGCAGAACCCGAGCGTAGGAACGGCCCCTGGCGGGCCGTCGCCGAGAGGTTGTTGGTCCAGTGAGGAACACGAGGCGAGCAGAGGCGGGCACCGGAGACGGTCCGCGGGGGAATTTCACGCCGCCCCGACACCCCGGGGGAGAACCCGCCACGGGCGGTGCTCCGGCGGTGCAGTCGACCACTCTGCCCGACCCCGGCGGCCGCTTCAGCGTACGCAACTGGCGGGTCGCCACCCGGCTGAACGTGATCCTCCTGATCCCCGTACTGGTCGCGCTGGTCTTCGGCGGCTTCCGGGTGAAGAGCTCGGTGGACACCTGGCACCAGGCCGATGACGCCGTACGCACCGCGAACCTGGTGAGCGCCGCGGTGACCTACAGCAACGCACTGATCAACGAGCGGGATCTCACGGCGGTTCCGCTGCTGGCCGGCAAGACCGACGACCCGGCGGTGACCTCGGCCCGCGCCGCCACCGACGAGGCGGCCCGCGCCTTCGACACCGCCGCCCGCGACATCCCGGACCAGACCGGTCTGAAGAACCGGATGGCCAACTTCCGCAAGGTCGAGCCGCTGCTCGGCTCGCTCCGCAAGGCCGCGTACACCCACCAGCTGCCCGGTGTGCAGACCGAGGAGCGGTACGTCACGATCCAGCACCCGCTGCTGGAGCTGGACAACGAGCTCGGCTACGGCACCAGCAACATCACCGCCTACGGCCGTACCCTCTACGCCGCCTCGCTCGCCAAGGCCGCGGAGTCGCTGACCCGGTCGATCGGCACCCACATCCTGGTGGAGAAGAAGGTCTCGCCGTCGGAGCTGGCGCTGCAGAAGACCGCGCTCGGCTCCTACGAGTACCTCCAGGGCATCTCCGTCGAGGAGTACAACGGCGGCGGCACCCCGGCCGACCAGAAGGCGCTGCAGGACGCCCAGGCCGCCGCCGCGGCCAAGGGCAAGCAGCAGGTCGCCGCGGCCAAGGCCGCGGCGGACGCGGCGAACCAGCCGTTCGTGGCGCCGCCGGAGCTGACCAAGATGGTCAGCGAGATCGCCACCCCGGGCCGTACGGTGGCGCAGCTGCGCGCCGAGGGCATCACCCAGGAGTCCTACTTCGGCGCCTCCACGCTGTCCTTCGACGCGTACGGCACGGTGGAGGTCAGCCTCGCGTCCAAGGCGTCCAAGGACGCCTCGCACATCGCCTCCAACGCCAAGAGGGACGCGATCCTCAACTCCGCGATCGTGGTCGTCGCGCTGATCATCGCCTTCATCCTGGCCGGCCTGATGGCCCGCACGATGAGCCGCAGCATGCGGCGGCTGCGCGGCGCGGCCTTCGAGATCGCCGAGACCCGGCTGCCCGGCATGGTCGACCAGCTGTCCCGTACCGACCCGGGCCGCGTCGACACCACCGTGGCGCCGATCCCGATCAACAGCCAGGACGAGATCGGCGAGGTCGCCCGGGCCTTCGACCAGGTGCACCGGGAGGCGGTCCGGCTGGCCGCCGAGCAGGCGCTGCTGCGCGGCAACGTCAACGCGATCTTCACCAACCTCTCGCTGCGCAACCAGGGCCTCATCCAGCGGCAGCTCAACCTGATCACCGAACTGGAGAACAACGAGGCGGACCCGGACCAGCTGGAGAGCCTCTTCAAGATGGACCACCTGGCCACCCGCATGCGCCGCAACGGGGAGAACCTGCTGGTGCTGGCGGGCGAGGAGCCGGGCAGGCAGTGGAACCAGCCGATCCCGCTGGTGGACGTGATGCGGGCCGCGGCCTCCGAGGTGGAGGCGTACGAGCGGATAGAGCTGGTCGGCATCCCGGAGACCGACATCCACGGCAGCGCGGTCACCGACCTGGTGCACCTGCTGGCCGAGCTGCTGGAGAACGCCACCACGTTCTCCTCGCCGCAGACCAAGGTGCGGGTCACCGCGACCCGGCTGCCCGACGGCCGGGTGATGGTGGAGATCCACGACAAGGGCATCGGCCTGACCAGCGCGGACTTCGCCGACATCAACAGCAAGCTGGCAGACCCGCCGACCGTGGACGTGGAGATCGCCAAGCGGATGGGCCTGTTCGTGGTCGGCCGGCTGTCCGACCGGCACGGCATCCGGGTGCAGCTGCGCCCCTCGGGCGAGCAGGCCGGCACCACCTCGCTGGTGATGCTGCCCGAGGCGATCACCCGCGGTGGCGGCGGCGAGGACGAACTCCTCGACGAGGAGCGGGACTTCACCGTGTCGCGGATCGTCCCCGAGCCGGCCGAGGCGGAGCCCGCAGGTCAGCCCGGGATGGCGGAGCTCGGCCGCCGCACGGCCGCCGAGCTGGGCTTCGACGACTCGCGCTACGACCGCGCCGAGGGCGGCGCGCCCGCGCTGGACCCGGTGGGCCGCGGCCTGCTCCGCGAGGAGCGCCGCGCGCAGCTGGAGGCCGCGGCGGGCGCCGAGCAGCAGGTCCAGGGGCCGCCGCCGGTGCCCGAGCAGCGCCAGGAGCAGTCCTACGAGCAGCCGTACGAGCAGACCGGCTACGACCCGCAGGCCCCGGCGGGTGACTACCAGGAGCCGGTGTACGACCCGGGCTACGACGCCTCGTACCAGCAGCAGGCGTACGAGCAGGAGTTCCGGCCCGGTTACGAGGGCCAGGGCTACCCGGCCGGCGAGCAGCAGCAGCAGCAGCCGAGTTTCGAGCAGTCCGGCTTCGACCAGCCGGCGTTCGAACAGCCGGGATTCGAGCAGCAGAACGGTTTCTTCGCACAGCAATACGGCAACGGGTACCAGCCGCAGGCCGAGCAGCCCGCCGCACCCGCACAGCCGTCCGGCCAGGAGTACCCGCAGGAGTACGCACAGGGCGGCTACGACGCCGGCTACGACCCCGCGGGGCAGCCGGCCGGGTTCGAGGGCTACCGGCCCGGTCAGGAGCCCTGGAGCCCCGCACAGCCGGAAGAGCAGTCCCAGCCGCCACAGCAGGCACAAGACGAAACGGAATCCGCTCCGCCGCTCCCCTCCCAGCCGTCCGAGAGCGTAGTCTCGCCTTCGCTGACGGACGCCGGCCTGCCGCGCCGGGAACGGAAGCGCACCGAGACACCTCGGGAACAGCCTGATCAGGAGGCTCCCGAACCACAAGCGACGCCGACGCCGGACTCCTCCGAATCCGACTGGCGGTCGACCAACGACGAGAACTGGCAGCGGGCCGAGGGGGTCCGTGAGCCGAAGGCAGGCGGAGTCACCCCTTCCGGCCTGCCACGGCGGGTGCCCAAGGCCAACCTGGTCCCGGGTACCGCGACGCAGACCCCGCAGGGCGGCCCACAGGTCTCCCGCGCACCGGAGGACGTACGTGGCAGGTTGAGTAATCTGCGACGTGGCGTCCAGCAAGGGCGCACTGCTGGAACTGACACGAACGGACAGGCCTCCGACCCCCAATTCGGCGGCCCCCAGAACCAGGAGCGCTAGTTGAGTCCGATGAGCCAGGCGGCACAGAACCTGAACTGGTTGATCACCAACTTCGTGGACAACACCCCCGGGGTGTCCCACACGGTGGTGGTCTCCGCCGACGGCCTGCTGCTCGCGATGTCCGACGGATTCCCCCGCGACCGCGCCGACCAGCTCGCCGCCGTCGCCTCCGGCCTGACCTCACTGACCGCCGGGGCCTCCCGGATCTTCGAGGGCGGCAGCGTCAACCAGACCGTCGTGGAGATGGAGCGCGGCTTCCTCTTCATCATGTCGGTCTCCGACGGCTCCTCCCTCGCCGTACTCGCCCACCCCGAGTGCGACATCGGCCTCGTCGGCTACGAAATGGCCCTGCTCGTGGACCGGGCAGGCACCGTACTCACCCCCGATCTTCGGGCCGAGCTGCAAGGCAGCCTGCTCAACTAGCGAAACGCGCCCGCGCGACTCGTCCGGACACCCGCCAGGGGCCCGGACGGGGGCCCGCGAGCCGTATCAGGAGGAGGACTCGTGAGCACGTCCCCCGGCGGAGACCCGTACGGCAACAGGCGTCAGCCGCCGCTCAATCCGTACAACTTCCCCTCGGCGCCCACTCCCGAGCCCGAACCCCGACAGCCCCAGTACCGGCCGCCCCGGCCGCGGATCCAGCCGTACGAGCCGCCCAGGAGCGAGCCCGAGCAGTCACCGCGCGGCGGCGGCAGGGGCGCCTACGGCAACGCGGGCAACGGCTCGGCCGACGGCGGCCGGCAGAGCCCGTCGGGCCTGGTGCGGCCCTACGCCATGACCGGCGGCCGGACCAGGCCGCGCTACCAGCTCGCGATCGAGGCGCTGGTCAGCACCACGGCCGATCCCGAGCGGCTGCGCGGCCAGCTGCCCGAGCACCAGCGGATCTGCCGGCTGTGCCGGGAGATCAAGTCGATCGCGGAGATCTCCGCACTGCTCACCATCCCGCTCGGCGTGGTCCGGATCCTCGTCGCCGACCTCGCCGAGGCCGGGCTCGTCACGATCCACCAGCCCGGTGGCGACGAGTCGGCCGGCGGACAGCCAGACGTGACACTGCTTGAAAGGGTGCTCAGTGGACTTCGGAAGCTCTAGCGGCACGGCGGCTCGCGCCACTACTTCCGCGAAGATCGTGGTGGCGGGCGGGTTCGGGGTCGGCAAGACCACCTTCGTGGGTGCCGTCTCGGAGATCAACCCGCTGCGCACCGAAGCCGTGATGACGTCCGCCTCGGCAGGCATCGACGACCTGACGCACGCGCCCGACAAGACCACCACCACGGTGGCGATGGACTTCGGCCGCATCACGCTGGACGAGGACCTGATCCTCTACCTGTTCGGCACGCCCGGCCAGGACCGGTTCTGGTTCATGTGGGACGACCTGGTGCGCGGCGCGATCGGCGCGATCGTGCTGGTGGACACCCGGCGGCTGGCGGACTGCTTCCCCGCGGTGGACTACTTCGAGAACAGCGGCCTGCCGTTCGTGATCGCCCTCAACGGCTTCGACGGCCACCAGCCCTACCGGCCCGAAGAGGTCCGCGAGGCCCTTCAGATCGGGCCCGAGGCACCCATCATCGTCACCGACGCCCGGCACCGCGGCGAGGCCAAGAGCGCACTGATCACGCTGGTCGAGCACGCGCTGATGGCCCGGCTGCGCTGACCGGCGCGGGGCCGGCCCGCGCCGCCGGGCCCGGGTGGTACGTCAGATCTGCTGGGCTCGGCCCTGTGCGGCCCTGCTCAGCCCTGCCAGGAGTGCGGCGCCCGGAAGCCCGGGGTGCGCTCCAGGCGGCGCCAGCCGGCGGTGGAACGGGCCGGACGGGCCTGCGGGGCGTCCTCGGACTCGCCGGCCGCGGCGCGGGCGAGCAGGATCGCGGTGAGCGCGGCCAGCTCCTCGGGCTTGGCGTGACCCTTCTCGACGCGCACCAGTGAATCGGCGGGAGTGCTCACGATCGTCTCCATGTCTGGGATTCCTCAGCCGGAACAGTCGGTACGGCGGTTGCTCGGCGGTGTCACTGCGGCGGGTTGCCGTGCTTGCGCGACGGCAGGTCCGCGTGCTTGGTACGGAGCATCGCCAGCGCGCTGACCAGCACCTCGCGGGTCTCGGCCGGGTCGATCACGTCGTCCACCAGGCCGCGCTCCGCCGCGTAGTACGGGTGCATGAGCTCGGCCTTGTACTCCTTGACCATCCGGGCCCTGGTGGCGTCCGGGTCGGTGGCCTCGGCGATCTGCCGGCGGAAGATCACGTTGGCCGCGCCCTCGGCGCCCATCACCGCGATCTCGTTGGTCGGCCAGGCGTAGGTCAGGTCGGCGCCGATGGACTGGCTGTCCATCACGATGTACGCGCCGCCGTATGCCTTGCGCAGGATCAGCGAGATCCGCGGCACGGTGGCGTTGCAGTAGGCGTAGAGCAGCTTGGCGCCGTGCCGGATGATGCCGCCGTGCTCCTGCGCGACGCCGGGCAGGAAGCCCGGCACGTCGAGCAGGGTGACCAGCGGGATGTTGAAGGCGTCGCACATCTGGACGAAGCGGGCGGCCTTCTCGGACGCCTCGATGTCCAGCACGCCGGCCATCGACGCGGGCTGGTTGGCGATGATGCCGACCACCTGGCCGTCGAGCCGGGACAGCGCGCAGATGATGTTGGTGGCCCAGCGCTCGTGGACCTCCAGGTACTCGCCCTCGTCGACGATCTCCTCGATCACCTTGTGCATGTCGTAGGAGCGGTTGCCGTCGGCGGGCACCAGGTCGAGCAGGACGTCGCCGCGCCGGTCGGCCGGGTCGTGCGCCTCGACGGCGGGCGGGTTCTCCCGGTTGTTCTGCGGCAGCATCGACAGCAGGTAGCGGACCTCTTCGAGGCAGGTGTGCTCGTCGTCGTAGGCGAAGTGCGCCACCCCGGAGACCTCGGCGTGCACGTCGGCGCCGCCCAGCCCGTTCTGGCTGATCTGCTCGCCGGTGACGGCCTGCACCACGTCCGGCCCGGTGATGAACATCTGCGAGGTCTCGCGGACCATGAAGACGAAGTCGGTGAGCGCCGGCGAGTAGGCCGCGCCGCCGGCGCACGGGCCGAGCATCACCGAGATCTGCGGGATCACGCCGGACGCGCGGGTGTTGCGCTGGAAGATGCCGCCGTAGCCGGCCAGCGCGGAGACGCCCTCCTGGATCCGGGCGCCGGCGCCGTCGTTCAGCGAGATCAGCGGGGCGCCGGCCGAGATGGCCATGTCCATGATCTTGTGGATCTTCTCCGCGTGCGCCTCGCCGAGCGCGCCGCCGAAGATCCGGAAGTCGTGCGCGTAGACGAAGACCGTCCGGCCGTGCACGGCGCCCCACCCGGTGATCACACCGTCGGTGTAGGGGCGCTTGGCCTCCAGGCCGAAGCCGCTGGCCCGGTGCCGCCGCAGCGGCTCCACCTCGCGGAACGTGCCCTCGTCGAGCAGCAGCTCGATCCGCTCGCGGGCGGTGAGCTTGCCCTTGGCCTTCTGGGCCTCGGTCGCGCGGGCGCTGGGGCCGCGCCGGACCTCCTCGCGGATCGCGTGGAGCTCGGCCACGCGCCCGCGGGCGTCGTTCACCGCGACGGGCACCTCTGGCGTTGTGGTCATGTACTGACAGTACGAGCGATGAGGGGCGGAACGGGCCATCTACTTCGTACAGTGTCCGCCGCCGCTTCATGGCGGGTCTCTACAGACGCGCAGGTGGACACCGTCGCCCCCGCGGGCCCGTGGGGGCCCGCGGAAGCGGTGTCGGAGGCCGCCGAAAGGGTCAGCGGCCCGCTACCGCGGCGGCCGTGGCCAGTACCCGCCTGGCCTCTTCCACGTGCAGGTTCTCGATCATCCTGCCGTCCACCGTGACCACCCCGCGCCCCTGTGACGTGGCCTGATCGAACGCCTCGATGATCCGCCGGGAGTGCTCGACCTGCTCAGGCGCGGGCGCGAAGATCCGGTTGCAGGGTTCGAGCTGGCGGGGGTGGATGAGCGTCTTGCCGTCGAAGCCGAGCTGCCGCCCTTGGAGGGTCTCCTCCTCGAAGCCTGGCAGGTTCTGGACGTCGTTGTAGACACCGTCCAAGATGGCCTTCCCGGTCGCGCGGGCCGCGAGCAGCGCCAGCGACAGGCCGGTGAGCAGCGGGGCGCGGCCCGGCACGTGCTCGGCGTGCAGTTCCTTGGCCAGATCGTTGGTGCCCATCACCAGGACGGTGAGCCGGTCGGAGGCGGCGGCGATGGCCCGGGCGTCGAACATCGCCGCGGGCGTCTCGATCATCGCCCAGACGGCGGTGCGGTCCGGGGCGCCGGCCGCCTCCAGGGCGGCCACGATCCGGCGGACGGTGTCGGGCGAGTCGACCTTGGGCACCACCACGGCGTCCGGGCCGGCCTGTGCGGCGGCCCTGATGTCGTCGGCGTGCCAGGGGGTGCCGGGCGCGTTGACCCGGATGGCCACCTCGCGGTAGCCGTACTCCCCGCCGGCCGCGGCGGCATGCACCCGCTCCCGGGCCTCGGCCTTGGCGTCCGGCGCGACGGAGTCCTCCAGGTCGAGGATCAGCGCGTCGGTGGGCAGTGTCTTGGCCTTCTCCAGGGCGCGTTCGTTGGCGCCCGGCATGTACAGCACGGACCGGCGGGGGCGGGGGGCGTCGCCGCTGTTGTTGCTGTCGCTGGTGTCGGTCATCGGGCGTCGTCCTCCTGGCCGGCCTTCTGCGCGGCGGCGTAGGTCTCGGCGAGCTCGGGGTCGCGGGCGGCGAGCGCATCCGCGAGGCCCACGACCACCTGGCACTGCTTGTACGTGGCGTCGTCCTGCATCTTGCCGTCGATCATCACCGCGCCGGTGCCGTCGCCCATCGCGTCGATCACCCGGCGGGCCCAGGCCACGTCCTGCGGCGCGGGCGAGAACACCCGGCGGGCGACCGCGATCTGCGCCGGGTGCAGCGTCCAGGCACCGACGCAGCCGAGCAGGAACGCGTTGCGGAACTGGTCCTCGCAGGCCAGCAGGTCCTGGATGTCGCCGAACGGCCCGTAGTAGGGCAGGATGCCGTGCGCCGCGCAGGCGTCGACCATCCGGGCGATCGTGTAGTGCCACAGGTCCTGCTGGTACGTGGCCCGCGGCGCGTCGTCGGCCGCGGGGTCCTCGCGGACCAGGTAGCCGGGGTGGCCGCCGCCGACCCTGGTGGTCTTCATCCGGCGGCTGGCGGCGAGGTCGGCCGGGCCGAGCGAGATGCCCTGCATCCGGGGGCTGGCGCCGGCGATCTCCTCGACGTTCGCCACGCCGGCGGCGGTCTCCAGGATGGCGTGCACCAGGATCGGGCGGCGCAGCCCCGCCCTGGCCTCCAGCTGGGCGAGCAGCCGGTCCACGTAGTGGATGTCCTGGGCGCCCTCCACCTTGGGCACCATCACGACGTCCAGCTTGCCGCCGACCTCGGTGACCAGGGTGAGCAGGTCGTCCAGCGCCCAGGGTGAGTCGAGGCTGTTGATCCGGGTCCACAGCTGGGTGTCGCCGAAGTCCGTCGCCCTGGCGATGTCCACCAGGCCGGCCCGGGCGGCCTCCTTGCGGTCGGCGGGTACGGCGTCCTCCAGATTGCCCAGCAGCACGTCCACCTGCGGGGCCAGGGCCGGCACCTTCGCGGCCATCCTCGGGTTGCCCGGGTCGAAGAAGTGGATCATCCGTGACGGCAGGGCCGGTACTTCACGCACGGGGGCGGGCGCCCCCACAGCCAGCGGGCGGAAGAAGTCCTTCGCCGAGCGCATGCGGTACTCCCGGTGGTGGGTCGGGGCTGGTGGACGCCGCCGGCCGGAGGGCGCGGCGACGCGTACGAGCGCGGTGCGGAACGTACGGCGCTCACCCTATGACCGTGGCGACCGCTACGTTACCGGTCAGTACGTGTGCTGTTGGTCACCGGCGCCCACCGCATCGTCATGTCCGGTTCGTTCTCCATGTTCCGCGAGCCGTCGCTCATGTCCAGCACCGTGAAGCCGTGGTGCGTGTAGAAGGCCCGGGCGTCGGTGTTGCGCTGGAACACGTGCAGCCGCAGCTCCCCCGGCACGGCCGACCTGACCTCGGCCAGCAGCCGGCTGCCGATGCCCTGCCGGCGCGCGTCGGCCAGCAGGTACAGCGAGTCGAGCATGTCGCCTTCGAGCGCCGCGTAACCGACGATCCGGCCGGTGTCGCCGTCTTCCGCGACCCATACGGTGCTCTCGGCCAGCACCACGTTCCGCACCCAGGCCACCACCTCCTCGTCGGACCGCCGGCGTGGCGGCAGGTACGGCATGGTCGCCTCCCGGGAGGCGATGTGCAGCCGTCCGCGAAGGCCGCGTTCAGGGTGCGCCAGCGCTGCGCCTTGGCCTGCGCGTCGGCGACGGCCTGCCGTACCGATGCGGCGGTGGGCTCCGCGCCGCCCGCCAGCACCCTGACGACGGCGTCCGGGTCGTCGTCCAGCCCGAACAGCACCTCGGAGCCGGCCGAGGCGGGGAACAGCGTGCGCGCCGACACCACCCGCAGCCGGCCGGGGAACACCCCCTCCGCGACCCGTTCGGACCGCCGCCGGTCCCGCGGCGTGGTCGTCACCCCCAGCGCGGCCCCCAGCAGCCCGATCAGTGTCCCGGCGAAATTCCCCATACGGACGACGGTAGTTCGGTGGCCGGGCGAACGCCTGAGCACCCCTACCCAGCGGTAGGCCGCCGGTACCCGAGTACGCCCCGGCGCGGGGCGGGTGGCCCGGGCCGGGGCGTAGCGGGTCGCCGGGTCGGTCAGCAGCCGCCGCAGTTGTAGTAGAGGGCGTCCCAGTGGGTGCCCTCGTCGGCGTAGATGTTGCCGGAGGCGGCCTGCCACTGCGGGTAGCCGTCGCCGCGCAGGCCGATGTAGCTGAAGTTGTTGTGCACGTAGTTGGTCAGGCAGGTGTTCTTGCCGTAGTCGAGCTTGTAGCCGTTGTAGTGCGAGTAGGTGCCGCTGGCGTGGCCGACCTCGGTACCGCCGGTGATGTTGATCGCGCAGCCGCTGGCGTGCTTGAGGGTGACGGCGCCCTGGGCGGTGGCCTGGTTGAGCTGGGCGAACGACGTACAGGTGGAGTTGGCGCGGTTGGTGCAGCCGCCGGAGGACGACCAGGTGATGCCGGCCGCGCGGAACATGCTCTCCGCCTGGGCCTGGCTGAGCTTGGTGACGGCGTAGGCGTTGTGCGACGAGGCGATGCCGACGCCCGGGGCGAAGACCACGGTCAGGACGAGGGCGAGGGCGCTGAGCACGGAGCGGCCGCGCAGCCGGCGGGCCGGGCCGTCGGTGGCCGGGACGGTGCCGGCCGGGGCTCCGGTGCCGGCCGGGGTCGGCATTGCGGTCATGGGCATGCCATTGTTCATGCGATTTCCTCCTGCTGGTTCCGCTGAGGTGGGGGGTGTGCAGGTGGCGCATGAGGAGTGTGCCCGACATCTACGCGCGTCCGCCAGAGGTCGCGCCCTCCCGGCTGCCCCGGCCGCGGGCCGCCGCGCGGGCCCGGATCAGGGCCGCCGCGGCGGCGAGCGCGACCGTCGCCGCTCCCGACCAGGCCAGAACCGCGCGCGGCCCCAGCGCGGCGACCAGCGGGCCGCCGAGCGCGGTGCCCACCGGCGAGGCGGTGAGCAGGGCGGCACCGCGGAACGCCAGCACGGTCGTCAGCCACTGAGCGGGGGTACGGTCCTGGAAGAGCGTGTACGACAGCGCGGTGAACGGCCCGTAGATCACCCCGCCCAGCGCGAAGCAGCTCACCGTGACGGCGGGCGGCGCCCCCAGCCCGAACGGCAGCAGGGCCGCGCCCCAGCCCGCGACGATGCCGAGCGTGACCGGCCACAGCGGCAGCCGCCGCAGCGTGCCGGCGGCGAGGCCGCCGAGGATGGCGCCGACGCCGAACAGGGCCCAGTACAGCCCGAGCAGACGGGCCGAGGCGTGCAGGTCCTGCGTCACGTGCAGCGGGAGGGCCACCTCGACCGGGCCGTAGAGGAAGAAGAACAGCCAGGTCAGGCCGAGCACGCCGAGCAGTTCCGGCTGCCCGCGCAGCGCGCGGAGGCCGGCGGCGGAGCGGGTGGTGTCCACCGGGGCGACGGTCTTCGCGTCGGTGTCGCCGATCCGGGCCGCCTGGACGGCGAGCAGTGCGAACGAGGCGGCGTCCAGGCCGATGATCCAGGCCGGGCTGATCAGCGCGACCAGCAGTCCGGCGAGGGCCGGGCCGACGATGAGGGCGGCCGAAGTGCTCGAACTGACCAGCGCGTTGGCCGCCAGCCGGTCCTCGGGCGGCAGCAGCCGGGCCAGCAGCCCGTACTTTCCGGCTCCGCCCCAGGCGTGCAGGACGGAGGAGCCGGCCAGCAGGGCCACGTACACCGCGGGGTGCAGCAGGCCGGTGGCCCACGCGAGGGGGACGCAGCCGAGCAGCACGGCGCGCAGCGTGCTGTCCGCGGCGAGCAGCCGCCGCGCGGGCAGCGGGCGCAGCAGCCGCCCGAACACCAGCGCGCCGGCGGCCCCCGGCAGCGCGTACGCGGCGACCGCCGCCCCGACGAAGAGCCCGGCCCGGCCGGGCGGTGCGATCAGCACGGCGAGCCAGGTGACGGCGACGAGGCTCATGCCGTCGCCGAGGTCCGATGCGGCGAGCGCCGGCATGAGCCGCCGAAACCCCTGATGCGCGAACAGCCCCCGATAGGAGGCGGCCACGACCCCCCGCCCAACCCTCACCCCAACCATCCCGCCACCCTCGCGCCTCAACCCCACTTGAAGTCAACCCACGAGCCTTCACCGGCCCGGAGCAGCAGTTGCGGCCGTCCCCGGACCCACCGCTCGGTGATGGAGTGGTCGCGCAGTTCCCCGCGCCCCTGGGGTGACCGGCGCCCAGCACAGCCGTACCCCGCGCGGGAGCCCCCGGCCTCACCAGGGGCGCGGGAGCGATGTACCCCGGCATCACCAGGGGCGCGGGGAACTGCGCGACCAGCCCCCACCGGCCGGTGGCCGGGAAACTACAGCAACTGCCCCTTTGGGGCCGGTGGTGAGGCGCGCCACCGTCGTGGCTTGTCGCGCAGTTCCCCGCGCCCCTAAAAAGCCCGGGCGTGGCCGGGGCAAAGGCCGGGCGCAGCCGGGAGCGCCCGCGGAGCTGGGTCGGGGGCCCGGGGGCTACTCCTCCGGGGTGAGGCCGGCGCTCAGGAGGCCGAAGGCGTAGGCGTCGTCCAGGGCTTGCCAGGAAGCGGCGATCACGTTTTCGCCCACCCCCACCGTCGACCACTCGCCCGTGCCGTCCGTCGTCGTGATCAGGACGCGCGTCGTGGAGTCAGTGCCCGAGCGGCCTTCCAGGATGCGGACCTTGTAGTCCACCAGGGCGAACGTGGCCAGCTGGGGGTAGATCCGTTCGAGCGCCACCCGCAGTGCGCGGTCGAGCGCGTTGACCGGGCCGTTGCCCTCCGCCGTGGCCACCGTGCGCTCGCCCTTGGCCCACAGCTTCACCGTCGCCTCGTTCGCGTGCGTGCCGTCGGGGCGGTCCTCGGTGATCGCGCGCCAGGACTCGATCCGGAAGAACCGGCGGGGCCTGCCGTCGACCTCGGCGCGCAGCAGCAGCGCGAAGGACGCGTCGGCCGCCTCGTACGTGTAGCCGAGGAGTTCGCGCTCCTTGACCCGGGCCACCACCCGGCCGACCAGCTCGCGGTCGTCGCCGAGGTCGATCCCGAGCTCCTTGCCCTTGAGCTCGATCGAGGCGCGTCCGGCCATGTCGGACACCAGCATCCGCATGGTGTTGCCGACCCGCTCGGGGTCGATGTGCTGGTACAGGTCCGGGTCGACCTTGATCGCCGACGCGTGCAGCCCCGCCTTGTGCGCGAACGCGGACACGCCCACGTACGGCTGGTGCGTGGAGGACGGCAGGTTGACGACCTCGGCGATGGCGTGCGAGATCCGCGTCATCTCCATGAGCGCGCCCTCGGGCAGCACCCGCCGCCCGTGCTTGAGTTCCAGCGCGGCGACCACCGGGAAGAGGTTGGAGTTGCCGACCCGCTCGCCGTAGCCGTTGGCGGTGCACTGGACGTGGGTGGCGCCGGCGTCCACCGCGGCCAGGGTGTTGGCGACCGCGCAGCCCGTGTCGTCCTGCGCGTGGATGCCCAGCCGCGCGCCGGTGTCGGCGAGCACCAGGCCGGTGACGGCCTGCACCTGCGCGGGCAGCATCCCGCCGTTGGTGTCGCACAGCACGACGACGGAGGCGCCGGCCTCGTGCGCGGCGCGTACGACGTTGGTGGCGTAGCCGGGGTTGGCCTGGTAACCGTCGAAGAAGTGCTCGCAGTCCACGAACACCCGGCGGCCCTGCTCGACCAGGTAGGAGACGGTGTCCCGGACCATCTCCAGGTTCTCCTCCAGCGTGGTGCGCAGCGCCAGTTCCACATGCCGGTCGTGCGACTTGGCGACCAGCGTGATCACCGGGGCGCCGGACTCCAGCAGCGCCTTGACCTGCTGGTCCTGCGCGGCGACCGCGTTCGGCCTGCGGGTGGCGCCGAAGGCGACGAGGGTGGCGTGCTTGAAGTCGAGCTCCTTGGCGGCCCGGGCGAAGAACTCGGTGTCGCGGGGATTGGCGCCGGGCCAGCCGCCCTCGATGAATCCCACCCCGAAGTCGTCCAGGTGCCGGGCGATCGTCAGCTTGTCGGCGACGGTGAGGTTGATCCCCTCACGCTGGGCGCCGTCGCGCAGCGTGGTGTCGAAGACGTGGAAGCTGTCGTCCAGTTCGGCGGTCATGGCAGTCGTAACTCCTGTCGGGTGAGTGGGGCCTCCGGCCCGGTGACGGGATTCCGGGGCGCGCCCAGCGCCCTCGTGCGGCTTCGCCTCCGGCGCGGGTGGGCCGGGAAACGAAAAGACCCCTCGCGGATGCGAGAGGTCTGCACGCGGGTCAAGGCGGGTGACGTTCCACTTGGGTCAGGGTCGCGTCACTGCGGACCGGCGTGCCTGCGGCCGATAATCATGGCGTTCGAGGACACGCCAGCAGTCTGCCACAGGTTCTGCTCCCCCATGGGGGGATCTCACGATTCGGTCACACCGGGGCTACTCGCCCAGCGGGTGCATCCACCCGTGCGGGTCGGGGGCGGAGCCGGACTGCAGGGACAGCAGGGCCTCGCGCAGCCGCATCGTCACCGGGCCGGGCTCGCCGGTCGCGACCGTCCAGTTCGCGCGGGTGGACTTCACCGAGCCGACCGGGGTGATCACCGCGGCCGTTCCGCAGGCGAAGACCTCCGTCAGCGACCCGTCCTCGTTCGCCTGCTTCCAGTCGTCCACGCTGATCCGCCCCTCCCCCGCCTCGTAGCCGAGGTCCGCGGCGATGGAGAGCAGCGAGTCGCGGGTGATCCCGGGCAGCAGCGAGCCGCTCAGCTCGGGTGTGACGATCCGGTCCCCGTACACGAAGTACAGGTTCATCCCGCCCATCTCCTCGATCCAGCGCCGCTCGATCGCGTCGAGCCAGACCACCTGGTCGCAGCCGTGCTCGATGGCCTGCGCCTGGGCGACCAGCGAGGCCGCGTAGTTGCCGCCGGTCTTGGCCGCGCCGGTGCCGCCGGGGGCGGCCCGCACGTACTCCTCGGACAGCCAGACCGAGACGGGCTTGACCCCGCCGGAGAAGTAGGCGCCGGCCGGGGAGGCGATCACCAGGAACAGGTACTCCGACGCGGGCCGCACCCCGAGCCCGGTCTCGGTGGCGATCATGAACGGCCGCAGGTACAGCGACGCCTCACCGGTGCCGGGCACCCACGCCTTGTCCTGCTTGACCAGCACGTCGCACGCCTCGATGAAGGTCTCCACCGGCACCTCGGGCATCGCCAGCCGCCGGGCGGACGCCTGGAAGCGCAGCGCGTTGGCCTCCGGGCGGAAGGTGGCCACGCTGCCGTCGGGCTGCCGGTACGCCTTGAGTCCCTCGAAGATCGTCTGCGCGTAGTGCAGCGTCATGTTCGCCGGGTCGAGCGAGAGCGGCGCGTACGGCACCAGCTCGGCGTCGTGCCAGCCGCGGCCCTCGGTCCAGCGGATGGTGACCATGTGGTCGGTGAAGAACCGGCCGAACCCGGGGGCGGCCAGGATCGCGTCGCGCTCGGCCTCGGACAGCGGGTGCGCCGAGGGCTTCAACTCGATGGTCGGGTTCGTCATCTCTGTGTCCTTCACCGTGTTCACCGTTTGGCCGTGGGAGGCGCCGGGTCGTCCCGAGCGAATGCTAGGACGTCCAAGTATCGACGCGCGGCGCGGCCCCACCTCTGATTATCGCAGTGGTGGGGCCGGGGTCCTATACGCGGGCCGCGAGCGCGTCGCCGATGGCGACCGTCGAGCGGGCGCCCTGCGTACCGCGCTCGGCCAGGTCGGCCTGGACGGCGGCGTCGATCCTGGCGGCCTCGGCCTCGTACCCGAGGTGCCGCAGCAGCAGCGCGACGGAGAGCACGGTGGCGGTCGGGTCGGCCTTGGACTGGCCCGCGATGTCCGGCGCGGAGCCGTGCACCGGCTCGAACATGGACGGGAACTCGCGGCCGGGGTTGATGTTGCCGCTGGCGGCCACGCCGATGCCGCCGGAGACGGCCGCGGCGAGGTCGGTGATGATGTCGCCGAAGAGGTTGTCGGTGACGATCACGTCGAACCGCTCGGGCTGGGTGACCAGGAAGATGGTCGCCGCGTCCACATGCAGGTAGTCGGTGCTGACGTCGGGGAACTCCTGGCCGACGGCCTCGAAGATCCGGGTCCACAGGTGGCCGGCGTGCACCAGCACGTTGTTCTTGTGCACCAGGGTGAGCTTCTTGCGCGGCCTGGCCTGGGCGCGGGCGTACGCGTCCCTGACCACCCGCTCGATGCCGAACGCGGTGTTCAGGCTGACCTCGGTGGCGACCTCGTGCGGGGTGCCGGTCCTGATCGAGCCGCCGTTGCCGGTGTACGGGCCCTCGGTGCCCTCGCGGACGACCACGAAGTCGATCTCCGGCGAGCCGGCCAGCGGGGTGCCGACACCGGGGAACAGCCGGCTCGGGCGCAGGTTCACATGGTGGTCGAAGGCGAACCGCAGCTTGAGCAGGAACCCGCGCTCCAGGACACCGGACGGCACCGACGGGTCGCCGATCGCGCCGAGCAGGATGGCGTCGTGCGCCTTCAGCTGGTCGAGGTCGTCGTCGGTGAGGGTCTGGCCGGTCGCGTGGTAGCGCTTGGCGCCGAAGTCGAACTCCCTGGTCTCCAGCTTGACGTCCTGGGGAAGGACCGCGGCGAGGACCTTGAGTCCCTCCGTCACGACTTCCTGGCCGATTCCGTCACCGGGGATCACTGCGAGGCTGAGGGTGCGAGACATGCCGGAACCCTACTCCGCGTCCCAGCACATGACATGTGTGTCCGCATGCCGGACAAGGCCCGGTGGCGGCAGGGCGATGGGGGGCGGGGAGCGCTACCGGCGCTCGTGCCCCGTGCTGCCGCCGTTGTCACGGCGGTCGAGGGAGCGCTGCAGGGCCTTCATCGCGTTTTCACGGGCGGCGTCGTCCATGGGGATCAACTCCAGGGGAAAATCGGAGGAGAGGGCGGTCACCACAGAACGGGGCGGAGAGCACGCGCGGCGGGGGTGACCCGCTCGGAGGCGCCTGGCTCGATCCGCCGCTCACCCGATGGGGCGAGACGTTCGGCTGCATACAAACGTAGGACAGCACCGCTGTCCTGTCGCCACAATTACTCGGACTTCCTACTATCTGAGACAGACGATCACCCGACCGGCCCGGAAGCCGCCCGGAAGCCGCCCGGACGGCCGCTCTCGACGGCGGTCCCGGGGCCCGGCCGCTGCGGGCCCCGGGGCGGCGAGATGCGGGCCGGATCAGCCCTGGTGCGGGTACCGGTAGTCGGTCGGCGGCACCAGCGTCTCCTTGATCGCCCGGGTGGACGTCCAGCGCATCAAGTTCTGCGCCGCGCCCGCCTTGTCGTTGGTGCCGGACGCCCGGCCGCCGCCGAACGGCTGCTGGCCGACCACCGCGCCGGTGGACTTGTCGTTGATGTAGAAGTTGCCGGCCGCGTACCGCAGCCGCTCCATCACCGAGGCCGCCGCGGCCCGGTCCCGCGCGATGACCGCGCCGGTCAGCGCGTAGTCCGAGACCGACTCCATCTGGTCGAGCATCGCGTCGAAATCGGCGTCCTCGTAGACGTACACCCCGAGCACCGGCCCGAAGAACTCCTCGCGGAAGATCTCGTTGTCCGGGTCGGTGGACACCAGCACGGTCGGCCGGACGAACCAGCCCACCGAGTCGTCGTAAGTGCCGCCGGCCACCACCTCGACCGTCGGGTCGGCCTTGGCCCGGTCGATGGCGGCCTTGTTCTTGGCGAAGGCCCGCTCGTCGATCAGCGCGCCGGCGAAGTTCGACAGGTCGGTGACGTCGCCCATGGTGATGCTGTCCACCTCGGCCGCGAACTCCTCCTTGAAGCCGCCGTCCCAGATCGAGCGCGGGAGGTAGGCGCGCGAGGAGGCCGAGCACTTCTGGCCCTGGTACTCGAAGGAGCCACGGGTCAGCGCGGTCTTCAGGATCGCCGGGTCGGCCGACGGGTGCGCGACGACGAAGTCCTTGCCGCCGGTCTCGCCGACGATCCGCGGGTACGAGCGGTAGCGCTCGATGTTCTCGCCGACCGTCCGCCACAGGTACTGGAAGGTCCTGGTGGAGCCGGTGAAGTGGATGCCGGCCAGCTCCGGGTGGGTGAGCGCGACCTCGGAGACGGCGACGCCGTCGCCGGTGACCAGGTTGATCACGCCGTCGGGCAGCCCGGCCTCGCGCAGCACCTTCATCACCAGCACCGCGGAGTGCGTCTGGGTCGGCGACGGCTTCCACACCACCACGTTGCCCATCAGGGCGGGCGCGGTGGGCAGGTTGCCGGCGATGGCGGTGAAGTTGAACGGGGTGATGGCGTAGACGAAGCCCTCAAGGGGGCGGTGGTCGAGCCGGTTCCACACCCCGGGCGCGTTGGCCACCGGCTGCTCGGCCAGGATCTGCCGGGCGTAGTGCACGTTGAACCGCCAGAAGTCCACCAGCTCGCAGGGGCTGTCGATCTCGGCCTGCTGCACGGTCTTGGACTGGCCGAGCATGGTGGAGGCCACCAGCGTCTCGCGCCACGGCCCGGCCAGCAGTTCGGCGGCCCGCAGGATGATCGCGGCCCGGTCGTCGAAGGCCATCGCGCGCCAGGCGGGGGCGGCGGCGAGCGCGGCGGCCACCGCGTCCTCCGCGTCCTGGGTGGTGGCGTCGGCGTAGCTGCCCAGGCGTGCGCCGTGGTTGTGCGGCTGGACGACGTCGACGCGCTCGCCGCCGCCCATCCGCTGCTCGCCGCCGATGAACATCGGCAGGTCGGCCGGGGCGCCGGCCAGCTCCTTGAGCTTCGCTTCGAGCCGGGCGCGCTCCGGGCTGCCGGGGGCGTAGCTGTGCACCGGCTCGTTGACCGGCGCGGGGACCTGGGTCACAGCGTCCATGAAGCGTTTCTCCTTGTGAGAGGTGCGGATCGGGATTCAGCGACCGGTGGGCGCGAAGGAGCGGAGGAAGAAGGCCAGGTTCGCCGGGCGCTCGGCGAGCCGCCGCATGAAGTACCCGTACCAGTCTGCGCCGTACGGCACGTAGATGCGCATACGTTCGCCTTCGTCCGCGAGGCGCCGCTGCTCGGCGGTGCGGATGCCGTAGAGCATCTGGAACTCGTAGGTGCCGGGCCCGCGGTGGTGGCGGGCGGCCAGCTCCTGCGCGATGGCGATCATCCGGGGGTCGTGCGAGCCGACCATCGGGTGCCCGTCGCCGGCGAACAGCGTGCGCAGCGCGCGGACGTACGCCTTGTCCACGTCCCGCTTGTCCTGGAAGGCGACACCGGCGGGCTCCTTGTAGGCGCCCTTCACCAGCCGGACCCGGGAGCCGGCGGTAGCCAGCGCGCGGGCGTCGTCCTCGGTGCGGAACAGGTACGACTGGAGGACTGCGCCGGTGGACGGGTGCTCGCGGCGCAGCTCGTGCAGCACGGCCAGGGTGGAGTCCACGGTGGTGTGGTCCTCCATGTCCAGCGTCACGGTGGTGCCGATCTCGGTGGCGAGTTCGGCCACCCGGCGTACCCCGTCGAGCGCGATGTCGTGGCCGCCGTCGGGCAGCGCCTGGCCGAAGGCCGACAGCTTGACGGAGACCTCGGCGCGGGCGGCCAGCTTCTGGTCGCGCAGCGTCTCCAGCAGCCGCAGGTACGCGTCCCGGGTGGCGTGCGCGGTGGCCCGGTCGTGGACGTCCTCGCCGAGGTGGTCGAGGGTGACGTCCAGGCCGGACGAGGTGAGGGTGCGGACCGCGTCCATCGCGCGGTGCAGTTCGTCGCCCGCGACGAAGCGGTTCACCACGGGGCGGGTGACGGGCGCGGCGGCGACGACGCGGCGCATGCGGTCGCTGCGGGCGGCGGCGAGCAACACGGGACCGAGCACGGGGTCCTCCTGGGCGGTGCGGATGGTTCCGGTACTTCACGTGCCGGTCGTGTTTCCGGTACTCCGGCGAATCTAGGATTCGCCTACCCGCTGGACCATCGACACCTGTCATGCATTCGGGGTCCGTCCCTCATACAGATGTATGAGGGAGAATGGTGGGGTGCGTGATGACTACGGTGACGATCCCCAGGAACTGGTGGACGAGGTGTCGGCACTGCTCGGTGCGCCGGCCACGCTGGAGGACCGGGACTTCCGGCTGATCGCCTTCGGGGTGCACGACAGCGAGGACGACTCCGCGATGGACCCGGTGCGCACCCGGTCCATCCTCACCCGGCGCTCGACAGCCGAGGTCAGAGCGTGGTTCGAGCGCTTCGGCATCGCCCGCGCGACCGGGCCGGTGCGGATTCCGGCGGCCCCCACGGCGGGGGTCTTCCTCGGCCGGCTGTGCCTGCCGGTGCGGCACGCGGGCGTGGTCTACGGCTATGTCTGGCTGCTCGACGAGGCCGAGCACTCCCCCGCCCAGCTGGAGGCCGCGATGGCGGTCGCGGCCCGGATCGGCGCCCGGCTGGCCGCCGCGTCCCGGGCCGGCGCCGACAGCGGGCGGGCGCTGCGGCTGCTGCTCACCGCAGGCTCGCGGGCCGCCCGCGACCCGGCCGAGGAGGCGCTGCGCTCGGCGCTCGGCCCGGACGCGGACGAGCCGCACGCCCTGGTCTGCGTCCGGCCGCCGGCCGGCAAGGATCTCTACGGCGGCGGCGACGAGGAGCTGCCCGGGGTGCGGACGCTGCCGGGCGCCGCGGCGCTCTGCCGGCTGCCCGACCGGCCGCGCGGCGAGCCGGTGCAGGTGGTGGCGCTGCTGGTACGGCTGCGGTCCACGCATTTACTCGCCACCGCCCGCACCGCGGCGGCCCGGCTGCTCGACGCGGCCGGCCTGCCGGAGGCCGTCGCCGGGGTGAGCGCGGCCCGCGAGGAGCTGGCCGAACTTCCCGGCGCCTGGCGGGAGGCGGCCGCGGCGGCCCGCGCGGCGCACGCGCAGCCGCTGCTCGGACCGATCGCGAAGTGGTCCAACCTGGGCCCGTACCGGCTGCTGACGGCGCTGCCCGCCGACGCGCCCCCCGACCCGTCGGTGGCCCCGCTGCTCACCCCGGCGCACCGCGAACTCGCCCACACCGCTGAGGCGTTCCTCGACCACGCCGGCCAGGCGGGCCGCACGGCCACCGCCCTGGCCATCCACCGCCAGACCCTCTACTACCGGCTGTCGAGGATCGAGCAGCTGACCGGGCTCGACCTGTCCGACGGCGAGTCCCGGCTGCTGCTCCACATGGCCCTCAAGGCCGCCCGGCTCTGAAACCGGTCCCCGGCCGCGGTGGCGGCAGGGAACCAGTGCCGACCTACATGTGGTCGATCTCGGTGAGGTCGATGTCGATGGTGAAGGGGACGGCGAGCTTGAGCCGGTCGTGGTGGATGCCCGTGACGGCGTACTGGCCGAGGACCGGATCCAGTTCGTACACATGGATCGTGGGCCGGCCGCCCCGCGACTTCTCCACCAGCCAGAAGTGCTGGATGCCCGCCCGGGCATACAGCTGCGGCTTGCGCTCCCGGTCCCGCAAGGCCGACTCGGGTGAGACGACCTCCACGGCCAGCACGACCTCGGCGGCCGGGTAGTTCGTCTCGTCGTGATCGGCCGACGGCACCGCCCGCGCGTTCACGATGACGAGGTCGGGCTCGGGCCGGTTGGACCGGTCCAGCGTGATGGTCATCTCCCGGCGCACCCGCAGATCCTCCGGAACCTGCCGCCGCAGCGCGTAGGCCAGCAGGTCGATGGCCAGCGAATGAAAACTCTTCTGCGGACTCACGAAAACGAGGCTCCCGTCGATCAGCTCCGTGTGCGGCGGGAGATCGGGGATGCGGTCGAGATCGTCCGCGGTGAATCCGCCCGGCGGGGGGTAAGCCCAGGCCGGCAGCGGTTCAGCAGTCATGATTCCTCCCATGGACGGGATTCTGTCCGCGATGACCAGAGTATCGCCAGGAAACGACAACGCCGCCCCCCGAAAGAGTGAGGGGCGACGCTGGTGTTGACGCCGGGACCGGGCCGCGCCCGGCAGCGGATCGTATACGTCAGTCGGTCAGGTTCACCGCGCGCGCCGAGGTCGCGCCGATCTCCGAGGCGATGTCGGTGAGGACGCCGGCCGGGATGGAGGAGTCGATGGTGAGGGCCACCAGCGCGTCGCCGCCGGCCGCCGCGCGGGCGACCTGCATGCCGGCGATGTTGACGTCGACCTCGCCGAGGATCCGGCCGAGGGTGCCGACGATGCCGGGGCGGTCGGTGTAGCGCAGGAACGCCATGTGGTCGGCCAGGACCAGGTCCACGTCCTTGTCGCCGACCGCGACGATCTTCTGGATGTTCTTCGGGCCGGCCAGCGTGCCGGAGACCGCTACCTCGGTGCCGTCGGCCAGGGTGCCGCGGACGGTGACCAGGTTGCGGTGGTTCGGCGACTCCGAGCTGGTGGTCAGCCGCACCTCGACGCCGCGCTCCTGCGCGAACAGCGGCGCGTTGACGTACGACACCGTCTCGGACACGACGTCCTCGAAGACGCCCTTGAGCGCGCTGAGCTCCAGGATCTTGACGTCGTGCTGGGTGATCTCGCCGTAGACCTCGACATCGAGCCGGGCGGCGACCTCGCCGGCCAGCGCGGTGAAGATCCGGCCCAGCTTCTCGGCCAGCGGCAGACCGGGCTTGACGTCCTCGGCGATGACGCCGCCCTGGACGTTGACCGCGTCCGGCACCAGCTCGCCGGCCAGCGCGAGCCGCACCGAGCGGGCCACGGCGATGCCGGCCTTCTCCTGCGCCTCGTCGGTGGAGGCGCCCAGGTGCGGGGTGGCCACCACGTTGTCGAACTGGAACAGCGGCGAGTCGGTGCACGGCTCCTTGGCGTAGACGTCCAGGCCCGCGCCGGCCACCCGGCCCTCCTTGAGCGCCGAGGCGAGCGCCTCCTCGTCCACGATCCCGCCGCGGGCGGCGTTGACGATCCGGACCGAGGGCTTGACCTTGTGCAGCGCCTCGTCCCCGATCAGGCCGAGCGTCTCGGGGGTCTTGGGCAGGTGCACGGTGATGAAGTCGGACGCGGCGAGCAGCTCGTCCAGGGTCAGCAGCTTCACGCCCATCTGGGCGGCGCGGGCCGGCTGCACGTAGGGGTCGTACGCGACGATGTTCATCCCGAAGGCGGCCATCCGCTGCGCGACCAGCACGCCGATCCGGCCGAGGCCGACCACGCCGAGGGTCTTCTCGCTCAGCTCGACGCCGGTGTACTTGTTGCGTTTCCACTCGCCGTTCTTCAGCGCCGCGTTGGCCGGCGCGATGTTCCGCGCGGTGGCGATCAGCAGGCCGCAGGCCAGCTCGGCGGCGGTGACGATGTTGGAGGTCGGCGCGTTGACGACCATCACGCCGGCCTTGGTCGCGGCGGCCACGTCGACGTTGTCCAGGCCGACGCCCGCGCGGGCGACCACCCGGAGCTTGGCCGCGGCGGCCACGGCCTCGGCGTCCACCTTGGTGGCGCTGCGGATCAGGATGGCGTCGACGTCGGTGATCGCGGACAGCAGTTCGGCTCGGTCCGCGCCATTGCAGTGCCGGATCTCGAAGTCCGGGCCGAGGGCGTCCACCGTGGCGGGCGACAGCTCTTCTGCGATGAGTACGACAGGCTTCTGGCTCACGTGGTCCTCACTTGTTCCTGCGGGGGCGGCCGGTCCCGTGGGGCCGCTCCGGGGAGGGCGGGATTGGCATGCCGCGTGGAAGACGCACGACGCTGTGAGCCTGACGCGCTTGTTAAGGCAGTGTATCCAGGGGTTGAAGCGGCGCCTTCGACGAAATGGAAGGATCACCCGCAGGGGTTGCGTCGCTTCGTACAAAGGCCGTCCGAATGGCGTCAGGACGGCCTTGTACGAAGCGACGGAGAACCAGGGGAACCGGCCCCCCGGCCCGCCCGCGAGGACTACGCCTCGTCGTCCACCCAGCTCATCAGCTTGCGCAGCTTGCGGCCCGTGGTCTCCAGCAGGTGGTTCTCGTCGGCCTTCTTGTACTCGTTGTACTTCGGCAGGCCGGCGTTGTACTCGGCGATCCAGTTGTTGGCGAAGCTGCCGTCCTGGATCTCGCCGAGGATCTTCTTCATCTCGGCCTTGGTGCCCTCGTTGATGATCCGCGGGCCGGAGACGTAGTCGCCCCACTCGGCGGTCTCGGAGACCGACCAGCGCATCTTCTCCAGGCCGCCCTCGTACATCAGGTCCACGATGAGCTTGAGCTCGTGCATGCACTCGAAGTACGCGATCTCCGGCTGGTAGCCGGCCTCGACCAGGGTCTCGAAACCGGCCTTGACCAGCGCCGCGGTGCCACCGCAGAGCACCGCCTGCTCGCCGAAGAGGTCGGTCTCGGTCTCCTCGGTGAAGGTGGTCTTGATGACCCCGGCGCGGGTGCCGCCGATGCCCTTGGCGTACGCCAGGGCCAGCGGGAACGCCTTGCCGGTCGCGTCCTGCTCGACGGCCGCGATGCACGGGACGCCGCGGCCCTCCTCGTACTGCCGGCGGACCAGGTGGCCGGGGCCCTTGGGGGCGACCATGCACACGTCCACGTTGGCCGGCGGCTTGATGAAGCCGTACCGGATGTTCAGGCCGTGGCCGAAGAAGATGGCGTCGCCGTCCTTGAGGTTGTCCTTGATGGACTCCTCGTAGACGCGGGCCTGGATCGGGTCGGGCACCAGGATCATGATGACGTCGGCCTCGGCGGCGGCCTCGGCCACCGTCACCACGCGCAGGCCCTGCTCCTCGGCCTGCGCCTTGGACTTGGACCCCTCGTGCAGGCCGACGCGCACATCGACACCGGAGTCACGCAGCGACAGCGCGTGGGCGTGGCCCTGGCTGCCGTAGCCGATGACCGCGACCTTCCGGGCCTGGATGATGGACAGGTCGGCGTCGTCGTCGTAGAACAGCTCGGCCACTTCGGGTCTCTCCTTGGTTCGGGTACTCCGGGCCACCGTACGACGGCTGGTCCTGAGCGGGTTTCGGGGTCTCGCGATACGGATGTGCGGCGGGCGCCGGCCCGGCGGGATTACGCCGAGCGGTCCAGCGCGCGCAGGCTGCGGTCGGTGATGGAACGGGCGCCGCGTCCGACGGCGATGGTGCCGGACTGGACGAGTTCCTTGATGCCGTACGGCTCCAGCATCTTGAGCATCGCCTCCAGCTTGTCGGCGGCGCCGGTGGCCTCGATGGTGACGGCCTCCGGTGCCACGTCCACGGTCTTGGCGCGGAACAGCTGGACGATCTCCACGATCTGCGAGCGGGTCTCGTTGTCGGCCCGCACCTTCACCAGGACGAGTTCACGTGCCACGGCCGCCGCGGGGTCGAGTTCGACGATCTTCAGCACGTTGACGAGCTTGTTGAGCTGCTTGGTGACCTGCTCCAGCGGGAGTTCGTCGATCACGTTGACGACGATGGTGATGCGGGAGATCTCGGGGTGCTCGGTGGTGCCGACCGCGAGGGAGTCGATGTTGAAGCCGCGCCGGGAGAACAGCGCGGTGATCCTGGCCAGGACACCGGGCTTGTTCTCCACCAGGACGGACAGCGTGTGCTTGGACATGTCGCTTCGTGCCTTCTCTCTGCCGTCAGCCGTGTGCGGGTGCGCGTGCGGGTCAGTCGTCCAGGTCATCGCTGAAGTCCGGCCGGACGTCGCGGGCGGCCATGATCTCGTCGTTGGAGGTGCCCGCGGCCACCATCGGCCAGACCATCGCGTCCTCGTGCACGATGAAGTCCACCACCACCGGGCGGTCGTTGATGGAGTTCGCCTTGGCGATCACCGCGTCCAGCTCGTCGGGCGACTCGCAGCGCAGCCCGACGCAGCCCATCGCCTCGGACAGCTTGACGAAGTCCGGCACCCGGGTGCCGAGGTTCTTCACCGAGCCGACACCGCGGGTGGAGCCGGGCACGTTCTCCGCGCCGGAGTGCAGCACGGTGTTGGAGAACCGCTCGCCGTAGAACAGGTTCTGCCACTGGCGGACCATGCCCAGGGCGCCGTTGTTGATGATGGCGACCTTGATCGGGATGTTGTTCAGCGCGCAGGTGGTCAGTTCCTGATTGGTCATCTGGAAGCAGCCGTCGCCGTCGATCGCCCACACGGTGGCCTCCGGCCGGCCGGCCTTGGCGCCCATCGCGGCGGGAACGGCGTAGCCCATGGTGCCGGCGCCGCCGGAGTTGAACCACGTGCCGGGCTGCTCGTACTTGATGAACTGCGCCGCCCACATCTGGTGCTGGCCGACACCGGCCGCGAACAGCGTTCCGTCGGGGGCCAGTTGGCCGATCCGCTCGATGACCTGCTGCGGGGACAGGCTGCCGTCGGCCGGCAGGTCGTAGCCCAGCGGGTAGGTGTTGCGCCAGAAGTTCAGGTGGTCCCACCAGCCGCTGTAGTCGCCCTTGCGGCCGGCCTCGTGGTCGGCCTGGACGGCGACGATCAGGTCGGCCAGCACCTCGCGGGCGTCACCGACGATCGGCACGTCGGCGACCCGGTTCTTGGAGATCTCGGCCGGGTCGATGTCGGCGTGCACGATCTTGGCGTTGGGCGCGAAGGTGTCGAGCCGGCCGGTCACCCGGTCGTCGAAGCGGGCGCCGAGCGCGACGATCAGGTCGGCCTTCTGGAGGGCGGTGACCGCGGTGACGTCGCCGTGCATGCCGGGCATCCCGACGTGCTGCGGGTGGCTGTCGGGGAACGAGCCGAGCGCCATCAGGGTGGTGGTGACCGGGGCGCCGGTCAGCTCGGCGAGGATCCGCAGCTCCGCGGTGGCGCGGGCCTTCATCACGCCGCCGCCGACGTACAGCACCGGGCGCCTGGCCTCGTTGATCAGCCGGGACGCCTCGCGGATCTGCTTGGCGTGCGGCTTGGTCACCGGGCGGTAGCCGGGCAGCTCCTGCTGCGGCGGCCAGGAGAAGGTGGTCTCGTTCTGCATCGCGTCCTTGGCGATGTCCACCAGCACCGGTCCCGGCCGGCCGGTGCCGGCGATGTGGAACGCCTCGGCGATGGTGCGCGGGATGTCGGCCGCGTCGGTGACCAGGAAGTTGTGCTTGGTGATCGGCATGGTGATGCCGCAGATGTCCGCCTCCTGGAAGGCGTCGGTGCCGATCGACTTGGAGGCGACCTGGCCGGTGATGGCGACGATCGGCACCGAGTCCATGTGGGCGTCGGCGATCGGCGTCACCAGGTTGGTCGCGCCGGGGCCCGAGGTCGCCATGCACACCCCGACCTTGCCGGTGGCCTGCGCGTAGCCGGTGGCGGCGTGCCCCGCCCCCTGCTCGTGCCTGACCAGGACGTGCCTGACCTTGGCGGAGTCCATCAGCGGGTCGTACGCCGGCAGGATCGCACCGCCCGGGATGCCGAATACCGTGTCAGCGCCGACGGCCTCGAGGGAGCGGATGAGGGACTGTGCGCCCGTCATGCGCTCGGGCGCCGCGGCGGGCGCCGCGCTGCGGGTCCGCGGCTGCGGATGGTGGGGGCCGTTGGCCTGCTCGGTCATCTGCGTTCTCTTCTCTCGAAGATGGGGGGTGCTGAGGGTGTCGGCTTGGTGCCGGACAACAAAAAACCCCTCGTGCCGGGAGGCAGGCGAGGGGAGCGCGTCGGGTGCGTGAATTCGAGGCGGAGAGGGCCTCGGTCAGCCGACGCGCTTTCCAAGTACGAGAATTCGGGTGCGCATGGCCCTGACCTTCCTCCCGGACCCTTCCGAGTGTCAAGCCGGTGGGACACGCGTCTCATTATGTGAGCGGCTGGCGGGCAGCGGGATGCCGCCCGTCCTGACCTGTTCCCGTGGTGCCTGCCGGGGCACGGGATAGCCGCCGCGGGTCAGCGAGCCGCGCAGCCGGTGCTCGTCCAGCGGCCCGGAGAACGCCATCCCCAGGCCCTGGCCGCAGCCCAGGTCGCGCAGCACGTGGACCTGCTCGGGGCGGTCCACGCCGTCGGCGACCGCCGGGACGCCCAGGTCGGCGGCCATCCGCAGCAGCCCGCGGGTGACCTTGCGCAGCCGGCCGGACTCCGCCACGCCCTCCACGAAGCCGCGGTCCAGCTTGATCGCGTCCACCGGCAGGCCGCACAGCACCGACAGGGCCCCGTAGCCGCTGCCGAAGCCGCCGAGCATCACCCGTACGCCGAGCCGGCGCAGCGCCGACAGCCGGCGTTCCAGCTCGTCGAGGGCGATCCGCGGGTCGCCGCCGGTCAGTTCGAGCAGCAGTCCGCCGGGCGGCAGGTCGTGCCGGTCCAGCAGCCGCTCGACGGCCTCGGCGGGCAGGTCGCGGCTCAGCAGGCGCCGGGCCGGGATCCGTACGGTGACCGGGATCCGGTGGCCGGCGCCGTAGCGTAAGCCCGCCTGTTCCACCGCCTGCTCCAGCAGCCAGGAGCCGAGCTCGGCGGTGCGCTCGGTGTCCTCGGCCGCCCGCAGGAACTCCGCCGGGGTGAACAGGATGCCCTTCGCCGACCGCCAGCGGGCCTGCGCCTCCACGCCGGTGACCCGGCCGCAGGCCAGGTCCACCACCGGCTGGTGCAGCAGCGCGAACTCGCCCTCGTGCAGCGCCGAATGCAGCCGTCCGGCCAGTTCGGTGCGGCGCACGACGTCGGCCTGCATCTGCGGCGCGTAGAGCTCGACCCGGCCCTTGCCCGACTGCTTGGCCCGGTACATCGCGAGGTCGGCGTTGCGCACCAGCTCGCCGGCCGTGCTGCCGGGCTCGGCGAACGCGATGCCGATGCTGGCGCCGACTCTGACCTGGCCGCCCTCGACGCGGTAGGGCGCGGAGAGGGCGATCCGCAGCCGGTCGGCGATCTCCCTGATCTGGTCCTCGCGCACGGCGGGGTCGGCGCCCTGTCCGGCGCCGGGGATCAGCACGGCGAACTCGTCGCCGCCGAGCCGGGCCGCGGTGTCGCCGGCCCGCAGCCCGTCCTGGAGCCGCCGGGCGGCCTGTACCAGCAGCTCGTCCCCTGCCTGGTGGCCGACGGTGTCGTTGACCTTCTTGAAGCCGTCGAGGTCGACGTAGAGCACCGCGGCCAGGCCGTCGTCCGCGCGCCGGCCGCCGAGCGCCCGGCCGATCCGGTCGGTGAACAGCGACCGGTTGGGCAGGTCGGTGAGCGGGTCGTGCGAGGCGTTGTGCTGCAACTGGGCCTGGAGCCTGACCCGTTCGGTGACATCCCGGCTGTTGAAGATCAGCCCGCCCTGGTAGCGGTTGACGCTGGACTCGACGCTGAGCCAGCCGTCCCTGCCGGCGCCGGAGTGGCCGGAGCGGATCCGGCACTCGATCCGGGTGGCGGGCTCCTCGCCCGGCTGGGCGGCCAGGAAGCGGCGCACCTCGTGCAGCACCCGGCCCAGGTCCTCGGGGTGGATGTGCGCGGAGAGCTCGGTGCCGATCAGCTCCTCGGGATCCCTGCCGTAGACGCCCTGCGAGGCCGGGCTGACGTAGCGCAGCATCCCGCTGGGCGCGGCGATCATGATGACGTCGCTCGACCCCTGCACCAGCGACCTGAAGTGGTTCTCCTTCTGGGCCAGTTCCTGGGTCAGGGCGATGTTGTCGAGCAGCATGATGCCCTGCCGTACGACCAGCGCGAGCACCACGGTGCAGCCGGTGAAGAGCACCACCCGGTCGCAGGTCTGGCCGGTGATGACGTTGTAGAGGATGCCCAAAGTGCAGACCGCGGCGCCGAGGTACGGGGTGAGGGCGGCCAGCGAGCCGGTGACCTTGCGGGTGGCGGTGCCGGGCCGCAGCAGCGGCTGCTCGCGCGGGCCGACCCAGGGCGCGTAGGCGAGCAGCATGCTGCCGGCGAACCAGCCCGCGTCCAGGATCTGGCCGGAGCGGTAGTGCTCGCGCAGGATCGGCGAGGTGAACAGCGCGTCGCACAGCACGGTGAGCGCGAAGGCGGCGATGGCGGTGTTGACCGCGGCCCGGTTGGCCGCCGAGCGCCGGAAGTGCAGCGCGAGCACCATGCTGACCAGCACGATGTCCAGCAGCGGATAGGCCAGCGACAGCGCGGTGCGCGCGGTGCTCGGGCCGTCCCACTGCGCCGTGTGCGCCAGCGCCAGGCTCCAGGACAGCGTCAGCAGCGAGCCGCCGATCAGCCAGGAGTCGAGCGCCAGGCACACCCAGCCGGCTCTGGTCACCGGCCGTTTGGCGAGCACCAGCAGGCCGATGATGGCCGGCGGCGCGAACATCAGGAAGCAGAAGTCGGCGGCGGAGGTCTGCGGCACCGGGCGGCGCAGCACCACCTCGTACCAGCCCCAGATGCCGTTGCCCAGCGAGACCATCGCGGAGGAGACCGCGAACAGCAGCCAGGCGGGCCGGTTGCTGCCGCCGACCTTACGGGCGTAGAGCAGCGAGGAGACGGTGGCGGCGGCAGCGGCGGCGGAGAGCCCGAAGTCGCCCATGACGGTGGCGACTTCGCCGGAGCCCCAGCCGAGCGTGGCACCGGTGGTGTAGCCGCCGCAAAGCAGCGCCACCAGGAGTTGGGGCAGCAGTCCTGACCGGCCGCCCCCGGGTGCCGACGGCCGGACGATCACCGCCCCGGTGGAGCTCACGGTGCCGCCGCGCTGGTGGTCGGGATCGGGATTCTCCATTGGCCGTACATCGCCCGTCGCCCCCCTTACGTGTAAGTCGTCCACACCGAGGCGGCCGGTTCCGCACGGCCGCGACGTGTCCCCCATTCGGGACGATACACCAGATCCGTCACTCAGGGGTAGGGTCCTTCTACTGTGTGTAACCACATGGGGGACGCCGGACACCTGGCGCAGTCACCCCGTGCCAAGAGTGCAACGACCGGGCGCCGACGGGCCAGTGGTCAGCCGCTGGTGGCCACGACGTTCACCAATTCCTCACCGGCGGCGAAGCGTTCCAGTTGGGAGCGGATCAGCCGCTCGGCCCGCGGCCTGAACGCCGAGGTGCTGCCGCCGACATGGGGGCTGATCAGTACCCCCGGCGCGTGCCACAGCGGATGCCCTGCGGGCAGCGGCTCAGGGTCGGTGACATCCAGTGCCGCCGTCAGCCGCCCCGACTCGGCCTCGGCGAGCAGCGCCTTGGTGTCGAGCACCGGGCCGCGCGCGATGTTCACCAGCAGCGCGCCGTCCTTCATCGCGGCCAGGAACTCCGCCCCCGCCAGGCCCCTGGTCTGCTCGGTCAGCGGGGTGGCGAGCACCACCACGTCGGCGGTCGGCAGCAGCCGCGGCAGCTCCGACATCGGGTGCACGGGCCCGCGTTCGGTCTGCCGGGCGCTGCGGGCGACGCGCAGCACCTCGCACTCGAACGGCACCAGCCGGTCCTCCACGGCCGCGCCGATCGAGCCGTAGCCGACGATCAGCACCCGGCGGTCGGCGAGCGCCGGGTAGAAGCCGGAGTACCACCGCTCGCTGTCCTGGCCGCGCACGAAGCGCGGGATGCCGCGCAGCGAGGCGAGGATCAAGGTGACCGCGAGCTCGGCGGTGCTGGCGTCGTGCAGCCCGCGGGCGTTGCACAGCACGGCGCCGGCCGGTGCCTTGGCCAGGTGCGGCAGCAGGTCGTCCACCCCGGCGCTCAGCGCCTGGGCGACCCGCAGGCCGGTCATCTCGGCCAGCGGCCGGGTGGAGACCGCCGGGCCCTTCATGTAGGGCAGGACGTAGAACCGGGCGTCGGCGGGATCGGCCGGGTAGTCGCCGGCGCCGTCCCAGTAGTGGTAGTCGAAGGCGTCGGGCAGCCCGTCGATCTCCTGCGGCGGCAGCGACAGCCACACCTGCGGGCGCTGGTCCGGCGCGGGCCCGCCGGCGGGCTTCTGGGTCATGTCGGTCATGGTCAGGAGGCTATGACACAGTGGGGCGGCGAGGGCCGACAGGCCCTGGGGAGGTCGGCCAGGTGGAGCGCAGGTCAGTGGGTTCGACGGCGCTGCGGGTGGGCGCCGTGGGCCTGGGGTGCATGCCGATGAGCTGGGCGTACGGCACGTCCCGGCAGGACGGGCCGGCGTCGCTGCGGGCCGTGCACACCGCGCTCGACCACGGCAGCTCGCTGCTGGACACCGCCGACATGTACGGCCCGTTCACCAACGAGCTGCTGCTCGGGCGGGTGTTGAAGGAGCGGCGCGGTGAGGCGTTCGTCTCCACCAAGTGCGGGCTGCTGGCCGGCGAGCAGCACATCGTGGCCAACGGCCGCCCCGGGTACGTGAAACGGGCCTGCGACGCGTCGCTGCGGCGGCTGCAGACCGACACCATCGACCTCTACCAGCTGCACCGGGTGGATCCTGAGGTGCCGATCGAGGAGACCTGGGGCGCGATGGCCGAGCTGGTCGCGGCCGGCAAGGTCCGCACCCTCGGGCTGTGCGCGGTGGGCGCCCGCGGCAACCGCAGGTCGGGCGCCGGGCTGCACGACGAGACGCTGGCCCAACTGCGGCGCGCCCAGCAGGTGTTCCCGGTCGGCGCGGTGCAGGCGGAGCTGTCGGTGTGGGCGGCCGAGGCGCTCGACGAGCTGCTGCCGTGGTGCGCCGGGCACGGCGTGGGCTTCCTGGCGGCGATGCCGCTGGGCAACGGCTTCCTCACCGGCACGCTCACCCCCGGCCAGGGCTTCGAGCCGGACGACCTGCGGGCCAGGCATCCGCGGTTCACCGCCGAGATGATGGCCGCCAACCAGCCGATCGTGGCCGGCCTGCGCCGGGTCGCCGCCCGGCACGAGGCGACCGCCGCGCAGGTGGCGCTGGCCTGGGTGCTCGCGCAGGGCCCCACGGTGCTGCCGGTGCCGGGCGCCACCTCGGCCCGCTGGACGGCGGAGAACGCCGGCGCCGCCCAACTCACCCTGACCGACACCGACTTCGCCGAGATAGCCGACCTGCCGCCGGCCCGCGGCTCCTGGGACTGAAGCCCGGCCCGCGCCCGCGCCGGGCGGGAACCCCTGTTCGGCGCGTGGCGGCGCGGTGCCGGGCGCGATGTGCTTGGCTTGACGGGTGAGTCCGGTATCCGTGCGAGGTCTGACGGTGAGCGCATTGAGCACAAACAGCCCAGCGGGCGCAGCCGGCCGCGGTGGTACGCCCTCCTTGGCCCAGGCCCGTACCCGCCGGGCCGGCGCGCTGGCCGCCGCACTGACCGCCGCACTGACCGCCGCGGCGCTGCTGGCCGGCTGCTCCGGCGGCGGCGACGGCACCTCGCCGCTGCTGTCGCCGCGCCCCTCGGGCAGCACCGCCTCCGGCGCCCCGGGCCCGTCCTCCTCGGCGCCGGCCTCCTCCGGGCAGCCCAGCACCAGTGCGAAGCCGTCACCGGCGGCGGCCAAGGGCATCGCGAAGGTCACCGGCACCGTGGCCACCGGCATCAAGACGCCGTGGGGCATCGCGGTGCTCCCCGACGACACGCTGCTGGTCGCCTCCAGGGACACCGGGCGGATCTCCCGGGTCGACCCGGCCAAGCACACCACCACCGAGGTCGGCGTGGTCCCCGGGGTCACCGCGGGCGGCGAGGCGGGGCTGCTCGGCCTCGCGCTGTCGCCGCAGTTCGGCTCCGACCACATGCTCTACGCGTACTTCACCACCGAGTCCGACAACCGGATCGCCCGGATGACGTACGACCCGTCGCGGCCCAAGGGCGAGCAGCTGGGCGCGCCCGACACGATCGTGCGGGACATTCCCAGCGGCACCATCCACAACGGCGGACGGCTGGCCTTCGGCCCCGACGGGATGCTCTACGCGGGCACCGGCGAGACCGCGCAGCGCGGCCTGGCGCAGGACATGTCCTCGCTCGGCGGGAAGATCCTGCGGATGACGCCGGACGGGCAGCCGCCGAAGGACAACCCGGTGGCCGGCTCGCTGGTGTACTCCCCCGGCCACCGCAATGTGCAGGGCCTGGCCTGGGACACCCAGGGGCGGCTGTGGGCCGACGAGTTCGGCCAGGACACCTGGGACGAGCTCAACCTGATCGAGCCGGGCAAGAACTACGGCTGGCCGACGGTGGAGGGCATCGCGCACCGCTCGGGCTTCGTGGACCCGGTGGCGCAGTGGCACACCGACCAGGCGTCGCCCAGCGGCATCGCCTACGCGGCGGGCTGCATCTGGATGGCCGCCCTCAAGGGCGAACGGCTGTGGCGGATCCCGCTGAACGGCGCGACCACCGCCGCCGCCCCGCAGGCGTTCTTCACCAACACCTACGGCCGGCTGCGCTCGGTGGTCGCCCTGGACGACCACACCCTGCTGCTCAGCACCAGCAACACAGACGGCCGCGGCACCCCCAAGCCGGGTGACGACCGGATCCTGAAGGTCTCCGTCAGCTGAACCGCCTGCGGCGCGCTTCCCGGCCACGAGGACCGCGAGCGGTCCGGCCACCGTGCCGGGTTCTCCAGCGCGGTCGAACACACACGGCGGGCACGGCACCGCCCGGCTGCCCGCCGCGGCGGCGGAGGAAACGGCGCGTCCGTGGCGAACGGGCCACACCTGCCTGCCCCCACCTCGCGGCAGCGAAGCCTTGTCGCGCCGGACCGCGCGGTCAGCGCGCCGGGGCGAACAGCCGCAGCCGGTGGGACAGGGCGGCGGCCTCGCCGCGGGTGGAGACGGCCAGTTTGGCCAGGATGTTGGACACGTGCACGCTGGCGGTCTTCGGCGAGATGAACAGCTCCTCGGCGATCTGCCGGTTGGTGCGGCCCTCGGCCACCAGCCGGAGCACATCGCGCTCGCGGGCGGTCAGGCCGAGCGATTCGGCCGGGTCGGCCGGCTCCGCGGAGGCCGGCTCGGCCGAGGTCTCCTGCGCCTCGTCGAGCGACAGCCGGGCGCGCTGCGCGAGCTGGGTGATCTCCGCGGCCAGCGGGCCGGCGCCGGCCGGTGCGGCGAAGGAGTACGCCTGGCGCAGCAGCGTGCCGGCCAGGCCGCGCACGTCGGGCCCGAGCGCGAGCAGCGCCTCGGCGTGCCGGTAGCGGACCACGGCCAGCTCGTACGGGCGCTCCTGCTTCTGGAAGGCGACCTGCGCGGCGGCCCACAGCTCCGGCTCGGTGCGGCCCTCGGCGCGGGCGATCTCGGCGTCCACCATCAGCGCGAGCGCCTCGCACAGCTCGGTGGGCCGGGGCAGCTCGCGGGCGGCGGTCCTGATCCGCTCCAGGACGTGCCCGCGGGCCGGGTCGCCGGTCAGCAGCCAGGGCCCGTCCGCCTCGGCCGCCGCACCGATCACCAGCAGCGGCCAGCCGTAGCGCTCGCTGCCGAGCGGGAAGCCGGCCTCGATCGCGGCCAGCACCTCGCGCCTGGCGTCCTCGAAGCGGCCCTGCTCATAGACGAGCCGCAGGCTGAGCGTGCGGAACGGGATCACGTGCTGCGGCTGGGTGTCGTTGCGCAGCGCCTCCACCGCGGCGGCGTGCTGGGCGACGGCGGCGGTCATGTCGCCGGTCGCGAGCGCCCGGAAGCCGTCGTTGATGGCGATGCCCGCCAGGTGGAAGTACGAGCCCTGCGCGGTGCGCCTGGCCTGTTCGAGCGAGTCGGCGGACTCCGCGTACCGGCCGAGCGCGAGCAGCGACTCGCCCTCGTTGGTCAGCAGCCAGCTGCGGGTGGCGTGGGTGACCTGCTGGGCGGCCCGTTCGATGCCCTCGCGGGTGATCCGCAGCGCCTCGGACGAGCGGCCGGCGCCCTCCAGCACGGAGGACAGGTTGCCGTGCGTGCGGGCGATGATGCCGGGCGACGGCATGTCGCTGACCAGCCGCAGCACCTCCCGCACCTCGGCGAGGCCGCCCTCCACGTCGCCGCCGTCGGCCTGGATCAGGCCGAGGGTGACCCGGGCGTGCAGTTCGGTGTCGCGGGCGCCGGACAGCCGGGCGTACTCCACCGCGCGGGCGGCGATGGCGATGCCCTCGGCGCCGGACTTGTGGACCATGATCCAGCCGGCGATCCGGCCGAGCACCTCGGCGTGCGCGGCCGACGGCTCCAGGCCGCGGACCAGCTCGCGGGCCCGGGACAGCTCCTCCCAGCCGTCGCCACGGCCCATGTCCTCGGTCAGCATCGACCGCTGCGACCAGAACCAGGCGGCGCGCAGCGGGTCGTCGCCGCCGCTGCGGTCCATCACCCGCAGCGCGCGCTTGGCCATCGCGTAGGCGCGTTCCCGCTCGCCGCTGAGCCGGGCCGCCACGGTGACCTCGGCCAGCAGGTCGAGGAAGCCGAGCGCGGTCGGCGAGCCGCCGCAGCCGCAGGGCGGGTACGACTCGGCGTAGTCGGCGGGCCGCAGCTCGGCCCTGACCTCCTCGGGGACGTCGTCCCACAGTTCGAGCGCGCGTTCCAGCAGCCGGTACTGCTCGGCGTAGGCGTGCCGGTGCCTGGCCTCCACGGCGGCACGCAGCACGGCGGGCAGCGCCTTGGCCGTGTCATGGGCGGCGTACCAGTAGCTGGCCAGCCGGGCAGCCCGCTCGTCGGCACGGATCAGCCCGGCGTCCTCCTCGATGGCCTGCGCGTAGCGGCGGTTGATCCGGCTGCGCTCGCCGGGCAGCAGGTCGTCGCCGACGGCCTCGCGGACCAGGGAGTGCCGGAAGCGGTAGCCCTCGCCGCTGTCGGAGGGCAGCAGGATGTTGGCGCTGACCGCGATGCGCAGCGCGTCCAGCAGGGCGTCCTCGTCAAGGCCGGTGATGGCCGCGAGCAGCCGGTACTCGACGGTGTTGCCGCCCTCGGCGATGAACTTGGCCACCCGCTGGGCGTCGTCGGACAGCGCCTCGACCCGGACCAGCAGCAGGTCGCGCAGGGAGTCGCTGATGCCGGTCGAGCAGCCGCCGTTGATGCTGCACGCCAGTTCCTCGACGAAGAACGGGTTGCCGTCGGAGCGGGTGAAGACCTCGTCCAGGACGCTCTCGCTCGGCTCCTCGGACAGGATCGCGGTGAGCTGGCGGCGCACCTCGGCGCGGCTGAGCCGGGACAGCTCGATGCGCTCGACCGTGCGCAGCCGGTCGGTCTCGGCCAGGAACGGCCGCAGCGGGTGCCTGCGGTGGATGTCGTCGGTGCGGTAGGTGGCGGCGACCAGCACCCGCGTGCGCTGTAGCGACCGGAAGAGGTAGCCGAGCATCTCGCGGGTGGAGCGGTCGGCCCAGTGCAGGTCCTCGAAGACCACCACCAGGGTCCGGTCGGTGCCGAGCCGTTCCAGCAGCCGGACGGTGACCTCGAACAGCCGGATCCGGCCGTCCTCGTCGTGCGGATCGCGCCTGCCGCCGGCCGCTTCGGCGAGCTCCGGCAGCAGCCTGGCGAGGTCGGCCTCCTGGCCGGCCGCGGCGGCCAGCAGCTCGTCGCCGAGCTCGCGGTGCAGGGCGCGCAGCACGCTGGAGACCGGCGCGAACGGCAGTCCGTCCGCCCCGATCTCCACACAGCCGCCCACCGCCGTCACCGCGCCCGCGGCGCGGGAGGCGGCGATGAACTCCTCGGTCAGCCGGGTCTTGCCGACCCCGGCCTCGCCGCCGATCAGCAGCGCCTGCGGCTCACCCTTGTCCGCGGCGGCACGGGCCGCGGTGAGCTTGTTCAGCTCTGCGGCCCGGCCGATGAACACGGGACTGAGGGACTGGGTCTGCACGGTGTCGAGCATCGCATGTACGGCCCCCGGCGCGACACCGATTACTCCGCGGGCGATACCGCTCTTCCCGCCGTCGATCGTGCCGACGTGGCTGGTCATGCCGCGTGGTGCGGGTGGAACGCCTGGTGCAGCCGGCCGGTCACCGCCCGCCGCCGGTCACCGACGGGGCCGGGGGAAGCGGCACCGTCGGCGCCCTCGGAACCGCGGGTCGCGGCGGCCGCCCGGCCCTGGGTCCTGCGGGCGGCCCTGGCGGCGCGGCGCTCGGTGCCGCCGGCCGCCTTGGCCTCCTGGGCGCGGCGCCACTCGTCGGCCTGCCGGCGAAGGTCCGCGCTGTGGTCCTGGTGCATTTCGTAAGCGAACATCGGGGTTTCTCCTTGGAAGGTCTGCTCTTTTTCTTGCTCCTAGCTTCGTCTCCAAGGGGGGTCCGGCACATCGGGCAGCTGCCTGACCTTTGGGCCCCCGACGTACTTAGGGCGGCACCCCGTGACCGGGGTACCGCCCTATGCCCTGAGCACTCACGCCCTACTGCCGGCCCTACTGGACGCCGAGCTTCTCCAGGACGAGTTCCCTGACCCGCTTGGCGTCCGCCTGCCCGCGGGTCAGCTTCATCACCGCGCCGATCAGCGCGCCGGCCGCGGCCAGGTTCCCGCCGCGGATCTTGTCGGCGATCGCCGCGTTCGACTCGATCGCCTGGTCCACCGCGGCGCCGAGCGCGCCGTCGTCGGAGACGACCTTCAGGCCGCGGCCGTCCACCACCGCGTCCGGCTCGCCCTCGCCGGCCAGCACGCCCTCGATGACCTGCCGGGCCAGCTTGTCGTTCAGGTCGCCCGCGGCCACCAGCGCGGCCACCCTGGCCACCTGCGCCGGGGTGATCGGCAGCGCGGCCAGCTCGGCGCCGGTCTCGTTGGCGTGCCTGGCCAGCTCGCCCATCCACCACTTGCGGGCCGAGGCGGCGTCGGCGCCCTGGTCGATGGTCGCCAGGATCAGGTCGAGCGCGCCGGCGTTGAGCACCGACTGCATCTCGTGGTCGCCGATGCCCCAGTCCTCCTGGAGCCGCTTGCGGCGCAGCCGCGGCAGCTCCGGCAGCCCGGACCGCAGCTCCTCGACCCAGTCGCGGGCCGGGGCGACCGGTACGAGGTCGGGCTCGGGGAAGTACCGGTAGTCCTCGGCCTCCTCCTTGATCCGGCCGGCCGTGGTGGACCCGTCCTCCTCGTGGAAGTGCCGGGTCTCCTGCACGATGGTGCCGCCGGACGACAGCACCGCCGCGTGCCGCTGGATCTCGAACCTGGCCGCCCGCTCGACGCTGCGCAGCGAGTTGACGTTCTTGGTCTCGCTGCGGGTGCCGAACTTCTCCCGGCCGTGCGGGCGCAGCGACAGGTTCACGTCGCAGCGCATCTGGCCCTGCTCCATCCGGGCCTCGGACACCCCGAGCGCCTTGATCAGCTCGCGCAGCTCGGCCACGTACGCCTTGGCGACCTCGGGCGCGCGGGCGCCGGCCCCCTCGATCGGCTTGGTGACGATCTCGATCAGCGGGATGCCGGCCCTATTGTAGTCGAGCAGCGAGTGCGAGGCGCCGTGGATCCGGCCGGTGGCGCCGCCGACGTGCAGCGACTTGCCGGTGTCCTCCTCCATGTGGGCGCGCTCGATCTGCACCCGGAAGACCTCGCCGTCCTCCAGCTGGACGTCCAGGTAGCCGTCGAACGCGATCGGCTCGTCGTACTGCGAGGTCTGGAAGTTCTTCGGCATGTCCGGATAGAAGTAGTTCTTCCGGGCGAAGCGGCACCACTGGGCGATCTCGCAGTTCAGCGCGAGACCGATCTTGATCGCCGACTCCACGCCGATCGCGTTCACCACCGGCAGCGAGCCGGGCAGGCCCAGACAGGTCGGGCAGGTCTGCGAGTTGGGCTCGGCGCCCAGCTCGGTGGAGCAGCCGCAGAACATCTTGGTCGCGGTGCCCAGCTCGACATGGACCTCAAGGCCCATCACCGGGTCGAACGCGGTCAGCGCGTCGTCATAGGACAGCAGATCCGTGACGGTCACAGTTCCCCTCTACCTTCTTGCCTTCAGTCCGTCAGGATGTCGTCGTCGTTGGCCTGGCGCAGCTCGCGGACCAGCAGGGCCACCCCGGTAGCCACCGCGGCCACCCGGATCAGGCCGTCGATCAGCTGGAGGGTGTCGCCCTCGCCGCGCGCGCTGCGGACCTTCTTGACGTTGCTGAAGGCGGCGAACAGCGTGCTGCCGATCGTCAGGTAGGTGCCGGCCTTGCCCTTCTTGCCCTTGCTCGCGTCCTTGTTCTTGTCGCTCATAGCTGGGGTGCCTCCTCAAGCAGCGGGTGGCCCCACTTCTGCACGAAGGCGGCCTCGACGGCGGCGCCGACCCGGTAGAGCCGGTCGTCCTTGAGTGCGGGGGCAATGATCTGCAGGCCCACCGGGAGACCATCCTCCGGAGCGAGACCGCAGGGCAGTGACATGGCCGCGTTGCCGGCCAGGTTCGTCGGAATGGTGCACAGGTCGGCGAGGTACATCGCCAGCGGGTCGTCTGCCCGCTCGCCGATCGGGAATGCGGTCGTCGGCGTGGTCGGCGAGACCACCACGTCCACCTGCTCGAACGCCCGCTCGAAGTCCCGGCTGATCAGGGTGCGGACCTTCTGGGCCGAGCCGTAGTACGCGTCGTAGTAGCCGGAGCTGAGCGCGTACGTGCCCAGGATGATCCGCCGCTTGACCTCGGGGCCGAAGCCGGCCTCGCGGGTCAGCGCGGTGACCTCCTCGGCGGAGTGCGTGCCGTCGTCACCGATCCGCAGGCCGTAGCGCATGGCGTCGAAACGGGCCAGGTTGCTGGAGCACTCCGAGGGCGCGATCAGGTAGTACGCGGCGAGCGCGTAGGTGAACGACGGGCAGGAGATCTCCACGACCTCCGCGCCCAGTTCGCGCAGCAGGTCGACGGCCTCGTTGAAGCGCTGGACGACGCCGGCCTGGTAGCCCTCGCCGCTGAACTCCCTGACCACGCCGACCCGCAGGCCCGCCACGTTCCCCTCGCGGGCCGCCTCGACCACCGAGGGCACCGGGGCGTCCACCGAGGTGGAGTCCAGCGGGTCGTGGCCGGCGATCACCTCGTGCAGCAGGGCCGCGTCGAGCACCGTACGGGCGCACGGGCCGCCCTGGTCGAGCGAGGAGGAGAACGCGATCATCCCGTACCGGGACACCCCGCCGTAGGTGGGCTTGACGCCGACGGTGGCGGTGACGGCGGCGGGCTGCCTGATGGAGCCGCCGGTGTCGGTGCCGATGGCCAGCGGGGCCTGGTACGCGGCGAGCGCCGCGGCGCTGCCGCCGCCGGAGCCGCCGGGGATCCGCGTCAGGTCCCACGGGTTGCCGGTCGGGCCGTAGGCGCTGTTCTCGGTGGAGGAGCCCATCGCGAACTCGTCCATGTTGGTCTTGCCGAGGATCACCACGTCGGCGGCCTTGAGCCGCTTGGTGACGGTGGCGTCGTACGGCGGGATCCAGCCTTCGAGGATCTTGGAGCCGCAGGTGGTGGGGACGCCCTCGGTGGTGAAGATGTCCTTCATCGCCAGCGGCACCCCGGCCAGCGGGCCGAGCTTCCCGCCCGCGGCGCGCTTGGCGTCCACCGCGCGGGCCTGGGCGAGCGCGCCCTCCCGGTCCACGTGCAGGAAGGCGTGCACCTTCTCGTCGGTGGCGTCGATCCGGTCCAGATGCGCCTGGGTGACCTCGACCGCGGTCAGCTCGCCGGCGGCGATCTTCTCCGCGGTCTGCGCCGCGGTCAGCCTGATGATGTCCGTCATGGCTAGCTCTCCTCCCCCAGGATCTGCGGCACCTTGAAACGCTGCTGCTCCTGCGCGGGAGCGCCCGACAGGGCCTGCTGCGGGGTCAGCGACGGCCGGACGACGTCCTGTCGCATGACGTTGGTCAGGGGCAGCGGGTGCGAGGTCGGCGGTACGTCCTCGCCGGCCACCTCGGATACGCGGGCTACCGCGCCGATGATGTCGTCGAGCTGTTCGGCGAAGTGGTCGAGCTCGTCGCCGGACAGGTCAAGACGTGCCAGCCGGCCGAGGTGGGCGACCTCCTCGCGCGTGATGCCAGGCATGCGATTGCGATCCTCTGCGGGGTGAGATGGCGGTGGACCCCTCATCCTACGGTCCCCCGCCGACCCCCCGTCACCGCCTTTCCCCTTGCGGGGGATGCTCCCCGACTACAGCAGTCGCCTCTTCAGGCCGGTGGCCGGAGAACTACAGCAACTGCCCCTTCGGGCCGGTGGTCACGCGTGCCACCGCCGTGGCCGGCAGCGCAGTTCCCCGCGCCCCTGGGGAGGCCGGGGGGAGGGCGGGTGGGGGGCGCCAGCCGGTGGTGCCGCGGGCCAGGAGCCACTTCGTGGTCTCCTCGGGGGGCATCGCCGCCGCGACCAGCCACCCCTGGACCGCGTCACAGCGAAGATCGCGCAGCCGCTCCCACGTCTCGTCGTCCTCCACGCCCTCGGCGACCACGATCAGCCCGAGCGAGTGCGCCAGATCGATCGTGCAGCGGACGATCTCCGCGTCCTCGGTGTCCACCACGAGCCGGGCCACGAACGACCGGTCGATCTTCAGCTCGCTGACCGGCAGCCGCCGCAGGTGCACCAGCGAGGAGTACCCGGTGCCGAAGTCGTCGAGCGACATCTTCACGCCGTGCCCGGTCAGCCCGTTGAGCGTGTCGGCGGCCCGCTGCGGGTCCTCCAGCAGGACGTGCTCGGTGATCTCCAGCTGGAGCGAGCCGGGCGGCACATGGTGCCGGGCCAGCCGGCCGGCCACCAGGCCGGCGAAGCCGGGGCTGTGCACGTCACGCGGCGACACGTTGACGGCGACCGGCACGTCAAGGCCCATCCCGCGCCAGCGGGCGACCTGGGCGAGCGCGGTGTCGAGCACGTACTCGGTGAGCTGCGGCATCAGCCCCGAGGTCTCCGCCATGGCGATGAACTCCTCGGGGTTGACCCGGCCGCGCTCCGGGTGCTCCCAGCGCACCAGCGCCTCCAGGCCGGCCACCTGGCCGTCGAACCTGACCTTCGGCTGGTAGTGCAGCTCGACGTCGCCGGCCTCCAGGGCGCGCCGCAGGTCGCCGAGCAGCCCGAGCCGGTCGGGGGTGTTGCCGTCCCTGGTGGCCTCGTAGACCTCGACGCCGCTGCGGTCCCGCTTGGCCTGGTACATCGCCACGTCGGCCCGCCGCAGCAGCCCTTCGGCGTCCAGCGCGTGGTCGGGGAAGACCGCCACCCCGGCGCTCGCCTCGAGGACGAGGCTGAGCCCGTCCAGGCTGAGCGGCGAGCCGAGTGCGGCGACCAGCGTCCTGGCCACCCGCTGTACCCGGGTGGTGGAGTCGCAGCCGGGCAGCAGCACGGCGAACTCGTCGCCGCCGAGCCGGGCCGCCTCCGCGCCGCGGGGCAGCGCGAGCCGCAGCCGGTCGGCTATCTGCAGCAGCAGCCGGTCGCCGGCCAGATGGCCGAGCGTGTCGTTGACGGACCGGAACTTGTCGAGGTCGATCAGGATCAGCCCGACCTTGCCCCGGCCGCCGGCCGCCGAGGCCACCGTTTCGGCGCGCCCGCCGCCGGAGTGCGCCGCGTCGATCGAGCTCCAGGCCCGTTCCAGCAGCCACTGCCGGTTGGGCAGGCCGGTCAGCGGGTCGCGCAACTGCTCCTCGGCCCGGGCGTGCGCGATCCACAGCGTGGAGTCGAGCGCGATCAGCGGCACCGAGAACAGCGGCAGCAGCACCGGCATGTCGCAGGCGACCACCATGATCAGCGGTGCGATGCCGAGCAGCGCCACCCCGACCAGGCCCTGCCGGTACAGCGCGGTGCGAGCCACCGTGGTCAGCCCGGCGCCGCGCGGTGCGAACATCCACCACAGCAGGGACCGGGTGGCGGCCAGGTAGGCCAGTGCGACGACGACGATCGCGGGCGCGGCGGCGGCCGTCCAGTCGTCCGGCATCCAGGGGTGCTCCACCGAGGCGTGGGTGCCGAACAGCGCGAGCACCACGGCGCCGGAGCCGATGCCGATGACGTCGATGGCGCCGTCCAGCGCGGCCTGCCGCCAGCGGTGCCTGCGGGCCGCGCCGACCAGCACCACCACGGCGAGGCTGACCATCACGGCGGGCACCCAGCCGTACATCAGCAGCATGGCCAGGGTCAGCGCGGCGCCCGAGCCGGTGCCGCCCCACCAGCGGTTGCGGCCCATCGCCACCAGGTGGCCGACGATGATGCCAGTGAGCACCGCGAAGGAGCAGCCGACGGTGCCGGACGGGAACAGCGCGCGGCCCAGGTCGAGCACCCGGATCACGCCCGCGGTGAGCGCCGCCGCGGCCACCGCGGGCAGGATCAGCCGCAGCAGCGGGCCGGGAGCGGCCGGGAGCACGGCCACCGCCGCACCGCGGGGCAGCGGCGGCGCTCCAGCGCTCTCCGTCGGTTCCATGCCTGTCCCTCTCACAGCCGGGTGCGAAGCAGGTCCACCGCGCCGCTGCCCGCGAGGGGGACCCGCTCCGGTTGTCGGTTCCCTGCCCGGCGGGCGCGCCTCTCCACACTAGGGCGCGAGGCGCCGCCCCGGGCACCGATCGGCTGCTGTCGCCCGTATGGGACAAGGGCTGTCGCGGTGTTCGGATATGGGCCGATCAGGTGACATCCGCTGATTGGTCAGCCGGAAGCGGCTTCGGGATCCGCCCCGGCCGCCGGCTCGGCGGCGGGTTCTTCCGGGGTCTCGGCCGCCGGCTCCGGCGGGTTCACCGCGGCGGCCCTGGCGGCCTCCGCACCCTCCGCGAGCAGCACGGCGAAGCCCGTCTCGTCCAGCACCGGCACCTTCAGCTGGACGGCCTTGTCGTACTTGGAGCCGGGGTTGTCGCCGAAGACGACGAAGTGCGTCTTCTTGGAAACGGAGCCGGTGACTTTCGCACCCCGGCTGACAAGTTCCTCCGTTGCGCCATCCCGGGTATGCCCGTTCAGCGTTCCGGTGACGACCACCGTCATCCCTTCGAGTGGTCTCGGCCCTTCGTCCGAACCCTCCTCCACGAAGGTGACGCCGGCCTCCTTCCACTTCCGGATGATCTCCAGGTGCCAGTCCTCGGCGAACCACTGCTTGACGGAGGCTGCGATGGTGGGCCCCACCCCGTCGACCGCGGCGAGCTGCTCCTCGGGGGCGTCCTTGATCCTGTCCAGGTCGCGGAACTCGCGGGCCAGCGCCTCGGCGGCGACCGGGCCGACATGGCGGATGGACAGCCCGGTGAGGAAGCGGGCGAGCGGGCGCTCCTTGGCGGCGGCGATGTTGTCGAGCATCGCCAGCGCGTTCTTCTTCGGCTCGCCCTTCTGGTTGGCGAAGAAGGTGACGACCTTCGGCTCGCCGCTCTCCGGGTCGCGCTTGGGCAGGCCGGTGTCCTGGTCCAGGACGTGCGAGCGGATCGGCAGCAGCTGCTCGATCGTCATGCTGAACAGGTCGCTCTCGTCGCGCAGCGGCGGATCCTGCGGGTCGAGCGGCTGGGTCAGCGCGGTGGCGGCCACGTAGCCGAGCGCCTCGATGTCCAGGCACTTGCGGCCGGCCAGGTAGAAGATCCGCTCGCGCAGCTGGGCCGGGCACTTGCGGGCGTTGGGGCAGCGCAGGTCGATGTCCCCCTCCTTCATCGGCTGGAGGGCGGTGCCGCAGTCCGGGCACTCGGCGGGCATCACGAACTCCCGCGCGGTGGCATCGTCACGCAGCTCGATCACCGGGCCGACGATCTCCGGGATCACGTCACCGGCCTTGCGCAGCACCACCGTGTCGCCGATCCAGACGCCCTTCTTCTTCACCACCTCCTGGTTGTGCAGGGTGGCGAACTCCACCTCCGAGCCGGCCACGGTGACCGGCTCCACCACGGCGTAGGGGGTGACCCGGCCGGTGCGGCCGACGCCGACCCGGATGTCCAGCAGCTTGGTGTTGACCTCCTCCGGCGGGTACTTCCAGGCGATCGCCCAGCGCGGCGCGCGCGAGGTGGAGCCCAGCCGCCCCTGCAGCCGGATCTCGTCCACCTTCACCACGACGCCGTCGATCTCGTGCTCGACGTCGTGCCGGTGCTCGCCGTAGTAGGCGATGAACTCCCGTACCTGCGCCAGCGAGTCCTTGACCTGGTTGTGCTGGGCGGTGGGCAGCCCCCACTCGCGCAGCAGCTCGTAGGCGTGCGACTGGCAGTCGATGTCGAAGCCCTCGCGGGCGCCGATGCCGTGCACCACCATCCGCAGCGGGCGGCCGGCGGTGACCCGGGGGTCCTTCTGCCGCAGCGAACCGGCGGCGGCGTTGCGGGGGTTGGCGAACGGCTTGTCGCCCCCGGCCACCAGCCGCTCATTGAGCTCCTCGAACTTCTCGCCGGGGAAGTAGATCTCGCCGCGCACCTCCACCAGCTCCGGCACCCGGTCGCCGGCCAGCCGGTCGGGGATGCCCTCGATGGTGCGGACGTTCTGGGTGATGTCCTCGCCGGTGCGGCCGTCGCCGCGGGTGGCCGCGCGGGTCAGCCGGCCGCGCTCGTAGGTGAGGTTGACCGCGAGGCCGTCGACCTTCAGCTCGCACAGGAAGTGGTACGGGCTGTGGGAGTTGTCCGGCGGCCCGAGCTCGGCGGCCACCCGCTCGGCCCAGGCGGCCAGTTCCTCGTCGGCGAAGGCGTTGTCGAGCGACAGCAGCCGCTCGCGGTGCTTGACGGAGGTGAACTCCGTCTCGTAGGCGCCGGCCACCTTCTGGGTCGGCGAGTCGGGGGTGCGCAGGCCCGGGTGCTCCTCCTCGATCCCCTCCAGCTCGCGCAGCAGCCGGTCGAACTCGGAGTCGCTGACCACCGGTGCGTCGTTGACGTAGTAACGGAAGCGGTGCTCCTCGATCTGCTCCGCGAGCCGGGCGTGCCGCTCCCGTGCCTCGGCGGGGATCTCCGCCGGCTGTGCTTCCTGCCCGGCCTGCTCGGCCCTCTGGGCCTTCTCGGCTGCCACGTCTGCGTCCTTCCTCACTCAGGGTTGTCAACGAGCGAGCGGGCCGCTCTCGCGCAGTGCACCAGAGCGGTCCGTGCATAGGCCGGGTCGGCCCCCGCCAGACCGCAGGACGGGGTGATCGCCACGGCGGATGCCAGGTCCCCCGGTGCCAGTCCCAACCTGCGCCACAGCGCCCGAACACCACTGACGCTACCCGCAGGGTCTGACAATCCGGTGTCGGTGCCCGGTACGACACCGGCGAAGAGCGCGGTGCCCGCTTCGGCCGCCTCGCCGAAGGCGTCCCAGTCACGTTCGGTGAGCAGATCGAAGTCGAAGGAGATGCCGGCGACGCCTGCTCGGCGCAGCAGCGCGAAGGGGACGTCGGGCGCGCAGGAGTGGACGACGACCGGGGCGCCGGTCGTCTCGGCCAGCAGCCGCAGCGCGCCCTCCGCGACGCCGCGGTCCACCGCGCGCAGGGTCTGGTAGCCGCTCGCGGTCCTGACCTGTCCGCGCAGCACGGCGATCAGCGAGGGCTCGTCGAGCTGGAGGACGACCTGGGCGCCGGGGACGCGCCTGCGGACGTCCGCGATGTGCAGCCGCAGGCCCTCGGCGAGCGAGGCGGTCAGGTCCCGGCAGGCGCCCGGGTCGCGCAGGGCCGCCTCGCCGCTGCGCAGCTCCACGCCCGCGGCGAGCGTCCACGGGCCGACGGCCTGGATCTTCAGCGGCCCCTGGTACCCCTGGGTGAACTCCTCGATGGCGTCCAGGTCCTCGCCGAGCCACGCCCTGGCCCGCTTGGTGTCCCGGCCAGGCCGGTCGCCGAACCGCCAACCGCTGGGCTCCACCCGGGCGTACAGCTCCACGAGCAGCCCCAGCGTCCGCCCGATCATGTCCGCGCCGGGCCCCCGGGCGGGCAGCTCGGCGAGGAACGGCAGCGTCCCGACCGCCTCGACGGCCACCCGGGCCGCCTCCCGCGCGTCGGTACCGGGCATCGACCCGATCCCGGTCGCGGTGCCCGCGGCGAGGACGAAGGGGGTCTGCGTTGCGAGGTTCGGGTCGGTGTCCACGCCCCGAAGCGTAAGCGCTGGCCGCTGAGCTCCGCCCCGACCAGGTGCACCATTGCTCGGGCTCGCGCCCGGCACCCCCGAGCCGCGGCTCGGACCGTCCTCGCGTGCCCGCGCTCTCGCGTCAGGGCGTGGGGCGGATGGTGATGTTTGTCAGTTCGGCCTCGGGTGGGAGGTCGAGGGCGGTCAGGAGGGCCGTCGCCACCGACTCCGGGGGGATCCAGCGGGAGGCGTCGTACGGCTTGCCCTCCTGCTGGTGGACCTTCTGCTGCATCGGGGTCGCCGTGCGGCCGGGGTACAGGGACGTGACCCTGATGCCCTGCGCGGACTCCTCCTCGCGGAGGGCGTCGGCCAGGGCGCGCAGGGCGTGTTTGCTCGCCGCGTACGCGCTCCACTCCGCCTTCGCCTGGAGGCCGGCGCCGGCGTTGGCGAACACCACGTGGCCGCGGGACAGCCGCAGTTGGGGCAGCAGCAGCCGGGTCAGCTCGGCCGGGCCGACCACGTTCACCGCGAGCGTCTCCTGCCAGATCTTCGGCGTCAGGTCGCCGACCGCGCCCAGCTCCACCATGCCCGCGATGTGCAGCAGCGCGTCCAGCCGGTCGGGCGGGGACTGCTGGCCGAGCGCCCAGGACAGCCGGGCCGGCTCGGCCAGGTCGCCGACCAGGGTGCGCGCGCCCGGGAAGCGGCGCGCCAGCTCCCTGGCCCGTCCCGCGTCCCTGGCCAGCAGCCACAGCTCGTCGCCCCGCTCGATCAGCCGCTCCGCGACCACCGCGCCGATCCCGGAGCCCGCCCCGGTCAGCAGCCGTACCTTCGTCACACGCACTTCCGCAGGTAGTCCATCGCCGCTTCGCCGTCCTCCGCGAAGAAGACCAGCTCGGACAGCGGGAGGGGCAGGAAGCCCTCCTCGTCCATCCTGCGCAGCTGCGTCTTCAACCCGTCGTAGAAACCCGCCGTGTTGAGCAGCACCACCGGTTTGGCGTGCAGCCCGTGCTTCTTGAGTTCGAGGATCTCGGTGGCCTCGTCCAGCGTGCCGGTGCCGCCCACCATGACCACCACCGCGTCGGACCGCAGCAGCAGCTCCGCCTTGCGGTGGGCCAGGTCCGTGGCGATCACCATCTCGTCGGCGTTCACCCGCGCCTTGGCGTGCAGGAACTCCACCGACACCCCGACCAGCCGGCCGCCGGCCTGCTGCACGCTGTCGGCGACGACCTTCATCAGGCCCGACTCCGAGCCGCCCCACACCAGCGTGTGGCCGCCCACGCCGATCAGCCGGCCGAACTCGGCGGCCGGCGCGGTGTAGAGCTCGCCCAGGTCCGCGGCGGACAGGAACACCCCGATGTTCATACGGTCACCGGCTGACCGGCCGCCGCCTCGGCCGCCGCCTGCTCGGCCGCCGCCCGCTCGGTCACCGCGATCGTCGCGGACCCGACCACCCGGGTGCCGTCGTAGAGCACCACCGCCTGGCCGGGCGCGATCCCGCGCACCGGCGCGTCGAACGCCACCCGCAGCTCGTCGCCGACCAGCTCGGCCGTCACCGGCACGTCCTCGCCGTGCGCCCGCAACTGCGCGGTGTACGTGGCCGGTCCGCGCGGCGGCACCCCGCACCAGCGGGGCTTGATCGCGGTCAGCGCGATGACGTCGAGCGCCTCGAGCGGGCCCACGGTGACCGTGTTGTCCACCGGTGAGATGTCCAGCACATAGCGCGGCTTGCCGTCGTCGGCGGGCACCCCGATCCTCAGCCCCTTGCGCTGGCCGATGGTGAAGCCGTACGCGCCGTTGTGGGTGCCGAGCTGCTCGCCGCTCTCGTCGACGATCGCGCCCTGCTCGCTGCCGAGGTGCTTGGCGAGGAAGCCTTGCGTGTCGCCGTCGGCGATGAAGCAGATGTCGTGGCTGTCGGGCTTCCGGGCCACCGCCAGGCCGCGCCGCTCGGCCTCGGCCCTGATCTCGTCCTTGGTGGTCAGGGTGTCCCCCAGCGGGAACATGGCGTGCGCGAGCTGCCGCTCGTCCAGCACGCCCAGCACGTACGACTGGTCCTTGGCCGCGTCGCTGGCCCGGTGCAGCTCGCGGCGGCCGTCCGCGCCGGTCACGACGGCCGCGTAGTGCCCGGTGCAGACCGCGTCGAAGCCGAGGGCGATCGCCTTGTCGAGCAGCGCCGCGAACTTGATCTTCTCGTTGCAGCGCAGGCACGGGTTGGGGGTGCGGCCGGCCGCGTACTCGGCGACGAAGTCCTCGACGACGTCCTCGCGGAAGCGCTCGGCCAGGTCCCACACGTAGAACGGGATGCCGATCACGTCGGCGGCCCGACGGGCGTCACGGGAGTCCTCCACCGTGCAGCAGCCGCGGGCGCCGGTACGGAACGACTGCGGGTTCGCCGACAGCGCGAGGTGGACGCCGGTCACGTCATGACCGGCCTCCGCGGCGCGCGCGGCGGCCACCGCGGAGTCGACGCCGCCGCTCATGGCGGCGAGCACGCGAAGCGGCTTCGGCTGCTGCCTCTGCTCGGCATTGGGGGTATCGGTCACCCGACCAGGGTAACGGCCCGCCGCCGGCCCCTGCGCTGAGTTATCCACAGGCCCGCGGCCCGCGGGGGCGCCGCCCGAGAACGACGGGTAGCCCCGTCGGGCCGGCTGTCGTCCGCGCCACCCCGCCGGCTGGTCGCGCGGTTCCCGCGCCCCTTACCGGGCCCTGGCTCGCGCCCACCACCACGGAACACCACCACGGAACCGGGCCCGCCCGGGCCCGGGTCGTACCCCCGGTCAGGTCTGGCCGGCCTGCCGGGCCCTGCCGACCGCCCGCGGGATGGCCGCGGTCAGCTCGGCGACCTCCGCGGCCGTCGTGGTGTGGCCGAGCGAGAAGCGCAGCGTGGCCCGCGCGTGGGTGGCCGGCTCGCCCATGGCCAGCAGGACGTGGCTGGGCTGCGCCACGCCCGCCGTGCAGGCGGAGCCGGTGGAGCAGGCGATGTCCTGCGCGTCGAGCAGCAGCAGCAGCGCGTCGCCCTCGCAGCCGGGGAAGGTGAAGTGCGCGTTGGCGGCCAGCCGCCGCACGCCCGTCGGATCGGGGTCCCCGTTGAGGATCGCGTCCGGCACGGCGGCCTTCACCTCGCGCACCAGCGTGTCCCGCAGCGCGCCCGCCTCCCGGACGAACTCCTCGCGGCGCTCGGCGGCCAGCGCCCCGGCGGTGGCGAACGCGGCGATCGCCGGCACGTCGAGCGTGCCCGACCTGCTGCGCTCCTGGCCGCCGCCGTGCAGCAGCGGCACCGGCGCGTCCTCGCGGCGCAGCACCAGCGCGCCGACCCCGTAAGGACCGCCGACCTTGTGCCCGGTCACCGTCATCGCGTCGAGGCCGCTGGCGGCGAAGTCCAGCTCGGTCTGGCCGAACGCCTGTACGGCGTCGGAGTGCATCGGTACGCCGAACTCCCGTGCCACCTCGGCCAGTTCCGGCACCGGCAGCACCGTACCGACCTCGTTGTTGGCCCACATGACGGTGACCAGCGCCACAGTGTCGGGATCGCGTTCGAGCGCCGACCGCAGCGTGTCGGGCAGCACCCGGCCGTAGCCGTCGACCGCCAGCCACTCGACCTTGGCGCCCTCGTGCTCGGCGAGCCAGTGCACCGCGTCGAGGACGGCGTGGTGCTCGACGGGGCTGGCGAGGATCCGGACCCGGCGCGGGTCGTCGGCCCGGCGGGCCCAGAACAGGCCCTTCACCGCCAGGTTGTCGGACTCGGTGCCGCCGCCGGTGAAGACGATCTCGCTGGGCCGGGCGCCGAGCGCGGCGGCCAGGGTCTCCCGGGACTCCTCCACGATGCGCCGGGCCCGGCGGCCCGCGGCGTGCAGGGCGGAGGCGTTCCCGGTCACCGTGAGGTGGGCGGTCATCGCCTGGACCGCCTCCGGGAGCATGGGGGTGGTGGCGGCGTGGTCGAAGTAGGCCATGGTGCCCCGATTCTAAGGTCGGTTCCTGAGGCACTTCGCCGAGGTGGTCCGACCGCCACGTCAGCGTGGGCGGCCCAGCCCGGCCCCGGCCCGGTGGTGGCAGGCCCGCGCCCGCCCGTTCGACGGCGCTGCTGCCCGTACCGCGGCCGTCTCATGCCCGTCCGGCGCGCGGTGGCGTCCCGTGCTCGCTTCTCGGCCCTTACGGGCGTGTCACGCGTCCGGCCGTGGACGGGACGGGACCCGGGGTGCCCGCGCCAGCTGCCGGGACTGGGCCACCAGACGGTCCTTGGTGTCCCACACCTGCGCGTCCTCCTCCATCAGGCCGCCCGCGAGGTTGCGGGTGGTGACGGCGACCCGCAGCGGGCCGGGCGCCGGGTGGCAGCGCTGGTGGACGGTCAGCTCCAGGGTCGGCGTCCAGCCGCTGAGGCCCAGGTCGAACGCGGTCGGCGGCAGCGCGTCCACCGCGAGGAGCACCGACAGCGGGTCGTGGTCACGGCCGTCAGCGAGGCCGAGCCAGCCGCGCATGTCCCCGACGCCGGACGGGGCGCCGACCGCCCAGCCGGCGGTGGCCGGGTCGAGCCGCAGGTCGAGCCGGTCGAGCAGCGCGGTGGAGCCGATGATCGGGCCGCCGGCCGGCGGGTCGTTGCCGGGCACGCAGGCGTCGTAGCCGGGCATCTCCGGCGGGGTGGCGCTGGTGCGGACGTCGTCGGGCAGCGCGGTGAGGTCGCCGTAGCCGGCCAGTACGCGCAGCCGCTCGACCTCGTTGCCGTCGGCGTCGAACTGGTAGAGGGAGGCCTGCCCGGTGGACAGCGAGCGGCCGGTCCGTACGGTCTGCACGCGGATGACGGCGGGGCCCGGCAGCGAGGCGGTCAGGTAGTGCCCGGTGATCGTGATCGGGTCGTCCTGGGCGAGCTCCGCGCGGAGCGCGCGGCCGACGGCGGCGAGCAGGAACCCGCCGTTCACGGCGGAGACGATGACCCAGCCGGGCGAGAGGTCCAGGTCATACGTGCCCGGCTCGCCCGGGCGGGCCTTTACCGCGGTGTCGCGGTCGAATTCGCTGTCGCCGGGGGTCGCGCGGGTCGCTGCAAGTGCCATGAGTGAGATGTTACCCGTCAGTAGAAGCAACGTGTCCAACGTGTTCCGCCGAAGTCAACACCGCCCGCCTCCCCCCTCTTCCCGGCCCGCGGCCCGAGGCCCGCCACCGGCCGGTGGCCCGGCAACAACAGCACCAGCCCCCTCGCCCCGGCGGCCCGGCGCGCCACCGCCGTGGCTCGTCGCGCAGTTCCCCGCGCCCCTGGCGAGGACGCGCCCGCAGGGGCGCGGGGAACTGCGCCACCAGCCACCACCGGCCGGGGGCCCGACGGCGACCGCAACCACCCCACCGGACCGGAGCCCGCGGGCGCCCCCGGCATCACCAGGGGCGCGGGGAACTGCGCGACCAGCCACCACCGGCCGGGGGCCCGGCGGCGACCGCAACCACCCCACCGGGCCGGAGCCCGCGGGCGCCCCCGGCATCACCAGGGGCGCGGGGAACTGCGCCACCAGCCCCCACCGGCCGGGGGTCCGGGGGCGGCGGGAACCAGGCCGCCGGGGCGGTGGACAGTCGCGTCACCCGGGGCGCACGGGGAAAGGGCGCTACCGCGCCGGAGGCGGGCGGGTACGGTCGGGGGGTGAATGAGCGGCTGCGCGCGGTGTGCGACCTGATGATGCCTGTGGTGCGGGAGATGGCCGGGCGGCACGAGTACGACGGGCGGGTGCAGGACCTCTCGCCGGACGGCGTGCGCGCCGCGCTCGGCGCGCTCGACCGCGCCCGGCGGGACACCGGCCGGCTGACCCACAAGCACGACGAGGCCCACCTGCGCGTCTTCGAGAAGTCGCTCCGCGTCCAGTTCGGCGACCTCGAACTGCACCGCCGCGACCCCTACCAGCACCTGTCCAACCTCGAACTCGCCTGCTACGACCGCGAGTACGCCTCCCGCCGGGAGCGCGCCGCGGCCCGCCGGGAGCATCTCGCCCAGTGGCCCGACGCGGTCGCCGGCGCGCTCGCCTCCCTCGACCAGGTCGCCGCCCCCGTCGCGAGCGCCCTGCTCGGCGCCGCCCACGGCCTCGCCTTCGACCTCGACGCGGACCGCGGCCCGGTGGAGGCCGCCGCGCTGGCCGCGCACGCCCGCCTCATCCAGCACCTGGAGAGCGCCGCCCGCACCGGCGACCCCGACCCGCGGCTCGGCGGCCCCGCGCTGGCCGCCCTGATGGGCAGCGCCGAGGGCCTGAAGGTCGACCTCACCGCCCTGGCCGCCACCGCGGAGGCCGAACGCGCCCGCCTCACCGCACTCCTCACCGACTCCTGCCACGCCCTCGACCCCAGCCGCACGGTGGACGAGCTGATCCCGGAACTCCTCGCCGACCACCCGTCCGCCGACGAGGTGATCCCGGCGGCGGAGCGGCTGACCGCCGAGGTCATCGCCTTCGCCGACGAGCACGGCCTCGCCCCGTACCTGGACGGCGAGTGCCTGGTCGGCCCGGCCCCGCCGTCCCGCCGCTGGGCGATGGCCATGATGACGTGGGCGGCGCCCGGCGAGGACAGCGCGCCGTCCTGGTACCACGTCACCCCGCCGGAGCCGGAGTGGCCGGCCGAGGAGCGCGAGGAGTGGCTGACGGTCTTCAGCCGCACCAGCCTGCCCGCGATCACCGTGCACGAGGTGGCGCCCGGCCACTTCGCGCACGGCAGGGCGCTGCAACGGGTCAAGGGCCCGGTCCGCCGGATGCTGCACAGCCTGGCCTTCTGCGAGGGCTGGGCGCACCACGTGGAGGAGGTCTGCCTCGAAGAGGGCTTCCGCGCCGCCGACCCGCGGTTCGCGATCGGCGTCGCCCTGGAGGCGCTGGTCCGGGTCACCCGGCTGACCTGCGCGATCGGCCTGCACACCGGGGCGATGGACCTGGAGGAGGCCACCTCGCTGTTCGTCCGCGACGCCCACCTGAGCAGGACCGCCGCCGCCTCCGAGGCCCGCCGCGGCACGTTCGACGCCGGCTACGGCCGTTACACCTGGGGCAAGCTGGAGATCATGCGGCTGCGGGAGAAGGCGCGCCGCCGCTGGGGCGCGGACTTCTCCACCCGCCGCTTCCACACCGCGCTCCTCGAACTGGGCGCCCCGCCGCTCGGCCTGCTGGACGCGGCGCTGGACGGGCCGGGGAAGCAGCACAAGAAGTAGACCGGCACGCGCGGCGGCCGGTACGGGGCCGGGCCCGTACGCCCGTCAGCGGGCTCGTACCCCCGTCAGTACGAGCGCGACGCCTGTCCCCACGCCGCGCCGCCCCCGTACGCGTCACGGTCGAAGAACGGCTGCCCGTTCGCCCGCAGCCACAGCGCCACCGGGTCGTACCCGTCCGCCATCGCCACCGTCGAGACGGCCAGCCCCTCCGGCACCCCGCCGACGGCCTGCTGCATCATCAGCCGCACCGCTTCTACGGCCTGCGCCGTGGCCTCGTAGACCTCCACGCCGATCGCGAGATACGGCTCGCCGAGCGCCGGCTGCACCCAGGCGCGCCGCAGCGCCCGTACCGCCGTGGTGCGGTGCGCGGCCTGCGCGAGGAGCGCGTAGAACTGCGGGATCTGGAGTGACGGTTCGCCGATCTGCAACGGGCCGGCGGGCAGCAGGTCGAGGCCGCCGGCGATCCTGCGCAGGTCGGCCCACGGGACGCCGACCCCGCCGCCGGGCGCGTGCGGGTTGAGCCACAGGCCGCAGCGGTCGGGGAACAGCGTCAGCGCGATGTCCCGCCCGGAGACCACCTCGTGCTCCCTGCTCCAGCCGCTCGCGGCCATCTCGCGCGGCGAGGTGAAGCAGGGCGCGTAGCCTTGGCCGCCGATCTCCATGCTGCCGTACTGGGCGTCGGCCGAACCGGCGGCGCCCTGCCAGAGCAGCATCCACACCTGGCCCTCGGCGAGGGAGGCGAGCAGGTTCTCGTATGCGTCGAACCGGCCGGGTGCCACCTGGAGCAGCATCTGCTCCACCTGGCCGGCCGGGGCCGCACCGCCTTGCGCGCCCGCGATCACTGGGACCGTCCCTTCCCCTCGTTCGGTCTCCGGCGCACGCCGTGCGCCGCTCGCCATCAAACCAGGTCGAGCCGCCCGGGCGGAACGCCGACCGGTCCTCTCGGCGTCGCGGTTCCGGCCAGTCCGGCGGCGGTCAGCCGCGCGCGTAGAACGGCTGGACCACGTCCAGCATCCAGTCGCCGACCGGATCCTGCGCCACGTCGAGCAGGATCAGGTGCACCGCCCAGGTCAGCGGCACGGTGCCCAGCGCCCGGCCGATCGCGTCCATCGCGGCGGCCCTGTCCTCTTCCTGCCAGCGGTCCAGCTCCACCCCGACGAACAGCGCGGGCGGGTCGTCCTCCACGACGGCGAGCGCCCGGCGGGCGCTGAGGACGACCGGGGTGACGGCGAACTCGGCGGCGGCGCCGGCCAGGAAGTCCACCGGTTCCTCGTCGGGCGCGGGCTCCCACAGCCGCACCCGGCCGCCGGGCGGCGGCGGCAGCCCGCGCTCGCGGTGCGCGCCGCGGTCGGGGCGGCACAGCTCGGCGACGGCGGCGGGCGGCAGCGGCACTCCGACGGCGCCGCCGGGGTTGACCGCCATCCCGACGGTGGGCGGCAGGCCGCGGGCGAACTCGTGCACCGGCGCGATCGTGCAGGGCATGCCGTCGGCCGCCTGCCGGAACTGCTGCTCGGAGCTGAACACCGGCACGTAGCGGGCGCCGTCGAGCTCGACGGTGGGCAGATCGAGGTTGCGGGCGTCCGGCGCGCCGCCGTTCGGCAGCGGCACCCACACCCGGGAGCGGCCGAGCACTTCCAGCAGCCGGGGCCCGGCCGAGGGGTTGCCGAGGCTCGCCGTCAGCACCTCCTCCAGCTCGTTGGCCGGCCATATGAACGGTGCCGGATTCTCCATTTCCACCCTTGTCCGTCCTTGTGCCCCTGTGCGGCTGTCCTGCCGGGAAACCCTAGCGGCTGCGGGCCGGGCCGGGCACGTATCGGCCACGCGCGTGCGATGATGGCCGGACAACTTGCATAACGGCCGTTGGAGGCCGCGCGGGAGAGTTCCGGCCCTGACGGGGCCGGGCGCCGAAGGAGCAAGTCCTCCCTTGAATCTCTCAGGCACAGATACCGCGCGGGCGAGGCAGATCTGAAAAGCGGGCGGACCCGGCCAGGGCCCGCCCCACCCAAGGTGCAAACCGGCGACCCTCGGGGGTCACGGTGAACCTCTCAGGTTCCGATGACAGATGGGGAGGCCGGGGTCACCCCGACCCGGCCCGATGTCCCGCTGCCGTCCATCCCTGGGAGATTTTCCGATGAGTGACCGTCCGCCGCTACCGCACGCCGAGCAGTCCGCCGCGCCTGTTTCCCGCCGTACCGCACTCGACGCGCTGCACCGGGGCCTGGGCGCCACCATGACCGACTTCGCCGGCTGGGACATGCCGCTGCGCTACGCGAGCGAGCGCGAGGAGCACCAGGCGGTACGCACCCGGGCCGGCCTCTTCGACCTCTCGCACATGGGTGAGATCGCCGTGACGGGGCCGCAGGCCGGGCAGGCGCTGGACTACGCGCTCGTCGGCCATCTGTCGGCGCTGGCCGTCGGCCGGGCCCGTTACACGATGATCTGCGCGGCCGACGGCGGCATCCTGGACGACCTGATCGTCTACCGGCTGGCCGAGCAGGAGTTCATGGTCGTCGCCAACGCCTCCAACGCGCAGAGGGTGCTGGACGAGATCACCGCGCGGGCGGCCGGCTTCACCGGCGCGGCCGTGCGTGACGACCGGGACGCGTACGCCCTGCTCGCCGTGCAGGGCCCGGCCTCCCCCGGCATCGTCACGTCCCTCACCGACGCCGACCTCGACGGCCTGAAGTACTACGCCGGGCTGCCGGCCACCGTCGCGGGCGTGGACGCGCTGCTGGCCCGTACCGGATACACCGGCGAGGACGGCTTCGAGCTGTTCGTCGCGCCGGCCGACGCCGAGCGGCTGTGGCAGGCGCTCACCGAGGCGGGCCGGGAGGCCGGCCTGGTGCCGTGCGGGCTGTCCTGCCGTGACACCCTGCGCCTTGAGGCGGGCATGCCGCTGTACGGGCACGAGCTGACGGCCGCCGTCACGCCGTTCGACGCGGGCCTGGGCCGAGTGGTGAAGTTCGACAAGCCCGGTGACTTCGTGGGCCGGGACGCGCTGGCCGCGGCGGCCGAGAAGGCCGCGGCGCAGCCGCCGCGCAAGCTGGTCGGCCTGGTCGCCGAGGGCCGCCGGGTGCCGCGGGCGGGCTACCCGGTGACGGGCGAGGGCGGCGCGGTGATCGGCGAGGTGACCTCGGGCGCGCCCTCCCCCACGCTGGGCGCGCCGATCGCGATGGCGTACGTGGACGCGGAGTACGCGGAGCCGGACGCGGCCGGGGTCGCGGTGGACATCAGGGGCGCGCGGGAGCCGCACCGGGTGGTGGCGCTGCCGTTCTACCGGCGACAGCGCTGAGCGCTCCCCGGCGGGGCGGCCCGGGTGGCCGCGCACGCTGGGCTTTTGCTTCTCTAGGCTTCAGCTCGTCCGCGGTCCCGCGTGCGAGCGCACCCACACATCCGGGAGGATTCCGTCATGAGCATCAATCCGCAGGACCTGCGCTACAGCAAGGAGCACGAGTGGCTGTCGGCCGCAGAGGCCGGGGTCGCCACCGTGGGGATCACCTCGCACGCCGCCGACGCGCTCGGTGACGTGGTCTTCGTCCAGCTTCCCGAGGTGGGCGCGACGGTGGCCGCCGGCGAGACCTGCGGCGAGCTGGAGTCGACGAAGTCGGTCAGCGACCTGTACTCGCCGGTGTCGGGCGAGGTGACCGAGGCCAACCAGGACGTGGTGGACGACCCGTCGCTGGTCAACACCGCGCCGTTCGCGGGCGGCTGGCTGTTCAAGGTGAAGGTGTCCGACGACGCGGCCGAGCTGCTGTCCGCCGACGAGTACGACGCCTTCATCGCCGGCTGACGTCCCCTCTCCTCTCTCCCCTCTCCACTGCCCTCTGCCCTCTGCCCGGCCGCGCGCCCTCCCTCACCAGGAAGACCCCATGTCGTTGCTGAACCAGTCCCTGCACGAGTTCGATCCGGACGTCGCCGCCGCGGTGGACGCCGAACTGCACCGCCAGCAGTCCACCCTCGAGATGATCGCCTCGGAGAACTTCGCCCCGGTGGCGGTCCTGGAGGCCCAGGGCTCGGTGCTCACCAACAAGTACGCCGAGGGCTACCCGGGCCGCCGCTACTACGGCGGCTGCGAGTTCGTGGACGTGGTCGAGCAGCTCGCCATCGACCGGGTCAAGGCGCTGTTCGGCGCCGAGGCCGCCAACGTCCAGCCGCACTCCGGCGCGCAGGCGAACGCGGCGGCGATGTTCGCGCTGCTCAAGCCGGGCGACACGATCCTGGGCCTGGACCTGGCGCACGGCGGGCATCTGACCCACGGTATGAAGATCAACTTCTCCGGCAAGCTGTACAACGTCGCCGCGTACCACGTGGACGAGAAGTCCGGCCTGGTGGACATGGCCGAGGTGGAGCGGCTGGCCGCAGAGCACCGGCCGCAGCTGATCGTCGCGGGCTGGTCGGCGTACTCGCGGCAGCTGGACTTCGCGGAGTTCCGGCGGATCGCCGACGAGGCCGGCGCGTACCTGATGGTGGACATGGCGCACTTCGCGGGCCTGGTCGCGACCGGGCTGCACCCGTCGCCGGTGCCGTACGCGGACGTGGTCACCACCACGACGCACAAGACGCTCGGCGGGCCGCGCGGCGGGGTGATCCTCTCGAAGGCGGAGCTGGCCAAGAAGATCAACTCGGCGGTGTTCCCCGGGCAGCAGGGCGGCCCGCTGGAGCATGTGATCGCGGCGAAGGCGGTCGCGTTCAAGGCGGCGGCGACCGAGGAGTTCAAGGACCGGCAGGTCCGTACGCTGGAAGGCGCGCGGATCCTGGCGGACCGGCTGACCCGGCCCGACCTCACCGAGGTCGGCGTCTCGGTGCTGTCCGGCGGCACGGACGTGCACCTGGTGCTGGTGGACCTGCGCGACTCCGAGCTCGACGGCCGGCAGGCCGAGGACCGCCTCCACGACATCGGCGTCACCGTCAACCGCAACGCGATCCCCAACGACCCCCGCCCCCCGATGGTGACGTCCGGCCTCCGCATCGGCACCCCGGCGCTCGCCACCCGCGGCTTCACCGCGGACGATTTCCGCGAGGTCGCGGAGATCATCGCGTCCGCCTTGCAGCCGACGTACGACCCCGCTGCCCTCCGCCCGAGGGTGACGGCCCTGGCGGCCAAGCACCCGCTGTACCCAGCGCTGTAGCCCGGGCCCCGGCCAACGGGGGTTTTTTAAGGGGCTCGGGGAACTGCGAGACCAGCCCCCACCGGCTGGGGGCACCCCCGGCCGAAGGTTGGGGGATGTCCGGCAACGACGGCAACAGCCCCACCGGCCCGGTGACGACCCTCAGCCGTCGTCGTGTCCCCCAACCTCCGGCCGGGGGTGCCCCCATCGCGCAGTTCCCCGAGCCCCTGACGGGGCGCACCCCACCGGGGGGACAACGGCGTCCCCGCAACCTAGGAGCACGAAAACCCGTGGCAACGTCCGTATTCGATCTCTTCTCCATCGGCATAGGCCCCTCGAGCTCGCACACCGTCGGCCCCATGCGCGCCGCGGCGATCTTCGCGCACCGGCTGAAGAACGAGGGCCTGCTCACCCACACCGCCACCCTCCGCGCCGAACTCTTCGGCTCACTGGGCGCGACCGGCCACGGTCACGGCACACCCAAGGCCGTGCTCCTCGGGCTGGCCGGCCACTCCCCCCGCACCGTGGACATCGACCGCGCCGACGACGAGGTCGCCGCGATCAGGTCCACCGGGCGCCTCAGCGTCCTCGGCGCGCACGAGATCGCGTTCGACCCGGACGCCGACCTCGTCCTGCACCGGCGCCGCTCGCTGCCGTACCACCCCAACGGCATGACGCTGGCGGCCCGCGACCGGGACGGCACCCTGCTGCTGGAGAAGACGTACTACTCGGTCGGCGGCGGCTTCGTCGTGGACGAGGACGCGGTCGGCCAGGACCGGATCAAGCTGGACGACACGGTGCTGCGCCACCCCTTCCGCACCGGCGACGAACTGCTGCGGCTGTCCCATGAGACTGGCCTGTCGATCTCCGCGCTGATGCTGGACAACGAGCGCGCGTGGCGCACCGAGGCCGAGATCCGAGCGGGCCTGCTGGAGATCTGGCAGGCGATGCGGTCCTGCATCCGGCTGGGCATGACCCGCGAGGGCATCCTGCCGGGCGGCCTGAAGGTGCGCCGGCGCGCCGCGCAGTCGGCCCGCCAGCTGCGGGGCGAGGGCGATCCGGCGGCGCAGGCGATGGAGTGGGTGACGCTCTACGCGATGGCCGTCAACGAGGAGAACGCGGCCGGCGGCCGGGTCGTCACCGCGCCGACCAACGGCGCGGCCGGGATCATCCCGGCCGTCCTGCACTACTACCTGACCTTCCTCGCCCCGCATGCCTCGCAGGCCGAGCAGGACGAGGCCGTGGTCCGCTTCCTGCTCGCGGCCGGCGCGATCGGCATGCTGTTCAAGGAGAACGCCTCGATCTCCGGCGCCGAGGTCGGCTGCCAGGGCGAGGTCGGGTCGGCGTGCTCGATGGCCGCGGGCGGTCTCGCGGAGATCCTCGGCGGCAGCCCGGAGCAGGTGGAGAACGCCGCCGAGATCGGCATGGAGCACAATCTCGGCCTGACCTGCGACCCGGTCGGCGGCCTCGTCCAGATCCCCTGCATCGAGCGCAACGGCATGGCCGCGGTGAAGGCGATCACCGCCGCCCGGATGGCGATGCGGGGCGACGGCCGCCACCATGTGTCGCTGGACAAGGTCATCAAGACGATGAAGGACACCGGCGCGGATATGAAGGTCAAGTACAAGGAAACCGCGAGGGGCGGCCTCGCGGTCAACGTCATCGAGTGCTGACCGGGTAGGCCCTGACCTGGGCTTTCCCATCTTTCAGCTCTGTCGGAGCCTTCCGTGCTTGTGCGGGGGAATGTCGATACATGGACGCTGCCGATAACCCGCGCTTGGAGCAGCGGCTGGCCGACCTCTCCTCCACGTTCACGACGGCGCAGGCGCGACAGGCCCTGCTCTCCCCTCGCGATCTGGCGCACTTGGTCACGGAGGGGGAGGTAGACGAACTGTCCCGTGGAGTGTACCGGCGGGCAGACGCCCCGGAAACGGCGCACGCGGATCTGCTGGCCGTGTGCGCACGGGCCCATCGCGCCGTCGTGTGCGGTGAATCCGCCCTGGCCCTGCATGAACTGATCGACGACATCCCCGCAGCAGTACACATCGCCGTGCCGCGCGGTACACGCCGCCCGACGATTTCCTACCCGCCGACCGTGGTGGCGCAGTATGCCGCAAAGACCTTCGACCTCGGTATCGAACGGTTCGAAGCAGCCCCGGGAGAACCCATCCCCATGTACAACGCAGCCCGCAGCGTCGTCGACGCGATGCGCCACCGCAGCCGCCTCGGCGAGACCCTCGCCCTGTCCGCGCTCGGCCGCTACCTGCGCAGAAGCGGACGCGCCGGGATTGGCGAACTCCAGCACATCGCAAGCGAGTTGGACGCCCTCTCTATCGTCCGCCCCGCCGTAGAGGCGGTGCTCGCCTGATGGCCAACCCCACCCGCGACACCACCTCCGGCCGCGTCTACAACGACTTGCGCAACCTGGCCCGCCGCACCAGCCGGTCAACGGACGAGGTGATGGTCGAGTACGTCCTCGAACGGTTCCTCTATCGCCTGGCCTCATCACCCCTGGGCCGGGAGCACTTCGTCCTCAAACCGGGTCTCAGAGGGTCGGAACCGCAGAGCATGCGGCCCTGGCGTCCGCGTAATCAAGGTCTGACGCAGCGCGATACCGGACCGGCTGCGCCGTTCAACTCTGTGCCGCCGGGCACAGTCATCGACCGCATCGGCCGCTACTGTCAACACATCTCCGGACCAGATCACTAGGGCCCGGCCCGGGCAGGGTCTAGCGGTAGCCGTCCGCCTGGAGGGCGTAGAGCCGGGCGTAGGCGCCGTCGGCGGCGAGGAGTTCGTCGTGGCTGCCCTGCTCGGCGATGCCGCCGTCGGACAGGACCACGATGTGGTCGGTCATCCGTACCGTGGAGAAGCGGTGCGAGACCAGCACGGTGACACAGCCTGTCGCGCGGCCCAACTCCCGTGCCCGGGCCGCGAAGCGCTCGAACAGGTCGTGCTCGGCCTGCGGGTCCAGGGCGGCGGTCGGCTCGTCGAGCACCAGCAGCAGGGGCCCGCGGCGCATCATGCCCCGGGCCAGCGCGACCCGCTGCCACTGGCCGTGCGAGAGGTCGACGCCGTCGAAGGTGGCGCCCAGCTGGCAGTCCAGCCCGCCGCGCAAGTGGTCCACCACGTCGTCGGCGCCGGCCCGGTGAACGGCGTCCCGCACCGCGGCCTCGTCCTCGATGTGCGGCAGGTCGCCCACGCCGACGGCCTCGCGCAGCGGCAGTTCGAAGGTGGCGAAGTCCTGGAACGCGCCGGCGCACCGCGCCGCCCAGGCCGCCGGGTCCAGGTCCGCCAGCGGTACACCGTCGACCATGACGCGGCCGGCGTCCGGCCGGTACATTCCGGTCAGCAGTTTGACCAGGGTGGTCTTGCCGGCGCCGTTGACGCCCACCAGGCCCACCGTCGCACCGGCCGGCAGCCGCAGGTCGATGTCGCGCAGCACCTCCGCGCCGGTCCCCGGGTAGCGGAAGGACAGCCCCGACAGGGTGATGCCCGCCGCCAGGCGCTCGGGAGCCGGGCCGCCGCCGGCGGGGGTGGTCCGCGCGGCGTACGCGCGCAGCCACTCGTCGTGGTCGACGATGTGGGTGGCCTCCCCGACCCGGTTCAGGTCGGAGACCATGAAGGAGACCTGCTGGCGCAGCTGGAGCGCCAGCGAGGCGACCAGCACGACGTCCCCCGCGCCCGCGCGCCCCTGCGCCACCAGGTGCGCGACCATCGCCATCGCGGCGGTGAGGGCGCAGCAGAACAGCAGCCAGCCGGAACTCTGCACCAAGGTCCCGTACCAGCGCGCGGCCGTCTCCCGGCGTGTCATGTCCTGCCACAGGGCGTCGGCCCTGCGGCCGAGTTCGGGTCCGCTGCCGGCCACCCGGATCTCGTTGGCGGCCCCGGGGGTCAGGCACAGCTCGTGCAGGCGCAGTTCGAGCCGGGCGGTGCGCGCGGACGCCTGCCGCGCCTCGTGGAGGCGGCGCTGTGCCCGCCGGCTCAGCCACATCCACGGCAGCGCGGACGCCGCGAGCAGCGACAGGACCGGATGCACGCTCCACAGCAGCCACACGCTGAGCACGAGACTCACCACGGAGGCGAGTGCCTCCATCAGCACCCAGCAGAACGCGGCGAGTTCGGGAAAGCCCTTGCGCAGCAGGTGCAGCCGGTCGAGGTAGGCGGTGCGCTCGAAGTGCTCCACGGTCGGAATGCGCGCGGTGAGGGACAGTATCTCCTGGCTGAGCGTCAGTTCGATCCGCTCGCTCAGATCGCGGCTGAGGTTGTTGCGGATCCGGCCCGCCCCCGCGGTGAGCGTGTGGGCCGCCGCCCCCAGCACCACCGCGGCGTACAGTCCGGCGAGGCCGGAGTGCAGGGCGCCGTTCACCAGCCATCGCTGGCTCTGCGCGATGGCGGCCGCGGCGCCCGCCTGGCCCGCGGTCAGCACCAGCACGAGGGCTGTCTTGCCGCGGTCCGCCCGGACCGCCAGCACCAGCAGGCGCCGCACCACGCCGAGCCGGCTCCGCATCGCGCCGCGCCGGCCGGTCCGCTCGTGTCGTCTCATCGCCCCTCCCGCACGGCCCGGGGTCCGGCGCTCCGGGCGAACCGGGCCGCTTGGAGTGCGAACAGCCGGGCGTACTCGCCCTCGTCCCGCAGCAGTTGGTCGTGGGTGCCCGCCTCCGAGATGCGGCCCCCGTCCAGCAGCACGATGCGGTCGGCGTGCCGGACGGTGGAGAGCCGGTGGGAGATCAGCAGCACCGACGTGTCGCTGACCGCACCGATCACCTGGCGGTGGAACTCGGCCTCCGCCGCGATGTCCAGGTGCGCCGTGGGTTCGTCGAAGACCAGCACCCGGCGGCCGTGCGCGGCCGCGAACACCGCGCGGGCCAGGGCCACCTTCTGCCACTGACCGCCGGACAGCTCAGCGCCGTTCGCGCCGCCGCTGCGCAGCCAGGTGTCGAGCCCCTCGGGCAGCCCGGCTGCCAGCCCGGCCGCCCCCGCCGCCCGCAGCGCCGCCAGCACCGGCCCGTCGTCCGCCGAGTGCTCGGGGGCGGACAGCGCCACGTTGTCGCGCAGCGTCGCGGGGTAGTGCACGAAGTCCTGCGGTACCACCGCCAGCCTGCGCCGCCAGGCGGCCATGTCGAGCGCCGCCAGGTCGCCGCCGTCCACGCTGACGCGTCCGGTGTCCGGGCGGTACAGGCCGCCGAGCAGCTTGCCGAGGGTCGTCTTGCCCGCTCCGTTCACCCCGACGAGGGCCAGCACCTCGCCCGGCCACAGCTCCAGGTCGAGGTGGCACAGCACGGGTACGGCGGTGCCCGGGTAGCGGAAGGCGACGTCCTCGAAGCGCACCAGCGGCGCGGCGGAGGCGGGCGCGGCGACGGCCGGGCTCCCGGGAGCCGGGACGGCAACGGACGGGGCGGACGTGGTCGCGGCAGTCGCGGTCACGGCAGTCGTGGTCGGGGCGCCGTGTGCGGCGCGCAGTCGGTCGAGCGCGTGGACGGCCGACATGCCGTACTCGATGTCGAACGCCTCGTGCCCCATGAGGCCGATCTGGAAGATCCCCCAGGCAGCGACCAGGCACGTGGTGAGCGCGCCGGAACCCAGGTGCCCGTGCGCCGCCGCGAGGCCGGGCACGGTCATCGCGGCGAAGGCGGAACCGCCGGCCAGGACCAGCGTCGGCCCCTGCTTCCTGAGCACCGCGCGGCGGGCCGCCCACAGCGTGCGGGCCGGCGGCAGTACCGCGTCGAGTCGTCGCCGCATCGCCCAGTCCGCCAGGCCGAACATCCGGACCTCCTTCGCGGCGGCCGGGGTCGCCACCAGCTCGGCCCAGTACGCGGACCGGCGGTGCGGCCGGGCCAACCCGTCCTCGACGTCCGCCAGATGCACCCACTGCCGCCGCAGGATCGCCCGCATCAGCAGGGACGCCGCCAGCAGGGCCGCGGCCAGGACGGGGAACTCCCGCGCCAGCACCAGTGCCGCGCTGAGCGCGCCCACGAAGCGGAACGTCAGCAGGACGTGGCCGGTCGCCGCCGTACCGGGCGATCGCAGCCGCCACGACGTGCCGAGGTCGCAGGCGCGCGCGACGTCGTCGCGGAACGCCGGGTCGTCCAGGTGCGCGATCCCGTCCGGCCGCAGTGCGATGCCCCGCACCTCGCGGCGCACCGCCCCGTCGATGCGCGTCGCCACCGACGCGCCGAACAGGTCGGACAGCGCCTCGCCCAACTGCCGCGCCAGCAGCACGCCCATCAGCAGCGCCAGCGGCCCGACGACGGAGCCCGAGCCGCCGGGCCGCACCGCCTGACCCACCAGGCGGCCGGTGGCGAGGGCCTGAGCGGACGAGGTGAGCGCGGTCACCAGCAGCACCGCGGTCAGTCCCGCGGCGTGCCAGGGACCCGCGCCCGCGAACAGCCGGAGCAGTCGCAGCCGTTCGGCAGCGGTCCGGCGGATCGCGCCGCCCCACCGCGGACCTCCCCACCGCGCGCCGCCCCGCCCCGGGCCGCCCGCCGCGGGCGGCCCGGACACGGCGCGCATCACCGCGTCCGGCGGGCCTGGTGCTCCTTGTGCTCCTTGCTGATCCGCAGCCTGCGCACCCGCTGCACGAGGTCGAGCGGGTTCGCGTCTTCCCATGTGATGAGGTTCTCCATCAACTCGCGTACGACGGGCGGCATCGTGTCGAGGAAGCCGTCCTGCCTCATGTACTTCCACGATCCGTGCCCGCCGGTCGGCTCGTCCTGCGGCTGCACCGCGATGTGCAGGCAGCGCCGGGTCCGGCCGGCCGCGCAGGCACCCCGGTGGAAGGAGTGGCCGTTCATCAGCAGCACGTCGCCCGCGCGGCACTCGACGGACACCTCGCCGGGCAGCGGGGCGAAGCCCATGGCGTCCTGCTCGGCCTTCTCCAGGGCGGTCAGCGGCCGGCGGTTGGAGCCGGGCACCACGCGGAAGCAGGACTCCTCGACCAGGCACACGTTGAGGTAGATGTGGGTGCTGCCGCCCTCGGCGTCGTAACGGTCGTCGTCCCCGAAGTCGCGGTGCCAGTTCAGGTCGTAGTTCACCCGCTCGGGCGACCACAGCGCGTGGGCGGCCCAGAAGCGGACCTGCTCCCCCACGATCTCCCGGACGATCGCCATGAGCGCGTCGTTCTCGAACACCTCCCCGTACGGGGGCTCGTACAGCTCGGGGCACAGGATGTCGTTGACCCCCCAGGTGTCGAAGGTCTCCTCGTTCCTGATCGTGAAGCGGGTCACGTAGCGGGCGGGATCGGCGTTGACGGTGCGGATGGTCCGCTCAAGCGCCCGCAGCATCGCGGCGATCCGCTCGGCGGGAAAGAGCCCGGGGACCACGGTGTAGCCGTCCCGGGCGAACTCCTCGGCGTACGTCGTCACGGAAGTCTCCTCTCTGTGCGTCGGACGGCGGTCAGGTCGAGCCGCGAGCCGTCCGACCGGGCGGCGATCCCGCGCGGCCGGCCCTGCACGGCGCCGACGGGCACCTGGCCGATGAAGACCTCCGGCCGGCACTCCATCAGCCGGCGCACCAGGTGGTTGCGGAAGCCGGCCCCGTACGCGATCACCCCGGTGTCCTCGACCAGCACGCCGGCCGGGAGCGCGGCGGAACCGCTCGCCCACTCCCACGCGTGGGCGAACAGGTCCGCCCGGCCGTCCGACTCGCGCCGGAGCAGCAGGATCTCGCCGGACGCGCCGGACGCGGCGGACGCTTCCGGCGGCTCCGCGGCTCCTGCCGGGGTCGCCAGCGGCCCTTCCGCCGCGGCCCGTCCGGCGGTCTCGGCCCGTCCCGCGGCCCGTCCGGCGGCTGCGGCCCGTCCCGCCGCCCGCAGGTCGCGCAGGTCGCCCTCGACCGTGCCCACCGTGTGGAAGGCCCCGGCACGCCGCCGTGCGGCGCCCGCGCCGCCGGCGAGCGGCCGGACCTGGACGACGAAGAGCCGGTCGTCGTCCCGGCCGATGCCGAACTCGACCTCCGCGGGACCGTCCTCGCCCGCCGGACCGCGCAGCGCGCCGCGGGCGGCGAGGTCGGCGCAGGCGGCGGCCAGGTTCTTGAGGTCCTCGGGGCGCAGGATCTCGTGTTCCACCGGGTGTGTCGGCCGTCCCTCCGGATCGCAGACGTATCTCTGCCGCGCCATCGGGTACTTGCCGTCCACCTCGACCGACAGCCGGTCGTGCTCCACCCACAGCGACCCCAGGCAGCGGAAGGGGTGCGCCTCCATGAACACCAGGCCGCCCGTCCGGCGGGTCCACCGCCGCCCGGGATCGAGGCTCCAGGTGGTGAACGCCTTGTAGAAGGAGCCGAGCAGGTCGGGGATGAGCCGCGACGCCGTCAGACTCCGGGTCCCCACCAGCCGCGTGCTGTTGCAGCCGCACCCCGTGGACGGCTCGGTGTCGGGCATGACCAGGCTGCTTCTGAGGATCAGCGGCGTGTCGAACGCGCGGGCGCACTCCTCGATCGCCGCGCCGGCGAAGCGGGTGAACCCGGCGAGCGCCTCGCCGGTGCCCTCGGGCAGGTCGTGCTGCGCCGGCCGGTGTGCGTAGGCCAGGCTGCTCTCCCAGCCGCCGCGCCGCTGGAACTCCGCCAGGTGCCCGGCGGGCAGGACGCAGAAGTCCGGCACGGTGAAGGAGCAGCCGGCGGAGAGCCGGTACAGCGCGAGGAGTTCCGCGGCCTTGCGGCCCACCACGGCCGGGTCGACGGTGCCGGTGTCGGTGCAGTGGATCACGTGCGACCGCCCGCTGCCAGCAGCGCGTCGACGTCGACGTGCCGGGCCATCGAGTCCGCCCAGCGCTCGATCGCCGATTCGGTGTAGAGCTCGTCGTACCCGAGGGAGTAGTCGGACGGCAGGACGCCGAGGCCGGGTATCCCGCAGGCGTCCTCCACCTGGGTGAGCGCGCGCGGAACGGCGCTCGACTCGGGGGTGTTGGCCACGACGAAGCCCCTGACCAGCGAACGGACGTCCGCCGGCAGGCAGGTGTACGTGCCGATCAGCGCGGCGGCCGCGTTGCCGTGCGAGAACTGCCCGGTCAGCACGATGGCGGGGCGGGCCCAGCGCGCCGTGGCGATGTTGGGCAGGTCCTGTTCCGGCTCCAGCACCACCGGGCTGCCGGCGCCTTCGATCACCAGGTGGTCGCAGGTGGCCGCCAGCCTCCGCAGGGCGTCGTGTGCCGCGGCCACCACCTCGGCACGCACCGGCGCCAGGACGGACGCCAGGTCCACGGTGTCCCGGCACGGCAGGGACACCGGTACGGGTTCCGCGCCGCGCCGGCTGAGCAGTCCTTCGCAGGGCGCGGTCTGCCGGACGGTGGTGGGGCAGTGGTCGTCCGCCGCCGCCAGTCCGGCGGCCGCCAGGTGGTGCGGCAGGCCCGAGCCGTGCAGCGCCGCCCGCTCCTCGTCACGCGACCGCAGCACCACCATCGCCTTGAACGGGGCGGCCTTGACGCCCCGCCGGGTGAGCAGACGCAGCAGCGCGACGGAGACCAGGGTCTTCGAGGCGTAGGCGCCGGTTCCCACGAACATCGTCGCGGCGGTGGTCACCGTGCCTCCGTTCCCGGCCCGGGGGCCGGTACGAAGGAGGCCAGGGCGGCCTCCCCCCGCCGGTGGCGGAACATCGCCTGGTAAGCGGCCACCAGCAGCTGGATGGACGTCTCGTGCGTGGCCAGGCCCAGCCCCTGCGTCCGGCCGTCCAGCCAGCGCTGGAACAGCGTGCGCTTGCCCTGCACCGACAGCGACTCGACCGGGCCGCCGGGCCGCGCCGCCGCGGGCTCGAACGTCCGCCTGGTCACGGCCTCCCCGCCGATCAGCGCGCTGTTGCGGGTCACCTCCACCACGAACCTCCGCCCCGTACCGTCGGATTCGTCCCAGGCGTGCAGGCCCAGCAGGTGGCCGACGTGCGCGCTGATCCGGTCCTGGGCGAACTTCCCGTTGCCCTTGTAGGTGTCCGCGGGCAGCTTCCGCCACGACCGGTGGGAGGTGCCCGTCTCCAGCAGCCGGAGTCCGCCGAGCGTGAGGGTGCGCCCGGCGCGCAGTCCTGTGACGGTCAACTGGAGGTCGGTCTCGCCGCACCGTTCGGCCGCACGCAGGCCGTCCGCCGAGAACGCCGCGTCGAGGCCGTCCCCGATACCCGCGCGCTCGTAGAAGGAGCGCGGCACCTGGGCCAGCACATCGGCCGGGGTGGCGTACCGGGCCCCGACCTCGATCCGGTCGGTCTGCGCCTCCGGAGCCGCCGTCCGGTTGAGGTCGAGCAACTGGGCGGCGAGGTCCACGAAGTGGTAGCCGCTGTGCAGCAGGGCGCCGTATCCGTGCCGATAGGGGTGGTTGTCCCTGGTGAGGAACTCGTCCGGCATGTTCCAGTAGCCGGAGGAGTGGTAGACGTCCAGGTGCGTGAGCGGGACGCCGAGCCGGCGCACCGCGGAGTGCAGGGTGTCGCGCAGGTAGACGAGACCGGGGTGGCACCGGCGGGGCACCATCACGGTGGCGTCGGCCGGCCCGTCGGCGAAGAGCTTGCCGACCCGGTGGAAGTCGTCGAGCAGCGACAGCGCGGCGGCGTCGGTGAAGTCCAGGGCGCGTGCGGTCAACGGCTTGTCCACCAGCGCCGGCAGTCCGTGCGCCGCCGCCCACTCCAGGTAGTGGAGATGGTGGCGCGGATCGGTGGCCACCACGGCGCCGTCGACCAGGCCGGCTTCCGCGAGCGCGTCGAGTGCGGGAACCGCCGCCTCGCCGACCGCCTGCGCCTCGTCCAGCAGGATGACCTGGGGCACCGTGAGCCCGAGCGCCCCGAGCACCCGCCGCACCCGCTCCCCGCGCCCGGCCACGTCCACCACGGCGGTCAGGCGCAGCCGTCCGGCCGCCACGCGTTCGCGGATGAGCGGCAGGTAGGCGTGCTCCGCGTGCAGCCCGACGCCCGCCAGGACCAGGCTCGTGGGCATCTCAGGCCTCACGTCCGTACAGGTCGCGGGGGGTGGCCGGGGCTTCCCGGTCCTCCGGGCCGTCCCGGTCGTCCAGGCCGTCCGGGCCGTCCAGGCCGTGCAGGCCGTCCGGGGCGTCCAGGCCGTGCAGGCCGTCCGGGGCGTCCAGGCCATCCGGCCAGAGCAGCCGGGCGGTGGGCCCGTCGAGCACGATGCCCTCGGCCTCGCCGCGGGCACGCCGCTCCCGGCTGCCCCGTCCGGGCCGGACGAAGCCGCCCTCCTTCTCGGCGAAGGCGAGGAAGTCGTCACCGCTGCCGCAGAACTCCTCGGGCGTGCCGGCGGCGTCGAGCCGGATCACCAGCAGGAAGTCGCACTTGCCCGCGGGCCGCCCCGCGTCCCTCGTGCCCGCCACCCGGTGGGCGGGCGGTCCACCGACCACCGGCCCGGCGAGGAAGCCGACCAGCAGCGAGAGCAGCACGCCCTTGTGGCCGGCCGCCATCGGCAGCAGCCCGCCGCCCAGGGCCTCCACGGGGTCGCGGGTGGGCGTGCCGTCGGACCGTACGGCGCTGTTCCGCGGCAGTCGCCGCCCGGTCTCGGCCCGGCTCAGCAGCTCGCTGCGGGTCAGCGCGGCCGTGGTGAAGTCCGCGGTGACCTGCCCGTCCGCGGACGGCCAGCTGTACGCGAGGGGGTTGGTCCCGAAAAGCGGGGTGGCGCCGCCGGGCGCGACCACGCCTGGCTCCGACGAACTCGCCATCAGGGCGAAGCAGTCGTCGGACGCGGCTGCCTCCACCCAGCCCGCCAGCGTGCCCAGGTGGCCCGCGCGGTGGATGGCGGCGACCGCGACCCCGGTGTCCGCGGACAGCTCGCGCACCGCCGTGACGGCCTCTGCCGCGGCGGGCGGCCCGAGACCACCGCCGCCGTCGACCACGGCGACCGCCGGCCGCGGATGCCGCAGCACCCGGGCCGGCCGGGGGTCGAGCGTGCCGCGGTCCAGCATCGCGGTGATCTGGCGCAGCCGGGACAGACCGTGTGCGGGGTGTCCGCGCAGGTCCCCGTCGAGCAGATGCCGCGCGGTCACCGCGGCGTCGGACGCGGGAACCCCGCGGCGTGTCAGCAGACGCACCGCGGCATCGCCCGCCCGAGCGGCCGGCACCCGGACGCCGGCCCCGCCCGAGCCCGACCCCGTGCCCGTCCACCAGTTCGCGCCGTATGTACGGGTCATCGGCGGCCCGGCGCGGGCTCGGCGAAGAGCCCGAGCAGCTCCGACAGCGGCGCCAGTTCCGTGTCGCACTCCGCGATGCTGTCCGCCTTGACGAGCTGCGCGAGGTATTCGTCGGTCGCCCGCATCGTGGCCCGCATCACCTGGTTGGCGCAGATCACACCCGACACCCCCGCCTCGCGTGCTGCCGAGAAGGACAGCGTCGGATAGGTCGTCGGGATCACGATGACCGGCGCGGCACGCCGCCACGCCCGGGCGAACTCGACTATCTCGTCCTCTGTGTCGGACTTCGAGTGCACGATGATGGCGTCGGCGCCCGCCTGCCGGTAGAGCCGGGCCCGGTCGAGCACCTGCTCGGGCGTCTCGCCCGCGATGAGCCCCTCGGTCCGGGCGACCAGCACGAAGTCGTCGCTGGTCCGCGCGGCGGCGGCCAGGGCGAACTTGCGCGCGTAGACCTCGGGGTCCTCCAGCGGGTAGGCGTCCACGGTGGTGTCGAAGCTGTTGCGCCGGGGGAACGCCTTGTCCTCCAGCGACACGCCGTTCACCCCGCGGCTCTCCAGCATCCGCACCACATGGCCGATGACCTGGTCACCGCCGAAGCCCGTGTTGCCGTCCGCCAGCAGCGGGAGCGTGGTTCCCCGGCGGATGTCCTCCAACCGGCGGACCAGGGTCTCGTAGGTGACGGTCTCGTTGTCGGGAAGTCCCTTGGACGCGGATATGAGCAGTCCGCTGCTCCACAGCGCCTCAGCTCCGGACTTCTCCGCCAGCCGGGCCGATATGCCGTCGTGAACGCCGATGAACCGGGTGAGGGAATCGGATTTCAGCCGTTCGATCAAGGATAGCAACGGGATCCTCAGCTTTGTGAGCAGCCACAGCTGCCTTCGGTTTTCCCGCACGCGCATCCCGCACCGGAGGTCTCGACACCCATTCCCTGGCTCACGATGTTCTGCGCGGTGCAGTTCCTGTCCTTCGCCGCGGACCGGAAGGTCCGGTAGGAATCCGGGTCGCTCCACAGGTCCACGAAATCCGCGTCCCTGATGTTGCCGAGGACGTACTTCTTGTCGTCAGGGGCGCCGACGAGATAGCTGCACGGATAGATGTCGCCGTTCGTCGACAGGTAGCCGGCGGCGTCGCCGCACGCGCACTTGATGACATAGGCGTTGTGGCCTTGCGGGAATTCCTCCTCCGCCACGTAGACGGGTTCTGGCAGGCCGAGGCGAGTGCTGTTCCCGATGCTGCGGTCCAGCAGTTCGCACTGGACGTCGCGGACCTGGTTCATCTGCCGCAGCAGCAGCGCCTCGTTCTCGCGTGCCACCCCGGAGGCGAACATCGGCTTGGCCATGAAGGACCGCGCGCCGTGCTCGCTGACCAGGTCGTAGGTGGCCACCGTGTCGTCGCGGTTGTCCTCGGTGATGGTCAGCCTGGCCTCGACCGCGATGCCCAGTTCCCGGCTCTCCTTCAGCGAGCGGAGCGCGCCGCGCATGGCGCCCCTGCGGCCCCGGAAGGCGTCCACCTTCTCCTCGTCCGTCCCGTCGAGACTGAGGTGCAGCACGAGTTGGTCGAGCCGGCTGCCGCAGGCCGCGGCGAGTTGGGCCATCCGCACCTGCCCGGAGCCGCTGGTGTTCAGCTGCACGGTCAGGCCCCGGTCCAGCGCGTGCTTCAGCAGCGCCTTCGTCCGCGGCCATACGAGGTTGAGCATCGCCTCGCCACCGGTGATGGTGACCTTGCTCAGCCCCATCTCGCTGGTGCAGACGTCCACGAACGAGGTGATCTCGTCCATCGAGAGCTGGCTGCCCTCCAGCAACTGCCGGTACTTGGAGCGGTTCAGTTCCGGTACGTAGCAGTGCTGGCAGTGCAGATTGCAGTAGTAGGAAACCGCGATCCGCATGTGATCGATACGCCGTCTCGTGGGCGTCGGACGACTGGCCTCCAGGACGGTCTCTGTCATTCTGGTGCCTCCACGTACTCGTTCGTGGCGCGCGTGTACCCAACTGATCTGTCAGACCCGGTCGGCCGTGGCGGGGAGGAGGAGTAATGACGGCCGAGATGAGAAGTGACCTGAATGCGGGCAGACTGCCTGTCATGGTTCTACGGTGGCTCCTGAACACGGGACCATAGCCCAGGGTTCCGCTGCCGGGCAAGAGTTGTTCACCCGGATTCCGGCGCCAAAAACGTCCGGGTAATTATCCGCCCCAGGTCGTACCTTCTGGCATTTAAATTGCCTGACATCCGCCCGCGGACGGCCCGCCGGGACCCGAAAGTCCGATACCGGAGTCGCCGGCCGAGTGGCTTTGCTAGTTTCACTTGAATGAGTGGATCAAAGCAGGAACACGTGAAAGTGGAATTCTCCGGTGACCGGCTGCTGCTGGAGTCGCACGAGGACGACGCGGGTCCGTACTACGCCTTCCCCGGCGAAGCGGAGGCCGCGACCGTGCCCGTCGACAGGCAGCAGGCGGTGAACGCGCGGGTGCGCCCGCTCGGTACGGCGGAAGCGGTCCTCGCCGCCTGGTCGCGGGGCGAGCGCACCACCGGCTGGGTGCCGAAGGACGACCCCACGAGCCCGCCGCCGGAGCGGCGCCGCGGCGGGGCGGTCGTGGTGCGCGACGGACGGATCCTGCTGATCCGCTACGCCCCGAAGGACGGCGACAAGTTCTTCATCCCCGGCGGCGGGGTCGAGGCCGGCGAGACTCCGTCGCAAGCGGCGGTGCGTGAACTGGAGGAGGAGACAGGGCTGTTGGGACATGTCGAGCGGCCGCTCGCGGTGGTCTACAACCGGGGGCGCGAGGAGCACTACTTCCTGCTGTCCGTCGCGCCAGAACCGGCGCAGCCCGCCCGCGGCGACCTGGCCCCGGGGCAGACACTGGGCTGGCACGAGGTCGCCGCACTCCCGGACACTCCGGTCTGGCCCAAGCGGCTGGCCTGGCGCATCGCCCAGTGGCATGCGACGGGCTGGCCGGCCGAGCCCGTCGTACTCGCCGACTCCAGCGGCGAGTTGGACGCACCCTGCACGTGGTGAACGCGGTGCCCGCTCGGGTCTTGGCGCGGTTCCCGCGCGGGCGCCACCCCTGGGCCGCAGTCCCGCGCCAGACGGATGCCCGCTCCAGACGGATGCCCGCGCGAGACGAGTGCCCGCGCGGAACGGGTGCCCGAGCCAGACGGGTGCCCGCGCGGCCGTCAGCCCTCCGCGGTGCCGGCGGCGGGCGCCTCGGCCAGCTGGAACTGGCCGTCGGCGATGCGCGCCGCGCCACCGGCGACGACGCGGCCCGTCACGCCGGACGACACGACGGCGGGCACGCCCGACTCCCGCAGGATGATGGCCAGATGGCACAGCAGCGGCGCGTCGTCGAAGACGAAGCCCGCCACATGGCCGAGCAGCAGTGCCAGGCACATCACCGGGCGCGGCGTCACCACGATCGGCGGCTCGCCGGCACCCAGCAGCTCGGCACGCAGCACCGCGGCCTGGTCGCTGCCGTGCCGCCGGTAGAAGTCCGGATCCGGGACGACATTGCGCTCCGCGAGGAGCGCTTCCAGCGGAGCCGGGTCGCGGATCACCACGACGCGCCCCGCCGCCGACCCCGGCGAGACGGTCTCCAACCGCAGTGCCTGGAGGGCGGTGGAGCGCTCCACTGACAGGTCCCACAGCGCGATCCCGCCGTCGGCGGTGCGTATCCACTCGATCCGCACGTCGCCGAACCGCGCCGCCATCGCATCGGTGACGCGGGCGATCTCGGCGACGGCCGCGTCGTCGAGCGGGTCCGGCACCGTCGCGTCCCCGCCCGCGGGCCCGAAGCCGGGCGGCTGCTCGTGCAGGCTCCAGCGCCCCCGGGTCGGCAGCACCCGGTCCACCAGACGCGTGCCGTCGCTCCCCAGCACCAGCACGGAGAACGGCTCCGCGCCGAACTTCAGGCCGCCCACCGCCCCGGCGACGTACTCCACCAGCAACGTGCCGTCCTCGCGCCGGGCCGCGTATCCGGAGGTCGTACCGACCACGACATCGGCCACGTACACGCTGTCCCCTGACCGCAGTTCCGCCGCGAGCGCCGCGTACAGGTCCGCGCGGTGCACCAGCCGCTGCTTGCCGCGCGGGAGGCCCAGCGTGACGTGGTCCGTGCTGACCAACTGCTCCAGGTGCGCCACCAGCCGCGCCAAGCCGTGCGGGGTCGGCTGCGCCCCGGCCACCAGCCACTCGCCCGCGATCCGCACGCCCGCCTCGCGTGCTGCCCGGCGTACGTGCCGGTGCTTGTCGGCACGGCGGGCGAGCATCTTCGCGAGGGCGCCGGTCGCCACCGGGAGCGCGTCGTCCAGGACATCAGGAGAGACCGTGCGCAACCTGTCCCCGGCCGCGTCTGTCCCGGCGGCTCCAGCGGCTCCAGCGCCTCCGGCACGGGCAGCGGCCTTCGGCCCGGTGAGCGGACGCGCCTGAAGCAGGTGCAACTCGCGTCCGGCGAAGGCGAATTCGATGTCCACCGGGCACTCCCACAGCGCCTCCACCGACCTCGCCGCCCGCCGCAGCGTGTCCAACTGCCCTGCGGACAGCGGGCGATCCGGTTGACCGCCCAGCGGTCCGGTGCGGGCGAGGACGTAGCGGGTGCCGTCCGCCGTGCCGTCCACGAGGCCGCGCGGGCTGCCCGCGACGCTCTCCACCACGATCTCGTCCGCCCGGGCGGGGTCGTGCGGATGGCGGCTGAAGCAGACCCCGGCCGCCGTCGGGTGGATCTCGCGCTGCACGATCACCGAGAGGTGGTCGGGCGGAACGGGGTCGTGCAGCGCCAGCAGCAGCGGGGAGAAGCCCGACACCCACACCGTGCGGACGGCGTCCGCCAGCCCGGCGGGACGGACACCGAGAACGGAGGTCAGCAGCCCCGCCGCCGAGCCCTCGCAGCGGTCCTCAAGCGTGCTCGAACTGCGCACCACGAGCGTTTCGCCGGCCGGCAGACGGGCCATGAACTCGCCCTCCAGGAAACCGAGTCGGGTCTCACACAGCGCCGACCCGATGAGCGCGGCACGGTTGACCGGCGACGCCTCCAGCCGCGCGATCCGCCGCGCGGCACCGGACTTCCGCGCCGCGCCCCACAACTGCGCGGCCGGCACCACCACGGCATCGGGCACCTGGAAGCCGGCCCGCGACAGCCGCGCCAGGTTGACCGCCTTGTGGCCGAACTCTCGCCACCGGCCGGCGCCGATGTCCGCCAGCCGGACCGGTGCGGCCATTCAGGCCGCTCCTGACGGGGCTGCCGGCGACGAGACGGCGGCCCGCGACGCCGTTCCGAACGTCGCAGCGGGGTCTGACGCCGTTCCGAACGTCGCCGCCGGGTCGGACCGCAGCAGGCGTTCGCTCATCGTGCCGTGCCAGCGCACCCGCCGGCCGCCTGGTGCCTCGCCCGACGCCAGCAGTTCCTCGGAGACCGATCCGGCCAGGCCGAGCTCCGGCACGAACGCGCTGCCGAACAGCCGGTCGGTGTGCGTGAGCACCCAGCCGACCGGCTCTGCAAGCCCGTTCTCCGCGACGGCCGGCGGCACCGACGTCCGCAGCCGGTCGGCCCCGGCCCGCCACAGGGCCAGCAGGTCGCCGAACTTGTAGAGCATGTCCTTGCCGGCCGACACCGTGTTGACGAACCACGCCTCCCGGTACAGGTGCAGCACCGTGAAGAGGAACAGCCACTCGGGACGCAGGGTCGGCACCGCGGCGCCGGCCCCCTCGGGCACGAAGGCGTCCAACTCCGCGAGGACGGTGGTCATCGGCACCTGCCAGCTGCTCAGGTCCCAGGTCACCGATGTGGCCACGTCGATCACCAGGACCCCGCCGCGGGTGTCCTCCAGCCGCATGAAGTGCGGCAGATGGTCGCGGGTGAGCCGGTACATCGCCCGGCGGGACGGCGGCAGGTCGTCGATGCGGTGGGCGCGCCAGTCGTACGCGCCGTCCCGGTACCCGAGTTCGCGCAGCACGGCGGCCGCGGCGGCCCGGTCCGCGGGGTCGATCATCAGGTCGGCGTCCATCATCTTGCGGGCGCCGAGCCCGCCGTACACCGCGGTCTCCAGCGCGACGCCCTTGGTGGCCGCCACCCGTACTCCTGCCGCCTGCAGGGCGGTGGTCGCCTCCGCCGCCGCGCGCGCCAGGACGTGCACCTTCCGGCGGTTGGCCAGCAGGGCGCCGAGGAGTTCTCCGCGCAGTTGCGGGGGCACCGGGGTGCGCGGATCCTCGTCGGCGAGCACCAGGGCCAGCATCGGCAACATGCGGTGCCGCATGGCGTGTTCGACCAGCCGCGGCAGGTCGGGACGGGCGCCGGCGAAGACGTCGCGGACCCGGTCCCGCTCGGCCGGCGTCGTCACTCCGCGGCACAGCGCCTTGAGTACGACCCATTCGTTCGGCGGGTCAGGTTCCTCGATCTCGGACGGTGTCGTGTCCACGTTTCCCCCAGGGACATGGTGGTCCTCCCGAACGAAGACGGCACTCTAGGGCCTTCCGCGGGCCGGCGTCCACCGGTGCCACCGCGACGCCGGACGGGCGCCGGCCCGCGGAGCGCGACGGGGTCTTGTGTGCCGCCGAGCCTCATGCGTAGCCTGGCGTCGGCTGGGGAGGACCGGCGCTGACGTCGGGTGGGGCCACGGGGTACGTGGCGCGGCACCCGCCGGTCGGTGCGTCGTGTCGTCCACCCCGATACGGAGCCGATGCATGAGCAGTCCCAGTACGTCCGCCGGCCCCGGCAGCGCGGGAGGTTCCGCCGGAACCGCAGAGGCCGCCGGAACCGGAGAGGCCGCCGCCACCCCGTGGGAAGAACCCTTCGAGCAACTGCTGCACGAAGCGGTGCCCGGCCTGCCCGCCGGCCCGGTCGATCCTGCCGCCGACCTCAACAAGGCCGGCCTCGACTCGCTGGCGTCGGTTCAGCTGCTGCTCGAACTCGAAGCCGCCTTCGGCCTGTCGGTGCCCGACGACGACCTCGACTGGCGGATGTTCGACACCCCGCTGTCGTTGTGGCGGGTGGTCGAGGCCAGCCGCCCGGCCGTCCCGGGGGACGGCGCGGTCGCGGTCAGCGGCACAGGAACAGGCCGGTGAGGCAGTGCACCCGCAGCTCACCGCCGCCGGCCCGCAGCCGCCGCTCGACCTCCTCGCGCAACACCTCGGCGAGGTCGGCGAGTTGCTGCGGGCCGGCCCGCAGCATAGGGAAGTAGGAAGCGAAGTAGCGCAACGCCGGCTCGGCGCTGTCGAGGCGGATGACCGAGGGAAGACGGTGCTCGGCGACCTCGTCGAAGGCGCCGCCGAGCACGGCGGCAGCCGACTCCAGCGGAAAGCCGGCGCTGAACGACAGCCGTCCGCCGTCGCCCCCGTCCCGCTCCCCGTCGCCGTCGCTGTGCCCGGCGCGCCGCTTCGACGCGGCCTGCCCCGTCCGCGCCTGGGCGGCCTGCCATATCTCCTGCAACTCCGCCTTGTCGGCGGTGGAGTTGGTCGAGACCAGAAGGCACCCGCCGGGTTTGAGCACCCGCCGCATCTCCGCGAGCGCGGCGGGCACGTCGGGCAGGTGGTAGAGCATGTGCATGGCCATCAGGGCGTCCACGGAGTCCGCTGCCAGCGGCAGCCGGGAGGCGTCGGCCACCGCCCGGGCCCCGGTGACCTGCTGGGCCATGCCGGGGGATAGGTCCATGCCGACCACGTCGAGGTCCGGTCTGGCGTGGCGAAGCGCATGGACGTAGGTGCCGTTTCCGCAGCCGACGTCGACCACGGTCCCGGTCACCTCGGACAGCAGCTCCACCGCGATGAGCGGCAGGTCGTGCCGCGGCTCCTGGGCGCGGTAGAGGGCCTGCCGGGCGCTGAGGTGCGAGTCGTCCCGGTAGGCGCTGGTCACGAGCAGTTGCCGGTCGGTCGTCGCCTCCGGACTGGGCACGGCGATCACATCCTCACGTCCACGAGCAGCACGTCCACGGGCAGGGGGTCCGGCACCCAGCCTATGCACCCCGGCCCCGGCGTCCACTCCCCCGGCAGTGACCGCACGGCGACGGCCCCGCCCTCCGACCCCGCACCACCGCACCACCGGCAACACCGCACCCCCGCAACGGAACCCGGCCACCGGATGTGCGTCGCTGAGCGCCGAGACGAAGACGAAGACGAGGAGTGAGACATGGACCCGGTCGCGCTGGAGAACCCGCCGCCCACCCGCGAGATCGCCGAGCGGTCCCGGCTGGTCGCGGAGAAGGCAGCCGTGTACGCCGGCGACGTCGACCGCAGGGCCCGCTTCCCCGGCGAGGCGGTGGCCGCGCTGCGCGAGAGCGGGCTGCTGGTCGCCGTCGCCCCGCATGCCCTGGGCGGCGGCGGGCTCGGTCCCCGTGCCCTGCTGTCGGTCGCGGCGGCCCTCGCCCGCGGCTGCGCGTCCTCCGCCATGGTCTGGGCGATGCACCAGGCCCAACTCGCCTGCCTGGTACGGCACGGCTGCGATGCCGACCTGCTGCGGACCGCTGTCGCCGAGCAGTGGCTCATCGCCTCCGTCACGAGTGAGAAGGACGTCGGCGGGGAGCTGCGCACCAGCCGTGCCGCGCTCGACGGCCCGGCGGGCGGCGAGCGGCACCTGACGAAGGAGGCCACCGCGATCTCCTACGGCGCGCAGGCCGACGCCTTCCTGCTCACCTGCCGGACGGGCGCCGAGGCGGCGGAAGGCGACCAGGCCGCCGCCGTGGTGACCCGCGGGCAGGTGCACCTGACGCCGACCGGCTCCTGGGACACGCTGGGCATGCGGGGCACCTGCAGCCCGCCGTTCACGGTCCGCGCCGAGTTCCCCGCCCGCCAGATCCTTCCGGTGCCCTTCCAGGAGATCGCCGCGGCCACCCTGGTGCCGCTGACCCATCTGCTGTGGGCGGGGGTCTGGACCGGCCTGGCGGACGAGGCGCTGCACCGCGCACGGATGTGCGTACGGCGCAGGGCCCGCTCCGGGCAGGCCGCGCCGCCCGAACTCGCCCTCATCCAGGCCCGGGCGGCCGGTCTGCGCGCCCATGCGGCGGCGGCCGCCGACAGCGTGGCCGCGGTCCTGCGCGGCGACCGCGCGCCCGGGCCCGGCCTCGCGGTCGAGCTGAACGCGCTCAAGCTCGCCGTGTCGGACGGCGTGGTCGACGTCGTCGGGCAGGCCCTGCGGGTCTGCGGCATGGCGGGCTTCGCCGAGGACGCGCCGACGTCGGTCGCCCGGCTGCTCAGGGACGCCCACTCGGCACCGTTGATGATCAGCAACAGCCGGCTCGCCGGCACCAACGCGCAACTCCTGTTGCTCGCCAAGGGGGAATGATGGACCTGCCCGACGCACCGCTCCTGCCCATGGCCCCGTACGGAGTCGAACTCGTCCCCCCGGAGGACGCCCGCATCCGGGACTCCCTGCGCCGGCTGCTCGGCGACGCGTTCGGCGGCCCGGAGGTCAGGCGTTTCCTCGCGCCTCCCGTGATGGCGCGCGCGGTCGCCGAACGCGCCGGCTACACCGCGTCGTTCCCGCATCTCATCGGCACGGTCGCCACCGCACCGGACGGCGGCGAGCAGGTCGGCACCGATCTGGTGCTGACCCCGGCCGCGTGCCACCACGTCTTCCCGCTCTTCGCCGGCCGGAGCGTCCGGCGCAGCGAGGGCATCGGCGTCGAAGCCGCGTGCTTCCGTGCGGAGAAGGAGCAGGAGCAGGGCCGGCTGCGGTCGTTCCTGATGTACGAGACCGTGTGGCTCGGGGCGGCCGAGGAGGTCGACCGCTGGTGCACGGCGGCCCTGGACCGTTCCGAGGCGTGGCTTCGCGGCCTGGGGCTGGCCGCGCGGCGGCAGCCGGCCAGCGACCCGTTCTTCGGGCGGACCGGCCCGTGGCTCGCCGCCAGGCAGCAGTCCGAGCAGTTGAAGTGGGAACTCGCGGTCGAGGTCGCGGACGGTACCGTCCAGGCCGTCGCGTCGGTGAACCGGCACCGCCGCCATTTCGCGGACGCCTTCGCCATCACGCTGTCCGACGGTACGGCCGCGCACAGCGCGTGCACCGCCTTCGGGCTCGACCGCCTGGTGCTGGCGCTGCGTCACGCGCACGGCGAGCCGGACGCGTGGCCGCCGTCGCTGAGGACGGCTCTCAGCCTCCCGCCGGCCCGCTGACCGGTTCGGCCAGCGCGGCCCGCGCCACGGCGTCGGCCGGGACGCCGGGATCGTCGGCCGCGGCTTCCAGCAGCCGTTCCATCGCCGTGAGCAGCGGCACCGGACCGAGCGGGAAGTGCAACCGGTCCAGATAGAGGGACAGTTCCACCGCCGCCGCGACGTCGTGCACCATGAGCAGGTACTTCGAGTCCATGTCGGGCTTCACGTCGGTGTAGTCGCGGAACCAGGTGCCGCCGCCGGCGCACCGGGGGTCGGTGTCCAGGCAGGTGACCGCGGACTCCCGCGGGCGTGACACGTAGCGCTTGTCGTTGAAGAACGCGTACTTCTTCGTCAGCGAGCCCCGCTCCCGCATGATGCGCTCCAACTCCGCCTCCTGGAGCACCGGATCGCACTGGCTGTACAGCGCCGTCGTCACGGCGGAGGAGGCCACCCGGGACAGGAAGTCGCGGAAGCCCTCGCCCGCGGTGATCCGTACCCTGAACAGGCCGTTGAGGTTCACCGCCCCCACCGAGTACCGCGCCTTCGGCTTGAACCGCAGTGCGATCAGCGAGCGGAGCGCCACCTCTTCCTCGTCCAGCACGCAGGCCATCACCTGGGCGCCGGCGGCGAGTATCACGTTCGAAGCCGTGACCTGGAGGTCGTCGCAGATCCGGGCCACCGCGCGCGCCATGCGGTGGGAGTGGATGAGCGAGGTCTCGGGAACCGGCCGGAGTTCGCTGTCCCCGGCGAACATCGACCGGGGGACGTCGCGGAAGGCGTCCCGCCAGTGGGCGAGGGTGCGCTCGGCCATGCGCGCGCCCTGCGCGGAACCCTCGTACTCCGCACGGTCGATGGGCTGCTCGGAGGCGACCGCGCTGCGGTACGCGTCGCTGTCCCGGCCGCGCGCGAGGACGTCGGGGAACGCGTCGTGGATCACCCGCAGGCTCCACCCGTCCACGGCCACGTGGGCCACCACGCACACGGCCCGCACCGGCTTGCCCGCCACGCTGACCAGGGCGATGCGCACCGGCAGCGCGGCGAACGCGAAGGGCTGCGGAAGGATGTCGGCGACGATCCCGTCGATGTCCCATGTGTCCGGCGGGCCCGACACCTCGTAGCGGTGCACGGGCACCGCACCGGCGCCGTGCACCCGCTGAAGCACCCGCTCGACGCCCGCTTCGGTGTTCTCGTAGCTGGTGCGCAGTGCCTCGTACCCGGCCAGCAGGTCGCCGAAGGCGTCCAGCACCGCCGACTCGGCCGTCCCGTCGGGGAGTTCCCACACGCTGTGCAGATTGCGCCGGTAGGCGTCCTGGCCCTCCCAGCAGATGACGGACCAGATGGCCTTCTGCGCCCAGTTGAGCGGACCGGTGCGCTCGCTGGCCCCGTGGAAGCGTAGTTCGGTGACAGCGTGCGCGCGCATTCGGACCGCCTTCCGCAGGGACCGGGCCTCCGGCGTCTCCGCCGCAACCGATCGTCAACTGCCCCACTGGTGAAGTCAATGCGCGCGGGCCGGCCCGGCATCGGCGCGGTGCAGTCCCCGGCCTGGTCATGGTTCACGCCGCAGTTGCTGAATCCGCAGGTCGCAGCGTCCACTTGGTACGGCGCTAACATGAGGGCCAGGTACAAGGACATCGCGGGGGGGCGACCTCGCGGTCACCGTCATCGACGTGCTGACGGCGCGGTCCGACCGGCGAACTGACGGACGATCCGACCGACGAGAGGACAACGGGGAGATGCGCGTAGCAGTGTCAGGCGGTACGGGAGTCGCCGGGCGGCTGGTGGTCGCGGCGCTGTCGGACGCGGGGCACGACCCCGTGGTGATCGCCCGCTCCACAGGCGTCAACCTGCTGACGGGCGACGGCCTCGACGCGGCGCTGGCGGGCGCGGAGGCGGTGATCGACGCGTCCAACGTGACGACCACGTCGCGCGGGAAGTCGGTGAGGTTCTTCGAGACGGCGGGCCGCCGGCTTCTCGACGCGGAGCAGAAGGCCGGCGTGCGCCACCACGTGACCCTGTCGATCGTGGGCATCGACCGGGTCGACTACGGCTACTACTTCGGCAAGCGCCGCCAGGAGGAACTGGCCAAGGCAGGCCCGGTGCCGTGGACGGTGCTGCGGGCCACCCAGTTCCACGAGTTCGCCGACCAGATGCTGGCGAACGTCCCCGGCCCGTTCGCCCTCGTCCCGAAGATGCTCAGCCGCCCGGTCGCGGTGAGCGAAGTGGCCGACGCCCTGGTGCAGTTGGCCCTCGGCGAGCCGCAGGGCATGGCCCCCGAACTGGCCGGCCCCCGCGACGAGCAGATGGTCGACATGGCCCGCCGCCTCCTCCGCGCCCGCTCCAGCCGCCGCAAGGTCCTCCCCCTCCGCCTCCCCGGAGCCGCAGGCAAGGCGATGGCGACCGGCGCCCTCCTCCCCACAGAAGACGGCCCCCGCGGCAAAACCACCTTCGCCGACTGGCTCACCACCCAGACCACCCCCACCGCGTAACCGCGAGCGCAACCCGGCGCCCCGCCCACGGCGCAAGCCGCGGGCGGGGCGTCGGCGTTGGCGGAAGGTCAGCTCGGCCAGATCTGGAATTCGGAGAGTTGGGCGGCCGGCCAGCCCGTGTTCGCGGTGGTGGTCAGGCGGAAGTAGCGGTTCGTGGTGGACGGGAAGGTGAGCGTCACCGTGTTGTTCGCTGACGGGTCGAACGTGTAACCAGCCGAGGGCTTCAGCGTGGTGAACGTCGAGCCGTCGGTGCTTCCCGACAGCGTCAGGGTCTGGGTGCGGGCGCCCCAGCCGGGCGGGAGTTGGAGGACGGCGCGGGTGGCGGTCTGGGGGGAGCCCAGGTCTACCTGGAGCCACTGGGGGAACGCGTTGTTGGCGCTCTCCCAGTAGCTGGACTGGTTGCCGTCGGTCACGTTGGACGAGCCGTAGCCCTGGGTGTGGCTGGACTCGGCGGTCGGCTTGCCCGCCGCCAGGTTGGTGTTGGTGGGGGTGCCCGCCGTCGCGAAGGTCAGGCTGTTGAGGTTCCAGCCGCCGTTGTCCTGGTTGACGGTCAGCACCTGGCGGCCGGCCGGCAGGGTGACGGTGGCCGTTGCCGTGGCCCAGGTCTGGAAGCCGCCGGTCGCCGGGAGGGCGACCGCGCCGCTGAGGTTCGCGCCGGAGGCGTTGGAGATGTGCAGCGCGCCGCTCACCGCGCTGGGCGCCGCGACCCGCAGGCTCACCGTATAGGTGCCGGCCGAGGCCGCGTTGACGGTGTAGCGGAACCACTGGCCGCCGGTGCTCCAGCCCAGGTCGTAGCCGCCGCCGGTGTCCGACGTGGTCTCCAGGTTGACGCCGTCGGCCCGGTAGCCGTTGGCGTTCCCGTTGACGGAGCTGATGTTGTAGGCGAGGCCCTGCCCGCCGGTGTCGTAGTTCTCCGCCTGCACGGTGCCGGGGACGGCGGCCGGGGTGCCGCCGAACGGTGCCTCGACCGGGACGGTGCCCTCCCAGCTGTTGCCGCTCAACGTGGCGGCGAAGCCTGAGGAGTTGTTGGCATACGCGGTGGCGCCGGCCTTCAGACCGGTGACGGTGTTGCCGGTGATCGCCGCCGAGCCGGTGGGCGCGGGGTAGAACGGCGGTGAGATCACGATGCCGTTGCGGCCTGGGTCGGTCACCGTGTTGTCCTGGAGCACCGTGTTGGCCGAGGTCGAGAAGCCGATCCCGTCGTAGAGCGAGTCGGTCACGGTGTTGCCGGTCACGGTGGCGTGGTCGATGGAGCCGACGTTCTGGCCGTCGCCGCCGTTGCCGATGTGCAGCGCGGGCTGGCCCTGGCTGTAGGCGTTGCCGCCGGACCTCACCACGACGTTGCCCGACACCGTCGCCGACGTCAGGTCGCTGCCGTTGACGCCGAACTTGCCGACGCCCAGGCCGATGTAGCGCGCGGTGTCGCTGATGTAGTTGCCGGTGACGTGGTGCCCGCCGCCGCCGTAGATCCCGATGCCCTTGCCGCCCCACGGCGCGATGGACGTGTTGTTCGTCAGCGTGATGTTGGTCATCGGGTTGTAGTAAGTGGTGCCGCCGCCACCGGTGTTGTAGTTCACCGAGTTGATCGCGATGGCGTCGTCACCGGTGCCGCGCACGAAGTTGTTGGTGGCGGTGAGGTTGTTGCCGTCGGTCGCGTTGAGCGAGACGTTGTTGAGGTTGATGCCGTCGGCCCAGATCGACGTGAGCCGGCTGTTCTGCACCTTGCCGCCGGTGCCCGACGCCCAGAACCCGGACATCGTGTGCTGGCTCCAGATGCCGTCCGCCAGCCAGTTGGTGCCGGTGGTGTCCATCGCGCCGCCGTCGCCGCCGATGGTGCTGCGGCTGACGGCGTTGGCGTCGATGTGGAAGTCCCGCACGGTGCAGGAGGTCACCGAGAACAGCGCGCCCAGTGGGGTGTTGTTGGGGACGGGCACGTCACGGTAAACGGTGGTGTACCACATGCCGGCGCCGGCGATAGTGATGCCCTTAGCCTGCAGGGCCGCGGTGCCCTTGACGTAGAAGGTGCCCTGCGGGATCCAGAGGATCTTGCCCTGCGACTGCGCCTGGTTGATGCAGTTCTGGATGGCGGCGGCGCTGTCGACGGACTGGCTGTCGGCGGCGCCGTTGGTCGGGTTGTTGTCCGCGACCGCGCCGCAGCTGGTGATGGAGATCGAGTTGGCGGGCTGGGCGACCGGCGCCGGCGGGTTCTCCACGTCCACGGCGTCCACGTCGTAGAACGAGGCGCTGTTGGCGGCGTCCTTCTGCAGCGAGAAGGTGCTGCCGGGGGCGATCGCCGCGCCGGTGACGAAGGCGTGCGACTCGTCGAAGAACACCCGCGGCGAGCCCTCCGACGGGTTCTGGTCGTCGCTGTTGTTGTAGTTGGTGCCCTCGTAGACCCAGGTCTGCTTGGAGTTGAGGTTCAGCGCCTGCCGGAACACGCCGTTGACGTACAGGTTCAGCGTTCCGGTGATGCCGCCGCCGGACGCGGAGTCGGGGATGCTCGCGCGGACGTTGACAAAGCTGATCGGCTTGCCGGTGTTGTTCGTCCACTGCACGGACTGCCCGGTGCCGGCGAGGTGGACGTAGCCGTGGCCCGATGCCTCAAGTGCGGCGCTGGAGTACTGCGTTGTCGGCGCGGCGGTCAGCGTGACCTTGCCGGCTCCGCCGCCGAGCGTCCCGGCCTCGGCCTCGTAGGTGGCGAACGGCGTGGTGGCGCCCGCGGCGGCAGCGGCCGGGGCGGCGGCATCCCGGGAAGCAGCGGCCCTCGGGGAGGCGTCGGCTCCCGCCGCCCCGGCCGGCCCGAAGGAGATCCACACCATTCCCAGCGCGGCGGCCAGCGCCACGACCAGCCTCGGGACGAGCCACACAGCACGTTTGGGCCTAGAGAACTCACGCATCGATGCTCCTTGGGGGGACATGAGTGACCGGCGCCCCGACCGTACAGAGCGCCCTGACACCCCGCAAGGTTTCGATCGCGTAAAGCAAAAATCACACAGACTGTTGGAAGGTAGCGCGGCCAGCCCGGCAGAGGCCGTCGCCCGTCAAGGCCACCGCATGGAAGCTGCAAGCGTTTCGTCCAGCTGCCCACCGCACACTCGTTCCTGTGGGCTGCCAGCCCGCGCTGTTGTGACTCGCTCGGGGGAGGCCAGAGCACTCATGCCGCGGATCATGGTCGTGGGAATGACGCGATTAGCCATGACGGTACCGGTCGATGGATTTCCGCTTCAGTACAACTCGTTCCGCCAGACTCCCTGGCTGCGCTGCGCCGTGGTCGGCGGCGCCTACAACGTGGCCAGCGCGCTGTCGAGCCTCGGCAGCGCGCCTCAACTGTGCACGCTCGTCGGGAAGGACGACGCCGGAGAGGTCGTCAGGGCCGCGCTCAGGCGCCGCGGGCTCGACGGGCGCGGGGTGGTCGCCGCCGAGGAATCGGCGAAGACCGTGATCCTCGTCGAGCCGGAGGGCCGGGTGGCGCGCAACTCCTGGACCTCGGAGTATCGGTTCGACTATCCGATGGAGCGCTATATAGAGCAGGCAGTGAATGCCGATCTGGCCGTCATCACCGGCCACCCGTTCGGCATGTCGTTCCTCGGCGTCTCAAAGGAACTGCTGAGCCTGCCGGTTGCCGTGGACCTTCATATGTCGGCCGATATGGACGACGAACGGCAGCGGCCCTGGTTCGAGACCGCGGATGTGCTGTTCTGCAGCCATGAGCGGCTGCCCTGCCCGCCGGAGCAGTGGATAGCCGACGTGCTGCGGCGCTATCCCGGCTGCCGCATCGCGGCGGTCAGCCGCGGTGAGGAGGGTTGCACGATGGGCGTGTGGGACGGCCGGCTGATCGAGATCGAGTCCGTCACCCCGCGTCCGATCCGCAGCACCGACGGCGCCGGGGACGCGCTCTTCGCGTCCTTCCTGCACCTGTGGCTGAGTTCGGGCGAGCCGGTGGAGGCGCTGGAGTCCGCCGTGCTGTTCGCGGGCTGGAAAATCGGCGTGGACTCGGCCTCCGACGGCTTCGTCTCGGCCGCCGAACTCGCCGCGCTGCGCCACGTCTACCCGCTGCGCACGCGGATCGGAACCTGGCGCCAGAACGGGAGTTGACCGCCGTTCACCCGGCACCGGCGGCGCCGAGGCGGGCCGCGTGCTCCGACGCGCGGTGGGCGTCGGCGAGGGTGCCGAGGCGCTGGTAGAGAGCGGCGGCCCGGAGGTAGAAGTCCCGGGCCGCCGCTTCGTCGCCCTCCCGCTCGGCCAGCTCGCCGAGCGCCTCACACACCGGGCCCTCCTCGAAGACGACGCCGGACGCGCCAGTGTGGTCCAGCGCGGCGAGCAGGTGGGGACGGGCCGAGGGGCCATCGCCGGACCGCGAGTACGCCTCGCCGAGGAGCCGTTCGACCAGCGCCTCGTAGCGGTCGCCGGTCCCGGCGATCATCTCCCGGGCCCGGCTGAGATGGCCGATCGCCTCCTCGTGCCGGCCGCGCAGGCTCTCGGTCTCGCCGATGGCGGCGTGGTTGCGCGCCAGGTCCCGGCGGTCACCGGTCTTCTCCTGGACGGCCTGGGCGGCGCGCAGCAGTTCCACCGCCCGGTCCTGGTCGCCGAGATCCCGGTGGGTGAGGGCGGTGTGGTGCAGGACCAGTGCCTCGCCGCGCCGGTCGCCGATCTCCCGGCGCAGCGCGAGGGCGTCGGCGAACGCCGTCAGCGCCTCACGGTGCCGGCCCGCGTCGCGCAGCGCGATGCCGAGCCCCATCCGCAGCCGCGCCTCGCCGAGCCGGTGGCCGCAGGCGGCCGCCGCCACCACGCCGATCTCGTGCGCGGCGATCCAGTCCTGGCGGTAGCGCAGCGAGCTGAACAGGCTCCACATGGAGTCGGCGAGCTGCCACGCGGCGGAGTTCATGCCGTTCTCGACGGCCAGCCGCTGGGCTGCCATCAGGTTTCCGCGTTCGGCCTCGAACCAGTCCAGGGCGGTGGCGGCGTCGGGAAACGCGGCGGGAGCGGCCTGGCCGGACGGCGGCCTGAAGTATTCGGGCGCCGGTCGGTGCCGCTGCGGGTAGAGGACGTGGTCGGCGCCGTTCGCCGTCAACAGGTAGTGGTCGAGCACCCGTTGCACGGCCTCGGCGCGCAGCCCGCCGGGGTCGTCGGCGGCGGCGCGGCTGATCGCGTGCCGGTGGATCAGGTCGTGGAACCGGTAGCGGCCGGGGCTCGGCCGGCTCAGCAGGTTCGCGTCGATCAGCGCGGCGAGCGCGCCGGACACGTCGGCGACCTCGGGCTCCGCGGCGGCGACGGCCCGTGCGACGGCCGCGGCGAACTCGGGGCCCGGGTGCAGGCCGAGCCGCCGGTAGAGCCGGGCCGCGGTCGGCGGCAGCGCGGAGTAAGCCTGGTCGAGGCAGGCGTTCATGGAGAACTCCTCATCGTCGAAACCGGAGCCGTAGCCCGAGCCGGAGCCAGGACCGGCGGGGGAGCCCGAGCCGGAACCGGACTCGGCGAGGAGGTCGGCCGCCACATCGGCGATGCTCCATCCCGGCCGCACCGACAGCAGCGCCGCGCCGACGCACACCGCGAGCGGGAACCGCCCGCAGGAGGCGACGAGTTCATGGGCGGCGGGTTCGTCGTGCGCGATCCGGTCCCGGCCCGCGATGCGGCCGAGCAGCTGAACTGCCGAGTCGGCGTCCAGGGGTTCGAGCGGCAGCACCCGGGCCCCGTCCAGGAGCAGCGAGTTGAGCCGCCGCCGGCTGGTGACCACGCAGATGCTGCCGCTGCCGGCTGGCGCGAGCGGGCGGGTCTGGGCGGCGGAGAAGGCGTTGTCGCAGAGGACGGCGATCCGCAGGTCGGCAGTGAGTGAACGGTAGAGGGCCGTCTGCTCGGGCAGGTCGGTGGGCACGTGCTCAGGCCGCACGCCGAGCGCGTGCAGGAAGCGCGGCAGCACGCTGCTGGGCGCGACCGGCTCCTCAGCGAGGTGGCCGCGCAGGTCGACGTAGAGCTGGCCGTCGGGGAAGTCGGCGCGGTGACTTCGCAGCCAGGACACGGCCAGCGCCGACTTGCCCACGCCCGGCGGCCCGCTGATCACCGCGACGGAGGGGCCGTCCGGCGTGAGGGTGGCGTCGAGGTGGGCGAGGCTGTCCAGCCGGCCGGTGAAGTGCCGCGGGGCGGGGGGAAGTTGGCGCGGGAGGTGGCGGGGCCGCGCGGGGCCGGTGCCGAAGTAGACGTCACCGTGGATGGCGGCGGCCTGGAGGCTGGGGCCGTGCACGGTGCCGGAGAGGGTGTTGGTCAGGTCGCCGGGAGCGGGGGCGGGTACGGACTCAGTCCCGTGCTCAGGACCGGGCCTGGGTACGGGTACGGGTTCAGGTCCGGATCCGGGCTCGCGTCCGGGTGACGGCCCGGACTCCGGTCCCGGTAACGGCCCGGGGCCCTCGGCTGACGGGTGGGCGTCCGATGCCTCCATGAAGCCCCCCGGCGCCGGCACGATCGATTCCCCGTTCGTGTGCAATGCACTTGCATTCCCCGCTCGATCTGCCCGTGTTCTTTCGAAAACAAACGGATCGCACCCTTGAACCGGACCGATATTGGCCGATTGCCGCCGTGGGAATCGGCACCTCCGAGGGCCCCGGTGCGCTACGGGCCGCGAACGGACTGGGTGGCAGGCGTATGGCCAGCGCGATCAGGCGGCAACGGGTCCGGGGGCGTGCGGAGTTCGCACCTGGAGACCGTCCGCCAGGGTTGGCCAGAACGCCCGCTCCGCGCGGCCGGCGCCACGGCGTCCTCTGCCGATCTTCACAGGCCCGTGCCACACTGCCGTCCTGAGCAACGCGTGTATACCACTCAGTTCGGCTGGCAATGGGAGAGACCGGGCACGGGGAGGGCGCGGGTGGAACTACGCATGCTTGGCCCTCTGGAGCTCTGGGCTCAGGGCCGCTCGCACCGGCTCGGCTCCCCGCAGGAGCGGCGGGTGCTGGCGATCCTGCTCATGGCCGAGGGCCGGGCCGTCCCCGTCGGCCGGCTGATCGACCACGCCTGGGACGGTGACCCGCCGCCGAGCGCGGTGGAGACGCTGCACAGCTACATCTCACGGCTGCGGTCCCGGCTCCGGGCCGCGAGCCCCGACCAGTTGGGCCTTGACTCCTTCTCCCGCACCTACTCGCTGCGCGTTCCGCCGGATTCGGTCGACCTGCTCCAGTTCAGGCAGCTGTGCCGGCAGGGCCGGCAGGCCGTCGAGCGCGGCGACACCGAATACGCAGTCTCCCTCTTCCGGGACGCGGAGGCGCTGCGCAGGGCGGAACCGCTCGCCGACATCACGGGGCTCTGGGCCGCGTCGGTGCGGGAGCGGCTGCGCGAGGAGCTGCGCGAGGCGACCGAGACCCGGATCCGGTTGGAGCTCTCGCTCGGACGGCACTCCCAACTGATCAGTGAGCTCAACGAGTTGGCCGAGCGCACGCCGGTGGTCGAGCCGGTGGTGGCGGATCTGATGACTGCGCTCTACCGGTGCGGCCGGCTGACGGAGTCGCTGGCCGCGTACCGGACCGCCCGGCGCCGGCTGAAGGACGAACTCGGCCTCGAACCGAGCCGCGACCTGCAGGATCTGCACGAGCGGATACTTCGGCGCGATCCGGGACTGCTCCAGCCCGCCGCGCCCGCCCGCCCCCGGCTGGCCCCGCTGGACAACCTGCTGCGCGACATCCCCGACTTCACCGGTCGCGAGGAGGAGATCGGCCTGCTGACGCAGGAGTTGGGCGGCCAGGACACACCGACGGCACTCCCCCTCGCGGTCGTGCACGGCATGCCGGGGGTCGGGAAGACGCGGCTGGCAGTACGGGTCGCGAACCTGCTGCGCGACCGTTACCCCTCGGGCCGCCTCTACATCAACTTGCGGACGCACAGCGGCGAGCAGCCACTCGACCCGGCCGCCGCGCTCGCTGGACTGCTGATGGCCCTGGGGCTCCCGGCCGACAAACTGCCGGCCGGACTCGCCGAACGCGCGGCGCTGTGGCGCGAGTTGATGGCCCGCCGCAAGGCGATCATCGTCCTCGACGACGCGCACAGCGCATCTCAGGTGCGCCCGCTGCTCCCCGGAACTCCCGGCTGCTCGGTGCTGGTGACCAGCCGCCACCACCTCACGGACCTGGAGGGGGCGTGGTCGCTCTCGCTGGAGGTGCCGTCGCCTTCGCAGGCGTCGGAGCTGTTCACGAGGGTCGCGGGGCGGGCGCGGATCACTGACAGCGCGGCGCTGCGCCGCACGGTCGAATTATGCGGATTCCACCCGTTAGCGCTGCATTTGGCCGCCGCCCGCTTGCGCCAGCGGGCCGGCTGGACGATCGAGGACCTGGCCGACCGGCTGGCCCAGGCGCCGTCTTTGCTCGACGAGATCGACGCGCCGGCTGGGATCGCCGCCGCGTTCGGCTGCTGCTACGGGGAGTTGAACCCGGACGACCAGTTGGTCTTCCGCCGGCTGGCACTTCACCCCGGCCCCGATCTCACCGTGGCAGTCGCCGCGACGATGGCCGGCACGGACGAGTCCCGGGTCCGGCACAGCCTGGACGCGCTGCTGGACGGCCACCTCATCGAGGAGAGCGGGCGGGACCGGGTCCGATTCCACGATCTGCTGCGGGACTTCGGCCTGACCGCCGGGGCGCGAGAGGATTCCGCATCCGAACGGGACGCGGCAGTGGGCCGGATGCTGGACCACTACCTCACGCATGCGGACCTTGCCGACCAACTCGCGCACCCCCACCGCCCGAGCCTCAGCGTGACCCCGGCGGGGCCCGTGGGCGGGGCCGGAGCGCCCACCGGGGCGGATGCGAACGGTTCGCCGGCGGGACGGCCCGCCAACACGTCTACCGATCCGGCTGCCGGGACACCCGTCAGGGCACCCACCAGCCCGTCCGCGCCGTGGATCCGCACCGCCGACGAGGCCAAGGCGTGGCTCGACCTGGAGCGGGCGAACCTTCTGGCCGCCGCCCGGCTGGCGACCACGCGCTCGCCGCACCACGCGGTGTACTTTCCACACGTCCTGGCCGATTCCTTCCTGGCTTGGGGGGTCTGGGAGACCGGAGCCGAGCTGTATGCCACGTCGGTGGCGCTCGCGGACGGGCACGATGACGCCGTGCTGGCCCAACTCCTTGTGGAGACAGCCGCGTTGCTGTGGTCCCAGGGTGCCCATGAAGATGCCTTGCGGCACGCGTCACGGGCTCTGGCCATCAGCAGACGGCGGGACCTGCCGGGGGTCCAGGCGCAGGCGCTCTTCGAAATCGGCCGTGCCCACCTGATCGCGGCACGCCGCAAGGAGGCGATGCAGTGCTTCAGCCAGGCCCTGACGCTTCATCAAGCAGGCGGCAACCCCAACGGCGAGGCCGACACCCTCAGGCTCCTGGGCATCGGATTCACGTACGCCGGCCGGTTCCAGGAGGCAATCGGTCTATTCCATAGGGCACTTGAGATCCACGCAAGGACGAAGGACCAGCTCGGCCAGGTCAAGGCGCTCAATAATATTGGCGAATCAACCGCAACGCTTGGTGACTACACGGAGGCTCGCGCCTATTACGAACGCTCCCTGATGGTGCTTCGCGACATCGGCGGACGTTCCCAGTTGTCCAATCTGCTCACGAACCTCGGCAACATCTGCCGGGCGACGGGCGAGACGGACGAGGCACTGTCGTACTACCTCCGGGCGCTGGCCGGCTACCGCGACACCGGTGACCCGCGGGGCGAGTCGGATGTTCTGGTCTGTATCGGAATTGCATATCTGGAGACCGGCCGGCATATGGAAGCCCGGCTGCATTTCCAGATGGGTGCCAGTATCGCGGAGCGCATCAATGACCGGTTCGGGCGGGTGCAAGCACTCATCGGCACCGCGAACACCCAGTTCGCCGCGCGGCAGTTCGGCCTGGCGATGACGATGTTCAAAGAAGCATTGCGGACGGCCGAGGAGCTGGGGACCCCCCTCGCTGTCGGACGGGCGCTGGAGGGAATCGGCAAGGTCACCGAGGCGACCAAGGGAGCGGCGGCGGCGCGTAGTTTCTTCGAGCGCGCATTCGATATCTACCACCAGCTTGGACTGCCAGAGGCGGGCACCATACGCCGCAGGCTGGACGCGTCGGGAGCCGCCGGTTCTTGAACGGCCCCCCGACGCTTGCGCTCACAGTCGCGCCCACCACATGTATATGAGGCTCACAGCGATGGCTACTGCAGACGTCAACTGACCAGTCGCAATGCTATCCATGGTACGAGAATTCTCCTGAGGGTGCGCACGCCGGGGAGCGCACCCGTGCACTGCGGACGCGCTGTGGGGATCACGGTAGTCCACGGCTGGCCTAGTCGCGAGCCCACTAGACCATTACCTAAACCTGCGTGCCACCCAGCCGGATGCCAGAACATCAGGCTATTGCGCACTTCGCGAAGCTACGCATTAATTACGCGACTAAGGACTCCGCCATCCAGCTGCGAACTCATGGAATCAAGCACCCTGCGCTTGCCAAGAACGCCACCACCGCCCGCTCGCCGGACGCGAAGCCCTAGCTACGCGTCGCGGACGCGGAGCAGCCAGCCGCCCGACAGCAGCGCCGCGGCAGCCCAACCCGCCAGGACGGCGACTCCCTCCCCGGGCGTCAGGGGCGGGTGGGCGGTGGGGGTTGTCGTCTGGAGGGCGAGGGCCGCTGTCAGCGGGGAGATCTGGTCGACGTGGCGCTGCCAGCCGGGGTCGGGCAGCACCTGGGCGATGATCGGGAGTACGAACAGCACCGCCAGGACGATGCCGATCGCCGTCGCCGAGTTGCGGACGGCCAGCGCCGCTCCGAGGGCGAGCAGGCCGATCAGGACGAGGTACAGGACGGAGCCGGCGGCGGCCCGCAGCGTCGGGCCGTCCGCCAACGACAGGGCGCGGAAGCCGTGTTCGGCCGTGAAGCCGCGCCCGGGCTCCACCATCCCGCCGATCAGCAGCGACGCGACGACAGCCACCGTCCCCGCCACCAGCGTCACCGCAGCGAGCACCGCCGACTTCGTCGCGAGGACGTCCAGGCGGCGCGGGATCGCGGTGAGCGTGGTGTGCATCATGCCGGTGCCGTACTCGTTGCCCACCATCAGCACCGCCAGCACGGCGACCACCACCTGGCCGGCCATCACGCCGGTGAGGCTGAGCCGGGCGGGGTCGCCGCCGCAGCCGGCGGCGTCGCACCGGGACGTCATGGCTACCGACGCGCCGACCGCGACGGTCAGCGCGATCACGCCGAGCACCAGCCAGCCGTTGCCCGCGTCCGTCCGCAGCTTGGTCCACTCGGCGTGCCAGGACCGCCGCAACCCGGCCCACCGCGCTCCCCCGGCCCGGCCCGGAAGGCCGCGGCCCGAACTGCCGCGCCTCACACGTCCCTCCGGCGCAGCAGCACCGTCGCCGCCGCGAACGCGACCGCCGCATAGCCGCACAGGACGGCGAAGCCCGCCCACGGCGCCAGCGGGAAGTAGCCGGAGGAGGGCCCGTAGTCGGTGAAGACCTGCCCGTACCGCACGACGCTCTGCTGGATCGCGAACCCGGCCGCCGGAGTCACCCGCAGCAGCAACTGCGAGGCGCCGTCGGGCAGTACGGAGCCGCTCGCGAGCAGGTACGGCAGCACCATGCCGACGACGACCACGGTGATCGCCACGGCCCCGCGCCGCACGATCGTGCCGACGGCGAGCGCCAACACGCCCGCGACGGCCAGCAGCAGCCCCGTACCGGCCATCACCCGCAGTTCGGTCATCGCGGGCACGGTCAGCACCGGGAAGCCGTTCGCCTGCGACCGCGCTCCGCCGAACGGGACGATCACGGCGGCGGCGACCGCACCGGCGACGAAGCCGACGCCGCCCACCACGAGCGCCTTCGCCACCAGCACCCGGGCCCGGCGCGGGCTCGCCGCCAGGGTGACGCCGATCAGCCCACGCCGGTATTCGGCGGTGACGCTGCCGGCGCCCACCACGGCCATGATGATCAGCCCGGCGAACGCGCCGACGAGGAAGTTCTCGATGGTGCGTACGCCGCTTCCGGCCTGCCCGCCGACGACCGGCGCGATGTCGCCGGCCCCGGTCACCTTGAACCCGCCGCCGGAGCCGCTGCCCGGACCGCCACCGGACCCACCACCCGTACGGACCGCCTCCGGCCCGGGGAACGAGTCGCCGTAACTCGCCGACGTCCCCGCGTTACTGCCCACCCGCCCGGTCTGCCAGCCGTCCCCCGACCACCCACCGCTCAGGGCGACGTGACCGAACGTGCCGGTGGCCGCGGCCGGCGAGAAGCCCATCCCGGTGCCGGTGCCCGTGCCGATCGACGGCGAGGTCACGAACAGCCCGACCTGCGCGGTCGCCGGCAGCCGGGCCGGCCGTACGGCGCCGATCTCGGTCCACCGCGTACCGTCCGCGGACTGGTAGCCGGTGATCGTGCCGCCGGTGCGGCGCAGCCGCAGCCAGCGCGGCGAGGCCGGAGCCGGCGCCCCGGCCGCCCCCGCCCTGTCGTGGGTGTAGTCGTACTGCATCCGTACGCCGTGGGCGCCGGTGACCATCACCGCTGCGTACCCGGAGCCCTGGCCGAGGCCGTCCTTCACGATGATGCCGGCCTTCGCCCACGGCGCCAGGCCGCCGCCGCTCTCGCCCGGGCCGCGCTGGATCTCACCGGTCAGCGCGGACACCGCGACCGTCAGCGTGCCGTCGCCCCGCAACTCCTGGTGCACGAAGGCGAAGCTGTCGTTGACCGCCTCGCCGCCCGGGCCGACCGGCAGCCCGGCGCCGTCGTGCCCCGCCTTGCTGCCGGGCGCCGTGGCGAGCAGCCCCACCGCGCAGATGACCAGCAGCGCGCCGACCGCGCTCCACGTCCAGCCGCGTACCGTACGGAACTTGGTCCACTCGGCGTGCAGCAGCCGTCCGAACCCGCCGAGCGCGGGAGTTCGGGCGGCGGCCGTTGCCGGCCGGGACGTCGTGGCGGTCATCGGCCGGCCTCCTCAGCGGCGGCGGAGGCGGCGGTGCCGCGGAACTGCACGGCGTCCCGGGTGAGTTCCATGTACGCCTCCTCCAGCGTGGCCTGATGCTCCGATATCCCGGTGACGGGCAGCCCGTTCGCGCTCAGCACGGACACCACACCCTCGGCGGGCAGTCCCGTCACGGTGATCTCGTCCTCGCCCGTGGAGCTCACGGTGGCGCCGGCGCGCGCCAGCACCGCCATGGCCTCGGTGCGTGCGGACGTCCGCAGGCTCAACCGCCCCTGCGACATCGACGCGAGCAACTCCCGTACGCCGACGTCCGCGAGGACCTTCCCGCGTCCGACGACCACCACATGGTCGGCGCTGCCCTGGAGTTCGCTCATCAGGTGGCTGGAAATCAGCACCGCGCGGCCCTGTTCCGCCAGCGTCGCCAGGAAGCCGCGCATCCACTGGAACCCTTCCGGATCAAGGCCGTTGAAGGGTTCGTCGAGCATGACGGCCGGCGGGTCGCCGAGCAGCGCCGCCGCGATGCCGAGCCGCTGTCGCATGCCGAGCGAGAAGCCGCCGGCCTTGCGGCGGGCCGCGTCCTGGAGGCCGACCTGCCCGATCACCTCGTCCACCCGCCGGGCGCCGAGCCCCTGGGAGTGGGCCAGCCAGAGCAGATGGTGGCGGGCAGTACGGCTCGGCAGCACGGCCGCGGAGTCGAGCAGCGCCCCGAGGTGGGTGAGCGGTTCTGGCAGGTCGCGGTACGGACGGCCGCCGACCAGCGCGGTGCCCTCGTCCGGCCGGTCGAGGCCGAGGATCACCCGCATGGTGGTGGACTTCCCGGCACCGTTCGGGCCGACGAAACCGGTGACCTGGCCGGGCCTGACGTCGAACGTCATCCCGGCCAGCGCCCGGGTGCTGCCGAATCGCTTGTGTACGTCCCTGACCTGGATCGATGCGTCCGGTCCGGCGAGTGTCCTCTGCATGTCAGCAGGCTAGGGAGGAGGGGGCGGCCGGGTCGTCACGGCGGCGAGCGAACTCCGCGGCGCTCGGACGGGGGACGAGGGCGCCGCCACTCCCCCGCGTGGGGGACGGCCGGCGTACTCCCTGAGGATGACGGCCCCGGCGGTGTACCGGGCGGGATGCCCCGGCGCGGACCGCGCGCTCGACGGAACGTCCCCCAGCCCCGCGCCCGTGGGCCCGCTACTGGTAGCGCCGGGCGCCGGGGACCACAAGTCCCCCTTCGTACGCGGCGATCACGGCCTGCGTCCGGTCGCGCAGCCCCAACTTGGCGAGGATCCGGCTGATATGCGTCTTCACCGTCTCCTCGCTCACGACCAGCCGGGCGGCGATCTCCGGGTTGGACAGCCCCTCGGCGATGAGCAGCAGGACGTCCGACTCGCGGGCGGTCAGCGACTTCAGGGCCGGTGGCGTGACGGCGCCCGGCCGTACCGGCATCCGGGCGAACTCGCCGATCAGCCGCCGGGTGATGCCGGGCGCGAGCAGCGCGTCGCCCGCGGCGATGACCCGGACGGCGTCGAACAGCCGTTCCGCGGTGGCCTCTTTGAGCAGGAAACCGCTGGCGCCGGCCCGCAGCGCGTCGTACACGTACTCGTCGAGGTCGAACGTCGTCAGGATCAGGACGCGGGGTGGGCCGGCTCTCCCCCGCTCGGCTCCCTCCGGTCCGGCTCCCGCCAAGCCGGCTCCCTCCGGTCCGGCTCCCTCCGGTGCGGCGCCGACGAGTTGCCGGGTGGCCTCGATGCCGTCCATCTCCGGCATCCGCACGTCCATCAGGACGACGTCCGGCGCCGCTTCGCGGCAGACGCGGACCGCCTCGGTGCCGGTGGCGGCGGTCCTGACGACGGTGAAGTCCGGCTGGCTGTCGAGCAGGGCGGCGAATCCGGTGCGCACGACGAGGTGGTCGTCGGCGATGACGACCCGGATCGGCGCGGGCGTGCTGCTCATCGGAGCTCTTCTCTCTCGTCGCGCCGGCCGCGGTGGCCGCCCTGGTCGCGCCCCGAGCCGAAGCGGGCCGCCACGAGGAAGCCGCCGCCGGGCGCGGGCCCGGTGGACACCTCGCCGCCGACCGCGGCCACCCGTTCCCGCATGCCCAGCAGGCCGTGTCCGCCGGGCAGTTGATCGGGTGGCGAGCCGGGGCCGTTGTCGCGGATCCGCAGGTGCAGCGCGTCGGCGGTGTAGTGCAGTTCGACGTCCACGGCGGCGCCGGCGGCGTGCTTGCGGGCGTTGGTCAGCGACTCCTGGACGATCCGGTAGGCGGCGATCTCGACGCCGGGGTCGAGATCGAGCGGGGATCCGCTCAGGATGAGCCGGACGGAGGTGCCGGATGCCCTGCGGGCCTCGTCCAGCAGTTCGTTGAGCTGCCGGAGGTCCGGCTGCGGCCGGCGGTCGGGGGCGGTGCCAGGCCCGGCGCCGGGGTCGGTTCGGCTGCCGCTGACACCAGACGTGCGGGTGCTCGGGGCGGTGCCGGCGCCCTGGTCTGTTGTCCGGCCGGCGGCGAGGCCGGAGGCGCGGGTGTCCTCGCGGAGCACGCCCAGCAGCCGGCGCATCTCGTTCATCGCCGCGCGGGCGGTGTCCCCGATGCCGAGCAGCCGTTCGGCGCCCTCGGCCGGCATGCCCGCGGTGGCCAGCCGCGCCGTCTCGGCCTGCACGGCGATCATCGAGACGTGATGGCCGACGACATCGTGCAACTCGCGGACGATACGGGCGCGTTCGTCGCGCGCCGCGTTCTCCCACCGGGTGCCGTCCATGACCTGGCGGATCGCGGCGTTGCTCCGCTGCTGGTCGTCCGACCGGACGGCCAGCCCGGCGAGGGCGGCCATCGGGCCGAGCACGGCGGCCAGCACGACCCGTGCCCGGTAGTCGGTGCCGTCGGACGCCGCCAGGGCCAGCGCGAGGAACGGCGTGCCGAGCAGGAGCGCGGCGCGGACGGCGCCGGCCCGGCCGAGCCGGTACTGCGCGACGAGCTGGGCGGCCAGGCCCGCCACCGTCAGCGTCTGGAAGATCAGCAGCGAGCCGGCGCCCGCGGCGGTGACGGTGACCCCGGCCGCGAGCGGGCGCAGGAGCGCCAGCGGCAGGGCGGTGCACAGGCACACCAGGCCGACGACCATGCCGAACTGCACGCCGCTGACGCCGCCGGGCTGGAACGTGCCGGGGCCCGCGCCGCTGCCGTCGTGCACCTGCGCGAACATCCGCGGGATCGACCCGTGCACGGCGACGAACTCGGCGAGCGAGGCCAGCACGCCGAGCAGCCCGAGCAGCGCCCCGGCCGCCGGGCTCACCTGCGGGAGGCCGGCCGCCCGCCGCCGCAGCCCCGTCCAGGTGGCGTGCCACCCCGTCGTACGGTCCATGCTCGTCATCATCGCAGCAGGTGGCGTACGGGATCGTCCCTCCGGAGAGCCAGCTCGCATCCCCCGCGCGGGGGATGCGAGGCGTTGACAGACGTTTCGGCGCGGACCTAGCGTCCGGGACATGAGCGAGCCGCTGACGACTCCGGGCGAGGGCTTCCACCCGCATCTGCACGGCCCCCGGGGCGAGGCCGGGCACCAGGGGACGTTGCGGTCGCGTCTGCACCACATCCGGGCGGGCGCGCTGGACGGTGACACGGCGCAGACGGGCGGTATGCGCAGGTTCGCCGCCGTCAGCGGGCGGACGGTCGGCTCCGAGGAGCTGTGGATGGGGCAGACGCATGTGGCCCCGGCGACCTCGTCGTCCGACCACCACCACGGGGAGTCCGAGACCGCGATCTATGTGGTGAGCGGGCACCCGGAGTTCGTCTTCCTGGACGGCGCCGGCGCCGGCGACGGCGGGTCCGGCGGTTCGGACGGGGACGGCGCCGGCGTGGAGGTGCGGCTGCGCACGTCGCCCGGCGACTACGTCTTCGTGCCGCCGTTCGTCCCGCACCGGGAGGAGAATCCGGACCCCGACGAGGAAGCCGTGGTCGTGATCGCCCGCAACACGCAGGAGGCGATCGTCGTCAACCTCCCGGGGCTGTACGCGCTTCGGCCCGAGCAGGACTGAACGCCGGCTGAACCGGCCGGCGCGCGACGGGAGTTCACGCCTCCGGAGCCCTTCGGGTACGTCACGCCTCGGGTACGTCACGCCTCCGGAACCCTTCGGGTACGTCACGCCTCCGGGACGCCGGCCAGCAGGCGTTCGGTGAGGTCGGCCAGCCGCCGCGCGTCGGCCGGGGCGAAGGAGGGGTGCCGGACGCTGAGCGGCACGTCCTCCACGAAGGCGGTCAGCGGCTCGGCCGGCGGCGCGTCGATCCGGGCGAGGATGGCGGCGGCGGTCGGGCCGACCGGTTTGGCGGACCGCCGCATCCGCGCCACATAGGCGGCCGTCTCCGGGTCGTACGTACCGGAGTGGCTGGTCGCGACGACGCCCGGGTGGAAGAGCACGTACCGGGTGCGGCGCGGCTCGCCGGACGAGCCCGTGCCAGACGCGGACGCGGACGCGCCGGGGGCGGGGACGGACGCGTAATCGACGCCGAGCAGGTCGTTCAGCTTGCCGCCCTGCCCCAGCGCCGCTCCCCCGTGATAGCCGCGGGCGAGTTCGAGGTCGTCCCAGCGCACGGCGCCGGTGGCGTGGGCCGGCCCCGCCACGTTCATGATGACCGGGCGGCCGGCCTTCTCCAGCAGGTGCGTCAGCCCGTGGCCGAGCAGGTAGCGGCTCAGGTAGAAAAGCGCGAAGGTCTCCTCGAACCCCTCGGTCGTCACCCGCCGTTGCGACCGGTAGTGCCGGGCGCACAGCACCAGCGCGTCCACGGCGGGGAAGACGGACTCGATCTCGGCGATCGCCCGCCGGTTCTCCGCGACAAGGCTCAGGTCGGCCCGTACGAAGCGGGCCCGCGCGCCGCCGGCCGTGAAGACGGCGCCCTTGGCCGGGTCGCGGCCGATGACCAGGACGTCGTCCCCGCGGCTGAGGCAGGACGCGGCAAGCGCCCGGCCGATCCCGTCGGTGCCGCCTGAGATCACTACGTTCCGCACGGATGTCTCCTCGGATGGCCGTCGGGTGACGATCGCTCAAGTCCAATAAACTAGACTGATGAGACCAAGTTAGTGATCTGGTGCGGCTCGCACAAGGCCGTGATCCACGGGGCCGGACGCTCCCGGGGCCGCCCGCCCGACGCGTCCGGCGGACCGTCCCCGTCGATATGCTCGCGGCCATGACCAGAGCGCCGGGCACCCCCACCCAGCCGCGATCGACGCAGCCGCGATCCGCCGAGCCGCACCCCGCCGGCCCGCGCGGGCGGATCGACAAGCGGCAGGCGATCCTGGACGCCGCTTTCGCCGTCTTCGCCCGGGAGGGTTACGCCCAGGCCGGTGTGGACACCATCGCCGCCGAGGCCGGGGTGGCCAAGGCCACGGTCTACAACCACTTCGGCGACAAGGAGACGCTGCTCCGCCAGGCCGTCGCCGGCTACGCCGATCAGGCGCTGACCGCCAACCTCGCCGCGGTCGAACGGATCACCGGCGGCGGCGCCCGGGGCGCGGGCGCGACCAGGTCCGCGCTTGAGGCCGCCGCCCTGCACTTCCTGCGCTGCCACTGCGACGAGCGCTCGTGGGCGCTGCGGCGGCTGCTCGCGGCGGAGGTCGGCCGGTTCCCGGACCTGCTGGACGTCGTCCAGGTCAACGTGACCGACCGGGTCACCCAGGCACTCGCCGACCGCCTGGGCCGGCTCACCCTGGCCGGCCGGCTGTCGGCGACCGAACCCCTGCTGGCCGCCGAGCAGTTCGCCGCCCTGCTCACCGGCCCGATGGACCGCCGCGCCCGGCTCGGCACCCGGCAGGTGCCGGACGCGGAGCTGCGGTCGGTGGCGAAGGCGGCCGTCCACACGTTTCTGCGGGCGTTCGGCCGCCAGGACGACTGAGGGGGCGCGGGGCGAGGTCGGTGGGCCGACGGGCGGAACCGGAGCCGTACCCACGCCGAGACAGTGGCCCGGACGAGGGCGGAGACCGGAGCCCCCGACCGGGGTGCCGAGACGCGGGCCAGGCCGGGGCCATTGCCCGTGCCGAGAACCGGACCGGGGCCGCGCCCCGACCCCGGACTCCTGGCCCCGACCGAGAACCTGGGCACATTCGAACGAACGCCTGGTCACCGGTGTGGCCCTGGCCGGTGGCGGGCCGGGCTGGGCCATCATCGTCATGTGCCCGCCGGCCGGTGGGCGGTCGCGCGGGACATCGCGCGGGTCCGGCGGACGCCTTGCCGAGGAGCACCACGGATGACCTCGTTCCGCGACACCCAGACCGCGCTGCTCGACGCCTCAGGCTGGGTGCGGTGCCCCTCGGTGGCGCGGGCCGTGTCCGACGCGGGCCTGCCGGTGCCCGACGCCGGGTATCTGGCGGGCGCGTTCAGCGAGCAGCAGTGGGCGGACGCCGAGCGGGCGGTCGGCGCGCTGCGCGAGCACTTCGACGGCGCCCGGTTCGCCGCCGAGGTGCGGTACGGCCTGCTGCTGGTGCCCGATCCGGCGCGGCTCGACACGCGCAAGGCGATGCCGGCCGAGGTGCGCGGCGACCAGCTCGGCCGGCCCGCGGAGGACGTCGTCGACGAGCGGCTGCCGGCCGGCCGGGCCGGCATCGCGGCGGGCCCCGACACCCCGGAGTGGACGCCGGTGGCCACCGTCACCGGCCGCTACGGCCTCTCGCTCGGCAGCTACCGGGACATCGCCGGCGGCCCGGCGGACTCGTTCACCGTGGACGGCCAGGACACCCGCCGGCTCATGATCCGGCAGCTGTGGGGCGCCCGGGTGCTCCAGTCCGGCCGGGAGCTGCCGGACTGGGAGGGCAACGACCACTGGACGTTCACCCTCTTCGCGGGCGAGCCGCTGACCGAGGGGGCGGCGGAGTCGGGCACGGTCCTGAACGGGCAGGTCCGCTTCCGGCTCGGCAAGCCCGACCGGGGCATCGGCCCGGTGCGGGTGGCGCCGGCGATCGCGATCCGCTGAGCGCGGCGGGCCGCGCGAGCGCGGGACGACGGGGCCCCGGCGCGGGCCGGCGGACCGAACGGGTGAGAGGCCGGTGCGCCCGGCCGTGCCTGGTTGCCCCGAGGCGGGGTAGCGGGCCCGATGGGGGGAGGCGGACGACCGCGGGACTCAAGGGACCGCGGCGCGCCCCTTCCGCGAGGGAGTGATCCGTATGACCGACGACGTCTTCCAGGACCCCGAGGCGCTCAAGGAGCTGACCGTCCACGACCGGGACGGCCGGCTGGTCGGCAACGTCGTGGAGGTGTACGTGGACGACTGGAGCCGACGGCCCGAGTGGGTGACGGTGCGTACCGGGATGCACGGCACGGAGGAGACCTTCATCCCGCTGGAGGACGCCGCGCTCGGCGCGGACAACGCGCTGCGGGTCGCGTGCAGCCTGGACGCCATCGGGGACGCGCCCCGGATCGACGCCGAGCAGCACCTCGGCCTGGACCGCGAGCAGGAGCTGTACCTGCACTACGGCCTGACCCCGCCCGCCGGCCAGTCCTCCGGCGCCCCCGGCGTGGGCGACGAGCGCCCCAGAACCCCGCTGTCCGGCGACGAGAAGGACATCGACGGCGTGAAGGAGCTGGCGGAAGAACCCCCGTCCGGCCTCCCCCGCCTCCGCCGCTTCACCGCGACGGACAAGGACGACGCGACGACCAGCGCCTCCGGCGTCTACGGCGAGAACCGCTGACCCGCCGCCGTCGCACCCGGACGATCCGGCGGGGCCCCCGCCCCGCCGGCCGGCGGACCGTACGACGCCCTGATCGATCAGCGACGGTCTGATCGATAGCCGAGAATTAACCCGGAGTCCTTCTACGGTCGGGTCTACGCGCGTATCTTGAGCCGAATCGCGTGGCGCTCCGCTGGGGTGACGCGCTGTCACCTCCTACCGTCCGCATGAAGGAGAACCGCTCCGGTGTCGCACACCTCTGAGGCCACGCCTCGCCCTGCGAGATCCCGCCCCTCGGGGCTTCGCAAGCGATTTCTGCCCATCGGCATAGCCGGCGCCGTGGTCCTGGCGACCGTTGTCGGTGTCCATGCCGCGTCCGCGACTCCGTCGGCCGACGGTCTGATCGCCGAGGTGTACGGCGGCGGGGGCAACTCGGGCGCCACGTTCACCAATGACTTCGTGGAGCTGGCCAACGCCGGTGCCGCGCCGCTGGATCTGAGCGCGTACAGCGTGCAGTACCTGCCGGGCGCGCCGACGGCGTCGTCGAAGTGGCAGTCCACCCCGCTGACCGGTTCGCTGGCCGGCGGCGGCCGGTACCTGGTGCAGGAGGCGGCCGGGACCGGGGGCAGCAGCGCGCTGCCCGCGCCGGACGCGACCGGGGCGATCAACATGTCGGGCACCACGGGCACGATCGCCCTGGTGACCGGCGCCGACCCGCTGACCTGCGTGACCGCCGCCGACTGCGTGGGCGACCCGCGGGTGCACGACCTGGTCGGCTACGGCACCGCGCTGGTGCACGAGGGCGGCGGCCCGGCGGCCGGGGCGAGCAACTCCGCCTCGGTGGCCCGCAGTTCCGCGCTGAAGGACACCGACGACAACGCCGCTGACTTCACCGCCGGCGACCCCACCCCGCAGAACGCGGCGGGCTCCGGCGGCGGCGGTACGACGCCGCCCACCAGCCCGCCGCCGACCGGCCCCGCGCCGGTCGAGGCGAAGATCCACGACATCCAGGGCGACACCCGGGTGTCGCCGCTGAACGGCAAGGCGGTCACCGGCGCGACCGGCATCGTCACCGGCATCAGGGCGTACGGCTCCTCGCAGGGCTACTGGGTGCAGGACCCGAAGCCGGACGCCAACCCCCGTACCAGCGAGGGCATCTTCGTCTTCACCGGCTCCAGCGTGCCGGCCGTCGCGGTCGGCGACAGCGTCTCGGTGGACGGCACCGTCCAGGAGTTCTACCCGGGCGGCGCCGACACCGGCATCCAGTCGACCACCGAACTCACCAAGTCCAAGGTGACGGTGGCCTCCAGCGGCAACACGCTGCCCGCGCCCGTCGTGCTCGACGACAGGTCGGTGCCAGACGCCTTCGTGCCGAGCGCCGGCGGCGGCACCATCGAGAACCTGCCGCTGCGGCCGGCCGACTACGCGCTCGACCTGTACGCCTCGCTCGAAGGCATGAACGTCGAGATCGGCGACAGCCGGGTGGTCGGCGCCACCGACCCGTACGGCGAGATGTGGGTGACGGTCAAGCCGAAGCAGAACCCGACCAAGCGCGGCGGCACCCTCTACACCGGCTACGACGACCCCAACTCCGGCCGCCTGATGGTGCAGTCGCTGATCCCGACCGCCACCCAGGCGTTCCCGACGGCGAACGTCGGCGACACGCTGCGCGGCACCACCTCGGGCCCGCTGGACTACAACCAGTTCGCGGGTACGTACTCGGTGGCCGCGCGCACGATCGGCACGGTCAAGAGCGGCGGCATCAAGCCCGAGGTGACCGGCAAGGCGTCCTCGAACGAGGCCACCGTGGGCACGTACAACGTGGAGAACCTGGCGCCCGGCAACCCGCAGTCGAAGTTCGACGCGCTGGCCCAGGGCCTGGTGAAGAACCTGCGCTCGCCCGACATCGTGGCGCTGGAGGAGATCCAGGACAACAACGGCGCCACCGACGACGGCACGGTGGCCGCCGACCAGACGCTGCAGAAGCTCACCGACGCCATCGTGGCGGCCGGCGGCCCGCGGTACTCGTGGCGGGAGATCGACCCGGTCAACGACAAGGACGGCGGCGAGCCGGGCGGCAACATCCGGTCGGTGTTCCTGTTCAACCCGGAGCAGGTGGGCTTCACCGACCGCTCCGGCGGCGACTCGACCACCCCGGTCGGCGTCACGGGCACCGGCAGCAAGACCGCGCTGACCGCCTCGCCCGGCCGGATCGCGCCGAACGACCCGGCGTGGAACAGCAGCCGCAAGCCGCTGGCCGCGGAGTTCACCTTCCGCGGCAAGACGCTGTTCGTGATCGCCAACCACTTCGACAGCAAGGGCGGCGACCAGTCGATCGACAGCCGCTTCCAGCCGCCGGTGCGCAGCTCCGAGGTGCAGCGCAACCGCCAGGCGATCCTGGAGCACGACTTCGTGCAGCAGATCGAGCAGGCCGACCCGCACGCCGACGTCGTGGTGCTCGGCGACCTGAACGACTACCAGTTCTCGCCGGCCGTCACCAGCCTCACCGGCAACGGCAAGGTGCTCACCGACCTGGTCAACACCCTTCCGGCCAAGGAGCGTTACTCCTACGTCTACGAGGGCAACTCGCAGGTGCTCGACCACATCCTGGTCAGCCCGGCGCTCAAGCACGTCGACTACGACGTGGTGCACATCAACTCCGAGTTCGCCGACCAGACGAGCGACCACGACCCGCAGGTGATCAGGATCAAGCCGTAACCCATGCAGTAACCCATCGCTGACGGCGGGGCGGGCCCTTCGGGGTCCGCCCCGCTGTGTTTTACCTCGACCCAGTACACGCTTTGCCCATCCTTGGCTTTCATGTGGCGTTCACCAGCAATACCCCATGGCTCCCTATGGTCCAGGTGAAAGCTTGGCAAAGAACTCACCGGGAGCAGTAGTGAACATGCGCGTACGTATGACGCGGAAGTGGACGGCGCCGACGGTGGCCGCCGCGGCCGCAGTGGTCGCGACCATGGTGGTCAACCCGACGCTCGGCGCCTCCGCGTCGGCCCCGCAGCAGAGCGCCGCCAAGGCGAAGGCGCAGGGCGCGAAGAGCGTCATCTTCATCAACGGCGACGGCATGGGCTCCGCCGCCCGCGAGGCCGCCCGGCTCAACCTGGCAGGTCTCGACGGCCAGTTGGCGATGGACAAGCTCGCCGCCTCCGGCCAGCTGACCACCACCCCGCACGACCCCAAGGCGATCATCACCGACTCGGCCGCCGCGGCGACCGCCTGGGCGACCGGCGAGAAGACGTACAACGGCGCGATCAGCGTGGACGTGGACGGCAACCCGCTGGCCACACTGGGCCGGCAGGCCAAGGTGAACGGCAAGGCGACCGGCCTGGTCACCACCGCGCAGGTCACCGACGCGTCCCCGGCCGCGTTCTTCGCCAACACCGCCAACCGCTCCGCGCAGGACGAGATCGCCCGGCAGTACATCGAGGTCAGCAAGCCGGACGTGATCCTGGGCGGCGGCGAGGACTGGTGGCTGCCCAAGGGCACCCCGGGCGCGTTCAAGGACAAGCCGGCCGAGGACACCGGCGAGGGCAGCGTCGGCACCAAGGGCAACCTCATCAACAAGGCCAAGAAGGCCGGTTACAGCTACGTCTCCAGCGCCAAGCAGCTCGACAAGGCCAAGGGCGGCAAGCTGCTCGGGCTGTTCGCCAACGAGGAGATGTTCCAGCAGCGCCCCGAGGGCCAGGGCGACGTCTACAGCCCGGTGGTGGACCTGGCGACCATGACCGGCAAGGCACTTGACACGCTGGACAAGAACAAGAAGGGCTTCTTCCTCATGGTCGAGGAGGAGGGCACCGACGAGTTCGCGCACTCCAACAACGGGGCGCGGGTGCTCCAGTCGATGCAGCAGCTGGAGAAGACGGTGGCGCTCGCGCGGGCGTACGTGGCCACCCACCCCGACACGCTGCTGGTCGTCACCGGCGACCACGAGACCGGCGGGCTCAGCGTGGAGGAGGCCACCGACGCGGCGGACGAGTCCGGGGACGGGATCTCCGCGGAGGACGGGCCGTTCGCGATCCGCGGCAGTGACCGCAAGTTCGTGATGGACTGGACGACTTCGGGCCACACGAGCATCGACGTCCCGGTGACGGCGAGCGGCCCCGAGTCCGCCCGCTTCACGGGCAAGCACCCGAACACGTACGTGCACGACGTGCTGGCGTCCATCCTGGCTCCCTGAGCCTGCGGCCCGCTCCCAAAGCCCCGGCCCGGGGCCGGCGACCCCACCCACCGGCCCGGTGGCCCGGCTTCCCAGAGGCCGCCCCACCGGCCCGGCGGCCCGGAAACGCCGGCAACCGCCCCTCCGAGCCGGTGGCCAGGCGCGCTACCGTCCTGGCTGGTCGCGCAGTTCCCCGCGCCCCTGACGGGGCACCCCCTGGCCGGGGCGTCCCCGGCGTCACCCAGGGGCGCGGGGAACTGCGCTGCCAGCCACCGACGGCCGGTGGGCCGGCAACTACAGCAACTGCCCCCCTCGGCCCGGTGGTCCCCCGCACCGCCGTCGTGGCTGGTCGCGCAGTTCCCCGCGGCCGGGGCTCCGGGGTGCTCCCGGTGGGGAAGTAAGGGGTTACTGGGGCGGCAGGCCCGAGGCCGACCCCCCTGAGCTGGGAATGCTGAAGCACTTCTTGACGTCGCGAAGCCAGGGCTATAGACATCACCCTGACTGCAAGAGAGCGCTCTCAGCGCACGTACCGCCCTGCACACGGTCCCCCACCCGGCCAGGAGACACCATGCCGACGCGCCGCGAGACACCCCAGCGGATGCGGCCCCCACGGCCCGCCCGCCGCCCCGCAACCGGTCGGGCCGCCGGACCCCCGGCAGCTCCGTATCCGGCTTCGGCTCCCGTCCCGGACCCCGTTCCGTCCCGCAGGACGCCTCGCGCGCCGCAGTCGCCGCACCGCCTGCACTCGCCCTGACGCGCCGCCTCCGGCGCTGCCGGCCGCTCGCTCGTGGGAGCGCTCTCTTCACCGGGAGCCGGCCACGAACCGGTCAGCAGCCGCCACGGCGCCCGCGCCCGGGCGCACCCCCCATCGGGCTCATTGCGACAGGAGACCCCGCATGTCCACCGGACACGCACCAGACAACGCACCAGACCAGGAAGCGGAGCCGCCGCGCCCGCTCCCCGGCGCCGACGGCCCCCGCTCGCACCGCTTCCGCCGCTCCCGGCTGCGGCTGACCCTCGCCGTGCTGGCCGTCGCCGCGCTGAGCGCGGCCGGCCTCGCGGTCACCGCCGCGCCCGGCGGCGCGGCCACCCCGGCCGCGGCCGGCCCGGGCGCCGTCTCCGCGGCGGCCCCGTCCGCCGTCCCGGCGCCGCCGGCCGGCTTCACCACCACCTGGAGCGACGACTTCAACGGCGGCGCCAACACCGGCGTGAACGGCGCCGACTGGAAGTACGACACCGGCCCGGGCAGCAGCTTCGGCACCGGTGAGATCGAGACCATGACCAACAGCACGTCCAACGTCTACCAGGACGGCAACGGCCACCTGGTGCTCAAGGCGCTGCACAGCGGCGGCGACGCCCGCTCCGGATGGACCTCGGGCCGGATCGAGACCCAGTCCTCCAGCTTCGGGGCGCCTCCCGGCGGCGTCGTGATGATGCAGTCGTCCATCCAGCAGCCGAACCTGACCACCGCCAACGGCGCGGGCTACTGGCCGGCGTTCTGGATGCTCGGCTCGACGCTGCGGACCGGCACCACCTGGCCCACCTCGGGCGAGGTGGACATCCTGGAGGACATCAACGCCCGCAGTTCGGTGTTCGGCACGCTGCACTGCGGCACGAACCCGGGCGGTCCGTGCAACGAGTCCACCGGCATAGGCTCCGGTGAGCGTGCCTGCTCCGGCTGCCAGACCGGATACCACACCTACGCGGTGCAGATCGACCGCTCGGTCTCGCCCGAGCAGATCCGCTGGTACCTGGACGGCAACAACTACTTCACCGTCAACTCCACCCAGGTGCCCGCCGCGACCTGGACGGCAGCAGTGGACCACCCGTTCTTCATCATCTACGACCTGGCGATGGGCGGCGGCTTCCCCGACGCCTTCGGCGGCGGCCCCAACTCGGCCACCGTCAGCGGCGGTCAGATGAACATCGACTACGTGGCCGTCTACAACAAGGGCGGCGGCGGCACCACTCCGCCGAGCAACGGCAACAACCTCTCGCAGGGCAAGCCCACCACCGCGTCCTCGACCGAGAACGCCGGCACCCCGGCCTCGGCGGCCACCGACGGCAACACCGGCACCCGCTGGTCGAGCGCGTTCAGCGACCCGCAGTGGCTCCGGGTGGACCTCGGCGCGACGCACACCATCAGCCAGGTGAAGCTCAACTGGGAGGCGGCGTACGGCAAGGCGTTCCAGATCCAGACCTCGGCCGACGGCAACACCTGGAAGACGGTCTACACCACGACGACCGGAACCGGCGGCAACCAGACGCTGAATGTCAGCGGCTCGGGACGCTATGTCCGGGTCTACGGGACGCAACGCGCGACCCAGTACGGCTATTCGCTCTGGGAGTTCCAGGTGCTCGGTACGTAGTTCAGCGCGATCGACCCTCCACAGGCCGCCGCGGCGGTGAGCGACCTCCCCGCAGGAAAGAGGCGGGCCGGACACCGAGTCCGGCCCGCCTTCCGCATGGTCGGAGGCCGCCGGGGCCGCCGGGCCCCGGCTCCCGTCCGGTCAGACGGTGATGACGATCTTTCCGGTCAGGTGGCCGCCGGCGCTGGCGTCCTGCGCCGCCGCCGCTTCCTCCAGCGGGTAGGCCCGGTGGATCGGGATCTCCAGCTTGCCGGCCGCGAACAGCGCGAGGGCCTCCTCGAACGCGGGCACCCCGCGGTACTCCGCGCCGCTGCCGGAGGTGAAGCGCACGCCGGCCTTGCCGGCGCCCACCGCGTCGGCGATGGTCACCACCCGGTCGGTGCCGCCGGTCAGTTCGACCGAGGCGGCGATCTCGCCGCCCCGCCCGGCCGCGTCGAGCGCCGCGTCCACCCCGTCGGGGGCGACCGCCCGCACCCGCTCGACGAGGCCGTCGCCGTAGGTCACCGGGGTGACGCCGAGCGCCCGCAGGTGCTCGTGGTTGGACTCGCTCGCGGTGCCGATCACCCGCAGTCCGCGGGCCACGGCGACCTGGACGGCGATGGTGCCGACGCCGCCGGCCGCAGCGTGCACGAGCAGCGTCTCACCGGGCCGCAGGCCGAGGAGTTCGAGGGCCCGGTAGGAGGTCTCGGCGGCCACCGGCAGCGCGGCGGCCTGCTCCCAGCTGAGGGTGTCCGGCTTGAGGGTCACCTTGGCGGCCTCGGCGACGGCCTGCTCGGCGTATCCGCCGGTGTTCAGATGGCCGAAAACCTCGTCGCCGGCCACCAGGCCCTCGACACCGTCGCCGACCGCCTCGATCACCCCGGCGCCCTCGACCCCGGGCACGCTCGGGAACCGCACCGGGAAGACCTGCTTCATGACGCCCTCCCGGATCTTGGTGTCCAACGGGTTGACGCCCGCGGCACGCACCTTGATCCGCAGCTGGCCGGGGCCGGGCTCGGGCAGGTCGACATCCTGGATGTGCAGGACGTCCGCGGCGCCGTACTCGCTGAAGGTGATCGACTTCGTCATAAGACCCATACTCCTCGAACGGTCTGAGCGGCACGCCGTCGGCGTGGGCTGGAAGGGGGAACAACCAGCCTTCCGTTTATCTGCCCGAGAGGCCCCTGCTGACGATCAGATCCCGGTGATCAGGCCGCCACCGCCACGGCCTCCCTGGCCAGCCGCGGCACCCCGGCGGTGCGGCGGGTGGAGAAGACCACCAGCCGCAGCAGCAGGAACCGGCCGATCCCGGCCAGGCCGGAGGCCGCCAGGTACACGCCCTGCCGCAGCAGTGGCCCGCCGCCCGGGTGCAGCTCGTCGAAGGCGAGCAGCGCGCCGGTGGTGAAGAGGTACGACATCAGGACGGTGAGCCCGGAGGCGCAGTGGCCGCTCCAGCCGGCCGGGCCGCGCCCGAAGGTGAACCGGCTGTGCAGTTCGGTGGCGAGCACGGTGGAGGCGATGGTGAGCACCGCGTTGGCCAGCACCACCGGCACCCGGTCGCCGATCAGCAGCAGCGCCCCGCTGGCCAGCAGCGTCACGCCGCCGCCGAAGACCACGAACTTCACGAACGAGCTCGTCGCCTTGCCGGCCATCTCGTCAACTCCCCTGTCCGGGACGGCCGCTGGGGTGCGCCTTCCGCTGACCCCGACTCTTCCGCACTGCCGCACCCCGACCCATCCGGTGTGTCCCCCATTACGCATGGGGGCTACCCCCACTCGTCCCCTGGGGGACAGCCCGGGGGTCCGACCTGCAACCTCGACCGTAAGTGCCATATTAGAAGATCATGAGACCACTTAGCCATTGTTTATTAGGTCAGTGGTGCACATCACCCTTACATTGATCATCGATATGGGGGAATTGCACCATAGATCCGCTATAGGTATTTGACCCTGTCGCGGCCCCGTGTCAGAGTCTTCTCAACGGCCCCCACGACCCGGGCTCGGCCGTTCCACAGACGCCGCGGACCACACCCCCCCTGCTTCGCGGCGGTTCAGAAGAGGCCCTTGCAGCTGTCGCACAACGACGCGCGGGGCCTCTTCACTTTCCCCGGCACGCCGGCGGAGCCGGGAGCCTCAGCGCTCGGAGACCCGCAGCTCGAACCAGGTCGTCTTGCCGCGCGGCTGCAGATCGACGCCCCAGCGGTCGGACAGCTTGTCCACCAGGAAGAGCCCGCGCCCGCTGATGTCGAGATCGCGCACCGGCAGCAGGCAGGGCAGCGCGCGCGAGGGGTCGCGCACCTCCACCCGGATCCAGCCGCGGCGCCGCTGCATCCGCAGTCCGAACGTCCGGGCGCCGGTGTGCCGTACGGCGTTTCCGACCAGCTCCGACACCAGCAGCTCCACGGTGTCGGCGTACTGCGGCAGCGACCATTTCCTGACCACCGACAGCGACAGCCGGCGGGCGGTGGAGGCGGACTCCGGACGGGAGGTCAGATGGACCTCACCGGCGGACGGGTCGGCCAGCAGATCAAGTACGGCGTCGGCGGTGTCCGCGGCGAGAACGGGCTGCGCGCCCGCGGCGGGCGCCACCCGCTGCGGCTGCTCCGATCCTGCCCGGTCCGCCATGACTTCATGATGGCTGCACCCGCCGGTCCCCGCAGGGCAACCCCGGGAATTGATGACACAGGATCAGCCATTCACCGCGGAGATCCTGGCATATGCAGCTGGCAAAAGTGAATACCCAACACCCTTCCCTGCCAGGGGAGTTGACAAAGCCAACTTTCCCGGCGATTGATGGCGGGGCCGAAACGCTTAAGGTTGCCATAAGGCTGTCTTAAGGTGGCGGCCCCCCGGAAGGGGTCCCAAAGTCGATCAGGTGTACGGATTTCGTACAGATCTCACCCCTGCGACCGCCGTCACCCGTTCAGCCGAAATCCGCCTTCCCCGGCCCGTCCTCGACGAAGCTGCGCATGCCGGTCTCCCGGTCCGCGGTCGCGAACAGCCCGGCGAACAGGCCGCGTTCGACGGCGAGACCGGTCGTCAGGTCGGTGTCGAGACCGGTGTCGACCGCCTCCTTCGCGGCCCGCAGCGCCAGCGCCGGGCCGCGGGCCAGCCGGCTCGCCCACTCGTGCGCGCACTCGTAGACCTCGGCGGCCGGCACCACCTGGTCCACCAGGCCGATGGCCAGCGCCTCCTGCGCCTTCACCATCCGGCCGGTGAAGATCAGGTCCTTGGCCCGCGAGGGGCCGATCAGCCGGGCCAGCCGCTGGGTGCCGCCGGCCCCCGGGATCAGGCCGAGCAGGATCTCCGGCTGGCCGAGCCTGGCGTCCTCCGCGGCGATCCGCACGTCGGCGCACAGCGCCAACTCGCAGCCGCCGCCCAGCGCGTAGCCGGTCACCGCGGCCACCACCGGCTTGGGGATCCGGGCCACGGCGGTGAAGGCGTCCTGCAGCGCGCCGGACCGCAGCGCCATGTCCTCGTACGACATGGCCTGCATCTCCTTGATGTCCGCGCCCGCCGCGAACACCTTCTCGCCGCCCCACACCAGCACCGCCCGCACGTCGGGCCGCCGTGCCGCGTCGAGGGCGATCTCGTGCAGCCGGTCCTGCATGCCGCTGTCCAGGGCGTTCATCGGGGGCCGGTCCAGCCGGACGACGCCGACGCCATTGCCGACTTCGAAGGTCACAGTCATGCAGGCGAGCGTACGACGGACCGGCCGGACCACCACGGGTCCGCCACCGGCCCGCCTGCTCGGAACCCCGTCTCAGCGCAGCGTCTCAGCGCAGCGCCGAACCCGCCGTCCACTGCTGCCAGCTCAGGTTCCAGCCGCTCATCCCGTTGTCGGCCGCCACCGTGCGGTCGTGCGAGTTGACGACCCGGATCGGGTCGCCGACCAGCGAGTGGGTGAAGAACCAGCCCGCCGGGGTGTCCGTGCCGCCGCCCTTGACGTCCTGCAGGCCGATGCAGCCGTGGCTGGTGTTGATGTTGCCGAAGACCCCGGGCGCGCCCCAGTAGTTGCCGTGGACGAACGTGCCGGAGTCGGTCAGCCGCATCGCGTGCGGCACGTCGGGGATGTCGTACTCGCCGCCGAAGCCGACGGTGCTGCCGTCCATCCTGGTGATGGCCAGCTTCTCGGCGATCACCATCACGCCGCCGTACGTGGTGTGCGCCGGGGCGCCGGCCGACACCGGCAGCGTGCGCAGCACATCGCCGCCGCGGCGGACGGTCATGGTGTGGGCATCGGCGTCCACCGTGGAGCGCTGGTCGCGGCCGATGGTGAAGTGCACGTCCTTGGACTGGGTGCCGTAGACGCCGGGCGCGCCCTCGACGTCGCGCAGCCGCAGCGCGAGGGTGACCTCGGTGCCCGGCTTCCAGTAGTCCTGCGGGCGCAGGTCGAGCCGCTGGCTGCCGAACCAGTGGCCGAGGACCCGGACGGCGGGCCGCGCGGTGACGGCGACCGCGCGCTCGACGGCGGCCCGGTCGGCGATCGGCCGGTTGAACCGCAGCGAGACGATCATGCCGGTGCCGACGGTGTCGCCGTTCTCCGGCTCGTAGAAGCCGATGAACGCGTGCTGCGGCACCAGCGTGGTGAAGGCCGCGTGCTTGGCGGCCTGCCGGCCGTCGCCGTCCACCGCGTAGGCGTCCACCGTGTACCGGGTGGAGAGCGCGAGTCGCCCGTTGGGGTGCCAGCTGGTCCGGTCGGCGGACATCCCGCCCGGTACGGGGGTGCCGTCGGCGGCCTTGGCGACGACCTGGGTCAGCGTGCCCTGTTTCACGGCGACCGAGACCGGCCCGGTGGCCGGTACGTCCTTGGCCCCGTCGCCCGGGGTGACGGCGATCGCCGCCTGCGAGACCCGGTCGGCCGCGGCCGTCGCCTTGGCGTCGCCCGTCCCGCCGGAGCCGCCGCCCGACCCGCAGCCGGCGATCAACGCCACACCCAGTACCGCCGCCGCGCCCGCGCGCAGCGCGCGCCTCACCGATGTCGTCACGAACCGTCAACGAGGCACCCGGTCCCGGGAAACGCGCAGTCCGCGGCGGATGACGGAGATCATTCGGGTGACTCGGCACCTCCGGGTGGGAAAGAATGAGGCAGTGGACACGGCCGCCGCCGGTATGGGACACCGGGCGGCGCCGAGGCCGGGTCGAGCCGCGGGAGGCACAGACGTGTCCGAAACACGCGAGTACGCCATGCCGGCGGCGGCCCCGGAGCCGGAGCGGGGCCCGGAGCCGGCCGGCGCCGCCGAGACGGCACTGCTCGTCGGGCCCGGCGTGCCGCCCGCACCGCGGACCAGCCCGGAGGTGGCGCCCCCCAGGACGGCCACCGTGTGGCCGGGCGCGGCGCAGCCGCTGGGGGCCCGGTTTCATCGCGGGCCCGACGGGCGGCCGGGCACGAACTTCGCGCTGTGGGCCGGCGGCGCCGAATCCGTCGAGCTGTGCCTGTTCGACGAGGACGGCACCGAGACCCGGGCGCCGCTGACCGAGCTGACCCACCAGGTGTGGCACGGCTTCGTGCCCGGCGTGCTGCCCGGCCGGCGCTACGGCTACCGGGTCGGCGGCCGCTGGGACCCGTGGACCGGCGCCCGCTGGAACCCGGCCAAGCTGCTCCTCGACCCGTACGCGCGGGCGGTGGACGGCGGCTTCACGATGGTCCCCGAGGTGTACGGGCACGTGCGGCAGTGGCCCGAGCAGGCGGTGGCCGACACCGTGCGCGACAACCGCGACTCGGCCCCGTTCGTCCCCAAGGGCGTGGTCGTGGCGGACGACGACGACTGGGAGGACGACCACCGGCCGAAGACCCCGTGGTCGGACTCGGTGATCTACGAGCTGCACGTCCGCGGCTTCACCCGTGCCCACCCCGGCATACCGCCCGAGCTGCGCGGCACGTATGCGGGGCTCGCGCACCCGGCGGCGATCGCGCATCTGACCCGGCTCGGGGTGACGGCGGTGGAGCTGCTGCCGGTGCACCAGTTCGCGAACGAGGAGCACCTGGAGCGGCGCGGCCTGACCAACTACTGGGGCTACAACTCGATCGGCTACTTCGCGCCGCACGCCGGCTACAGCGCCTCCGGCACCCGCGGCGAGCAGGTCGGCGAGTTCAAGCGGATGGTGCGCGCGCTGCACGCGGCCGGCATCGAGGTGATCCTCGACGTCGTCTACAACCACACCGCGGAGGGCGGCCAGGGCGGTCCCACGCTGTCGCTGCGCGGCATCGACAACCGCGGCTACTACCGGCTCGGCGCCGATCCGCGCGGCTACACCGACTACACCGGCTGCGGCAACACCCTCAGCGTCATCCAGCCGCAGGTGCTCCGGCTGATCACCGACTCGCTGCGCTACTGGGTGACCGAGATGGGCGTGGACGGCTTCCGGTTCGACCTGGCCGCCGCGCTCGCCAGGTCGCTGCACGACGTGGACATGCTCTCGCCGTTCCTCGCGGTGATCGCCCAGGACCCGGTGCTGCGCCGGGTGAAGCTGATCGCCGAGCCGTGGGACGTCGGCTCTGGCGGCTACCAGGTCGGCGCGTTCCCGCCGCTGTGGACGGAGTGGAACGACAAGTACCGGGACACCGTGCGGGACTTCTGGCGCGGCGCGACCGGCGATGTGCGCGACCTCGGCTACCGGCTGTCGGGGTCGAGCGACCTGTACGACTGGGGCGGCAGGCAGCCGTACGCCTCGGTCAACTTCGTCACGGCGCACGACGGCTTCACTCTGCGCGACCTGGTCAGCTACAACGCCAAGCACAACGGGCCCAACGGCGAGGACGGCCGGGACGGCACCGGCGACAACCGCTCGTGGAACTGCGGCGCCGAGGGCGACGAGGAGGCCGGGCCCGAGGTGACGGCGCTGCGCCGCCGTCAGCTGCGCAACCTGCTCTCCACGCTGCTGCTGTCCACCGGGGTGCCGATGCTGGTCGCGGGCGACGAGATGGGCCGCACCCAGGACGGCAACAACAACGCGTACTGCCAGGACAATCCGACCAGTTGGGTGGACTGGTCGCTGCTCGGCGACCCGGGATGGCAGGGCCTGACCGATCTGACCGCCCGGCTGATCGCGCTGCGCCGGGCCCATCCGGTGCTGCGCCGCGGCGCGTTCTTCTCCGGGCTCGCGCACCCGCCGGAGGGGCTGCGCGACCTCGCCTGGTTCGGCACCGGCGGCGCCGAGATGACCGACGAGGACTGGTTCGCGGCCACCGCGACGCTGGGCATGTTCCTGTCCGGCCGGGACATCATGGAGCGGGACGCGTGCGGCGAACCGCTGCTCGACGACAGCTTCCTGCTCGTCGCGCACGCCCACCACCGACCGGTGGACTTCCACCTGCCGGGACCGCCGTGGGCGACCTCGTACGAGCTGCTGCTCGACACGGCGCTGGAGGACCAGTCGGGGCCGCCGGGCGAGCTGCGGCCGGCCGGTGAGGCGGTACGGATCGGCGAGCGGTCGGTCCGGCTCTACCGGGCCTGCGGGGTGGACGAGTTGCGCGGCTGAGCCGGCGGGTGCGCCGGCGGGGTGAGTCCGGTCACCCCTGCTGGCGTGCGGCTTCATGCCCTGGACGGCATGGATTGGTCCAGTCCATATTGGCTGAGTGACCTCTCGCTCCACGTCCTCACCGTCGCCGTCGCCGCGCGGCACGGCCGGCACCGGCCACTCCGCCCGCACCGCCGCACCGCGCGCCGACCGGCTCTGGTCGGTCAACTTCCGGCTGTACTTCACCGCCCGTACGGTGGCGATGCTCGGCGACACGATGCTGCCGGTCGCGCTGTCGGCCGGGCTGCTGAGCTACGGCTACTCGGCCACCGACATCGGCCTGGTGATGGCCGCCTCCACCGCGTGCTTCGCCGGCCTGGTGATCTTCGGCGGGGTGTTCGCCGACCGCTTCAACGCGCGGGCGATGATGATCGGCGCCGACCTGGTCAGGGTGGCGAGCCAGTCCACGGCGGCGGTGCTGTTCTTCACCCACCACGTCCGGCTGTGGGAGGTCGTGGTGATCGCGGTGGTCAACGGCACGGCCGCCGCCATGTTCCAGCCGGGCGTGTCCAGTACGGTGCCGCGGGTGGCGGCCGACGTGCAGGGCGCCAACGGGGTGACCCGCACGGCCGAGTCGGTGGCGGCGCTCACCGGGCCCGCGGTGGCCGGGCTGCTGGTCGGCTTCGCCTCGCCGGGCGCGGTCTTCGCCGTGCACGCCTCCACGTATCTGACCAGCGCGCTGTGCCTGATCGGGCTGCGCCTGGCGCCGCTGCCGCCGCGCAGGGCCGGGGCGCCGGCCGCGGGAGCGCGCGGCTTCACGGCCGATCTGGCCGAGGGCTGGCGGGAGTTCAGGGCGCGGACCTGGATGTGGTCGGTGATCGTGGTGTGGATGGTCTACATGATCTGCGTGGTGGGGCCGTTCACCCCGCTCGCGGCCTCGCTGATCATCCCCGCGCACGGCGCCGGCGCGTACGGCCTGGTGAACTCCGCGCTGGGCGCGGGCACCGCGGTCGGCGCGCTGTGCGCGATGCGGATCAGGGCGGAGCACCCGCTGCGGGCCGGGACCTTGGCGCTGTTCGTGGTCGGTCTGCTGCCCGCCTCGGTCGGGCTCGACCTGCCGGTGCCGGGGATGATGGGGTGCGTCTTCGTGGCGGGCGCGGGCTCGGCGTACTGGGGCGTCAACTGGGCGACCAGCGTGCAGACCCAGGTGCCCGGCGACATCCTGAACCGCATCCACGCCTACGAGGTGGCGGGTTCGATCGCGATGACCCCGGTCGGGCAGGCGCTGGCGGGCCCGGCCGCCTCGGTGTTCGGCGCGCGGGAGGTGCTGCGGACGGGCGCGGTGGCGGCCGTCGGCATCGCGGTCACGCTGCTGGCGATACCGGCGGTGCGCAATCTGCGCCGGGCGCGCGCCACCTGAGCGCGAGACGGGTCGGGACGGACCGAACGCGGTGGCCGACCCCGGGGGCCGAGCGCGGCGACCGATTCACGCCAGCACCCGGGCCGTCCCAGACGCACGATTACCCCCATGGACGAGAACGAATTCTCCGGCAGGACCGCCCTGGTGACCGGCGGAAGCCGCGGTATCGGCGCGGCGGTGGCACTACGGCTGGCGGCCGGCGGCGCCGATGTCGCCCTCACCTACCGCGAGGACGAGGACAGTGCCGCGGCGGTGGCCGACAAGATCAGGGGCATGGGGCGGCGGGCCCTCGCCATTCGGGCGGACAGCGGTGACCCGGTGGCGCTCCCGGCGGCCGTGGACCGTACCGTCGCCGAACTCGGCCGGCTGGACATCCTGGTGAACAACGCGGGCCGCTACGTCACCGGCCCGGTGGAGGAGCTGGACCAGGCCGAGTTCGACCGGTCAGTCGCGGTCAACGTCCGCGGTCCTTACCTGGCCTCCCGCGCTGCCGCCCGCCAACTGCCCGGCGGCGGCCGGATCATCAGCATCGGCAGCCAGGTGGCCGACCGCACGGTCTTCCCCGGGCTCACCCTCTACGCGCTGACCAAGTCCGCGCTGACCGGCATGACCAAGGGCCTGGCCCGCGACCTGGGGCCGCGCGGCATCACCGTCAACCTCGTACTCCCCGGCCCGACCGACACCGACGCCAACCCGGCCGACGGCCCGTTCTCCGAGACCATCCGCGGTTTCACCGCGCTCGGCCGGTACGGCGAGCCGGCGGAGATCGCCGAGACGGTGGCGCACGTGGCCTCCGGCGCGGCGGCGTACGTCACCGGGGCCGTCATCCATGTGGACGGCGGCTTCACCGTGTGACCGAAAAGAAGGTGAGGGGTGTCAGGGGTGCCGCTTAGTGTCAGGGATGATGCCTGCCACGACCCCTGACCCCGCGCCCGCCGTCCGCTCCCGGTCCGTGATCCGGTCACTGCTGCGGCTGTGGCCCTATGTCGTGCCGGTGCGCAGGCGGCTCGCGCTGTCCGCGTTCGTCGCCGTCATCGCCTCGTCCATGTCGCTGCTGATCCCGCTGGTGCTGAAGTGGATGGTGGACGGCCCGGTCACCGACCGCGACCCGTCAGGGGTGTGGCTCGGCGGCGGCCTCGTGCTGCTGCTCGGGCTGCTGGAGGCGGGGCTCTTCGGGGTGCGCCGCTGGATGGTGGCCAGGCCGCTCGCCGGGGTCGAGGCGGCGATGCGGGCGGACCTCTACCGGCATCTGCAAAGGCTGCCGGTGGGCTTCCACGACCGGTGGGCGTCGGGGCAGCTGCTGTCCAGGGCCACCATGGACCTGCAGATCCTGCGGATGTTCCTGGCCTTCCCGCTGGTCTTCCTGGTCGTCAACGGCGCCACCGTGCTGATCGGCTTCGCGATCCTGTTCGTGCAGAGCTGGACGCTCGGCCTGGTGCTGCTGCTGCCCGCGGTGCCGCTGATGATCGTCTGCTCGTACTTCGAGACCCGGTACTCGCTGGCCGCGCGGGCCGCGCAGGACCAGGCGGGCGACCTGGCCACCGTGGTCGAGGAGTCGGTGCTCGGCATCCGGATCATCAAGGCGTTCGGCCGGCACCGCAGCCAGGCCCGCGCCTTCCACGGCAAGGCGCAGCAGCTGCGCGGCACCGAGCTGCGCAAGGCGCGGCTGCTGTCGGACATCTGGGCGGTCATCATGACGCTGCCCGAGCTGGCGATCGGCGCCGCGCTGACCCTCGGGGTGCTCCAGGTCTCCGACGACCGGCTGTCGGCGGGCACCCTGGTCGCGTTCCTGTCCACCGCGCTCGCGCTGCGCTGGCCGGTGGAGTCGATCGGCTTCCTGCTGGCGATGAGCAACGAGTCGGCGACCGCGGCCGACCGCTACTTCGAGGCGATGGACGCGGCCGAGCCCGACGTCGGCGGCACCGCGGCCGAGCCGCGGCGGGACGGGCTGCGGATGGAGGACGTGCGGTTCCGCTATCCCGACGCGCCCGCCGACAGCGCCGAGCTGCTGTGCGGGGTGGACCTGCACATCAGACCGGGCGAGACGATGGCCCTGGTCGGCGCCACCGGCTGCGGCAAGACGACGCTGACGGCGCTGCTGCCCCGGCTGCACGAGGCGACCGGCGGCCGGATCACCCTGGACGGCGCGGACATCGCGCGGCTGCCGGTGCGGCGGCTGCGCGAGCTGGTCGCGGTCGCCTTCGAGGAGCCGACGCTGTTCTCGGCCAGCGTGCGGGAGAACGTGGCGATGGGCGCGGGGCCCGGCGGGGCGAGCGACCAGGACGTGCGGCACGCGCTGGAGATCGCCCAGGCCGGTTTCGTGCACGAACTGCCGAACGGCCTCGACACCCAGGTCGGCGAGCAGGGGCTGAGCCTTTCCGGCGGGCAGCGGCAGCGCCTGGCGCTGGCCCGCGCGGTCGTCGGCCGGCCGGAGTTCCTGGTGCTCGACGACCCGCTCTCGGCGCTCGACGTGCACACCGAGGCGCTGGTCGAGGCCGCGCTGCGCGAGGTGCTGGCCGACACCACCGCGCTGGTCGTCGCGCACCGCCCGTCCACGGTGCTGCTCGCCGACCGGGTCGCGCTGATGTCCGGCGGACGGATCACGGCGGTGGGCTCGCACACCGAACTGCTGCGGGACAGCGCGGAGTACCGGCACCTGATGTCGGGCGACGAGGAGTCCGCGGCGGTGGCGGAGGCCCGCGGCGCGGGCGCGCTGCCGGGGCGGGACCGCCGTCCGGACGCGGATTCCGGCCCGGGTTCCGGCCCTGGCGCCGGCCCGGGCGACCGCTCGGGCTCCGCGATCGCCCACCAGCTGGACCACGAACTGGACCTCGCCGAGGGGAGCGACGCCCGATGACGTCCGCGACACAGCAGACCGCAGGCGGTGCCCCGGCCGGGCCCGACGGCGAGGAGGCCGCCGGGCGCGAGCCGGACCGGAAACCGGGCGCCGAACCCGGCGTCGAACCCGTCGTCGAACCCGGGGCCGGGGACGGGTTGCCGCCGGGCACGCCCGGCGACCCGTTCGACCAGGACCTGCTGCCCGCGCCGAAGAACGCCCAGCTCACCCTGCTGCGGTCGCTGCTGCGCCCGCACACCCGGCGGGTCTGGCTGGCCACCGTCCTGCTGCTGATCCAGCAGGCCGCCGTCCAGGCGGGACCGCTGCTGGTGGCCTACGCGATCGACCGGGCGATCCCGCAGGTGCGGGACGGCCGGCACGGCGCGCTGATCGCGGTGGCCTGCGGCTACCTGGGCTGCGGGCTCGCCTCCGGGCTGCTGCAGCGCTGGTTCATCCGGGTGGCCGCGCTGATCAGCCAGGACGTGCTGATCGACCTGCGCGGCCGGATCTTCCGGCACGCCCAGTCGCTGAGCCTGGACTTCCACGAGCGCTACACCTCCGGCCGGCTGATCTCCCGCGCCACCTCGGACGTGGAGTCGCTGCGCGAACTGCTCGCCGACGGCCTGGAGGAGCTGATCGGCGTGGTGCTCTCCGCGGTGTACATCTCCGCGCTGCTGCTGTTCCTGGACTGGGAGCTGGGGCTCGCCACGCTGGTGTCGTACCTGCCGCTGTACTGGGCGATCCGGGTCTACCAGCGCCGTTCGATGGTGGCGTACCGCAAGCGCTCCACCGCCATCGCCGCGGTGATCGTGAAGTTCACCGAGACGATGAACGGCATCAGGCCGGTGAAGGCGTTCCGCCGCGAGGACCCCAACGACGCGGCCTTCGAGGAGCTGAACGACCGGCACAAGCGCGCGAACGGCGACGCGATCCTGGAGATGGCCCGCTATGTGGTCGGCTCCCGGCTGATCGCCAACATCACGATCGCCGCGATCGTGCTGTGGGGCGCCTACCGGGTGGCCGGCGGCGGGATGGCGCTCGGCGTGCTGGCCGCGTTCGTGCTGTACCTGCGGCGGCTGTTCGACCCGATCGACCGGCTCGGGATGTTCCTCAACTCCTACCAGTCGGCCGCCGCGTCGCTGGAGAAGATCGCCGGGCTGCTGGCCCAGGCGCCGACCGTGCCGGAGCCGGAGCACCCGGTGCCGCTGCCCGAGCGGAGCGCCGAACACCCGGGCCGCGACGCGGTGTTCGACGGTGTCGGGTTCTCCTATCGGACCGGCGGCGAGGTGCTGCCCGCGTTCGACCTGACGGTGCCGGCCGGGCAGACCGTCGCGGTGGTCGGCGCCACCGGCGCGGGGAAGTCCACGCTGGTCAAGCTGCTGGCCCGGTTCTACGACCCGACCGCGGGACGGGTGCTGCTGGACGGCGTCGAGCTGCGCGACCTGTCGCTGGCGGAGCTGCGGCGCGGGGTGGTGATGGTCACCCAGGAGGCGTTCCTGTTCTCCGGCACGGTGGCCGAGAACATCACCATCGGCCGGCCCGACGCGACCCGCGACGAGGTGGAGGCGGCGGCCAAGGCCATCGGCGCGCACGAGTTCATCACCGCGCTGCCGGACGGCTACGACACCGACGTCCGCAAGCGCGGTGGCCGGATCTCGGCGGGCCAGCGCCAACTGGTCGGCTTCGCCCGCGCCATGCTGGCCGACCCGGGCGTGCTGATCCTGGACGAGGCCACCTCGTCGCTCGACATCCCGGGCGAGCGGGCCGTCCAGCACGCCATGCACACCGTGCTGCGCGGCCGTACCGCGGTGATCGTGGCGCACCGGCTGTCGACGGTGGAGGTCGCCGACCGGGTGCTGGTGATGCGGGACGGCCGGATCATCGAGGACGGCGCTCCGGCGGAGCTGATCGCGGGCACCGGGCACTTCGCGGGTCTGCACCGCGCGTGGCGGGACAGCCTGGTCTGACGGGCCGGGGCCGGGTAGGGTGCCGCAGGGGCCTGACCGGGCCCGATGCGCGAGGAGGCGGTGGCGTGGTGACGCGGGTCGCGGTGCTTGACGACTACCAGCAGGTCGCCGCCGGGCTGGCCGACTGGGCCGGGCGGCTGCCGGGTGCCCAGGTCACGTTCTTCGGCGAGCACATCGCCGGCGAGGCCGAACTCGTCGCCGCGCTCGAACCGTTCGACGTGGTGGTGGCGATGCGGGAGCGGACACCGTTCCCGCGCGCGGTGCTCGAACGGCTGCCCCGGCTGCGGCTGCTGGTCACCACCGGCATGCGGAACGTGGCGATCGACCTGGCCGCGGCGGCCGACAACGGGGTGACGGTGTGCGGCACCCGCTCGCACGCGTCCGGCACCGCGGAGCTGACCTGGGCGATGATCATGGGCCTGGTGCGCGGGGTGGCCGCCGACGACGCCCGGATGCGGGACGGCGGCTGGCAGGGCGGCCTGGCGCAGGACCTGGACGGCGAGGTGCTCGGCGTGCTCGGCCTGGGCCGGCTCGGCGCGCGGGTGGCCAGGATCGGGGCCGCGTTCGGGATGGACGTGATCGCCTGGAGCCCGAACCTGACCGAGGAGCGGGCGGCCGAGCAGGGCGCCCGCCGGGTGGACAAGGCGGAACTCTTCGCCGCCGCGAAGATCGTCACCGTGCACATGGTGCTCAGCGACCGCAGCCGCGGCCTGGTCGGCGAGCCGGAGTTGAGCGCGATGCGCGCCGACGGCTACCTGGTGAACACCTCGCGCTTCGGCCTGCTCGACCCGGACGCGCTGCGCCGCGCGCTGGAGTCCGGCCGCCCGGCGGGCGTGGCGCTCGACGTCTTCGACACCGAGCCGCTGCCGCGCGACCACTGGCTGCGCTCCGCGCCGCGCACCCTGCTGTCGCCGCACATGGGCTACGTGACCGGCAAGAGCTACCGGGTGTTCTTCGCCGATGTGGTGGAGGACATCGCGGCCTTCGAGGCCGGGTCACCGCTGCGCGCGCTGTGAGCGGCGGGCCGCGCGGCCCGCTCGATCGGTGAACATCGTCCCGTTTTACCGCTGTTGCGGCGCCCGGAGATTTCTCCCGGCCGCAACACGGCGATGACACGCGCCCGCTATACGAACAGCCGACTCCGTACACCGGACGACTTTCGGCCAAGTTCGGGTCACGGCAATGACATGTACCGGTAAAGGATGCCACTCTGTGCCCCGTTCCACAGCAGGACCCCAGCCGCAACACAGCTGGACCACAGCAACACCGAGCAACACCGAGCAACACAGCACGGCACCACCCAGCAACGCCGGCTCTAAACCGGGCAGTTCACCATCCCCACCTGCCCGGCCTGTCACCGGCCGCCACCCGCGGCCGCCGCAGAAGGAGTGACGAGTGCGACGATCCCCCCGCACGGCAGCAGCCGCAGGAGTGCTGATTGCCGGAGCAGCAATGCTCGCCGTGAGCCTGCCGGCCACCACGGCGGCAGCCAGCCCGACGCCACAGGCCAGCAGCCACGTACAGCCGAGGGCGGGCGCGCTGCCCGCCTCCCTGACACCGGCACAGCAGGCCGCACTGGTCTCCACCGCCAGGGCGGAGACGGCGGCCACCGCGTCGTCGCTGCACCTGGGCGCCAAGGAGAAGCTCGTCGTCAAGTCGGTCACCGCCGACGCCGACGGCAGCACGCACACCCGCTACGAGCGCACCTACGAAGGGCTGCCGGTACTCGGCGGCGACCTCGTGGTGGCGCAGAACGCGACCGGCGCCACCACCGGCGTCGACAAGGCGACCGACGCCACCATCACGGTGGCGAGCACCACGGCCGTCAAGAGCGCCGCCTCGGCGACCTCGTTCGCCATCTCCCGGGCGAAGGCGGACGGCGCGGTGTCCCCGGCCGCCGTGGGCCAGCCGCGCAAGGTGGTCTGGGCCGCGGCCGGCACGCCCACCCTGGCCTGGGAGGCGGTGGTCGGCGGCCTCCAGGACGACGGCACCCCGAACCAGCTGCACGTGATCACCGACGCGGGCACCGGCGCGAAGCTCTTCGAGTACCAGGGCATCGAGACCGGCGTCGGCAACAGCGAGTACAGCGGGCAGGTGACCCTCACCACCACGAAGTCCGGCACCACCTACTCGCTGACCGACGGCACCCGCGGCGGCCACAAGACGTACAACCTGAACCACGCCACCTCCGGCACCGGCACGCTGTTCACCGACGCCGACGACACATGGGGCGACGGCAACGGCGCCACCGCGCAGACCGCCGGCGTGGACGCGGCCTTCGGCGCCCAGGAGACCTGGGACTTCTACAAGAACACCTTCGGCCGCAACGGCATACGCGGCGACGGCGTCGGCGCGTACTCCAGGGCGCACTACGGCAACAACTACGTCAACGCGTTCTGGGACGACTCCTGCTTCTGCATGACGTACGGCGACGGCAGCGGCAACACCCACCCGCTGACCGCGCTGGACGTGGCCGGCCACGAGATGAGCCACGGCGTCACCTCCAACACGGCGGGCCTGAACTACTCCGGTGAGTCAGGCGGCCTGAACGAGGCCACCTCCGACATCTTCGGCACCGGCGTGGAGTTCTACGCCAACACCGCGGCCGACCCGGGCGACTACCTCATCGGCGAGAAGATCAACATCAACGGTGACGGCTCGCCGCTGCGCTACATGGACAAGCCGAGCAAGGACGGCGGCTCGAAGGACTACTGGTCCTCCAGCCTCGGCGGCCTCGACGTGCACTACTCGTCCGGCCCGGCCAACCACCTGTTCTACCTGCTGTCCGAGGGCAGCGGCGCCAAGGTGATCGGCGGCGTGAGCTACAACAGCCCGACGGCCGACGGCCTGTCGGTGCCCGGCATCGGCCGGGACAACGCGCTCAAGCTCTGGTACAAGTCGCTGACCGAGCGCTTCACCTCCACCACCAACTACGCGGCGGCCCGCACCCAGTCCCTCCAGGCCGCGGCCGACCTGTGGGGCGCGGGCAGCGCCACGTACAACACGGTGGCCAACACCTGGGCGGCGATCGGCGTCGGCAGCCGGGTGAGCAACCCGTCGGGCGTCACCGTCACCCAGCCGGCCAACCAGTCCACCAAGGTGAACACCGCCGCGAGCCTGCAGATCCAGGCCAGCAGCACCAACGGCGGCGCGCTGACCTACTCCGCGACCGGCCTGCCGGCCGGGCTGGCGGTCAACGCCTCCAGCGGCCTGATCTCCGGTACCCCGACCGCCACCGGCAGCTCCACGGTCACCGCCACCGTCAAGGACTCCACCAACGCCTCGGGCACCGCGACCTTCACCTGGACGGTCACCAGCTCCGGAGGCGGCGGCACCTGCACGGCCGCGCAGGTGCTGACCAACCCGGGCTTCGAGAGCGGCGCGGCCGGCTGGACCCAGTCCTCCGGCGTCATCGACAACAGCGCTGACGCCCCCGCCCACGCCGGCTCGTACAAGGCGTGGCTGGACGGCTACGGGACCACCCACACCGACACGCTGTCCCAGTCGGTGACCATCCCGGCCACCTGCACCAGCGCCAGCTTCACGTTCTACCTCTACATCTCCTCGCAGGAGACCAGCAGCACGGCGTACGACAAGCTGACCGTCCAGGCCGGCAGCAGCACCGTCGCCAGCTACTCCAACGCCAACAAGGGCACCGGCTACGTGCAGCGGAGCGTGAACCTCTCCTCCTACGCAGGTCAGACCGTCACCCTGAAGTTCACCGGCACCGAGGACTCCTCCCTCGCGACCTCCTTCCTCATCGACGACACCGCGCTCAATGTGAGCTGAGCGACACCGGGCCGGCGGCCACGCCGCCGGCCCGGGACTCTGGTAGGCTGGACCTTGTTGCAGTTGTGGTACCCAGAACTTTTTGTGCGCCTGGATGATTGCGATTCCGGGCGCACTTTTGTTTTTGCCGGGATTTCTCCGGTGTGGGGTGATCATCTACAGCGACCTGAATCCGTACAGTGCGGATTTGGAAACTGCCCCACCAGTAGGAGAGATTGTTATGGCAACCGGAACCGTGAAGTGGTTCAACTCGGAAAAGGGCTTCGGCTTCATCGAGCAGGACGGCGGCGGCTCCGACGTCTTCGCCCACTACTCGAACATTCAGTCCCAGGGCTACCGGGAGCTGCTTGAGGGCCAGAAGGTCGAGTTCGACGTCACGCAGGGCCAGAAGGGCCCGCAGGCGGAGAACATCCGCCCCGCCAACGCCTGATTCCGGCGTCACCGGGCAGTCACGCCCGGTAACGAGAGGCCCGCACCGCACGGTGCGGGCCTCTCGCGTGCAGCCGCCGTCGTGGCGGCCCGAGGAAGGAAATCCCGCTGTGACCGCAGTGCCCGTTGTGTCTGCCGTGTCCGCCCCCGCGTCTGCCCAGCCCCACGCCACGAACTTCGACCAGCTTCCGCTGGCGCCCGGACTCGCCGAGGCGCTGGCCGCCCGCGGCGTCACCGAGCCGTTTCCGATCCAGGCCGCCACCCTGCCCGACTCCCTCGCCGGCCGTGACGTGCTCGGCCGCGGCCGCACCGGCTCCGGCAAGACCCTGGCCTTCGGGCTGCCGCTGCTGACCAGGACCGCCGCCGCCGGGCGCCGTGCCGAGGCCAAGCGCCCGCTGGCGCTGGTGCTGGTGCCGACCCGCGAGCTGGCCGGACAGGTCACCGAGGCGCTCGACCCGTACGCGAAGGTGCTCGGGCTGCGGATCACCGCGGTCGTCGGCGGCGCCTCCATCACCCGGCAGACCTCGGCACTGCGCAACGGCGCGGAGGTGCTGGTCGCCACGCCCGGGCGGCTCGCCGACCTGATCGACCGGCGGGCCTGCTCGCTGGACCGGGTCGAGGTCACCGTCCTGGACGAGGCCGACCAGATGGCCGACATGGGCTTCCTGCCGCAGGTCACCCGGCTGCTCGAACAGGTCAAGCCGGGCGGGCAGCGGATGCTCTTCTCCGCCACGCTCGACCGGAACGTGGACAAGCTCGTCAAGCGGTTCCTCGACCGCCCCGTCACCCACTCGGTGGATCCGTCCTCGGCGACGATCACCACGATGGAGCACCACGTGCTCCAGGTCGACGAGTCGACCAAGCGGATGGTCGTCGCGGAGATCGCGGCCCGCGAGGGCGGCGTGATCATGTTCGTCGGCACCAAGCGCGGAGCCGACCGGCTCACCAAGCAGCTGCTCGGGCTGGGGGTGCGGGCGGTGGCGCTGCACGGCGGCAAGTCGCAGCCGCAGCGGAACCGGGCGCTCGACCAGTTCCGCAGCGGGACCGCCGACGCGCTGGTCGCCACGAACGTGGCCGCGCGCGGCATCCACATCGAGGGCCTCGACCTGGTGGTCAACGTGGACCCGCCGACCGAGGCGAAGGACTACCTGCACCGCGGCGGGCGGACCGCTCGCGCGGGCGAGTCCGGCACCGTGGTCACGCTGGTGCTTCCCGAGCAGCGGCGGGAGAACGCGCGGCTGATGACGCAGGCCGGCATCCGGCCGCAGATGTCCCGGGTGCGCCCGGGTGACCCGGACCTGATCCGGATCACCGGCGCCCGGCAGCCGTCCGGCACGCCCATCGCGCTGCCCGCGCCCGAGCCGGCCGCGAGCCCCAAGTCCGGGTCGTCCTCGCGCCGCCGCCGCGGTGGCGGCGGTGGCGCCCCGTCCGAGGCGGCCCGCCGCCGCGCGGCGACCGGCGGCACCGGCAACTCCGCCCGCACCCGCACCGGCGCCTCCGCGGGCGAGGGCGCGGCCGGCCGCGGCCGCCGCACCGGCCCCGGCGCCCCCGCCGGCCGCGGCGGCTCGATCGGCCGCCGCGCCCGCGGCGACGACGGCACCCCGCGCGGGCGCCGCGCCGCGTAAAGTCCCGGCCTGACATGCCGATGCCCCGCCGGTTCGAACCGGCGGGGCATCGGTGTGTGCGGGCCTAGCGGAGCACGCCCGCTGTCATGCCCTCGGTCTCCGGGGGCAGGGCCAGCAGGCCCAGCTCCGCGGAGGTGGCGAGCAGCGGGTGGGAGGGCAGGACGCGGATCGTGTAGCCGAACGCGCCGGTGCGGTCGAGGGTCAGGGGGCCCTCGTAGCTGTGGCGGGCGGAGGCGTCCGGGCGGGCCGTGGGCTTCAGGGAGACCACGGACGGGTGGTCGATCCGGTCGGACTCGTCGACCGGGCCTGAGAGCACCTGGACGTCGACGTCCGACGGGTCGAGCCCGCCGAGCGAGACCTGGACGCGCAGGTTGAGCGTCGAGCCGAGTTCGGGCGTTCCCTCGATCGACCCGGTCTCCACGTGCTCGACCGCGACCTGCGACCACTGCTCCCGCACCCGCCGCTTCCACTCGGCGAGCTCCACCGCGGAGCTGCCCCGTACCGCCCGGTGCGAGCGCGCGGCCGGCGCGTACAGCCGGTCCACGTAGTCCCGCACCATCCGGCCGGCCAGCACCTTGGGCCCGAGCGTGGTCAGCGTGTGCCTGACCATCTCGATCCAGCGCTGCGGCAGCCCGTGTGTGCCGCGGTCGTAGAACCGGGGCGCGACCTGGTTCTCCAGCAGCTCGTAGAGCGCCGCCGACTCCAGCTCGTCCCGCCGGTCCTCGTCGTCGAGGCCGTCGGCGGTGGGGATCGCCCATCCGTTGTCGCCGTCGAACCACTCGTCCCACCAGCCGTCGAGCACCGACAGGTTCAGGCAGCCGTTGAGCGCCGCCTTCATGCCCGAGGTGCCGCACGCCTCCAGCGGGCGCAGCGGGTTGTTCAGCCACACGTCGCAGCCCGGGTAGAGCATCCGGGCCATCCGCATGTCGTAGTCGGGCAGGAAGACGATCCGGTGCCGCACCCGCGGGTCGTCGGTGAACCGCACCAGCTGCTGCACCAGCCGCTTGCCGCCCTCGTCGGCGGGGTGCGCCTTGCCGGCGACCACGATCTGGATCGGCCGCTCGGGGTGCAGCAGCAGCGCCCGCAGCCGGTCCTGGTCGCGCAGCATCAAGGTGAGCCGCTTGTACGACGGCACCCGGCGGGCGAAGCCGATGGTCAGCACGTCGGGGTCGAGCACGTCGTCGGTCCAGCCGAGCTCCGCCTCGCCCGCGCCGCGCTGCCGCCAGGACTCGCGGACCCGCACCCTGACGTCCTCCACCAGGTGCTCGCGCAGCTCCCGGCGCAGCTCCCAGACGGCGGCGTCGGGGATCGCCCCGATCTCCTCCCAGCGGTCGGAGCCGCCGACCATCAGCGCCGCGTCGGCGCGCTCGGCGCCGACCTGCTGGGCGCCGAGCCTGAGCACCTCGGGCGCCACCCAGGTGGGTGCGTGCACGCCGTTGGTGATCGAGGTGATCGGCACGTCCTCGGCGTCGAAGCCCGGCCAAAGCCCGGCGAACATCTGCCGGGACACGGCCCCGTGCAGGGTGGACACGCCGTTGGCCCGCTGGGCGAGCCGCAGGCCCATGACGGCCATGTTGAACAGGTTGGGGTCGCCGCCGGGGTAGGTCTCCCGGCCGAGCTCCAGAATGCGGTCGATGTCCACGCCGGGCAGTTCGGCGTCGTTGCCGAGGTGCCGGCCGACCAGCTCGCGGTCGAACCGGTCGATGCCGGCCGGGACGGGGGTGTGGGTGGTGAACACCGTGCCGGCCCGTACCGCTTCCAGGGCCGCGTCGAAGTCCAGGCCCTCGTTGCCGAGTTCCCTGATCCGCTCCAGGCCGAGGAAGCCGGCGTGCCCCTCGTTGGTGTGGAACACCTCGGGCTCGGCGTGGCCGGTAAGCCGGCAGTAGGTGCGGACCGCCCGCACCCCGCCGATGCCGAGCAGCATCTCCTGGAGCAGCCGGTGCTCGCTGCCGCCGCCGTACAGCCGGTCGGTGACATCGCGTTCGGCGGGCTGGTTGCCCTCCACGTCGGAGTCGAGCAGCAGCAGCGGGACCCGCCCGACCTGGGCCTTCCAGATCTGGGCGTGCAGCTCCCGGCCGCCGGGCAGCACCAGGCTGACCTGGGCGGGCGTGCCGTCCTCCGCGAGCAGCGGGGTGACGGGCAGCGAGTTGGGGTCGAGCACCGGGTACTGCTCCTGCTGCCAGCCCTCACGGGAGAGGGTCTGCCGGAAGTAGCCGTGCCGGTAGAGCAGTCCGACGCCGATCAGCGGGGCGCCGAGGTCGCTGGCCGCCTTGAGGTGGTCGCCGGCGAGGATGCCGAGCCCGCCGGAGTACTGCGGCAGGGCGGCGGTGATGCCGAACTCGGGTGAGAAGTAGGCGATGGCTGCGGGCAGGTCACTCTGTTCCTGGTACCAGCGCGGGCTGCCGGTGTAGTCGGCCAGGTCCTCGGCCGCGACGGCCAGCCGGCGCAGGAAGGAGCGGTCCGCGGCGAGCTCGGACAGCCGTTCCTTGGACACGGCGCCGAGCAGCCGCACCGGATCGTTCTGGGCCGCCCGCCAGCCCTCCGGATCAACGGATCCGAACAGTTCTCTGGTCTCGTGGTGCCACGACCAGCGTAGGTTCTGAGCCAGTTGCCCCAGCGGGCGCAGAGGTTCCGGCAGGACGGTGCGCACGGTGAATCGACGGATAGCCTTCACGGTCCGACCGTAGTCCCGTCGGCGGGGAGCATGCGGGCGGTCTCCACGATCTGGATGTTCAAACGCGGCGCGGACGGCTCACAGAGGCGACCGCCGGCGGTCCCGGGCGCGGGCGCGGAAGCCTGTGGATCTTCCCGGAGAAGGCTGTGCGCGGTGCGCGATCGGGTGCGATGCTGGGGGCTTGAACGAGACGGCTTACGGGGGCTCTCCGGTGGCCTCGCGGACGCTTTCGGCGTACGCGGGGGCGCACAGGGGGGCGTGGAGCGGCATTTCGGCAGCGTTGCCGGATGCGGTGGGGCGCACGGCGCCCGCACCGCGGATCCAGGCATCCGTGACGCGCTCCCGAAACGCGGCATCCAGGTGCGTTCTCCGCCGGTACGCGGGGCAGGCTCCCCCGTGCGCGACCTCCGGGCGGACGAACCCCCGCCACCCGAGTGAACGCGGTTCCGAGCGACCATCCAGGCAAGCCGACACCGCCAAGAACAGTTAAAAAGAGCTGAAGCGCTCAAGGGAAGCCGCCCACCTGTACCGGTCACGCCTCCCGCCGCACCGCCGCTACCCGCACTGCCCTATCCAGCCCTGTCAGGTGAGGAAATGATCGGTCGTATCCCCGTAGTCGATGTCCGCCCGCTCGTGGACTGCGGACGCCGCCCCGCGAAGGCGGTGGCCGGCGAGACGTTCGAGGTGACCGCCACCGTGTTCCGCGAGGGGCATGACGCGGTGGCCGCCAACGTGGTGCTGCGCGATCCCAGCGGCCGGCCCGGCCCGTGGGCCCCGATGCGCGAACTGGAGCCCGGCACCGACCGGTGGGGCGCGCGGGTCACCCCGACGGGCGAAGGCCGCTGGACGTACACGGTGGAGGCCTGGTCGGACCCGCTGGCGACCTGGCGGCACACCGCGGGCATCAAGATCCCGGCCGGCATCGACACCGACCTGGTGCTGACCGAGGGCGCCCGACTGCACGAGCGGGCGGCGGCCGGCGTGCCGAAGAAGGACGGCCGGGCCACCGTACTGGCCGCGGTGGACGCGCTGCGCGACGAGTCGCGGCCGCCCGCCGACCGGCACGCGGCGGCGCTGGCTCCCGACGTGGTGGCGGTGCTCGACCGGCACCCGCTGCGCGAGCTGGTCAGCGCGGCCCAGCCGGTACAGCTCCAGGTGGAGCGGCAGCGGGCGCTGTACGGGTCCTGGTACGAGTTCTTCCCGCGCTCGGAGGGCGCGGTGGTCGTGGACGGCGAGCCGCCCCGTTCCGGCACCTTCCGTACCGCCGCCGACCGGCTGCCGGCGGTGGCCGCGATGGGCTTCGACGTGCTGTACCTGCCGCCGATTCACCCGATCGGCACAGCGTTCCGCAAGGGACCCAACAACAGCCTTTCGGCGGGCCCGCACGACGTCGGCTCGCCGTGGGCGATCGGCTCGCCGGAGGGCGGCCACGACGCGGTGCACCCCGACCTCGGCACCATCGAGGACTTCGACTTCTTCGTGGCGCGGGCCCGCGAGCTGCGGCTGGAGATCGCGCTGGACTTCGCCCTCCAGTGCTCGCCGGACCACCCGTGGGTGGCCAAGCACCCGGAGTGGTTCAGCCACCGGGTGGACGGCACGATCGCCTACGCGGAGAACCCGCCCAAGAAGTACCAGGACATCTACCCGGTGGCCTTCGACGAGGACTTCGCCGGCATCGTCAAGGAGACGCTGCGGCTGCTGCGGCACTGGATGGGCCACGGGGTGCGGATCTTCCGGGTCGACAACCCGCACACCAAGCCGGTGGTGTTCTGGGAGAAGGTCATCGCGGACATCAACCGCACCGACCCCGATGTGATCTTCCTGGCCGAGGCGTTCACCCGGCCGGCCATGATGAGCATGCTCGGCCAGATCGGCTTCCAGCAGTCGTACACCTACTTCACCTGGCGCACCGGCAAGGACGAGCTGGCCGACTACCTGCGGGAGCTGAGCGGCGAGAAGGCCGCCTGGATGCGGCCGAACTTCTTCGTCAACACCCCCGACATCCTGCACGGCTACCTGCAGAACGGCGGCCGGCCGGCGTTCGAGGTGCGGGCCGTGCTGGCCGCGACGCTCTCCCCCAGCTGGGGCGTGTACGCGGGTTTCGAACTGTGCGAGGGCACCCCTGCCAAGCCGGGCAGCGAGGAGTACCTCAACTCGGAGAAGTACCAGCTCAGGCCGCGCGACTGGGCGGCGGCCGAGGCGGAGGGGCGCTCGCTGGCCCCGCTGCTCACCACCCTGAACCGGCTGCGGCGCCGCCATCCGGCACTCCAGCAGCTGCGCGACATCACATTTCACCCAGTGGACAACGACGCGGTGCTGGCGTACTCCAAGCGCCGCGACGACGATGTCGTACTGGTGGTCGTCAACCTGGACCCATTCCATGTCCAGGAGGCCACCGTGTCGTTGAACATGCCAGAACTCGGCCTCTCCTGGCACGAGTCGATCCCGGTGCGCGACGAGCTCACCGGCGAGACCTACCACTGGGGCAGTAGCAACTATGTGCGCCTTGAGCCGGGCCGCGCGCCCGCGCACGTCCTGTCACTGCGACCGTCTCCATCGATCGGAGGGTCACTCAGTTGATCGTCAACGAACCCGTTCCTGACACCTTCGAGGACACCCCCGCAAAGGACCGTGATCCCGAGTGGTTCAAACGGGCGGTGTTCTACGAAGTCCTCGTCCGTTCCTTCCAGGACAGCAACGGCGACGGAGTCGGCGACCTGAAGGGGATCACCGCCAAGCTCGACTATCTGCAATGGCTGGGCGTCGACTGCCTCTGGCTGCCGCCGTTCTTCGCCTCCCCGCTGCGGGACGGCGGATACGACGTCGCCGACTACACCGCGGTGCTGCCCGAATTCGGCGACCTGGCGGATTTCGTGGAGTTCGTGGATGCCGCGCACCAGCGCGGTATGCGCGTGATCATCGACTTCGTCATGAACCACACCAGCGACCAGCACGAGTGGTTCCAGCAGTCCCGCAGCGACCCCGACGGTCCCTACGGCGACTACTACACCTGGGCCGACGACGACAAGCAGTTCAGCGACGCCCGCGTCATCTTCGTCGACACCGAGACCTCCAACTGGACGTTCGACCCGGTGCGCAAGCAGTACTACTGGCACCGGTTCTTCTCCCACCAGCCGGATCTCAACTACGAGAACCCGCAGGTGCAGGAGGAGATCCTGGCCGCGCTGCGCTTCTGGCTCGACCTGGGCATCGACGGATTCCGGCTGGACGCGGTGCCGTACCTCTACCAGCAGGAGGGCACCAACTGCGAGAACCTGCCGCAGACCCACACGTTCCTGAAAAGGGTCAGGGAGGAGATCGACACGCAGTACCCGGACACGGTGCTGCTTGCCGAGGCCAACCAGTGGCCCGAGGACGTCGTGGACTACTTCGGCGACTTCCGCAAGGGCGGCGACGAATGCCACATGGCGTTCCACTTCCCCGTCATGCCGCGCATCTTCATGGCCGTCAGGCGCGAATCGCGCTATCCGGTCTCGGAGATCCTGGCGAAGACCCCGGCGATCCCGGCGAGCTGCCAGTGGGGCATCTTCCTGCGGAACCACGACGAGCTGACCCTCGAAATGGTGACCGACGAGGAACGCGACTACATGTACGCGGAATACGCCAAGGATCCGCGGATGCGGGCCAATATCGGCATCCGCCGCCGGCTGGCCCCGCTGCTGGACAACGACCGCAACCAGATCGAACTGTTCACCGCGCTGCTGCTCTCGCTGCCGGGCTCGCCCATTCTGTACTACGGCGACGAGATCGGCATGGGCGACAACATCTGGCTGGGCGACCGGGACGCGGTCCGTACGCCCATGCAGTGGACGCCCGACCGCAATGCGGGCTTCTCCTCAAGTGATCCCGGCCGGCTGTTCCTGCCGACGATCATGGACCCGGTGTACGGCTACCAGGTCACCAATGTCGAGGCGCAGATGAGCTCACCCAGCTCGCTGCTGCACTGGACCCGGCGGATGATCGAGATCCGCAAGCAGAACCGTGCCTTCGGCGTCGGCTCCTACACCGAGCTGCCGTCGAGCAACCCGGCCGTGCTGGCCTTCCTCCGGGAGGACGGCGACGACCTGGTGCTGTGCGTGAACAACTTCTCCCGGTTCGCCCAGCCCACCGAGCTGGACCTGCGCCGCTACGCGGGCCGCCATCCGGTGGAGCTGATCGGCGGGGTGCGCTTCCCGGCGATCGGCCAGCTTCCGTACCTGCTCACCCTCGCGGGCCACGGCTTCTACTGGTTCCGGCTGCGCAAGGACCGGGTCTGACAGCGGGGGGCCGGCCGCTCCGGCCCCCCGGTTCGAGCGGCGCCGAGTAGCGCGCCGCCCGTACCCCTGGCAGGATCCAGAAGGACCCACAGCAGCACCCCAGGCCCGTCCCGATCAGTACCGGTCGCAATGCGGCACCGGAACACCATGCGGGCGGACCCGTACGGCGGTTTCCTGTCACCCGCCCGGGGCAGGCTCCCCGTGTCGCCGGACAGCCAGAACCCGTCATCCGGGAGGCTGGCGCCCCCACCGCGCAGAGCAGCGGCAGGGTGCGCGACTTCCCCGGGGAAAGGACGTCATGTCGGACCGCTCCTGGACCCGTACCTCCCCTGCCACCGAACGCGCCCCAGAACGCGATCTGGTGCCGGGCCTGCTCGGCTCCCTCGACCCGCTGCTGCGCGGCTGGCTGCCCAAGCAGCGCTGGTTCGCCGGCAAGGGCCTGCCGATCGGCCGGTTCCGGCTGGCCGCGGCCACCGAGCTGGTGCCGCCGGGCGGCCGGCTCGGCCCGCTGGGGCTGCTGCACGTGCTGGTCGACGTGGAGCAGCAGGGCCGGCCCGCCGACTGCTACCAGCTGCTGCTGGGCGCGCATCCGCTGCTGCCGTCGTCGCTGGTGGGCACCGCGCTCGGCCGCGCCGAGGGCGGGCCGTACGACGGCCTGACGCTCTACGACGCGCCGCACGACCCGCGGCTCGCCGCGGTGCTGTTCGAGCTGCTCAGGGAGCCCGAGCGGGCCGGCGCGGGACAGCTGCGCTTCACCGTGGAGCCGACGGCCGGGCTGCCCGAGCGGCCGGCGCCGCGGGTGTCCACCGCCGAGCAGTCCAACACCTCGGTGGTCTACGGCGACGCGTTCATCCTCAAGCTCTTCCGCCGGGTCTCCCCCGGCACCAACCCCGACCTGGAGCTGTCGCTCGCGCTGGCCCGCGCCGGGTCGCGCCGGGTGGCCGAGCCGGTCGCCTGGTTCGAGGCGCTGGACGGCGGCCCGCAGGGCGACGGCGGCGGCGCCGAGCCGACCACCCTCGGGGTGCTGCAGCGCTTCCTGCCGGGATCCGCCGACGGCTGGGCGCTGGCGCTCGCCTCGGTGGCCGAGGACGGCGACTTCACCGCGGAGGCGGCCGGACTCGGCCGGGCCACCGCGGAGGTGCACGCGTCGCTCGCCGAGGCGCTGCCGGTCAAGCCGCTCGACGGCGCCGCGCTGGAACGTATCGCCTCGGCGATGGCGGCGCGGCTGGCCGAGGCGGCGGCCGAGGTGCCGGCGGTCCGGCCGTTCGCCGACGGGCTGCGCTCCGCGTTCGACGACCTGTCCAAGCTCGGCGCGTCCGCGACGGCCGGACCGGTGCTCGCCCAGCGCATCCACGGCGACCTGCACCTCGGCCAGGCGCTGCGCGCCGCCGACGGCGAGTGGGTGCTGATCGACTTCGAGGGCGAGCCCGCCCGCCCGCTGGCCGAACGGCGCCGGATGTTCCCGCCGGTGCAGGACGTGGCCGGCATGCTGCGCTCCTTCGACTACGCCGCCCACCACAGCGGCAACGGCCCCTGGGCGGCCCGCCACCGGGACGCCTTCTGCGCCGGATACGCTGCCGTCTCCGGCATCGACCCGCGCGAACAGCCCGTGCTGATACGGGCCTTCGAGACCGACAAGGCGGTGTACGAGGCCCGGTACGAGGCCAGGCACCGCCCGGCCTGGCTTCCGATCCCGCTCTCCGCGCTGGCCCGCCTCGCCGCCGCCCCCTCCGACGCCGCCCTCTCCGAGGAGACCCACCCGTGACACCCCCCGAAAAGGCGCGCGGTATCGACCGCAGCACCACCCATGCTTCCGGCTCGCTGCCGGAGGCCGCCGCCCGCGGCTACGACCAGGACACGCCGTTCCCCGCCGCCTCGCAGACGGCCCCGGTGAACCCTCAGGGGCGCGGGGAACTGCGCGAGCAACCCACCACCGGTGGGTGGTCCGGAGACGGCAGCAACAGCCCCTCTGGGCCGGTGACGGACCGCAGCAACGACGTGGCTGAGCGCGCAGTTCCCCGCGCCCCTACGGGGCACAGGGAAGCGGGGGAATCGGTGACCGGGCTGGATGATGGGGAGAAGTGGCGGCTGCTCAACGGGGAGCACCACGACCCGCACGGCGTGCTCGGCGCGCACCCCGTGCCCGGGGGCATCCGGTTCCGCGCGCTGCGCCCGTTCGCGACGGCCGTATCCGTCACCGCACCGGGCCTCCGAGCAGAACTCACCGACGAGGGCGACGGCCTCTTCGGCGCCGTGCTCCCGCTCACCGAGATCCCCGACTACCGGCTGGCGGTGACGTACCCGGACGGCGAGCACACCGTCGACGACCCCTACCGGTTCCTCCCCTCGCTCGGCGAACTCGACCTGCACCTGATCAACGAGGGCCGGCACGAGCAGCTGTGGAAGGCGCTCGGCTCCGAGCCGATGACGCACGCCGGCGTGACCGGCACCCGCTTCGCCGTGTGGGCGCCGAACGCCCGCGGGGTGCGGCTGGCCGGCGACTTCAACTTCTGGGACGGCACCGGCTTCCCGATGCGCTCGCTGGGCTCGTCCGGCGTGTGGGAGCTGTTCGTCCCGGGCATCGGCGCGGGCACCGCGTACAAGTACGAGATCGCCCGGCCGGACGGCTCGCGCGGCATGAAGGCCGACCCGATGGCCCGGGCCACCGAGCTGCCGCCGGCCACCGCCTCGATCGTCACCGAGTCCGACTACGCGTGGCAGGACGCCCGGTGGATGGAGCACCGCGCCGACACCCCCGTGCACCGGGCCCCGTTCTCGGTGTACGAGGTGCACCTGGCGTCCTGGCGGCCGGGGCTGAGCTACCGCGAGCTGGCCGAGCAGCTGCCCGCGTACGTCTCGGAACTCGGCTTCACGCACGTGGAGTTGATGCCGGTCGCCGAGCACCCGTTCGGCGGTTCGTGGGGCTACCAGGTCACCTCGTACTACGCCCCGACCTCCCGGCTCGGCACGCCCGACGACTTCCGGTTCCTGGTGGACGCGCTGCACCGGGCCGGGATCGGCGTGATCATGGACTGGGTGCCGGCCCACTTTCCCAAGGACGAGTGGGCGCTGGCCCGGTTCGACGGCGCCCCGCTGTACGAGCCGGCCGACCCGCTGCGGGCCGAGCACCCGGACTGGGGCACGCTGATCTTCGACTACGGCAGGACCGAGGTCCGCAACTTCCTGGTCGCCAACGCGGTGTACTGGTGTGAGGAGTTCCACATCGACGGGCTGCGGGTGGACGCGGTCGCCTCGATGCTCTACCTCGACTACTCCCGCGAGGGCGGACAGTGGCGGCCGAACGAGCACGGCGGCCGGGAGAACCTGGACGCGGTCGGCTTCCTGCAGGAGATGAACGCGACCGTCTACCGGCGCTGCCCGGGCGCGGTCACCATCGCCGAGGAGTCCACCGCGTGGGACGGCGTCACCCGCGCCACCGACCACGTCGGCCCGACCGGCTTCGGCGGCCTCGGCTTCGGCCTGAAGTGGAACATGGGCTGGATGCACGACTCGCTGGAGTACGTCTCGCACGAGCCGGTGCACCGCAAGTACCACCACAACGAGATGACGTTCTCGATGGTGTACGCGTACAGCGAGAACTACGTCCTGCCCATCTCGCACGACGAGGTGGTGCACGGCAAGGGCTCGCTGGTCAGCAAGATGCCGGGCGACTGGTGGCAGCAGCGGGCGACCGTCCGCGCGTACCTGGGCTTCATGTGGGCCCACCCGGGCAAGCAACTGCTGTTCATGGGCCAGGAGTTCGCGCAGGGCGCGGAGTGGTCGCACGACCGCGGCCCCGACTGGTGGCTGCTCGACGAGACGTACACGGCCGCGGCCGACCACCGCGGGGTGCGCGACCTGGTGCGCGACCTGAACGCGGTCTACACCGGCACACCCGCGCTGTGGCAGCGCGACACCGACCCGGCCGGCTTCGAGTGGCTGGACGGCGGCGCGGCGGAGGACAACACGTTCTCCTTCCTGCGCCACGACGCCGACGGCCGGCCGCTGCTGTGCGTCAGCAACTTCTCCCCGGTGGTGCGCAAGTCCTACCGGCTCGGCTCCCCCGAGGCGGTCTGGGTGCAGGCGCTGAACACCGACGAGGAGCAGTACGGCGGCAGCGGCGTCCCGATCGGCGACCCCCTGAAGTCCGAGCCCTCCCCCTGGCACGGCCGCCCCCACAGCATCACCCTGACGCTGCCGCCGCTCTCCACGGTCTGGCTGCGCCCGGCCTCGGAGGCGTAGACCCGGGGCACGCGAACGCCTGGAGGGGCCGGGTCAGAAGACCGACTCGGCCTCTTCCATGCGGTCCTCGGGGACGGTCTTGAGGTAGGTGGTCGCGTCGGCGAGCGGGATCAGGGAGATGCGGGTGCCGTGCAGGGCGGTCATGTGGCCGAAGGCGCCCTTGTGGGCGGCCTCCACCGCGTGCCAGCCGAAGCGGGTGGCCAGCACCCGGTCGTAGGCGGTGGGCACGCCGCCGCGCTGCACGTGGCCGAGGATGACCGGGCGGGCCTCCTTGCCGAGCCGGGCCTCCAGCTCGCGCGCCAGGGTGGTGCCGATGCCGGTGAACCGCTCGTGGCCGTACTTGTCGATCTCGCCGACGCCGTACTCCATGGTGTCCTTCGCCGGGTGCGCGCCCTCGGCCACGCAGATCACGGCGAACTTCTTGCCGCGGTTGAACCGCTCCTCGACCATCGCCACCAGGTCGGCCGGGTCGAACGGCCGCTCCGGCACGCAGATGCCGTGCGCGCCGCCGGCCATGCCGGCCTCCAGGGCGATCCAGCCGGCGTGCCGGCCCATCACCTCGACCACCATCACCCGCTGGTGGGACTCCGCGGTGGTCTTCAGCCGGTCGATGGCCTCGGTGGCGACGGTGACCGCGGTGTCGAAGCCGAAGGTGCGGTCGGTGCCGTTGATGTCGTTGTCGATCGTCTTGGGCACGCCGATCACCGGCATCCCGGCGTCCGACAGCATCCGGGCGGCGGTCAGCGTGCCCTCGCCGCCGATCGGGATCAGCACGTCGATGCCGTACCGCTCGCAGAGCGCGTCAGCGGTCTCGGCGGCCTCCCGCAGCCGGTTGCGCTCCAGCCGGGCCGAGCCGAGTACGGTGCCGCCGCGGGCCAGGATGCCGCTCACCGAGTTGAGGTCGAGCGGTCGGAAGCGCCCTTCGAGCAGGCCGACGAAGCCGTCCTCGAAACCGATCACCTCGTCGCCGTGGCCGGTCAGCGCCCGGTGCGCGACGGACCGGATGACGGCGTTGAGGCCGGGGCAGTCGCCGCCGGCGGTGAGGATCCCGATGCGCATGGGGCTGTGTCTCCATCAGAGGTGTCAGGTGGTCTCGCCGGTGCCGGAGTCGTCCCCGCGCGCCGAGGTGTCGGCGGCGGTCACGGCCCCTTGGGGATCAGCGTGCACTCAGTGATCCGCCCCGCGAGATAGTCGTCCACATTGCGGACGGTGGCCGCGGCGATCTCCTCGACCGCGTCCACCGTGTAATACGCCTGGTGCGAGGTGATCAGCACGTGCGAGAACGTCAGCAGCCGGGCGAGCGTGTCGTCCGTCATCACCTCCAGCGACTTGTCGTAGAAGAAGACCCCGGCCTCCTCCTCGTACACGTCGAGCCCGACCCCGCCGAGCCGGCCCTCACGCAGCGTCTCGACCAGTGCGGCCGAGTCGATCAGGCCGCCGCGGCTGGAGTTGATCAGGATGGCGTCGTCCTTCATCGCGGCCAGCCGCCTGGCGCCGACCAGGTGGTGGGTGGAGGGCATCAGCGGCACGTGCAGGCTGATCACGTCCGCCTCGCGGAAGATCCTGTCCAGCTCGACGTACTCCATGCCCAGTTCGGTGCAGGCGTCGTTGACCGCGATGTCCCAGCCGAGGATCCGCATGCCGTAGCCGCGGGCGATCCCGGTGAACGCGGTGCCGATCTTGCCGGTGCCGATGACGCCGACGGTGCGGCCGTGGAAGTCCCGGCCGAGCAGCCCGTCGAGCCGGAAGTCGAAGTCCCTGGTGCGGCTCGCGGCCCGGACGATCCGGCGGTTCAGGGCGGATGCCAGCGTCCAGGCGAACTCGGCCACCGCGTACGGTGAGTAATGGGCCACCCGGGCGACGGTCATCCCGAGCCGCTCGGCGTGCGCGAGGTCGATGTTGTTGTAGCCGGTGGACCGCTGGATGATCAGCCGGGTGCCACCGCGTACCAGACCCTCCAGCACCGGCGCGTCCAGCACGGCGTTGACGCTGGTGGACACCCCTTCGTAGCCCGCGGCGAGCGGCAGAGTGTCGGCGGTGAGGAACGTCTCGAGGCAGCGGATGTCGTGCCGCCCGGCGAAGGCCGCCTCCAGCAGGGGCCGCTCGTCGCGCTGTACCCCGGTGGCCAGGATCTCCATGGCACCCGCCTCCTCCCTCACTCACGTTCACCCTACGTGCACGGCGCGCCTCGCGCGGCGTAGGACGATGCGGGGCGCGCCCCGCAGGGCGCGGCCATGTGCGTCCCGGCGCACGACGAGCCCCGCAGGGACACGTCCTACCGCGAGGCGGAGCCGGAGACGCTAGCGTCAGGGGGGCGTACGTCCGTACGCGGAAGTGCCGGGCGCCACGAACGGAGCACAGGGGTGACGCGCAGCGTCTATGTCACGGGGATCGACCGCGGCGACGGCCGCCAGGTGGTGGAGCTCGGGGTGATGGAGCTGCTCACCCGGCAGGTGGACCGGGTCGGCGTGTACCGCCCGATGGTGCACGACACCCCGGACCGGATCTTCGAACTGCTGCGCAGCCGCTACCGGCTGACCCAGGATCCGGCCACCGTCTTCGGCATGGGCTACGAGGAGGCCGCCGCGCTCCAGGGCGAGCAGGGCCAGGAGGCGCTGACCGCCCGCCTGGTGGACGGCTACCTGCGGGTGGCCGCCGACTACGACACGGTGCTGATCCTCGGCTCCGACTTCGCCGGCACCAACCTGCCGGCCGAACTGGGCGTCAACGCCCGGCTGGCCAACGAGTGCGGCGCCTCGGTGCTGGTGGTGGTCGGCGGCCGGGAGCAGAACGCCGAGTCGGTGGTGGCCGAGGTCCGCAACGCCCACCACGCGTACACCAACCTGGGCTGCGACGTCATAGCGCTGATCGCCAACCGGGTCGATACGGCGGCGGCCGACGAGACGGCCGCGCTGCTGCACGGCATGCCGGACGTACCGGTGTACGTGCTGCCGGACGAGCCCGCGCTGTCCGCGCCGACGGTCGCGCAGATCGTGGAGACCCTGGGCGCCGAGGTGCTGCTCGGCGACGACGCCGGCCTCGCCAGGGACGCGATGGACTTCGTCTTCGGCGGCGCGATGCTGCCGACGTTCCTGCCGAAGCTGACCCCGGGCTGCGTGGTGGTGACCCCGGGCGACCGGGCCGATCTGATCATCGGCTCGCTGGCCGCGCACTCGGCGGGCTCGCCGCCGATCGCCGGTGTCCTGCTGACCCTGGACGAGAAGCCGGGCCCGGACATCCTGGCGCTGGCGAACCGGCTGGCGCCCGGCACCCCGGTACTCGCGGTGGCCACCGGCTCGTTCCCGACCGCGGCCGGCCTCTTCGCCCTCGACGGCAAGCTCGGCGCGGGCACCCCGCGCAAGGCGGAGACCGCGCTCGGGCTGTTCGAGACTCATGTGGACACCGCCGAGCTGACCGAGCGGCTCTCGGTGGCCCGGTCCTCCCGGGTCACCCCGATGATGTTCGAGCACGCGCTGATCGAGCGGGCCCGCGCCGACCGGCGGCGGATCGTGCTGCCCGAGGGCGCGGAGGAGCGCATCCTGCGGGCCGCGGAGGTGCTGCTGCGCCGGGGCGTGTGCGACCTGACGCTGCTGGGCGACGAGGACGCGGTCCGCAGGCAGGCCGGCGACCTCGGCATCGCGCTGGACGATCCCGCCGTGAGCGTGATCGACCCGCAGACCTCGCCGCTGCGGGACCGGTTCGCCGCGCTGTACGCCAAGCTGCGGGCGCACAAGGGCGTCACCTACGAGCTGGCCTACGACGTGGTCGCCGACGTGTCGTACTTCGGCACCCTGATGGTGCAGGAGGGGCTGGCCGACGGGATGGTGTCCGGCGCGGTGCACTCCACCGCCGCCACGATCAGGCCGGCCTTCGAGATCATCAAGACCCGGCCGGACGCGGCGATCGTCTCGTCGGTGTTCTTCATGTGCCTGGCCGACAAGGTGCTGGTCTACGGCGACTGCGCGGTCAACCCCGACCCGGACGCCGAGCAGCTCGCGGACATCGCGATCCAGGCGGCCGGCACCGCGGCCCGCTTCGACGTGCAGCCGCGGATCGCCATGCTGTCGTACTCCACCGGCACCTCGGGCTCGGGCGCTGACGTGGACAAGGTGCGCGCGGCCACCGCGCTGCTCCGCGAGCAGCGCCCCGACCTGCTGGTGGAGGGGCCGATCCAGTACGACGCGGCGGTGGCGCCCTCGGTGGCGGCCACCAAGATGCCGGGCTCGGCGGTCGCCGGGCAGGCCACCGTACTGGTCTTCCCGGACCTCAACACGGGCAACAACACCTACAAGGCGGTGCAGCGCTCGGCCGGCGCGGTCGCGGTCGGCCCGGTGCTCCAGGGCCTGCGCAAGCCGGTCAACGACCTGTCCCGCGGGGCGCTGGTGCAGGACATCGTCAACACGGTCGCGATCACCGCGATCCAGGCCCAGGACAACAGCGCACAGGACGGCAGCGCGCCGGACAGCGGCGCGCCGGACAGCGGCGCACGGGACAGCAGCGCGCAGGACGACGGCGTACAAGGAGAGACCGCATGACCGGCACCCGGGTTCTGGTGCTCAACTCCGGCTCCTCGTCGGTGAAGTACCAGCTGATCGACATGGCCGACGAGTCCCGGCCGGCCTCGGGTCTGGTGGAGCGGATCGGCGAGGAGGGCGGCACCGCCGACCACGCGGCGGCGCTGCGCCGGGTCGCCGACGAGCTGGACGGCCAGGGCCTCGGCCTCGACTCCCCCGAACTCGCCGCGATCGGCCACCGGGTGGTGCACGGCGGCACCCGGTTCACCCGGCCCACGCTGATCACCGACGACGTGCTGGCCGGCATCAGGGACCTGGTCCCGTTGGCACCTCTGCACAACCCGGCGAACATCACCGGCATCGAGGTGGCCCGCCGGCTGCGCCCCGACCTGCCGCAGGTGGCCGTCTTCGACACCGCCTTCCACGCCACCATCCCGGAGGCCGCGGCCCGCTACGCCGTCGACGCGGCGACCGCCGACCGGTACGGCATCCGCCGCTACGGCTTCCACGGCACCTCGCACGCGTACGTCTCGCGGGCCACCGCCGCGCTGCTCGGCAAGGACCCGGCCGAGGTCAACGTGATCGTGCTGCACCTGGGCAACGGCGCCTCGGCCTCGGCGGTGCGCGGCGGGGTGTGCGTGGACACCTCGATGGGCCTGACACCGCTCGAAGGGCTGGTGATGGGCACCCGCTCGGGTGACATCGACCCCGCGGTGGTCTTCCACCTGGAGCGGGTGGCGGGCCTGGACACCGACGAGATCGACACGCTGCTGAACAAGAAGTCCGGGCTGCTCGGGCTGTGCGGCGACAACGACATGCGCGAGATCGGCCGCCGGATGGCCGAGGGCGACCAGGCCGCCCAGCTCGCGTTCGACGTCTACGTCCACCGGCTGCGCCGCTATGTGGGCGCCTTCACGGCGGTGCTCGGCCGGGTGGACGCCATCGCGTTCACGGCGGGCGTCGGCGAGAATTCAGTCGCGGTTCGCACCGCGGCTTTGTTGGGTCTCGACAATATCGGTGTCACCATGGATCCGGTGCGGAACGCGGTCAGGGGCAATGGCGCCCGGGTGGTCTCCGCGCCGTCCTCGCGGGTGACCGTCGCGGTGGTCCCCACCGACGAGGAGCTGGAGATCGCCCGCGACACCTACGCCCTGGCCTGCGGGACCGCCGGCGGTTGAACCGTCCGAGCGCAAGGCACCCCCAGGAAAATTCCGGAGCGGAACAAACGGATAGGATAGAGCCCATGCGCCGAGCGAAGATCGTCTGTACCCTGGGTCCCGCCGTTGACTCCTATGACCAGTTGAAGGCACTGGTGGAGGCCGGCATGAACGTGGCCCGCTTCAACTTCAGCCACGGCAGCCACGCCGAGCACGAGGACCGCTACCGGCGGGTGCGCAAGGTGGCCGAGGAGACCGGGAAGGCCATCGGCGTGCTCGCCGACCTCCAGGGTCCCAAGATCCGGCTCGGCAAGTTCGCCGACGGACCGGTGGAACTGGTGTCGGGTGATGAGTTCACCATCACCGCGGAGGACGACGTCCTCGGTGACAAGACCATCTGCGGCACCACCTACAAGGGTCTGCCCGGCGATGTCTCGCAGGGCGACCCGGTGCTGATCAACGACGGCAACGTGGCCCTGCGGGTCATCGAGGTGGACGGCCCCCGGGTCCGCACGCTGGTCGTCGAGGGCGGTGTCATCTCCGACCACAAGGGCATCAACCTGCCGGGCGCGGCGGTGAACGTGCCGGCGCTGTCCGAGAAGGACATCGCCGACCTGCGGTTCGCGCTGGCGATGGGCGCCGACATGGTGGCGCTGTCCTTCGTGCGGGACGCCAAGGACGTCCGCGACGTGCACCGCGTCATGGACGAGGAGGGCCGCCGGGTCCCGGTCATCGCCAAGGTGGAGAAGCCGCAGGCGGTGGAGAACATGGAGAGCGTCGTCGCCGCGTTCGACGCGGTGATGGTGGCCCGCGGCGACCTGGCGGTGGAGTACCCGCTGGAGCAGGTGCCGATGGTGCAGAAGCGGCTGGTCGAGATGTGCCGCAGGAACGCCAAGCCGGTGATCGTGGCGACCCAGATGATGGAGTCGATGATCACCAACTCCCGGCCGACCCGCGCCGAGGCATCCGACGTCGCCAACGCGATCCTGGACGGCGCGGACGCGGTGATGCTGTCCGCCGAGTCCTCGGTCGGCAAGTACCCGATCGAGACGGTCAAGACGATGTCCCGGATCGTGGAGGCCGCCGAGGAGGAGTTGCTGTGCCGCGGCTTGGCGCCGCTGGCCCCCGGCAAGAAGCCGCGCACCCAGGGCGGCGCGGTGGCCCGCGCGGCCGCCGAGCTGGCCGACTTCCTGGACGCCAAGACGCTGGTGGCCTTCACCAAGTCCGGTGACACCGCCCGCCGGCTGGCCCGCTACCGGGTGCCGGAGCCGGTGCTCGCGTTCACCACCGACCCCTCGACCCGCAACCAGCTCGCGCTGACCTGGGGCGTGGAGACGTTCGTGGTGGAGCACGTGGACACCACCGACGACATGGTGCTGCTGGTGGAGCGGGAGATGCTCAAGCTGTCGGACTACGCCAAGGGCGACACCGTGATCATCACGGCCGGCTCGCCGCCCGGTGAGCCCGGCACCACGAACCTGGTGCGGATCCACCACCTGGGCGACTGACCGCCCCGCCGGCTCTCCGGGCATGAACGCGCGCCGCACCCCCTGCTCTCAGGGGGTGCGGCGCGCGGCTGTGTCGTCCGCGGTGCGGGCGGCTAGCTCGCCGAGCCGAAGATGTGCATGCCCGGTACGTGCAGGGTGCCGCCGAACTGGCCGGCCTGTATGACCGTGGCGTTGGTGAAGAACAGCACCGGCAGGGTCAGCGGCGGCGGCGCCTTCGGGGTGAAGGTGACCGGCACCAGGCCGAGCAGGTTGCCGCTGAGCGACTCGGTGTAGAGCGTCACCGTGCCGTCCCGGATGGTGGAGGTGGAGCCGGACGCGGCCTGGACGTTGGTCTTGGTGTCGTTCGGGGCGTCCACTATCTGGTGCAGGTTCTCGATGTCGATGCCGGTCGCGGTGAACTTCAGTACGTCCTTCACCGTGCCGTTGTGCGTCTTGACCTGCACTATGCCGTCGTAGCCGAGGCCGTACAGGGTCAGCTTGCTGGTCTTCAGCGTCCACGGGGTGTCGGGCAGCGGCGGTATGCCCTGCTCGACCTTGGCGTCGGCGAGCGCCTTCGCGTCGTAGGTCGGGCACGGGTAGGGCTGCGCGCCGCCGGACGTGGCCGGGTCGGTGGTCGGCTTCGTGGTCGGCGTGGCGTCCTTGCCGGACTTCTTCGCCGTGTCGCCCTTGCCGTCCGCGGCCTTCGTGTCGTCCTTGGCCGTGCTGCCCTTGTCCGCCGTGCCGCCCTTGGCGTCCTTGGCGTCGTCCTGCGGAGCGCTGTGCTTGGTGCTCCCGGTGCTCGGGGCGGTGCTGCCGGTCGACGTGGTGGACGTGGCGGGCGGCCGGCTGGTGGTCGGCGTGGGAGCCGTACTGGCCGGCGGGGCGGGCGCCTGGGTGGTCGGCGCGGGCGTCGGGGTGGACGTGGACTTGCCGCCGCCCAGCAGGCCGCCGAGCAGGTTGCCGAGGCCCAGCGGGTCCCACGGGTTGGTCGAGGCCGTCGGGCTCGGGGTGGCGCTCGGCGTCGGCGTGGCGGCCGGCGTGGACTTCTTGGCCGTACTCGTCGCCGACTTGTTGTCGCCGCCCGACGTGTCCTGCGTGCTCGCACCGCCGGACGGCGGCTTGGCGGCCTTCCCGGCGTCAGGGGCCTGTGTGGCGCCCGGATCAGGCGCGGACGGGCTCGTCGTCGGGTCGGGCGACCCGGCGCCGTCCTCGGCCTTGGAGCCGTCCTTGCCGGTGCTCCCGGTCTTGCCCTGGTCCGCCTTCTTGTCCGTCTTGCCGTCCGCGCCCGCCGTGGAGTCAGCGGAAGGCGTCGGATTGTCGGACTGGGTGACGCAGGGTCCCGGCTTGATGGACGAGCCCTTCGGCATCTCGTCGGCGTTCGCGAGGTGCGGGGTGAAGCCCATACCCATCAGCACCGCGGTCGGCATGGCGGCGAGTGCCACCGCCTTGCCCGCGGGCACGTGCAGCTTGGTCAGCAGCGACTTGCGCGGGGCCGCGTGACGCGGCCCCCTCGTCGCCCCGTCGCTGTCGGCCGGCTGAGTCTCGTCACCCAGCACGGTGCCTCCCGTTCTCCTCGGTGTTCTCTTCGTCGGGCCGGGCGCCGGCGAGCACCGGCTCCGGCGGGCCGAACGGGTCGGCCGGGCCGGCGGGCGCCGGCACGGTGGGGGCGCTCTGCTCGGGCTCGGCGTCGTCGTCGCCGCCCTGCGGGGCGCCGTCGGGCAGCTCCGCCTTCTCCCCCGGCTCATCCGTCGCCGGAGTGCCGGGCGCCCAGGAGATGCCCATCGCGCCGCCGAACAGCGCGAGCAGGAAGCCGATCAGGAAGCCGCCGAAGTTGGAGACCACCAGCGACACCAGGGCGAGCATGATCGCCGCCACACCGGCGAAGATCTTGACCGCCTGCTGGTACCACATGGTCAGGCCGAGTACGACCAGCAGCACGCCGATGATCAGCGAGGCGGTGCCCGCGGTCGTCGCTATCCGGACGGTCAGCTGACCGAGCGTGAGATTCGCGTACGGGAAGTATGCGATCGGCACACCTCCGAGCAGGGTCAGCAGACCCGCCCAGAAGGGGCGTCCCCACCGCCAGTGGCGGAAGGTCAGACGCCAGTAGCGGATCCGGGCACGCAGTCCTGTTGACGCGGCGCTCATAGAAAACAGCTCCCTGGGACTGGCAAGCAAAAGAAGTCGATCTCGGTGACACCGGGTGAGCCGCGTCCCGCGCGGCTCACCCGGGCCACATCAAGCGGTGCTCTAGTAGCACTCCACCGAAGAGCCGGAGCCCTTGTGAACGCGCAGGCTCAGGCCCGCGAGCTTGAAGGTGCCCGCGCTCGTGGCCCACGCGGTCTGCTTCACACCGATCAGGTCGGCCGAGTCGGACTCCTGGGCGAACGAACCCGAGTCGGTGGTCTTCGGGTTCTCGATCCCCGGGCCCTTGTCGGCACTGCCGGCCGCGACACCGATGTTGATGTTCTTGAACGTCGCGTCGGCATCGAGCTGGTCGAGGTCGATGTAGAGGTTGTGCGCCTTGACCGGCTTGCTGCCGTTGCCCGCCTTCAGCACCAGCGTGGCGTCACCGATCGGTGTCGGTATCACCACGGACTGGCACAGCCCGGTGATCGTGGCGTCGGTGAACGCGGACACCGCGACCGGCACCGGCCCCTTGCCACTGGGCACGTCGATCGCGCCGTACTGCTCGAACCCCGTGCCGTGCAGGGTCTTGGCGGTCACCTTGAACTGCTGGCCCGACACGCTGAACGACGCGGCGAGCGCGCCCTGGGCCAAGGCAACGCCTATCGCGGCCGTAGCCGCGACACTCGGCACCATGACAACGGCGAACCGCTTCCATCTGGTACCGCCACGAACGAGCGACTCCATGTATTTCCTCCTTCTCGGACGTACATCTCCGGCCTGGATGTCTGGAGTCCTGACCTGGGATGGGAGAAGTGCTACGTCCTCGGGAAGGAGAGCGCCGGGTTCGGCGGGGCCGTCCCTCCCTGGGAGGGGAGTGCGGACGGCGGTGTCCGAATCTTCGGCGATCACCCCCGAGCGACAACCACTGGCCACGCTCTCGCGCAACCTGCTGGACAGGCTCCGACCGTTTCCACCATGGGCGGAGACCCCCCTGTCCCGGGGCGGCGGCGGGTTGCCGCGCACCCCCACTCGGCGGGGACCCGTGGACCGTGGCGCCGACTGGCTGCCGGGGCGGTGGCTACGGACCGAGCTTGGCCGATCGTTGTCCAATTCAGGCCGCCGCACAAGGGTCTCGTTACTAGCGAGTAACGGTCAGATGCCGCAGGATTGATCGCCACGCGGAGTAATCTCACGCAGGGTGACGGTAACGTGGGTGTGAAATTCCGGCATATCACCCATGTGCTAATAAACCCGGGCTCGTGTCTTACCGGGCGTAACAGCGACCGCTCATTGTCACGGTTTGATAAAGAGCGGTCGCTGTATCGCTAAATCGGCGAGCATCCGGCCCGGGCGGTACGCCCGGCTCGAACGGAGTGTCGAACAGCCGGCTCCGGACTCAGAACAGCACTCTGGCCAGGGCGGTACGTGCGGCGGCCACCCTCGGGTCGTCCGGGCCGATCACCTCGAACAGCTCGAGCAGCCGCAGCCGTACGGTGTCCCGGTCGTCGCCCGCGGTGCGCCGCACCAGGTCCACGAGGCGGCCGAAAGCGTCCTCCACATGGCCGCCGACGAGGTCGAGATCGGACGCGGCGAGCTGCGCCGGTACGTCACCCGGTGCGTTCGCCGCCGCCTCCCGGACCGCCTGCGGGTCCGCGCCCTGCACCCTGTGCAGCAATTCGGCCTGGGCCAGGCCGAGCTTCGCCTCGGCGTTGGCCGGCTCGTCGGACAGCACGTTGCGGTACGCCTGGATCGCGCCACTGAGGTCGCCGCCGTCCAGCGCCTCGTGCGCGGCCGACAGCGCGAGCTCCTGCGGGGTGGCCGGGCGCGGCGGGGCGGCCTCGGCGGCCTCCTGCGGGACGGTGCCCGGGTCGACCTCGGCGCCCACGATGCCGAACCGCTGCTCGGCGACCGAGATCAGCTGGTCGAGCACCTCGGCGATCTGGTCCTCGGGGGCCGCGCCCTGGAAGAGCGGCATCGCCTGGCCGGCCAGCACCGCGAAGACCGCGGGCACCCCCTGGACGCCGAACTGCTGGAAGAGCGCCTGGTTGGCGTAGACCTCGGCGGTGGCGAGGACGAAGCGCCCCCGGTACTGCCCGGCCAGCCGCTCCAGTACGACGTTGAGCTGCTTGCTCTGTTCGGCCTGGTCGGCCCAGAAGCTGATGACCACCGGGACCTCGGCGGAGCGCTGGAGTACGTCGCTCTCGAAGGTCGCCTCGGTCACCTCGATGACGAGCGGGCTGGCGAGGGGGGCGGGGTCACCGGCTTCCTGCCGCTGGCTCCTGGCCTGTTCGGCCTTCGCCTTGGCCTCACCGGCCGCCTTCAGGGCGGCGAGGTCGACCACGCCGCTCATGGACATGTTCCGTGGCTGCATGAGGTCAATCCTCCCCCCTCGTGGAGCTCGGTGTGCACAGACCCCCCGATCCCGCCGGATTGCGGGTGCGGGGCCGGGTGGTGCGGGTCTGACTGGCGCGGATCCCCATCCGCGGCGGTGGTTGCCACTCGATTTCGCTACGGGTCGTAGCGTAACTGGACCGCGGGGCGCCCGGCGCGGCGACATCCTGTGATCCCGGTCACTCGTCACGTTACCTACCGGCCGGTATGGTCCGGCCTATGCAACCCCTCCCTCCAGCCAAACGCACCGGACGGCCAAGGAGTGCCGAGGCGGACCGGGCAATCCTGGCGGCCACCCGCGCGGCACTGGCGGAGCTGGGCTGGGGCAGGCTGACCCTGGGCGACGTCGCCGCGCGGGCCGGGGTCGCCAAGACCACGCTCTACCGGCGCTGGGCGGGCAAGAACGAACTCGTGGTCGACGCCATCGCCGCGCTCTTCGAGGAGCAGCTCGACCTGCCCGACCTCGGCAGCCTGCGGGCCGACATCCAGGGCGCGGTGCTGCGCTTCGCCCGGCTGCTCAGCCTTCCCGAGACCAGGACCGCGCTGATGGCGGTGGTGGCCGAGGCCACCACCGACGAGGCGCTGCGGCTGCGGGTCCGCGGCGCGATCGTGGACCGGCAGAAGCACCTGGTGCTGCTGGGCCGGGAACGGGCACAGGCGCGCGGCGAGCTGCCGCCGGACGGCCGGGCCGGGCCCGCGGACCTGGCGGCGCGCGACGACCTGATCTTCGACGTGATCGCGGGCGCGGTGGTGCACCGGCTGATGGTCAGCTCCGAGCCGGTGGACGAGGAGTGGGCGGGACGGCTCGCCCTGCTCCTGGTCGCCGGGCTCGGCGGGGCGCAGATCTGCTGACGGCGGGGCCCAGCGGGAGCTTTCGGCCGGCCGGGCGCTAGCCGGGGTCGTCCACGTCCGCCACGAAGTGGTCGAACTCCCCCGCCCTGACGCCCTTGACGAACGCCTCCCACTTCGCCGGGGTGGTCACGGCCACCACCTCCGGCTGCTCCGTCTCGCGGATGTAGACCAGTCCGTCCTCACCGACGGTCGCTTCGAGAGCCACGCACTTCCCTTCCTGGTGTTCCCGGAGGGCGAATCGAAGCTACGAGGGTAGAGGCGGCGTGCCGTGGGTCAGAACCTCGCGGGCTCGGTGTAGGTGCCCCACTCCTCGCGCAGCACCCCGCAGATCTCGCCGAGGGTCGCCTCGGCCCTGGCCGCGTCCAGCATCGGCGCGATCATGTTGCCGCCGGAGCGGGCGGCGGCCAGCATCGCGTCGAGGCCGGCCCGCACCGCGGCCTCGTCCCGGCCGGTCCTGCGGTCGGCCAGCGCCCGCACCTGGTCGCGCTCCACCTCGTGGCTGACCCGCAGGATCTCCAGGTCACCGGTGACCGAGCCGGTGTGGCAGTTCACGCCGACCACCCGCTTGTCGCCCTTCTCCAGCGACCGCTGGTAGCGGAAGGCCGACTCGGCGGTCTCACCGGTGAAGTAGCCGTCCTCGATGCCGCGCAGGATGCCGGAGGTGATCGGGCCGATCGGGTGCTTGCCGCTCGGCACCGCCTTCTCGCCCAGCGCCTTGATCTTGTCGAAGATCTTCTCCGCGTCGGCCTCGATCCGGTCGGTCAGCGCCTCCACGTACCAGGAACCGCCCAGCGGGTCGGCGACGTTGGCCACCCCGGTCTCCTCCATCAGCACCTGCTGGGTGCGCAGCGCGATCTCGGCGGCCTGCTCGCTGGGCAGCGCCAGCGTCTCGTCCAGCGCGTTGGTGTGCAGCGAGTTGGTGCCGCCGAGCACCGCGGACAGCGCCTCGACGGCGGTGCGCACCACGTTGTTGTACGGCTGCTGCGCCGTCAGCGACACCCCGGCGGTCTGGGTGTGGAAGCGCAGCCACTGCGCCTTGTCGCTGGTGGCGCCGTACTCGTCGCGCAGCCAGCGGGCCCAGATCCGGCGGGCGGCGCGGAACTTGGCGATCTCCTCGAAGAAGTCCAGGTGCGCGTCGAAGAAGAAGGACAGCCCGGGGGCGAAGGAGTTGACGTCCAGGCCGCGGCTCAGCCCCAGCTCCACATAGCCGAACCCGTCGGCCAGGGTGTACGCCAGCTCCTGCGCGGCCGTCGAACCGGCCTCCCGGATGTGGTAGCCGGAGACCGACAGCGGCTTGTAGGCCGGGATCGACGCGGCGCAGTGCTCCATCAGGTCGCCGATCAGCCGCAGGTGCGGGTCCGGCGCGAACAGCCACTCCTTCTGGGCGATGTACTCCTTGAAGATGTCGGTCTGGAGCGTGCCGTTGAGCACCGCGGGATCGACGCCCTGCCGCTCGGCGGCGACCAGGTACATGCAGAACACCGGGACGGCCGGCCCGGAGATCGTCATCGAGGTGGTGACATCGCCCAGCGGGATGTCCTGGAACAGCGTCTCCATGTCGGCGGCCGAGTCGATCGCCACCCCGCAGTGGCCGACCTCGCCGAGCGAGCGCGGGTCGTCGGAGTCGCGGCCCATCAGGGTGGGCATGTCGAAGGCGACCGAGAGGCCGCCGCCGCCGTTGGCCAGGATCGTCTTGTAGCGCTCGTTGGTCTGCCGGGCGTTGCCGAAACCGGCGAACTGCCGGATCGTCCAGGTGCGGCCCCGGTAGCCGGTCGCGTGCAGTCCCCGGGTGAACGGGTACTCGCCCGGCCAGCCGATCCGCTCGAACCCGGGTACGTCGGCGCCGGGCGGCGGCCCGTACACCGGCTCGACCGGGTCGCCCGACAGGGTGCTGAAGTCGGCCTCCCGCTTACGGGCGGAGTCGTAGCGTGCCTGCCAGCGGCGGCGGCCTGTCTCGATGCCTTGGGAGTCCATACCCACAAATTTACTTGGACGTCCAAGTAAATGTCGATGAGGCGCGGCTCACCATGTGGGTGAGCCGCGGATCAGCGGTCGGTCAGACCTCGACGGGCTGCTGGGCCTTCTCGCCGCTGACCACCAGCGGGGCCAGCTCGCGGGTGACCCGGCGCTCCACGAAGAACGCGGCGGTGGGAACGGTGCCGGCCAGCAGCACCCAGGCCATCCGGCCGATCGGCCACTTCGCCTTGGAGCACAGGTCGAAGGCGAAGACCAGATAGACGACGTAGAGCCAGCCGTGGGCGAAGCCGATGATGCCGGTGGCCTTGCTCGCGCCGTCGATGTTCAGGACGTACTCGGCGATGACGCTGAGGGTGAGCGCGATCAGCAGCACGCCCGTCACATAGGCCATCACCCGGTAGCGGGTCAGCACGCTGGATTTCATGGCTACGAGCGTACGCGGTGCCTTTCGGCCCGTTTTTCCACCCCTCCCGTCAGTCCTCCTTGAAGTCCCCCGCCGCTATCCGCAGCGGCCTGAGCAGGGCGAAGATCTCGCCGCACTCCTCGTCGTCGTAGGCGCCGAGACCGAAGTCCATGGCGACCAGGTCCTGGGTGGCGGACTCGACGATCTCCCGGCCCTTGTCGGTGATGCTGGCCAGGGTGCCGCGGCCGTCGTTGGGGTTGGGGCGCTTGGCGACCAGTCCGGCGGCCACCAGTCGGTCCACGGTGTTGGTGACCGACGTGGGGTGCACCATCAGCCGCTCGCCGATCTTGGACATCGTCAGCTCGCCCGCCTGCGAGAAGGTGAGCAGCACCAGCGCCTCGTAGCGGGCGAACGTCAGCCCGTACGGCTTGACCACCGCGTCCACCTGACCCAGCAGGATCTGCTGGGCGCGCATGATCGAGGTGATCGCGCCCATCGACGGCACCCCTCCCCATCGGCGCGTCCACAGCTCATCGGCTCGGGCGATGGGGTCGAAGGGAAGGCTCAGGGGCTTTGACACGCGCCAGAGCCTACCCGTCGGTCACATACTGGGCACAGGCATCTCGTCAGGCGAGAGCGCTGAGCGCCCGCCACTGGTCCACGCTGAGATTCCACTCCCCGTATCCGTTGCCCTTGTCCACGGTGGCCCTGGTGGAGCCGCTGGTGATCACCAGGTCGCCGCGGGTCGCCCGGTCGAAGAACCACACGGCGTCTGAGGTGTGCATCCCTATGCAGCCGTGGCTGCCGTTCTGCACGCCCATCATCGCGTCGTTCCAGGGTGCGGCGTGGGTGTAGGTGCCCGAGGTGGTGATGTTGACCGCGTACTTCACCTGCTTGTCGAAGAAGTCCGCGGAGTCGGGCGAGGTCGCGATGCCGGTGGAGGCCGAGGTCATCCGGACGGTGGACTGCTTGCTCAGCACCACCATCTTCCCGTTCCAGGTCGGGAAGGCCGGCTTGCCGCCGGATATCTTGAAGGTCTTGACCGTCCGGCCGTTCTCGGTGACCCGCATGGTGTGCGCCTTCAGGTCCACATACGAGATCCGGGCGGTGCCGATGGTGAAGCTGTCGTGGATGTCGCGGCGCAGGAAGCGGCTGTCGCCGGTGTCGATGCCGCTGAGCCTGGCGGTCAGCGTGACCTTGGTGCCCGGGGTCCAGTAGCTGTCCGGGCGCCAGTCCACCCGCTGGACACCGGTCAGCGGATCGGTGAGCCAGCCCCAACTGCCCTTCACCGCCGGAGTGGTGGTGATGCTGAGCGCCTTCTCCACGGCGGCCTTGTCGGTCACCGGCTTGTCGAAGGCCAGCGACACCGGCAGCCCGACGCCGACGACCGCCTTGTTCAGCGGGGTCGGGGTCACCCCGTTGACCTTGACCGCGGCCACCGTGCGGAAGGTGCTGGTGGCCGCGCTCTGCTTGCCGGCGCTGTCGGCCGCGGTGACCTTCACCGTGTAGGCGGTGCCCGGCGTCATGGTGCGGTTCGAGGTCCACTGGTGCTTGGCCGGGTCGAGCGCGCCGGTCACCGCGACCGGCGTGACGCCGTCCGTCGCCTTGCCGTTCGGCGTCACGGTGACCGCCGCCAGCGTGCCGCCCGCGACCGTCACCTTCACCGGGACGCCCGGGTTGATGCCGGCCGTGCTGTCGCCCGGTGTGATGCTGATCTTCGCGGCGGAACCGGCCGCCGCCGGCTGCCCGCCGCCCTTCGCGGCGGTGGCGTCGGCACGGGGGCCCGCACTCGACTTGCTGTCATGGCCGCCGCACGCGGTGGCACCTATGGCCACGGCGAGCAGCACGGCGGGCACGGCGAGCGCCCGTGATCTGGTGAGGCGTGAGTACGGCACGGCAGTCCTGGTCCTTGTCAGCATGGGGTGTGGGTCGGGTAGAGGTCCTTCCCGGCGGGCGGGGTCTTCGCTGAGCCACCGCCGGCGCCGGGAGCCGGGGCGGTCGAGGCGTCCGGGGTGGCGCCGGCGCCGGGAGCCGTGCCGGCGGCGAGGTGGTCGAGCGAGTCCTTGATGCACTGGCTCAGTGGAGGCGCCACGTAGTAGAAGTCGTATTTTGCGTTCGCCGGATCTCCGGACGTGTTCAGCATCAGCACGGTGAGATACCGTCCGCGCCGGCTCAGCCACATGCTCACCGGGAGGCCCTTCTTGGTGGACTCCCAGGTCTCCGTGCCCGGCAGCGTCGCCGCCGCGTCGGGCAGCCAGTCGGTACGGCTCATCCGCAGCAGGTTGCACTTCGCCGCGGCCTCGGTGCGTATCAGCTGCTCCGCCTTCTCGGCGGCGGCGCTGCTGGTGAGGGCGTACACGTAGTAGTGGCCGTTGGACCCGACGAGCGAGGAGTACGTGCGGCTGGCGGTGGCCGTCACATCGACCGTCGGCCGCACCGGGCAGATCTCGGGGAACTTCCCGGACTCGGGCGGCGACACCGGCCGCCACAGCCACCCGGTGGCGTCCCGCAGCACGTCGGCCGGCAGCAGCGCCGCCGTCAGCCGGGCCATGAGCTCCGCCGGTGTCTCGCCCGTGGGGCTGCCGGCCGGCATCGGACTGGAGCTGCCCGACGGCAGCGCCTGCGCCGAGCCGGTGCCGAGCCGCGGCAGCAACTGCCAGGAGCCGAATGCCAGGACCATGGCCAGCACGAACGACAGGGCACCAGCCCTGCGCCTGGTGCGGCGCAGCTCGCCCCGCTGCCGGGCGGCCTTGGCACCGGCCAGCACGACCAGCGGCTCGGTGTCCCGGGCCAGTTGCCGCAGCCGGTCGTCGATGGGGTGCTGGCCGCCCTCCGGCTCCTGCGGCTCGGGCGGGGTTATCGGTCCGAAGTTGTCAGCCATGGAGAGGCACCTCCTCGGTGCGTCGGTATGCGGTGTCGCCGGGCCGGTCGGTGCTGGTGCACCGGTCGGTGACGGCGGTTCGGCGGGTGGCGGCGGTTCGGTCGGCGGCGGACGGGCGGGTCGCTGCGGGTAGGTCGGCAGGGCTCCGCGGGCGCGGCGGACCCCCCGACTCCCGCTCGTCCTTGAGCTGGGCTCCGAGTGCCTTGCGGCCCCGGCTCAGCCGGGAGCGCACGACCGCGGTGGACACTCCCGTCTCGCGGGCGATCTCCTCGACCGGGAGATCGAGCAGGTGGTGCATCACGACCGCGGTGCGCTGATCGCCGCCGAGTGTGCGCAGGGCGGCGACCAGGGCGACCCGGTCAGGGGCGAGGTCCGGAGTGTCGGGCGGTGGCCCGTGCCGGAAGTGGGCGAGTATCCGGCTGCGCGTCTTGCGCCAAGTGCTGACGGCAAGCCGCAGCGCCACCGCGCGGACCCATGGGCCCGGGTCTCCTTCCTCGATGAGTTTTGCCCAGCGTTGCCAGGCTCTGGCGTATGCCTCCTGTACCGCGTCCTCCGCTTCGTTCAGATCACCGGTGACGGCGTAGACGACGGCGACCATCCTTTTGGCTGTCGCGGCGTAGAACTCGTCGAAGTCCGCAGCCCGGGCGGCGGGCTCGGGTTGTGCGGTCATGTCGTTATCCCCTCCCTGCCATATACACGCGCGGGCCCTGACCGAGGTGACCGGGCTTTCGTGACTTTTTTTCCGCGCGGCCGGACCGCGGGCTCAGCGCGGGCGTAGAGAGAGGAGAGAGAGCCGCAGCGGCCTGGCCAGCAGCAGAGCAGGCAGGACCAGGGCCGCGGCGCCCAGCAGCAGGCCGGCCAGGTCGCCGGGGAGCGCCCGGCCGAGGTGGGCCGTGCAGGCGCGGGCGGTCACGAGCGCGAGAGCGGCGCCCGGGAGGAAGGCGACGGCGAGCCGGACGTGGTGGCCCAGTACCCGGGGCCGCCAGCCGAGCCGCCGGCGCAGGACCCCCGCCGTGCAGACCAGGCCGACCGTGCACGCCACCGCGTACCCCCCGGCCATGCCCGTGACGGCCCAGCGGGCCGGCAGCAGCACGTAGCTCGCCGCGGACAGGCCCGCGTTGACGCCCGCGATGACCACATTGAGGAAGAAGGGCGTGCGGGTGTCGCCGAGCGCGTAGAAGCCCCGGGCCAGTAGATACTGCCCGGCGAAGGCCGGCAGCCCGAGCGCGAAGGCGGCCAGCATCCACGCGATGGCCGCGGCGTCCGCGTCGGTGGTGGCACCGTGCTGGAAGACCACCCCGGTGATCTGCGGCGCGAGCGCGAGGAAGGCCAGGACGGCGGGCACGATCGCGGTCCCGGAGGCGATCAGCCCGCGGGAGAGGTCGGCGCCGATCGCCGCGTGGTCGCCGTCGGCGGCGGCCCGGCTCATCCTCGGCAGCAGCGCGGTGACCAGCGAGACGGTGACGATGCCCTGCGGCACGACCCAGAGGCTGTAGGCGTTGCTGTAGGCCGCGTAGCCGACGCCCGCGCGGTGCCCGGCGGCCAGCGCGTGCTGGCCGGCCGAGGTGGAGAGCCGGGTGACGACCCAGTAGGCGAGCTGGTTGACCAGGACGAGTTGCAGCGTCCAGACCGCCGACCGCATCGGCGCGGTGAGCCCGGCGCCGCGCCAGTCGAACCGCGGATGCCAGCGGAAACCGGCGCCGCGCAGCGCGGGCACCAGCCCGAGTGCCTGTACGGCGATGCCCGCCGTGCTGCCGAGCCCGAGCAGGATCGCGTCGCCGTGCCCGATGCCGCCGCGGGCGACCGCGAGATAGAGGCCGAACACCGCGATGACCACGAGGTTGTTGAGTACCGGTGTCCACATCATCGCGCCGAACCGGTCCCGCGCCCCGAGTACCTGGCCGAGCAGCGTGAACAGGCCGTAGAAGAGGATCTGCGGGAGGCAGTACCGGGCCAGCGCGACGGTCAGCTCGCGCTGCGCGCCGCCGAAGTCCGGGGCGTACGCGCTGACCAGCAGCGGCGCGGCGAGCACCGCGGCGGCGGTGATGGCCAGCAGCGCGACGGTACAGAGGGTCAGCAACCGGTCGGTGTATGCCTGCCCGCGGTCGGCGTGCTCGCGTGCGGCGCGGACGAGTTCGGGCACGAAGACGGACTGGAGGGCGCCGCCGATCATCAGGGCGTAGATGATGTTGGGGACGGTGTTGGCCACCCCGAAGGCGTCGCCGTGGGCGGCCGTGCCGAGCGCCGCGGTGATCATCGCCAGCTTGAGGAATCCGGTGGCCCGCGACACCAGCGAGCCGGCCATCATCACTCGGCCGCTGCGTTGCAGCGAGGGCTGCCGGGCGTGCGCCCGCCGCCCCCTCACTCCTGCCGTCGAGCTCACCGCTGTGCCCCCGCCTGCCTGTCCCCGCCCGCTTCTGCGGACGCGCCAGTGTGTCCCGGCGGTTGCGGGCGGGGGAAGCGGCGGAGGCGTATCGGCACTGTCGGAAAAGTCTCGGTCACCTCTCGGGCCGCTCACGCGTGTAAGTACTAGGCGGGCCGACGGGGACCCGCACCGCATCGCGGAGGACGCCATGACGATGACCACTCACCAGCGCGTGGAGCGCGCCGAGGACGGCGCGGCACCGAACGGCGCCCTGCGGCTGCGGCCGATCACGGCGGCGGAGCATTCGGCAGCGCTGCGCCGGCCGGGTCCTTACACGAGGAGTTTTCTGCAGACGCCCGGGTGGGCGCGGGTGAAGACCGGCTGGCAGGCGGAGAGCCTGGGCTGGTGGGACGAGCGGGAGCGGCTGGCCGGGTCCGCGCTGGTGCTCTACCGCCAGATCCCGGGCACCAGAAGGTCGTTCGCCTATCTACCGGAGGGCCCGGTGGTGGAGTGGGCCGATCCGCGGCTGGACCGCTGGCTGGATCCGCTGCTGGACCATCTGCGCGGCACGGGCGCCTTCGCGGTGCGGATGGGGCCGCCGCTGGCCTACCGCAGGTGGCGGGCGGCCACCTTGAAGGCGTCGGCGGGTCCGGGGCGGCGGATCGGCGATGTGCTGCCCGACATGGTGGAGCCGCTGGGAGCTGCGGTCGGCGACCGGCTGCGCGAGGGCGGCTGGCGAAGATGCGGTGAGGACGGCCAGGGTGCGGACGCCCAGCCCCGGCTGGTGTTCGAGATACCGCTGGCCGGCCGCGGGCTCGACGACCTGTGGACCGGGCTGAACCAGGAGTGGCGGCGGAATGTGAAGAAGGCCGCCCACCGCGGGGTGCGCACCGCGGTGGAGGGTGCCGGATCGCTGCCCGCCTTCCATGACCTGCTGCGCGTCACCGAGCAGCGGGACGGCTTCAGCCTGGGCCGCGAACTGGACTACTACCAGCGGCAGTACGCCGCGCTCAACGCCGAGCAGCCGGGCGGGATGCGGCTGTACGCGGCCCGATACGAGGGCGAGATGCTGGCGGCGCACACCCTGCTGACGGCGCCGGACGGCAAGCGGGTCTGGTACCAGACTGGCGCCTCGGCCGACCACCGCCGGGAGGTGCGGCCGAGCAACGCGCTCCAGTGGCGGATGCTGTGCGACGCCGTGCTGGCCGGAGCAGAGGTCTACGACATGCGCGGCATACCCGACGACCTCGACCCGGCCTCGCGGGCCTACGGTCTGCTGCGCTGGAAGACGGGCACCGGCGGCGAGGCGGTGGAGACCGTCGGCGAGTGGGAACTGCCGTTGCAGGGCGCGGTGAACAAGGCGCTGCACCGCGCCATGAACGCCTACCTCACCCGCCGCTGAGCTCCGGGCCCCGGCCGCGGCAGGCCCGGCCGCCGGCGCAGGCCACCCCTTGCGGCCGGCCCCGGCGCACGGCTCAGGCCACCGCTTGCGGGCGGATCCGGCGCACGGCTCAGACCGGGCTGACCGCCTGGGCGGCCGTGCTGCGGACCGAGCGGAGTACGGCGAGCACGCTCAGGGTGCCGATGCTGCCGCAGATTCCGATCACGCCGTAGGGCGGCACCCATTCGGCGATCGCACCGCCGATCGTCAGGCCGATGCCCTGGAGGGTCATCAGGCCGGCGCCGAGCAGCGACATGGCCCGGCCGCGCATCTCCTCGGGCACGTCGTAGACGAACCACCGGTCCATGCCCAGGGCGTAGGCCGCGCACAGACCGGTCAGCAGCAGCAGCACGATGGCGAACGGAAGGGAGGGGTGCACCACGAAGCAGACCAGCGGCAGCATCGAGACACCCGCCAGTGGCAGCGCGATCCGGTCCCGGCCGGCGGCCGTCAGCAGGGTGCCGGCCAGCACTTCGCTGAGCACCGTGCCGGCCGGCATCGCGGCCAGGAAGAGGCCGAAGCCGAGCGCTCCGGCGCCGGCGGCGTCGGCGAAGGGCGCGGCGACGCCCTCGGCGGTCGAGAAGAACATCGGCGGTATCCACCACATGAGCAGCAGGGCGCGGATCCGCGGGGTGCCGAGCAGTTGACCGACCGAGGAGATGGAGTCCCGCAGCAGCCGGCCGCCGCCGGTGACCCGGGCCGGCCGGTCCTTGGTGCCGAAGCGCAGCAGCAGCGCGGAGCTCAGGAAGGTGCAGACCGTCACCACCAGGGCGCCGCGCGGGGAGAGCCAGACCAGCAGCAGGCCGCCGAGGCCGAAGCCGATGATCTGCGATCCCTGGTTCACGATCCGCACCAGCGAGCGGCCGAGTACGTACAGGTCGCCTTCCAGGATGTCGGCCAGGCTGGCGGACCTGGCGCCGAGGAAGAGCGGCGAAATCATCGAGACGGACACGCGTAGCACGAACAGAACGGCGAGCGGGGTGGCCGGCAGCGCCATCCCCGCCACGCAGAGCGCGGAGACCACATCGCAGGCGACCAGGACCCGGCGCGCGGGGTAGCGGTCGGCGATGCCGGACAGCAGCAGTCCGCTCAGCGCGTACGGCAGAAAACTGAGGGCGAAGACCAGTGCGGTGAGCACCGGGGATCCGGTTTTCCGGAAGACGAGGACAGCGACGGCGACCTCAGCGAGGACGATTCCGAGAATGGAGAGCACATGTGCCACAAAAATGGGGCGAAATTCCCGAACCGCGAAGACGGCTCCATAACTGGCGGAGGTGCCCTTTTCGCTCCCTTGGGTGGCGGGAGCTTCATCCGGAGCGGGCGGCGGCGGTGCGTTTCCACCTCGTGAGGGGTGCTCGCTGTCCGTTGTCATGTCTTCACACTGGTGGCATCAGCACCACCCGTCGTAGTCTTTCGGCGTCAGGCGAATCTTGGGGGGCGTGATGTCGCTTCGTATGCGTTTTGCGGCTGAGGATCTGCTACGGTGCCGCTTCGCCATCTCCCCGTTGCGTGAGGTTCAGGGAGCGATCCGCACCCTGGCCAGACCGGACCGGCACGGCTACCACCTGCCCTGGCTCCGCCAGGTCCGCCCGGCGGCGCTCTCGCTGGACCTGGCACCGCTGTGGCTGCTCGCCCCGGACAACGGCTACGGGCCGGACTTCCTGCACCCGCTGCCGGACGCCCCGCTCACGTCGCTCGACGACGAACTGGATGCCATCAGGGCCACCCGGCCCGAGGAGGCGCACCGGCAGTTGTCGGCCGCGCTGGCGCAGACCCCGGGCGCCGCGCTGACCCGCAGGGGCCGCGCGATGCTCAACGATCCGGCCGGCACCGTACGGCAGTTGGCCGGGATCTACGAGCATGTGTGGTCGGCGCTGCTGTCGCCGCACTGGCCGCGGCTGCGCGCGGTGCTGGAAGCCGATATCGCCTTCCACGCGCGGCGGCTGGCCGACGGCGGCATGCAGCGGCTGTTCACCGGGCTGCACCCCAAGCTGAACTGGTCGGACGGGGCGCTGACCGCCACGGGGAGCGTCAGCTACCCGCCGGAGCCCGGCGGGCAGGGGCTGGTGCTGGTGCCCAGCGTGTTCTTCTGGCCGGAGGCGGGCAGCGCGTTCGATCCGCCGTGGCAGTCCACGGTGGTCTATCCGGCCCGCGGGGTCGGCGGGCTGTGGGTGCAGACCGGGCCGACCGCGTCCACCGCGCTGATACGGCTGCTGGGGGCCAACCGGGCGTCGATACTCAGCGCGCTCGACTCCCCCAGCACCACCACCGCGCTGTCGCACCGGCACGCGATGGCGATGTCGTCGGTCTCGGCCCATCTGTCGGTGCTGCGGGACGCGGGCCTGCTGGCCTCACGCCGCTACGGCCACCAGGTGCTCTACGAGCGCACCCCGCTCGGCATGGCGCTGGCCACCGGCGGCCTGCTCTGAGCCACGCCGGCCGGCCCCGGAATGACCGGCCGCCGGCCCGCCCCCGAACAGCGGCCCCGCAGAGCAGAGGAGTCTGTCGTCAGCACCAACTGCCGGGAAAGGGCTCGGGAAATGTCCGGAAACGAACTGTCATCCGGCGAGATACCGCTCCACCGTCTCGACCTTGGAGGTGAGCCCGTCGGCGACGCCCGGCCGGATGTCGGCCTTGAGCACCAGCGAGACCCGGGGAGCGCGCTCCTCGACCACCGCGACGGCGCGCCTGACCACGTCCATCACCTCGTCCCACTCGCCCTCGACCGAGGTGAACATCGCGTCGGTGCGGTTCGGCAGCCCGGACTCCCGCACCACCCGGACGGCGTCGGCCACGTACTCGCCCACTTCCTCGCCGACGCCGAGCGGGGTGATCGAGAAGGCGACGATCATGCGCCGACCGCCGCTTCCGGGGTCTGCGCGGCACGCGCCGCCAGCACGCTCGCCTCGCACTCCCGGCGCAGCATCCGCTCGGCGAAGAAGCCGCCGGTGGGCAGTACGGACAGCACGAAGTACAGCGCGCCGCGCTGCCAGCCCCAGCGGGCCCGGCGCCAGGAGTCGGCCCAGAACAGGACGTAGAGGATGAACAGCACGCCGTGGATCATGCCCATGGCCGGCACGGCGTTGAAGTCCGTGGTGCGCTTGAGCACCGAGCAGACCAGCAGAAGCAGGAACGACACCGCCTCCGGGGCGGAGATCAGGCGAAGCCTGCGCAGTGCGCCGGCTGTCTTCAGGTCCACGGGAACCTCACTGTCGAAGGTGCCGGCCGCCCGCGCCCACTGCGGGGCGACCGCTTGTGACACTTGTGAACGTGATCACAAGGCCCTCCCATTATCACCGGAGCGTATCGATGGCCCCTGCCGGGGTCGGCAACCGGGCGCCGGGCGATAGCGTCCCCCTTCACAGCGACCACGGTGAAGACACCGAAGACCGCCACGAAGACGACCACCACGACACACGGGGACCGAAGACCTATGGCCATCGACTGGGACCGGCGGCACTGCGCCAGAAAAGGTCACATCACCTACGTGCCGGACGAGCAGCACCTGCGCCGGAACCTGCACGCCGACACCGCGCTCGGCCCGGTGTGGCGCTGCCTGCGCTGCGGCGACTTCGCGCTCGGCGAGCCGCACGGCTCCGGGCCGGCCGACCAGGCACCGGTGGTGCCGCGCGGCCGGGCGCTGCGCGACCTGTTCATCCTGCGCTTCCTGGCGATCGAGCGGATCCTGCGCGGTGTGCTGATCGTGCTGGCCGCCTGGGCGGTGTGGAAGTTCAGCAACTCGCAGGACGCGATGCGCAAGCTCTTCGACGACGACCTGACCGCGTTCAAGCCGGTCGCCGACCACTTCCACTACGACCTGGACCACTCGCCGGTGGTGGACAGCATCCAGAAGGCGTTCGACTACAAGAAGTCCACCCTGCACATGGTGGCCGCCGCGCTGCTCGGCTACGCGCTGATCGAGATCGTCGAGGGCTTCGGCCTGTGGTGGGCCAAGCGCTGGGCGGAGTACCTGACGGTGGTGGCGACCGCCGCCTTCCTCCCGCTCGAGGTCTACGAACTCACCGAGAAGGTCAGCTACTTCAAGATCGGCACGCTCGCGCTCAACGTCCTCGCCGTCCTCTACATCCTGCTGGGCAAGCGGCTGTTCGGGCTGCGCGGCGGGGCGGCGGCGTTCGAGGCCGAGCGGCGCAGCGCCTCCCTCCTGGAGGTGGAGGTGTCGGCCGGCGAGCCGCCCGCGACGGCTCCCGAGCCGCTGCCGGTTCGGAAGCGGCCCGCGGCGGACAGTGTCTGAGCATGGCGAACTTCCGGCTCCAGGGCTCCCGCGTCCTCGCCGTCGATCTCGACGGCGACTCCGTCAAGGCCAAGAACGGCGCGATGGTGGCCTATGAGGGGGAGATGACGTTCAAGAAGATGACCGGCGGCGGCGAGGGCCTGCGCGGCCTGGTCACCCGCCGGATCTCCGGCGAGGCGATGGCGGTGATGGAGGTCAAGGGCCGCGGCACCTGCTACTTCGCCGACCGGGCCACCGAGATCAACCTGGTCAGGCTGACCGGCGAGAAGCTGTACGTGGAGGCGAGCAACCTGCTGGTCACCGAGCCCGTGCTGCGCACCGGCACCACCTTCACCGGGCTGCGCGGCGCCACCCAGGGCAACGGGCTGTTCACCACCACCGTGGAGGGCACCGGGCAGGCCGCGATCATGTCGCAGGGCCCGGCGATCGTGCTGCGGGTGACGGCCGGCATGCCGCTGATGGTCGACCCGGGCGCGTATGTCGCCCACACCGGCGACCTGCGCCAGCAGCTCCAGTCCTCGGTCGGCCTGCGCACGCTGATGGGCGAGGGCTCGGGCGAGAGCTTCCAGATCCAGTTCGACGGCGAGGGGCTGGTCTACGTACAGCCGAGCGAGCGCGACACGATCGGCGGGCAGCTCTGATGGGGTTCACCCGGATCAACTCCAAGATGGTGGAGGCCCGGATCGTGCCCGGGCAGCGGCTCTACAGCCAGCGCGGCGCGATGCTGGCCTACCGCGGCGAGGTCGCGTTCACCCCCGACATCCTCGGCGGCCAGGGCGGCGTGATGTCGATGATCGGCCGCCGGGTGGCCAACGAGGCGACCCCGCTGATGACCGTGGAGGGCGACGGCTCGGTGATGTTCGGCCACGGCGGCCACCACATCCACACCGTGGACCTCAGCGGCGAGACGCTGTACGTGGAGGCCGACCGGCTGCTGGCGTTCGACGGCTCGCTGCGGCAGGGCACCATGTTCATGGGCTCGCAGGGCGGGGTGATGGGCGTGATACGCGGACAGGTCAGCGGCCAGGGGCTGTTCACCACCACCCTCCAGGGCAAGGGCTCGGTGGCGGTGATGGCGCACGGCGGCGTGATCGAGCTGCACATCGACCCGCAGCGCCCGGTGCACGTCGATCCGCAGGCGTATGTGGCGCACCGCGGCGAGGTGCGCAACAAGCTGACCACGGCGCTCGGCTGGCGGGAGATGGTCGGCCGCGGCTCCGGCGAGGGATTCCAGCTGGAGCTGTCGGGGCAGGGCACGGTCTACGTCCAGGCGTCGGAGGAGAAGCTGTGAGCATGCCCGTCGTGCAGCCGCCGGGCCAGGGCGCCCCGGTGGTCTACGACCCCTACACCCTGCCGTCGGACGACAACGTCAACCCGTACACGTTCAGCGTGGAGCTGGACGGCCAGTGGTTCCTGCAGAAGGGGAAGATGATCGCCTACTACGGGCGGATCGACTTCTTCGGCATCGGCCACGGCCCGCTGGACCGGCTGATCGCGGCGAACTTCCACTCCCCGCTGCACGCCTCCGACTGGGTGGTCGCGCAGGGCCGCGGCAAGATGCTGCTCGCCGACCGGTCGTACGACATCAACTCCTACGACCTCGACGACGGCAACCTGACCATCAGGTCGGGCAACCTGCTCGCCTTCCAACCCGGCCTGGCGCTCAAGCAGTCGATCATCCCGGGGTTCCTGACGCTGATCGGGACGGGCAAGTTCGTCGCCGCGTCCAACGGCGCGGTGCACTTCGTGGAGCCGCCGGTCCGGGTGGACCCGCAGGCGCTGGTCGGCTGGGCGGACTGCCCGTCCCCGTGCCACCACTACGACCACGGCTACATGCGCGGTGTGCTCGGCGGGATCAGGGGGCTCACCGGGCTGGGCGGCGCGTCCGGCGAGGAGCACCAGTTCGAGTTCGTCGGCGCGGGGCAGGTGCTGCTCCAGTCCACCGAGACGCTGATGGCCGAGGCGAACACCGGCGGCGTGCCAGGTCAGGCGGGGCCGGGCGTGCCCGGTGCCGGCCTGGGGGCGGGCGGCGCCAGATGAGCCCCGACTCCGTTTCGTACGGTGACCAGCCAGCTACCCTTGCAGTGATCCACCGTTCAACTGACAGTAGAATTCACCCCATGGAGACCGAGATCGCCGAGACCGGCACCACCTGGCTCACCGAGGACGAACAGCGCGCCTGGCGCATTCACCTCGACGTCAGCCGGCTGCTCATGTACCAGCTGGAGCGTGATCTGCAGCCGTTCGGTCTGACGAACAACGACTACGAGATCCTGGTCAACCTCTCCGAGGCCGACGAGCGCCGGATGCGGATGAGCGATCTGGCGAAGTCCACCCTGCAGTCCAAGAGCCGGCTCTCGCACCAGATCACCAGGATGGAGGCGGCCGGGCTGGTCCGCCGGGAGAACTGCGAGTCCGACCGGCGCGGGCTGTTCGCGGTGCTCACCGAGCAGGGCTGGGACACCATGCGGCAGGTGGCGCCCCGCCATGTCGCCTCGGTCCGGGCGCACTTCATCGACCTGCTGCCGCCCGCGGCACTGGCCGCTTACCACGAGGCACTGACCCCGGTGGCCGCGCACCTGCGCGAGGAGCGCGGCAAGGTCTGAGGCGAGCGCCGAAGAACCCGGGGCACGGCGCGAACACCGGCCGGCGCGAACACCGGCCGCCGCGAACACCGGCCGCCGCGCCCCGGCGACGTGCCCGCCTCAGCTCCCGGTCAGCCCCGCGACCAGCTCGTCCGCCGCCGCATACGGATCGAGCACGCCCTCGGTCACCTTCGCGGCCAGCGCCGACAGCCGCGCGTCCCCGTGCAGGTCGGCCAGCCGCTCGCGCAGCGCGGTGAGCGCGATCGTCTCGATCTCGCCCGCGGCACGGGCCCGGCGCCGCTCGGCGAGCACACCGCGCTCGTCCATCCAGGCCCGGTGCTTCTCCAGCGCCTCGACCAGCTCGCCGATGCCCTCGCCGCGGGCGGCGACGGTCTTCACGATGGGCGGCCGCCAGTCCCCCGGGCCGCGGGACTCACCGAGGCCGAGCATGTGGTTCAGCTCCCGGGCGGTGGAGTCCGCGCCGTCCCGGTCGGCCTTGTTGACGACGTAGACGTCGCCGATCTCCAGGATGCCCGCCTTGGCCGCCTGGATGCCGTCGCCCATGCCGGGGGCGAGCAGCACGACGCAGGTGTCGGCCTGCGAGGCGATCTCCACCTCGGACTGGCCGACGCCGACGGTCTCCACGATGACCACGTCGCAGCCGGCCGCGTCGAGCACCCGGATCGCCTGCGGGGCGGCCCAGGCCAGGCCGCCGAGGTGGCCGCGGGTGGCCATCGAGCGGATGTAGACGCCCGGGTCGGAGGCGTGCTCCGACATCCGCACCCGGTCGCCCAGCAGGGCGCCGCCGGAGAACGGCGAGGAGGGGTCGACGGCGAGCACCCCGACCCGCCGGCCGGCCGCGCGGTAGGCGCTGACCAGCGCGGAGGTCGAGGTGGACTTGCCGACGCCGGGCGAGCCGGTCAGGCCCACCACGTACGCGCCGCCGGTCAGCGGCGCGAGCGCGGCCATCACCTCGCGGAGCTGCGGGGACGCCCCCTCCACGAGCGAGATCAGCCGCGCCACGGCCCGCGGCCTGCCCTGCCGCGCCTGCTCGACCAGAGCGGCAACATCCACCATCCCGTGCTCCCCTTGCGTCCGTGCTGTCAGTTCCCGGGCACCCGGATGATCAGAGCGTCGCCCTGGCCGCCGCCCCCGCACAGGGCCGCCGCGCCGACGCCGCCGCCGCGGCGCCCGAGCTCCAGCGCCAGGTGCAGCACGATACGCGCTCCTGACATGCCGATCGGGTGGCCGAGCGCGATCGCCCCGCCGTTCACGTTCACCTTTTCAGGTGTCACGCCCAGGTCCTTCATCGACTGGATGCCGACCGCGGCGAACGCCTCGTTGATCTCGATCAGGTCCAGGTCGGCGACGGTGAGGCCCGCCTTGGACAGGGCGTGGTTGATCGCGTTCGACGGCTGGGACTGGAGCGAGTTGTCGGGGCCCGCCACGTTGCCGTGCGCCCCGATCTCGGCGATCCACGGCAGGCCGAGCTCCTCCGCCTTGGCCCGGCTCATCACGACCACCGCGGCGGCGCCGTCGGAGATCGGCGAGGAGGTGCCCGCGGTGATCGTGCCGTCCTTGGCGAAGGACGGGCGCAGCTTGGCCAGGCCCTCCGCGGTGGTGTCGGGGCGGATGCCCTCGTCGACGCTGACGACGACCGGGTCGCCCTTGCGCTGCGGCACTTCCACCGGCACGATCTCCGCCTCGAAGACACCGTTCTTCTGCGCGGCGGCGGCCCGCTGGTGGGAGCGGGCGCCGAACTCGTCCTGCGGGCCGCGCTCGATGCCGAGCCTGGTGTTGTGCTTCTCGGTGGACGCGCCCATGGCGATGTGCTCGAACGCGTCGGTGAGGCCGTCGTGCGCCATCGAGTCGAGCATCTCGATCGCGCCGTACTTGTGGCCCTCGCGGGACTTGGGGAGCACGTGCGGCGCGTTGGTCATGGACTCCTGGCCGCCGGCCACCACGATGTCGAACTCGCCGGCCCTGATCAGCTGGTCGGCCAGCGCGATGGCGTCGAGCCCGGACAGGCACACCTTGTTCACGGTGAGCGCGGGCACGCTCATCGGGATGCCGGCGTTGACCGCGGCCTGCCTGGCCGGGATCTGCCCGGCGCCGGCCTGCAGCACCTGCCCCATGATCACGTACTGCACCTGGTCGCCGGCGACGCCCGCCCGGTCGAGCGCGGCCTTGATCGCGAAGCCGCCGAGGTCGGTCCCCGAGAAGGACCGCAGGCTGCCCAGCAGCCGGCCCATCGGCGTTCTGGCACCTGCGACGATCACGGAGGTCCGTGCGGCGCCTGATCCCTGGCTCGGATCCTGGCTTGATCCCTGGCTGGTCATGGTGCGGCCCCTTCGGCTGAAGAGAGGAAGTTAACGAGGGTTAGCATCAATGTACTGACCGGTAGCCGCTCGGTCACCGTGCTGGACGTGTGATGGCGCGCACGTTGCGTGACCGCCCGGTTCTGCGGTGCACTGGTGCCATGCTGACGCGCATCGACCACATCGGGATCGCCTGCCACGACCTCGACGCAACCGTCGGGTTCTACCGTGCCACGTACGGCTTCGAGGTGGCGCACACCGAGGTCAACGAGGAGCAGGGCGTCCGGGAGGCCATGCTGCGGGTGAACGGGACCGACGACGGCGGCACCACCTGGCTGCAGCTGCTCGAACCCACCCGTGAGGACTCCGCCGTCGGCAAGTGGCTGGCGAAGAACGGCGAGGGCGTGCACCACATCGCCTTCGGCACCCCTGACGTGGACGCGGACGCGGCTGCGATCGGCGCGAAGGGCGTACGGGTGCTGTACGACGAGCCCCGGCGCGGTTCGATGGAGTCGAGGATCACCTTCCTGCACCCCAAGGACTGCCACGGCGTCCTCACCGAACTCGTCACATCGGCCGGAGAGCGTGCCGCGGGCGGCGCGGAGACCACGGAAGAGGCCGTTCAGGACAACGAAGACCACTGACCCAACCCCCGTCGCGGCCGGTAGAGTGACCGGGCCGACCGGGGTGGGCGGCTGGGTACGCTCCCGCTCCGTGCCGTTGATCTGACACCATTCCTCGTACAGCCCTGTCCAAGGACAGTGTGCGAGGCAGTGACGAGGAATCTCACCCGGTTGGCGGGTGAGGACGCCAGGAGACCGATGGGACCGCGGAGTGCGGGGCAACGACAGCTACCGGGCTGACGACCACCTCTCTCAGTTCGAAGCCGAGATGGACCGGCTTCGTACCGAGCGGGGCAAGGCCGTCGATCACGCCGACGACCTCGGGTACCAGGTCGAGGTGCTGCGCGCCAAACTGCACGAGGCGCGGCGCAGCCTCGCCGCCCGTCCTGCCTACGACAACATCGGCCACCAGGCCGACCAGCTGCTGCGCAACGCGCAGATCCAGGCCGACCAGCTGCGGGTGGACGCCGAGCGCGAGCTGCGCGAGGCCCGCGCCCAGACCCAGCGGCTGCTCCAGGAGCAGGCCGAGCACCAGGCCCGTTTCGAGGCCGAGTGGCACGCCGAGGCGATCACCAGGCGGCGGCAGCTGGACGAGGAGCTGGCCGAGCGCCGGGCCACCGTCGAGACCCACGTCAACGAGAACGTGGCCTGGGCAGAGCAGCTCAGAGCCCGCAGCGAGTCGCAGGCCAGGCGGCTGCTCGACGAGACCCGCAGCGAGTCGGAGGCGGCGCTCGCCGCCGCCCGCACCGAGGCCACCCGGGTCGCCGAGCAGACCCGAGAGCGGCTGACCGCCGACGCGCAGGCCGCCCGCACCGAGGCCGAGCAGCTGCTGCGCCGGGCCCGCGCCGACGCCGAACGGCTGCTGACCGCCGCCTCGACCCAGGCGCAGGACGCCACCAGCGAGGCCGAGCAGCTGCGCACCTCCACCCGCAGCGAGTCCGACGAGGCCCGCAGCCGGGCCATCGAGCTGTCCCGGCTGGCCGAGGAGCGGATCAGGGAGGCCGACGAGGCGCTGCGCACCGCGCGCGCCGAGGCCGACCGGTTGCGCGAGGAGGCCGAGGCCGCCGCCGCCAAGCGGCTGACCGGCGCCGAGCAGGAGAACGAGCAGCGCACCCGTACCGCGCGCGGCGAGATCGCCAGGATGGTCGGCGAGGCGACCAAGGAGGTCGAGGCCGCCAAGACCGAGGCCGAGCAGACCGTCGCCGACGCCCGCGCGGAGGCCGACCGGATCCGCACCGAGGCGCAGGAGACCGCGCGGGCCGCGGCCTCCGAGGACGCCGCCGCGCAGCTCGCGCAGGCCGCCAGATCCGCCGAGGAGATCCTGACCAAGGCGTCCGAGGACGCCAGGTCCACCACGAAGTCCGCCGCCGACGAGGCCGAGCGGATCCGCCGGGAGGCCGCCGAGGAGGCGGACCGGCTGCGCTCGGAGGCCGAGGCCTCGGCGCAGGAGCTGCGCGGCGCCGCGCAGGACGACACCGAGGAGTACCGGGCCAGGACCGTAGAGCTCCAGGAGGAGGCCAGGCGGCTGCGCGGCGAGGCCGAGCAGCTGCGGGCCGACGCGGTCGCCGAGGGCGAGCGGATCCGCGGTGAGGCCCGCAGGGAGGCCGTCCAGCAGATCGAGGAGGCCGCCAGCAGGGCCGAGGAGCTGCTCGCCAAGTCCAAGGCCGACGGTGACGAGCTGCGGCAGGGCGCCTCCGCCGAGGCCGACCGGATGCGCACCGAGTCCGTGGAGCGGGCCTCGGCGCTGAACGACAAGGCCGAGGAGGCGCTGCGGGCCGCCCGCGCCGAGGCCGAGGAGCTGCGGGCCGAGGCCGCGCAGCACAAGGCGGAGGCGGAGGCCGAGGGCGAGCGCGCCAAGGAGGAGGCCCGCGCCGAGGCCGGCGGCATCGTCGCCAGGATGCGCGAGGAGGCCGAGGCCGATCTGGCCCGGCTGCGCGAGGAGGCCGAGACCCGGGTCGCGACCGCCGAGCAGGGCCTGCGGGACGCGAACACCGAGGCGGACCGGCTGCGCCGGGAGGCCGCCGAGGAGGCCGAGCGGCTGCGCGCGGAGGCCGCGGAGCGGATCCGCACCCTCCAGGAGCAGGCCGAGGCCGAGGCGGTACGGCTGCGGGACGAGGCCGCGGCCGACGCGGCGCAGACCCGCGCCGAGGCGGAGACCACCGCCGCCCGGCTGCTGTCCGACGCCGCCGGCGAGGCCGAGCAGCGCAGGGCCGAGGCCCAGGAGACCGCGGACCGGCTGCGCGGCGAGGCCGCCGCGGCGGCCGAGCGGATCGGGGTGGAGGCCGCCGAGACGCTGGCCGCCGCCCAGGAGGAGGCGGTTCGCCGCCGCCGCGAGGCCGAGGAGCTGCTCGGCGCGGCCCGCACGGACGCCGACCAGGAGCGCACCCAGTCCCGCCGGGAGAGCGAGGAGCTGCTCGCCGCGGCCCGCAAGCGGGTCGAGGACGCCGGCACCGAGGCCGACCGGCTGGCCGCCGAGGCGGAGCAGCGGGCCGGCGAGCTGGTCGGCGCCGCCGAGGCCACCGCGCAGCAGGTCCGCGACTCGGTCGCGCATCTGCACCGGGAGGCCGAGGAGGAGATCGCCGGGCTGCGTTCTGCCGCCGAGCACGCCGCCGACCGGCTGCGCACCGAGACGCAGGAGGCGGCGGACCGGCTGCACGCCGACGCCAACTCCGAGCGGGAGCGCGCCTCGCAGGACGCGGCGCGGATCCGGCAGGAGAGCCAGGAGGAGGCCGAGGCCGCCAGGTCGCTGGCCGACCGTACGGTCAACGAGGCGATCGAGGAGTCCGACCGGCTGCGGTCGGAGACCCGTGACGACGCCAACCGGCTGCGCACCGAGGCCGCCGGGCAGGCCGACCAGCTGGTCGGCAAGGCCCGCGAGGAGGCCGCCCGGCTGGCCGCGCTCGCCAAGGAGAAGCTCGACAGCGCCGAGCACGACGCCGAGCAGGCCAGGGTCCAGTCGCAGCGGATCCTCGACGAGGCCCGCGAGGCGGCCAACAAGCGGCGCAGTGAGGCGGCCGAGCAGGCCGATGAGCTGATCGGCAAGGCGCAGGCGGAGGCGGTCAAGACCGCGGCCGAGGCCGAGGAGCAGGCCGACGCGCTGGTCGCCGCGGCCCGCGGCGAGGCCGGCCGGCTGGTCAGCGAGGGCACCGCGGAGGCCAACGGGCTGGTGGAGCGGGCCCGTACGGACGCCGACACCATGCTCGGCGAGGCCAGGCACGACGCCACCACGATCCGCGACCGCACCGAGGAGCTGCGCTCCCGGGTGGAGTCGGAGGTCGAGGAGTTGCACCAGCGGGCCCGCAAGGAGGCCTCCGACACCATGAAGTCGGTCGGCGAGCGGGTGGACAAGCTGGTGGCCGCCGCCACCGAGCAGTTGGCCGAGGCGGAGGCGAAGGCGGCGGAGATCAAGTCCACCGCCACCGCCGAGGCGAGCAAGGTGCGGATCGCGGCGGTGAAGAAGGTCGAGGGCCTGCTGAAGGAGGCCGAGCAGAACAAGGCCGAGTCCGAGCGTGAGGCCGAGCGGGTCAAGGGGGAGGCCCGTGCCGAGGCGGAACGGATCGTCTCGGAGGGCAGACGTGAGCTCGACACTCTGGTACGCCGTAGGGAGGACATCAACGCGGAGATCTCACGCGTCCAGGACGTGCTGGAGGCGCTGGAGTCGTTCGACGCACCGGGCAGCGGTGCGAAGAGCGCGATCACCGCTGGTGCGGGAGCAGGTCCCACTCGAACGAGTGGCAAGCGCATCGACGATGCTCCACTCGATTGAGCGGACATTCTCCATGGCTAATACGCAATGGCTCGGTGACACGCCGTCCGGGCCCCTAGGATTCCCCCTATCACCTCACCGGTCTGAATCGACAGGAACCTCATGAGCGACACTTCCTCCCCCTTCGGCTTCGAGCTCGTGCGGCGCGGATACGACCGCGGACAGGTGGACGACCGCATCACCAAGCTCGTCGCCGACCGTGACAGCGCACTGACCAGGATCACCGCGCTGGAGAAGCGCATCGAGGAGCTGCACCTCGAAACCCAGAACGCCCAGGCCCAGGTCAACGACTCCGAGCCGTCGTACGCAGGTCTCGGGGCCCGGGTCGAGAAGATCCTCCGCCTTGCCGAGGAGGAGGCCAAGGACCTGCGCGAGGAGGCCCGCCGCGCCGCCGAGCAGCACCGCGAGCTGGCCGAGTCGGCCGCCAACCAGGTGCGCAACGACGCGGAGAGCTTCGCCTCGGACCGCAAGGCCAAGGCCGAGGACGAGGGCGCCCGGATCGTCGACAAGGCGAAGGGCGACGCGACCCAGCTGCGCGCCGACGCCACGAAGGACGCGCAGAACAAGCGCGAGGAGGCGGACGCGCTCTTCGAGGAGACCCGCGCCAAGGCCGCCCAGGCCGCCGCGGACTTCGAGACCAACCTCGCCAAGCGGCGTGAGCAGTCCGAGCGCGACCTGGCGGGCCGTCAGGCCAAGGCCGAGAAGCGGCTCGCGGAGATCGAGCACCGTGCCGAGCAGCTGCGCCTGGAGGCGGAGAAGCTCCGTACCGACGCCGAGCGCAGGGCCCGGCAGACCGTGGAGACGGCGCAGCGCCAGTCCGAGGACATCGTGGCCGACGCCAACGCCAAGGCCGACCGGATCCGCAGCGAGTCCGAGCGCGAGCTGGCGGCGCTCACCAACCGCCGCGACAGCATCAACGCGCAGCTGACCAACGTGCGCGAGATGCTGGCCACGCTGACCGGTGCCGCGGTGGCCGCGGCCGGCTCCCCCGCCGACGACGAGCCGATCTCCCGCGGCGTCCCGGCCCAGCAGTCCCGCTGACCGCCGGCCTCGCCGGCCGGAAGCTGACCGGCGGGCCGACGGACTGACGGATTGACGGCGAACCCCCGCGCCTCGTCGGGCGGGGGTTCCGTCGCGTATTCCCCGGACGGCGGATGCTCTTGCTAGCCTCGCCCCCATGATTGAGTTGCAGGGGCTCACCAAGCGGTACGGGGACAAGACCGCAGTCGACCATCTGACCTTCACCGTGCGCCCCGGCGTGGTGACCGGCTTCCTCGGGCCCAACGGCGCGGGCAAGTCCACGACGATGCGCATGCTGCTCGGCCTGGACAACCCGACCAGCGGCGACGTGCGCATCGACGGCAAGCACTACGCGCAGCTCAGCGAGCCGCTGAAGTACATCGGCGCGCTGCTCGACGCCAAGGCCATCCACGGCGGCAGGACGGCGTACAACCACCTGCTGTGCCTGGCCCAGTCCAACCGCATCCCCCGGCACCGGGTGGACGAGGTACTGGAGACCGTGGGTCTGACGGCGGTGGCCAAGAAGCGTTCCAAGGGCTTCTCGCTCGGCATGGGCCAGCGGCTCGGCATCGCGGGCGCGCTGCTCGGCGATCCGGAGATCCTCATGTTCGACGAGCCGGTCAACGGCCTCGACCCGGAGGGCATCCACTGGATCCGCAACCTGATGAAGGGGCTGGCCCAGCAGGGCCGTACGGTCTTCGTCTCCAGCCACCTCATGAGCGAGATGGCGCTGACCGCCGAGCACCTGATCGTGATCGGGCGGGGGCGGCTGATGGCCGACACCTCGATGGCCGACTTCATCCAGAAGAACTCCCGGTCGTACGTGCGGGTGCGCACCCCGCAGCACGAGAAGTTCAAGGACGTGCTGTCCGGGGCCGGGCTGCCGGTGACCGTCACCGAGGACGGCGCCTTCGAGGTGCAGAACGGTGACGCCGCCGCGCTCGGCGAACTCGCCGCGCAGCATCAGCTGGTGCTGCACGAACTGAGCCCGCAGCGGGCGTCGTTGGAGGAAGCGTTCATGCAGCTCACCGCGGAGTCGGTGGAGTACCACGCGGGCGCCGGTGCCACGCCCGGTTCCTACGGTGGACCGCCGCCGCAACCGGGGCAGATCCCGGTGGCGCCGCCCGCCGGCCAGCAGCCCGCCCAGCCAGCCCAACCCGGTCAACCCGGTCAACCCGGTCAACCCGGTCAACCGCCCGCGGGGCAACCGCAGTGGGGCGAGCAGTGGCGCAACCCCGGCTCTGGGAAGGGGCGCTGACATGGCATCATCGAGCGCCGTCCTCCAGTCGGAGTGGACGAAGATCAAGTCGGTGCGGTCGACCATCTGGACGCTGGCACTGGCCTTCCTGGTCACCGTCGTGCTCGGCGCGGTGATCTGCCTGGTGTTCAACAACACCTTCGACGACCTCAGCGACAGCGACAAGGCGACCTTCGACCCGACCAACACCAGCTTCGCCGGCTTCGTACTCGGCCAGCTCGCGCTGATCGTGTTCGGCGTGCTGGTGATCTCCAGCGAGTACAGCACCGGCATGATCCGCACCTCGCTCGCCGCCGTCCCGCAGCGCGGCGCGTTCTACACGTGCAAGGTCGCGGTGGCCGGCGCGCTGGCGCTGGTGGTCGGCATGGCCACCGCCTTCGTGGTGTTCTTCCTCGGCCAGTCGCTGCTCGGCTCGCACAAGGCGTCGATCGGCGATCCGGGCGTGCTGCGCGCCGTGATCGGCGCCGGGCTCTACGCCACGCTGCTGGTCCTGCTGTGCGTCGGCGCAGCGGCGATGCTGCGCACCCCGATGCTCGGCCTCGGCATCCTGATGCCGTTCTTCTTCCTGATCTCGCCGATCCTCAGCGCGGTGCCGAAGGTGAAGAGCGTCGCCAAGTACTTCCCCGACCAGGCCGGCCAGAAGATCATGCAGGTGGTCCCGGGCACCGACGACTCGTCGGCGTACGGGCCGTGGGGCGGTCTCGGGATCATGGCGATCTGGGTGGTCGTGGCACTGATCGGCGGCTACGTGGTGCTGAAGAAGCGGGACGCGTAGCCCGCCGGAGAGGGCGCGGTTCGGTCCCGGTCACCGCGGGCCGGGAACCGAATCCGCCCGCTAGGCTTCCTCCTCCACGGGGCGTGTGCCCCGGTGGCACGCGAGGGGCAGCGCATGATCCAGGCAGTCGGCCTGACCAAGCAGTACGGCGTCAAAACGGCCGTGTACAACCTGTCGTTCCAGGTGCGTCCCGGCGCCGTGACCGGCTTCCTCGGCCCGAACGGGTCGGGCAAGTCGACCACGATGCGGATGATCCTCGGCCTGGACACACCGACCGCCGGCCAGGTGACGATCGGCGGCATGCCGTACCGCCAGCTGCCCAACGCGCCGCGCCGGGTCGGCGCGCTGCTCGACGCCAAGGCCGTGCACGGCGGGCGCAGCGCCCGGCAGCACCTGCTGTGCCTGGCCCAGCTGTCCGGCATCCCGGCCCGCCGGGTGGACGAGGTGCTCGGCGTGGTCGGCCTGCACGACGTGGCCTGGCGGCGCTCCAAGGGCTTCTCGCTGGGCATGGGCCAGCGGCTCGGGATCGCCGGCGCGCTGCTCGGCGACCCCGAGGTGCTGCTCTTCGACGAGCCGGTCAACGGGCTCGACCCCGAGGGCATCCACTGGGTGCGCAACCTGATGCGCAAGCTGGCCGGCGAGGGCCGCACCGTCTTCGTCTCCAGCCACCTGATGAGCGAGATGGCGCTCACCGCCGACCATCTGATCGTCATCGGGCGCGGCCAGCTGCTGGCCGACATGAGCGTCAAGGACTTCATCGCCCACCACTCCACCGGCTTCGCGCTGCTGCGCACCCCGGCGGAGGGCGCCGAGCGGGAGAAGTTCAGCCGCGTACTGACCGAGGCGGGCGGCACCGTCCAGGCCGAGCAGGACGGGGCACTGCGGGTGACGGGACTGGAACTGCCCCAGATCAGCGACCTCGCGCACGACACCGACGTGCGGCTGTGGGAGCTCTCGCCGCACCAGGCGTCCCTGGAGGAGGCGTACATGCGGCTCACCGGCGGCGCGGTGGACTACCGCTCCACCGAGGACCCGCGCCAGGGCCTCCAGCAGCCGCTGCCGCCGCAGGGGTACGCGCCGCAGGGTTTCCCACAGCCGGGACAGCCGGGGCAACCCGGTCAGCCGGGACAGCCGGGATACGGACAGCCCGGGTACGCGCAGCCGGCGTTCGGCCGGCAGCAGCCCGGCTGGGGGTGGCAGCCGCCACAGCAGCAGCCCCAGCAGGCGGCCCCGCAGCAGGTCCCGCCGCCGCAGGCGTACGCCCCGCCGCCGTCCGCACCGCCCGCCGCTCCCCCGGTGCCCGCCGCCCCCGCGACCGCCGCTCCCACCACGCCTGAGGACGCCCGATGACCGCCCCGGCCCAGTTCCCGCCCTCCGTGCCGTACGGCTACCAGCAGCCGCAGTTCACCTCGCAGCTGCCGATCGAGGACGCCACCCTCGGCCACGCGCTGCGCTCGGAGTGGACCAAGATCCGTACCGTGCGCTCCACGGTGTGGACGCTGTGCGTGATGCTCGCGCTGGTGATCGGCATCAACCTGCTGGTCGTGGTGCCGATCAACGACCACAACGACGGCTCGGTGCCGGTGCTCGGGCCCGGCCTGTTCGGCCTGATCTTCGGCCAGTTGGCGATCATCACCCTCGGGGTGCTGGTGATCACCTCCGAGTACGGCACCGGGATGATCCGCACCACGCTGACCTCCTGCCCGCAGCGCTCCCGGGTGCTGGCCGCGAAGGCGATCGTCTTCTTCCTGCTCACGTTCACCATCACCACCGTCGCCTGCACGATGACCGCGCTCATCAACTGGAGCGTTCTCTCCGGCAAGTCGGTCGACCGGTACGACGACGGCTACGCGGAGTTCACCAGGAACGGCCACCTGGCGGCGAGCGGCGGCCAGTGGCTGGGCGCGACGCTGGGCGCGGCCCTCTATGTGGCGCTGCTCGGGCTGCTCGCACTGGCGGTCGGCACGCTGCTGCGGCACTCGGCGGGCGCGATCACCGCGATGCTCGGTGTCGTCATGCTGCCGCTGATGCTGGCGATCTTCCTGCCGTCCAGCCTGCAGTCGGTACGGGACAACATGATCAGGTACTCGGCGCCGAACGCGCTGGCCTCGCTCTACCGGCTGCCGATGATCGGTGACGCCGACCAGAACGGCCTGCCGCAGCTCTTCACGCTGCTCGCCGTCACTGCGGTGGCGCTCACCGGGGCCTTCGTGGCGCTCAACTCGCGGGACGTGTGAGGCCGTTCGACCAGAGCCGGACGCCACAAGAGGCCCGGGGCCCGGCGACCGAGTGACCCGGCGGACCGCCCGGTTGGCTCAGTAGCGGGGCGCGTTACGGGACCGCTGCACCTTGCTGGTGCGGCGGTCCTTGGCGTTCCAGCAGGCCCGGTGCCAGTGCCTGCGGTCGTCGAGGCCGTCGTACTCGCGCCAGGCCACCACATGGCCGACGCCCGGCGGGATCTCCTGGTCGCAGCCCGGGCAGCGGTAGTGCTTGGCGGAGGCGCTGCCGGCGATCGGCCGCACCACCCACTCCTCGCCCTGCCACTCCTCGGTGTCGCTGCCGCCGACGCCGGACTCCTCGGGACGGCCGGCGGTACGGTCTGCGCCGCTGGGGCGGTTTCGACGCGGCGACACGGGCACACCTCGCGCTCTGCTGGGCTTCGCGGACTCAGCGTCAAGGGTACGCGCCGGTCGGCGGGCCCGGTGTCCCATGTCAGCTCATCACGGTGGAAGTCATGACTGCGGTGCTGAGTACCGCGTTCGCGATCCCTATTGCCGAAAATCATGAAAACGCCGCTTCAGGCCGTGCCTTTGGCACGTGCCAGGCGTTAGAACATCCAGGAGGGAGTGAGCGATGCGCGTAGGCACCTTCGTTATCGCGGCACAGTTTCCGGGGCAGGGGCAGGGGGAGGCGCTGCACCGGGCGATACGTTCCGCCGAGGCCGCCGAAGCCGCGGGACTCGACGCGGTCTGGCTGGCCGAGCACCACTTCGTGCCGTACGGGGTCTGCCCGTCGGCCGTCACCCTGGCCGGACTGCTGCTCGGCCGCACCCGGCGGATCGGGGTGGCCACCGCGGTGAGCGTGCTGCCGAACCAGCACCCGGTGGCGCTCGGCGAGCAGGCGGCGCTGCTGCACCTGGCGTCGGGCGGGCGGTTCACGCTCGGGGTCGGCCGCGGCGGTCCGTGGATCGACCTGGAGGTCTTCGGCACCGGGCTGGCCGCGTTCGAACGGGACTTCCCCGAGTCGCTGGACCTGCTGCTGCGCTGGCTGCGCGAGCCGGCCGTCGGCGGGCGGGGGCCACGCTACTCGTTCCCGCCGGTGTCGGTGGTGCCGCGGCCGGACGCCTTCGAGGCGGAGTCCGCGACGGACGCGGTGGCGGACACGGCCGACTCGCCGCCGGTCGTGGTGGCCTGCACCTCCCCCGGCACCGTACGGCTGGCCGCCGCGCGCGGGCTGCCGATGCTGCTCGGCATGCACAGTGACGACGAGGACAAGGCCGGCATGGTGGAGCTGTGGCGCAGCAGCGCGCTGGCCGCCGGTCACTCGAAAGAGGCGGTGGCCACCGCCGCGCATGTGTCCGCCGGTGTCGCCCAGGTCGCCGACAGCCGCTCCGACGCGGTCGAGGCACTGGCCAAGGCCATGCCGGGCTGGCTGCACCAGGGCCTGTCCGCGCACCGCACGGTGGACGGCCGGGCCCGCAGCATGCGCGACCCGCACGCGTACACCGAACTGCTGTGCTCGCTGCACCCGGTGGGGCCGCCGCGGCTGTGCGCCGACCGGCTGGCGGCGACCGCCGAGCGCACCGGCATCACCCGCTTCGCCCTCCTGGTCGAGGGCTCCGGGGATCTCGCCGCCACCTTGGAGAACGTGTCGCGGCTGGGCGCCGACGTGCTCCCGGAACTGGCCTGATTGCACGTTCGGGGCCGGTCACGGGAGCACGCCTGGTTGTCCTGCCCCCCGTTGATCGTCTAACCGCGGCCCCGGTACGCTCCGGCGGCCCGCGCCCTGACCGGTGCCGCCGCGCAGGGGACCGCGTCAGGCGAGCTCAGCAGTCCCTGAACTCCGGTGACTGGTTGAGCACTTGGGACCTGACCGAGGTGAACTTGCCGTAGCTCTCGTCCACGGCGGGGGTCATCGGGAAGACCGCCACCCGGTGGCAGTTCTGGAACGCGAGCCGTACCCCGAAGTGCCGCTGCAGGGCGCCCCTGATGGCGTCGCTTGCCAGCGCGCGGAGCAGCTGACCCCGTTCCTTCTCACTCGGCGGGGGCACCTGGTTGTCGGCGAAGTTGCCGCCGTCGACCTTCAGTTGTGCCACCAGCGAGCTGATCATCTCCCATGCGTAGGGGAGGGACGTCCTGACGCAGTCGACGAACTCCTGCTCGTCAACCTCGCCCCGCTCGGCCTGTTCGAGGAGGGCCGGTGAGACGTCGAGCGACATGGGTACTCCTCTCGTGACCCCGTGCACGCACGAGGCCAGACGGATGGATGACCGGCAGCCTGGCCGGCGTGTGCCGCGCGTCGGCTGCCGAGGTTTCACCGTAGGGTCACAGGTCCGGACGCACCAGGCGCCAGCACCCACAACCGGCCATCTTTCGATAGTCGGCCGGAGTCGTACGCAAGTGGCTGCTTCCGGGCCGGTGCTGAAGCAGGGCGGGGGCGGGGCGGGGGCGAATCGCGCGGGGGGCGCCGCGTCCAGTAGCGTTGCCGACCATGCGTCTCGTCATCGCCCGCTGCTCCGTCGACTACGCGGGCCGGCTCTCCGCCCATCTCCCCTCCGCCACCCGGCTGCTGCTCGTCAAGGCGGACGGCAGCCTGTCCGTACACGCCGACGACCGGGCCTACAAGCCGCTCAACTGGATGTCACCGCCGTGCACCCTCAAGGAGGACGGCGACACCTGGACGGTGGTCAACAAGGCCGGCGAGAAGCTGATCATCACGATCGAGGAGATCCTGCACGACTCCTCGCACGAACTCGGCGTGGACCCCGGCCTGATCAAGGACGGCGTGGAGGCGCACCTCCAGGAGCTGCTGGCCGACCGGATCGAGGTGCTGGGCGAGGGCTGGAGCCTGATCCGCCGCGAATATCCCACGGCCATCGGCCCGGTGGACATCCTCTGCCGTGACGCGGCCGGCGGCACCGTGGCCATCGAGATCAAGCGCCGCGGCGACATCGACGGCGTCGAACAGCTCACCCGCTACCTGGAACTCCTCAACCGCGATCCCCATCTGGCCCCGGTCAAGGGCATGTTCGCGGCCCAGGAGATCAAGCCGCAGGCGCGCGTGCTGGCCACCGACCGGAAGATCGACTGCGTCACCCTGGACTACGACGGCCTGCGCGGCATCGAGGACGACAAGCTCCGGCTGTTCTGACGCCCCTCCCCCGGCGCCGTGGCGGCGGCCCGGCTCAGTCGAGCATCGCCTCGATGAGGTCGGCCGCCCGCGAAGTGCCGCCCTCGGCCTGCGCGTCGGCCCGCAGCCGCGCCGAGCGGGCTGCCACCTCCGGGTCGCCGACCAGCTCCTCCAGGGCCGCGCGCAGGGCGTCCGGAGTGGCGTCGGCGGTGTCGATCCGGCGGGCCACGCCCAGCTCCACCAGCCGGTCGGCGTTCATGAACTGGTCGGCGGCCTGCGGTACGGCGATCATCGGCACCCCGGCGAGGATCCCCTCACCGCAGCCGCCCATCCCGGCGTGCGTGACGAACGCGTCGGCCTGCGCGAGCACCGCCCGCTGCGGCACCCAGGAGTGCACCTCGACGTTGGACGGGATGGCGCCCAGCTCCCCCGGGTCGGTGTGCCGGCCGATCTGCAGCACGACATGCCAGCCGGGCAGGTCGCCGTAGGCCGCCAGGCACTGCCGGTAGAACTCCGGCTGCCGGGTGAAGGCCGAGCCCAGCGAGATCAGCAGCACGTCGCGGGCGTCCGCGGGCCGCGTCCAGCCGTCGGCGGCGGCCTGTACGTCGAAGCAGGGGCCGACGAACGTCATCCTGCCGGTGTCGACCTTGTCGGCGTACGGCTGCATCGCCCGGGTGATGAGCGCCAGCGCCCGCGCCGGCGGCCCGGAGAAGACGTCCACCTCCGTGGTGGTCGCCCCGCACTCGGCGAGCCAGTGCGCGAACCTCGCCCGGTAGGCGTCGGCGCCGGGCAGTTGCCGCAGATGTACGGCGACCTGCTCCTCGTAGCCCTCCCAGCCGACGAACGTGGGCGACAGCTGCATCAGCGGCCGTCCCTGCGATTCGGCGAGGGCGCGCGCCGCGTAGGCGCCGATGTCGTACAGGTAGAGGTCGGCCGGGTCGCGGTCGTACACGGCCCGTAGCTGGGGAAGCGCCTGGACGGCGTCGTCGAGGAAGAGGCCCATCGCGGCGATCGGGTCGTCCGGCCAGTTGTTGTCGGCGAACGGCAGCGTGGTCGGGCACGGGACGAGTTCGGCTCCGGTGCCCGTGATCAGGTCGGCCACCGCCGGGTCGTTGGCGTACGTCACCCGGTGGCCGCGCGCCACCAGCTCGGCGATGACGGCGAGGCTGGGCATGACGTGGCCGATGTTGGGGATGCCGACCATCGCGATGTGGGCACGGGGGCGGGACATGGAAGCTCACTCACTCTGGTCGTCACGGCGATCGGGTTCGCCTTGCATGATCGCCGCAGCGGGCGCTCGCGGGAAACCCATTTACCGGACGCGCGCGGTCCGTCTCAGTAGAGGAAGGGCGCGGCGGGCAGCGCGCTGCCGTCCTCGACGGTCAGGCCGGTGCCCGGGGAGCGGCCCATCAGCCAGGTCAGCAGGGCGCTTTCGGGGCCCTGGATCACTGGCGTGGGCTCAGTGGGCTCACTGGGCGCGGTGGTGTGACGGGTGCCGGTGTCCGTGGCGTGCAGGCGCAGCGCAAGGGCGTCGGCGCGGTGGGTGAACGAGGTGACGACCCGGGCGAGCATCGCGTGCACGAAGTCGGGCGGCCACTGGGCGGGGGTGTAGCCGGCGGCGAGATCCACGTGGTGGACCAGCACCTCGGTCAGCCGCGAGTCGGCGGCACGGGCGGCGGGCCGCTCCTGACCTGCGGTCCAGCGGACGGGCGCGGCCCAGGCCGCGGGCGTCATCCGGCGGTACTCGGCGGCGAACGCGGCGGCGCTTTCGCGCAGATCGGCCAGCAGCTCGTCGGCGGTGCGCCCGGCCCCGCTCTCGATCTCCGCGTCGCGCGCGTCGAGGCTGTCGTACTCGGCCGCTTCGACGCCGGTCCTGGCCCACGTCAGCAGCCGGCGCCCGCCGTCGGCGTTGCGGGCGAGGTGGGTGAGGACGTGCCCGCGCGACCAGTTGGGCAGCAGCGAGGGCGCCCGCACGTCGGCGCCGGTGAACCCGGCGGCCGTCAGGAGGAGTTGCCCGGTCGCGGCCTCGATCTGGCCGAGGAGGGCCGAGGGGTCGAAGTTGGGGTCGGTGGTCACGTGGGCGAGCGTACTCAGACGTTGGCACTGGGCCGCGCGGCCACTACCCGCCCGTGCTGCCGGTGGTCGAGCCCGTCGTCGTTCCGGTCGACGTACCCGTTGTCGTGCCCGTCGTCGTACCGGTCGTACCGCCGTCCGTCGTGCCGCCGTCGGTCGTACCACCATCGGTCGTACCACCATCGGTGGTGCCACCGTCGGTCGTACCCCCGTCGGTCGTACCGCCGTCAGTGGTGCCACCGTCGGTTGTACCGCCCGTGGGCGGCGTCGTGGGCGGCTTGCGCGTCGGCGTCGTCGTCGGCTTGCCCGTGCCGCCGCCCGTGGTTCCGCCCGTCGTCGGCGGGGTCGTGTGCGGGACGGTGGTCGTCGGCGTGTCCGGTGTCGGGGACGTGCTCGTGCCGCCTGTCGGCGACGGGAAGCCGACCTCGGGCGCCGTGGACGTCGTCGTCGCCGAGGTTGACGGGGACGCTGACGTCGGGGACGGGGCGCCCGTCGTCGCGGGGTCCTGGGCCGGGGAGTCGGAGTCGTCGGGGGCCGCCTGCTGGGCGGACTCGATCGGCTGGACCTGGTTCGGGCCGGACTTGCCGTCGCTGCCCGACGACGAGCCGACGGCCACGATCGTGCCCAGGATGGCCGCGAGCACCACGCCCGTGCTCACCGCGACCAGGTTGCGGCGCGAGCCGATGACCGGCAGGCGGCGGGCGGCGGTCGGCGTGCCCGCCGCGTGCTGGCCCTGGGGGCGCTTGCTGATGACGGTGAGTGGCGCGCCCGCCGCGTGCCGGCCGTGCTCGGGCAGCGGGGCCGTCGTGTCGGCCTCGGCCGGCGGGAGTTCGTACGGGCCGCCGGGCAACCCGGGCGTGCCCGCGCGGTCGTTGACCAGCGCGAGGGTGCGGCGGCCGACCAGCGTGCCGCGCCGGTCGGCGAGCGCGCCGCGCAGCGCGATGGACGCCTCCAGTTCGGCGCGCGCCCGGTCCAGGTTGCCGGTGCAGAGCGCGAGGACGCCCAACTCGTGGTGGAAGTACGCCTCTTCGGCGACCTCGCCGGACAGCCGGGCGGCCTCCTGGCCGACCCGCAGGGTCCGTTCCCAGGCGCCCCAGGCGAGGGCCGCGGCGAAGACGGGCGCCACCGTGCGGGCGAGCAGGACGGCCGCGCTGGCGTGCCCGCCGTCGCGGCACGCGGTCATCGCGGCGATGATCGCCTCGGACTCGGCGGCGGCGCGCTGCGGGGTGACCGACGGGTGGCCGGTCCACCAGGCGTAGTGCAGGGCGGCGGTGTGCGCCTGCACCTCGGAGAGTTCGCCCTCGGACGCCAGCGGTCCCGCCATCTGCTGGACGACGCCGGCGGCGAGCCGGAAGTGTGCGGCGACCGGGACGGCCAGGCCGACGGAGGTGAGTTCGCCCAGGGCCGCGTCGCCGTGGGTGTCACCGACGAGGGCAGGCAGATGCGCGGGGTGCGGGCACTCGCCGTCCAGCGCCACGGCGAAGGCGAGGGCCTCGCGGGCCGACTCAGAGAGCCGGGAGGCGAGCAGGTCGGCGGGGGCGGCGCTCTCGGCGAGCGAGGGCAGCGGCACGGCGGAGGCGGGCAGCCGCTCGGCGGTCGGCGGCGGTATGGCGACGGCGCCGGGTCCGACGCCCGGTCCCGTGCTGCGCCCGGGTATCGGCAGCGGCACGATCCCCGCGCCCGGCAGGGCCGCGTCGGGTCCGTTCTCGGTGTCCTCACCGGTTTCGGGCAGGTCGAAGCCGGTGAGGTCGGGTATCTCGTCGGCGGCCGACGCGGGCGAGCCGTTCTCCCACACCGAGTCGTCCCAGTCGGCCTCGGCGGGCTCGACCGGCTGGCGCAGCGTGTCCCGCTGCCGGAGCAGCGCGCCGGCCTGCACGAACCGCAGCGGCAGCCCCTCGGACTCGAACCAGAGGTCGGCCGCCCACGCGGTCTCGTCCTCCTCCAGCCGCCGCCCGGCGACCAGTTGGAGCAGGTCGAGGCAGGCGACGCGGGTGAGTCCCGACAGGAACACCTCGTCGATCATCGAGTCGGTGGCGGGCGCGCCGACGTCCGGAGTGGCGGACATCAGGAACGCGCACTCGGGGGCGGCCGACAGCAGCTCTTCGAGCCCCGAGCCGCCGAACTCCAGGTCGTCGATCACGACGACGGCGCCGACGTTGTGCAGCAGGCCGGGCAGTTCCTCCCGGCCGGGGCGGTAGCCCTCGCCGGCGTAGACGGTGCTGTAGAGGTCGTGCATCAGGTCGGCCGGGGTGCGCCGGTAGCCGGTGAGCCACAGCACGCCGTCCGGCGCGAGGTCGCCGCAGGCGTTGGCGACGGATTCCAGCAGCGCGGTGCGGCCGGCGCCCGAGGGTCCGGTGACCCGGATCGAACGGCCGCGGGCGAGCAGCCGGATCAGCCGCTCGCGCTCCTCGTCCCGTTCGAGCAGCGGCAGTTCGGGGGCGGGCGGCCCGGGCGGCGGGGTGGGGCGGGCGGCGGCGCTGTGCGCCATCCGCTCGTCGCGGGTGCGGCGGACCGGGGTGACGCGCTCCTCGGGCGGGCAGTCGGTGACCTCGGTGCCGTCCACCGGGTTGACGGTGAGCAGGAACTCGGGGGTGACCACCCGCCGGACGTGCGCGTTGCCGCCGCTGGTGCCGCCGGGCTCCGCCGCGGTGAGCGCCAGCGGGTCGCGGGACGAGCGCGGGATGCGGGCGAGCTGCGCGGTGCTGTCGAAGGAGTTCACCGGTTCGAGCGAGGAGGCGGCGCCGGCCGAGGACGGCACGCCGAAGGGGGTGACGGTGCCCATCGGGACCGGGAAGTTGTCGCTGGGCGGCTCCGGCGCCGGCGTCGGGCCCGGGCCCTGCGCGCCGGAGGCCGGCACCGAGCGCAGACCCGGCGGCTTGGCGAAGGCGTCGGTGGCGGCGAACGCGTCGAAGGCGGTGTAGGCGTCCCGGCCGGCGTCGTCGTCCGCCTGGTCGTCCGGGGCGCCGCCGAAGCCGGACTCGGCCACGTCGGCGGCGGTGAAGTCACCGGGCACCGCGAACTGGCGGCCCGCGCCGAAGTCGTCCACACCGTCGAAACCGGTCGCCGGGTCGAAGGTCTCCGGCGCCGGGAAGCCCTGACCGGCGGCCGACGGCCCGGACGCCGGGATCCTCTTGGGCAGGGGTGCGGGACGCTCGCCCGGTTCGCCGTTGTGGTGGTCCATGTCTTACGCCCCCCAGAGGTGCGTCACGTACGGGGGCCTGGTCGGACCGCCGTACGACTGCGTACGGGCCGGCCCGCTTCCCCTTCTCCGGCGTACGGGGTGGCACGCCTCCTGGCAGATCTTTGCCAAACTCTAAAGGCTCGCACAGTATCCATGAAGGGCAGGGCCACAGGGCCGCCCTTACGTCACCTTTCGGCCTCGATCGCGAGGATCCGGTGCAGCCGGGTGGCCACCAGCAGCCGCTGCATCTGCGGCGGCACCCCGCGCAGCACCAGCCGCCGGTTGGCCCGGCCGGCCCTGCGGTGCGCGCCCATGATGACGCCGAGCCCGGTGGCGTCCCAGGAGTCGAGTTCGGTCAGGTCGAGCACGAGGTCGCCACAGCCGGAGTCCACCGCGATGTGCAGGGCCGTACGGGCGTCCGCCGCGCTGCGGACGTCGAGGCGGCCCCCGACGACCATCTCGGCGTGGTCGCCCCTGATGTGCATACGTCGCTCCCCGGGCAGCTACGGCGTGGCTGGATAGTGCTGTCTCATCGATGTCTTCACACAACTGACGGTCTGTCGCAAAGAGAAGTTGCCGTCTGTGAGCGAACCGATACCGAATTCACTCCTGCGGGTGACGTCGGTTAGTACGGGTAGAACCCCTGACCGGACTTGCGGCCCAGGTCACCGGCGTCCACCATGCGCCGCATGAGCTCCGGCGGGGCGAACTTCTCGTCCTGCGACTCGGTGTAGATGTTGCCGGTGGCGTGCAGCAGGATGTCGACGCCGGTCAGGTCGGCGGTGGCCAGCGGGCCCATCGCGTGGCCGAAGCCGAGCTTGCAGGCGGTGTCGATGTCCTCGGCCGAGGCCACGCCCGACTCGTAGAGCTTGACCGCCTCCACGACCAGCGCGGAGATCAGCCGGGTGGTGACGAAGCCGGCCACGTCCCGGTTGACGACCACGCAGGTCTTGCCGACGCCCTCGGCGAACTCCCGCGCGCGGGCCAGCGTGTCGTCGCTGGTCTTGTAGCCGCGGACGAGCTCGCACAGCTGCATCATCGGCACCGGCGAGAAGAAGTGCGTGCCGACCACCCGCTCGGGGTGCGCGGTGGCCGCGGCGATCTTGGTGATCGGGATGGCGGAGGTGTTGGAGGCCAGCACGGTGTCGGCCGGCACGATGCCGTCGAGCGCCTTGAAGATCTCCTGCTTGACGTCGATCCGCTCGAAGGCCGCCTCCACCACGAGGTCGGCCCCGGCCACGGCGTCGAGGTCGGTGGTGGTGCTGATCCGGTCGAGCGCGGCGGCCGCGTCCTGCTCCGAGAGCTTGCCCTTGGCGACGAACTTCGCGTAGGACGCCCGGATGCCGTCGGTACCGCGGCGCAGCGCCTCGTCCGTGACATCCCGCAGGATCACCTCGTAGCCGGCCTGCGCCGACACCTGCGCGATGCCGGAGCCCATCAGTCCGGCTCCGATGACGGCGAGCTTCTTCGCCACGGCACACACCTCTCCATTGGGGTATCTGGCCGGACCCTAGCGCCCGTTCAGGCCCGCGCGCAGCAGGAAGTAAGGCGCGTCACCCTGTGTCCTTGGTCGCATAGTTGAGCACCGGAGGGCTCAGCAGCCCTTCCATGGCGTCGACTTTGGCCCGCGCGGCTCGGGCGGCGGCGGCCGGGTCGTCCTCGGCGACCATCGCCCGGCCGATGGAGTTCATCACGGTGTTCTGGATCCAGGCGATCTGGCCGGCGACCAGCTCGGGCATCGGGTCGTCGGCCGCGGCACCGGTCTCCGCGTACAGCGTCCGCGCGACCCGGTCCTGCGCCTGCTGCTGCATCCGCCACAGCCGGGCGCTCAGCGACGGGCTGGCGTGGCAGACCCGCATGAAGCGGGAGAAGCCGGAGACCAGGCCGAGCGCGGGTGACACGGCGTCGAGTTCGGTGCGCATCGAGCGCAGCACCGCGGCGACGGCCGATTCGCCGGGGGCGCGGTTCCTGATCACGCCCGCCAGCCGGTCCACCACGTCCTCCCCCCGGTCGAAGAAGAGGTCGGCCTTGTCGGGGAAGTAGTTGTAGACGGTGTTGACCGAGACGTCGGCCGCCTCGGCGATCTGGGCCATCGTCACGTCCTCGAAGCCGCGCTCCAGGATCAGCCCGGTGGCGACGTCGGAGATGAACTGCTTCGTCTGCCGCTTCTTGCGCTCCCGCAGCCCCTCGCCGGGCACCGTGCCGTCCATGGCTGCACTCTATCGACCGTGGGCAGGTAGCGACTTTGTGGACATGTAGATTCTGGATCGATAGAAATTTTGGTGTGGTTGCAATTTTTCTACGGCTCTGATTTTCTGGGGCCATGACCGCACCCGTGCTCACCGCCACCGGGCTCGCCCGGACGTTCCAGACCAAGCGGGGGCCCGTCGAGGCCGTCCGCGGGATCGATCTCGCGGTCCCGGCCGGCGAGATCCTCGGCTTCCTCGGCCCCAACGGCGCCGGCAAGACCACCACGCTGCGGATGCTGACCACGCTGCTGCCGCCCACCGGCGGCAGCGCGACGATCGCCGGCTGCGACCTGGCGGCCGACCCGGCCGGCGTACGGGCCCTGATCGGGTACGTCGCCCAGTCCGGCGGCACCGCCCCCGGCGTGTCGGTCCGGGAGGAGCTGGTCACGCAGGGCCGGCTGTACCGGCTGCCCCGGGCACGGGCCCGCGAGCGGGCCGCCGAGGTCGCGGCGGAGCTCGGGCTGACCGGGCTGCTCGACCGGCGGACCGGCGCGGTGTCCGGCGGCCAGCGCCGCCGGCTGGACATCGCGATGGGCCTGCTGCACCGCCCGCGGATCCTCTTCCTCGACGAACCGACCACCGGCCTGGACCCCGGCAGCCGGGCCGACCTGTGGGACCTGATCCGCGCCCTGCGCGACCGGCACGGCATGACCGTCTTCCTCACCACGCACTACCTGGACGAGGCGGACGCGCTCGCGGACCGGCTGATCGTCGTCGACGACGGCCGGGTGGCCGCGGTGGGCGCGCCGCGCGAGCTCAAGGAGCGCTACGCGGGCTCGCCGGACGCCGGCCTCCAGGAGGCGTTCCTGGCGATCACCGGGCGGGTCGCGGCGCCGGAATCGCAGGCCGGGCCGCCGGTGGCGGTGTGACCGGCAGCCAGGCCCGCTTCCCCGGCGGGCCCGCCCCGCTCCCCCGGCAACCCTCCGCACTCCACCCGGCGGCCCGCCCGACTCCCCCGGCAGCATCCGCCGGCTCCGCGCCGGCCGATCCCGGTCGGCCCGCCGCGATCAGTCCGCCCCGATCAGGAAGTCACCCCGATGCCCCCGCTGCTCTCCGACACCGCTCTCGTCTTCGGCCGCTACTTCCGCCAGGTGGTCGGCTCGTGGATGGCCCTGATGTTCGGCCTGATGATGCCGCTGCTGTACCTGGTCTTCTTCGGGCCGCTGCTGCACAACGTGCCGCTGGGCGGCGGCGCCAGTTCGTGGCAGGTGCTCGTGCCCGGGCTGATGGTCCAACTCGGCCTGTTCAGCGCCGCGTTCGCCGGCTTCGAGATCCTGATCGAGAAGCAGCACGGGGTCGTGGAGCGGATGCGGGTCACCCCGGTCAGCCGACTGGCGCTGCTGCTCGGCCGGGTGCTCAAGGACGCCGTGCAGCTCGGCGTGCAGTCGCTGATCCTGGTGCTGGCCGGGTTCGGCCTCGGGCTGCGCGCGCCGGTACTCGGCATCGTGATCGGCTTCGCCTTCGTCGGCGTGCTGGCCGTGTCCATCGCGTCGCTGTCCTACGCGCTCGCCATGCGGGTCTCCTCGGCACAGGAGTTCGCGCCGGCCGTCAACGCGGTCAACATGCCGGCGATGCTGCTGTCCGGGCTGCTGCTGCCGATGGCGCTCGCCCCCGGCTGGCTGGACACCGTGTCGCGCTTCGTGCCGTTCCGCTATGTCGTCGACGCCATCAGGGCCGCCTTCACCGGCCACTACGGCGGCAGCACGATGCTCTACGGCGGCCTGATGAGCGCCGGCCTCGCACTGGTCGCCGTGACGGTCGGCACCCGGGTGTTCACCCGGGCCGGTGCCTGACCGGCCCGGCACCGGGGCGTGTCCTAGGCTCGACGGCATGGTCAACCTCACCCGCATCTACACCCGTACCGGCGACGACGGCACCACCGCGCTCGGCGACATGAGCCGTACCGCGAAGACCGACTCCCGGATCGCCGCCTACGCCGACGCCAACGAGGCCAACGCCGTCCTCGGGGTGGCGCTCGCCCTCGGTGAGCTGCCGGAGGAGGTCGTCACCGTGCTGGTCCGCGTGCAGAACGACCTCTTCGACGTCGGCGCGGACCTCGCCACCCCCGTCGTGCCGGACCCCAAGTACCCGCCGCTGCGCGTCGAGCAGACGTACGTGGACCGGCTGGAGGAGGAGTGCGACCGGTTCCTGGCGGAACTGGAGAAGCTGCGCAGCTTCATCCTGCCCGGCGGCACGGCGGGGGCCGCCCTGCTGCACCAGGCGTGTACGGTCGTGCGCCGCGCCGAGCGCTCCACCTGGGCGGCGCTCGAGGAGCACGCGGAGACGATGAACCCGCTCACCGCGACCTACCTCAACCGGCTCTCGGACCTGCTGTTCATCCTGGCCCGTACCGCCAACAAGGCGCGTGGCGACGTGCTGTGGGTGCCCGGCGAGAACCGCTGAGAAGACGCTGCGGGACGCGTGAAGACGCGCCCCAGGAGGCCGAGAAGCCCGGTCAGGCCACGTTCACCCGCTGGCCGGGCGGTGCCGCCTCCAGCCAGGCCAGGAAGCCGGTCAGCGCGTCGTCGCTCATCGCCAGCTCCAGCTGCATGCCGCGGTGCGCGCAGGACAGGATCACCGCGTCGGAGAGCAGCGCCAGCTCCTCCTGGCCGCGCGGCTCCCGGCGGCCCAGCACCTCGATGGCCGGCCGGTCCAGGACCCTGCGCGGGCGCGGTGAGTAGCTGAAGACCCGGAACCACTCCACCCGGTCGCCGCTGTAGCGGGCGACCCCGTAGACCCAGCCCTTGCCGCTGGGGACGGTGCCGCCGGCCAGTGCGGCCTGCTCGGTGCCCTCGGGGGGCGCGAGCCGCAGGCTGCAGTCGAAGGTGCCGCCGGGCCGCTGGATCAGCCGCCGGCGCAGCCCGAAGACGAACAGCCCGAGCAGCGCCGCCGCGATGACCGAGCCGCCCACCTGAAAAGCGAGGATCACGCTCACCGACCTCCTCGCCTCGGAATGGTGGCCGCCCTGTGCCGGAGCGCCCTTGCTGTGCCGGAGCCGCGGACCGCCCGGTGGGGGCAGTCCGCGGCACCATGGTCCTGCGGTGACACCTGGTCTTGCGTTGTGGTCCTGCGTTGTCCTGCCCGCTGCCGCCTTTACGCGTGATACGCGGCCGGGGCCCGGTTGGTTCAGTGCGCGCCCGTCGCCGCCGCCAGCCGGACCTCGGCGCGCCGCTCGGCGCCCGCGTCGGTCTCGCCCTTGGAGCGCTCCAGGGCCCGCTCCGCCCGCGCCACGTCGATCTCCTCCGCCAGTTCGGCGATCTCGGCGAGAATCGACAGCTTGTTGTGCGCGAAGGAGAGGAACCCGCCGTGCACGGCGGCCACCACGGTGCCGCCGTCGGCGGTGCGGATGGTCACCGGGCCTGACTGCAGCACCCCGAGCACCGGCTCGTGGTTGGCCATCAGGCCGATGTCACCCGACATGGTGCGGGCGACGACCAGGGTGGCCTCGCCGGACCAGACACTGCGGTCCGCGGCGACCAGCTCGACGTGAAGATCGGCCAAGACGGCTCCTCGGGTTGGCGCCCACCGCCTGCGGCGGACGCGTAAGACAAAGAATAGGGGGTGCGAGAGGGGGGCAGGTACGCCCGCCCCCCTCTCGCGTGTGCCAGGAGTCCCGGGTCAGTTGACGCCGAGCTTGGCAGCGTTGGCCTTCAGGTCGTCCAGCCCACCGCACAGGAAGAACGCCTGCTCGGGGAAGTGGTCGAACTCACCGTCGGCGATCGCGTTGAACGCCGCGACGGACTCGTCCAGCGACACGTCCGAGCCGTCGACACCGGTGAACTGCTTCGCCGCGTGGGTGTTCTGCGACAGGAAGCGCTCGATCCGGCGGGCCCGGGAGACGGTGAGCTTGTCCTCCTCGCCGAGCTCGTCGATGCCGAGGATGGAGATGATGTCCTGGAGGTCCTTGTACTTCTGCAGGATGCCCTTGACCCGCATCGCGCAGTCGTAGTGGTCCTGCGCGATGTAGCGCGGGTCCAGGATCCGGGAGGTGGAGTCCAGCGGGTCCACCGCGGGGTAGATGCCCTTCTCCGAGATCGGCCGCGAGAGCACGGTCGTCGCGTCGAGGTGGGCGAAGGTGGTGGCCGGCGCCGGGTCGGTCAGGTCGTCCGCGGGGACGTAGATCGCCTGCATCGAGGTGATCGAGTGACCGCGGGTCGAGGTGATCCGCTCCTGCAGCTGGCCCATCTCGTCGGCCAGGTTCGGCTGGTAGCCCACCGCGGACGGCATGCGGCCGAGCAGCGTGGAGACCTCGGAGCCCGCCTGGGTGAACCGGAAGATGTTGTCGATGAAGAACAGCACGTCCTGGCCCTGCACATCGCGGAAGTACTCCGCCATGGTCAGACCGGCCAGCGCCACCCGCAGCCGGGTGCCCGGCGGCTCGTCCATCTGGCCGAAGACCAGCGCGGTCTGCGGCAGCACGCCGGACTCGGCCATCTCCTCGATCAGGTCGTTGCCCTCACGGGTGCGCTCGCCGACGCCGGCGAACACCGAGACGCCCTCGTGCAGCTTGGCCACACGGACGATCATCTCCTGGATGAGCACGGTCTTGCCGACGCCCGCGCCGCCGAACAGGCCGATCTTGCCGCCCTTGACGTACGGGGTCAGCAGGTCGACGACCTTCAGGCCGGTCTCGAACATCTCGGTCTTGGACTCGAGCTGGTCGAAGGCCGGGGCCTTGCGGTGGATCGGCCAGCGCTCGGTGACCTGGGCCTCGGCCTCGTCGTCGTTGAGGATCTTGCCGAGGGTGTTGAACACCCGTCCCTTGGTGACGTCGCCGACCGGCACCGTGATGCCCTCGCCGGTGTCGGTCACCGGGGACTGGCGTACCAGGCCGTCGGTGGGCTGCATCGAGATGGCGCGGACCAGGCCGTCGCCCAGGTGCTGCGCGACCTCCAGGGTCAGCACCTTGTTCTCGCCGCCCTGCGCCGGGTCGGCGACATCGACGTGCAGTGCGTTGTAGATCTCCGGCATCGCGTCGACGGGGAACTCCACGTCAACGACCGGGCCGATGACCCGGGCGACGCGGCCGGTAGCCGTGGCCGTTTCAGCAGTGGTGGTCATAGTGGTCTAGTCACTCCCCGCGCTCGCGTCGGCGAGGGCGCTCGCGCCACCGACGATCTCGCTGATTTCCTGGGTGATGTCGGCCTGTCGGGCCGCATTGGCAAGCCGCGTGAGCGACTTGATGAGGTCTTCCGCGTTGTCGGTCGCGGACTTCATCGCCCGCCGCCTGGCCGCGTGCTCGGAAGCGGCGGCCTGGAGCAGGGCGTTGTAGATCCGGCTCTCGACGTACCGCGGCAGCAGCGCGTCCAGCACGCCCTCGGGGGACGGCTCGAACTCGTACTGCGACCGGGGCTCGCCCTTGGCCGGCTGCTCGCCGCCGGCCTCCTGGATCTCCTTGTCGTCCAGCGCGAGCGGCAGCAGCCGCTTGGCGACCGGCACCTGCGTCATCATCGAGTGGAACTCGGTGAAGACGATGTGCAGCTCGTCCACGCCGCCCTCGGCGGTGTCCTGGACGACCGACTCGATCAGCGGCGCCGCGGCGCGCTTGGCGTCGGCGTACTGCGGGCTGTCGCTGAAGCCGGTCCACGACTCGGCGACCGCACGCTCACGGAAGTTGTAGTACGCCACCGCCTTGCGGCCGATCAGGTAGGAGACGACCTCCTTGCCCTCCGAGCGAAGCCGCTCGACGAGCCGGTCGGCTGCCTTGATCGCGTTGGACGAGTAGCCGCCCGCGAGCCCGCGGTCGCTCGTGATGAGCAGGACCGCGGCGCGGGTCGGGCTGTCGGCCTCCGTGGTCAGCGGGTGCTTGGTGTTGGATCCTGTGGCCACCGCCGTGACCGCGCGGGTCAGCTCGTCGGCGTACGGGGACGAGGCCGTCACCTGCCGCTGCGCCTTGATGATCCGCGAGGCGGCGATCATCTCCATCGCCTTGGTGATCTTCTTGGTGGCGGTGACGGACTTGATCCGGCGCTTGTAAACCCGAATCTGTGCGCCCATACGATCAGCCCTCGACCAGCAGCGAGCCCGCGGACGTCTCGAACTGCTTCTTGAAGGAGTCCACGGCCTCGGTCAGCACCTGGACGGTGTCGTCCTCCAGCTTGCCGGTCTCGATGATCGCGGTGAGCAGCGACTTGTGCTCGCGGTGCAGGTAGGCCAGCAGCTCGCGCTCGAAGCGGCGGATGTCCTCCACCGGTACGTCGTCCAGCTTGCCGGTGGTGCCGGCCCAGATGGAGACGACCTGGTCCTCGATCGCGAAGGGCGCGTACTGGCCCTGCTTGAGCAGCTCCACCATCCGGCGGCCGCGCTCCAGCTGCGCCTTGGAGGCCGCGTCCAGGTCGGAGCCGAAGGCGGCGAACGCCTCCAGCTCGCGGAACTGGGCGAGGTCCACGCGCAGTCGGCCGGCCACGCTGCGCATCGCCCTGATCTGCGCGGAGCCGCCGACCCGGGAGACCGAGATACCGACGTTCAGCGCGGGGCGCTGACCGGCGTTGAACAGGTCCGACTCCAGGAAGCACTGGCCGTCGGTGATGGAGATGACGTTGGTCGGGATGAACGCCGACACGTCGTTGGCCTTGGTCTCCACGATCGGCAGCCCGGTCATGGAGCCGGCGCCCAGGTCGTCGGAGAGCTTCGCGCAGCGCTCCAGCAGCCGGGAGTGCAGGTAGAAGACGTCACCGGGGTACGCCTCGCGCCCCGGCGGGCGGCGCAGCAGCAGCGAGACGGCGCGGTAGGCGTCGGCCTGCTTGGACAGGTCGTCGAAGACGATCAGTACGTGCTTGCCCTGGTACATCCAGTGCTGGCCGATGGCCGAGCCGGTGTACGGGGCCAGGTACTTGAAGCCGGCCGGGTCGGACGCCGGGGCGGCGACGATCGTGGTGTACTCCAGCGCGCCGGCCTCCTCCAGCGCGGCGCGCACGCCGGCGATGGTGGAGCCCTTCTGGCCGATGGCGACGTAGATGCAGCGGACCTGCTTCTTCGGGTCGCCGGAGCGCCAGTTGTCACGCTGGTTGATGATCGTGTCGATCGCCAGGGCCGACTTGCCGGTCTGCCGGTCGCCGATGATCAGCTGGCGCTGGCCGCGGCCGATCGGGGTCATCGCGTCCACGGCCTTGAGGCCGGTCTGCATCGGCTCGTGCACGGACTTGCGCTGCATGACCGTGGGGGCCTGGAGTTCCAGGGCCCGGCGACCGTCGGTCTCGATCTCGCCGAGTCCGTCGATCGGGGCGCCCAGCGGGTCCACCACGCGGCCGAGGTAGCCCTCGCCGACCGGGACGGAGAGCACCTCGCCGGTGCGCTCGACCGGCTGGCCCTCCTCGATTCCGTCGAACTCGCCGAGGACGATCGCGCCGATCTCGCGCTCCTCGAGGTTGAGCGCGAGGCCGAGGGTGCCGTCCTCAAACCTCAGCAGCTCGCTCGCCATGGCCGAGGGCAGTCCCTCGACCTTGGCGATGCCGTCTCCGGCCACGCTGACCGTGCCGACCTCCTCGCGCGAGGCGGCGTCCGGCTGGTACGACTGGACAAACGTCTCCAGTGCGTCCCGGATCTCCTCCGGCCGGATCGTGAGCTCCGCCATCTGGGTTCCCTGCTCTCCTTGTTGGGCCCGAATTCTGGGGGTCTGGGGGGCTCCCCCCAGGGGGTCACTGTCGGCCCGACTCGGGCCGTCTTACTGCTTGCTGCCTGCTGCTGTGTCGCTTGTCGGGGTCGGCCGGCGGTCAGCCGGCCATGCGCCGCGCCGCCTCTTCGAGCCGGTCGGCGATGGAGCCGTTGATGACCTCGTCACCGACCCGGACCCGCACTCCGCCGATGATCGCGGGGTCCACGTCCAGGTTGAGGTGCACGCGCCGACCGTAGATCTTGGCCAGTGCGGCGCCGAGCCGCTCCTTCTGCCGGTCACTGAGCGGAACCGCGGAGACGACTTCTGCGACCATCCGGTCCCGGCGGGCGGCTGCCAGCCTGGACAGGGATTCGATCCCGTGTTCAAGGCTACGTCCTCGCGGCGCGGTGACCAGCCTGGTCACCAGCCGTTCGGTGACCGGATTGACCCGGCCGCCGAGCAGCGTGTGCAGCAGCGTGGACTTGGCCGTGTCGCCGGCCACCCGGTCCCTGAGCGCACCGCGCAGTTCGGGGCTGCCGGTGGCGATCCGGCCGAAGCGGAACAGCTCGTCCTCGACGTCGTCCAGCGCGCCGGCCCGCTGGGCGGCGATCAGGTCGGCGCTGTCGGCCAGCTCCTCCACGGAGTCCACCAGGTCGCGGGACCGCGACCAGCGGCCCCTGACCATGCCGCTGACCAGGTCGAGGCTGTCAGCGCCGAGCTGGCCGCCGAGCAGCCTGCGCAGCAGCTCCGCCTTGGCCTCGCCGGACTGCGCCGGGTCGGTCAGGGCGCGGCGCAGCGTTCCCTCACGGTGCAGCAGCGCCGTGACGGACGCCAGCTCGTCGGCGAGCTTCGTCGCGTCGACCGAAGCGTTGTCGGTCAGCGCGTCGAGCCGCTCGCGGGCGGCGGCCAGTGCGTCCCGGGAGGCGCCGTTCACCGGGCCGCCTCAGCGGAGGACGCCGAGTCGGCGGACTCGTCGAGCCCGTCGAGGAAGCGGTCGATGGTGCGGGACTGCCGGGCGTTGTCCTCAAGGGACTCGCCGACCAGCTTGCCGGCCAGGTCGGTGGCGATCCGGCCGACCTCCTGCCGCAGCGTGACCGTCACCTGGCGGCGGTCGGCCTCGATCTGCGAGTGGCCGGAGGCGATGATGGACTCGCGCTGCCGCTGCCCCTCCTCGCGCATCTCCGCGATGATCTGCGCGCCGGCCTCGCGGGCCTGCTCGGTGATCCGGGCCGCCTCGTGGCGGGCGTCGGCGAGCTGGGCCTTGTACTCCTCAAGGGTGCGGTTGGCCTCGGCCTGCGCCTTCTCCGCCCGCTCCAGGCCACCCTCGATCGCGTCGTGCCGCTCCTCCAGGGTCTTCTGGATGTTCGGCAGGAGCTTCTTTCCGAGAAGGCCGAAGACGATGAAGAAGCAGAGCAGACCGACAATCAGTTCCGCGGTATCGGGGATGAGCGGGTTCTGCGCCCCCTCTTCCGCGAGGAACATCATCATGTCTGAACCTTTCGTCGAGTGTGGCTGCTGGTGTGCCTAGTTCACTTCTGGAAGATGAAGGGAACGACAAGGCCGAGCAGCGCAAGCACCTCGCAGAGAGCGAAGCCGAGGAACATGTTGGTGCGGATGATCGGCATGGCCTCGGGCTGGCGGGCCATGGCCTCGATCGAGTGGCCGAAGACCAGACCGATACCCACACCGGGGCCGATGGCGGCGAGGCCGTAGGCGATGGCGCCCAGGCGGCCCGCGACGGTGGTGGAGGCGGCAGCAAGGTTGATGAGCTCGGCAGACATTTCCCTGTCTTCCTTTGTGGTGCGGTCCGCTGGGGTGCTTCCCAGAGGAGGTTCGGGTGGGATCGGGCGATCGGAACGCGGAGAGTGGTGACCATGACCGCGGCGGCGGTCAGTGGCCCTCTTCGAGCGCTCCGCTGATGTAGATCGAGGCGAGCAGCGTGAAGATGTACGCCTGCAGGAACTGGATCAGGATCTCGAAGGCGGTCATGCCGGCTGCCAGCACGAACGATCCGGCCGAGACGGCGGTCAGGATCGTGGGCGTCAGCAGGTACCAGGTCGCCACGCTGAACATCACGATCAGCATGTGGCCGGCGAACATGTTGGCCCACAGCCGGACCGCCAGCGTGAACGGGCGGGTGATCACGTTCTGGATGAACTCCAGCAGCACGATCAGCGGGACCAGCGGCTTGGGCAGCCCCTCGATCCACACCAGGTTCTTGACGCCACCGCGGAAGCCGTGGGTCTTGAACGTCAGGTACATGTACGTGATGAAGACCAGCGCGGCCAGCGCGACCGGGAACGCGAACCGCGCCATGGCGGGGAACTGCGCGAACGGGACGATCGACATCACGTTCATGATCCACACGAAGAAGAAGATCGACGTGAGGAAGGGGACGTACTTGTCGCCCTTCTTGCCGATCACCTCGCGGGCGATGCTGCGGGCGACGAAGTTGTAGCCGATCTCGCCGACCAGCTGCATCTTGCCGGGCACCAGCTTGGGCTTGTTGAACGCCGCCCAGAAGAAGCCCACGACCAGCAGCATGCAGATCATGGCCAGCAGCATGGGCTTGGTGAAGTCGAAGCTGCCGACGCTGAAGATCGGCTTGAAGTCGAACGAGTGCAGGCCCGGGGCGGGAAACGCGCAATCCGCCTTGATGTGGCATCCGCTCTCAGCGAGCAGCGTGTGGGGCGTGTGGGCACTCACCCGTGACTCCTTCGTCGTGACGCATAAGTAACGGCAACCTTGTGTGTCAGCGCGGCTGGTGGGGCCGCTGTTCGGCACTGCGAACGAGGCGTGGCGAAGTCATCACCGTTCGCTGGGAGCCTGCATCGAAGACCGGGCATCCGGGCACCGTGCCACAGCCGCGGCCTCGGTTCCGAGTACACCGATGGGCGTGGGGGCAGCACCCTCCTCATGCCCGAGGGGCCTCCACGTCCTGATGCGATTCCGGACGATAGCAGATCGGTTTGACGCCTCTTTACCCGCCCCTTAGGTGGCATCGGAGGTCCCAGATTTCACCGGGGCCGCCTTCTCACCTGCTGGCACGGACGGTTCGGGATTCACGTAGAGCATCCGTGCTGTGAGGCTGTGGCGCACCTGACCACCCACCCATGACAGCGCGGTGAACAGCAGGGTGAGGGCGAAGGCCCGGCCGCTGAACAGTGAGGTGTCCTTGAAGACGACGATGAAGACGCCGATCAGCAGGATCTGCACGGTGTAGATCAGCATCCCCGCCGACATGGCCACCTGGGGCTTGTCCTGGGTGATGCGCATCAGCGCCCACGAGCCGAGTCCGAAGAACACCGCCACCACGGCCAGCGCCACCAGACCGCCGACCAGGCCCTTTTCGCCTGCGACGATCGCACTGACCAGGGTGGCGACGACTCCGACCGGGGCTGCGATCATCGCGGCCCCGCGCAGAATCCGGGCGTCGTTGTGCTCCATGGGGACGGCTCCTCCGGCGGGAGTTGGGGGAACGGTGGTCGTCGGAGACGAGCGTAGTCAGGGTTGAGGATGTGCCCTCGCGCCGTCCGGCCGCTCCTGCGGTCTAACGGCTTGATCCCTGCTTTCGTGAACGGTATCACAAAGTATTTGATCCGGTCTTTACCATGCACGTGTGCCGCCTGTCACATAAGCGTGATGGCGACACGCCGTCCAGTTTGTACCGGTTGAGGATCGCGTTGGGCACGGGCCGCGGATCCGATCGGGCAACGGGTCGGTCACGCCGAGGTCAACGGCGGCTGTCCACCGGCCTCCTGCGGTCCGGCAGCCGGGACCGGTCGCCGATCGCGGTGGAACCGTGCAGCGGCGGATGATCGGCGGCGCGCATCTCGCGGGCGGCCTCCTCGGCCGCGGCGGCCAGCCGCCGGCGGCGGCGCCGGAAGCGCGGCGGCACGAACGACTCGGCCCACTGCGGCGCGTGCGGCCGGAACCTGGGCAGCAGCAGCGCGATCAGGCCGAGCGCGCTCAGCCCGATGATCACCAGCACGATCCACAGGCTGGAGGAGCTGACCGAGAACGCCACCGCGGAGAAGGCGAACAGCGCCGCCCAGAAGTACATGATCAGCACCGCCCGGGAGTGCGAGTGCCCGATCTCCAGCAGCCGGTGGTGCAGATGGCCGCGGTCGGCGGCGAACGGCGACTGGCCCTTCCACGTCCTGCGCACCACCGCGAGCACCAGGTCGGCTGCCGGGATGGCGATCATCGTCAGCGGCAGGATCAGCGGCATGTAGACCGGCACCATGAAGTGCACGGTGGCGGTGGACGATCCGGTGAAGTTGGTGATCGCGTCCGGGTCCACCTGGCCGGTGATCGAGATCGCGCCCGACGACAGCACCAGGCCGATCAGCATCGAGCCGGAGTCGCCCATGAAGATCCGCGCCGGGTGGATGTTGTGCGGCAGGAAGCCGACGCACATCCCGATCAGGATCGCGCTGAACAGCGTCGCGGGCGCGGCCGCTTCGACGCCGTAGCCGTACCACATGCGGTAGGCGTACATGAAGAACGCGATGGCCGCGATGCACACCATGCCGGCCGCCAGGCCGTCCAGGCCGTCCACGAAGTTGACCGCGTTGATGGTGATCACCACGAGGGCGACCGTCAGCAGCGTCGACTGCGCCGGGGTGAGTGCGACGGTGCCGATGCCGGGCACCGGCAGCCACAGGATCGTCAGCCCCTGGAAGACCATCACGCCGGCGGCGATCATCTGCACGCCGAGCTTGATCAGCGCGTCCACGCCCCACTTGTCGTCCAGCACGCCGAGCAGCCAGATCAGCCCGGCGCCCGACAGCAGCGCGCGCGGCTCGTTGGACTGGCTGAAGACGTCCCCGAGGTTGCTCAGATGCGCCGCGACCAGCAAGCCGGCGCACAGGCCGCCGAACATCGCGATGCCGCCGAGCCGCGGGGTCGGTTCACGGTGCACGTCGCGGTCGCGGATCGCGGGCATGGCACCCGCCGCCATGGCGAACTTCCGTACCGGGCCGGTCAGCAGATAGGTGACGGCGGCGGAGACGCACAGGGTCAGCAGATACTCGCGCACGAGCAGCCTCCGACGACTTCGGGGGCGGCACAGCAGTGCTGTACACGCGTCCGGGAGATCCTCACAGCGTCACACCCTAGTGGTGGCCGGGCCGACTCGGCGAACACCTATCGAGACTCACAGGGACCGCCCGCGGTTGCACCGCGTGCGGAACGGGTACACAAGGCGCTTCGCGGACAGCGCTCAGACGACGGCGGGGATCCCGGTCAGCGCGGTGACCATCGGGTCGAGCGCGGTGTGGATCTCCTCGCCGATGCTGCGGAAGTACGAGATGGGGGCGCCGTACGGGTCGTGCACCTCGTCGGCGTCCGGGCTCGGGGCGAGCAGCCAGCCGCGCAGCGCGGCGGCGGCCCGCACCAGGGCGCGGGCCCGGTCGTTGACGGTGCCGTCGTCGGGCAGCGTGGCGGTGTCTATCGCCCGCACCAGCCGGGTGAACTCCTTGAGCGTGAACGTGCGCAGGCCCGCCGCGTGGCCCATCGAGATCACCTGGGCGCGGTGGTCGCGGGTCGCGGTGAGCACCAGGTCCGCGTCGATCACATGGTCGTCCAGCAGTTCCCTGCCGGTGAATCCGGCCGGGTCGGCGCCGTACTCGGCCAGTACGGCCGCCGCGTGCGCCTCCATCGGCGCGCCCTCGTGCCCCCAGGTGCCCGCGGACTCCACCAGGATGCCGGCCGCGCCGTCGCCGAGCCGCCGCGCCAGCCCATGGCGGGTCAGCCGCTCGGCCATCGGCGAGCGGCAGACGTTGCCGGTGCAGACGTGAAGGATGCGGAAGACGTCACCGCCCTGCCCGGGGACGGCCGGCGAGCCGGCGCCGCCCCGTATGCCACGCCCGTCAGGCGTGGTCAACTGCGCTCCTCCAGGTCGGGGACGACCTCACGCAGCTGTTCCGCGCTGATCGCCCCCGCGCGGAGCAGCACCGGCACCTTCCCGGTCACGTCGACGATCGAGGACGGCACGGCGGCCGGCGTCGGCCCGCCGTCCAGGTAGACCGCGACGGAGTCGCCGAGCATCCCCTGCGCGGCGTCGCAGTCCTGCGGCGAGGGCATGCCGGTGAGGTTGGCGCTGGAGACGGCCATCGGGCCGGTCTCGATGAGCAGCTCGATCGCCACCGGGTGCAGCGGCATCCGGACCGCGACGGTGCCGCGGGTGTCGCCGAGGTCCCAGTTCAGCGACGGCTGGTGCTTGGTGACCAGGGTGAGCGCGCCCGGCCAGAACGCGTCCACCAGCTCCCACGCCTGCTCGGAGAAGTCGGTGACGATGCCGTGCAGGGTGTTCGGCGAGCCGACCAGCACCGGCGAGGGCATGTTCCGGCCGCGGCCCTTGGCCTCCAGCAGGTCGCCGACCGCCTCGGCGTCGAAGGCGTCCGCACCGATCCCGTAGACGGTGTCGGTGGGCAGCACCACGAGCTCGCCCCGCTTGACCGCCGAGGTGGCCTCGCGCAGGCCGGTGGCCCGGTCGGTCGCGTCCGAGCAGTCGTATCGCCGTGTCATGAGCTGACCTCCGTAGAATGCCGTTCCCGCGCCGTCATGGCGTCGCCTTGCGCGCAGTGGTGAACCGCGGGCGGTTGTTCAGGTCGGGGTGGTCGGCCGCGTCCGCCCAGCCCGCGTCCTCCTTGAAGATCCACGGGACCTGGCCGCCCTGGGAGTCGGCGTGTTCGACCACCACGACGCCGCCGGGCCGCAGCAGCCGGTGCGCGGTGCGCTCGATGCCGCGGATGGTGTCCAGGCCGTCCTCGCCGGAGAACAGGGCGAGTTCGGGATCGTGGTCGCGGGCCTCGGGCGCCACGTACTCCCACTCGGTGAGCGGGATGTACGGCGGGTTGGAGATCACCAGGTCCACCTGGCCGTTGAGGTCGGGGAACGCGGCCAGCGCGTTGCCCTGGCGCAGGTCGACCTTGCTGCCCGAGACGTTCTTGCGGGCCCATTCCAGGGCCTGTTCCGACAGTTCCACGGCGTGCACCCGGGACCGCGGCACCTCCTGGGCCAGCGCCAGCGCGATCGCCCCGGAGCCGGTGCACAGGTCGACGATCAGCGGCTCCGCCACGTCCATCGCCCGTACCGCGTCTATGGCCCAGCCGACCACCGACTCGGTCTCCGGGCGGGGCACGAACACCCCGGGTCCGACCTGGAGTTCGAGGTAGCGGAAGAACGCCCGGCCGGTGATGTGCTGCAGCGGTTCACGTGCCTCGCGGCGGGCGACCGCCTCCCAGTAGCGCGCGTCGAACTCGGTGTCGGCGACGCTGTGCAGCTCGCCGCGCTTGACCCCGTGGATGTACGCGGCCAGCTCCTCGGCGTCGAAGCGGGGCGACGGCACCCCCGCGTCGGCCAGTCGCTGAGCGGCCTGCGCCACCTCGGCGAGCAGCAGGTTCACTTCCCGCCCCCTTCAGCCCGCGTCGCCGGCGGCGGCCAGCCTGGCCGCCGAGTCGGCGTCCACGCAGGTCTGGATCATCGCGTCCAGGTCCCCGTCGAGCACCTGGTCCAGGTTGTACGCCTTGAAGCCGACCCGGTGGTCGGAGATCCGGTTCTCCGGGAAGTTGTACGTGCGGATCCGCTCCGAGCGGTCCACGGTACGCACCTGGCTGCGGCGCGCGTCGGACGCCTCCTGCTCGGCGGCCTCCTGGGCGGCGGCCAGCAGCCGGGAGCGCAGGATCCGCATCGCCGACTCCTTGTTCTGGAGCTGGCTCTTCTCGTTCTGGCAGGAGACCACGAGGCCGGTCGGCAGGTGGGTGATCCGGACCGCGGAGTCGGTGGTGTTGACCGACTGGCCGCCGGGGCCCGACGACCGGTAGACGTCGATCCGCAGGTCGTTGGGGCCGATCTCGACCTCGACGTCCTCGGCCTCGGGGGTGACCAGCACGCCGGCCGCGGAGGTGTGGATCCGGCCCTGCGACTCGGTGGCCGGCACCCGCTGCACCCGGTGCACGCCGCCCTCGTACTTCAGCCGCGCCCAGACGCCCTGCCCGGGCTCGTGGCTGGCCTTGGCCTTCACCGCGACCTGGACGTCCTTGTAGCCGCCGAGGTCGGACTCGTTGGCGTCCAGGATCTCGGTCTTCCAGCCGACCCGCTCGGCGTAGCGCAGGTACATCCGCAGCAGGTCGCCGGCGAACAGCGCGGACTCCTCGCCGCCCTCACCCGCCTTGACCTCCAGGATGACGTCCTTGTCGTCGTTGGGGTCGCGGGGCACCAGCAGCAGCCGCAGCCGCTCGGTCAGCTCCTCGCGCTGCCGCTCCAGGTCCTTGACCTCGGCGGCGAAGTCCGGGTCGTCGGCGCCCAGTTCGCGGGCGGTCTCGACGTCGTCGCCGGCCTGCCGCCAGGAGCGGTAGGTGCTGATGATGGGGGTCAGCTCCGCGTACCGCTTGCTCAGCTTGCGAGCGTTGGCCTGGTCCGCGTGCACCGCGGGGTCGGCCAGCTGCTTTTCGAGGTCGGCATGCTCGCCGATCAGTTCCTCGACCGCCTCGAACATCTTGGATCCCTGCTGGAAGAAGTGGTGGCGGCCCGCGCCGGGGACGACGCGGCCCTCAAGACGACTCTCAAGACGACAAAGCGCCGGTCCGGTCCCTGGGCGGGGACCGGGAACCGGCGCTTGCGAGTCGCTACTTCTTGGCGGACCCGGCGGCCTTGCCCTTGCCGAAGCGGGCCTCGAAGCGGGCCACGCGGCCACCGGTGTCGAGGATCTTCTGCTTGCCCGTGTAGAACGGGTGGCACTCGGAGCAGACCTCAGCGCGGATCTGGCCGCTGGTGTCGGTGCTGCGGGTGGTGAACGAGGCTCCGCAGGTGCAGGTGACCTGGGTCTCGACGTACTCGGGGTGGATTCCGCTCTTCAAGGGTGCTCCTAGGCTCGGGAGGGCGCCGGGTCGCTCCGCGGGTTTGCTTCGCGTGAACCGGGGCCAGCGGTCCAGTCTGCCAGGACTCGCCGCATCTCCCAAAACCGGAGGTCGGCGGGGAAAATTCCCGGCCCCCCGGTCAGCCCGCCTTGGTGCCGCCGACGACGTGCCCGGCGCCCGCCGTGGCACCGGCCGAGCCCTTGGTGGCGGCGGCCGGGATCGGCTTGTCGGCCTTGAGCGCGGCCCACACCATGGCGGCCTGCGCGTCGATCGGCTGCACCCGGTTGGGATCGCTGGGCGCGTACCGGACCGGCAGCGTCACCATGTGCACGTCGGCGGAGTTCAGGTTCCGCACGCTCTCGGCGAGCCCCATCAGCTTGTTCACCGAGCCGAGGCCGGTGTCGGTGGTGACCGCCGAGGTGGCGGTGTCGGCCACCGCGAACAGCTTGGTCGGGCTGGTGAACACCCCGAGCCCGCTGACCCGGTTCATCAGCGCCTTCATGAACGCCTGCTGGAGCTGGATCCTGGCCAGGTCGCTGCCGTCGGCGACGCCGTGCCGGGTGCGGACCAGGCCGAGGGCCTGCTCGCCGTTCAGGGTGTGGGTGCCGGCCGCGAGCACCAGGTGGCTCTTGGGGTCGTTGATGGCCTGGCTGGTGCTGAGCGGCACCCCGTCCAGCGCGTCGACCAGGTCCTTGAAGCCGGTGAAGTCCACCTCGATGTAGTGGTCCATCCGCAGCCCGGTGAGCGATTCGACGGTCTTGACCGCGCAGACCGGGCCGCCGACCTCGTAGGCGGTGTTGAACATCGCCCGCTGCACGGCCGGCACGGTGCCGCCGCCGGGCTTGTCGCAGGCCGGGCGGCTGATCAGGGTGTCGCGCGGGATGCTGACCACGCTGGCGGAGGTGTGGCCCTTGTTGAGGTGCACGATCATCGCGGTGTCCGAGCGCGCGGTGCCGCTGTCGTGCCCGTACCCGCTGTTCTTGCCGGACCGGGAGTCCGAGCCGAGCACCAGGATGTCCATCGAGCCGTTGCCCAGCTTGGCCGGGCGGTGGCCGCCCAGCGCCCCGTCGATGTCCACGCTGTGGATGTTGGCGTTCAGCCGGTAGTACAGGTAGCCCGCTCCCCCGCCGCCGGCCAGGACCAGGGCGGCGAGCCCCAGGGCGCCCGTCCGCAGCGCACGGCGCCGCCTGCGGGCCTTGCCCGCCCCGGTGGGGCTGGAGCCCGTCCGCGGACCCCAGGCGCGCTCGGACCCGCCGGGAGCGGCCGCTGCGGGCCCCTCCGGCGTACGGTCCGGCTGCTGGTCGTCCGGCATCTGGCACCTCGGCTTCCTGTCTCCCGACCTTCCATCCTGCGCCAGGACCACCGGTTCCGGCATCCGGAGAGCGCGCGGACGCCCGCACGGCCCCTGGTTGCGGGGCTGTGCGGGCGTCCGTCACGCTGTGTGACTATTCGGTTGTTGAGCGTCCGTACTGTCCGGCGTTCGTGCTGTTCAGCTGAGGCGGCTGTACATGTTCCAGCCGGTGCCGATCTTCACCCACGGGGAGAAGATCGCCGTACCGGCCTGGGAGGTGCCCTTGAAGAGGAACAGCGCGCCCGACGGGGTACGGGCCAGCAGGTCGGAGCGGGCGTCACCGGTGACGTCGCCGGAGGCGATCACCGCGTTGAACCCGTTCCAGCCGGTCGCGACCTGGACCGGCGCCGCGAACGGCGCCGAGATGCTGCCGGTGCCGGCCAGCAGGTACAGCGCACCGGTCTTGGCATCGCGGGCGAACACGTCCGCCTTGCCGTCACCGGTGTAGTCGCCGTGCCCGAACTCCAGGTTGTACTTCAGCCACCCGGTGCCCGCGAGCACCGGGGTGTTGAACAGGCCGTTGCCCTTGCCGGAGTAGATGTAGACCTTGCCCGCGGAGTCCTCGGAGAGCAGGTCGGGGATTCCGTCACCGGTCAGGTCGCCCGGCACCAGGATGGCCTTGCGGGTGTTCCAGCCGACGCCCACCTGGATGTACGAGTAGGACGCCCGCGCCGGTGTCCGGTGGGCCATGAAGACGTTGCCGCTCCCCTTGGCCCGCATGATGTAGTCCTGGTAGCCGTCCCGCTCCAGGTCGGCCTGCACCACCGTGTCGTAGTTGCTCGACGAGATGGGTGCACCGTGCCTGGTACCGAGGTTGCTGCCGGTCGAGTCGTACTCGAACGACTGGCCGGCCGGCGTCTCCGCCAGCACATCGGCCCGGAAGTCCCGGGAGATGTCGCTGTCGTTGATCCTCGGCTGGACGTTGCCGCCGTAGGCCGAGACCTTGGTGAACACGTCATACGTACCGGGGACGTTGCAGTCCTGGATGTCGTCGCTGACGCCCCACGAGACGATGCCGATGATCTTGCCCGACACCACCAGCGGACCGCCGGAGTCGCCCGAGCAGGTCGTCTTGCCGGTCGCGTCGTCACCGGTGCCACCGGTACCGCCGCAGATCATGTGCCCGGGGATGAAGGCGTTCTCATCGCCGAGCGCACCGCCGAGTTCGGACTTGCACTCCGAGTCGGCGTTCTCCGGGAGCGTGAGCTTCTGGAGGTTCTCCGCCAGGTTCTGGCTGTCCGGTGCGGAGTCGGTGACTCCCCAGCCGTAGACCGTCGCCTGGGTACCGGCGGTGTAGAGCGAGGTGTCGGTGGCCGAAGCCAGCGGCAGCGTCTTGTAGTTGAACGGGGTGGCCAGGGTGAGGATCGCCACGTCGTTGTTGACCGCGGTGCCGTCGTACCCCGGGTGCAGCCACTGGGCGCGCACCGCGGAGACCTGACCGCCGGTGTCCGGCAGCAGCGTCGCGGTGCCGCCGAGGACGGCACCGTTCTGCACCCAGTTCAGCCCGTCCACGCAGTGGCCGGCCGTCAGCACCTTGTTGGGCGCGACGAGCGTGCCGCCGCAGAAGATGCCCGAGCCGTCACTGTTGAGGTAGATGAGCTGAACCATCCACGGCGCACTGCTGATCGGGGTCGAACTGCCGCCGATGATGCGCGGCTTGACCGTCGCGGAGCCGTCGGCCGGCTTGGCCGCGCTCCTGGTGGACTTCGCGGCGCCGACGGTGTTCGGCGTCGTGAGATGACCGGCCGCGGAGTTGATGCGGGTCCGGAGCTGAGCGTTGGTGAGCTGCGAGTTGGCAGCCGTTGTGGAGCCCTGGCCAGCGTGGGCCGGAGCGATCAGGAACGCTCCGGCGGCGGCGACGGCGACCGCGACCAGCGGTGCCGCGAGACGGCCCCCTGGAAATCGCCGCTTGTGGCCCTTGTGGGCAGAGAACACGTGGATCTCCTGTCATGAATCACCTGCCGCGACAACCGCTGGTTTCACGGTGCCTGCATGGGAATGCGCACAGGGATCCCCCCCTGTCTGCGGCTGGCCGATCATATGACACACGAAGGACCCCGTTCGCCCGGGTTACCGGGGAACGGGGTCCTTTTCTGTGATCAGTGCTGCTCAGCGACCACCAGGTCAGTCGTTGCCCTGACCCGGCGTCGTCTTGGCGATCTGCATCAGGAACTCGGCGTTGGACTTGGTCTGCTTCATCTTGTCCAGCAGCAGCTCGATGGCCTGCTGCGAGTCCAGCGCGTGCAGCACCCGGCGGAGCTTCCAGACGATCCCCAGCTCGTCGCGGTCGAGCAGGATCTCCTCCTTGCGGGTGCCGGACGGGTCGACGTCCACCGCGGGGAAGATCCGCTTGTCGGCGAGCTTGCGGTCGAGCTTGAGCTCCATGTTGCCGGTGCCCTTGAACTCCTCGAAGATCACCTCGTCCATCCGCGAGCCGGTCTCGACCAGCGCGGTGGCCAGGATGGTCAGCGAGCCGCCGTCCTCGATGTTGCGCGCGGCGCCGAAGAACCGCTTCGGCGGGTAGAGCGCGGTCGAGTCGACACCACCGGACAGGATGCGGCCGGAGGCCGGCGCGGCCAGGTTGTAGGCACGGCCCAGCCGGGTGATGGAGTCCAGCAGCACGACCACGTCGTGGCCCAGCTCCACCAGCCGCTTGGCGCGCTCGATGGCCAGCTCGGCGACCGTGGTGTGGTCCTCGGCGGGGCGGTCGAAGGTCGAGGAGATGACCTCGCCCTTCACCGACCGCTGCATGTCGGTGACCTCTTCGGGACGCTCGTCGACCAGCACGACCATCAGGTGGCACTCGGGGTTGTTGACCGTGATCGCGTTGGCGATGGCCTGCATGATCATGGTCTTACCGGTCTTCGGCGGGGCCACGATCAGACCGCGCTGGCCCTTGCCGATCGGCGAGACCAGGTCGATGATCCGGGTGGTCAGCACGCCGGGGTCGGTCTCCAGACGGAGCCGGTCCTGCGGGTACAGCGGGGTGAGCTTGTTGAACTCCGGACGGCCGCGGCCGGAGTCGGCGCCCATGCCGTTGGCGGAGTCCAGCCGGACCAGCGCGTTGAACTTCTCCCGCCGCTCGCCGTCCTTGGGCTGCCGGACGGCGCCGGTGACGTGGTCGCCCTTGCGCAGGCCGTTCTTGCGGACCTGGGCCAGCGAGACGTACACGTCGTTGGGCCCGGGCAGGTAGCCGGAGGTCCTGATGAACGCGTAGTTGTCCAGGATGTCCAGGATGCCGGCCACCGGGATCAGCACGTCGTCGTCGGCCACCTGCGGCTCGCCGCCGCCACCGAACTCCTCGCGGCGGTTGCCGCGGCCCCTGCGGTCGCGGTAGCGGCCACGGCGCCGGCCGCGGCCGTCACCGAACTCGTCGTCGTCCTGCGCGTTGCCGCCGCCGCCCTGCTGCTGGTTCTGGTTGCCCTGCTGGCCGCCGCCCTGACCGCCGCCCTGGCCGCCGCCGCCCTGCTGGCGGTCGCCGCGGTCCCGGCCCTGCCGGTTGCCGCCGCCCTCGCCGCCGCCGTCCTCACCGCGGTTGCGGCGGTCGCGCTGCCGCTCGCGGCGGTCGCCGCGCTGGCCGCGCTGCCGGTCCTGGCGGTCGTCGCCCTGGCCGCCGCCCTGCTGCTTGCCGTCGGCCTGCTTGCCGTCGCCCTTGGCTTCGGCGCCGCGGCCCTCGGCGGTGTCGGCGGCGGACTCGGCGGCCCGCTCGGCCCGGTCACCGCGCTCGGCCCGCTCGGCCCGCTCGGCCTTCGCGGCCTTGGCCTGCTCGCCGGCCGGCTGGCCGGGGATCTCGATCTGCTGGGGCTCGGGCGCGGCGGCCGGGGCGGAGGCGGCGGCCGGGGCCGCGCTCTCGGCCTCGGCGCCGGCCTGCTCGAGGCGGGCCCGCGAGGTGGCCCGGCGCTTGGGCTTCTCGGCCACGGCGGGCTCGGCGGCGGCCTGCTGGGCGGTGGTACCGCCACCGGCCTGCCGTTCCTTGATCGTCTCGATCAGCTGGCTCTTGCGCATCCGCGCGGTGCCCTTGATGCCGAGGCCGGAGGCGAGCTGCTGGAGTTCGGCCAGGACCATGCCCTCCAGACCTGTCCCGGACCGGCGTCGGCGCGCGGCACTGGCCGTGCCGGCACCGCTGGCAGGCGCGGCGGCATCGGACGAGGCGACAGTGTCATCTGCGCGCACGCCCATCAGATCGGTGGTGTCGCTCACGAAGGGTCCTTCCCTGGAGCGGACGTCGGCCTGTCTGGCTCGGCGACCGGTCGTGCTGTCCGGTCTGGGCGTTTCCGCTGCTCAGAGCCGGGGCGGTGGTCCGCCTGATGGCGGCAGAAATACATAAGTGCTCGGCACGGAGGGGAACTCGTACCGACTCCGGAGCGGGCTCGACACTGCCCGGACATGCCGTCCGACTGCTCGGACGAGCTGTCTATGCGGTGTGGGAGGCTCCCGGAAGATAAGCGGTCCCACGGCAGGGACACGGTGCATCGCACCCATCGGGTGTCGAATGCAGGCTTGAGATTAACACTACCGGATCCAACAAACATTCCCCCTCTCGACAACCGGCAATCGTGTCACTGCCCCACTGCGAGCGGCAGCACGCTCGCCCCGCCCGCGTCCAGTGCCAGGCGGTTCGCCGCCCAGCCCTCGGCCGCGTAGCGGGAGACCTTGTCGGCGGCACCCTCCTCGGTGAACGCCAGCACCGTGGGGCCCGCGCCCGACACCACCGCGGGGATGCCGTCCGCGCGCAGCCGGCCCACCAGGGCCAGGCTCTCCGGCATGGCGGGCGCCCGGTAGTCCTGGTGCAGCCGGTCCTCGGTGGCGGGCAGCAGCAGCTCGGGGCGCCTGGTGAGCGCCTCCACCAGCAGCGCGGCCCGGCCCGCGTTGGCCGCGGCGTCCACATGCGGGACGGTACGCGGCAGCAGCCCGCGGGCGGTCTCGGTGAGCAGCGGGGTGGCCGGCACGAAGACCACCGGAACCAGTGAAGGCGCCGGGTCCATCCGGACCGCCCGGGCGGCGCCGCCCTCGGTCCAGGCCAGCGTGAAGCCGCCGAGCAGGCAGGCCGCGACGTTGTCGGGATGGCCCTCGATCTCGGTGGCCAGCTCCAGCAGCACGGTGTCGTCCAGCACGGCGGGCCCGCCTATCGTCACCGCGCGGGCGGCCATGATGCCCGCGCAGATGGCGGCGGAGGACGAGCCGAGGCCGCGGCCGTGCGGGATGCGGTTGGCGCACACCACCTCCAGGCCGCGCGGCTGGCCGCCGAGCAGGTCGAACGCGGTCCGCAGCGACCGGACGACCAGGTGTTTCTCGTCCCGGGCCAGCGTGTCGGCGCCCTCGCCCGCGATGTCCACATGCAGGCCGGAGTCGGCGACGCGGACCACCACGTCGTCGTACAGCCCCAGCGCCAGGCCGAAGGCGTCGAACCCGGGCCCGAGATTGGCGCTGGTCGCGGGGACGCGCACTCGTACGGCGGCTGCGCGGAACGCGGGACCGGCCATCGTTCGACGAATCTCCTTGCTGCGGTTCACCCTGCGGGCGCGGCTCCATTGCCGGGCGGCGGGGCGGGAGGTGGCGATGCGCGGGGCATCCGCCGGGATTCGGGGCACACTGCGGTGCCGCTGACTCCAGCTTATCGAAGGAAGGTTCCCCCGCGACATAGGGCGCACGAACAGCGCGCGATGCGTGTCGCTTGCAGCGCGTGCGCCCCGCCGGCCGGGCTCGCCCTGCCCGGCCCCCAGGTTTTCCCCCCGGGCGCGGGCAGCGGGCCGGGGAGTGTCAGACCAGGCCCAGGCTCCGGGCGGCGGCGTCCGGGTCGACCGCTACCGTGATGGGACGCGGGGCGCCCGCGACCGCCCAGTCGGGGTCCTTGAGGCCGTTGCCGGTGACCGTGCAGACGATGCGCTGGCCGGGATCGACCTTGCCCTCGTCCACCGCCTTGAGCAGCCCCGCGACCGAGGCCGCCGACGCCGGCTCCACGAAGACGCCCTCGCGCGCCGCCAGCAGGCGGTAGGCGGACAGGATCTGACGGTCGGTCACCGCCTCGATCACTCCGCCGGACTCGTCGCGCGCGGCGACCGCGTACTCCCAGGACGCCGGGTTGCCGATCCGGATCGCCGTCGCGATCGTCTGCGGCTGCCGCACCGGCGCCCCGTTGACGATCGGCGCGGACCCGGACGCCTGGAAGCCCCACATCCGCGGCTTGCGGGTGGACATCCCGTCCGCCGCGTACTCCCGGTAGCCCTTCCAGTAGGCCGTGATGTTGCCCGCGTTGCCGACCGGCAGCACGTGCACGTCGGGCGCGTCGCCGAGCGCGTCGACCACCTCGAACGCCGCGGTCTTCTGCCCCTCGATCCGGGCCGGGTTGACCGAGTTCACCAGCGCGACCGGGTACTTCTCGCTGAGCGCGCGGGCCAGTTCGAGGCAGTCGTCGAAGTTGCCGTCCACCTGGAGGATCCGGCTGCCGTGCACGAGCGCCTGGCCCATCTTGCCGAGCGCGATCTTGCCCTGCGGCACGAGCACCGCGCAGACCATCCCGGCCCGCACCGCGTAGGCCGCGGCCGACGCCGAGGTGTTGCCGGTGGACGCGCAGATGACCGCCTGGGCGCCCTCCTCCTTGGCCCGGGAGATCGCCATCGTCATCCCGCGGTCCTTGAACGACCCGGTCGGATTCGCCCCCTCGACCTTGAGGTAGACGTCGCAGCCGGTCCGCTCGGACAGCAGCTGCGCCGGAACCAGCGGGGTGCCACCCTCCAGCAGCGTGACCACCGGGGTGTCCGCGGCGACCGGCAGCCGGTCCCGGTACTCCTCGATGATGCCGCGCCACTGGTGGGTGCCCGACATTCGGGCGCTGTCGATGGTTGCGTTCATAGCGGGTTTACTCCCCTTCAACACGCATGATGCTGGCGACGCCGCGTACGGTGTCGAGTTTCCGCAGACTGGACACGGTCGCCGACAGGGCGGCGTCCGACGCGCGATGGGTGACCACGACGAGGGACGCCTCGCCGTTCTTTCCCCGCTGCTGCCGCACCGTGTCGATCGACACGTCGTGCTCGGCGAACACCGTGGCGACCTGCGCGAGGACGCCCGGTTTGTCCGCCACGTCCAGGCTGATGTGGTAGCGCGTCACCACATCGCCCATCGGGCTCACCGGCAGCCGCGCGTACGCGGACTCGCCGGCTCCGGTGGTCTGCGCCAGCTTGTTGCGGCAGGCCGCCACCAGGTCGCCGAGAACGGCGGAGGCGGTGGGTGTGCCGCCCGCGCCGGGTCCGTAGAACATCAGCCGCCCGGCCGCCTCCGCCTCGACGAAGACGGCGTTGTACGCCTCGCGGACGGACGCCAGCGGGTGGCTGAGCGGGATCATCGCCGGGTGCACCCTGACCGTCACGGAGCGGCCGTCGGCCTTGCGCTCGCAGATGGCGAGCAGTTTGACCGTGCAGCCCATCCTGCGCGCCGAAGCGATGTCCGCGGCCGTGACCTCCGTCACACCCTCGCGGTGCACGTCCTGGATGGTGACCCGGGTGTGGAAGGCGATGCCGGCCAGGATCGCGGCCTTGGCCGCGGCGTCGAAGCCCTCCACGTCGGCGGTCGGGTCCGCCTCGGCATAACCGAGCGCCGTGGCCTCGTCCAGCGCCTCGCTGTAGCCGGCGCCGGTGGAATCCATCCGGTCGAGGATGAAGTTCGTGGTGCCGTTGACGATGCCGAGCACCCGGTCCACCTTGTCGCCGGCCAGCGACTCGCGCAGCGGCCTGATCAGCGGGATCGCGCCGGCGACCGCGGCCTCGTAGTACAGGTCCACACCGTACTCGACGGCCTTGGCGTGCAGGCTGGCGCCGTCGGCGGCCAGCAGCGCCTTGTTCGCCGACACCACGGAGGCGCCGTGCTCGAACGCGGTGGTGATCAGCGTGCGGACCGGCTCGATGCCGCCGATGACCTCGACCACGACGTCGATGTCGCCGCGTTTGACCAGCGCGGTGGCGTCGGTGGTGAGCAGCTCGGCGGGCACGCCCGCGCGGACCTTGTTGGGGCGGCGGACGGCGATCCCGGCCAGCTCGATCGGCGCGCCGATCCGGGCGGCGAGGTCGTCCGCCTGGGCCGTCATGATGCGCGTGACCTCCGTGCCGACCGTGCCGCAGCCCAGCAGGGCCACCTTCAGCGGACGCGTACGCATCATCCGACCTCGTTTCTCGTACTGCTCTTCTTCTCGTGCGACTTCTCGTGCGGCCCCCGGCGGCATGAGGAGCCGCGGGACCTGTGCCGGACCAGTCTCACGCACCGGATGGGAGAAGCCACGTCTTGTCCGGATCGCGAGACTGGCCGTCCGGACGGTGAATCTTTGCGTCCGAGGAGCGATCGCGCGGTGATTCGGATCAGCCGACGTCCAGGCGCAGCAGATCCTCCTCGGTCTCCCGGCGGACGATCACCCGGGCCCGGCCGTCGGCGACGGCCACCACCGGCGGGCGCAGCGCGTGGTTGTAGTTGCTCGCCATGGAACGGCAGTACGCGCCGGTGGCCGGCACCGCGAGCAGGTCGCCCGGCGCCAGGTCGGCCGGCAGGAACGCGTCCTTGACCACGATGTCGCCGCTCTCGCAGTGCTTGCCCACCACCCGGCTGAGCATCGGCTCCGCGTCGCTGCGCCGCGATACCAGCGCCACGGTGTACTCGGCGTCGTAGAGCGCGGTGCGGATGTTGTCCGACATCCCGCCGTCGATGCTGACGTACGTCCGCAGCCCCTCCAGCGGCTTGACGGTGCCGACCTCGTACAGCGTGAACGCCGTCGGCCCGACGATGGCCCGGCCCGGCTCCACCGACAGGCGCGGCACGCTCAGCCGCGCCGCTTCACACTCACGGGTGACGATCTCGCCTAGCGACTTGGCGATCTCCTGCGGCTCGCGCGGGTCGTCGTCGGGCGTGTACGCGATGCCGAGGCCGCCGCCGAGGTCGATCTCCGGCAGCTGCACGCCGTGCTCGTCGCGGATCTCGGCGAGCAGCGAGACCACCCGGCGGGCGGCCACCTCGAAGCCGGCCATGTCGAAGATCTGCGAGCCGATGTGGCTGTGGATGCCGACCAGTTCGAGGCTCTCCAGCATCAGCACCCGGCGGACCGCCTCGGCCGCCTGGCCGTCGGCCAGCGCGAGCCCGAACTTCTGGTCCTCGTGCGCGGTGGCGATGAACTCGTGGGTGTGCGCCTCCACGCCGACCGTCACCCGGATCTGCACCGGCTGCCGCCGCCCGTGCCGCTGCGCGACCGCCGCGACCCGGGCGATCTCCTGGAACGAGTCGAGCACGATCCGCCCGACGCCCGCGGTGACCGCGCGCTCGATCTCCGCGGTCGACTTGTTGTTGCCGTGCAGCGCGATCCGCTCGGCGGGCATGCCCGCGTCGAGCGCCACGGCCAGCTCGGTGCCGGAGCAGACGTCGAGATTCAGCCCCTCCTCGTACAGCCACTTCACGACGGCCCGGGACAGGAACGCCTTGCCCGCGTAGAAGACGTCCGCCTCGTGCCCGAAGGCGGCCCGCCAGGCGCGGCAGCGGGCCCGGAAGTCCTCCTCGTCCAGGAAGTACGCGGGGGTGCCGAACTCCTCGGCGAGCGTGCGGACGTCGAGGCCGCCGATCTCGGCCGCGCCGTCGTCGTTGCGGGTGACGGTGCGGGACCAGACGCGGGCGTCGAGCTCGTTGAGGTCGGCGGGCGGGGCGGCGTAGTGGCCCTCGGGGAGCACGTCGGCGTGACGGGGGCCTGCGGGGTGTGCGGAGCGGCTCACGGTGTCGTCTTTCTTGTATGGGGCGTTTCTTGTGCGGGGCGTTTCTTGTGCGGGGCGTTTCTTGTGCGGGGCGCTTCTTGTGCGGGGCGTGCGGGCGGCGGCTTCTCGGGGGGGGTCGCGAGCGGGGTCGCGGGGGGTTCGCGGGGGCGTGCCCGGGGCGGGCGGCCCGGCGTTCCAGAGCCGGCGGTCGTCGTCAGAGGTGGGCGGGGGCGCTGATGCCGAGCAGGTGCAGGCCGTTGGCGAGCACGATGCCGGTCGCGTCGGCGAGGCGGATCCGGGAGGCGTGCACGGCCGAGGGTTTCTCGTCGCCTTTGGGCAGCGCCGGACACTCGTCCTGGAACCGCAGGTAGGCGTCGGCCAGCCGTTCCAGGTGTCGGGCGAGCCGGTCGGGCGCGCGGCGGCGGGCGGCGGTCTCGATGATCCGCGGGAAGTCCGCGATCAGGCCGAGGAGTTCGGTCTCGGCCGGGTGGTGGTACGGGGTGCCGTCCGGATCCTCCGGCGCCTCGATGTCCACGCCCAGGTCGTGGGCGTTGCGGAGCAGGGCCCTGGTCCGGGCGTGAGCGTAGCGGAGCCGGAAGAGGGGGTTGCTCTCGCGCTGGCTGAGCAGGCGGGCGAGGTCGGCGGGCGCGGGGAGGGGGTCCTCGGCGGGCGGGCGGAGCAGGGCCCAGCGGGTGGCGTCGGGGCCGAGGGGGGTGGTGGGGGTGTGGGGGGGTTCTGCCGGCGCGTCGGTCACGTGGGCGTCGGGGGCGCCGGCGGCGTGGCGGAGGTTGCGGGTGGCCTCGGCGAGGAGGCGGGGGCGGAGGGCGGGGTACGGGTTTTCGTCGGGGCCGGGGCCCGGGCCGGGGTCGAGCGCCGGCTCGGAGTAGGGCTCGGTATCAGCCTCGGGCTCGACCTCGACCTCGGGCTCGGCGAAGAGGCCGTCGCTGTGACCGTACTCACCGCGCTGGGCGCGGACCTGCCGGACGACGTCGCCGTACGCGCGGGCGTTGAGCGTGATGTTCAGGAACCCGGGCCCGGCGATCTCCACGAGCGCGATCCCGGGTTCGCGGCTGAGCCACGGCTTGAGGATCTCGGCGACCTGCCGCGGCGTACGCCCGGCGGGCCCGGCGAGCTGCAACGCCACGTTCGTCGCGTAGTCCCCGCACCCCGGCCGCGGCGGCCGCTGCACCACGACCCGCTCCGGCACCGCCACCCGCAGCTCCCGCGCGGCGACGGCACGGCGCACCGTACTGAGCACGGTGCGGGACAGCTCGGCAGGAGTCACGCACAAAGCCTAGGCGAGGCCGGCCCCGGTCCGGCGACCGGTTTTCCCGGCAGGTCGGGGGATACGGGAGTAGTCGGACGGTTCGGGACGCGGGGCGCAGCGAGGACCCCGGCCCGAACGGCAGCCCGGGCAGCCGGGCGACGGGGCGTGGGCTACGCCTGACCGGGGGCGGCGGCGGCCTGGCCGCGGGGCTCGGGAGGAAGGGGCCCGCGCCCGACGAGCCGGCGTACGGTCTCGACGAGGTCGGCGGGCTCGAAGGGTTTCGCGAGGTAGGCGTCGACGCCGGCGGGCCCGCCGGTGCCCTCGGGAAGCTGCCCGGCGCTGACCATGACGATCCCGACCTCCCGGGTTCGCGGGTCGCCACGCAGCCGGGCGGCGGTCCGTACCCCGTCCAGCCGGGGCATCACGACATCGAGCGTGACGACATCAGGCCGCACGCTGTGCACGATCTCCAGGCACTCGGCACCATCAGCCGCGGTCACGACCTCGAAGCCCTCCAGCTCCAGGTTGACCCTGATCAGTTGCCGAATCACCTTGTTGTCGTCCACAACAAGCACCCGGCCGGACGCACCCGTCACACCCCGAAGACTAGGCGGACCCCCCTCGATGCGTCCGCGTTTTGCCCATTTCTCCCCCACGACGAGTGAACCCCCGCCTCCCACCCCCCACCCGCCCACTCCCCCACCACCAAACCCCACCCCCCAACCACCCCCGCCACCCCGGCAAAAACCCCGTACACCCCCACCCTCCCCAAGCTGGTAGTGTTCTCCCCGTCGCCCCACCAGGGCCGATACGCCCCCGTAGCTCAGGGGATAGAGCAACGGCCTCCGGAGCCGTGTGCGCAGGTTCGAATCCTGCCGGGGGCACCTCCGACTTCTCGCAGGTCAGGTGCCTAGAAGACCCTCTGATCAGGCAAAACGTCTGATCGGAGGGTTTTTACTTGGGCAGCAGGTTTAGGCCACTACAGGCACCCAAAGGCACCTCCAGGCCGGACCGCGTGACGCATTTGTGACGCGAAATCGCGGCACGGTTCACCACCGGACCCAGAACGGGGCGCGGCCCCGGACGGGTGTCCGGGGCCGCAGCGGGTCGTTCGGAGGGGGCTAGTTGTACTCGTCCAGCAGGGCCTCGATGCGCTGGTTGGCGATCTCGCGCCTGCCGTAAAGGCACTTAGCGTAACGAGCGAGGAGAACCTCGACGCTGTTGCCGGCCCGCTCGGCGACCTCGGTCGGGTCGACTCCGGCGTTCAGCCACGTGGACAGGGCCGAGTGCCGCAGGTCGTAGGGACGGTGGGCCAGCGGGGACCGCACCAGGCGCGGTGGCAGCCCGAACTCCCTTGCCTCGTGCCAGACCCGGTCGTAGGTGGAGGAGCCCAGGACACCGCGGCGCTCGTTGAAGAACAGCCGGCCGTCCTCCGCCACGCCGTGCGTGCGGATACTCTCCTTCAAGATCACCACCAGCCGGGGCGGCAGCGGCACCACCCGGGTGTCCTCCGCCGCCCGGTTCTTCAACCCCCGGTCGTCATGGACCTCACCCGTATCGGTCCACCGCTTGCCCGCCGTCGGACGGGTCCGGTGCAGGGTCGCACTGCCCCACCCGCGCGCCGGCAGAGTGCAGTCGTCCTCGGACAGCCCGATGGCCTCCGCCGGGCGGAGCCCCGCGTAGTACATGGCGCCGAACAGCCCCACCAGGCGCCGCCCCCGGGCCCGGTGATAGCCGCCCACGTAGGAGACGGCCGTCAGCAGCGAGACGGCCTGCGCGGGGTTGGCCACCACCCGGGGATCGACCTCGGTGGCCACCTTCGGCTTCTCCCACTTCACGCCGTGCACCGGGTTCTCCGCGAAGTCCCCCCGGTCCACCGCGTAGTTCAGGGCAGCCACGAAGGTCTTCCGCTTGCGGCGCGCCGTCGCCCCCGCAGCCGCCTTCCCGTCCAGCCGCAGCTTGAAGGAGTCCAGCACCTCCCGCACCACCACCGGCTCCTTCACCTCCGCCAGCGGCCGGGACGCCTTCGCCACCCAGCCCAGCACCCGGACAACCTCCGGCGGAAGCTCCCGCTCACCCGGCCCGGGCAGAACGAACGCCCACTCACGCAGGGCATGCTGCAGCGCCGCATCGCTGGGACGCCCCGGCGTGTCCCGCAGCAGCGCCTTAGTCGCCTCCGTGAGCCCCTCGTTGATCTCGTCCCGGTAATTCGGGGACACGTGCGGCCATCGCAGCGCCAGATACGTAAGGGCGAACTCGTACCACGAGACGTCGGCGGCCTTCTCCTCCAGGGAGGGCGGAAGGCCGGTGGCGGTGTCGAATTCCTCACCGTCCCGCATGGCCTGACGCAGCTTCCCCTGATATGCCTCCGCCAGCCCCTTGGTGCGCGCAGTGTACGAAAACGGCTTGCCCGCCACCTTCCAACGTAGCCGGAAAGACGGCTTCTTACGCCGTTCGTCGTGCTGGATACCAAACACCCGCACATCCGTTGTTCTCAAGCAGCAGCCTCCTCATGATCATTCAGCCAGGACTCCACATCGCCCTGGCGCATCCGCAACTGCCCGTTCGGCAGCTTGATCGCCTGCGGCGCGGTGCCCAGCTCGCGCCACCGGTTGAACGTCCGGCGGGACACCCCGACCAGCTCCAAGAACTCCTCCACCGTCACCAGACCGCCCGTACGGCGTCCCTCGTCGTGCCGCTCAGGTGTGCTCCACCCCTTCCGGGAGCCGGCCATCGCCCACGTCCTTCCTGCATCGGGATCACAGAGCGCCCGCCTCGGATCCACCGCCAAGCAGCCGGAACGGGACGACAACAATGATCCGCAGAAAACGCGTTTTGCCTGACGGCATTTTCTGGGCTATAAGGCACGGCGAACCCTCATCCACCCGGGCCCTGAACCCGTCATGACGCCGCGTGAGCGTGCGGACGAGCAGCGGTCACGGTCCAGGAGCCAAGGGACGACGCCTCTCCCCCCAAGTAGCTAGATCACATACCTGGCAACCATTTTTTTCTCGCCGAGGCAGTCCGGGCAACCGAAGGGGGCAACCATCCTTTCCACGTATAGCGCGAGACGGCTATAGCTTGACATAGACCGGCGATGGTAATCCAGTCATATGCCGGGTGAAGGTGTCTGCCGTGAGCGAATTACAGTTGCATCGAACGGAATGACGGTGAGCGGAACCTACCGGTTAGCAGCAACGCCGCGGTAAATAGGAACCTCGGCTGACTCATATTTGCCGCCGCCTTTGCGGGAGCGCCTTCCAACCGGGGTATCGGGCATGTGAACAGGAAATCTGGAGCCCGCGCAGGCAGCGCGAAGCGATACCGCGTTGCGCCTTCCGCGACCCAATGTCGACCGGCGATACGCAGCACCCAGTAGGTGAGGTACGTATTCCGGAGCGCTCCGCGGGGCCGCATACCTATCACGTGGGCGGACGCCAGCGCCGTACGGGAATGGACCGAGGAGTTTATCTCCCGAGCTGAAGCCTGCCTGGTGCGCGGACTCGACGCGCTTCCCGTTCAGACGTAGTCACTCGATTGGCGAGGGCACTTGGCGGCCCGCTGCGAAGGCCGACCCGGTCGGCAGGCACGGTCCATGATCGTCCGGTCACAACCCAGGAGCCGGAAGTGCCGTCTCGGGCCTGCAAGTGCCGCAGCATGGAACGGCCCGCCTCCCCGGATGTGGCCTGGGGGAGGCGGGCCGTCCCACGTCGGTGCCGTTGGTCAGTGTCCGAACTTGCCGCGGCTCACGTCAGCGATGAAGTGGGCGAAGGACGTCGTGTCGAACAGGAGCGCCGGGCCGCTCGGGTTCTTGGAGTCCCGGATGGCGATGCCGTAGTGGGTCGTGGTCACGTCGGCCACCTCGACGCACTGCCCTTCACTCCCTCCGCTATAGGAGGACTTCGTCCAGGCGGCCCCATCGAGGTCAGGTGCCGCGACGGAGCGCCTGCTGTTCGTTGTCACGTGTGGAGTCCTTCCGGGTACTCGTTGGGAACATCGGCTTCTTGTCGACGGTGGGTCTCTTCCGGCCCGGGACCGCATGCCGCCAAGCGTCAGACCATGCCGAGACCGTGTCCGCCGTTTCCGGAACGGACGAAATCGATGAAAGACGACCAGGCATCGGCGGGGACGACGAGCGCGGGGCCGCTTTTGTCTTTGGAGTCACGGATACCGATTATGTCGTCGAGGTTTGCGACCTCGACGCAGGAGTTGCCTTCGGCACCGCTGTGGGTGGATTTGAACCAGGCACCCTCGGGTGCCACGTCTGTGGAGTTCATTGTGTTGATGGCTTCGTCTTTCGTTCTAGTTCTTCCAGGAAGTTCGGCGTCTCGTGGGGCGCGAGTGCCGATGCCCGCAGCGCGTCGAACCTGCGGGAGAATCGCCCGACATCCGGTTTCTTGTCCGTCACCCAGGCTTGCCCGTTGACGTGATCGGCTTGGACCATCCGCCCCAGGGGGTCGTCGAGGTCCAGGAGGGCGAAGTTCTGGCTGGCGCGGTAGCCGGCGGATGCCGCTGGGAGGATCTGCACGGTGATGTGGTCCATGGCCGTGAGCCTGCTGATCTCGGCGTACTGGTCGCGCATCACGTCCGGGCCGCCGATCACGCTCCGGAGGGCGTCTTCGGCGAGGATGACCCACAGGGGCCTGGGTTCGTCGTGGGTGATGATCCGTTTGCGAAGCATCCGCAGCTCGACGTTCGCGTCGATGAACTCTGTCGTGATCTCATCGACGGTCTTGGCGCTGAGCAGGAGCCGTCGCGCGTACTCCTCAGTCTGCAGCAGGCCGAAGACGAGGTTGGGTTGCCAGGCGCTGATGGCCAGCGCGTCCGTCTCTATGCCGACGTAGTCGCGCATGCCCTTCTGGAAGTGCGGGTTGTAAGGGACCCACCACCCGGCCTGCAGTGATTCGCGGTGGATCTTGAGAAGGTTGTCGATCGTCTCGTCGTCCTGCTCGAAGAACTCCAGCAGGGTCGTCAAGTCCTTGGGGTTGGGCAGGCTGGTGCGGCCCGTTTCGACTCGCCACAGCTTCTCCTTGGAGAAGCCCAGAGCGCCGGCCACCTCGGCGATGCTGAGGCCGCGCTCCTCGCGCATCCTCTCCAAGACCTTGCCGAGATGAACTCGGCGACTCGTGGGTCCCTTCGGTGCTGCCACGTCACATCCTCCCTCAGCCGGGCACCAGGGCACCCGAGTCCAGTCCGGTCGCCACCGAGTCCGCTCTCACGGTACCGGGGCGACGGGGGCTCCACTTCAAGTCCGCCGTGCGCCTCCTACAGCACGTGCAACTGCATATACCAATGTCCGTGTAAATTGCACGCCCTATTGCACGTCAACTTTGCCATGAAGCAATCTGCTTGAGCGGCCCCGGACCAGCGAACGAGGGACCCGACGCCCACGACCCCGTGGGACCGCCTGGTGAAGAGAGCCCCGTTGAGGAGGGTCTGCGATGTCAGCGACAACCAACAGCCCCCGTACTCCGCTGTCCGCGGCGCTCCACTACGTCGATGGCATCGAGCCGCCGTTCCACATCTTCGACGCGGATGCTGGCGACACCCTCCTGCAGGACGCTCAAGGAGCGTCACTCCCCACGGAGCTGCTCCCAGGAGTGATCCGTAGGGCGGCCTGCGTTGCCGTGAAGCAGTGGGGCCTCAACCCGCTAAGAGACGATGTCGCATTGGTCGTCACCGAGCTGGTCACCAACGCGACCCGGCACGGAGGGGGCATCGTCCACTTCCGGATGTGCCACTACGCCGATGACGCCGTGCGCATCGAGGTCGTCCAGCGCTCCTGCGGTGAACCCGTCGTCCTTCGACCTCGCTGGAACCAGCAAAGCGGACGCGGCATGATCCTGATCAACGGGGTGGCCGACGCTTGGGGCGTTGGCGAGGACGGGACGACTACCTGGTGTTCCTTCGCAGCGCGTAGCGGAGGGCAACCGGAATGAACCAACTCTCGCTTGTGTGGGCTTCCCTGGCGTCAGGATCTTGCCTGGCATCAGCGCAGGTCTGCCAGAACCAGGTCATCGGCGGGCAAGACCTGATAGGCAATCCAGCAGATCACCTGTCCGGCTGCTTGGGCGGCCAGCTCGTGCGACCTTGTGCGTCGATCGGTTCAACTCTGGCTCGCGGGGTGGGTCCAGTAATTGGGCAGCATCTCGGTCACCCAGCCGGGAACGTGAACCTCGCCCTGTGGGCCCATGATTGGGAAGTAGGGGGCGAGGTCGAGGACGGGGGTGCCGTTCACCGCGTCGAAGTCGGTCACCAGGAGGTCACGGCCGTCAACGCCGAGCAGGCGCGGGTGGCTGATGGCGAGTTGGTTGGGCCGGCGGTGGTTGCGGTGGGCGAAGGTGCCGCTGATGGGCCAGGCGGGGTTGTTGCGGGGGCTGCGGGCGTGGAGCGCCACGTCGCTGGGCTGGGCGACGTGGAAGCGCCAGAGGACTTCGAGGTGCGAGAACTCCTCAAGCCCGGTCAGGGTCTCCAGCGGGAACCGCTGGTCGAGGCGGATGATCGACTCGACGCCGCCCTGGAAGTCATCGGAGGGCGTGGTGTGGCCGCCGATGACTTCGGCGATGGACTCGATCTCTATGGTCACGGACATCGCTGCTTCCTGATTGGGTCCGCAGGGTGTGCGGCGGATGAGCCCCAACCGCGTTCTGAGACTGCGTGGTTACCCGCTGCCGCGTACGACACCTACGGCTCGCTGGTCCTGCTCGCGGGCCGGGCCTCATGCGGCTATTTCCTGGCGCAGACGGTTCAGAGCTTCCTGGCCCGCGGTGGTGATGTCGGGCAGGTGCCGACCCGCTACCCGGTTGACGCGTTGGAGTTGGTGCGGCAGGCGCTGGATGGTCGCTTCATTGATGGCGGCGGTCAGCATGCCGGCGGCGCCGTGGTGATCTGCGGCGTTGAGGCGGACGTGGGCGGTGGTCACCATCGCGATGACGCGCCACTGAGGTGCCACGGTGCTGGCCGGTACCGGGTCGTTTTCGACCAGGCGTATGGCCGCCGCGGTGCGGCCGGTGGCGACCAGGCCCCGCAGCCTGACCTCGTGCAGGGCGAAGGGGTTGAACAGGCTGGTGTGCGCGACGCTGTCCAGGGACTGGTGGGCTTCGCGCACAACGCGGTCGAACAGCTCGGTGTTGCCCAGGGCACCGGCAGCACGGGCCAGGAGTGGGAGGACTGCGACTCGGGCGTCGAGGTCGGGTGCCAGGGAGGCGGCGTGGGCCAGGCGGTTGACCGCGGCTCCGCGCAGGCCGGCCTTGCGCAGCTCGTTGCCGTGCATGCGCAGGGCGTGGGAGCTGAAGGCGGGGTCGCCGAAGAAGGCGGCGATGTCCAGGGACTTGCCTGTCCAGTGGGCGGCGGTGGCCAGGCGTTCTTCTGGCAGGACGTTGCCGAGGGCGACTCCGAGTCCGACGCGGGCCTGGGCCAGGAGGTGCAGGATGTCGCGTTCGGCGTGGCCGTCGGCGACGCGGGCTTCCAGGCGGGCGACCAGCGGCCACAGTTCGGCTACCGCGTCGGTGGCGTGGCCGGAGTGGCGGGCGATTTCGGCGAGCCGGACGGTGGACTGGCCGAGCTGGAGGACGAGCTGGTGGTCGGTGTCGACGGCGGTGGTGATGCCCAGGACGTGGGGCGGCAGGCCGAGCAGCCGGCTGGCTCTGGCCAGGGATCCGGTGTCCGTCAGGATCCGTTTTCCTGTTTCCAGCAGGCTGATGTACGTCTTGTCATAGCCGAGGAGGACGCCCAGGTCGGTCTGGGTGAGACGGTTCGTCCTCCGGTACAGGCGCAGGATCTCGCTGAGGTTCCGGGTGGCGAGAACCGCCTGGCCCTCCAGGGTGGCCCAGTGCCACTGGCGTGCCGAAGCGGGCGCTCGCGGGTCCGTGGCCACGGCCGGTTACGCCCGCCCGTGCCAGGTGATGATCGACTTCTTGTATCCGTCGGGCATGACCAGCGCGGGCACGTCGCCGAGGGGATGAAGGCCCACGCGTTTGTGCTCGTGGCTGGCCACCGGCTCCTGGTAGGGGCCGAGGAGGGTGCAGCCGTAGGTGACGATGAGAACCCGCCGGCCGGGAATGGGTTCGTAGATCCACACCCCATCGTCAATGAGAGTGTCGGCTTTCACCTGCCAGCCTGTCTCTTCCAGGACCTCCCGCTCCACGGCGGCTTCCGGCGCCGTGTCGGCGCGCTCGCCGGCGTCCTGGTCGGCGATCTCCAGCCGGCCGCCGGGCAGCTCCCACTCGCCGCGCTCGTTCTCCAGCAGCAGCACGCGGCCCTCGTCGTCGAAGACGACGGCCTTGACGGACACCGGCCACAGGGGCGGCTTGTACGACGGCATGGCGGTCCTCGTGGTGCGAAACGTCTTCGGACCGTAGCACGCAGCAGGCGCCACCCGACCGGAACTGTGCGGCATCGGGAGTTGACAATCTGTCGCTTTACCCCGCCGCCAGGGCCCACCGACAGTGAGACCAACCATCCCTGCTGGCAGAGGAGTTCTGCGATGAGCCGTACGGCCGCACATAGCGACTTGTTCGCCGAGCACTACGTTGACCTGCGGGCCGAGGGCGCCGCAGCACGCGTCGCAGCCGGACTGCGGGAGCGCGGACTGGTCACGCTGGACGGCCTCAACGGCCGCGCCGCGGTACTGGAACTGGCCGCCCGCTACCTCGACGTGACTCCCCACCGCGACAGCGACCCCGACGGCCTGACCGTCCTCCACAACACGCACCAGCACGCCGGCCGTTCCGGCTTCGCCGGACTGGGCAGCGGCTCCCTGTCACCGCACACCGAGCGGTCCGGGTTGCTGTTCCCGCCCCGTCTGATGCTCGTCGCCTGCGCCCGCCCGGCCGAAGAAGGCGGCGCCAGCCTCCTGACCGACGGCCACATGGTGTACGCCGACCTCGCGTTGTCCCATCCCGACGCGGTCGAAGCCCTGTCCGAGGACTCCGCCGGCCTCTTCGGCGGCCAGGACGGCGTCCTCGCCCCGGTCTTCCGGCTCACGCCCGACCAGCAGATCACCGTACGACTCCGCCTGGACGACCTGGTGCGATGGCACCCGCTGGTCACCCGGCACATACGCGCCCTGACCGAGGCGCTCGCGCGCCACCAGCAGCCGCTGCTCCTCGACGCGGGCGAAGGCTTTCTGCTCGACAACACCCGCTGGCTTCACGCCCGCACCGCCTTCACCGGCCCCCGACGCCTGTACCGCGCGCTGGGCAACCCGCACCACTCACTCCTCCCCGAGGGTTCCGCGACCAGTTCCTTCGGCCAGGAGGCCGTTTCCGTACTCGAAACAGCCTGATGACCCCGCCCCGCGAAGACTCCCAGGTCGCCGCACCTTCCCGCGCCCGCGGCCACCGATCGAAGCGGCTTACAACAGCCCGGCCACCATTTGAGAGCGCTAGTCCTCCAGGTCCCGGCCGGCCTCCATGCCGGAACCTGCTCCCCCGGCCGCAGCAGGCCGCCTAACCGCCGTTCCCGGCAGCGGCTAACCCCACGGCCCGCTGCCGGGAACGGCCACAAAGCCCATCTGATCCCCTTCTTCTACGCGACAGGACAGCGTCCATGAACACAGCAGCAGAGGTTGACGCGATTCCGACCATGGCGGAGGTGGCCAGTTTCGCCGACGGGCAGATCATCTCTGCGGCGCAGGCGCTGTGGCCTGGCGCGGTACTGGAGTTCGGTGCCCACGTGCCGAGCGTCACTGGATACGTGCGCAGGCTGCTGGTGGGCGAGCAGGTGGTGTACGCGAAGGTCTCGCTGCTGGGGATCTCGCTGGTTTCGCTTCTGCGCGGCACGGCAGGTACCTGGCCGCAGGTGCTGGCTGCTCAGCGCGTCTACGCCCGCAGTCCCGGGGGGCTGTTGGAGCGTGAGGCCGCGCAGTTGGCGGTGCTGCACCGGGGCCGCTGGCCGCAGGTCGCACCGGTGCTCGGCTATCACCGCGGCGTTCTGTTCACCCAGGCCGTGCCCGGGGTCTCGCTGGCCGAGGTGATCCTGCACTCCCCTCAGCACAGCGGCGCTTTGATGACCGCCGCGATGGGCCGCCTGGACGGGCTTCGCCGCCGGGCCACCAGCAGGCTGGTGATCGGGGCTCCCATCGAGCGGGGTGTCCACGCCACGTTCCAGCGCAAGTTCGCCAGCGCGACGGCACCGGAGTACCTGGCCTCCCTGCAGGCAGCGTATCCGGCTGCGACCGAACTGCTTCGCGCGGCAGTCAACCGGCTCGGGGCCGATGACCGGCAGGACTGGGGCGGACGCGGGCCGACGACGGTGGTGTACGGCGATCTGAAGCCCGAGCACATCCTCTACCCCGGCCGGCCCGGCGGCGAGCCGGTCTTCCTGGACCCGGCGCTCACGCGGGACACGCCGCTGGCCGACCCCGCCAAGCTCTTATCCCGCTGTGTACTGGTGCTCCTGGCCGCCCGGCCCGGGCGGGCCGCCGCCGAGCAGGCGGCGCAAGGCTTCGCCGGCTTCGCCCAGCAGCAGACCGGACGGTTCCCCGGGCGACGCGACCAGGCACTGCGGGGCCTTTTGCGGTTGTGGGCGATGGACACCGCAAACATCATGTCCACCTACCTCGCCGCCCCCGGCGATCTGCCGCTTCCCGACCACGCCACCGCCCTGCGGGCGCGGGCGACAGCGGTGCTGGGCATCACCCACCAGATAGCCGGTGCGGTCTCTGCCCGGTGGAGTCCGGAACCGGTGCTGCTGCACGCTCTGGCCGCCGTCGTGGAGGCAGCCTCGTGATCGCCCCCGTGCGGACCGTCGGCTTAGTCGGCGCCGGCGCGGTCGGCCAGGCGGTAGCGGCGGCGCTGGTGACCGCCGGGTTTGCCCACGATTTGCTGATTGCCTCTCGCACCATCGAGCAGGCCGCCGCCCTGGCCAGCGACGCCGACGATCTGCGCAACACCATCGCCTCGCCCACTCGGCCGTCCCCCGTCACCGCGGCCGGCCTGCACACCTGTGACGCGGCGATCATGGCGGTGCGGGCGGACTTCACCAACGCCCACGCCTCCGACGTACGGATGGGCGGCCTCCTGGCGAACACCGCGCCCGTCATCGACGTGGCGGGCGCGTTGCGCGGTTTCGACGGGGTGGTCCTGGTGGTCACCAACCCGGTCGACCTGATGACGCGCCTGTTCGCGCAGGTCTCAGGATGCACCCGGGTGTACGGGATCGGCTCCAACCTCGACACCGCCCGCTACCGCCAGCTTGTCGCCGAGCACGCCCGGGTGCCCGTCGCAGCCGTCGACGGGCACGTGATCGGCGAGCACGGCGACGCCGCGGTGATCTGCGCCTCCGCCACCACCGTCCACGGCCGCCCCTACCAGCCGCACTCCTCGCACGGCATACGCCAAGCCCTGCGCCAGCGGCCTTCGCTGATCGCGGCAGGAACCGGCCGGGTGCGGGCCGGGCCGGCCGGAGCGGTGCTGTCCGCCCTGGCCAAGACCCTGGGCCTGGCCGACGGCCCCGAAAACCTCTCCGTCCCCCGCGCGGACGGCGGCCACGGAATGCCGCTGCGCTTCACAGCCGGCCGCCCCAAAGTCGTCATGCCGTCCATGACCGCGGACGAAACCGCCCAGCTCGCCGCCGCGGACAGCAAACTCCGCGCCGCCTACCAGCACATCACCCAGCACCTGGAGACCACCCGATGACCAGCCAGCCCACCGCCACCCGCCTCGGCCCTCCTGCTGCCAGCGCCACTGTCTTCTCCCGTACCCCGCAGGTCACCGACTGGGTCGCCCGCTACTTCGGCCCCTGGTGGAACGCCGAGGCCGTCGATCCCGACGGCCAGTCCCTGCCGCATCTGAGCGCGGACGTCGACCCCAAGTTGTACGAGGTGATCGCCGGCACCGTCCACCACGGGCCCACCCCGCCCGGCGAGACCCTCTACGCCAAGGCCGCCACCCACCTCACCCGGGACGCGAACGGCACCGTCCACGCCGTCTCCCCCGACGAGGGCATCGCCTACCAGGCGGACGGCGACCGCGTCACCATCGCCGGGTTGAGCCCGCAGGCCGTGTCGCTGGCCGCGTGCCGAATCGCCCGCGAAATGGTCTGGGGTCGACTCGAAGGCGACGGCTACACCCTGCTGCACACCTCCGCCGTCACCAAGGACGGCAAGGCCCTGCTGACGTTCGGCGCCAAGGGAGCGGGCAAGACCACCACCGCGCTGCTGCTCGCCGGAGGCCGCCACCTCGGGCTGCTGTCCAATGACCGTGTCTTCGCCCGCCCCGAAGCCGACGGCACCGTCACCATCCTTCCGTGGGTGGCAGCAGCCGCCGTGGGCCTGGGTCTGCTGGACGCGCTCGGCTGGTACTCAACCGTGCGCCAGCGACTCCTGGACGGCGAGGACCTGCACCCCACCCAGGACCAGCGCGTCACCGACGCGCTGAAAGCCGACCAGCGCACTCCCCTGTTCGAGACGGGCAAGCGCAGGGAAATCAAAGTCCAGTTCTTCCCCGACCAACTCCAGCGCTGGTTCGGCCTGGACCTCACCGACCGCGCCACCGCCACCGCCCTCCTGTTCCCCACCCTCAACCCGACTGCCGCTACGCCGGCGCTCACCGAGGCACACCGGGGACTGAACGACGAGGACGTCTTCACCGCCGCCACCGAGGACCGCTACCCCGACCTGCTCGGCCTGCGCTCACGCCACCACGCCGACGGGTCGGCCAACGCCACCCGACTGCGCCACGCCCTGGCCTCCCTGCCGCACCACGGGGCGGTCCTCACCCACGACGTCTCCGCCTCCGCCGACGTCCTGGTTAAGCTCGCCGACACCCTCTAACCGGTCGTCCCTGGCGCAGAATCGGCGGGCAGCTGACGGCAGGCGCCCGGACCCTGCGGCAGGTCCGGGCGCCGCCGCGTGGGGCGAAGGCCCGAGTTCCTCGCCCAGCTCTGCCTATCGGTCGGCCCTTCGCATCCAGGCGCGCCGTCAGATGGCCGGCCATACCCATGAGGAAAAGCCGAATGACGAACTCCACCACCACCGTGCCCGGGACACTTTCGGTCGGGGACGCAAAGGCACTTTCGAAGCCCGGACGTACTCATCGCCACCGACATGCCTGTTCAGGCTGCGGCGCGTATCTGAGCCGCTACAGCGACGACACACGGTGTTCGGCCTGTGCCCGCTCCGGCCCCGTTCCGGACGCGGTCTGGGCGGATCCGGCCGTCGCCGCGGCTCTGGCACGATGGGATTTTGGTGTGGTCTTCCGGCTCCTGCGGTCCGCCACCGGCATGAGCCAGAACGATCTGAGCGCGCTGACCGGCCTGAGCCAGGGCGCGATCAGCCAGATCGAAGCCGGCACCCGCCGCCTCCTGAACATCGATCGCATCCAGGCCGCGGTGCACACCCTGGGCGTGCCCGACTGGGCCTCACCATTCGCGGCCGGCACCTCCGCGCAGCGTTCACCACCAGAGGGATGAAAGGCCGCGGGTGGATCAGGTGTCGGGCAGCAGCAGCTCGTGGAGGGTTTCCCAGCGGTAGGCTCCCGCTTCGCGACGTTGCAGGACCAGTGCGGCCCGCCCGATGCAGACCGTTACCGAAGGCAGTGCCCGCAGCGTTGCGACGGCGGCCTGGATGGGGCCGGCGGGTTGGTTCCGGTGGGAGTAGGCGATGCCGATGTGGGGGCGCAGGCTTGGCGTCGGGCCGATGCCGGGCAATCCCGTTGCACGGACAGCGGTGTCGAGGTGGCGGTGGAGCCGCAGCACGGGCGTCCAGGGGGCGATGCTGTAGCGGATGGCGCCGCGGGAGCCGGCCATCGGGATGGCGTGCGCGGTGGCCGCCGGCGGCGGGTTCTGTTCGGCAAGGTCAATCAGACGGTCGATTTGCTGCTGGTCGACGTCTTCGGCCAGGCCGATACGGCCCAGGGTGAGGTGAAGGCCGGTGCGGTCGATCGGGTCAAATCCCATCCCGGCCAGGACCTGCTGGCACTGCTCCGCCTGCTCCGCGAGGTCCGGACTGGTGGTGAAGGGGATGAGCCAGTAGTAGGCGCGTGTCGCCTCCGTCCAGCCGGGCCGGTCCCAGTGGTTCGTCATCGTGTCGATGTTCTGGAAGGCGGCCCAGTCGTGGGCGGCGACCGAGGCCGGGCTATCGGGGTCTGGCGGCGGGTCGGCCGGGAACGCCGTCGGGTCGGCTGCTGGGTCGATCCGCACGTGCTGGTGCCTTCCGGTCCGTCGTTGCGATCATGGTGGCAGGTATTCCAAGGCCGGCGACCGCCGGGGTCGCCGACCAAGCCCGCAGGATCTCGCAGTAGTCCTGAGCAGCCGGCAGCGCCCCCCAGCTCTGCCTAGCACGTTGGGCAAGTTCGTGAGCGCGCCTGACGACGGACAGGATCGGCGGCCCGGCCGCCTGCGTGATAGCCGCAGCTCCCAGCTCCATGGCCTGCTCCACATCGGGCGTGTCCAGATGGGCGGTTGCCGCGTCCAGGGTGACCAGGGCACGGCTCCACGGGTCGGCCGGGTCAGCGGTGATCTGGGCGGCCAGCAGCAGGACTTGGGGGGACTCGCCCAGGGCGAGGTGGGCGGTGGCGGCGTTGGCGCGGGTGCGGGCCAAACCGTATGCGTCGAGCGAGATGCACGGTGTGAGGTCGCCGGGGACGTCGTGGCGGGCGGACAGCTCTTCGGCACGGCCGAGCGCGCGGTGCGCTGCGGTGCGCTCGCCGAGCCGAGCCAGCGCACGGGCTTGTCCGTTGGCCAGCAGGCGGATGGCTTGGGCGCTCTCGGGGGCGAGGTCGAGTCCGGTACGGGCCGCCTCCAGGGCCGCCGCGTAATTTCCGGCGTAGTAGTGGCGAAGGGAGCGGGTGCCGTGGATCCACATGATCAGGTCCAGGTCGCCGGTCTCTGTGGCCAGTGCCAGCGCCTCGGCGCTGTAGGCGTCGGACAGCAGGGGGCGGTCGGCGTTGACGGCCATATAGGCCAGCAGCCCGGCGATCTGCCCGGCCAGCCGGAACAACCCGGTGCGCAGGACCGGTGGCTGACGTCCGTCCAGCAGGCGCTGGAGCTGGCGGCGCAGCCGGACCAGCTCGGGGGCGAGAGCTGCTGGGCCCATCGTGTCGTACCTGGAAATGACGTGCTGGATGGCGGCGGAGAAGGCGGGCAGCACGCTGGGGTCGGTGTTGGTCGCCAGCGTGTCGGTGAGCCGTAGCGCCACGTCCGTCGCGGATTCCCAGTCCGCCTCCGCCGGCGCCGGTCCACGGGACACGGGTGAGATGCGGTCCGGCACGTGCAGAGCGCGGAGTACGTCGCGGACCCGGTCGATGTGGGTGAGGCGACGGGTGCCGGCTTCCAGCTGGCTGATCGTGCCCTGGCTCAGGCCCGTCAGCTCCGCCAGCGTTCCCTGGCTGATCCCGGTAGCTGCCCGCACCTGCCGGAACAGAGCGCCGAAATCCCACGCCCCCAGTGCCGCAGCCAGCCCGGGGTCTTCCCAGATTCTGGCGGGAAGGGCGCTTTCCCGGGTGCAGGCGGCGCACCGCGGCTGGTCGCTGTAGCGGCTCAGGCGCGCGCCGCAGTCCGGGCACCGGTTCTCCACGGTTTCCCTCCGGGATTCGGCGCATCGTCTACGCAGGTCACAGGCCCATTCAAAACGCAATGGGCCGATATTACTAGGTGTATTGGTTTCGTGACCGGGTTCCCGAAAGCTCATCCCCCTAAGTGAGTGGCGCACCAAGCGCCTCTCCGTTCCCAGCAGGGGGAGGCCACGGTGAGCGGGCCCGGTGACACCTCCGACAGCGCCATGTGCGCGTTGCTCCTCACCGCCTATGGCATCCGAGTGGACAGCGCGGAGCGCGTGACGCCCGCGGCTGGCGGGTCCACAGGGTCCGTGCAGTGGATGGTCGAGGCGACCGACGGGCGGACCTTCGAGGTTCAACTCCACCGCGGCGTCCGGGACGTGACCCGCGCCCAGACGGCCGTGGACGTCAGCGAGCACTGCCGGGCGCATCAACTGCCCACCGCCACCGCCGTGTCCGACCAGCACGGGAGCCTGGTCTCCGCGACCGCCGACGGCAGCGGATACACCGTGACGGTTCCGGTGCCCGGTGTGCGGGCCACGACCCCGCTGACCCTCACCCGCGCCCGTGCCGCCGGGGCGCTTCTCGGCCGCCTGCACCACGTCCTCAGCGGCTACCCGCTGCCCGCCCCCCGGCCCCAGGACGACCAAAGTGTCTTCCTGGCTGCCCCGCTGAACGAGGTACCACTCGCCGTCCACACTGACCAGGAACAGGCGGGCACGAGTCTGCCGGGCGACGACCGGCGGCAGCTTGACGCCCCGGGCGCGCGGCGCAGCGAAAGCATCCGCCTCTACCTGGAACGGGCGCGCAGCCGGGTGCCCGCCGGGCTGACGCTGCACGCCGTGCACGGCGCCTTCACCGCCGACAACCTCTGGTTCACCGGGGACGCGATCACCGGGCTGACCGGTTTCCGCGCGCCCACCGGGTATCCCGCCCTGGAACTGGCGCGCCTGGCCTTCGGCCCGCTGACCGTGGCAGGACGCGAGGACTGGATCGACGTGGCGCTCGCCGTGGTCGGCGCCTACCAGAACCGCCACCCCTACCTGCCGGCCACGGAAATTCGGGCGTGCGCCGACATCGCCCTGCTGGCGCTGCTGGCCCAGACGCCCCGGCATCCAGGAGGGCCGTCGGAGGCGTGGGAGACCGCCGACCAGGCGGCCGGCCGCGTGGCCGAGCACCTGGATGAGCTGCACACGGCTCTGGAACAGGCCGCCCTGGCCAAGGGGAGCAGCAGATGACGCGGCGCAGAGGCGCTGCCGATCCGGTTGCGGAGTTCGTGCCGGTGTTTCACCCGGCCGGCCTGGACACCGCCCTGCAGTGGGCGGTGGAGGCGGTCCGGGTCGGGCACTGGAAGCCGATGCGGGACCTGCTGGCCGAGACCGGCCGGCACTGGGGGCTGCGTACGTCGCGCAGCCAGGTTCTGGGGTCGGCGGCGGCGGGGACGCATGTGGTGCGGCAGTGGCTGGAGGAGGAGCCCGGCAGCGTCGATGCGCTGGTGATGCACGCCCGTGTCAACACGGAGCTGGTGCTGCGGGCCTACCGGCAGGGCCACGGCGGAATCGAGGATCTCGCAGTCCAGGCCCGGGAGGCAGCCCTGTCCGCCAACCGGACGTACCCGGCCGATCCGGTGCCGCTGGTCTGCCTGCTCGCGCTGGCCACCACCGATCCTCACCAGTTCATCAAGGCGCACCAGATGCCGCCGCCCGAAAACGAGTTCCTGCCCACCGGTCCCTGGCGCCTGCTGCACGCACTGGTCGAGCGCGACGCATTCAACCGCGAGGGCCATCACCGGATGATGCAGGTGCTCCTTCGCTCCCGGAGCGGCGGCCACGCGGCAGCACTGGATTTCGCGCAGTGGGTCTGGTCCCGGGTGCCGGGCGAATCCGCCTCCGCGCTGCTGGTGTTACCCCTGCACGCCTTGGCCGAGCACTACCGCGCCAAGCGCGAGCAGGGCCTGCCCGATGCCGGCGTCGGAGCGATGCACTGGCGCACTGACACCGTGCGGGCCTACACCGACCGGGCGCTGCGCTGCTGGTTCGAATACTCCGGGCGGGTGGAGCTGTCCGCCGTCGACCTCAACCACCTCGCCCATGCCCTGTGGGCAGCCCGGAAGTTCGGCCAAGCGGCCCGGGTCTTCCAGACCATCGGACCGCACGCCACCCCGGCGCCGTGGATCCACGTCGCCAACACCGCCGGCGACCGGTACTCGGCCACCCAGGAGTTCGCCAGGGCCCGCGGGCAGTGCCTGAGCATCGCCGGCGGCGACGCAGCGCCCCGGGCCGGACCCACCCGTGCGGCACGACAGACCTGGTGACCGTCCCCGTGTCCACCGTTCGTATCCCCTTCTCCACCTCAACGCAAAGGCCAATGACGATGTCTCATGCCGAGTTCCACTCGGGTCCTGATCTCGACGACGACGCATTCCTCCAGGGACTCGGCTACAAACCGCAGTTGTCCAGGAAGATGAGCCGGTTCGGGAACTTCGCGATCAGCTTCTCGGTGATCAGCATTCTGTCCGGGTGCATGACCTTGTACGGGTTCGGCATGAACACCGGCGGCCCCTCGGTCATGCTGTGGGGCTGGGTCGCCGTCGGCGCCATGGTGATGGCGGTCGGCGCGGCCCTGGCCGAGGTCACCTCCGCCTACCCCACGTCCGGTGCCCTGTTCGACATGGCCAACCGGCTCGGCGGGCCCCGGTGGGGTTACACCACCGGCTGGCTGAACCTGCTGGGACTGCTGGGCGGCATCGCCGGCATCGACTACGGCGCGGCCGGCTTCACTTCGGCCTTCGCCTCTCTGCAGTGGGACTACACGCCCACGCCCGGCAAGACCATGGTGATCTTCGCGGGGATCCTGGTCCTGCACGCCGTCCTGAACCTGTTCGGGGTCCGGCTGGTGTCGGTGCTGAACTCGATATCGGTGTGGTGGCATGTCCTCGGGGTCGCGGTGATCGCCGCCGCGCTGGCGATGGTGCCCGACCAGCACCAGTCGACACATTTCGTGTTCACCACGTTCGTGAACAACACCGGCTGGGGCTCGCACTGGTACGTCGCCGGGATCGGCCTGCTCCTGGCCCAGTACACCTTCTGCGGATACGACGCCTCCGCCCACCTCTCGGAGGAGACCACGCAGGCGCAGATCAGCGCGCCGCGGGGCATCATGCACGCCATCGGCTGGTCCTGGGCGGCCGGGTTCGTGCTGCTCGCCGCCCTCACCTACGCCATCCAGGACTACTCCGGCACGCTGGGCACCGCGACCGGGGTGCCGCCCGCGCAGATCTTCCTGGACGCCCTGGGCGTGACCGGCGCGAAGATCCTGCTGCTGATCGTGATCGCCGCCCAGCTCTTCTGCGGCAACGCCGAGGTCGCCGCATGCAGCAGGATGGTCTTCGCGTTCTCCCGCAACGGGGCCCTTCCCGGATCCCGGTGGTGGGTGCGGGTCAGCGCCCGCACCGGCACCCCGACGGCCGCGGTGGCACTGTCGGTGGTCGTCGGCGGCCTGCTGGCACTGCCCGCGCTGTGGAGCACCGTCGCCTACGGGGCGGTCACCGCGATCAACATCATCGGCATCACCCCGGCCTACGCGGTGCCGATCTACCTGCGGCTGCGCGCCGGAGACCGGTTCACCCCCGGCCCGTGGAACCTGGGCCGGTTCAGCAAGCCGATCGGCTGGATCGCGGTGGTCTGGGTCGCCCTGGTAACAGTGCTGTTCTGCCTGCCCCAAACGAAGCCCGCAAGCGGCCTGCTGTCGGTTCAGACCTTCAACTACGCACCCGTCGCACTGGCCGCGGCGTTGCTGCTGGCGATGATCTGCTGGTACGCCTTCGCCCGCCGCACGTTCCAGACGCCCGTGGTCGCCGGCGACCGCAGCGACACCTTCGCCGACGAGGTCGTGTGATGGCCGACGACACCGCCGGCCAGGTGCATCCCGAACTGCGCGCCTACTCCGACCTCGGCCGTGACGACGCCGCCCGCAAGGCCGCGACGCTGGAGACCCTGGGCAAACTCATCGAGAACGGGAGCCTGACAACGGTGCTGCTGGGCCTGCCGGACATGCAGGGCCGACTGGTCGGCAAGCGCCTGGCCGCCCGCTACTTCCTGGACCACGTCGCCGACCAGGGAGCCGACGTCTGCTCCTACCTGCTGGCCACCGACCTCGACATGCGCCCCCTGGACGGCTACGCCCTCACCTCGTGGCAGTCCGGCTTCGGCGACATGTACCTGCAGCCGGACCTGACGACCTGGTGGCCGGCCGCCGGCACGCGCAGTATCGACGGCGAACCGTCACGGGACGTCCGCGAAGTCATCGTGCTGGCCGACGCCCGATATGCCCACGCCGGGCCCGGCCCTCTCGCTGTGGAGGTAGCGCCCCGGCAGATGCTGCGCCGCCAGCTCCAGTACCTGTCCCGGACCTGGGGCCTGACGGCGAAGGCCGGCCTGGAGTGCGAGTTCACCGTGTTCCGCGGCGAGGACGCGGTCCGCACGCTGCTCCCGCTGGGCAGGCACAACGGCGACTACGCCCTGCACCACCCGCTGCACCAGGGGCAGTTCCTGCGCGAACTGGAGGACACCCTCACCGGTGCCGGTCTGCCTCTGGAGGCGGTCAAGACCGAGGCTGATCCGGGGCAGGTGGAGGTCACCTTCCGCTACGGGCCGGCCATGGCCGCAGCCGACAACCACACGGTCTTCAAGCACCTCGCCCGGCAGACTGCCCAGTGGACGGAGAACACTGCCACGTTCATGGCCGCCCCGACTACCGGCACCAGCAACGGCCTTCACCTGCACCTGTCGCTGTGGGCCGGGGAACAGTCGGTGCTCGACGACGGCCGGGACGGGCTCTCGGAGACCGGGCAGCACGCGCTCGCCGGGCTGCTGGACGTCCTGCCGCAGCTCATGCCGCTGATGCTGCCGTACGCCAACTCCTACAGGCGGATCATTCCCGGCACGTTCGCGCCGACCCGGATGTGCTGGGGACGTGACAACCGGGCCGCCGCGGTCCGGGTCGTCGGGCACGGCGACAGCCTCCACCTGGAAATCCGTATCCCCGGAGCCGACGCCAACCCCTACCTGGCCCTGGCCGCAGCCCTGGCTGCCTGCCGCTCCGGGCTGGAGCGCAAGCTTCACCTGCCCGAGCCGGTGACCGGCAACGACTACGGAGACGCGCCCCACCTCCCGCGCGGCCTCGCTGCGGCGACGGCCGCCTTCGACGGGAGCGAGCTGGCCGCCCAGATCCTCACTCCGGAAGTCGTCGCCCACTACACCCGGGCCGCCCGGCACGAAGCAGACGTCCTGGCCCGGACCGTGACCGACGCCGAACGGGACAGGGGATTCACCCGTGCCTGAAGCCCACCAGCGCGACAACGCGGATGCGCTCTCGGTGGTCCGGAGTGAGACGGGGCCACTGCTGTCCGATAGGGAGACCGCCGTGCTCGTCCTGCTGGCGGACGGCCTGCGCATCGCCGGCATCGCCGAGCGGCTCGACCTCGCCCAGAGCACTGTCCGTGGCTCCCTCCAGCGCATCAGGGACAAGGTCGGCGGCACCGGTCAGCACGCGATGCTCGACCGCGCCTACCGGGGCGGCCACCTGCCCGCCCCCACCGCCCACACGCCGGCACCGGGCACCCAACTCGGCCCTGAGCAGCAGGCCGTCCTGCTCCTGATGGCCGCCGGCGCCACCGCGGCCGAGATCGCCTCCGACCTCGACATCTCGCCCAGTACCGCCGAAGCACGGATCGCGGGCATCCGCAGCGCGCTCGGGGCCGACACCACCGCCCACGCCCTCCATCTCGGCTGGGAACGGGGCTACCTCCACCCGGGACAAGCACCACCGGCAAGAGCCGGAGCAGCACCCCGTACCACCACAGCCGGTACCGGCCCAGGCGGCCCACCGGCAATCGCGCCGGCGACAGGTCTGCCCACCGCAAACGGCCGAGCCGCCGAGGTTCCGGCCCTCACTGGCCGGTAACCGGCTCCGCTCCCCACACCACTGTCCAGCACGACCCGGGCCCGGCACCTTTGGAGACTGCAGATGCTCAACCCCACTCTGACCTGCTTCGGGCCAGCCGGAGCGCGCGTTGCCGTCACCTGCGGTCAGGACGACGCGGCCACCCTGGTGGAGCGGTACCTCGCCCCGTGGTGGAGTCCGAAGGACCTCACCACGGGCGCCGAACCCACCGCCCGGGTTGCCCTGCAGACGGACCCTCAGCTTTACCAGTTGGCGGTCAACGCCTTCCTGGAAGCGCCCTCGCCCCCGCGCGAAGGCCGCTACGCCGGCCGCCGGGTGCTCCACACGACTGGTCCGGACGGCACGGTCCGCGCCATGGCCCCCGATGACGGCCTCGCCTACCACGTGCGCGGGACCAGCGTCACGGTCACCGGCCGGAACACGAAGGTGGTGGCGCTGGCCGCCTGCCGGGTGGCCGTCGACCTGGTGTGGGGACTGATGGAGGCCCAGGGCTACACCCTGCTGCGCGCCTCGTCCGCCACGAGCGGCGGCAAAGCGGTGCTCGCGCTCGGTCCGGGATCGGGACCGTCCACTACCGCACTGCTGATGGCGGCCGATCACCACTACGGTCTGCAGGCCACCGAGGCGGTCTTCGCCCGTGTCGAGGCGGACGGCACCATCAGTACCCGGCCGTGGGCCAGCTCCATCGCCGTCGGGCTCGGGCTGCTGGATGCCCTGGGCTGGTACGACATCGTCCGCGACCGCCAAGCCCGCGGCGACATCCTCCATCCCGGCACCTACCGGCAGGTCAGGCAGGCCCTGGCCGAAGGCCGGCGTATCCCGCTGATCGGTTCCCGGGGGCAGGAGCTCACAGTCCATCTGTTCCCGGACCAGGTATGGCACTGGTTCGGCGTAGTCCCGACGCACGCGGCTACCGCCGCGGCCGTTCTGGTCACCGCGGCCGATACCAGCCTCGCGCTCCCGGCCCGCAGCAGGGCACCGACGGTGAACGCCGACGACGTGCTGATGCCCGCGCCCGAGGGCGGCGACCCTCTGGGCCTGCGCCCGCTGCCCCCGGCCACCCACCGGGTCAACGCCGACCGCTTGGTCCAGGCCCTGGCCGCCCTGCCGCATCACAGCGTCGACCTGACCGGCTGCATACCCGACGCCACGCGTCCGCTGAGCGCGCTCGCCGACGCCTACTGACCACACGTCGCCCGTGCGCACACCAGCGTGCGGGCCCCGGAGCCGGCTCGCTGCCGCGTACACACGCCGGTTCCCCCGTACCGGCGCGGGCAGCGAGCCACCGGCCGCCGCCACCCCCGTCACCGGCGGCGGCCGGACCCCACCACCAAGACGGCACCGTTTTCGAACGAGGAACCCATGACCAACTTTCCCGCCACCGACCTGTCGGCGCCGATCGTCACCGACTCCGGGACACCACTCGCGACCAACACCGCATATGAAGACAGCCTCTGGGCGCCGCTGGGCAGGCTGCGCACCGCTGCCCGGACCGCCGGGCTGCACCTGCCCCTCGGTTACCCCGACGACACCCCCGGCGGCGGCCGGCTGCCGCTTGGTTCCGCCGACGAACCCACCGTCCGGCAACTAGCAAGCCTCCTCGCCGCAGCCGGCACCACCCCCCAACCCGCACCCGAGACGCCCGGCATCGACGCCGCCGCAGCGTGGCTCCGGACCTGCGCCCAGGCCGCTGGGGTCGAACTGCACCTGGGCACGCCAGGGCCCGGGTCCGACGGACGGGAGATGCTGCCGCTCGGGGATGCCGGCCACGGCACAGTGACCCGGCTGGCCGAAGTTCTCGAGGCCGGCACCTTCAGTCTGATCGCCCTGGCCGAAAGCCTGCGCTCCGCCCTGGCCAAGCACGGCATCCAGGCCGAGCACACCACCGCCGAGGCCGGCACAGTGGCCATCGGTGAGATCAGCGTGCACGACGGCTGCACGCTTTCCCTCGTCCTGGACCGGCGACGCAACAAGTACACCCGCGTCGATCCCGATCACCAGTACACAGCGGAGAAACTGGCCGACCAGATCACCGACGTTGTGCGCGCGGCCACCGGTGGCGGGTTCGTGGACGCCGCCTACCTGCCCTACTGCCGCAGGTGCGGCGGCGAGTCCGCGATCCTCCTGCGCAACCTCGAACCCCGCTTCGTCCAGCCACTGATCACGCGCCTGAACACCAAGGCCGCCGCATGAACCGGCCCACGGCAGACCGCCTGGCGGACGAGGCCGCCCAGTGCCTGGCCGAATGGAAAGCAGACGCCTCCTGGCAGGACCTGTGCGACCGGGCGCTCACCCACCTCACCCGCTGGCCCACCCTGCTCGGCACCCCGGTGATCTGCTGCCTCGACCTGGACCGCGACGGCGGCCCGTTACTCGAACAAGCCGCCCGCGCCCTGGCGGTCAAGGCCGCCGGCCACATCCTCGCCGGCCCCGACCTGCCCGCCATGCTCCCCGTCGCCGTCCCCGTCGAAGACGCGGTTGTGGCTTTCACCGCGCAGGTCGACCTGCTGCGCGGTGTCACCGACCGGGCCGGGGTGCGCCTGGTCCAGCACACCCCGGCCAATGTGCTGCCCTACCGCGCCGGCTGTCTGACCCACGACGCCTACGCGGCGGCCTGGGGAGAACCGCCCGCCCGGTACTGGCTCGACCACGACACGGTCGCCGCCCGCCAGGAGCACCTCCTGGACCTGTACACCTCGACCGGCCTGAAACCCGGCAGCCACACCATCGCCTTCGAAACCGGCCGCTGACCACATCCCCTCACCCACCGTTTCCCCGTAAGGAGACCGATGTCCGCCCTCCCCGTACCCCCCGACGACGACGTCGTGGTCGCCACGTTCAACCTGGAACAGAACGGCATGGGCGACCCCGGCCGCCGCCGGGCCGCCTACGAGGTCCTGGCCCGGCACGGCGTGCAACTGTTGTTCCGGCAGGAGATGCCCGGCGCCGACCAGGCCCAGCACGCGGTCATGTACGAGGCGGAGGAAGCGCTGGGCCTGCGCGGCTGGCTGGGAGAAGACAGCGCGACCGCCGTGTTCGCCGACACCAGCACCTTCAATCCCCTGGGCCACTGGCCCACGCCCTGGAGCGGATTCAAGCTCCCGCCCACCGCCGTCACCCTGCAACTGCGCGACGCCGGACCGGACTCCACCCCGATCATCGCCGTCGCTGCCCACCTCAACTACGCCGTGGCGGCGCAGCGGGAGACGGAGGCCGGGTGGATCACCGGCCTCAACGACAAATGGATCACCCTGGCCGACGGACAGCTGCGGCACGCCCTCATGATCGGCGGCCTGGACGGCAACTCCTACCCCCACCAGGCTTCCCCCGGCGAGTGCCCGCTGCCGGTCCTGGACCAGATCGCCGACCATCCGCACCGCGCCCACCGCAGCCGGATCGGACCCGTCGGGATACGGGTCATGGACCAGGTCCCGCACGCCGTTCTGCACACCGCGGGCGTCGTCGACATCGCCGCCCACCTCGCGCAGACCACCGGTGACACAGGCGCGGTGGCACCCACGATGCTCGCCTACCCCACGCACGGCCCCGACGCCCGGGTGGACTGGCTCGTGACCAGCCGACACCTCCTGCCGGTCTTCCACCACGTGGAAGTCATCGACGCCCAGCACCTGTCCGACCACAACATCGTCCTGGCCCGCGCGTCCCGGAGCCGCCTCGCGGCCCTGCTGGCCGCCCCCGCCGCGTCCGCGGCCTGAGTAGGGACGAGAGCATGGCCGATTCGGCTCCGTACATCACGCTCCGCAAGGGCGAGGAGGACATCAGCGACGAGGCGCTGGTGCTGCGCTACCGCCCGGGCAGCGCCAGTCTCGGCGTTCCCCCGGCCGCCGCCCTCCGCTACCCCGACGAACGCCCCGAGGACCGCGACCACGAGGGGATCCTGTACGCCAGGGTTACCCAGAGCCTGAACGCGGCCGGGCGGCCGGTCGGCCAGCCCATCTGGCCGAAGGTGCATCCCAGCAGGCAGCGCGAGTGCATGGGCGAGATGCTCTGCCACTACTGCAAGGGCGAGCCCAGCCACACCGCTGCCGGGACCCTGTTCCTGGACGTGGTCGGACCGGAGCAGCGTGCCAAGCCGGACTGGCCCGAGGGGTCCTTCACCTTCCAGCCGCCGCTGTGTCTGCCCCATGCCAAGAAGGCGGTCGACGACTGCGGGCACGGTCACCGTCACGGAGGTTTCACGGGCCTGCGGGTCCTGGAACCCCGCTGGCACGGCGTGCTCGGCACTCCCTACCAGGACTCCGCCGGACGTCCCAAGGCCACTCGCACCGGGGCCGGCCGGAACACCGAGGTCATCCCGTTCAACCACCCCCACAAACGGCTGTTCCTCGGCACGCAATACGCGCTCGCCCTGCACGACGTCACGGTCGTCGACCTCGCCGCCGAATTCGCCGCCGCCGACCTCACCTGACCAACCTCCCTCTTAGCGAGAGGCATCGCCGTGTCCTTACCGCCTGTCGAGGCCATCTCCGCGAACGTGGAGAAGGGCAAGAACCTCGCAGAAGCAGCCAACTGGGTCCGTGCTCAGAACCCGGACATCTTCTTCCTGCAGGAACTCCAGCCCGGCCAGGGCGAGATCGTCACCGAACTGACCGGGATGACCGGGTATATCGCCGCGCCCACCGCCCAGAGCAGCAACGACAACGCGATCTTCCTGCGCGAGGGCGGCCCCCTGGTCTTCGACGAGGAGTTCAGCCACCCCTGGGCGCCCTGGCACGCGCCCGCCAACATCGCCGTCCGCTTCCGGGACCAGGACGGAACGCTCAGCCCGCGCCGCATCGCCCTGGTCAGCGCCCACCTGTGCTACTGGTCCCCGCAGACCCGGCTCGCCGAAGCCCAGTGGATGTCCACCCTGTCCAAGGCGGGCTGGCTGGCGATGGTCTTCGCCGACTGGAACAGCTACCGCCAAGGAGAGGGCGGGCCCTGGGAGGGCTACCAGGACGCGGCGTTCGTCGCCAACCGCACGTACCTCACCTCCGACGGCCGCCGCCTCACCGACGACCGGCCCGACCGCGAACTCACCGCCGCCGGATTCGACGAGATGGCTCGGCACGCCGCCGACCACCTCGGCCAGCGCGACGCGATGCGGCCCACCTCCGGCTACCGCGACCACCCCGGCCGCCCCACCGGCCTGCCCGCGTACACGATCGACCGCGGCTACCACACCAGTGAACTCACCCCCGCCCTGGAGTCCTTCGAGGTCTGCGACACCCCCGAGCTGCGGGAATACAGCGACCACCTGCCGCAGCGCGCCACCTACAACGCCACCGCCCTGCGGGAGATCCTCCACCGCCCCACCCGGGTCTACGAACCGAACACCGTCACCCCCGGCGCCCTCACCGCCGGGCGGAAGACATCATGACCAGCACACCGCCGGGCCGATTGGACCGTGCGGCAGATCAGTTCCGGACCACGCTTAGCCCTCGGATCGGCCACCACCAGAGCGGTGGGCTGACCACGACGGCAAGCGGCGCGCTCGTCCCCGCCGTGCGGTCCGACGTATCCGTTGCTGTGATCCTCCATCACGGTCGCGTACTGCTGGTACGCCGCAAGAGGCCGGAAGGCGTCCTGTCCTGGCAGTTCCCCGCCGGACGCATCGAGCCCGGCGAGACTCCTGAGAAGGCCGCGGTCCGCGAAGCGAAGGAGGAGACCGGGCTGCACACCGCCGCGGTCCTGCTCCTGGGCGAGCGGATCCACCCGGGCACCGGCCGGCCCCTGGCCTACATCGCCTGCCACTACCTGGCGGGCACCGCTCATATCGCCGCGCCCGACGAGATCGCGGACACCGTCTGGGCGCTGGTCGCGGACCTGGCCCGCTATATCCCCGGCGGGGTGTTTGGCCCGGTCCGCGCCTACCTCGCACACGGTTCCCGCACCGCAGCGGCAGCGGCCACATGAACATGCACAACGGGTGGTCCTCGGCTTCCACGGCCGCCGGCCCCGGCACTCTGCGGCGCGGTCCTACGGGAGGTGGCTGCTGGACAGCGAGCGGTCCCGGCACGCCGACGACCGGCTGGGTCAGCCCTCACCTGTTTCCCTGCGACGACAAGGCAGACATGACCTCTTCGCCCTCCGCCGGGTTCGACATGATCGCCGTGGACTGGGCCGGCACGCTCACCCTCGGCCGGCACCGTCCCGACGCTCACTTGGTCCGGCAGGTCCTCACGGCGCGCTTCGGCCTCGACATTTCCGCCGAGTTCGACGCGATCTACGACGAGCGGTTCTGGCACTTCTACGAGCAGTCGCTGTCAACGAGCCTGGCGGACCTGCTGGCCGCCGTTGGCCGGCTGACAGGCACGGTGCTGCCGCAGATGAGCGATCTCACCGAGGCGATCTGGGACGCGTGTTCCGACCACGACCTCGACCCGCTCGCCGCCGACGCACTGCGGGAACTGGAGCAGCGTTACCAGGTTCCGGTGTGGCTGGCGACGAACACCTGCCGGCCCCCCGAGCACCGCGCCCGCTCGCTGGTGCGCGCGGGCCTGGAGTTCGTGAACCCCCTGTGTTCCAGCGCCATCGGTGCGGCAAAGCCGGACCCGCTGTTTTACCGCGAGCTAGCGGCCCGTTCCGGTATCGCACCCGGCAGGACCCTGTTCATCGGCGACCGCTTGGTGCCCGACGTGCTGGGCCCGGCGGACGCCGGCATGCGCACGGTCTGGATAAACGGCGCCACCGACTACGAAGCAGCCGAACACCCGGTCCCGCCGGCCACGATCACCGTGCCGCACCTGTCCCACCTGCCGGCCCTCCTGGCAGGAGGAAACCGGTGACCGCAACACCGCCGGGAAGCACGGCACACTCCTGGCCGCCCTGCCCGCACGGGGCCAAGGCGTTGCTGCGCGACCACCTGGGGCGCCTGGTCCTGGTCAAGCCCCGCTACAACGACCGCCGGCACTACCTGGTCGGCGGAGCACTCGAGCCGGGGGAGGACTTCGAACATGCGCTCACCCGGGAGGTCTGGGAGGAAACCGGCCTGCACCGGCATCCCGGCCGGCTCCTCGTCGTGGTTCAGGTTCCCGCCGATGAAGGACGCGGCAAGCCGGCCGGACTCGATCTGATCTTCGACGTGGAGCCGCTGGCGCCCGGAGAGGCGGAGACGATCCGCCTGCCCCCGGACGAGCTGTCGGACGTCCAGTTCATCGCCTTCGACGACATCGACGCCTGGACGCTGCCGCCGCTGGCGCGCACCATCCGAGCCGCCCACCGCGCCCTCGTCCAGGGCGTGACCGCCTTACTGCCTCCCTACCTATCTACCTGACGATCCCCTTTCGTTTCCCGCCGCGCGCTGACCCCGGCGCACACCATCTGATCTCGAAGGAGCCTCACCTGATGTCCGTACTGCCCGAACGGCTGCGCATCGGAGTCCTCTACGGCGGCGACTCGCCCGAGCGCCCCGGGTCCGTCGCTTCCGCCGAAGCCGCCGCGAAGTCCCTGGCCGGCCAATCGCAGGAGTTGGGCGGGCTGAGCGCCGAACTGGTCGACCTGCGCGGACTGGACCTGACCGGGTTGCGCGACCGGATCGACGTGGCACTGCTGGCCTGCCACGGCCTGGGAGGCGAGGACGGCAAGATCCAGGGCACGCTGGACACGCTTCGCATCCCCTACACCGGTTCCGGCGTGCAAGCCTCGGCCATCGGCATGGACAAGACGCGCTTCAAGGCCGTCATCACCGCCGAGGGGATCGACACCCCGCGCTGGGTCCCGGTGCCCGCGGGCCAGCCGCTGGAGATAACGCGGGCCGCGGTGGTGAGCCGGCTCGGGTTCCCGGTGTTCGTCAAGCCCGCGGCCGGCGGCGGGAGCCTGGGGGCCGGCATCGCCCAGGACGACGCGGAGCTCGGCGCCCTGCTGACCGCGGCCGGCCCCTATGGGTCCTTCGTCGTCGAGGAGTATCTGGAGGGCACGTCGGCGACGGTGGGCGTCGTGGACATCGACGGGGTGCCCACCCCGCTGCCGGTGCACACCGCGTTCACCGACCGTGCCTTCTACGACTACCAGGCCAAGCACGACCGGTCCGCTCGCCGGGAGGTCTGCCCCGCCGACCTGCCGCCGCTGGTGACCACAGCGCTGCAGCAGACCGCCCTGCGGGTGCACCGCATCGTGGGTGCGCACGGCGTCAGCCGGGTGGACTTCCTCCTGACGCCTTCGGGGCGGCGGCCGGTGCTGGAGATCAACACGGTGCCGGGCCTGTCCGGGCACGGGAATCTCGCCACCATGGCCGCCGCTGCCGGCATGGACTACGACCGCCTGATCCGGCATGTCCTGGCGACCGCGTTCACCAAGCCCGCTTACGTTCCGTAGCAGACTGTGACCATGACGCTCACCACCATCACTCACCCGGTGCCGTACTACAGCCAGTGGGAGTCGGCCGCGCTGGTGCCGGACTTCATCTCCGGCACCAGGGCGGCCACCGACCCGCTATGGCAGAAGTCCGGCGCCGACAGCGCCGAGGAGTATGCGTTCTGGGCTCCCCGGATCTGCGGCATGGCCTGCCTGCGCATGACGCTGGACTGGCTCGGCCACGAGGTCCCTCCGTCGGTGCCGCTGGTCCGCGAGGCCCTGGACGCCGGCGCGTACGTCCGCGACGGCGACGAGGTCAAAGGGCTGATCTACGCGCCGTTCGCCGCCTGGGCAGCCGAGCAGTTCGGCCTGTACGCGCAGTGCCGCCCGGACCTGCCGGCCGGCGACGTCCAGGCGGAGGTCGCCGCCGGGCGGGTGGTGCTGCTCAGCGTCCACAAGTCGATCAGGACCCTGGAGCCGGCGCCGCCGCAGCGCGGCGGGCACCTGGTCCTGGTTGTCGGCGCCGGCCCCGACTCCGTCGTGATCCACAATCCGTCCGGGCTGCCCGGCCGTTCCCAGCAGTTCCACCACGTTCCTCTGGCCGACCTGAGCCGGTTCTCCGCCGGCCGCGGCGTCGTCCTGGGCCCTTCTACCGGAAAGAGCAGCACCTGATGATCGCCCTCTCCCTCGGCCGCCTGGCCGCAGCCGCCGGCGCGCGCCTGGACCAGGTCACCGATCCCGACGCACTGGTGACCGGGCCGTTCTCCTTCGACTCCCGCGAGGTCGCCGCCGGTGGGCTGTTCGCGTGCCTGCCCGGTTCGACCGCCGACGGCCACGACTTCGCCGCGCAGGCGGTGTCCGCGGGCGCGGTCGCGGTGCTGGCGACCCGACCGGTCGACGGCGTGCCGGCCCTGATCGTGCCCGATGTGCTGGTGGCGATGGCGGCCATCGCCACCCAGATCGCAGCCGCCTACACCGGGGTGGTGATCGGGCTGACCGGGTCGGCGGGGAAGACCACCACGAAGGACATCCTGCGGGCCATCCTCGCTCTGGACGGGAAGACGGTGGCCACCGAGAAGTCGTTCAACAACGAGCTGGGTTTCCCCGTCACCGTCAGCCGCGTGGAGTCCGGCACCGGGTATCTCGTTCTGGAGATGGGCGCCCGGGGGCCGGGCCACATCGCCGCGCTGTGCCAGGTCGCGCCCCCGACCATCGCCACCGTCCTGGGCATCGGCTCCGCGCACATCGGAGAGTTCGGCAGCCGGGAGGCCATCGCGGCGGCCAAGTCCGAGATCGTCCAGGCCCTGCCGCCCCTGGGGATGGCCGTCCTGAACGCCGACGACCCCCTGGTCATGGCCATGGCCGACCAGACCGAGGCCGGTGTGATGACCTTCGGCACCAGCCCCGGCAGCACGGTCCGCGCAACCGACATCCAGGTCGACGCCCAGGGGCGTCCGGGCTTCGTCCTGCTGCACCGCGAGGAGTCGGGGACTGTCCAACTGCGCGTCCACGGCCGCCACAACGTGACCAACGCGCTGGCCGCCGCGGCGACCGCACTCGCCGCGGGCGTGCCGTTCGCCACCGTCCTGGCCGGGCTGGAAGCAGCGGAAATCGTCTCCGGCGACCGGATGCAGGTCAGCACCCGCGCCGACGGGGTGACCGTCATCAACGACACCTTCAACGCCTCCCCCGAGGCGATGCTCGCCGCGATCGACGCGCTGGAGGACATCGCCGGTGCCGGCCGCCGACGGATCGCCGTCATCGGCGAGATGGCCGAACTCGGCGACCAGGCCGAAACCTGGCACGCCACCGTGGCCGACCGCCTCACTGCCAGCGGTACCGACCACCTGGTCACCGTCGGCGGCAACCACGCCGTCGCGCTCGCCGAAACGGCCCGCGAGGCCGGGATCAGCGCGGAGCACGCCGAGACGGGGCAGTCGGTGGCCGAACAGGCCAACAAGGTGCTGCGGCCGGACGACGTGCTCCTGATCAAGGGCTCCAACGCCCTGGGGCTCGGCGCGGTCGCGCGGAAACTGGCCGCGATGACCACCGCCTGACCCACGCCCACACCCGCATCCGACGCCTGGCCCAGTACCGGGGCGCGGGCCGGCACCGGCTCAGCCCGGTGACCGGCCCCGCCCCGGCCCCCGGCAGTGATGCAGACGACCGCCGCCCCGTGCGAACCGACCCCCGCGAACCACCCAGAGGAACAGCTGTGCCTGAGAGTGCGCCGACCGGCCAACCCCGCCCCGAATCCGGTATATCGCCCGGCGGGTTACCGGCTGCGGCAACCGCCCGTCCGGTGGCGGGCGCTACGAGCGGGCCTGGCCACCCCGGCGCGGCGCTCGAACTTCCGGCCGTTGCCACTTCGCCGTTCATCCGCCTGTCGCCCGCAGGCCCCGCCGCGGCTGTGCTGGGGAAGGACGGGCAGCAGCCGGCGTGGCTGGTTCTGGACCCGGGAGCGCCGGCGTATCCGGGGGCGACCCGGCACGCGCAGTGGGGAGTGAAAGTCTTCCGCGGGCGGCGGCTTCCGGCTGCGCTGGAGCCGCACCGTGCGCAGCCGAACTCCTGGGAGATGCTGGTCCAGGAACTGCTGACCGGGCAGCGGGACATCGCACCCGCCCCGTCCGTCCTTCACCTGCGCGATTACCAGACGCCGCGGGCGCAGGCCATCGCCGCCGCTCACCAGGCCGGTGCGCCCGGCTTTGCGCTGGTCTCGCCGACCGGCAGCGGGAAGACCATGACGGTACTGGCCGGGCTCAACGCGATACGCGCCCAGGTGCACACCGTCCTGGTGGTCACTAAGCTGGGGGCCGTCCCGGCGTGGCGGCGTGCGATCACCTCCTACGGCGTCGGCCAGCGGTGGGTGGTGATCAACCCCGAACGGCTGTGGCGGCTCTTCCTCCACCGCCAGCACAACCTGGGATCACTCCCCGCCGAGCGGGCGAGTGCGCTCGCCGCCGCCTCCGGGCTGCCCCGGGTCCTGTTCGACGCGGTGGTGGTCGACGAGAGCCAGGTGCTGGCCACTCCCGAATCGGTCCGCTCCCGGCTGGTGTACCGGCTGACCCATCCGCAGGACGGGTCTACGCCTCCGTTCTTCGTGCCCGCTTCGGCCACGCCGTTCTCCACCGTGCAGGAGACCAGCTACGCCGCCGACCTGATCGCCTTCGCCGCCGGTGTGGAACCTCCTGCCGAGCGCACCGGTACCGGATACGCGCAGTGGGTGGAGAACCTGCGGCCCGGCAGCCGGGCGGCCACCGACGACGGGGGTGTGAAGCGGATCCGCGAGCTGCTCTACCGGCACGGGGTGGGATCGACCGCGACGCAGGAGGAGCTGGGGCTGCCCACGCAGGCGCGGGAGATCCACTGGATCGAGCTGTCCGCCCAGGATCAGGAGATGTACGACGGTGCGTGGGCGCAGTTCATCCGCGCCCACGGTCTGCGCAAGCTCCGCGAACTGCGGCCGGGCCGCGCCGACCGGGGCAGTGAAGCGCTCAGGAGTGTGCAGAAGGCATCGCTGCTCAAAGTCCCACACGTCGCGCGGCACGTCGCCGACCTGGTCCAGGGCGGTCATCAGGTCGTGGTTCCCGCCTGGTTCCTGGACACGGTGGACGCCCTGGCCGCCGACATCGCCCGCGAACTGCGGGCCCGCGGGCTGCCCGACCATGTCGCGGTCATCACCGGTGAGCAGCCCGGGCTGCGCGAGCCGCGCAGGATCGCTTTCCAGCTCGGCCAAGCGCTGGTCTGCGTGACCAACGCGGTCGAGGCACTGAACTTCCAGGCCGGCGAGCGGGACGTGGACGGCGCGGGCACCACCGCCACCACCGCCCCGCGCATCACGGTCTTCGCCGACGTCCTGTGCGGCGGCAAACTGAGCCTGCAGGCCGAGGGCCGCACCCAGCGCGACGGCCAGGAAGCCCCCTCCCACTACCTGGTGGTCCGCGACACCAAGGAACAGCTGTGGCTGGCCAGCGCGTTCTGGGCCCTGGCCGGAACCCAGGAACTGGTCCACTCCTCCACGGACGCCGCAGCACTGGAAGAACTGGCCTACCTCCTCGACGACGGCGCCGGCCAAGCCACCAGCACCGGGGCGTCGGTATGAGCAGTCGAGGCATCCTTTCGTGGAGTCTTGCCGACCGTCCGTGGATCCAGTGCGCCGGCCCGGACGGCGGAACGCATCTGCTGTCCCTGCTCGGCGCGGTGGAGCACTGCGGCCGGATACGGCTGGCGGCGCCGGATCCGCTGGTGCGGACAGCCACCGCCCGTCTCCTCCTCGCCGTCGCCTACAGCGCCGGCTGCGCCCCGGCCGGCTCCGAGGACTACCTCCGGCAGATCCGCCGTGGTGTGGACCTCGCCCCGGTCACCGGCTGGATCCGCAGCAACGCCGACCTACTGGACCTGTTCCACCCCGAGCACCCGTTGTTCCAGGACGCGAGCCTGCGGGACCTGGCCGGCCAGCGCGAGGCCACCGTGCCGGCCCACTTCCTGGACCTGACCGCCGCCCGCACCGGCCAGCTCCTGCACGACCACCGCCACCGCTACAACGGGCAGCCCCTGCCCACGTCTCGTGCCGTGGAGCTGCTGCTGGTACAGCAGCTGTGGGCCAAAGGCGGCCGGATCCCCACGAAGTCGACGCTCTACGGCCCGAACAGCAACGTGGCGGCCGGCAGCACAGCGGCGGCCAGCCTGCTGTGGCTGCCGGAGACGACCCTGGCGGAGCTGCTGGCGTGGCGGCTGACCCCGCTGACGTGCCCGGTGGGCACCGCGACATGGTCCTACCGGCCGCGCCCCGAGGACGATCAAGGCCGCCACGGCGCCCCCACCGGGGAGAGTGACGCTCTGACGTGGATGTCCCGCCGGATCCTGCTGCACCCGCACGGTCCCGGCGGCGGGCAGGTGGCGCTGGCCCAACTGGCCGCGGGCTGGCGGATCCGCCCGGACGACACCCTGCTGAGCCGCAGGCCCGGTATGAGCGACGCCGCCGAGGCCGTCGGCGGAAAACCCCTGTGGGCTTCGGCGGTGACCAGCGACACCGACCTGGCCCCCCTGGCGGAGTCGTGGTGGGCGGCAGGCCCCGGGAGCTGGGCTGCGACCGCCCGGCGGGCCGCCGAGCACCTGGGCTATCTGCCGGACCTGACGGCCGCCGGCCTCGCGGCCCCGGCCAACGCCGGATACGCCTACGCCCGGCAGGTCTTCATACCCGGGCAGCTCCTGGCGGACCCGGCATTGGCCGAGGCGGCCGACACCGTGATGGTCTTCCGCCGCCGCGCCCATGGAGCGGCACCCGACCCGGACAACACCACCACACCAGCCGGGCTGCTCCGCCGTGAACTCGGCACGGTACTGCCACCCGGCTTCGGCTCAGACCTCCTGGAGGACCCGGCGTTTCGCGCCGCAGCGCGCGAGGACCGCGAAGAGGTCCTGCTGGCGGGCGCCCGCCCGACCCGCGACGCGGACCCGGTGCGTCACGGCCGGAGACTGGCCGTCCTGGAAGACGCCGTCCGCCCCGCCGACACCGCACCCGCCACCGTCGCGACACCCGGAACAGCGCGGCCGGCCACCGGCCAGCAGGAGCTGTTCCAGGTCGCCGACCACGGCATGCCGGTGCCGCCGGCAGCCCCGCAGGCCCCGGCGGCCGAACTGGGCACCGTATCTGCCGCTCTGGCCGGATACGACGCAGGAGACCTGTTCGTCACCGCGGCCACCGCCGGGCTGGACGCCGCCAAACCGCGGCGGCACCGGCGACCGGTCCCGGACGACGAGCTGGAATGGCCCTCCCGCGAGCGGCGGCTGGCGATGCTGCTGGGAGCCTGGGCCCACAATCCGCGAATGAACGCCACCCTGCGCGACCTGGAGTTCTGGCTCGCCCATCCCGACCCGGACAGCCCCGCCTGCCAGCTGGTCACCGACTCGCTCCCCGCCGGGCAGCACGAGGCCGCCGTGACCACGGCCGCGCTGTTCGCCCTGCACCGCCGGCGCAGCCGCAGTGCCCCCCTCCACGGCCGTATCCCGGTGCCCTGGCTGATGCACCACGTCCACGGACCAGGCCACCAGGCCACCACCGCCGCCCTGGTCACCATGGTCCGCGCGCCGACCATCAGCGCGATGCGCCCGCTGCTCGCGGCCCAGATCCGCTCCGCAGCCGACGCCGGGGCCACCCCGTCCTGGGGAAACCTGTTCGGCGATCTGGCGCACTGGCACGGCACCGGCGTCCGGGAACGCTGGACCCAGCTCTACTTCGGCCGCCGCACCGTCCCCCCGCCACCTCCCCGACACCGACTCCGACTCCGACTCCCGCGACCAGGAAGCCCTCACCCCGTGACCAGCGCCACCGAACTCCACCTCCCCGACACCGGCTTCACGATCGACCTCTCCGGTACGCCGGGCCCGTTCGTGACCGTCCATACCCTCACCACGCTGTCCGGCGTCGGCCTGAACCGCGACCAGCTCGGCCGGCCCAAGTCCATCGCGATCGGCGGCGCCGAGCGCATGCGGATCTCTTCCCAGGCCCAGGTCCGGGCCATCCGCGACGCGATGCGCACCTCCGCACTCCCCGGGGAAGTACCGGCCGCCAACAGCCGCTACCTGCCCCGCGAAGTATCGAGGCGCCTGCAGGACACCGGCACCGACCCTGCGGACGCCGACCCCGCCGCGGCCCTGATCGTTGCCGCGGCCGGGATGAGCGTCGACCCCGCCGACCCCCACCGCACCCGTGCCGCCGTCATCCTGCCGGACACCGCACCCGACGTGCTGGCCGCCCTGGTCACCCTCAACTGGGACAACCTGCGCGAAGCCCGGGACAGGGCCGAGGACATCATCACCCACGCCGTGGCACCCGCGCCCGGGACCAAGCGCCCGCCGAAACCGGGAAACCCCCTCCACACTGCTGCCGCGCTCGTCCCACCCGCAATCGCCGCCCAGGCCCGTGACGCCTTCGGCCCCGGACGCTCCGACATCCAGCTGTTCGGGCGGATGCTCACCGAACTCCCCCCGCCCAACGGGCACATACGCTCCGCCGTGGCGGTCGCCCACGGCTTCTCGGTGGACGCCATGCTCACCTTCGCCGACGACTTCGCCACCCGCGACGACTGGAATGACCTCGGGGTCTTCGCCTCCAGCATGCTCGGCCAGCAACTGCTCGCCTCTGGGACCCTGTACCGCTGGGCAGCCCTGGACCGGCGCCGCCTGCGCGCCAACCTCGCCGGCACCGACCCCGATCCCGACATCGTCGAGGCCACCGCGCGGAGCATGGAACGCCGGTTCCTCACCGCCGCCGTCTACACGCTGCCCTCGGCGGGCAAGAGCCGCACCGGCGCCGCCGCCTGGCCCACCCTGACGGTCGCCGCGACCTGCACCCTGCCGCTCACCGCAGCCGCCGCGTTCGAAGACCCCGTCCCCGCCCCGGCGGGCACCGAAGCCGCCACCCGCCTGGCCCGCTACCTGCAACGAGCCCACCTGGGCGGCGGCATCGCCCGGTGGCTACCTCCCAACGGCGAACCCGTACCGGCCGAGCTGCCCGGGCAGCTGACCGTGGAAGCCGGCTGACCCGTGGCCACCACCGTGCTGATCCGGCTGTCCGGCCCGCTCCAGTCCTACGGCGCCTCCTCGCACTGGACCGAGCGGGAAACCGGACCCCGGCCCACCAAGTCCGCCGTGGCCGGCCTGATCGCCAACGCCCTGGGACGGGACTGGTCGGCGGACCTGTCCGACCTGCGCACCATGACCTTCGCCGTCCGCGCCGACCGGCCCGGCCACCTCCTCACCGACGACCAGACCGCCGGCGGCGGCACCTTCCCCTCCTACGCCTTCGAGACCAGCGCCCCCGGCGGAGACATCCCCCACTACGGGGTGCCCCGGATTCCTGCACGCCGGCCCGACGGAACCGTCCACGCCCCCTGGGCAGGGAAAGACCGCACCCCGGTCCAGTTCCGCAAGCACTACCTCGCCGACGCCGCGTTCCTCGCCGGACTGACCACCGACGACCACCACCTCGCCGAACACATCATCCAGGCCCTCCGCCAGCCGTCCGGCCTGCTCTACCTCGGCCGCCGATGCTGCCCGCCCTCCCACCCTCCCGCCCACGGCACCACCCCGCACGGCGCCGAGACCTGGCCCGACCGGATCCCCCTGCTGCCCCAAGCAACCACCACCAGGCCGCGGACCTGGACCGAGACCACCCCCCGGCCCGGCGCCGCGCCGAGCCCCGAGCAGGTCCCCACCACGTACCTCGAACGCGACCACCCCCTGATGTTCCTGCTGTCCGCCACCGCCACCCCGCCCCCGACCGAGGAACCATGACCACCACCACGACCACCACCGCCCAGCCCGCCGCCGACCGCTCGGCCGGGCTGCAGGTATGGCGCTCGGCGCTCACCTTGACCGCCGAGCAGCAGCACCTGTGCCTGGACGTGCAGGAACTCCACCGCCTGGTCATGCGCGGCTTCCGCAACCCCCGAACCGTCACCGGGACCCACAGCCCGCGCCCCGCCGGCATCCTGTTCGCCGCCCGCCGCAGCACCCCGCTGCGCGACCCCGACACCCGCCGCCTCAGCGCCGGCACCCCCGAACAGATCCTCGTCCAATCACCCCAACCACCCAACTGGAGCCACCTGCTGACGACGGGCACCCTGACCGCGGCCACGACCAACCCCGTCCGGGAGCACTACACCACCGGAGACATCGTCGAAGCCCGCACCGTCGCCAACCCCGTCGCCCACGACCGCCAGACCGGACGGATTCTGGGCAAACGCACCGCCGAGGAATGCGGCGAATGGCTCCGCGGCAAACTCCACCAGCACGGACTCGACATCAACCCGCAGCACATCACCATGAGCGAAGGCCAGAGCGTCACCGGCATGCACGGCGACCACGCCGTCAAGTTCATCGTCCGGGAGACGTTCCTGACCGGGATCGTCACCGACTCCGACAAGTTCCACACCCTCCTGACCGGCGGCTTCGGCCGGGCAAAGGCGTACGGGTGCGGATTGCTGCTCTCGCGCCCGGTAGAGTGAGACTCGCGCTGAGACGCGCCCATCCCGCCCATACGGCAGGCTGAACCCCACGAATTGTTGTGGGAATTCCCTTCCCTCCCATCGGAGGGCACTCGCAGACCACCACGCAAAAGCGGTCAACGCTAAGCCGGTGTCTGAGACAGCCGATAGGCATCGAGTTCTTCGACGTCGACAACGCCCTGGTGCCGTCGCCGGAGGAACTCGCCAGCCTAGTGGGTCCGCACGTGGACTACCTGGAGCCGATCGTCCGTCGCTTTGCCGGATGCCGCTGATGTCGGGCGTCCGCGACGAAAACGCGGTCCTCGACGTCGGCCCCAGCCGACCTGCCGCTGGACAGGTGAGCCCTCCACTCAACCGGCCGGGAGCATGAGCGAGTGGCGCTGATACTCCCTAGGCCGACTCCCTGACGGGCTGTTCGTCCCCACCGCGCAGTGCCTCACAGCCTGGCACCTCAACCTCCTGATCGACCACCCGCCCGCACACTTCTACCCCCTCACCACCCCAGACGCGTAGAGCACACCGTGACGGGCCACGGCTTGGTAGCCCCGCTCGGCCGCAGACCGGGCGTCAAGGGTCTCGGCACCTCGAAGCCGCCCCAGCATCTTGTGGGCGTCCCGCAGGTCAGGTGTAGTTCCAGGTCTTGCCGGTGCCGCGGTACTGCTCGACGGGGATCGGTTCCACGCCTTGACGCATGCGCTGCCGATATAGGACGCCGTGGAGGTGATCGACTTCGTGCGCTACCAGCCGCGCCAGCCCTTGCTCAAAGCGGGACAGGTGCGTGGTGCCATCGGGTTCGGTGTGGGCGACGACGATGTGCAGTGGCCGGGGCACGAGTCCGCGGACGTCGAAGAAGCTCAGGCAGCCCTCGTACTGTTCGTCGCTCTGCCCGGATTCCTCCGCGATCGTGGCGTTGAGCAGGATGACCGGCTCAGCGCCGGGCTCTGGCGGAATGATCACCGCGGCGGAGCGGTCGATGCCGATTTGCGGGGCGGCCAGGCCCATACCCTTGCCGAACGTGTGCAGGGCGCGTACCCGTTCGACGGCGGCCAGCAGTTCACGTACCACGGAGGCGGCTTCGGCGGCTTCGGCCGGCAGGTCGAAGGGGTCGGCTGCGCGAGCCAGGACGGGCTCGCCGTCCTGGGCGATGCCGGCGCTCGCCATGGCCTGGCTCGCCGACGGGGCGATCTCTGGTTCGGTGTCCGCGCCGGGCTCCGATGTGAACCGCCACTGCAGGCGGTAGCGCGCGTGCTGCGGGGGTTCCATCGTGGTCCAGGTGAAGACGGTCTGCTTGCCGCGCGTCGTGCGCTGCACCGGAGTGCGCAGGTCGGCCTGATGGGCACTGAGGGAGGTTTCGGTCCCCCACACGGTGGGTTCGCTGTCAGCGGGGAATGCGAGTTCGACGCGCAGCATCCGGGTGGGCAGACGGACGGCTCGCTGGAACCAAGGACCCCACTTGTCGGCGGTCACAGCGTAGGAGTAGACGATCTCCGTCTCCTCGCCGGGGTAGAGCGGGAACCGTGCGTCGGGGTTGGCGAATTGCAGCCAGAGTTCCTTGAACGCGTCCCGGTCGTGCTTGACGGTCCACGTCATGGGTTCGGCGCCGCAGCGTGCTTCGAGCGCGAGTTCGTCCCAGGTGAGCGGGCTTCGGCGGTAGAGCGCGTTGGAGCGCTCGGGGTCGTCGGGGTACCGGTCGACGGCGATGCGCACCAGGTAGCGGGTGACGGGGTCAGTGCCGGTGTTGCGCAGGAGGCGCCGCATCCGCAGGTGGTAGTAGGTGCCGTCGTAGGTCAGCGCCGCCTCGTCCTCCAGCACGAAGAGTTCCGCGCCCGGCGGAACGTCGACGGTCTCGCCCACTGCGGTCACCGGGTCGGTGCCCTTCCATGCCTGCCACAGGGCGCCGCCGGCGTCGAGCACGGCCTCGGCCCTGCGGGCGAGGTCGGCGCTGCCGTGCTCCCGGCCGGCCTCGAGGTGGCTGACGTAGGAGGGGGTGATGTTGAGCCGGGCCGCGAGAGCGGCTTGCGACAGTCCACGGATGGTGCGCCAGCGGGTGAGCTCGACGGCGAACGTCGTCCTCTCCTCAGTGCTCAAGTCCTGCATCCTTCCGGGAATTTGGGGTTGAGGACGTGAGTGAGTGCCCCTCACGGTCGCCTCATCCTGCCTTCAAGGTGCTCACTGGTGCCAGGCGGCAACCGCCACGTGCCAGACCGTGTCGGACTCCGGCCGCTTCGCGGGCCGGCGCCGCAGCGCGGCCCCCGGGGCGCTCCGTTCTGCTGTGCAGTGAAGGGAGCTCGATGACGAGGACACGTCCACCGCTCGGCCCGGAGGAACAGGCGATAGAGATCGGCGCTCGCCGGAAGCCGGTTTCGGTCATTTCTCTGCCATCCCGATGCTTTTGCCACGAAGCACGCCTTGATCCGTCCATGCTGCTTGCCCGGGTTCGGTTTCCAGCCGGCGTGCGGGCTGTGTGGATGCCGCCGGGGCAGCGTTCTCGTGCTCGCGGCGTGGCCATCACCCATCGACCTAGGCGGTCAGCATGACGGTGTCCACGACCCGTACCACGACCGGAGAGATCGCCCGCATCGTGCAGGCGTGGGAGCTGGCCCGGCCCGAGCCAGTCGTGACGGTGCCGCCGCAGGCGCTGATCGACCTCCCTCAGCTGGTCGGGCTGCTCGCGGGCGCCAGCACCGGCAGGGTGATCGTCTCGGGCACGCTGGAGCGGCGCCTGCTGCTGCTGGAAGCTCCCGGCGGCAGGTGGGCGGCCGCCGACCTGTCCGGTCTCCCGCACGCCGCCCGCCACTGGCCGTCCTGGGCCGACGGGCACCTGCGGCTCGAGTCGCCGAACTCCTGGCTGAGCTGGGCCGATCTGGACGATGTGGCCGTCGGGCGATTATCGCGGCCCAACGTCCTGATCGCCGCCCTGTACCACCCGGAGAACTTTCCTCTCCCCCGGTTCCCGTTGGGCATATCGGACCTGGCTCGTGCCGCGCGCACCGCGCTGACCGGCCGGATCGAGCTGACCGACATGCAACTGGGTGTCGGCCTGGACGAGCTGGTCACCCGGGTGCTCGCCGATCCGCCCGACATCCTCGGGGTCTCGGCCACTTTCGGACAGCACGACCTGATGACCGAGCTGCTGGACGCCGCGTACGGTCTGGACGAGCCGCCGCTGGTGGTGGCGGGAGGGAGCCTGACCGCCCGCAACGAGCGGCTGCTCCTTGAGCGCTACCCCCGCCTGCTCGTCGCCCGGGGCGCGGGAGAGACCACGATCCAGGACGTCCTGGCCTACTGGCACGGCGACATCGCCCGCGAGCAAGTGCACGGCATCGGCTACAACGGCGCCGCGCGCGGCGCGGGGACCCTGCAGGTCACCCGGCGGCACAGCGCCCGGCCCGTCAACCGGGCCGCCGGCGACATCCTTCCGGAGCTCGATCTGCTGCCGGCCACCCTCAAGCGCCACGGTGTGGCCCAGCTGGAGACCTCCCGCGGCTGCACGAACTTCTGCACGTTCTGCCCCCGCGACCACAAAGGGCAGTGGGCCGGCGCCGGACCGGACGCCATGCCGTGGCTGCTGGACAGAATGGCCGGCGTCTTCGACGACCACCCCGGCGTGAGCCGCACGCTGTATCTGGTCGACGAGGAGTTCGTCGGCCGCGGACAGGATGCGGTGCCTCGGGCCCTGGCAATGGCGCGGACGCTGAGCGATGCGGGGTTCGGCTGGGAGACCAGCTGCCGCATCGACCAGGTGGTGAGCCCCGGACACGACCGCGACTGGCACCTGGAGCGGGCCGGCATGTGGCGCGCCCTGGTCGGCGACGGGCTGCGGCGCTGCCTGTTCGGGGTGGAGTCCGGTGTCGACACCGTCCTGGCGCGGTTCCGCAAGGAGACCACCGGCGAGCAGAACGCCCTGGCGATCCGCACGCTGTCGGCGCTGGGGGTGCCGACGCGCTACACCTACATCACCTTCGACCAGCTGATGAGCATGCGGGAGCTGGAGGAGACCTTCGCCTACCAGGGCAGGACCGACCTGGTGCTCAAGCCGCTGCCGCACCTGAGCACCGCACAGATCGTCGACGGTGTCCGCGATCCCGCGTTCGTCGCCGAACACTCCGCCGACAGGCCCTTCCACTCCGCGATCTCGTACATGCTCGTCAGCATGGAGTGCCTGATCGGCGCCGCGTACACCAAAGCGGCCGAGCGGGCGGGACTGACCGGGCAGGCCCGCCCGTCGATGGGCCGGGTCGACGCCCGCTTCGCGGACTGGCGCATCGGCACCTGCTCGCAGTGGGCGCAGCTGTGGGTGGACCGCAACTTCAGCCTCGACTACACCCTGAAGTCCCTGGAGAAGATTTTGGACGGCCCGCCCCGCTACGCCGTCCGCGACACCCGGGTGATCCTCAAGAACGCCGCGTACACCGTGTTCGGGCACATGCTGCTCGCCGCCCGCGGCGCCGACCCCGATGACGTCCGGCACGAGCTGCTGGAGCGCAGGCTGGGGCACCTGCTCGAAACCGAGATCGACGTGCTGCGGCAGCGGCTGGACCCGGCCGTCGAGGACGTCGCCCGGCGCCTGCCGCCCGACGGCGCTGCGACGCTCCGCTCGGAGTACCGCCGGTGGGAGGCACGTTCGGGCTGGACGCTGATCAACGCCGCCGAAGCGTGCAGCACCTGACCGCCCCGGCCACCGGGCGCACCGGCAGCAACCGATACCGACGATGCGGAGGACCATGACCACGGGAGATGAGCAGTACCGCCCGGGCGGCCGGATCACCCTGCCCAGCGGCGCCCGGGTGGGCCGGCTGGGTATCGGCTGCTGGCCGATCGGCGGGCCAGCGGACAACCTGGGCATGCCGATGGGCTGGAGCACCGCCACCGACCGCCAGGCGAGGCTGGGTCTGGAGCGCGCCTTCGAGCTCGGCGCGAACCTCTTCGACACCGCGGACGTCTACGGCCTCGGCCATTCCGAGCGCCTCCTGGGCGGCCTGCTGGCCACCGTGCCGCGCGACCAGGTCGCGGTCGCCAGCAAGGTCGGCTACTTCACCGGCACCGCGGGGAGCGCCTACGCCCCGGGGCACATGCGGCGCCAACTGGAGCAGACGCTGGAGAATCTGGGCACCCCCTACCTGGACGTGTACGCCCTGCACAACGGCAACTTCGGGCCCGAAGACCGGGACCTGCCCGCCGCGGTGGAGGCACTGCGCTCCTTCCAGAAGGAAGGTCTGATCCGGGCGGTGGGCATGCGCGGCCCGCACCGCTACGCCCCCGAGCGGCTGCAGGCGGCCCCCGGGGAGCGGGAGGACAAGCAGCAGCGGTTCCGCCGGCAGTTCGAGCTGGTGCGCCCGGAGGTTCTGGCCGTGCGGGACAACCTGCTCACCCCGCACTCCTCGACCGGCGGGATTCGCGCGTTCGCCGCCGAGCACGGTCTCACCGTTCTGGTCAACAAGCCGTTGGGCCAGGGCCTGCTGACCGGCAAGCACTCCCCGCAAGCTCCGCCGCGGTTCGGGGCCGGGGACCACCGGCAGCGCAAGGCGTGGTTCACCGCACCCGCCTTGGCGGTGCTGGACGAGCACCTCGGCCCGGTGCGGGAGCGCTTCGGGCCGGAGCGCGCGGAGCTGGTGCGGGCTGCCCTGCACTACCTGCTGCACCGGTGGCCTGGCGCCGCGGTGCTGGTCGGATTCACCACCGTGGCGCAGATCGAGGAGAACCTCGCCCGCCCGCACCGGGCACTGTCCGCCGAGGATCTTCACTCGCTCGCGGCTGCCGGGGCCGGGGCGCAGCAGGCCCTGGACGCGCTCGGCGAAGTCTTCACCGACGAGGACCGCGGCCGCTCCGGCCACGGCGCCGCAGAAACCCTGCCCATCACCAGGAGAGTTGAGGACACGTGAAACACGAGTATCCGTTCATCGTGATCGAAGGCGGCGACGGGGCGGGCAAGACCACGCTGGCCCGCGCCGTCGCCGCGGCGCTGAAGGACCGCGGCGTGACGTACGTCGACCGCCGCCAAGTCTCCACCACCGCCCCGTACGCGACCCGCCTGATGGAGCACCTGTCGCAGATGCTCTGGCACTGCGGCGACTCGCCCGATCTCCCGGACACGTTCTGGGCCCACCTGCAGGCGGCATGGTTCATCGCGCACGGCGAGCACGTCGTGTCCCCCGCGGCGCAGTCCGGTCCGGTGATCGTCGACGGCTGGTACTACAAGCTGACCTCCAAGCTCCTGGGCCAGGGGTGGAGCAGCACCGAGATAGACCAGCACTTCTCTCGGGTGCCGGAGCCGGACCATGTCATCGTGCTGCGCGTGGACCCGGAGCAGTCCTGGGACCGCGCGTCGAACCGGCTGCGTCCCTCCGAGCTGGGCATGCACGGCGAGTTCGCCGAGCTCGGGAAGGTTTCATTCCTGGCCTACCAGCAGGCCGGCCTGGACGCGTTGACCATCATGGCAGGCCAGCGCGGCTGGACCATCCTGGACGTCCCCGGCGACGAGAGGAGCGAGGACACCGCCCGCCGGCTGGCCGCCGAGGTCGAAAAGCTCCTGGACCAGAGCGACAGCGGGCACCCGCAGGTTCCCGCCTACAGCTGGCCGCACGTCGATGCGAGCCTGCGGACCGCGGTCGACCGGCAGGTCCGCCGCTCGCTGTCCGACCGCGACGCGCGCGGCGTGACCGGTGAGTTCGAGACCGCGTTCACCCAGTTCGTCGGGGCTCCCTGGGCGGTGTCCTTCTCCTCGGGCACCGCCGCGCTGCACGCCATGTGCGTCGCCGCAGGGCTGGGGCCCGGTGATGAGGTCATCGCGCCGGCGTACACGTTCTTCGCGACCGCGTCACCGTTCGCCTACGAAGGCGTGAACCTCGTCTTCGCCGACGCCGACGCCCTGGGCAACCTCGACCCGGCATCCCTTCCCGGCCTGGTCACCCCCCGGACCAAGGCGGTCATCGTCACTCACATGTGGGGCAATCCCTGTGACATGACCGCTGTCGCCGCGCAATGCGCCAAGCTTGGCCTCATGCTGCTGGAGGACTGCTCCCACGCCCACTTCGCCTCCTGGCGCGGACAACGGGTGGGCACCTTCGGCGACATGGCCGCCTTCAGCACCAACCAGAAGGCGGTCACCACCGGCACCGGCGGTGTCCTCGTCGGCCGCACGGACCGCCACCGGGAACTGGCCCTGCTGCACGGGCACTACAACAAGCGGTGCTTCCAGGAGATCCCCGGCTCCCGCCCGTACGCCCCGTACGCGCTGACCGGCATGGGACTCAGCTCCCGCATCAGCACGATAGGGGCGGCCATCGGCCTGGACCAGCTCGGCAAGGCCGACCGGATCGAGACCCGGCGCCGCGCGGTCATGGACGCCTACACCCACGCCCTGGCCGGCAACCCCGTGGTCTCCCCGGTCATCGTCGACCCGGACCTGGGCCGGCACGGCCTGTACGTCATGGGCCTGCGCTTTCACCCCGAGGCCGCGACCGTCACCGTCGGGGACTTCGTCGACCGGCTCACCGCCGCCGGGACCGACTTCGACCTTCCCGGCTCCACCACCGTGATCGCCGACGAACCGCTCTTCCACCGGACCTCGCGCGACGAAGGATGGGACACCCCGCACACCACAGGTCCAGGCGTCTTCCCCGGCGCCCAGGCGTTCATCGACAACTTCATCAAGACCCCGCTGTGGGGCTACCCCGGCGACGAGACGGCCGTCGAGGAGCACCTGGCGACCCTGCGCGACGTCTCCTTGCAGGTCTCCCGGTGATCCCGCCGGGCACGGTCACCGCGGCGGCCGCCGCCGACGGCGACGTCATCACCCGCAAAGTCCTCACCGCGCTGCAGGCGGTAGCCGGCGCCCCCGGCCTTCCCGGCTGCCTCACCGCAGCCCCCACAACCGGGAACGGTGTCCGCCGGGTGCCGCTGGGCATCGCCCGCCCCTCCCGGGCCACCAGTGCCGCCCGCGCCCAGATGCTGGCCTGGCTCCAGCAGCACTCCGACCAGCACGCCGACCACGACGGTGAGGAGGCCTTGCTGCACGCGGTGGAATCCAGCGCACTCGTGCGGCCGCCCGCTGCGGAGCGCGGTGCCCGGCTGGACGGTGAACTCGCCGCGATCTACCTGATGCTGGCCCGCCACTGGATTCGGCGTTCCCAGCGCACCGGTGACCACCGGTACCTGAACGCGGCACTGAAGCTCGTGGCCGCCGGCCTGTACTCCCCGGCGCCGCCGCCGCTGGCCGTCGCGGCCTTAGCCGAGGCGGTCGACGCCGTCGAGCACATCGGGCACGAAGCAGTGCCGGCTTCCCTGCCGCAGCCGGACCGTCCGCTGACGCCGGCCCGGGCTGAATCGGCCGCCGGTCGGCCGCCGGTGCGGATCGCGGTCCTGGCCGGGGCCGCCTCCAGCGGCCTGCCGCTGTTCCACAGCGCCGCGACGGCCGCCGGCATCGAGCTGAGCACCATCGTGCTGCACCAGCCCGGCCCCCCAGCACCCCATCCCGGCAGCGTCTACGACAGCGCCTGGTACCCCCGGTCCGCCGCGCCCGGCCCCGGTCTTCACGGCCAGCCACTCCCGCCCGCGCTCGCGCCCGCCGTCCCGCGCCACAGCGTCGGCCACCAGGACTGGGCCGCCGTCGCCGCTGTGCTGTGCGCTGACCGTACCGATCTCCTGATCCTGCTCGGGATGGACGTCGTCCCTCCCGCTGTCCTGGCCGTGCCCGCCCTGGGCACGGTCAACGCCCACAACGGCGCCCTGCCCGCCTACCGCGGCATGGACGCTGTGGCCTGGGCGTTTCTGACCGGCACCGCCCCGGTCTGCAGCGTGCACCTGGCCACTGACGACGTCGACGCCGGCGACGTCCTGGCCTCCCAGACCGTCCCCGCCGGCGGAGATCTGCGCCGGACGGTCAAGAGCACCCAGATCGCCCTGCTGACCGCGGTCAGCCGCCACGTCACCGCTACCGGCCGGCTGCCGCCCGCGCACCCGCAGAGCGGCACGCCCCGCCGTTACTACCGCATGCACCCGGCGCTGCGGCGCCTGCTGGACGCCCGCCGCCCCACAGCTCTGATCGGAGGCACACCGTGACCACCGCCCCGCCTCTCCTGCCGGGCCTGGCCGGCCTGGACTGGGACGACCTTGCGGCGGTGTCCGCCGCGTGCGGCGCCGCGTTCGACACGCTCACCGCGGACCGGTGGGCCGTCCTCGCCGGCCTGCTCGAAGGCGTCCCCGACGACCCGCACCTGGCCGGCATGTGCGAGAGCTACGACTTCATGGACAAAGTGGTCCTCCACGACGACCCGGAGCACGGCTACCGGATACGGGTGCACTGCTTCCTGCCCGGATACTTCGACCGCCCGCACAACCACCGCTGGTCGTTCGGCTCGATGATCCTCACCGGCGCCTACCGGCACGTCCAGTACGGCGGTGACAGCGGCTTCGAGACCGCTACCGCCGGCACCCTCCAGCCACTGAGCGTCCGCACCGAGCGGGCCGGCGACTGGTACGTCCTGCACCACACCGCCGTCCACGCCGTCACGGCGGAGGCGGGCACCATGTCGCTGGTCCTGCGCGGCCCCGCCGCCAAGGACCGGTTCCGCATCATCGACGCCCCTTCCGCGACGTCCTTCCACGTGCGCGGCGCCGCCGAGGAGTCCCCCGCCGAGCGTGCCGCCAAGCGCATGACCAGCGCCCGCCTCACCACGACCCTGGGCGGCATCCTCGCCGCCCGCCCCCACTGACCCAGCGCCCCGGCAAGGACCCGAACCCCATGAGCAATCCCGTCCAGAGCTTCCTGTTCGGCGACGCCGACACCGTCACCGACGACCTGGCGACCCGCGAACTGCGCCTGCTGGCCTGGAACATCCAAAGCCCCTCCCTGGAGCGCGCGCGGCGGCAACTGGCCTGGCTGTACGACCGCCAGGCCAACGTGCTGGTCCTGACCGAGGTCAAGACCGGGGAGGCGGCCGCCCACATCGCCAAGGACCTCGACAGCAACGGCTACCAGATCGCCCGCCCCCCGCACGGGCCCGACGACAAGTACGTCAACCTGATCGCCACCAAGGGCTACCGGGCCCGGCCGCTCGCCCTCGCCTTCACCACACCGAGGCTGTCCGGAGTGCGGCTGGACACCCACCTCGGCGACGTCGACGTGATCGCCCTGTACTCCCTGACCAACGGCATGAGCGCCGACAGCAGCCGCAACCGTGCCGCCTTCCAGTCCGAGGTCCTGCGCGCCCTGGAGACCAGGATCCGCGACGAGCCGGACATCCCGCTCCTGCTCACCGGCGACTTCAACGTCCTGGAGCCCGGCCACATCCCACCGTGCGACCTGTTCGAGGAACACGACTACGCCTTCTACCGCGCCCTGGAGGGCCTCGGCCTGTTCGACGCCTACCGCGCGCTGCAGCCCGACGGCACCGACGTCACCTGGCTGGGCCCCAAGGGAGGACAGCGCCTGGACCACGGCTTCGCCTCACCATCGCTGGCCGGCCGCGGACAGCTCGCCGCCTGCGGCTACGACCACCGCGCGCGGACCTCCGGGCTCAGCGACCACTCGGCGTTCACCCTGACCCTGGGCGGGATCACCCAGTGACGCCGTCCTGCGGCCCGGCCGGCCACGGAAGCTTCGTCAGGTGAGGCCACACGCCCAGCCACCGCTGCGCCTTGTCCTCGTACACCGACTTCGGGGCCACCGTCAGCGGGTTCGGGCGCAGGATCCCGGCGAACAGATCGGCGAACCCGTGGGTGGAGTGCACGCTCAGCGCGCCGTCGGCGCTCAGGCTCACCGCGACGCAGCAGCACGTCGCGGCGAAGGAGGACACCGCATGCTCCAGGCTCGTGTACGGCGCGATCGCCTTGCCGAACTTGCCCTCGTACCACAGGTGGACCCGGGCTTCGTTGCGCGGTTCGACGATGGCGTCGATGCCCTCGCAGGCGTGCAGGCACCGCTTGATCACGACGTCCTCGGCCTCGTAGCTGAGGTCCTGGTCGTCGAAGAAGAACAGGTCGTGGTCGCGGATGCCGGCGTTGAGGTCGCTTTCGCCGGCGGCGACGTTCCACACGCTCTGGAAGAGCGATCCGGCCGTCAGATACCAGGGCGGCAGGTCAAGCGGGGCCAGGCGCTCCAGCACGCCGCGCACCGTCGGGTTGCGCAGCACGGTGGCCGCGAACGCCGCGGCCTGCTCCTCGGGGCGGGCCGAGGCCAGGCCAGGGAGGTCATGGGCGGTCACAAGGTCGCGGGTGTCACGCACCGCCGCGTATTCCAGAACAGGCACCCGCACGACCCTGCCACACCCGGCGGCCCCGCACCCACACGACTGCGCTGTCGGCGCGGCGAGTTGACGCAGCCGCCCCGCACTGTGGGCCGCCGTCCGCAGGTGAGGGCGGAGGAACCCGCCTCGTGACCCAGACGTCCCCGGCCCGCCAGGTTGCACCCGCTCCGGCCGTCGGGCAGCAGCCGGCCGGCCACGCCCGGCTGGCGCCCGCGAGCGAGGTGGGTGTGGTCACGTGGAATGTGCAGCACGCCAGCGTGTCCAGATCCGCCGACCAGGTCGCGTGGCTGGCGCAGGAGCCCACCGCGGACCTTCTCGTCCTGACCGAGGTCGGGCACGGTCCCGGCGGTACGGCCCTGTGCGACGCGCTGGGCGCCGCCGGCTACCAGGTGGTCGACCCGTCGCCCGGGGGCGGGGACTACCGCACCGTGCTGGCCTCCCGGCACTCCGGGCTGACCTGCCTGGGCTCGCTCACTCAGGTCTTCCCCCACCGCACTCCGGTAGCCCAGCTCACCATCGGCACCGTGCCCGTTGTCCTCTCAGGGCTGTATGTCCCCTCCCGGGGCCGGCCGGCCCGCAGGAACGTCGACAAGCGCGCCGTCCAGGAAGCAGTATCCCGCGCGCTCCCGGCCCTGGTCGCCCAGCACCGGGGCCCGGTCGTGGTGGCCGGTGACCTGAACGTCGTCGACCGCGGCCACCGCCCGCACCACAAGGTCTTCGGCCCCTGGGAGTACGGCTTCTACGACTCCTTCGCCGCGGCCGGCCTCACCGACGCCTACCTCGCGCACCACACCCCCGGCACCGACCACGACCACAGCTGGTTCGGCCGGGCCGGCACCGGCTACCGCTTCGACCACGCCTTCCTCACCTCCGCCCACCGGCGCCACCTCACCGCCTGCGCCTACCTCCACACCCCGCGCCTGACCGGACTCAGCGACCACTCCGCCCTGTCCCTCCTCCTGCGCCTGCCGTCCCCACCGGCCGGCGCGCCGGCGCACCCGGCCGCTGACCACCCTCCGACCGAAGGGAACCGCACGTGACCGCGACCATCCCCGATCACCGGGACATCTGCATCTCCTGCGCCGAAATGGCAGGGGACAAAGAGCTCAACCTGCTCTGGGACCTGCTCGGCGAGAGCATCGGCCTGTCCTACCTGCTGCACGACGGACCGAACTTCGTCGTCATCCCCGGCGCCGGGGCCATCGTCCCCGGCTACACCCTGGTCATCCCCCGCCCGCACATCCTCTCGATGGGCTTCCTGGACCCCTCCCTGGACGAGGAGTTCACCCACCTGCTCGCCGGAGTGACCGCATGGGCCGAAGCCGAGTTCGGCCGGGAGGCCCACATCTTCGAGCACGGCGCGAAGAACTTCCGCGAGAAGGGCGGAGCGTGCGCCGACCACGCCCACACCCAGGTCGTCCCCCTCGGGCCCACCGACCGCTTCGTCGCGCAGCTGCGCAGCGACTTCACCACCACGGCGAGCACGTCCTACCTGCATTCCGCCCGCACCACCGTGGAGCTCGGCAACGGCGACCCCTACCTCTACACCCACAGTGCCAGCCACGGCGGGGCCGTCGCCGTGGCCACCGGGGCCAAGAGCCAGTACTTCCGGCGCCTCATGGCCGCACACGACGAACGCCCTGACGAATGGGACGGCCCCATTTTCCCCGGCACGGACAACATGCGCCGTACCCTCGCCGCCGGCCAGAACCTCCACCGCTACCTGTAGCCCTCGACCGATCCGACAGGACCCCACGTGATCGCTGAGCTCCTCGCCCGCGAACTGTCATCCGCCCGCTGGGGCCCCAAGGCGGCACGCCTGTCCCAGGCCGCCCTGCACGGCGTGCCCGTCCCCCAGGGACTGTGCCTGGACAGCGCCGCCGGCCCCGCAGCCCTCGACCAGCACCGCCCCGCACTCGCGCACTGGCTGACCGCGACGCGCCCTCCGGCCGTGATCGTCCGTTCCTCGGCCACCGCCGAAGACGGCGCCGAGGTCTCGGCCGCGGGACGCTTCCTGACCGTCCGGGATGTCCGGCCGCACCTGGCGGACGTCCTCGACGCCCTCCAGCGCGTCAGCACCTCCCAGGAACGGGCCGGCGGCGGCTGCGTGATCGTGCAGCAGCAGCTGCACGCCGAGCTGATGGGCGTCACGTTCAGCCGGCCCGACGGGAGTCTGCTGACCGAAGGCAGCCCGGCGGCGGCAGCGGTCACCGACGGCGCCGCCCCTGCTTTCACGATGAACAGCACCCGGGAGTCGTTCAGCCTGCACGGTGAACTGACCACCGTGCCGCCCGTCCTGCTCGCCCTGTACCTGGACCGCCTCGTCCGCCGCCTCGCGGAGATCTTCCCGTTCCCGCTCGACCTGGAATGGGCCACGGTCGCCGGACAGGTGTTCCTCCTCCAGGTCCGTCCCGTGACCGCGTCGATCGAGCCAGCCGCATGATGGGCAAGGCCGAAGCGACAGCCGCACTCAGGAGGCTCGGTCTGGACCGCACCGTGACCGCCGCCTACGACGCGCCCGCGGACCTCGACCCCGCAGCCATCCACCGGGACCTGGGCGACGGGGACCGCTACGTGGCCAGGGCCAGCGCCACCACCGCGGCCCTCAACCTGCCGCGCATCGTCGACGCCACCGCGCAGCAGGTCTGCCAGTGGGCGGCCCAACTGGGCCCCGGTCTCGGCATCCTCGTCCAGGCGTACTCGGAACTCGCCTTCTGCGGCCAGCTCGCCGTCTACCCCGACACGGTCGTCGCCGAGCTGGTCTCGGGCGTGTGGGAGATGAGCGCCGCACAACAGCCCATCAGCATCACCGGAACGTGGGAGCCAACGCGAGGCGTCCGATGGACGCACGTATCCGGGGCGGTCCAGGACCAGCCGTGCACCTGGCTCTACGAACCCGACGCCCACCGCGGCCACGTCGAGGACTGGATGATCGCCGCGACCCAGCGCTGGACCGAAGCCTCAGCGCCCGGGCTCCAACAGCTCCTCGGCGTCAACCAGGGAAACGCCTACGGCCTGAAGTTCCACCGCACCAGCAGTACGGGCGTCGCCGCCCAGAATCTCTACGACAACGTCCCCCCGCCTTCGAGCCTCCAGCGAATAGCCGTGCCACAAGACTGTCCGGTCATCGGCGATGTCCACCAAGCCGTACCGGCCGCCGGCGAAGTCCAGCTCGATGTCTCGGTCTGCCGAGAGGACGCTGACCATTTCGACGGGCTGATCGACAGGCTTCGCGCAGCCGGAGTCGCCCGCGTCTACCTCCGCTCGGGACTGCTCTCACACGCTGCGATCAGGCTCCGCGAAGCGGCCATCGACGTGCGGGCAGCCCAATGAACGTCCCCTGTCCACGTCCGCCTGCTGTACCGGCAGCCGCACGCAGCAGTCACCCGCCTGCGGCAGCGGGCTCGCTGTTGCCCGTCCAGACCCACCGCTCGCTGAATCCGCCGCGCTTCTCCGCCTTGGCAGCAGCTGCGGCCCATAGACCCGCCTCGTCCACGCCAGCCTCGGACGCAAGGGCGCACAGCACCTCAAAGACGTCGGCCAGCTCGTCGAGCAACGACTCGCTGTCGGCAGCCAGGACTTCGTCCACTTCCTCGACCAGCTTGGCTCGCAGACGCCGGCTGTACTCCGCCGAACCAGCGCGATACACCGAAGGCTCCAAGCCGCTCGCGCGGATGATCTGCGGAATACGATCCCGGACCAGCTTTCCAGACTCCGGCGCCACAGCCCACTCCTCACAGGTCCACGTAAACGATGGGACCGTACTCTGCCATCTCGCCGAGACCTCTGACCCGCGGATTGCGCGCCATCCTCGCTCAACACGCCGTCTTCGCTCTCAGCCGCGCTGCGGTACCCGCCGACCAGCAGGCCCGGCCGCCTGGTTGGAACGTCGAGTCGCTTTCGCTCAAAGGGAGTCAGCCGTCGCGTCCGCCCGGTGGGCGGCTCCCGCGCCCCCTACCCTCACTGCAATGGAGACCGCCCTGACCGCCGAGACCGATCCCGCCGCGCTGCGCGAAGCGCTGGTGAACCGCCTCGTTGACGGCTGGCACCTGCGCACCCCGGCCGTCACCGCCGCGTTCCGGGACACCGAACGCCACCTGTTCCTGCCCGGTGTCGACCTGGCGGCGGCATACGCCGAGGACGCCGTGCCCATCAAGCACGACCAGGCGGGCGAGATGATCTCCTGCATCTCCGCGCCCTCCATCGTCGCCACCCAGTTGGAGCAGCTCGGCGCCGAACCCGGGCACACCGTCCTGGAAGCCGGGGCCGCCACCGGCTACAACGCCGCCCTCCTGGGCCGGCTCGTGGCCCCCGGCGGCCATGTCTGGACGCTGGACGTCGACCAGGACCTCGTCGACCGCGCCGCGAAGAACCTCACCCTGGCCGGGGCCGCGAACGTGGAGGCCGTGCTCGGTGACGGCGCCGCCGGCCTGCCCGGCCACGCCCCGTTCGACCGCATCCAGTTCACCGTCGGCGCCGGCGACATCCCGGTGAAGATCCTCGACCAGCTCGCCCCCGGCGGACGCCTGGTCATCCCGATGCGGATCCGCGGCAGCATCAGCCGCAGCTTCGCCTTCGAGCGCGACGGCGACACCTGGAAAACCGTCTCCTGCGAGATGTGCACGTTCATCCCCCTGCGCAAAGGCGTCTGCGACGACGTCTACACCCTCATCCCGCACACCGGCGCCGGGGACGTCCGGCTGGAAACCTTCAGCGAGCAGGAGGTGGACCGCGACGGGATGCGCACCATCCTGGACCAGCCGCAGACCAAGGTCTACTCCGGCGTGAAACTCCGCCAGGGCGACCCTTTGGAATGGCTGTACCTGTACCTGGCGTGCGTGCTGCCCAACGGGCTGTCCCGCATGCCCGGGAGCCGTCCCGGCTTCACCCCGCACTTCGGCTGGGGCGCCATGGCCGCCCTCGACGGCGACAGCCTGGCCTACCTCACCGTCCGCGAAGGCGACGACGAGCAGGGCAAATTCTGGGAGCTCGGCGTCATCGGCCACGGATCGCGCACCGCCGAACTCGCCGAGCGGGTCGCCGCCGAAATCCGCATCTGGGAGGCGGGCTGGGGCAACCAGGCAGCCAAGCCCACCTTCCGCATGGCCGTCAGCGACGCCCGCGACCAATTGACGGCCGCCGATCCGCGTCTACTCATCGACAAGTCCCACAGCCGCCTGGTCGTCGACTGGCCTCGCAGGAGCTGATCCGATGATTCCTATAAGCCCCGGGCGCATCCCGCTGGTACGCCGGCCCAAATCTCCGGGCTTCTCTCCGGAGCAGCGCAACACCGAACTCGACGCTCCGGTAACCCTGCCCCCTGGCGCGAGCCACCGCAATCAGGTGGCCGGCTCCAGCGCGGTCCTCACCTACCTGACCGCCTCCGATACTGCCACCCGACCCGACCGCCGAGCATTGCCAAAGGCAGTACAGGGTCCCTCGTCACAGCCGGGTGCTTCACCGGGAGCACAGCCGCGATGGCCGCCGGGCCGGTGCCACAAAGATCAATCGACGAGACCACCAACGTGCCGCGTGCGCCCCGGGCAGATTCCATTACTTCGACTTGGAGGTGCCCTTGCCTGCAACTTCAACCGACCCAACCGACGCCGCGGCGCTGCTCGTCAACGACGACGGCCAGATCCTGCTGCACCTGCGCGATGCCCACAAACCGATCTGGCAGGCCGGCCGCTGGGCGCTGCCGGGCGGCGGCCGGGACCCCGGGGAGCCGCTGGCCGACACGATCGCCCGGGAGTTGCGGGAGGAAGCCGGGCTCGCCCTACCCGGCCTGTCCCCCTTCGCGGTCGTGGAGAGCGCCCGAACCGACGGCCGGGCTGTGCGGATCCTGGTGTACGTGGGCCGGTGGAACGGGGATCCCGGGCGGCTGCGGCTGACCGAGGGGATCGTGCTGCGCTGGACCGAACCGGCCCAGATGCGCTGGCTGACGATGGATCCCGGGACCGAAGCGGTGATCCGCCGCTACCAGGCCGATCCGCACCCGCACCTCGATGCCGCCGGGCAGCCCGAGGTCCTGCGGATGCCCAAACCCGGCGGAGGCGCGGTTCCCACACTCATCGGCGCCCACCTGTACCTGCAGCGCACCACCAGCAGGGGCATTGAGGTGTTCCTCGGCCGGCGGCACCCGTCCTCGGCCTACGCCCCTTCGCACTGGCACGCCCTGGCGGTTCATTAGGCAAGTCAGCTGTCGGCGAGGAGGCTGTCGGAAGTTGTCGACGGCCACGAGCGATCGGGAAGGCCAACCGAGGGTGTGTGCGCTCGTTGATCACAAGCAACGGCACGGTGCGCGTGGTTGGATGGCTCTGAACGCTGCACCGCCCCTCGCGGAGTGCGAGGGGGCATCGTTGTCCTGTACGCGGTTCGGACGGGAGTGCGTGGTCCGCGGGGTGAATCGTTCGCACCTTTTCAGAGAGATTCGTGCAGGGCAATCCGCGGCCCGAACGGCCGTAGGCGGTGTAGGTCATCACCCTACATTTGCCTCGGTAAGCCAGGTCAGCCGGGGAGTTTCCACTCCGCCATGCTGGTCAGCGCCGTGTTCCTGGCCGCCGGGCCGGTCGGAAGTCTTTCCCCAGATAACGCCCTGTTATCTGCGGCACCGGGATTCGCCACCTGCGGTGACGTCCCCGGGCGGTGCGTGAAGCGGCCCCCTTTCGGATCGGCGCCTTGCCCCGCGGTGGCGCGGGTCGCGCGGATCCCGCCGCCCCCCACGAGACAGGCAGCCGATCCCCCGGGGCTGTGGTAAGGCTGCCCGCTCCAGGCCCGGGACCCGCACGGGACGTGCGTGCCGCCGCGCTGCCCACCTCCGGCCGCAGCCGGGCGGAGGCCACTTTGAGCGGCGGTGCGCACGCTGTCACCGGCCCGGGGGTCCCGGTTGCGGTTACAGCGCGGGGGTGGCGGGTGGGTGTTCGGGGCCGGGCTGCCATTCCAGCATCAGGATTGTGGCGTCGTCGGTGAGCTGGTGGTCGTCGTGGGCCAGGACCGCGTGGATGAGGCGGCGCAGCGCTTCGTAGGCGGGCTCGCCGGCGGCGGTGGCGCGGATGAGGAAGTCGGTGAAGTGGTCCAGGCCGAGCATCTCGCCGCTGGCGGCGCGGGCGTCGGTGACGCCGTCGGTGTGGAGCAGGACGCGGGCGCCGGGCTGGAGCTGCTCGCGGTGGACGATCGGGGGCCGGCCGCTGAGATGCCCCAGTCCCAGCGGGGGGTGCACGGGCCGGTCCAGGGCACCGTCGATCAGGCGCTGGTCACGGATCAGCAGCGGGGCGGGGTGACCGCAGTTGGTCCAGGTCAGTTCCCCGGTGGGCAGATGGATGTGGGCGAAGACGCCGGTGCAGTACCGGTCGGGGAACGTCTGCGCCAAAGTACGGTCGACGCTGGCGGTCAGGTCGGCCAGGTCCCCGCCGGCCCGGCGGGCGTTGCGGCACCCCGCCATCGCCACGGAGCCGGTCACGCCCCACAGCAGGTCGTGCCCCATGGCGTCCAGGACGGTGGCGGGCAGGTGTCGATCAGGCTGTGGTCGAAGGCGTCCCCCCGATCCCGTACGCCGGCTCCATCACCGCCGAGCTGCGGCGTTTTCAGGGTGCGCGGGGGCAGGAACCCCCAGATGATGAGACCATCTCGGCGGCCAGATCCATCGGCCGGGTCCGCTGCATACGGATGAAGCTGTCGCTGTGGGCGCCCTTGGCCAGCACGATCAGCGTCAGCAGGCTCGCCAGCGAACGGCAGAACAGCAGCAGGGGGGCGTCGAGGGTGTGGCAGTGCACGCCCAGCACCCCGATGCGTTCGTCCTCTATCCCGGCACTTCCGTGTCCCCCGCAGGTCGTGTCGCTTTGCGGCTCGCTCCTGAGCCACGCCCTGTCGGATACGCGCGCCTGGCCACGAGTCTCATTTCTCACAAGTTGACGCCGAACGGAGCACCGTCGGCGCGCTGTTGCTGCTTCCACCGAGAAGATTGTGCCGAACACCGAACTGCCTGTTGTCGCCGTGATTACCCCCACCGCTCTTCACTCGACGCGACTGCACTTCGTCGAGGAGCTGTACGACAGCATCCGAGCCCAGGAGCTTACGAACTGCGATCATCTCGCTGAACGGGCCACGAGCGGACCCCAGCCTCATCTCTTCGGCGATCGTCGCTGACCGGCGGGTCACAGTCGTCGCGCACGCCGAGCCGGGTCCTGCGCACGCCCGCAACTCGGCCTTGACTCATGTGCGGGCTCCGCGTGTGGCGTTCGCGGACGACGATGACCGGCTCCCGCCCATGTCGCTGGCGGTGCGGAACGAGCACGCTGTCACCACGGGCCTGAGCTGGGTCGCGGGCCGGTCGGCCGACTGGGTGCCGGAGTCGCAGGAGTTGACGACCTGGATGTGTCCGACGCCGGTGGGACGGCATGCGGCCGGTGATGTCGGGCCGTACTGGCCGGACGCGCAGGCCAGTAAGCCGCCGATGGGCCACTGCGTGCTGCTGACCGACACCCGCTTGGCCCGCGCCGTTGGGTATGGCGGCCTGCACAAGGGCGAGGACTACGCATTCTTGATCGGGGTGTGTTCACGGGCGGCCGGCGAGCTGCTGCCGGACGTGGTGTATCACCGCAGGGTCCACCGAGGGCAATGGACGGCGCGGGAGGACTACCGCGACCAGGCCGAGTTCGACGCGCGGACGCACGCCTGGCTGAAGGGACGTGCGGAACGCGAGTTGAGCGACCGCCTTCTTCCCCAGGCAGCCGCCGCTGCGTGAGCGCGGCCGCGGTCCCCGACCCGGCCGTCGGCGACTGGGTCACACGATGCTCAAGACCGCTGGGTCTCCACGACGAACTCCCCGACCTCCCCGGTCTCCGGGTCCGGGTCTCCGCTGAAGGTCAGCAGCAGGTACTGGCTTCCGCCGCCCGCCACCGGCACCTGCACCACCACCGGGTGGGGCGGGTTGACCAGGCGGTAGCCGGGAGCCTGCGGGTGCTGCGCGTCAAGGAGTCCCAGTGTCTTCAGGTTTCGGTCCCAGACCCGGATGTCGTTGAAGCCGCCGGCGAAGATGTACCACTCACCGTCGATCCGCTGCCACCGCGGCCCCTCGTAGAACGTGGCGGCGTCGACCGCGTCCAGGCGGGCGTCGCCGAAGTCATCGTCGAACGACCACAGGGACAGCCCGCTCACCGGAACGCGCCAGCGTCCGTCGAGCAGGACGGGACTCGGGTCGTACCGGCCGTCGATGATCTTGCGCCCGGGCGGAAGCACGTTGACGCCGTGCAGGCGGGCCTCGGGGGCGCGCGTCACCATCACGTCGACGTGCCAGTCGGTGAGGTCGCCGGTCGACCAGGTGCTGGTGAAGACGTCGAGACCGCCGTCGTCGCGGACCACGACCTTCCCCGCGTAGTCGCCGACGCAGTACGGGCCGCGGTAGCCGAAGATCTTGCCGACCTCCTGCAGGCTGCCGAAGTCGGACGGGGCGAAGCTGAAGATGCCCATGTGGCCCGCGGCGTTAGAGCCCAGACCGGCGTTGGTGGCGGTCAGGTACAGCCGGCCTTGCCTGGTGTACGGCCTTCCGTCCGCGTAGGTGATCAGACACGTGTCGCGCAGCGAACTGCGGCCGTACCAGCCGGCCTGCACACCCGTGAGGGCGACCTCGCCGTCCGCGGCGCCCGCACCGAAGCCGTTCTTCCAGCCGCGTGCTGTCTCGACGACGCGCAGATCCACCGTGTCGATGTTGCCGGCGCTCACCACCTCGCGCCAGGTGCCTCCGCGGGGCCGGACATAGGCGGCGACCAGCATGCTGGTGATCGCGAAGCCCACCTCGAACGGCCCGGTAGCCGGGTCGACCAGCGCCACCTTGAGCATGCGGTCCCCGGCCACCGGCGCGCCGTCGGCGTAGGCCGTGCCGCCGGGCACGACGTCGCGGTCGGTTCCCCACCAGGCCGGTTTGCCTGCGGCGTCGCTGAGTTGCAGCATGTACGTGCCCGCAGGGACGGCTTCATCCAGCGGCAGGGTCCACCAGGAGTTGTCCACCGACAGCGTCACCCGGGTCTGCGCCACCTGCGTGCCGTCGGGGCCGCCGCGCAGCAGCGTCAGCGTCACCTGGGAGGTGTTGATGCCGTAGTTGCCGAGGAAGACGCCGAGCGAGACAAACGGCGCGTCGGCGGTGAAGCCCTGGCCCACGGTGTGTCCCGCAGTCACGTCGGTGGCCTTGTCGAAACCGCTCGCCATCCCGGCACTGAGGGTGGTGCCGGAGGCAAGCACCTTCCGGACGCCGCCGGTGACCGCCCCCAGGGTGATCCGGCCGGTCTCCGGTTCGTAGCGTGCGGTCAGGTGGTTGTCGGCGTCCTTCACCAGTCCGGCCGCCACCCACGCCCCCCGTGCCTGGAGCGCGCTGCCGTCCGCCTGCACCGTGACCGCGGTGTACGGGGCCTCCTGCGCGGTGTCGGAGCGCAGCAGCGTGCCGTGAGGACCCTGCCCCCCCGGTGCGGTCAGCCGCAGGACGCCGCCTTCGCGGCGTACCCGGGCGGCCGGCGCACCGACGCCCGCCGGCAGCGCCTGGTAGGCCGGGCCCCCATGCCGGAAGCCGTCGTCCAGGGTGAGGAATGCGGACATCAGCTCTTTAGGCCGGTAGCGATCGGCGATGGCGAAGTGCAGATCGGCTGGGGTGTGCACGGCCGCCCCGGGGCCCGTCGGTCCGGGCCGGCCGACAGCCTGTGCGGTGCCGGTCGCGAGCAACGAGGCGGCCGTTGCCCCAGCGGCGGCGCCGAGCAGCGTCCGCCGGCTCGGTCCCGGGAGCGGGATGCCGGCGGCCGGGTGGGCACCACCTTCGGGCGAGGGCTCGGAAGCGCTTGTTTCGTTCCCTGACTTCGCAGACACGTGCATCCCTTCGTAGAAACGATTCAAAACTCGGAGTGTACGAACGGGGAGCGGGGTGGTCAATGGACCCAGTGAACCCCGCCTGGCGGACGCCTACCGATCACCCAGCCGACCCATGAAGGCTGTTGGTGGGCAGTCAGGCCGAGTGCCGCCGCACCAACGGCCGCGTGCCGCAGCTGCGAACGGGAGCGGTGACGAGGGGTTGACGGTCACACATGGGCCGCCCTATTTTCCTGATTGAAACGAATCATCAACGTTGTCGGCCACCCAGGGACGGATTCGGTGATGGATGACCCTCCTGGTGTCGTGGCTTCCCCGCCCCCGTCGACCTGGACGGGGGCGCAATGTCGTGCGGGCGGGATCTGCCGGCGGGCCGGGCGGGTGGCGGCCGGCCGGCAGATCAGACCGGACGAGCTGCTTACGGTCGCGCTGTTCGCCGAGGGGTTGCCGGTCGACGCCATCGCGCGTCGGACGGAGGTATCCGAACGGACCGTCCGTCGGCGCATGCGCGCGCTGTGCGACCGGCTCGGCGTCCAGAGCGCCGTGCAGGCCGCCGTGTGGGCCGTTCGGCACGGGCTGATCTGACAGCCCACCGCGCGCCGGCCGGACCGCACCACCGACCGACCGTCCCGCCGACAGACCGCACCGCGGGCGCGGAAGGGCGGCGTGACCCCCGAACTCCCGTATTTCGGAGAGGCGTTGTCAGTGCACGGGGAACTCCCGTCCGCGGATTATCTGCGGGGAGGCGTTCACCAGGAAGTGGCCGAACAGGCCGGACGCCGGATCACCGTCGCCGTCCATGGACAGCTGGATGAACCGCGTGCGGTTGCCGGGCAGGGGAATCGGGACCAGCATCGGATGCGGAATCCAGCCGCCCGGGTGCGGGGCGTCGAGCGTGCCGACCAGGTTCGTCCGCTGGTCGTAGACCCGGTAGTCGGTCCCGCTGCTCGACAGGATGTACCAGTCCTGGCCGATCCGGCACATCTTCGTGCCCTCGTAGTACACCCCGCCGTTGTCGTTCGCGCCCACCTGGACGGGCTCGCGGAACGCGTCGTCGGTGAAGCGGTACGCCGTGGTGCGTCCGCCGTCGGACAGCGCGAGCCACCATGTGCCGTCGATCCGTACGGGGAACGGGTCGATACCGCGCACCACACGGCGGGGTGCGACCACATGGACCCCGTGCAGCAAGTCCGCGCGGCTTTCGGCGTACTCCGTCGTCCCGTCACCGAAGACGTCGTAGTCGCCGAACGTCACGGCGACCATCCGGAAGCCCCCGGCGGCCGGGTCGTGGATGACGCGCCCCGCGTGGTCGCCGAGCACCTGCCCGCCGCGCTGCGCGAAGACCTTGCCGACCTCCTCCACCGGTCCGTAGTCGCGCAGCGACATGCGGAACACGCCCATGTGCGCGGCGGGGATACCGCCAGCCAGTCCGCTGTTGGTCAGGGTGAAGTACAGCTTGCCGTCGCGGATGTACGGGGTCCCATCCGGCTCGGACACGATGTCGGGGTCACGGATGCCGAACTGGCCGAAGTAGCCCGCCTCCAGCCGGCTGAGGATGACAGCGCCGCGGTCCGCGCGCACCCCGATCGTGTTGCGGTAGGACGCGAGCAGGTCCCCCCCGGTCTGCGGCGCGGGGAACATCACCCGGATGGTCCGGTCGCCGGCCACCGGCTTGCCGTCGGCGTACGCCTGTCCCCATGCGACCACGTCGGTGCTGTTGCTCCACCAGGCGATCTGGCCCGCGGGCTGCGACTGCTCCAGATAGTAGGTGCCGGCCGGCAGCGGGGCGTCGACGGTAAGGAACTGCCAGGTGTCGTCCGGCACATCGGTCAGCCGCGAACGGGTGATAAGCGTCCCGCCGGGGCCGTCCTGGTAGAGCGACAGCGTGACCGACGCATCGGTGGTCTGGTAGGTGGGGAACATCCCTCCCACGCTCACGAACGGCTCGTCGACCGTAAAGGACTGCCCCAACGTGCCCCCGACCGCTGGCTTCTGGGGGGTGTCGAAGGTCGTGTTGGCGATGCTGCGGCCGACACCGCGCAGGTCGGGCGCGCCCACGGAGTCGGCGCCGGCCAGTACCCGCCAGCCGCTGCCTCCGTCGGTGAGTAGGTTCACTCCGGGCCCGGTGAGGATGAACGCCAGCCGGAAGGGCGCTGTGAGCGACGCGGCAGCGGTCGTGAGTGTGTGCACGCTCCCGTCGCTCGCGCGGTCGATGCCGACCGTTCCCGAGGCGTGGTTGTACCAGGCCATGAGGTAGTCGCCCGCGTCCCGTGCCAGGCCGACGAACACGGTGTCATTCTGCGAGCCGGCGTCGTGGGCGGCGCCGGCCAGGGATTCGACGTCCGCGATCACCCCGCTGTAGGGAGCCCGTTGGGCCGTGTCCGAGCGCAGCAGGGTGAAGTACGGCGAGGGCGCGTCGAACCTCAGCCGGCCGCCACCGGAACCGATGCGGGGGGCGGCCAGTTCGGGGTCCGGCCGCAGCCTCTCGTAGCGGCGCAGGCTTCCGAGGCGGCTGAAGTCGTCATCGAGCGAGCGGAAGTTGGGGGACACGATCGAGTACGGGACCTGCTTCGCAGCCGGGACGAGCGTCAGATCTGCGGGCAGCAGCGTCGCCACGTCCAGTCCGTCGCCCGTGCGCGCCGAGCCCGCGGTCCCCGTCGAGCCCACCGCGCCGGTCGCGGCGGACGCCTGGCCGGGGGTTAGGCCGGCTCCGGCCAGACCGACGGCGCTGGCGACCACCGCCTTCAGTACGCCCCTGCGACTGCTCGGCAACCCGTCGTCCTTGCCCTCGACTGCCATCACCATCTCCGATCGACCGGTAGGAGAGCGGCGTCAGCCGCCTGTGCCCATCTGTAGGAGAACTGGCCGCGGCGGGTCAACGAATGCGTCCGCTATCGGCCAGCCGGTGCCGCAGGCACGGCGCGGGCAGCACCGGTGCGAGATCCGCCGGACGGACCCCGGTGCCGCGCCGAAGCGAACCGTGCCAGAGCTGATCTCCGAAGGACCCGGGAAAGACACCACAATGCGGTTCAGCAATCGGGTCTACGGCCTGTACACCCGCCGGCTGCGGCGGCACATCCAGGGCGGGGCGCTGCCCCGGCACGTCGGGCTCATCATGGACGGCAACCGCCGCTGTGCCCGGCAGGTCGGCCTGGCCACCCCTGGGGCACAAGTAGGGCGCGGATCACTTGGACAGCGTTGTCCCTGCCGAAAACCTCATCCGTGCAGCTCAGCTCAGCGCTACTATCAACTCATCCAAGGTGACGACCGGGCACGGATCCGCTTGAACGTGTTCAACGGACGGTCAGGCACGGCATGAACCCGTTCGAACAACCCCGTCCGCTACAACCGACACAGACCGCCGAAACGCCTACAGACCTGTGCGGATGAAATTCTCGGCACCCACAGGCCCGGCACCCACGCACTCTGCCACCGCAGGTTGCCGGGGCCTGGCGACGGGAGCGACCGGGCACCCCGACCGAATCGATCGAGATCGTCACCCACATCTGGTGGCTGGCCAAGCTCTTCACCGACGACAGCATCGGTCCAGTTTCATGCCCCAGCCGACTCTCGCAACAACGGATGAGATGCCACCGTGCGGAAGCCACCTGCCCGCGTGGCTATAGAAAGGGCGGAAGCCGCTTCGGCCGGGTGTGGCAGGGACACTCCCCCTACCCACTGAAGATCGATTTACGAGCTCTATGCACCATGTACGGTGACGCGAGCCGCTCCGCCCCCGGGGCGAGTTGCTCACTCCAACTGCGGCGCCAGCGAAGTCCCGACGGTCGGCGATCCCGGTTCGAGCCTCCCGGCGTCAGCGCGTCGGGAGGCTCGAACCCCTCACCACAAGTTCGGGCATGAGCGCGCGCTGCTGGTGGTGTCGGGAGGCACTCGGCCCCGTCTCTTCCAGTAGGAGTTCTGCGGCTATCCGACCCATCTCGGCGGCGGGCTGCCTCAGCGAGGTCAGCGGTCGCACCGGCGGCGAACTCGATGTCGTCGTACCCCATGATGGCGAGATCGCGGGGAAGCACCATGCCAGCCATGCAACCCACGTGGAGCACGCCAAGTGTGAGCAGGTCATTGGCGCAGAAGACGGCGGTGGGCCGCGGTGCCACGCCGGCAGGCGGGAGGCCGCATCCCGTCCGGCGGCGACGTCGTGACGGCTGGCCCCGGACTCCAGCAGCGATTCAGGACCGAGACCACCTTGGCAAGCGCCTGAAGCAGGGCAGGTCGCCGATCCTGCACCTGCTGGAACTCGGGCGGGCGGTAGGCAATTTTGCGATGGTCAGCCTGGACGAGATGCCAGCCAGCGCGCCCCGGCGGTGTCATCAACGGACACCGAGCACTCCGTGGCGCCGGGTGCGACCCGGTCCACCAGGACGAAGGGCACCCTGTGCCGACGCAGGTGCTCCAGGCTGGCGCCGGAAGTGTCGGCCGGGGTGACAAGCACGCCGCGCACCCGCTGCTCGACCAAAGAGCGAAAGTAGGTGAACTGCTGGCACTCTGCCCCCTGTTGGCGACGGTGACGACGAGGTCGGCATCACGAGCAGCGGACTCGGCGTCTCGTGCGACTTCGACGAAGAACGGGTTTCCCATGTCCAGCACGAGCAGCGAGACGTTGCGGCTCTGACCGGCTCGGAGTTGGCAGGCCGGGGCGCTTCGCACCTGGCCGAGATCCCGCGGAGCAGCTGAGACCTTGACCTGTTGAACCAAAACAAGATATGAAAGGATTCACACACAGATTCAGGGTGTCCCCGGCACGCCGAGCCGCAGATTTCGGCCCGCCACCATAGACAACCGCACCAAGGTGGTATCTCCCTCAAGAGGGTTCCACTGCTTCATCGCAGTGCAAGGCACCTCCGATCTGAAACTATTCACCTTCGCGAGGTCCACATGAGCAACACCGCCGCCCCGGGCGATTACGTCCACGACGCGATCCGCAACCCTGTCCTGCCGGGCTTCCACCCGGACCCTTCGCTGCTCCGGGTCGGCGACGACTTCTACCTCGCCACGTCTACCTTCGAGTGGTACCCGGGCGTCTCGCTGCACCACTCCCGCGATCTGGTCCACTGGCAGTCCCTCGGCGGCATCCTCACCGAGCGGCGGCTGGTCGACCTCGGGGGCACGCCGGACTCCGACGGCGTCTGGGCACCCAGCCTGTCATGGGCGCACGGCCTGTTCCACCTGGTGTTCAGCCGCGTGGACAACCACCGCGGCGGCTGGTGGGACGTGCAGAACTACGTGACCACCGCGTCGGCGCCGGACGGGCCGTGGTCCGATCCGGTGCCGGTGCACGGGCGCTGCTTCGACCCTTCGCTCTTCCACGACGAGGACGGGACCTGCTGGATGCTGTCCCCGGCGGGCGACTGGCGTCCGGGCCGCTATCCCTTCGCCGGCATCCAGGCCCAGCCCTGGGACTGCGCCGCGGGCCGCCTCGTCGGCCGACCCGAGGTGATCTTCCACGGCACCGAGGTCGGGGTGACCGAGGGGCCGAACCTCTACCGCCGTGACGGCTGGTACTACCTGGTCACCGCCGAGGGCGGCACCTCCTTCGACCACCAGGTCACCGTCGCCCGTTCCCGCAACGTCCTCGGCCCGTACGAGATCGACCCCGGCGGTCCGCTGCTCACCTCCCGCGGCAGGCCGGAACTGGCGCTGCAGAAGGCGGGACACGGCAGCCTGGTCCAGGCGGGCACCGGCGAGTGGTACCTCGCCCATCTCGCCGCCCGCCCCCTCTCCCCGCTCGGGGCCTGCACCCTCGGGCGCGAGACCGCCCTGCAGCGCGTCGAGTGGACGGCCGAGGGCTGGCCGCGCGTGGAGGGCGGCGTCCCGGCGGAGACCGTGCCCTCCCCCGGGCTCCCCGCCCACCCCTTCACCCCGGCGCCGGAACGCGACGACTTCGACCAGGAGGTGCTGGCGCCCCACTGGTCCACGCTGCGCCGGCCGGCGAGCCCCGACTGGGCGGACCTGACCGCCCGCCCCTCCCACCTGCGCCTGTCCGGCGGACAGTCGCCCCGCGGGCTGCGCGCCCCGAGCCTGGTCGGACGCCGCGCCGACTCGAGGGACTGCTCGCTTGAGACACGCGTCGAGTTCCGGCCCGAGACAATCCGCCAACTCGCGGGGATCACCGCCTACTACGACACGGGCAACTGGCACTTCGCCCACCTCACCCGCGCCGACGACGGGAACACCGTGCTGTCGCTGCTGTCCTGCGACCGCGGTGTGCGCATCGTGCACGACGACTGGGCCGTCGCTCTGCCCACCGGTGCCGTCGTGGACCTGCGGGTCAGGATGACCGGCGCCGAGGTCAGGTTCGGCTACCGGACCGACGGCACGGACTGGGCCGACCTCGGGCGGGCCCTGGACGCCACGATCCTCTCCGACGAGCACGCGGGAGAGCCGGACAACCCGGCGTTCACCGGAACCTTCCTCGGCCTGTGGGTCCAGGACATCGGCGCGGAGGGAATCCACGCGGACTTCGAGCACGCCGTCTACCGCCGCCACTGACTCGGGAGGCCCCCATGCCAGCCAGCGACAGCCTCTCGTCATGGCAGCTCCTCGACGACCGCGTCAGGACCTGGTGGGACGAGGATCTGGTGACCGCGCAGGAGGACGAGATCCGCGCCGACGCCAACACGCTCTTCCTGCCGGAGCCGTACGCCTCGGGAGGCGGGAAGGTCGGCCCGCCATGGTACCGGTCGATGTTCGCCTGGGACACCTGGTTCAGCAATCTGGCCCTGCTGGTCCACGGACGTCACGACCTGGTCCGCGCCCACGTCGTCGACTACGTGGCGATGGTCGAACGCTTCGGCTTCATGCCCAACGCCAATCAGGCCGCGCTCCGTACCCGCTCGCAGACCCCGGTGTTCCCCGACGGCATCCTGCGCTACCTGACGCACACCGCCGACACCGCACTCCTGCAGCGGGCCTACCCGGCGCTGGTCACCGAGTACACCGGGTACTGGAACGCCGACCACCACCGCACCGCTTGCGGTCTGGCCACCAACGCCGACCTCGGCGACCCCGCACTGGACCCGCGACTCGCCGCGGAGGCGGAGACGGGCCTGGACTGGACGCCGATCTACGACGGCGACGTCCGCAGGGTCGCGCCGCTGATCACCAACTGCGCGCTCGTCCGCTACGCCGAGGTGCTCGCCGCTTTCGCCGACCGGCTGGGCCTGCCCGACGACGCCCGGCGCCGGCGGGCCGAGGCAGCCGAGCGGGGAGCCCTGATCCGGGAGCTGTGCTGGGACGAGGAGGCGGGCTTCTTCTTCGACTACGACCATGTCGCCGGGCGCCGGCTTCCGCACTGGAGCCTGTGCGGCTACTGGCCCCTGTGGGCCGGCGTGGCTACCCCCGAGCAGGCGCGCCGGGCCGCGGAAGCCCTGCCCCGCTTCCGCCACCCCCACGGGCTGACCGTCACGGACCGGCCCCTTCCGAGCCCGCACGACGGTATGGCCGACGGGGACATCCAGTGGATGTACCCGGCGGCCTGGGCACCACTGGTGATCGTGACGGCCTGGGGGCTGGACAACTACGGGCTGCACGAAGCCGGCCGGGCGGCGGCCGAGGGCTTCGTCGCCTGCATGGTCCGGCACTTCGAGGCCACCGGCGAGCTGTACGAGAAGTACAACGCGGTCACCGGCGGTCTCGACCTGCCGAACGAGCGGTACGGCATGATCAGGCTGCACGGCTGGACCTCCGCGGCCGCCGTACTGCTCGGGCGCCGGGTGCACGAGGGCACGCCGATGGACCGTCTCGTCGGACCCGCCGGACCCGCCGGAGCGGACGACCCGCCCGGCCACCACGGCTGACGGCTTCTCTGGCTGTCCTTCCCGTACTGACCTTCCCGGGTTGACGGCTTCCCGCAGCAGGGCCACCATCCCGGCCCACGGCAGCTCACCCCGACGTGAATTGTTTCAATATTCGCGAAACGGCGGCGAGCGGCTGAATGCACTCGGCCCCACCTGTGGAACGTCTCACGAAACGGCGCTCGTGACCGTGTGAGAGGAAGCATTCTTGACAGGTCCCAGGGGCCACTTTAAGGTGTGAGATGAATCGATTCACTTCACTTCAGGGTCCGCCTCTCGCCACCCCGGCTGCGCGCGACGAGTGATGCCACTCCCCCACCCCCGTTTACTGCCCCAGGAGAGTCCATGCCTGACCTGCACGCTGTGACTGCGGCGCTGAAGTCCCAGCGGATCGAGACGCCGTCGTGGGCGTACGGCAACTCCGGTACCCGGTTCAAGGTGTTCCGGCAGGAGGGTGTGCCGCGCGATCCGTTCGAGAAGCTGGACGACGCGGCGCAGGTGCATGCGGCGACGGGTGTGGCTCCGGTGGTGGCGTTGCACATACCGTGGGACCGGGTCGAGGACTACGCGGCTCTGCGGGCGTATGCCGAGGAGCGGGGGCTGCGGCTGGGTGCGATCAACTCCAACGTCTTCCAGGACGACGACTACAAGCTGGGTTCGGTGACCAATCCCGATCCGGCCGTCCGGAAGAAGGCGCTGCAGCACCTGCTGGAGTGTGTGGACATCATGGATGCCACGGGTTCGCGGGATCTGAAGCTGTGGTTCTCCGACGGCACGAACTACCCCGGCCAGGACGACATCGCCTCCCGGCAGGGCCGGTTGGGCGAGGCGCTGGCCGCGGTCTACGAGCGGCTCGGCGACGACCAGCGGATGCTGCTGGAGTACAAGCTGTTCGAGCCGGCCTTCTACGCCACCGACGTCCCCGACTGGGGCACCTCGTACGCGCACTGTCTCAAGCTCGGCCCGAAAGCACAGGTCGTCGTCGACACCGGCCACCACGCACCGGGCACCAACATCGAGTTCATCGTCGCGTTCCTGCTGCGCGAGGGCAAACTCGGCGGTTTCGACTTCAACTCCCGCTTCTACGCCGACGACGACCTGATGGTCGGCGCGGCCGACCCCTTCCAGCTCTTCCGGATCATGTACGAGGTCGTCAAGAACGGCGGCCTGGAACCCGCCACCGGCGTCGCGTTCATGCTCGACCAGTGCCACAACATCGAAGCCAAGATCCCCGCGATCATCCGCTCGGTGATGAACGTCCAGGAAGCCACCGCCAAAGCACTCCTGGTCGACGCCGGCGCACTGCACGCGGCCCAGGCGGCCGGAGACGTACTGGAAGCGAACGCCGTCCTGATGGACGCCTACGACACCGACGTCCGCCCGCTCCTGGCCCAAGTACGCCAGGAACAGGGCCTGCACCCCGACCCGATCACCGCCTACCGCGAATCAGGCTGGCAGCAGCAGATCACCACCACCCGCGTCGGCGGCGAACAAGCCGGCTGGGGCGCCTGAGGCTCCCTTTCCCAGGGCCTCTTCTCGGCTGGGCTCGGCCAAGTCCCGTCCCGGCTCACTCGCCACTACTCATCTTGACGAAGGACATCGCATGGCTTCCGCCACCAGCTCCGACGACAGCACGGTCGGCGCGCTCCTCGACCGCTCGAACCGGCTGGGTTCGGACCCGCGCAACACCAACTACGCCGGCGGCAACACCTCGGCCAAGGGCAGCGCGACCGACCCGGTCACCGGCGCGGACATCGAGCTGATGTGGGTCAAGGGCTCCGGCGGCGACCTGGGCACCCTGACCGAACCCGGCCTTGCCGTACTGCGCCTGGACCGCCTCCGTGCCCTGACCGAGGTCTACCCCGGCATCGACCGCGAAGACGAGATGGTGCCCGCCTTCGACTACTGCCTGCACGGCAAGGGCGGCGCCGCACCCTCCATCGACACCGCCATGCACGGCCTGGTCGACGCCCCCCACGTCGACCACCTCCACCCCGACTCCGGCATCGCACTGGCCTGCGCCGCAGACGGCCAGAAGCTCACCGCGGAGTGCTTCGGCGACACCGTGGCATGGGTGCCCTGGCGCCGCCCCGGCTTCCAGCTCGGCCTGGACATCGCCGCGATCAAGCAGGCCAACCCCCAGGCCATCGGCTGCATCCTCGGCGGCCACGGCATCACCGCATGGGGCACCACCTCGGAGGAGTGCGAGCGCAACGCGCTGCACATCATCCGCACCGCGGAGGCCTTCCTCGCCGACAACGGCCGCCCCGAGCCGTTCGGCCCCGTCCTCGACAGCCACCTGCCGCTGCCCGAGTCCGAGCGGAAGTCGCGGGCTGCCACGCTGGCACCGGTGATCCGTTCGCTGGCCTCCGCCGACCGCCCCCAAGTCGGCCACTTCACCGACACCCCCGAAGTCCTGGACTTCCTCTCCCGCACCGAACACCCACGCCTGGCGGCACTGGGCACCTCCTGCCCCGACCACTTCCTGCGCACCAAGGTCCGGCCCCTGGTCCTCGACCTGCCCCCCACCACCCCGCTGGAGGAGGCGGAGGCACGGCTGCGTGAGCTGCACACCGAATACCGGGCCGAGTACGCCGCCTATTACCAGCGGCACGCCACACCCGACTCACCCGCGATGCGCGGCGCCGACCCCGCGATCGTCCTCATCCCCGGCGTGGGCATGTTCAGCTTCGGCAAGGACAAGCAGACCGCCCGCGTCGCCGGCGAGTTCTACCTCAACGCCATCAACGTCATGCGCGGCGCCGAAGCCGTCTCGACCTACCAGCCCATCGAGGAAGCGGAGAAGTTCCGCATCGAGTACTGGGAACTCGAAGAGGCCAAACTCCGCCGCATGCCCCCGCCCAAGCCGCTGGCCACCCGCATCGCGCTGGTCACCGGTGCAGGCTCCGGCATCGGCAAGGCCATCGCCCACCGCCTGGTCGCGGAGGGCGCCTGCGTCGTCATCGCGGACGTGAACGCGGACAACGCCGCGGCGGTCGCCGAGGAGCTGGGCGGCCCGGACAAGGCGGTGGCCGTCACCGTCGACGTCACCGACGAGCAGCAGATCAGCGCAGCGTTCGAGCAGACCCTGCTCGCCTTCGGCGGCGTGGACATGGTCGTGAACAACGCCGGGATCTCCCTGTCCAAGCCGCTGCTGGAGACCACCGCGGCCGACTGGGACCTCCAGCACCGCATCATGGCCCGCGGCTCCTTCCTCGTCTCCCGCGAAGCAGCCCGCGTCATGACCGCCCAGGGCCTCGGCGGCGACATCATCTACATCGCCTCCAAGAACGCCGTCTTCGCAGGACCCAACAACATCGCCTACTCCGCCACCAAAGCCGACCAGGCCCACCAGGTCCGCCTGCTGGCCGCCGAACTCGGCGAGCACGGCATCCGCGTCAACGGCATCAACCCCGACGGCGTCGTCCGCGGCTCCGGCATCTTCGCCGCCGGCTGGGGCGCCAAGCGCGCCGCCGTCTACGGCGTCGAAGAGGACAAGCTCGGCGAGTACTACGCCCAGCGCACCCTCCTCAAGCGCGAAGTACTCCCCGAGCACGTCGCCAACGCCGTCTTCGCCCTCACCGGCGGCGACCTCACCCACACCACAGGACTCCACATCCCCGTCGACGCCGGCGTCGCCGCGGCCTTCCTGCGCTGACACCAGCTCTCCTGCGGACCGGGCGGCGGCGGTCCTCCCGCCGCCGCCCGGTCCGGCCGCATCGCTCCTCACCTGTGGCCGCGTCCCGATCCCGGCCCCCAGACTTCTCCCCCTCTCCCCGACCCCGACCCGAGGTATGAACCGTGGCGTCCCTTCACCTCTCCTCCGCCTTCCCCGGCGCCTTCGCCGCTGCCGACCTCGGGGCGACCAGCGGGCGGGTCATGGTGGGCCGGGTCGGTCCTGCGAACCTCGACCTCAGCGAGGCGCACCGGTTCCCGAACCGGCCGGTGGCCGTCGGCGGGGCGCTGCACTGGGACGTTCTCGGGTTGTACCAGGGCGTGCTGGACGGGCTGCGGCTGGCCGCCCGCTCCGGTGGTGTGGCGTCGGTCGGCATCGACACCTGGGCGGTGGACTACGGCCTGCTCGACGCTGACGGCCTGCTGCTCGGCAACCCCCACCACTATCGGGACGCCAGGACGGAGGGCGCCGCGGCGAAGGTGACGGCGGCGGTGCCGGCCGAGGAGCTGTACGGCATCACCGGCATCCAGCACCTGCCGTTCAACACGGTCTTCCAGCTCGCTGCGGCGGCGGGCACCGCCCAGCTGGGCGCCGCGCGAACCCTGCTGCTCGTGCCCGATCTGCTGACGTACTGGCTGACCGGGACCATCGGCGCGGAGATCACCAACGCGTCCACCACCGCGCTCCTCGACGCCCGCACCGGCACCTGGTCGGCGTCCCTGCTGGACCGGCTCGGCATCGACTCCGGCCTGCTGCCGCAGCTCCGATTCCCCGGGGACCCGGCGGGCACGCTGGGGCGGGAGGTCGTCGAGTGGACCGGGCTGGCCCCGGGAACCCCGGTGACCACCGTCGCCTCGCACGACACCGCATCGGCCGTCGCCGCGGTACCGGCCACCGGGCGCGACTTCGCGTACATCTCCTGCGGGACCTGGTCGCTGGCCGGCCTGGAGCTGGACGCGCCGGTCATCACCGAGGCGTCCAGGGCGGCGAACTTCACCAACGAGCGCGGCATCGACGGCTCGTTCCGGTTCCTCCGCAACATCATGGGGTTGTGGCTGCTCTCGGAGACCCTGCGCACCTGGTCGGCGAACGGCCTGCCGGCCGAGCTGGGGCCGCTGCTCGCGCAGGCGGCCGGCGCCGCCCCGTTCGTGTCGCTGATCGACCCGGACGCGCCGGAGTTCCTCGCCCCCGGCGACATGCCGGCCAGGATCGCGGCGTACTGCGAGCGGACCGGGCAGCCGGTACCCGCCGACCAGGGGGCGCTGGTCCGCTGCATCATGGAGAGCCTCGCACTGGCCCACCGGACCGCGCTGCGTACGGCCGCCGAGCTGTCGGGCCGGGACATCGCGGTGGTCCATCTCGTGGGTGGCGGCAGCCGCAACGACCTGCTGTGCCAGCTGACCGCCGACGCGACAGGACTGCCCGTGGTCGCGGGCCCGACCGAGGCGACCGCCCTCGGCAACATCCTGGTCCAGGCGCGGGCGCACGGGGTGGTGGGCGACGCCGCCGGTATGCGCCGGCTGGTCGCCGACACCCAGCATCTGCGGCACTACCGGCCGCGCGGCGACAGCGCCGCATGGGCGTCGGCCGCGGCCCGTATCGGTCTCGGCTGACCTCGGGGCCGCCGCCGGCGGCCCCGCCATCCCCGCGACGGCACCGGCGGCAGACAGCCCGGACGTCCGGACCACCAGAAGGAGGAGCCGCATGCGCGTCGGACTGTTCGTCACGTGTGTGAATGACGCGCTGTACCCGCGAACGGGTGTGGCGGTGGTCCGGCTGCTGGAGCGGCTGGGGGTGGAGGTGGACTTCCCCGCCGCCCAGACCTGCTGCGGGCAGCCCCAGTACAACACCGGGTACCGGCACGCCACCGAGCCCATGGTGCACCGGATGGCCGCCGCGTTCGACGGCTACACCCACATCGTCACGCCGTCCGGTTCGTGCGCGGCCATGGTCCGCGACAACTACCCCCGGATCGGGGCCGCGGCACAGGCCGAGGGCCGCGGCGACGCACTGGCAGCCGCCGCGGCGGGGCTCGCCGCCCGCATTTACGAGCTCACCGAGTTCCTCGTCGACGTCCTGGGTGTGACCGACGTCGGCGCGTACTACCCGCACAGCGTCACCTACCACCCGTCGTGCCACGGCCTGCGCATGCTGGGCCTCAGCGACCGCCCCCGCCGCCTGCTGGAGGCGGTGGAGGGGATCGAGCTGCGAGAGCTGAAGGGCGCGGAGGAGTGCTGCGGCTTCGGCGGCACCTTCGCCGTCAAGAACCCCGACGTGTCGGCCGCCATGGGCCACGACAAGATCGCGAACGCCGGGCAGACCGGCGCCGACGTCCTCTGCGGCGCCGACAACTCCTGCCTTATGCATCTGGACGGGCTGCTGCGCCGCGCTGAGGCCCCGCAGCGCACGGTGCACCTCGCGGAGATCCTCGCCTCCACCCGCCGGCACCCCCATCCCGACACCGCCCGGATCGCCGGGACCGCCCAGAGCGCAGGGAAGAACCGATGAGCCGCACCGATCTGGGCATGCCCGCCTTCCCCCGCTCCGCCCGCATGTCCACTCAGGACACCGAGCTGCGGGCCAACCTGCGGCACGCCACCCACACGATCCGCGACAAGCGCGCGGTGGCTGTCGGGGAGCTGTCCGACTGGCCGCAGCTGCGCGCCGCCGGCGCCGAGGTCAAGGACCACACGCTGCGCCACCTCGACCACTACCTGGAGAAGCTGGAGGCGGCGGTGACCGCCGCGGGCGGGACGGTGCACTGGGCGGCCGACGCGGCCGAGGCCAACCGCATCGTGACCGAGCTGGTCCTGGCGACCGGCGAGAGCGAGGTGGTCAAGGTCAAGTCGATGGCCACCCAGGAGATCGGGCTCAACGAGGCGCTGGAGGAGGCGGGCATCCGCGCCTACGAGACCGACCTCGCCGAGCTGATCGTGCAGCTCGGCGACGACCGGCCCTCGCACATCCTGGTCCCGGCGATCCACAAGAACCGCCGGCAGATCCGCGAGATCTTCGCCGAGCAGATGGGGCGGTGGGGCAGGCCCGCGCCGGACGGCCTCAGCGACGATCCCGCCGACCTCGCGGAAGCCGCCCGCCTGCACCTGCGCGAGAAGTTCCTGCGCGCGAAAGTGGCCGTCTCCGGCGCGAACTTCATGGTGGCCGAGACGGGGACCATGGTGGTCGTCGAGTCCGAGGGCAACGGCCGGATGTGCCTGACCCTGCCCGAGACCCTCATCTCCGTCGTCGGCATCGAGAAGACGGTTCCGACGTGGCAGGATCTGGAGATCTTCCTGCAGACGCTGCCGCGGTCCTCCACCGCCGAGCGGATGAACCCCTACACCTCGATGTGGACCGGCACCAGCGACGCCGACGGGCCCACGGCCTTCCATCTGGTCCTGCTCGACAACGGGCGCACCGACACCCTGGCGGACACGGTCGGCCGGCAGGCCCTGCGCTGCATCCGCTGCTCGGCCTGCCTGAACGTCTGCCCGGTCTACGAACGCGCCGGCGGCCACGCCTACGGATCGGTCTACCCCGGTCCCATCGGCGCCATCCTCACGCCCCAGCTGCGGGGCACCGAAAGCGCCGTCGACGCGTCGCTCCCCTACGCCTCCTCGCTGTGCGGGGCCTGCTACGAGGTGTGCCCCGTCGCCATCGACATCCCCGAAGTTCTGGTGCACCTGCGCGAGCGCGTGACCGAGGAGGGAAGCGGCCACGGCGCGGAGCGGGCCGCGATGAAGGCCGCCAGCTGGCTGCTGGACCATCCCGCCGCTCTCTCCGTCGCCGAACGCGCCGCGTCGCTGACCCGCCGGGTGCATCCGCGCTCGCTGCCGCTGCCCGGCCCAGGCCGGGCCTGGAGCGAGACCCGCGACCTCCCCCGGTTCCCCGCCGCGCCCTTCCGCGACTGGTGGGCGAAGCACCACGGTGCCGGGGACGGCGGCAGGACGGGCGCCACCGGTACCGACAGCGGTGCCGCGCCGGACGCCGGACCGGCATCCGCAACCGACCGGAAGGACACTCCCTGATGACCGCCGCATTCTCAGCACCGCGATCCTCGCGGGAGCTGGTCCTCGGCAAGATCCGCGCCGCGCTCGCCGACGTCCCGCGGGACGAGCGGCCCGAGGAGGCCGCGGCGGCCGTGGAGCGCGCGTACCAGGACCAGCACGTACCGGCTGATCCCCGGGTGCTGCTCGACCTGCTCACCGAGAACCTCGCCGACTACCGCGCCCGCGTGCACCGCACCGAGGCGGCCGGGCTGCCCGCCACCGTGGCCGGGCTCCTCGCCGAGCGCGGCACCCGCACCGCCGTCCTGCCCCCCGGGCTGCCGGAATCGTGGCTGGACGAGGCGGTGCGCACCCTGCCCGGCCTGGAGCTGCTCCGGGACGACGGCACCCTGACATCCGCCCGGCTCGATGCCGCGGACACGGTGGTGACGGGCTGCGCGCTCGCCGTCGCCGAGACCGGCACGCTCGTGCTGGACGCCGGCTCCGGTCAGGGCCGGCGTGTCCTGACGCTGGTGCCGGACCACCACATCTGCGTCGTCCACGCGCCTGACCAGGTGGTGGCGTCGGTGCCGCACGCACTCCCCCGGCTCGACCCGGCCCGGCCGCAGACCTGGATCTCCGGTCCTTCGGCCACCAGCGACATCGAGCTGGACCGGGTGGAGGGTGTGCACGGCCCCCGCACCCTGGAGGTGGTGCTGGTGGACGGCATCGCGGAGGCCGCAGGCAAGCAGCCCTGACCGGCTGGGCAGCATGCCGGAGGGGGACCGTCGGCTGGGACGGTCACCCTCGGGCATGCTGCCGACGAATTGGCGGTGTGCGGCGAAGCCGCCGGGTTCCCGGTGTCAGCGGGACGGCAGGCTGGAGCCGCGGACGACGAGTTCGGGCTGGAGTACGACGTGCTGGTGGCGGTGGGAGGCGGCGCCGGCGCCGGTCTCCTCCACCAGCAGTTCCGCGGCCATCCGGCCCATCTGCTCCGCTGGCTGGCGTACGGAGGTGAGCGGGACGACGGCCGCGGACGCGAACTCGATGTCGTCGTAACCGACGATCGCCAGGTCACGCGGCACGGCAATGCCGGCCGCGTAGGCGACCTGCAGGACGCCGAGCGCGAGCAGGTCGTTGGCGCAGAACACGGCGGTGGGCCGGTGGGCCAGGCCCAGCAGGCGGGAGGCCGCGTCGCGGCCGGCTGCGACGTCCATGCGCTGGGCGGGGATCTCCAGCAGCGCCTCGGGGCCGAGGCCGCCCTCGGCGAGGGCCTGGAGAAGGCCGTCGCGGCGGTCGTCGATCTGCTGCAGGTGCCCCGGTCCGCTGATGTACGCGATGGTGCGGTGGCCCGCGCCGACCAGGTGCCGGCCGGCCAGGGCGCCGCCTGCGGTGTCGTCGACGGAGACCGAGCAGTCCCCCGCCTCGCTCGCCACCCGGTCGACCAGGACGAACGGCACCCTCTGCTGCCGCAGCCTGTCCAGGCTTTGCCCGGTGGTGTCGGCGGGTGTGACGAGCACGCCGCGGACCCGCTGCTCAGTGAATAGGGACAGGTACGTCGCCTCCTCGCTGACGCTCTCGCCGCTGTTGCAGACCATGACGCCGAGGCCCGCCTCCCGCACGGCGGACTCCGCACCGCGGGCGACGTCGACGTAGAAGGGGTTGCCCATGTCGAGCACCAGCAGCGCCATAATCCGGCTCTGCCCCGCGCGCAACTGCCGGGCCGACTCGCTGCGGACGTATCCCAGCTGGGCGATGACCGCGTGGACGCGGTCCCTCGTCCCCTGCGACACCAGCTCGGGGCGGTTGATGACGTTGGACACCGTGCCCACCGAGACACCGGCCTGCAAGGCCACGTCCTTGATTCCAGTCATACGTGCAGCTCTCCTCGGGGGTATGCGCAACTGCCGGCCCGCGCGTGTACGCCGGCCGGCAGTCCCCCATTGAAACAGTTCATCCCGTCGTGACCTGCGCACCCGCGTCGGTCATTCCAGTCCGGTACCGACCACACCGTTGATGTACCAGCGCTGGAAGACGATGAAGACCACCAGTACCGGGAGCATACTGATCACGGCCGCGGCCATGCCGACGCTCGGTGACATCAGTGTGTACTGGCCCTGGGCGAGCGGGGCCAGCGCGACCGTCATCACCGCGTGCTCGTGGTCGGGGGCGATCACCTGCGGCCAGATGTAGGTGTTCCACGCGGTCAGGAAGCTGATCGAGCAGTACGCGGCCAGCGCCGGCTTGGCCAGCGGCAGGGCGATCGACACCAGGGTCCTGGTCCAGCCGGCGCCGTCGATCTGGGCCGCGTCGATCAGCCCCGCCGGCAGGCTGCTGAAGAACTGCCGGAAGAGCAGTACCGCGAACGCGGTCTGGCCGGCGATGGGAAGGATCATGCCCGGGTAGGTGTCGACCAGGCCGAGCTGGTGGGTGACCACGTACAGCGGGATCAGGGTCATGTTGCTGGGCACGAACATCGGCACGATGATCACGGCGAGCAGCGCACCGGACCACCGGAAGGGGATCTTGGCGAGCGCGAAGCCGGCCGGGACGGTGATCAGCAGCTGGACGAGCAGGATGCCGAAGCTGAAGACGAACGAGTTGACGATGACCCGCGCGGTGAGGAAGTGGTAGGCCTCGCTGTAGTTGTGCCACACCAACCTCGGCGGCACCAGGTGCGGCGGGTAAGCGCGGATGTCCTGCGCGGACATCAGCGATGCCGACAGCAGGTAGAACAGCGGCAGCGCCATGAGCAGACCGCACAGGACGATCACGGTGTAGCGGCCGGCGGCGGACCAGGCGACGTTCTTGCGTCCGTACGCAGGCCCGGCGGTGGTCGTGGTCATGCCGACCTCCGAATCCATGTGAAGAGCTTGATGACGGCGACGACCAGTGCGATGAGCAGCAGCTGGAAGAGCGAGAGCGCGCTCGCGTAGCCCATGTCGGTCTGGTGGAAGGCCGTCTGGTACGCGTACAGGGCCAGGCTCTGGGTGTGGCCCAGCGGGCCGCCGTTCGTCATGATCAGCGAGATCTCGAACGAGCCGCTGACGAAGTTGATCACCTGGAGCGTGGCGACGAGGATCGTGGTGGGCACCACGTTCGGCCAGGTGATGCTCCACAGCTGGCGCCAGCGGCCGGCGCCGTCCAGGGAGGCGGCGGCGTAGATGTCGTCGGGGATGCGCTGCAGGCCGGCCAGGTAGAGGATCATCACCAGCGGCAGCGCCAGCCAGATCATCATCACGGTCAGCGCGGGCAGCGCCCAGGTGGTGTCGGACAGCCAGGCGGGACCGTCGATGCCGAACCAGCCCAGCATCCGGTTGATCACACCGGAGCGCTCGTCGTACATGTACGACCAGAGCACCGCTGCCACCGCGGACGAGGCGACCATCGGCGCGAAGTACAGGATGCGCAGCGCGCCCATGCCGCGCATCTTGCTGTTGATCAGCACGGCCAGCACGAAGCCGATCACGATGGTGGGGATGACGCCCAGGGCCACGAACTCCAGCGTGACCCGCAGCGAGTCCCACATCTGCTGGTCCTGGAAGAGGCGGGTGAAGTTCGCCAGGCCCACCCAGCGGGGTGTGCCGAACAGGTCCCAGTCGAAGAAGCTGAGCCCGAACGCACCTAGTGCGGGCAGGATCACGAAGAGCGTGAAGCCGACCATGCTGGGCGTCAGGAAGATGGTCGCGGCGACGAGGTCACGGCGTTTGCGCTGGTTCTGCCGCCGCGTGAGCGGGTCGTCGCCTGGCGGAGGGGTCCGCCGGACGGTCGTGTTGTCCAAAGCCGAAGCCATTTACTGCACCCATTCTCTCGTCACCGGCCGGCCCTGCCGGCCGCGCTCCGGGGCAGGTGGAGGCACCTCCTGCCCCGGAGCGCGTTGTCCGGCTACTTGGCCGACTGGAGGGCCTGGTTGACCGCCTTCTCCGCGTCGCCGAAGGCGTCGGCAACCGAGCGGTGCTGCAGCTCGACCTGCTGCACTGCCTTGATCACGCTGTCGCTGAGCACGGTTCCCGCCGATCCCGGCAGGGCGGCCGGGAGGTAGGCGTCCTTGGCGTCCTGCGCGAAGGCCGCCTCGTTCTGCGGCGGTGCGGGCAGCTGGCGCCAGGTGCCGTGGTCCACACCCTCCTGGGTGGGCGGGACGACCTGGCCGGTGGCCTGGGCCACCTTCATGCCGCCGTCCTGGCTGTAGAACCAGGCCAGGAACGCCCAGGCGGCGTCCTGGTTGTGGCTGGACTTGCTGATCGACAGGCCGTAGGAACCGCCGCCGACCGTGGGCTTGCCGTTGAGCTTGGGCATGGTCTGGGCGTCCCAGTCGTCCTTGAGCGACTGCTTGATGTTCGGCACCGCGGCCCGCACCGAGAACGCCATCGCCGACTGGCCCTGCTCGAACTTCGGCTGGCCTGCGACGTTGGCAGAGTACTTCGGGGAGGCGGTGCCGTACGCCTTGAGCAGCATCTCCCAGGCCTTGATCGCCTCGGGCTGCCCGATCCCGGACTTCTTGGTCTTCGGGTCGTAGACGTAGCCGCCCATGGCGTGGATCACCGGGTTGTAGACCGCGGGCTGGTCGCCGGTGCCGAGCGGCGCGGTGAGGCCGGCGTACTTGCCGCCGGTCTTCTGCTCGATCTCCGCCCCGACCCGGTAGAGGTCGTCCCAGGTCCAGGTCGCCTTCGGGTACTCGGTGACGCCGGCCTTCTCGAAGACCGCCTTGTTGTAGAACAGCGTCGTGGAGTCGGCACTCACCGGCAGGCCGGTGATCTGCTCCGGGTGGGACACCGGGCGGTACTGGCCGACGAACTGCGGCAGGAAGCTGCTGCCCTTCAGACCGTCGGTGCCCTTCTCCAGCCGGTCGGCGATGTCGAGGGTGACGTTGCCGTCGGCAAGCGGGTTGGCCGCGTAGTCGACGTTCATCAGGACGTCGGGCAGCTTGTTGCCGAGTCGCTCCGTGACCAGCTGCTGCACGTACTGCGTGGCGTCGTCCGGCAGCGAGCCGACCGTGACCTTCCGCTTCGGGTAGGCCTTCTCGTACGCGGCCACGTACTTCTGGAACTGGGGGACCAGGCCCGCCTGGACCGACAGGGTGATCTTGCTGCCCTCCACCGAGCCGCCGCCTCCGCCACCCGAGGACGAGCCGCCGCAGGCGCTGATGAGGGCCAGTAGGGCCGACACTCCGGCCACTGCGACCAGCGGGCGTCCTCTGCGACGTCCAGCCATTGTCCTCATGTCGTCATATCCTCTCTACCGGCACCTGACTGTCTGCCCCGCACCGCACTGCGCGTCGGGGTGAGGCTCCACCCCCGCCCTCATTCGGCACGGTTGGACGGGCTCGGCCACGGGATGTGCTTGTCACGGCGTCGGGACCAAGGGCCGCCGCAGCTCATGGACTTCGGCGGAAACGCCGCCTCCGCGGGGTCCCCGCGTGCCTCATGCAGCTCGCAGTGAAAGCTTTCATTGAAGATGTCGCAATGTTTCCCTCATGTCAATAGGTTGCCGCCAGGTAACCGCTCAGCGCGCACATCCCGTGATCCAAGCGGGTTGCACGACCGTGACCAGCGGACTTTCGGGTACCCGTGGATCACAGCCGCATCCACTCCGTCACCGCTACACCACCCCAGCCACGGGAAATGTTTGAATTGTTTCAAGAGCATCACGAACGTCGATCCGGTGTCTCGGCCGTAGCGACGGCGCCCACGGGGGTGACCGACGTCGCCGCGCCCAGCGGGATGCGGCGGGTCAGGTACGTCGCCGCCAGGGTCAGTACGAACCCCAGCGGCAGCGCCACGGCTGTCTGCTGGACCACCGCGTCCGCGCGCCCGGCCGCCGACGCGGCGCCCGCGGTGGTGGTCAGCGCGGCCGCCGCGCCGGTCAGCGCCGCCAGCCCGATCGACCCGCCGCTCTGACCGGACGCCGTGATCAGACCGCCGGCCAGCCCCGCCTGGTGCGAGGGCAGCGAGCGGGTGGCCGATGCCGTCAGCGTGATCACCGCGATGCTGCCGCCGACCGACATCACCACCAGCAGGGGGATCAGGGCCGGGAACGGGACCCGCTCGTACACGCAGGCGGCAAGGCCCAGTTGGGCGAGCGCAACGAGCACCGGTCCTGCGGTTCGGCAGTTGCGCTCGCCGAAGGCAAGGACGAGTCGCGGTACGTTTCGCGAGGTCAGCACCCCTATGACGGTACCTGGAAGCAACCACAGGGCGGTCGTGAGCGGCGCCAGGCCGCACACGTCCTGCGCGTAGAGGGTCGTGTAGTAGCCGGTCGTCGCGTTGCCGGCGAGCAGCATGACGGCGGAGGCGTTGGTGTACGCCACCCTCGGCGAGCGCAGCAGGTGCAGCGGCAGCAGCGGGTGCCGGGAGCGCCGCTCGGCGGCCACCAGCGCGACCAGCGCGGCCGCTGCGACACCGCACGCCACCGCACTGCGCACCGCCTGCCCGCCGCCGCCGTCCACGGTGGCGGCCAGGTCGAGCGCGGCGAAGGCGATCATGAACAGCACCGCCCCGGGTACGTCGAGCCCCCGCGGCCGCTGCTCGTCGGGGTGCCGGCGCGGCAGGGCGCCGCGGCCCGCGACAGCGAGCAGCGGGGCTATCACCACGTTGATCAGCAGCACCCAGCGCCAGCCGAGCGTCTGCGTGAGGAGACCGCCGAACAGCGCCGACGCCGACGCGCCGATCGCCGCCGTCACACTCCACACCGCGATCGCCCGGTCACGCTCGGTCCCGGGCGAGGTGGACCGGGTCAGGAGGACCAGGCTGGCCGGCGACAGCAGCGCGCCGCCCAGCCCCTGGAAGGCCCGGCAGACCAGCAGGACCCCGAAGGAGGGGGCGAGCCCCGCGCCGAGGCTGGCCGCGGCGAAGACGGCCAGGCCGATACGCAGGGTGGCGACCGGTCCGATCAGGTCGGCGATGCGCCCACCGAGCAGCAGGCACCCGGCGAACGGCAGGGCGTAGGCGTTCATCACCCACGGCAGCGAGCCGGTGCCGATGGACAGGTCGGCGGCCATCCTGGGAAGGGCGATCGAGAGCACCGCCGTGTCCAGGACGACCATCATCTGGGTGGCCGCGGCGACGGCCACGGCGCGGCGGGAGCGGTGCGGGTTCTCGGATTCCGGAGGGTCGGTCACGGCCGGCTCCAGGTGGCGGCGACCGCGCCGAAGCGGGCCGCGGGCAGGTCGGTGCCCTCGCCGCCGACGGCCACCAGTGCGAACTGGCAGCCGACGAACGCCTCGGCCGTCTCCGCGGACAGCAGCCTCGCCACGCCCGCCCCCACCGTGCGGAATTCCTCGCCGTCCGCTGCGACCAGGAAGGTGTAGCGCTCCGCGTCGGCCTCGATACGCAGGCGGACCGCGCCCGCGCCGGGCAGCGGGACGCGCTGCTCGGTGGCCATGTCGTCGACCCGGCGGCGCAGCACCGCCTGCCGGACGCCGTCCGGGCCGGTCCCGGCCAGCAGGGCGTAGTGGTGGTGCGCCGAGGCGTGCACCGCGACACCGGCCTCGGCGCCGGCCGGGGCCGGGTCCTGGAGCACCGCGGTGAAGGTCGCGCCGTCCTCCTGCTGCGGCAGGAAGAGGGCGCCGACGCCGGCCGAGCGGTCCTCGGCGTCGAACGGACGCCCGTAGGGCAGGGTGAACGTGCCCGCGGCCGCGTCACCGGACAGGCCCTCGGCGGGGATGCCCTGGGTGGACCAGCCGTACGCCCAGATCGTCTCCGGTACGCGAACACTGCTCGCCGGGTTCGACGGCAGCGGGCGCGCTGTCTCGGTGTACAGCTCGACGGTGCCGCCCGCGCCGATCACCGGCCAGCCGTCATCGCTCCACTCCACCGGCGCCAGGAACGTCTCGCGGCCCAGGTTGTGGTGGTAGACGAAGCCGCCGTGGGCCTGGTGCCGGGTGCCGAGCGCGACGGCCCACCACGAGCCGTCCGGCGCGTCGACCAGGTCGGCGTGGCCCAGGGTCTGGATCGGGTGGCCGACGCGGTGGCGGTGGGTGAGCACCGGGTTGTCGGGGCACGGCGTGAACGGCCCCCAGGGCGACCTGCTGCGTGCGCAGGTCTGCATGTGGCCCTTCCACGAGCCGCCCTCGGCGCTGAAGAGGTAGTACCAGTCGCCGATCTTGTACAGGTGCGGACCCTCGATGTCGTTGGAGCTGAAGCCCGCGTAGTCGGGGGTCAGCTCGCGCATCGGGCCGAGGGCGGCGCCGGTGGCGGGGTCGATCTCGTACTGGACGACCGGGCCGAGGCGCCCGTCGGGCAGCGGGGCCAGGGTGCGGCGGGTGTAGTAGCAGGTGCCGTCGGCGAACAGCAGCGAGGGGTCGAAGGCGTGGCTGTCCACCCAGACCGCGTCGGACCAGGGTCCGGCCGGGTCGTCGGTGCTCAGCAGGAAGTTGCCCTGGCCGTCGGCGACGTTCGTGCAGGCCAGGTGAAACCGGCCCTCGTGGTGGCGCAGGGTGGGGGCGTAGAGCATCACCTCACCCGGGAGGCCGTCGCGGCGGTACTGGGCGGGCCTGGTCACCGCGCCGCCCAGCAGCCGCCAGTGGACCAGGTCCGTGGAGTGGTGGATGCGCACCCCCGGCAGGAAGTCGAAGGTGGAGGTGGCGAGGAAGTAGTCGCCGCCGACGCGGCAGATCGACGGGTCGGGCGCGACGCCGCGCACCACCGGATTGGCGATCGTGCTCAATGGGGTTCCCTTGCTGTGATGAGGGTTGCTGGGGTGCGATGGCGGTTCCGGCCGGGCAGCCCGGCGGGATGCGGGCGGCCGCGTACCTCCGCCGGTCAGAAGCGGCGGAGCGACCGGCCACCGCCGGTCGCGGGTGAGCCGGTCCCGGCGTGAGCGGGGACCGGCGTGAGCGGGGACCGGCGGGTGCCGGGCAGCAGGTGGCGGCCGCGGCGCGGGAATACGGGTGCGGCCCGCACCGCCGGTGGCCGGCGGTGCGGGCCGCACGGTCTCACCAGGTCCGCGGAGCGCTCGTCCAGCCCACCCGGCCGACTCGGAAGGCGAACGGGCTCAGGTCGCCGTCGAGCGGGAGCATCGGGCCGCGGGCCGTGTCGTGGACGTCCAGCCAGCGCGCGCCGACCGCCACCTCGACCACACGTGTGCGCGGCGCCCAGCCGGCCAGGTCCACGCTCACCCGGTTCCAGCACGCGGGCAGCAGCCGCTCGGTGCCCTCGACGGTGCTGCCGTCGGCAGCGGTCAGCCGCAGCACCGGCACCACCTGGCGGCCGATCGGCCCCGGCAGGCACAGGTCGAACTCGGCGAACGCGAACGCGGCGTCGGTCAGGTCGGCGCCCTCCGGCAGCGGCAGCCGCGCCCAGCGCTCGGCGCCGGCCGCCAGATCGGGGCCGCCGACGTGCAGGATGGGGCCGGGCAGCGGGGCGTGGAAGACCGGCGTGCACACGAAGGTGCCGTCGATGACCTCCAGCTCCGCGTCGCCGTCGGCGCTCCAGCCCTCGGCGAGGGTCCCGTCGGAGAGCCAGCGGCCGGAACGGCCGGCGCGGACCGTGCGGTGGCTGACCTCGGCGCCGGCGGTGTCCAGCAGCGCCAGCCGGGCGGTGCTGCCAGGTGCCGCGTCCGCGGGAGCCCCGATCTCCACCCGGCCACCGGTCAGCTGAGCCGTCCAGCCGGGGGTGATGGCGGCGGTCAGCGACCCGGCGCCGTCGGGGACGAGCACGGCCGTGCTGGCCGTGCCGCCCGGCGGGACGTCCCGCACGGCGGCGACGGCGGGCGCCGCCACGGCGGCCGGCACGCCGCCGGCGGCCAGCAGGTAGCGCCCGGCGGGCAGGTCGAGGCCGGTGGCGGTGGGCACCGCGAACGGGTGCTCGGACGCCGGGACGCCGTCGACGGTGATCTGCTCGGCGCCCGTTGCGGGCAGGGCGAGCTGCGCGGTCGCGCCGACCGGCACCTCGAGGGTCGCGGTGAGCGTGCCCGCGTCGTACTTCCAGGAGAAGTCGATGCGGCCCCTGACCGTCTCGACCGCCGCGTGGGCGCGGCCCACCGGGCCGGCCAGCGCGGGTGCCACCGCGAAGCGCCGGTATCCGCCGGTGAGCGGGCGCAGCCCCGCCACGTGCGTCCAGGCCCAGGCGGCGAAGGGCGCACCGAGTCCGATGTGGTCGAGCGAGGCGACACCGGCGTTGGCGTCGTCGATCCACCAGGTCTCCCACAGGGTCCCGGGGCCGTCCACGAGCATCGCGCCGATGCCGGGCTGCTCCGGCTGCCGGATCGCGGCCAGCACGGCGGTGCCGCCGTCGGCGTCGGCGAGCGCGCGGACCACTGCCTGGGTGGCGGAGAAGCCGCTGGCCACCCGGTCGCCGCGGGCGGCGACGTCGGTCCGCAGGTGGTCGTGGAGGCGTCCTGCCTGCTCGGCGTCCTGGACCAGGCCCGCGGTCAGCGCGAAGGCGGCGGAGCCCTGGCTCGCGTTGGCCCAGTCGCCGGTGACCGGGTCGTACAGGGCGGCGCGGGCGGACGCGGCGAGCGCGTCGGCCTCACGGGTGCGCCGCTCGGCCTCGTCCTGGTCGCCGGCCACCGACTCCAGTTCGGCGAGCGCCCGCAGGGAGCGCAGCGCGGCCGCCGTCTGGAGCATCACCGGCGGGGTGCGCTCGGGGGCCAGCCAGTCCGAACCGAAGCTGATGCCCGCGCGGCGCACCACGCCGTCGACCAGCGTGCCCAGCTGCCAGTCGCACCACCGGCGCATGGCGGGCAGCAGCCGCTCGACGAGGGACTCGTCGCCGACGTGCCGCCAGTGCTGGAGCGGGATCTCCGTCATGGCCGCGCCCCACACCGGGTCGGCCGGCTGCAGCTGTTCGCCGAGCAGGTGCGGTGAGACGCCGAGGATGCCGCCGTCGGCGCGCTGGTCGGCCGCCACGTCGTCGAGCCAGTGCCGGTAGACGCCGGCCATGCCGAGGTGGGCCAGTGCCGCCTCGGCGGAGACCGCGGCGTCGCCGGTCCAGCCGGCCGCCTCGCGGGTGGGGCAGTCCTCGGGGTGGGCGTGGGTGTTGTTCAGCTGGGTGCGCAGGGCTGCGTCGACGAGCAGGTCGAGCCGGGGGTCGTCGCTGCCGAAGCGCCCGACGGGCGGCGCGTCGGAGTGCAGCACCCTTCCGGTGACGGCGACCGTGACGCCGTCGGGCACGCCGTGCACCTCGACGTAGCGGAATCCGTGCACCGCGAACCACGGTTCCGCGATGTCCGCGCCGCCCGCGCAGGTCCACGCGACGACCTGGCGCTCGCGGTCGACGTCGCCGGGCAGCCGGATGTTGAGGGTGTCGACGTGGCCGGCCGCGTCGAGCTTCTCGCCGTGCACGATCTCCACCCGGGTGCCCGCGGCGGCGCCGCGCAGTTCGACGCGGCTGCGCCCGGCGATGTTGCGCCCGAGGTCGAAGACGTGGCCGGGGGCGCCGGTGCGGGTGGCCCGCACCTCCTCGACGACGGTGACCGGCGGCCCGGCGTCGGGGACGACGGTCGCCGGTGCGGCGCTCGCGGGAGCGGCCGGCTCCCAGCCGTCGACGTCGAACCCGGCCCGGGACCAGCCGTCGTCGATCCGGGCGTCGTGCTCCTCGACGTAGAAGGTCTCCTCGCGGACCACGGACGTCGGGCCCTGGAGCCAGTGCGGGCCGGTGCCGACCCACAGCAGGCGCCCGTCGCGCAGCTCCACCACCAGTTCGGCGAGCAGCTGCGGACGGTCCAGCACCTCGCGGTAGTGGCCGACGACCGCGGCCAGGCTCAGCGCGTGGCGGGGGGCGGCGGCGAGCAGCGCGGTGACGTCGTAGCTGCGGGCGGCGGCGCGGGTCAGTGCGGTACGCGAGGGGTCGCTGGCGTCGGCGTTGACCGGGCGGCCGTCGACGTAGGCGCGCAGCAGGCCGTGGCCGGCCAGGTGCAGCCGTGCCCGCAGGACCTGGGCGGGATCCAGGTCGAACTCGGTGCGAACGGCCCTGGCGGGTTCCAGCTCGATCCACTCGGCGTTCCAGTCGGCCGCGCCCAGCGGCCCGGTGACGACGGTGGCGGGCGCCGACCAGGGCGACGGCTCGTCCCGCTCGTCCCAGACCTGCACCTGCCAGTGCAGCGTGGTGTGCGGCGCGAGTTCCGGGCCGTCCCAGCGGACGTGGGCGGTGCGGTCGGACTCGATCCGGCCGGAGTCCCAGACCGCCTCGGCCTCGGGGGCGGGCGCCCCCGACGGGTCCTGCGCCACGTGCCCGGGGGCGCGGTGGGCGAGGATCCGGTACGCGGTCTGCCGCTGCCCCTGCCGGACCAGGGGCACGGTCCACGACAGCCGGGGCCGGGCGCTGCCGGCGACCGGCAGGGCGCGGCCCTCGGCTACGCCTGCCGCAGGTCCGCCCGCGACCTCGTGGTCGCCGGCGCGGTGGTCCTCGGTACGCAGCGCGACGGGTGCCGGCGAGGACGCGGCGGCCAGCTGCTCGTCGAGGTCGAAGACCGGCTCCAGCAGCGTCCAGGCGTCGTCGGGGGCGCCTCCGTCCAGGCCGACGAAGAAGTCCGACATCTCCGCCTGCCAGCGGGTGTTCACCTCGGTGGCGGCGACGGCGGCCTGTGCGGCGTCCAGGTCGTCGGCCTCGACGAAGCCGACCAGCAGCCCGTCGGGCGCGAGGAACAGGCGGTAGTCCCGCCAGCCGGCGTCGGCGAGCGCGTGGAGCAGTTCCGGCCACACCTCCCGGTGCCGGCTGCGGTAGAGGTCGATCCGGTCGGGGCGGATCCGACCTTGCAGGCAGTAGCGCGGCATGAGCTGACTCCGTCTCGTAATGAAAGCATTCACCATCATGCGAGTCATGCGGGACCCGCGTCAACCGTCTCCGGCCATCACACCCCCGGGTGTTCCCGCAGGTGAAATCCACCCATTGATGCAGGGAAAACCCGCACAGGTACGGGGGCTTCACAGCGAATCACGGCAGATGTCTTGACGCCCGACAGGAGCTGCGTCAGGGTTCCCTGCGACTCAATGAATCGTTCTACAGCCGCTCGGACGGTCCAAGCGCACTGCGCAGGACCCCTTTCCGGGTGCGCGCGTTCCTCGGAGTTCCTATGACTGAAAGTTCACCGCGCCCGTCCGGCATGGGCCGGCGCAACCTCCTCATGGGCGGTACCGCGGCACTGGCCGCGGGAGCCGCCGTGGTCGGCACGGGAGCGGGCTCGGCAGCCGCTCAGCCCGCCCACGCCGGCTCTGCCCCGCCCGTGCCCGAAGGGACCCGGCTGACCGGTGCCGCCGCCCGCGGCAGGTCGGCCGCGAGCGGCAACCGCGGCCGCACCCGCTTCGGGATCGGCTACGAGACCTGGTTCGGGCCCAAGAACGTCAACCAGTTCGGCACCACCGAGGCGGAACCGCTGCTGGGCCGCTACGACTCCAGCGACCCGCACGTCATCACCCAGCACGCCCAGTGGATCCTGTGGGCCGGGTACGACTTCATCCTGGTGGACTGGTCGAACAACCTCGGCGGCAACTGGGACAACGGCACTGCCGAGAAGATCATGAAGGGCACCGACGACCTGCTCGATGTCTACGCGGGCCTCAAGAAGCGCCCCCAGGTGGTGCTGCTGCTCGGCCTGGACAACGGGACGGCCGGCGACTCGGCGAACTGGAAGGCCCAGATCGACCGGATCAAGACCAAGTACCTGGCAGACCCGCGGCTGCGCCCGCTGTTCATGGAGTACGACGGCAAGCCGCTGCTGACGGTGTTCACCGGTGCCCGCTGGACCGAGCCGCCGACCTGGACCGACCCGGACTTCACGGTGCGTTGGATGGGCGCCTACCGGGAGATCGTGCTGAACCCGGGTGGCCAGTGGTCGTGGCTGGACCGCTCGGCGTACGCGGACGGCGCGGCCACCCCGGTCAGCGACTTCTCCAAGGGCCTCAAGGGCTGGACGGCAGACCCCGCGTGGAAGGTCGCGCGGATGCCGGTGAACGCCGCCTACCCCGGTGTGCCGGACATCGACTTCGTCTCCACCAAGCCCGCCGACGGGCAGCCGCAGCAGACCGGGACGCTGACCAGCGACCCGTTCACCGTCACCGAGGACGTGCTGTCCTTCAACGCGATCGGCACCGACCCGGCGGCGCGCATCACTGCCGAGGTGCCCGACACCGGGGCGCGCAACCTGTACATGCTCAAGGACGCGGCGAGCGGCGAGGTGCTGCGCTGGGCGACCCCGCCGGGCACGGACACCTACTTCATGGTCCGGCAGTGGAACGTCGCCGAACTCAAGGGCCGCAAGGTCGTCTTCGAGGTGGTCAGCAACCGCACCGAGGGGCCGCCGGTGGGCTGGATCGGGTTCTTCGGGCTGCAGCAGCAGCGCGCGGAGTTCGTCAGCGCCGCGGTGTCCCACGGCGGCAACGAGTACTACGGCGCCTACGGCAACTGGGACGCGCAGCTGCGCATGTCCGGCGCCACCCTGGTGCGGCAGGTGCAGGGCGTCTACGACTACGAGCCCGAACTCGCCCTGGTCCAGCAGTGGAACGAGTTCGGCTCCCCCGACCAGTTCAGCGTCGCGGGCAGCAACGACATCGAGCCGACGAAGCTCACCACCCTCGACGGCCCGAACTCCGACGGGTGGGGCTTCTACTACCTCACCCTGACCCGGCACCTGATCGACCAGTACCGGGCAGGCCGCAGCACCCCGACGCTGCTGCTGGACACCCGCTACCCGTAGGCACGCGCGGGCAGCAACCAACACCGGCACCGGCACGGCGGTCAACCGCCGTGCCGAATGCCGGTCGTTGGTGCATCGCGGCAGCGGTGACCCGCCGTCGGGCTGCGACAGCCCGACGGCGGGTCCGGTCAGGACAGGACGACGGTCACCAGGGACCAGGCCGGCAGGTCCCGTGCGAGCGCCTCCCCTTCAGCAGGCGCAGGGCCGGTGGCGGCCGTACGGCTGATCTCCTCGGGGCGGCCGAACCGCTCGGCGGCCCAGGGCCCCTTCGCCGACAGCACCGTGGTCTGCGCGCGGGCGAACCCGCGGCCGAGGGCGGACAGGTCGATCGACACCGCGGTGTCCTCGTCGGCGAGCGAGACCGCGGTGACGACCAGGCGTTCGCCGTCCGCGTCCCAGGCACACTGCACCTGCCGCTCCGCGCCGGTGGACGGTTCAAGGCCGGAGCTGCGCAGCGGGCTCAACTGCGGGAGCTCGGTGAGCAGTTCGAAGACCAGGCCGGCGGCGGAGAGCCGGACGCCCTCCTTGGGCGTGTCGATGACGTTCTGCCCGTGGGTGTTGGCGAGGTTGTTGAAGTTCACGAAGTCCACGCGGTCGCCGTAGCGCTGCCACATCAGGAAGTGGCGGGCGATGTTCAGCGCGTACCGCCAGCTGGCGAAGAGCTCGGACTTGGTGGCGCCGAACGTCTCACGCCGGTTGGTGGCGTCCGCGACGCCGTCGTAGGCCAGCCACTCGGTGTTGCAGTACCGGATGTCGGTGCCGTGCTCCCGGTTGAAGGCTTCCAGGTGTGCCAGCTTGCGCTCCAGGTCCTCCTCGCCGAAACCGCGGTCGGCGAGGAAGTCCACGTGTGCGCCGGCGATCTCCAGCAGGAGGGGCAGCACCGAGGCCGGGGTGCCGTCATCCCACTTCTCCCAGCCGTAGCTGACCAGGCCGATGCGGATCGACGGGTCCACCGCCCGCATGGCGGTGGCGTACGTGACGACGGTCCGCGCGTACTCCTCGGGGGTGAACCAGCGCAGCGGCTCGTTGTCCATCTCCCAGTAGCGGACCGCGAACGGCTCCGGGTGCCCGTGCTCGGCGCGCAGCCGTGCCATCGGGTGGGCGTCCTCGCCGTCGGCGGGCAGGTTGCAGTAGGCGACCCAGTCGGCCGCGCTGCGCACACCCTGCTCGGGGTCGGTGAAGGCGGGCAGGTCGTGGCCGTGGCGCACGCCGCCGCCGCGCCACTCCCAGTGCCGCTTGTCGGGGTGGTGCAGGTTGACGCAGGCCATCGACTCCGCGCCCAGTTCCCGGGCGAGAGCGGCCAGTTCGGCGGTGCCTATGCAGTTGTCCTCCAGCCCGCCCCAGAAGTAGCCGGGCAGGGCGGGCCGTTCGGCCACCGGGCCGACGCCCTCGCGCCAGTCGTGGAAGGACGCGGTGCAGCCGCCGGTCCACCGGATGATGCCGGGACGGACGCGGCGCAGTTCCTCGACCACCTCGCGGCGCCACCCGTTCCAGGAGTCCTCGGTGGTCAGCGACACCTCGTCGAGGTCCACGACGGCCCCGGGCGGCGCCAGCACCGCAAGGACGGTGGATCCGCCGGGTCCTTCGTCGCCGCCGCCGGGCGGCATGTGCAGTTCGGCGGTGCGGACGGCGGCCTCGGCGCCTGCGGTGCCGAGGTCGGCGACGGCCAGCGGGCTGCGCCAGTCGCCCTCACGGTACAACCGCGCCTCCACCGGCACCGGTTCGCCCGCGGAGCGCAGCTGCACCCGCAGCCGGTACCGTCCGCCGGGGCGCAGCCGCAGCCCGCGCTGGGCCGCACCGGCCCACTGCTGCGGGTCCTCGTTGAGGATCCGCAGCCGGCCGGCGCCGCGCCGCTCACCGGTGTCGGAGCGCTCCAGCCGGACCAGGCACGACGGCGAGTTGGGCACCACGTACGTCCGCTCGGGGAGCACCTCGCGCGACGGCATCGGCCCGGGGGCGGCGAACCAGGCGTTGTGCTCGTAGCCGGAGTGGTACCAGTCGAAGACCGACCAGTCCGTGTGGAAGCCCTTCGCCGGGTCGTCGCGGTCCACCAGCAGGTCGAACCACTCCAGGCAGATGCCCCGGTAGGGCGCGAAGCGCGTGAAGCCGGGGTTGAAGAGGAGCTCGGCCCGCATCCCTTCGGTCTGGATTCCGTAGCCCAGCTCGATGAACTGCCCGTAGAGCAGCGGGCTGGACGGGGTCGGGGCGGTGGGTGAGCCGGTGACCCGCACCGGGACGGCGTTCGTGCGCATCGGGGGTGTCGCTCCTGTCGGGTGGGGCGGTGCGGACCTGCGGGGGCGGCCGGAGCCGCCCCCCGCTCAGGCCAGTCGGAAGTGGTAGCTGCCGGAGCCGGTCTCGGCGACCGCCGCGCAGCCGGGCCGCGGCGGGAGCAGCGTTACGCCGTCGGCCAGTCCTGCCGCGGTGCCGGACTCCGTCAGCTCGCCCTGGGCACCGGGCAGTTCCGGCAGGCGTACCTCCGCGGTGACGCCCGGCGGCAGCCGGAGGTCGAGGTCGAAGGCGGTGCCGTCGCGCTTCCAGGCGACGGCGACCGTGCCGTGTCCCGTGTGCAGCGACATCTCGGCGGACGCCACCGCGTCCGGCGGCCGGGGCGCGACCAGCACCCGCCGGTAGCCGGGCTCCGCGGGGGCCAAGCCGCCGACGTGGCGGTGGATCCAGTCGCCGACGGCACCGTAGGCGTAGTGGTTGAAGGAGGTCATGGACGCGTCGGCGAAACCGGTCGAGTCCGACCAGGAGTTCCAGCGCTCCCAGATCGTGCTCGCACCGGTGGAGACCGGGTAGAGCCACGACGGGTAGGTCTCCTGGAGCAGCAGCCGGTGCGCGGTGTCGACCCGGCCCGCGTCGGTGAGCGCGTCCAGCAGCCAGGGGGTGCCGAGGAAGCCGGTGGTCAGGTGGTGGCCGCGGGAGGCGATCTCGTCGGCGAGCCGGTCGGCGGCGGCCGCCCGCTCGGACGGGTCGAGCAGCCCGACGTGCAGGGCCAGGACGTACGCGGTCTGCGTGGACGGGTGGAGCACACCGCCGCCGCCCACCCAGCGCTCCCTGAACGCCGCCCGCACCCGCGCGTAGGTGGCCGACCAGGCGCTCTCACGTGCGGCCTCCCCCAGCGACGCCGCCAGCGCGGCCGCGGTACGTGCCGCGTGCGCGTGGTAGGCGGTGGCCACCAGGTCGGTGGGGGTGTCGGTGAGGGCGAGCCAGTCGCCGAAGCCGCCGGCCGGGCGCAGGCCGCCCTCGCTGTGCGCGTCGAGGTAGTCGAGCCAGGCCGCGATCGAGTGGAGCGACTCCGCGGCGGCCCTGCGGTCGCCGTAGGCGGTCAGCAGCGCGGCCGGTACGGTCACCGCCGCGTCTCCCCAGCCCGCCGCGCCCCCGGCGCTCGCCCGTTCCGCGTCGGGGACCGCGCGCCGGAACATGTCGGGCACGGTGTGCGGGACCGCGCCGTCGGGGTGCTGGGCGCCGCGCAGTTCGCGCAGCCAGCCGCGCAGGAAGCCGCGGATGTCGTGGTGGAAGGCCGCGGTCGGGGCGAAGACCTGGATGTCGCCGGTCCAGCCCATGCGTTCGTCGCGCTGCGGGCAGTCGGTGGGCACCGACAGGAAGTTGCCGCGCAGCGAGCGGCCGATGTTGCCGTGCAGGGCGGTGAGCCCCTCGTGCGAGCACGCGAAGTCGCCGGTGGCCGGCATGTCGGCCCACAGCGCGACCGCGGTGGCCGAGGCGATGGCCGGCGGCTCTCCCCCGTCCGCCGGCGGCAGCGCGGTCAGCTCGCAGTACTGGAAGCCGTGCGTGGTGAATCGCGGCTCCCAGCGCTCGCCGTCCGGATCGCCGCGGAGCACGTACTCGTCGGTGGCGCGGGCGGTGCGCAGGTTCTCGGTGTAGGGCTCGCCGTCGTGGCGCAGCGCCTCGGCGTGCCGGAGCACGACCCGGGAACCGGACGGGCCGCGCACCTCGATCCGCACCCGGCCGGCCAGGTTCTCGCCGAAGTCGGCCAGCAGCCGTCCGCCCGGCAGCGTGCGCAGGGTCGCCGCCGGGATCTCGCGCTGGGCGCGGATCGGCGGGGTGAGGGCGGCGACGACGGTCAGGCCGGGGCGCGTGGGGGCGGCGACGGCGGGCACCCAGCCGGCCGTACCCGCACCGTCACCGGGTGCGGGTGTTCCGGCGGAGGCGGCCGCGGGGGGCGGCGGCCCGGCCGGGGTGTCCCACCCGGCGGGCTCCAGGCGGGCGTCGTGGACCTCGCCGTTCTGCAGGTCCGCGTAGCGCACCGCGCCGTACCCGGCCTGCCACCGGCCGTCGGCCGCCGTGGCCACGGTGGTCGTGGTGCCGTCCGCGTGGTCGACCAGCAGCAGGGCGGCGAACGCGCGGACCGCGCCGTAGTGCTGGTTGCCGAAGATGCACAGGTTGCCGACGTACCAGCCGTCGGCGAGCACTGCCGCCAGGGTGTTGGGACCTGCGACGAGCAGGTGCGTGACGTCGTGCGCCCGGTAGCCGACGCGGTGGTCGTAGTCCGTCCAGCCGGGGGCCAGTTCCTCGTCGCCGACGCGGACGCCGTTGATCCGCAGTTCGTGCACGCCCAGCGAGGAGGCGTACAGCCGCGCCCTGACCGCGGGCGCGGGCAGGTCGAGGTCGCGCCGCAGGTGGGGGCTGGGGCGGTGGGAGACAGCGGCCCGCCCGTGCGGGGCGTCGCCGTTGCGGCCGTCGGCCACCGCGCGCGGCCACCGGGTGTCGTCGGCGTCGTCGGCCCGGGGGTCGGCCCACGTGTCGTCGTCCGGGCCGAGCCGGACCGCCCGCCAGGAGTCTGCGGTCGCGGCGGCGTGCGGTACGGCCGGTCCCGGGCGCTGCCGCTGCGTGCCGTCGGTGAGCGCGGCGGTCAGGTACGGAACGGTCCCGTCGGCGGTCGTGACGCGGACCGCCAGCACGTGCCGACCGTCCACGGACTGTCCCAGGGCGTCGGCGAGCGCGGGCGACGGCTCGCCGTCGCACGGCACGGGCACCCCGTTCAGCACCGCCTCGACGGTGCCGCTGCCCGCCGCGGCGAGCAGCCGGGCCGCGGCGGGCACCGCGCCGGGCCTGGCCGCGAAGCGGGTGCGGAAGACCGTGGAGCGCTGCCGTCCCGCCGCCGCCTGAGCGGCCGCGGCGCGGATGCGGTACAGGTCGTGCTCGCCGTCGACGGTGTCGAGGTCGGGCCGTGCGGCGCTCTCGGCTTCGCCCGGGGCGCTGATCCAGGCCGCCTCGAAGGCGCCGGTGGCGTCGGGCATACCGGGGGCCAGACCCGTCTCGAAGGCGGCCGGCTCGCTCCAGTCGGAGTGGACGCCGTTCTCGTCGGCGACCCGTACCCGCCACAGGCAGCGGGTCCGCGCGGGCAGCGGCGGCCCGGCGTAGGGCAGGTCGACACTCTGGTCGCAGGTCTGCCAGCCGGTGTCCCACACCGGGACGGTGCCGCCGGCCGCCGGGTCGCCCTCAAGTGCCAGGATCACCCGGTAGGCGCTCTGGGCGCGGCCACGCCCGTCGCCCTCCAGCCGCCACCCCAGCAGCGGGTGGGCCTCGTCGATGCCCAGCGGCTCGGTCTGGCGCTCCGTGGTGAGACCGACGGGCCGCAGCGGGCTCGCGGTGGAGGGGCGGTCGGACCGCGAGGCGTTCACGGGGGCTGGCTCCTGGCTGTCGGGGATCGCAAAAGGGATCACAAGGGCGGCTCGGCGGCCCCTGACGACAGTGTGCGCCGGGGCCGACCGCCCGGGGTGAAGGGGCGCCGAGTCGATTGAAGTCGATTGAAACAATTCAACTTCACGAACGTATCCGCCCCCCACGCCACCCGTCAAGCCTCCTCACACAGGTCGCCGATGCACCTGGGACAGTCTCGCCACCGCGCACCCCGCCGCCACCGGAACGAGTCAGTCCGCTCACCCGGAACCGCCGGCCGGCGACGGGGGTAAGAGGGCGCCGATGTACAACGCTGTAAAGCCGCGAGGAGGCTCGGGAATCGTTGATTTTCAGCGGCAGCGGGCGATGCAATCCGGTCCTCGCTATTGACATGTATAACGTTGTGCACCTGTCATGGGAGCGCTTCCACCCCGTCGAGGAGGTCCCCCCATGCACCCTCTCCCCCGGCTCCGGCCCCTTGTCGCAGCCCTGTTCCTGCCGCTCCTGCTGCTGCTCGCGGGCACTCCGCCGGCCACCGCCGGAGCCCTCCCGGAACCTGGCAGCGGGTTGAATATCGTTTCAGACGACACCGGACAGGTCTACGAAGCGGAGGACGGCGCCCTCGTGGGGACGACGGTCTCCACGGCTCAGCCGGGCTACTCCGGCACCGGCTACGTCGACGGCTTCGACGCGGCGGACGACAGCGTCACCGTCACGGTCACCGCCGCGCCGGGCCTCTACCAGCTGGCCCTTCGCTACAGCTGCCCGTCCGGCGACAAGAAGGCCTCGCTGCTGCTCAACGGCGCGGGCGCGGGCGAGGTCCCGCTGCCGGGGAACACCGGCTTCACCGAGGCGCCGGCCGGCGAGGTGCTGCTCGGCGAGGGCGCCAACACGATCACCGTACGCGACGACTGGGGCTACTACGCGATCGACGCCCTGCGCCTGACCCCGGTGCCGCCGCGCGGGCCGCACCAGGTCAGCGGCGTGCCGGTGGACCCGCAGGCGACGCCCGAGGCCGCCTCGCTCGACCGCTACCTCGCCGGCCACTACGGCCACGACCTGCTCAGCGGGCAGCAGGACGCCGCCGCCGTGCAGTGGGTGCAGGACAACGTCGGGAAGACCCCGGCGATCGCCGGGTTCGACATGATGGACTACTCCCCCAGCCGCGTCGAGCACGGCGCCTCCTCCCAGGAGGTCGAGCACGCCCTCGACTGGGACTCCCGCGGCGGCATCACCACCTTCGTCTGGCACTGGAACGCGCCCTCGGGGCTGATCGACCAGCCGGGCAAGGAGTGGTGGCGCGGCTTCTACACCGACGCCACCACCTTCGACCTGGCCGCCGCCCTCGCCGACCCCTCGTCGGCCGACTACCAGTTGCTGCTGCGGGACATCGACGCGATCTCCGTACAGCTCGGCCGGCTCCAGGACGCCGGGGTGCCCGTGCTGTGGCGGCCGCTGCACGAGGCCGAGGGCGGCTGGTTCTGGTGGGGCGCCAAGGGCCCGGGGCCGGCCAAGGCGCTGTACCGGCTGATGTACGACCGGATGGTCAACCACAACCACCTGCACAACCTCGTCTGGGTCTGGAACTCCGTCGACCCCGCCTGGTATCCGGGCGACGACGTGGTCGACGTGGTCAGCACCGACTCCTACCCGCCCGCCGGCGACCACGGCCCGGTCAGCGCCGCCTACGACCGGCTGCTCGCCCTGACAGGTGACACCAAGCCGGCCGCCCTGGCCGAGACCGGCAGCATTCCCGACCCGGCGCTGATGCGCGCCTACCAGGCCGACTGGTCGTACTTCGTCGCCTGGCCCGGCGACTCACTCACCGACGGCACGACCAACCCGCTGGACTTCCTGCAGAGGGTCTACAACGACCCGCAGGTCATCACGCTGGACCGGGTCGGCGACTTCAAGCACTACCCGGGCACGCCGGGCCCGTAGCCGCCGCCAGGCAGCCCCGCCCGACGTCCGGCAACCCCCGCCCGCCACGCCGGCGGCGCCGTCCGACGCGCCGTCCCGCGCCCCGGGCTCCGTGAATTCCCCCCACTCCAGGAGAGGTCCCATGCGTACCCTTCGTCCGGCCGCACTCGTGACGGCCGCCCTGTGCGCGGTCGCCGCGTTACTCGCCGCGGGCCCCGCCGCCCGTGCCGAGTCCAACGGCGGCGTGCGCATCATGCCGCTCGGCGACTCCATCACCGACGGTTTCAACGTTCCCGGCGGCTACCGCACCGACCTGTGGCAGTACCTGGCGGCCGACGGCCACACCGACGACTTCGTCGGCTCGCAGTCCAACGGACCCGCCCAGCTGGGCGACCACGACCACGAGGGCCACCCCGGCTGGCGCATCGAGCAGGTCGACGCCCAGGTGACCGGCTGGGTCCAGGCGACGGCGCCGCGCACCGTGCTGCTGCACATCGGCACCAACGACATGATCCAGGACTACGACCCGGCGGGTGCCCCGGCCCGGCTCTCGCAGCTCATCGGCGACATCACCGCCGCCGCACCCGGTGCGGACGTGCTCGTGTCCGACCTGATCCCGCTCGCCGACCCGGCGGCCGAGGCCCGCGCCGAGGCGTACAACGCGGCGGTGCCCGGCGTCGTCGACGCGCTGGCCGCCCAGGGCCGGCACGTGCACTTCGTGCCCATGCACGACGCGCTGACCGCGGCCGACCTCGCCGACGGCGTCCACCCGACGGCCGGCGGCTACTCGAAGATGGCCGCCCGCTGGTACTCCGTGCTGGTCTCCTCGCCCGTCACACGGTGGGAGGCCGAGAACCCGGCCTACGCCGAAGTGGCCGACGCGGACCGGCCGGCCGACGCCACGGCCTCCGGCGGGAGCAAGGCCGGCCATATCGACCAGCCCGACAGCTACCTCCAGTACACGATCAACGCGCCCTACAGCGGCGGCTACCGGATGTACGTGCGTGCCGACAACGGCATGGGCACGCCCTGCACCCACCTGCTGACGGTGAACGGCGGCCCCGCCACCACGGTCGCGTACCCGTCGTACGGATGGAGCGCGTGGACGATGACCGGCGTCGACGTGACTCTCGCCCAGGGCGCGAACTCGGTCCGCTTCGCCAAGGGCGACTGCTACGCCGAGATCGACGCGATCGACTTCGCCACCCTGGGCGCCCCCACCCCCTGGATCTGACCCCGCACACCGCACACCCGCCGCGGCGACTACCGCGGCCCGGACGGGAGAACCGGCATGACACCATCCCCCCACAACCCACCGCACCCCCGACGTGCCCTGCCCACGCTGCTGGCCGCGCTCGCCCTGCTGCTCGCCGCGATGGCCGGCGTCCCGGCCGGCGCCCGAGCCGCCGGGCCTGCGCAGGCGGGCCCGGCCGCCCACGCGGCAGCCGCGCAGGCCGCGCCCGCCGACAGCGCCGTCTTCAACGAACCGATCCGCGAAGGCGCCGCCGACCCTTCACTGACGTACTGGAACGGCACCTACTACCTGACGTTCACCGAGGTCGACCACATCGCCGTGGTCACCGGCAAGCGGCTGGCCGACCTGCACGACGCCCCCGAGACCGTGGTGTGGCGGGACAGCACGCCCAGCAGGTGCTGCGACATCTGGGCACCTGAGCTGCACTTCCTGGACGGCCGCTGGTACCTCTACTACACCGCAGACGACGGCGATATCGGCCGGCACCACCTGTTCGTCCTGCAGGGCGGCGCGACCCCGCTCGGCCCGTACGCCTTCGGCGGCCAGCTCACCACCACCGACGGCGAGACCGGCATCGACGCCTCGGTGCTCGAACTGGGCGGCGCCCGCTACCTGCTCTGGTCCGGCTGGGACGGCGACGGGCAGGACCTCTTCATCGCGGCCATGCCCACCCCGCTGACGGTCTCGGGCGCCCGGACGAAGATCTCCTCGCCCACGTATGCCTGGGAGCGCAACGGCGACCCGGTGAACGAGGGACCCGAGGTACTCCAGCACGACGGCCGCACGTTCCTGGTGTACTCCGCCAGCCAGTGCCACACCCCCGACTACGCGCTCGGCATGCTCACCTTCACCGGCGGCGACCCGCTGGCGCCCGCTTCCTGGGTGAAGTCGGAGCAACCGGTCTTCTCCCGCAACGACGCCGCCGGCGTGTTCGGTCCAGGACACAACAGCTTCTTCACCTCGCCGGACGGCACCCAGACCTGGAACGCCTACCACGCGACCACCAACCCGGCCGGCAGCTGCGGCGGCGACCGGTCCACGCGCGCCCAGCAGGTGCTCTGGAATCCCGACGGTACCCCGGACTTCGGCGCACCGGCCGCACTGGGCACGCCGATCGCGGTCCCGTCCGGCGAACCGGGCAGTTCCGCCGGAGGCGCGGCGACGCTGCCGCTTGACCAGCGGGTCTCGCTCCGGGTCACCACGCCCGGCTTCACGGACCGCTCGCTGCGCCACCAGAACGGACTGGCCGTCACCTCGCAGGTCACCGCGGCCTCCGACCCCACGACCCTGCTCGACGCGACCTTCACCGTCCGCCCGGGCCTGGCCGACCCCGCCTGCTACTCGCTCGAATCGACCAACTATCCAGGCTCCTACCTGCGCCACCAGAACTTCCGCGTCCGCTTGGACGCCGACGACCACTCCTCGCTGTTCGCCGCCGACGCCACCTTCTGCGCCGTCCCTGGACTGGCAGGCCACGACCTGTCGCTGCGCTCGGCCAACTTCCCCGACCGCTATCTGCGCCACTTCGACAGCGAGGTCTGGATCGCCGCCGACGGCGGTCCCCTCCCCAGCGACGCCCCTGCCCACTTCACGGACGACGCTACCTGGGAGCAGAACGCAGCCTGGGCCGACTGACCAGGCCCGGCGGGCGCCGGGAGTCCTGTCGAGCCTTCCAACACCGCCTTCCCTGAATCGATTTCGGCTCAATGTATTGACGTGGAAAGGGCTTCACGTCATTGTCTCTTGAATCCTTTCACCAGGTCGGTCGAGATCCTTTGCCCGGCCCGGTCCGCCGTGCCCGCGGCCGCCTCGTACGGATCGCTCCCGGCGGTCGGCGGGCACGCGCCCTACTCGCTCCTGAAAGGAACCACCCGAGATGACACCCTCGCAGCCGCACCCGACCGGCGACGAGCGCCACGGCGGCGGCATGTCCCGCCGCACGCTGCTCAGCGGGACGTCCGCAGCCGCCGCGGCACTGGCCCTGGGCACCGGAACAGCGCACGCAGCAGGCAGCACCCCGCCGCAGCACCCCTCCCACCCAGGGCACCCGACGCACCCGCACGCTGTCACCGGTCCCCTCGACCTGGACGTCACCGCGGACGCGGTGGGTGTCTGCTACACCGTCCTGCACAACCTCTCGGTGCGGCCCGACCTTCCGATCTACGACACCACCGAGATCCTCAAGACCGCCCAGAGCACCGGACAGCCGCCCGCCTGGGGGCCGCTGTACGCCAACCACTACTGGGGCCGGCCCGCGAGCGGCTACACCCGCTCCGACGACACCACCGTCCTGCGCTCCCACGCACAGCAACTGACCGAGGCCCGGGTCGACTTCATCGTGGTGGACGCCACCAACATCCAGGGCCCGCCGGACCCGGGGGCCGACGACATCTACTACTCGCCCATGAAGATCCTGCTGGACACCTGGCGCGACATCCGCGCCGCGGGCGGCAGGACCCCCTACGTAGTCCCGTGGGTCGGCAGCCCCGCGTCCAACCCCGACCCGGCCGCGACCGGCCGCGCCACCTGGGACGCGTACTACGCCTCCGGCGCGTACTCCGACCTCTTCGTCACCTACCAGGGCAAGCCCCTGCTGATCACCACGGACACCCTGCCGGCCGAGCTGACCGAGCACTTCACCCTACGCAAGATGTGGGGGCTCCAGTCGGCCCTGGCCGAGCAGGAGTGGTCGTTCCTCCAGGACGCACCGCAGAACGTCGGCATGTCCGGCGGCGTCCCCGAGCAGATGTGCGTGTGCACCGCGCTGCAGAAGACGTACATGACCGAGCCGACGGCCGTGGGCCGCCAGGGCGGGCGGACCTTCCAGGCGCAGTGGCGGCAGGCGTTCCAGGTCCGGCCGAAGGTCGTGACGCTGACCTGGTGGAACGAGTGGATCGCCATGCGGTTCGAGGACGAGGCCGGCCAGGCGCGGTTCGTGGACAACTACGACGAGCCGTTCAGCCGGGACATCGAGCCGCAGGACCCGGCGCAGTCCGGCAGCCACGGCGACCTCTACTACCAGTGGATGAAGCAGTACATCGCCGCCTACAAGGACCACGCGCCCTTCCCCGAGGGCCTCGTCCAGTCATGACCGCCGCCGGCGCCCGCCCGGCAGGACACGGCGGGCGCCGGCCGGCACGCACCCCCGCGACCACGCTCAGGAAGGACCCCCCATGCCTGCCTCCCGGCGTGCGGTTCTCGCCGCTCTCGCGGCCGGAGCGCTTCTGCCCGGCCTCGGAAAGCTGTCGGCCCGGGCCGACAGCGCGTCCCGTGACGCCATGGGCCCGCTCGACCTGCACTTCCGTATCACCCAGCGGTACCGGCCGCTCCAGCCCCTCTCGGCGTTCGTCACGCTCGACGACGGCTTCGACGCCGACTCGACGGCCCGCTACGAGGCGCTGCACCCGACGGGAGAGGCGGCCGGGACCCTCACGGCCGGCGGCGGCGCGCTCGCCGTGAGCGGCGACGCGCCGTACTTCGCGCTGCTCCGGTCCGGCGCCGCGCAACAGGCGCCGTACTCCACCGTGCTGGTCGACGTCAGGTCCATGGTGAACACCTGCCAGGCCGAGGACAGCGTCTTCGCCGGCCTCGCCAGAGACGAGCGCAACTACGTCACCGCCTGGTACAACAACGTCAGCAAGACCGTCGGCGTCGACGTGGTGACGGACGGGGGGCTGCACCCGGTCGCCCTGGCCTCCGCGTCGCTGGCGGCGCCGTTCTCCTTCGGGCTGATCCTCGCGGGGGACACCGCGGGCGTGCTGGCCCGGGAGGCGGACGGCGACTGGCGGGTGCTGTCGGTGCAGCGGACCGCGGACCTGCTCGACCTGCGTGCGCAGGACCTGCCGGCCGCCTACCGGAACACCTTCGGCGCCCGCGCCGACCACGGCACGATCGTCCTGGACCGCGTGCGGGGCGGCTACTCCGGCTACTTCGGCCTGCGCGACACCTGCATCGTCACCGCGCCCGACGGCACCCCGCACATCGAGGACGACCGGCTGTTCTTCACCGCGACCGCGGCCTTCGCCGACCCGGCCAGTTCCCACCAGTGCGTCTTCTCGCTCAACCTCGCGGACACCACCGACGTCGTGGAGGTCGGCAAGACGTTCGTCCGCAGGGACGGCAGGATCGTCGGCGACCACGCGGGCAAGGTCGTGGTCGACCCGGACCTGCCGGGGCTGCGGGTGTTCGCCAGCACCTGGGGCACCTCGGACCTGGAGACCACCGCCGTCGGGACGGAGGTGGCGGACCTGCCCGGCGCCGCGCTCGCCGGGATCCACCTGTGCGACGTGCCGGGCCGGCTCATCCAGACCGGCTACGACCCGTGCCCGACCCTGGTCGACGGCGCGTGGCAGGTGCCGGTCGCCGGTACCTCGCTGTACCGCTTCGACGCCGCTCTCGAATCCGGCGGCCAGGTCGCCGCGGCCGACGACGGCTTCTACGAGGGGCCGCGCACCCTCCAACTGGGCGGCACCTGGTACGTCATGGCGGGCGGGATCAAGGACTTCAGGGTCTACCGGCTCGCCGACCTGTCCTTCGTGGGCTTCCTGGACGCCGAGCACCCGCAGGCGCCCGCCTACCCGTTCGGCAACCCGCCGCACCCCTCGATCGCCGCTGTTCCGCAGCCCGACGGCAGCACCCGGTACGTCATGGTCACCTTCGACATCCAGACCCTGCCGGGCGCCGTCGGGCTCGGCAACCTGGTCATCGAGGAGGCGGTCGCATGAGCGCGGGACCCGGCACGGACCCCGGCGACGCGCACGGAATCGGCCGCCGCGACCTGGTGAAGCTGCTGGCCGCGGCCGGCGTCGCAGCCGCCGCCGGGTCCGCCGTCGCGGCCGCCCCCGCGAGCGCCGCCGGGCTGTCGCCGCTCGACCTGCACTTCACCGAGGTGCAGAAGTACCGGCCGTTCGCGGTGCTGTCGCCGTTCGTGAACCTCGACGACGCGTTCACCGCCGACACCGGAGCGCGCTACGACGTGCTCCAGCCGAGCCCGGGCGAGACCACCGGGCACCTCGCGGTCGGCGACGGCCGGCTGAGCGTCGGCGCGGACCGGCCCTTCTACTCGCTGCTGTGCTCGCCGACCGCGCAGGACGCCGCGTACTCCACGGTCGTGGTGGACGTGGAGTCGATGATCGGCGACGCCGCTGGACAGGACAGCGTCTTCGCGGGCCTGGTGCAGGACGAGCGCAACTACGTCCTGGGCTGGTACAACAACGCCGCCAAGGCGGTGGGCATCGACGTGATGGCGGACGGCGTGCTCACCGGGCGCTCGGTCACCGCGGCGAGCTTCACCGCGCCCTTCCGCTTCAGTTTCCAGTACACCGGCAACACCGGGGTCGTGATCGCCGACACCGGCGCGGGCTGGGACATCGTGGTGTGGGACGCGGGCGTGGCCGGGCTGCTGGACCTGCGGCTGGACGGCGCCGCGCCCCGGTACCGCAACGCCTTCGGCCTGCGCGGCGACGCCGGGACGATCTCGCTGGGCCGCGTGCAGGCCGGGTACAGCGGCAGGACCGGGCTGCGCGACCCCAACCTGGTCGTCGAGGACGGCGGCGCGCCGTACATCCGCGACGGCAAGCTGTACCTCACGGCGACCGCGGCGGGCACGAACGGCTTCGTCTCGTCGCACACCGCCGTCTTCACCCTCGACCTGGCCGACTGGACGCAACTGGCCGAGGTCGGCAAGGTATTCGTGCACCGGGACGGGCGGGTCCTCGGCGACCACTCGGCCCGGCTGGTGGCCGACCCGGCGGGCAGCGGATTCCACACGTACGCCTGCACGTTCGGCGACGGGGACGTCCATCCCGGGGCGGCGAGCGTGGTGTACGCCCCGCCGCAGGGCGACCTGCTGACCGGGGTCCACGTGGTGCAGGGCGCCACCCGCGCGCTGGACGGCATCGACGCCTCCGTCGTACACCTTGCCGACGGCTGGTACGCGGCCTACCGCGCGCAGGCGGGCCCGACGGTGGCGCGGGCCGTGACGCCGGACTTCGCCGGTGCGACCGTGCTGGGCGGCAACGACGACGGCGGTGTCTACCACGAGGGCACGAAGCTCCAACGCGTCGGCGGGCAGTGGTACATGCTCTCCGGCAGTGAACAGGACTTCCGGGTCTACGACATGGCCGCGGCCACCGTCGGCACGCTGGACGCGCCGACCGGCTCCCCCGGCTGGTGCGCCCAGCCGCTGCTCACCCCGGTGCCGGACGGCGAGGGCACCCGGTGGCTGCTGATCACCTTCAACGACGTGCAGTACCCGGGCTGCGACGGGTCGATGGGCGAGTTCCGGGTCCAGAGCGCGGGCCGGACCCCCGGCTGGGAGTTCGGCTCCGACGCGGGGAGCGGCACATGACCTGCCGGCCCCGGCGGGGGCTTCACCCGTCGCGCCGGCGGCTGCCCGCAGAGCCGTGGCCTGCACCCCGGTACGTTGGAGCGGTATCCGCACCCAGGAGGCGAACCCAGTGACCGAACTGCTCGACGGCCGGCTCAGCCTGCGTCCCGCGCCGCAGTCCTCCGAGCCCGCGCCGGTGGTGCTCGTGCTGCCCGGCGGCGGCTACAGCGGCCACGCGCCCCACGAGGCCGAGGTGGTGGCCGACTGGCTGGGCGGGTTGGGCCTGCACGCCGCCGTGCTGCGCTACAGCCTCCGGCCCCAGGGCGGCACCGGCCCGCTGGACGACGCGCGCGCCGCCATGCGGGCGCTGCGCGCCGGTGCCGCGGGCCCCGGCGCCGACCCGAGGCGGGTGGGCGTGCTCGGCTTCTCCGCCGGCGGCCACCTGGCCGCCTGGCTGGCCGGCGGCCCGCAGGCCCACGGCGGGGAGCGGCCGGACCTGGCGGTGCTCTGCTATCCGGTGGTCTCCTTCGCCCATCTGCCGCATCCGGGTTCGCTCGACGCGCTGCTCGGCCCGGAGCCGTCCCTGGCCGACCGGCGGGCGGTGTCCCTGGAGTACGCGGTGCACCCGGCGACGCCCCCGGTGTTCTGCTGGCACACCGCCGACGACGGGGCCGTGGACGTCGAGCACAGCCTGCGCTACGCCACCGCGCTGCGGCGCGCGGGCGTCCCGGTGGAGCTGCACGTGCTGCCGCACGGCGAACACGGGCTCGGCCTGGCACCGCAGGACCCCTACGTGGGCCGGTGGGCGCGCTGGTGCGCGGAGTGGTTCGCGGAACAGGGCTGGCGCTGAGCGGCCGCGGTGCCCGGCGCCGGCTACCAGCGCCCGGTCGTCCCTGCGGCCGCCAGCCGGCGCCGGCCCGCCGGGTCGTGCGGTGCCCCCAGCCACTGGAAGGCGGCGGGGTCGCACACGACCGAGTGGGTCAGCGTGCCGACCTCGTCGATGGTGATCTCGATGCGGTCGCCGGGGTCGAGCGTGACGTCCGGCGGCGGCACGATCGCGCTGCCGGTGGCCAGCACCACGCCGTCGGGGAAGTTCTGCTCCCGGAAGAGCCAGACGATCAGGTCGGCGAACCAGCGGCCGGGCTCGGCGGTCCCGGCCGTGCCGCGGAAGCGGACCCCGCCGCCGCGGTGGATGGTCATCGTGGTCTCCAGCGCCGTCGGGTCGGCGATCTCCCACCAGGGGCGGATGCGCGAGGCGAGCACGCAGCTGCCGGCGTAGACCTTCGCCTGGGCGAGGTAGAGGGGGTTCTCGTGCTCTATCGAGCGGGCCGTCAGGTCGTCGCACACGGTGGCCCCGACGATCTCGCCGTACCGGTTGACCACCAGCGCCAGCTGGGGCTCGGGGACACTCCATACGGCGTCCCGGCGGATTCCGCCGGGCTCGTCGTCGGTGACGATCCGCCACGGTACGGACTTGAAGTAGAGCTCGGGCCGTTCGGCGTCGTAGACGGCGTCGTGGATGGCGGGCGGGTTGAGGGCCGCCGGGCGGCCGGCCTGCGGGTCGGGGCGGGCGACGCGTGAACCCCAGACCTCGGTGCGCCCGTCGATCGGGGGCAGCGGCTCCACCTCGGCGAGCGGGATGCGCTCGGCACGGGCCGTCGACGCGACGAGCGACTTGAGCTCGCTCTGGCGCAGAGTCAGCAGGTCGGCCATCGAGGCCGCGTCCGGCACCGCGGTGATGCCGTCGGCGTCGACGACCCCGACGGCGGGGCGTTTCCCGGGACGGACGAAACGGATCAGGTGCACGGCCGATCCCTTCTGGCTGAGCGCGGGTACGGCGCCGGCGAACACGCGGGAGAGCAAGGAAATTCATATGATGTTTGGATGATCTAAACATGTGTTGCTGCGCTTGTCCACCCTTTGCACGCATCGCGGCCCGCCGGTTTCCCGGCGGGCCGCGACATGAGGGTGTGTCAGGGAGGCGTTGGTGCAGCGGACTACTTCTGCGACGGCGTGATGTTCTTGAGCACCATCGCGTTGTCCGGACCCTGGTACGGGGCCGGGTTGGCGTACAGGTTGTCCTCGGTGGGGAATCCGCTCAGGTGTGTGGACAGGTACTCGGCGGCGCCCAGAGGCTGGAGCAGGCCGATGTAGGGGATCTTGTCGACGAACGCCTTCTCGATGACGTCGTACTGCCGTTGCAGGGCGGCGGTGTTCTTCGGGTCCGTCGTCTCGATCGTGTCGAGCGCGGCGTCCACCGCCGGATCGGAGAAGCCGACCGGGTTCGGGAGCGTCGTGGCTCCGGGCACCGACTTGCTGTAGAGCAGCGACTTGTAGGTGTAGAACGGCACGCTGCCGCCGCCGTCGTTGTTGATCAGCATCTGGAACCTGCCCTGGCCCCGGTTGCCGAAGAAGCTGGCCGGGGACTCCTGCTGGGTCTTCACCTCGATGCCGATCTTCTTCAACTGCTGGCTGATCACCTGCAGTACGGTGATCTGGTCGGTGTAGCCCGCGATGACCTGCGCGGTGAGGGAGACCTTGCGTCCCCCCTTGCGGTAGTAGCCGTCCGAGCCCTTGGTGTAGCCGCCCGCGGTGAGGGCCTGCTCGGCCGCCGCGGGGTCGTAGCCGAACTTCAGGTCCTTGTACTGCGGGGAGAGGAACGACTGGTACTGCGGCAGCACCAGTTGGGCGGGGCTGGCCGGGTTGGCGGCGAGGCCCGCCGTCGGCTTCACCGCGAGGCGGTTGACTGCGTCACGGTCGATACCCAGGCTGATGGCCCGGCGGACGGCGAGGTCGTCGGTCGGGAAGGTGCGGTTGTTGACCTCCAGGTTGGTGATGAACATCGTCACCTTGGCGATGTGGTGGGTCGTGCTCTTCTTGAGGAACTGGTCCATGTTGGCCATCGCGATACCGGCCACGTCCAGCTGACCGGCCATCAGCGCGGCGGCGGAACCGGCGTTGCTGGAGTACGTCACGTAGCGCACCCCGGGAATGGCCGGCTTGCCCTTCTCCCAGTAGCCGGTGTTCTTCACGATGGTGATGGCCTGCGGGGTGAACGTCTTGAGGGTGAAGGGCCCGGTGCCGACCGGCTTGGTGTCGGTGAAGGTCGAGGGGTCCTTGACCGTCTTCCAGATGTGCTCGGGGACGATGAAGGTCAGGCCGGCCACATACCACAGCTGGGTGTAGGCGACCTTGCCGAAGTCCACCGTGACATGGGTGGCGTCGACCGCCGTGGCCCCGGTGATCGGGACCGCGTACTGGTTGAGCTTGGGGTCGTGCGCCATGAGGTTGAAGGTGTACGCGACATCGGTCGCGCTGAACGGTTTGCCGTCCGACCAGGTCACGCCCTCGCGCAGGGTCAGGTTCAGCTTCCTGCCGCCGGAGGTGAAGGAGTAGCCGGTCGCCAGCAGGGGCCGGGGCGGCTCGGTCCTGCCGGTGTTGAAGAAGAACAGCGGCTCGTATATCTCGCCCTTGGACGGCAGCATGGACTGGGTCGAGAAGGGGTTGAAGTTGTTCACGTATTGGCCGGACTGGCCGGGTTCGATGACCAGCAGCCGGTCCTTGCCCCCTGCTCCGGCCCCGCTGCACGCGCCGGCCGCCAGGGCCGTCAGCGCGAGGAAGCAGCCCGCCGGCCGCAGCCTGCGGGACCTGCCGCGCGGCGCTGCGGGCTGCCGTGCGCGCACGAAGGCGCCGAGCCGGCTCATGACCGGCCGCCCAGCCGCGCGACCCGGACGCCGAACGGGGCCAGGTCGGCCTTCGCGGTGAGGTCCTCGCCGCTGAGCACGTCGGTGAGCTGGGCGCCCGCGGCGAGCCTCGGCCTGGCCGCCACGGCCTCGGCGGTGGTGTTGACCAGCCACACGTAGCGCGTGCCCTCGGCGTGCGTCACCTCGTCGCACACGACTCGGCCGTCGTCCACCGACACTTCGGGTGCGACGCCGGCCTCCAGCGCCAGCGCCCGGTACAGCCGCCACACGTCGTCGTCCTCGTTGGCGTCCCTGCGCACCGCGCCGAAGTACTCGATCGGCATCGTCGCGAGATAGAGGGCTCCTTCCCCGATCCGGCGCCGGATCAGCGCCGGCTCGCCCCGCGCGTCGGTCAGCAGCACCTCGGCGTCCAGCGGGTCGATGGGCAGCACCGCACGCGTGTGCTCGGCTCCTGCGGCCCTGACGGTCAGCCGGTCGCCCGCGGCCAGGTCGCCGAAGCCGTGCTCCACGGTGAGCGTGACGACATCGGCGACGGGCTCGCTCAGCCCATAGCGCAGCCGGTGCCGGACGCCGAACAGCGGTTCCAGCTGCGGCCACCACGCTCCGCGCTGGCCGGTGCCCGCGCCGCTGAACCAGGAGAGGTAGAGATGGCTGCCCGCCTCGGCTGCCGCCGGCAGCTGCTGGAACGTCGTGCCGGTGAGCGCCTTGTTGGAGGGGATCAGCACCAGCCCGGCGTCCGGCAGCCCGTCCTGCTCGCGGACCACGGCCGGGGCGAGACCGGCGCGCTTGGCGGCGATGTACGCGTGCAGGCCGATCTCGGGGATGATCCGGCGCTCGGCCGGATCGATCATCGGGAAGTCGGCGCTGAGGTAGGAGGGCAGGAGCACCGCTGTCCCGGTGTCCGCCCGCGAGCACCGGCCGAAGTCGACCGCCCGCAGTACCGCCTCGAAGTCGCGCAGTTCCAGTAGCGGCGGCTTCGGCTTGCCGGCCGAGGTGGTGATGCCGAAGTTCAGCTCGTACAGGTGGTGCCGGTAGGGGTCCTGGTCGAGCAGGTCGAAGTCGGTGTTGTTCCAGGCGATCCAGCCCGTGGCGCCGGCCAGCAGCGTGTGGTGCAGCACCTGGCGGTAGTAGTCGGCGGCGTGCTCGTCGGAGACGAAGGCCGAGGTGACGCCGAACTCCTCCAGGACCACGGGTTTGCCGAAGTGCGAGGACTCGCAGAGGAAGGCGGCATGGAACATCTGGCGGGTCTGGTCGTCCGACATCGGGTAGGAGTGCGGGCCCGTCCAGTCGCTGATGTCGTCCTGGTCCGACATCCGAAGCCCCCAGTCGTCGCCGGTGTTCTCGACCGTCCCGCAGCCGTCGCCGAGTGCCACCGGCAGCTGCGAACCCCCGGCGCGTACCGCCTGGGTGCAGATCAGGCCCCACGCACGGGCGTACTCCCGGGTGGTCCTGCCGCCGTACCAGATGATCTCGTTGCTGATCAGCCAGCCCGCGATGGCCGGCGAGGAGCCGACCCGCCGCACCATCTGCTCGATGAAGAAGGCCTGCTGGCCCAGCACGAAGCCGTCGGCGTAGATGTCCCGGCCGCCGCGCCAGGACACGTCCCAGTTGGCGCCGGACATGTGGCCGACGATGAAGGTCGGGATGGTGGCGATGCCGATGTCCTCGCAGGCCCGCAGGAACATCCGGTAGCGCTCGACGCAGGTCTCGTCGATGGTGTCGGGCGCGGGGTGGAAGTCCGGCCAGTAGAAGAAGGACCGCACGACGTTGAGGCCGTGCTCCTTGAGTACCGTCAGCTCCTGCCGCACGACGTCGTCGTCGTAGCTGCGCCACATCAGCGGACCGCCGCTGCGGGACCAGAAGTTGGCGCCGATCCACGGTCCGTCGTCGGTGAGGTGGCGGGTGGGGCGTCGCAGGGTCATCGTGACTCCGGTTCTGCGTCAGTGGTGCGGTCGGCGTGCAGCCAGCACATGGCCTGCCGGCCGGGCTGCACCTGGACGGTGGGCGGTGCCTGGCGGTGGCAGATGTCCATCACCGCGGGGCAGCGCGGGGCGAACAGGCAGTGGCTCCGTTCCGTTCCGGCCGCCGCCTTCGCGGTCCGTTCCGCTCCGGCGGCGGGTCCTGCCGGGGACGGGCTGTCGGCGGCGGTCAGCCGGCGGCGCGGGTCGGGGGCCGCGTCGGCCAGCAGCCGGGTGTACGGGTGGGCCGGCGCGGCGATCACCTGGTCGCTCGGGCCGCGCTCGACGACCTGGCCCCGGTACATCACCATCAGCTCCTGGGCGAAGTGCCGGGCCGTCGCGAGGTCATGGGTGATGTAGAGGACCGCCAGGTCCTCCTCGTGCTTGATCCGGTCGATCAGGCCGAGGATCTCCAGCCGGACCGACACGTCCAGCATGGACACCGGCTCGTCGGCGAGCAGGACCCGCGGCCGGGGCGCGAGCGCCCGGGCGATGGCCACCCGCTGCCGCTGCCCGCCGGACAGCTCGTGCGGATACCGGCCGGCCAGCTGCGCCGCCGGCCGCAGGTTCACCCGCTCCAGCAGCCCGGCGACCGCCTCGTCCGTGCTGCTGCCGTCGGGCACCCGGTCGTGCAGTTTCAGGGGGCGGGCCAGATGGAACCCCACGGTGTGGGCGGGGTTGAGCGAGGCGAAGGGGTCCTGGAAGACCATCTGGACCGCGGCACGGTAGCGGTGCTCGCGCCCGAGGCCGGTGCCGGCGGGGACACCGTCGAGGGTGAAGTCGCCGGCGGTCGGCCGGGTGAGTTTGGCCAGGATGCGGGCGATGGTCGACTTGCCGCTGCCGCTCTCGCCCACCAGTGCCAGGGTGCGGCCCGATTCCAGGGTGAAGGAGACCTCGTCGACCGCGCGCAGCACCTGCTTGCCGCTGCGGCGCTGCCGGATGGCGAACTCCTTGGTCAGCCCGGCGACCTGCAGTGTGGTCATGCTGATCCCTCCTCGGTCCCGCCGGCCGGGGCGGGGAACGCGCCCCGCAGTTCCGCGGGCGGCGCCCCGCCGGGGTTGACGTCGCGGTCGTGCAGCAGGCAGGCGGCACGGGTGGCGCCGACCTGCACCAGCGGGGGCTCCACGTCGGCGCAGGCGGCGAAGGCGTACGGGCAGCGCTCGCGGAACTGGCAGCCCCGCAGCGGCTGGGACAGGTCGGGCGGCGACCCGGGGATGCCCCGCATGTCGCGGCGGGGTCCGTGCAGGTCGGGGAACGAACCGAGCAGACCCGCGGTGTAGGGGTGGCCGGGGTGGTCGCGGATGTGCTCCGCGGTGCCCACCTCGACGATCTTTCCTGCGTACATGATCGCGACCCGGTCGCTGATCTGGAGCAGCAGCGAGATGTCGTGGGTGATGAACAGCACCGAGAAGCCGAGTTCGGCACGCAGCCGGTTGATCTCCAGCAGGATGTCCCGCTGCACCACGACGTCGAGGGCCGTGGTGGGCTCGTCCATGATGATGACGTCGGGCTGCAGCGCCAGCGCCATGGCGATCATCGCGCGCTGCCGCATCCCGCCGGACAGCTCGTGCGGGTAGGCCGGCAGCCGGCCCGGGTCGATGCCCACCGTCTCGACCAGTTCGCGGCATCGCCGGACGCGTTCGACCTTGGTCATGCGCGGGTGGTGCGCGGTGAAGACGTCCTCCAGCTGCCGCTGCAGGGAGCGGACCGGGTTGAGGGCGTTCATCGCGCTCTGGAAGACCATCGAGATCCGGCTCCAGCGGAACAGCCGCAGCTTCTCCGAGCCCAGCGACAGCACGTCGACGGGTCCTTCCGCGTCCTCGAAGACGACGCTTCCGCCGGTGACGACGGCCGGAGCCCGCAGCAGCCGTGCGACGGCGTAGGCGAGGGTCGACTTGCCGCAGCCGCTCTCTCCCGCCAGGCCGAGCAGTTCGCCGCGGGACAGCTCGAAGCTGACGCCGCGCACCGCGTGGGTGTCGGCGGTGTCGCCGAGGTAGTCGACGCTCAGGTCGCGCACCCGCAGCACGGGCGTGCCCTCGCCGGGCGGAGCGGGGGGACGGGGGGTGGTCTGCCGGTCGGGCTGCGCTGTCCGGCCCTGGCTGCGCGGGATCACCGGCGCACCACCTTCCTGTTGCGGCGTCCGGGAACGCGCAGCCGCGGGTTGACCCGTTCGTCGATGCCGAAGTTGACCAGGGACAGGGCGGCGCCGATCACCGCGATGCACAGGCCCGGTGGGACGAACCACCACCACGCGCCGAGGGAGAGTGCCTGGCCGTTCTGGGCGAAGTAGAGCATCGTGCCCCACGTCACCGAGTTGAGGTCGCCGAGCCCGATGAAGGTCAGTCCGGCCTCGGTGAGGATGCCGCCGATCATGCCGAAGAGGAATCCGGAGGCGAGGATGGGCAGCAGGTTGGGCAGGATCTGCCAGCCGATGATCCGCCAGCCCGGCTCCCCGCTGACCCGGGCGGCGTCCACGAAGTCGCGCTGCCGCAGTGACAGGGACTGTGCCCTGAGCACCCGTGACCCGCCGGCCCAGCTGGTCAGCCCGATGGTCAGCGAGATCACCAGCGGGCCGGTCCTGTGGACGTAGTCGGTGACCAGGATCAGCAGCGGGATACCGGGGATGACCAGGAAGACGTTGCTGACCAGGGAGAGGATCTCGTCGCCCAGGCCGCCGAGGTAGCCGCCCGTGACGCCCACGAGGAACGCGATCACCGTGGACAGCACGCCGGACAGTGCGCCGATCAGCAGCGAGCCGCGGGCGCCGACGACCAGCTGGGACAGCACGTCCTGGCCGGTGTTGGTGGTGCCCAGCCAGTGCGCGGAGCTGGGCGCCTGCAGCTGCGGGCCGGCGAAGGCGTTGGCGTCCCCGACGAAGAACGGACCGATGAGCGCGACCAGGACGAAGCAGGCGACGATGCCGGTGCCGACCTGCAGCTTGCGCGAGGTCCCCAGCCATCGGCGCCTGCGGGTGCGGGAGGGCACGACGGTGGTGACGATGTCACCGGTGGGCGCGGCGGTGGTCACGGTGGCCGTCCCGCCGCCTTGCTCGCTGGTGGTGTCCTCTGGCAGGTCGCCCATCGGCGTGAGCCCTTCTGCGCGGTTCATGACCGCTGCCGGGTGCGCGGGTCGATGAACGCGTAGAGCACGTCCACCAGAAAGTTGGTGCCGAGCACCGAGAGCGTGATGACCAGGAAGATGCCCTGCATCAGCGGGTAGTCGTCGTTCTGCACGGCCTGCACCAGGTTGTTGCCGATGCCGGGGTAGGAGAAGACGGTCTCGGTGATCACCGAGCCGCTGACGACGAATCCCAGCGAGATGGCGAATCCGGCCACCGACGGCAGCATGGCGTTGCGGGCGGCGTAGCCGATCATGATGGAGCGCGGGCGCATGCCCTTGGCCTCGGCGGTCAGCACGAACTCCTCGGCGACCGTGGAGACCATCATGTTGCGCATGCCGAGCAGCCAGCCGCCGAACGAGGCGACCACGATGGTCAGTGCCGGCAGCACCGAGTGGTAGACGGCACTGGACAGGAACGACCCGCTCCAGCCCGGGACCAGCGCGGGGTCGTACCCGCCGTTGAGCGGGAAGACCGGCAGGACCTGCGCGAGGCCGTACAGGAAGAGCAGCGCCAGCCAGAAGTAGGGGATGGTGGCGGTGAAGGTGGTGGCCGGGATGACGTTGTCGATCCAGCTGCCGCGCTTCCATCCGGCCACCGCTCCGGCGGCGGTCCCCAGCAGGAAGCTGAGGGTGGTGGCGGCGCCGACCAGAACGAGGGTCCAGGGCAGTGCCTGCTTGATGACCTCGGTGACCGGGGTGGGGTAGTAGGTGACCGACAGGCCCCAGTTGCCGTGGGCGAGGTTGGACAGGTAGCCGGCGAACTGCCGCCACAAGGGCTCGTTGCTCACCCCGAACTGCAGTTCCAGGGCGTGCCGGGCCGACGGCGGCACCGGAGCCTGGTTCTGCGTCTTGGCCAGGATGGCGTCGACCGGGTTGCCGGGGATGAGCCGCGGGATGAAGAAGTTCAGCCCCAGCGCGGCGACCACGGCCACCAGGTAGAAGGCGATCTTGCGTTGCAGGTACGACACGGCGGTCACCCGGCCCTTCGCTCGTCGCGGTCCGGGCGCTTCACGACGCCGGCTTCAGGTTCTTGGCGACGATCGCGGCGTCGGGCGCGGACCAGGGAACCGGCACGGCGTACAGGTCGGCGGCGGTGGGATAGCCGGTCGCCCTCGCCGTGGAGTACTCGCCGGCCTGAACGGACTGGAGGAGCCCGATGACCGGCTGCTGTTCGACGAGCACCTTCTGGATCCGGTCGTAGTACGCCTGCAGGGCCGCGGTGTCGGCCGGGTCGGTGGCGCGGACGCCGGCGAGGGCGGCGTCGACCTCGGGGTTGCGGAACCTGATCTGGTCGCCGACGGCCGGCTTGCCGACCGGCGCGGTCAGCGCGCTGTTGAGCAGCTGGTTCCAGGCGTAGTAAGGGGTGGTCCCGCCGTAGACGTTGGTGATCTGCGCGGTGTACCTGCCCTGGCTGAAGTCGGTGCTGACCGACGTCGCCGAGGCCTGGCGGATGGTGAAGTCGATCCCGACCTGGCGCAGTTGCTGCGCCATCACCTGCGCCATGGTGATCACGTCGGTGTAGCCGGAGACCACTTCGACCGGGATCGACAGGCGGCGGCCCGTCCGGTCGCGGAAGAAGCCGTCGCCGCCCATGGTGTAGCCGGCCTTGAGCAGGGTGCTCCGCGCGGTGGCCGGATCGTAGTGGTATTCCAGTCCGCGGTAGGCCGGTGAGACGGCCGAGCTGAAGGCCGGCCGCAGCATCTGTACGGGGCTCGCCTTCTGGTAGCCCCCGACGCTGGTCGGCTCCAGGCCGAGACGGTAGATCCGCTCGCGGTCGAGACCGAGCGAGACCGCCTGGCGGACCGCCAGGTCGTTGCCCGGCCACGCACCGAGGTTGAGCAGCAGGTCGGTGGTCGCCAGCGAGAAGGTGGTGATGTGGTTGTCGCTGCTGCGGTCCAGGTAGTTCTTCTTCAGGCCCGGGAAGGAGACGCCGCCCCAGTCGGTGGTACCGGCCCGCAGTCCCGCGTCGGAGGCTGAGTTGCCGGAGGTGAGGATGTACCGCACCCCGTCGATCGCGGGTTTGCCCTGCTCCCAGTAGGAGGGGTTCTTCATCAAGGTGACCGCCTGCGGCGAGAAGGTCCGCAGGACGAAGGGGCCGGTGCCGACCGGCTTGCTGTTGGCCCAGGTCGACGGGTCGCCCACGCCCTTCCACAGGTGTGCGGGCACGATCATGGTCTGCCCGGCGACGACCGGCAACTGCACGTAGGCCGGGGTGCGGAACGTCAGCCGGACGTGGTCGGCGTCGGTGGCCCGCACGGCGGTGAGGTCGAGTCCGCCGGTGTTCAGGCTCGGCGTCCTGCGGATCAGGTCGAAGGTGAAGGCCACGTCGGCGCTGCCGAACGGCTTGCCGTCGCTCCACGTGACGTGCTTTCGCAGGGTCAGGTCGAGGACCTTGCCATGGTCGGAGAACGCGTAGGCCGTACCGAGCTGCGGCACCGGTGCGCCCTTGCGCGCGTTGTTGAAGAAGAACAGCGGCTCGTAGATGAACCCCCGGGTGCCAGAGGCCGCGTTGACCGCGAACGGGTTGAAGTTGTGGGTGTAGAGCCCTCCCCCGCCGGTGTCGGCGACGATGACGCTGCCCCCGGCGGCGCTCCGGGTGCCCGAGCACCCGCCGACCGCGGCCAGCAGCGCGAGTGCCGCCACCGCGGCGGCGGTACGCAGCCGCGCCCTCATCGCGCACCCCCCGTGCCGGTGCCGCGGGTTCTGCCGAGGTCGGGCCCGATCACCGCGACCGCGTAGGGCGCCAGTTCCAGCGTGCCGACCGGCTTGCCGGTCGCCCGGTCCACCAGCGGTCCGCCGTCCGGTCCCAGCACGTCGGTGGCCACCGGGTCGCCGCTGAGGTTGACCGCCCACACCAGGGGGTCGCCCTGCGGGGTCTGCAGGGCGTCGATCAGCACGTCCCAGCTCGTGGAGCGCCAGGGCCGCTCGACGCCCGCCTCGGAGGCGAGCGCGTCGTAGAGCCGGGCCAGCGCCCGCCGGCTGCCGGGCGTCCCGCCGTCGGCCAGTGCCTCCAGCTGGTAGGCGCACAGCACCATCGCACCGTCGCCGACCGGCCTGCGCAGCAGGGCCGGACGGCCGTCGCCGTCGACCGCGAGCACCTGGGCGCCGTCCGGCTGCACATCGAGGCGCGCCGGGGCGGTACCGCTCCCGTGCAGCCGCAGCGTGGTGCCGGCCGGCAGCGGGCCGACGTCCACCGTCAGCCGCAGCGCCACCTCGCCGGACTCCGGCTGGGCGCCGCGCATTCGGCGCAGTTCGTGCCGCACGCCGAAGAGCTGGTCGAGTCCCGGGGTGCCGCCGGTGCCGCGCGTGACGAGCACGGTGGCGCCGGCCTCGGCCCGTGCCGCCAGCCAGGACCACGAAGGCGCCGACAGCTGGACGGGCGAGGGCACCAGATAGAGCCGCTCGTCCCCGGACAGGCCGGCGCTCTCCCGCACCGGGCGGACGGCGAGGTCGGCCGAGCGGGCCGCGATCCACGCCGACCGCATGGCGCGGAAGGCGGCGACCCTCTCGGCTTCAGAGACGAACTCGTCCCAGCTGTCGAACTGCGCGGGAACCACCAGTGCGGTGGCCGCCGGGGCACGCCCGGCTCCCGCGGCGGCGTCCAGGGTCGCTGCGAAGCCGGCGAAGACCTCCAGCACCGGCTTGGGCCTCAACTGCGCGTCCAGCACGCCGAAGTGCAGCTCGTGGGGGTGCTTGAGATAGGGGTCCTGACCGGCCACCGGATCGAGGTCGACGGCGTTCCAGCCGAGCCACCCCCGCGCCCCCTCCAGCAGCGTGGTGTGCAGGATCTGCCGGTAGTGGTGGGCGATGTTCTCGTCCGACATCAGGTCGGTGGACCAGCCGAACTCCTCGACCACCACGGGCCGGTCCAGCGTCGCCGCCAGCGCGCAGACGAACGCGGCGTGCAGGTGGGCGGTGACGGGGTCGGCCTCGTCGGGGTAGACGTGCGGGCCGAGCCAGTCCGACCAGGGCAGCAGTTCGCGGGTGCGGAAGCCGCTGTCCTGGCCGGACAGCTCGATGCTGCGGCCGCCGTCGCCCGGGGCGATGGGCTCGGTCGCGCCGCCGGCGCGCAGCCCCTGGGTGAGCAGCTGCGCCCAGGTGGTGACCGTCTCGACCTCGCCGAAGCCGCCGTACCAGATCATCTCGTTGGACAGCAGCCAGCCGGCCACCGCCGGGTGGCCGGCGAACCGCCGGGCGATCCGCTCCGCGAACCAGGACTGCCGGCCGACGAACCACACGTCGCTGTACGCGTCGCGGCCCGCCCGCCAGGCCGGATCCCAGTTCTGGCCCGACATGTGTCCGACGATCAGGGTGGGTACGGTGCGCATGCCCAGCCGGGCGTGCAGGTCGAGGAAGTGCTGGTAGCGGTCGAGCAGCCGCTCGTCGAGCCGGTCGGGCGCGGGCATGAAGTCCGGCCAGTAGAGGAACGAGCGGGTCACGCCGATGCCGTGCTGCCGCAGAGCGGTGAGCTCGTCCTCGACGGTCCGCGGGTCGTAGCGGTCCCACATCCGCGGCCCGCCACAGCGCGACCAGTAGTTGACGCCGAGCCAGGGCCGGTCAGCAAGCCAGGCGGGGGCCGCCTGTGCCGGGGTGTCTGTCATGCAGGGGAGACAACACCCGAACCGGTTCGCATGTCAACGGTGCTGCAGCAGCATTTCGTACGGCCGCCCGGCGCCGCGCCCGGCGGACCGCACCCCGAGGGCGGCTCGCCGCGACGGGTCGTGGGGAGGCTCGGGCGCGACTGCGCGAGTGGCCCAACGGAGGGCGCGGCAGCAGGAAGGGCCGGTACGAAGGCCCGGCACGCCGGGTCCGCGGCGGACCGGGCGCGGGTGTGCGGAGTCGCCGTGCACGCGTACGCCGCCCGGCGGCACGGGACATGCGCGCGTCCCCGCGGGATGCCGGGCGGGCATGCGGGGTCGGCGGCGCCCGGGCGGGCCACCGGCCGGGTCGCCGTTCAGCGCACCGCCGGCCGGATCACCCCCGGCGCGGGCGCGCCTTGCGGGCCGGGGCGGTGCTGCCGCGCGGGACCAGGTAGGGCGTGACGTCCCGCAGTTCACCGGCGGGTTCGCCGTCAAGAACGCGCAGCAGCTGCTGCGCCGCATGCGTGCCGTAGCGGACGATGTCGCGGCTGACCGAGGTCAGCGCCGGGCGGTTGAGCCGGCACAGCACCGAGTCGTCCCATGCGACGACCGACAGTTCCGCGGGCACCTCGACGCCCATCTCCTCGGCCACGCCGACGCCCGCCACCGCCGTCACGTCGTTGTCGTACACGATCGCGGTGGGCGGGGCGGTGGAGGTGAGCAGGGTCCTGGTGGCCCTGGCGCCTTCCGCGTCGGTGTAGTCGGTTGCGATCACGGTGGTGGTCATGCCGTCGAAGAGCCGGGCGGCGTCTGCGAAGGCCTCGTCCCGCACGGCGGTGTGCACGAACTCCTTCGGGCCGCTGACCCGGGCGATCCGCCGGTGCCCCATCGCGCCGAGGTACTGCACCACCGAGCGCATGACGTCGGCGTCGTCGCTCCACACGTACGGCAGTTCGCCGCCCTCCAGCGCGCCGATCACCACCGCGGGCATGCCCGACTCGCGCAGCCAGTCGACCCGCGGGTCGTCCACCCGCAGGTCGGTCACCAGCACCCCGTCCACCCGCTGCCGGGTCCACCAGCCGCGGTAGGTCTCCAGCGCGGCGTCCACGGTGTCGGCGAGCTGCAGGACCAGTTCGTGGCGTCCGGCGCTGAGCGTGGCCTCGATTCCGGAGATGAGCTGCATGTAGAACGGCTCGAAGGCCAGGGTGCCGGCCGACCGGGCCAGGACCAGGCCGACCGAGCCGCTGCGGGACGCCGACAGGGCGCGGGCGGCGCTGTTGGCCTGCCAGCCGAGGCGTTCGGCCGCGGCCAGCACCCGCTCGCGGGTCTCCTTGGCCACCCCTGACCGCCCGTTGAGCGCGTAGGAGGCGGTGACCTTCGCGACCCCGGCCTCCCGTGCGATGTCCACGATCGTCGGTCGCCTCGTCCCGCGGCCCGGCGCCGACGGCCGGTCAGCGGCCTCCGCCATCGCTGCACCCACTCTCATCCGTCCGCACCACACGCGGGCCACGCGGCCGCGGATCGGTCGCCCCGCCAACACCGGCACATCATAGCCGCCATCCGAACCGGTTCGTAATGAACCGGTTCGGATCATTGACACCGCTGCGCGGTCCACCTAGCGTCAAGTGTCGATCACGGGTGCCTGCCCGCTCGCCGGAAGCGAGCCGACACCGGCCAGGCGCACCGCCCGACCGCTCCCTCCTCGGCCCGCCCGGAGGCACCGTGCCCGACCAACCACCCGATACGCAGACTGTGTTCGCGATCGGCCGCCATGGCCGCGGCCCCATGCAGTTCGCCGGCGACTGGCCGGCGGACCAGGAACCGCTGCGCCGCTACGACACCGGCAGCGACCGGCCCGACAGCAACTGGCCCGCCTTCCATCCGGGGCCGCTGGACGCGCACCACGGCTGGCAGGGACACCGGATCGAGGTCGACTTCCAGGTCGAGCGGCCCGCCGAGGCCTTCGAACTGCGGCTGACCTTCTTCGCCGGCCACGGCCCCTGCCCGCAGATCGAGATCGCCGTCGGCGGCCACACCGGCATCTTCCACCCGGTGGTCGTACGCGACGACCGCAGCGAGGTCTTCCGCCAGTCCCCCATCGCGGGCTCGGTCGACCTGCGGGTGCCGCTGCCCGGCGACTGGCTGCCGCCCGGTGCCCACCGGCTGTCCGTCGCGACCGTCATCGACGCCCCCGGACACCCGGACCGGTACGCCGGGCACCCCGGCGAGGACATCGGCCACGGCCACCCGGTCTACGGTTCCTGGTTCGGCAGCGGGCTGAGCTGGGACGGGGTGAGCCTGACCGGGGCGCCCGGTCAGGCGCTGCCGACCACGCTGCGCTGCACGCCCCGCTTCGTGGGCGGGGGGACCGCGCTCCGCCAGGTGCTGGCGCTGTCCACCGCGCTGCCCGCCGGCGCGGCGCAGGACGCCGAGGCCGTGGTGACCCTCGGCGGCACGGTGCACCGGGTCCCGCTGCCCGCACGCGGCTGCGACTTCGGCCAGGTCGAGGTGGAGTTCTGCGTGCCGGAGCTGGCAGGCCCGGCCGACGCCGAGGTCCGCGTCGGGGACGGCGTCACCCGGCACTGGCTGGTCCCCGGCCGCAAGTGGACGGTGCACCTGGTCCCGCACATCCACCTGGACATCGGGTTCACCGACTACCAGGGCAAGGTGCTGGAGCTGCACAGCCGCAATCTCGACCGGGCGGTCGCGGTCCTGCGCCGGGACCCCGGCTTCCGCTTCACGGTCGACGGGTCGGTCGTCGTCCAGCAGCACCTGGCGACCCGGCAGGGCAGCGGCGCGGCGCCGGTCCTGGACGCGCTGCGGGACGGCAGCCTGGCCGTCAACGCCTTCCACAGCCTGTTCCTGTCCGGGGTGGCCAGCCTTGAGGAGTGCTTCAGGGCCGCCTACTTCAGCGCGTCGCTGCGCGCCGAGCACGGCGTCGACGTGCGCACCGCGCACCTGACGGACGTGCCCTCGTACACCGCCGCCATGCCCTCGCTGCTGGCCGCGCTGGGCATCGACGGCTTCGCCGGCATCGCGAACCACGCCCGCGGCGCCAACAGCGACAGCGACACCGCCCACCTGCTGTCCCCCGTGATGTGGGAGGGAGTGGACGGGGAGCGGGTGCTCACCCACTTCTCCGACTCCTACTCGCAGTTGCGCTTCATGGCGTCCGACCCGCAGACCATGGCCGGCGCGGAGCAGGCGTTCGACCGCTTCGTGTCCCGCTACGAGCGCGACGACTACCTGCCGCAGGACCTTCCCGTCATCGGCAGCCACGCCGACAACGAGGACCTGGGAGACGGCGACGCGGACTTCGTACGCCGCTGGAACGAGGTCCACGCCTATCCGCGGATGGTGCTGTCGACCCTTTCCAGCTATCTCGACCGGGTCCGCCCGCTGTCCGACCGGCTGCCGGTGTGGCGCGGCGACGGCGGCAGCTACTGGGAGGACGGGGTCGGCACCGCGGCACGGATCGAGGCGGTCTACCGGCGTGCCCAGATGCTGGTGCCGGTCGCCGAGAACCTGGCCGCGCTCACCTCGCGGGCCGGCGGTGCGTACCGGCCCAAGCGGGACGAGCTCGACGGCGCCTGGGAGGCGCTGCTCGCGGGCTGCGAGCACACCTGGACCTGGTCGCACATGTCGGCCCACCCGGACGCGGACGAGGGCCACGACCACCTGGACTGGAAACGCCACCAGATCCACTCGGCGTGGCGGACGGGCACCGACGAGACCCGCCGCGCCCTGAGCCAGCTCGGCGAGCTGGTCACCACCGACGGCCCCACGCTGCTGGTCTACAACCCGCTCAACTGGCAGCGCAGCGCCGACGTCGAGGTGGAGATCGAGCGGGCCGACCGGCTGCTGCTGGACGGCCGCCCGGTCCCGACCGAGGTGGTGCACGACATGGGCGGCCTGCGCCGGGTGCGCCTGACGGTGCCCGGGCTGCCGGCCTTCGGCTACCGCGCGCTGCGTATCGCCACGGATCACGAGGTGCAGCCGGCCGGCCCCGGCGGCCGGGACGCGGGCGGGAGCGGGTCGGACGACGGACCCGGCGCGGGGGGCATGCAGGTCGACAGCCCCCGCTGGCAGGTCGCCCTCGACGCCCAGGGGATGGTCACAGGGCTGCTGCACCGGCCGTCCGGCCGGCAGCTCATCGACCAGGCCGCGGGCCGGCAGTTGGGCGCCGTGCTGTACGCGGCGCTCCCCGACCCGCCGCCGCCCGGCGACCACGACGACCTGTCGCCGTGGATGACCTCGCTGTCCGACCGGCGCCCGCAGGCACGCCCGTTCGCCCCCGAGGTCACCGCTGCGGTGATGCGGCCGGCCGGCGTGACCCGTACCTACGACGGGTGGCGCCTGCGCGCGCGGGGGTCAGGCCCGACGCTGCCCTCGGTCGAGGTCGAGGTGCTGCTGCGCGACGACAGCGACACCGTCGACGTGCGCGTCCGGCTCGACAAGGACTACCGGTTGGCGAAGGAGTCGGTCTACGTGGCCTTCCCGTTCGCCGTCGAGGATCCGGTGATCCGCTACGACCGGCAGCTGGGCTGGATCGACCCGGCCCGCGACCACTCGCCCGGCGCCTGCCACGAGTGGTTCACCACCCAGCACGGCGTGGTGGTCTCCAGCGGTGAGCAGGGTCCGGCCGTGGCCTGGACGTCGCAGGACGCACCGCTGTTCACCGTCGGTGACGTGGTGCGCGCCACGTGGCCAGACGCGTTCGACGCCGGCGACGGCCGGCTGCTCAGCTGGGTGATGAACAACCACTGGCCCACCAACACACCGCCGGCCCAGCGCGGCCCGCTCGACCTGCGCTACTCCTTCACGCCGCTGCCGGCCTTCGACCCCGAGCGGGCCTCCCGGCTCGGCCGCGAGCTGCGCGTCCCCGCCGTGGCCGGCGACGTGACCTGGCTCGACAAGGCCGACACCGATCCGCGCCCGCTGCCCGCCGACCGGGGCGCCCTGCTGGACCTGGGGGCTGCGGACGGGGTGCACATCAGCGTGGCCGAGAGCCGCGAGCCGGGAGGTCTGGTGCTGCGGGTGCAGGACCTGACCGGTGCCGCGCGCGCTGTCAGGCTGCGCCATCCGTCCGGTGCCGGCGGCCGCGTACGGCTGGCGTACGCCGACGAACGACCCCGCGACGGCCTCCCGGTCGACGCGGAGGGGCACTTCACCATCGAACTCAAGGGGTATTCCGTGACGACCGTGCTGGTGGACCGATGAGCGGGCGGACCGAGCAGACCCTGCTGTTCATCGGGGACAGCATCACCGACGAGGGCCGCGACCACGCCGATCCCGGCAGCCTGGGCGACGGCTGGGTCGCGATGACCGCGGGCGTGCTGCGGGGCCGCCGGGAGGGCCGCGGCCTCACCGTGGTCAACCGCGGGATCGGCGGCAACCGGGTCGTGGACCTGGCGGGCCGCTGGCAGCACGACTGCCTGGACCTGGCTCCCGACGTGGTGTCGGTGCTGATCGGCGTCAACGAGACCTGGCGGCGCTACGACAGCGACGACCCCACCGATGTGCGGACCTTCGCCTCCCGGCTGCGCGGGCTGCTGCGGCAGGTCGCCGACAGCTGCGGCTCCCGGCTGGTGCTCGCCGAGCCGTTCCTGCTGCCGATGGGAGAGGTGGCGCAGTCCTGGCGGGAGGACCTGGACCCGAAGAGGGACGCCGTGCGCGACCTCGCCGAGGAGTTCGGCGCCCGGCTCGTCCCGCTCGACCGGGCGATGCGCGAGGCCGCCGCCAGGTCGGGTCCTGAGACCTGGTCGACGGACGGCATCCACCCCACCCCGGCGGGCGACGCGCTGATCGCCGCCGAGTGGCTGGCGGCGGTGTGCCCTTCCGGGGTGCTGCCGCAGCAGGTCGCGGGCGGTGCGCGATGACGGCCGACCGCCGGGTGGGAACGGTGACGCTGGACCCCGGCCACCACCGGGGGACGATCGACCGCCGGCTGTTCGGCTCCTTCGTCGAGCACATGGGCCGCTGCGTCTACACGGGCATCCACGAACCGGGGCATCCGGCGGCCGACGCGTACGGGTTCCGCTCGGACGTGGCGGCTCTGGTGGCCGAGCTCGGGGTGACGCTGGTGCGCTACCCGGGCGGCAACTTCGTCTCCGGCTACGACTGGCGCGACGGGATCGGCCCCGCCGACCGGCGCCCGCGCCGGCTGGACACCGCCTGGCGCTCCGTCGAGACCAACCAGGTGGGCACCGACGAGTTCCTCGGCTGGGCGGAGCGCGGCGGGCTGCAGCCCATGATGGCCGTCAACCTCGGCACCGCCGGCATCACCGAGGCGGCGGCGCTGGTGGAGTACTGCAACACCCCCGGGGGGACCTACTGGTCCGACCTGCGGGCCGCCAACGGCCGCCGCGAGCCCTACGGCGTGCCGCTGTGGTGCCTGGGCAACGAGATGGACGGGCCCTGGCAGACGGGGCACATGTCCGCCGCGGAGTACGGCCGGATCGCCGCCGAGTCCGGCAAGGCCATGAAGCTGGTGGACCCCGGGATCGAGGTGGTGGTCTGCGGCAGTTCCAACCACGGCATGCCGACGTTCGGGTACTGGGAGTCGACGGTCCTGGAACGGGCCTGGGACGTCGCCGACTACGTCTCCATGCACGCCTACTACCAGGAGCACGACGGCGACCGGCGCAGCTTCCTGGCCTCCGGCGCGGCGATGGACCGCTTCATCGACGACGTGGTCGCCACCGTGGACGCGGTCGCGGCACGCAAGCACAGCCGCAAGCGCCTGAGCATCTCCTTCGACGAGTGGAACGTCTGGTACTGGGAGCGGTTCGCCGGCTCGGAGAGCCTGACGCTTGACGTCTCGGGGCCGCGGATCGAGGACGTCTACAGCGCGCTCGACGCGGTCGTGGTGGGCGATCTGCTGATGAGCCTGGTCAATCACAGCGACCGGGTACGGGTCGCCTGCCAGGCCCAGCTGGTCAACGTGATCGCCCCGATCATGACCAGGCCCGGCGGCGAGGCGTGGCGGCAGGCGATCTTCGGCCCCATCGCCGCAACCGCCGCGCTGGCACGCGGCAACAGCCTGGTGGCCAGGGTCCGCGGCGGCGAGCTGTCCACCGCGCGGCACGACGATGTGCCGCTGCTCGCGGCGGCCGCCACCCACGACGAGGCGTCGGGCACGGCCGCGGTCTTCCTCACCAACCGGGCCGCCGAGGCGATCGACGTGGTCCTGGACCACCGTGCCTTCGGCAGCTGGGGCGAGGTGTCGGCGGTGTGCCTGGCGGCGGGCGCCGAGGGTCCGTTGCACGGCGGGCGGGCCGTGGCCCGGCACGCGGCCCTCGCCCCGCTCGCGGTGACCGCGGACGGGGCCGGCACCACGCGGCTGACGCTGCCGCCGGAGTCCTGGGCGGCGGTGACCGCCGGATCGGCGGCGGGGTCCCGTTGAGTGGCCTTCCGGGCGGGTCAAACATGCGATGATTGGCTGATCACTCCACAATTCGCCGGAGGTCACCGTTGGAGCGGACTGCGATCGGCGCGGCCGGCGGCGGTGCCGCCATCATCCGGCCGCAGCGGCTGGGCACCGTGGTGATGGTCGAGATCATCGAGCGGATCGCCCGCGGTGAGCTGCCCAAGGGCGCGCTCCTGCCGACCGAGACCGAGCTCCAGACCGAGTTCGGGGTCAGCAGGACGGCCTTGCGGGAGGGGCTCAAGGCCGTGGAGGAGCGCGGCATGATCGCGATCCGGCAGGGGCGCGGCGCCGTGGTGCTCCCGGTCACGGAGTGGAACGTCCTGGACCCCTTCGTGCTGACCCCGCTGCTCGACCACCACCCCACCCCGGAGATGTACGAGCAGCTGAACGCCTTCCGGATGATGCTGGAGCCGGACATGGCGCGGCTCGCCGCCGCCCGGATATCCGAGCAGGACCTGGGCAGGCTCGCGGAGCTGCTCACCGTGATGGCAACCGAGTTCGACGACCCCGACGCCTTCCTCGAACACGACCTGCTCTTCCACTCGGTGATCGCCGACGCGGCCGGCAACCTGCTGGCCCGCGCCATCATGACCGGCATCGAGCAGCCGCTGCGCTCCAGCAGGCGGCTGACCAACCGCATTCCGCGATCCCTGGAGAAGGCGCAGGAGTCCCACTCGGCCATCCACCGCTGCCTCGCGGGCAAGGACGGCGAAGGGGCCGCGGCGGCGATGCGGGAGCACCTGAGCTGGTCGCACGACCGGCTGCTCGGCTCGTGGGAGGGCCCGGCGTCACACAGCTAGGGTCGGCGAGGCGGGGCGGTGCTGTTGCGCACCACCAGGCTGGTGGACAGTTCGACGCGCTCGGCCCCGCCCAACTCCCCGTCGCGCAAACGCAGCAGCAGGCGTACGGCCTCGGCTGCCATCTCCCGTACGGGCTGGTGGACGGTCGTCATGTCCGGGGTCAGCCAGCGGGCCTCGGGCAGGTCGTCGAAGCCGACGACGCTCAGGTCGCCGGGGATGTCGAGGCCGAGGTCGGCCGCGACCCGGTAGACGGCGCGCGCCAGGTGGTCCGAGCAGGCGAAGACGGCGGTCGGCCGGTCGCGCTGCCTGAGCAGGGCGGTTGCCTGCCGGACGCCGCCAGCGTTGCTCCAGTCCGTGTACCTGATCAGGGAGTTGCGCGCCCGGATGTTCGCCGCGGCCAGCGCGGACCGGTAACCGTCGAGCCGCGCACGGCTGTTGATCTGGTCCTCGCGGCCGCCGAGAGCGGCGATCCGGGTGTGGCCGAGCCGGGTCAGATGGTGCACTGCCGCGTATCCGCCGGCCCAGTTGGTGGCCCCCACACTGGGCAGCCCCGACGACGGCTCGACACCGGGGTCGAGCGCGACAAGGGCCACGCCCGCCGCCGCGAGCCGTTCCCGCTCGGCGGGCGCCGGGTCGACCAGCGCCAGGACCGCACCGGCCGAGCCGCGGGAGACCAGCCGGTCCACCCAGTCCCGGCCGGCCCGCACCTCGCGGGCCGAGAGCACCACGACGTCGCAGCCGGCCTCGGCGGCCGCCTGCTCGGCGCCGCCGAGCACCCGGGTCGCCCACGATCCCTCGACGCCGTCCATGACGAGGTCGACCAGCCCCACCGCGCCGCCCGCGGGGCCGGCCGGGCCGCGGCGCTCGTATCCGGCCGCGGCCAGCATCTCCCACACGCGGGCGCGGGTCTGCTCCGAGACGTCGCTGCGCCCGTTGAGGACCTTGGAGACGGTGGGCACGGTGACCTCGGCAGCGGCCGCGATGTCGGCCAGCTTCGCTCGCTTCACCTCTTAACCATGCACCCGTCCAGATAATTGCGCAACTTTCGGAGTCGGCTAGTCTTATCCTTGGAGCCTTGCAGAGTCGGTTCGACACGGCACCGCGCACGCTGATTCGCCGCTCGGCGCCCCTACGAAGTTGCGCAACTTTTTCGAGCTCCGACGACACCCTGAACGCGATCTCCCGGAGGATTTCTTCGTGACATCACGCAACGCACTGATCGTCCGCGGCGGCTGGTCGGGACATTCCCCCGTCGAAGCCACCGACCGCTTCCTGCCCTTCCTGGAGGAGTCCGGTTTCCGCGTGACGGTCTCCGACTCGCTGGACGTCTACACCGACGCCGATCTGATGGCCGGCACCGACCTCATACTCCAGTGCTGGACGATGGGCACCATCACCGCGGAGCAGGTCGCAGGGCTGCGCGGTGCCGTGCAGGCCGGCACGGGACTGGCCGGCTGGCACGGCGGCATCGCCGACTCCTTCCGCGACAACAGCGACTACCTGCACCTGGTGGGGGGCCAGTTCGCCTGCCACCCGGGCGGCTTCGTCGACCACACCGTCGAGGTCGTCCCCGAGCAGGCGGCTCACCCGATCGTGGCGGAGCTGACGTCCGTCGCCCTGCACACCGAGCAGTACTGGGTGCTCGCCGACGGCCACAACCAGGTGCTGGCGACCACCACCCTGCCCTCGCGGGAGGGCGACCCGTGGGCGGATCCTGTGGTGTCGCCCGCGGTGTGGACCAGGCAGTGGGGCGAGGGAAGGATCTTCGTGTGCACGGTCGGCCACCAGCCGCAGGACCTGGACGTACCCGCCGTCCGCGACGTCGTGGAGCGGGGGCTGACATGGGCGAGCCGCTGAAGGTCGGGGTCGTCGGGCTCGGGGCGATCAGCCGGGCCTACCTGTCGACCTTCGCGACCATGCCGCAGGTCGAGGTGACGGCGCTGGCCGACCTGGACCACGCACGGGCCGCGGCCGCCGCGGCCGAGGTGCCCGGCGCCCGGGCCGTCCAGGTCGCCGAGCTCATGGCGGCGCCGGACGTCGACCTCGTCCTCAACCTCACCATTCCCGCCGCCCACGCCGAGGTCGCCGGCGCGGCACTGGCGGCGGGCAAGCACGTGTACGGCGAGAAGCCGCTGGCGCTGGACGTCGCCCAGGCGGGCAAGGTGCTGGCGGACGCGGGCGGCCTGCGGGTCGGCTGCGCCCCCGACACGGTGCTCGGCACCGGCACGCAGACCGCCCGGCAGGCCATCACCGGCGGGCTGATCGGCACGCCGGTCGCGGCGAACGCGGTCTTCGTCTCGCCCGGCCACGAGTCCTGGCACCCCGACCCGGAGTTCTACTACCGGCCGGGCGGCGGACCGCTGCTCGACATGGGGCCTTACTACCTGTCCGCGCTGGTGCACCTCCTCGGCCCGGTGACGCGGGTGGTCGGTGCCGCGAGCCGCTCCCGCACGACCCGCACGATCGGCTCCGGGCCGCGGGCGGGAACCGTCTTCGACGTGGAGGTCGACACCCATGTGGCGGGCATCCTGGTGCACGCCTCCGGTGCGCTGACCACGCTGGTCACCAGCTTCGACGTGGTGGCCTCGACGCAGCCGCGCATCGAGGTGCACGGGAGCGAGGGGTCGCTGTCGGTACCCGACCCCAACGGCTTCGACGGCGACGTGCGGATGCGGCGGTTCGGCGACGACGAGTGGACGACGCTGCCGCCGTCGGCCGGTTACACCGGTGCCGCACGCGGCGCGGGCGTGGCGGACCTGGCGGTGAACCTCGCCGCCGGCCGGCCGCACCGCGCGTCGGCGGATCTCGCTCTGCACGTGCTCGACGTCATGCAGACGGTCCTGGCGGCCGGCCGCAGCCGCACCGGCCTGGACGTCGGCACGACCTGCGAGGTACCCGAGCCGGTTCCCCTGACCCGGCTGCAGCAGTAGCGGCCGCCCTGTCCGCGCGGGCCGCGGAAAGGCCCGGCGGGAATCCGCCGGGCACTCCCGCCCCACCCCTTCGGCAACGTCAGGGCGCGACCAGCAGCTTGAGCGCCGACGGGTCGGTGTCCAGCCGCTCGAACGCCTCGGGGGCGCGGCCGAGCGGAACGGTCGCGGTGTGCAGCGGGCGGGGATCGAGCACCCCGCGGGCCAGCAGCGCGACCGCCGGGGCCACGTCGGTGTCCCAGACGTGCGCCGCGGTGCCCACGAGCCGGCGCTCCCCCAGGACCACGTCCAGCCAGGGCAGCGCCAGGGTGGCGTGACGGAAGCCCACCAGGACCACGGTCGCGCCGCGCCTGCTCACCGCGACTGAGGCGGCAGGGGCGGACGGCACGCCGGCGCACTCCAGGACGACGTCGGCGCCCCGGCCGCCGGACAGCGACCGCACCACGTCGACGGCTTCGTCAGGAGCGCAGGCCACCGCGCCGAACCCTTGCGCCAACTTGCGCCTGCCCGGCACCGGATCGACGGCCACGACACGGGTGGCGGGTGCCGCGAGCGCCGCCTGCACGATGAGCTGCCCGACGGTCCCCGCGCCCTGGACGCACACCACGGCGCCCGACAGGTCCCCTGCCTTGCGCAGCGCGCGGACGGCGACGGCGGCGGGCTCGGCGAAGGCCGCGACCTCGACGTCGAGGTCGTCGGGCACCCGTACGCAGGTCGCCGCGTCGGCTGCCATGAAGCGGGCCAGCCCGCCGTCCTGTTGCTGGCCGCGTACCAGCAGGTCGGGGCACAGCCCCTCCTCGTGCCGCGCGCACCACCAGCACCGGCCGCAGCCCACGACGACGTCGGGGACCACCCGGGTGCCCAGCGCGATCTCACCGCCCGGGCACTCCACGACGGTGCCGACCACCTCGTGCCCCAGCGTGATCGGCACCGCGGACGGCGGGATGGCCACCGGGCCTTCGCGGTACTCCTCCAGGTCGCTGCCGCACAGTCCGGTGCGCTCCACCGCCACCAGCACCTGGCCGGGGAGCGGCACCGGCACCGGCACCTGCTCGGTGCGCACGTCACGCGGCGCGTACCACCGGGCGGCGGGCATCAGATCGGTCACAGCCGCGTCACCCGCCTGTCCACCGCGTCGCTCTCGGCGAGCCCCTCCTTGAGCCGCACTCCGTGGCCCGGAGCGGTCGGTTGCTGCACGCGGCCGTCGGCGATGTGCGGCAGGCCGTCGACCAGTTCCGCGTACCAGGTGCGCAGGAAGGCGCGCACCGTCTCCTGGATCAGGCCGTTCGGGGAGGCCAGTGCCAGGTGGACGCAGGCCGCCAGGGTGGCGGGGCCGGTGCAGTCGTGCGGCGCGATCGGCACCCCGTAGGCGTCGGCCATCGCGGCGACCTTGCGCGCTTCGGTCAGGCCGCCGGTCCACTGCACGTCCACGGTCACCACGTCGACCGCGCCGCGCTGCAGCAGCGGCAGGAAACCGCGGCGGCCGACGGCCGTCTCGCCCACGGCGATCGGCACGTCCACGTCCGCGGTCAGCGCGGCGAGCGCGTCCGCCGCGTCGGACCTGATCGGGTCCTCCACCCAGTAGGGGCGGTACGGCGTCAGCGCCTGCAGGATGGCGGTGGCGCCGCGGCGGTTCCACAGCCCGTGCAGCTCGATCATCAGGTTCATGTCGTAGCCGACCTCGGACCTGACCGCCTCGATGATCGCCAGGCCCTGCGCCAGTTCCCGCGGGCCGATGTCGGTGCCGCCGGTGTCCTCGGCCGCCTGGTCGAACGGCCAGATCTTCATGCCGCGTATGCCCTCGTCCCACAAGGAGCGGGCCAGTTCCGCCGGGCGGTGCAGGAAGGCGTCGAGATCCTCGTAACCCAGATCGGCCGCGATGCCCGGGTCGGGCACTCCCCAGTTGTCGGAACTCTGCCTGGTGCTGGTGCTCACGTAGCCGGCGCCGGCGCAGGTGTTGTAGATGGGCAGTGAGGCATGTGCGGGGCCGCCGAACAGTGCGACCAGGGGCAGGCCCGCCTGCTGCCCGAGCAGGTCCCACAGCGCCAGGTCCACCGCCGCGTTGCCCCGGGTCTCCGCCCCGGCTCCCTGGAATCCGGTGTAGGGCGCCAGGCGCCGGGCGATGCCTTCGGGCGTCGGGTCGTCCGCGCGCAGCACCACCTCGGCGGCCGACTCGTGGACGTACGCCTCGACGGTGCGGGCGCCGAAGAACGACTCCCCCAGGCCGGTCCGCCCGTCGTCGGTGTGCAGGCGGACGAACAGCAGGTTCGGCTGGACGCGCGGCCTGATCGTCTCCACTGCGGTGATCTTCATGCCCTGCCCCGCGCCACCGTGTGCTCCAGGGAGCCGACCTCGTCGATGGCAATCCGGACGGTGTCCCCGCTCTCCAGCGAGAAGTCCAGGTCCGGCACGATGCCGGTGCCGGTGGCCAGGACGGCTCCGTCGGGGAAGTCCTCCGCGCGGCCGAGCCAGGAGACCAGTTCTGCGTAGGGGCGGCGCAGTTGCCCGGTCGACGTCCGGCCAGAGAACACCTCGGCGCCGCCGCGCAGGACGCTGAGGGTCACGCCGAGAGCCGAGGGGTCCGCGATCTCCCACCAGGGCCGCAGCCGGGCGCCCAGCACGCAGCTGCCGGTGTAGATCTTCGCCTGCGGCAGGTAGAGCGGGTTCTCCCCCTCGATCGACCGCGCGGTCATGTCGTCGCAGCCGACCGCGGCCACGATCTCGCCGAACCGGTTGACGACCAGGGCCAGTTCGGGCTCGGGGACGGTGGAGCGGGCGTCGGCCCGCAGGCCCGCGGTGTCGCCGTCGGTCAGGACGCGCCAGGCAGCGGACTTGAAGAAGAGCTCGGGGCGCTCGGCCTGGTAGACCGTGCTGTAGACGTCGTCCTTGCCGCTCTCCTCGACACGGGCGGACCGGGACCGCTCGTAGGTCACGCCGGCGCCCCAGACCTCCGTCCGCCCGTCGGCCGGCGGCAGCAGCCGCAGCCCGTCGTCCGCGCGGCGCGGCCCGGCGGCGGCCTCCTCGACGGCCGCCCGTATCCGCTCCAGCGGTTCGCGCAGCAGCACCGACAGGTCGCGGTGCCCTGGCAGCGGAGTGAAACCGTCCTCGTCGCTCGCGGCGAGGCCCGATGTCCCGTCCGGTGCGCGGTACTTGATCAGATGCATCTGTCTCCTTGCAGCATGCGGCATGCGGCCGCGGCCAATGCGGTCAGCCCTTGAGGGCGCCGACGGTGAGTCCCTCGATCAGCTGCTTGTTCAGCCCGACGAAGACGGCGATGGTCGGAACGGAGGCGATCAGCGAACCGGCCAGGATGACGCCGTAGTCGGCGGTGTAGGCGCCGCTGAGCGAGTTCAGGCCGAGCGGCAGGGTGAACTTGCCGCTGTCGGACAGCACGATCAGCGGCCAGAGGAAGTTGTTGTAGCTGGCCAGGAAGTTCCACACGATGAGGGCACCGAGCGCCGGCCGCAGCAGCGGCAGCACGATGCGCAGGAAGATGGCGATCTCCCCCGCGCCGTCGACACGCGCGACCTCCAGCATCTGGTCGGGGATGCTCTGCACGATGAACTGCCGCATCATGAACACCCCGAAGGCCGGGGCGAGTCCCGGCACGATCAGGGCCAGGTAGGAGTTGCCCATGCCGAGTGCGGCGATCTCCACGAACAGCGGGATGACCACCACCGTCATCGGGATCATCATCGAGCTGAACATCACGTCGAAGAGGATCTTCTTGCCGGGGAAGTCGAACTTCGCGAAGGCGTAGCCGCCCATGGTCGAGAAGAGCACCGACAGCACGGTGCTGACGACCGCGACCCACAGGCTCGTCCAGAGCCAGGACGGCAGCGCGATGTCGGAGAAGACGGTGGCGTAGTTGCTCCCGGTGGCGTGCCGGGGCCAGATGCGCGGCGGGATCTCGAATATCTCCGAGATCGTCTTGAACGAGCCGGACAGCGCCCACAGCAGCGGCAGGACGGCGATGACCGCCAGCGCGATCAGCACCAGGTAGAGCAGCGGCCGGCCGAGGCGGTGGCCCGTCCCCGAGCCGGTGCGGGCGCCCGGGGTGGCGCCGGCCTTCCAGGGCACGCTCATCAGCGGTCCTCCCGTCCGATGCCGAAGACGGCCGACGCGAGGCGCATCAGCGCGAAGAGCGCCACGAACAGCAGGAAGCTGGCCGCGGCGGCGTAGCCGAGCTGCTCGCGGGTGAAGGCGGCCCGGTAGATGAAGTTGGCGATGCTCAGGGTGGATTCGCCGGGGCCGCCCTTGGTCAGGATGTACGGCTCCTCGAAGACCTGCGCGGCGCCGATGAAGGAGGTGATGGCCACGAAGGCGGTGATCGGGGTCAGCATGGGCACCGTAACCGAGACGAACCTGCGCACCGTTCCGGCGCCGTCGAGCGCCGCGGCCTCGTGGAGTTCGCGGGGGATGCTCTGCAGGCCGGCCAGGAAGTAGATGACGAGGTAGCCGGTCCACCGCCACACCAGCAGCAGCACGATCATCGCCTTCGCCCAGGTCGGATCGCCCAGCCAGTTGACCGGTTTGATGCCGATGACCGCGTGCAGCACGTTGTTGAGCAGGCCGGCCTGCTGGTCGAAGATGATGTTGAAGATCAGCGCCACGATGACGGGTGACAGCACCATCGGCACGAAGTACGCCAGCCGCAGGGTGTCCCGGCCGCGCAGTCCGCGGGCGTTCAGCCCGGTGGCGATCAGCAGGGCGAGCGGGACGATGACCAGGATGCTGGCGCCGATGTACCAGAGCGTGTTCTCCACCGCGGTGTGGAAGCTGGTGTCGCCCAGCAGGGCACGGTAGTTGCGCAGGCCCACCCACTGCATCGGCCCGATCCCGGTCCAGCTGTGCAGGCTGATCCACAGCGCGAACGCGGTCGGGACGAGCAGGAAGGCGAGGTAGCAGAAGTAGAAGGGGGTCAGGAAGAGGTACGGCGTCAGCACCCGGCGGCGTCCCGGCCGGGCGCTCGGTGCGGCGGCGGTCCTACCTGCGGTGGTGAGCGGCGGCACCGCGGCCCGCGCGGTCGAGGTCATCAGACCGCCTTCATCTGGGTGCGGATGGACGATGCGGCGCTTCTGACGGCGTCCGCCGGTGAGGTCTTGCCCCGCAGCGCGTCGCTGAGCGCGACCGCCAGCTGGCTGGACATCACGTCCCAGTACGGTCCCGTGACCATCGTGGGCGCCTGCGCGACGATGTCGCCGAAGAGCTCGAAGGGGCGCTGGCCGCCGAGGTAGTCGTCCTCGTAGGCCAGCAGCCGCGGGTCCTTCCAGGCCGCTTTCATCGTCGGCAGGTAGTGCGCGGTGAGGAAGCGCTGCACCTGCCCCTCGGTCGTCGCGTAGGCGGCGGTGAGCAGTTCCAGTGCGGCCTGGGTGTTGCGCTGGTCCTTCGCGACACCGAAGCCGGTGCCGCCCCACACGCTGGTGGGACCGCCGCGGGGAAAGCGGGGCAGCCGCCGCATGCGCCAGCGGCCCTTCTGCTGGGGGGCGTTGAGCCGCAGCACGAACGGCGCGAACCAGTCGGGCATGAAGTACCCGGCGATCTTGTCCTGGTTCAGGGCCGAGGCGGCCGCGGCCCCGAAGAAGTCGTTGAAGAGTGCGAACGCCCCGGTTCTGACGCCGCGCACCAGGGTCTGCAGCGCGCTGACGGCTTCGCTTGACTCCAGCCGCAGGCTGCCGTCCGTGCCGAAGAACTCGCCGCCCTGCTGGAGCAGCATCATCGCCATCCAGGTGATGTCGTTGTTGCCGACCGCGCCCAGCGATATGCCGTGGCTGCGGTTCGCGGCGGCGCCGATCGAGATCAGTTCGTCCCAGCTGCCGAAGTCGGTGGGAAGCCGGTACTTGGCGAACAGGTCCTCGCGGTAGAAGTAGACGCCGAGGCACATGTCCGACTCCAGGCCGTACACGGCCCCCTGCGAGGTGTAGGGCGCCAGGCGGGCCGGGTAGAAGCGCTCCCGCAGCCCGGGGACGGCCTTGGCGAGGTCGACCAGCAGGTAGCGCGCGATGTCCTGCCGCTGCAGCCGGGAGAACTGGGTGATCTCAAGACCCGGCAGGTCGGGCAGCCGGCTGTGCGACATGGAGGACGTCAGCAGCTTGGTGACGACCTGGTCGGGCGCCTCGATGAGGGAACTGGTGCGGTAGCGGAAGCGTCCGGGCGTCTTGCTGAGCTTGGCGGCCCAACCGGAGAAGTAGGTCGCGTAGTTGGGGTCGTTGGTCGCGACCTGGAGGGAGACGGACCCGCCTGCGGCCGGGGCCGCGGTCTGCCGGCCGCAGGCGGCCAGACCCAGGGACAGGCAGGACAGGCCGGTCATCGCCAGGAGTTGTCGGCGCGAAGTGCTCATCGGGGCTCCTCCTCAACGGGAGCACGGGGATACCGAGCAGCGAATTCATACGATGTTCTGCTGATCGTGACAGCGGATGGTGTAACTGTCTAGACTCCGGATGGCAGAACACGCAGACCGCGGTGTTCCGCGATCGGCACAGGGGAGCGGCGAGTGACTCAGTCAGGACGGGCCGAACCGGGCAGGGACCGCCGCCCGGCAGTGCCCCAGGGTGGCGCCGCCGGCCCGGCGGCGCCGAGCACCGCCATCGGCCGGCCGCCCCGGCTCGGCGTTGTGCTCATGGCCGAGCTCGTCGGCCGGATCGCCGACGGCCGGATCCCGGGCGGCTCGCTGCTGCCGACGGAGGCGGAGCTGCAGGAGGAGTTCTCGGTCAGCAGGACCGCACTGCGCGAAGGACTGAAAGCCGTCGAGGAGCGCGGGATGATCGAGATCCGGCAGGGCCGCGGCGCCGTCGTACGGCCCACCGCCGAATGGAACCTGCTCGACCAGCACGTCCTGACCGCGATGCTCGACCGACATCCCACGCCGGAGATCTTCGAGCAGCTGATGGACGTCCGGATGATGCTCGAACCCGAACTGGCCAGGCTCGCTGCGCACTCGATGGACGAACAGGAGCTGGCCGCGATGCGTGAGCTGCTGGAGCGGAGCGCCGGCCGACTGGACGACCCGGACCGCTTCCTCGAAGAGGACGTCCGCTTCCACCAGTTGATCGTGGACGCCTCGGGCAACTGGATCGCCCGGGCGATCATGGCGAAGATCGAGCAGCCGCTGCGTTCCGGGCGGCGCCTGACCAACACGATCCCGCACGCGCTCGAACAGGCCCAGGGCGCACACCTGCTGATCTACCAGCGCCTGCTGGCCGCCGACGCGGAAGGCGCCGGACGGGCCATGACCGACCATCTGAGCTGGTCCCGGGAGCAGTTGCTCAGCCGCTGGACCCGGGACGACGAACCGAGGACCGCCACCGGAACACCCCAGGAGGGCGACCGCACATGACCCAGACCCCAGAGCCCGCCGCGCGACCGGTCCCCCCGCCGCGCCGACGCGCGATCACCATGTGGGACTTCTCCTGGCTGCTGCGCCGGGACCACGACGAGAACGAGTACGCCGACGTCGACGCCGTTCTCGACCAGCTCGCCGAACGCGGCTACGACGTCGTACGGATCGACGCCTTCCCGCACTGGATCGCCGCCGACGACCGCGGGGTGCGCGTCGAGGATGTCCAGGCGCTACCGCAGACCGACACCTTCATGTGGGGCAACCACCGGCCGGTCACCGTGCAACCGCGCGCCGCGCTGCTGGACTTCCTCACCGGGCTGCGGGCCCGGGGGCTGACCGCCGCGCTCTCCACGTGGTTCACCCCCGACGCCACCGGCCGCTCCGAGCAGGTGCGCACACCCGGCGACCTGGCGCGCGTGTGGACCGAGACGCTCGACACCATCCGCGACGCGGGTCTTCTCGACACCGTCGAATGGGTGGACCTGTGCAACGAATGGCCCCTGTTCGTGCCGTCCCTGCACCGGGCGGTGTGCCCGGCGGAGGACGACGCCGCCGACGGGAAGTACCGCTCCTGGACCGACGCCGAGGTCGCCCGCGCCGACACCTTCGCCGACGCCGTGCGCCGCACCAAGGCGGCCCACCCGACCGTGCCGATCACGCTCTCCTACTGCACCCGCGGTTCGGAACTGCCCTCGGCCGACGACTGCATGCGCCTGGACACCGCCGCGTACGATTTCACAGAGCTGCACCTGTGGCTGTCGTCCGTGCAGGAGTTCGTCGACGAGACGTCGTTCCCGAACGCCTACCGCGAAACGTCGCAACTGGCCGTGCACCAGCGGCAGGTCACCGCGCTCCTCGACCGCCGGTCCGGGCAGTGGACGGGCGAGCTCGCCGGTTTGATGGACCGCTGGAAGGCCTGGGCGGACGAGCGCGGGCTGCCGGTGTGGACCACCGAGTGCTGGGCCAGCGTCTTCTGGAACCCCGAACTCCCCGAGGCCGGCCCCGACCCGTGGAGGTTCGTGCGCGAGTCGGCGGAGACGGCCGTCCCCATGGCGGTCGAGAAGGGCTGGACCGGCATCGCCACCAGCAACTTCTCCCAGCCCCACCACGCCGGGATGTGGGCGGACGCGGCCTGGCACCGGCGGATGAACGACATCGTCCACGGCTGACCCGCACCAGCACCGGCTCTCCGGCGCACCCGCCCGCGCCCCACCTCCACCCGAGAACCGTCACCGAGGAAGTGAGACCACTGTGCCAGCTCCCCGCGCCGTAACCATGTGGGACTTCTCCTGGCTGCTGCGCCGGGACCACGACGAGAACGAGTACGCCGACGTAGACGCCGTACTCGACCAGCTCGCCGAACGCGGCTACGACGTCGTACGGATCGACGCCTTCCCGCACTGGATCGCCGCCGACCGCGACGGCCGCCAGGCCGAGGAGATCGTCGCCGAACCCCAGCCGCCCGGCTTCATGTGGGGCAACCACACGCAGGTCGCCGTCGAACCACGGGCAGCACTCCTGGAGTTCCTGGCCGGGCTGCGCCGCCGCGGCATCCAGGCGGGCCTGTCCACCTGGTTCACCCCCGACACCACCCGCCGCTCGGAACACGTCGCCACCCCGGCCGACCTGGCCCGGATCTGGACCGAGACGCTGGCCGTCGTGCGGGACGCCGGCCTGCTCGACGCCGTCGCGTACGTCGACCTGTGCAACGAGTGGCCCGGATGGGCGCCGGGCATCAGCCGGGAGGTCTTCGGCGAGCGCGACGGGCAGGAGGCGCCGCCCGAGCCGTTCACCGAGGAGCAACTGCGGCGGATCGACGGCTACCAGGAGTCGCTGGAGGAGGTGAAGAAGCACTTCGCCGGCATCCCGGTCACCTTCTCCTTCTTCCTGCGCGGCGCCACCCCGCCGCTGAGCACCGACATGATGCGGCTGTCCACCACCTCCTTCGACTTTGCCGAGCCGCACCTGTGGCTGTCCTCGGGATGCCCGGACTTCATCGCCCGCACCGCCTACGTCGACGACTACTCGCCCGACGTCCGCAACCTGACCGGGCACCAGCACCTGGTGCACGCGCGCTACGCCGCCGAGCGGACCGCGTATCTGGCCGAACTCGGCGGCCTGCTCGACGCGTGGCGGGACTGGGCGGCCGGGCGCGGCCTTCCGCTGTGGACCACCGAGGGCTGGGCGTCGATCGGGTGGTCCCCCGACCTGGTCCCCGGCTGGGACGGCTGGGAGTACGTCAAGGACGTCGGCGCGGCGGCCGTCGCGATGGCCCTGGAGCGGGGATGGCAGGGTGTGTGCACCAGCAACTTCTCCCAGCCCCACCACACGGGCATGTGGGCGGACGCCGCATGGCACCGGGAGCAGACCGGCAGGATCAGGGAGGGCCGCACGGCATGAGCAGAGCCGAGCAGTTGACGGAGGCGGCGGCAGCGCACGGCGAGGGGCCGGTGTGGTGGCCGGACTGGGGCGGCCTGCGCTGGGTCGACATGCTGGCCGGGGACATCCTGCACCTCGACGCGTCGGGCCGGGTGCACCGGCGGCACATCGGCGCTGTCGCGGCGGCCCTGCGCCCGCGTAGCGCCGGCGGCATGGTCGTGGCGACCGAGCACGGCTTCGTCCTCACCGACCCCGAAGGGGAGCCGGTGGCCACGACCGCGGTGCTGACCGACCCGGCCGTGCGGTTCAACGACGGCGGCTGCGACCCGGACGGCAACTTCTACTGCGGCACCATGGCGTACGCGGAGACGCCGCGCGCCGGCGCCCTGTACCGGCTGCGCCCCGACGGCGGGACCGAAACCGTCCTGCGGGACGTCACCATCTCCAACGGCCTGGCCTGGAGCCCCGACGGCACCACCGCGTACTACGTCGACTCCCCGACCCGTCGTATCGACGTGTTCGACTACGACACGCTCACCGGCCTGCACGACCGCCGCCCCTTCGCCGAGGTGACGGGCACGGCGGGAGCGCCCGACGGACTGACCGTCGACGCGGAGGGCGGTGTTTGGGTGGCCCTTTGGGACGGGGCCGCCGTGCGCCGCTACGGCCCCGGCGGCACCCTCGACGAGGTCATCGACCTCCCGGTAGGCAAGGTCACCTCGTGCGCCTTCGGCGGCCCGGACCTGGCCGACCTGTTCATGACCACCTCGCGCCACGGCGAGACGTGCCCTCCGTCCGCCGCCGGCGCCGTTTTCCACACCCGCCCCGGCGTCCGAGGCCTGCTCCCGCTTCCCTACGCAGGCTGACCTTTCCGGTGGTGTTCTGACGGGTCGGCCGGTGCGCTCAGCTGCGGGCAGTGCCCTGTCGCCTCCAGAGCCACCAGCCGGCTACCGGGGATGACGTCGCGGACGTAGGCGCCGACCCGGGGGGCGATCACGTCCTGCCGGCACTCCAGGATCAGCGTCGGCACCGTCACCGTCTTGAGGTCCTCGCGGCTGTCGGACACAAACGTCGTACGGGCGAAGACGCGGGCCATGTCCGGATCGGTCGCGCAGAACGAGGCCGGCAGCTCCTGCCGAGCTCCGGCCTGTCAACGTTGCCCATGATGACCGGCGCCATCGCCGCAGACCGGCCCAGATAGTTCGACTCCAGCGACTCCAGCAGCTCGTCGATGTCCTCGGCGCTGAACCCACCCCGGTAAACCTCGTCGTCGATGTAGCGGGGCGAGGGCGTGACCATTACCAGACGTGAGATGCGCCGCGGCGCCTTCGGCGCCGCGAGCACCCCCACCATCGCACTGACCGAATGCCCCACGAACGTGACGTCCCGCAGCTCCAGCTCCTCGCAGACCTCCAGCACGGCAAGCGCGTATCCCTCCAAGGAGCTATACCGCCGCTCGTCCCAGGCCGACGGGTCCGCCCAGCCCGAGCCCACGTAGTCAAAGAGCACCACCCGGTAGCTCTCCGCCAGCGTGGGGACCACCAGACGCCACATGTTCTGGTCACAGCTGAACCCGTGCGCCAGCAGGAGCACCGGCGCGTCAGCACGACCGGTGACGATGACGTTGTTCCTGCGACGGATATCCATACCGCCAGTTTCCCACCCCCAACCCCAGGCAGGGGCCCGGCCCGGCGGCCTACGACTGCCGTACTCGGCGAGACAAGACACCACTTCACAACTTCGTGGAAAGTCCAAGATCACCGGCTTAGCGCCAGCCACGGTTCCAGTCGATGCCCGTCGCGGCGGAGAAGAACACCTCCTGCGCATCGGTGGCCCGCAGCCCGAGCATCACCGCTGCCCCACCCAGCGCGGCGGTGACCCGGTGCACCCACTCGGTGATGATCAGCACGTAGGCGCCGGCGAAGACCGCCAGCGCCACCCACGCCTGCCAGCCGCTCACCGCCCCCACCCGCCGTCGTTCCGCGGATCCGCCTGAACGGGAGTTTCGTCTTCGAAAGCGGCATGCTCGACCAGGGTTTCTGGCCCGACGGGATCTACACCGCGCCCACCGACGACGCGCAGAAGTCCGACATCGCGCAGCAGAAGTGCTGGGGCTTCAACCTGATCCGCAAGCATATCAAGGTCGAGCCCCAGCGCTGGTACTACTGGGCCGACAAGCTCGGCATGCTGGTGTGGCAGGACATGCCCGCCATGGCCAACAGCCCGGATGCCGCGGGCGCCACGCAGTGGGTGAACGAGTTCCAGGCGATGGTCGACCAGCGTCTCAGCTCCCCGTCGATCGTCATGTGGGTCGATGAGAACGAGGACATGGGCTACTACGACCCGGCGGGTGTGGCCACCACGGTCAAGGGCTGGGACCCCAGCCGACTGGTGGAGAACATGAGCGGCGTGAACTGCTGCGGCACAGACGGTGGCAACGGCGACGTGCTGGATTACCACACACCCGGGGCCGGATTCCCCGGCCGACCACTACCTGCGCCACCAGAGCGGCCTGGCGGTCACCTCCACCGTCAGTTCCGATCTGGACAGGCGGGACGCCACCTTCATCGTCCGGGCCGGCCTGGCCAACGCGGCCTGCTACTCCTTCGAGTCCTACAACTACCCTGGCGACTACCTGCACCAGACCGGCTCCCGGGTCGACAAGGCGCCCAACGACGGCACCTCGACCTTCGCAGGCGACGCCACCTTCTGCCCCGCCCTGGGCAACACCGGCAGCGGTGTCTCGCTGCTGTCCTGGAGCCAGCCGGGCAAGTCCCTGCGCAACAGCGGCGGCCAGGTCTGGATCAGCCAGGAGGGCGGTGGCACCAACCCGGCCCACCAGGACAACGCGACCGGCTACATGGCCGACACCACCTGGAACGTCACCGCCCCGCTGGCCACCGGCACCCCCGCGCCGGCGGCCGGCAGGACCGGCGCCGTGAAGTCCGGGCTGGCCGGCAAGTGCGTCGACGTGCCCACCGGCAACACCGCCAACGGCACCGCGGTGACGCTCTACGACTGCAACGGCGGCACCAACCAGACGTGGACCGCCTACTCCGACGGGTCGCTGCACGCGCTCGGCAAGTGCCTGGACGCCACCGGCGGCGGCACCGCCAACGCCACCCGGATGGAGCTGTGGGACTGCAACGGCGGGGCGAACCAGCAGTGGCGGCCCTACAACGGTGCGTACCGCAACCCCGTTTCCAATCGCTGCCTGGACGACTCCGGCGCGACCACCGCCAACAGCACCCAACTCGAGCTGTGGGACTGCAACGGCACCGTCGCCCAGGTGTGGTCGCTGCCGGGGGTCACCCCGGCGCCCGGCGCCTCGGGCGCGATCAGGTCCGCGATCGCGGGCAAGTGCGCCGACGTGACGGGCGGCAGCACCCCCAACGGCACCGCGGTCGAGCTGTAGGACTGCAATGGCGGCAGCAACCAGACCTGGTCCGTCTACACCGACCGCACGGTCCGCGCTCTGGGCAAGTGCCTGGAGACGGCCGGCTCCGCCGTCGGTAACAACACCCGGATCCAGCTGTCGGACTGCACCAATGCTCCCAACCAGCAATGGGCGTCCTACAACGGCGGTTACCGCAACCCGGTCTCCGGCCGCTGCCTGGACGACCCGGGCAGCACCAGCAACAACGGCGCGGTGCTCGACTTGTGGGACTGCAACGGCAGCTCCCGCCAGCACTGGTCCCAGCCCGGCGCAGCCGCACCTTCGGTTACCACGTCCGCGGCGCGCGGTGCCGACCGGCCGGTGACCACCTCCACCGACCGGTAAGGCGGTCCCCGACCCTGCCCCAGCCGTGCGTGGCGCCCTCCGGAGCGGCACCACGCACGGCCCTCCCCCAGGGCGTCGCGCCGGCCAAACCGTCCGGGTTCGCTGTCCGGCGCGGCGTCGATCAGCGCACCGTGCGCCGCGCTCGCCGTGCCGCTATGGACCCGCGCCCTGGACGGCACGGCGGCCCCGAGGGTGGCGATCCACGTTTGCGTTGATCGTAGGTTGCGTCATTCGCGTGCGCGTGGAAGCGCCAGAATCAGCCTCATCCGGAGCCTCGTCCTTTACCGGATACCCCTCGTCGCGGCGCCGGCAGTCGGGCGACGCTTCCGGACTGCCTGAGTTCCTCCGCCTGGTGGAGTTCCAGACTCAGTTCGGCGATGATCCGTCGCAGTGTGCCACCAGCGGCCCGCTCCTTCGCGAGTTCCTCGGTGATAGCTGCCAGCTTCTCCTTCGCCTCGGCGTACCTATCGGCCAGTGCCTGCATGGCAGCCGGCGTGGCACTCTGCGCCTTGGCGCGCGCCTGGAACTCCTCCACGAGGTCCTTGTGGTCGCCGTAGGCGACATCGCGCCGGAGTCCGGACTCACGAAGCAGCTCGGAGGCGGTGAGTTTCCCAGAGACCGAGCGCAGGGGCGTGCCGGCCAGGAGGCGACCGGCTGCGGCCCGAAGCACGGCGCGTTCGGCTTCCCGATCCCGCGGACGTCGGCTGGTCATGGGGTCCTTCCCCTGGCGTCAGGGGCGCCGTGTACTTGGTGGCGGTCGATGATCCCCGATAGATGCGCAGCCTGCGCCGCCGCGCGGTCGCGCCGCGGCTTGGGGGTCAGCGGGTCGGCTGCGTCGGCCCGGTGCCGCTCCCGTCGGCGCTGCACGTCCTTGATGTCACGGTCGGTGTAAGCGAGGTTGGCGCACGAGGATCGGCACTCTGACTCGTCCGGAGTGTCATCGTCTGGGAGCCCGAGTGCGAGTTTGGCTTTGCGGCAGGCGGCTGTGGCCGCACGCCATACGCATGTCATGCCCTGGCCGTGATAGATGGCGGGATCCGTCTGTTCCAGGAGGCGTTGCACGCTACCGGCGCTTGTCACCACTCGGCCTTCGAACGACGCGGTGCGCTCCATGCGAGCCCGGTACTCGTCGGCAGAGGGGCCGCTGACGTGCTCACCGGCTGCGAGGTGCTGGCCGTCCTGTTCGACCTGGTCGATGATGAGCTCGAGTTTCTCCACGGCGATGTCGTGCAGCCAGGAGGGGTCGGCATACCCGGCATAGCTAAGGGTAACTTTTGTGTGAATATGGCCGTATTGTAGTGCGGCTGCGATCAGTCCCCGCGGCTTGCGGACGATGAAGCGGGCCAGGGTGCGGCGGTAGCGGTTGGCGTTGATGCGGCCGGCAGGATCGGCCGGGATGGGGGCACCGCGATCTGCCCTACGGTAGGTGGAGTTGATCCAGGAGATCAGGTCCTGGATGTCGTCGTTCATGGCTCGACCTGTGCGTGCGTTGACCGTGGCGGGACGCCCGCCGTGGGCGCTGATCAGACTTGAGGGAAAGAGCAACGGAAGATCGTGCAGCTCCTCCAGGAGGCCGATGGCAGCGTGCACCACATCCACGACGACCCACGGACGCAGGGGCTCGGAAGCGTCCGGCTGGTCGGGGACGCGGTCGAAGCCCTTGCCGCGGAAGCCATGGACCAGGAGCTCACCTGTCTGTTCGTCGGTATCACGGCAGCCCCGGCGCAGATTGAGAACCTCGCCGGGGCGCATTCCGGAGAGGTAGCAGACCGCCGTGAACAGTGCGGCTGACAGCAGCCGTACCAGGGTGGGGAGTTCCCCGATGGCGATGGGGTGCTCACGCCAGGGCCGGCCATGGATCTGTCCGGTGATGCGGCCGACACCGGAGAAGTGAGCGACTGGCAGACCGCTGTCGACGAGGAGATCCAGCATGGCCGCGGACACTCCTTGGCGGTGCGCCTTCGGGATGCCCATGAGTCGTTTGATGTGCCCATAGTTGATACCTCCCCCGTCGTGGCCGGGCAGGGCGATGCCTTGTTGACGACAGTACGAGAGGTACGCGCAAAGCCGTTCCTCCCGTGTACCGGTGTACCGGATCTGCGAGATGTGCCTCCCGGCCTCCAGTTGCTGGTATTCGTGCCAGGCGTCGCGGATGTCGGGGCCGACTTCCTCGATCATCACCAGGGCCCAGGCCAAGAGGGCTTCCATGGTGTCGTCGGCGATGCGGGGGGTCTTGTTCTCGCGTCCCGCCCCTGCCGGCGCTCCGACGACCTCTTTGGCGGTCTGGCCTGCCCAGGGGAAGTCGCAGTCGAGGCGGCACTGGGCGGGCATGTGCTCGCTGAAGAGCCACAGCAGGCGTACCGCGGTGATCAGGTCCGACTTTCGGCGGCCGTCGCGGTCCAGGCTCAGAACGTAAGGGCGGAAGCTCTCCAGGTCGGCGTCGCGTACCTCGGAAAGGTCGCGGCACCCCTGCTCGTCCAGCCAGAGCGCCAGGACTCGCATGTCGATGACCCAGTAGGGGAAGCTGCCGACGCTGGCCTGCTCGGCGGCGCGCTGCCGCCCGCCCGGCTCGACCGGGACGGGGTGGTCCAGGGCGGCCAGGAAGAACGTACGGAAATGCTGACGCAGCGCGGCGGGGAAGGTGGACCAGGAGATGGCCGAGATCTGCAGGTGCGCGTCACGGTGGGCCGACTGGACATGCCATTGCTCGTCTCCGAATCGCGACATGCGCGAGGGCGGAGTACCGATCCGTACTGGTCGGTTGCGGAGGATGAGGACGTCGTTGGCAGGCCAGAGCGCCTGCCCTGGAAGGCTGCCGCCTCCTGGCGCGGGAGTGGCGGAGGGCACGGTCATCGAAGATCCAGCCTTCCGGCGAGCAGGTCGTCGATCAGCTCACTCTGCCCGTCGCTCAGCTTGGAACGTGCCTGCTCGCGCTCGGCAGGGGTGTAGTGACGCAGGATGTCCTCCAGCCGGTCGGCAGCCGCTTGGTATTTCGCGTGCCACATCGCGGGGTCGGAGTTGGGGCGAGTGGCGAGAAGACGGTCGCGAACAACGATCTGGACCGGCAACTGGTGAGGGAGAGCACGAGCGTTCCCGCAGCCAAGGCATGCGAAGAACGACGCCGTGCACGGTGTCCCCTGCGGCGTGTCAGGCCCGGCGAGGTGATCGACGCATCCGGTCAGCACCGTGTCCTGGTCTCCGGCCAGCAGCCGCTTCAGGACTTCCGGGTCGAGCCCGGTCTCCGCCGCTGCCGCCTCCGGGTCCCGAGCCGCGCGGTCGAGGAAGGCCGGGGTGAACACCGGGACTTCCATCACTGTGCGTGCCTTTGTGACCTGTTCGCGCAGCGCCTTGCCGACCACGGAACGGCTCTGCTCCTGCACTGTGCGGCTGCGCTTGAGGTAGTGGTCCCGCAACGTTTCGCGGCTGTGGGCGACCGGGCGTCGCTTCAGCTCCAGCGCACTCTGGCGGATCCGCCGCACCTGCACGACAGGGGTTCCTCCGGCGACAGCTTCGCGCATCGAGGGGAAGCCTCTCGTCTGGCTCCAGTGCTTCACGTGCACCTCCGTGTTCCACATGTCCCTGCCGAACGCGGAACGACGCTTCGGGCTGTAGCTGACGAACGCGCGGGTTGCTCCGCTGAGGCGGCGAGCGGTCTGTGTCAGCTCCAGCAGCAGCTGGTACACCTGCAGAGGCGAGTGGAAGAGCCGGGGCTCGGTGTCCTCGGATTCGGCCAGCTCGCGCAAGGATGCGGGGAGATCCTCAAGTGCGGCGACCATGTGCTCACGGTCGGGGCCGCGGCGCGGTTTGGCCTCCTCGACCAGGGCCACCGCTTGCGCCGCCACCCCGCCGTCGGGCCGGGTGTGTAGAGCCGGCCACATCTTGACAGTGCCGAAGTTCTCCGCGGTCAGCGCGCTCAGCAGCAGCGCGAAGGCCGTCGACTCGTCACGGGTGAGGCTCAGCATGCCGCTGATGGCCATCGCACCGCCGAGCCGGGACACTTCGTCCCGCAGGACACCGGACTCGTCCCGGGGCAGATCCCCCGTCGAGGCGAACTCCTCCAGCATCCTTCCCAGAGCCTCCTCTCGGCTGCCCGGTGTGAGTTCACCCTGCCGGAAGCGGGTCAGAAGCCGCACGCCCGCACGGATACGGTCCCGGCTGATACGAACATCACGACGCACAGCGGTCATGATCTGCTGCCACTCGTGGTCGCTGTACGCCATGACCTGCGTTGCTTCCGCGGCGGCGGGAAGCCGTGTACGCAGGAGATCGTGAAGGGCCTCTTCCGTCAGGTCGTCGCGCTTGCGCATGAGACGCCGCAGCGCTTGCAGGTACAGCCGCAGGCTCGTCGGATGGTCCTCGTACCGGTCGCGAAGGATCTGGAAATGTTCCGGCGCCAATTCGCCCGGCGTCGACGGCACCCGGCCGGCGTCCGACAGCACCACCGTGAAGCGGCGCAGTACCCAGTGGTACTTCTTCGCCGTGGCCAGGCGCTTACTGCCGCCACGCGCACCGCACCGAGCGGCCAGCAACACGGCCATCCACCGCTGCATCGCGAGCGGCGCCGGGAAGGACGAAAAGTCGAGGGTGTGACTCTTCCCGCTCTGTTCCTCGTAGAAGACCACCCTGGTTTGATCCCCGTCGGCGGGCAGCCGGTCAGGAGGCTGCCAGTCCGAGGGCGGCTGGGACGCTCGTTGACCACCTCGCTTACTCACTGGGCGCCTCCTGGAGTGCCTGCCACGGCAACGGGAACAATGGTGGAACCGCCGTGCCGGGCGAAAATGCGCACCAGCGAGTCCACCCCGGCTTGCTCATCGTCATCGAGCAACGACATCAAGTAGGACAACTGCAGCCCCGTGAAGGGCTCCAGGTAGTGATCCCGGGTGGTGTCCGGGTGCTTGTGGCCGAGCAAGATCGCCAGCTGTAGCCAGATATCACCGAGTTGGTCGCGAAAGTCTTCAATCTCCTCTGGGGTGAATCCCTCCAGCCGCCGCACCTCCAGCAGGGACAGGATCGAGAACCACTTCAGGGCGAAGGAATGCCGGCACATATGGGCAGTCGCCCACAGTGGGCATTCGCGACGGATCCGCTCGCGCTCCTGCACGGTCAGGCGCCCGTCCGGATCGGCTCTGCGCACCCACGCTTCCGCGACGCGTTTGTTCGCGTCGTCGAAGGTGTCCTCCCAGCTGTGGACCTTCTTCGGCAGTCCGTTTACCGACAGCCACAAGCAGAGCGGCTCCAGCCCGGCGGGAGTCCGGCGAAAGAGCATGCGGCGCTCGTCCGGCGAGAGCACATCCAAAGCCGTCGCAGCCGGCCCACCGTGGCCCTCAAGAAAGAGCTCGCCGGTCCGGGGGTTGTGGCCGGTGACAATCCGCACGCCGCGTAGCCGGTCGTACCGGCCCCGCCGCTGAGCTCGGCGGATCACCTCCGCCCGCGACCCCTCCAAAGGATCCGCATAGCCTTCGACCGACTGCAGTACACGCCGGGGGATCCAGTACTTTCGACCCTCTTCACCGCCCTTGATGCACTTCGCCGCCAGCCACGCCTCCCCCATCCGCTCGCCGCCCGAAGCCGGGAGTTCGACATCCAGGACACTGGCCCACTCCCGAACCCGCAGACCAGTGCCGTAGAGCCCGTCGACAAAGGCACAGTCGCGATCCTCGTTGAACCCCCGCCATCCATCCCGACGCAGACCATCGAAGTCGAATCCACGCAGACCGATGTTCCGCCACTGCTCCAGCGCAGCCCGCAACAACCACTTCACCTGGCGAGGTCTCGAGCCCGCTGGCCGCAGCGGATCCCGGCGCTGCTGCACGTAACCCGGCCCAGGCCTCCAGGCACCCTCGTCCGAATCGTCGGTCTGGACGGTCGGCACCGGGTTGAAGACGCCATATCGCGAACCAGCCCAGGTGTAGAAGGCGTTCACGGCTGCGCGGTCCGTATCGAATGAAGTCGGTCGGATCCGTTCATCATTGCGCAGATCCATGATGCGCCAGTCCTTGAACGCTTCGACATCGCGTACGCTCGCGCCGTCCCACGACCTGCCGATCGCATCCAAGAAGTTCAGCCACACGACCAGCGCGTAGGCGTACCGCCGCCAGGTACTTACCTCATGCGTTGCCATGCGCCCCGTACGGAAGAAGAGGTTGATGCGAGAGTCCGGCCGACCCGACGGAGAGGTGATCACGGGGGTTCCATGGCGTGCGCCGTTGCGGGCCGCCCTGGCGAGCAGATCGCCGAACCTCAGAATGTCCGGATCAACGGTGGGCGGGGGTGGCACGGTGAAGTCATAGAAGTCCACACTCCAGTGCTCCAGTACGTTCACGAGCCCCTCCCGACACACCCTGAACCGACAACTCAGAGGAGCCTAGAGAATGGCCGGGCACTGCGAGTTCGAGGGGGTCCGCACCTGCGTGGTCCGGGAGGCAGCCGAAGAGGCCGGCCTGGAGATCGACGAGCGGGACCTGACGCTGGTGCATACCGTCCACCTGATCGATCCGGGCAGCACGCAGCCCCTGCTGGAGATGTTCTTCTCCGCGTCACGATGGCGCGGCGAGCCACAGATCCTGGAACCGGACCGGTGCACCGCGTGGGACTGGTGGCCGGTCGACGCACTGCCGGAACCGCTGGTGGACTACACCCGGGTGGCCATCAAGGGAATCGCCTGCGGAGACGCCTACACCCAGATGGGCTGGTCGTGACCGCCCCCGCCTCCACCGGGCACGACCTGAACCCGTCCGGAAGGCCCGCAGGCACCACCGACGGCCAGCACCTCCAACGCCCGGTCCTCGACTACGGGGTCGGCACCCGCGACCCGCGCGCGTCCCGCCGGGAGGCCGGGTGACGGCCGCCGACGAGTCCGACCTGACGACCGCCACCGCGCCGGCGGCTGCTTCGAAGGAGAGGCCCGGGGCGTTGTGGCGGCACCGGGTGTACCGCCGGTACCTCGGCGCCGAGGCAGTGAGCTTGTCTGGGAGCGCGGTGTCCGGGCTCGCGCTGCCGGCCCTGGCCGTGGTCGAACTGCACGCCTCCAGCGGGCAGGTGGCCCTTCTGGCTTTCCTCGGCCAACTGCCGAACTTCGTGATCGCGTTACCGTCCGGGGCGCTCGCCGACCGGTATGCCAAACGACCGATGATGATCGCCGGCGATCTGGTGTCCGCGGCGGTCCTGGCCAGCATTCCCCTGGTCGCGCTCCTGGGCACGCTCACCGTGGTTCAGCTGTACGCGGTCGCGGTACTGCTCGGGACGGCCAAGGTCGTCCACGATGCTGCGGCGGTCAGCTACCTGCCGGCCGTGGTCGAACCGGCGCTGCTCCAGGGCGCGAACAGCCGGCTCAGCGCGGTGTTCTCCCTGGCCGACAGCGCGGGCAGCAGCGCCGGGGCGGCACTGGTCGCAGCCCTGGGCGCCGCGCGGTCCGTGACCGCCGACGCGGTGTCCTACCTGGCCAGTGCGTGGCTCGTTGCCGGTATCCGCGCCGCAGAGCCCGCGCCGGTCCAATCCGGGCGGCGCCTTCGGGCCGAAATCTGGGAGGGGCTGGTCTACGTCGCCAGGCACCGGGTGATCCGCCCGGTGATCGCCGCCATCGCGGTGGCGAGCTTCGCCCAGGGCATCGTCAGCACGTACTGGATCTTCTACCTCCTCACCGGGCTGCACTTCTCCGCCACCGCGCTCGGGGTGATGCTCGGCTGTGCGAACGCCGGGAGCCTGGCGGGCGCGCTGCTGGCCCCACGGATGACCCGCCGGCTCGGCCCCGGACCACTGATGATCATCACACTGCTGGGCCTTCCGCTCACCCAGACCCCGCTGCTGATCGCCGGGCCGGGCCGCCTGTGGCAGATCGTTCTCGGCGCCGCGCTCGCGGTCCAGCTGTTCTGCACCGCGGCGTGCGGCACCACCCAGCGCACGGTGCGGCAGATGATCTGCGCGCCACGGCTCCAGGGCCGGATGCAGCAGGCGTCCACCACGCTGACCGCCGGTTCGCGGCCTTTCGGAGCGCTGGTCGCCGGCGGCCTGGCCGAACTGGCCGGTGTCCGGCCGGTCCTCGTCCTCGGCACCGTGTTGTTGCTGGCGCCGGTCGCCGTGATGTGCCTGTCCCCCCTGCGGACGCTGCACGCCCTTCCCGCAAGCCCCCAGCCAGCGGTGCCGCAGGCCCGAAACGGCTTGACCAGACCATGACCCCCTTCCACGCCGGCCAGCCGCCCGCCGGCCCGAACCACCCACCCACTCGCAGGAGCCTTCGACCGTGACACTCGGCCAACTCAACGAACCCGACACCGGCACCGCCCACGAAGCGGTCTTCCGCGACCTGGGAGAGGCCGAACGCACCCTGCTGGCCGAACACATCCCCGCCCCCGCCGCAGGCGGCACGGCACTGGACGTCGGCTGCGGCACGGGCGACCTCGCCGCGCACCTGACGACGATCGGGTACCGCGTGGACGCCGTCGACCGCGACGCCGGCGCCTTGGACCTCGCCCGGACCGAGCACGCGGACCCCGCTGTGCGGTGGCTCCGCCTGGACATCGAACGCGACGACCCCGCCCCGCTCGGCAACAACCGCTACGACGCGGTGGTCCTGCGTCTGACGGCGGCGCTCTTGAACGACCGCACCCGCGTCCTGCACGCTCTCGGCCGCCGGCTGCGCGAAGGCGGCACGCTGCTGGTCATCACCCCGCTGGCCGCTCACACCCCCGCCGAGCAGCGGCACACCGCACTGGACGAGGACGAGATCGCCGCCCTCACCTGCGGATGGGCCAGCGTGCAGCGCATCGCCGCCGGCGACCTGGCGGCGCTTGTCCTGCGCGGTCCGTGCGCGGACACCGTCGCCACGGAGCGGTCCGTGCCGGCCACCGGCCACGCTGTCGCTGGGTCACTGGCTGTCGTCACCGACCCGAACGGGCGCGTTCTGCTCGGCTGGTCCAAACGCGGCATGTGGGAATTGGCCGGCGGGAAAATCGAGGGCACCGAGCCGCTGGACGCAGCCGGGGTGCGCGAGCTCGCCGAGGAGACCGGCCTGCACGCCACCGGCGCCAGCGTAGTGACCATCCTCACCGACGCCGCCCAAGGCGTCCCCCGGGTGACCGCCGTGATCCGGATCACCGGCTACACCGGCGCTCCCATCACTGCGGAGCCGGCGACGTTCACCCGCTGGGAATGGCACGACCCCCACGGTCTGGGCTGTCTCGGCCCGCTGTTCACCCCGGCCGCTCAGGCGCTGGACGCCGTCTGGCCCGGCATCATCCCCGGGCTGCCGCCCGTCAACGCCTATCCGCACGCCGTCGAGCACCCGGTCGTGCCCGGGGAACCGGCCGAGGCCGTCCGGCTGCGCCAGGAGATGACGGACGCCGTCATCGCCGGCGGCTGGGCACCCACCCTGGCCGTCCAGGACGCGCTGCGGACAGTGCCCCGGCACCGCTTCGCACCGGAAAGGGACCTCGCCGACGCCTACGACGACGACCTGGCCGTCATCACCCGGCGCGACGAGGCCGGGCGGGCCACAAGCTCGGTATCCGCGGCCTGGCTGCAGGCCGACATGCTCGAAAGCCTGCACCTTCAACCGGGCATGACCGTGTTCGAGGCCGGGTCCGGCGGCTACAACGCCGAGCTGATCGCGCACCTCACCGGCCCCGGCGGGCGGGTCGTCACCGTCGACATCGACCCCTACATCATCCACCGCACCCGCCGGTTCACCGCGGAGGCCGGCAGCGGCCGTGTCCTCGCCGTACACGGCGACGGTGCCCTCGGCGCCCCCGGCTACGTGCCGCCCGGCGGCTTCGACGCCAGCATGATCACCCACAACGTGTGGGATATCGCCCCCGCCTGGCGCGAGCAACTCGCCGACGGCGGGCACCTGGTGCTGCCGCTGGAGATCCACGGCTACACCCGCGCGATCACCTTCCAGCGGCACGGAGATGTCCTGCACGCGCGCGGCTGGACGTACTGCGGGTTCGTCCGCGATCTGGGCGCCAACGGCCGCCACGCCCCGGTCGCCGACCTCGCCGACGGGCAACTGCAGGTCCGCTTCGAAGACGGGGCCCCCGGTGATGCCGACGGGCTCGACGACGCCCTGCGGGGCGAGCGGCTCGAGGTGGCTACAGGCGTGGTCATGGCCGGCCTGGAGTCGTTTGCGACGCTGCAGATCTACCTCGCCACCACCATGCCCGGCTTCTGCCGCCTCGCACTCACCGAACAGGACGGCGCCAGCGTCACCGCTGTCCGGCACGGCAACCCCGCAGCCGCGGTCCTGGGTGAGGGGTCGCTGGCCTACCTCAGCCATGTGCTGATCCAGGATGGCGGGACCGCCGAGGAGCGCAAGGCCGAGTTCATCATCCACGCCTTCGGCGACCAGGGGCCGGTCCTCGCCGAGCAGATGGCTGACGCGGTCAGATTCTGGGACCGGCGTGTCCGCGGCAACGGCTACCCCCCGATGACCGCCCACCCCGCCGGCACCCCCGACGACGAACTGGCCCCCGGCCAGGTCCTGGACAAGCAGCGCAGCCGGCTCGTCTTCACCTGGACGCCCGACGCGCCCCAGATCCATTCGGGGACCGGACACACCCCTCACGATGGGAGAGCGGATGACTCCCGCACCTGACAGCCCTTTGCGTACCGGCGCGAGGATGACCCATGCGGAGTACGGCGCTTCCCGTACAGCAGCCGCCCGCTGGACCGGCGTTGCCGCCCTGTTCACCGACCAGGACGGCCGGATCGTCCTGGAAGAGGTCGACTACCGCGACGTGTGCCTGCCGCCCGGCGGCGGGGTGGACATCGGCGAGCCCCCGTCCGCGGCGATGAGACGGGAAGCGCAGGAGGAACTGGGCCTTCTGCGCCGCTTCGCCCGTGTGCTGGCCGTCGACTGGATCCCTCCCACCGCGCCCGGCCACAACCCGGCCATGGGATTCCCCGGCGAGATCATCACCGTCTTCGACGGCGGCGCCCTGACCGAGGAGGACCTGCAGAGCGTCCGGCTGCCCGGACGGGAGGTGATCGGCCTGCGGCATGTCGAACCGGCCCACCTCGGCGACCACATGGCGTCCGGTGACGCGAGGCGGCTGATGGCCGCACTACGGGCACGCATCAACGGCGCCGGCCCCGCGGTCCTGGAGGACGGCCGGCCGCTCACCCCGAGCCTGCTCGACAAGCTGCAGATGCTGCGCACGGCACGCAAGCCGCAGCGCTGGGCCTGGCGCGGCGAACCCGTCACCCCGGGACTGCCGGTCCGCCAGAGCTGGGGGTGGCTGTTCGCGCCCGACGGCCGGGTCCTGGTGCTCATCGGCCAGGACACCGGCTCCGCGTGCCTGCCCGGCGGCACGCTCGAACCCCGAGACCACGGTGACCCTACAGCCGCCCTGCACCGGGAAGCCCAGGAGGAAGCACAGGTCAGTATCGGCGAACCGCTCTACCTGGGCTACCTCTACGACAACACCGGGCAGGAGGGCCAGGATGCCGCCGGCCCGTGTGCCCGGGTCCGGATGGCAGCCTGCATCACCACCGTCGGGCCGTCCGGACGCGACGAAGCCAGCAGCCAGACCTACACGCGGGTCCTGGCCACGGTGGAACAGGCCGCAGAACTCTTCGACTGGGGACCCGACACCCGCTCCCAGACCGAGGCCGCCCACGCCGCCCGCGAGCAGCTCCGCCTGCCCAGACCGGCCCGGCAACCGGTCACCGAACTGCAGCCCGGATGACCGCAACCGCCCCCAGCGAGTCCCCAGCCAGCACGACGCCCCAGGTGCTGGAGTCGGACCGGAGGCCCGTGTCCGACGGGGGCTCGGCCGCAGTCGGTCCCGCGGAGTCGCGTGCAGGGCGGGCCGCCGCGGCAGGGCCGGTCTCACTTCTCGAACGCTGGCGGCGGCACTTCACCCGGGGGGCGGTCGATCGGAGGCAGGGCGGGATCCTCGGCGGCCAGGTCCTGGTAGATCTCCCGGAACAGGTCGGCGCGGCGGCCCAGTTGTGGGACGAGCATGCGCAAGCGGGCGGCGGCTTCCTGCGGGTCGAGGGGGAAGACGGCTCGGGTGAGGTGCTTCATGTCCTGGTGGGTGGCGGGGAGGGTCATGGCGGTGGGGAGCCGGGTGATGACGGTGTAGGCGTCGACTTCGGCGATGCTCCACTGCCCGTCGGGCTGCCGGGTGGCCCAGATCACCGAGCGGGTGCGGGGTGCGAGCGTGAGCTGCGTGTCCGGTCCGATCATCTGGCTGAGAGCCGGCAGAGCGATGGCGCCCTCGCCTGCCAGCTCTGCCGCCTCCCGGGCTGTCTGGACGGGCGTGCGGCTGTCCGGCACGTTGTCGTGTTCGTCGTCGTCGTGCTGGAGCCAGGTGATGATGACCAGGCGGCCGTCGGGGAGGCTTGCCGGGGCGGTGACGTGGCTGATCAGGTCGACGGTCTCCCAGCCGAGGGCCGGCAGGATCATCCGGATGGTGTCTCCGTCCCGGTGCTCAACCACGTCGTCTTCCGCGTCCCAGATCCGCTGGACCTCCGGGTCGGCGCAGACTGCGTCGACGAGGGCCTGCAGTCCCTGGTCGTCCCGCCGGCTGGCTATCGCGAACTTGAGCATCTTCACGTAGACCGCTGCGTGCTCGGGCCAGTTCTGGAACTGGTTGCGGGCCTCGGGGTCGGTCAGCGTCCAGCGGATCAGGTTGGCGTCGGGCTGCAGGACCCACGGCCACCACTCGGCCATGGCCGCGTTGTACGCGAGGATGTTCCAGTCCTGGTCGCACAGGTACGCCGGCGACGGCAGCTGCTTGTCCAGCAGCAGCCGCACCCCGGGGCTGACCCGGCCGTCGCCGGGGTTCGCGGACACTCCGCGCGGCACTCCGAGGCTGTAGAGCAGGAGGGCCTGGCGGCCGTCCTCGTCGAGGTCCAGGACCCGGGCGAGGGCGTCGCGGTCCTGCTGGGTGATGCGCCGAGCGGTGGCCCCCCGTTCCAGGTCGCTGTACCAGCGGACCGAGCGGTGGACGTCGCGGGCGACCTCGGCCTGGATCAGCGGGCGGCCCCGCTTGTCGCCGACAGCCTTGCGGCGCGCGCGCAGCAGGGCGCCCAGGCCCATGAGCCGGCCGCTGTGGGCCTCGGCGCCGGGAGGTACGCGTCCGCTCTCCGGCTCCTGCGCAGGCTCCGGCTCCGGTTCGGGCACCGGGTCGCCGCTGCGGGGTTCCTCGGGATCCATACGCCCCTCCTCCTGTCGTACGCAGTCCATGCCGAAGGCTCGCCCGGTCGTTCGGGGACGTGAAAAAGGAGCCGGAGATACATCCGGCTCCTGCCTTCAGCTTCACCAATATAATACGTGATTCAACAATGATCTTTGCTGCGTGCAGTGGGCACGCACCTGTGGACCCCACACAGAGACCATATTCGCAATCGGGAACAACCAGCATGACAGATCATCGCGAACGGGTATGAACTGGACCGCCCATCGGCATGTAGGTTGCCGGTCATCTGGGCGGCAACTAACTTGCCGGAATGGATTTTCCGCCGCCCAAGGCGGACAATTCACGGCTATAGCCGTTCCGCTGCAAATTAACGCTCCCTCTAGTCCCTTGCCGCTGGGAGCAGTTGGGCTTCCCGGAGGGCGGCTGAGCGCGGACTGCACCGTGTCTACGCGCGTCGAAGGCTGCTCGGATCCCCGTTGACGCGGCGGCTACCGGCCGGTTTAAATCCCACTGACCTCGCACGTTACGGACGCGGGGCGATCGAGCAGGGGGTCGGTCCACGATGATCATCTGTTGCCCGTCCGGGCGGGTGCTGCGGCCGACCCGCAGGTGCACCGGCGACGTGGCCGGGCTGGCCGGGAGTCCGCAGTAATTCCCGCTGCTGCCATCGGCGTTGACGACAAAGGCGCCCTGGCGGTGCGCTTCGCTGAGCGAACCTTCTCTCAAATCCTGCTCAAGTGCAATACCGGGCCTGTCACTTTCCGCAGTGGCTCACGGCAAATGATAACTGCATGTAACTACAGGGGGGGACATGGGTATTGTGTCGACGCGGAGGCTGCGTCGCCGGCTGGCGGCTATGCCGCTGCCGGTGCCGTTCAGCATTCAGGGCCTGGCGGCGAATATGTCGGCCGAGTCCGGGCGCGAGATCACCTTCGTCGAGGTCGACGACCGGCTGGCCGACCTGCGGACCGCGTGCGGGCTGCGTGCCCGGACAGCGGATGCGACCTTCATCGTCTACCGGCGGCGCCCGACGCAGAACCAGACCTCGCACACTCTTCTGCACGAGCTGTCCCACGAGTGGCTCGACCACGGCACCAACCTGTCGCCCGACGAGCTGCGCGCCCTGGCGCCGGCCTCTCTGCACGACAGCCTCGCCGAGCGGATGAGCCGGGGGGCCGTGGTGCAGGCGCGGGCCCGCTACGACTCGGTGGAGGAGCGGGAGGCGGAGCTGTCTGCGTCGCTGATCAAGGAGCTGGTGCGCGGACTGGATCCCGGTGACGGCGACATGGTGAGCCTGCTGGAGATGAGTCTGTCCCATCCCGTCGCGCCGCTGCGGCGCGGGAAGTAATGGAGTACCGAACGTCGTGCTTGCCTTCCTTGCCTACTTCGTCGCGGGCTTGATGACTGCGGTCGCCGTGTGGCGCCTGCCGGCCCTGGTGCACGGGGACGCGCACCGCCGGGCCCTGTGGGGCTGTTACGCGGGATTCGCCGCCGCCTTGTGGCTGAAGAGCCCGGCGATCATGGACAGCCTGAACCACTCGGCGGTCACGGATCTGGCGGTGCTGCTCAAGCACTACGTGAGCATCGCGGCGATCCTGGCCATCCTCACCTTCGTCGTGGCCACCTACGGGCGCAGCGACCAGGCCGAGGTCCCGCGGCACGTCGCGGTCTCCAGGTGGATCGAGCGGACGGCGTGGAAGGCGTCGCTCCAGGCCGCCGTCCTGATGACCGTACTGTTCTTCACCGTGGTGGACCGCAGCCGTCCCAGCAATGCCTTCGTCCCCGACCACGCCGGCCAGTGGGGCGCGACCCTCTACATGACCACCTTCTACCTGTACCTGGGCACGGCCTGCGCGGTCACCTGCTACCAGTGGTCCAGCGCTGCCCGCCGCGCCGACACCCGGCTGCTGCGCGTCGGTCTCCTGATGATGGCCACCGCGATGGTGATCGGCGATCTGTACGTCACCGAGCGGGTCGCCTTCATGTGGACCGCCGTGCTCCACCCGCTGAGCGAAGGCTTCGGCGACCGGGTCGGGACATGGACGACCGTGCAGGAAGACCTGGTGTTCATCCTCTTCGCCGCGGGGGCCAGCATCCCCGCCACCAGCGCAGCCGCGCGGCGGTGGAATTCGTGGCGCACTCTGTGGCGGCTCTACCCACTGTGGCGTGCGCTGATGGTGGCAGTGCCGGGCATCCGGCCCGTGGGCACCACCGGCGGTATTGATGCGCCGGCCTTCGAGCCGCCGGCATCGCGCTTGCGGGAGGTGCTGCGGGTCAGCCCGCCGGCGACGGTGCGGGTGGACCGCTGGACGCAGGACATCGCCGACGCGGTGGAGCAACTGCGGCACTACGCCCCGCCGGCGCTGCTGGAGGCCGCCGAGGAAGCCTCCGCCGACCACCCGGACGCGCTCGCAGCGGCCGAGGCCCAGTGGATCAACGCCGTGCTCCTGGCGGCGAAGGCGGGCCAGCGGCGGGAGGTGGCATCCGAGGCGCTGCCGGTCAAGGCGATCGGCGACAGTGATGCCGAGGCGGCTTGGCTGCTGAGGGTCGAGGCCGCCCGCGCGGGTCTGACCGTCCTGGAGGGGCACCGACTGCTGCACGCCGCGGTGGAGATGGCCCGGTGACCGCCTCCACCAGCGTGCCCGGCCGCGGCGAACAGCCCGCGCGCGCGATCACCAATCTGCTGAAGCCCGTCCACGTGTTGCTCGCCGGGCTCACCGGCATCGGCCTGGCCGCCGGCGGCTCCTGGGCGGGCGCGCTGTGGGGCCTGTTTGCCGCATTGTGCGCCGGGCTACTGCCGGCCGGTTACATCGACTGGGAGAAGAGGCGCGGCCGTTGGGGCGACCGGCACGTCGTCGACCGCGCAAGCCGGCGGCCGATCTTCCTCGTCATTCTGGGTTCGATCGGCTTCGCCGCGGCGGTGATGGTGCTGGCCGGTGCGCCCGGCGACGTCCTGCGCGCCATGGTCGCCCTGTGGGTGATGACCGTCGGCCTGCTGGTGGTCAACGACGCCGGGAAGTGGAAGATCAGCGTCGACTGCGCGGTGGCCTCGTCCGTGGTCACGATGCTTACGGTCGTCGCCGGCCCGTGGTGGAGCGCCGCCTACTGCCTGACGCTGCTGGTCTGCTGGACCCGCGTCCACCTCGGATACCACACCACGGCGCAGACGGCCGCCGGGACAGCCCTGGGCATGGCCACCACCCTGCTCTGGCTGGTGTAGGAAGCCGTGACGTGCCCGGCCGCAACCCCTTACGGGGCGTCGCGTTCCGCCTTGGCGATCATCTCGGTGAGCGCGGCGAGCATCCCCGGGGACACGCCCAACTCCTCCGCGCCTCGGGCCGCGAGCGCGACACCTTTACGGCCGGCGGCCAGGACCCGGATGCCCGCCACCACCTGGCGTGCGACGGCGTCGTCGGGCTGGAAGAACAAGGGCGAGACGCCCATCACCTCGGCCAGCGCTTCGTACAGGGCGGCTTCGTCCGCCGCGGAACCGGCGACCGCGGCCAGCTCCAACCGTCCCGTGCGCAGGCCGTGGAACTGCGAGCCGTCGATGAGGGGCCGGCCCGCGCTCTTGTTGATCTGCCTGGCCAGGTCGGCGTCGGTGGGCGCGCCCTGCGGCCAGGTGGTCTCCAGCAGGTGGGTGATCTTCTCGGCGAGCGTCTCCAGCACGGGTGGAGCGGGGTGTGCCGGAGCAGCCACGCCGAAGGACCGGTCCTGGGCCGCCTCCAGCTCCTCCTGGCTCACCCCGTACGCGACGGCGAGCGCCGGAAGATAGGCCGGGTCCAGGCGGCGGCGCCCTTTTTCGGCGTTGTGGACCGGATTGTGGGTGGTCCCGATGGCGGCGCCGGCGTCCTTCTGGGTCAGGCCGGCGTCGCAGCGCAGGTCCAGCAGGTCCGGGGTGCCGTCGCGGGGGAACAGTTCGTCCAGGGGCCGGCCCAGCGCGCGCGCGATGGCCGGGAGCTTGTCCAGGGAGGGGAAGCCGGTACCGGTCTCCCAGATGGTGACCGAGGGCCGGGACACACCGATCCGGTCGGCCAGCACGGCCCCGGTGATGTCGGCGGCTCTTCGCTCGCGGCGCAGCACTGCGCCTTCGAAACGGCGGGGCGGCATTCGGTCTCCTGCAGGTGGCGGCCTGTTTTAAGCGGGTCCCGAAGACCCTTGCTGGTTCAGCTTACTTTATGTAGGTTGATCTTACCGGAGATCGCCTCCGAAGCCGGACCCTACGGCCCCAAAGGCGCCTTCCACCAGCCCCACCACGCCCCCTGCCGCTGCGGTTTTCGGCGTGCCGCCGCAGCGCTCTCACCAGGAAACTAGTGTAAATGACGACCTTTTTTGCGACAGCCCCCAGGCCCCGCCGAACCGCCCGAATGACACACCGGGCCACCCGCGCGGGCGACCGGATCCCAAGCACCGCACGGCAGTTGACGACCGGTCCGATTGTGGACGGAACCGCGGTCCGCCCGCTTCCCGCCTGCGCAGAAGTAGAGCCAAAGTCCAGGATTGTTTAGCTATGTATGGATCTTGCTGGACGCCGTGCGTATGTTCTTGGTCCCACCGCCGGGCACCGGGCCCGGCGGCCGGCTGAGAGGAGCGGCCAGCGACCGGCCACACCATCACCGAGCAGCACGACACGCACTACGCGAAACCGGCGCCCGAGGGGCTAAGCCCCTGGACGCCGGCCACGGTGAACCCGACGCCTTGCCGGGCGCGGGTCCACCTCACACTTCCGCACCGGCCCTTTGACGAGGTCGACCCGGTGCGGGCTACTCACGGGAAGTGTTGCATGCTCCACGCCGCGCGCAAAGCGCACCAGGCCACCCCAGTGGCACCGCGCCTCGATCCACGACCTGGTCCACGGCCGGAGGAACTGGCCCGTCGCCTGACCGCGATGATGCCCCGCGCCGCCGTCCTGACCGTTCGCCTGCAGGGCCCGCACAAGCCCTGGCCGCACCTGGAAGTCCGCGCCCGCGACACCGCCGGAACCCTCGTGGCCATCACGCGCACCCAGGAACTGGTGTCCGCCCGCTGGATCATCCGCGCTCACCCGGACGCCGGATGGCAGGTCCCGCGGACCTTCGACCTGCGCACCGCCCGCCTGGGCGGTGAGGCTGCCTAGTGTCCCGCATCCGCACCATCAAGCCTGAAGCCTTCTACTCCGAGGACCTCGCCTCGGTGTCCGTCACCGCGGTGCTGACGTTCTTCGGCCTGCTGACCCTGGCCGATGACGCCGGGCGCTTCCGCGCCCACCCCGCGATCATCCACGGCCGTCTCTGGGCCCTGCGGCCCGAGCACACCGTCGTCCACGTGGCCGCCGACCTGGAGCAACTGGCGGCGGCCGGGCTGATCTGCCTGTACACCGGATGTGACGGCCGCCGGTACCTGCACATCGTCACCTGGGCCAAGCACCAGAAGATCGACCGGGCCAGCGACAGCCGCCTGCCCGCCTGCCCCACCCACGGCTCCCACGGCAAACACGGATGCGGCGGCTGCGGCCAGAGCGTCTGCACCAACCCGTATCGCGAGCCCAGCATCCCCACCCCGGCCACCACCGAGGCACCCGCCCCGACCCCGGCTCCGGCACCCGCCCCGGCTCCGGCTCACACGACTCCAGCCCCCGTCGCCATGGCGGAAGGCGCTCCCGATGACGCTCGACGAGCCCTCGATCACCCGGTTTCCACCGAATCCGTGCCGGGACCGGACACCCTGCCCGACCTGGAGAACGGCGGCGTCGCCCCTGCGGGCACCGTTCCGGACGATGCTGGAGAATGTGCAGGTCAGACGGTATTCGCGGAAGCCTCGATGCATTCGCGCGAGGGCTCGTCGTCTGGATCTAGGATCGTAGATCCTGGATCAGTACCTGTGGGGCGCACCACGCCCGCGCCGGATCCCTCCCTGGTGGAGGTCTCGGCCAAGGACCTGCTCGGGGAGTACATCTCCGCCTGCAACCGCCGCCCGCCCGGCAAGACGCTCGGGCATCTGGGCAAGGAGATCCGGATCCTGCTCGGTGAGGGCTTCGAGCCCGATGCGGTCCGGGCTGCGCTGGAGCGGATGCGGGTCAAGGGCATGCACCCCAGCGTCCTGGCGAGCCTGGTCAACGACGTCGTGAACGCCGAGCCGAAGGCGGTGGGCGCCTCCGGCGGGGGCCCCTGGGCCCGCACCACCACCCCCGCCTACGTCCCCTACCAAAACCCCGGCGCACCCGCGCCCAGCAGCTTCGGCATCGGAGGACGACGATGACCCGCACCCGCCTGGACGATCCTCGCCCCGTGGCCGGTGACCGCGTCGCGGCCTGGATGACCGCCAAGCTCGCGGAGCGCGGCCTCACCCTGGCCAGCGGCCCTATCCCGGACGAGCGCCCTGAGCCGTCTCCGGCCGAGCAGGCGGCGCAGAAACGTATCCCCTACGACTACCGCAGCGCCGTGGCAGACCACCGGCAGGTCACCGCCTGGGTGCAGCGGATCGCCGCAGCCGCCACGGCCGGGGACCTCGGCGGCCGGGGGCGCCGGGAGATCGCCCACGGCCCCAGCCTGCTGCTGTGGGGGCCGACCGGCACCGGCAAGACCCACCAGGCGTACGGGGCGATCCGTGCCCTGACCGCCGCCGGATGCGGGGTGCGCTGGCACGCGGTCACCGCCGCCGACCTCTACGGCCAGATGCGCCCGCGCCCCGGCATCGACGTGGAGTACCAGCTCCGCCGGATCGTCCGGGTGCCGCTGCTCCTGCTGGACGACCTCGGCGCCGCCAAGTCCTCGGAATGGACCGAGGAGCTGAACTTCCGCCTGCTCAACTGGCGCTGCGAGCAGCGGCTTCCGACGCTGATCACCACCAACCTGCCCCCCGTGCGCGAGGAATGGATGGACCGGCAGGCCCGGGTACTGCGCGACATGGTCGGCGACCGCGTCCTGTCCCGGCTGTCGGGGATGTGCGAACCAGTCGAGTTCAGCGGCTCCGACCGCCGCTTCGCCACCGCCGCCTGACCACCACCCGCCTGATCTCTTCACCCGCGGCGCCCGTGCCGCGCGGCCCTTCACCCCGCCCCTCGGCCGGGCCTGCCCTGCGCCCCTGCGCTGCCGCCCCGCCGACCGCCACACACGACGGAGAGTCCCCCTTGCGCTACATCACCACCCACGACGCCCCCGCCACCGGACTTCGGGGCATCGGCGACACCACCTGGCAGCACCACGGCGCCTGCAACGGCCTCAAGCCCAAGGTCGCTGACCGGATCTTCTTCCCCACCGCCCGCAACTTCGCCTCCGTCGCCCAGGCCAAGGCGATCTGCGCCCGCTGCCCCGTCCTGGAGACCTGCCTGAACGCCGCCATCGACACCGGCACCAAGGACGGCATCTGGGGCGGCCGGACCGAAGCCGAGCGTGAGGTCTCGCACGCCAAGGTCGCCCACCGCCTGGAGTACAACCGGGTCCGCGCGGTCGTCGCCGGCCGCGACATCCCCCTGTCCACCCGGGAACGCGCCGCCGTCGCCCGCGAAGCGGTCCTGCGCGGATGGAGCGCCCAGCGCCTGGCCAGCGTGCTGGGCTTCAAGGTCAAGCACTGCCGCGACCTGATGGGCATAGCCCGCCACGAACTCCACCAGGCCACCGGCGGAATGATCCCCAGCACGCTGCCCTCCGCACCGGAGCACCACGACCTGGACGACGACGCGGAACCGGACGACACGACCGGCGCCGAGGAGTTCGAGGCCCTGGAGGGCCCGACCGACGCCGAACTCGCCGAGCAGGCCGACGACCTCGGGCAGGCCGCATGACCCACCCCCAGGTCCCCTCGTCAGCCTCGGAGTCGACGCCGGTGGGCTGGTGGGACCGGGCCGCGATCATCGCCCTGGGCGGAGCCGGGTGCGCCCTGTCCTACGACGCCCTGCAGCAGATGGCCGTCGCCATCCACGTCCGCCCCCAACTGTCCTACCTCTTCCCGCTGGTCATCGATGGGTTCATCGCCTATGGCATCCGCGCCCTGCTGGTGATGTCCACCGCACCTCTGCGCGCCCGCCTCTACACCTGGACGCTGTTCGCGACCGCCACCACCGCCAGCATCTGGGCCAACGCCCTGCACGCCGTCCGCCTCAACCAGCAAACGCAGGAAGGCGGGCTACGGCTGGGCGACCACGTCGTCGCGGTGCTGTCCACCATCGCGCCACTCGCCCTGGCCGGAGCCGTCCACCTCTACATCCTTATCACCCGCCACCACCCCGCCCGCGAGATCACGAAGGAGCAGCCCGGACCGGACCAGCCCACCACGCTTGTCCCGGTCCGGGCAGACCCGGACGGGACCATCCGGACCGGACCACGGCACCAGCTGCGCCATCCGGTCCGCACGGACCACACCCACGACCGCGATCTGGAAACCGAGCGGACCGCGGACCGCGGACCGGACCACAGGGGCGGACCGGACCAGAGGACCAGCGGACCGGACCGCACGGGTGGACCGGACCAGACGTGCGGACCACGACGCGGACCAGCGGACCACGCTGAGTCCTCCGGACCGCCGGAGCGGACCAGCGGACCACGCGGGGACCGCGCAGACCACGACGCCGCGGACCAACAAGCCCCGGACCACCACGCTCCGGACCAGCCGCGCGGGGATCACACCGGACCGGCCGATCCGGGACCGGTCCTGCACAGCACCGCGAATCCCGGTGCCGAGCACAGCTTCGAGGCGGCGGACCAGGACCCTGGCCTGGCCGACCGGCCACGGGACCATGCCGAAGCGCCGGCCACGGAGCACCAGGCAGCAACGGAGGCAGCGCTGAGCACCGGACCGGAGGCGAAGACGCCCGATCCGGAAGAGGTTTCCGCAGCTCAACCGCCCTCTTACCGACCTGTCGCCGACCAAGAGCTCGAAGCCACCACCCCGGAGACGGTGCCCGCGGAACCGCCTGCGGAAGCCGGGGACCGTACGGAGGTGCGGGCGGACCAAAGCGGGGGGACGGACCAGGACCGCGGACCAGCGGACCACCCGGGGACCGCGGACGGGGACCAGCCTTCTCCTGGGACCGGCGGACCGGACCAGTCAGCGGACCACGACCAACTCGGGGACCATCCCGGCGGACTGGCGGACCACGAGAGCGGACCGCCCGATGGGACCAGCGGACCGGCGGACCAACATCGTGGACCGGCCGAGGGGACCGGCGGATCGGACCACCGTGCGGACCAAGAGCCCGGGGACCACCCTGCCGTCGGGGACCGCGGACCGGCGCCGGAGAGGCGGACCGGACCAGAGTCGGCAAGCGTCGGGGACCAGCCCCGCACGCGGACCGCGGACCGGACCGGCACCAAGCCGACCGGTCCTGCCGAGGAGGCCGGCGAGGCAGCCGGGCTTGAGGAGTTGCTGTCGATCGCCCGCCAAGCGGCCTTGTCGGAGGGCCGGATGACGCGGCGGGCCCTGCGGCCCTACCTGAACGAGGCCGGTGTGCCGATCAGCAATCGGCGCTTCACCGAACTGCAGCGGCGCCTGTATGCCGACCCGAAGCTTGCGCACCTGCCCCGACCCGGCCGGAGGCCGTGAGTGAAGACCTGCCAGCGCTTCGACCTCCTTAAGGCCCGGGCCGAACGCGAGATCCGGATGCACAAGGCGCACGCCGCCAAGCACGCCGGTGAGCAGTCGGCCAAGCAGTCCGCCACGATGGCCGCCCTCGCGCGGCAGGGCATGGGCCGGGCGCTGAGCCGGCACTACGCGAACTGCCCCGAATGCGCCTGAACCGCCCCTGACCTTCCCCCTCCCCGCGGTGGTGGTCCGGCACTTCGCCGGGCCACCACCGCCCCCGTCCCTTGGAGTTGACCGCTTGATCCCTCCCCGCCCTCGTGCCCGGGCAGCGAGCTGGGCCGAAGCCTGCGTCTGGGCCGACGTCCTGGTCCGCTACGGCCTCCTGGACGCCGCACTGCCGACGCCGAGCGGGCAGTGGCTGGTCCGGCTGTATCCGGACGGTCCGGTCGAGGTGCTGAGCGGCCCGTCCGCGGTGCTCGACCTGGCCGCCCGCCTCCAGCACCAGAACCGGAGGACCCGCACCCGGTGACCAGCCCCGAAGAACCCGAGACGAACGACGAGAATCCGCAGGTCAGAGAGGCACGCCCTGCGCGAGCAAGTTATCTGCCAAGCTACTCTTCCCCGTCGGGGAAGGCTGCTCGGCAGTCTCCCGCCCCGGGGGTGGCGGGAGCCGACCAGCGCCGGGGGGCGCAGGTCGGAGGGGCAGCGGCCGGGGGCGGACCGCAGCCGGAGGAGAAGCCGCCCGCTGCCGACGCCGTCGTCGTCGCGTCTGCGTCGCGTAAGCGCTCGCCGATGCCGCGCGAGCGTAAACGCGTCCGCATGTGCAACGTCCGCCTCAACGACGACGAACACCGCCGGCTGACCGCCGCCGCTCGCATCGTGCGCACCAGTCTGCCCGCCTACCTGGTCCGTGCCGGGCTGGCCGCTGCCCGTGACGCCGACGCCACGGCCGCCGCGGTGGCCGGTCAGCGCGAGCTGGTCACCGAGCTGTTCGCCGCGCGCCGGCACCTCGGGAAGGTCGGCAACAACCTCAACCAGGTCGCCCGCGCGATCAACTCCGGCGACCGTCCGACCGAGGTCGACGTGGTGATCGCCGCCGTCCACCGCGCCGTTCAGCGCGTCCAGGACGCCACCGACCAGCTCCTCGACCGCAACTGACCACCCCGGGCAGGCCCCTCACGTGATTCCACGGATCCACAACCGCGGCGCCAACACCTACGGGCTGCTGGCCTACCTCTACGGGCCGGGCCAGGCCGAGGAGCACACCGACCCGCACCTGGTCGCCTCCTTCGACGGCATGGCCCCCGACCCCGGCCGCGACCCCGCAGCCACGCTGAAGGAACTGCAACTGCTGCTCGACCAGCCCGTCACCGCTGCCGACCAGGACCTGCGGCCGGCCAAGCACGTGTGGCACCTCTCGGTCCGCAACGCCCCCGAGGACCCGATCCTGTCCGACGGCGACTGGGCGGACATCGCCCGCCGGATGGTGGCCGCCACCGGCATCGACCCTGACGACGGGGCCGGCTGCCGGTGGGCCGCGGTCCGGCACGCCGAGGACCACATCCACATCATCGCCACCCTGGTCCGCGAGGACGGCTACAAGCCCGACCTCGACGAGGACGCCGCCCGCGCCCAGGCCGAAGCCCGTCTGCTCGAAGTCGCCCACGGGCTGCGGCAGCTCAACCGGGGTGACAAGACCGCGGCAAAGCGTCCGACCAGTGCCGAGCGCCACAAGGCCGAGCGCACCGGCCGGGAGCGCACCGCGCGTGAGGAACTGCGTGAGACGGTCCGCCGCGCGGTCGCCGGCGCCGAGGACGAGGCGGAGTTCTTCGACCGCCTGGGCCGGGCCGGCCTGCTGATCCACACCAACGCCATGCCCTCGGGTGACCTGTCCGGGTACAGCGTCGCCCTGCCTGACGACTTCAACGCCCAGGGTGAGCCGGTCTATTACTCCGGGTCCACCCTCGCCCCGGACCTGTCGCTGCCGCGCGTCCGGCTGCGCTTCGGCACGTCGCACGACAATGACGTGGAGGCAGTACCGCCGTCCTCGGCGTCCGGGCGTTCCGGGCGGCGGCCGGCACCTGCGCGCCGCCGGACCGCGGAGGCGGCCTGGGCGGCGATCCTGGTCATCGACGAGGGAGGCGACGGGGCGGCGGCAGCGCAGATTATGGCCGCTGGTGAGGTTCTGGACGCTCTCGCGGCAACCTCCGCCGCCCACACGCGGCGTGAACTGCGGGAAGCGGCAGCGGCGTTCGAGCGGGCGTCACGCTCCCATGTCCGCGCCGAGCGCCGGCACTCCCGGGCGCTGCGGCGGGCAGCGCGCGATCTGGTGTACTCCGGGCCCGCGCTGGGGCGGGGCGAGGACGGGGCCGGCACCGCGATGGCAATCGACATGCTGTTCTTCCTGGTCATGGCGACCGCCCACTGGCACGGCCGCAAGCAGCACGCCCAGCAGGCCGCAGCCGCCCGCCAGGCCGCCGACCACCTGCGCGCCGCCTACCGCAACGCCGCCGGCCCACCGCTCCAGGCCGCCTCCCGGCGAGGCCGTTCCCTTCCCGCACTGGTACGGGACCGGCAGGCCGCCGCCGTGCGCGAAGCGCTACCGCAGTTGGCTGAGCAGATCCTGGCCGAGCCCGGCTGGTACGCGCTGGCTGCCACCCTCGCCGACACCGAAGTCGCCGGCAGGGACCCCGGCCGCTTGCTCGCGCAGGCTGCAGCCCGGCGGGAGCTGGGCAGTGCGGAGTCCATCAGCGACGTCCTCGTGTGGCGGCTGCGCCGCACCGCGGGCCTTCCCGCCGACCCCACCGGGCCCCACCGACCGACGACGTCGGCCCGTACCGCCGCACCCAACCCGCCTACGCAGCACCGGCGTTCAGGGCGCGATCCGGGTCGGTCCGTCTGAAGAATTCTTGAGTAGAAACCGGCCGTGACCTGCGAGAGAATTGGTTTTCACACGGCATGAACAGCACCGGGGAGGGCCATGTTCAACCGCCGCCGCCGCAGAGATGAAGCCATACGACGCGAGTTCGACCAGATCGCCGCCAACGCCCGGCACCTCCACCTGTACGAGTTCACCGCACCGCTCCGCGAGGCGAGCCCGGATCCCGATCCGGCCAAGTCGCCGGCTGAGACGGGCGAGGACTTTCTGCCGACCGGCATGCGCGTCTCGGGCGACCAGCAGTTCGCCGGACGCATGATGCGCCACCCCGCTCCACTGCTCATCGACGGCACCGCCCGCACCTGCCCGCAATGCGGCGTCGACCGCGACTGGCTGGTCCTGTGCATCGGACCGGACATCTGGCTGCGCTGCCGCAGCGCCCACGAAACCTACGAGCCCGCCCTCAGCGGCACCTGGTACGCGGGCATCAGCGGCACCATCCAGGAGGTGTTCACCACCAAAGACGCAGGTATCACCAAGGAAGGTTTTGACGGCACCTTCTCCGGCATCACTTTCCCGACATAAATCGTCCTGCGGTCTGCCCGACACGGAAATCCAGTCGGTCCGGTTGTCAGCAGAGGATCACCGCATACGAAGCGTCGTGACCGGCGCATGGCCATCGGCCTCTGTCGGGCTGCGGCGGGCGGCTCGGCACGGGGCTGATGTAGTGCGCCGACCTGTCGGCCGATCAGCACCATATCCGTCCAGGACGAGAAGGGACGATCCGCCGGCCTTCTTCGGACCGGCCGCAGCGGTATCCCGCGCGCTCGCCGCATTCGTCGTGCCGGTGACTGTCCTGGTCCTGCTGGTCACCTGCTGAGCTGTCGGCCGAATGCTCCGACCGCGAGCAGCCCAGAGGCTGGCCTGGCGCTCGAACGGACAACGGGGCGTGCCGCCGACCGGATACCGGTCGGCGGCACGCCCCGTTTCGCTGCGGGTTGATCTCTACAGGGTGGTCACGGTGGTCAGCGGGCGGGTGGCCGGGGCGGGTGGGCGGTGTCGGGTCACGGGATGGGGGTCGGTGAGGGCGGCGGCGAAGGCGGCGACGAGGTCGTGGGGGGTGGAGTGGCTGAAGGCGGCGCACCACAGGTAGGGGGCACCAGCTTGAGGTTCAGCCCAGGCTTGCCAGCCGGGCAGATGCGGGGTGGGGTCCTCGTCCCAGATGCCCTCGGGCAGCGTGCGCAGGGTCAGGCAGGCCACCAGATGCGGATCCCACATAGTGCTGTCGGGATACGTCACATCCGGCGCCCACCCGGCACCCATCAGCTCGTCGACCACTGTGCCGGGGGCGTGCCAGGGGGCGGTGGGGTCGGGGCTGGCGTCGGCGGCCAGCGCGAGGCCGGCGACGGCCTCGCCGGGCAGGCCGGTGGTGAGGTAGCTGTTCCAGGACACCCGCCGCCGGTCGGGGGCGCTTCGGGCCGATACCCGCCAGGCCACGGGCAGGTCGCCCAGCAGCATGGGCTGGTCGGGCAGGACCCACTCGGCGCTGACGAGCTGGCCGGGGGCGGCGAGCAGGAGAGTCTGCTGGGCGGTGGTCCAGCCCGTCCAGCCGTTCCGGGTGAGGGTGTCGGTGACGTGCTCGGCGAGGGCGCCGTCGTCGCCCGCGAGGTAGCGCGGGGAGACCAGGAAGCGGGATGCGGGCAGGGGCGACTCCGGGGCGTCGGGGATGGTGGTCAGTTCTCTTCGTCGACCACGCGCAGCGGGGTGCGCCGGGTGCGGGCGGGAGGCTCCGTGAGCGGCAGCCAGCCCAGCGCCTGGGCGACCGGCACGGGCAGGTGCTCCTGGTGCCCGGTCTCCGCGATGAAGACCGTCCGCCGGCCGCTGTCGTCCGAGGCGGTGATGTCGCCAATCGTGTGGGCGAAGGGGAAGTCGGGGTTGATGGCCAGCCGTACGGCGCTGGCCGGGTCGAACTCGGACAGGTGCGCGATCAGTTCGCCGACCGTATTCATGCGGATCCTTTCAGCAGGGGGCATTGGGACGTGTGGTCCTGTTCAGTGGGGGCACTTCGGCCAGACCCGGCCACAAGAACCGCACGGCGGCAGAAACCGTAGCGGGCGCGCAGGTCTGTTCCCCTTCGGGCAGCGGTTGACGGGAATGCGTCAATTTTGACATGCCCGGAGATGTTATTCCAGTCCGTGGGGGGTATTTGCTGTCTGCCCTCAGCGAACTCGCGGGCGTCCGGATACAGCGAAAGGCGGCGCCCTGATCGGCGCCGCCTTTATATGCTCGCTGAATCTGCGAGGGGATTTCCGCTACAGGTCCGATTGCGGACCGCCGGCGGAAGACCTGGTTATTCCTTTCTCTTTCCGGGCTTGCTGTGGGAGCGCCGGTAGTGGGCCCCGGACAGGGCCCCGGCTCCGATGATCATGAGCAGGCCGGCGGTACCGGCGAGCCAGGTGGTGGCGTCGGCTCCGGTGTGGGCGAGCTGGGCGTGCGGGGCGGACGCTGCCCACGTGCTGGAAGTGGATGGCGCTGGTCCGGCCGCGGATGCCGAAGCGGTCGCGACGGGCCGGCCGCCGGCGACCGGAGCGGCAACCGGTCCGGGGGAAGCGGGTGTTGTGGGTCCGGTCGCCGGCGTGGTCGCCGGCGTGGTGGCCGGCGGCGTGCTGGGCGGCGGCGTGCTGGGCGGCGGGGTGGCGTCCGTGAGGGTAACGGCGGTCAGTCCGGCGGGCTCGGCGCGGACAGTGACGGGCTGGCTGTGGGCAGGGGTACCGTGCGGGCCGGATCGCTCGGTCACGGTGTAGGTGGTGCCGGCGCGGGCGGTGACCGGCAGGCTTACCTGGGCGCTTCCCGACGGACCCGTGGTGAGCGTGAACGCCTTGCCGGTGCTGCTGGTGACGGCGATGACGGCCCCGGGGACCGGCTGGTGGGCGCGGTCGGTGAGGTGGACGGTCAGGCCGGCCGGGGTGAACGGGTCGGTCACGGTGACCGGCACGGTGACGCCGTCGGGAACGACGACGTCGCGGTCGGGACCGGGCTGGACAGACGCGGAGCCGGTCGCGGTCTGCCGCAGGTGGTAGACGCCAGCGGGCAGTTCGGGGAAGGCGAGGATGCCGTCGGCGCCGGTGGTACCGGTGGCCGAGATCGTCCCAGCCAGGTCGGTCAGGGTGAACGCCGCGCCGGACACGGGCGTGCCGTCGGTCGCGATGACGTGCACGCTGATGCCGCCGGGCACCACGGCGCGGGACGCGGGGCTGTGGGAAGCGGACGTGCCGGGAGTGGGGGTGGTGGCGGAGGCCGGGGCCTGGGTGAGGAGCGTGAGAACGGTGGCGGTCAGGGCGAGGGCGCCGGAGCGCAGCACAAGGGGGCGGGGGCGGTGCACGAGGAAGGGGTCTCCCGGAGTCGGATGAACAGGCGAAGGAACGTGGTGGAAACGGCTGCCGGACTGGTGATCAGTTCGACCGTCCGCAGGGGCGCGTGGGTCGCTGTCGTCGTCGGCTTCTTCACCGGGGCCGGCGCGGTGTCCGGTCGGCCGGCGGAGTGGGGAGCGCGGTGACGCCGCGGACCCGGCTCCGCCGGGCCGGGTCCGGTGTCAGGGGCGGGATGCTGGTGTTGAACCACATCCGCACGTACTGGGCGACCGCTTCCTGCAGGACGGTGAAGTCGCCCTCGGCCCACGGCGGACCGTCTGTTGAGCCGTCGCGGATAATTCCGGGTTTGAGGTTGATGTGCCCCTCGGCGAGCCGGCGTTCGTCGCGGGCGGTGAAGGTGCCGTGGTCGGCGAAGGCCAGGTGGTGGCTGTCGATGGCGCCGTGGTCGGGGTGGATCACGGCCAGGTGCAGACCGCTGTACACGTTCTGCCGGATGGTCGGTGAGAAGCGGATCCGCAGCCGCAGCGGGGCCGCCGCAGCTGGGGCGGCGTAGAAGGTATCGCCGATGACCACAGCGGCATCGAGGGGCAGGTCGAGGGCCTGGGTGAAGAAGTCCGGGGCGTGCAGCGCTACGGGAGACCTCCAGGGGTCGGCGGGTTCATCGGCGCGGCCCCGGTACGGTACCCGCGCTGGGTGCGGCGGGCAGTGCCGGTACCTGCTGTGCGGCAGCGGGGGGCCGGTCCGACAGGTGCACGGGCAGCCGCCGCATGGGCCGGGGGTCGGTGGGCACCTGGCCTGGGTTGCGGAGCAGCGGAGCCGTGGCTGCGACGGACGCAGTGAAGGCTGTGACGAGGTGCACGGGAGCCGCCGCCGTGAACGACGCGCCCCACAGGGGCAGCCCGCGTCCGCCGACGAACATCGTCCAGGCATCGGCGCTCTGGTCGAGGCCCGGTGCGTAGTGATGTCGCACAGTGGCGAGGCCGTCGGGACTGGTGAACGTGTGCCAGCCGCTGGTGCTGATCTCGTGGTTCCAGCCGGCAGCCAGCAGCGGCAGATACACCTGCGCGGGCCGGGCGTGATCCACCAAGAAGGATTCAAAGGGCCGGTCGGGGTGGCCGTAGGAGCGCAGGAGCTGGGCGTGGAAGTCCGCGAGCAGTTCGGTGGGGGTGTCCCAGTCGAAGGCAGCCCCCCAGACGGGGGCGGCGAAGGGGTCGCGGCGGACCTCCACCAGCGTCCGTTGCCCCTCGTTGTTGCCGCACCGCACCCGCTGGCACGGGCTGGTGACGATCCGCTGGCCCAGGGGCGGGGCGTGCACCATCCATCCCTGCTCGGCGGGGAACGGCCACACCACCGCCAGGTCGTAGGTCCCTCGGCCGGCGAGGTAGCGCGGCAGCACCTCGACCACCCGATCGGGGTCGAATCCGCTCACAGCGCCGGACGGGGTGTCGGTCACAGGTCTCCTTCATCTTGGGCGTTCAGCGGGCCAGGACGGCGACGGCAGGCGGCGACGGTGGCGGCGGCAGCTGGTGGGTTGCGGTGCTGGTCGACCACCGCGGAACACTGACGGTGCGCGGCGGCGTTGCCTGGCGTTGCTGTCGGCGGGCGACCTCCAGCGGTGTCGGCACCGCCGGCCGCTCCGGCACCGGGACAGGAGGGTGGAGCGGGGCGGCGTAGGAGCGGCAGGAGACGGCCAGCGATGCGCCGTTGCGGGAGATCGGTGCCGGATCCGTCATCGCGGCGGCGAAGACCCGCAGGACCCAGGCGGGGGTGGCGCTGTGGAACGAGGCTTCCCACAGCGGGCGGCGACCGCCGCCGGGATCGCCGACCACGGCGCGCCAGGCGTCGCCCCTGCCCACGCGGCGCGGATCGCGGTAGGCGACGACGGCCAGCTCGTCGGGCGAGACGGCATGCGCCAGAAAACCGGCAGGAGTCACGTTCCAGTTCGCGGCCCGGAAGGTCTCCCACACCGCGGCGATGTCCTCGTCGTCGGCGATGCCGCGGTCGAGGTACAGCTCCCGGCCGCGGTCGGTGGTGAGCGCGGTGTCCAGTTCGGCGGTGATCGCGGCGATGATCTCCGGCGGGGTGTCGTCGGTGAACGACGCCGACCACACGTCACGCGGGGGCCAGTCCTCGCGGGCGCGGATCTGCCACAGCGCGGTGGCGTCCGGCATCAGCTCGGACGTCTCGGGGACGAACGCGACCCTCAGCTGGCTGCCGCGGGTGGTGATGTAGAAGTTGCCCAGCTCGTCGGACATGTCGTGCCAGTAGTGGTGGGTCAGCGGCGCAAAGGCGTCCGCCGGGTCGCCGGCGCTGCCTGCCAGATAGCAGGGCGCCACGAGCACATCGTCGAACGAGGTGTCACGGAGCGGGCGCTCGTGGCGCGCGAATCCGCTGGTGTCAGTGGGGGTCGAGGTCACAGGTGCTTTCTGTCGAAGGGCCGGACGGGCGGGGAGCGGTCAGGCCGCGATCTGCTCCTCGGTGTCCGGGGCGACGTCCACGCCCATGTGGCCAAGAGCCCGTTCTGCGCGTCTGGCGGCCAGGGCCGCGGTCGGTGCGGTGACCACGACCAGCCCGGCCCGGGCGGTGAAACTGCTCCCTTCCGGCGGGAGGACCAGGCGGTCGCCGTCCTCACAAAGCCACGTGGCGCGGTCCAGCCACGGTGTGCCGGCGGCGAAGCCCCGGGTGAGGTGGCGGGCGGTGACGGTGCCGGAGACCTCCGGGTAGCGGATGCGGACTGCGGCTGCCTGGTGCCGGGTGGGGGTGAGGTCGGGGGCGCGCCCGCAGGCGATGTCGGCGGCGACGCGGGCGAGCTGGATGCCGGTGGCCAGCTCGACCAGGCGGCCGATCATGTCCCCGCCCAGGCGCGCGTTGACCTCGACAACCCGGGGTCCGCGTGCGGTGAGGCGCAGTTCGGTGTGGCACACCCCGAACTCCACGCCCAGGGCGCGCACCGCGGCAACCGCCACCGGCCCGGCCTCGGCAAGAAGCGGGTCACCGGCTGCCACGGCGTGGCCGGTCTCCTCGAAGTACGGCAGGCTCCCGAGCCTCTTGCGGGTGATCGCGACGGGGATGGTGGTGCCGGCGAACGTGACCGTCTCCACGGACACTTCGTCACCGTCGAGGTACTCCTCGACCAGTACCTCGGTCGACTCCCGGGCCCTGGCCGCCCCGGCCCTCGCGAAGGCGAAGGCGCAGGGGAGGTCCTCGCCGCGGTCGACGTGGATGACGCCGACGCTGGCAGCCTGGGCGGCGGGTTTGATCACGACGGGGAAGCCGCCGACGGAATCGGTCGCCAGTCCCGCCTCCAGCAGGGTTCCGGCCTTCATCGACGCCGCCGACGGAACACCCTCCCGCGCGAACACCGTCCGCGCTGTGGCCTTGTTGCGGCAAGCCAGCATCACCTCGGGGGTGCTGGAGAGCAGTCCGAGGTGCCCGGCGAGCCGGGCACTGGGCACCAGCATCCATTCGGTCCAGGTCATCACCCCGGCCAGGGCGTGCCGCTCGGCGAGGGCACGGCCGGCCGCCAGCAGCGCCTGCTCGTCGTAGGGGTCGGCGATCTCGAAGTCAGCGACGTACAGCTGGTGTTCCGGGGTGGGCGGGACGGAGTCGATGACGACGACATCGTAGGCGGCGGCCACCTGCTGGAGGCAGAACCCCCTGTACGAGTCGGCGCCGGGCATGGTGATCAAAACGGTGGGACGAGAAGACAAGGACACTCCGAACGCGACGGCGAGAGGATGAGTTGGGCGAGGTCAGCCGGACGAGGCGGCAGCAGTCCGGTGCGGTGCGAGGGCCATGCGGGCCTTGGTGAACGCCGCCGCCAACGCCGCGGCCTGAAGTACGGCGAGGCCGGTCAGGAGCTGGCCGAGGGCGGAGGGCGGGATGCAGGCGACCAGGACGCCGGCCAGCGGGAACGGCAGGAGCAGGATCAGGATCGTGACAGCCAGGGTCGGGGCGAACGCCTCCTGGGGGACGAGCTGGGAGCGCAGGGTCCGCAGCACGACGGTCATCCCGGCTTCGGCAGCCATCAGGACCGCGACCAGCACCGTGTAAGCGGGGAAGCGGTGGGCCTGGGCGACGCCGAGGCAGGCGGCGGACGCCACGGCCGCAGACAGCGCGCCGACCGGCCACAGCCCCCACCGCTCGATCGCCGGCCGGCTGGCCGCCACCACCAGTAGCGTCGCCGCAGCGGCCACCGACCACACCGCGCCCACCGACGCGCTGGACTGCCCCAGATTCCGGACCACGATCACCGGAGCGGCGGCCTCCAGCGTGCCCGTCGCCAAGTTGGAGACGGCAAGGCCGGCGACCAGCCACGCCAGTGCAGGCTGGGACCACAGTGTCGCCCAGCCCGACACGGCAGGCGCCGAACTGCGTTCGGCAGACGCCGTACCTGGCCCTGTTGGCCCGGTTGAAACGGTGGCCGCCGCCGTCGCGGACATCGCCGCGACAGCGCCGAGGAGCCAGCCGGGCCCGGCCCATTGCAGGAGCGCTGCCCCGGCCGCGGGTCCGGCGAGCATGGCGCCCTGGTCGATACCCAGCAGCACGCCCTGCACCCGGTGCGGGCGGGTGGTTGCCTGACTCGCGGCGGCGCCCGCGGTCTCCGCGGCGACATAACTGAACTGCGACAGGACCCCGTTCAGCACAGCCAAGGCCATCACCGTCACCGTCGTCGCCGCCCCGCCGGCCGCTCCGGCGAGCACCAGAATGGCCGCCAGGAGGACCAGCGCACGGGTCGCTGCGGCCCTACCCATCACCCGTGCAGCGCCGTGGCGGGCGACCAGGGCCCCGGCCCGCCCGAAGGAGGCGAGCCGGGGCACCCATTCCAGCGCGAACGCCGTACCGGTTAGAGCCGGGGAGTCGGTGGTGGCCAGGACCAGCAGCGGCAGCGTGAACGTGGCGGTCGCCATCGCCCCCGCGTCCGCCGCACGTGGCAGATACACCCCACGCCACAGGCCGGGCGGGGAGAGCGGGTGGGTCAAGCCGACCGCCGTGCCGCCGGCGTCCGGGCGGGGCCGGGGATGGTGGTCCGCAGGCCGGGGCGGGTGTCGGTGCGGCGCTGGAGCAGGCCGGCGTGGGCGCGAGCCCAGGATGTCAGCGCGGTCAGCGGGCCGCGCAGGTCCTGCCCGGCGGAGGTCAGAGCGGGTTCGCCGCCGGTCAGCACGTACATGAAGCCGTTCTCGGTCAGGCTCCGCTCAGCCTCCGCATCCACTCCGGCGGCACGGTCGCCGCCGGCGGTGGCCAGCACGGTCAGCAGGTCACGGTCGCGCAGCAACCGCAGACCGGCCTCGACCCGGGTGACGAAGTCGCTCTGCTCGGTGGGGAAGTGGTGCTTGCGGGCCCAGCGGGACAGCGCGTCGTGGACATCGCCGAGCCCCTCGCCCGCAGTGGTGAGGACGTAGCAGTCACGGCCGGCGTCCTTGCCGTAGGCGACCAGGCCCCGGTCGCGCAGCGCCCGCAACCCGTACGTGAACTGGTCGTGCGTCAGGTCCGAAAACGTCCCGGCGACCAGGCCGAGCGGCACCGGCCCGTGGTCGGTCAGCTCGGCGGTCAAGCGGGTGGTCCACTGCCGCCCCAGCAGCTCGGCAGCGGCAACAACCAGATCGGTGGTGGAGGAGGGTCGCTTGCTCATCGGCCACGACCGCCCATCGCACCGGCACCGGCACCGGCACCGGCCAGCGGCGCGGCAGTGCCGCCGTGGGAGAACAGGTCACCTGGCCGCCACTTCGCGCCGGGTCCGGGCGCGGTCGACAGGGCCGGGCCGGGGGCGGGAATCGTCACCCCCGCCAGAGCAACGGGTCGGCGGGGAGCCGCCGGTCGGACCAGTCCCTCCTCCTGCTGCTCCTCCATCGTCCAGATGGGGTGCTTGCGCGCGGACGTCGCGGGCCGGCCGGCCGCCCAGGCCGACAGCGCCCGAAACACGGGGGCCAGGGAGCAGCCGTGGTCGGTGAGGCGGTAGCCGCGGCTGCCGGTGCGCTCGGCGAACTCATCGTCGACCAGCTGGCCCAGCGGCGCATACAGCCGGCCCGCGGTCAGCGATCCCGGCAGAATCGCCGCGAGTTCGGAGCCGGTCGCGGTGCCGGCGGCCCGCAGGCCCCACATCACCGCGGCGGTGTGCCGGGTGGTGATCAGCGCCAACGCGTCCTCGGCGTTCTGCGCGGCCGGTATCCGCTCCGGCTCGAACATCCCCGGCAACGCCTTGCTCGGGACCTTCCGCTTCTCCAGCCGGGCATCCCCCCACGCGACAAGCTCACGCAGGGCCGGGGCGATGGCCTGACCGCGGTCGGTGAGCCGGTAGGAGACGTTGCGGGCGCTGACGGCGTCGCGCGCCACCAGGCCGTCCGCGGTGAGGGCCTTGAGTCGGGGGCTGAGCTGGCCGTCGGCCAGCAGTGCCAGACGGGGCTTGATCTCGGTGTAGCGCAGCGGCTGGTCAGACAGGGACATCAGCGTCCACACGCTCCAGCGCGGGGCGAGCATCTCCAGCACTTGGGTGACACGGTTCAGGTCGGCGACAGCGGCACGGGACAGACCGGTGGCGGTCAAGAAGAAAACACTCTCCTGGTGAAGGGGACTGGGGGTGTTGGGTGGTGGGAGGGTCGGTCAGCGGGTGGGGAGAAGGTCCGCGGGCTGCGCGGGGCCGGCGGCCAGGGCTGCGGGCAGTGCCGGGGCAGGTGGCGGGTCGCGGCGGCGCAGGCCGTCCAGGACCGCGGTCGCGGCAGCGAGGTGGGCGGTGCGGGCGGTGACCGCCATGGCCAGGCGCTGCGCGGCATCCAGCAGGTGGCGGGCGGTGACGTCGTCGATCTCCCGCCCGGGGTCGCTCAGCCGGCGGAGCCGGTCGCGGTGGAAGTCGATGCTGCGCTCGGCGAACTCGGTGTCCGCATGCAGCCGCAGGACCGCGCCGATCATGGTGCTGCCGGTGTGTTCTTCGGCCTCCTGGCGCAGCTCGGCGAGCGGCCGGCCCCACAGGGACTCGATACGGGAGGCGATGTCAGCGGCGGTGACGGCCAGCGCCTGCTCCCGCCGCCACCGGTGCGTCGGCCGGCCCCGGCCGTGCGGTCAGCCCGCCGTCGCGTGGTGAGATCGTGGCGATTTTGGACTGGGTGAACTGCACCGGCCGGCGGCTCGGCGAGGTGTCCGCCGGCGGGACGCCCAGGAGTTCCCGGAGCGTATGCCCGTACCTGCGGCCGACCTCCAGGGTCTGCTCCAGCAGTTCGGTCTGCCACCGCAGATGCCGCGCGGGGACGCTGTACAGGTCACCGGCCGGGTCGGCGGCCTGCCGGATGCGGTCGCGGGTCTTGACCGCCTGGTCCTCGACCAGCGCCAGGAACGAGCGCAGCTCCAGCACCCGCTGTACCGCGGGTTCCGCCGCGCCCGCTGCCGCCTGCGTATACAGCACAGTCAGCGGCCGGCCGAGGGCTTCGACGATGGCGGTGTCCTGGGTGGTGGGCCTCTCGGCCGGGTTCACCGGCGCACCCCTGCTGCCGGTGCGGACGCCGGGGTGGCCGGGCGGGGCGGCATGCTGGTGGTCAGGGCCGGGGGACGCCGCACCCCGAGCGCCTCACCCCTGGCGGCCTGGTTCTGTTTGCCGGGGGCGTCCGGGTCGAGCAGGAAGCGGACGACCAGGGCGCGCCCGTCTCGCACGGTCACCGCGGCGTCCACCGTGCGTACCAGACCCATCTGGTCCTCGGTCAGCGGCGCGGAGTCGGCCGTGGCGAGGACGTCCACCAGGGCGTCCTCGGCGTCCTCCAGGAACTTCTGGGCTTCGGTGACCTGGTCGAACCAGCGCAGCACTTCGCTGGCGCCGGGGGCCCGGTCGGGCTGGGTGGCCGTCAGGGTGCGCAGGTCGCCCAGGCTGTGGCCGAAGCGCTCGCGGACCTCGGCCGCCAGCACCTCCAGCACCCCGTCGGCATCCACCGGAGCCGCCTCCGGCGCGGCGGTGACGGGTTCGTGTGGCGGCGGAATGCTTCCCGGAGCGGTGAACTTGGGGAATTGACGCATGCGGAAATAGCCTCCTGGCAGAGGTAGTGCGAAAAGGGGGAATCTCATGTGCCGCGGGTGCGGCGGGGAACGGTTCTATGATCCGGAGAAAACGCGTTTTGCCTGACGGTATTTTCCGTGCTATCTACCGGCGCGGGACGTCAGCGGCGCGGGCCCGAAGCCCCCGGCGGCGGAGGCATCGCAGGCCGGGAGGCTGTGCCGGGCCGGGAAGTGCGCAGTGCCGGAGGAAGCGGTCCGGGGCGCTCGTCCAGCCATTCCTGCGCGGCGTCCTCATCGGTGAACCCGCCTTCGCGCAGGGTGTAGGTGCCGGCACCGATATCCGCCGATTCGATGAAAACGCGCACCGGTGCGTCGGCTGATTCCGGGTGCGTATCGCGCATCATCGCCCAGGACTCGAACGGGCCGCCGTCGTCGGTGTAGTGGTCGAGGAGCGTGTACCGGCCGGGAGACGTCCGCAGGCGCGTTTCCAGCGCGGTGCTCTCGGGGTCTGCGGGCTGGGTGGCTCGTTCGGGCCGCAGCACGATGGCCTCGGGCGGGCACCCCCGGGCCACCAGCCACTGCTGCGCCAGTGCCACCATCGGCAGACGTGCCCTGTCGAAGTCGAACGTCCGCCACATCGGGTTGCGGGCGACGTGCACGGCCAGCAGATCGGCGGTGCCGGGAATGTCCCAGGTGGCCGAGGAGTCAAACAGCACGGCAAAGCTGCTGTCGCCCTCATGGTGGCTGGCCAGCAGGGTGTATTCGGGCTCGTTGAGCAGGAACGTGTGAAGGCGGTCCGTTGTCTCGCCTGCGGCCTCGAAGCCCTTGGTCCGCAGGGCGCGGGTGAAGACGAACTTCCGGGAGGATTGCTGCGGGTCATCCTCGGTCGTGCCGGCGGCGCGCGCGTAATCCGCGACGGGGAAGAGGGTGCCAGGATCGGACTGGCGGCCTTCCTCGGGCCGGCTGCTGTCAGGGTCGGGCATGGTCCTCCGGGAAAGTCAGGAACAAGAGCGAAGAGGCGCCTCCCTCGGCAGACGACCGGCGCTGGGCCGCTTCGGCAAGCCGGGCCTCCAGCAGCTTCGACAGCGCCCGGTACATGGCGTCGCGGCGTTCGCTCTGCCGGGCCAGTAGCCCCCGGAGCTGGGCAGTCCGGGTCGGCGGGTGGGGACGGGAGGTCAGCCGCGCCCGGGTCACCGCAGCCTCTTCCACAGCCTGTAGGACGGCGGTGTAGAGGCCGAAGGCCCGCTTGCGTCGGGCCTTATCGCGTGGTGAGCCCTCATCCTCGTGGTCCGGGGGCCAGAGCATCTCGATGAGTTCTGCGGCCTGCCGCAGGCGCTGCCGGAACGGCGGCTGCCCGGAGGCGGACGGGTCCTTGTGGTGATGGGTCGTGGGGTGGATCGTTTCTCCAGTCAGCGGTGGAGGGCAGCCTGCAGCGGAATCCCCGAGGGCGGCCGGGCCGTGGGGGCGGGAGCCGGGCCGGTCAGCTTCCGGCGGCCGAGGGCGGTCAGGGCGACCGGCTGGCCGGCGTGCAGCGGGTGGGCTCGGTCGACCTCGATGAGACCGGCCTTCTCCAGTCGCTGCAGGGCCGGGAAGGGCAGCCTGGTGCCGGAGGCGGTCACCACCGACAGCCGCTGGGTGACCAGGTTCTGGTGGAGTTTGGCTCCGCGGACCAGGCTCAGCAGGTGGGCGAAGTCCGGCGCGGACAGGTCCGGCAGTTCGCCCTCGTCCCAGGAGCGAGCCGCCTGCTCCAGCGGCGCCAGGACGGCGCCCGCCGCAGTCAGGCTCCAATTGCGCTGGACGACGGCATCGGCGAGATGGCGCATCGCGCGTTCCAGGCGTTCCAGCAGCACGGCATCGGACGGCGTCTGACCGTCGGTGAGCTGATGCAGGCGCCCCAGGTGATAGGCGACATCGGCCTCTTCACCGGCCAGATCCTTATGTGCTTCCGCCAGAGCGGTCAGATCGGCGGGAAGCAGTCCGTCGGCGTGGTGGCGCTGCAACTGCCGGCCGCTGTAGCCGGTCAGCGCGAGAATACGGTCGTCCAGCGCGGTGGGAGCCGGAGGTGAAGTGGGCGAGCCGGGCTGGTTGTTCAGCGGTACGCTCCCGCCTCTGCTGCGAGCAGCGCGCTGCGCCGGTAGGACTTGCGGCGACGACCGTCGGGCAGCGTGGCGTCCCGGGTGGTCACCTCGTACGGAGCAAGGAGGTGGGCGAGCCGGGCCTGGGTCAGGTCGGCGAACCGCCACCTTCCGACCGCGAACCCGGGGGCGTGCCGCAGCATGGCGACCAGGTCCTCCGAGGCCATCGCCTCGGGATCGCCCAGCTCCTCGAACGCCACCAGGCACGCCTCCACGATGCCCACCGGCGGCGAACCGGCCGGCTGGTGCGGGACGTCGGGCCTGCCGGCTTCCCCGTCTCCAGGCTGCTCGCCGCAGTCCGGGCCGAGGAGGGCGCTCAGGAACTCGGCCGCGAGCGAGACGATCCCGCAGCAGGTGGCGGGATCCGGTGCACCGGGGCGCGGTCGGTCGCCGCAGCACCCGGTCGGAGTGGGCAGGTCAGTGGGAACGCAGTGGTTGGAGCAGGTCAACGAGTGGTGCCTTTCACGGGGATGGTGGCGGAGGGAAGGGGAACCAGGCGGGGGGCGGGGAGCTTTGTGACCTGGGGTGAGCGGGCGCGGGCGGCATGGGCGAGGGCGCTGAGCGGCTGCCGGTCCAGGCCGAGGCGGGAGGCGACCGCGGTGTAGACGTCGAAGCGGGCCCGGGGTCGGACCGCCGCGACGAACACCTCCCGGGCATGCTGCTGCGCCGGCGGTGCGGGGCGCAGTTGGTAGACCAGGCGCCAGCGCGGGTCCAGGGCGACGCTGCGGTATCCCGCGAGCGTGCCGCCCAGTTCCTTGCCCTGCGCTTCGCCGTACAGGACGGTCGACAGGCATTCCAGCGCGGCGGTGCGGATCTCGGGCGGCGCGAGCATTAGGTCGTCCACCACCCGGGGATCGACGGCCAGGCCGAAGCGGGGCTCGCCGCTCACGCCGCCACCCCGCCCTCAGCCGGCTGCTCGTCGCCGGGGGCGGGCGCGGGACCGTGGGGGCTGGGCAGGATCCGGTGGGACGGCCGGTCCAGGCTGGTCATGCAGGCGCTGAGCGGCCCGCCCGGCGCGCGGACCGCGGCCATGGTGTGGGTGAGGAAGTCCCGGTGCCACACCGCCGGACCGCTGAGTCCGGCCTCGGGGTCGGTGTGCTGCTGGTAGGCCATCCACAACGCGTGCAGCCAGCCGACGACATCCAGGTGCTCGGCCCACTGCCGGCACCACGGCATCGCCGTGGACACCTCCGCACCGTAGGTCGGCAGCAGGAAGTCGTGCACCCAGTCGGTCAGCGCGTCCAGCTCGGCCTCGAACGCGACGGCATCCAAAGTGAGGATGAACCGGGGCTCCGGCGCCGCCGGTCCAGGCAGGCCCGGCGTCATGCCCAGGGGAAACCCGGCGTAGGGCAGGGCCGACTCGTCGGGTGCGGCGGACAGGGAGTCCAGCAGCCGGGCCTGCTGTTCGGACTCGGCCATCAGCCGGCGGACACTGGCCTCCAGGCCCTCCACCCCCCGGCCGGGAAATCGCAGGGGTTCCATTTCCCCCTCATCGCGGGGGTCGATGGAATCGGGCACAGGCAGCTCCTTGCACCGCCGCAGCGGTCAGACGAGAAAAGGGAAGAGGGAACGGGCAGAAAGCAGCGTCCGCGAAAGAAAGGCGGAAACCGGGGGCGGCAGGATTCGCCCGCCCCCGGGACCGGTCAGGCCGCCAGGGTGCAGCCGTCCTGGGTCAGGGTCTGGTTCACGGCCTCGGTGAGCCGGTCGGCGGCGACTTCCGCATAGTGCGGGGTCTTCTCCACCAAGATCGCATCCCGGCCCTCCAGGATGGCTGCGACCCCGGTCGAGCCGGAGCCGGCGCAGAAGTCCAGGACGGTGCCACCCTCGGGGGCGATCTTCACCAGCTCCCGCATCACCTCCACCGGCTTCTGGGTGATGTGCTTGCGCGCCTTCCCGCTCGGCTGGGAGGCGCTGTACAGGCCCGGCAGGTAGATCGCGCGGGAGGAGTCCATGGGGCCGTTGGAGCCCCACACGATGTACTCCGTGTTCTGGGTGAACCGGCCCTTCTGCGGGCGGGCCTGCGGCTTGTGCCACACCAGGATGCCCCGCCACAGCCACCCGGCCGCCTGCAGCGCGTCGGTCGTGATCGGCAACTGGCGCCAGTCGGTGAACAGCAGAGCCGTCCCGCCGATCTTGGTCAGCCGGTGGGCCTCGGTCATGATCTGCGTGAGCCAGAACCCGTATGAGCGGGCGTCCATGTTCTCGCCGGTGAAGTCGGCGAGCCCGTGCTCGGCACCGACGGAGGTGTACTTCTGCTTCGCAGTGCGGGAGGTGCGCTCCTTGGCGGTGCGCCCGCCGGAGTTGTACGGGGGGTCGGTGATGACCGCGTCCACGCAGTCGTCAGGGAGGCCGGCGAGCACGCTGAGCGCGTCACCCTGATGGAGGGAAAAGGGCAAAAAGGAACTCCGGGGGGCAGAAGAGAAGGACGGGAGTGGGGTGGAGCCATCTCCTCGAACATCCGCTGCCGGGGATCGGTATCAAGGACCGGCCGAGCGACGAGGGCGGGTTCGGGAGATTCCAAAACGATAAGCCCCCGGTGTCCGTGGCGACGACTCCTTCACGATATTTCAGATCCAAGACGCGAATTATTTGGTCGACGGCCAATCGCGTCGTACAGTTTTGGAATTCCCGCCGCCCGATCCTGCCCCGTCCACCCACCCCGAACGAAGGACAACGCCCTGCCCCACCAACTCGTTCGACCAGTCCGCCGCCCGCTGCACACTGACCGGCCCCGGAGCCGCCACGGTTGAAGTGGCTGGCGGCCGTCCTCGGCCTGCTCTTCCTGACCCCACTCCTGATCGCCGGCCTGTCCGCGGTCTCCGCCGCCGGAGCCGGACCCGCCTCCCCCACCGCCGCCTGCACCACTGGCACCGTCGACACCGCCGCCGTCGCAGCGCAGGTCGCCGCCATCCTCAACGGCACCAACCCGAACCCGCCCGGCCATGTCGACGGGCTGGACCTGCCCGCCGAGCAGATCCCCAATGCCCAGGCCATCGTCATCACCGGCATCGCCCTGAAGGTCCCGGCCCGCGGGCAGATCATCGCCCTGGCGACCGCGCTGCAGGAATCGAGGCTGCGCAACCTCCCCGCAGGCGACCGTGATTCGGTCGGGCTGTTCCAGCAGCGGCCCTCCCAGGGCTGGGGCACCCCCGCCCAGCTCCTGGACCCCGTCTACGCCAGCTCGAAGTTCTACTCCGCGCTGCTCGCGGTCCCCGGCTGGCAGCAACTCACCGTCACCCAGGCCGCCCAGGCCGTCCAGAAGAGCGCCCTCCCGGACGCCTACGCGACCTGGGAACCCCTGGCCACAGCCTTGCAGCAGGCGATCACCGCCACCCTGCCCGCCGCCGAACAACCCACCACCACTCCGACCAACCCGAACAGCCCGACACCTGCGCCGGTGACCGGTTGCAGACCGGGCGACGACGGAAGCTCGTACGGGCCGATCCCGCCCGGTACCGTCCCGGCCGGCTACACCATCCCCGCCGACGCCCCGCCGGCGGTGAAGACGGCGATCACCTGGGCGATGCACCAGCTCGGCACCCCCTACCAGTGGGGCGGCTCGTGCACCGACTCGCACGGTCCGGACCCGATGGGCCGCTGCGACTGCTCCAGCCTGGTCCAGCAGGCATACCGGGCGGCCGGCATCACCCTGCCGCGCACCACATACACCCAGATCGATGCCGGCGTCCCCGTGCCGCTGTCCGCGATCCGGCCCGGTGACCTGCTATTCACCGAAGGCAGCCCGGACCATCCCGAACACGTCGGCATCTACCTCGGCGCCGGACTCGTGATCGCCGCCCCGCGCACCGGGGCCGTCGTACGGATCGACCCGCTCGCGCAGTGGGACGTCCTCGCTGCGCGCCGCGTCACTACCCAGCCCGCCGGCTGATGTAGGTTCCGATCCATTTTGTCGGTGTCCGGCCTATCTGTCGTCACCGTGTCGGCTCGAAGCGGAAAACCGCAGGTGGACCGTCCAGACGATCTGTCGGCTGCCCCTCAACGTGCGCTCACGGTCGAGGAATCAGACAGATCGGCCGGACGAATCCACCGACAAGTCGCCCGGACAGAGTCCCGAAGACCCAGGTCAGCGGAGCGCCGGACGACAAGTTCAGCCGGAACCTACAGCTGACGTCTCCCGGCGCCCCCTGAACTCCGCGTCCCTGCCCTTTGCGTTCCCATCAAGGAGCTGGCTCATAGCCTCACCCACCCTCTCGTCCCTTCCCGCCCAGGTGCTGGCGTACGACCCTGGCATCAAGCCCGCCGCCGGCGGCCTTCCCGGCCTCGACGTCCTGCAGAAGATCGTCAGCAGCATCAACTTGTACGGCATCATCGCGGTCGTCGGCGCCCTTGCCGCCTCCCTGGCGATGTGGGCCTGGGGCCACTTCTCCGGCGGCCACCAGGCCGAGGCCAACGGCAAGAAGGGCACCATCGCCTCCGTGGGCGCCGCCCTCGGGCTCGGCGCCGCCAACGGCCTGGTCCTCTTCTTCTCGGCCCTGGGGTCGCAGATCAAATGACCCCGCGCCGAAGCCCCGTGCCGCACCCGGCCGCCTGGCCGCCGCTCGCCCAGCGCACCGCGATCATCGCCCTGGCCACCGCGCTCCTGCTCGCCCTGGCCGGCACCGCCGCCTGGATCACCAACCGCCCCAGCACCACCCCCGCTGCGACCACCGCCACCACTACTCCGACATCCAGCGCCGTACCTTCGTCCGCCGTGCCCTCGGCGTCGCCGGCCTCCGGGACCGGGTCGGTCGCCGAGCCCCCGCACATCACCGATCCGCTGGTCTACGCGAAGGCCGCGGCCACGCTGCTGTGGTCCTACGACACCCGAACCACCAGCCGTGACCAGCAGCTCTCCGGGATGCGCGCCTGGATGGCCACGGGCACCGAGTACGCCAACTGGCTCGCTATCAGCAGCCAGGAGCCGGACCCCGTGCTCTGGTCGCGCCTCGCCGACAACCAGCAGCACGCCACCGCCACGGTCACCGAGTCGCACTTCCCCTCGGCGTTCAAGCAGGCGCTCACCGACGACCCGGCGGCCCTGACCAAGGCGTACATCTACGCCGTCACCGTCACCGGTACCCAGACCATCGCGTGGAAGGGCGGCGGGGCCGGAGCCGAGTCCCGCGCCGTGACCCTCGCGATCCAGTGCCGCCCGGGCGCGGACTGCGCGCTGGTCGACATCGCCCCCAGCGTCGCGCCCTGACCCGCCCCCCGACAATCCCGACAGAGAGGTAGGGGCCGTTTGGGCTTCTGCTCCATCCCCGTGGCCGGGTCGCTGTGCGACGCCGCCGGGGCCATCAACTTCGTCACCGACCCCGGCAAAGCCATCACCGACGGCATCGGCGCCTGGATCGCCAAGTCCGCCGGCGAACTGGCCGCCGCCTGCGCCGACCTGGCCGCCGAAGGCGTCGACACCACCACCCGCGTCGACCTCAACGCGACCTGGTTCCGCGACAACTACCAGATGATCCTGCCGATCGGCCTGGTCATGATGGTCGCCACCTTCTGCGCCCAGCTGGTGCGCGCCGCCGTCAAACGCGACACCCGAGCCCTGTCCCAAGCGTTCGTCGGCACCACCTCGGGCGTTCTGTTCTCCTTCGCCGCGATCTCCGTCACCACCGTCGCGCTCACCGCCACCGACGCGCTCAGTGACGGGCTGTTCGCCGCCGGCCACACCTCCATCCAGGCCGCCGTCCGCCGGATGGTGACCGTCTCCGAGATCGGTGCCATGTCCGGACTCGGCTGGCTCGTGCCGACGTTCGCCGCATTCGGGGCCGCCATCGGCGCCGTGTTGTTCTGGTGCGTGATGATGGTCCGCAAGGTCGGCATCCTCGTCATGGTCACCCTCGCCCCGCTCGCCGCCAGCGGCGGCGGCTGGGAAGCCGCAAGGCGCTGGCGCAAGGGCTGGATCGAAGCCACCGCCACCCTGGTCTTCTCCAAGTTGCTGATGACGATCATCTTCCTTCTCGGCATCTCCGCGATGGGCCGCACCCAGGCAGCAGACGGCATGGGTGCGCTGGCCGACTGCATGTCCGGCATCGTGATCCTGCTGCTGGTGCTGCTCTGCCCGTACGCGGTGTTCAAGTTCGTCCACTGGGCGTCCGAAGGCGCTGATGCAGAAACGATTCACCGCGCCGGCGGCACCGGGGCCATGATGGCCCGGCAGCACACCGAGCGCGCCGCCCACAAGGCCGCGGCGGCGATGTCCGGCGGAGCGGCAGGCGGCGGTGCCGCCGCAGGGGCCGGCTCCCCGCAGGGCCCCTCCCAGATCCCCGGCCAGGGCCCCGACGGCATCGCGCAGATCAACCCCACCGGTGGCAGTGGCGGTCAGGGCCAGGAATCCGGACCGAGCGGTTCGCCTGCCGCAGCCGGCCTGGCCAAGGCGGTGCAGCCGCACCCGACCAGCCCTGCCGACGACACCAGCCAGCAGCCCGGAGGAACGGCGTCAGCGTCAAGCCCGAACTGGGCTTCCGATACGCAGCCTCCTTCGGGACCCAGTGCCGGCACGCAGCCGGCCACCGAGTCCAGCGCGGCACCGCCACCGCCGTCACCGACCGGAACCTGAACCGGCCCGGCTGACCCGACCACCCAATCGGCTCCTCACAGAAACGGCGCTCATCCTTGCCTGATCAGACCGTGCCGCTCACGGTGCGCTTCCCCCACCGCCCGCGCCGCGGCATCCTGCTCGGCCTGTCCCTGCCCCAACTCCTGGCCACCTCCGCTGCCACCGGTCTGCTGATGATCACCGTCATGACCACCGGCGTCCTGGGCGCGGTCGCCCTCCTCCCGCTGTGGGCCGCGGTTGCCGCGGTGGTGCTCGTCCGGCGCGGGGGGCGCACCCTGGTCGACTGGGCCCCGGTCACCGCCCGCTACCTCTACCGGAAGTGGTCGGGTCAGCGGCTGTGGCTGGCCCGCCCTGTGTCCCGCCCGCAGGTCCAGGGCCTGCTGCACCTGCCCGGCACCACCGCCTCGCTCCGCGTCGTGTCCCCCGCCGGGGTGGACGCCGCAGCTCTCCACGACCCAAGAGCGCAGACCTTGACGGCCGTTGCCCGGGTCAATGCGCGAGCGTTCGCGCTGCTGGATCCGGCGACCCAGAACTCCAACGTCAGCGCGTGGGGGCGGGCGCTTGCGGGCGTCGCCCGCACCGGCCACATCAAGACCGTGCAGGTCCTGGAGCGCACCGTTCCCGATTCCGGTGACGCGCTCGCCCGGCACTGGCAGCAGCACGGCAGGCCCGAGGCCCCGGTCGCCGGGCAGGTGTACGGCGAACTTGTCGCCTCCGCCGGCCCCGCCGCTGCCCCGCACGAGGCGTATCTCGTCGTCGCGTTGGATCTGCGGGCGGCTCGGCGGCTGGTCTCGCAGGCCGGCGGCGGCCTGCACGGCGGCTTCACCGTCCTGGGCCAGGTCACCGCCAGCGTCAGCGAAGCCGCACGGAACTCCGGCCTGACGGTGACCGGTTGGCTGTCGGCCCGGGAGATCGCCGCGGTCATCCGCACCGCCTACGATCCCGCGGCGCTCTCCCGTCTCCAGCAGTGGTCACCGGCCGGGCACGCCGAAGCCGACCCCGCCGCGGCCGGTCCCGTGATCCAGGTCGAGGAAGCCGACCGGCTGATCACCGACACCGCGCAGCACGCCACGTACTGGGTGGAGAACTGGCCCCGCACCGAGGCCCATCCCGGGTTTCTGCACCAGCTGCTGTTCACCTCCGGTGCGCGCCGGGCCTTCTCCCTCATCTACGCACCCCAAGGGCTCGAGTCCGCGCTGCGCGATGTCCAGCGCCGCAAGGCCACGATCATCGCGGACGCCGCCGAGCGGCAGCGCAAGGGCCAGGTCGACTCCGAAGCGGACAGCATCGAGTACGCCGACACCAAACAACGCGAAAGGGAGCTGATCGCCGGCCACGCCGATGTCGCCCTGACCGGCCTGCTGACCCTGTCCGCCGACACCCGCCAAGCGCTCGACGCAGCCTGCGCCGCCGTGGAAACCGCCGCCGCAGGAAGCCAGATCGACCTGAGACGCCTGACCTACCAGCAAGCCGAGGCGTTCACCCTCGCCGCCCTGCCCCTCGCACGGGCCGCCCTGTGACCGGCCACCCGAGCCCGAACCGCCCCGTACACCGCGCGATCTCCGGCGACATCCAACTGCGTGAACAACTCGCGGGGCTGCTGAAGGAGTGCCGTGTGCGGGCGGCAAGGCGGGCCGCACTCCTGGCACCTCACTTGGATGCCGACGGCTACGTCGTCGAGGACCGGCGCGCCGTGTACGACGACGCCCGGACCACCAGCGCGGTCGAGGCGGCCGACTGGCTCGACCACCTCACCGCCCGCCTGGAACAGCTCGCCGCCGCACCCCCGCGCTCCGTCTACACCCTGGTCTTCGGCGCCCTCGGCCAGGCACCGGACAGCTTCACCCTCTACGGCACGGACGAAGACGACGCCCTGAACACCCTGCGACAGCTCCCGTCGTTCCTGCGCTGGTCCGAACATCAGGCTTCCACCAGTCCTCCCGGGACCAGCACGGTGGTCGAATACCACGGCGAATGGACCCACCCCCATCTGGCCGCGCCGGGCCACCGCTACGACCTGCGGGCAGAACAAACAGCCGCAGCCACCCGCCCTGCCGCCCGCCGGCCTCCGCCACCCACATCCGAACGGCCCGCGGGCCCGCCTGCCACCGGCACCCCGCCCCACCGACGCTGAACCGCCAAGACCCCATCAAGGAAGCTCATTTGCCCCTGCCCCACGCCGCCCCCGGCGAGTCGCACCCCTACCTGCGGGCCGCCAGCGCGGGACTTCGCCGCCACACCACGACCAGCCGGAATGCTGGCGGCGCCGCGGACCGCGCCCACCTGGACCTGCTGCACGCGCACCTGATCGCCTGCCACCACCTGGTCGACCAGCTCGACACCGCGACCCGGCCGTCCTCGCCGGCCGGCGGACGCCACCTGGCCACCGTTCGGACCCGGTTGTGGCAGGCAGCCGCCGCCGTCCACGACGCCTTCCACACCCTGCCGCTGACCGATCGGGCCGGCACCAGGGAGGTCTGTGATCCGCCGGCACGGCTCGTCGGCGGTCCGCCGTTCGTCACCATCTGCCAGCGCCACCAGGCCGCCGTCCACACCGTGCGCCGCACCACCACGTCCGCCGAGATCGATGCCCCGATCCACGGCCACACCACCACCTGCACCCGATGAACCCACCGGCTGGTCAGCCGGTTCCAACCCGCGAAGGGAGGCAAGCACCTAGTGAGCACCGGTAACCGCCGTCGTAGCAGCGCCAGCGACCTGTTCACCCCGCGCAGCACCAACCGTGCCGCCCGCAAGGCCGCACGGCTCGCCCTGGCCGAGGCCACCGCCCGCGCCCGCGACACCGCCGACCGGGCCCCTGCGGACTCCCTGCTGGTCGAGGCGGAGATGCCCGCCCCTGCCTACCCGGCCGCCGGCCGACCCGGACCGGCATCCGCAAGAGGGGGACGGCTGAAGCTCCCGGCGCACCGGATGACCACCGCCGTCGCCTCCGGCGCCTATCCCTTCCTCGCCGAGGGCGGCCTCGGCGCCGAGGGTGTCTATATCGGCCGCGACGTCCACGCCGAGGCCAGCTTCACGTTCGACCCGTTCTCCCTGTACGGGAAGCTAGAGGGCTTCACCAACCCCAACGTGCTGCTGGCCGGGGTGATCGGGCAGGGCAAGAGCGCCCTGGCGAAATCGCTTGCGCTGCGCTCGGTCGCCCATGGATACCGCATCTACGTGCCTTGTGATCCCAAGGGCGAGTGGACACCGGTGGCCGCCGCGCTCGGCGGTACCACGATCGCTCTCGGCCCAGGGCTGCCGGGAAAGCTCAACCCCTTGGACGCGGCATCCCGCCCCGACAGCACCGCCGAAGACGATTGGGCCAATGAGGTCCGCAAGCGCCGGTTGCTGCTGCTGGGGTCGCTGGCCCGGACCGTGCTGGGCCGGGACCTGCTGCCGATGGAGCACACCGCCCTCGACGTCGCCCTGGACGCCGTCGTCACCACCGCCCAAGCGGCGAACCGCACGCCGCTGCTCGGAGACATCGCCGCCCTCCTCAACACCCCCGACCAGCTCGATGCCGCGGCGGGAGCGATGTCCGGGCGTTTGGGGGACGCTGCCCGCGACGTCGCCCACGCCCTGCGGCGCCTGGTCGCCGGCGACCTGGCGGGCATGTTCGACGCCCCCACCACCGCCGCCTTCGACCCTCGCTCGCCGATGCTCACCATCGACCTGTCCCACCTGGGCGGGTCCGGCGCCGACACCGCCCTCGTCCTCGCCATGACCTGCGCCAGTGCGTGGATGGAGTCGGCGCTCGCCGACCCCCGCGGCGGGCGGCGCTGGATCATCTACGACGAAGCGTGGCGCCTCATGAGCCACGGCCCCCTGCTGGAACGCATGCAGGCCCAGTGGAAACTCAGCCGCGGCCTGGGCATCGCCAACTTGATGGTGATCCACCGGCTGTCCGACCTGCTCACCGCCGGCGACGCTGGCTCCCGCGGACGCGCCCTGGCCGAAGGACTGCTGGCCGACTGCTCCACCCGGATCATCTACCGGCAGGAAACCGACCAGCTCACCGCCGCAGCCGGGCTTCTGGGCCTCACAGGTGTCGAAACCCAGGCCATTTCCGCCCTGCAACGAGGCCGCGGCCTGTGGAAAGTCGCGGGCAGATCATTCGTCGTCCAGCACGCCCTGCACCCCCACGAAGCCCGGCTCTTCGACACCGACGCCAGAATGCACTAGACAAGCAGCGAACCCGTGAATTCCGATATCCGCCGCGACCTCATACCCCGCGACCACACCCTCCACCTTATCGGCTCCCTCGGAGCCCTGAAAAGTGAAATCCTGGGCGCCACCCACCAATGGCACCTGCTGGACGACGCCGGCCATGTGCCGACCGAACCGCCCTTCGCCGAACTGCTCCAGCACGCCGTCGGCGCACAGAACCTCTCCCGCAATGTCCTCCAGCACACCGCCGACTTCGCCCGGAGCCCTCACAGCAACAACCGGGCCGGCAGCGCCGTACTCGCCCACCTCGCCATGGCAGTCACCCTGTCGAGCAACGCCGCACCCCACTTCGCCGAGACCGCGGAGATCGCCCTGGCCCTGCCCCGCTCGACGAACCCCACCGACCGGGAACACCGCGCACACCGCATGGTCATCCGCCACGCCACGGCGCGCGCCTACCTGCGTCGCACCTCGGAATCACTCCAGAACGCGGTCAAGGAACTCGACAGCCACCTCGACCTCCACCGCTTCTTCACCACTGCCTCACCACAGCAGAGCCCGGCGCCTGCGCCGCCCGCGCCAAGTACGCGGCACCGCTAGACCACGCAATCACCACCACTACCCGCACCCAAAGGAGACCGTGAAGCGCCCTGCCGATATGAGCGACAGCGAATGGGCCGACTACCTGCAGTGCCAGGACGAGCACGACGACCTCATGTCCCAGGTCGCCGACCGCGAATACCAGATGGAAAGCCGCCTGATCGACACTTACGACGAGTACGAGTTCGACTTCGGTCCCCTGAACCCGCCCACCCGCAAGATCACTGGCAGCAGGCCGGCACCGAGCCCGCCCCAGCCACCCTCCAGGAGGAGATAATCCCACCCCCCCCCCCACACGATCGTCCCGATACCCGGCGACCACGAGCGGCAGGCCCGAACCCGCGACCAGAGCCGGCCGGCCATACCGCGGCACGCGCCTTCACTGTTCCACCCCCGGCGCACCCTCCACCTCGGAGATGGCCCAGGGGTGCCGATGGACCGCGCCACCGACTCCGACCTCTTGGAATGGGGCCGGCAGTCCACCAGGAACGCGACCCGGACAAGGGCGGCGAACACCGCCCTTCAGAACTACGTCACCGAGCGCATCGACGCCTTCCGCGCCTACCCCGAACTCGTTCACCTCGGCGAACTCGAACGGATCGTCTTCGGCTACGTCAGCGACCCCGACGAGAAACAGCCCTCCGGCGCCGCTCAGCCGCGCGCGGTTGCCCATAACCGAACCGGAGAACCGCAGTGACCGCTCATGACGCGGCGGCAGCCGCCGCTCGCGCGCAGAAGCGGGCTGACGAACTGGCCGCCGCGGCCGAACGCCTCGAAGCCTCCGCGTCGGCCGGATACGGGCGCTTCGACCGCGGCCAGCCGGTCCTGCTGGGTCACCGTTCCGCACGGTCGGCGCTGAGGGACCGGGATCGGGCCGACAGCCAGACCCGGCGTGCCATCGCCGCCCGCCAGGACGCCCGCCGCGCCCAGGCAGCCGCCAACCTCGTCCGCGACGAGGCCCAGGTCGCAGCAGTGCGCGCCCAGCAGTCCCGGCCCTGGGCCCGCGGCGACTTCCAGCCCGGCGACGCCGTCGAGGTCCGCGTCGGCCGCCGCACCGAGAAGTACCGCGTGGTGCGCGCCAACGCCAAGACTCTTACCTGCCGCAACGCCTTCACCATCGACGACACGAAGAAAACGTACGACCGGGTGCTGTCCCGTACCCGGGGCGGCGTGACCACCACCGACCCCGGGCCCGCCCTGCCGCCCGCCCCGGCACCCGCCCCGAACAGCAGCACGGCGCCCCGCCAGGCCCGCTGACCGCAAAGCGCGGCTCTCCACCTCGAGCCCGCCTCCAGGAGGCTCACCTGGCCACCCGCTCCTGTATCGCCCGCCCTACCGGCACCGGGTACCGCGGCATCTACGTCCACGACGACGGCTACCCCAGCAACCACCTCCCGCTGCTGCTGGCCGCCTACCAGTACCGCTTCGCCCGCGACACCGAGGCGCTGGGCCGCTATCTGATCGACACCGACGCGATCGGTTGGGACTACCTCGGCGACGATCTGCTGGACGGCGTGACCAGCGACCTTCGAGCCGCGCTCGACCCGTACTCGATCGGGCCCAGCAAGCCCACCGACAGCTCCCGCGTCCTTACCAGCGACGGCAGCCCTCCCTTGCGCATGGTCTTCGACGAGTCCAGCGCACCCGACCGGCTGGAGTGGGCCTACGTGCTGAGCCCGCCCGGCATCGAGGTCATCGCCCTGACCGAGGACACCCGCGGCCCGGTCGTCGGCTGGGACAGCGCCCCCCTCCTCTCCTACAGCGACGAACCCCAGCTGTGGGGAAACCGGACGCGCCCATACCGCTGACCGGCCCGCGACCCATGGCTCCCGGCCTGACCGCCACCCGCCCATCAACCGCCGTACCGACTTCCGCTCAACAGCCCACCACCCACCGCTGAACCACTCCGCGCCGAGCCCCTCCCCGACGCGTGCCGATTCCGTCCACTACTCCTTGGAGCAGTTCATCTCCCGCATCACCCGCCTGACCCTCACCGCTGCCGCGACCGCCTGCCTCGGGCTGACGGCATCCGCCTGCGACAGCAGCACCGGCACTCCGGCGCCGGGTCAGCCCCGCACCCGTGCCAGCGCGAAGCCTTCGCCGCAGCCCACCGTCACGCCCGCCCTGGACCGGCAGGCCGCCCTGGAGCTGATCCGGCATTACTCCGCGGTCAACAACCAGGCCAACGCCCACGACAACGCCCGGCTGCTGGACACCGTGGAGAACGACGCGCTGTTCGCGATGTCGGTGGGCGGCTACAAGCAGGACTCCGGCACCCCGGCCAAGGACCGCAAGCCCTACAAGCCGTGGTCGTACGACACGGCCACCGCGCGCCTGTACATCCCGAAGTTCCTGCCCGGCACTCCGCGGTGGTTCGCCGCCGGGCTCACCCAGACCGGCACCAAGCACCAGAGTCTGGTGGTGTTCGCCCAGCAGCCGGACCGGAGTTGGCAGATGGTCCTGGCCCCGGACCTGGACGGGATGCCGCTGCCGGACATCGCGCTGGACGCCCAGGGCTACGCCACCGCGGTCGCGGCCGACGGAAGCGACCAGCCCGGCTTCGACGCCGGCAAGCTCCGGACCGGCATCACCGACAACTTCGCCACCGGAGGCAAGAACAGCGGGCAGCAGTTCTTCACCCCGACGCCGGCCAGCAGGCGGCAGACCGGCATCCACGACAAGGACATCCACCGGCTCGGGAAGAAGGGCATCACCGCCTTCGCCGCGGCCAACAACGTCTGGAACACCGCCTACGGCCTGAAGACCGCCGGCGGCGGCGCCGTGCTGCTGTTCGCGCACACCCACACCCAGACCGACACCCTCGCTCCCGGCTGGCAGCTCACCTCCGGCCCCGACACCAGGGCGTGGCTGGGCAGGACCCCGCGAACCGCCGTCACCGACACCTTCGTCTGCAACGACGCCGCCCTGATCCCCACCCCGACCGCGAAGGCGCAACTGCTGGGCTACGGGTGCGAGCTGACCGGCGCCGACGGCCCGCCTGCGACCCCCATGATCCGCGCGTAGCCGTAACGCCGCACCAAACGGAGGACTTGCCGCTGTCCCCGAACCCCGACTTCGAGCTGTACGACAACGTCGGCCGCACCACCGAGCAGATCCACGCCCACAACACCGGCAGCCCCACCGCTGACGACCTGCAGCGGTGGGATGCTGCTGCGGCGAAGCCGCTGATCGACGCAGCCGGACTGCCACCTTCCGGCCATGGCATCGCGGGCTGGACCGACCTGCTCGGCCAGGCCGCCACGGGCAGCCACTTCCACGGCATCGCCAGCGCCGTGCTCGACCACGACGAGGGCGCGGTCGCCCGGCTCCACCAGTTCCTGGTGACCGCCGCCACCTGGTACGACGAGCGCGGCGACCAGACCAGCAGCCGGCACTACCAGGGCCTGGCCGACCGGTTCGACGAGCTGGCCGACGACATGGTCCAGCTCACCGAAGACCTCGCCCGCACCGCCTACCACCACACCACAACGGCTGCCCGGGCAACCCGACCTGAGCCGTCGCCTGCACCCCCGCCCGCCCCGCCCGGTGCCGGCAAGCCGCCCCGCCGCTGACCACCGTCGGCTTCAACCCGAACGGAGCACTCGCGATACCCGACGTCACCGTCGTCATCGCCACCCGCCTACGCCCCGAACGCCTCGGTTATCTGAACGAGTTGCACGCCAGCCTCGACGCGCAGGACGCCGACTGGGAGGCCGTTCTCGCCCTCGACGGGGCCGATCCCGCGCTGCTGCCGGCCCCGCTGGCCGCGGACCCCCGTGTCCGCGTGCTGGCCCTGCCCCGCCCGGTCGGCGCGGCCTGCGCCCGTAACCTCGCCGTCAACCTCGCCCGCGGGAAGGCCCTGACCTGGGCCGATGACGACGACGTTCTTCCCAGGTGGAGTTTGAGCAGCCGCCTGCACCACCTGGACAACACCGGCCTCGGGTGGGTCGCCGGTTTCAGCGCTGATCTCCACAGCGACGGCTCTCTTCACCTGTGGCGGTGTCCGGTGCCGCCGGGCCGGCACGAGCCGGGCGCGGTGTGGTCGTACTGGCCCACCCCCCGCCACACGATTCCGATCGGCCCGACGACGATCATGGCCCGCACCGGCTTGTGGTCCGCGATCGGCGGCATGGGCGGCCTCGTCCAGGGCGAAGACTACTGCGCACTGAAGGTCACGCATCTGGCGGCCGGGGAGCTGCTGCCGCAGGTCGTCTACCACTACCGCAAACACGATTTCCAGCTCACGAAGCAAGCCGACTACGACGAACTGGAAGACGCGGCACGGCTCTTCGCCTGGAGATCGGGAAACGACCTGGCCTCCGTCCTGCACCTCCAGCCGCGTGCCGGCCTGCGGGCCGCGTGACGGGCAATACCGTCGAGCCGCGCATCCTCGGCTACCTCGCCCGGCGGCTCGCAGACCTGATCGACATCCTCCCCGCTGACCCTGCGGCGATCGACCTGGCCACCGCCGCCGATCACGTGGCACGGCTGAGCTACGACACCGAGCGCGCGACGGCCTGGATCAACACCGCCCTCAACAGCGCAATTCCCGTACCGCTGCCGCAGCGGGAGGCCATCGAGCAACTCACCGACGCGATGATCCCGATGGCCGACGCCCAGCAGGCCCTGACCCGGGCACTGGCGCATGTCGCGTACGGCTACCGCACTGCGGCGATCCCCGGCGTCGGGCACAGCCACCTGCGCGCGGACGAGACCACGTCCCGGATCATCGCCGCCGACTTCTACGCCCGGGCCCGCGGCCACCTCGCCAAGGCCACCGCGGACCTTCGCCGTGGTCCGCGCCCCGCGCTCCGAATCCCGGCGCCGCACGCAGCGCCGGCATCCGCCCCGCGTACCGGCCCGCGCCGCTGACCCCACACCCCGCTCCGTACGAATACGAAGAGGAGAGCCACCTCGGCCACCCCCGACACCCCGCCCACCGCATCAACAGAAGGACCGTCGGCCTCGCCGGTCGACCGCATGTCCCGCTTCGCCACCGCGCTGGCCGCCCGGCTTCCCGGTACCTGGACGAGCTCGGATCTGGACTGGTCCGACCAGGCCGAGCGGCGGCGGGTGACGGACTTCCTGTGGGACCACGCCGCCATGGACCACGTCGTCTTCACCTACTACCTGACCCGCGGCGCGCTGCTGACCGCGAACGACTTCACCCAGCTCCTGATCATCGACCGTCCCACCAGGCCCGGGCAGTTCTTCGTCGGCGCCCTGCACCCGCTGGGCATCGACATCACCGGCCGTGACGACGTGCCGCTGACCCCGCACGGCATCGCCGTCACCTCCCACCCCGCCAAGGCCGCACACCAGGTCCGCTCCCGGCTGCTGCCGGCCTACTACGCCGCGTTTACCGCCCTGCTGGGCCCGCCCCCCTCGCCGCACCACCTCACCCCGGCCACCCTCTTCGCCGGCGTGCCGGTGCCTGCGGCCACGCCGACCGCCGCGGGAGCCCGCCGGTGAACAACGCCATGCTGAGCATTGCTCCGCGCTACCTGGCCGCCAGCTCGGTCGAGGACCACCACGCCCACCTGGTTCACCTGGCGAAGACCGCGGCGTGGACGCTGCAGGCCACCGCAACGGTCACGGCCGCGACCAGCCCGTGCGGACTGGTGACCGTGCTCGCCGACCGCCCCGACAACCCGGACGCCGCGCACCTGTTCCTCAGCTCCCGCACCCACCCGGCCCGGCCCGCACGGTGGAAGGCCACCCTCGGCGGCGACCTGCCGGTCGAGTTCCTTGCCGCGATGACCACCGTCCTCAGCGCCGAACTGCTGCGCGACCCCGACTACGTGATCTACAACCTGCCGCGCGACGGCCGCCTGGTGGCCCTGCCCGGGCCCGGCATCGCCGGCTGGGACTACCACGCCGACCCCAACCTGGTGGAATGGGAGACCCGCCACCGCGGCACCCGCGCCATGGCACTCCTGCGCGACCGGGACTCCACAGCGCCGCTGCTCGCCGGCGGCGAGGACACCCTGATGATGGCCGCCGCCACCCTGACCGCGCCCGGGGGCACGGAGGTGATCTGGTGGGCCGGGTTCTCCCACGACATCCCGGCACCGGTCACCGCCGCCTTCCTCACCACCCTCCTGGACCCGGATCCGGTCGCCCGCCCCGCCGACAGCTTCCTTCGGCCCGACCTGCTGCCCCTGCTCACCACGCACCGGGTCACCGCCACATCGGCAGGAACCCATCCGCCCGGCCCGGCCAGACGGTGGGGACTCAACCGCGGGCCGGGGGGCCGGTGAGCGGCACCGCGCTGCCGGCCGGGACCCGGATCACCCTGGCGTTCAGCACCCGTACCGGGATCGTCGCCGTCACCAGCGGCACCCGCTACCAGGAGGCGGACACGCTGCTGACAGCGGCTGGGTTCCGCAGGCGGGAGGACGGCACCAGCACCCTGGGCACCGCGGATCCGGACGCGGCCCGGCGGGCGCTGACCGCCCTGACCCGGCTGGCCGCCGACCAGGACATCACGCTGACCGCCAGCAGCCGGGTCTGGCTGGGCGACACCGCCACCCGGATCACCGCAGCGCTGCCCGGAGAGTGGCACACGAGGATCGAGGTCTACGCCCTGCCCGTCTGGCAGCAGGACCTCGACGGGTGCCTGTGGGACGCTGGCGACCTCATCGCAGCAGTACGAAGCGAGCGCATCCCCTTCGGATCGGTGCTCACCGACGCCCGGGGTACTCAGCTGCTCGTGGTGGACAAGCCGGGCACCGACGGCGAACTCCTGGTCGGCGCGCTCGCTCCGGGCGGCCTTGACGGCCCGTTCGCCGGCGACCCGGCCGCCCCGCCCTCCCTGACCGTGCCGGCCGATCCCGCTCTGGCCGCTCAGGCGATCACCACAGCCCTGCTGCCCGCCTACCAGCAGGCCGTCTACCAGCGCCGGGTCCAGGAAGTCGGGGACCGGCTCGGCCATGCTCTGTCCGCGGAGATCGCCCGCGTCCTGGTCCGCGGATCATGGCCGCCGGATGACGGGACCGGGATCGGCGCGGTCATCCTCGGCGGGCTCGAACACGCCCACCACGAGGCGCTGTGGGACGACTTCCGATCCTTCCTCCAGCACGGACCCCACCTGCTGGACCACCTGGACACGGTCGCCGCGCGCCTGCGGCCGACCGAGCAGCCCGCAGTGAACGCCCTGCGCGAAGCGCTCCAGCACGGCCTGCGTGTCAACAGTCAGTGGCTGGACACCGTGCGCCGCATGCGCGAGAACGACGGCACCCTGGCCGGCACGACCTACGCCCAGGCCGCAGCCCAACGCACCGCCGACGCCCGGCCGGCGCTGGCCGCCTGGCTCGAACACGGCCCGGCCCTGGTCGACCTCGCCCACCGGCACCCGCCCGCCGCCGGTCGGCCGGCGACACCACGCGCGCTTCCACCCACCCCTCCAGCCGACCCGCCCGCGAAACGCCGCGGCACAGCCCCCTGACCACGCCCACCCACCGACGAAAGGCCCCTCGCATTCCCGCAGATCCGACCCCGGCACCCGAACTGCTGCTGGGCCACCTCACCGGCTTCGCGGTGCGCTATCACGTCGAACACCTCGCCTGCGCCACCACGCTGCGGCAACTGCCCCGGGCCTACGGGGAGATCACCAACACCAGGGCTGCCCGGCAGGCCGTCGAGCACCGCAACCGCCAGGTGACCGACGCCTTCACCACCCATCTGCTCCCGCACACCGCCGACCTGGTCCGCCTCGCCCGGCAGGGTCTCGACGCGATGCCGCCCGCCCGCCACCACACCGGATGGCGGCTGCTGTTGGACGACCTGGACCACGCCACCGAACATATCCGCGGCATCCTTGCGGCACCTGCCCAGCGCACCGGCCAACTGGTCCGCACCCGTGCACAACTGTGGCCGTACCTGACGACCTGGGCCGAGCACTCGCTGATCGTCCGCGACCTGGCCGGCCAGAACGGCGCCGCCGCGGTTCCGGTACTGCCCGTAGCCGAGCAGGAGCAGTTGACCGCGCTGGCCCTGGCGGCCCGCGACCGAGGGGAGCTGGAGCCGTTCGATTCCTGGCACGACGCGGCCGGCCGCCGGATCACCCTGGCCTACCTCATCGAGAACGACGACTCCACCATCCTGGCACTGGCGGAAGACCCCGGCGGCGACCTCAGCGTCCTGGGCCGGTTCGAAACCGAGTACGAAGCGGGCCAGGCCAGCCCGCCCCAGGTCCCGGCCGGAGTGCTGCGGCCCGATGCACCCTGGCGCACCGAACACCCCCAGCCCGAGGGCGAACTCGGCGCCCTCATCCAGGACGTCATCACCTCCTCGCACACCGGGGACGTCGCCCGCTCCATCGCCGAAGCCGTGGACGACGACGACCGCCAGCGCGGCCCGCTCCCGCAACTCGCTGCCTTCCTGCGCGTGTGCGCGGAGTTCGCCGACGCCCTCGACACCGATGACGGCCGCAAGACCGCCGCCCGCCTGACCGTGCTCGCCGCCCAGACCGACACCCTCACCCAGGAACTGCACTCTGCCGGTGAAGAACTCGGTGCGCAGGTCGCTGTCCTGCCGCCGTACCGGGTGCCACGCCCAAGGCACGTCGCCATGCCGCCCGGCCCGGCGCTGCAGACCACCTCGCCACCCCCGGCAGCCGGCAACGCGCCCCTGGCCGGCGCACGAAGGAAGTAACCCACCCCGCCCGACCCCGTTGACGCCAGGCGATTCCTCCAGAAAGGCGGCATGCAGCCAGATCCCGATCCGATTCAGGTGACCTTCTCACGCCCCGGCGGCCGGGTGACTGCCCGCACCAGCGGACCCTTCGACCGGGCGGACCGCGCCCCGGCCTCCGCCCAGGAGCACGGGTACGCGCATCTGACCACCGCGCTGCGGCAGCGCGGTGTGGAGTGCACGGTCGAGTACGGCTTGTCCGACTACATCGTGTGCGCGGAACTCCCCGACCACAGCACCATGATCATCTCCCCGCCGCAGGAACCACCGGCCGATCACCCGCCCGGCCACCCGCCCACCTGGCTCGTCACCCGCAGCCACCCCTACGACACGGCCGTTCACAGCGTCGTGTACAGCTCCGAACCCGGCGGCCCGCACGCCCAGCACCAGGGAGAAGTTCCGCCGCTCCTGGCTGCCATCGACACTTTCCTGGACCAGCTCGGCCTTGAGCCCCGGGGCCCCATGGCCGCCTTCGCCCGGTTCAATGCCGCGGACGCGATCCTGCACCGCGCCGGTTTCGTCTCCGAGGTCACCCACTACGGCCGGTTCCACCGCCTGCCGGCCACCATGACCGACCCCGCCGAGCAACGCCGCGCCGTAACCCGCGCCTTCGACGCCCTCCAGGCCGGCGGCATCACCGTCTCCTGCGACCCCGATCTGCTCGACCCCAATGTCCCGATCCTCCACGATCACGAGCAATATCTCGGGGATCAGCTCGCCGATCTGGCCCGGTCCATCGCCCGCGCGGACCACACCACCCAGGTGGTCTCGGCGCTGAGCGAGCTGACCGCGCCCGACGACGGCGTCTTGGACCGCATCACCGAGTTCCTCAACTCCACGGCCGGCTGGTGGGAGGGCCTGGTCGAGCCGGCCGATCCGCTCCATGCCGACCATTTGCGCCGGATCGCCCGCACGCTGACCGTCTCCTTCCTGGAGATCCGGAAGCTCCGCGACACCCTGGCCGACCGCCACACCGCACACCCGCTAAGGCCCCGCCCCGACAGGCTTCAACCGGCGGCAGCCCGCGCCGGCACCGCGCTCGCCTCGGTGTCGAAGGCCCCGCCCGCAACCGCCATTCGCACGGCTTCGCCGACCGTATCCCGGGCGCGATCATGAAGGCCCCCAATGTCGTGCGTCTGCTGGCCGGGACACTGCTCGGCCGGCTGCCCAACGGCATGGCGCCGCTGGCGATCCTCCTCCTCGTCAAGGCCGACGGCGGCACGCTCGCGCACGCCGGGGCCCTGTGCGCGCTCTACGGTCTGGCCGCCGCCCTTGGGCAGCCGGCCCTGGGCCGCCTCGTCGACCGGCACGGCCAGACCCTGGTCACCGGCAGCACCACAGCGCTGACCACGGCGGCCCTGCTGGCACTGCCGGCCACCCTGGATGCCGGTCAACCGGCCGCCGCGAACGCCCTGGTGGTCCTCGCGGGACTGAGCACGCCACCGTTGGAGGCGGGGCTGCGGGCCCTGTGGCCGTCCGTGCTGCCCGACCCCGAGCAGCGGCGGGCCGCGCTGGCGGTCGACACCGGCAGCCAGGGCCTGATCTACATCGCCGGACCACCCCTGACCGTCGCTCTCGCCCACGCCTTCAACCCTGCGACCGCCCTGGTCGCGGCGGCACTGGCGGGGCTCTTGGGTGCGGCGGTCGTCTTCAGCTCCGGGCCCTCACGCACCTGGCGGCCCACCGGCCGGCGGGCCTCGCTGCTCGGCCCGCTGCACCATGGCGGTCTGCGCCGGCTGTTCACCGCGCTGAGCGGTACGGGCTTCGCCCTGGGGGCCCTGACCGTCTGGGCCGTCTCGGCTGCCGACCGGCAGCACGCTTCGTGGCTGGCCGGCACCGTGCCCGCCGCTCTGTCGGTCGGCAGCGTCGCCGCCGGCGCGCTCCTGGCGCGCCGCGTCCTTCCTGGCGCTCCCGCCGCCCAACTCCGGTGGGCATCGGCGGTCTTCGCGGCGAGCTGGCTGCCGCTGCTGGCCGACCCGGCCCCCTGGTCTGCCGTCGCAGCCGTGCTGGTTCCCGGCGCGGTCCTGACCCCGCTGGTCACCAGCGCGTTCCTCACCACCGAAACGCTCACCGCGCCCTGGATGGTGACCGAGGCGTACGCGTGGCTGATCGCCGCCGTCGGCACCGGCCAGGCAGCCGGCACCGCCCTGGCCGGCCTCACCGCGCACAGCGCACGGGCCACCGCCGCGCTGCCCGCCCTCGGCGCCGCGTTCACCGCCGCGGTGCTGCTCACCTCCCACCACCGCATGACCCCCGCCCCGCACCCAACCCACCGCAAGGAGAACCCAACTTGGTAGTTGTGGGTAGGTACGGCTATTGAAAGGTGCGGAATGCCCCGGGCAGAGGCGCGCGGCCGAGGCAGCCGCACTTCGACTAAGCCTTGGCCTTTGGCGACATAGCTTCTACGCAGAACGCAAGGGAGGGACTTGCCAGAACATCGTTGAAGGCTGTAGCAGAGGCAGTGGCTCGGGGCCAGGGTCTTCGGTGGTGATGACTCCGGCATCTGCGGGGTCGAAGCCGCTCGGCCAGCGGGTGTGATCGCTGGCCAGAGCATCGGTCAGTTGTGCCTGGAGAAGGTCGGCCGTAGTCAGGTCGGTGCCGCGCAAGTCGGCCATGCGGAGGTCGGCGTTGCGGAAGATCGCGCCCCGGGCGTCTGCCTTGCGAAGGTTCGCCTCGCGCAGGTCGGTCTCGGTGAAGTCGGCTTCGCGCAGGTCCGCGCTGACCAGTTTCGCGCCCCGCAGGTCGGCCAGAACGCAGCGAGCCCGGCGGAGAATCGCCGTGGTGAAGTTGGCGTGCCGCAGGTTGACCGAGACCAGCGAGGACTGCGTCAAGTTGGCATGGTAGAGGCCGGCCGCCTCCATGCAGGCGCGGTCGAAGTTGATCTCGGGCAGCCACAGCCCGTCGCAGTCGGCCCGCCGAAGGTCGGTGGAACTGAGGTTGAGCCAGGGATTGTCCCGGTGATGTTGGCACAGCACGCCGAGAGCAGTCAGCGCCACCTGAGTATCGGCGGCACGGGACTCCAACGGCGCGACATCGTTGATGGACACGTTCGCCGCTGATCCCGGCCCCGTGGGCGTCCAGGGCAGGTGCGTACGCAGGTACGCGGCCTGGATCGAAATGACGGCCTCACGGTCCCTGGCGGACTGCTCTCCGATCTGCCACAGCGCGTGCAGGCCGCCGATGCGCACATCCTGCTTGTCGCTGCCGAGTTGGTCGACAGCCCGGCTGAACCGGTCAGTGACGTACCCCAGTTGGGCAGCGCGCAGGCCCTCCTGACTCACCCGCAACTGCCGCCAGGTGGCATACGCCCCGAAGAGCACAACCAGACCACCGACCACCTGCAACAGCGTCGTACGCACGTCGTTGACCGCGCTCAGGCGATCTTGCGGGGCCACAGTCGCCCCGGCGAGATCATGGTCGACCACCACACCCGGCACGAAGACGAACACCGCACCGAAAACGACCAATCCCGCAGTCCCGACCAGCAGTACCAGGCCCGCACGATGCCCGGCCCACCGGCCACGCCAGCCCCCGTCGGAGCTTCCCGTCTCCATGGACAAGCGAGCCTAGGGCGCGCTCAAGTTCCGATCAACACCCTGATCGAACGGCTCTACTCTCCGCAGCGGGCGGACGGCCATGGCCGCCGACCCGATTCAAGTAGGGGCACGGAGAGGTCCAGAGGAACGCGAGAGCGTCCCCGCCACCTTCCGCACGAAGCGGGAAGGCCGAGCGTCACGACGCCAGCGCTTCGCGCGCTGCGGTCATGAAGGCCGCCTTCCGCGTCCCCAGATGCTCGTTCACCTCGGCATCCCCGATCTCCCGCCAGACAGCCTGGTTCAATGCGTGACCGTAGGAGCGGACCGGCTCCTGCAACGACTCGTCGCACAACAGCATCACGTTTCCCGACGCGGTCCACAACGAGGTCATGACGGCCCGCGCCCCCGTCATCCAGCCGCTCTCGTCATCGCCCCACGGTTCAGGGCGGCTGTACGCGGCGCGTTCAGCCCCCTGCGCGCTCACGATGAAGTCCTTGAGCACCTGAAGCTGCTCCGCCCGCCGGCTCTGCGCTGTGACAGAAGCCTGCCTCCGCTCCTCGACCCGCTCGGCGGACCGCTGAGCGGCACGCTCCACGTACGCGGCCAGCCCGCCTCCCAGTGCGACACCGACAAGCGGCAGTGCAGATGACCAGACATCGCCTGTCAACAAGACACCCCCTCCTGGATCTGCACGTACATCATCCTGAACTTCGTGCCGCAGGGCGGAGAACTGAGCCAAATCGATAGGGCGCGATTGCACAGCAACGCGGAGAGCACTCGGATCCTGATGGTGCAAGTGGAAGACATTTTCTGGTCACCGACGGCTGAGCCGCGCAGCGTAGTCGGCGCCGAAGCCCTGGCTCTCGCGTGTCCAGTTGTCTCCGGTGGATTGGTGGAAGCCGAGCAGTCGGCTGATGACGACGGCGGGCAGCTCGGAGGCGATGTCCATCAGCGACGCGTGGCGTGCGAGCCGGGGCGGGACCCCGATCGCCTTCAGGCGACGTCCGAGGGTGTTCGGGTTGATGGGCTGTCCGGGGTAGATGCTGTGGAACAGCCACTTGGGCTCCTCAAGCGGGACGGTGGCTGCGCGGCCACCTCGTCGTTCGACGAGTTGGCGGAGCAGATCGTCCAGGGGCGCGGGGGTCTCGACGGGGACACTCCCGAGTTTCACAGCGAGCGTGTCACCGCGGTCGAGGATTTGCTCGGTGGTGAGGCGGCTGATGCGGCCCACAGGCTGGGCGAACAGCAGCAGGAGCAGGCCGGCGGCCCGGTCGGCGACCTGGAGTTGCTCGTCGTGGATGAGGCGTCGGACCAGCGCCCAGCGTTGGTCCTTGCCGATGATGCGCGCGGCGAAGTAGTTGCTGATGACCGGCGCGGTCAGTGGTCGGCTGTGGCCGCGCCTGCTGGTCCACGCCAGGAAACCGCGGACGGTGGCGCGGGTGGTGGGGCCCTGGCTGAGCCAGGCGTCCACGTGGTCCTGGGTGCAGGCGGCCAGGGTGGTACCGCCGTCGTGGAGCCATTCCAGCAGACGTGCCACGTTGCGGATCTCGATCCGGACAGTCTCGGCTCGGCCGTGGGTGACCAACCCCGCGGCGGGCTGGCGGCGGAGTCTGCGCAGGGGCTGCCAGTTCGTGTAGTTGCGCAGGGTCCGGCGCTCCTCGGCGGATGAGACGCGGGCGATCGTTTTGGCCAGCCAGCGTTCCAGCCGGGCCAGTTGCTCATCGCGGGCTGGCAGGGCTCCCGCGGCGACCAGCGCGGCCCGCAGATGCTCCACGGTCGGCGCGGCGGCGAAACGGTCAAGGACCTCGTGGGTGACCGGGCCGCCCTGAATCGCCAGGGACTGTAGAACGGCACGGCGGGCGGGAACCTCGTGGATCCAGTGCAGCACAGTGCGGGGCGGCGGATTCAGCAGTGCCTGGAAGACCGGTTCTAGTTCCGGGCGCATCGGACAGTCTGGCGTGCTGAGTACGTCGCGCAGGTCGGCGGCGCGTACGCAGGAAGCACAGCGCCGGCGCCGGTAGAGCCGTTCGAGGGATCCGCACTGGGCGCAGATACGTTGGGCGGCCGGATGCTTGGACCAGCAGGTCTGGCACATGGGTTCGCCCTCGGGTGTCCGGCCGCGGGTGCGGAAGATCCCGCCGCAGCCGGCGCACGGCTTGGGCTTGTTGCCGCACGCCGAACACAGCGGCTCGCCGGTGGCGGTGCGGTTGTTGACGCGCCGGTGCTTGCCGCAGTCGGCGCACAGGGCTTCCTTACGCTCCTTGGCGCTGCAGGGCAGGCACTTGGGGGCGTCGGTGGCAGCGAAGTAGCAGGGCCGGTGTTCACCGCAGGTGGCGCAGGTCGCGGTGGGGATCGCCCGGCAGGCGGCGCAAATGCCTCCGTCGTCGGTGCGCGACGTGATGAACCGCAGCGTGCCGCAGATGCTGCATGGCCGGTGGTTGAGGGTGTCGTGCTGACGGCAGGTGATGCACAGGGGCTGGCCGTCGAAGCGGCGTCCGCCGAGGGGCCGGCGGCGTCCGCAGACGGTGCACGTCTCGATCTTGGTCTGTTGCTTGCACGGCCCGCAGCAGCGCAGTCCGTCGCGATGCGCCTTCAGGTCGGTGGCGCGCTGGCAGAACGGGCAGGTCTGGATGATCACCCCGCGGGCTCCGTGGTCGATCAGTGCCCGGGCCAGGGCGGAGGTCTTGGGTGGTCCCTGGCCGCCGCGTCCGGTCAGCAGGTCGGGGATGTCCTCCAGTGCCCATAGCAAGCGCAGCTGGCCTTGCCGGGTCCGATCGACCGAGCCGATGACCTGCAGGGCGGTCTGGAGGGAGACGTCGAAGGGGCCGGCGGCGATCTTGGCGGCCAGTTCCTGGGCCGGGTCGGTGGAACCCCAGGGCGGATGGGCCCGGCATCGGGGCCGCCCGGCCCGGTCACGTCCGGCGAAGGTGGTGCTGCCGCAGATCACGCAGGGGTTGGCGCGCGCGACGCGGCGGTTGCTGCAGGCACCGCAGATGCGTGCGCCGTCACCAAGGGCGCTCAGCGGGCGCTCACGTCCGCAGTCGCCGCAGCAGGGCAGTACCAGCTGATGGGCGCCGGCTTCGCGCAGTGCCCGCACGAGTCGTTCGATCGCACGCGGCCCTTCAGGACGACCGGACGTCAGCAGGTCCGGACTGGCCTGAAGGACGGCGGCGAGAGCGCGCAGTTGGGGCCGCTGACGGAAGACCCGGCCCAGCAGAGCGGCGACGTCGATTCGCTCGCAGGCGGGGTCGGCTGACCGGACGATCTCGCTGATCACGGCCTCGGGCTCGGTAGCGGAGCGCGGCAGTTCGGGCTCAGGCACGACCGGCGCCTACTCGGGCACGATCCGGGCCCGCTTGGGCCGGGAGCCACCGAGCCCGCAGTCCTTCCCGGACGCCATCCCGCCGTCAGCCGTGGCGCTTCGGCGGTGCCGCGTACCAGCCGCCGCGACGGGTTCGATGAGCTCGTCCATGCTGCAGCCCAGGATGTCGATCAGGGCCATGAGGGTCTTCAGGCTCAGCCGCTCGGGCCGTTCCACCACCAGGCGGTAGGTCTGGCTGGGCGACAGGTCGATGCCGCGTTCGGCCAGCAGGGGGCGCAGGTCGGTGGTGGAGAACATGCCGCGGGTGGCCATCACCTCCCGCAGATGCCAGCGGTAGTCCAGCTTCCGTGCCACGTCGTCTCCCTACTGTCCGTCGTGCAGCGCCTGGTCCAAGACCTTGCGCATCATCGTGTTCATGAAGTCCCCGCTCACCGCGGTGTAGAGGGCCGTCGTGGAGGCATAGCGGTGGCCGACCTGCCGCTGGACGAAGACCGGGTCTGCGCCGTCCTCGATCTGGTGGGTCACGTGGCTGTGCCGAAGGCAGTGCGGGACCAGGGCCTTGTCCAGGCCCAGCGCGTCACGGTAGGCCGCAAACCTGTCCTCGATCTCACGGGCCCGGAGACGCCCGCCCCGCTCCGTCAGCCACAGCGCCGACTGCCCGGGGGCCGCCGCATAGCGGGGCCGGGCGTTGAGCACGTAGTCCTCGACCGCTTCCACCGCCCACGGCATCACGCTGAGCGTCGTGCGTCGGCGCGGCGGTGAGCCTCTGGTCCGCTTGCCGTAACGCACGTGCAGCGAACCGAAGTTGCCCAGCTCAGGTGCCTTCGGGTTGCGGTAGAAGTCGGTGACGTCCAGCCGGGAGGTCTCGGTGCATCGCGTACCCCAGCCGTACATCAACTTGAATACCGTGGCGTCCCGGTAGGCTGCAAGCGCTCCCTTGCGCCCCAGCCGGATCGACCGTTCGACCTGGGCGTCCGCGTGGTCGAGGAAGAGCTGGATCTCCGCCCGTGTCATCGGCCTTCGCTGGGGGCCGCCCTCGTAGTCGACCAGGTGCGCAGCGGTGTTCCACTCGTGGCAGATCTGCACCGGGTGGACCCCGAAGCGGGTCTCGCACTCGGCCGGCCACTGGTAGTGCGGCGAGGTGACGTAGTCGCAGAACATCCGGATCGCGCCCTGGTAGCTGCGGATCGTCGATTCCGCCCGTTTCAACTCGGCGATCAGGTACGTCATCCACTCGTCGAGATCGGAAGCCGACCACTGCCACGGATAGGCGTTGGTGTACTCGGCGAAGCGCCGCACCACGCTATGCCGATCGCTGATCGTATCCGGCTGCAATCGGCGCCCGCCGCGCTGCTGCCGTCCCCACCCCTCGATCATCGCGTCGAAGACCGCGTCCTCGGGATGCAGCAAGGACACGCCCTGGAGCAGCACTAGCTGCGCTGACGCCTCCCGCAGTTCCGCTCCGGGCATCCACTCACCCCTCCATTAGCCGCGCGAATCATGCATCAGATGCACTCCTAAGCGCAATACCCCAGGCCACGGGCCCCAACTCCGAAGAGAGGTACAACGGCATGAAGCCGCAGCACACCAGCTCAACCGACCCCGGATCATGCATCCAACGCAATTCCCCGCGGTCCCGTACGACCTGGACAGTTGATCATCAATGCGGCCACCGGCTGGACCATGATCTTTCCGCCCGGCGGGCCGACGAGCGCGCCGGATACGCCCGGTGGCTGGAAGCCCGGGACTGCACCGACTGCTGGCGAACCGCCCATGCCGCCGACGCAGTCGGCACCCAGGAATGGCTCGCCGGCCGCCGCGAGCAGGAACAGACTGACGCCGCCGCGTGGGCGTCCCAGTACGACATGCCGCCCCTGGCCGGATCGGACAAGGCCGTCGCCTGGGGCGAGCGCTGCCGCCACCAGCTCGTCACCGCCGCCTACCAGGCCCTGGTCGCCGAGGGCGAGTTCGACGAGCAGCAGTGGGCCGAGGTCGAGGAAGCCGCTCGGCAGGTCGACCGGGCCGGATGGTGGATCGATCAAAGGGACGCAGAGCCGGGCGATCTGCCCGAGCTGCTGGCCGCGGCCACCGACGCCGACCGCACCACCGAGAACCCCTACCGCTGACCACCGGCACCCCAACAACCGGCGCCGCCGGACAACCGTCGAAGGACTACCGCTGACTTCGTTTCCCTCCCCGCCGCGCCCGCCGGCAGACACCCTCACCCCCGAACGCGGCATCACGCACCAGCACTTCACGCCCGGCGACCAGATCGCGATCATCAAGGGCGCCTTCATGGGCGAGCTGGTCGGCGAGGAGATGACCGTGGTCGCCTCCTCCTGGCACACCCCCACCGACGAGGACGGGTGGCGGCTGCGCAACCCGCGCGGCGGCGAGCACTCCTACATCACCGCCCACCCCCGCTACATGATCCACACCGGCCGGTACTGCCCGGACTGCACCAGCTTCTTCCGCGCGCTGTCCGACCATCTGCTGCCGAAGATGCCGGACACCGAAAGGTCCGTAGACGGTGGCTGGTACTACCAGACCGCCCTCGACCAACTCGTCCACACCACCGACCTCGGCAGCAGCCGATGAACGCGCCCATGACCGTCGCGGCCCGGGCGGCGAAACTCGACGCACTGCGTGCCGCGGCCAAGCGCCGAATCGACGAGGGCGAGGACTGGATCGGCCCGCTCAACCGGGGTCTGCGGCTGACCGGCGCGACCTGGCAGGAGTCCGCCCAGGTGTGCAGCAACGCCGTCTGGCACGCCCGCCGCACCGGACGCGACGTGCTCAACGACCTGGAGTCCTGCCCCGTACCGGGCGCCGACATGTCCGCGGTCCAACACCGGACCTGGTGGCACCTGTACTTCAGCGCGCTGCGCTTCGACTTCCGCTGCGGTGCGATCCGTACCGTCTTCCAGGCTCTCGACCCGCCGGGCGCCGAACACGCCGACCCCTACATCCGCGCCCACGAGGTGTTCGCCGTCCTGGGCCGGTCACAGCCGGCCGGCCTCGGCATGCTGGACGACCTGCTCGCCGAAGACCACGCCGCCCAGTCGCGGGAGGTGTTGCACGTGGTGCTCCAGGGCCTGTGGCTCGGGCACCTGCTGCCCGGCCGCGCGGAAAGGATCCTCCACCTCACAGGGCTCCCCGTGCTGTCCCGGACTGCGGATCCGGTCGCGCTGATGCGCACCGCTGGCGCGCTGCGCCAACTGGGCCGTCACCGGCAGGCGCTGTCGGTGATCGACGCCGCCATCGAGGCGCTGCCCGCGGGTGATCCGGCCGTCCACGCCGACCTGGTCCGCGAACGCACCCTGATCGGTGCGGCCCTCGATCTCACCCACCAGCCGCTCGGCGAACAGGGGCAGAGGACCGCGTGATCTGCCGTGTCAGCCGCCGGACCACCCACGCCAACGACGTCTTCGAACCCGCCCGCGCAAACGATGTGACGTCCTACCCCGACCTCCCTCTGGGCCCGCGGGTGCTCGGCCACTGGCCGGTGCTCGACGAACTCAGTGACCAGCACACCGTGTGGCCCTTCGCCGCCTGGGCCCGGTATCTCGAGGTCCCCTCGCAGGAGTGGCCCGATGCCGCCGGCCCGCGCGGCGCAGGTGACAGGGCGGCGATCTTCCACTTCAACGTCCGCCTCCACCCCGCCGACCGGCGCCTGACCGACGCCGAATGGACCACGGTCATCCACCGCCTGGCCTGCACGGCAGGAATCACCACCAACAGGGGCGAGGGCGACTACCGGTGGGTGGCGATCCGTACCGCACCCGGTCAGGCCGACTTCATTGCCAACCTCATCAACGACTCCGACGGCGCCTGGGCCCGCCTTCCCCATCAGCTCCACCAGCGTCTGCACAGCGCCTCCCGCGAATGCGAGAGCCAACTGCGCCTCATCCCGGCCGTACCCGATCTAGGCCGGCACCCCGCCGACGTCGCCGTGCACCGGGAAGCCGAGCGCGGCATCACCGTCACCGTGCACACCCACCGCACCCAGGTGATGGCCGACGTGGAAGAGGCCGGCTTCACCCTCCAGGACGATCAGCGGTACATCCTTCCCGCCGGCACACCCGCCGACGAGGCCAAGCGGCGCGCTGCCGAACTGGTGGGCGCCCTGCGCTCCGGCGGCGTCAGCGTCCTGCTCGACCCCGACCTCTACCACGACGCCGAGGGGACACTGGGCGCCGGTGCCGTGCCCACGGGTACGGCCTTGCTGACCGGGCAGATCGCCCATGCCCATCAGCCCGCACAGCTTGCCGGCCTGATCAGCGCGATCACCGACGACCGCCTCGGAGACCTTCCCCGCCTTCTGCGCTTCGCCGAAACCGCGGCGGCCTGGGCCGGAGCGCGAACCGGACCCGCCGCAGGCGATGCCGAGCACCGCCTGGAGTGGATCGCCCGCCGCCTGCACGGCATCGAAGAAGACCTCTACGGTGTCGCGCGGATCCTCACCGAACCCCCGGCCGCACCCCGCCGTGCTGCCGGGCCACCCCCGCCCGTCGCGGGCAACCTGCCACCGGGTCCCCCGCGCCGGTGACCGGACAGCACCCGGAAGTGTCAGAAAACCCTGGATACGGCGAGCCGCCGGTCCCGTCCTCACCTTCTCCCCATCACTTGGAGTTCTTGTTGATCGTTGTCGTCTCCGCCTTGCGCAGCACGCTGGAAGAGTCCTTGGCCGCCCGCGGCGAGAGCGTCCTGGTCGTGGTGCCCGAAGCCGTCCTGGCTGAGCGGCGCGCGCTGGCCGCCGGGCGGTACGAGGTGCGGGCCGTGTCGGACTGGGACGATCTCGGGCAGCTGGTGCGGCTGGCCGACGCGCTGAGCGACCTGCCGGTGCGCGCGGTGGAGAGCGCCGACGAGCCGTGCCTGCGCCCCGCTGCCCTGCTGCGGGGCCTGCTGCAGACCGGCGGCGGGCTCACCTGGGCGCAGGCCGTCGCCGCCACCGACAAGGCCGTCCAGAAAGACCTCCTCGTGCGGGCAGGTGTGCCCGTCGCCGCCCACCGCCGGATCAGCGCCGTGGCCGGCACCGCGGAAGCAGCCGACCAGCACCTGGGATGGCCGGTGGTGGTCAAACCCCGCCGCGGATTCGGGACACTGGGCACCCACGTCGTCCGCGACCGAACCCACCTGACCGAACTCCTCGCCACCGGAGCGTTCGCCGGCTCGGGTGGTCTGCCGGCATCGATGGTCGCATCCGGACTGCACCGCCCGGCCGACGAGATCCCCGGCGGCCTGGTGGCCGAAGCCCTGGTCCGCGTACGGGCCGAGTACCACATCGAGATCATGCGCTACCGCGGGCGGGAGCTGTACGCCATCCCGGCCCGCTACGTCGCCCCGGTGCTCGGCAGCCCCCTGGTCGGCTCCGTGCTGCTCCGGCCTGGCTCCGAGCACGACGCGACCACGGCGCTGGCCCGCGCTGCCGCCGACGCCCTGGGCCTGTCCACTGGGTTCGCCCACGTGGAAGTCCTGCTCGACGAGGAGGGTATGTGGCGGGTCGGGGAGATCGGCCTGCGCCCCGGTGGGGCGCGCGTGCCGCACCTGCTCAACCTGCACCACCGGATCGACGTGCCCGAACTCGCCGCCGACCTGGCCACCGGCACCCGACCCCGCGTCCAGCTCTCCACGTCCGAACAGACCAGCGCGTGGGTGTCGGCCGTCACCCCGTCCGGCACCGTCACCGCCATCACCCCCGCGGAGGAGATACGGCGCCTGCCGGGCGTCATCGACGCCCACACCGACCTGTATCCCGGCGACACCGCCGGCGGCCCGCACGGCAGCACCGCCCTGGCCACCGACGTCTACACCCAAGGCGCCACCGCCGAGCACGCCGAACAGGCGGCGCTGGCCGCCATCACCGCATGGCGCGTGGACATCGCCGCACCCGCCGAACACCAGCCCGCATAACACCGGCCGATCCCGGCCCGAACCCTGCCTCGAAAGGTCCTACACCCTGCTCGTTCTCGTCCTCGCCACCGGCAACCCCACGATGGAGACCGCTCTCCTGGCCGCCGGGCACACCGTCACCCTTCTGACTCCCGCCTCCGGCCCCGCACACCCGCCGCCGGGGATCCGCGCCGTCCACACCATCGGACACTGGGACGACCTGGACGCCCTCACCGCCCTGGAACCGTCCCTGCCGCCGGTCGGCGCGGTCGCCACGATCGACGAGCAGTGCATCGTCGCCGCCGCCCACCTACGCCAACTGCGCGGCCTGCCCGGCCTGCGCGTGGACGCCGCGCACCGGTACACCGACAAACACGCGATGAAGAACGCCCTGGACGCCGCCGGGCTGCCGGTCGCCGCTCACCGGCTGGTCCACCACGCGGACGAGATCCCCGCCGCCGCTCAGGCCCTGGGCTGGCCGGTCATCGTCAAGCCCCGCGCGGGCGCGGCCACTTGGAACACCTTCGTCGTCCGCTCAGAGGCCCATCTGAAGGAACTCGTCGCGGCGGGCGCGTTCGACGCCCGCGTGCCGGACATCACCGGGCGCTTCCACGCCGGTCACGCCCTGGACTCCCTGCACGAAGCCGCCGACGGCTTCCTGGTGGAGGCTTTCCTGGACCTGGCCGACGAATACTTCGTCGACCTGTACGTCCACGAAGGCGAGGTCCTGCTGGCGGCCCCTGGGCGCTACGACCAGCCGCTGCTGCGCACCGTCGGATCCGCCTCGTACGACACCGTCCTGCCGCCCGACCACCCCGAAGCCCGAGCCGTGACCGACCTCGCCCGGCGCGCCGCCGCCGCGCTCGGCGCCCAGACCGGCGCCGTGCACTGCGAGATCCTGCGCACCACCGACGGCCGGCTGCACGTCGGAGAGGCCGCCGCCCGCCCGGGCGGCGACTGCATCACCGAACTGACCGGCCTGATGTTCGGCATCGACGTCCCCACAGCGCTCGCCGCCCTCGCCGTCGGCGAACGCCCCGCCCTGCCCACCGAGCCCCACTACCCGGCCCTGACCGCCGTCATGATCGCCGCACCGCCCGGCACCGTCACCCGCGTCGCCACCGCGGAAACCATCGCGCAGCGCCCCGGGGTCATGTCCGCGACCATCAACCTCCGCCCCGGCGAGCCCGTCCCGGCCACCGCCGGCACCGTCACCGGCGCCGGCCGCATCCTCTATCACCCCCACGACCACACCCGGCTGGACCGCGAGGTCGCCGAACTGCGCGCCGCCCTCGACATCCAGGTCACACCGGCCCCCGCGGCTGCCGCGTCCGAACACTGACACCGTCCACAGGTTCATCCACAGGCTGTGATCAACCCCCCGATCGACAAACCCCAAGTCCGGTGCATTAAAGGAGAGTTACCGTCCCCACCCTTGCCGACATCTGCGGCACCGACGTCGAGATCTTCCGCCACCCGTTCGCCACCACCATTTACGTTGAAAGCCGGACCGGCGCCCCGGCCCGGCTCCTCGACCAGCTCGACGCACTGGGCCTGCAACGCTGCGGCTCCGAACCGAGGGGCATCTGGCACCAGGTCCCCGACCACCTCGACGAACCGGCCGGCCGACGCCTGGCCAGCGACGCCGCAGCGGCCCTGACCAAGGCGGGCTGGAGCGTCAACATCGACCCAGGCGCCTTGGCCGCCGGGACCGGCGACCACGCCGCTATCACCGCGGCCATCGACGACCTGCCCCGCGCCGGTCAGGACACACCCGGGCCTGCGGTTGGGTCCGCGCCGCGTATCCGGGGTATCGCGACGCCCTCCACCGACCGGTATCCCGCCCTGCTCGTGCTGGACACCGCGCGCCTGCTGGACCGCGTCACCGAGAGCCTGGTGCGCGCCGACCGGAACAACGGCGGCTTCATCGTGATGAGCAGCATCGTCCCGGAGATCAGCCCGCTGGCCGCCCTCGGCCGGCTCCTGGACGCAGCCGGAACCCACCTGCACAAGGCGGGCATCGACGACATGTCGCGGCTGCTCTTCGCGGCGGCCGACACCCTCACCGACCTCGTAGCGAACCTCAACGATCACACCGGATCCGAAGCCGGTGAGGAAGCGCGGGCACGGGCCGTACCGGGATCCCCGGCTCCCCGGCCGGCCAACGCGTCCAAAAAGGCCCGCTGACCGGCCGCCCCCGTTCCATCCAGCGAAAGGAGATCCGTTTCTGTGAGTCTTGCCGATGAATGCGGCACCGATGTCGAGATATACCGGCGCTTCGGCAGCCCGGTCATCTACGCCGACAGCCGTACCGGAGCCCCCGAGGAACTGCTGCAGCTCCTCGACACCCTGGGCCTTCACCGGCACACGCTGCCCCCGTTCTACGTCTGGCACCAAGTCCCCGACGAGCTGCCCGAGAACACCCAGCACCAGGTCGCCAGCCGGGCCTGCGCCGCAGTGCACCGGGCCGGATACCGCGTCAACATCGACCCCGACATCGTGGACGAACCGGCCCTCGCCGCCGCCCTAGCCCGACCGGCCAACCGGCCGGAGCCGCAGCAGCCCGCGGTTCCGGCGCCGACACCCACCGCTGAACCGCGGCGCAGCCGCTGAACCAGAACCCGCCCCGCCTCCGCTTCTACGAAAGGAGCGCCTCTGCCGTCAGGCACCTTCACTGTTGATTTCGCCCACGATGCCGCGCGTCAGATCGACCGGCTCGCCGAACACCTCGCTGCGGCCGGCCCCGACGAAACCCGCCAGATCCTCCGCGACGCGGCCACCGCCGAGGAGGGTGTCCTGGGCCGGGTCGTGATGCTGCTGGCCACCGCCTTCTACCGCGCCCAGCACCACGGTGACCCCGACGCTGCCCTGTACGGGCAGGCCGCCAACGACCTGCACGACCTCCTCCTCCGCCTGGACGCCGGACTGGACCCGGCTCCTGCCCCTGCGTCAGGGCCACCCGTTGTGGCCGGCACGCCGGTCCCGGGGAGGCGGGCCCGATGAGCCGGCGGCAACCGCGCTGGGGACCGGCAGCCGTCGGTGAAGCGCCCCAGCAGCACTACCTGGTCCGGCCCCGGCACCTGGCCGGCGGCGGCGACCTCACCCACATCACCGCCCACCTGGCCGGGGCAGGCTGGAAAAATCGCACCGACAAGTCCGGCTCGCCGCTCTCCTTCGAAAGCCCCGACAAGTCCGTGCGGGTCGGCTACCACTCCGACACCAGCCCGCCGATGTGGGTCATCTCCGGCACTCCGTCCGGCTGGCCCGCCTGGAACGCAACCCTCGGCGCCGCCGTCCCGGTGGAGATCCTCGCCGGCCTGACCGACGCCCTCGCCGCCTCCCGGCCCACCCACGCACCCGACGTTCTCGGCCAGGCCACCGCCCGCGGATGGAAGCCCGGAACGGGCGAACACCCCGGCGTCGACCACCCCGACGGCACCGCGACCCTGCACTACCGACGCGACGGCGACACCCCGATCTGGTGGGCCACCGCCCAGACACCGGCAGCTGGTGGCCACAGTGTTCCGCTGTGGACTGCCGGTTTCTCCGAGCACACCCCGCTGCACGCCGTGGAGGGGTTCGCCGCCGCGCTCGCCGACCCCCAGCCGGTCCTGCGCCCGCCGGGCCGGATTCCGTTCGCCAGCGCCCCGCACGCCGCGGCCACCGCCTATGCGGTGCTGCCCTCCCAGCTCGCCGCGTGGCGCCAGGCCCGTACCGCCGCAGGACGCGCAGCCGCCTGGGCCCGCTCCACCCGCGCCACCTCCCGCCTGCGCCCCCGCACCACCCCGATCCGGCAGGCGGTCCCGCTGCCGCCGAAGCCCGCCGCACACCCCCGCCCGGCAGCCCCGACCCGCACCACCCACCCGCCAAGGAGCCGATGACCCAGCCCCACCACACCGCCACCCCACCAGCCCAACGCCGGCTTCGCGCCCGCATCACACCACTGGCCCTGCTGCGCGCCCGCGCCCACCGGCACAGCGCCCCACCCGCGGCGCAGCAGCGGCCTGCGCGCGAGGAGGACCGGTGACCCGCAGGCACGATCCGACGACCGCGGCAGGAATCGCCGCCTCGCTGCGGAACCTGGCCACCACCCTGGAGAACGCCGACCCCGAGGAGGCCGCCGACCTCCTGACGGACGTCTTCGCCAAAGGTGGCGTCCTAGACGAACTAGACCAGGTGCTCACGGCCATCCGCCACCTGATCACGGCCCGCGTCCCGGCCAGCGAATGGGGCGAGCACCAGCCCGGATACGCCCTGTCCCACCATCTCGCCGACACCGCCGAACACCTCTGGGACCAGGCGCAGGAACTGCGCGACGCCCCGCAGATCCTGCGGGCACTACCGGACCCAGTCCTCCCGGCGACAACGAACGGGGCGCGGCCCGCACCGTCGGCACCCCCGCTCCCTCCGCCCGCCGTACCTCCAGTACCGGCACCGACTTCCCCCAGGACGACCCGCTGACCACTACCCCCGCCCCCGAACAGTCCGCCTCTGCTGTCACCGGGCACCTGCAGGCACTGACCGCCCGCATCGCCCAGGCCGAACCGGCGGACGCCGCCGGCCTGCTGGCCGATGTTCTGGCCGAAGGTGGCGTGCTGGACGCGGTCCGCGAACTCCTGGGCACCGCCTCCGACGTCGTCGAAGAACAGGCTGAGGCCACCGGCCGGATACAGGACCGGGCGATGTACACGCTGTGGCACATCCTGTGCGCCGCCGCCGACCACCTCGACAGTCAGGCCGCCGACCTTCACCGTGCACCCCAGATCCTGCGCGGCCTGACCACCCCCGGCGCACCGGCCGAAGCGCAACCGGGCGCGGCCCCAGAGGAGCGTCGGCCGCAGGACTGGGTGCCGCCGGCAGCGATCCTCGAAGCCCCGGCGGCGCTGGAAGCGATCACCGCCCTTCTCGACAGGGGCACCGTCTCCGCCCCCCTGCTCGTCGCATCGGTCCTCGACCCCGACGACGGCGTCCTGCCCCGCCTGTCGGACCTGCTGGCATCCGCCTCCCGCTACGCCCAACGACACGGCGGAGCACCTGAGTTGTGGCAGGACCTGGGCCGGGCCAGCCAGCACCTGGGCGACATCAGCGAAACCCTGGCCGACACTGCTTCCGGTCTCGCCACGCTTCCCGGCGTCACCCGCCGCCCCCCACCCGCAGCCCGGAAACCGCCCGCCCCTCCGGCTCCGGGCGATGCGACCGGGCGGCGGCGCTGATGCGGGAGCATTTCTACACCGGCGCCAACGGCCCCCAGGACACCATCCAGTTCGCCACCACACCCCGCTACCTGGCCGGCGGCGGTGACCCCCGCCGGGTCACCGAGGTGCTGCAAGCGGCCGGCTGGACCAACCACTCCGACCCCGCGTACCCGCACGTGCTGCTGGCCAGCCCCGACACGGCCGTCCACCTCACCCTGGAACCCACCGCCCCAGACACCTCCACCGCGTGGTGGAAGTTCCGCGCCCGCGGCTGGTACGCCGCCTTCGGCGGCCACACCCCGGTGGAGATCCTCGCCGGATTCTCCGACGCCCTCCTGCACCCCGCCCCGGACCCGCCGCCCACCCCGGCCGGCATCCACGAGATCCTCACCTCAACCGGCTGGGCCAGGGAAAACGACGAAAAGGGCACCGCTTCCGCGCTCTCGCCCGACGCCTCCGTGCGTATGGGCCCGCGCCCGGGCCTGGACGACGCGGCGGGCCGGCCGACCTGGTCCGCCGAGGCCGCTCCCGCCACCGGATTCGGAGACCGGCGCCTGTGGTCGGCGTGGTTCTCCGCCGGCACGCCCACCCACCTCGTCGCAGGATTCGCCGCCCAACTGGTCAGCCCCGAGCCGGTCTTCCGCGGCTCCCACTCACTGCCGAACGCTTGGATGATCACCCAGAAACCCACCACCGTCCAGGGCGAACACCTCGCCGACGACCACCGCCAGCGGCTCAAAGCCGTGCGCGCCGCCGCCCGCAAACAGCGCAAGACCGCCGCAGCGCTGGCCACCCGCGTGCCGGCCACGCCGGCCGCGGCATCAACCCGGCGCTGAATCGCGCCCACCCCGCTCCACAGGAAGGGCACAACTCCGATCGATCCCGCTACCCGCCAACTGGTCCTGGACCAGCTCACCGTCTACACCCGCGCCGCCGCCCACATCCTCCAGCAGTGGGACGACTACTCCGACCAGCACACCGATGACCAGGGCTGGCCCCTGGACGATCTTGCCTACGGGCTGCGCCAGCGCCGGCGCGACACCGACACCTGGCGCGCCTTCGACCACCTCCGCCCGCACCTGGAAGAACTCCTCGGCGCCGCCGAACAACAGCTCACCATCGTGCCCGTAGCCGAGCGGCAGCCCCACTGGCAGGACACGCTCACCCGCCTCGACCAGGCCCGGACCGGCCTGGAGACGACGTACGCGTACTGGCGGGCCGAATGCGACGCACTGCTTCCCACGTCCAGGCCCGGCACCGAGGCATACGACGAGCCGCTGGCCGAACGGAACGCCGAAGCGTGGAGTTACCTGTGCGACTGGGCCGACGGCAGCTACGTCCTGACCCAGATCGCCCGGACCGCCGCCGGCCAAAACCGCGACCTCGCCGGTCCGCCGGCCGAGCACGCCCGCGCCCAGAACCCTGCCGCGCTGCCACCGCAGCCGCCCGGCCACCCCCAGCACCGGGGTCCGCGATGACCCACGGTCACACCCGACGAGCACCCGAGGACACGCACACGAGCAACGTCACCGACGCCCTGGCCCTGTACGACGCGGCCGGCCGTATCGACTGCCTCAAAGTCACTCTGGAAGTCCTGCCGGTTCCCGATGACGGCATGGTGCCGATCACGGTGTTCCAGCAGATCGGCGTACTGGCCGAGATCATCGGCGATGTCAGCGCCGAGATCGGCCGGCACCTGCCCACCGGCCAGTGGCCTCCGTCGCCGACCGCCAAGCAGACCGCGGAGGCGTTCAGCCGCGCTCTGGATCCGCTGGGACAGACCGTGACCGAGCTGGGCCGTCTGCAGGACGAACTCCTCGGGCGCCTGCCCCATTTCGCTCCCTCCGGCGCGCCCGAGGACCGCCTCAGCGACGAGGTCATCCACGGCTGCCTTGATACCGGCATCGAAGCCCTCGACTACGCGGCAGCGCATCTGCGAGAGCAAGCCGCCCGGTTGGCCCCGCGGGTCCGCCCCCGCGCACCGGCCGACCGCCCCTCTCCCAGCGCGGCCATCGCCCCGGCACACCACCCGGCCGCCCCGGCCACCCCGGCGCCATCCGCCGCGAAGGCGCGCTGACACAACCGCCCGGCACGCACCACCGCCACCCCATTCACGTTCTGGAGCCCTGCCCATCGATCCCGTCCGTATCACCGTCGGCCAGCACCACCTGCTCGGTCTGCTCGCCCTGACCACCGAGGAAGAGCCCGGCGTCGAGCACGACCTGCTCACCCACGCCGGCCTCACCATGCAGCCCGGCGACTTCCTCTACACCCTGCCCGGCACCCCCAACGACCCCGCCGCAATCCGCACCGCCGTGACCACACTGCGCACCAGCGCCCGAGCGCTCGGCATCCGGATCGGCATCGACCCCGGCCTGGCCGCCGCCCTCGAACACCATCACGGACCCGCACCCGAACCGGGTACCGAACGCGGGCCTGCCGCTCCGGATGGTCCCGCGCTGGCCACGGCGGTCCCCGCCCGGCCGGCCCGGTCCGCCGCGCCCCGCCCGCACCCGATCCGCTGACCCCGGCCCCGCCCCGGCAACCACCCCACCCCGGGAGAAACGTCCCTGCCCTCCAACCCACCACCCTCCTCCGGCACTTCGGACCTGACCGACTGGCTGTTCAAGCTCATCATCGGCGCCATCGCCATCGCAGTACCGATAGCCAACGCCGCTTGGCTCGGCGGGAACTGCGCCACCGTCCTGACCCACTCCGGACCCTGGGCCCCCTATCAGCCCGCCGACGCCCTCCTCCACCCCGAACTGCTCTGGCCCGCCGCCGGCCACACCACCCTGCTCGTCGGCCGGTTCATCTCCCCCGGCCTGATCACCGCCGTCCTCGGCGCCATCGCCGGGCGCTGGTGGTGGCGCCACCGAGGCTGCGCCGGACCCGGCCGGAACAAGGCGGTCGCCGGCATGGCCAGGCACCGCGACATCCAGCCGCTGCTCGCCGCCGCGATCACCACCAAGGCCCGGTCCCTGCGCCCGAGTTTGAAGGACACCAAAAAGCCGGCCCCGCACCAGACCGGGATCCTGCTCGGCAACCTCGCCGGCACCCGGCACGAGGTCCGGATGGGGTACGAGGACGTCGCGGTCGCGATCATGGCCCCCCGCTCGGGCAAGACCACCTGTCTGGCAATCCCGGCCATCCTCAATGCCCCCGGCGCGGTCCTGCTCACCAGCAACAAGGCGGCCGGTGACGCCTACACCGCGACGATCGACGCCCGCGCTGCGGTGGGGCGGACCTGGACGATGGACCCCCAGCAGATCGCCCACGCCCAGCGTGCCCTGTGGTGGAACCCCCTGGCCGGTGCCACCACCTTGGAGGGCGCCGGACGTCTTGCCGGGCACTTCCTGTCCGCGTCCGTGGACGCCAGCGCACAGGGCGACTTCTGGTCCAAGGCCGCCTCCAACGTCCTGTCCCAGCTTTTCCTCGCCGCGGCGAACGACGGCCGGCCGATCACCGACGTGATGACGTGGCTTGCCTTTCCCGCGGACCGTACCCCGCTGGACATCCTGCGCGACCACCACTTCGGCCCCGTGGCAGCACAGTTGAAGGGCACCGTGGAAGGCCCGCCGGAGACAAGGGACGGCATCTACGAGACGGCACGGCAGTATGCGGCGTGCCTGCTGAACACCGACATCGCCGCCTGGGTGACCCCGCAGGCCGGCATCGCGGAGTTCGACCCCGAGGAGTTCGTCGGCAGCCGCGACACCCTGTATCTGCTGTCGAAGGACGGCGGCGGCGGCGCGAGCGCGCTGATCGCGGCGTGTGCCGACAGCGTGATGCGGACCGCGACCACCGCCGCCGAGCGCGCCGGGGGCCGGCTCGACCCGCCGGCGCTGTGCATCCTCGACGAGGCGGCCAACGTGTGCAAAATCAGCGACTTGCCCGACCTGTACTCCCACCTGGGGTCCCGCGGGATCATCCCGATCACGATCCTGCAGTCCTACCGCCAGGGCCAGAAGGTCTGGGGCGACGCGGGCATGGACGCCATGTGGTCGGCCGCCACCATCAAGGTCATCGGGTCCGGAATTGACGACCCGGACTTCGCCGACAAGCTCAGCCGGCTGATCGGCGACCACGACGTCGAGACCACTTCCACCTCCTCCTCGGACTCGGGCAAGTCGACGTCGGTGTCGATGCGGCAGGAGCGGATCCTTCCCCCCGACGCGATCCGGTCCCTGGCCAAGGGGTCCGCGCTGCTGTTCGCCACTGGCCTGCGCGCCGCGATGCTCACGCTGCGCCCCTGGTACACCGAGCCCGGCGCCGAGCAGCTGACCGCCGCCTCCGCCGCAGCGTCCAGGGCCATCACCTCCCGCGCCATCGCCAAGTCCCTGACCAAGGACGACGTCGGGAAGGCGGCATGACCACTGCCGCGTCTGTCCGGCACGGCCGTCAGACCGAGCTGTCAGGGCAGCTGCACTACACGACGTCCATGGGGGCGCAGTACAGCGGCGACAGCCAGCACCTGCTGGGTGAACTCGTCCCCGGCAGCGTGGACTTGTTCGTGACGTCGCCGCCGTTCCCGCTGCTGCGCCCGAAGGAGTACGGCAACGCCGACCAGGAGGCGTACGTCGAGTGGCTGCTTCCGTTCGCGAAGGCTGCCCACAGGGCGCTGAAGGCGGGCGGGAGCCTGGTGCTGGATCTCGGCGGCGCCTACCAGCGCGGCCGACCGGTGCGCTCCCTGCACCAGTTCCGTGTCCTGCTGGCCCTGACCGACCGGCTCGGGTTCCACCTCGCGCAGGACTTCTACTGGCACAACCCGAGCCGGCTCCCGTCGCCGGCCGAGTGGGTCACCAAGCGCAAGATCCGCGCGAAGGACACCGTCAACACCGTGTGGTGGCTGTCGAAAACCCCGTTCCCGAAGGCCGACACCACCGCCGTGAAGACCCCGTACTCGGCGTCGATGCGGCGGCTGCTGGCGGACCCGCGCCGGCACTTCGCCCCGGCGCAGCGGCCCTCGGGGCACCACGTCAGCGACGCCTTCGACACCGACCGGGGCGGAGCCCTTCCCACCAGCCTGCTCAGCGTGCCCAACAGCTCCTCCAACGACGCCTACCTGCGCGAGTGCCGCCGCCGGGGCATCCGCCCGCACCCGGCCCGCTTCCCGCCCAAGATCCCGGAGTTCTTCATCAGCCTGTGCACCGAGCCCGGTGACCTCGTCGTCGACTTCTTCTCCGGCTCCAACACCACCGGCCAGGCCGCCGAAGACCTCGGCCGGCGCTGGCTTGCCATCGACCTCGACCCCGGCTACGCCATCGCCTCCGCCGTCCGATTCCCCCACGCCCACACCCTCACGCTCACCGCTGACCAAGGAGGTTCGCCTGACTGACCCGCTCAAGCCCGACCGGGGCACGCACATCGTCTGGGACTGGAACGGCACCTTGAAGGATGATCTGGCCGAGATGGTCCTGGCCATGAACGTCACCCTGGCCGCGCTGGACATCCCGCCCGTCGACCGGGCCACGTACCAGAACCTGCACTGCGTGCCCATCCGGGACTTCTACGCCCGCATCCTGCGCCGCCCGCTGTCGGACGCGGAGTGGGCGGTGGCCGAGCAGACCTACCTGCAGCACATCCAAACGCGACCGGTACAACTGCGGGCGGGCGCTGCCGCCTTGCTGGGCACGCTCTCCCGCCTGGGCTACCGGCAGTCGCTGCTCTCGCTGAGCCCCCACGACGTGCTCACCGCAGAATCGGCCGCGGCCGGCGTGACCGGGTTCTTCGAGCGGATCGACGGGCGCCGCGGCACCGACACCGGCAAAACCCGTGCCCTGGCCGACCACCTGGCCCGCCTGCCGCGCCCGGTTGCGTCACGGCGGGTGGTGGTCATCGGCGACACCCTGGACGACGCGCACGCCGCACACGCAGCCGGCGCCCACGCGGTCTTGTTCACCGGCGGGCTGCAGCACCCCGACCTCCTTACCGGCTCGGGCCTGCCGGTGGCCGGCACCCTGCCGGCCGCCGTCCGCACCGGACTCGCCCTTCTCCCGCCGGTGCCCGCCGGCCGACCGGCACAGCAGCAACCGCCCGGCCTCCCGCGTGGAAAGGCGCCCCGCCGATGATCCTTCTCGAACCGTGCGACCTGGAGGATCTCGACCCGGCACGCGCACTGGAGGCCGTCGCCGCCGACATCCGCGCCCACCAGGCCACCCCGGACGCCGCCGGGTTCTTCACCGCCACCCGCCACACCTCCCTTCTCGCGGCCCTGCTGGTCGCTCTGCACGGCGACGCCCTCCACCAGCTCGACCAGGAGCCGGCCGCCGATCGGCACCGGGCCGGCCCGCTGACCGCCTGCGCGTCCCAGGTCGCGACCGCCCTGGCCCACTACAGCCGCGCCGGCGTTCCCCTGGCCGCGCTCGCCGCGTCCACGGCCACCACGCTCGCCCAGCAGTTGGACGGCGTCGAGCAGTACAGCACCGCGGTCGGCGAGATCCACGCCGCCCGCCAGGCCCTCGACCACGCCCGCACCGCCCTGACCGGACCCGTACCGCCCACACCCCGCCCCGCTCCCGCTCCCACCCCGGCCCCCCGGAGAACCCACTGACCGCTACCCCCACCACGGCCCCGGCAGCCGCCAACCCCGACATCGACCCCGCTGAAGAGGCCCGGAAGCTCCGCGCCCTGGCTGCCGGCTTCACCGCGCTGCACACCAAACTCATCCAGGTCCCGCCGGTGTTCGACGCCGCCGGGCTCGGCTGGCTCGTCGAGCGGATCGGCGACAGCCAGCACCTGACCACCCTCGCCCTTAAACCGCTGGAGACCTTGGCCGGCACCCAACTGGCCGCCGTGCCCGGCCACCGCGCGACCCTGGAGTGCCTGGCCGCCGTCGCGCAGGACACCGCCGGGGCAACCGTCTCGCTGGCAGCCGCGGTCGCCGCGTTCCCGTTCGAGGCCGCCGGGTTCGATCCGCAGCCCGACGCCGACGCCGCACACCAGATCCGCGAACACCGCCACCGCGAAGCCCGCGCCGTGATCCGCGAGGGCCTGAAGCAGGCCGCTCACACGATGGAGGTCTGCGAGACCGCCTGCCATTACTCCGCCACCGCCCTGGCCCGCGACACCGCAGCGCTGCCCGCGGGCTCGGTCAGCCCGGTGGCAGCCGCCCACGCACCGGCACCGGCTGCAGGCGCCCCGCAGCCCAAGCTCTCCCCTGCGCAGCAGGCTGCCCTGCGGTCCATCACTGCCGGCGGCGTGAAGATGTATGAGTCCGGGAGGAACGGCCCGCTGCGCATCGCCGCGGGTGCAGGGGTCCGGATCACCATGCCCACGTACGACCGCCTGGAGTCCCTCGGCCTCGTCGGCCGCGACACCCGGGGCGGGTTCTACGGCGGCCAGAAGCTCTATACGACCGACGCCGGACGCACCGCCCTGGCCGCCCTCGACGCCACCGCCACGACCAGACTGCCCGCGCCGGCTGCGCCGACTGCCGCGCGGCGCCGCTGACCTCAACTTCCGGAGAAAACCCCTGCCCGACGTGAACGACGAGGACCAGGTCCTCATCTCGCCCCGCTACATGGCCGGCACCGGCCCGGTCCAGGACGCGATCGGCCCGCTGATCCACCTGTTCGACTGGCCCTGGATCCACGACAGCACCACCGGCCGGATCACCGCCACCAGCCCCGACCAGACCACGACCGTGGACTTCGACCCCAGCGAGCGGTTCGGCCGCTGGTGGGCCGTCACCCACCGCGGCGAGCAGGACCGGCGGGCGGAGTTCACCCGGCACACGCCGGCCGAGACCGTCGCCGCGGTCACTCTGTCGCTGCCCCAACTCCTCGGCGACCGGCGGCACATCGAACCGCTAAACGTCGGCGTCGACCCGTTCGCCGTCACCTCCAACAGCGGATGGCGCCAGGACAGTAACGGACACGCGACGTCCTCCGATGGCCACTGCACCCTGTGGCACACCCCCGGTTCCGCCTGGGCCTGGTGGGTGGAAGCGGACGTGTACGGAAAGGCCGGCACCCAGTGGGACGCCGCGTTCTCCACCCATGCGCCCACGGCGTTGGTGACCCGCTTCGTCACCCGCCTGACCACACCCGAACCGGTCCAGCGCCGCTACGGCAGCATCCCTGGCCCCGCCGTGCCCTTCGCGCTCATCACACCGGTATGTATCCCGCTGGGCAACGCCCAGCTCGCCCATGCCCTCGGCCAGCTCGGCGCCGCCGCCCGCCGCCACCGCTGACCGACCGCTTCCCCAACCCGAACCCGAAGGACCCTTCCTGACCGACTCCCGAACCCCTCCCGGCTCCGGCGAGGATTCAGTGCCGACCGCTGCGCCCGCTGACAGCACCCGCTGGATCCACGACCCCGCCTTGGCGCAGAAGCTGTCAGCGGCCGTCGAGTTCCTCCTGGAGAGCGTCCAGCTGATGCTGGAGGACGACTACCCGTTCTCCGCCTCGCTGGAGGGCGGCGGCTTCTACACCTGCGAGCAGACCGGCCTGGACTTCGCCTGGGCGCCACTGATCGAGACCGAGACCGCCCGCCTGGTCGCCGAAGCCGCAACCGAGGTCTCCCCGGGGCTGTTCGCGCCCGAACTGCCCGCCCTGATCACGGCGATCGACGCCCTGCCGATGCCGGTCCAGCAGGCCCTGATCCGCAAGGCCGCAGGCCGCCACCTGGCCAGACCCGCCGTCCCCACGGGCGGGCAGATCACCGCCCAGGTCCACAACACCGCCGCCACCCGCCCCTACGCGATCCCCCTGACCACCACCCGCGGCCCCCGCCGATGACCTGCCAGCCCACTGGAGGCCCATGACCGACACGCCCACCGACGTCCAGCTCGACCCGCACCCCGAGGACAACAGCGTGGTCCTCGCCCGGATCGGCGGATCGCGGGCGAACGCCGCACGACACATCCTGCGCGCCCACACCTTCCAACCCGCTCCCGGCCAGGATCCGGACACCTTTGTGCTGGTCCGGATCGACCGTGAGGAAGCCCATTACACCGACGCTGCTACCCAGGCCCTGCGCAAGGCCGGTATCACCGTCGACGCCGACCCCGGCCTCCAGCTGGAATCCGACGACAACTGGACCTGGGCCAACTACCCGATGCCCTGGCTGACCCGGGAGGAGATCCGTGAGGTCGGGGCCGAGGCCCAGAAGCTCCACGACGACATCGCCGCCGGACGCCTGGTCATCCACCGCCACGCGCACGACGCGCACACGGTCGTCGCGGTCGGCACCTACGCCGCCGGATACGGCGTGCACCTGCACGGCGAGGACCACCTGCGGCAGGTCACCCGGACCTTCGACGACCAGGCCGAGGCCGTGACCGAGTTCGCCCGCCTGTACGGCGACGCCGTACGCCCCGGCCCCGCGCCAGCAACGGCCGCCGAGCAGCGCACCGCCCGCATCCTCGCCGCCGCAACGAAGCCGGACGGCGCGCCCGGACGGGCGGCACCGTCACCGGCGACGGTGCCGGTCTACGACGGGAACCCCGGCGACCACGAGGAGCTGCTCCACTCCTTCTTCGCACAGCAGGACGGGTGGGAGAAGTACCGGCCGCACGACGAGACCACCATCGCCAGCCACGAATCCCTGCTCATGCGCGTGGAGTTCGTCCACGAACCCGAAAGCGGCGAACCGCGGTGGACCGTCGCGGCGTATGAGTCGCCGGTCGGCGAGCGCCTGTGGCACGCCACCGCGAGCGCCTCCACCCCGGTGGAAATGGTGGCCGTCCTCCTGGACACCCTCATATCGGGAGCGGCCGAGGCGACCGAGCCCGCGGTCAGCGAGAAGGCCATCGCCCACGTCGCCCAGCCGCTGGCCGACTGGACCCAGACGGTAGCGGGGCGCTTCATCCGGTGGACACCGCCGCGAGGGGACGGAGCGGGAGTCGTCTTCGACGCCTTCGCCGCCCAGGCCCGGTTGCCCGCCGACTCGCGGACCTGGACGGTCTGGGGCGGCGACAACGCCGACCACCCGGTCTGGACCATGCACCTGTCCCCGAACACCCCGGCCGAAGTCCTCCACGACCTGGCCTTCGAACTCGCCGAGGGCCTGTGCTGGCGCCCCCGCCTCGATCTGCGGCCCCCGCTCCTGCGCGCGGCCCGCGCCATGCACCTCGACGCGCCCGCGCACACCGTCACCCCGCCGACGCCGGCACACATCTCCGCCGGTCCGCACCGTCACGCACGCTGAACCGTCCGCGACATCGACCCCAATGGGAGGAGACGTAACGCCCGAGCAACCTCACGTCCGGATCACCCGCCTGGGCGGCGGGAGCGTCGAAGCCTGGGGCGGCGACGGCCTCGCCCGCGCCCTGCTGGAACGCGCCGGCTTCACCGTCCAGTGGCACTTCAACTCCCGCTACTACCGCCTGCCGTGGGACCAGGGCCCAGTCCACGAGAACGAGCAGGCCACGCACGCGGCGCAGATGCTCACCCTGGCCGGATACCGCGTCGACCTCGACCCCCAGCTCACCGCCCACCCCGCCGCCCCGGCCGGCGGCTCCGACGGCGGGTACCGGCTCGGCGATCAACTGCGGGCCCTGACTGAGGCGATGAACGGCGCCAAGACCTGCGACGCCGCAGCGGCCCTGACCGACCAGGTCGTCCACGACGTCGACGGCCTCCTGCCGACCCTGTCCCGGTTCCTCGAGGCAGCCGGTCAGCAAGCGCTCGCCGCCGGCACGGAGCCCGCCCGCCGACTCGCCTCGGACTTCGAGGACGCCGCCGCCACGGTCACCGGCATCGCCATGCGCCTGGCCGACGCCGGCGAACATCTGCGCCGCCTCGGCCCTCCTGAACGCCCCGCGCAACCGGACGCCGACGCCGTCGGTACCGTCCCGCACCCTCCAACCGCCACCAGCCGGCCCCGGACCCGCTGACCCCTACTCACGAGAACAGGAATTCCCGCACACCCTTGGAAAACCCCACCAACCCTACCTACCGCATCCTTTCCCTCGGCGCCGGAGTACAGTCCACCACGCTGCTCGCTCTTTCCGCCGAGGGAATCCTCCCACGGATCGACTATGCGATATTCGCCGACACTGGCTGGGAACCAAAAGCCGTCTATTCGCATCTCGACCGTATACAGCGCGAGATAGCCGAACCTGCGGGAATTCCCGTCCTTCGGGTGTCGACGGGCAACATCAGAAATGACGCGCTCGACCCCGCCCATCGTTTTGCTTCCATGCCGCTCTACATCCTCAACAAGGATGGCCGACCTGGGATGACGCGGCGGCAGTGCACCGGTGAATATAAGATCAAGCCGATCAAGAAGCAGGTTCGGGAGATCCTGGGATACCCCTATCCGCAGCGTATCCCGAAGGGTGTTTTCGTCGAGCAGTGGGTCGGGATCTCCACGGATGAGTTCCATCGGGCGAAGGACGCCGACGTCGCCTACATGCACAACCGCCACCCCCTGATCCTGGACATGGACTGGTCCCGCGCCGACTGCATCTCCTTCCTCGAATCATGCGGCTTGGCGGACACTCCGAAAAGCAGCTGCCTGGGCTGCCCATTCCACGGGAACCAGCAGTGGCGGAATATCAGGGACCATTCTCCGGAGGAGTGGGGGGACGTCGTCGCCTTCGACGCGGCGATCCGGGCCGGCAACGCCCGCGCCAACGCCTCGGGCAACCCCTTGTTGGGGCAGGCGTTCCTGCACCGCTCCCGCGTACCCCTTGACCAGGCGCCGATCGACCACGTCACCGCCCGCGAATGGGCCCAGCGGCAAGCCGCCCTCGACACCGGGGCAGCCGGCGAACGCCTGCAGGAGCTGGAGGACGGCGTCACCGACGGCTGCTCGCCATGGGCGTGCCGCGGCGACGAACAACAGCCCGAGCAGGGCGACTTCGGGCTCACCGCGTGAACCGCGGCCTGGTGCTCGACGCGTTCGCCGGCCCCGGCGGCTGGTCCTATGCCGCAGCCGTGCTGGGTGTTCGGGATATCGGGCTGGAGTGGGATCTGTGGGCGTGCCGGACGAGGGCGGCTGCCGGGCTGCTCACCGTCCGCACGGATGTGGCGATGTACCCGGTGTGGCCGTTCGTCGGGAAGACCTGGGGGCTGATCGCCTCCCCGCCGTGCCAGGCATGGTCCATGGCCGGCAAAAGGCTCGGGCTGCTCGACCAGCCGCTGGTCCACCAGGCCGTCGCCGACCTCGCCGAAGGACGCGACACCCGCGCCCACCTGCTGACCGCGTGCCGGGACGAACGCTCCCTGCTGGCCGCGGAACCCATGCGCTACCTGCACGCCCTGCACCAGGCCGGACAGCCCGAATGGGTGCTGATGGAGGAGGTACCCGACGTGCTGCCGCTATGGCGCCAGTACGCCGCGATCCTCCGCACCTGGGGCTTCTCCACCTGGACTGGCATCCTGAACGCGGCCGACTACGGCGTACCCCAGACGAGGAAGCGGGCGATCCTGATCGCCTCCCGAGTCCGCACCGCCGCACCGCCGGAGCCGACGCACGCGGCGGTCCCGGAGCCGGAGTCGCTGTTCGGCCCGGGCCGCGAGCGGTGGGTCAGCATGGCGCAGGCCCTGGGCTGGGGCGCCACCGACCGGCCGGTGCCGACCGTCTGCGCCGGCGGCGGACCCGGCGGCGGGCCCGAACCCTTCCCCTCCGGATCCAGGAAGACTCTCACCGACGCCCGTGACCGAGGCACCTGGAAAACGCACCCCGCTCCCGCCGACCTCGTGCTCCGCTCCCGGCGGGACGGACCCGGCTGGGCCCGGCACGGGCTACGCGACAACCGGCCCGCCGACGCACCCGCGCCGACGTTCACCGCCGAGGCGCACCGCTGGTCCTGGTCGCTGCGCAGCAACAACCAGGCCAACGCCACCGTCCGCAGCTCCGACGAGCCGGCCGGCACGCTGTTCTTCGGCCACCGCGCCAACGAATGCCTGTGGGTCGCCGAACCCCGCCAGGATGCCGCAGCTCCGGCAGAACAGGACCCGGGCGAGGTGCCGGATCCGATCCGGATCACCGCGGTCGAGGCCGGGATCCTGCAGACCTTCCCCGCCGGCCATCCCTGGGCCGGCAACAAGGGCCAGCAGTTCTCCCAGATCGGCAACGCCGTCCCGCCCCGGCTCGCCGCGCACCTGCTCGCCCCGCACCTCGGCGTCACTCTGCGCCGCGACGACTTCGCCCTGGCAGCCTGATGACACCCGACCACCCCGCCGACTTCGACGATCCCGACGCAGACCTGCCTCTACCGGAGCCGCTGCATTACGCCGAACAGGCCCTGCTCGGCGCCCTGCTCCTCGAACCCGACCAGCTCGCCGGCGTGCCGGACCTGCTGCCCGAGCACTTCGCCAACCCCTCCCACAGCGCACTGTTCGCGGCGATGCGCACCCTCACCCCACCCATCCCGGAGGCCCACCGGGCCAGCCCGGTATGGCTGACGGCCGTACTGACCGCCGCCTTGATCACCGCGCCCGGGCTGGACACCCCCTACCTCCACACCCTCATCAACGCCTGCCCCAGGCCCGAACACGCCCCCGTCTACGCCCAGATGATCCGCGCCGAAGACGTCCGCCGGACCCTGCGCGAGCACGCCGTACGGCTGGAACAGCTCGCCCACGACAGCACGCTCCCCGAACCGGCAGCCGTGGTGCTGGAGCAGGCCGATGCCCTCGGACGGTTCCTCGACCGTGCCGAACCCCAGTGGCCTCGCCAGCCCGGACCCGTGCCCAGAGCGGTTCCGGCGGCAGCAACCCGGGCGCCGGGCGAGGAGGACCTCGATGCCGAACGGCTCCTCCTGGCCGCCGGTACCGCCCGCCCGGAAGACCTCGCCAGCCTGGTCTGGCTGCACCCCGAGGACTTCGGCCTCCCCCTGCACCAGGGCCTGTACCGGTGCCTGACCGTCATGGTCCGGCGCGGTGATCCGGTCGACCCGATCACCGTGCTGTGGAAAGCCCAGCAGCACGCCGTCCTGAACGGCACCGACCCATCCCAGGTCCTGGACTTTCTCAGCCAGCCCGCCGGATCCGCCGAGCACTGGGCCGAACACCTCTACACGCGCGCCCTGCTCACCACCGCCCACACCGCCGGACGCGAGATCACCGACCTCACCCACGACCCCGCACACGCCCCTCACCACCTCATCCCAGCCGCCCGCCGCGCCCTGGCCCCCCTCACCCGTATACGCGCCCGACGCCGCGCACCCCCAACCGCTGCGACTCCGCCGGTCATCGCCGCCCGGCGAACCCCGGCGCTGACCACCAGCACGCCCCTGCGCGCCATCCGATGACGCAGCCACCCCGGCGGGCGGGTCGACGCCGCCCACGACACCTGCACCGTCACCGGACATCGCAACGACCGACGCCGGCCGAGAAACGTACGGACAGTGGAAGGCCGGCTACGGCCCGCCCGTACCGGCCCCGTACCGCCGAGCCCCGGACCAGGCCGGCACCGGCCATCCAAACCCTCCAAGCCCCGAACTGACCACCACGGAGAAATACTGACCTCGCATCCTTTCGACTCCGTCGCCAGCGTCAAGGCCGGCGCTGCGGCACTGCACGAACTCGCCGACCACCTCACGGCAGTCGACACCGACCAGCTCGGCCAACTCCTGAACTACGTGCTGCGGGACGGCGGCCTGCTCCACGCAGCCCAGCGGCTCATCGCCGGTGCCCGTAACGCGGTCGACCCCTGCCTCGACGAGACCCACCCCGACCCGGACTCCGTCCCCGCGCATACGCTCATGGCCGCCCTGGCCAGGATCGACCATGACCTGACCGACTACCGCAGGGAAGCGCTCGAAGCCCTATCGGCGACCCGCATCCTCCTCGTCCAGGGGCCCTCGCCCGTCCATGAGGCGGCGGCGCCGACAGAGTGCACCGCCGAGCCGTTCGTGCCGATCCGGCACTCCACCACCGGCGAGGTCACCACCACCGGCTACAACGCCGCCGCCCGGCGGATCCTGCTCCAGTCCGGCTTCGAGAAGGCTCCTGGCTGAGGCCGCCCAATCGGCGGAAACCGGTACGCATCTGCCGGGCACGCCCCTACGGACACAGACCAGGGAAAGAACCTCCCGCACCTGCACTGCCAACCCCGCCCGCACGCAAACCAGTTGAAGGATCCGCTTTTTGACTCCACCCGGACCACCCGCGACTTCAGCACGCACCAGGGGCGGCGAACTACGGGCCAAGGTGGCCCGGCTGCTGGCCGACCGGCCTGCTGACAGTCTCACCATCGGGGACATGGCCAGGCAGCTGGGCCACTCCCACGGGGCAGTGCGTAACGCCGCGCTGACCCTGGCGCGACGCGGCGAGGCCGACCAGCACGGCACCGGACAGCCGCAGTTCCGCGCGAACGCAAAGACCGCCGCAGCCGCGCGGGCCGCGGTGATCAGCCCACCGGGCACCCACGCTCCCCGCGCCCAGGCGGCCACGGCCCGCACCAGCGCTCCGGCAGCCCGCAAGCCCCAGCAGCCCGGTCCGATCCGCCGCGCGGGAGGACAGCTCTACCACCCCAGGGAGCTGGCCTCCCTGCCCGACGTCGAGGCGCTGAACCGGCTGCGCGACGCCGACGTGCCGGTGCTGCTCTACGGCCCTCCGGGAACCGGCAAGACGTCGCTGGTGGAGGCCGCGTTCCCCGATCTGATCACCGTCGCCGGCGACGGCGACACCACCGTCGGCGACCTGATCGGCGAGTACACGCAAGCCGACGGCGGAGGCTACACGTTTCAGTACGGTCCGCTGATCACCGCGATGACCCAGGGCCGCGCCCTGCTGATCGACGACGCCACCTTGATCTCGCCGAAGGTGCTGGCCGCCCTCTACCCGGCCATGGACGGTCGCCGCCAGATCCAGGTCAAGGCCCACAGAGGGGAGACCATCAAGGCCGAGCCGGGCTTCTACGTGGTAGCAGGCCACAACCCCGGCGTGCACGGCGCCGTGCTGACCGAAGCGCTCGCGAGCCGATTTAGTGTACAGATTCAGGTGGGAACGGATTACGACCTCGCCCTGGCTCTGAAGATCGATGCCCGGGTGGTCCGGATCGCCCGAAACCTCGCCCGCCAGGTCGACCTCGGCGAGATGGGCTGGGCCCCGCAGTTGCGGGAGCTGCTCAGCTACCAGAAGACAGAGGCCGTCCTCGGCACCAGGGCCGCGCTCGGCAATCTCGTCGGGATCGCTCCCCTGGAGGACCGCGACGCCGTCGCCGAAGCCGTCGCCAAGGTCGTCGGCATCCAGCAGGTCGCGCCCCTCACCCTGGGCCGGCAGCTCCCGCCTGCGAGCGCGTCGGCTGCCCGGCAGCCCCCGGGCAGCACCGGCTCCGCCCATCGGGGCCGCTCGCGATGAGCGCCCATCACCACGTCCAGTCCTCCACCGCGCTCGACGACGCCGACCTCGCGCGGTGGGACGACGACGGCGCCCCGTCCGCGCAGCCCCGTTCCTCTCCGGCCGCGTGGCTGCGGGTGGGAGCCGAGCTCGGCGACCGGCTGGTCGCCCTGTCCGGCCGCCAGGACCTGATTGTCATCTGCCGTCCCGGCACCCGCTCCGGCGCACCTGCCGCCTATTTTCCCAGGCTTGCGGAGGTGGAGTTCGATGCCAGGCTGTTCGAGCCCCTCCGACCCCACGAGGTGAACCCGCGGATCGTGGGCGACGAGGAACGGTATCCCGCCGCCTGGGGGGTTCTCGTTCACGAGGCCGCCCACGCCGCCCACTCCGTGTGGGAGGAGCCGGCCGGTGCGGACCCCCGTGTCGTGGAGGCCGCGCTGCTGCTGGAGGAGAGCCGTGTCGAGGGCGCCCATCTGACCCGGCGGCCGACCGACCGCACGTACCTGCGCACCAGTGCCCGGACCCTGGTCATGCCCGATATCGCCAGCCCCAGCTTTCAGGGCGTCGAGCAGGCTGCCAGTGTGGCGGCCCTGATGCTGGGGCGCCGGGACGCCGGCATCCTGGACGCCGGCGAGACCCAAGCCGTCGCCGACCTGTGCCAACGGGTCCTGGGCGCCGACCTGCTGGCCACCCTCACCGGCATCTGGACCGCCGCCCACCGGTGCGCCGACCACGACGCCACCACCATGCTCGCGCACGCCCAGGACTGGTGCGACGCCCTGGAGACCGCCGCCCCTGCCCTGCCCCCGGCGCCGCAGGACCTCACCGATCTGCTGTCCGGCGCCGTGACGGTCGTCATGGACACCATGGCCGCCAACGACGCCGCCGACCTCGCGGCACGCTCTGCCGCGGACGACGCCGTGGCCGCACGGGCGGAGGCACGGGTCCAGGACCGCGCCGAGCAGGCCGGCCGGCGACGCAAGGCCGCCGCCACCGCCACGTCGGTCTTCAACCCCCGTGGCACCACGGTCAGCCCCGACGGCAGACCGGCGCCCTCCGGGAACCCGGTCACCGGCACACGCCGGCCCACCGCCGCCGAGCGGAGCGCCGCCGCGCGCCTGAGCCGGGCCCTGCGTGCCGCCGCCTACCGCGAACGGACCGAGGAACAGGCCACCAGCCCCACCCCGCCCGGCCGCCTCAACATGCGCCAGGCCCGCGCCCGCGACGCCCAGCGCGCCGCAGGCGCGGTGCCCACCGCGGAGCCGTTCACCCACACCCGCCGCCGCAACTCCCCGACTCCACCGTTGAGGGTGGGGATCGCGGTCGACGTCTCGGGCTCCATGCGTGTCGCCTGCGGGCCCGTCGCGTCCGCTGCCTGGATCGTGGCGAGCGCAGCAGCCCTGACCGACCCCGACTCCCGCACCGCCACCATCGCGTACGACCACGATCTGACCGCACTGACCCGGCCCACCCACCGGGCACCCGAGCGCGTGACGGAGTTCAACGCCAACGGCGGCGCCCACAACCTCGGTGACGCCATCGACGCACTCGACCACGGCCTCGACCTCAGCCGCCCCGGCACCGGCCGCCTCCTGGTGATCGTCACCGACGCCCAGTACACCGACGACGAAACCGCCGGGGCCGTCACCCGCATCAAACGCCTCACCACCGCCGGCTGCGCCGTACTCCAGCTCACCCTCACCAAGAACTCCCGCCACCTGCCGGGAACCACTCCGCTCCACCTGCCCCGGCCCGCCAGCGCCCCCGCCGCCATCGCCAAGGCCGCCACCGACGCCATCCGCAGAACACGCTGAACTCGGTGAAGCGGCGTCACACGACCATCACACCCGCCCGCGGCCACCCGCTGACCGCGCACCGCCGCCAGACGGGGCCGGCGCCGCACACGAGAGGCATCATCTGCACCATCTCACCCCCACCGGGGCCCGTATCCTTGCCGCACACGACAACGGCATGATCACCGGACACCCCGCCGCCCTGGCCCGGCTCCACGCCGATAGCCTGATCACCGACCGCCAACCCGGCAGCAGGGCACACCAGATCACGGACGCCGGCCGGGCGGCGTACGAACAGTGGAAGGCCCACTACGGACCGCCCGCGCCGACGCCCGCATCCGGCGTGCTGCCCAAACTCCCCGGACGGCAGCACGACGCGGTCCTCGCCGCCGCCCGCCGCCCCGACCACCTGGTACCGGGCATCGACGACCACGTACCCGGGTTCTTCAACCAGCGGACCCTGGCAGCCGTCCACGCCGCCGGCTACGCCGACATCCGACCCTGCGAACACGGGGTCGTCCACGGCAGTTACGAGCAGTCCGGCCGGGCCCTGTACCTGACGCCGACCGGGCGCGAGTACGCCCGCCAGCGAGGCAACATCCCCTGCTCACGGCGCCGGATCGTGATCATCGCCTGCGGGTCCAAGAAGGCCGAGCCGTCCTGGGAGAAGTTCGGCTACCGGGACGTCATCCCCGCCGGCCATCTTTACACCGGCCCATACCATCGCTCCCTGCGGCTCGCCGCGGACTCCCTGACCGAGCAGACCCTGATCCGGATTATGTCCGCCCGGCACGGCCTGGTCCCCCTGGAACGTCCGCTGTTCCCCTACGACACCCGTCTCGGAGACAGCGACGCCATCACCCCCGAGCGGATCGCCCGTCAGACCGCCGCCCTCGACCTGGACGACGCCCACGTAATCTTCCTCGGCGGCCGGAACTACGCCCGCCTGCTCACCCAGTCCGTGCCCCACGCCCTCGCGCCGCTGACCGGCGGCATCGGTGACCAACGAGCCCGGTGCCACGCCGTGGCCCGATCCGCCCATCTAGCTGCCGCATGGTGGACCATCGCAGCCCGGCTGGCCGACCAACCCACCGCAGCAGCGAAGAACCAGCTGGTGCCCAATACCAGCAGCGTGCCCGCAGCTACCGGGTCACGCCTGCCCGCGACACGCGCATCAGGCCGAGCCGGCCCAAGCGCGGCTCGGTCTCAGCGGTAGCCCCATGGATCGTCGGTCACCGCGCGGGACAGGTCCAGGACCGTGGCAACACCACACCGCTCTCCCGTCCTTCGCCGGCTGAGCGCTGTCGCGCCGGCCGCCCGAACGCAGTGTTCCCCGGCGCGCTGGGCACGCCGGGGAACACTCCCGGAGACGACGCGGCCATCGGCTTTCGGCCGGATCGGTGGGTTCACCCCCGCTGACGCGGGGAGCAAGCGAGGTTCCGGGAGACCTCCTGGCGGCGGCGGGACGCCCGGTGATGACCGCCCTACCGCCGGTAAATAAACGTACCACCAGAAGGGTGTTGATGGATCCCGCCGACGGGCCGGGGTCGGAGCAGAGGCGGGCGGACAGCGTTCGGGCGCCATTCCCACGTAGGGGCTCGGTGGCCCGGAATGCAATGGGCATCTCCCGCTGCTGTCCGCCCGCGGGCCCGCCTCCGGCCGAGGGCGGGGGCAGCGGCCGGAACCGCTCCGGCCGCCACCTCCCCTCTCGGCCGCAAACCGCGCCGCTCACGGCTCCCGGCGCTACGGGGGCTCCGCCTCCCGGGCGGGGAAGGCGTCCCGTTCGTCCCACGGCACATCACGCTGCAGGCAGTAGAACAGGCAGCGGACCAGACGGGCGCCGAGGTTGCGCAGGGCGGTGTTGTGCGCGATCCCGCGCTCGCGCTGGCGCCGGTAGAAGGCGCGGGCGCCGAGCGACTGGGTCAGGGAGCAGAACGCGGCCTGGTACAGAGCGTCGCGCAGTTCGGAGTTGGCCGCGCGGCGCATGGAGATCCGTGCCGCCGTGCCCGAGGCCCAGGTGACAGGGACCACGCCGGCGTACGCGCACAGGGCGCGGGCGTCGGCGAAGCGGTCGGGGTGGTCGCCGATCTCGCCGAGCAGGCGGCTTCCCAGGAGGTCCCCGATCCCGGGAAACGAGGTGATGATCTTGTAGGAGGGATGGGCGGAGAAGGCTTCCGCGGCCTGCCGGGCCAGGTCGTCGGCGCGGGCGCAGGCGTGGTCGAGATCGGCGAGCAGCCCGCGGACCTCGACCGCCCGCGCCTCCTCCACCACCGGGTGCGTGCGCAGGGCGGGGCGGCGGAAGTGGAGATGAAGGCGTTCGGCCTCGTCCTTGACAGTGCGCCATCGCCCTGCCGTTCGCAGCACCTCGGCGAATCGGACCCGGCTCAGCGTCGCGGCCACGTGCGGGGAGGGAGCAGCGGTTAGGACGGCGCGCGCCTGTGGATGCCGAAGTCCCGCGCTGGGCCAGGCCGTGACAGCCGCCGGGTAGAAGGTGACCAGGGCTGCGCGCAGCCGGTGGAGAGCTTCGACCCGTCTGTGGGCGGCGTCGGTCTGCGCACGGGCGAGGACCTGCACGGCGCGCGCCGAGGGTGAACCTACCGGCCGGGGGGCGAAGGTGCCGGTGCGGAGCATGCCGGCCAGAAGGTAGGCGTCGGTGCGATCCGCCTTGGTGTCGGCGCCGATGCTGCCGGCCTTGCGGGCGCGTGCGGCGAGCGTGGCGTCCACGTGCACCACGATCAGGCCATCGTCGGCGAGGTTCTGGGCGAACAGGATGCCGGCGTCCTCGATCGCGGTGGGGATAGTGCGCCAGCGGGTGCGGTTGACCGAGCGGAGGAACGCGCAGTAGTCCCCGACCGGATCAGCACTCTCGGCGTACACGATGCGCCGGTGTCCGAGCCGGGTTCCGTCACGGCGGACGACCGCGCAGTCCACCCAACGGTCCGCCCAGTCGACCCCGGCGAACATATTCGCCAACCCAACCCCCTCCACACACCGGCACAGGCCGGACAGAACACGCCCCCGGGCAGTCAGCCTCCGCCACCCAGTGGTAAATAAACGTACCAGCAGTGGGGCGGCCGTCGGCCGCCCCCTCCAGCCCGAGACAATGAGGTGACCGATGACAGTCCTGCTGATCACGCCGGGATGGGACAACGAGGACGTGCGCAACCCCGACGGACCACCGTCGTCTCACATCGCCTCCGGCAGGTGGCCCGACGCCCGCCTGGCCGACGACGCCCCGCCCGGCGCTCACATCGCCCAGGCCCTCGCCCGCGGCCTGCTGAAGGTGATGGACGAACGGGGCTTGAGCGCGCGGGCGGTCGCCGAACTGGTCGGCAGCACCCACCCCACCATCGGACGCATCCTGGACGGCAGCGGCGTCACGGACGCGCGCACCGTCTTCCTCCTCGAAGTCGCCCTCCGCACCCCGCTGTGGCCTGCGGACCTCCACCGCGACTTCCGCCTCGACGTGCAAAGTCCCGGGTCCGGCGCGTAGTCGGTCAGTCGGTCAGACGGCCGTTCCCGAGGAACTGCACGCAGCTTCTTCCCGCCCGCAGCGCCGGCATCCGGCGCAGTCACCGGCCGCCCTGGGCATACTCGAACCCATGGAAGCCAGGGAGCGCTACACGGACCGGCGCCCCTACGCCGTGCCCGACTCACTCAGCGAGCTGACGGGCCCTGCCAGCGGACACGTCATCCTGCCCACGGCACTGGACTGGTCCCAGCAGCGCCGCTACGACCTCGCCGCCGACAAGGACCGCCGCAGGCTGTACGAGACCGTCATCCGCGAAGCCTGCGCCCCGGCCGACCTCCGCCGCTTCCTCAACGCCGGCCTCCTCCAACGCTTGTGGCCGACCCTGTGGCTACCCTCCCGGCTCAAGACGGCGTGGGAGGACCGGTTCCCCGAACTCAGATCCCTCCAGTAGGCGGCCGGCTCCCGCCCGGCCGCCCCCGCACCAAGGTCAAGGTCACGCATCCGGCGCTTTCACCGATACGGAACCCCGCGTGGCCCCTGGGCGACATGGGCTTCGCCATACTGAGCGGCATGTCGACAAGCGATCACGCTCCCACGCACCTGCCGGTCGTCACCGCACTGGGAGACCTGGACGCCGACACCCTGCAGCCCCTGACCGACGAACTCCAGGCAGCCGCCGCCACGGCATCCGGCGTGATCCTCGACGTCAGCGGAGTCACGTTCGGCGACTCCAGCTTCATCAACCTGCTGCTGCGCACCCACCAGCACACCGACCTGCGCGTCACCGGCCTCGGGCCGCCCCTGGACCGGCTCTTCCGCCTCGTCGGGGTTGACGCCGTCCTGCACATCTTCCCCACCATCACCGACGCCCAGAGTGTGGGGCAGTAGGCGCGAGGCCCGGCACTGCGGGTCGGGGGTTCAGGCAGGGCCGAAGCCGTAATCCCGGTCTCTGCCCGGCCGGCGTGCTTTCGTTCCGGGCCGCCCAGAGGACGCAGTCATTGTCCTAGCCGTCGCTTTCGCATCGCGATTCACGAGACGCGCGGCTGGATCTTGCAGTCGGCGGCCCGTGGGCCGGTAGGCGGGACGGCACTGCGCGCGGGCGGGCACCAGGCCGGGCTACCCATCAGAGACGCCGGCGGACAGGATCGGCGATGCTGCCGCCGCTGGGCGTGCTCCAGCTGCCCATCGCCGGCCCAATGCCGGCGGTACCGGTGTGCGCGCCTGCGGATTAGGGCGCCACGCCGATCCGAAGGGCAACTGGTTGTCCAGCCACAGTATGCCGGCGAGCTCTTCGGGCATCGACCACCGTGTCGGACGGCCGAGGTCGACCTCGACGGGGTCCCCGAAGTACACATCACCGAAGTTGAACTGGACGGTCGTGGTCATCTGCCCGGTCAGGAGGTGGTCCAGATGCTCGACCTCCAGTCCGGTGAACCGGTGGGCCCCCACCGCGACGACGAGAGGGATGCCTTCGGCAGCCAACTGCCGGTACTTGCTGACCTTGTCCTCGACTCGTCCCACCAGAGGCTGCGCGGTGACCACGCCGGCGATGGAGCTGGGCGTGGCAAGGTAGGCGGCCATGCCGAGCGGCGAGGTCATCAATCTGCCGGTGCTCCGGTCGCCCTGGACCAAGAAGGTGTAGCCGTTGGACGGGATCTCGTTGATCGCCAACGGCTGCATGAGGTACCGGCGTAGATCTTGGGCGATGTGCTTGGCCGTACGCGGATCGGGCGGAAGGATCGGGCCACCGGTCGGCTTGAGAGCAAGCACCAGGGACACGGGGATCTTGCGGATGCGCGTCGCCAAATCGTGCCAGGCCCGCATCTGCCCGAGCGCCCGGCGGTCGGGGCTCTCGCTGTGGACCTCGACAACTGCCAGCGGCCGTCCGTCATCAGCGGCAACAACGGTCCAGTCGGGAGTGAGCCCGTACCACTCCTGTTCGTAGACCGCCCGCACCTCCGGGCCCCGGCATTGCGCACCGGCAACCAACTCGTGCATCACGGGCCAGAAGTGCTGGTCGTACCAGAGCTTCCCGGCCAGTTCATCGGCCTTACCGGACGCCAGCAGCGCGAACTGGTCGTCCAGCCACACCCGCCATGGTTCGTACGGTTCCTCGACGGCGATGTCGTACGACAGTTCCCGCCGTTCCGGAGGGCGGCGGCCGTAGCGCTCCTGATGAGCCGCGACGAAGTCGGCTCCGAAGCGGCGTGGCGACTGCTCTTGATCCATGCCCGGATTGTCTGCCATCGAGCCGCCTCGCGCCGCCGATTTCCCCAACACGAACCCACCCGGCAGAGCTGGCGGGCTCCGGGTGGAACCCGGGGCGGCACCGGGCGGAGACCATTCGAGGCCCTGCCATCAGTATTCTGCGGTGAGCGTGCGGCTGCCGGTGTAGCGTCAGAACCAGCTGTCGTGGTTCCGAAGTACCGGTCGCCCGTGAGCACGTGCACGGGCGATTGTGCTGTTCGCAGTCTCTGAGGACCAGGGCGATCACCTCCGGGCTCCCGCATCGTGCGGCGACCCGACTTCGAACCCCCTTGGAGGGCAGCATGGCCAGTGGAACCGTGAAGTGGTTCAACTCGGAAAAGGGCTTCGGCTTCATCGAGCAGGACGGCGGAGGCCCCGACGTCTTCGCCCACTACTCCAACATCGCCAGCTCCGGCTTCCGCGAACTCACCGAAGGCCAGAAGGTGAACTTCGACGTCACCCAGGGCCAAAAGGGCCCCCAGGCAGAGAACATCACCCCCGCCTGACCCCGCACTCCGCACAACGCCCGCCCCCGCGACACCCGCGGGGCGGGCGCCGCGCATTCCGGGAGCGCTCACCGGCTCCCGGCCCGGCTCGCGAGCGACCCGCTCACGACCTGGCGAAGAGGACGCCTCCTCGCAGAACCGTTGGCCGGTACGGACCTTGACCCCGATCGGTACCCGGGTAGCGCGCACGAACCGGTCGCCTGGGGGCAGACGTCCGGTGTGGGCAGGCCGGACTTCACCCCCGGCCGCCCATGGTCCCCCCGGGCGCGTGCCGGCTGGCCAGCAACGCCGCGCCCGGGGCGCGGACCACACGCCACCCGCATCCTTCGGCACGAAGGCGGTGCATAGGCGGTAAGCGCAGGGAATGGGTGAGCCTGGACTCCCTGGATCCAGGACGAGGCGGCGTGGAGAGATGTGCTGACCGCGCACGTGGCCGCCTACGGGTCCGCCTGTTGCCGCTGGGCCACCTGGACCTCCAGCCCGGACCCCCCCGCAGTCACGGGCAGGGGGCGAGGTGGTGTTGTTCGAAATCGAGACCGAGCGCCCGGACGTGACGGGGCTGATCGACGTCGTCAGGCTGCTGGCGGTCCTGCGGCAGGCCGGCCACCAGACGGCGCCCGAGGAGGTGGTGGAACTGTACGCCGAAGCCACCACGGCGCTGGGCGGCCGGTGGACGGGGCTGTCCCTGCGCGAGGCGTTGCGGGCATACGCCGCGGCGACCGGGCTGGACAGCCTGCACAGCCTGGTGGACTGAGCACGAACCAGCCGGGTGCACCCGCTGAAGCTCGGTCAGCGGGTACGCAGGCCGGTTGCGGTCCGGGGGCTACGGGCCCTCAAGGCCGATGACCGTCCCGAACGGGTCGCGGAGCTGGGCGATCCGGCGGCCGGGCTCGATGACCAGAGGCCCGCGGTGGTGCTCGCACCCGGCGGCCAGCAGGTGGCCCCGGGCCTGGTCCAGGTCATCGACGCCCCAGTACACCACCGGGCTGCCGCCCCTGGGGTTGCGCTCGTCGTCGGCCGGATGGAACCCCAGCTCCACGCCGCCGGCCTGCACCCAGGCGTAGACGGCCCCCGTGGGGCTCACGTCCGACTTCACCGGCGAGTCGAGCACCTGGCCCCACCAGCGTGCCGACGCCTCCGGGTCATCCGCGAAAATCATCACCAGTCGCACGTGTGTGAGCACCGGGCACCTCCAGAAGGGGGGTGTCACTCTACGGGGCTCCGAACGGCCGACAACTCCGGCTACGGCGCTGGGCGATCGGCGCCTGGAGTGGCCACCTGGCCGTCTGCCAGGCTCTGGTGCGCACCGGGGTGCGATCCGAAGTGCTGAGCAGGCAGAATCATGCCCCGCCACCGGGGCAGGCTCGCGGCCTGACGACCGCAACACGAGTGGCGGCCCCGTACGGGTGACGGTCCCCGTCGGGGCGGCCGGATGGCGCTACGAACCTTCCATGATGACCTCGCGTTCGATGATGCGCCGTGCTGCCCTTGCCGGAACGCTACTCGCTGCCCTTGCCGCCCCGGTACCCGCGACCGCTACGGACACCGCCAGCACCTCCACGCCGTCATCGGCGGTCGTTCTGCCGGAGCCGCCGCCGGCCCCAACCGCGCAGCGGGAACTGGCCGAACTCCCCGTGGCCGCGCCGCGGCCGATGACCGGTTACAGCCGGGAGAAGTTCCCGCACTGGATCGCCCAGTCCGGGCGTTGCGACACCCGCGAGGTCGTTCTGGAACGCGACGGCACCGACGTCGTACGCGACGACCAGTGCCGGGCGGTCTCCGGCAAATGGCAGTCGGCATACGACGGCCGGGAACTGACCGCCGCCTCCCAGGTCGACATCGACCACATGGTGCCGCTGGCGAACGCCTGGCGGTCCGGGGCGGACACCTGGACGACCGACAAGCGCAAGGCGTTCGCCAACGACCTGACGAACCCGCAGCTCATCGCAGTATCCGCCGCCTCCAACCGGTCCAAAGGCGACCAGTCACCCGACCAGTGGGCACCGCCGCTGCGCTCGTACTGGTGCACCTACAGCCGCGCCTGGACCCACATCAAAACCCTCTACGCCCTGACCGTCACCGACGCCGAGAAGACCCGGCTCGCCGAGATGCTGAACACCTGCGCGCCGTGAGCGGCGACCAGCACCCCGGGGCCGGTGACCTGGTGGATGGGGTGACCGCGGGGCCCGGCGGCGTGATGACCGTCCAGGTGGGCGTCGTGAGCGGAGAACTGACCGTCGCCACCCGCCAACTGCCCGACGGCCGGGCGCGGGTGGCCGTGCAGTACACCGGCGCCGAGGAGTGGTACGAGATCCAGGGCAGCCCCCTGCCAGTGCCGGACGGTGGACTTCCGGCGCTCCACCAACGGGTCTTGGACGGCGTCCGGGCCGGCGGCCCGGCCAGTTTGTAGGTCTGCCCTCACGAAGGCCGGCGGCTGCCGGACGGCGTCACGCGATGTCGTCCGGCGCGAGGTCGGGCCGGAGCCGGTGCCACGAGGGGTGGCGGAGCAGGCCCGCCCGTGTCCAGGCGGTGTACCCGATCTCGCCGACCAGACGCGGCAGCACCCAACGAGCACCCGGAATCCGGGGAACCGGGCTGAAGGGACAGGTCGTGACGGAGACGATATGCAGCAGGTCGGCCAGCTCGGCGCGTTCGCGGTGGTTCCATCCGGTGCCGACGCTGCCGATGTACCGCAGCCGCCCCTCCACTTGCTGCCCGAGCAGGACCGCCCCGGGCAGACCGGCCAGGCGGCCCTGGCCCGGCACCCACCCGCAGACGATTGCATCCGTGGTGAGAGTGTTTCTGATCTTGATCCAGGACCGGGACCGCGCCCCGGGCTCATAGACGGACGTCAGGTTCTTGCAGACGATCCCCTCCACGTTCGCGGCCTGGGTGAGTTCGAGGGCCTGCGCGCTGCGGCCGACCACCGCGTCCGGCACCGACCAGTTCAGCCCGCCCAACTCCAGCGAGCGCAGCACCTGCCTCCGCTCGACATAGGGCCGCTGAAGCAAGGTGTCGCCGCCGAGGGCCATCACATCGAACACGATGAGATGCGCGGGTACGGATTCGGCACGGCGGGCGGCCAGACGGGGAGAGCGGGCAAGCCCCATGCGGGACTGCAGCCGCTCGAAGTCCGCGTGGCCGTTCTCGTCCAGGGCGATGATCTCGCCGTCCAGGACCGCCGCCGCCCCTCCGAGCACAGCCCCCAGACCTTGCAGGTCGGGGTAGGCCGCGGTGACGTCCTCACCGGACCGGGACCGCAACTCCACCGTCCCGTCACCCGGGACGTAGGCAATGGCCCGCTGGCCGTCCTGCTTGGTCTCCGCCGCCCACCGGTCGTCACCACCCGGCAAGGGCAGGCGACCCGGCGAGGCCAACATGGGCGAGATCCGCGGCAGGGTGACCATGGCCAACCTTCTCCGCCACGACGCCACCCTGCGCCCAAGCAAGCGCCCGATCCGCGAAAAGGCACCACGCGACCAGCCACCTGGCCTACATGCAGCCAGGATCGGCAGCACCTTGGGGCGCGCCCGTGGATTGATTCGCCGGCCGCGGCACCCGCGCTGCAGAGGGACTGCACGGCCAGGCACCGTTGCGGCTCGGGCGCGAACGCGCTTCCCTGACAACACCGCCGGAGACGGTCCGAACGGGCCGTCGATGCTCGGCGGAGGGGGCGGACCATGAGGAGCGGGCGGGCGGGGCTCGGAGCGTTCGGGAGCAGAGCGGGCGAGGCGGCCCGGACCCTGCTGGACCACCAGGGGTACGACGGCGGCTGGGGGCTCACGCTCACCTCGGTGTCTTCGATCGTCAACACTAGCGAGGTCCTGCCGATCCTGCGGTCCGCCAGGATCGCAGGTGAGCCGGCTCGCCTGGCACTGGACTTCCTGACCGGCGCCATCGCGCAGCACTGCCGGCCCCGGCAGAAGGGCGGACGGGGGGAGCACACGCGCTTCGTCGCCTTCGGGCTCGCCGGTCTGCTGTCCCACCCCCGCTTCTTCCACCACGACGGCGTGGCCGAGACCGCGGCTTGGTGCGTCGGCTGGCTGGAGGCCAACCAGGTCGACCACGGCTGGTCCGAAGTCCTCGGACTCGACGACACGTCGCTGCAGACCGCTCTCGCTCTGCAGGCGCTGGCCCATCTCCGAGACGTCCTGAACGACTTCGGTCCCGGAGTGCTGCTGCCGGGCGGGGTGGAGACCGGCGATCTGCTGGGGCGCGTCGAGCCCCTGATCGACCACGGAGTACGCGGGCTGCTCTACCACCGGCGCTCCGGCGGGGCGTGGGGGTGGCGCACGTACGTGGACACCGATCCGAGCCCGAGCAAGACCGCGCTGTGCCTGCTCGCGCTGTCCGCGGTCTGCTCCGGGACCGGGCCGGGCGGCCGGCCCGCGTACCGCGACGAGCCGCGGGAAACCGGCGGAGTCCACGGGGCAGCGCAGCCGAAGCGGGTGTCCGAGGCGGTCGCCGAGGCCGGCCGGTGGCTGCTGCGCAATCACCACCGCTGGGAGACCTTCGTCGAGGACGACAAGGACGTGCAGGGCACCGCGTGGGAGCACATGGCCTACGCGTTATGCGCCCAAGCCGCCGTCCGGGCCGGCGCGAGCCCGCGCGATCCCCGGCTCACCAAGGCGTGGCAGCTGATGAACGACCTGTGGGACCCGGAGGCCGGGTTATGGAACGAGCCGGGTGCCTCCGGTAAGCGGGCGACCATCCGGGCCGCGTACTACACGGTGTCCGCCTACCAGGAGGCGCGCGAGCGCCTGGCCCGGACGAGCCTGGACGACACCGCGCCGGAGGACCTGGACGAGGTTTCGGCCGAACTGGTCATCGAGCACGTCGCGCTCGGCCCGGGCCGGACAGTCACCCTCGCCGCAGCCGGCAGCGACGGCGTGGTGGGCGAGCTGTCGCAGCGGCTGTTCGCCCTCGTGAAAGTCCTCTACGACGCCCCCGACGGCTGCCTCCCGACCGAGCAGATCGCGGGGCGCTGTATGTCGCGCCGTCCTCGGTACCGAAGTACGTCCAGCGCTTGAACCAGGCGGTCTCCGCGGCATTCGGCGGCGTCCCGGCGCGGCTGCTCCTGGCCTGCCCGGTCGGCGGCGCCGGCGGCTACCGTCTGGCCGGGCGGTCGAGCGGCTGAGCGGGCGAAGCAGAGCTGAGTCGGCGTCTAGGACGGGGCGCGTTCTTCGGCTACCGGATAGTTCAGCAGGGCGAAGCGGGCCAGCGAGCGCACCTGGTCGAAAGTCTTGAGGTCGTCAAGATCCTCCAGGCCGAACCAGGCTGCCCCGTGTACTTCTGCGAGCTGTGCCTGGACGGCCTGCTCGCGGGCGCCGGGCTGCCGCTTCACGTAGTAGAACTGCACCAACGCCGGGGTGGGGAATCCCTCGCGCTCGATGTCGACGTAGAACGGCACGGGTTCGGGGGTGGCGTTGTGGTCGGCCGGGTGGATGGCGGGCTGGCTGGAGATCGCCTCCACGACCAGTCCCGTCTCCTCCTTGAACTCGCGTACCGCGGTCTCGGCGAAGGACTCGCCGGGCTCGATGTGGCCGCCCGGCGGCACCCATTTGTCGAAGCGGTTGTGGTGGACGAGCAGCACTTTGCCGTGCTCGACCAGGTAGCCCGAGCAGCAGTACACCAGGCCCACGTCGCGGGAGGTCCGGCCGTCGTGGATGAGAATCGAGCGAGGCACGCCCGTCAGGTTAGCCCACCGAATCACGGCGAACTCCGCTGCTGGTGAGGCGAATTCATGGCGTGTCATCGCTGGGCGGATGACATGTCACCGGCGCTGACATCGCAATGTCAGCGTGGGCATGTCGCCTGGGGCCATGGTGGTCCCATCGCGCTCCGCGGTTCGCGCCCGCGGGTCGGCGATGTCCCTGTCCGCTCTGGAGGGGACCTTGATGCGCTCTCAACTGTCCCCGTCGCGTTCCCGGTACGACCGATGGTTCGCGGCTCGGCGCCGCCGGCATCAGTCCGCTGCGCGTCACCGAGCACACCGAGCCCGACGGCCGGACCAACCGCCATGAGGAGACGCTGACCGACCTGGTGGCCGCCGCAGCCGGACTGATCCTCGGCCAGCGCGGGTGCGGCGCCCGCGTCGCCGTCCTGCGCGGGATCACCTACCAGCAGAGCGATGAAGGGGTGGCCGCCATGCTGCACCAGGCCCCAACCCGCCGGCCGTGACGCAAATCGCCGTCCTTGGTCTTCCGCGAGAGCTGCGACAAAACGGTCCCGCCGCGGCAGCCCCGCTCCAGCCGACCCGGGATTGACACGCGGGGACTCAGGTGCGGGTTCGGGTGCCAGGGGCTGGGACAGTGGGCGGCGTGATCCCTGCGCACGTCAACGACGCCCCGCCCCTGGTCTTCACCGACAGCATCGACGTACCGGTGCTGTTCCGCGACGGGCCGGACAGCCGGCCCTTCAAGCAGTGGCGTACCGCCGTCGCCCTCCCGTGGCCGTCGAACGCCGCGTTCCCCGAGCACGACGGCTGGTACCTGCCCACCACCACCTGGCGCGAGATCCTCAAGGCCGCGACCGAGGTCGGACGGGACGTCACACCGAACCTGCTGCACGTCCCGCAACTGGCCCACGCCGAACTCGTCGCCCGCGTCGCGCCCCTCTACGCGTACATCGGCATGCACCACTTCGTCCCCAAGAAGCCGAAGAAGCCGCTGCCGGGCAGCACCGGGCGGCGGCTAACGGTCAACGCGGTCTACGAGCACGCCACCGAGCAGTCCGCACGCCACGCTCTCGGATACCGGCTGGGCATGACGATGGCCGAATGGGCGTGCCGCTCACTGATGGGTCTGGGCCAGACTCAGCACATCGAGGACGGCGGACCCGACTCCGCCTTGGAGCACCTGTTCAAGAACCCTTCGCTGAAGCTCCCGGACCTGTGGGGCCTTCATGACGCGGAGAACGCGTACTGGCTCATCGAGGCCAAGGGCGGCAACGTGCGGGTGAAACGGCTCAGGGACGGCTGGATCCAGCTCGAAGGCGGCAGCAAGATCCTGGGTGCCTACGCGCACCGCCGCGTCCTGGTCGGTGCCTCGGTCCAGCCCGGGGGCGATCTGTTCCTGACCGTCGACCACGACCATCACCCGGGAAGCCCGCCCCTGCCCCACCCCGGCGGCAAGATCCCGCCCGGCGCCCCCAGCACGCCGGAGGACCACCTCGGGGAGGACGACGACGCCCTCATGGGCACCGCCCGCGCCCAGATGCTCACCTTCCTGGCCCTGCGCTCCGCCACGGCATCACGCTTGCGGACCGTCGCGCTGTCCAGCGACCGCACCACCCGCCGACGCAGACGCGACGGGCTGACCACCCCGCTGGAAAACGACGAGGCGACTCTCGCCGCACGCACACGCGCCCGCGGGGCGGCCATCGGCGCGGATGATCCAAACCGCTATGAATGGGCCCGGGCCATCGGCCTGGACGACTTCCTCACCTGCCGCATCCCCGGCACCGAGCTGCAACTGGGCATGTCCCGACGCCTGTTCGCCGCCTGCGCCCAGCTCCACCGCGAAGACCAGGCCATCGCGGAGCGCACCCCCGGCATGCGGGCCGAAGACCGCGTGGTCGTCGAGGAGGACGCCGATGAAGACGCCGAGCTGGAACGGCGCCGGACCCAGGGGCGCATCTTCCGCGAACAGCAGGAAGACGCCCGCCCCCGTATCGCGCCCCGGGTCCGCGCCGCCTACGAACAGGGCGACACCGAACGGTGGAACCAACTCCTGCCCAGCGCCCAGGAACCACCGCTCGACCTCACCGAGCACCCCGGCCTCCTCGAAGCGGCAACCCCCGAGACCTACCTCGCGCTGCGCCAGGAAGACCTTCCGCAGCGCGGCCGGTGACTCCGCCATCACAGCAGCATGACACAGCGCCCGGGAACGGCAACCCACCGTCCTCCGGTGGGATCGGGAGAGTTGCTAGGGCGTTGGTCATCACGGGGAAAGGCGCTGTGCAAGGGGGAGAGCGGCCTGCAGGTCCGCGAGGGCTTGGCCGATCCGTTCGAATGTGGTGGCGTGTCCGTTGCGCTCCCGGGCCTCCCACTGGCTGCGCCCAGCCCAGCCTGATGTCATGAAGAGGAGCAGAGCACGCAGTCCGACGGCATCGGACGTGACCTGGAGTACGCCGGACCGGCCGCGGCGAAGCCACCGAAGGTCTTCGAAGGCGTCGTCGAACACGGGGCCCAAGGATGCCTCTAGCAGACGCCCGTACGAACCCGGAACCGCCACCGTCGCCATCTCGGCCTCAGGCCGGACCGCAGGGACGCGCAGCACGTCGGAGTACCAGAGCGGGGTGGGTGCTGGAGTCCAGCGAACACCCTCCGGACAGTACGGCTGCCCGCCCAGCGGGACGCCCAGGGCCACCCGAATCCGGTCGAGGACCTCGAAGCGTTCCCGTGACACGCTCAGCAGAAAATGCGCTTCACGCGGTTCGTCGGCGCATGTCACACGGGCGAGCAGGTGCCCGGCAGAAAGGTCCCGCAGCCGGCCCGCCCACCCTTCGCGGTCCGCGCCCTCGGCCCAACGCCCCGAGCACCCCGTACGCGAGGTGTGGAAGTGGTCGAGGAGCAATCCCAGGGTGGGGACAATCCGGCCTACCCGGTTGCGCGAGGGCGGGTATCCCCTCTCCCGGCATCCCGGACAGGCCATCAAGTGGCCCACCCCTCGATCGGCATGTGGCCACAAGAACTCACTGCCGTTGCACGAGCGGCACAACGGCCCCCGGATGGAACCGTGGTCATGGCAGTGATCCCAGAACGCCGCCGGGTCCGGACACAGATCGCAACCGAACTCCCTGGCCAGGGGACGGAAGCGGGTCTTGTAGACGGCCCCGGCGAAAGCACCCTCGTGGGACCGCAGGCTACGCGCCGGATCGGGGGAATTGGGGGAAGTCGTCACCGGCGCAGTCTCGCCGAAGCCACTGACAACCGTGGACCCCGAGATAAGCAGCGGCACCAGGTCGTCCGGCTCGGCAAGGATCTCCGGCTCTCCCGGCATACCCTTTCCAAGGGCTTTTCAGCACGACAGCGAAGCAGGACGGGGCGCAGATGCCGGCCCGGTATGGGCCCCAGCGGGCCCTTCTCTAAGGGGTGTCGGTCTGGGGGGCGTCGTCGCGCTCAGTGGTCGCCAGTGCGGCCGGCAGCGGCAGCCCGTACTTCTCACACAGGAACCGGGTCTGGCAGTACCGCTGGGCGTCGGCGGCCACTTTGCCGAGGACCACGGAGTTCGTGCTGGCACCGATGATGATGCCCACGAACGGGACGGCCTTGGCGACGTCTTCGACTGGCACTCTGGAGCCGGCCGGCCCTAGCTGCTGCATCAACTTCTCGAGGTTGGCCAGGAGGCCGTGATCCTGGCGGAGCTTGTTCGACCACTTCACGCGTCCTTTGACCGCGTCCGCAGCGCGGGCGGTCTCCCTCAGCGGCTTGACCTTGGCCGCCTGTTCCACGAAGGACCGCTGCACCAGGCGCTGGATGAAGATCTGCTCGTAGGGGTCTTTGGCGTCGTAGCCGTAGGAGTATGCGATGCGCGCGGCGATCGACGTGCTCAGTACCTGGATGACGAGGATGTCCGCTGTCATTGCGACCAGGGTTCCGGCGACGGGGATCCCGGCCAGCACACCTACGGCGCCGCCTTCGACCGCGCCGAAGGCCCGCCACTTGAGCGTGTTGCGGGACAGCAGCCGGTCACAGACCTTGAGGTCCTGCTGCCGCAACTCGCTAAAACTGGTCAGCTCCAAACCCTGCTTGCGGGCGAGCTTCTCGACGCTTCTCGGATCGTTGAACTCCATGGCCGCTTCGTTGGCCAGTTCGAGCAGCGCTGTCGCACCCCCGAGCGCCGCGGGCATGGCCGTGCTGGCTACCGCCTCGCCGGCACGGCGTATCGGATCCTTGACCGCATCGGGCACCCCGTGGGCAACCCGGCTCGCGGTGCTTCCCGCGGCCTCACCGGCACGAGCGAGCGCGGTGCTCGCCCAGTTCGGCAGGCCGCGGCGGTTGTTGCGGCGCTGCCAGTGCTCATTGAGCGTGTGCCACACCTGCTCCTCGTAGGCGCTCATCGAAACTGCGCCATGGGCGAGTGGGCCGGTGTGAGTGCTCATTGAGGTTCTCCGTTCCAACAGTGATCGCTGGGTCCACGATGCCTTACCAGGCGGCCGAAGCATGGGTGAAGCCGCAGAGCGGGGCGAAGCCGACTGCGCAGGCCGCCTTCGGCGGCGGCAGCCGGACGACGGCTTGCCCTGTTCGGCCGCATCCGCGGGAACCAGCAGTCAGCCGGCCCCGCGCCACGAAAGCGCCACGGGGCGTGGGGCACCTGCTACTGCGGCTTGTCGAGGTAGTCCCGGGCCGCGTCCAGCGTCCCCGCGACGTAGCCGTCGTGCGGCAAGTTCAGCCCCACGTACTGGCCCTCCTCGTCCAGGCTGCCGTCCGGCTGGTAGAGGCGCACGATCGGCGTGGGAAGCTCATTGGGGTCCAGCGGCGGATCCCACCCGACGACCCGGCCCAGGTAGGACCGGTCATCGTCCCGGGCCGCGTAGTACAGCGAATAGTGGGCCGGGTCCACGTGGAAGGGTGCGGCGCGGTGCTGTCCCGGCCCGCCGGTCTGCGGCTGCGGCCACTCCCCGGTTCTGGATGCCGCCCGCCACGCCTGCTCGACGTCCTCGGCGGTCCGGCCGATCCACCACCGCTCGGTCACCTCGCCCAGCGACACGTACTCGGGCTCGCCCTCCACCCCGCCGGTGCCAACGAAACGCACGACCGGCTCGACGGCAGAGGTACTGATGGGATGCAGGTACCGGTAGAAGGCCACGACGCGCCCCACCCGCAGGTGGCCGCCCCCGTCCTCGCCGTAGAAGAAGCGCCCGTGCCGGTAGTAGGTGTCGGTGATGTCCTCGTAGAGCGGCCAGTGCTCGAAACGGGGATTCCGGTAGTCCATCATGATCTCCCTGTGATCGCCGCAAAACACCACAGGGTACTGCCGGGAGATACAACTACCCCTCTTGCGTTGGGGGTTCGCCCTCTCCCCGGCGGCGCGGGATGCCGGACGCGGACGGCACACGTGGCACGTAGAGGTTCCGTCGCAGGGGAAGAGGTCGCGGGCCACCCTCGGATCCGGCAGGGCGTGGGGCCTCGCAGCGCCTTCCCGTCAACCGCCCGGCAGTTGGCCATGTTGCGGCACGGTTGGGGGCCGTTCGCCGCCCCCGAGGGCAAGGGTGCGAAGACGCACTCGGCTCAGGCGGTGGCCGGTGCCCACGACACCGCGCCAGTTCTACCCCGTTCACTCGGGTGACTGCTTTTGGGGGAAACCGTACGGTGACCTGCGCCGACCTGCGGGCTACCGCGGTCAGGGGTTGCGGAAGCCTCGCCCGGGGGCGCGGGCGAAGCCGGCATCGAACGCGGTGAACCAGTCGACCGGGGCGAGGTTGACCATGCCCAGCGCCTGGTTGGCCTCGTTGCCGGGGTCCTCGATGCCGTCCAGGCTCTGGTCGAACAGCATGAGCACGTCACCGTCCTGGAACAGCTCCCCGGAGGCGGCTTCCCAGCCGAAGTCGCGCCGGTCCTCGGGCAGAGCGGCCACGGTTTCGGCGACTAGCCTCGGCCGGTTGCGGGTCAGCGCCTGCGCACGGGCGATGCCCAGGTGCAGCGCCATCTCCTCGCCCGTACAGCGCGGCACGACCTCGACCCCGCCGGCCAGGTCGGCCGCCAGGTCGTCGAAGGCACGGGCCATCTGCCGCCGCCAGGGCCCGCCCTGGTTGAAGGTCACCCGCGGCAGGGAGCCGAACAATCCGCCGGCACCAGGGCTCAGCGGCTCTGCGCCCAGCGACGCCACCTCCCGCCACGCCTCATCCGACAGGTCCTCCAGCGCACGGCGCAGCACCGCCGCCGACCGGGCGGTGAGCACCGGGTAGTCCTCATCGCCGGGGCCCTCGTCGTCCTCGTCCCAGAAGTCGGCGCCCGCAACGGCGAGGCGCGCGCGCAGGTGCCCGCGTACCTGCTTCGCGGCCTGTTCCGGGGCGTCCATGGCGGTGTCGATGATCTGCAGCTCGTCGGAGAAGTACGCGGCGCTCAGCAGTGCGGCGGCCTGCGCCAAGACCTCCTGGCAGCGTGTGGCGTCCGGTTCGTCGGCGCGGGGGAAGACCACGGCGCAGTCGTTGTCCGCCAGGCGGTCGATGATGCTGGCGACCACCCCGGCCACCAGCGCAGCGTCGTCCCAGGGCTCGGCCAGCTCGACCAACTCCACCACCACAATGCTGCCGGCCATCTCCACGAAAGCCTCGAACGCGGTACTGAAAGAACCGTCGGGATTCAGCAGCTGCCCGGCCACCACCTCCGGGAACGCCAGCTCATCGGACAGCCGCTCACGCAGATTGCCGCTCTTCCAGTACAAACCGCGGGTCACCCGAAAAGTCCCCACCGGCCGGTCCTGGGCCGAAAGCCGAACCTGCCAGGTCTGCACGCCCCGCTCGGCCGGATCCAGGAACCGGTGAACATGGTGGAACTCCACCATCAACTGGGTCGGGTCCGCCTGCGCGGCGGCGGCCTGCTGGTCGTTCATCGTCGCCTACAACTTCCTGCACACGGGAACCGAGACCGACCAGCCTAGGGCCTCATCGCCCCGCGCCGGATCACGACCGGACACGGCCCTCCGCACCGCCCCAGCCCCAACTCCCTTGCGTAGAGGTCCTCGCAGGCAGGCGCCGGTCAGCCCGCTCGGCGCCACGAAAGGGCCGCCGGGCGTACCGCGCCGGATCCGAACCTGGCGTTCAACTCGTCGATGACGGGCTCGGCGCGCAGCCGGTTCTCCCGTACCCGGTCCAGACTGATCTGACCACCGGCGCTGCCGGCCGCGGCGAGCTTGTCCACCGTAAGGGTGATCCCGCGGATACGGGCCCGCTGCAGGTCCATGGCCTGGAACACCCCGTACGCAGCCGTGCGCAGGTCCTCGGTGTGGCATGAGGGTTCCGGAAGCGTCCGGGTGCGGGTGATGGTGGAGCCGTCAGCGAAGACGACCTCCAGTGCGAGGGTGCCGGCGATCTGCTGCCGGGCGCGCAGCCGGGCCCCCAGGGCGACCGCGGATTCCAGCAGCGCGGTGCGGACCGCTTCGGCGTCGAGGGTGTCGTGGTCGAAGGTGCGGCGCTCCCTGGTGGAGGAGGGCAGGCTGGACGGGGTCACCGGTCGCGGGTCGATGCCGAGGGCGCGGTCGCGCAGCAGGCGGCCGGCCCGGCCGCCGAGGATCCGCTGCACGGTGCCCTCCGGGGTCGCGGCCAGCAGGCCGACGCTGTGCAGGCCGAAGGAGACCAGCCGCTCGGCCTGGACCAGGCCGATGCCGTGCAGCATGCCGACCGGCAGCGGATCCAGAAACGACCTCACCGCCACCGAGTCGGCGGGCACCAGGGTCACCGGCAGCGGCCCCTTGGACGCCATCGCGGCGACCGTCCAGTTCGGTCCGGCCCCCACCCGCACGTCGATCCCCAGGAGGGCCGCGGCGCGCAGCCGCAACCGCATGCCCAGATCCCACGGGGAGGCGTCCCAGTAGCGCAGCGCCCCCGCCACGTCGACCAGCGCGGCAGTCGGCGGGAGCACCTGCACCACCGGCGAGACGTCGCAGGCCAGGTCAAGCAGGGCCCGGTAGCCCGCTTCACCGGTTCCCTGGCGGCACCGCACATGCAGCACATGCGCTCCCCGCACCGCAGCCTGCTGCGGCATCTCCACCTGGCCACCTCCCGGATCGAACCCCCACGCTACTCGAACATAATTCGAACACGCTACGCGGGAGGCATTCCCCCCGGAAGCCAGGACCGGTGTGGCGGTACAGCCGCCCGCGACACCCCAACGTCTCAGCCGCTGCCCGAGGACCCGCATCACCTGGCCTACCGCGCGGAACGCGACACGGGACCGGCGTCTCCAGCCGATGGTGCGACGGAGACCGGCGGACGCGATGACGACCCGCCGACTGCCCTGGGTCCGAGCCCAGGCGCCTTATAACACGGAAAATGCCGTCAGGCAAAACGCCTTTTCTCAGCATCATGGAATACACACCGCCACTTCCCGCCCGTGCCGACGAAAGGAGCCGCCACCGCCCTCCAGGCGCATCCGCGCCGCAGAGCCGCTTTCCGTGCGGGACCATCAGCATTCCCGCATGCCAGCCCGGCGCCCGCGCCCGTCGAAGCAGCACCGCCGCAAGCACGCCGATGGATGCCGCCCGGTCCGGCCGACACCCATCCACGCCACCCGCAGCGGCCCGCTACGCCGCGGCGTAGCTGAGCCGCAGCAGGTCGCCGGCGCGCTCCAGGTCCTTCTCGGTGCGCAGCCGGACCTCCAGGTCACCGGTCCCGTGATGACCCAGACCGCTCACGTCGCGGGTGAACCCGGGGACGAGGTCGACCTTCTTGGGGTCGGTCCGCAGGTAGACCAGCACCTCGCTGCGCTGGCTGCGGCCGACGCAGGCGATGTTGCGCAGCCTGCGGTAGGCCCGGTACTGCTTGCGCTCGATCCGCCGCACGTCCTCGCCCAAGGACACCAGCACCTCGTCCAAGGCGTCCCGCAGCTCGCCGATCCCGCCCCCGGTCGGCTGCTTCTTCGGCATGCGCCCGGCGCGGCCCGACCCCGCTCCCCGGCCGCGGTCGCGGGCCGTGGCGGCGACGACCGGCTCAAGGCCGAGCAGTCCGGCGCCGAAGAAGCGGTAGCGGACCAGGTCGATGCAGCGGCGGATCTCAACCACCGCGTGCCGGTCGTAGCGGGTGAAATCCTCCGCAACGCAGATCAGCCGCGGCGCGCTCCACAGCACCTGGGCCGCGGCCGGAACCCCGAGCCGGTCGCGGACCAGGGCCTCGAACTCCGCCCGGTGATCCGTCAGCCACGCCAGATAGAAAAGCCCCTGGGTGATCACCCCGGGATCACGGCCGCGCTTGTACTCCACGACCACGGGCGCACCGTTCTCGTCGATCCCCAGCGAATCGATCCGTCCCCCGTGCACCGGACCCGTGCTGTACTCGGACGCCAGGAACCGCACGCCCAGCAGCGCTGGCATGTTCGCCTCGACCAGCCCCTGCAGATCCCGCTCGAACTCCAGCGCCTTCGGCACGATCTCCGAAGCGCTTCCATCACCGAGCGTGAACAACCTCAAATGCGGCCCCCTGTCATCGTTCACACCGATCACCGACGTGACACCAACACGGCAAGGAGGCACAATTATTTCCAGCGCGAGGTTCGAGAATGGCACCTGATGGGTAATCAGTTCTCGGGTGGGAGCGCGTGACGTATTTGTGACGCAGCGGACCCGATGCTCCGTCAGATAACGCTCTGACCTGCGAAAACGTGCGTTAGAGTGACGGCCTCCGGAGCCGTGTGCGCAGGTTCGAATCCTGCCGGGGGCACCTCGCAGAGGTGCCAAAAGACCCCGCCACCAGCGCAGACGCTGAGGACGGGGTCTTTGCGTATGCGCAGCCGGATGCGACCGGAAGCAGCCGTTTGCCAGTGATCACGTAATGACGACGTAATGATCTTCGTAGGCACCGGAGCGACTCAGCGTCAGAAACGTGGCAGGGCGAGCAAGTTGTCCGTCCACCTTCCATCCGCATAGCTCCGAATGTAGGGCGGCGAGGCCCGGACGACGAGGACCTGAACAGCTCCTACGCCATCGTGGACCCATGCGGTGTTCTCACTCTTGCCAAGCCACGACACAATCGCAGCCCGAGTGCTCTGCTCCGTCTCCCCCGTATCGACGTCCTGCCACTTAACACTCTGGATGTGCTCGTGTCCGGCACCACCTTCGAGGTGCACGGCAGTGATGTAAATCCTCATTTGAGACCTCCAACTATGTGGCACGTGGGGGGCGTGGCGACCCCCCACGCACATCCTCAACGCTCGCGGCGGACACCCTTGAAGAGCGAACCTCCTTCCTTGCCGCCCATGAAGCGACCGCCCACACCGCGCTTCGTCCAGATGCCCGTGCGCGGGTTCAGACTCTGGCTCCGCTGCCGCACGCTTCCCAGCCGGAAGCCCCGGCCTGTGTTCTTGGCCATGACCTGGCCCTCCATTTGCTCAGGTGACCTTGAGGCCACCAGCGAGTTGGTTGCAGATTCGCAACCAGTGCCGATCTTGCAATCGCAGGGTCAGAGTAGACCCGCGCTTCGACTTTCGCAAGCAGAACCTGATGTGCAAGACTGGAAGCCAGCCGGGAGGAGACCATGAGTGATCGAAATACAGCAGGCCGGTTCGACGTGGCGGCGTTCCATGCAGCCCTGGACCGTACTCGTCAGGATCGAGAACTTCTATGGAAGGACGTTGCGCAGCAAGCGGGCGTAAGCGCATCCACGCTGACACGGCTCGCCCAGGGCCGTAGACCAGACGTAGACGGGCTCGCCGCTCTCGTCGTCTGGGCCAATCTCAGTGCAGACGACTTCGTGCGGCGGCAAGATGAGCCTGTCTCGCCTGACACGCTGACGAAAGTTGCTACCCACCTTCGGGGAGATAGGCACCTCAGCCCCGAAGCCGCTGACGCACTCGAAGCACTAATCGAGGTTGCTTACAAGCAGTTGACCACGAATCGCCCGGAGTAAAAGGGGAGCCGTATGGCGCTGCGCCATGGCTTCAAAGCTGAAGCCGATCGCCTCGCTGTGGCCATGCGGAAGGAGCTTGGGGTGGCCTCGACCGCCGCACTCGACCCGCGTCGGCTTGCCGCACATCTGGACATCCCTGTCAGCGATTTCAGCGTTGCAATCGCTGCTGATCCGCGCGTCGAACCGCTACTCAGCTCAGAGCGAGACGCAATCAGCGCATTGACCGTGCATGCTGGCTCTCGACGAGAGATATGGGTCAACGACTCGCACGACGAGGGACGCCAAAACAGCTCGATTGATCATGAACTGTCCCACGCGCTCCTGCTGCACACGCCTGGGCCAGCCCTCGACTCGCTCGGATGCCGCCACTGGAACGGAGACATCGAAGAGGAGGCCAACTGGCTTGCTGGCTTCCTCTTGATCCCTAACGATGCAGCACGTGCAATCGTCCGGTATGGGATGAGCGACGAGGTCGCCGTAGCCAAGTACGGGGTAAGCAAGCAGATGCTCACCTGGAGACTGAACATGAGCGGTGCCAGAAGTCTTCGTAGCCGCACGGCATGACGCAGGCTGGTCGATGCCTGACAAGCTAGAAGGAGCCCCCGGGCCATACCGGGGGCTCCTTTGTAGCCTGAAAGGCTACCGCCCATCCTCCTTGAGGCCCTTCATGATCCGGTCGTTCATCTCGGCTTCCTGGCCGTCGATGCACTTCGCGTAGATCTTGAGCAGCACGTCTACCGAGTGGCCAGCACGTGCGGCTACTTCCGGGGCCGGGACGCCGGAGTTGAGCCACTGGGAGACTCCCGCGTGCCGCAGATCGTACGGACGGGCCGCCATGACCGAGGCGACCTGACCAGGCAGGAGCGCCAACTCCCGTGCCTGCTTCCAGATGCGGGAGTACGACGAGGCCGCCACGACGTTGCCGTACTCGCTCTGGAAGAGCCGGCCATCGTCGGCAGTGCCGAACTCCTCCACGTGCTCGCGCAGCAAGGCGACCAGTGGGGGCGGGATCGGCACGATACGCACCTCTCCCTCCGCCCGCTGCTTGAGGCCCCGCCGATCGTGCGCCTCCCCCGAGTCAGTCCATGCCTTGCCCGCCGAGGGCCGGGTCTCTGCCAGCTCGATGCGACCCCACCCCTTCGCCGGCAGCACGCAGTCCGACCGCCGTAACCCAAGGGCCTCGCCCGGCCGCAGGGCGGCGTAGTAGAGGCAGCCGAAGAACGCCCGCAGCCGCCGGCCGCTCGCCCGGTCATAAACCCCGACGTAGGTCACCGCCGTCAACAGCTCGCGCGCCTGCCGAGGGTTGACCACGACCCGCCGGTCGACTTCCTGGACCGCCCGCTTGCCCCGCTTGCGGCGGACTCGGTTCAGCGGATTGGAGGTCAGCACCTCTAGCTCCACCGCGTACTCCAGCGCGTTGAAGACCACCGCCCGACGCCGACGGTACGTCTGCGTAGCCGCCGGCTTGCCGTCCAACTTCCGACCGAGCGCGTCGATCAACTCGTGCACCCGGCTGATCTCCTGAAGTTCGGCCACCGGCAGCGACGCCTTTTCGATCCACCGCACCGCCGCCGCAATCTCCTCGGGCTGATCCCGCTTCCGCCGTGGCGGAGCGAGCACATACGACCGCAGCGCCCGCCTCAGCACTTCCGGCGACGGGCGCCCCCTGCCCGGCTTGACGAGCACCGGCACGACCCCGGCCAGGGCGTCGGTCATGCTGTCGCGGTGCTTGGCCGACGCCTCCGCCCACCGGTGATCGAGGTACTGAATCGCCAGGTCGAGGAAGGACAGCGCCGCCCTCCCACCGCGAAGGGAGTCAGGCAGCCCTGACACCGTGTCGAATGGCTCACCCTTCTCCACCGCCCGCAGCAACTTCGCCCGGAACCGGTCAGCGAGCGCGCTCGTCTTGAACACCTCATGGAACGGCGCCTTCTCAACCGACCAGCGAACGAGATAGGTCGGCTTCTTGGCTGAGCGGTTCACGCTGAGCTTCCAGACAGAGACCTTGTACGACTTCACGCCGCCCCCTCCGCCCGCTCATCCAGCCAGGCGTTCAGCACCGCACGCCGGACCCGCAACTCCCCGTTCGGCAGCCGGATGCAGTGCGGCGCGAGACCCAACTCCCGCCACCGGTAGAAGGTCCGCCGCGAGATGCCACCCAGTTCCGCCAACACCTCTGTCACCGTGAGCAGTTCAGCCGAGCGCGCCGCCATGACCCTCACCGCCCTCGCGCACCGAGGCCGCGACGAGCGCAGCCGCCGGCGAGTAGCCGCGCCCGGCATAGCGCCACTGGCCGACCGCAACCACGGACCGGTCCCCCAGGCCCAGCGCCGCCCGCTGCTCCCGCGCGCGGTGCTCGACCCGGGTCTGCCGCAAGGCCGTGAGTGTCGTGGAGTATTGGCGCGACTTCGTGGAGAAGTGACCGCCGTAGCCGAGCATGTGAGCCCACCGCCGCAAGCCCAGCGGCTCGAAGTCCGGCAGACCGCCCAGCCACCAGCACGTACCGATCATCCGCAGCACATGCCGCCGCACCGGCAGGAGCACCAGCTCCCGGGCGTGACGGATACGCCCGTCAACCGCCCCGGCCGCCTCCGCCCCCTTCGTGGCGTACTTGCCGATGTATCCCGCCACCGCCGCCGACGTCAGATCCCCAGTACCGAACTCCGCGATCGGCCGTATATCCACCTGCCGACCGAACCCCAGCACCCGCCGGCCGACGACCAACCCGCCCGGAGCCGTCAACCGCACCCGACCGGCCGCGTCCCGGACGACCGCCGACAGGAGTTCCGTCGAGGCCCAGCCGGGCGGAGCCGACTCCGGGCCCTCCGGCCCGTCCAGCCGGACGACGGCATGGAAGTGAACGAGCCCGCGCCGTTGGTACTCGGCGACCTTCGCGTACGACAGGCGCACGGACTCAGCGAGTTGGGTCCGACTCACCCCGGCTCGCCGAGCCAGCTCCCGCCGCAACTCCAGCGCGAACCGATGCCACAACCGACCGGCCGACGCCTGCCAGAGCACCGCGCCCGCGTAGTCGTAGCAACGCGGACACAGCGGTTCCCCGAGCCGCCGATCGTCCACGGCGTGCCGCTCACGGCAGCCGACCGCCACCCCGTGCAGGCAGCACTCCCCCGCCCGCCGCGGACGGCACGCACGTACCCGACCGTCCTGCTCGCGCCGGCTGTGCACCGGACCGAACCCGGGAGCGGTGAGCGTGGCAAAGACGCGGGGATGCCCGCTGACCGTCGCCGGAGTCGTCTTGCCGCCGACGAGTCCGGCCCGGATCAGTTGGTACGTGTCGGCCCGGTAGACGCGAGCGCAGGTCGGGCAGACACTCACCCGGCGATTGCCGCAGGCGACCAGTAGCCGGCCACCGTAGACGGGCGAGCCGTACGACCACAGGGCCTCACCCGTCTCACCGTCGATGAACGCCGACGTACCGGCGAGGTGAATCGGGTTCGTGCAGCCGTTGAGCCGGACGATGTTGCTGCGCCAGGCGGCGAATTCGGGTTCCGCCGCCCTGGCGACGAGCGCGGCCACGTCACGCGGAGTCGAGTTCATCGGCGACCGCCTCCGAACGCCTGCCGCATGACGGCGGTGATGGCTTCCGTTCGCGTTTTGGCGCTGAACCTCAACGTGGGGTCGGTCAGCCAGAGCGCGGAGGCGTGCGCCGGGCACAGCCAGCGCTCGAAGCCGTCCAGGCCGACGAGGATGACCTGTTCCCGGCCGTCGCAGGTCGGGCGTTCCGGTTCGCGCAACTCGCACTCCGGGGGACCGGATTTGCGCGGACGATTGGCGGTGGACACAGTGTGAGTGCTCCTTTCACTGCTCATGTGGCGGATGGAGTGGGTTCCTGGCGGGGTCGGGTTTGGCGACTTCGCGCCCCGCCGGGAGCCGTCTGCGCGGACAGGCGCAGGGCTGGATCTGGGCATGGCTGTCCCCTTCGTCGTTCTCGACGTGCGGGAGAGGTTGGTCAGAAGCGCAGTTGGCCGAGGAAGGCGCTCAGGCCGGTCAGCGCGGACTGCACGAGCGGAGCGGCACCGGTCGCGGCTAGCAGGAAGCCGAAGACTCCACTGATCAGGACGTCGGGCAGCCGCAGGTAGCGGATGCGCAGCAGGAACCAGATCAGGAGGCCGAGCAGTACGACGGCCGACATGGACACGAGCACGGCTCTCCCCCTTCAGGCGCTGTCGTCGCGGTCGAGGCGTTCGATCCCTGCCGTTGCAGAAGTCGGGCCTTTCGCCGGCGCGAAGTCCGCTGCGATGTCGAGCAGTTCGGGGAGCCAGGGGGTCAGGTGGGCGTACTCGGCCGCGGTCGCTTCGGCGTCTGCCTCAGAGACGAGGTGGGAGCGGGCGCGTTCCCAGCCGTCTCCGGAGGCGAGGACCGCCGTACCGGCCTGGTCGGGCCGGATGGCTTGAGCGGCCTTGAGCGCATCGGGGTTGAGATCCCCGAGCGCCATTTCCGCCGTTCCCGGGTCGGCGACCCGATGGCAGACCCGGCCGCCGAGTTGGGCGCGCAGCGCCGTCACGCCGGGTCCCAGGTCGGAGCCGACCCGTTGGCCCGCGACGACGAGGAACACCCCGAGCGCAGCACCGAGTTGAGCCAGCCTGATCAACGCCGTGCCGGCCGCCTGCGCCTCGTCCTTCTCGCCCCGGCTCGCCACGAGGAACAGCTCCGCCAACTCGTCCACGATCACGACGACCGGCACGGGCCGTTCCTCGTCCGGCAGGCCCCAGACGTTCCGCACGCGGGCACCACGGCAGATCGCCATCCGGTCGAGCGTCAGAGCCACCAGGGACGTCAGAAGCTTGACGGCCTGCGCGCGGTTGGTGGCCAGCGCCGACAACCGGGGCCCGTAGAGCGACAGTTCCATGCCGCCTTTGCAGTCGATCCCGACGAGGGCGACCGGTTGCGGAGCGAGCCCTGCAACGAGGGAGTTGATCAGCGTGGACTTACCGGATCGGGTGGCGCCGACGATCAGCCAATGAGGTATCTGGCGAAGGTCTACGATCCATTGCGCGCCGGTCTCCAGAACGCCAACGGCGACTTGCAGCAGTCGGCCGTCCCCCCGGTGCGACGGGACGCGGGGCGCGGCGAGCGGATCGGCGGACGAGGCGGCCACGCGGACGTATCCCGGCTTCCACGGCGTGACCCGCACCGCGTGCACCTGCCAGGTCTCCGCCATCGCGGGCGCGGCCTTGACGAAGTCGGCCGGGACCTGGCCGGGCAACAGCCGTACGACGAACCAGAATCCGCCGACGGTCGGCCTGATCGGCCCACGCCGAGGGACGCGCGGCTGCGGCGGAGGCGCCCCGTTGCCGACTAGACCGGACACGACCGTGAGCGCGGCCTTACGACTCACCGCGAGCCCGCACCCGGCCATCAAGGCCCGCCAGGTACGGCCCACTCGTACGCACGCGATGGGGAACCCGACGAGAAGCCACCATGCCGCCGGGTAGCGACGGCGGAGAGCCGGACCAGCGATGACGAGCCCCGCCGCCATCGCGAGAACCGTCGTCAGGAGGATGGCCGCCCAGGCGTGGCCGGGATCGGTAGCTAAGGAGGTCACCATCAGGCCCCCTTGTTCGCAGCGGCGCCGGACGACGGCTGCGCGGCGAGCGCCCGAATCTCCGAGGCCCGGAACGCGATGCCGTGTCGCCCCTCGTTCTCCCACGGGGTGGCCACGAGGTCCCGCACCTGGACGGGCATCCCGAGCTGCAAGCCGGTCGGCTCGCCGGCCACGCTGACGTTCACCACGTCGGCCGATCCCCCGGACATGAGGCACAGGCCGACCTGGTACACCGTGCGGCCGGTGTCCCGGTCAACGCGGAGCTGCCCCGTCTCGCGGTTGGCGACACGCGGGGTGGGAGGGACGGCGCAGATGATCGCCGTGTACTTGCTGGTGTCGATTGGAAGGGTTGCCACTTGTCTGAACTCCTCTGTGATCAGGGTGAGTCGGCGTACGCCGACTACTGATTGACAACCCGTAGTACGGGTTGTGAGTCCAGAGTGCGACCCGTAGTACGGGTTGTCAAGTGCCATGACTTGGGGGAGGCTGCTTGCATGCGTGCACGCAAGTACGTGCATGCGTGCACGCCCGCATCACTCACAGGACAGCGGCGGAGGCCCGATGCCAGCGGAGAACACGCAGCCCAAGTACCGGCAGATCGCCGAGTACCTACGGCGCGGCATCCTGGACGGCACGTTCCCGGCCGGCCAGCCGCTCCCGTCAGAGGAAGCGCTCGCCAAGCAGTTCGGCGTCACGCGCCCCACGGTCCGGCAGGGGTTGACCGAGCTGCGGGCGTCGGGCCTGGTCGAGGTGATCATGGGCCGCGGCACGTTCGCCCGCTCGCCGCACAGCCGCCCCAGCGTGACAAGGCCGCGGGGCGTCCGCCGCGCCAAGGACGGCAGCTACGCCGAGGCAGACGGCATCCAGTGGACCGAGGCCGAGGAGCCGATCGCCACCCGCACCGACGCCCCGCTCGCCCTGGCCGATCTCCTGCGCATCCCGCCAGGCGAGCCGATGTTCACCTACGACGCATTGCAGACCGGCGAGCCCGGCCGCCTGCGCCAGCTCCACCGCACCTACGTGCCTTTCTCCATCCTGGTCGGCACCAAGTACGAGGAGGAGCCGCCCCCGCCGGCCCCGGATCTCTACACGGCGCTGACCGACCTGGGCCACGAACTCCACTTCACCGAATACCTCCGCCCCCGGATGCCCCTCCCGGACCAGGCCCAAGCGCTCCGCCTCCCCGAAGGCGTCCCGGTCCTGACCATCCTCCGCGTCACCCTCAACGAGCACGACAAGCCCCTCGCCCTGGAGGAGTTCCAACTCCCCGGCGACGACCTCGAACTCGCCTACCCCCTCTAACCAAGGGCCGCCCTGGCTCAAACTTTCTCTACGTCTTCAAGGCACCCGGCTCCGCTACCGCTCCGCCGGCCGGTTGTCCGGCGGCATGAGCTGAAGCCGTGCAGCCGAGGTCACGACGATGCCTCCGGCGGGGGCGCTCCGGCTCCGAGATGGACCAGGACCCGCCGGCGACCGCGCGAGCATCGTGGGAGAGGTGCGGGAGTTCCCATCCCACCTGCCATCGACCCGGGCAAGCCGAGCAGTCGCGGCCCAGGGCGTCAAGGTCGTTCGTACAGTGGCGCGCTCCACCTTGACGCCCTGAACCACGCCCGCTCCACAGGAGTGCGGGCCGACGGCAGACGGGATGGGAACTGGGGGGAGGTCTGGGGTTGATGCTTGACGTAATCCCTCAGCTACGGCCACTGTTACTGGTGATCGGCTCAATAAATTGAAGGCTTTCAACGTGCAGCATAAGCTTCACGGCCGCGGTTGCGGGACGGGCCAGTTATGCGGTCTATCGGGCTGAGGCGGATCGATCGTCGGGAAGCCCGGGTGAAAGTGAAATGGTTTTCCGCTATCGTCGATAGTAATCGTTCCACTTCGACCCGCACTGGACCAATCCAGCTCAAGAGTCCAGTCGACCTCACTTTGAGACTCGACAAAAATAAGGAACAGCTCCGGCCCACCATCTGTGACGGTAAATGGAAAATCTGGTGGCGGACCTCCACGACCTTCCTTAGGTTCCAAAGTGGGCCTTGGATCATCCAGGTTGGTCTTAAAAGCGCGAGGTGGCAGCGGAAGGCCCATGCGATAACGCAGATAGCAAGGACGGGCACGATGGCGCGAGATAACTACCGGACGCATCCCTTGAAGTATGACGGCTTGTGAAGTGAAAGCCTCAACGGTGACCTTGGCACCTAGCGGCCGCGGTCCAATTTCTGGATCACGGCCCTCGATTGGTATAATCATCGTCATGATGTAGTTGTTGTGCAGTCCAGCCGTCACGTGCAACGGATTCACTGGCTGTCTCGGCGCCTCCATGTTAGTGATTACATCACCAGTATATACATTTCCCGCGATTGTCTGTGCGGCCAATGATCGTGCACCAGAAGCTGTAATTGTGGTTGAAGGGGCGAGCGGTGGGCGACTCCAAGCGGCTATTTCTGCTGCTAGATCAGAATCTGAGGCAAGGGCGCGCCGGATCTCCTGACGCAAAAGCGTGATGAGATCCGAATCGTCTGGATTGGCGGCGATTTCCGCTATGGTCGTGGCTATCGCCGATTCAAGCACAGTAGGAGGATCTTGCGGCTGACGCCGGCCGACGATGCGCTGAATGGTGCGGCGTCCGAAAGAAACGCTGGCGTCCGCCGCCGAGTCTTCCACCTGGGTCAAAACAGCGGTCCCATACGCCCCCACGGCTGTTGTGACGTACGGAGTGATCTCTTGCGCAAGCTGAGCAACATCAAAAACGGTCACTTTGGCTCCGATCCCAGCGCACTAGTCGCAACAGCACAGGCTGATGCTTGCCGTTCGCATCACCAGCGTATCCAAGCTGTTGCTTACTTGCAGGCACGATCGACAAGTTCTTGGGCGTCTACGTCTCACGTCCGAAGCCGCCAACAAGTAGTCGCGGGCAAGCCCGTTGCGCGCTACGGGACTACTGGGATCCCGCTGTAGAGCAGTTGAGGCAGCAACCAGCACGGTCCTAGCGGCAGTCAGGACCGGCTCCGAGCCACCACCACGAGGGTGTGAGATTCGAACCCGTCGCAACAACGCTGCCACGAAGGTTTTCACAATCGTCTCGGAGAGCGGTCGTCACACCCTCCCCTCATCACCGCCCGTATGGCATTGCACGACCAGCCGCTTCCGGGCTGGGCTGCGGCGCTGGGGCGCCGGTCCCGCCCGGAGCGGCTGGGCCCTGCGGGCCAGATGTGGGCGTGGGCTACGCGGAGGGAGCGGCGCCGGGCGGGAGGAGGCCCTCTGCCGAGAGTTCTGCCTCCAGGTCGGTGAACGAGCAGCCCTTCAGCAGCATCAACTGCTGCGACGCGAGCACCCAGGGGATCCGCGCGTCGCCGTACTTGACGAGGTCGTCGGTCAGTCGCACCGGGCCGCGCGGGCCGAGGCGGTGAACGATGCCGAGGACGCCGCTTACCTCCGGCTCTCGCACCCGTACGGCCACGTAGCTGCGGCGCAGGTGCGGGCACAAGTTGGTGGATGCTGCGGCGCAGCGCAGGCAGACCGGGGGATGCGAAGCGGCCATCCCTTCTGGCCAACCCGGCCAGTCGCCCTCACCCTCTCCCAGGAGCCAAAGCACGCCCTGTTCGTTCCGGTCGGCCGGGCCGGCGCAGACCTGGCAGAGCAGTCGGCGCATGGCACGGCGCTGGCGGGCCGGGTGGACCGCTCCGAATCGGGGACGTCCCCTACCCGGAGCGAGTGCACTGCGGATCCACAGCACTCCATGACTGTCCCGATCGTGCGGCACCTCGTCCACGTAGCCGATGCCCCGCAGACCGCTCAAGGAGATCACGGGATCGGGCCGGCGACGTTCAGCGGTCCAGGGAGCAATGTAGGGAACGGTGACGGTCGAATCGCTCGCCTCGCGGGGATGCCCGTCGCTTACCTGCGCGTCTGAGCGCATGCGCTAATCCTTCGAGTGATGGTGGTGGACTCATTTGCATCGCGACTAATCGGCGGACGGATCGGCTCCTGCCGAATCGGTCTGCTCGGCCGAATCCCACTGAGCCAGCATCTCCATGACCAACCCGGCTCCCAGCAACCCGGCCAGCCGGGCGGCAACCTCCGGTCGGATCGACCCCAGGCTGACCACCCCTTGGCCGATGACGTTCACGTCGGCCTTCAGCCCGCCGAACTCCGCCGTCAGGCCGGCCGAACGCAGTTGTTCGGCCAAGGCGTCGGCGCCACGCTTGCCGTCGGACCAGCCGCGTATGTAAGGGACGCCCGGCGTCAGCGTTTCCGCACGCTTGGCACACACTCCGCGCGGGTCCGTCATGTCGGCTGCTCCCCTTCGATTGCCTGCGGGTCCTGAACAGCTGCAAGACCGAGGCTCAGAAGGTCGGCGAGTCGTTGCGCCGTCTCCGGCGAGACGCGGCCGAGTTCGATGAGCCCGTGGCCGAATGCGTTCAAGTCGGCCCGCAGGAAAGGGAATTCGCGTTCCAGCCCCGCCGAGGTCAGCACGTCCCGCAGGGCGATGGCCGCATCGCGGGCCGCGTACCATTCGGCGCTGTCCAGCGGCGCCCAGCAGCAGAGAGGGTCATCGGAATGATTCGCTTCATCCGGCATTGCGCTCCCCCTCCCCGAAGCGCGCCGCCCGCGCGAGGAGTTCGGCGGAAGCGGAGAGCATGACTGCGAGCGCGACCGTGGCGAGCGGCGAGGCGCTGAGTTCTCCGGCCGGCGCGAGCAGCCATTCGTACCGGTCGCCCGTCAACGTCAACGGGCCGGGCACGACCACGACCGCGTTCGTCTCCAAGTAGCGGTATGCCGGAGGAGCCGACGTCTCGCGAGCAAGCGCCCTGACGAACTGACCCTGAGAGCCAGGGGGAAGCATGAACCCCACCTTGCGAGCCGCCCAATCGGCGAGCACCGGCCCCGTCGGCATGTGACGGCGCCGGAGTTGGTCGAACGTCTCCAGTGCGAGTTCCTGGTCAACGGCCAGCAGCTCGAAGCGCGGTCCGATCGGAAGCGGGTACGGAGACCGCGGATCCTGTTGCCAGGTCGTCCGGCACGTCTCCCCGTCCTCGGCGGCGCGTGTGAGCCACTGGACGCCCGATCTCAAGACCCGTTGCATGTCCGCCCTTTCCGTCTATCCGGGCAGCGGATCTACTCGTCCGCCGCCGTTCCAGCTTGTGGCGGCACGCTTGATCTGGGCAGATGACGACCGGTGACGGGGGATGACGAGCCAGCCCCCCGCGCGTCATCCCCTGTCATCTCCCGCGGACTCCCCCAGTCCCGTATTTGGGCTTGATCGGACGCGCTGGACACGTACCGTGGTGATTCGGCTACGTGCGAGGCAGGGCGGGGAGGGTGCACCATGGCGGGCGCTCCCGAGGGAATCGGCTTACGGATCAAGTCGGCCCGGCAGCAGCGGGGATGGGGTCAGACCAGGTTGGTCAGCGAGCTACGGCGCCATGCCCACGTCGGCGGCCAATCCCTCCCGACAGATGCCAGCGTGAAGCGGAGGATCGCCAGTTGGGAGAACGGGCACAGCGTGCCCGATGACTTCTACGGCGCTCTGCTGTCCGGTGCGCTGGATCTTGGCCCGGCGGAGTTGGGCCTGCCGCCGCGCACGGGGCAGGACGCTTCGCTGCTGGAGGTGCGCTATCCGCCTTCTCCCGAGGCCGCGATCGGGGCGGTTGACCACCTGTGGCGAGCCGACCTGCACGGCTACGAGCCGTTGGTCGGTTCGGAGCCCTCCGAACCGGCTTGGAGCGACGCCTCGTTGCGGTGGCTTGTCGCTCCGGAACCCGCCGCGCTCTCCGAGAACACCCGAACCGGAACCCGCGTCAGCCTCACCGATGTGGCAATGGTCAGGTCCACCAGCGAGATGTTCGCCAGGTTGGACGACCAGTTCGGCGGCGAGCACGCCCGGCACTCCGTGATCCAGTATCTCAGCCGCGATGTGGCCCCGCTCCTCCGTGGCCGGTACGCGGACAACGTGGGCCGTGCCCTGTTCTCGACTGTCGCCGAGGTCACGCTCCTAGCGGCGTGGATGTCGTACGACGCGTGTCAACACGGCCTCGCTCAGCGGTATTACCTCCAAGCTCTCCGCTTCGCCCAGGACGGAGGAGACCGCCGGCTCGCGGGCAGCATCCTGTCGGCGATGAGCCACCAGGCCACGTTCCTCGGTCACTTCACGCAGGCCGCGACGCTGGCGCGGGCAGCACGTATGGGCATCTCCGGCGTGGCGACTCCGACGCTCATGGCCCAGTTCCACGCGATGGAGGCGCGCGCGCTGGCTCGTACCGGGGACCGGCGCGCGTGCGAGCAGGCCCTCGCCGAATCCGCCCGCTTCCTCGACCGACGCAACGAGAGCGACGAGCCCGAGTGGATCACCTACTTCGACGAGGCCGAACTCGCCGCCGAGTCCGCACACTGCTTCCGCGACATCAACAGCGCCCGCCAGGCCGTCGAGCACGCCCGCAACGCGATGAGCGGCAGCCACGTCCGCTCCGACTTCTTCGCAACGATGGTTCTCGCGGACGCTCATCGGCGAGCCGGCGACTTGGACGAGGCGTGCCGGATCGCTCTTGACGCGCTCGACTTGGGCGAGCAGTTGCGGTCCGCGCGTTGCGTCAGCTACCTCAGCGAGTTCCGTACCGCGCTCGCACCACACGCGAAGTCCACGGCCGTGCGGGAGTTGGGCGAGCAGGCAGCCGAACACCGGCTGTGGATCGCAGCGGGCACGCAGGGTTGAACGCGTAGAAGCGCGTAGTCAGAAGGGTCGCCAATGACGCCGGTCGCCGCCTGAGCGGATTGATTCGACGCGGCGGGCGAACTCCTCCGCGGCCTTCGCTTCCGTGGCCGCCTTGCCGCCCATCCACAGCGTCATCATCAGCTCACGGACGTCCGCCAGGACCGGGTAGCCGGGCCAGTTCATGAGATCGAAGCCATAGTGATGGACGAACGATTCGTACTGCTCGCGGGAGTGCCAGCCATACCGGTCGTAGTAGATCGCGGTGAGGATCAGGTCCCACTCACGCGGCGCGAGGGTGAATCCGTCCAGGTCGATCAGTACCGCCTCGCCGGAGCGGTTGCGGAGGATGTTGCCGATGTTCGCGTCACCGTGGATCAGTCCGAACGGCAGCACGAAGTCGAGCCGGTCGTATTCTTTCTCCAACTGATCGGCGCGCTCGGTAAGGAACGCCACGTCTTCCGCGTCGGCTGCGCTGAGACCGGTGAGCGACCGCCGCACCTTGGCGAACGGGTCGAAATACGGCAGCCCCAACGACTCCGGCTCCTCCAACCAGTGCAACCGCTTGAGCAGGTCGGCCAGCTCGCTGACGGTCGCGAACTCCTCCGCGTCCTGGACGCTCTCCCAGAACGTCACCACCCGCCCGCCGACAACCACCGGCTGTACCACGCCAGGCAGCACGCGATTCGCCGGAAACCGCTCCTCCCCTAGCCACCGGGCCACTCGCACCGCACGTTCCATCTCCGGCAACGTGCCCGGGTCCGCCGCGATCCGCACGATCACCCGCCGGTCAGCCAAGTCGTAGACCGCGTTGGAGCCGAGCCTCAGCAACTGGGCGCCCGACGAATCCAGGCCGGCCGATGCGCACGCCTCGCGCAGCACGGCAGCGGCCGTCTCCGCCGTTAGGCCCGTCGATTCGGCGTTCACAGACCGACCTCCAACTCTGCCGTCCTACGAATGCGGCCGATCTCGTCAACCGCGGCCAAGGGGTCACCCTCAGCGGTATCGACTATCTGTTCCAGCTCGCGAAACCGCGCAGCCCGGACGGGATGCCGGTTGATCGCCACGAAGACGGCCCAGGAGTGGACGAAGGCACGCAGCGGCCCAAGGCTCTGTGTCTGCTGGGCATTGGTCGCGGCCTCGAAGAGGTGCGCGGTGAGGGACGGCACCCTGTGCGGGGCGATCGTCTCCACGGCAACCCGCAGAGCTTCCGGCGTCAGCTCCGGCATTGGGACGAGCGGTCCGGCAGTGCCATCAATCGCTTCGCTGTCCCCGAGGGCGTCAGACACCATGCCACCGACGATACGGCCCGCTCCCCCGGCCCGGCAGGCCGTCTACGTCGTAGGGACGTAATGATCTTCCCAACGCGACCCGCCGACGACCCCACCCGCGCAGGTCAGCGTCCCGGAAAGAGCAACGGTCCCCCTGGCCTCCGGAGCCGTGTGCGCAGGTTCGAATCCTGCCGGGGGCACCTCGAAGAGGTGCCAGAAGTCCCCCCTGATTGGCAGAACGCCGATCAGGGGTTCTTCATATCAGTCGCGGAGGACGCCGTGAGTGCGCAGCCCGATGGCCCGTACGGACCACTGATCCCCATGCCGGAACTCACCCCCGACGCTCTCCGGGCCGCTGTTGCCAAGATCGCCCCGAGCAAGATCCCCGGCCTCACGCAGCATCTGTTCGAAGCCACGACCAACGCCCAGCAGACACAGAGCCTGGCTCCGCTGCGCGCCTTCGTTCACTCCTGGGCCGTCTTCGTCGCAATCGAACGCCACCCGGCGCGCGCCGCCCGGCTCCACGAACTGGAACGGCTCATCGACGCAGGCGAACACGAGCCATCGGACGCGATCACCGAAATCCGTCGCATCCGGGACACCGCGGAGGCGGAGACCGACCTGTGAGCGAGTGGACGTGGGACTACAACCCAAGCGCCGAATACCTGACCGCCGGACTCCCACCGGGAGTCGTCGCCGAGGTGGAGCGCCTGGCCACTGAACTCGCCGCGATCGGCCCCGATTCGACAAAAGTCGGCCGCCCCTTCGACCGTGAGGGCGGCCTCCGCGAGTTCGATATCCTCAACGGCCGCGGCTTCATCAGCTTCCTGCCCGTACCGCGCCACGACTGCGTCTACATCTGCCACATCACCTGGTACGGCTGAGCCCCATCACCGGCCAGGCCAACATTCCTCGCGATAACACCGCGCGCCTCATCTAGCCACGCGAGAGAGCCCCGGATCGCTCCGGGGCTCACGATCACCTCTCAGACCGCGTTTGAGAGGTGATCAGTGCCATCTTGAGAGTCCGTTGTTGCTTCCCGTCGGTCGAGGATCCGGAGCGTCAGCGGTCAGGTGAAGCCGACCTCTGTGAAGGCGCAACCCCCACGCTCTGTGTATGGCAGCGCCTGTCGAGAGACGAGTGTCGGAGCCTGCCGGAAGTACTGGCGGTATCCGGACGCCCGGAACTTCAGTTCGAACGCATGGCCCTCGATATGCCAGAGCGGCAGGTCTTGACGGCCGTCATCAGGCACGAGGCGGTACAAGCCGTCGATATCCAGGTCCGGAATCGTGCCCTTGAAGTCAAGGTCCCCTTCAAGGTCCCAGACATCTTCGAAGACGAGCGTTGCCGGGGACACCCAGAAGGAGAAGCGCGTCGCAGGTGGGACCGGGTGGACCCAGCGGACGATGTAGTCGAGGTCAAGGACAAGCCGCGGCATAATTCCCTGGCTCGCCTGCACGGACAGGCCATGGATGGTGGCGTCGTGCCAGCCCATCTCCTCGAAGTCGGCGTCGCTCCAGGCGCTCTTGGAGAGACCCGATGCCTGGTGACCGCCGTTGTCCATACTCGTATCCAAGCAGACCCCTTGCCGATCCCGGCCATCTGCGCCAGCTCCACAGCACCTTGGTGCCGTTCTCCATCCTGGTCGGCACCAAGTACGAGGAGGAGCCGCCCCCGGATGCCCCACCCCGACCAGGCCCAAGCCCTCCGCCTCCCCGAAGGCGTCCCGGTCCTGACCATCCCCCGCGTCACCCCGACGAACACGACAAGCCCCTCGCCCTGGAGGAGTTCCAACTCCCCGGCGACGACCTCGAACTCGCCTACCCCCTCTAACCAACAACTGCCCCGGCTCAAACTATCTCTACGTCTTCAAGGCACCGGCTTCGCTACCGCTGCGCCGGCCGCGCGTCCGGGGTCCGGCCGCGTCGCGCGCGGGAGGCCCAAGGCATGAGGTCAGCACCAGCCGAGGCTGGGGCCGGTCGGCCCCACGGCTATAGGCAGCCACCATGGGGCGAGCCTCGAAAATCGGGGCCCACATCGGGCTATTGCGGGCAGCTCCAGGGACTGCCCGAGTTACGGAAAGCTTACTGGTCCCGATCTCTCGCCCCATGGCAGCTCCCGCCCAAATCCGCCCCGCCGACCTAACTCACCGTGGCGTGGGCAGAGAATCGACGGGAGACCGAGGTGCAAACTGAGTACCATGCGCCCATGACACTTGAGGAAGCAAGCAGGGAACGAAACCCGTTCCTGGAAGCGGTCGGCTCGATCACCTTGGCCGGCGGGATGCTAGACAATCATCTGCGTACCCTGCTCGGCTCATTGGCACACGAGCCGACACTCCTGGCTCATGCGAACGCGGAGAGCACGGACCGGCTCATCGACCTGTGCCGACTCGCGCTTAGAATGCAGGCCATCCCTAAGGATGAAGCCGCCGAAGTGAATAAGTGCCTCGACCTTGCGAGAGATCTAAAGAACAAGCGCAATCAAGTTGTTCATTCCATTTTCTTCCATCAAGAAGATGGCGAAATACAGGCAATGAAGCCAGTTAAGAAAACCATTGGGATGTCCGGTACGGCAATTACGGTTAGCGAAATGGAGGAAACGGCAGCTCAAATTCAAGAACTGTGCTTGGAACTATTCCGAACCGGCTGGAACGCCACTGCCCATAGGTCGGGTATGGACAAATTCTGAGGACACCACCGCTTGGGCCGCCGCTGTGCCGCGCGAGGGCACACAACAGCGACCAACGCTGACGACCGTTGACGGCTCGGCCGCTGGTCACAGCGTTGATCACTTAGGTGGTCCCAGGTCAGCGGGCCCCCGCGTCACTACTTCGGCTTCTGATCGCCCCTGGCCATCGAACACGACCAAGCGGCCGTCCGGGTCGAACCGGAGCACCTGGGGTCCAGGGGGTCCTCGGACGCTCCGTCCGGCTCAGGATGAAGCTCCGCGTAGCGCTGAGCGTAGAGATCAACTGCCTCGCGGAGTGAGCATCCTCGCGACTCACGAATCGTGCTCACTGCGAGGATGGTGCGACCCTCCAGGATGTCACGATCTTCACTCTCCGGCAGTTCTGCCACATCTCCCCCTACTTCCAGCATTGCAGGAGAGCAAGTACAGCCACCCTGGTCAACCGAGTTGAGTCGCAGACCAATTAGAGGAAACACTCCGTACCCGTCACGTGCCCGTCTGACGGGCTAACAGGGGAGACCACGGGGAACAAGCGGGCCGGGACGCCCCATAGGCCCTGCAAAGCGCCGTACGAGGTCACCGCAGGGGCACCGCACTCGTCTTCCGACCTTGTGCGGTACAGCAACGAAGTACAGCAAGCCCAACGATCGGCGCCACAAGGCGTCGCCCCTCGGTGAACCAGTCGCAACCTGAATGGCCTGCGCGTCTGAGCGCATGCGCTAATCCTTCGAGTGGTGGTGGTGAACTCATTGCGTCGCGACTATTCGGCGGACGGATCGGCCCCTGCCAGATCGGTCTGCTCGGCCGAATCCCACTGAGCCAGCATCTCCATGACCAACCCAGCTCCCAGCAAGCCGGCCAGGCCAGCGGCGACCTCCGGTCGGATCGACCCCAGGCTGACCACCCCCTCGCCGATGACGTTCACGTCGGCCTTCAGCCCGCCGAACTCCGCCGTCAGGCCAGCCGAACGCAGTTGCTCAGCCAAGGCGTCAGCGCCACGCTTGCCATCGGACCAGCCCCGGACATACGGCACGCCCAGCGACAGCGTTCCCGTGGCCGAACGCGTTCAGGTCGGCCCGCAGGAACGGGAATTCGCGTTCCAGCCCGGCCGAGGTCAGTACGTCCCGCAGGGCGGTGGCGGCATCGCGGGCCGCGTACCATTCGGCGCTGCCCAGCGGCGCCCAGCAGCAGAGAGGGTCATCGGGATGATTCGCTTCATCCGGCATTGCGCTCCCTCCCCGAAGCGCGCGGCCCGCGCGAGGAGTTCGGCGGAAGCGGAGAGCATGACCGCGAGCGCGACCGTGGCGAGCGGCGACGCGCTGAGTTCCCCGGCCGGCGCCAGCAGCCATTCGTACCGGTCACCCGTCAACGTCAACGGGCCGGGCACGACCACGACCGCGTTCGTCTCCAAGCAGCGGTACGCCGGAGGAGCCGACGTCTCGCGAGAAAGCGCCCTCACGAACTGACTCTGAGAGCCGGGGGAAAGCATGAAGCCCACCTTGCGAGCAGCCCAGTCGGCCACGGCCGGCCGGCGCCGTGCTCCAGCGCGTCCGCGCCCTGGACGTACCGGCTCGGTGGCCGGCTGGCGACGAGGTCGACGGACGCCGTGGCCTTCGGTGCATCGCACGGACGCTCGGCCTCGGCCACGTCCTGGCCGTCCGCTTCGATTACCGCGTGGGCACCGCCATCGGCCGCCTGACCGTCACCCAGCTCGCTGCCCGCGTCCCGAAGCGGAACCGGATGCGCATGCGCACCGGCTACGACCACGGCCTCAAGGGCGATCGCCACTACGACCGGGCCACGCTCGGCATCCACCCTGATGGCACCCCCGACGACCAAGCGGGCGGGCACTGCCTCGGCCTGGTCCGCCGTCACCGCCGCACCCGCGAACCTGACTTCTGCCGCTGTCGCTTCGCCACCCCGCCAACATGGCGGAGGACTTCCCGTTCGCCAAAGGGAGTTGTCGGCTGCCGCAGCAGTCCGGAAGTGATCGAATCTGTCTGATCGAGTCGACTTTGGTGGATGTATTGACACTCGATCGAACACTAGGGCTCAATACGGAACGGTCTGAAACCCCGCCGTGGAGTGAACCGACTCGAAGGAGAGTCATGTACAAACGCGCGCTGGTCGCGACGGTTGCCCTGGTGTCGTCGCTGTTCGCATCCACCCTGACGGGCTTGACGCCCGCGCAAGCCCAGGACAACGGGGCGTCGCGGACGCCGCCGATGGGGTGGAGCAGCTGGAGCTCGGTCAGGAGCAGTCCGACCGAGGCCAAGATCAAGGCTCAGGCTCAGGCGATGCACGACTCGGGCCTGATGTCCGCGGGTTACAAGTACATCAACCTGGACGACTACTACATCAAGAACCCCGGCACCACGGTCGATCAGTACGGTCGCTGGGTCGTGGACAACGGCAAGTTCCCGGACGGGATGAAGAACCTGGGTGACTTCGTCCACGGCCTGGGTGAGAAGTTCGGCATGTATGTGACGCCGGGCATCCCGAAGGCGGCGTACGACCAGAACACCCCGATCGAGGGCACGTCGTACCACGCGCGGGACATCGTCTCGAGCACGTCGACCTTCGAGTCGAACTACGGCGGGTTCGGCAATGTCATGTACTTCATCGACTACAACAAGAACCCCACCGCGGCACAGGCGTTCGTGAACTCGTGGGCGAACCTGTTCGCCTCCTACGGGGTCGACTACATCAAGATCGACGGCGTGCACACCAGTGACCAGAACGACGTCATCGCCTGGTCGAAGGCGCTGAACCAGACCGGTCGCACCATCCACCTCGGCCTGTCGAACACCCTGGACATCAACAACATCAAGACCTGGCAGCAGTACTCCAACAGCTGGCGGACGGGCGGCGACATCGAGTGCTACTGCTCGACCCTCACCACCTGGAGCAACGTCGGGCCGCGGTGGGCGAACCTGGCGCAGTGGGGGCAGTACGCCGGTCCGGGCGGCTGGAACGACCCGGACTCGATCGAGGTCGGCAACGGCGACCACAACGGCCTGACCGTGAACGAGCGGCAGAGCGTGATCACTCTGTGGGCGATCACGCGGTCGGTGATGATGCTGGGGAGCGACCTGACCAACCTGGACGCCGGCGACCTCAACATGCTGAAGAACGCCGAGGTCACCAACGTCAACCAGACCGACTCCGTGGTGGCCAGCCAGATCTCCAACAACAACGATCTGCAGGTGTGGGCCACGAGGCAGAAGAACCCGGACGGCAGCTACACGGTGGCGTTGTTCAACCGTTCCGACCGGGCCGGCAACGAGACGGTGACGGCGAACTTCGCCGACCTCGGGTTCAGCGGTTCCGCCACCGTGCGCAACCTCTGGGGCAAGTCGAACGAGACGCTCACCAACTCCGTCAGCCGCAGTCTGGCCCCGCACGAGTCCGCGTTGTTCAAGGTCACCCCGTCCGGCTCCGCGACTCCGGTCGGCGGCAACCTGACCAGTAGCCTCTCCGGCCGCTGCGCCGACGACGCGAACAGCACTCTGGTGAACGGCACTCAGTTGGAGGTGTGGGACTGCAACGGCGGCGCCAACCAGAGGATCACCTACAGCTCCTCGGGCAAGACGCTGAAGGTGCTGGGCAAGTGCTTCGACGCGCACGGCGGCGCTACCACCGCCGGTACGCACGTGGAGATCTACGACTGCAACGGCGGCACGAACCAGCAGTGGAACGTCAACTCCAACGGCACGATCACCGGCGTTCAGTCCGGGCTCTGCCTCGACGTCACCGGGACCACCAACCCCAACGGTGCGGGCCTGGAGTTGTGGAACTGCAACGGCGGCGCCAACCAGAACTGGACCCTCGCGTCCGGCGTCAAGGTGGCCTGACGAACCGGGCCGTGATCATCGTTCCTGACTGAACGGGCTGGTCGCACGGACCGACTTCCGGTCCGTGCGATCACCGGGCCGCCGGGTCGCCGGGCCACCCGACAAGGACCAACGCCACCCGGCACTAGCCCGCGCGGGGGAACGGCTGCTCCACCCAGATCGTCTTTCCCGTCTCGGTGTAGCGGGTCCCCCAGCGGCGGGCCAGCCGGCCCACGATGTACAGCCCGCGACCGCCCTCGTCCAGCAGGCGGGGCAGGCGCATGTGCGGGGCGGTGCTGCTGGTGTCGGAGACCTCGCAGATCAACGAGTCGGCCCTGATCAGCCGGAGCACGACGGGCGGGGAGGCGTGCCGTACGGCGTTGGTGACCAGTTCGGTGACCATCAGCTCGGTGGCGAAGGCCGCCTCTTCCAGCCCCCATGCCGCCAGTTGCCGGCTTGCCGCCGCCCTGGCGTGGGCGGGGGACCTGGCGTCCGCGGGGTACGTCCAGGTGGCGACGTCGCCGTCCTTGACCGCGTGGACGCGGGCCAGCAGCACAGTGACGTCGTCGTCGCCGTCCCGGGGGGCGATGCGGTAGACGTCGTCGCAGATCTCGGGCAGCGGACGGGAGCCGGGCGGGAGCGCCACGGCGACGTCGGCGAGGGCGGCGTCGGGGGCGCGGTGGCGCAGGTCGAGGAGGCCGTCGGAGAACAGGGCGAGCACGCTGCCGTCCGCGAGGCCCAGGGTGGTGGCGTCGAACGGCGTGCCGCCGATGCCCAGTGGCGGGTGCTGGGCCAACTCGGGGAAGGCGGCGGCACCGCCGGGTTCGAGCACTCCCGGCGGCGGGTGCCCCGCGCTGGCCAGCGTGCAGGTGCCGGCGACCGGGTCGTACACCGCGTACAGCAGGGTGGCGCCCAGGTCGCGGGTCTCGTCCTCGTCGGCCAGCTGCGCCGCCAGGTCGTCCATCCGGGACAGCAACTCGTCGGGTGGCAGGTCCAGGTCGGCCAGGGTGCGTACCGCTGTGCGCAGCCGGCCCATGGTGGCCGCCGCGTGGACGCCGTGTCCGACCACGTCGCCCACGGTCAGCCCGACGCGGGCGCCGGACAGCCGGATGACGTCACACCAGTCGCCGCCGACGCCGGCCTCGCTGTCGGTGGGCGCGTACCGGTGACACACCTCGACCGCCCGACTTCCCGTCAGCCTCTCCGGCATCAGGCCCCGTTGCAGCCCGAGCGCCACGTCCTGGACCTTGTTGAGCGTCCGTTCGCGGACCCTGGCGAGGCTGACCAGCACCGCCGTCGCGGAGGCCACCCCGAGGAAGGCGACCTTGATCAGCGTCACGTCGGCGTCCTCGCCGTCGCGGGCGAGGGTGATCGTGGTGTACACGAGCACGGTGAGGCCGCCGAGCGCGGCGGTGAGGTACGCGCCGTGCACCGCGGCGGCGAGGAAGGGCACCACGGACAGCAACAGCCCGTAGTGGTCGCCGGGCGAGACGACGGCCAGCATCGCTCCACCGGCGGCGAGGACGACGAACGGGATCAGCCGAACCCACAGTCCGACGGCGCCGGGACCCGCGCGGTGAGCGGCAAACACGCTGCCCATGCGTTCGACACCGCCCCTCCTTCACAGCACGCCCCAGCCAGACACCCGGCCATCGGGGTGAATATCACCACAAATCCTAGGGTACAGGACGAGTCTGGCCTCGATCTTCCAGGTGGGCGGGGGCGGTCAGTCGTAGATGAGGTCGAAGGACTCCCACGCGCCGATCGCCGCGACCGATGTCCTGTTGGCGATGAGGGGCGAGGCGCCGGCGTTGTCGGCGGTCACGATGTCGCGGTTCGCGTGGGCGCGCAGGCTGACGCTGCCGTCGGCGTTGTCGATGAGGTCGAAGCTCTCCCAGAGCCCTGCCGTTGGCCTGTTGGCGATGAGAGGGGAGGCGCCGGCGTTGTCGGCGGTGACGTACTGGCTGTCGGCGTGGGCCCGCAGGCTGACGCTTCCGTCGGTGTTGCCGACGAGGTCGAAGGTCTCCCAGGGGCCGATCGTCGTGCGGTTCGCGATGAGCGGGGAGGCGCCGGCGTTGTCGGCGGTGACGTACTGGCTGTTGGCGTGGGCACGGAAGCTGACGGGAACGGTGTCGCGGACCAGGTCGAACTCCTCCGTGGCGCCGACAGCGGTCTTGTCGGCGATGAGGGGGGAGGTGCCGGCGTTGCCTGTGGTGACGAACTCGTTGTCGGCGTGGGCCCGCAGACTCACGCTGCCGTCGGGGTTGTGGGTCAGGTCGAAGGTCTCCCAGGGGCCGATCGTCGTGCGGTTCGCGATGAGCGGGGAGGCGCCGGCGTTGTCGGCGGTGACGTACTGATTGTCGGCGTGGGCCCGCAAGCTGACGGTGGCGTCGGGGTTGGTGATCAGGTCGAACGTCTGGTTCTTGCCGATCGTGGTCGCGTCGGCGATGAGCGCGGAGGCGCCGTTGCCGGGCGCGTCGACGTACTTCCCGTTGGCGTGTGCCTTCAGGCTGACCACCGATGCGGTCGTCGGGACCCCGGTGGTGTTGTTGCCGTATCCGGCCGAGACCAGGCCGGCCTGCACCGCGTTCTCGGTGGCGTCGGAGGGGTAGCCGGAGGTGACGGCGCCTTCGAAGAACTCGCCGTTGCCCCAGATGCTGTTGTCGCCGCCGGTGCCCAGTTCGATGGAGGGCTGCACCTTCATCGGGTTGTAGCCGTTCGGCGGGAGCGGCCCCGAATACGACTGGGTGAGCCCTCCCTGCTGCCCGTTGCCGTACTTCAGGGTGAAGTTGGTGGTGCCGTTGTTCTTCTCCCAGGCGGACAGGAAGGACCCGTACTCGCCGGGGGTGTTCGACGGGTTGGCGCCGGTGTCGCTGAAGAACATGCCGTTCTCCAGGTCACCGCCCACCCACGGGCCCGGGCCGTCGCAGTTCTTGGTCCAGCAGTCGGTGCCGTAGTAGATCGCGTTCATGGTGGCGTTGCCGTCGTCGGTGTTGTCGGACTCGCCTGCTCCGAAGTCGAAGCAGCAGCCGTCACTGGTGATGTTGGACGACGTCAGCATGTAGATGCCCTCGGGCTTGGAGCCGGTGGGCACGTTCTTGGCGTTCTGGATGCGGTATCCCATGCCCTGCGCGTTGAACAGCGCCCCGTACGCCGGCTGGCCACCGACCGTGACGGGCAGTGCCATGGCGTTCACACCGATGTCCGACCCGTTCGGTCCCGGACCCGGGATCCCGTGCGAGCAGCCCGAGCAGGACGTGCCCGCCGATATCGGCATGTGGTTGGCGTTGGGCGTCTGGTCGTACAGCTCGGTGATCGTGCAGCTCGTCCCGGCGCAGAACGACACCTGCGCCGCGGCGCCGACCACCCCGCCCGCCGACTGGACACCGACATTGAGCCGGCTGCTGTCGGAGGCCCGCTGGATCTGGTACAGCGGCCCGTTGTAGGAGGCGTACAGCGCGCGGGTCGTGCTGTACGCCGCCACGCACGGCGTGCCGCCGGACGCGTAGACGTCACACGGGAGCGGTGCTGCGGCGGCAGACGTGGCTGCTCCGGCGGACGTGGCGGTGGCAGTAGCGGTGGTCGCCGCCGTGGCGGAGGCGACGGCTGCGAGCAGGACGACCAGCAGGCACGCTGCGGTCCGCCATGTTCGCCGCCGGACGGTGGTGAGAAAGGGCATGTGTACCTCCGTCGGTACAGAGCGCCGAGTAGGCGTGGCAGCGGTGGGGGGAAGCGTGCTCCGAGCGCGAGCACCGCGCGCAGTCCGTGGGGGACCCTGCGGTGCGCGGCGATTCAACTCGCCTACGTCAGAGACCGTCAAGGGGTCTGACGTCCGAGGTTTCTCCTAACTCCAGGCCCTAGTGCGCGTGTAGCCGTGCAACCGCGCACATAGTCAGCAGCTTTTGCCCTCTATGCCCCTTTGGTTGATCTGATATTGATCGCATTTACAAAGAAGGGAACGTCAGCTGAAGGAGCGGCGGTAGGTGTGGGGGCTGACGCCGGTGGTCTTCTTGAAGCGGTCACGGAAGGCGGTGGGGGAGCCGAATCCGACCTGGGCGCCGATGCGTTCGACGGAGTGGTGGGTGGTTTCCAGGAGGTGCTGGGCCTGGCGGATGCGTGCGCGGTGGAGCCACTGGAGGGGGGTGGATCCGGTCTGTTCGCTGAAGCGCCTGATCAGGGTGCGGGTGCTGGTGCCGGCGTGGGCGGCTATGGCGGCGAGGGTGAGGTCGGAGCTCAGGTTGTCCTGCAGCCAGGCCAGCAGCGGTTCAAGGGTCGATCCCCGGGGTGCGGGCGTGTGGGGGTGGACGATGAACTGGGCCTGTCCGCCCTCGCGTTCCAGCGGCATGACGGACAGCCGGGCGGCGTCGGCGGCGACGGCTGAGCCGTAGTCGCGGCGGATCATGTGCAGGCACAGGTCCAGGCCCGCCGCGGCGCCGGCGGAGGTGAGGATCTGGCCGTTGTCGACGTACAGGACGTCCGGGTCCACCTCGATGTCGGGGTGACCCTCGGCCAGGAGGCCGGCTGCCGACCAGTGGGTGGTGGCGCGCAGGCCGTCCAGGAGTCCCGTGGCGGCCAGGGGGAACGTGCCGGTGCAGATGGAGGCGATGCGCGTGCCGTTGCCCGCGGCTGAGCGCAGAGCGTCGCGGACGGCGTCGGCGAGCGGGGCGGCGGGGTCGGCGGTGCCGGGAACGATGATCGTGTCCGCGGCCGCGAGAGCGTCCAGCCCCCAGGGCGCGCGCAACGTGAAGGCGCCGGCGTCGACCTCCGGCCGTTCGGCGCAGACGCGGATCTGGTAACCGGGGCGTCCGTCCGGCAGGCGGGTCCGGGAGAAGACCTCGATCGGGGTCGACAGATCGAAGGGGATCACCTGGTCCATGGCCAGGACGGCAACGGTGTGCATGGCAGGAAAGTACCTGTTCTCCGGCTGAGGTGCCATGGTCCTGGTGCCGTTCATTCAGCAGGTTGTACAGCTCAGAAGCCTGCGCATTCATCTGGCGAGATTCCGTTGGAACGTGTCACTCCTGCCACTTGGGGGCGGGTCCGCGGCCCGGTTAGCGTCGACGACGACTCCGGCGCGGGCCGGATGACGACAACGCGAAGGAACCTCTCCGTGCATGCCCAGATCGTCCTGTTCGACGGCTTCGATCCGCTCGATGTCATCGCCCCCTACGAAGTGCTCCACGCCGGCGGCACCGCCTCCGGCGGCGCGGTGAGCGTGGAACTGGTCTCCGCCCAGGGGCCGCGCGAGGTGCCCAGCGGCACAGGGAGCCTGGCCCTGCGCGCCACGAGCACCCTGGATCCCGCCCGCGCGGGCCTGATCCTGGTCCCCGGTGCCTCGGGCCGGGTCAGTGGGCCCGACGAGGTCCCCGGGGCGGGAGAACCCGGCGACGTCCCCCGGCCGGGAGAGCCCGGCGAGGTCCCGGACCGCCACGCGGGGGCCGGGGCACGGGGGCAGGACGAATTCGTCCCCGTCCTGCTGGGCCGCGCCCTGACGACCGAACTGCCCGCGCTGCTGAAGGAGGCGATGGACAACCCCGAGGTGACGATGAGCTCGGTGTGCGGCGGCTCGCTGATCCTGGCCATGGCCGGGCTGCTGGAGGGCCGCCACGCCACCACCCACCACCTGGGCCTGGACATGCTCGACGCCACCGGCGTCCACGCGGTCCACGCGCGCGTCGTCGACGACGGCGACCTCGTCACCGGGGCCGGCGTGACCTCCGGCCTGGACCTGGGCCTGTACCTGCTGGAGCGCATGGTCGGCCCCCAGGTCGCCCACGCCGTCGAAGAGCTCTTCGCCCATGAGCGGCGCGGCACCGTCTGGCGCCCCGAGGGCCCAGCCCCCGCCGATCTGTGACCGCGGGCACCGGCCCCCACCCACCACCGCACCGCGCCTCCCCGCGCGGCGCCCGCACCGCACTCGTGAGGAAGTACGACACCATGGCCGCAGAAGGCGTCTGGGACCTGTCCATCTCCACCCCGATCGGCACGATCGACGCCGTCGTCGAATTCGCACGGCACAACGGCGGCCTGACCGGGACGGCCCGCGGAGCCGGCGAGAGCGTCCCGCTCAGCGACCTCGTCTCGGATGGCGACCGGCTCACCTGGAAGCAGGCCGTCACCAAGCCCCTGCGCCTCAACCTGGCCTTCGCGGTCACGCTCGACGGCGACACGCTGGCCGGCACGTCCAAGGCCGGACGCCTTCCGGCCTCGAAGGTCACCGGCCGACGCCGGGCCCAGCCGGCGACCGAGGGCCGTTGAGCATGACGAAACTCCTCCTGTCCCTGCACGTCCTGGCGGCGCTCCTGGCCATCGGACCGGTCACGGTCGCGGCGAGCATGTTCCCAAGGACACTGCGCCGCGCGCACAGCACCACCGGCGACGCGGAAGCGCTCGCCAACCTGCGCACCCTGCACCGCATCTGCCGCGTCTACGCCGGCATCGGCCTCGCCGTTCCCCTCTTCGGCTTCGCCACCGCCAGCAGCCTGCACGTCCTGGGCAGCGGATGGCTGATCGCCTCGATCACCCTGACCACCGTGGCAGCCGCCATCCTCGGCCTGCTGATCCTGCCCGCCCAGGAGGACGCCCTCACCGCCGCACAGACCCCCGACCCCGGCCCCGACGTCCCGACCGCGGCCCGGCTCGCCATGTTCACCGGCCTCTTCAACCTGCTGTGGGCGACGGTCACCGTCCTGATGATCGTCCGCCCGGGCTCCACCACGGGAGCCTGACCACGCACCTGCGCCCGCTGCGCATCGCGGCGCACCCCGAACTCGCGGCCATGGCAGCCCTCTGCTGGACCGGACGCCGAGGACTGAGCCGGCGGCCCCGACCGCGCCGGCGGCAGGGCGGGGCCTACTCAGCGGTAGGCGCGTGCAGGCCGAAAGCGGTGCTCGCCTTGGCCGCGGGGTCGGTCAGGTGCGCGGCGGTGTTGCCGAGGATCCGTTCGACCTCGGTGGTGCCTCCGGCAGAGAAGTGCGCAGGGGCCCAGGTGGAGAGGACGTCGTCGGGCTCCCAGGAGGCTCCGGTCACCCGGGCCGGATGTGCGGAGGACGAGACGGTGAGCACCGCGGCGGTCACTCCCCCGTCCAGCTCCGTGAGCGTGGCGCCGGTCCTCACGAAGTGCCCGCACCAGGCCACCAGGCCCACCCGCAGGTCCGTCCCGGCGGGTCGGATCTCGATCACCCGCTCCGTGCAGAATCCGCGCGGTGCGTCCCGGTCCTGCCCGGCCGACTGGGGGCCTCCGAGCGGACCGTGCGGGTCCGTCAGCACGTAGCGGTCGATCACGGGAAGAACGGTGCGGTCGAGCGCGGCGTCGACGCGCGGTGCCGCGTGCGCGGCCTGCTGGTGCAGGAGCAAGACCCCCGTCCCCGCCAAGGCCAGGGTTGCCCCGGCGGCCGCCCACGATCGCCGCCCGGCCCCCTTACCGGCCCCCTTACCTGCCCAACGGCTCACTCGTGCCCCCTCGTCGGCGTACCCACCTCCCGAGACGTCGCATCCGCAGCGAAGGTTCCCCACGGGCACGCGCTGGCCCGGCCGCCTTGAGAACGTCTGGTTTTCACCCGAAAAAGCCACCTCCCGGCGGGAACCCCGCGGCCGGTTCGCTCCTCAGACAGGGTGGCTGACGTTATGCCCGCCGTACTACTACAGGGCTGTAGCAGATCGGCGGGCGACACGGACCGACGAGTGAGCGGGACGCACCGTGCTGATCTTGCAGACGATCCTGCGGCAGGACACCGCCGCGCCGGTCCGGAGACCGCAGACCGGTCGCCGACCCGCGCCCGCGGCGGAGGCGGCGGCCGCGCTGTTCGCGGGGGCGGCCGCCATGACGGCCTACTGCCTCGCGCTGGCGGTGCACGGCACCTACCCGTTCGGCCCGCGGTCCCGGGCCGTCAACGACCTCGGCAACCAGTTCGTCCCCTTCTACGCGCACCTGTGGGACCTGATACACGGTCAGACCAGCGGCGACCTGCTCTTCAACTGGGGCAGCGGCTACGGCGTCCCGTTCCTCGCCGACTTCTTCACCTACCTGATGAGCCCGTTCTCCTGGCTGGTCGCCCTGTTCCCGCGCGCGTCCGTCCAGGCGCCGGTGTTCCTGGTCACGCTGCTGAGCATCGGCCTCGGCGCGGCCCTGATGACCGGCTACCTCGGCCGGATCGGCCCCGGCTCGCCCTGGCCGCGCGCGCTGCTGTCGATCGGCTACGCGCTGAGCGCCTGGACGATCTCCGACGGCTTCTCCGACGTCATGTGGATGTGGTGCCTGGTCGCGCTGCCGATGCTCGGCATCGCCTACGACTGGTGCCTGCACCGGCGCCGCTGGGCGGCGGGCGCGCTGCTCGTCACCGTGAGCTGGGCCGGGGACTTCTACACCGCCGCGATGGCCACCCTGGGCATGCTCCTGATCCTGCTGGTCCGGCTGCTGGTCGACGGCCGCCCGGCCGCGGACCGGGCCCGCGCCGGGCTGCGCGCCCTGTCGATGACGGCGACCGGCGTGCTGGCGGCCGCGCCGGTGCTCACCGTGACGTACGCGGCCAGCCGGGCGACCCAGCCGCCGCCCGCCGACAGCTACGCCGGGCCGCCCGGCGTCCAGACGTATCTCGCCCATCTGCTGCCCGCGGGCTTCACCCCGGCCGCCCCCCGGATCGGCGCGGGCCTGCTGGCGCTGCTGCTCGTCCTCACCCTGCCGTTCATGCGGCAGGTGGCGGCCCGGGAGCGGATCGGCTGGTTCGCGATGCTCCTGGCCGTCGCCCTGTCCTACGTCTGGAAGCCGACCATCCTGCTGTGGCACGGCATGGCGCTGCCCAACGGCAGCCCCTACCGGGCCGCCGTCGCCATGACCGCGATGCTGGTGGTGGTCGCCTGGCGGGCGCTGTCCCAGCGGCCGAGCGCCGGCCAACTGCTGGCCGGCGCCGCGCTGACGGGGCTGCTGTGCGCCCTGGCCGCCGGCGCCCCGTACCTCGCGCCCCGCGACTGGGCGGTGATCGTGCCCACCGGCGCGGCCCTGGTCGGACTGCTGGTGCTGTACCGGCGGCTCGGCGACCGGCGGCCGCGGATCGCCGTGGTCGGCGCGCTCACCTGCACGGTGTTCCTCAGCGTGACCTACAACGTCTGGTCGGTCACCGTCTCGCGCGACCAGACCGCGTTCTGGCAGCCCAAGCGGACGTTCGACAGCCAGTCGCTGGCCGCCCACCGGACGCTCCGCGCCCAGGACTCCTGGCCGGCCGGCCGCACCGACCCCGGGCCGCACGAGTTCGCCGACAACGACCCGCTGCTGCTCGGCGGTGAGGGCGGTGCCTACTACAGCAGCTACGTGCCGGAGAAGACCGCGAGCGCGCTGCGCGACCTGGGCGCCGGGTGGTACTGGCACGGCCGCCACGTGCTGAGCCTGGCCGATCCGGTCGGCCACGCGATCATGGGTGTGAGCGGTTACCTCACCGCCGCGCCCGGCACCGCCCAGGGCTTCCGGGAGCACCGGGTGCCCGCGCCACCGCTGGTCACCCGCAGGTCCGGCACGGCGCTCGACGGCGCGGGCGGTGACAGCTCGGTCTTCGCCCGGCAGGAGCGGGTGCTCGGCGCCACCGTCTACACCCAGCCCGCACTGCGGTACGCCGGCGGCCCCCGGCCCGTCGCCGTCCGCGGCGGCTGGCACCTGCCGGGCAACGCCAGGGGCAAGGCGTGGACGTCACTGAGCGGCTCCTGCCGCCCCGGCGACTCGCTGGAGGCGTACACGCCATGGTTCGCCGGCACCTTGCGCGCCGGCGGCGGGACGGCCTACCAGCACGGCGCCCGGCCCATGACCCGCAACGGCATCGTGACCCTGGGCTCCGTACCGGCCGCCGGCCGGTTCGACCTGGCGCTGGGCACCCGGCTGGCCCAGGACGTGCCCCGCCGCCCCATCGCCTGCCTCGACCCGCACGCGCTCGAACGCGCGGTGGCCGCTTTACGCGCGAGCGGCCCGCTGCGGGTCTCGGCCGGCGGCCACTCGCTGCGGGCCGTCTTCCGGCCGGGGGCCGCGGGCACCGCGGTCGTCGCCGTCCCCGCCGTGGACGGCTGGAAGTGCTCGGTGGACGGCGGCCGGGCGACGTCCCCCGGCACGCTCGGCGGCCTGATCGCCGTACGGCTCGATCCCGGCGCGACCCGCCTCGCCTGCTCGTTCCACACGCCCGGCCTGACGAGCGGCCTGCTCGGCAGCGCCCTCGGGCTGGCCGTGCTGGCGGCGGTCGGGATCGGCGGGTGGCGTGCTCGCAGGCGTAGTAGTCAACGGTACTGACTAATTAGACGTTGCGGCGAAGGCCGCACGCGTCCGGCGCCCGGCGCACTCCGGGCGGCTGCGCGCCGCGAGGGCTAGCGCGCGTAGGGGTCGGTGATCTCGCGGAGTTGGGCGAGGATCTGGCCGAGGAGGGTGAAATTGCGGGTGCCCAGGTACTCCTTCCACTCCCTCAGGATGTCGTCGAGGGTGGCTTTCGCCACCTCCACCGCGCCGCGTCCGCGCTCCTCGATCACGATCAGCCGGGCGCGGCCGTCCGTCGGGTCGGGGACGCGGCGGACGTAGCCCAGGCGCTCGAGTTGGTCGACGAGGACGCCGGCGCTCTGCTTGGTCATCTGTGCCTGGTCAGCGAGGTCGGTGAGGCGCGAGCCCTCGGGGGCGATGCGCTGGAAGACCCGGCACTGGACGAGGGTCCAGTCGTCGAAACCGGCGTCCTGGATGGCCCGGAAGATCCGGTCCTCGGTGTACCGGTACGGGATGAACAACGACACCCCTAGATCCACCTGCTGCTCGTCGTCCATGCCGCCCTCGGCTCCGTCGCCCGCCTGGTCACACGCGGTGCAAACCCTACGTCAACGCCGCCGGGCCGGATCGCCGCCGACCCGGCCGCGGGCGGTGCGGCCACCGCCGCGCTCCGCACGCCCCCTCCGCCCCACACCCTTCGCGGTTGTCATCTGCTCCTACTCGTGCCTACAGTAGTAAAGATTTCTGACTAAATCATCGAAGGGAACACCATGCCCACGGTCATCACCGGAGCATCCGGCCACCTCGGCCGGCTCGTCGTCGACCAGCTGCTCGCCGCCGGCGAGCCGCCCGCCCAGATCGTGGCCACCGGCCGCGACGTCGACAGGCTCCAAGACCTCGCCCGCGCCGGCGTCACCGTGCGGCGCGCGGACTTCGCCGACCCGGCCACCCTCGACGGGGCCTTCGCCGGCGCCGACACGCTGCTGCTGGTGTCCACGACGACGGTCGGCGAGCGGTTCGGCAACGCCCGCAACGCCATCGACGCGGCGGCCCGGGCCGGGATGTCCAAGGTCGTGTACACCAGCCTCGTCAACGCCTCGACCGCGCGGATGACGCTCGCCGACGAGCACCGCCGCACCGAGGACTACCTGCGGGAGAGCGGTCTGCCGTTCGTCATCCTGCGCAACGGCTGGTACCTGGAGAACTACACCGACCAGCTGCCGATGATCACCCAGTACCACGCCCTGCTGGGCAGCGCCCACGACGGCCTCGTCAGCGCGGCCTCAAGGCGTGACTACGCGGCCGCCGCCGTCGCCGTGCTGACGCAGGAGGGGCACACCGGTGCGACCTACGAGCTCGGCGGGACGCCGCTGACGCTGACCGAACTCGCCGCCACGATCAGCGACGTCCTCGGCAGGCACGTCGCCTACCAGGACATGCCGGTCGCCGACTACACCGACGTGCTGACCTCGGCGGGGCTGCCCCCGGAGATGGCCGCGGCGGTCGCCGACGCCGATGCCGGCCTGGCGCGCGGCGAGCTGTTCACCGCCAGCGAGGACCTGGTGAAGCTGATCGGGCGGCCGGCCACCACGGCCCACGAGGCCGTGCAGGCCGCCGCCACCGCCGAGGGGTCACGGTGACCGGCCCCGGAACCGGCGTCGACACCCACGAGATGGTGCTGATCCACCGCGTCATCCGGCGCGAGTTCGGCCAACTCCCCCAGTTGCTGCGCTCCGCGGCCGGCGACCGCGCCCGGTCCAAGGTCATCGGCGCGCACGCCCGCGAGATGCTGGACTTCCTCCACACGCACCACACCGGCGAGGACGAGCTGCTCTTCCCGTTGCTGCGCGAGCGGGCCGTGCTCGACCCGGCGCTGATGGACCGGATGGACGCGCAGCACGCACGGGTCGACGCCGCCGTCGCGGCCCTCGGCGCGGAACTGCCGGCGTGGACGGCGAGCGCGGACGCGGCGGCCGGCGAGCGGATGGCGGAGCTCATCGACGCGACGATGCCGACGCTGATCGAGCACCTGGCCGAGGAGGAGCAGCAGTTGCTCCCGATCGTCTCGGTCACGCTGACGCAGAGCGAGTGGGACGCGCTCGGCAAGCACGGCATGAGCGCGATTCCGCTCACGCGGCGGCTGGTCATCCTCGGGCACATCACCGAGGAGACGGACGAGGCGGAACGGCAGCGGTTCCTGCGGGTCGTTCCCGCCCCGGCCAGGTTGGCCTACAAGCTGATCGGGCACCGGCAGTTCACCCGCGAGACCGCGGCGATCCGCGGCTGATCCGTCGCGCGAGCATCCCGGCACCGTGTCCCGCGCGAGAGTTCGGGCCGCGGTGCCGCTCGCGTTCGGCGCCGCCGGCTGACGGCGCCCGCAAACGCCACCCGACGCCGCCGTCCGCAAACGCCGCCCGACGCCGCCTCCGACGCGCGCCGCTCAGCCCGCCTCCGTATCCCCGCCCCGCACGGTCGCCGCGATCCGGCCGAGCGCCACCGCCAGATGCCGCCGCTGCGCGGCACTGAGCGGATCGAACACGAGCCGCTTCACCTGCGCGACATGCTCCGGCGCGCTCTCGACGAGCTTCTGCCGGCCCGCGTCCGTCAGCGCGGCGAGCGTGTACCGGCCGTCGCCGGGGTCGGGCCGGCGGGCCACCCAGTCGCGGGCCTCGAAGCGGTCCATCACCTTCGACAGCCGGGGCTGCGTGCTGTCGCACACCCGGGCCAGGTCGCTGAGCCGCATCGTCGTCTCCTCGGCCATGGACAGCTGGGCCAGCACCCCGTACTCGAAGTTGGAGATGCCGGCGTCCCGCTGCAACTGGCGGTCGAGGGCCGCCGGGAGGGCGATCACGACCGTGAGCAGCGCCTGCCACAGCTCCTGCTGGTCGTCGTCGAGCCAGGGTGACTGGGTGTCCATGAGCCTCATCATACTTGCCCGGGAAACTCGGATCACTTGCCTGGGCAACCGCCAGCGGGTTACCGTTTGACTTGCCTGGGCAAGTGAAAACGCTTGCCGGGGCAAGTCCGTCGGCGACGGCTTCACCGACGTTCGTCAGCGACGTGCGTCAGCGACGTGCGTCAGCGACGGGCTGCACTGACGGGCTTCACTCACCCTGGAGGAAAGTGCCATGAAGGCGATGCGTTTCCACGAGTACGGCGGCAGCGAGGTCCTGCGCTACGAGGACGTCGACCGGCCGGTCCCCGGCAGCGGGCAGGTGCTGGTGCGGGTGGCGGCCACGTCGTTCAACCCGGTCGACGACCACATCCGGGCCGGCGCGCTGGCCGAGATGATCCCGATCAGCCTTCCCTACGTGCCGGGGATCGATCTGGCGGGCACCGTCGCCGAGCTCGGCGCGGACGTGACCGGCCCGGCGGTCGGCGACCGGGTGGTGGCGATGCTGCCCCTCGACTCCGCGGGCGGTGCCGCCGAGTACGTGCTCGTGCCGGCCGAATCCCTCGCGCCGGCGCCCCGGACGACCGAGCTGGCCGACGCCGCCGCGCTGCCGCTGACCGGGCTCGCGGCCTGGCAGACGACGTTCGAGCTCGCCGAACTGAAGCCGGGCCAGAGCGTCCTGGTCAACGGGGCGGGGGGCGCGGTCGGCAGCCTCGTCGTGCAGCTCGCCGTCGACGCGGGGGCGCATGTGACCGCGGTGGACGGGCCGCAGCACGCCGACCGCCTCCAGGGCTACGGGGCGCACCGGGTCGTCGGCCCGCTCTCGCTCGCCGCGGGGCCCGCCGCCGTGGGCGGTCCGTTCGAGGTCGTGGTGAACCATGTGCGCGTGTCCCCGGCGGAACTCGCCCAGCTCACGGGATACGTCACCGACGGCGGTGTGGCCGCCAGCACGGCAGGGCCGATACCGGAGGACGCGGCCCGGGGGGTGCGCAGCGCGAGCCTGTGGGTGCGCAGCGACGGAGCCCAACTCACCGAACTGGCCGCGAAGGTGGACGCCGGCACGCTCACGGTCCACATCGCCGGCCGCCGCCAGGTGGCCGAACTGGCCGCGGTGCACGAGGAGGCGGGCGCCGGGCGGCTGCCCGGCAAGACGGTCGTGCTCGTGCCCTGAGGACGCCCCGCACACGCCCCGAACAAGCCCCCGCACACGCCCCGACCGCAATGCGCCCCGGGCCGCCCGCCATTCGTTCTTCCCTCCGGTGGACGGCCCGGACGGCAGCCGACCTTCCGTCCCGCCAGGCCCGGAGCTCTCCCGTCAGGGCAGCAGCCGCTCGATGAAATCGCAGGCCGCCGACGTCCCGCCGGCCGCGTCGATCGCCCTGCGCATCGCCGCCAGGTGCCCGGCGATGACCGGGTCGGCCGCGATGGCCTCGGCCGCCCCGCGCAGCCGGGCGGGGGTCGCCTCCGACAGCGGCAGGTGCACGCCCAGCCCGAGCGCCTCGATCTGGGCCGCGTTGACGAACTGGTCGTTGATCTGCGGGACGGCCACCATCGGGACCTCGTGGTACATCGCCTCCAGCGCCGAGCCCATGCCCGCGTGGGTGATGAAGGCGTCCGCCCGCGCCAGTAAGCGCAGTTGCGGGACCGACGAGTACGCGTTCACGTTCGCGGGCAGCGGCGCGAGGACCTCCGGGGCGAGCCGGCCGGTCGACATCACCATCTGCCAGGGCGTGTTGCCGAACGCCTCGACGCAACTGCGGTAGAAGTCGGCCTGCTTGCTCCCCGCGGACCCGAGCGCGACCAGCAGCAGCGGCCGTCCGGCGGCCGGCTCCGTCCAGTCCCCCTGGAATTCCCGGTCCCCGATGCACGGACCGACGAACGTGTAACGGGCGTCCACGCACTCGCCGTTGATCTGGAATTCCCGGGGTATCGGGACCAGGCAGCGCTCCGGCAACCCCACATAGTCGTCGATCGACAGCTCGATACCGGCCTCGTCGAGGAACTCCCTGAATCTCCGCCGGTGTTCGGCCCACCCCGGGTCGTCGGCGAACCAGATATCCCTGTTCTCCAGGCTCTCCGCGCGCTCCTCGTCATCGGCGCTCGGTACATGCGTTGACGCCAGGCAGATGGCGGGGACGTTCCAGCGGTGCGCTAATCGCCGTGCGGCGAGCGCGCCGAAATCGTGCAGCACCAGATCGGGCCGGTCCTCGTCGAAGGACGCCTGCAGCCCCGGGAGAATCGCGACCGCCTCGTCCAGGGCGAGGGAGGCCATGGCCACCGGATCGTCCGAGGGCCAGTCCTCGACCCGTGTCGCCGAAGGCAGGGTGGTGGCGTACGGCACGAGGCGCGCGCCGGTGGCGCGGACCTGCGCGGCGAATTCCTCGGTGACGGCGTAACTCACCCGGTGGCCGCGCCGTACCAGTTCGGCGACGACGGCCAGGGTCGGAGTGACGTGCCCGTACGCCGGAATGTTGAACAGGGCTATATGCACAGAGGACAGTTAATACGGACCCCGTCCTGTCCCGCCGACGCCTCGGCAGCATGCTGCCAAGCCGGCGGAGCGGGTCCCTCCGGCACGCAATGCCCCGAAACGCTAGACGTTTGTGGGACGGGGCTCGCGGAGCGGTTCGGTTTCGGGGCGGGGTGCCGAGGGCTCGGGGCGCGGCGCGGGGAGTTCGGGGCGGGCGGGCTTCGCGCCGCGGGCCAGCCAGCGCTTCGGAGTGCGGCGGCGCCACCACTTCTCGGCCGGTTCCTCCACATAAGTGAAAAGAGCCCAGGCCATGACATTCACCGCCATACCCATACCGACGAGAGTGAGCAGTGCCGTGTCGTTGTCGGGTATTCGGCCCCACTGGTAGATCGCCAGCCGGCTCACCGAATGGTGGATCAGGTAGAAGCAGTACGACCACAGACCGAGCATGACCACGAGCCTGGTGTTCAGTATTCCCCGCAGGCCGCGCACTTCGCGCTGGACGAACGCGAGGATGATGAGCGCGGAGAAAATCGCGATGATCGGCCGCACGGTGAAGTCGAGTTGTGCCACGGTGTCCGGTGAGAGTCGTTCCCTGCCCTGGTAGTAGCCGAAGACATAGGCGCTCAGCAGGAGAACGGGGACCACCGGGCGGAGCGGAATACGCCAGCCGCGCTTGACGGCCAGCGCGAGGGTCATGCCGAGCAGGAATTCCGGGAGGTAGACCACGGGATTGCGCATGACCCAGGCGGAGTACGCGGGGGTGAGGTTCGCGGTCGCGGACCAGTCGACGCCCCACATGGCGATCAGCCCGCAGCCGGTGGCCACGACGAGCGTCCGGGTGCGCAGCTGCGAGACGAACCGTCCCAGCAGCGGGAAGAGCGCGTAGAAGAGCAGCTCGACGCTGAGCGTCCAGGTCACCTCGTTGCCCGGCAGCGTGGGGGTGACCGTCGGGAACCAGGTCTGCACCAGGAAGACCGAGGAGATCAGGCTCGGCCAGTGGATGGTGAGGTGCGCCCGGATGTAGTAGGCGTACACACCGAGGATCAACGCGACCAGATGGGCCGGCCATATTCGGCCCACTCTGCGCCAGTAGAAGACCCCGGGATGCTCATGCGGTTTGAACACCCAGGTCATCAGGAAGCCGGATATCACAAAGAAGAAGGTGACGCCGTGCGCCCCTATTTGCGAATAGGGATATATGGCGGGCGACCGCCCGAGCCCCGTTTTCCCGCCGAATCCTGTGAAGTGGTGCGTGAAGACCGCGAAGGCCGCGAAGAACCGCAGACCCGTCAGGGAGTCCAGGCGCTTCGGCGCTATGGTCCTGTCGGCTCTGAAGCCTTGTAGTGGCATAGGAATAGGATCGATCTCTTCGAGGCGTCGCTTATGGTATCGGCAAAATGGAATATAGGCTTCCGTGAACGATAGGTGACGAGTGCATCCGCTGTCCAGGATGGGGCCACCGCCTGTGAATCGACTGTGCGACCGCGCCGACGTGCCCTGCTCCGCCCATCCTTCTACCCCCGCCAGGCCGGCTACTCCCGCCAGGCCGGCTACTCCCGATCAGCCGGCCGTTCCCGGTCGCGCTCCGGCCGCCGTGGCCAGCGCGCCGAAGAGTTCCGCGCGCCGGCCGAGCACGATCGCCGCCGGGTTGAGGCAGTTGACCAGGTCGGCCGGCACCCGGCCGATGGTGCGATGGAGACGTCCGTCTCCAGGCAGCCGCGGCTGCCGCACCGGCACCAGCTGGTCGCGCCCGGCAGCTGGGTGTGGCCGATCTCACCGGCTATGCCCGTCGAGCCCCGGTAGGTGCGGCCGGCCAGGACGATGCCGGCGCCGATCCCGTGTGACGCCTTGATGTAGAGGAAGTCGTCGAGCCTGCGGCCCGCGACGCCGGGGCAGCAGCCGGAGCGGGGCCGGGCGGCCCCCCGTGCCCCGGAGGGCCCCGCGCACTACGCTGGGCGAAGAGACCGGCCGTAATCGAAAGACGTCACTTCACCGGGGGACCGCGTGCCCGTTCAGCAGCAGACATCCGGCGGGCCCGACCTGGACGAGCTGCACCGGCGGGCCGCGGCGGCCGGGCGGCCGGAGCGGGACGACGGGCTGGTCGTCTGCGACAACCTGGTGCGGATCTTCCAGACCGAGGGCGTCGAGGTGCAGGCCCTTCAGGGGCTCGATCTGGCCGTCTCGCAGGGCGAGATGATCGCGGTGATCGGCGCCTCCGGCTCCGGCAAGTCCACGCTGCTGGGCATACTCTCCGGCCAGGACGTGCCCACCGCCGGCTCCGCCGAGGTCGCCGGCCACGACCTGCTGAACATGAAGCGCCGCGACCGGCTCAACTACCGCCGCAGCACCGTCGGCTTCGTCTGGCAGCAGACCTCCCGCAACCTGCTCCCCTACCTCTCGGCGGCCGAGAACGTGATGCTGCCGATGACGTACACCGGGATCAAGCGCTCCCAGCGCCGGGCCCGCGCCGAGGAACTGCTCGACGTGCTCGGCGTCGGCCACTGCCGGGACCGCGATCCCGACACCCTCTCGGGCGGCGAGCAGCAGCGGGTCGCCATCGCCGTCGCGAACGCCAACGAGCCCAAGGTGCTGTTCGCCGACGAGCCGACCGGCGAGCTGGACACCGCCACCAGCGACGAGATCTTCGCCGTACTGCGCCGGGCCAACGAGGAGTTGGGCGTCACGGTGATCGTGGTGACCCACGACGCGCTGGTCTCTGAGCAGGTGCAGCGCACTGTGCGGATCCGCAACGGCCGCACCTCCACGGAGGTGTTGCGGCGGGTGGAGACCGGCGAGGACGGCGTCGAGGCGCTCACCGCCGAGGAGTTCGCGGTGCTCGACCGCAACGGGCGGCTCCAGCTGCCGGGCGAGTTCACCGAGCGCCTGCACATGCGCAAGCGCGTACGGCTGGCCCTGGAGACCGACCACATCGGCGTATGGCCCGACGCGGTGGCCCAGCAGGCGAGATCCGAGACGGAACGCGCCGGCGCCGCAGCGGCCGAGGCGGCACAGAGCACCGGGGCCGACGAGACGAACAAGGCCACCGAACCCGGCAACACCTCCGGCGACACGGCGACCTGAACGGAAAGCGCCGCACCAGCCCTAGCGGCAGCGCCCCCGCTCACATCACCCGCAGCACCGCCCCCAGCCGCCGCCTGCGCGCGAGCACCGTCTCCACCGTCGCCGCGGCCACGATCAGCAGCGTCACGCCCACCACGAGGCCGACCGTCAGTGCGTAGTCGGTCCGCAGCACCGGCTGCGCGGGCCCGCCGGTGAACTGCCGCAGGTTCAGCGTGTCCGACATCAACCGCGGTTCGAGCAGGCCCAGTAGCGTGCCGCCGACCACCGACGCGGCGGCGAGCGGCAGCAGTTGGAGGACGTTCACCGCCCCGGCGCCCGCGCCGCCGAGTCCGAGCGTGCGCAGGAACGACGTGGTGCGGCCCCGCTCGTGGGCGGTGAGCACCAGCTCAAGGGCGACGGCGAGCAGGCCGAGCAGCGCGGCCAGCGCCGAACCCGCGGTGTAGATGGTGCCGAGCCCCTTGGTCAGCCCGTCGTCCCGCAGGGCGCTGAGCTCCTCCGACCGGATCCGGGTGTGTGCGAGCGGCCCGAGCGCCTGGGCGGCCGCCGCCCGCAGCGTCGCGGCCTTCACGAGAGAGGCACCGGTGCCCTGGAGCAGCACCACCGTGCTGCCCGACGGCTGCGGCGGCATCACCTGCTCGGCGGCCGCCGCGGTGATCAACAGCGGTGTCCCGGCGGGCAGTTGCGCGGTGACCGGGCCCAGCAGCGGATCGCGGGTGTCCGCGGTCGTGAGGGTGCCGACCGGGTCCAGGTTGAGCTGCGTGGGGGCATTGCCGAGTTCCGGTGTCGGGGCGACCGCCGTGAAGGAACCGGTGCGTTCCCGCGCCCGCAGGTCGGGTGAGATCAGCACCGGGATGCGGTAGCTGAAATCGCCCACCTTCCGCGGCGGCGCGGTCAGTTCGGCGAGCAGCGTGCGGGCGAGCGCCGAGTGCGGGGCGATGGCGGTCAGTTGCCGCGGGTCGACGCTGACGACGGCGGCGGTGGACAGCTCGGCGCCGTCCGCCTGCCCCATAAGGTCGAGGGTGCGCAGCTGCTGAACCGCCGTACGTATCCCGGGTGTTCCGCTGCCCGGCGCCGGAGCGGTGTTGCCGGCGACCGTCGCGCCCGCTTCGGCGCCGGTGCTCCAGATCGCACCGGTGGCAAAGCCGTCGTCGATCGTGCGCTGCACGAGGCCGCCGAACACGGCCGTGCCCAGGGTCAGTACCAGGACGAACAGCGCGAGGCCGGTCGCGGGGGCGTCGTGCGCGGCCCGCGACACCCCGACGAAGCCCACCACTCCCCTGCCGCGCCGGGTCTGCCAGGCCACCAGCCGCAGCACCAGCGGGTAGATCCGCAGCAGGAGCAGGACGGCGGCCAGCGCCACCACGACCGGCACCGCGCCCAGTTCCCAGTCGGGGCCCTGCGAGCGCAGCGTGGCCACGCCAGCGACCGCCGCGAGCAGCACGGTGAGCTCCATGACGACCCGCCGCCCGCCGAGAGCGGGCCGCCGCCGTGAACGCCGGGGCCGGTGCCGCCGTTTGGCCGGCTCGCGGACCGCGAACCAGGTCAGCAGCGGCACGACGAGGAGCACCGTCAGCACGGCGACGGCGGCGGGCACCGGCTCAGGCGACCCGGACGTGCCGTCCGGCGCGAGCAGCCGCCCCGCCACCCAGCCCAGCACGGCGGCGGCCAGCACCACCGGCCAGGCCACGCTGCCGCGCAGCAGCACCAGCCGGGCCGTTGACGCGCCCCGCGCCCGTTGCAGCCCCAGGTGCGGCCGCCTGCGCCGCAGCAGCAGCCGCACGGCGACGGCGGTGGTAGCCAGCGCGACGGCGGCCAGCGAGTCGACGGCGAACGACGCCAGCGCCCTGGCCTGGTGGTCCTGCGCGGTGAAGGCGGCGAGCAGCGGAGTCAGGGCGTCGGACACCACGAACTGGTCGGTGAACTGGTCGCCGATCTGGCAGCGCGATTGGCCGGTGAACGGGTCGATCCCCTGGCAGCGCTCGGCGTTGAGGTCGGCGCCGTAGTGGGCCAGCGGACCGGTCAGCGCGCGGGCCTGGTCGAGGGCCGCGTGCGGCAGCTCGGCGCGCAGCGTCCAGGTCACCAGGGGCCCCGGAATCCCGGCGCCGGCCAGGGTGTTGGCGGCGTCGGTGCCGACCAGCCCGCGTACGGCGAGCACCGTGCCCGCGCTGCGCTCCTCGGGGTAGCGGGACGGCGCGACGAGCGTGGCCTGCCCGGTCCAGAAGCCGTCGGTGCCGGCCACCGTGCGGAACACCCCGCTCACCAGCAGCTCGACGTGCGGCGGCTGCTGCTGGGCGCCGGGCACCGGCTTGTAGTCGAGTCCCAGCCGGCTGCCGGTCCGCACGCCCATCGCCTGGGCGCTGGCCTGCGACAGCGCAATCTGCGGGGTGCCGCCCACCGGTGTGCGATCGGCGGGCGCGTGGCCGCTGACGTAGTGCAGGTGCGAGCCGGCCTGCGGGAGGTGGCTGAGCGCCAGCTTGGTGCTGGTGATCGCGCTGTCCGGCCCGTCCGGCGAGCTGACGGAGCCCTGGTTGTAGTCGTAGCTGCCGCTGTCGGCGAGGGTGAGGTGCTGTGCCGCGGAGCGGCCGAGCCCGCTGGTGAGGGTGCGGCCGTCGCTGAGCAGGGTGGCCATGTCGATGCTGGGCGGGGCGCCGTCGTGGAAGATCTCCGGCGTGGCGCTGATGCTGACCAGCGGGGCGCCGGTCTGCGCGACCGTGATCCGCTGCCGCAGCGCCTTGTCCTCCTGGCGGCCGGCCACGGCCGGCGCCCACGCGCACAGCGCGGTCAGCACCAGCATCAGCACCGCCAGGCAGGCGAGCAGCGGCAGGTCGCCGCCGGCCTCCTTGCGCACCAGCCGCAGCGTCATCGCCGCGCCCGTCGCCCCGCGGCGGATCGGCGGCTCCTCCCGGTCGGTGCCCGTCGCTCCGCGGGTCGGCCGCCGGTCCTCCCCGCCGGTTCCGGACGTGCGGCTCACCGGTCCTCCCCCGCTCGCAGCACGCGTACCAGGTCCACCCGGGCCAGCAGCCGGGACAGCGTCAGGACGACCGCGGCGATGGCCAGCGCCGTCAGCACCGCCGTCACCGCGACCGTGCGCCAGGGCATGACCAGCGGCAGCGCCGGATAAGGCGGCTGCCCGGCGTCGTCCACGGTGATCAGCGGGAGCATCACCGACGCGAGCGCCATACCCATCAGCGCGCCCGGCACCACCGCGAACAGCGCCAGGCTCAGATGCTCGGCGCTCAGCAGCACCGAGAGCTTCCTCGACCGCACGCCCATCGCTCTCAGCAGGGCGAACTCCTGCCGTCTCTGCCGCGTCGAGACCACCGCGTGCACGGTGAAGGCGATCACCGCGAAGCACGGGGCCAGGTAGCGGATCAGCTCCAGCATCCGGTGCAGGCCGGTGCGGAACGGGTCGGAGCGCAGGTCATTCGCGGTGCCGGTCGTGGTGGTCACCGCGCCGAGCGCGGGCTGCCGCTGCGCCGCGGCGGCCGTGCGCGCGCTGTCGCTGCTGCTGATCCACCAGAAGGCGGGATCCTGCTGGAGGGCGCCCGCGAGGGTGATCGCGGTGGCGAGCTGCCGCTGGTCGGCGACCAGGTGCCCCTGCCCGTGGCCCAGGCCGCGCAGCGAGTCCAGCTCGCCGACGATCCTGGCGGGCAGCGGGGTTCCGGTGCCGAGGTCGAGCGAGGTGGTGCTGCCCACGGACAGGTGCCCATCGTCCAGCGCCTGCGCGTCGGCGCGCACCGGCAGCGGCTTCGGGGCGCCGGCCGGGCGGGCCACGAAGCGCAGGTTGCCCGTCGCCAGCGTCTTGACGTCGTCGGCGGTGAGGCCGGTGCCGTCCAGGTAGCCGGTGAAGCCGGTGCTGAGCGAGGTGCTGAGCACGTCGGAACCGCCGTGGCTGATCGAGCAGACGCCCGGGGCGCCGAACTGGTACTCGCCGTACGGCTTGCCCTTGCAGGCGCCGGTGGTGGCGTCGGCGGCGTGATCGGTGCCGTCGGCCCAGGACTGCCCGGCCGGCAGCGGCGCCGCCCAGGTGTCCGCGCCGGCGCCCTTGCCGCCGCTCGCGCTCACCGCGCCGCGCGAGCCGAGCCGGATCACGTCCATGTCCAGCCGCGCCGGTGCCACGTCCGCCTGCGGCATCACGCTGACGGCGGTCACCGTCAGCGGGTACGCGCGCGGGTGGCCGCCGCTCTGCGACACGTCGAGCGGCACCGCGACGGTGTGCCTGGCGCCGTCGGCGGCGGGCAGCGCGGCGGGCACGGTGCTGACGAGGCCGGCCGCGTCCTGCAAGGTCAACTCCAGGTGCGGCGCGGCGGTGCTGCCGTTGCTGCTCAGCTTCTCGTCGAGCAGCAGCGCGGCCGGCCGCCCCGGCAGGGCGATCCCGAGGGAGGCGGTCGAGCCCGTGCGGGGCGCGGGGCCCGCGACGGTGCCGATCAGCTCCTCGGTGTCGCCGCTCGGCAGGTTCGCGCTGCCGCGGATCACCGGTGTCACCGCTGTCACCGCGGGCAGCCCGTGGTAGGCGGCGGCCAGGACGGCGGAGGGGTAGCTGTCGTCCGCGGACGGCTCGATCCTGACGTCGGCGCCGACGGTGTACGCGGCCTGCTCGGCGGACAGGCCGCCCAGGCAGGCGAGTGCGGTGGTGGCGAAGGCGCTCACCGAGACGGCCAGGCACATCAGCACCACCGGCCCCGCGTTGCGTGCGGTGCGCCGGCTCAGCTGCCAGCCGGCCAGCGCGCCGACCAGGCCGCGGCTGCGGCGGCCGAGCACGTCGAGCAGCAGGGACGACAGCGGCAGCAGCCGCAGCAGCAGGAGCGCGGCGGCCCCGCTGGCGACGGCGGGTACGAAGACCAGGACGGGGTCGACGGATGTGCCGCCGACCACCGAGCTGTGCCTGCGCAGTTCGAGGAAGCCGAGGACGGCGACGGCCAGCAGCGCCAGGTCGACGCCGAGGCGCTGGGCGACCGCGGACCGGGCGCCGCGGGCCGCCCGCCAGCGCAGCGCGGGCAGCACCGGCAGCAGTACGGACACGGCGTGCACCAGCAGCGTCAGGCTCACCGCCAGCCAGGCGGCGCCGGTGCCTGAGGTGCCGTGGTGCAGCAGATCGGCCAGGAACGGCGCGGCGACGGCGGCCGGTACGCCGGTGAGCGCCCACTCCGCCGCCGCGGCGCGCAGCAACCGGGGGGTGCCGGAGCCCCTGGCCTGCTGGAGTGCCAGCTCGGCCCGCCGGCGTACGGTCATCTGACGGCCGGCCAGTATCAGGGTGGCGAGGGCGAGGGCGGCCAGCATCACGCTCGGCTGGTACAGCGCCGACCTGGCCACCACGGTCGGTATCGCCAGGTCGTCGACGGCCTGCGCGAGGCCGGACGACACGCTCATCTCGTCCAGCGTCGGTGACTTGCCGCGGAACACCGACACCGCGCTCTGACTGCCGGTGAACGCGCGGACCCGGTCGCGCAGCCCGTGCAGTTGTCCGGTGCCGAGGCCGGAGAAGTCCGGCTGCACGCTCCAGTGCGCGACCAGCTGGCCGTTCAGGACCGGGTTGCCGTTCAGCGCGGCCGGCGTGACCACCAGCAGGTCCTGGCTGGCGGTCTCGTCCTCGGTGAGGTCGCCGGCCATCGCGGGCCAGAAGCCGGCGGCGCCGGAGGCCCGGAAGACGCCGGATATCCGCAGTGTCGTGGTGCGCCCGGCGGCGCTCAGCCGGAGGCTGGAGCCGGGCTTGAGCCCGAGTCGCAGGGCCAGCGACTCGGGCACGGCCGCGTCCACCGGGGCGATGGAGCCGGTGCCGATGCGCACGCTCGGCAGGGCGGTGAAGGCCGAGGCCGGCGCGTTCGCCGTGCCGGCCGGCCAGTGTCCGCCGACCAGCTGCCCGAAGGTGCCGCCGCCCTGCGCGGCCACCGGGTGCAGCCTCCCCACCCCGGGAACGGTCGGCGCGCCCGCGACCCCGTCGATCCCGACCACGGTGACGGACCCGGTGTCGAGCAGGCCCACGTACGTCTGCTGCGGCGCGCCCGCGAACACCCGTGCGGCGGCGGCCCGTACGTCACGGTCGGCGGTCGCCATCCCCTCGGCCTTGTAGGACGCGGACACCGACACCTGCGCGTCGATCTGCGCGGCCAGCCGCCGGGCGCCCTCGGAGCGCACCGAACTGCCGGTCAGCGCGGCGACGGTGGCCAAGGCCGTCGCACACAGCAGGACGGTCAGCGCGACGGCGGCTACGACCAGGCCGTGCTGCGTGGAGCGCCTGACGGAGGCGGGAAAGCGGCGCCGTGGCCGGCGCGGATCGCCGCGCCGGTCTCGCGGCGCGGACAGAGAGGCCGTAGCGACCACATGGACCCCCGCGTTGTCGAACATGTGGGTGGTAACGGCGCGCTCACAGTCCTATCAGGCGGTGGACTTGCGACGCAAGAATTTCTGATCTTCATACGGTCGCACGGCGTGGGCCGGCGACTGGCGGCGCGGTTCGCGGCCCCGGCGCCTCCGGGGCCGCGAACCGGTTCAGCCCGCGAGTGCGTAGAAGTGGCAGACCGCGGTGGTCGCCGAGTGCCCGGCCACGGTGGCCGTACGGGCGTACCAGCCGTAGAGGTGGCCGCGGATCAGCGCCGGGGCGGTCACCGAGACCGTGCCGCCGCCGGTGGCGTTGCCGCTCGCGGAGCCCGGGCCGCCCATGGTGATCGGCTGGCGGCTCGGGTCGGTGTCGTCCCACAGCGAGAACTCCGCGCGCACCTGCGCGGAGGGGTCGGGCGCCAGTACGTGGGCGCGCAGTGCGGGCGTCGCCGAGGGGACGACGCCGTAGGGTCCGACGGCCGCGCAGCCCGGGTCGCCGGACGACGACGCGGGTGCGGTCGTGGTGGCGGTGGGGGCGGCGAGACCGGTGGCGTACGAGGCCACTTCGGCGGCCGTCATCGGGTAGTCGAACGCCCTGACCGCTTGCAGGCCGCCGTTCATGAAGGCGTTGGCGGCGGCGCCGACCCGGTCGCGTCCGGCGGCGAACGGGCCGGTCGCCGACCACAGGGCGGTGTGGTGCCCGGTGCCGGCGAGCGCCCCGTCGACGTACAGGGTCAGCGTCCCGGCCGCCGCGTCGAACACGCCGGTCAGCCGGGTCCACACCCCGGGCTCGGCCGGAGCGGTGGACACGGCCTGGTCGACGTCCCACACCGTGCTGTCGGAGCGGGGCATGCCGAAGTGCCAGCCGCCGTCGCCCTTGTCGTACCAGAGCATGGTGCCGCTGATGGTGGTCCCGTCCTGGCTGAGCACCACCGAGGTGCCGGCGCCCGGCCGGACCTCGGCCCAGGCGGAGACGGTGAAGCTCTTCGTGGTGTCCACCGCGGGGCCGTGGCCGGTGACCGCGCCGCCGGTGCCGTTGAACGAGGCGGAGCCCGCGTGGTCGGCAGCCCAGCTCACACCGGAGGTGAGGGTCCCGGCGTTGCCGTTGCCCGAGGCGTCGGCGGCGGTGCCGCCGTGGCCGTCCTTCAGCGACCAGTCGAGGACGGGGCCGCCCTTGGTGAACCCGCTGAGCGGGGCGTGGTCGGATACCCCGGTCGGCGTGCAGATCGTCGGGGACGAGACCAGGTCGCAGTGCGGCTGCGCGCCGTGCGAGTAGTCCGCCTGGTCGGCCCGCTCGGTCAGGGCGTCGCAGCCGGTGAATCCCGCGGTGGAGAACAGGTAGTCGAGCTTGGCCGCGGAGTACGTGCCGCTGCTGATCACGCCGGTCGCGGGGTCGGGTACGACCGGCTGGTAGGTGAAGTGGGTTGCCTCGCCCGCCGCGTCGCCGGGTGCGTACGACTGCTGGTCGCACTCGGCCATCGTGCTGTAGAGGGCCTGGAGGTTCGCCTGCGAGCGGGTGTTGAAGTCGCCGCCGAGCAGCACGGAGGGGTAGTTCGCGATCTCGCCGTGCACCGTGCTGAGTTCGTCGGTGTAGACGGCGGCGTCGTCGATGTTGGCGAGGTGGGTGGTGCAGATCCGGGTCTCCCAGCCGGCGGCGGCCACGCAGAGCACCTGGGCCCGGTCGGCGCCCCTGTTCAGCGGGACGGGCAGCGGCACCGCGTGCGACCAGTCGATCGCCCCCTTGACGCCGATGGCGACGCTCAGCGTGCCGCTCAGCCCGCCGCGGCAGTCCGAACGGCCGTCGGGGCGCTGCACCTTGGCCCACTGGAAGGTCCAACCGGCCCCGAGCGCCGAGGAGATCGCCTCCAGGTCGCTGGGATTGGCCGGTGTGCTCGCACTGTTGCCGTAGCCGTCGTCGGCGCTGCCCGAGCAGATCTCCTGGAACATCACCGCGTTCAGGTTCCGCTCGCTGACGATGTCGGCGACCGCGCGGGCCTTGAGGTCGGGCCTGGCACGGTCCGGGCAGTACGCACTGGTGGCCGGGGTCGCGCCGCCGGCCTCACCGCAGATGTTCCAGGTCATCGCCCGGACGGAGGGCTGGGTGTACGCGGTGCCCGCCGGATCGCCCGCCGAGGTGGTCGCGGCGCCGGCGGGTGCGAGCGGCAGCAGGGACAGCAGCGCCACGGCGATTCCCAGCAGGACGGCGCGGGGCCGGTGCGGGTGCCGTTTCGGGTGCCGGTTCAGGTGCCGGCTCGTCTGGTGGTTCGTCTGCCGGTTCGTCGCTGTCACCAGCCACCGTTCCCGATCTCGGTGCGCGAGGTGAGGCCGTTGTTGCCGGTGCCCTTGTAGAGGTACAGCTTTCCGGTGGCACCGGTCTGCGATTCCACGGCCACGAGGTCGCCGATGCCGTCACCGGTGAAGTCGCCGCCGGCGTAGTCGGAGATACCGTTCCAGCCGCCCGTCCCGATCAGGATGCGGGTGCTGCCGCCGTCCAGGGTCCCGTTGTTGTAGCCCCGGTAGAGCCACAGCTTGCCGGTCGACCGCTCGGTGGCGACCACGTCGTCGTTGGAGTCCTGGTTCATGTCACCGGGGCTGACGATCTTGTTCATGCCGTTCCAGCCGCCGTCGCCGATCTCCTTGCGGGTGCCGAGACCGGAGCCGACGCCGGGGTAGAGCCACAGCTTGCCCGTCGACACCTCCACCGCGCCGAGGTCGTCATGCCCGTCACCGGTGAAGTCGCCGCTGAACAGGCTGTTCATCCCGTTCCAGCCACCAGTCCCGATCTCCTTCCGGATGCCGAGCCCGGAACCCGTCCCCGGGTACAGCCACAGCTTGCCCGTGTCGATCTCGACCGCGACCAGGTCGTCCTTGCCGTCCCCGTTGTAGTCGCCCACCGTCAGGTTCGACATCCCGTTCCAGCCACCGGTGCCGATCAGCGTGCGGGACGTGAGCGTGCCACTGCCCGTACCCGGGTAGAGCCACAGCTTCCCCGTCGAGACCTCGACCGCGACCAGGTCCTTCTTGCCGTTGCCGTTGAAGTCGCCGGCCGTCAGGTCCGTCATGCCGGGGTCGGCCGGCGGCGTGACGTCGTCCTTCACGGACTTGTTGCGGACCGGGGAGAAGGTGCCGTAGCCGGAGAAGTACGGGTACGGGATCTCCCGGTAGTGGACGCCGCTGCCGGTGAACTCGTAGCCCATGTAGCTGCTCTGGCCGCCGCCCACCCACTTGTCGAAGAGCACGACGTGGCCGGCGTTGCCGCTGGAGGGGTTCAGCAGCGCGTCGCCCGACTTGAGCGAGCTCTTGGCGATGGAGGTGGTGACGCCGTTGGGGCCGAAGCTGTTCGTGGTCTCCGAATCGCTGAGGTGCCAGGCCATGGACACGTACCCGGAGCAGTCGGTGCGGTAACCGGCGTGGCTGCCGCCCTGGTTGTAGTCCAGGCCGATGCCGACCCACGTCTTGGCGCGGGAGATCACCTCGCTGCGGGTGATGCTCGGGGCGGTCACCATGGGCGAGACGACGGATTGCGGCTGGGACTGGGCGTGGGACTGGGCCTGGGCCTGGGCCTGGGAGCCGGTGACCGGGGTGACCGGGCCCTGTCCCGCGCCGCCGTACTCGCCGGCCGCGGTGCCGGCCGCGGTGGTCGAAGTGCTGGCCGGGGCGGCGACGGCGGCCGGGCCGCCGAACGCGACGATGCCCGTGGCGAAGGAGGCGGCGGTGGCCACGGCTATCGCGAGCGAACGGGCATGGGTCTTTCTGGGCATGGGTGTGCCTCACTTGATCAGGCCGGCAGGCGGCTACGGAGAATTGCGGCGCACTGGTATTGCCAGTTGACCGCGGAAGATACGAACGGATCCGCTGTCGTGTTCCGACATTCGAATCCGACGACGCGTCATGCTAGGACGCTCTGATCTGCGGAGTCCAGCCACCGGTGACGCGCTGCGGATGCCCCGTGACGCGCTCGCCCGCAAATCCCGGCAGGTCAGAACGATGGAATGCGGGCGTCCGCGGCGTAAAATTCGTTTTCCGGAACACGGGAATCCGCGAACGCGAACAGGAGGAACCTCAGGGGATGCTCAATTCCTTCTTATTTTGATGTCCAAACCACTTCTGTTGAATTCAAGATCGCCGGATCGCCGGGCGGGCGGGGGTGGGGGCGTCCATCCACTGCGGACCGTTCCATGCGGGCGCGCCGGGGTCATACAGGGGTGAACGGGGTGATCCGGCTATATCGTTCGGCGCGTGGCCTTTCGTACGGAGAGCGGCGGCACGGCGCCGGGTGGACCGGGGCGGGGCACCGGCGTGCGCGCGGCTGCCGCCCTGCGCCGCGTGTCGTTGCAGCGACTGCTGTTCGGCGGCGTGTACGGGACGATCCTCGCCAGCACGCTGGCGTCCGCGCTCGACCACGACAACGGCCGCCCCAACCCCGGCTACGACGCGATCTGGATCCTGGTGGCCGGCCTCGCGGCTGCCGCCGCGCACGGCTACGCCCACACCGTCGCCAACTGGGCGGCCGGCAGCCGGAAGGTCACGGCCGAGACGCTGCGGTCGGTGGCCTCCGAGTGGCCGCTCGTCGCCGCGGTCGTACCGACGGTGATCGCGCTGCTGGGCGCGTCGGCCGGCTGGTGGACGGAGACGGGCGCGGTCGACGTGGCCCTGGTCGTCAACACGCTGGCGCTGTTCGGCTGGGGCCTGTGGGCCGCCCGGGTGGCCGGCGAGGGCTGGACGACGGCGTGCAGGGTGGGGGCGGTGGACGTGCTCATCGGGTTGTTCATCGTGGGTGTGAACGTGCTCAGTCACTGAGCGGGACGCGCTCGCGGGTTCCCGCCGGCCGGGGCACCGTGTCAGGTCCGCCGAACCGGCCCGAGTGATGAGTTGCCGGGCCCGTTCCCGTCGGCCTGGGAGCCGTCCCCACCGCCGTGAACCGGCAGCCCGCGATCGCCTTCTACGGCAGGCGGGAGGCGGAGCGCGCGTACCTGCCCCTGACGATCGACGTCCTGCGCGTCAGCGGCGGGGCGGTCACGGAGATCGTCACCTCCCACAGCGACCAGTTCCCGCGTCTCGGCCTCCCGACCCGGCTCCCGACCGCGGCGGAGTAGCCCGCACGGCGGGCGCGGCACCCGGCCGTCGTAAGGCCCCCGGCCGGTGGGGGCGGGCCGCGCAGTGCACCCCGGCCAGGGGGTGCCCCAAAGGGGCGCGGGGAACTGCGCGATCAGCCACCTACTGCCTGCGGCGGCCCAACCACCGCAACCGTTACGGCAGTTCGCCAACCCACCGGCCGGTGGGGGTCACCCGCGCCGTGCGGGGGCGCCACCCCGATCGACCGGCAGGAGCGTCGTGGCCAAGCGCGCGAGACCCTCTTCGGCGTAGCCCGCCTCGACCGCGCGGTCGATCACTCCCTTGCTCGCGGCCAGCGCACTCGTATCAATGCCGTGCGCCCTCGCCGCATTGATCACGTGCCTGATCCCCGCCGCCGCCGACCCGATCGTCGACCGGTCCCCGGGGTACTCCCCCGCCTGGATCTGCTGGCCGAACCGGGCGATCAGCTCGGGCAGCAGCCCGCCGATCCCCGTCGCGAACGCCGCGAAGCGCCCCGGCTCGATCCCCCCCGCCGCCGCGAGGGCGAACCCGTGCACGATCCCGTTCACCGACGTGGCGAAGACGTCGAGCAGCGCCACGTCGTAGGCCGACGCCCGGCCGGGTTCGTCCCCGAGGTACACCCCGTCGCCCCCGAGCGCGGCCATCACGCCCCGCACGGCCTCGTGCACCTCGCCCGCCCCGCTGTACAGAACCGTCGCCGCCGCCGTCCCGATCGCCGGGGTCGGCGTCAGGATCGCGCCGTCCAGGTAGCCGATCCCGCGCGCCGACGCCCACGCCGCCATCGCACGGGCCTGCGCCGGTTCACCGCTGGTGAGGTTGACCAGCCGGCGGCCCGCCCAGTCCAACGGCCGTTCAAGCGTGGCCCGTACGGCCTCGTAGTCGATCAGGCAGGCGACGATCACCTGGCCGTCCCGTACGGCCTCCTCCACGGACCCGGCGACCACCGCGCCCCGGGCGGCAAGTTCGCCGGCCTTCCCCGGCGTGCGGTTCCACACGGTGACCGGGTGCCCGGCGGCGAGAAACGCGGCGGACAGGGCGCGGCCCATCGGCCCCAGGCCGAGAACGGTGACGGTATCGGAGGCGGGCGCGAGCCCGCTGATTGCCTCATCAGGTGCTGTCATGCGCCGCACGCTAAAGCTTCACGTTGACGTGAGAGTCAAGTCCCTGCTGCACTCGGCAGATGAGGATCGGGGAACTGGCGCGCCGCACCGGAGCGAGTACGCGGGCGCTGCGCTATTACGAGGAGCAGGGCCTGCTCGCTCCGGCCCGGCTCGCGAGCGGGTACCGCGACTACGACGAGCGGTCGGCCGCGACCGTGCGGCGGATCCGGATCCTGCTTTCGGCGGGGCTGGGAACGGCGGTGATCGCCGAGATTCTGCCGTGCGTGGTGGACGACACGGTGGTGTTGGCCGGGAAGTGCCCGGAGCTTGTTGAGGGGTTGGCGCGAGAACGGGAGCGAATGACCGGGGTCATCCGGGATCTGGTGGCGGCGCGGGGGATTCTCGACTCGCTGATCGGGCTGCCGTTGGCCGGGGGCGGGAGTTCACCGCTTCCGCTTTGACACCCCGGCGGGCTGGGTGGGTGGTGCGGGTCGTTTCCCCGGCTGGGCGCCGTGCCTGCCGGTTTTCCCACCCGCGCCGCCCGTGCGGGTGCGTCCTTAGGTGCACGTTTTCTGGTGGGTGGGGGTCGGGGCCGGTCCGGGGCACCTCCTCGGGCTGTTCACGGCACCCGGGGTGAATTGCGGATCCCGTGTTGTTCGCAGCCCTGCGGGGGCACCCCGGACCGTCCCCTCCCAGGTCCGTCGGCGGCTTGAGGCCGCGAGGGGTGATCGGTGGGGGTACGCGATCGTCGTCGGGTGCCCGTTACTGATTCCCGCGCGTCTTCTCGGGGCTCGGTGAGCGGCATACTGGCGTTCGTGATCGAGCTGCGGTGCCAGGCGGTTCGCTGGGTAGACGACGAGCCGTGGCCTGGGGTGGTGGAGGTTCAGTTCACGGACGCGGCCGGGCGGCGCTGGTCGCTGTTCGACAAGGCGCCGATCTTCACGGCGATGGGCGAACTCGGGCCCGGCGCGACGTATCCGGTGCAGGTCGGCGTCGCCTGCGTGGTCGTCGACAGCGGCCTCCCTCAGAAGGACGACGACGTCATCGTCTCCACCGCACCGCATGGCGTCAGCACTCCCGACGGACGCGATCAGTTCACCGTGCGACGGCACCAGCTCAACCCCTGAGCGCGAGGTTGCGCAGTTCCGCGACGCGCACACGCTGATCAGCTGCTTCACCCGCACCCCGGCCCGCAACAGCGACCCGTGGCACAGCGACGTGTTGTGTAGGTGGGATCTGAGAGCGGGAGTCCGGCAAGCGCCGGTCTCGGCTGCCCTGCAACCGGGTTGGGGTCAAGCGGGCGAAACGCGTTTATGCGGCAGCGAGCGGGTGAGCCACTCCAGTTCGCCACGGCTGTCCGCCGTGACGTGGTCGCGCTCGAACCCGAGTTTTTCGAGGACGCGAAATGACGGCGCATTCCACGAACGCACTGTCGCCCAGAGCCGCTTCCGCCCGGTCGTGATCGCGGCGTCGAGCACCGCGGAGGCCGCCTCCGTCGCATAGCCATGTGCGTGCACGCGCTGGAACAACTCGTACGCGATCTCAGGTTCGTCGATGGAAGCACGACCTACGATGAGCCCGCAGTACCCGATGAAGTCGCCCGCCTCGCGGCGAGTGACGACGAACAGACCGAGCCCTGTCAGTGCCGGCGCAGCAACCTGATTCGCAACCGCCTGCCGACTCTGCTCGATCGACGGCATCCCGTCACCGCGTTCGGCAGCGAGCGCTCGATGGTCGTCGGCATCGGACTCGGCCCACGGCCGCAGCGTCAGCCGAGCGGTTTCGAGATGGAGCGGCATCGGCGGATACGGCATGGCGACACCTTACCGACGCCCCCGTCCGAGATGAGGCCGCAGCCTTGGCTCAGGTGTATCTCCGGGCGTGGTTGCAGACGTTTCCGAACGAGGTCTTCTGCCGGGCGGGCACCTCGGATGCGGGCTGACGCTGACGCCTAAGGTCATGGCCGCCGATCAGAGGCTGACGAGACGCTGTGGCTACCGGGCCGTGGCGGGGATGGCCGTGTCGATCAGGACGGCGGCGATGGCCGCGGCCGTCGGGAAGGATTCGGCGTTCAGGACGCGGGTGCGGGCTGCCGCGCCGTCCAGGAGCAAGGCCAGTTGTTCGCCGAGCTGGTCGGGGTGGGTGGCGCCGGCTTCGCGGGCGGTGGTGGCGAGGCGGGCGGCGATGGCCTTTTTGTAGTCGCGGGCGTATTGGGACGCCGGGTGGTCGGGGTCGTGGAGTTCGACGGCCGCGGCGATGTAGGGGCACATCGGCGTGAGCTCATCGGTGCCGGACGCGGGGAGCTCGAAAGCGGCGAGCAGTCGTTCGCGGGGGGTGAGGTCGGTGCGGTCGAAGACCGCGGACATCAGGTCGGGGTCGAACCGGCGCAGGTACTCGGCGACGATCTCGTCCTTGCTCGCGAAGTGCTGGTAGGCCGTCCGCTTGGAGACCTGGGCCGCCGCGCACAGCTGGTCCATCCCGGTGCGGTTGATGCCCTGCTCGCGGAACAGCTGCCGGGACGCGCCGATGATGCGCTCGAGCGCGCCCCTGCCGCGGCGCCGGCCCTGGGGGCCCTTCTCCAACTCCGTCATGGCTCCAGCATAACCCTTACGGGTACCGACCGGTGTACATAGCTTGCGCCGCGGCCGACCCTCCCATACGGTAAGCACACTGCCTGGTGTACATAACTCGCCGGACCGGATACCCACCAATGGAGTGACCATGGGAAAGCTCGACGGCAAGACAGCGGTGATCACCGGCGGCACGACCGGCATGGCACTGGCCGGCGCCCAGCTGTTCGTTGACGAGGGAGCCCACGTCTTCCTCATGGGCCGGCGGCAGGAAGCGCTGGACGACGCGGTCAAGCTGATCGGCCGGAACGTCACCGGCGTGCGGGGTGACGCGTCCGACCTGGACGACCTGGACCGCCTGTACGCCGCGGTCAAGAAGGAGAAGGGCTCGATCGACGTCCTGTGGGCCAGCGCCGGGACGGGCGCGCCCGGCAAGCTCGGCGAGATCACCGAGGCCCAGTTCCACGACGCCTTCTCGCTCAACGCGCGCGGCACCCTGTTCACCGTGCAGAAGGCGCTGCCGCTCCTCAACGACGGCGCCTCGATCTTCATGACCGGCTCGAACGCCTCCCTGCGCGGCTTCCCGGGGTGGAGCGTGTACGCCGGCAGCAAGGCCGTCCAGCAGGCGTGGGCCCGGGTATGGCTCAACGAGCTCAGGGACCGGCGCATCCGCGTGAACGTCCTCACGCCCGGCCAGGTCGCCACGGCGAAGCAGGAGGAGCTGTTCGACGAGGCGACCATGAAGGCCTTCGAGTCCCTGATCCCGCGCGGAAAGATGGGCAGCCCCGACGAGATCGCGCGGGTCGCGCTCTTCCTCGCATCCGACGACTCCAGCTACGTCAACGGCCTGGAACTGGTCACCGACGGCGGCGCCACCGTCATCTGACCCGCCGGAATCCATCCGACAAGGAAGCGATCACACCTCATGAGCACCATCAGCATCATCGGCACCGGCAACATGGCCCGCACCATCGCCGCGCGGGCGATCGCGAGCGGCAACACCGTCGAGGTCATGGGCCGCGACGGCTCCAAGGCCACCGCCCTGGCCAAGACCCTCGGCGACGGCGCCACAACAGGAGAGTGGGGCGCGGTCCCGGCCGGGGACATCGTCATCGTGGCCGTGCTGTTCGACGGCGTCGTCCCGGCCGTCACCCGCTACGGAGCCGCCCTCGCGGGCAAGACCATCGTCGACATCAGCAACCCCTTCAACTCCACCTTCGACGGCCTGGCCCACGACGGCGAGCAGACCTCCATCGCCCAGAAGGTCGCCGAAGTGGCCCCGTCCGACGCCACCGTGGTGAAGGCGTTCAACACCGTCTTCCGCGACGTCCTGGAAACCGGCCACCCCGACATCTTCCTCGCCGGCGACAACCCCCAGGCCAAGGCATCCGTCCAGAGGTTCATCAAGAGCCTCGCCCTGCGCCCCCTGGACGTCGGCGACCTGAAGATGGCCCACTGGCTGGAAGGAGCAGCCGTCCTCACAGTGGCCCTCGCCACCCACGGAGCAGCCCACGGGAACTTCGCCCTCACCGCGACCGAGTTCCAGCCCTGAGCCCACCCGTTCCCTGATCGGTTCTGGCCGGAATTCCGTGCAAGCACAGACCTGACAGCGGGCCGGACCCGCTTGAAGGCGCCTGCGACGGAGCAGGTACCGCGAGTCCGTGGGGTGGACGCATTCAGGCCCTTCCTGCAGCAGCAGTACGGCCTCGCGAGCACCTCAGCACCCAGGAGATGAGCACCTGGAACGGGCCCGGGCCGGCGCTGCCATACTCCGGTCGTGACGAGCGATGCTGCCCCCGCGGCCGGAGACCTGCCCATCGCGGCCGCGGTGTTGGCCGGGACTCACTGGACTGCGCTGTGGCACGGCATGGGCCCAGCCGAGGACGCACCTGAGATGCTGACCGGGCTACTGAACGCCGACCAGCGTGTGCGGTCCCGAGCTCTCGACTACCTGCACCACGTGGTGCACCACCAGAACACCCTCTATGAAGCGACGGTCCCCGCCGCGCTCTACGTCGCCGCGGTCCTCACCGACCCGCGCACCGCTCTGCCAGTCGACAAGAAACCCCGCGACTTTCCCGGGCCCATGCGCGCCGAACTGCTGGGCTGGCTCGGGTCAGTTGCACACGCCGCCGACGAGGAAGCCGAAACGACCAGCCGACGTCTCGGCTTCCCACCGGAGGACTACCCGCCGTTCCTCCGAACCTGCCAGATTCGGCCGCTGCTCTTCCAAGCGGTCTCCGCTTGCCTCGACGACCCCGATCCGCATGTGCGCGAAGCGGCCATGGCCGCCTGTATCCCGCTACTCGACGATCCGCGCCTACGCTGCCACCGCGCGGCACTGATCCCGCTGCTGCGGGAGGTGCTGGCCGTCAGCGCGTTGTGGCAGTACCGCGAGCGCGCGATCGAGACGCTTGACGCGTGGGGCCAGGACACCGCAGGGCTGGAAGTCCGTCGCGAGGCATTCGAGTTCTGCGACTCGGAGGACAGCACGTGGTCATGAGCCCGTTCTGATCAGCCGCTCCCCGTTTCCGACCTGTCGGCGGTCGCCCGACGACGAACCCCAGCCCCCACCGATCACCCCCAGCGGCCTCAAGCCGCCGACGGACCCGGGAGGGGACGGACCGGGGTGCCCCCGCAGGATTTCCGACAAACGGCGGCGCACCCGAAAAACAAACCCGCACGGAGGAAATCCGAGGAGGTGCCACGGGCCGGCACCGACCCCACCCACCAGAAGACCCGCACCTTAAGGACGCACCCGCACGGGTGGGCGGGTGGGAAAAAACGGCAGGCACGGCGCCGCACGCCGGGAAGCAACGGAACCGACCACCGGGGCGGAAAGCCGGCAGGCAACGGGGGCGCGGCCGCCACCTCCCCGGCCCACCCGGCAACCGGGGCACGGGCAGAGCCCGGGCGCGCCCGGGGGGCGGACCGCGGCGACCGGGGGGTGATTGGTCTGTACATGCCACAACGTGCGTCCTACGATGACCCAGACGTCACAAAAGAGCGCTCTCCGCACAACACTCCCTCCAGTCTCCCTCCCCCCAAGACGGAAGAAGTAGTGTCATGAGACGCAGAATCAGCACGATCACCGCCCTGTCCGCCTTACTCGCCGCAGCCACCCTGACCGGCACCGGCGCCGTAACGGCCACCGCCGCCCCCTCCCCCACCGCGCAAGCGCCCAAAGCCGCCGCCTCCCACAGCGGAGCGTCCGAAGCCGTGATCTCCACCATGGTTCACGACCTCGGCCTCACCCGCGCCCAAGCCGAGCAGCGGCTGCAGCAGCAAGCGGCCGCCACCACGATCAGCCCCAAAGCCCAGAAAGCCGCCGGGAGTTCGTACGGCGGCTCCTGGTTCGACCAGGCCAGCGGGAAGCTGGTGGTCGCGGTCACCAGCCGCGACGCCGCTCCCGCCGTCGCGCGGACCGGCGCCGCCACCACCCTCGTCTCGCACACCGCCAAGCAGCTCAACTCCGCCAAAGCCGCCATCGACACGCTCGACAAGAAGCACAAGGCCCCGGCAGGCGTGAGCAGTTGGGGTGTCGACCTCACCTCGAACAAGGTCGTCATCGACGTGACGTCGAGCGCCGCGCACGACCCGGCCGTGCGCGCGTTCGTCGCGAGCGCGCAGAAGCAGGACACCTCGCACGCCGTCACCGTGAAAACGACCGCTTCCGCCGGTCCGACAACGCTGTCAGCCGGCACCGTCGGCGGTGACCCGTACTACAGCCACAACATCCGCTGCTCGATCGGCTTCTCGGTGATCGGCGGCTTCGTCTCGGCCGGGCACTGCTCGCAGGTGGGCGCGGCCGTCTACGGGTGGGACAACTCCTACATCGGCAACTTCCAGGCCGGCACCTTCCCGGGGAACGACTACTCCTGGGTGAACGTCGGCAGCGGCTGGTGGACGGTGAACGTCGTCCTCGGCTGGGGCACGGTCTCCGACGTGCTGGTGCACGGGTCCAACGTGGCACCGGTCGGCTCGTCGATCTGCCGGTCGGGGTCGACCTCGCACTGGCACTGCGGCACGGTCCTCGGCATGAACGAGACGGTCAACTACGCCGAGGGCAGCGTCTACGGGCTCACCGAGACCAACGTGTGCGCCGAACCCGGCGACTCCGGCGGCTCGTTCATCAGCGGCGACCAGGCGCAGGGCGTGACCTCCGGCGGGTACGGCGACTGCACCTCGGGCGGCGAGACCTGGTTCCAGCCGATCAACCCGATCCTGTCGGCGTACGGCCTCACGCTCCAGACCAGTTGACCGCGCGGAGATCCAGCACCTGACAGCGCCGAGCGGCCGGCCTCCCGAGGAGGGGAGAGGGGGCCGGCCGCCCGGCGGGGCCAGAGGTCAGGCGCCCCAACCGGCCGCCCGGCGGGGCCGAGGGTCAGGCGCCCCCAACCGCCCGCCCCACCGGGCCGCGGGTCAGGCGCCCCAGCCGGCCGCCTGGCCGCCCACCCGGGCGCTGACGATCTCGTCGGCGTAGCCCGAACGGGCATAAGCCGCCATCGGGTCCGGGTCGAGGCCCATCTCCTCCCGCAGTTCGGCCAGCAGCGGCCGGACGTCGGTGTTGTAGGCGTCCATCAGCACGCCGTTCGCGCCGAGCACGTCGCCGGCGGCCTGGGCCGCGGCCAGCGCGTCGGTGTCCACCAGCAGCACCTTCGCGGTGGCCTCCTGCACGTTCATCACCGAACGTATCTGGCCCGGGATCTTCGGCTCGATGTTGTGGCACTGGTCGAGCATGAACGCGATGCCCGAGTCGGGCGCGAGGCCGCCCGCGTTCATCACCTCGAACAGGATCCGGAACAGCTGGAACGGGTCGGCCGCGCCGACGATCAGGTCGTCGTCGGCGTAGAAGCGGGAGTTGAAGTCGAACGCGCCGAGCTTCCCCTCCCGGAGCAGGAACGCCACGATGAACTCGATGTTCGTACCCGGCGCGTGGTGGCCTGTGTCCACGCACACCTGGGCGCGCTCGCCGAGCCGCAGGCAGTGCGCGTACGAGGTGCCCCAGTCCGGCACGTCGGTGGTGTAGAAGGCCGGCTCGAACAGCTTGTACTCCAGGATCAGCCGCTGGTCGGCCGACAGCCGCTCGTACACCGCGCTGAGCGCCTCCGAGAGCCGGTCCTGCCGGGCCCTGATGTCGTCCTGGCCGGGGTAGTTGGTGCCGTCGGAGAACCACAGCTTCAGGTCGCGGGAGCCGGTCTGGTCCATCACGTCGACGCAGGCGAAGAGGTGGTCGAGCGCCTTGCGGCGGACGGCCGGGTCGGGGTTGGTGACGCTGCCGAGCCGGTAGTCGTCGTCCTGGAAGACGTTGGCGTTGATGGTGCCGAGGCTGATCCCGGCGTCCTGCGCGGCCCTGCCCAGGACGGCGTAGTCGTCGACCTCGTCCCACGGGATGTGCAGGGCCACGCTCGGCGCCACGCCGGTGTGCGCGTGCACCCGGGCCGCGTCGGCGATCTTCTCGAACGGGTCCCGGGGGACGCCCTGTTGGGCGAAGACCTTGAACCTGGTGCCGGAGTTGCCGAACGCCCACGACGGCAGTTCGATCCTCTGCGTACGGAGGATGTTCTTGGCTGCCTCACGACCTGCCATGGGCGGACCTGCTTTCCAGTTCTGACGGTTCCAGCGTTTCTTGACGGTTGTGCTCGTTCGCGCGGGCCCGGCTCATACCGCCACCTCCACCAGCTCCACGCCCAACAGGTCTGCGGTCGCCCGCAGTTGCGGCACCAGGTCGCCGACGCCGAGCGCCCAGTGGTGCGAGATGCCGGTGGCGCTCCACGCGTCCGTCCACTCGCCCGGGTCGCAGCCGAAGTCCACCCGCGAGGTGGTGTTGCCGATCGCCAGCAGCGGTCCGGGCACCACCTGGCCGGTGGAGGCGACGAACCGGAAGGCCCCGTCGCGCTGTTGGGCGATGCCGAAGGTGGTGACCGGGCCGTGCGCCACGTCGAACTCCACCGACACCCCCCAGCCGCGTTTGCCGTGGTAGACGCCGAGGCCGCGCAGCAGCGGACGGTTCTGGCTGATCTCCAGGTGCGCCGGGCCGTCGTGGCCCATCTCGACCACGTCGTCACGGAAGTTGAGCGCCTGGAGCTCGGTGAACGAGCCGCCGCCGCCGAGCCGGTCCACGATCAGCATGGCCAGCGAGGTGCGCAGCTCGTACTCGCCGGTGGTCGGCACGCCCCGCGCGGTGAGCAGCGAGGCGCCCAGGATCATGCCGGCGCCGAGCCGTTCGTGCTGCTCGCCCTCCAGACCGCGGTGGTAGTAGGCGAGGCTGTCGAGGGCGAAGTCGTCCACCAGCCGGTCGAGTCCGACCGAGACCTTCGCCGCCCAGCGGAAGTCCTCCTCCTGGACGGTCGGGTCCAGGTCGAACACCTCGCGGGCCAGCGCGATCCGCTCCTCCACCTGCGCGTCGGTGACGGCGGCGACCCGTACCCGCAGGTCGTCGAACTCCAGCACCTCCATGTGGCCGCCGAAGTTGGCCGGCACCAGCGTGAGGTCGGTGGAGACGTCGAGCATGCCGGGGTAGAGGTGGCCCATCAGGCCGTGCCGCCCGTGCCGCAGCGCGCCCCGCACCCCGGCCGCCTTGATCCAGCGGCCGATCCTGGTCCAGGCCCGCTCGTCCTCGACGTAGCCGGACACCGAGCGGAAGTCGATGCCGCAGCGCAGGAAGGCGTTGGCCATCTCAGGCAGCGGGCAGGCACCGCAGTAGGCGAGCCACTGGCCGGTGTCGAAGCTGGCGTGGTCCATCGCCTCGGTGGGCTGCAGGTTGATCAGCAGCACCGGGGCGCCGCTGCGCTGCGCGACCGGCACCAGCATCGAGGCGGTCATGTAGGTGGTGAGGAAGCCGACGATGATGTCGCAGCCCGCCACCCGCAGTTGCTCGGCGGCGCGGGCACCGTCCTGCGCGTCCGAGATGAACCCGACGTCGATCACCTCGCAGTCCAGTGCCCGCATTCGTTCCGCCACCCGGGCGGCGGAGCGGCGCAGTTGCGGCAGCAGGTCGGGGAACTGGGGCCAGTAGGCGCCGAGTCCGCCCGCGACCAGCCCGACCTTGGTCCGCCGTGGCGCGATCCGCGCCAGGCCGGACGACGGCGGGGAGGAGTGATCAGTCGTGGTCATCAGCCGGGTCCTTCTCCAGGTGCATGCGGTGGGTCATCGTCGGCGCCGGGCCGGCCCCCCATGAGCCGGCCCGGGCGCCTGCCGACATCAGAAGTTGAACTTGTCCACGTTGGTGGAGTCGAAGACGGTCGGCGGGCCGAGCACGACCGACGGGCCGACGCCGGCGGCCGGGCCGACCACCTTGTAGCTGCCGAGGGTGCCGGCCTTGAAGCTGGAGCCGGTCTGCAGGCTGGCGCTGCCGGAGGAGAGCGAGGCGGCGGCGTAACCGGCCAGGTAGCCCAGGTCGTTGGGGTTCCACAGCTCGAAGGACTTCACGGTGCCGTCGTGCACGTAGGACTTCATCTGCGAGGGCAGCCCGAGTCCGGTGAGCGTGACCTTCTTCGCCACGTCCTTGTGGTTGGACAGGTACTGCGCGGCGGTGGAGATGCCCACGGTGGTCGGCGAGATGATGCCCTTGAGGTTCGGGTACGCCGACAGCAGGCCCTGGAGCACGGTCAGCGAGGTGGCCGGGTCGTCGTTGCCGTAGACGGTGCTGACCAGCTTCATGTTCGGGTACTTGGTCAGCTGCTTCTTCATGTAGCCGATCCAGGCGTTCTGGTTGGTCGCGCTGGCGGCGGCCGACAGGATCGCGATCTGGCCGGTGCTGTTGATCTGCTTGGCCAGCAGGTCCACCTCGGAGGTGCCGATGTCGGCGGTGTCGGCCTGGTTGATGAAGAGGTGGTTGGGCTTGTCGCCGCAGGAGATGTCGGAGTCGAAGGAGACGATCTTGATGCCGGCGGTCGCGGCCTGGTTGAGCGAGGGGCACAGCGCCGACGGGTCGTTGCCGGCGATCACGATCGCGTCGGCGTGCGCCTGGATCGCGGCCTGGATGGACGGGATCTGGGCGGCGGCGGTGTCGGCGGTGCCGCTGCTGACCACGACCTTGCCGCCGAGCTCCTGGAGCGCCTTCTTGCCGCCGGCGTCGGCCAGCACCTCGTAGGGGTTCTGGGTGTCCTTGGGTATGAAGTAGACCGTCAGGCCCTTCTTGACACCGGTCGCGGTCGGCGCGCCGGTCGGGTCGGCGCTGCTGTTGGAGGAGGAGCTGCACGCCGCGAGGGTGATGCCGGCCATGGCGAGGGACACGAGTGCGGCCGCGCTGCGGCGCGCCGTTCTGCTAATGGTCACGTGACTGTCTTTCTTCCGTGGAGTGAAAGGGACTGGGAGCGCGTCGCGGGTCAACCGGCGCGCCTGGCACGGGCCCTGAGCCTGCGGACCGCCTCGCCGCTGTTGGGTACGACGACGCTGACCAGGAGCAGCGCGCCGGTGACGATGTTCTGCACCTCCGCCTTGACCCCCATCTGCGTCAGGGCCTGCTGCAGGCAGCCGACGATGACGACGGCGAGCACGACGCCGACGACGGTGCCCCGGCCGCCGAAGATCGACACGCCGCCGAGCAGCACGATGGCCACCACGTTGAGTTCCAGGCCGGTGCCGGCGTCGTAGCTGACCGAGGAGTTCTTGAGGGTGAAGAGGATGCCGGCGAAGGCGCAGAAGATGCCGGAGACCACGTACAGGCCGAACTTGATCCGGTCCACCCGGACCCCGGAGAACCGGGCGGCCTCCGGTTGCAGGCCGATCGCCACGATGGAGCGGCCCAGCGGGGTCGCGTGCAGCACCACCCCGAAGATCACCGCGAGCACCAGGAAGATCAGCGCGGACCAGGCGATCTGGGTGCCCTGTACGGGCAGTACGCCGATCTTGGTGAGCGAGGTCGGGAATCCGGTGATGGTGCGCGGCGCGAGCACGATCTCGGCCAGGCCGCGGAACAGCGTCAGGGTGCCGATGGTCACCGCGATCGACGGCAGCCCCAGTTTGGAGATCAGCAGCCCGTTCAGGGCGCCGCCGGCCGCGCCGACCGCCAGTGCCGCCGCCATCGCGGCCCAGATCGACCAGCCGTCGTGGAACAGCGAGCCCATCACCGTGCCGGACAGGCCCAGCATGGAGGCCACCGACAGGTCGATCTCGCCGGTCATCACGATCAGCGTGAGCGGCAGCGCCATGATGGCGATCTCGCCCATGTTCAGGCCGATGTAGAAGAAGTTGGTGCTGTTCATGAAGTTCGCCGACTGCTGGGAGCCGAAGATCAGCACCCCGATCAGGACGAACACCAACGCCGTTTCCCAGCGCACCAGTTCACGCCAGCGCGGCTGGCCGCCCTCGTCACTGCCGCGGTAGGAGGTGGGAGCGGCCGGCTTGGTGGTGATGTCAGGTGTCACGGTGGGCTCCCTGTGCGGACTGGAGGCTGCGGGCCACCCGCAGGCTCAGCCAGCGGTCGAAGGCGATGGCGGCCAGCAGCAGCCCGCCGGCGATCGCCTCGTTCCAGAAGGACGAGATCTTGGCGGCGACCAGCGCCTGGTTGATCGTGTTCAGCAGCAGCGCGCCGAGGGCCGCGCCGAGTACCGTGCCGCTGCCGCCGAAGATGGCGACACCGCCGACGACCACCGCGGACACCACCGTCAGCTCGTAGCCGTTGCCGCCGGTGACGTCGATCTGCGCGTGCAGGGCGAGGAACAGCGCGCCCGCGAGGCCCGCCAGTGAGCCGCTGATCAGGAACGAGGTGAACACCCGCCGCCCGGTGGGGATTCCGGCCAGCGCCGCTGCCTCCGGGTTGGAGCCGATCGCGTACAGGTCGCGGCTGGCCCGGAACGAGCGCATCGCGTAGCCGACGACGGCGACCACGACCGCCACGATGATGGCCAGCCACGGCACCCCGAGGAAGGTCCGGTAGCCCACTTCCGTGAAGGACTTGGGTATCGCGCCCGGGTCGATGGTCTTGCCGTCCACGATCACGCCGTCCACACCGCGGACGATGTAGAGCATCGCGAGCGTCACCACCAGGCTCGGTACCCGGGTGACGACGGTGATCAGGCCGTTGATCGAGCCGATCACCGCGCCGATCGCGATGCCGAGCACGTAGCCGAGCAGTACCGGGAATCCGGAGTGGTGCTTGAAGACGTCGCCGACGACGTACGCCGACAGGCCGACCACCGAGCCGACCGACAGGTCGACGTTGCGGGTGATGATCACCAGCGTCTCGCCGACCCCGAGCAGCGCGATCAGCGAGGCTCCGGTGAGGAGTTGCTGCACGCTGTGCGCGCTGGCGAAGTTGTGGTTGCTGATCGTGGTGACCACGAAGACCAGCACGATGGCGACACCGATGCCCAACTCGCGGGCCCGCAGCAAGGCGGCGCCGCGCGCGAAGCGCTGGGTGGGGGCGGCCGGCGGCGGCGCGAGGAGCTGTGCGGTCATGACGCCACCGCCGCGTAACCGGTGGCGGCGCGCATGATGGCGTCCTCGTCGGCCTCGTCGCGGCTCAACTCGGCGGTGATCCGGCCCTCGTGGAGGACCAGGACGCGGTCGGCCATGCCGAGCACCTCGGGGAGTTCGGAGGAGATCATCAGCACCGCCATGCCGTCGGCGACCAGGCCGTCGAGGATGCGGTGCACCTCGGCCTTGGTGCCGACGTCGATGCCGCGGGTCGGTTCGTCGATGATCAGCAGCGACGGCCCGCGGGCCAGCCACTTGCCGAGTACGACCTTCTGCTGGTTGCCGCCGGACAGCGTGGAGACCGGGCTCTTCATCCGGCCGAACTTCAACTGCAGCCGGTCCGCCCAGGTCGAGGCGAGTTCGCGTTCCGAGCCGCGGCGGATCAGGCCGTACCGGCGCAGCCGCACCAGCGAGGCCAGGGCCACGTTCTGGTCGATGCCCATGTCCATCACCAGGCCCTGCTGGCGACGGTCCTCGGGGACGAGGGCCACGCCGCCGGCCATGGCGGCGGCCGGCGAACCGTTCGGCAGCGCCCGGCCGTTGACCCGGACCGTGCCGGACGACCAGCGGTCGATGCCGAAGACGGCGCGGGCGACCTCGCTGCGGCCGGCCCCGACCAGACCGGCCAGGGCGACGATTTCGCCCTTGCGCACGGTGAGGCTGATGTCGTGGAACACGCCCTGGCGGGTGAGGTGTTCGACCTCCAGCACCACGTCACCGGGGTCGGTGTCGGTCTTGGGGAACAGCGCTTCCAGGTCGCGGCCGACCATGGAGCGGATGATCGAGTCCACGGTGACGTCCTCGACCGGCGCGGTGCTCACGAAGCGTCCGTCGCGCATGATCGTCACGCGCTGGCAGCTGGCGAAGACCTCTTCGAGGCGGTGCGAGATGAACAGCACGGCCGCGCCCTGCTCGCGCAGGGTGCGCATCACCTCGAAGAGCCGCTCCACCTCGACGGTGGTGAGGGCGGCGGTCGGCTCGTCCATCACCAGCACCTTGGCGTCCAGCGACAGCGCCTTGGCGATCTCCACGATCTGCTGGTCGGCGACCGACAGGCCGCGCGCCTGGCGCTGCGGGTCCAGTTGGACGCCGAGCCGGGCGAAGACCTCGGCCGCCGCCTTGTTCATGGCGTCCCGGTCGATCCGGCGGCCGGCGCGGCGCGGCTGGCGGCCCATGAAGATGTTCTCCGCGACGGTGAGGTCGGGGAACAGGGTGGGCTCCTGGTAGATGATCGACACGCCGGCCGCGCGGGAGGCGGCGGGTCCTGGCAGGACGACGGGGCTGCCGTCGATCAGCAGCCGCCCGCTGTCGGGCTGGTGCACCCCGGCGAGGATCTTCACCAGCGTGGACTTGCCCGCGCCGTTCTCCCCCAGCAGAGCGTGCGCCTCGCCCGGGTAGAGGGTGACCGACCCGTCCTCGAGGGCGCGGACGGCGCCGAAGCGCTTGGCCGCCTTCTCCAGGACGAGCAGCGGAGCTGTTTCCGCCGGGTCCGCCGGTTTCACTGGTTTCACCGGCTTCACCGGGTCCACGGGGTCTACGGGTTCGTTCATCGAGCTAGGTCCTCGCCTCGGTGTGAAGCTCTTCCGCGGTGGGCTCACGATGTGTTCCCACTCCCTGATTGAAACGATTCATCGGGGCCGACCGACGTGAGACTATGCCCTGCGTCACGTGGACGTCTAGGGCTCGACGGGAAATATCTACCTCTGCGTAGTCGGGGAGGGCTGGTGGCGGGGTGGGGCGCGCCCGTGCGGACGGGCTTTACGGGGGCCGTGGGGTGGGGGTGGCCCGGGCTTCGGGGGTGGTTTCCGCGCACGGGGGTGCGGGTGATGGGCTGTTGGCGGGGTTGGCTGAGGGCTTGTGTTCGAGGGGTGTTCGGTACGGGGGTGGGTCGGATCGCGGGTGCTGCCGGGTGGGGGTGGAGGTGTCCCCCGCCGGCGGCCGGGGCTGCTTTCGCGAGGCCGCTCGCGGGGCGGGCGAGGGCGTTCGCGCAGTTCCGGAGGCCCGGGGGTGAGTGGGCTGAAGGTCTGGACCAGGGTGGGGTGGGGGCGGTTGCGATGAGCGCGCGGTCGGCGCGCTGACGTTCTCGGTCACCCGCGCGGGGAGTGGCGGCGACCGGGGGTGGGCGGTGGTCATCGCGCGGGGGTCGGGCGGGCGTTCGGATCGGGCGGCGGTGTTCCGCCGGGCGCTGACGCCTTCCGCCGAGCTCGGAGGCCGTGCCGGCGAACGTTGCGGAGCCCGCGCGGGCCCGTTTTCACGCGCCCGCGGGAGCGTCCGGCCGCTGCTGCGGAAATCGACCCCAACTCGTCCATCTCGCCGCCCGGATGCCCGCGCGGCGACCGCCCAGAGGTAACGCATCCGAGCCGCCATCGTCGCCGAACCGTGCCGTCCCGGCCCATTGCGGAAGCTGCTCGCCGCGGTTAATCTACGAGCCCATTTTGAAACGTCTCACCCCTCCCCGGCTTGATCTCCTCCGGAGGTGGAACGGTGCCGGGGTGCGCCGGGGCCCGGCAGCCCGCCGGGATCCGCCGGCCAGGCTCGCGGGTTGACCTCCCCGGCCGGGGAGCGGGGCCCGGTACGCGCCGGGCCGCGAGCGCGGCGGGAACCCAACCGGCAGCTCATCGCGGGGAGACGCCGTGAGGCGCCCGCGAGGGCTCGGTATGGCCCGTACTCTCAAGGGCCGGTCGGCCGCGACAGCAGCCCGGGCCCACCGCTGTAGCCCTGGTGGCGTGGGGGCGAAGTGGGCGCTTCGGGATATCTGCGGGGGGTAGATTGCGGGTGTCAGACGCAACGGGAGCCACCATGCCTATTACCAGCGACACGTCCCCGGACAGTGTTGGGGCCCGTGTCCGCGAGTTCCGCCTGATCCGTGACTACTCCCTCGCTGAGCTGGGGCGACGTGCTCATGTCTCCACCAGCCAGCTTTCCCGTATCGAGAATGGTAACCAGCCGCCGAGCGAATCTGTGCTCTCCTCCGTCGCCCGCGTCCTCGGAGTAAGCGTGTCCGTTCTGCGGGGTCAGCCCTATATGGAAACCCTTCATCGCGATCAGCTCGACTCGCTGCTTCAGCCCATCGGCACGGCTTTCGACGACTGGGACATGGCGCTGGACGACGGGCCGCCACCACGCGCGCTGGACGTTCTAGAGAGCGATGTGCGGCGCATCCGTACTCTGCGAGCGGAGGCCGCGTTCACCGAGATCGCCGACCAACTGCCCGGGCTGATCTCCGAACTCGCGCTCGTAACGCAACTCCACCACGCAGGACGGGACCGCGAGCGGGCCTACGCGGCACAGGCCGAGATCTCGCGCACGGCAGCGATCGTCGCTTACCGCACCGGGTACATGGATCTGGCCCGCCTCGCCCTCGTCCGCATGGCTATCGCGGCTCCGCAGTCTGGCGATCCTCGGCAGGTTGCCATTGAGAGGTACGAGCGCGCTCAGATAGCTGCGGACAGTTCACGTCTTGACCGTGGTGTGTCCATGATGGTGCACGCTCTGCGGGACCTGGATGACGACGGTGAGCAGGCGACCCGGGCTGTCCGTGGCACTCTGCAACTGCGCGCTGCGACACTCTCCGCCCGGCGGGGCGACAAGGCCGGCGCGGCGAGTTGGTTGGGTGAGGCGGCTGAATTGGCCCATGCAACAGGAGAGACCCGGGACTACACGCTGGCGTTCGGTCCGCTCAGCGTCCGACTGCACGAGATCTCGGCCGCCGCTGACCAGAACGACTACGATGCCGCGCTCGATGTCGCCGACCAGGTGCGCCTGCCGGAGGACTACCCTCCGACGCGCGCAGCGCATTTCTGGATCGACCGTGCGCACGCCGAGGTGTGGACGGCGCGGCCGGGCAAGGCGTTCTCGTCACTGCTGGAGGCGCGGGATGTCTCCCCGCAGTTGACGCGGTATCACCACTCGGTGCGCGAGACGATGGCGACGCTGCTGCGCGCCCGTCAGCGAGCGGGTGATGAGCTGCGCGAGTTCGCTTTATAGTGCGGCATTTAGCACGCCGCCGATTCCACGGTCAAGGCCCTGGCTTCCCCACCTTGGGGAAATCAGGGCCTTGTTGCGTTGGCACGCTGATTCGTGAAAGGGACCCCCGCGACCGTGCGACCGGCCCGGGGGCGTGGACTACCTGAGGAGCAGGCAGCCGTGAAGTGTTTATCACGACTTCTCGAACGTATGACGGTCCTACCGCTGGCGCCTCGTACTCCCGGCCGGCACAGCTGCACCGATCAGCAGGCTGCCATGGGTGAGGGTGCTCGGCGGGGTTGGCGGGTGGATGTGGCGGCCGGACGGGTGCGGCGGAGTCGGAGGCGCGGCAAGGTCCCCCCGGGGGAGTCCTGGCGGCCGCAGCCTCGGGCGCGTGGCGCCTGGTTCGCACCGCAGGAGTGGGAGGACACCGGCGCGCTCGTCCGCCCCTACGTATCCGGGCTGAGCGATCCGTCGATGCAACGGGGCTTGGAGTGAGCGGCCACGCGACGTTCCGAATCCCGGTCGGCGCCACAGTGCGGGATCTGGCGACCGGACGCGTGGGAATCCTCCGGGCTTTCATGGATCCGGGTGATCCGTATGGCAACGTGCCGCGTCTTCGGACGGGAATGCTGGCCTACCTCATTCCTGCCGGTGGCGGGGTCGAGTGGACCACCGATCCTGATCGGCTGGAGCGGGTGAAGTGACGTACCGGCCCGGAACCATGTCCCGGGCCTGGCGAATCACGGCGTGAGCCCGTAGCGGTTCTGTGTCCTTTGCCGTCCGCTAAGGGGTCATGTTGTCGGCGGAAAAGCAGCACCAACCGAAATCAAGTGTAAGGACGGTTCGTGGGAATGAAGCGAAACAGGTTATGGGGCAGCGGTGTGGCCGTCGCGGTGGCGGCCGGCCGTCGGTTGTTCCGTCGGGGCGAGCTTCCCGCACGGGGTGCCGGAGATCTGTGGCCGGGCGTGCGTGGTCGGGGGCAGGAGCGGTGCGGGGATCAGGCTGATCTCCCGGGCAGCTTGGTGGCTTTGGCGCTGCTGATGGGTGGTGGTCGTCCCGACATCGAGGAGATGCCGGAGATGGTCATCGACTGTGCGCTGGGGTGGCATACGACCGGTGACCATTTCGGGTTCGTCCGCGAACTGGAATGGCAGGGTGCCGATTCTCTGTGGGGTCGCTGGGAACGTGGCAACACCGCCGTGCAGTCCCTGGTGCCGATGCTGTTGTGCCCGCACAGGCGGGACGCCGGGAAGTATCTCTGCGCCCGGATCGCCGATCACCAGGGCGGGCACGACTGGCAGTTGACGGAGGACTGGATCTTGTCGCAGGACATCGCTACCGACGAGTTCCTGACCGCCCGGCAGAGCTGACGGCTCGAAAAACCCAAGGAAAGCGTATGCCCGAAACACACGTCCGGCCCCAACTGGTGTGGGGGCCGAAGAAACTGCCGGTGCCGTTCGCTGCCGCGTGGAGCGGTGAGGAGCCGGACATCAGCCGGTTGATCGCCCGGCCCTTCGGGGCGGGGCTCGCCTACAGCGACGAGCAGCCCGAGGACCGGGACGAGCAAGGGGTGTTGTGGGCGCGGCTCTCGATCGCGCCGGGGTCGGGGCGGCCGGTCTTCGAGGCCATGCACTCCGTCCGCCAGCGGGAGGCGATGCTGCACCGGCTGTGCCAGGTGTGCGGCAAACCCGCCGAACGCACCGAGCAGGGCTGGCTGTTCCTGTCCCAGTACACCGAACTCACCCGCGCGCTCCAGGACTCGCCCGACCAGGGCTTCACCTCCAAGCCCCCGATCTGCCCGCCCTGCGCGAGGCTCGCGGTCCGGCTGTGCCCGCACCTGACCGACCCCGTTGTCATCGCCAGCGCCAACCCCCGGGTGTGGGGGGTGTCCGGCGGCTTCTACGTCCCCAACCACGACTCCAAAGCCGTGCCGTACCCGAAGGACGACAACCTCCCCTACCACCAACACCCCGACGCCGAACGCTGGTTCCTAGCCTCCCAACTCATCGTCCACCTCACCAGGTGCACACCGGCAGCGATCTGAGCGCCTGCGACAAGCAGGCAGCGCACCTGTCTGCGGGTGCGCTGCCTGCGGCGTTTCCGCCTGCCGGAGAGCTTGCGTGCTCGGTGGGGTGGCGGCGCGGGGGCGGCCGGCCCCCGGCGTCTGCTGCTCCGCCGGCGGCCTACCCCCGACTACCGCCGGAATCGGACCGAGCACGCAGTTCCCCGCGCCCCCCGGAAACCCACCGCCCCGGCTGCGGCCCGCCCCCGACCATCCGCCGGCATTGGGCTGAGCGCGCAGTTCCCCGCGCCCCTGCCGGGGCCCGATCACCGCTGCCCGGACGCGCCCTGAAGGGGCGCGAGGAACGGCGCGACAAGCCACGTACCGGGGCGGCAGCCGCAAACTCCCCCAAGGGGCACCCCCAGGGGCGCGAGGAACGGCGCGACCAGCCACCCACCGGGCGGCACCCGAAAACTCGGCCCAGGGGGCACCCCCTCAGGGGCGCGGGGAACTGCGCCACGAGCCACGAACCGGGCGACAGCCGAAAACCCAGCCCAGGGGGCACCCCCTCAGGGGCGCGGGGAACTGCGCGACCAGCCACCCACCGGGCGGCACCCGAAGAATCGGACCAAGGGGCAACCCCCAGGGGCGCGGGGAACTGCGCCACAAGCCACCCACTGGAGCGCAGGCCGGGGGCACCGTGAGCACCGTGAAAGCGCCGAACCGGCAGGCCCTCCCCGCCCGGGAGCGGGACCCGCCGCACGCCGACGCGCGGTGCAACGCCCGGGGCCCGCCGCACGCCGACGGCCAAGGCAACGCGCCAACCCGCCAGGCCGGGAACGCCATGCCGGGCACGTACCGGCCCACCCAGCAGCCCCCGGGCCCCCGGGCACCCGGGGCACCTGGACCGCCCCCCAAGCCCCCGGGGCACCCGGATCAGCGGGCCCGCAAGCTCGACCCCCGCACCACCAGCTCCGGCTGAAGCACCACCTGCCGGTGCTCGTGCGCGTCCGCCTCCGTGCCCGTCTCGGACATCAGCATCTCCGCCGCCAACCGGCCCATCGCCGCCGCAGGTTGGCGGACCGACGTCAGCGGGACGGCCGCCGCCGCGGCGAACTCGATGTCGTCGTAGCCGACGATCGCCATGTCCTGGGGGACGCTGATGCCCGCCGCGAACAGCGACTGGAGGACGCCGAGCGCCAGCAGGTCGTTCGCGCAGAAGACGGCGGTCGGGCGGGGGGAGAGGCCGAGGAGGCGGGCGCCGGCGTCGCGGCCGGCGGCGACGTCGAGGCGCTCGGCGGAGACGTCGGTCAGCGCCTCCGGCGGCAGTCCCGCCGCGGCGAGAGCGGACAGCGCGCCGGCGCGCCGGTCGCGGACCTGGGGGAGTTCGGACGGGCCGCCGATGTAGACGATCGCGCGGTGGCCGGCCGCGATGAGGTGCTGCGCGGCGAGCCGGCCGCCGACCACGTCGTCGACAGACACCGAGCACCCGTTGTCGTCGCCCGCCACCCGGTCCACCAGGACGAACGGGATGTGCTGCCCGCGCAGCACGTCCAGGCTGCGCCCGGTGGGGTCGGCCGGGGTCACCAGCACGCCGCGGACCCGGTGTTCGGCGAACAGCGACAGGTAGTCGATCTCCTCGCTCACGCTCTGCGCGCTGTTGCAGACCATCACGACCAGGCCGGCCTGCCGCGCGGCGCGCTCGGCGCCGCCCGCGACGGCGACGAAGAAGGGGTTGCCCATGTCGAGGACGAGCAGCGCCATGATCCGGCTGGCGCCCGCCCTCAACTGCCGGGCGGATTCGCTGCGTACGTAGCGGAGCCTGCTGATCACCGACTGGACCCGGGCCCTGGTCTCCTCCGACACCGTTTCCGGCCGGTTGATCACATTGGACACCGTGCCGACCGATACGCCGGCCTGGCGCGCCACCTCTTTGATCCCCACCATGGGTCCACACTCCGTCACTGCCGCAGCCAGTGTGCAACGCGCCCGGGCCGGTCGCTCCCCCGGTCGAATGCTCGTCGAGCCGAGTCTGAACCCGTGCTTGAACCTATTCAATCACACGCTGATCCATTGACAGTGGTGGTTGCTGACACTAGGGTGAGCCTGATTTATGAATCGATTCATCATAGATTGACGTCAGCGCAAAGGACACGACATGGCCACCGCCCCGCATCCCGTCGTCGGCGCACTGCTCGCCCGCTCGAACCGGCTCGGCGCCGATCCGCGCAACACGAACTACGCCGGCGGCAACACCTCGGCCAAGGGCAGCGCGGCCGACCCGGTCACCGGCGCCGACACCGAGCTGATGTGGGTCAAGGGATCGGGCGGCGACCTCGGCACGCTCACCGGGCCGGGCCTCGCGGTGCTGCGGCTGGACCGGCTGCGCGCGCTGGTGGACGTCTACCCGGGCGTGGAGCGCGAGGACGAGATGGTCGCCGCGTTCGACTACTGCCTGCACGGCAAGGGCGGCGCCGCCCCGTCCATCGACACCGCCATGCACGGCCTGGTGGACGCCCCGCACATCGACCACCTGCACCCCGACTCCGGCATCGCGCTGGCCTGCGCCGCCGACGGCGAGGCGCTCACCAAGGAGTGCTTCGGGGACGCGGTGGTCTGGGTGCCCTGGCGGCGGCCCGGCTTCCAACTCGGCCTGGACATCGCCGCGGTGAAGGCCGCGCACCCCGAGGCGATCGGCTGCGTGCTCGGCGGCCACGGCATCACCGCATGGGGCGCGACCAGCGAGGAGTGCGAGGCCAACTCGCTGCGGATCATCCGTACCGCCGAGGAGTTCCTGGTCCGGCGGGGCAAGGCCGAGCCGTTCGGCCCGGCGCTCGACGGCTACCAGCCGCTGCCGTCCGCCGAACGCGCCACCCGCGCCGCCGCGTTGGCCCCGGTGATCCGCGGACTCGCCTCCGCCGACCGCCCGCAGGTCGGCCACTTCACCGACAGCGACGTGGTGCTGGACTTCCTCGCCCGCGCCGAACACCCCCGGCTGGCCAAGCTCGGCACGTCCTGCCCCGACCACTTCCTCCGCACCAAGGTCCGCCCGCTGGTCCTCGACCTGCCGCCGACCGCGCCGCTGAACGAGGCGGTCGCCCGGCTGCGCGAACTGCACGCGGAGTACCGGGACGAGTACGCCGCCTACTACCAGCGGCACGCCACCGGGGACTCCCCCGCCATGCGCGGCGCCGACCCGGCGATCGTGCTGGTCCCCGGGGTCGGGATGTTCTCGTTCGGCAAGGACAAGCAGACCGCACGGGTGGCGGGCGAGTTCTACGTCAACGCGATCAACGTGATGCGCGGCGCCGAGGCCGTCTCGACGTACCGGCCGATCGAGGAGTCGGAGAAGTTCCGCATCGAGTACTGGGAGTTGGAGGAGGCCAAGCTGCGCCGGATGCCGAAGGCGAAGCCGCTGGCCACCCGGATCGCCCTGGTGACGGGGGCCGGATCCGGTATCGGCAAGGCCATCGCGCACCGGCTCGTCGCGGAGGGCGCGTGCGTGGTGGTCGCCGACCTCAACGGTGACAACGCGGCCGCGGTGGCCGAGGAGTTGGGTGGCCCGGACAAGGCCGTCGCGGTCACCGTCGACGTGACGTCCGAGGAGCAGATCGCGGCGAGCTTCGCACAGGCGCTGCTGGCGTTCGGCGGGGTGGACCTGGTGGTCAACAACGCGGGCATCTCGATCTCCAAGCCGCTGCTCGACACCACGGCCAAGGACTGGGACCTCCAGCACGACATCATGGCTCGCGGCTCGTTCCTGGTCTCCCGGGAGGCCGCCCGGGTCATGATCGAGCAGGGCCTCGGCGGCGACATCGTCTACATCGCGTCCAAGAACGCGGTGTTCGCCGGCCCGAACAACATCGCGTACTCCGCGACGAAGGCCGACCAGGCGCACCAGGTCCGGCTGCTGGCAGCCGAGTTGGGCGAGTACGGCATCCGCGTCAACGGCATCAACCCCGACGGCGTCGTCCGCGGCTCCGGCATCTTCGCGGCCGGCTGGGGCGCGCAGCGCGCGGCGGTCTACGGCGTGGAGGAGTCGAAGCTCGGCGAGTTCTACGCCCAACGCACCCTCCTGAAGCGGGAGGTGCTCCCGGAACACGTCGCGAACGCCGTCTTCGCCCTGACCGGCGGCGACCTCACCCACACGACGGGCCTCCACGTCCCGGTGGACGCGGGCGTCGCGGCGGCGTTCCTGCGCTAGCGAGCGCGCCCCTGCGCCCCGAAAGGGGCGCGGGGAACTGCGCGAACAACCACGACCGCGCCGCACCCGACGATGGCGCTCACCCCCGTGCCCCTGGGGGCGCGGGGAACTGCGCGAACAACCACAACGGGACCCGCACCCGACCGCGGACCTCCGACCCGTCAAAACCCCACAAGCCGAGGAACCCCATGACCACTCCCCCCGCCCTCTTCGCCGCCGCGGACCTCGGCGCGACCAGCGGCCGAGTGATCATCGGCCGGGTCGGCCCCGGCCTCCTCGACCTCACCGAGGTCAACCGGTTCCCGAACACCGCCACCCGCCTCCCCAGCGGCCTGCACTGGAACCTGCCCGGCCTCTACCAGGGCGTACTGGACGGGCTGCGCCAGGCAGCCGGGTCTGCCGACACCCCGTTCACCTCCATCGGCATCGACTCCTGGGCCGTCGACTACGGCCTCCTCGACGCGGACGGCGCGCTCCTCGGCCTCCCGCACCACTACCGCGACGACCGGACCCGAGGCGTAGCCGACCACGTACGAGACGCCGCCGGCGCCGGCTGCCTCTACGGTGTCACCGGCCTCCAGCACCTTCCGTTCAACACGGTCTTCCAGCTCGCGGCGGCCCGCGGCAGCGCGCAACTGGCCGCCGCAAAAACGCTGTTGCTGGTCCCGGACCTGTTGACGTACTGGCTGACCGGCTCCGTGGGCGCGGAGATCACCAACGCCTCCACCACCGGGCTGCTCGACGCCCGTACGGGCACGTGGTCGCAGGAGATGGCCGACGTGATCGGGCTCGACCCGGACCTGCTGCCGCCGCTGCGTGAGCCCGGCACCCCGGCCGGTGAACTGCGGCCGTCCGTCGCCGACTTCACCGGGCTGCCCGCCAACACCCCGGTCGTCACGGTCGCCTCGCACGACACCGCGTCGGCGGTGGTCGCCGTACCCGCCACCGAGCCGGGCTCGGCTTACGTCTCCTGCGGTACGTGGTCGCTGGCCGGCCTCGAACTGGACGCCCCGGTACTGACGGAGGAGTCCAGAGCGGCCAACTTCACCAACGAGCGCGGGGTGGACGGCACGGTCCGCTACCTGCGGAACATCATGGGCATGTGGCTGCTCGAGGAGTGCCGCCGGGTGTGGGCGGCGCGCGGCATGCCCACCGAGCTGGACGCGCTGCTCGCGGCGGCGGCCCGGGCGCGGCCGTTCGCGGCGCTGATCGATCCGGACGCACCGGAGTTCCTCGCGCCGGCGGACATGCCGGCCGCCATCGCGGCGTATTGCGTGCGGACCGGCCAGCGGGCGCCGGAGGGGTTCGGCGAGACGGTCCGCTGCATCCTGGAGAGCTTGGCGCTCGCGCACCGGCGGGTGCTGCGGCTGGCGGCGGAGTTGGCGGGCCGGGACATCAACCGGGTGCACCTGGTGGGCGGTGGCAGCCGCAACGAGCTGCTGTGCGGGTTCACCGCGGACGCGATGGGCGTGCCGGTGGTCGCCGGGCCGGCGGAGGCGACGGCCATCGGCAATCTGCTGGTGCAGGCGCGGGCGGCGGGTGTGGTCGGGGAGTTGGCGGAGATGCGGGGGCTTGTTGCGGCGACGCAACGCGTCCGGCGGTATGCGCCGGGGCGCGAGCGGGGGGGATGGGATGCGGCCGAGGCGCGGCTTTTCACTTGAGGGGTTCGGGCTTTGCCCCGGGTGCTTGGGGAGCGGTGGGGTTGTCGGCTGCGGCGCCCCTTCGGGGCCGAACGCCCGTCGGCACGTGCCGCGCCGCTGTGGCTGGGCGCGCAGTTCCCCGCGCCCCTGGGGGGACGGGGCCGGGCGCCATTGTCGAGTGCGGGTCCTCCCCCAACCTTCGGCCGGGGGTGCCCCCAGGTTTCTCGCGCAGTTCCCCGCGCCCCTGCGGGGCCCGAGCCCCGGTCCACACGTGCCGCGCCGTCGTGCTTACTCGCGCAGTTCCCCGCGCCCCTTCAGGGCCCGCGCGTTCCGGGTGGGCGCGCAATTCCGCGTGTCCTTCGGGGCGCTCAATGTTGTTCGGATGGGAGAAGGCCATGAGTCGTGTCGAGTTGGGGATGCCGGCGTTTCCGGAAGCCGCTCGGGTTTCTACGCGGGACATGCAGTTGCGGGCGAACCTCACGCATGCCACCCGCACGATCCGGGACAAGCGGGCCCAGGCCGTCAGCGAGCTCGACGACTGGGCCGAACTACGCGCCGCCGGTGCCGCGGTCAAGGAACGCACCCTGCGACACCTCGACCACTACCTGCTGCAAGCAGAACACGCCGTCACCGCCGCCGGCGGCACCGTCCACTGGGCCGTCGACGCCGACGACGCCAACCGCATCATCACCGAACTCATCCAGGCCACCGGCGAGACCGAGGTCGTCAAGGTCAAATCCATGGCCACCCAGGAGATCGGCCTCAACGACGCCCTCGCCGACGCCGGCATCACCGCCTACGAGACCGACCTCGCCGAACTCATCGTCCAACTCGGCAACGACCTCCCCTCCCACATCCTCGTCCCCGCCATCCACAAAAACCGCCACCAGATCCGCGACATCTTCCGCGACCACATGGCCCACTGGGGCCGACCCGCCCCCGACAACCTCACCGACACCCCCGCCGACCTCGCCGAAGCCGCCCGCCTCCACCTCCGCGAAAAATTCCTCCGCACCAAAATCGGCATCTCCGGCGGCAACTTCCTCATCGCCGAAACCGGCACCCTCGTCATCGTGGAATCCGAAGGCAACGGCCGCATGTGCCTCACCCTCCCCGACACCCTCATCTCCCTCGTCGGCATCGAAAAAATCATCCCCACCTGGAACGACCTCGAAATCTACCTACAAACCCTCCCCCGCTCCTCCACCGCAGAACGCATGAACCCCTACACCAGCACCTTCACCGGAACCACCCCCCACGACGGCCCCCAAACCCTCCACCTCGTCCTCCTCGACAACGGCCGCACCGACACCCTCGCCGACACCACCGGACGCCAAGCCCTGCGCTGCATCCGCTGCTCCGCCTGCCTCAACGTCTGCCCCGTCTACGAACGCGCCGGCGGCCACGCCTACGGCTCCCCCTACCCCGGCCCCATCGGCGCCATCCTCACCCCCCAACTCCGCGGCACCACCACCCCCCTGGACGCCTCCCTCCCCTACGCCTCCACCCTCTGCGGCGCCTGCTACGACGTCTGCCCCGTCGCCATCAACATCCCCGACGTCCTCGTCCACCTCCGCGAACGCATCGCCCAAGGCACCACCACCACCCGAAACGGCACCACCGTCACCATCAAACCCGCCAAAGGCCACACCACCGAACGCCTCGCCATGCGCGCCGCCCGCTGGACCCTGGACCACCCCACCGCCTGGAACACCACCCTCCGCACCGCCACCACCACCCGCCACCTCCACCCCAAAACCCTCCCCACCCGCACCACCAAAGCCTGGACCAACACCCGCACCCTCCCCCAGATCCCCACCCAGACCTTCCGCGACTGGTGGCAACAACGCGAACGTTCCAGGTCCACTGACTGAATCGTTCAATCGCGCCGCGCCCGCCCCGGTCTCGCCGGGCGGCGCTTCGGCATGCCCAAGAGCCGCTGATCCAGCGGAGATTGTGACGGATCACGGCACGAGCATTGACGTTCGCCAATGGGCTGCCCTAGCGTCCGTCACGGCCTAATTGAATCAATTCATAAGCCATTCAGGGCAGCCCGGGACACCCCGGGGCAACGGCCGCGTATCGCGGGCCGGTTGGCGTCGAAGCCACTCTGCGAGGGAGTCCAGATGAACGACGGCGTTCACCCGACGAGCGAGGGGAGCGCTGCTCCCGCGGGGGCCGCGCCCGGCGTCAACAGCCCCGCCCCTGAAGGCCGTTATCCGGTCTCGCGGCGGCGGATACTCCAAGTCGCCGCCGCTGCGGCCGCGGCCGGGGCCACCAGCAGCTTCTGGCAGCCCGCGTATGCCGCGGAGCCGGCCGCCCGCGGGGAGTCCTGGGCGGACCGGTTCGCCCAACCGGCCGCCGACAGCATGCCGTTGATCCTCTGGTTCTGGAACGGCACGGTGACCGCCGACCTGGTGGACAGCACCCTCGCCGACATGCGCGCCAAGGGCGTGACCGAGGTGCTGGTCTTCCCCTTCGACATCGCCGCGCTGCGACCGGCGTTCTTCACCGAGGCGTGGTTCGACATCATCGAGCACACGCTGCGCGAGGCCGACCGGCACCACATGCACGTCTGGCTGTTCAACGACGACTTCTTCCCCAGCGGCCGGGCCGGCGGGTTCGTGGTGAACGGCGGCACGGTCGGCGACCGCACCTACCAGCCGCGCCCCGACCTGCGGACCAAGGCCGTCCAGCGCAGCAGCACCCAGGTCGCCGGAGGCACCGCCGTATCACTGGCCGGACGGGCGCTGAGCGTGGCGGACGGCCGTCTCGTCGTGGCCGCGTCCGCGTACGACGGGGTACGGGTGCTGAAGGACGGCGCCGGCTGGACGGACTACACCGTCAGCGGCACCGTACGGATCAACTCCGGCACGGCCGGGCTGCTGGTGCGCTGCTCCGACGCCAAGAACGGCTATCTCGCCGACCTGCGGACCGACGGCGGCGTCGACGTCTGGCGGCAGCAGGACGGCGCCTTCGACCTGCTGCGTCCCGGGGCCGCCGTCGCCGGGTTCGACGCGGGCGCCGACCACCGGCTGCAAGTCACCGTCGCCGGACGGGACTTGACCGTCTCGCTGGACGGCGTCGAGGCCGCGCCCGTCTCCGACGCGTCCTTCGCCGCCGGCACCGTCGGGTTGCGCGCGACGGCCACGCAGTCCTCGTCGTGGGACAGCCTCACCGTGATCGGCGCGGACGGCGGGCAGTTGTTCGCCGACACCTTCGACACCGACTCCGCCGTGGACGGCTTCGTGACGCCCGACGACCTCGGGACCGCGTTCGCCGCCTCGGCCCGTCCGGCCGGGACGTCCGGGGCCGTGGTGCCGCAGATGATCGACCTGACCGGCACCGTGCGCGCGGGCGGGACGTGGACGGCGCCCGCGGGGACGTGGCAGGTGGACGTCTTCACCTCGCGGCTGCTCGCGGACAGCGACGGCAGCCGCCGCAACTACCTCGACCTGCTGGACGACGAGGCCGTCGGCCTGTTCATGGACATCGTGCCGGGAGAGTACGTCCGCAGGTTCCCGTGGGCGGTCGGCCACGTGCTGCTCGGTTTCGCCGACGACGAGCCCTTCGTGGCGTCCGCCGACGCCGAGTGGGCCCAGGTGCCGTGGTCGGCGAGCCTGGAGGACGAGGTGCGGCGGGTCGGCGGCGCGGCGGGCCTCGGGGTCGTGCTGTCCGCGGTGCACGACGACCTCGGCGAGCAAGGGCGCGACCTGCGCGGGGTGTTCTGGCGCGCGGTCTCCAACCGCTTCTCCGCCGCCTACTACAAGGGCGTCGGCAACTGGATGGGCGATCACGGGCTCGACCTGATCTCCAACCCGCTGTGGGACGAGTACGGGCCGGCCGAGCAGATCAAGAGCACCGGCAACCTCAACACCGCGCACCAGTGGGCGCAGGTGCCGGGCACCGACCTCATCTCCGACCAGTACCAGCGGGGTTACCACCGGATCCTGCCGCGCTGGCCGGCCAGCGCGGCGCACCAGGTCGGGCGCGAGCGGGTGTATCTGGAGGCGATGGGCGCGGCGGGCTGGCAGGTCACGCCGGCGTTCACCCGTGAGGTGGTCGGGGCGTTCGTCGTGCGCGGCATCAACAAGGTGCTGCTGCACGCCCGTTTCTCGGACCAGGACAACATCATCTTCGCGCCGCCGTTCCAGCCGGTGAACCCGTGGTGGGACCTGTCGTCGCCGCTCAACGAGTGGATCGGGCGGCTGGTGGAGGCGGCGCGCGCCACGCCCGCGGCCCGTACGGCGCTGATCCAGCCGCAGCGCGCCGCCGAGTCGTTCCAGGACTACCCGGAACAGACCGCGATCGACGACGCGTTCATCGGCGCGGTGCACGCGCTTGAGGACCGCCAGGTCGACTTCGACTTCCTCGACGAGGGCGCGCTCACCGGGGATCCGGCGCTGATCGAGCACGCTCAGGTGCGCGGCGGCGAACTGGCTGTCGGGCGGCAGCGGTACGGCGTCCTCGTCCTGCCCGCGACGCCGATGCTGTCGCTCGGCGCGGTCGCCGTCCTCGCCCGGTTCGTGGACGGCGGCGGCACGCTGGTGGCGGTCGGCGACCTGCCCGCGCAGGAACCGTCCGGCCACGACGGGGAGTTGACGGCCGCGCTGGCGAGGCTCTTCGCCGGCCGGCGGGCGGCCCGGGCGCACCGGGTGGCGGACGTGGAGTCCGCCGCCGCGCAGGTGGTGGCGGCGGGCGGCGCGGCGGTGTCGCTGTCGCCGGCCACACCGGAGGTGCGGGTGCTGCGACTTGAGCGGGACGGCGAGCAGTCGTTCCTGCTCAACAACGAGCACGCGGACGCGGTGGAGGTCACCGCGACGTTCCCGGCGGTGGGGGCGCCGCAACTCTGCGACCCGGACACGGGGTTGACGGTGCCGGCCGGGGTGTGGCGCTCGGCGCCGTTCCCCGGCAGGCCGGGGGCGGGTACGGCGGTGTCGCTGCGCCTTGAGGCGAAGGCGGCTCTGCTGGTGGTCTTCCAGGCCGCTCCGCGCGGCGGCCCGGCGCACGCGGTGGAGTCGAACGCGCCCGTGCAGCGGGTGTCGGTGCGGGGGAACGGCGGCACGGCCACGGTGCGGGTGGCGGCGCCCGGAACGTTCACGGTGGTGGCGGAGGACGGCGGCCGCCGCTACGCCGGCAGTCTGACGGTCACGGACCCGCTGGCAGCGGTGCCGCTGGACGGCGACTGGAGCTTCCGCTTCGACGCGGCCCCGGACACCGCCGGCACCCAGCCCACCACCGGCCCGCTCGGCTCGTGGACGGACGTCGACGCTTCCTACTCCGGCTCGGCCGTCTACGAGCGCGGGTTCACCCTGGACGCGAAGTCCCTGACGGGCCGGGTCTGGACGCTTGACCTGGGCGCGGTGCGCGATGTGGCCGAAGTGACGCTGAACGGCGTCGAGTTGCCGTCCCGGCTGTGGGCGCCGTACCGCCTGGACGTGACGCGGGCCCTGCGCGGGGGCGCCAACGTCCTGCGCGTGCGCGTGACGAACACGGGGGCGAACGCGCACGGGGATGCGCAGCCGTCGGGGCTGCTGGGGCCGGTGGTTCTGCGGCCGGGGCGGGTGGAGGATGTCCGGTTGTCCGCGGTGCGGCGCTGAGTCCCGATGGGATCTCGGGGGCCATCCGCGGCCCCGCCGCACGGACGCGACCGTGCCCGGAGCTGTGCGGCCACCCCAGAACCGGCCCGGGGCCCGGCACCCACCGCAAGCGGCTCGGCGATCACCCGCCTGCGGGCACGCCGTGGCTGGTCGCGCAGTTCCCCGCGCCCCTACGGGGCACGTCCCCATCCGGGCAACAACCCGCGCCCAGCCAGCGCGGACGCGACAAGCCCCGGCATCACCAGGGGCGTGGGGAACTGCGCCACCAACCCCCACCGGCCCGGGGTCCGGCAACCACCGCAAGGGGCTCAGCAAGCGGTGCGCCTGGAAGGCGCGGGGGGATCGCGCCCTTGGGGCCGCGCCTGGCCGGGTCACAGATCGTCCTACCGTCGCAACTACACCTGGGAGTTCAGCATGTCCGATGACTCGTCTAACACCCCGACCGGACCGGCCGCCGCGGGGCCTGCCCGGCGCGCACTCCTGCGGGCCGGGGCCGCTTCCGTCGTCGTTGCCGCGGCCCTGCGGGGCGGGATCGCGGAGGCGGCGCCCGGTGGGGGCGGGAGTGACGGCGGCGCCGGTGGGGGCGCGAGTTCGGGGCGGCGGGCCGCGCCCGCTGGGTCTTGGGATCGGTTCAAGCTGTCGCCGGACAGCCGGATCGTGCGGCCGGTGGCCGTGCATGGGACCACCGGGGCGGTGGGGAACCCGCGCTACCTCGTGAACGTCAAGAAATCGGGGTCCGCGCACACCCGGCTCACCGGGCAGGGCGCCTCGATCACGCTCGACTTCGGCAAGGAGGTCGGCGGCTACGCCACGCTCACCTTCGGCGACGACTCCGACCGCGCGCAGACGGTCGGCCTCACCTACTCGGAGCTGTCCACCTACATCAGCACCACGTCCAGCGACGGTTCCAACGGCGGCGCCAACGTCGAGCCCGCCGTGTCGTACACGGCGGAACCCGCGGGGCGGATCAGCACGCAGACGTCCGTGCCCACCGCCGGCACCGACGCCGCCGGCACCCCGGTCAGCCAACTGCGCGGCGGCTTCCGCTACTTGACCGTCGTCAACGAGAGCGGCGGCACCGTGGACCTCGCCGACGTCTCCGTCGACATCGTATTCGCCCCGAACGTCGCCGACCTCCGCGCCTACCCCAACTACTTCTCGTGCAGCGACGATCTGCTCACCCGGATCTGGTACGCGGGCGCGTACACCGTGCAGACCAACATCGTCGCGGGCAACCAGGGCCGGGTCTGGGGGCCGCCCGGCACCGGGTGGAACAACAGCGCCCGGATCGGCGAGGTCGGGGACACCGTGCTGGTGGACGGCGCCAAGCGGGACCGTACGGTGTGGCCGGGCGACCTGGGCATCTCGGTGCTCACCGACTACGTCTCGCTCGGCGACCTGGACACCGTGCGCAACTCCCTCCAGACGCTGTACAACCACCAGGCCGGCAACGGGGCGCTCCCGTACGCCGGGCCGGCCGTCAACTTCATCGGGAACTCCGACGCCTACCACCTGTGGACGCTGATCGGCACGGCCTCGTACCTCCAGTTCAGCGGGGACACCGGCTGGGCGACCGGCATCTACCCCAAGTACAAGGCCGCGCTGGACTACATCACCGCGAAGATCGGCGCCGACGGGCTGCTGAACGTCACGCAGGCCGCGGACTGGGCGCGCACCGACTCCGACGGGAAGAACCTCGAAGCGAACGCGATCATGTACCGGGCGCTGGTCACCGCCGGGCCGTTCGCGACGGCGGCCGGTGACGCGGCGACGGCGAGCGACTGCGCGGCGAAGGCGGCGGCGCTCAAGTCGGCGGTGGCGGGCGGGGGTTACTGGGACGACGGGGCCGGGCTGTATCGCGACAAGCCGGGCTCGGCGCTCTACCCGCAGGACGGGAACGCGCTGGCGGTGTGGTTCGGGCTGGTCGACGACGCGGACCGGGCCGGGCGGATCAGTGCGGGGCTCGCGGCGCGCTGGACGAAGGTGGGGGCGCTCACCCCGGAGAAGAGCGACGCGTCGGTGCACCCGTTCCCCGGCGGGATGGAGGTGCACGCGCACTTCGCGGCGGGACGGGACAGTGCGGCGCTCGATCTGGTGCGGCTGGAGTGGGGGTACATGCTCGACGCTCCGCAGGGGACGGCCAGCACGTTCTGGGAGGGCTACCGGACGGACGGGAGTTCGGACTACTCCGGCTCCTACATGAGCGCGGCTCACGGGTGGTCGACGGGGCCGACGTCGGCGCTGACGTTCTACCTGCTCGGAATCGCGCCCGCAGAGGACGGGACGGACGGATACGTGGTGGCTCCGCATCCGGGCGGAGTGACGCGGGCGGAGGGGCAGTTGACGACGCCGGCGGGGGTGATCGCGGTGTCCTGGCGGGACGGGCGCAACGGGGAGTTCGACTTGACGGTCACCGCGCCGGGGGGCGCGGTCGGCGAGATCGCGGTGCCGGTGCCGGCCGGGGCCAAGCCCGGTTACGTGGTCCGGGTGGACGGGAAGGTCGCGTGGGCGAACGGTCGCTCTCGTAGCTTCGCCGCCCGCGAGGAAATGGCCCGCGTCCGCCTCGCCGGACTCCCGTCCGGCCGCCACACCATCACCGTCCGCCCCCACTAGCCCGCCCCGGGCGCCGTCCCCAGCCCCCCGTCCGGCGGGGGGCTGGGCGCGCCCACGCGGCGGAGCCGCACATCAGATACAGCCCCGCGCCCCTTGAGGTAACCGGGGCCCGCAGACGAGCCGCCCGCCCAGCCACTTCCGGTAGTTACCGGAATGCCCGGGGCAACCGGGCGCGACCCCCCTACGCGCGGCGGACCGTCACCGTGTGGGTGCCCGGTCCCAGAGGCGGGAGGGTGGCGTAACCGTCGTGCGGGGTCGACGTGTGGGCTCGCGTCTGGCGGGCGTTCACGTGGATGGTGACGGCGTGGCCGTCGGTGGGGACGGCTATCGTGCCGCGGGTGCCGTGGGGGGCGCGGACCGTCAGGGTGAAGGTGGCGGGGGAAGGGTGTTGCCAGTCGGCGGTCAGGGGGCCGTGGGGGGTGGGGACTTGGCCGCTTGCCCACTTCACGGAGCCGGGGCGGGGGCGCACCGTCCACTCTGTGAAGCCGGCCGACACCGGGGTGATGCCGAGCAACTCGTTGGTCAGGGCAGGGAGCACGCCCGTCGACCAGCCGTGCGCCATGCTCGTGTAGGAGCCCTCATACAGGGAGCCGTCGGGGCCGATGCCCTCCCAGTTGGTGGTGCCGGGGTCGTTGCGGTCCATCCAGCCGTAGGTGCGGCGGATCTGGTCGAGGGCGCTGTCGGCGCGGCCGGTCCTGAAGCGGGCCAGCAGCTCGGGGTACGAGGTGAACGCGTAGACCCGCTGCGAGGCGCCGCCGAAGATCGTCTCGTTGTCCATGAACGCGTTCCCGTACGGCAGTACGGTCGTGGCGTCCAGGTGGGCGAGCGCGCTCGCGGCCCGCCCCGCGTCGGCCACCCCGGCGGTCACGGCGATCGAGTTGCCGTCCTGCGCGTGCCGCACCGGGCCGGTGCCCGAGTCGAGGTAGGCGCCCGCATCGGCGTCCCACAGGTGCGCGTTGACGGCGGCGGCCACCGTCACCGCCCGCGCGGCCCAGCGGTCCGCGTCGGCGAGGTGGCCGAGCAGCCGGGCGATGCTCGCCGCGTCGTTCAGCGCCTGGACGTAGTTGGCGTTGTAGTAGGTGATCCGGCCGGTGCGGTCCAGGAACGCGTAATCCCCGTATCCGCCGGTGCCGTTGAGCCCCTTGCTGAGCAGCCCGTCGGAGTCGGTCACCGACGGGTACCAGCTGTCGAGCAGCTTGGTCAACTGCGGGTAGTACGCGGTCGCGTAGCCGCGGTCGCCGGTGTAGAGCAGGTAGTCCCAGCTGCACGTGACCCACCAGAGCGGGTAGTCGAAGAGCGGCAGCGTGTAGCCGTTGATCGAGGCGGGCGGTATCCAGCCGTCGGCGCGCTGGTGGTCGGCGAGGTCGGCGAGTACGTTGCGGGCCGCCGCGGCGGCGTCGGGGTGGGTGAGGTAGAGGGTGCGGGCGGAGACCGCGAGGTCGCCGACGTACGGGTCGCGGTCGCGCTTGGCGCCGTCCTGGAGCACCAGCTTGCCGTCCAGGCCCGGGGTGTCGGCGCCGCGCGGGTCGATGTCGTCGGACCTGAACGTGTCGGTGACCAGCTCGTTGGTGTAAGCGGCCCCGTACCAGTACCGGTTGAGGTCGTCGTCGGAGCTGAGGAACCAGCCGCCGTACGTGCCCGGCGTGCCGAGGTAGGCGGTGAAGTCGAGCCACACCGCGTCGATGGCGACCTCGCCCCACGGCTGGGCGGCCGGCGCGTCGCTCGCGAGCGCGTCCAGGCTGATCTGGAGGTAGCGGAAGCCGTGCAGGCCGTCGGCGTAGACCTTGGTGCCGCTCTGGTAGCCCTTGGTGTCCTTCCACTTGGCGCCGCCGGCCGGCACCGCGAACTGGTCGGTGCCCTGTGAGGGCACACCCGACTGGTCGGCCCGGGTGAAGTCGCTGCGGTCGGTGAGGAATTGCAGCGTCTCGGAGAACGCCACCCGCACCCCGGGGCTGTTGGCCGAGGCCGACGCGAAGCTGATGTTCGGGTAGCCGACCACGACCTTGCCGAAGTCCACCACCACCCGGGGGATCTCGTCGTCGGGCAGCAGCCCCGGGTACACCTCGTTGATCCGGCTGAACTCGCCCTGCGGGGTGCTCTGGTCGGCGGTGATGTTGATCCGCACCTGCGTGGTGGTCACCGTGGCCGCGAACGGCACTGCGCGGCGGACGGAGGTGTTGCCGGTGACGGTGGCGGCGGTCTGCCAGGCGCTGCCGTCCCAGGTCTGCACGGTGAAGTCGGTCGGCACGCCGTCGGAGTTGGACAGCAGCGTGATGCCGGGCAGCGGCAGCGGCGCGGTGGTGGTGACGGTCAGGGTGTCGGGGTAGGCGGCGATCGTGTCGTCGTTCCAGAACGTGTCGGTGTCGCCGTCGATGGCGTTGGCGGCGTCGTAGGTGCGCGGCTGGCCGTTGTTGCCGCCGTTGCCCGCGTGCGCGCTGGAGGCGGTGGCCGTGGTGCCGGCCGGCCAGCGCGGCGGCTGCGCGGGCTGCGGGCGCTTGAGTACGGTGACGGCGCCGCCGGGCGCCAGCAGCGCGGTGGGCGCGGTCACCGCGCCGCTGCTGCGGGTCACGCCGGTGGGCCGCACGGTGCGGCTCGACGGGCCCTGCACATAGGGGTGCCAGTTCTTGGCCGCCTTCCTGGCGGCCTCCGGAGCCGCCGGGCCGGCCGCGGCGTCCGCGGCGGCCGGTCCCGCGGTCGCCACGGTGAGCCCGGTGGCGGCGAGCGCGGCGCCGCCGATCCCGGCTTTCAGGACGCTGCGGCGGGGGGCTCCGGGCGTGCGGGGGTCTTCTCCGGCAGGGGTGTTCGGCATCTGCGGCTCCGGGAGAGGGCGAGGGGCAAGGACGGATTATAACGATTCAACGACCGTGCGCACCGAGGCTACCCGGGTGGAACCACCCCGTCCATAGCGCTGACGGGGTCGGGGAGACCGCTCTCCGCCCGGCACGCACGGTCCTTGAATCGTTAGCGGGCGGGGGCCCTAGTGAGAGCGCGGACCGGAGCCCGGACCCGAACTCCGGCCGGAACCCGCCGGGTCGAAGAAGAGGCCGCTGAGCACCGCGTTGGCGCCGAGCACGTGCGCCACTCTGATCCGCACCGGCCGGTCGCACCGGTAGACCAGGTAGTGGCCGTCGTGGAAGTCGTCCACCAGCTGCACCGGCACCGCCCGCTTGAGGGTGTCCAGGTCGAACACCTCCACGCAGACCCGGCGCGCGGTGGAGTCCCAGTCCACGAAGTACATCGCCAACTGGTAGACGGCGCCCGGGTCAGCGGCCACGTCGACCACCATGGTCATCCCGCCGGGCGAGGGGGTCATCGAGTACAGGACGCCCGCGTTGCGCGGGAAGCCGCCCGAGGCGTCGCGGGCCAGCGCCCGCGCGTCGCCGGTGCCGCTCTCCCAGACGGTGTTCAGGCAGCTGCTGTTGCCGCCCGACCACGGCGTGACCGAGCTGACGTAGCCGGGCAGTGACGCCAAGTGCTGCCCGGCGGCGTCGTAGTTGAACAGCACGTGGCCGTCACGCCCGTACGCCGTGCCCCAGTTGCCGCCGGTCGCCGTGTCGTGCCGGACGAAGCGCATCGGGTAGTTCCACCCGGCCGGGCGGGGCGGCGATCCCGCCGCGCCCCGGTAGGTGGCCTTGAGCCGGTAGCGGCCGGGCGGGACGTCGTCGAGCACCACCCGGTCGCCGGCCTGGCGGGCGGAGCCGACGCCCGCGGTCCGGTGGAAGGTGCCGTCCCGCCACAACTGCCGCCCGTTGACCTGGATCCGCTCGATCCGCCGGCCGCCGGACGGTATGCCGATCCGGGCCCTGGACCCCGCGGGCACGACCACCTGCCCGGTGCCGGAGTCGAGGTCGAACTCCGCGGAGACCGTCCCGTGCGGAGTCGGCACCGAGCCGGACACCGACCGCACACCGCGGCCGGGCAGCGGGAAGACGTCGACGGTGCCGAATCCGGGGGACGTCGGGCTGATGCCGAGGATCTCCTGGGACAGCCAGGAGGTCACGCCGCCGCCCCACGGGTGGGACAGGCTGGTCCAGCCGGACTGGCTGTTGGGCACCGGGTCGTTGCGGCCCAGGACCTGCAGCCAGTCGGGGCGGAACACCTCGAAGAACGTCGTGCCGCCGTAGTCGAGTTGGCCGCCCCAGTTGTCCCGCAGGGTGACCAGTGCCTCGTCGTGGCGGTCGAGGGCGGCCATCGCCTGGAGAATGTAGAACTGGTTGAAGGTGGAGAACGACAACCGGTTGAGCCGGTCGGCGAACTCCAGGTCGTAGACCTCGGCCCGCTCGCCGTCGTCCACGCAGCCCGCGTTGACGGCCTCGCCCAGCGCGTGCACGCCCAGCGACCTGAACCAGTTCGGATCGGCGTGCAGTTCGGCCCTGCGCCGGGCGGCGGTCGCACGGTAAGTGGCGGCCAGGTCCGCGCGCCCGACGGATTCGGCCGCGTCGGCGAACTCCAGGCAGGCGCGGATGAACAGCATCCGGTAGGCGGCCTTGGTCTCCGGCTGGTTGGGCCGGTCGAAGCCGCCGCCGAGCCGCTCGTCCCAGCCGTAGAAGGTGATGTTCGGGTCGGCGTAGATGTCGTCGCCGTGGTCGAGCTTGCCCGTGGCGTTGTCCAGGTAGCCGGTCAGCGTGGCCGTGTCGCCCGTGTGCTGGTAGTACTCCAGCAGGCTGAGCACCCAGTAGAGCGAGTACGTCTCGATGCCGAAGCTGGAGTCGACCGTGCGGTCGAGGTTGGCCTTGACGTAGTCCCAGTCGCCGAACGCGACCAGCGCTGCCGACTGGATGGGGTTGCAGTCCCCGGCCCAGCCGTAGCGGTCGCCGCGGTCCATCAGGATCGGGGCCATGTACGTGCCCTGGAAGCCGACCCGCACGCCGTAAGCGCCCGCGTACCAGAGCCTGTTGAGCTGCTCGTCGCTGCTGTGGAACGTGCCGTTGTAGTTCGTCGGCTTGGCCTGGCACACCGCGCGGACCGCCGTGATGTGCCAGGGGCGGTCGAACGTCCTGACGTGGATCCAGCCGAACCGCACGCCCTCGAACAGGTCGGCGTTCAGCTCCAGCCGGAAGCTGTCGCCGTAGCGGACCGGCGCGAGCGTCTTGACCGGGTGCGCGGGGCCCGGGTTGACGACGCCGGGTTCGTTGTACTCGCTGATGCTCATCTCGACGGTGCCGGAGAGGTCCGCGCTGTCGAACTCCAGCCAGGCCGGGCTCTCCAGGCCGAAGTCGAAGCGGATCGAACCGGCGCCCTTGACGGTGATGCCGCAGCGGCCGGTCGCGGCCGAGTGCAGCCCGTCGAACGAGGCCGGGGTCTGCGTCCAGGCCGCCACCGGGCGCAGTTGGTAGACCTGGAGCGGGTCGGCGGCGACCGGGTCGGTCCACCGGTAGCGCACCAGCGGGTCCCGGGAGGCGGCGACGGCCGGGCCGCTGAACGTGCCGCCGTGCAGCGGCTGGTACGGCTCGCCGACCGGCCACGCTTCGGCCGGCGTGGGGTGCGTGCCGGCGGTGCCGCGCGCGGCGGAGTCGGCGCTGGCGGGGAAGGCGGGGACCAGGGCGAGGCCGGCGCCCGCGCCCGCGACTCCGAGCAGGTGGCGGCGGCTGAGGCCCGGTTGCGGCTGATCGACCATGGGTGAACTCCTTCGTCCAGTACGGCCGTTGCGCTCCCGCCGCCGGGCATGCCCGCCCCGGCGGCCCGGTCGTCTTCCGGGCAGCCGTGACGAGCACGTGCGGCGGTGCGGACGCGCGCGGAGGTGGTGTGGTGCCGGGTGGGGAGGTGCTGCCAGGGGGTGGGCTGGGCTGGTGCGCGGGTCGCCTCAGGGCAGTGCGGCCTCGAACGCGGCTGATTCCAGGCGGTACTTGACCGTCCGCAGGAAGCGGGCCGCGTCGGCGCCGTCGATCAGCCGGTGGTCGTAGGAGAGCGCCAGGTAGGCGGTCGGGCGGATGGCGATGGTGTCGCCGAGCAGGTCGTCGGTGACGGCCACGGGCCGCCGGACGGGCGCCCCGACGCTCAGGACCGCGGACTGCGGCTGGTGCACGACGGGGGTGTCGAAGAGCGCGCCGCGCTCGCCGCTGTCGGTGAGGGTGAAGGTACCGCCCTCCAGCTCACCGGAGTTGAGGGTGCCGGTGCGGGCCCGGCCGGCCAGGTCGGCGGCCCGCCGGGCGAGGCCGGCCAGGCTGAGGCCGCCCGCGTCACGGAGCACCGGGACGACCGGGCCCCGGTCGGTGTCCACGGTGAGGCCGAGGTGTTCGGCGTCCGGGTACGTGATGGTGCCCGCCTCCGGGTCGAGCCGGGCGTTGACGACCGGGTGCGCCTTGAGGGCCTCGACGGTCGCGGCGGCGTAGAACGGCAGCAGCCCGAGCGGTACGCCCTCGCGCACGGCGAACCCGGGCCCGGCCCGGTCGATCAGCCGGACGATCCGGCTCAGGTCGGCCTCGACCACCGTGGTGAGCTGGGCCGACGTGCGCAGCGAAGCGGCCGCCCGCTCACCGGCCAGCCGCCGTTCGGGCGCCATCGGCCGGATGCTGCCGGGCCGGCCGGCCACGGCGGGCGCCGCACCGGGAGCCGGGCGGGTGCGGGCCTTCGCGGCGGCCAGGATGTCCTGCTTGCGCACCCGGCCGTCCCGGCCGGAACCCGCCACCACCCCCGGATCGATCCCGTACTCCCCCGCCAACTTCCGCACCAGCGGCGTCAGATACGCCCCCGCCGGTCGCCGCGGACTCGCGGATATCGGCATGCGGGTCACCTCCTTTCCTGTCGTAGCCGGTTCTAGTAGCTGGCGAGCCGCTGGGCCGCGGCCACGATCCGGTCCGCGTCGGGCAGCGAGGCGTCCTCAAGCGGCGCGGAGTACGGCACCGGGGTCGGGTCGGAGGCCAGCAACACCGGGGCCGCGTCCAGCAGTTCGAAGTGCTGCGAGGTGACCCGGGCGATCAGGCTGGCGCCCCAGCCGCCGTCCGGCGGGCCCTCCTGGACCACCAGCAGCCGTGAGGTCTTCGCCAGCGACACCCGTACCGCCTCGTCGTCGAACGGCACCAGCGTGCGCGGGTCGATGACCTCGGCCGAGATGCCGCGCGCGGCCAGCGTCTGCGCCGCCTCGACGGCCCGGTGCCGCATCTGCTGGCCGGCCACGACGGTCAGGTCGGTGCCGGCCCTGACGACGTCGGCGACCCCGATCGGCACCAGGTAGCCGTCGTCCGGCTCGGCCGGCACCTCGCCCTTGATCGCGAACAGGTTCTTGTGCTCGAAGACCAGCACCGGGTCGTCGTCGCGGATCGCCGACCGCAGCAGCCCGTACAGGTCCGCCACGGTGCCGGGGACGACGATCTTCAGCCCGGGGATGTTCAGGAACCAGTTCTCCGCGGCCTGCGAGTGCTGCGGGCCGAACCCGGAGCCGGCCCCGTTCGACATCCGGATGGTGACCGGGACCCGGGCCTGACCGCCGGTCGTGTACCGGTACTTGGCCAGGGTGTTGACGATCTGGTCGAAGCAGACCCCGGCGAAGTCGGCGAACATGATCTCCGCGACCGGGCGCAGCCCCATCAGCGCGGCGCCCACCGCCGTGCCGACGATGGCCTGTTCGGAGATCGGGGTGTCCCGTACCCGGTCGCCGAACCGCGCCTTGAGCCCGTCGGTGGCCTTGAACGCGCCGCCCGCCACGCCGACGTCCTCGCCGAGGAAGACCACGGTGGGGTCGGCCGCCAGCTCGTCGGCCAGCGCGCGGGCGATCACCTTGCGGTAGTTGATCTGCACCAGCTCGGAGGCGGGAGAAGCGGGTGCGGTGGTCGGGGTGTGTGTGGTCATCGGCTGGCCCAGACATCGTCGAAGCGGCGGTCGGTGGCGGGTTCGTCCCAGGCGAGTGCCCGGTCGGCGGCGGCCCGCACGGTGGTCTGCGCGCGGTCGCGCACGGCGTCGAGCTCCGCGTCGGAGACGCCGAGTTGGCGCAGCCGCCGGGCGCCCACCAGCAGCGGGTCGCGGGCCAGCCACTCGTCGAGCTCGCCCGGCGGGCGGTAGGCGGCCGGGTCGGCCCGCGAGTGCCCGGACTGCCGGTAGGTCATCGCCTCGATCAGCGTGGGCCCCTCGCCCGCCCTGGCCCGTTCGACCGCCTGCGAGGCGGTCTCCAGGACGGCCACGACATCGTTGCCGTCCACCCGGACCCCCGGCATGCCGTAACCGGCCGCGCGGTCAAGGAGGTTGGTGTTCGCCGTGGTGGTGGCGATCGGCGAGTACTCGCCGTAGAGGTTGTTCTCCAGCACGAAGAGCACCGGCAGCTTCCAGATGCCCGCGAGGTTCATCGCCTCGTGGAACGTGCCGATGTTGGCGGCTCCGTCGCCGAAGAAGGTCGCGCTCACCGCGCCGGTGCCCAGCAGTTGGGCCGCCCAGGCGGCGCCGGTGCTGATCGGCAGGTGCGCGCCGACGATCGCGAACGAGCCGAGCGCCCCCACGCTCAGGTCGGTCAGGTGCATCGAGCCGCCCTTGCCGCCGCACAGCCCCTGCTCCTTGCCCAGGATCTCGCCGAACGCCCGGTCCAGCGGGGCCCCTTGGGCCAGGACGGTGCCGTGCCCGCGATAGGTGCAGGTGGTGGTGTCGCCGTCGCGCAGCGCCGAGGTGACGCCGACCGAGACCGCCTCCTGCCCCTGGTAGAGGTGGGTGCTGCCGCGCACCAGGGCGCGGCTGAACCAGTCCTTGGTGATGTCCTCGAAGAACCGGATCTCGTGCATCCGGCGCTGCATGTCGAGCAGTTGCTCGCGGGTCGTCGTGTCGGCCACTGCGGAGGTCACGATCTGTCTCCTTGTACTGGTGGTGCCGTTCTTGCCGGGGCCGCGCAACTGCGGGCGCCGACGAAGCTGGTGGGCAGCGTGATCACCTCGGGCTCCGCGCCGCCGAACCGGGCCAGCAGCAGCCGGGCGGCCTCGCTGCCCATCTCGTAGGGATCGCGGTCGATCATCGCCAGCGTGGGCGTGAAGAACTTGGCCAGCGGCACGTCGTCGCAGGTGACCAGCGACATGTCGGCGGGGATCCGCACCTCCCTGGCGGCCAGTTCGGCCAGCACGCCGACCAGGATCTGGTTGCCGCCCGCGATGATCGCGGTGGGTGGTCGGCGGCCGTCGAGCAGCGCCCTGGTGGCCGCGCCGCCGTGCCCCTCGGTGAACGCGCCCGGCCGCACCTGGACGTAGACGCCCGGGTGCGATTCGACCGCCTCCTCAAGGGCGTTGATCCGCTCCCTGGTCGGCCGCACGTGCGGGGAGCCGGCGATCAGGGCGATCCGCTTGTGCCCGAGGCCGACCAGGTGCTCCACGGCCTGAGTTATTCCGGTCGCGTGGTCGGAGAGCACGGCGCTCTCCGGGTTCTGGGTCGGCAGGTCGCGGTCGATCAGCACGCTGGGGGTCTGGGTCCTGTTCAGCGCCTCGACCGTCTGCTCGTTGGTCTCGTCGGAGACCGACAGCAGCAGGCCGTCCACCCGGCGCTGCTGGAGCAGCCGGATGTGGGTGGCGTCGAGGTTGGCCTCGTTCACCGAGTTGGTGAGCAGCATCGCGTAGCCGGCGGCGCGCAGCGCGACCTCGGCGCCCAGCGCGATCTGGGCGAGCAGCGGGTTGGAGATGTCGCCGACGACGAAGCCGATGGTCTGGGTGGCGCCCTTGCGCAGCATCTGCGCGAGCATGTTGGGCTCGTAGCCCAGCTCCTCGACGGCGGCCATCACCCGGTTGCGCATCGCGGTACTGACGTCGGGGTGCCCGGACAGCACCCGCGAGACCGACGACATGGCGACGCCGGCGCGGTCGGCGACCTCGCGCATCCCGGCCCGGTCGGAGAGCGGCTGGCCCCCGCCCGCGCTCATCGGGCACCGGCCGCGGTGTGGGAGACGTTCGCGGTGGCCGCACCGGCCGCGGTGGTCGTGGTGGTCGCGGTGGTCGAGGCGTTCGCACCGGCCGTCGCGTTCGCCCGGTCGGCGGCCAGCAGTACGTCACGCAGCAGCGCGGACTCGCCGACCGTGTCCACCCGGTTGCAGTCGAGCCAGTCCTGCCAGGTGTACTCGAGCGCCAGATAGCCGGGGTAGTCCGGGGCGAGCCCGGCCACCACCCGGGCCCAGTCGATCGCGTCCTCGGCGACCCGCACCTGGAGGCCGCCGGGGCGGCCGGGGCGGCACTGGAGGTGCCGGGCGCGGCCGAGCAGCGGATCGATGAACTCCTGGGCGGTGCCGCCGTAGACGAAGTGCGCGTAGTCCAGGGTGAGGGTCAGTCCGGGTACGGCGTCGAGCAACTGCGCCGCCTTGTCCGGGGTGTCCACCAGCGAGCCGGTGTGCGCCTCGACCGACAGTGCGAGCCCGGCGGCCGCCGCCCGGTCGACCCGCTGCCGCAGCCCCGACACCGAACGGGCCAGGGCCTGTTCGAACGGCTCGCCGTCGAAGAGGACGCCGGGCAGCGTGGTCAGGCCGGGGGCGCCGAGCGCCGCCGCGAACTCGACGGCGTCGGCGAAGAAGTCCAGCGAGCGCTGCTGCTCGCCGCTGTCGGGGTGGTTCAGCGCCATCGTCTCGAAGTCGGTGTACGGGATCGCGAAGACGTCGGCGACGGCGAGGCCGCGGGATTCGGCCCGCTCCCGTACCGCGCCGGCGGTCAGCGCGATCGAGCCGTGCGCCTGCTCAGGGCGTACGTGGGAACGGCCCGTCATGAAGCCGATGTCCACGGCCTCGCAGCCGAGCGCCCGGACCAGGTCGAGTGCGCTGCCGTGGGACAGCAGCGGCCAGGTGTAGTCGGCGCATGACAGGCGCATCAGGTTCTCTTTCTCTCCACTGGGGGGTGTCCGGCGCGCGGACTCCGTACGGTCGGGTCCGTCGGGCTGTGCGCCCGCGCCCGGCCGGGTGCTCACGCTGGAATCCATTCCAGTACAGTGCCGGAGCATCGGTGCGAACGCAAGACGTCGTCTCGACCGACCCGAGAGGCCCGACCGGAAGGAGCCGCAGTGCAGCGCATCTGTTTTCTGATGGAGGTCGTCGCCGGCCGCGAGGCGGAGTACCAGCGGCGGCACGACGAGATCTGGCCGGAGCTGACCGCTGCGCTGAGCGAGGCGGGCGTGCGCAATTACAGCCTGTTCCGGCGCGGCACGCAGGTCATCGCCTACGCCGAGTGCCACCCGGACGCGGCGACGGCGTTCGGCAACGTCGGCGCGACGGAGGTGAACGCGCGCTGGCAGGAGTGGTTCAAGGACGTCCTCGCCGTGACGACGGGCCCGGGCGGGGAGTTCATCGAGGCGGACGAGGTCTGGCACTTGGACTGACGGGCCGGGCCCGGCGAACACGGCTTCCCGGCTACCCACCGGGGCGGGGCCGACGATCGGGCCGGCGCGGCCCGGGCCGCCGGGACCGGCGATGACGGCGCCTCGGCCGCCCCGCCAGTTCGGCCCGCACGCCACGGCGTCCACGGCGCTCCGCCGCCGCGCCCCGCACGTCACAGCGCCCCCGCCGCCCGGCGGTCCGCTCGCGGCGACCGCGCCGGTCGGGCGGCCGTTCACCGTGTCTCCAGTTCGTGGTCGGCCAGGGCCAGTACCTCCGCGTCGAGCCATCGGCGGAGTGGTAGGCGGTCGAGGTGGGTGACGAGGTCGGTTGGGTTGTTCGCGTGCCAGATGCCTACGTTTGCGCGTTGGCCTGGTAGTCGCCAGATGCGGGTGATCACGCCCTCGGCGATCAGGGCGCGGCCGACGCGGCGCTCCTCTTCGACCAGGGCGCTGAGGTCGGGGTGGTCGCGCAGGGCGGCCCAGTCCTGTCGGATCGTCACCAGGAACTCCACCGTGATCTGCCCCCTCGGACTCAGTACGCCAGCCAGCCGCCGCTGACGTTCAGCGTCGCGGCGGTGATGAAGGACGCCCTCGCCGAGGACAGGAAGAGCACCGCGGAGGCGACCTCCGCCGGTGTTCCGACCCGGCCGAGCGGGGTGGCCTCGACGATCGAGTCGAGCGCACCGGGGGCCAGGTCGGTGGTCAGCATGGGGGTGTCGATCGCCCCGGGCGCCACCGTGTTGACGGTGATCCCGTCAGGGCCGTAGGTACGGGCAAGGCCCCGGCACAGCGACACCAGCCCGCCCTTGGTCGAGGCGTAGACGGCGGAACCCCCGTACCCGCCGCTCCACCAGCCCTGCGACGCGGCGGCGACCAGCCGGCCGCCGCCGCCCTGCCGCCGCATCTGCTCGGCGGCGGCCCGCAGCAGGAAGAACGCGGACTTCAGGTTGACGTCGTGCTGCACGTCCCAGTCGTCCTCGGTGACGTCGGCGAGGTCGGCGCGCCGCCGCATCACCCCCGCCAGGTGCGCGACGACGTCGAGGCCGCCGAGCCGGTCCACCGCGGCGCCGACCAGCGCGGTGCACGCGGCCGGATCGCTCAGGTCGGTGCCGAGCGCCGCGCGCACCCCGCCGGGGGCAGCCCGGCCGGGCAGGTCGGCGGCCACCACCTGGGCGCCCGCGGCGACGAAGCCCGCCGCCACCGCGGCACCGATGCCCCCGGCCGCCCCGGTGACCAGCACCCGCGCGCCGCGCAGCCCGTCGTCCAGGAGGGACGCCCCGGAAGCCGGTTCGCCAGCACCGGCACCGGCAGCGACATCGGCACCGGCCGCCGCCCCCGTCGATCCAGCCGATCCAGCCGATCCAGCCGTTCCGCCGGCACCGGGCACCCCGGCCGTTCCGCCAGAGCCGGCCGACCCGGCCGCCCCGGCCGTTCCACCAAAACCCGCCGACCCCGCCGATCCCGCCGCCCCGCTCACTTGTCCAACCTGTGCCGCTCGATGTACTCCCAGTCCAGGTCCCAGCCGAGCCCCGGCCGGTCGCCGAGCACGATCTCGCCGTTCTCCAGGTCGCCGCGGTTGGTCACCAGGTTCCACCAGAACGGGTCGCGGACCGGGTGGAAGCACTCGGCGAAGGTGCCGTGCGGGATGCTGGCCACCAGGTGGGTGCTGACCTGCGGCTCCTCGTGGTGGCCCATCTGTACGTCATAGCTGGACGCGATGGCCGCCACCCGGCGCCACGCCGTGGGGCCGCCCGACCAGGACGCGTCGAAGTTGCACACGTCCACCGAGCCGGTCTCCATCAGGTCGCGGCAGCCGCTCGCGGACACCTCGCTCTGCCCGGCGCAGACCGGTATCCCGCCCAGGTATCTGACGTCCCGCAGCGAGCGCCGGTCGTTGTGCCACATCACCGGCTCCTCGAACCAGCGGATGTCCTGGTCGGCGAGCCGGCGGGCGAGGTCCACCGCGTCCGGCACGCTGTAGCCCTGGTTGGCGTCGATGCACAGCACGAAGTCCGGGCCCGCGGCGGCGCGGGCGGCGCGCACCCGCTGGGCGTCGACCTCCGGTGACCGGCCGCCGACCTTGAACTTCATCCCGGCCAGGCCCAGCACGTCGCGGTAGTAGCCGACCTCCTCCTCGATGGGTCCGAGCGGTTCGCCGTAGTAGCCGCCGATGGCCGTCATCGGCACCCGGTTGCGGGCGCCGCCCCACAGCCGCCACAGCGGCTGGCCGAGGATCTTGCCGGTGGCGTCCCAGACGGCGGTGTCGAGCGCGGCGAGCGCGACCAGGCCGATCCGGCGGTCGCGCAGGATGTCGAAGGTCGCCGAGTAGCCGGTCTGCCAGATCCGCTCGGTCTCCAGCACCTCGAGTCCGATCACCCGGGGGGCGATCTCGTCGAGCAGCACGGCCCGTATCTCGTGCGCGGTCGCGTCCTCGTCCCCGACGTACGCCTCGCCGACGACGCCCTGGTCGGTCCTGATCCGGATCACCAGCGTCGCCCGGTGGGTCATCCGGTAGTAGCTGCCGCGGAACTCGCGGGCCAGCGGGGCGCGTACCGGCACCACTTCGATCGACTCGATCCGGGCCCCCGGGCCGAGTGCCCCGGGCGACAGCGGTGCGGCCGGCTCCGGGATCACCCCGGAGACAGTGCTGACGACGTTAGGTGCATCCGACATGCGACCTCCTCAGGCTGGAATCGATGCCAGAGTTGCAGCATTCGTACCCTCGGTCAACCATCTGCGCCGGTCGGATCGCTGTCATGCCAGTTCACGGCGCTGTCCGGGCGAAGGAGCTTTGGCCGATCTGGCGCAGAACCTTGACGTTGGCGGCGATATGGAGCTAGGAAGTCCTGGAATCCATTCCGGAGATTGCCACCACCGCTCGGCGCCGTGGGCACGAGTCAGCTGAAAGGACGTTCGTATGAGATCCAGGAGGCTTCTGATCAACGTGCTCGCCGGGGTGGTCGCGGTGGTGCTGCCCGCCGCGTGCAGTACCGGCAAGGCGGGGACCAGCAGCACCGCGTCCCAGACGGTGCCGGCCACGGTCAACCCGGGCGCGTCGACGGCGGCCCCGCCGAGCGGCGAGTCGGACGCGGTGACGTTCCAGCAGGCGGTCCCGGGCAGCGGGAAGGGCATGAAGATCGGGCTGATCACGCTCGACGACTCGGTGCCGTTCTCGAAGCTGGTCAGCGACGGGATCAAGACCCAGGCCAAACGGGCCGGCGCCCAGCTCGTCTACTGCGACTCCAAGGGCGACGGCGCCACCGCGCTGGCCTGCGCGCGCAACTTCAAGGTGCAGGGCGTGCAGGGCTACCTGAACTTCCAGTCCGACGCGAAGTCCGCCGACTCCATCTGCGGCGCGGGCCCGTCGGTGCCGGTCATCGCGATCGACATCGCGCAGGGCTCCTGCCAGACGTCCTTCATGGGCGCCAACAACGAGTTCGCCGGCAACCTGGCGGGCAAGGCGCTCGGCACGTACATGAAGAAGAACTTCGACTGCGAGTACGACGCTTTCGTCTCCATGGAGGAGCCGGACGCCGGTGAGGTCAACACCGCCCGGATGGGCGGCTACCGCAAGGGCTTCGAGTCGGTGTGCGGCCCGGTGAAGAACCTCAGGACCGAGAACGCGTTCCGGATCGACCAGGCCCGCACCACGTTCGCCGACGTGCTCACCACGCTGCCGGGCGCGCACAAGATCGTCGTCGCCGCGATCAACGACGACGCGATCGAGGGGGCGCTCGCGGCGGCCAAGACCGCGGGCCGGCAGAAGGACCTGTACGTGTCGGGGCAGGGCGCCGACCCGTCCTCGTGGTGCGCGATCAAGTCGAACCCGCAGTGGGTCGGCGACACCGCGTACTTCCCCGAGCGGTACGGCGAGATCGGGGTGCCGTACCTGATCCAGGCGATCAAGGGCCAGACCATCCCGAAGAACCTGCTGGTCCCGCACCAGATCATCAACTCGGCCAACGTCGGCAGCGTCTACAGCCCGTCCTGCTGAAGCCGCTGAACCGCTGAACCCGCTGATCCCTGCCGACCGGCTGAATCGGAGACGTCGATGACCAGCACCACGACCCGGAAGGCCGGCCCCGCGGCCTTCACCCTGCGGGCCCGGGGCATCAGGAAATCCTTCGCCGGCACCGAGGTACTGCACGGCATCGACGTGGACGTCCTCGGCGGCCGGGTGCTGGCGCTGCTCGGCGAGAACGGCGCGGGGAAGTCCACGTTCGTCCGGGTGGTGGCCGGTGCGCACGCCCCGGACGCGGGCACTCTCGACTTCACCGCGGCGGACGGCGGCACCGAGCGGGTCGCGGGCCTCGATCCGCTCAGCGCCCGCGGGCGCGGCATCCGGATGATCTTCCAGGAGCTGTCGGACGCGCCCGACCTGACCGTCGCGGAGAACATCAGCCTCGGCCACTGGCCGCGGCGCGCCGGGCTGGTCAACTGGAAGGCGCTGCGCGCCAGGGCCCGCGGCGTGCTCGACAGCATGGGCGTCGAACTCGACCTGGACGCCACCGTCGGATCGCTGCGGATCGGCGAGCGGCAGATCGTGGAGATCGCCCGCGCGCTGTCCGACGACGCCACCTGCCTGGTGCTGGACGAGCCGACCGCCGCGCTGTCCGCGGAGGAGGTGGAACGGCTCTTCGGCTTCGTACGGCGGCTGCGGGAGCAGGGGGTGGCGATCGTCTACATCACCCACCGGCTGGACGAGGTCGCCGCCATCGCCGACGACGTGGTGGTGCTGCGTGACGGCGAGGTCTCCGCGGCCGGGCCGGCCGCCGACTTCCAGCGGGCGCAGCTGGTCACCGCGATGGTCGGCCGGGACATCGGCGCGGTGCACCGGCCGGAGGCACCGGCCGAGGACGCGGGCGCGCTCGGCGAACCGGTGCTGGAGTTCCGCGGCGCCGGTTCACCGCCGGCCTACGCCGACCTCGATCTGACCGTCCGCGCCGGCGAGATCGTCTGCCTGTACGGCAAGGTCGGCAGCGGCACGTCCGACATCGCCGACACCGTCTTCGGCCGCCGCCGGCTGAGCGCGGGATCGGTGCACGTGCTCGGCCGCGAGCCCGCGAAGGAACCCCGGCAGGCCATCGACCAGGGCGTCGGCTATCTGGCCGCCGACCGGCAGCGCGAGGGCGCGCTGATCACCCGCTCCATCGGCGAGAACCTGGCCGCCCCGTCCTGGCCGCGGCTGAGCCGGTTCGGGGTGATCAACGCGGCCCGCGAGCAGCAGGCGTTCGGGCGCTGGAGCCGGGACCTCAACATCCGGGCGCCCGGCGGCGCGGACCAGCTGCTCGCCACCCTCTCCGGCGGCAACCAGCAGAAGGTGCTGCTGGCCCGCTGGCTGGAACGCGGCTCGAAGCTGCTCGTCCTGGTGGAGCCGACCCGCGGGGTGGACGTCGGCGCGCGGGCCGACATCTATACGGCGCTGCGGTCGATGGCCGCGCAGGGCGCCGCGGTGCTCGTCGCGACCAGCGACTACGAGGAGGTCGTCCAACTCGCCGACCGGGCCGTGGTGATGATCCGCGGCCGGGTCACCCGCGAACTGAAAGCCGACCAGATCACCACCGAGGCACTGACGGACGCCGCCGGCGGATGAACGACACCACCAGCTCCGAAGAGGAACCCATGTCCCACATCACCGGGAAGAACCAGACCTCCGCCGAACCGGCCGCACCGGTCGGCCTCACCAAAGCCACCGGCACCGCCTCAGCCGCCCAGGCCGCCGACCACGCCGACCCCGCCGGGACCGCCACCGCCGCCACCGCCGCCACCGCCGCTGGCGCGCCCGGCGTCCGCAAGCGAAGCCGCTCCGCGCCCGAACTGGCGGCGCTGCTCCTCGTCCTCGTCGCGCTGATCGTGTTCTTCTGGCTCAAGTCGCCGTACTTCCTGACCAAGGACAACATCATCAACGTGCTGACCGCGATCGCGGTCACCGGCATCATCGCGATCCCGGGCACGATGCTGCTGATCGCCGGACAGGTGGACCTGTCGGTGGGCAGCGGCGCGGCCTTCTGCGGCGTGATGATGGCCACCGTCTCGCAGAACCACGCGCTCATCATCGGCGTCCTGGTCGCCGTCGGCCTCGGCATCCTGATCGGACTGGTCAACGGGCTGCTGGTGACGGTGCTGCGGGTCAACGCGCTGATCGCCACGCTCGGCATGCTCGCCGTACTGAGAGGTCTGACCGAAGTGCGGGCGCACGGCGCCACCGTGGAGCTGGCGAACTTCTCCGGGCTCGGCACCGCCCGCCCGTTCCTGAGCATCCCGGTGCCGGCGCTGCTGCTGCTCGGCATCGCGGTGCTGGCCGCGCTGCTGATGCGCTACACGGTCTTCGGCCGGTCGCTGTACGCGGCCGGCTCCAACCCGGTCGCCGCGCGGCTGGTCGGCGTGCGCGGCGCGAAGATGATCGTCATCGCGTTCGTCGCGAGCGGTGTCGGGGTGGCGCTGTCCGGGCTGATCCTGGACTCGCAGCTGTCGGCGGCCTCGCCGAACGCGGCCACCGGACTCGAACTGTCCGTGGTGACCGCGATCGTGCTGGGCGGCGCGAGCCTGGCCGGCGGCCGGGGCACCATCCAGGGCACGATCGTCGGCCTGCTGATCATCGGGGTGCTCAACAACGGCCTCACGCTGCTGAACGTGTCGAGCTTCTACCAGCAGGTCGCCAGCGGCGCGCTGCTGATCCTCGCGGTCAGCTTCGACCAGCTGCGGCTGCGGTTCGCGAAGCTGTGACCGGCCGGACCTGTGATCAAGTGGTGCCGGCGACGCCGACGGTGTCGTGGGTGCCGTGGAACGGAGTGACAACGTGACGAAGCTGCGCCTGGGGGTCATCGGCGCCGGGTCGTGGACGCTGGCGGCGCATCTGCCCGCGCTGGCCGCGGCCGCCGGCGACGTCGAGTTCGTCGGGGTGTGCCGGCGCGGCGGCGACGCGCTGGCCAGGATCAAGGAGCGGTACGGGTTCGAGGTCGCCAGCGAGCACCAGCAGGACGTGCTGGCGGCGGGGGTGGACATCGCGGTGGTCGCCAGCCCGACGGCCTCGCACTACGAGCACGCGATGGCCGCGCTGGAGGCGGGCGCGCACGTGTTGTGCGAGAAGCCGTTCACGATGACCTCGGCGCAGGCCTGGTCTCTGGTGGACACCGCGGAGCGCACCGGGCGGCATCTGCTGGTGTCGTTCGGCTGGAACTTCTCGCCGATGATCGCAAGGGCCCGCGAGCTGCTGGGAGTCGACGGCATCGGCAGCGTCGAGCACATGGCCGTGACGATGTCCTCGCAGACCCGTGAACTGCTCGCGGACAGCGGCGCGTACCCGGACGCGAGCGCCGACACCGCGCCGGAGCAGGCCACTTGGACCGATCCGGAGAAGTCCGGCGGCGGCTACGGGCAGGCCCAGCTCTCGCACGCGCTGGCGCTGGGCCTCGGCCTCACCGGTGCCCGGGCCAGGGGCGCGTTCGCGCTGATGGCCGCGCCGCTGGGGGCCCGGGTCGAACTGCACGACGCGATCAGCCTGTCGCTGGCCGGCGGCGGTATCTGCAGCGTCGGCGGCGCCTCCTCCTACCTGGGCGCCGACGGCAACAAGCACCATCTGGCGGTCGAAGCGGTGGGCTCGGCCGGGCAGTTCAGCGTCGACGTGTTCCGTGAGCGGGTGTCGGTCTTCCGGCCGGGACGCGGCCAGCAGGATCTGGACGTGGTGCCCGGCGAGGGCGCGTACGACGGCGGGCGGGCCGCCCGCCGCCTGGTGGATCTGGCGCTCGGCCGGACCACCGACAACCCGGCGCCCGGTGAGCTGGGCGCGCGGACGGTCGAGGCGCTCGAACTGGCCTACCGGAGCGCCGCCAGCGGTCTGTTCGAGACGTCGGAGGTGCTCGCGTGAAGGTCATCGGTGTGGAGGCGGTCCCGGTCCGCTACCCGGAGCCCAACGACAGCGGCGGCATCCGCCACCTGCTGTTCGTACGGGTCACCGCGGACGACGGCACGGTGGGCTGGGGCGAGGCCGTCACGATGTGGCCGGAGGCGACGACGGCCTGCGCGGCGCTGGTCGACGGCCTGGCGCCGCTGGTCGTCGGCCGCGATCCGATGGAACACGCGTCCGTGCATGCCGCGTTGAAGGACCACACCTGGTGGTACGGCAACGGCGGCCTGGCCTCGTTCGCGATCTCCGCGCTCGACATCGCGCTGTGGGACCTGGCCGGCAAGGCGTCCGGGCTGAGCCTGCTCGACCTGCTCGGCGGCCCGGTGCACGCCGCGCTGCCCGCGCTGGTCAGCTGCCACGCCACGCTCGCCGACCTGGACGAGATGGCGGCGACGATGGCCGGCTGGGTGCGCGAGCACGCGGCGGCCGGGATCAAGGTCGGCTTCGGCAAACGCGGTTCGGCCCGGCTCGGCGCGGACCACGACCGGGACGTGGCCTTCGTCGCCGCGCTGCGCCGGGAGCTCGGCCCGGGCCCGTCCATCATGATCGACATCGGCGCGTCGGTGCGCTGGGACGTGCGGACCGCGGTCCGCCGCACCCTGGCGTTCGAGGAGTACGGCATCGACTGGATCGAGGAGCCGCTCGGCGCCGACGACCCCGAGGGCTACGCGGAGTTGCGCGCCCGGGTCGGTACGAGGATCGCCTACGGGGAGCGCGAGTGGACCCCGCGCGGGGTGCGGCGGATCGTGGCCACCGGCACCGTGGACGTGGTCGGCGTCGACCCCGGCCGCTGCGAGGGCGTCACCGGCTGGCGGGAGGCCGCCGCGCACACCGGCGCGGCCGGCCGGGAGATCAACGCGCACGCGTGGTCGAGCGCGATCGTGACGGCGGCCAGCCTGGCGCTGTCCTTCGCCACGCCGAACTGCCGCCAGGTGGAGATCAAACCGATCACCAACCCGATGCAGCACGAGCTGACGACCAGGCCGCTGCTCCCCCGCGACGGCGTCTTCACCCCGCCGGCCGGGCCGGGCTTGGGCGTCGAGCTGCGGCAGGAGGTTCTCGACCGCTACCGCGTCTGACGGTCCCGGTCAGGACGCGCCGGCGGTGGCCGGCAGGGACACGCCGGTGAGGCGCTCCGACTCGGCCCACAGCCGGGCGGCGGCGGCCGGGTCCAGGGCCCGGCGCGGGATGCGCGCGGTGGCGGTCGGGCCGACCAGGCCGAACCGGCCGCCGGGACCGTAGTAGAAGCCGGCGGCGGCGTCCGGGCTGGTCGCGGCGTACAGCAGCGGCTCCGAGCCCTGCTCGACGCCCTGCGAGGGCAGGAACGGCACCCCGTTGAGCACTGACCGCTTCGGCTTGTCGCGGCCCAGGCTGGCACCGGCCGTCTGCAGGTTGGTGCGGGTGAAGCCGGGGTGCGCGGCGGTGCTCAGCAGCGGCCAGCCGCGGTCGGCGGCGACGGCGGCGAGTCGCCGGCTGAGCATCAGGTCGGCCAGCTTGGACTGGGCGTAGCTGAGGTTGGGGCTGTAGCGGCCGTGCTCCCACTGGAGGTCGTCGAAGCGGATCCGGCCGTAGTTGGCGGTGCCGCTGCTCATGGTGGCCACCCGGGGCGCCTCGGCGGCCAGCAGCGCGGGCAGCAGCCGGAGGGTGAGCGCGAACGGGCCGAGGTAGTTGCTGCCGAACTGCAGCTCGAAGCCGTCGGCCGTGGTCATCCGGGTGGGCGGCGCCATCACTCCGGCGTTGTTGAGCAGCAGGTCGAGCGGGCCGTCTGCCAGCGTCGCGTCGGCGAACTCCGCGACCGAGCCGAGGTCGGCCAGGTCCACCCGGCGTACCAGCAGGTCCGCCCGCGGGTGCTCGGCCAGGATCTCGGCGCGGGCCTGCTCGCCCTTGGCGGGGGTGCGCACGGCCAGGACCACCCGCGCTCCGGCGGCGGCCAGCCGGCGGGCGGCCTCCTTGCCGGTGCCGCTGTTGGCGCCGGTGACGACGGCGGTCCTGCCGGTCTGGTCGGGGACGACGTACATCGGGACTCCTCGGGTCGAGGTCTTTCCAGCCTTGGGACGGAGAGCGCGGGCCGCGGAACGCCGCCACATAAAGGACCGGTGGTCTGTTGCACTCGACGTTAGCAGACCGCCGGTCCGATAACAACAGACCGGGGGTCTGTACGATGGGCGGATGGACACACCATCCCCGTCCGAGCCCGCCCGCGCCGCCGGTTCCGCCCCCGCCTCCGCCCGGTCCGCCGACTCCTTCCAGCGCGCCCGCAGCGAGGAGCAGCGCGCCCAGCGGCGGCAGGCGATCCTGGCGACGGCCGCGGCGATGCTCGCCGAGATGCCGGTGTCCCAGGTCAGCCTGAACGAGCTGAGCCGGCGGGTCGGCCTGGCCAAGTCCAACGTGCTGCGGTATTTCGAGTCCCGCGAGGCGGTGCTGCTCGAACTGCTCGACTCCGCCATGCGCGACTGGCTGGTGGACCTGGACGCGGAGCTGGACGCGGCGGTCGACCCGGCGGCCGACCCCCTGGACGTGCGCGCCGACACGGTGGCCGCCGTCCTGGCCGCCTCGCTGGCGGCCCGGCCGGTGCTCTGCGATCTGACCAGCGCGCAGGCCGCCGTGCTGGAGCGGAACGTCTCGACGGAGGTCGCCGTCCGGTACAAGCGCTCCGCCATGGCCAACGCCCTCGCCCTGGCCGGGCTGATCGGCTCCCGGATCCCCGAGCTCGGCGAGGCGGACGCCTTCCGGGCCACCGCCGCCGCCCTGCTGGTGGCCGGCGCCGTCTGGACGCACTCCCGCCCGTCGGCCGCGATGCTCGCCGCCTACGAGGCGCACCCCGAACTGTCCGCGATGCGGCCGGACTTCGCCGACGTGCTGCGCCAGCTGCTCGAAGTGACCCTCTCGGGCCTGCTGGCCCGCGGCCGGCGCCCGGTATGAGGCGGCACGGCACCGCGCCCGCATGACAGCATCGGAGCCGGACCACCAGGACACCGCACCCCGACCGCGCGAGCCGGCCGCGGGGCCGCGCGAGGAAGCCGAGGCGTGACATGGCACTTCAGATCAGGGCGTTCGACTCCGACCACCCGTCGGCGCTGCTCGACCTGGAGTGGGCGCTGCCGCTCGAACAGTGGCCGGACGCCTCGCTCGTCGCGCTGCCGCGCGGCATCTCCCGGCACGTGGTGCGGTTCGCCAGGGCCGGCGACGAGGTCGTCGCGATCAAGGAGGTCAGCGAGTGGGCGGCGGTCCGCGAGTACGACCTGCTGCGCGACCTGGACCGGCTCACGGTGCCGGCCGTCGACCCGATCGCGGTGGTGACGGGGCGGGTCGACGCGGACGGCGAACCGCTGGAGCCCGCGCTGATCACCCGGCACCTGGGCGGCTCGCTGCCCTACCGCTCGATGTTCGAGACGACGATGCGGCCCGGCACCGTCAACCGGCTGCTGGACGCGCTGACGGTGCTGCTGGTCAGGCTGCACCTGGTCGGCTTCGCGTGGGGCGACTGCTCGCTGTCCAACACCCTCTTCCGCCGCGACGCGGGCGCCTACGCCGCCTACCTGGTGGACGCCGAGACCGGGCAGATACAGCCGGGGCTGAGCAACGGCCAGCGGGAGTACGACATCGAGGTGGCCCGGCTGAACATCGCCGGTGAGCTGATGGACCTGGAGGCCGGCGGCTCGCTGCACCCGTCGGTCGACCCGATGACGTTCGCCGAGGCGATGGTCGCCCGCTACACCGACCTGTGGCACGAGCTGACCAGCGAGTCCGTCTACCCGCTGAGCAAGCGGCACCAGATCGACGGGCGGATACGGCGGCTCAACGACCTCGGCTTCGACGTGGCCGAGATGCAGCTCCAGCGCTCGCCCGAGGGCGACACGGTGACGTTCCTGCCCAAGGTCGTGGACGCCGGGCACCACCAGCGCCAACTGCTGCGGCTGACCGGCCTGGACACCGAGGAGAACCAGGCGCGGAGCCTGCTCAACGACCTGGAGAGCTGGATGGCCGGCCAGGACGACTACGAGCCGGGCGACCCGCTCGGCGCCCGCCCCGAGGTGCTGGCCCACCGCTGGGTGCGCGATGTGTTCCGCCCCGCGGTGCGGTCGATCCCGCTGGAGCTGCGCGGCCGGATGGACCCGGCGCAGCTGTACCACGAGCTGCTCGAACACCGGTGGTACCTGTCGGAGAAGGCGCAGGGGGACGTCGGCCTGGAGAAGACCGTCGCGAGCTACGTGGCTGACGTGCTGCCGAACGTGCCGGACCCGGAGGCGCTCGTGGAGGCGGCCGAGGAGTGACGGGGGGTGCTGACCGCGGTCCGGCCACCGTTCGGCTCCCGGCGCCCGTACAACCCCCAGCCCTACAGCGGTGAGCGGTGCCCGCAGCCCTCTCGGGTTGCGGGCACCGCTCCTTTGCCGGTCTCGTGCCGGTCTCGGCAGATCTGCCCCGGTCAGTGGCCGAACAGATGCCGGGTGTGCCGGTGCCGGGGCTGCTCGGCGGTGGGGGCCGTCTCCGGTTCGTACCGGCTGGCGGCGTACTCCGGCTCGCCCTCGCGGCTGTTGTCCCAGTTCCCGCCGCCGTCCCAGCCGGTACCGGTGCCGGTCGCCGGCTCGGTGTCGTTCTTGTGCAGCTCCGCGGCCAGCGCGTCCCGCTCGCGGGCGGTGTCGTCCGCGGTGCGGCGGGCTTCGGCGAGCTTGCGGGACTTGCGGCGGCGCAGGGCGCCGCCGGCCAGGGCCATCATCACACCGAGGCCGAAGATCAGTGCCAGCGCGAGGCCGGCGCAGAAGATCGACAGCGAGTTCATGGTGGCGACGTGGTGGCCGAGGATGGTCACGTTGTAGTCCGGGCCGCCCGACAGGTTGTCGGCGAGGACGAGCCCGGTGAACGCGGCCGTTGCGGCCAGGAGCAGCAGACCGAGGAACAGCATGGCGGTCACCTCCATGGGTGGCGAGTTGCTGCGCTGCTACCTCTCGGCTACCCGGCGTACGCCAGATACTCATGAGACCCGCGATCCGTTGCCCCGGCGGCCCCCGGAACCGCGGAACCACCAGGTCAGGACAGCCGCAGCGCCGCCTCCCTGACCGCGGCCGCGTCCTCCCGCACCTCGGTCAGGCCCGGCATCGGCGGCGCGGCCGGGTCGCCGGCCAGTGCCCGCGCCCAGTCCACGAGTTGGCGGCGGAACCCGGTGTGCCCCGGTTCCGCGGTCCTGATCCGCCGGGTGGCCAGGCCGCTCCCGGCGTCCCAGGTGTCGACCGTGAGGGTGGCCGCCTCGTCGCGGGCGTACGGCGACGGCATCGACAGCAGCGCGACGGAGTCGGCCGCGGTGAACTCCAGGGTCTCCCGGTAGCGGCGGTGCCCGGGCAGCCGCAGGTGCGCCGCGTCCACCAGCAGCCCGTCGGCCGGCCGCCACCGGCAGGCCACCGCGCTGCCGCCGGCCCACTGGTCGCTGCCGAGCAGCTGCCCGTACAGCCGCCCGGACCCGGCGAGGATCGCGTGCACGATGTTGACCTGGTGGATCAGCGAGCCGCCGAGCCCCCGGGCGTACGCCTCGCGCTGCGCGTCGGTGGCCGCCGGGCCGAGCGCCCGGCGCAGCGCCTCCTGCGCGGGCGGGGGCTGCGGGCCGAAGGGCGAGGCGTCGTACGGCATGAGGTGGTCGACCAGGTGCGGCGCGTTCGGGTCGTGGAGGTCGACCGCGATCCGGCGGCCGGTGTCCAGGTGCGCCCGGCAGTACGCGATGAACTCCGCGACGACGGGATCGTGCCGTTTCATATAGCCGGCCGCGACGGGGACGCCGCTGCGCCGCTCCGCCTCGATCAGCTCGTCGATCTCGGCGGGGTCGAGGCTGACCGGCTTCTCGCACAGCACCGGCAGGCCGAGGTCGAGGCATTCGAGCACGGTGTCCCGGTGCGTCCACCACGGGGTGCAGCAGATCGCGGCCCGCGCCCCGGCCTGCACCGCCTGCTTCAGGTCGTCCGCGGCGACGGTGCCGGGGAAGCCCGCGAGGGCGGCGGCGCGGTGCGCCGGGTCGGCCTCGATCACGGCGGCCAGCCTGACGGTGCCGGGCAGGTCGCGAATCTCCCGCAGATGCGCCGCGTGGGCGACCTTGCCCGCCCCGATCAGGACGACGGGCAGCGGCCCGGCCTCCGCCCCGGCCTCCCCGTCCTGCCCGCCCGGCCGGGCCGGCCGGAGTTCGTTCGAACCCATGTTCGTGCACCTCTCGCGCTGGACGACCGCCGCGAGGGACCATAGGGGGTATCCCGGGCGCCGGGCGTCACATTACGTGGTGCGTGCCGGCGCCAACCGGGACGGTGGGTCGAAGGCGGTCGGAAGCCGGCGGTGGCCCACGGAATGACATCACCGATGGCAGGGGGCCGATCCATTGCTAGAGTCACTTCGGGGACCGGCGCCGGGTGGGCCAGGACTGCGCGGTCGGCACGCGGCGATGAAAGGGGTAAACCGTGGCCAATTCCGTTCGGGGCAGCGGGGATGATGCCTCTGACATTGGTCTCGCCCTCTATCAGGCGTTGCGCACCAATGGTCCCTCGGTTCCCGCGAAGGCGGCGGCGGGTATCGGGCTGACCGACGTGGAGGCCGCGGCCGGCTGGTCGGAGCTGCGCGAGCTGGGGCTGATACGTGCGGGGCAGTCCCCCGACGAGGTGGACTCGGTGGAGCCGGACGCGGCGCTGATCGACCTGTTGACCCGGCAGCGCAAGGCATTGCGCAGCCAGCGCGACGAGTTGTCGGCGATCGTCCAGGCCGCGGAGTCGCTGATGGAGCGGTACCGCCCGGCCGTGCTGCGCGAGACGGCCGAGATCGAGGTCGAACTGATCACCCGGGACCACCGCAGAGCACAGTTCCTCCGTGACTTCGACGCCACGATTAGCGAATCCGCCGGTTCCATGCATCCAGGACCACTGCCGCCGAGCGAAGTGCTCTCCGGTTCTCTCGCCGGTGACATCGCATTGATGGAACGCGGAGTGCGGGTACGTGCCATTTATGGCCAGAGCATTGATTCCGCGCCGCGGCAGCGTAAATATCTTTCGGATCTCACGGCGACCGGCGCGGAAGTCCGGCTGACCTCGCAGGTGCCTTTCGATCTCCTCATCGCCGATTCCCACACCGCGCTTCTGCTGGCGAATCCGGACGACTCGACCGGTCCCGCGGTCATCGTCCGCGGGCCCGCCCTCGTCCGGTCCTACGTGGCCCTTTACGAGGACTGCTGGCTGCGCTCGGTCCCCTTCCACACGAAGACCGGAGGCAGCGCCGACCCCGAGGGCGAACTGACCGAACAGCACCGCACCACGATGCGACTTCTGGCGAATGGGCTGACAGATGAGCGCATCGCGCGCAAACTAGGGGTCTCACTGCGCACCGTGAGTCGCCTGGTGTCTGAGATCATGCGGTACCTTCAGGCGGACAGCAGGTTTCAAGCCGGAGTCCTCGCCGCCAGCCAAGGGCTGATCTGATGTGCGCATTTACGCCATTGCGTAGATACGCACAAGCGGAGTGTGGCTCTCCGCCTGTGTTTTTTGCAAGTATGACGACATTACCTGTGGCCCCGATGCACCGCGTGCACTTCCACACCCTGCCACCACTAAGGATCACGATGTCGCGAATTCGGCATACGGCTCACGTCTCAACGGTCGCGGCCTTGGTGCTCGTCCTGTCGTCAGCCGCCGGCACCGCCTTCGCGGTGGGCAGCGGTGACGACTCGGGTCAGGCCGATCCCGGCACGTCCGTCGGTTCCGTGGTGAATCCGGACAGCTGGTTCCCCAGCACGGTCACACCGGACAGCTGGTTCCCGCAGGCCGAAGTGGCCACCCCGGCAAGCTGGTTCCCGCAGGTCGTGGCCGGCTCGGACGTCGCGTCCCCGGCCAGCTGGTTCCCGCAGGCGGTGCGGACCGAGGCGGTTCCCGCCAGCTGGTTCCCGCAGGCGGTGGCCTCCGACGCCGACGCCGTCCAGGTCTGACCGGCACACACCGCGGACCCGACGCCCTCCGCGACAACTTCACAGAAAACGCTGTGCGGCCCCGTGAGATTCACGGGGCCGCACAGCGTTTCCTGTGGGGGGAACTCTCGGGACCCGGTGGGGGGTCGGGACCCGGGAGGCTCGGGGGGGCCTCAGCCGGCCGGGACGGTGGTGTCCTGCGGGTCGGTGACCCGCAGTGCGCGCTGAAGCAGCGCGTCGATGTCGGTCGCCGCGTCGTCCGCGGCCGGGTGGACGGCCAGCCAGCCGAGGTGGCGGCGTAGGAATGCGGCGAGGGCCGGCACCGTCCGCAGGGGGAGACGGACGGTGCGGCCCTCGACTATCAGATCGGCCCAGGAAGCCAGGGTCACTCGTATCTCGGCGCGCGCCTCGACAGCCGGCCCGTTCAGGGGGATGCCGGGCCGGGGAGTGCCGGTCAGTCGGTCGCCGGAGTCCGGCGCCGGTACGGGTGAAGCTTCCAACTCGCCGTATACCCGGGGAAGCAAGGCGAGTTGCCGATCCAGCCGCTCCTGGCAGGGAACGCACAGCGCGGGATCCGTATCGACGCACAAGTGCCCGGTACGGAAATCTGTCTCCTGCACTGCCGCGGTCCCTTCCTCGTGGGGCGGTAATAAGAGCCAACCAGGAAGGGGGTGATCCGGACAATGTCCACCGACCGGCCGGATTCTGCCATGGCGCATTCGCGCATCTAGGCACCCGCCGGAGGGCCGGTGGCCGGGCGTGGATCGTCAGCCCGGGAGCTGTGCCTCAATGGCCACAGTGACCTCCGCAGCCTCCGGCTCGGTGGCCGGACGGAACCGCGCCACGGCCGTTCCCGACGCGCTGACCAGGAACTTCTCGAAGTTCCAGGTGATGTCGCCGGCCTCGCCCGCCGCGTCGGGCAGCTCCGTGAGTACCTGGTAGAGCGGGTGCCGGTTCACGCCATTGACGTCCGTCTTGGCCAGCAGCGGGAAGCTGACGCCGTAGGTGGTGGAGCAGAAGGTCTTGATCTCCTCGGCGCTGCCGGGCTCCTGCCCGCCGAACTGGTTGGACGGTACACCGAGCACGGTGAAGCCGCGGTCGGCGTAGCGCTTCTGCAACCGCTCCAGTCCTTCGTACTGGGGGGTGAGGCCGCACTTGGAGGCGACGTTCACCACCAGCACCGCCTTGCCGCGGTGCTCGCCCAGGGTGGTGGGCTCGCCGTCGAGGGTCTGCAGCGGGATGTCGTACAGGGGGGTGCTCACTGGTGGGTCTCCTGTCGGTCCTTGACGATGATGCCGAGGGTCTGGGCCAGGGCGGGTGCGAGTTCGAGCAGCTGGACTGAGGTGATCAGCGCGCCGCGCAGCGACTCGTGGCCGTCGGCCAGGTCGATGGCCAGCGCGCCGCGCAGGTCGGCCTTCTTCAGGGTGGCCCGGCCGAAGCGGGCCCGCTCCAGGCGGCTGCCGGGGAACGTCACCCCGTCGAGCTTCGCCTGCCCGAAGTCCACATCGCGCAGCACGCAGTCCTCGAAGACCACCTCGTGCAGCGCGGCGGCGCGCAGGTTCACCGAGTCGAGCTTGCAGTGCCGGAAGACCACCCGGCGCAGCACCGCGTCGAACGCCTCCACGCCGGCCAGCGAGCAGCCGGTCAGGGTGGTGTCCAGCCAGCTGCTCTCGGCGAGGGTGCAGCCGGTGAAGCGGGTACCGGACGCCCACAGGTCGTTCAGCCGGGCGCGGCGCAGGTTCGTGCCGGCGAAGACGCAGTCCGTGACGGCCGACTCCAGGAAGCGGGAGCCGGCCGCGCGCTCGCCGCCTTCGAAGCTGAGCCGGTCCATGTGCACCGTGTCGTAGTCGCCCTCGACGGTCAGCGGGCCGCTGAACGGGCGCAGCTGGTCGGCGTACGGGAGGTCGGCTAGCTCGTCCGGAGCGGTCATGGCGGCCAGCCTACGGGTGGCCGGTGACATCGCCCCGGCGGGGACGCCCGGCCCCTGCCCCGGCCCGCGACGCAACGGCGAACCCGCTCGCAGCCCGACGGAGACCGCGCCGCGAGCGTACCGACTTAACGGACATATGCCCTGCCCCTTGCTAGGTTGCAGCCCATGAGCGCAACGCCGGCCGCCGCTCCCCCGCGCCGGGACGCCGCCGCGCCCCGGCCGCCGCGGCGCCGCGGGGTCGAGCTGTCGCTGCTCGTCGCCGCCGTACTGATCTCGGTGTACGGCTACGCGGAGGTCGGCCTGGCCGCCGACGGCGCGGTGCCGCCGGGCGCGGCCGGCTACGGCGCCGGGCTCGGCGTGCTGGCGCTGCTCGCGCACCTGGCGGTGCGGGCCAGGGCCCCGTACGCCGACCCGCTGCTGCTGCCGATCGCCGTGCTGATCAACGGGATCGGGCTGATCCTGATCTACCGGCTCGACCTGGCCCCCTCGCTCGGCCCGCGGGCGGCCCCGGCGCAGCTGACCTGGTCCACGCTCGGCGTCGGCCTGTTCGGCGTGGTGGTGCTCGCGCTGCGCGACCACCGGGTGCTGGCCCGGTACGCCTATCTGAGCGTGACGGCGGCGCTGGCGCTGATGGTGGCGCCGATCTTCTTCCCGGCGATCAACGGGGCCAAGATCTGGATCAGGGTGGCCGGGTTCTCCATCCAGCCCGGCGAGTTCGCCAAGGTGCTGCTCGCGGTGTTCTTCGCCGCCTACCTGGCCGCGAACGGGGCCGCGCTGGCGTACACCGGCCGCAGCTTCCGGCGGCTGCGGCGGGTGTGGGGGCTGCGGTCGCTGCAACTGCCCACCGGGCGGGTGCTCGGCCCGGTGCTGGCGATCTGGCTGATCAGCGTCGGGGTGCTGGTGCTGGAACGGGACCTGGGCACCTCGCTGCTGTTCTTCGGGCTCTTCGTGGTGATGCTGTACGTGGCCACCGGCCGTACCGGCTGGATCGCGGTGGGGCTGCTGCTGGCCTCGGCGGGCGCGGTCGCGGTGGGCACCCTGGAGCCCCATGTGCACGGCCGGGTGCAGGACTGGCTGCACCCGTTCGCCACCATCGACGCCGGGCTCGGCCCGAACCAGCTCGCCCAGTCGCTGTTCGCCTTCGCCGACGGCGGGGTGCTCGGCGCGGGCCTGGGCCAGGGCCACTCCTACCTGATCGGCTTCGCCGCGAAGTCCGACTTCATCCTGGCCACGGCCGGCGAGGAGCTGGGGCTCGCCGGGCTGAGCGCGCTGTTCCTGCTCTACGCGCTGCTGGTGGCCCGCGGCTTCCAGGCCGGTCTGGCGCTGCGCGACTCGTTCGGCCGGCTGCTCGCGGTGGGCCTGTCGTCGATCCTGGCGCTCCAGGTGTTCGTGATCGCCGGCGGGGTGATGGACCTGATCCCGCTGACCGGCATGGCGATGCCGTTCCTGGCGCAGGGCGGTTCCTCGGTGGTCACCAACTGGATCATCGTCGCGCTGCTGATCCGGGTCAGCGACAGCGCCCGCCGCCCGGTGCCGGAGCCGGCCGGGGCGCCGGACGCGCCGCTGGAGGCGGTCCGGTGATCCGCTGCGCACGGCACGCCGCCGGCTTCTGCTTCCTGCTGCTGCTCGCCCTGCTGGTCAACGCGGTGCGGGTGATGGTGGTGCGGGCCGACGACTTCGACGGCAACCCCGCCAACCGCAGGATCGCCATCGCCCGCTACCACCAGCCGCGCGGGAACATCCTGGTGGCGGACAAGCCGGTCACCGGATCGCGGCCCACCGGCGGCCAGTTGAGGTACCTGCGGACGTACACCGACGGGCCGCTCTACGCGCCGGTCACCGGCTTCGCCTCGCAGCTGTACGGCACCTCACTGGTCGAGGGCACGCAGGACGGCGTGCTGTCGGGCACCGCGCACGAGCTGGCGTCGGTGCCGCTGTGGAACGAGATCACCCGGGACACCCAGCGCGGCGGCGATGTGCACACCACCATCGACCCGGCCGCCCAGCGGGCCGCCTTCGCCGGCCTGGCCGGCCGCACCGGCGCGGTGGCCGCGCTCGACCCGGCCACCGGCCGGATCCTGGCCCTGGTGTCGTCGCCGTCCTACGACCCGTCGCTGCTGTCGGGGTCCGGCGCCGACGCCACCGGTGACTGGACCCGGCTGACCCGGGACCGCACCCAGCCGATGCTGGACCGGGCGATCCGGCAGAGCTACCCGCCCGGTTCCGCGTTCAAGGTGGTGACGGCCGCCGCCGCGCTGCAGAGCGGCCTGGTCCCCGACCCGCACGCGCCGACCGTCTCGCCGGACCCGTACCGGCTGCCCGGCACCACGGTCTCGCTGGCCAACGAGGGGCCGGGCTGCGCGGACGCCAGCATGTTCGACGCGTTCCGGGTGTCGTGCAACACGGTCTTCGCCAAGCTCGGCGCGGACGTGGGGCTGCGCGGGATGGTGGCGCAGGCGGAGGCGTTCGGCTTCAACGACACCGGCCTGCGGATCCCGCCGGGGGTGGCCAGGAGCAACTTCGACACCCGGATGAGCCCCGACCAGGTGGCGCTGTCGTCCATCGGCCAGTTCGACACCACCGCGACCCCGCTGCAGATGGCGATGGTGGCCGCGGCCGTCGGCAACGGCGGCGAGCTGATGACGCCGTACCTGGTGGACCGGGTGACCAACCGCAGCGGCGCCACCGTGTCGGCCACCGAGCCGAAGGCGCTGCACCGGGCGGTCAGCGAGGCCACCGCGGACCAGCTCCAGGAGCTGATGGAGGCGGTGGTCACCGAGGGCACCGGGACCAACGCGGCGATCCCCGGCGTCACGGTCGGCGGCAAGACCGGCACCGCGCAGCACGGCGTGGACAACACCGGTACGCCTTACGCCTGGTTCATCTCCTACGCCAAGCCGCCCGGCGGCAGCCACGCCGCGGTGGCGGTCGCGGTGGTGGTGGAGGACGCGGAGGCGGTCCGCGCGGACATCTCGGGCGGCGGCAACGCGGCGCCGATCGCCCGGGCCGTGATGCAGGCAGTGCTCACGTCGCCGCCGGGAGTCACTTCACCTTCGGGAAGCTGAACGCGTAGCCCTGCTGGGCCAGCCAGGGCAGTGCCTGCTTGAGGGCCGCCACGGTCTGGGTGCGGTCGCCGCCGCCGTCGTGGAAGAGGATCGTCGGGCCGTTGCCGATCTCGTACTTCAGGGTGGAGATGATCGTGGCGACGCCCGGCCGGGAGAAGTCCTTGGTGTCGATGTTCCAGCCCAGCGGGCGCATCCCGTGCTGGGCGGCCAGCGCCCGGCTGGCCGGGGTGAAGGCGCCGCCCGGCGCGCGGTAGTACTGCACCCGGGTGCCGCCGGCCGCGGTGGTGATCATGTCCTGCGCGTCCAGGATCTCCTTCTTCTGGTACGCGAACGGCTTGTGGTCCATCGACTCGTCGTGCGAGACGGTGTGGTCGCACAGCCGGTGGCCCTCGGCGACCACCCGGCGGACCAGGGCCGGATTGGCCTTGGCCTGCGGGCCGATCATGCAGAACGTGGCGTGCACGTGGAACTGCTTGAGCACTTGCAGCACCTTCGGGGTCCAGACCGGGTCGGGGCCGTCGTCGATGGTGATGTTGACGGCCTTGCCCGGCGCCTCGGCCTGGTGCTGGATCGAGTCGGGCACGGCGGGTACGGCGGGCGTGCGCGGCGCGGTGGTGTGCGGCTTGGGGCTCGCCGAACTGCTCTTGCCCTGGTCGGCGGTCGGGGAGGCGGCGTGTGCGACATCGCTGCCGGATCCTGACACCAGTGACGCGGTCACCACCGTGATGATCAGCGCGAGCGCGGCCGTCATGGTGATCACCACCGTGCGCTGCGCCGATGTCAGTGCCGCCAGCGATATTCGTCGTCCCGCCATCGTGTGTGTACCCGCCCGCCTGCTAGTGCTCTCGGCTCGTCCGCGCGGAGCCTGTCCCCGGCCACCGCGATCGGAAAGATGCGAGCGGCCAGAGTACGGTTCCGCGACGGCGGGCCGGTCGGGGGGCCGTTACACAATCCGGACTTCCGGCCCGTCGGCGGACGGACCGTCAGCGGCCGGGCCGGCCGCGCCCTCGGCGATCGTCTCGGCCACCTCGGCGACCCTGGCCTGCTCCTCCGCGGCGAACCGCTCGGCGTCGAGCCGCTCGGCGATCTCCTCGTCCTGGGTCATCAGCAGGTCCAGGTTGGAGTCGCCGAGTTCGAACACGCCCATGTCCACGTACGCCTGCTGGAGCCGCGGCCCCCACAGCCCGATGTCCTTCACGCAGGGCACGATCCGGCTGAAGAGCAGCTTCCTGAACAGGTGCAGGAACTCCGACGCCTCGGTGAACTCGGCGGCCTCGGCGGCCGGTACGCCGAAGTTCTCCAGCACTTCCAGGCCGCGCAGCCGGTCCCGCATCAGGTAGCAGCCCTCGATCACGAACTCCTCGCGTTCGCGCAGTTCGGCGTCCGACAGCTGCCGGTAGTAGTCGCGCAGCGCCATCCGCCCGAAGGCCACGTGCCGGGCCTCGTCCTGCATGACGTAGGCCAGGATCTGCTTGGGCAGCGGCTTGGTGGTGGTGTCCCGGATCATGCCGAACGCGGCCAGCGCCAGGCCCTCGATGAGCACCTGCATGCCGAGGTAGGGCATGTCCCAGCGGGAGTCGCGCAGGGTGTCGCCCAGCAGCGCCTGGAGGTGGTCGTTGACCGGGTAGAGCAGCCCGACCTTCTCGTGCAGGAAGCGGCCGTAGACCTCGGCGTGCCTGGCCTCGTCCATGGTCTGGGTGGCCGAGTAGAACTTCGCGTCCAGGTCGGGCACCGACTCCACGATCCTCGCCGCGCAGACCATCGCGCCCTGCTCGCCGTGCAGGAACTGGCTGAACTGCCAGGCGGTGTAGTGCTGCCGCAGCAGGCCCTTGTCCTTGTCGGTCATCGCGTCCCAGTACCGGGTGCCGTACAGCGACATCGCCTCGTCGGGGGTGCCGAGCGGGTCGTGGGGATCGACCTCCAGGTGCCAGTCGATCCGCTTGGCCGCGTCCCACTGCTTGTCCTTGCCCTTCTGGTACAGGGCGAGCAGCCGGTCCCGGCCGTCGTCGTACTCCCAGCTGAAGCGGGCGGCGCCGGTGGCGGGCACCTGCCAGGTCCACTCGGCGGGCGCTTGCGTGTACAGACCTTCCGTGGGCATCGGGGGCTCCTGTCGGATCTGGCGGTTGTGCACGGGGGCTTGACGGCCTTGTTGACACAGAGTCTCATAAGGACCGTACCGCAGGTAACCCTCGTGCACCGGAGGCCATTTCACCCATGGACGTCAAGCTGATCGACCGCGAGAAGACCGCGGAGCGGCTGCTCGCGGCCTCCACCAAGCACTCCTTCGACCCGGACACCGAGCTGGACTGGGACGCGCCCTTCGAGGAGGGCAAGTGGTTCTGGCCGCCGGAGCTGGTCTCGCTCTACGACACCCCGCTGTGGCGGCGGATGCCCGAGGAGCAGCGGATCGAGCTGAGCCGGCACGAGGCGGCGTCGCTGTGCTCGATCGGGGTCTGGTTCGAGACGATCCTGATGCAGCTGCTGCTGCGGCACACCTACGACCTCGACCCGACCAGCGGCCACGTCCGGTACGCGCTCACCGAGATCGCCGACGAGTGCCGGCACTCCAAGATGTTCGCCCGCGCGGTGACGCGGATGGGCACCCCCGCCTACCGGCCGAGCCGGCTCGACCTCGGGCTCGGCCGGGTGATGAAGACCGCGTCCACCACGCCCGGCTCGTTCACCGGCACGCTGCTGGCCGAGGAGATCCTGGACTGGATGCAGCGGCTGACCTTCCCCGACGAGCGGGTGCAGGACCTCAACCGGGGCATCACCAGGATCCATGTGGTCGAGGAGGCCCGGCACATCCGGTACGCCCGCGAGGAGCTGCGCCGCCAGATGACGACGGCGCCGCGCTGGGAGATCGAGCTGACCCGGGTCATGTCGGCGCAGACCGCCCGGGTGGTGGCCCGCTCGCTGATCGCCCCGCAGGTCTACGCCTCGGTCGGCCTCGACCCTGAGCAGGCCGTGGCACAGGCCCGGCGCAGCCCGCACCGCAGGGACGTGATGGCCCAGTCCGCGAAGCGGCTGATGGACTTCTTCGACGAGATCGGGCTGCTGCGCGGGCCGACGGTACGGGTCTGGCGCAGTTCCGGCCTGCTGGCCTGACGCCCGCGCCGCGCACGGCGGTTACCCTCCCAGGTATGACCAGCAGCGCGGCGGGGCCGGCGTACCGCCGGATGAGCGTCGAGCAGCGGCGGACGCAACTGCTGGCCGCGGCGGTGGACCTGTTCGGCCACCGGCGGCCCGAGGACGTCTCGATCGACGACGTGGCGGCGGCGGCCGGGGTGTCGCGGCCGCTGGTCTACCGGTACTTCCCCGGCGGCAAGCAGCAGCTGTACGAGGTCGCGGTGCGGGACGCGGCGCAGGAGCTGATCGGCAGGTTCGCGGTGCCGACCCAGGGCCCGCCGACCCAGCGGCTGGCGAACGCGCTGGACCGCTACCTGGCCTACGTCGACGAGCACGCCCCGGCCTACGGGGCGCTGCTGCGCGGCGGCAGCGTCGCCGAGACCAGCCGCACCTTCGCGATCGTGGACGGCGTGCGCCGCGGGGCCGCCGAGCAGGTGCTGCGCCACCTGGGGGTGACCGAGCCGGGGCCGCGGCTGGCGATGATGGTGCGGTCCTGGATCGCGGCGGTCGAGGCGGTGTCGCTGAGCTGGCTGGACGCGGGCAAGCAGCCGCCGGTGCGGGAGCTGCGGGAGTGGCTGGTGGACCACTTCATCGGGCTGCTGCTGGTGACCGCGACCACCGACCCGCAGACGGCGCAGGCCGCGGCCCGGGCGCTGGCCGAGGAGACCCCGGACAGCCCCGCGGGCGGCCTCGCCCGGCGGATCGCCCCGCTGGCCGGTCTCGCGGGGCATCTGCTGAAGCCGGACGTGCCGGCGCCCGACGTGTCATCCTGAGCCGGTGAGACACGAGGACACCGAGTTCGTCGGCGGCCCGCTGGACGGGCGGGTGCTTCAGGTGCTGACCGGTACGACCGGGCAGCCGCCGCGGGTCTACACGGTGCCGGTGCCCGACCCGGCGGGCGGCCCGGAGGCCGTGCACGTCTACCACCGCGAGCCGAGCCCGGGGCCGCGCGGATCGCGCCGCACCCGCTGGGTGTTCGTGTACGACCCGGAGGGCGAGCGGCCCGGCGGCCCGAAGTGGCCCTGGTCGAAGCGGAAGTGACGCACCCGGCACTCTGATGGTCCGGACCATTGACACAATTGGTCTGGACCTATTTGCTGCCTGATGACATGACCTCCTCACCGAAGGAGCATCCCCCCATGCTCATCCCCGCATCGCGCACCGGCAGCAGACCCCGCCCCCGCCGCCGTACCCGATCCCTCGTCGCCGCCTCCGCCGCGCTGGCCGGCGCCCTCGCCGTCGGCGGCCTCGTCGCGCTGGCACCGTCCGCGAGCGCGGGCGAGTTCCTGGCCAACGGCGGCTTCGAGACCGGCGACCTGTCCGGCTGGACCTGTGACGCGGGCGCCTCGGTGGTCACCGGCCAGGCGCACGGCGGCACCCACGCGCTCCAGGCCACGCCGGGCGCCAGCAGCACCGGCCAGTGCGCGCAGACCGTCACCGTGGCGCCGAACACCGCGTACACCCTCACCGCGCAGGTCAAGGGCTCCTACGTCTACCTCGGTGTGACCGGCGGCGCCAGCACCTGGACGCCCGGCACCGGCGGCGGCTACGCGCAGCTCAGCGTCTCCTTCACCACCGGCGCGGGCCAGACCAGCGCCTCGGTCTTCGTGCACGGCTGGTACGGGCAGCCCGCGTACAACGCCGACGACATCTCGCTCCAGGGCCCGGGCAGCGGCACCACCACCCCGCCGACCACCCCGCCCACGACGCCGCCGACCACTCCCCCGACCACGCCGCCCACCACTCCGCCCACCTCGCCGCCGTCCTCCGGCGGGCTGCCGGCCCACGCGCTGGTCGGCTACCTGCACACCACCTTCGCCAACGGCTCCGGCTACACCCGACTGGCCGACGTACCCGCCGACTGGGACGTCATCGACCTGGCCTTCGGCGAGACCGACTCCCCCACCTCGGGCAGCATCCACTTCAACCGCTGCTCGGTGAGCGAGTGCCCGTCGGTGGAGTCCGACGCCGACTTCAAGGCCGCCGTCGCCGCCAAGCGGGCGGCCGGCAAGAAGGTGCTGCTGTCCATCGGCGGCGCCAACGGCGAGGTGCAGCTCACCACGACCGCCGCCAGGGACGCCTTCGTGTCCTCGGTCAGCGCGATCATCGACAAGTGGGGCCTGGACGGGGTCGACATCGACTTCGAGGGCCACTCGCTGTCGCTGAACACCGGCGACACCGACTTCAAGAACCCGACCACCCCCGTGGTGGTCAACCTGATCTCGGCGCTGAAGACCCTCAAGGCGCGCTACGGCAGCGGCTTCGTGCTGACCATGGCCCCCGAGACGTTCTTCGTCCAGCTCGGCTACCAGTTCTACGGCTCGGGCCCGTTCGGCGGCCAGGACCCGCGGGCGGGCGCGTACCTGCCGGTGATCTACGCGCTGCGGAGCGATCTGACGCTGCTGCACGTCCAGGACTACAACTCCGGGCCGATCATGGGCCTGGACAACCAGTACCACACCATGGGCGGCGCGGACTTCCACATCGCGATGACCGACATGCTGCTCACCGGGTTCCCGGTGGCGGGCAACACCGCCAACATGTTCCCGGCGCTGGCCCCCTCCCAGGTGGCCATCGGGCTGCCCGCGTCCAGCAACGCGGGCAACGGCTACACCGCCCCGGCGCAGCTCGACCAGGCGCTCGACTGCCTGACGAAGAAGACGGGCTGCGGCAGCTACGCCACCCACGGCACCTGGCCGGCGCTGCGCGGCCTGATGACCTGGTCGGTGAACTGGGACAAGTACAGCAACTGGGAATTCGAGCGTAATTTCGACAGCTACTTCGGCTAACCCGGGCCGGCCCGGGGCTGAACGAGGCCGCTCCCGGGCACCCCGCCACTCCCGCTGACCCGGCCTCTTGTGCCGGGTCAGCGGCTTTCCGGCCGCCGCGAGGTAGCGTCACCCCCCGGGGTGACGGCCTTGGGCGCATTCGCCCAGTCCCCCTGTCGGCATCAGGCCATCCGTGTCAGGATCCGTTGCGGAAAGCGTGTTACCTGGCGGTTACGGGGAGATGAGGGCATGTCAGTGGTTCGACGGACCAGAGGGTGGATGCGGTCAGCGGTGGTGTGCGGCACGCTGCTCGCCGCCGCGGCCCTCGCCCTGCCCGCCGCCCAGCAGGCCGCGGCCCGGCCGGACGGGCCGCCCGCGCTCTCGCCCTCCGCCTCGCTGCCCGACCTGCTCGACCAGCTGCACACCCTCTACCTCCAGACGGAGACCGCCACCGAGTCGTACAACCAGGCCAAGGAGACCGCCGACACCCAGCGCGGCAAGGCCGAGGAGCTCGACCGGCAGCTCGCCGACCAGCGGGTCGCGGTCGCCGACAGCAAGGCGCAGCTCGGGCTGATGGCCCGGCAGATGTACCAGGACGGCAGCGTGTCGCCGTACCTGTCGATGCTGACCGGCGAGAGCCCGCAGGACTTCTTCGGCTCGCTGCGGGTGGTGGACCGGGCCGCGGGACACCAGAAGGACGTCCTCGACGACCTGACCAGCGGCGAGGCCCGGCTCGCGGCGCTGAACACCCAGGCGCAGCAGGCGCTGGACAAGGCGCAGCAGTCGCAGACCCTCCAGGCCGCCCGGAAGTCGGCGGTGGACACCCACCTGCGGCAGGTCGAGGCGCTGCTCGCGGGGCTGACCGGGGTGCAGCGCGGCGAGCTGCAGAACCTGGAGCAGCAGGACGTCGACAAGGCGCAGAAGGCGCTGCTGGACTCCAAGGCGCTCGGCGCGGACCCGGCGCTCGGCGCCCCCTCCAAGGCCGGTGACGCGGCCATCGCCTACGCCTTCAAGCAGCTCGGCAAGCCGTACGTGTGGGGCGCGCAGGGCCCGGACTCGTTCGACTGCTCGGGGCTCACCTCGCAGGCGTGGGCGCACGCCGGGGTCACCATCCCGCGCACCAGCCAGCAGCAGTGGGCGCAGCTGCCCCGGGTGCCGCTGTCGCTGCTGCGGCCGGGCGACCTGGTGATCTACTTCTCCGGCGCGAGCCATGTGGCGCTCTACATCGGCGACGGCCTGGTCATCCAGGCGCCGCGCCCCGGCGCCTTCGTGAAGGTCTCGCCGATCGCCGCCAACCCGATACTGGGCGCCGTCCGCCCGGACTCCACCCAGCTGCCGCTGGCGCACTACAAGGCCCGCAAGGTGCCCGCGCAGGCGGAGCGGCCGACGCCGATCTCGGTGCCGCCGGTGACCAGCGGCAAGGGCGGCCCGCCGGACTCCGACCCCGCCTCGCTGTCCGACCCGACGAAGAACGGCCACGGCGGCGACTGGTCCAAGCACCCGGTGCCGAAGCCCACCACGCGGCCGAGCACCAGCCCGAGCCCGAGTACGTCTCCCACGGCGCCGGCGAGCCCTACCCCGTCGGGGAGCGCGAGCCCCAGCCCGTCGGGGGACGCCGGCTAGGTGTATTGATCACGAGCGTTGTTGACACGTGTCGGGCTTGATCATGGCGAAGACCTCCGATGCAGTGGAGCTGTCTAGGACTGCACCGCATGGAGGTCTTCGTGTCCCACCGTAATGCCCGGCTGACCGTTCACGGCAGACGGCTGCTGGTTCAGCGGGTCGATGCCGGCCGGCCTGTGGCTCATGTGGCAGCCGAGATGGGAATCTCCCGGGCAACGGGCTACAAGTGGGTGAAGCGGTGGCGGGACGAGGGTGAGGCGGGTCTGGCCGACCGGCCGAGCAGACCCCGCACCACGCCGCACCGGACTGAGCCGGCTATCGAAGTGCGCGTGTGCGAATTGCGCCGGGAACGCAAGCTCGGGCCCGCCCGGATCGGCCCGGTCCTCGGCCTGCCGACATCGACGGTGCACCGGATCCTGACCCGGCACGGCCTGAACCGGCTGGCCTGGATGGACCGTCCGACCGGCACGGTGATCCGCCGCTACGAGCGGGACCGGCCGGGCGAGCTGGTCCACATCGACATCAAGAAACTCGGGAACATTCCCGACGGTGGCGGCCACCGCGTCATGGACCGCCAGGCCGGCGAGGCGAACCGCCAGGCCACCACACCCGCCCGCAGCCCCTCCGGCACCCCGAAGATCGGTTACAGCTTCATCCACACCGCCGTCGACGACCACTCCCGCCTGGCCTACAGCGAGATCCTGGGCGACGAGCGGAAAGAGACCGCCGTGGCCTTCTGGCAGCGGGCCCAGGCGTTCTACACCGGCCACGGGATCACCGTCGAGCGTGTCCTGACCGACAACGGCTCCTGCTACAAATCCCACGCCTGGCGCGACGCCCTGACCGCGGCCGGGATCACCCACAAACGAACCCGGCCCTACCGGCCCCAGACCAACGGGAAAGTAGAACGCTTCAACCGCACCCTGCTCGACGAATGGGCCTACCTCAAGCCCTACGCCAGCAACACCGAACGCACCGAAGCCTTCGCACCCTTCCTGCACGCTTACAACTACCATCGCTGCCACACCGCACTCGGAGGACAACCCCCGATCAGCCGTGTCAACAACCCTGCGGGTCAATACAGCTAGGCCGTCCGCTACGGCGTGCCGCTCCCGGTGACCTCCGCCAGGTACGCCTGGGCCCGGTCGGGCTCGAAGAACCACTGCTCGAAGTCGGCCGGGTCGTCGAAGCCGTTGGCGAACCGGTCGGCGACCGGCGGGAGCCCGCCCGCCGCGCCGATCAGGCCGAGTACGTGCTCGGGCGGCCGGCCGAGCATCGCGGTGGTCCACTTGGTGACCGCCGACGCGTACGCCCAGTAGCGCTCGAAGGTGTCCCGCATCCAGTCCCGGTCGAAGGGCAGGGCGCCGCGCTCCACGATGCTGGCCAGGTACGAGGCCGCGCACTTGGCCGCGTTGTTCGAACCCTGGCCGGTGATCGGGTCGTTGGCCACCACGACATCGGCGACGCCCAGCACCAGCCCGCCCGACGGCAGTTCGCCGACCGGTTCGCGTACCGTCGGCGCGTACCGGCCCGACAGCGTGCCGCGCGCGTCGGTCAACTCCACGCCGGATGCCCGGTCGTACTCCCACGGGGTGTGCTGCCGCATCAGGTCGAGCGTGCGGCGCAGGTGCTCCGCCGGGTCCTTGACGCCCTGGAAGACATCGGCCGGGCCGCCGGGCAGCGCCTCCCAGAACAGGATGTCGGCCGGGCCCGTGGTGGTGAGGGTCGGCATCACGAACAGCTCGCCGACCTCCGGCACCAGGTTGCAGCGCACCGCGAGCAGGTCGGGGTGCTCGGGGCGCGGGCCGAGGCCGTGCACGTAGGCGACGGCCAGCGCGCGCTGCGGGGCGTCGAAGGCCGAACGGGCCGCGTCCCGGCGGAACATGGAGACCAGCTCGCCCTTTCCCGCGGCGACCAGCACCAGGTCGTAGGCGCGGGCGAAGTAGTCCAGGTCGGATACCGCGACGCCGTGCACGACGACCCGGCCGCCGCGCTCGGCGAAGGTCTCCAGCCAGCCGGCCATCTTCACCCGCTGGTCCACCGACTGCGCGAAGCCGGCCAGCCGCCCCAGCCAGTCGATCGGCCGGGCCGCGCGGCCGCCCGCCGGGTCGGGTGCGCCGACCGACACGCCCAGGCCCTGGATCCTGGGGGCCTGGTCCTCCCAGAAGTTCAGCCCGAGGTCCCGCTCGTGCTGGAGCGCCGCGGCGAACATGACCTGGGTGGACAGCACCCGCCCGGCCCGCACCTCGTCCGGGGTGCGGTTGGACATCACGGTGACGTCGTAGCCGTGGGACTGCAGGCCCAGGGCGAGTTGGAGCCCGGCCTGACCGGCTCCGACGATGAGTATCTTGCGCAAGTCGGCTCGTTTCAGGTGGTGGTGGCCGCGCTGTCCGGGCTGTCCTGGCTATCCGGGCTGTTCGGCCAGCGCGTGGCCGACCAGCGAGAGCAGCGCCTCCACCACGGAGTACCGGTCACGCGCGTCGATGATCAGCACCGGGATGTGCTCGGGCACGGCCAGGGCCTCGCGTACGTCGTCCGCGCTGTACTCGGCGGTGCCCTCGAACTTGTTGACCGCGACGGTGTAGGGCAGGCCCGTCCCCTCGAAGTAGTCGAGCGCCGGGAAGGAGTCGGCGAGCCTGCGGGTGTCGGCGAGCACGATCGCCCCTATCGCACCGCGCACCAGGTCGTCCCACATGAACCAGAACCGCTGCTGGCCCGGGGTGCCGAAGACGTAGAGCACCAGGTCCTGTTCGAGGGTGATCCGGCCGAAGTCCATCGCCACCGTCGTGGTGGTCTTCTCCGGGGTCGCGGCCAGGTCGTCGAGCGACTCGCTGGCCTGGGTCATCACGGCCTCGGTGGTGAGCGGGGTGATCTCGGAGACGGCGCCGACGAAGGTGGTCTTGCCGACGCCGAAGCCGCCGGCCACCACGATCTTGGTGGAGGTCGGCGCGCGGTCCCGCTCCTTCTGCCAGTCCTGCAGGCCCTCCTGCGGGTCAAAGCCTGCGAAGTCCACTGAGCACCCTTTCCAGCAGCGCGCGGTCGGGGCCGCCGGGCCCGTGCCCGGTGCCGTACACACGAATCCTTCCCTGGTCGGCCAGGTCGCTGACCAGGACCCGCACCACGCCGAGCGGCATCCGCAGCAGTGCGGAGATCTCGGCGACCGAGCGCATTCCGCGGCACAGTTCGACGATCGCCCGCAGCTCCGGCATCACGCGCTCGGCCCAGTCGCCCCTGGTGAGGGCGAGTTGCTCGTCCGGGCCGTCCACGGTGGCCACGAACGTCTCGACCAGCAGTACGTGGCCGAAGCGGGTGCGACCCCCGGTCAAAGCGTACGGGCGGACCCGGGCGGTCCTGCGGTCGGCTCCGCGTTGCGGCAGCTTGGGCATCAACGGACTCTCTCCATCGCGTGGCGCAACTCGCCGCGCAGGGCGGGGGTCAGGACGTGGCCGGCCCGGCCCACGAACAGCGCCATGTGGTAGGCGATGACGCTCATGTCGCAGTCGGCGGCGGCATGCACCCCGAGCAGCGAGCCGTCGCTGATCGAGGTGACGAACAGTACGCCCTCGGCCATCGCCACGGTGGTGTGCTTGACCTTTCCGCCGTCCATCAGGGCGGCGGCGCCGATGGTGAGCGAGGCGAGCCCGGAGACCACGGCGGCGAGGTCGAGCCGGGACTCGGCGGGGCCGGGCGCGGGGGCCGCGTCGAGCGCGTGCGGGGGCGGCGCGTCCTGCGAGCTGAGCAGCAGGACGCCGTCGGACGAGACGACGGCGACCGAGTGGACGCCCGGCACGTCGTCGACGAAGTTCCGCAGCAGCCAGCGCATGCCTTGCGCCTCCTGGCTGAGGTGGTGGTCATGTGTGCGCACCGCGTTCAACGGGTGGCCTCCTCGACGGTGTCTGCTGCTTCGGCGTCCCCCTGGGTGTTCCCCGGCTCCGGCCGGCGTCCGGCGTACGGTCCGGCGGCGTTCTCCGCGGCCGGGCCGTCGCCCGCAGGCGAGGGGCGCCGGTGCGCCCCCTGGCCGGGACGCGACTGCGCCGCGATGTCGGTGCCCCGGGCCGGAGTCGCCCCGGCCAGCGGCCCGGTGCCGCTGCTGATCTCGATCTCGGCATCCCGCCGGCCGGCCGCGAGCCCCCGCTGCATCATCCCCAACCGCTCCCGCAAAGCCCCCGCATCCACCGGCACCCCCCGCTCGGGCCCCCGCGTCTCCCCCGCAACCCCGCGCGGCACGCGCTGAGGGAGCCCCTGGCCGGTGAGCCCGGAGATGGGAGGGGTGGCCGCGTCGGGGGCAGGGGCGGCGGAGGACGAGGGGGCCGCCTCGGGGGCAGGGGCGGGGGTGGGGGAGGACGGGGTGGCCGCCTCGGGGGCAGGGGCGGGGGCGGCGGAGGACGGGGTGGCCGCCTCGGGGGCGGGCGGCGCGGCCGGCACGGCGAAGCGCGCGGGCGCGACCATGCCGGCGGCGGGCAGGCGCACCGGAACGGCCGGGGTTCCGGACGGGTCTGGAGCAGCCTCGTGCGTGGAGGGCTCCTCCGCCGCGACGGCGGCTCGCGCGTGGCCGGGCGCCGGCTGGGCGGCCGGGCCGGGCTCCGGCACGCCCGTGACCGACGGGCTCGCCTCAGCCCACGAGGCCCCCGCCGGGGCGGCGTGCGCGGGCGCGGCCGTGCCGAGGACCGGCGCCGCCGCCGGGACGGGATTCGCTCCGCCCATCGCCGGCGGGCTCTCCGGCACGCCCGTCGCCGATGGGCTCGCCTCACCCCAGGAGGCGCCCGCCGGGGCGGCGTGCGCGGGCGCGGCCGTGCCGGCGGCCGGCGCCGCCGGGGCACCCGGCGTTTCCTGGGGCAAGGCCGCGCCGGCGATCGCCGCCTCGATCGGGGTGGCCGGGGCCTCGTTCGGGGGGAGTTCGGGGAGGAGGTGGCGGGGGAGGACCACTACGGCCGCCGTGCCGCCGGACTGCTGGGGGCGGAGCTGGATGCGGACGCCGTGGCGGTGGGCCAGGCGGCCGGCCACGTAGAGGCCGATGCCTGACGCGGAGCCGGGGGGCGGCGGGGCGGGGGCGGCGAGCGTCGCGTTGACCTCGTCCAGGCGCTCCTGGGGCATGCCGATGCCGCTGTCCTCCACCGACAGCATCACCTCGCCGCTCTCCAGCAGCCACCCCGACACGTGGATCTCGGACTGCGGAGTGGAGAACGCCGCCGCGTTGTCCAGCAGTTCGGCCATCAGGTGGCTGATGTCGTCGGCCGCCCGCCCGGCCACCCGCGAGGCGGGCAGCATCTGGACCCGCACCCGCTCGTACCGCTCGGTCTCCGAGATCGCCGCCCGCGCCACGTCCACCAGTGGCACCGGCCGCGCGGTCGCGCCGTGGCTGTGCTCGGTGCCGGTGAGGACGAGCAGGTTCTCGCTGTTGCGCCGCATCCGGGTGGCGAGGTGGTCGAGCTTGAACAGGGTCTCCAGCCGGTCCGGCTCCTGCTCGTGCTCCTCCATCGTCTCGATCAGGGCGAGTTGCCGCTCGACCAGCCCGAGCGTGCGCAAACTCAGGTTGACCTGGGTGAGTTGGGCGGCCGTCTGCGCGTTCGCGGTGGCCAGCCGTCGTTCGAGCGCGGCGATCCGGCCGGTGAGGTCGTCCCGGGTGCGCAGCAGGCTGTCGCGTTCGGTGCCGAGCGCCTCCTGCACGCCGAGCGTGGTGGTGCGCTCCGCGCCGAGTTCGGCGGTGCGGGCCCGCAGCGCCTGGGCCTCGTGGGTGAGCGCGTTGGCCCGCCGGGCGACGGCGGCGTACTCGTCGGCGCCGATCACCTCGACGCCCTGCCCGCTCTCGGCGTCGGCCTTGGACCACCGGTGCAGCGCGGCCAGCGGGCGGGTCAGGCTGCGGAAGACGGTGACCAGCACCCCGGCGAGCAGCAGCAGGCACAACGCGGTGAGCGCGGACCGCAGTTCGAGCACGGTGACGGCGTGGTTCCGGTCCGAGCCGGCCGCCCGCACCTCCCCCGTCGCCAGCGAGGCGTCCACGCTGCGCATCAGGCTGATCCGGGCGCTCAGCGCGGTGTCGACCTTCGCGGTGCCCAACGCGGTGTCCGCGGCGGTCAGTTGCGGCTGGTCGAGCAGTTCGGCCAGGTCCCGTTCGGCGAGCGCCGCGTCCGGGCCGATGACGGTCTGGTCGTACTGGCGGCGCGGTCCGGCGTCCGCGGTGGCCCGGAACTCGGCGAGCGCGGCCTGCTCCTGGACCCGTGCCGCCTGTGCCGCGGCGACCAGCGCGCGCTGCCCGCCGCCCGCGGTCAACGCGCTGACCAGCAGCCCGCGTTCGACGGCGGCGGCGCCGGCGGCCCGGCTGAGCGGCGCGCCGACCGGGCCGCCGGTCCTGCCGAGCGCGTCGATCAGCGGCTGGTAGCCGGTGATGACGGCCTGCGGGCCGCCCTTGCCGGTGAGTGCGGCCTTCCGGACGCCGGGCAGTCCGGCCAGCGCGGTGCGCAGGTCGGCGGGCGCGCCGGCGGAGACGTCGGCGACCTGGCGGTCGACCCGTTCGCGGTCGGCGGCCGGCAGTCCGGTGGCGGAGTGCGGGCGGGCCGCGGCGACGGCCAGGTCGTCACGCTCGTCGGCCAGCGCGTGGGCGAGCACGATGGCACGCGTCGCCCGCTCCGCGGCGCCGGCCCGGTCCTGGGCGTGCGACAGGTCCCGGACGGCGAGAGCCACGCCGGGTGCCGAGGCGGCCAGTACCGCGGCCGAGCAGACGAGCAGCGCGGCGAGCATGCGCTGTCTGACTCGCCGCGCACGCGGTTGACGACGTCGTTCAGGCAACTTCTGGGCTCGCAATCAGGTATCGCCGGCGGGATCCCGGGGTGGGTTCCCCCGGGAACGTGCGAACGTCCTACTGACCCTTGCAGTCCCGCCGTGAGGGCGGCCATCCGTCGCTCCCTCGGACACCCGAACGAGTGAATCGCACCTGCGAGTTGCCCGACAAGTCCGCTACGGGACGGGCCGTCGTACGAGTCCGTGACGGCATCGCGACGGCACTGGCGCGGCGCGGCCCGCTTTGGCAGGATGCCCGCCCGCACCTCCCGCGACCAGCCCGGTCCGTACCAACCCGCGGGGCCCGCCGCCGGCGCCGGGCTCGAACAGGGCCTGTGCACGGCGGTCCTGCACACTGGCCCCATGCGTATGGAGACGGCGACCGCGCCCGGCACCCGGGGATCGGCCAACGAGGACTTCGTATCGGTGGCGCTGCCCGCCTCGGGGCGCGGCGGCGCGCTGGTGCTGCTCGACGGGGTGACCCCGCCGCAGGACAACGGGGACTGCGTCCACTCGGTGCCCTGGTTCACCGCCAGGCTCGGCGGCGCGCTGCTCGAACTGTCCGTTTCCCGGCCCGACTCGGCGCTCGCCGACTGCCTGGCGGAGGCGATCTCCAGGACCGCGGACGCGCACCGCGCGACCTGTGATCTTTCTCACCCGCTGACCCCACAGGCCACAGTGGTGCTGGCCCGCTGGGACGACGAGCACGTCGACCACCTGGTGCTCTCCGACTCCGCGCTGCTGCTCGGAGCGCCGGACGGGACGGTCACCCCGGTACTCGACGACCGGATCGACCGGCTGCGGGCGACCGGCGTGCGGGTGGCGCCGCTGCGCAACCTGGAGGGCGGCTTCTTCACCGCCGCGGCCGATCCGGCGGTGGCCGCGCGGGCGGTCACCGGCCGCACCGCGCGCTCCGGGGTGCGGGCGCTGGCCGCGCTCACCGACGGCGCGGCCCGCGGCGTGGAGGTCTTCCACGAGGACGACTGGGCGGGCGTGTTCGCGCTGCTGCGCAAGGCCGGACCGGAGGCGCTGATCGCCCGGGTCCGCCGGATGGAGGACGCGGACCCGGCGGGCACGGCCGTCCGGCGCGGCAAGCCGTACGACGACGCGACGGCGGTCCTGGTCGAGTGGTGACACCCGCCGGTGTCACGCCACTCCCCCGGCCGCGGCCGCCTGAGGCCGCGCCGCTACGCCGGCCTCACGGCGCCGCCCGCGTGCGGGCACGCCGGCCTCACGGCGCCTCCGCCGTCGCCTCGTTGAGCCGGTGCAGCAGCCGGGCCAGTTCGGCGACCTCGGCGCGGTCCCAGGCGGCCAACTGCCGCAGGTAGCTCGCCCGGCGGACCACCCGGACCCGGCGGAAGCGCTCCCGGCCCTCCTCGGTGAGCCGCATCAGATACGCCCGGCCGTCGGCCGGGTCCGGCTCGCGGGTGACCAGGCCGAGCACCTCAAGGGCCCGCAGCTGGCGGCTCATGGTGGCCTTGCCGACCCCGAACCAGGACGCCAGCTCGGTGGCCCGCTCCGGTTCCGCCTCCTCCAGCCGGACCAGCAGCCCGTACGCGGCCGGTTCCAGGTCCGGGTGCACGGCGCGGGCGAGTTCGGCCGAGGCGGCCCGGCCGCGCCGGAACAGCACGGTGAGTTCGCGCTCCAGCGCGTCCGTGGAGGCGTCCCCCACGACCTCGGCGGCGCCGTCCGGGGTCATGCAGCGGTCCCCCTCGGCTCCGGGCTCCCCGGCCGTATCGCCGGCCACATCCGGCGCCTTCCTCGCGTCGCTCACTTAGATCCCGCTTTCAACGCCTGAAAGTTTTCTTCACTCACGGTGGTTTCCGCAGCACGTCAAGTATTTCGCAGGAGTAGACCACCGGCGGTTCCCGGCGACTCTTCCACGCCCGCGGCCGGGGCCCGTACGGTTCGCCTGTCATGGCCATCCCAAGGCCATGCCGAGTCCCCCACTGGAGGCACGCATGTCCCACGGAGACCTCTCCGTCGTGCACGGCACCGGCTCGGCCCGTACCAGGCTGGCCCTGGCGGCCGGTCTGTTCGTCTCACTGCTCGCGATGATCCTCGCCGCCCCGAACGCGGCGCACGCCGCCACCGGCGCCGCCGGCGCGGGCGGGCACATCACCCACCCGGAACTGGACTGGATGGGTTCCACCATCCGGGCCCACGAGGGCTCCGACACCGGCACCAAGACGGTCACCCCCGCGGTGACCCAGACCCCCGGCATGGACGTCTCCGGCTACCAGGGCAGCGTCAACTGGGCGACGGCGTGGGCGAACGGCGGCAAGTTCGCGTACATCAAGGCGACCGAGAGCACCACGTACACCAACCCGTCGTTCACCCAGCAGTACAACGGGTCCTACAACGTGGGCATGATCCGCGGCTCCTACCACTTCGCGACGCCGGACACCTCGGGCGGCGCCGCGCAGGCGGACTACTTCGTGGCGCACGGCGGCGGCTGGTCCAAGGACGGCAAGACCCTGCCGGGCGCGCTCGACATGGAGTACAACCCGTACGGCGCCACCTGCTACGGGCTCAGCGCGAGCGGCATGGTGAGCTGGATCCAGGCGTTCAGCAACGAGTACCACGCCAAGACCACCCGCTACCCGACGATCTACACCTCCACCAGCTGGTGGTCGCAGTGCACCGGCAACAGCGCGGCCTTCGCGACCAACAACCCGCTGTGGGTGGCCCGTTACAGCAGCAGCGTCGGCACGCTGCCGGCCGGCTGGGGCTTCTACACCTTCTGGCAGTGGGCGGACTCCGGCACCTTCCCCGGTGACCAGGACCGCTTCAACGGCGCCCTCGACCGGGTGCAGGCGCTCGCCAACGGCTGATCAGCGGCAGGCTGTCCCACCTTCCGCCTGATCCGCCCTTGCGCACACCGCGGCGAACGGCCGCCGCCCCCCTCAGCGAACGAGGGGGGCGGCGGCCGTCCACATGCTGCCGTCAGGCGGCGATCTTCTGCGGCTCCGCACCGGTGTCCGCGCCCGTGTCCGCCGCGATGTCCGCGTCGGCCAGCGCCAGTTCGAGCACCTGCCGGACGTCGCTGACCGGGTGCACCTCAAGTGCCTCCAGGATCTCGGCGGGCACGTCGTCCAGGTCCGGCTCGTTCCGCTTGGGGATCACGATGGTGGTGATCCCGGCCCGGTGCGCGGCCAGCAGCTTCTGCTTGACCCCGCCGATCGGCAGCACCCGCCCGGTCAGTGACACCTCACCGGTCATCGCCACGTCGGTCCGCACCCGCCGGCCGGACAGCAGCGAGGCCAGTGCGGTGGTCATGGTGACACCCGCGCTCGGGCCGTCCTTGGGCACGGCGCCGGCCGGCACGTGGATGTGCACCCCGCGCTCGTTCAGGTCGCCGACCGGCAGTTCGAGCTCCGCGCCGTGCGAGCGCAGGAAGGACAGCGCGATCTGCGCCGACTCCTTCATCACGTCGCCCAGCTGGCCGGTGAGCTGGAGCCCGTGCCCGCCGGTCTCCGGGTCGGCGAGCGAGGCCTCGATGTAGAGGACGTCGCCGCCCGCGCCGGTGACCGCGAGCCCGGTGGCCACACCGGGCACGGCGGTGCGCCGCTCCTGCGGGTCCTGGGCGGACTCCGGCACGTGGTGCGGCCGGCCGATCAGCGCCCGCAGGTCGCCGGCGCCGACGGTGAACGGCAGCTCCTGGTCGCCCAGTTCGTGCCGGGCCGCGATCTTCCGCAGGATCCTGGCGATGGTGCGCTCCAGGTTCCGGACGCCGGCCTCCCTGGTGTACTCGCCGGCCAGCCTGCGCAGGCTCGGCTCGTCCAGGGCGACCTCGTCGGTGTCGAGGCCGGCCCGCTCCAGCTGCCGGGGCAGCAGGTGGTCGCGCGCGATGACGACCTTCTCGTCCTCGGTGTAGCCGTCCAGCCGGACCAGCTCCATCCGGTCGAGCAGCGGCTCGGGGATCGCCTCAAGGACGTTGGCGGTGGCCAGGAAGACCACGTCGGACAGGTCGAGCTCGACCTCCAGGTAGTGGTCGCGGAAGGTGTGGTTCTGCGCCGGGTCGAGGACTTCGAGCAGCGCCGCCGCCGGGTCGCCCCGGTAGTCCGAGCCGACCTTGTCGACCTCGTCGAGCAGCACCACCGGGTTCATCGACCCGGCCTCCTTGACCGCCCGGACGATCCGGCCGGGCAGCGCGCCGACGTACGTCCTGCGGTGGCCGCGGATCTCGGCCTCGTCCCGTACGCCGCCGAGCGACACCCGGACGAACTTGCGGCCCATCGCGCGGGCCACCGACTCGCCGAGCGAGGTCTTGCCGACCCCGGGCGGGCCGACCAGCGCCAGCACCGCTCCGCCGCGCCGGCCGCCGACGACCCCGAGGCCGCGGTCGGCCCGGCGCTTGCGTACGGCCAGGTACTCGGTGATCCGCTCCTTGACGTCGTCCAGGCCGGCGTGGTCGGCGTCCAGCACGGCACGCGCGCCGGAGACGTCGTAGGTGTCCTCGGTCGTGGTGTTCCACGGCAGTTCCAGGACGGTGTCCAGCCAGGTGCGGATCCAGCTGCCCTCAGGGGAGGCGTCCGAGGAGCGCTCCAGCTTCTCGACCTCCTTCAGGGCGGCCTCCCTGACCTTCTCGGGCAGGTCCGCGGACTCGACCCTGACCCGGTAGTCCTCGCTCTCGTTCTCCGGGTCGCCGTTCAGCTCGGACAGCTCCTTGCGGACCGCTTCGAGCTGCTGGCGCAGCAGGAACTCCCGCTGCTGCTTCTCCATGCCCTCCTGGACGTCCTTGCGGATCGTCTCGGCCACGTCCTGCTCGGCCAGGTGGTCGCGCAGCCACTGGGTGGCGAGCCGCAGCCGGGCCACCGGGTCGGCGGTCTCCAGCAGCTCGATCCGCTGCTCGGCGGTCAGGTAGGGGCTGTAACCGGAGTTGTCGGCCAGCTGGCCGGCGTCCTCGATCTGCTGCACCCGGTCGACCACCTGCCAGGCGCCGCGCTTGCGCAGCCAGCTGGTCGCCAGCGCCTTGTACTCCTTCATCAGCTCGGCCACCGTGCCGGGCGACTCGGCGGGGGCGGGCTCCTCGACCCGGGTGCCCTCCACCCACAGGGCCGCGCCGGGCCCGGTGGTGCCGGCCCCGATCCTGATCCGGGAACGGCCGCGGATCACGGCCCCCGGGTCGCCGTCCGACAGCCGTCCGACCTGCTCGACGGTGCCGAGCGTGCCGACGGCGGCGTACTTCCCGTCCACCCGGGGCACCAGCAGCACCTGCGGCTTGCCGCTCGCGGCGGCCGAGTGCGCCGACTGCGCGGCCTCGACCGCGGCCCGTACCTCGGTGTCGGTCAGGTCGAGCGGCACCACCATGCCGGGCAGCACCACTTCGTCGTCCAGCGGCAGCACGGGCAGGGTGAGTGGGCTGGTAGGTGTGGACTCAAGCGCCATGATCTCTCCCTAAGCAAGCAAGTTGAGTACACCTGACTCAATGCAGGGAGGTCTGCTGGTGTTCCCGGGGACTGTTCGCCCTGAGCGATCGGGCTCAGGGCGCGGCTCGCCGGCGGCCCGACGGCAGGTCCATGGCAGGTCGCCGGCAGCTCAGACCGGCCGGCCGGTCCGGGCGCGGCCCCAGAATCCGCCGCCCTGCCGCTTGGCCTCCGGGGCCTCGGCGGTCCTGCGCAGCTGCGCGGTGAGCAGGTCGGCGTCCAGCAGCGCCGTATCGGCGCCGCGGCTGGACCTGGTGTGCACGGCGAAGAGCCGCTTGGTCAGCGCCACGGCCTCCGGCGACCGCCGCAGCAGCGGCTTGATCCAGGCCTGCTCGATGACGGCGTCCAGGTCGCCGTTCTGCTCGACCCGCTGGATCAGGCCGAGGTCGCGGGCGTAGGGCGCGTCGAATTCCGCGGAGGTCAGTACCAGCTCGCGGACGGCCGCCTCGCCGACCGCCGCGATGAGCCGGCCGAGACCGCCGCCCCAGGCGGGGACGAGGTTGAAGGCGAGCTCGGGCATGCGGAAGCGGGTGGTGTCGGCGGCGACCCGCAGGTCGCAGCTGACGGCGAGGGCGAGGCCCGCGCCGGTGACCCGGCCGTGCAGCCGGGCGACGGTGACGACGGGCAGGTTCTCCAGCGCGTCGCAGACCCGGCCGCCCTTGTCGAGCACGGTCCGGGTGGAGCGCCCGCCGAGGTCGTGCTGGAGGAGTTCGCGCAGTTCCTTGACGTCGGCGCCGAGGCTGAAGTCGTCACCGGCACCGGAGAGCACCAGCACCCGGACGTCGGGGCGGTCCGGGATCTCGGTGAGCACGCCGAGCAGCTCGTCGAGCATCTCCGCGGTGACGGCGTTGCCGCTGTCGGGGCGGAAGAGCTCGATCCGCAGCACGTCCGGGTCCTGCCGGATGCGGAGGGTTTTGAACGGGGAGGGCGGGAAGTCGGTGAACATGGTCTTCTCAGAACAGGGCCACGTGCAGGTTCCGCGGCCGCCGGAAGACGACGCGCGGGTGCCACTGCGGCCTGCGGGCAAGAGTCAGGCGCGGAAAGCGCTGGAGCAGTCCGCGCAGCAGGGTCTGCGCTTCGAACCGGGCGAGGGGCGCTCCCAGGCAGTAGTGGATGCCGCTGCCGAACGACAGGTGCGCGGGCATCTGCCGGTGCAGGGTGAAGGTGTCGGGATCGTCGTACCGCCCGGGGTCCCGGTTGGCGGCGGCCACCATCAGGTGGACGAGGTCGTCGGCGCGCACGGCGACGCCGGCGATCTCGGTGTCGGCGCGGGCGACCCGGGTGGCGACGTGGATCGCCGGGTCGTAGCGCAGCGCCTCCTCGACCGCGCCCGGCACGTCCTCGGGGTGGTGGGTGAGCCAGTCCCACTGGTCGGGGTGTTCGAGCAGCCGCAGCACGAGCTGCGAGAGCAGCGCCGCGGTGGTCTCCAGCGCCCCGAGCAGCACGATGAGCGCGAGGTCGTAGGCGTTCTCGTCGGCGGCCTCGCGGCTGGGCTCGATCCGGTCCCAGGTCGCGAGCCAGTGCGAGACCGGGTCGTCGCCCGGCTGCCTGCGGCGGTCGGCCACCAGCTCGCGGAAGTAGACCTGCAGCATCATGACGGCCTCGTCGGCCTCGGCGAGCTGGCTGGCCGACGGCAGCAGCTCCTGGGGGAAGGCCATCTTGTGGGTCAGGTCGCGCAGCAACGCGAAGTCGGCCGGCGGCAGCCTGAACCAGTGGCCGATTGTCGCCACCGGAAGTTCCTCGCTGACGACCGCGTGCAGATCGGCTTCTCCGCCGGCGAGTCTTTCCGCTAATTTATCGAGCAGGCGTTCGGTTATCGAGCTGACCGGACCCAATAGCGTCTCAAGAGTCGAGCGGTCGAACATTCCGCCGGCCGAACGCCGGGCGCGGGTGTGCTTTTCCCCGTTGAGTGCGGGCAGCGTCCTGCCGATCTCCCGCGAGGAGGCGGCGGTCCAGCGGGTCGCCTCGCCCTGGCGGGCGCGCCAGCCGGAGTCGGGCTCCAGGAAGTCCTGGCGGTTCCTCAGCACCCGGTCGCAGAGGTCGTACGAGGTCACGACGTGCCCGCCCCAGGGAGCCGCGACCACCTCGCCCATCGCCCTCAGTTGCCGATAGATCGGGAACGGATCCGCCTGGCCGGCCGCCGTCCTCAATCGTGAGAAGAGCGGTGCGGCTTGACGGTGGGCGACAGGCGAGGTTATCGCAGTCTCCACGACTACTCCTTCTAGGCTCACGGCTGAGTCGGGCGCCGCTATGCCTACCCCCATGGTTGATTCTTCATACAACTATTTCAGGCCATCCGGAAGTTGCCCCTGTCACTCGCCATTGATCCAGTCCACCAGCCGGCTGAACATGCCCTTGCGCTTCTTTCCGGCCGCCGCCTGCGAGTCGGCGGCCGGCTCGGCGGCCACCGGGGCCGGCGCGGCGGGCCTGGCGGACGCGGCGCGCGCCTCGGGCGCGGGCATCCGGCGGACCAGCGGGGCGGGCGCGCTGAACCGTACCGGCAGCGTCACCAGCGACCGGCTCCACGGCTCCTGGTTCCACGCCAGATCGCCGAAGCCGCAGCGCAGTTCGATGTCGGGCAGCCGGTTGAGCAGCGTCTCGATCGCGGTGACCGCGATCACCAGCGCCGGGTCCTTGGCCGGGCACGCGTGCGGCCCCGCGCCGAACGCCAGGTGCGCCTGGCCGCCCAGCTCGCGGTACTCCGACGGGTCGGTGTTGGCGGCGGCGAAGCTGATCAGCACCGGGTCGTGGGCCCGCAGCACCCGGCCGCCCAACTCCACGTCGCGGACCGGGTAGTGGCCGGCGTAGTTGGCGATCGGCGCGTAGTTCCACAGCACCTCGTGCACGGCGTCCTGCACCGGCAGGCCCGAGGAGTACTTGTCGTCGCCGAGCATCAGCGCGACGCCGGTGCCGATGGCGGCGGTCAGCGGCACCGTGCCGCCGGACAGCACCGGGATCAGCTGGTGCATCGTCTCCTCGTCGGTCAGCCCCGCGCGGTGCTGGAGCAGGCAGGAGGTGACGTCGTCGCCGGGCTCGCGGCGCTTGAGGGCGATGAGTTCGAGCAGCGCGCCGCCCAGGATCTGGTCGGCGCCGGGGGTGCCGTTGAAGATGCCGGTGAGACCGACGATGATCCGGTCGCCGAGCTCGGGCGGGCAGCCGAACAGCCCGCCGAAGATCAGCAGCGGCAGCGGCCCGGCGAACTCCTGCACCAGTTCGGCCTGCCCGAGCGGGCCGTTGAACTGGCTGATCAGGTACTCGGCAGTCTGCTGGGTCTGCCGGGCCAGCCGGTGCACGTCGATGGTGGCCAGGCTCTCGGTGACGGCCTGCCGCAGCCGGGCGTGCGCGGCACCGTCGGAATACAGGGCGTTGGGCCGGTAGGCCATCATCGGCAGCGCCGCGCTGTCGGCGGGTATCCGGCCCTCGTTGAGCGCCCGCCAGGTGCGCGGGTCGCGGGGGAACGTGCTGGGGTCCTTCAGGATCGCCAGCGCCGCCTGGTAGTTGGTGACCAGGGTGGCCTCGACGCCGTCGGCGATCTCAACGGTGGCGCTCGGGCCCAGCGTCCGCAGATAGGCGTAGTGGCCCTCGGGGTCGGAGCCGAAGGCCGGGCCGAACAGTTTCACCGATTCGTGGGCGGGGCAGCCGGGCGGGGGGCCTCCGGTGCCGTTGTGCTGCTGCATGCGCGTGGCTCCTAGCCAAGACGAGTCAGTAGGTGTTGCACGAGTGTGATCAGCGCCTGCCCCGCGGAGTTCCGGTCCCGGACGTCGCAGGCGACGACCGGCGTCTCCTGGGAGACGTTCAGTGCCTCGCGGACCTCGCTGAGCGGGAAGAGCCTACGTTCATCGAAGTAGTTGACGCCGATCGCATAGGTGAGGCCGAACTGCTCGACGAGATCGAGGACGTCGAAGGACTGCTTGAGCCGCTCGGGTTCGGGGTCGACCAGCACCAGCGCGCCCAGCGCGCCCCTGGCCAGTTCCTCCCACAGCTCCTTGAACCGCTGCTGCCCGGGCGTGCCGAACATGTAGAGCACCAGTTCGTCGCTCAGCGTGAGCCGCCCGAAGTCCATCGCGACGGTGGTGGTGGTCTTGTGCGGTGTGGACGACAGGTCGTCAGTGGCCGCGCTGAGGCTGGTGATCCGCTCCTCGGTGGTCAGCGGCTCGATCTCGGAGATGCTGCCGATGCAGGTGGTCTTGCCCACCCCGAAGGGGCCCACGATCAGCACCTTCACCGGCGCGGGGCCCGGGGCGTGCGCCGCCGGAGAGGTTCCAGCTGTGTCTACTGACACGTCATCACGCTCCGAGCTTCGCTTTGAGACCGTTCAGTACGTCGTTGAGCAGTGCCCGGTCCGGCTTCTGCGCCCGGGGGATGGCCGGCCGGGAGGTGATCACGCCGCTGTCGCGGAGCTGCGCGAGCAGCACCCGGCCCACCCCCAGCGGCACCTTGACCCGGGCGGTGACCTCGTGCACGGACAGCGGTCCCGCGCCCAGCAGGTCGCGGATCTTGCGGGACTCGGGGACGACGATCCTGGCGTTCAGGCCGCCTTCGGTGACGGCCACCCAGGTGGTGCGGGTGAACTCCTCCTCCGAGGGAAGCGAGGCGCCCCCGGTGAGCACGAAGGCGGGGACGAACTCCGTCGTAATTTCCAGCTCACTGTCGGGGTTCTCCATCACTGGCGCCTCGCCGTCTCGTGGCCTGCCGTCGCATCACGTGTCATCGCGTACACAAGGTCGTGCATACGGCCGGCGAGCTCGGCGAGGTCGCCACTGGGCTCGGCCGCCGCGGCCAGGCAGCCGCCGTCGCCGGTGGCGATCGAGACGAGCCACCCGTGGGAGAACTCCACCACCGTCTGCCGCAGCCGGGGAACGGTGTGCGGTCCCGCGAACGGGGCCGTGGCCTTGCTGAGCCCCTGCAGGCCGAGCATCGCCGCGGCGAACTTGTCGGTGATGTCGGGGTCCATGCCGTCGGAGACCCCGTCGGGCAGGCCGTCGGACCTGACCAGGATCGCCCGGGTGGCCCGCGGGACGGAGCGGATGATGTCGTTCAGCGGTGCCAGGACCGGCACCCGGCCCCAGGCCCCCTGCCGGTCGCCCTGCCCGGCGCCGCCGCGCGCCCGCGGCACCTGCGGATCGGTGCGCGGCGGCGCGGTCAGCTCCTTGCCGAGCCGGGTCACCAGCTGCTGCATGCTGAACGTGATGGCCTGCATGTCGACGTCGGGGCCGGCCGCGGCGGCCAGGTACGAGCCCTCGCCGGCGGCGAGGACCAGGACCAGGCCGTGGTCGAACTCGATGAGTGTCTGCTTCCACTCGTGGTCGTCCTGCGGGCCGACGATCAGCCCGGTCGCGCGGCTGAGCGACTGCATGCCGGCCATGGTCGCGGCGATACCGGTCATCGACCGCTCGTCCAGACCCTGGGTGGCGCCCTGCGGAATCCCGTCGGCCGACAGCAGCACGAGGTGCCGGGACTGCGGGACGCTGTCAACGATGCCTTGCAGCATCCAGGAGTAGTCCGTCACCGACCTTCGTCTCCCTCTGGGGTGACGGACAGGACCCGCCCCTCACGCGTGCCCTCCTGGAGACCGCGCAGCCGGCGGGCCGCCGCGGCGGAGTCGACCGGCGGAGGGGTCACGGGGGCCGTGTACGCGGCCTCGGTCATCTGCTGCCGGGCACCCCTTCGCGGCAGCCCGTTCGCCGTCTCGGCCGCGGTCTCGACCGGCTGCGGGGCGGGGGCGGTGCCGGGCATCGGGACGGGCGCGCTGTGCGGCTGCGAGGACACCGGCTCGATGACTTCCTCCGTCAGGAGTGCGCTGGGAAGCAGGACCACCGCGCGGACACCACCGAACGCGGACCTGCCCATGATGTCGACCTGGAATCCGAACTGCGTGGCCAATTGCCCGATGACCGCGAATCCGATGCGCGGCGGATTTCCCAGCTGCGGAATGGTCGGCGTGAAAGCGCCGCTGAGTATGGAGGAAGCGCGCTGCTTCTCCTCCTCGACCATTCCGACGCCGGCGTCGTCGATCATGACACACAGGCCGTTGTGCACATTCATGAACTGCACGGTCACATCGGTGTGCGGCGGCGAATAGTCGGTCGCATTGTGCAGGAGTTCCGCGATGGCGAGCGACACCGCGGGAATTGCGGACGCCCGCATCGCGAACGAGGTCTGCTCCATGATTTTCACGCGGTCGTACTGGCGGATCTGCGACTGGGCGTTGCGCACCACGTCGTAGACGCTCGCCGCGTTCCGCCGGCGGCCCAGCGAGCCGCCGCACGCGACGGAGATGGTCTGGAGCCTGCGCAGCGTCTGCGTGACGGCGTGCGAGGTGTTGAGGAGGTCGGCGAGAACCGGGTGGCCGCCGTACTTCTGCTGGATCGAGTCGAGCTCGGTCTGCTGACGGACTGCCAGCGTCTGCAGGGTGGCTGCCCATGACTTCATGACGACCTTGGTGCGCTCCTCGGCGTCGGCGACGGTTTCGGCCACCGCGGCCTCGTGGTCGCGCACCAGTGACTCGCCCTCGTACTCGAGGCCGGCCTTTTCACCGCTCAGCTGGTCGATCTTCTCCCTGGCGACCTGCAGCTGTCTGGCCTGCTGCGTGAGCATTCTGTCCTTGCCGCGCCCCCGCACCCAGACTATGGGGATCCCGACCACGACCACGGCGACCAAGATGCCCAGAATCACGTTTGTCATGGAACTCTTTCCTGGCGTAAAGCCTCTGCGGCCACAGGTGGCCCCAGAATCAAGTCGATCATGATCAACAGGTTTGGGTATGTTACCACTGGCATAACCCAAGAACACCTGGTGCGAGATGCCCAGGTTGATGGTTTTCGCGCGGAATTAAACCGACTCCTGATAAATGCTGCCGATTATCCGTCAGGTCGCCGGTATATTCCCCTCCCGAGCGGGGCAATATTGCTCCCGCGATCGGGCCGGCGCGTTCATCCGGTGCGTTGATTCGAGCACGAAACGCTCGGAGTCGGTCGCTCCCGAAGCCCTGCCGGCGCGGTGCCGCCCGACCGGCGGCAGGCGCCTTCGACCGCCGGATCAACTCCGGCACCCGTCAACATTCACCCGATCGGGTGACTTGCGGGAGGACGGAGGCTACGCCTCCATTCGCTCTGCACGGTCGGCGACACGCCGGGCGCACCGGAGCTCCCGCCTAAGCTGAGCGGATGCTGACGGGAGAGCTGGCGGGAGACGGGACGCCGACGGTCGTGGACCGGCGGGAGGGGCCGGCCGGGGAGGTCGTGCTGCGCCGGCGCGGCCGGGAGTACGAGATCATCGCCAACGGCTGCTTCCTCATGGACACCTCCGACGGCCGGTCGGAACGGCTCCTGGTGGACGCGGCGCTGGAGGCACTGGAGGCGCTGGGCCCGCGCCCGGCGCCCGGCGTGCTGATCGGCGGTCTCGGGGTCGGCTTCTCGCTGGCCCGGGCGGCGGCGCAGCCGTGGGCGCGGATCGACGTCGTGGAACGCGAGCCCGCCGTCGTGGACTGGCACCGCGGCGGACCGCTCGCCGCCTACTCGGCCGGCGCCCTGGACGACCCGCGGGTGACGCTCGTCGAGGACGACCTGCTGGCGCACCTGAACCGCCCTGGCGAGCCGTACGACGCCCTGTGCCTGGACATCGACAACGGGCCGGACTGGACAGTCACCGACAACAACGGCAGTCTCTACAGCCCCAGCGGCCTCAACGCCTGCCGGAACCGGCTCACCCCGGGCGGCGTCCTCGCAGTGTGGTCGGCACAACCGTCGGCCGCGTTCGAGGCGGCACTGCGGTCCGCGGGGTACGAACGGGTGCACACCCTGGAGATCCCGGTGCTCCGCGGAGCACCTGATGCCGTGCACCTGGCGCACCGGGCGCCAAAGGCGTGATGGTCACGGCAGTGGCCCGCCCCGTACGCTGCCGGTATTCCATGACGATTTTGTGGGGCGGAATTGGACGGCACGCAGACGACAGGCGCGCAGCGCCGGGTGCTGGTGGTCGAGGACGACCAGACCATCACGCAGGCCATCGCGGCCCGGCTCCAGGCCGAGGGGTTCCAGGTGCGGACCGCAGGCGACGGCCCCTCCGCGGTGGAGGCGGCCCACTCCTGGCTGCCCGACCTGCTGGTACTCGACGTGATGCTGCCGGGCTACGACGGCCTGGAGGTGTGCCGCCGGGTGCAGGCCGACCGGCCGGTGCCGGTGCTGATGCTCACCGCGCGGGACGACGAGACCGACATGCTGGTGGGCCTGGGCGTCGGCGCCGACGACTACATGACCAAGCCGTTCTCGATGCGCGAGCTGGCCGCCCGGGTGCACGTCCTGCTGCGCCGGGTGGAGCGGGCCACCGCCGCCGCGCAGAGCCCGCGCGGCGCCAGCATCCAGCTCGGCGACCTGGAGATCGACCACGCGCAGCGCCGGGTCCGGGTGCACGGCGGTGACGTGCACCTGACGCCGACCGAGTTCGAGCTGCTGGTCTGCCTGGCCCAGCAGCCGCGCGCGGTGCTCTCCCGCGAGCAGCTGCTCGCCGAGGTGTGGGACTGGGCCGACGCCTCCGGCACCCGCACCGTGGACAGCCACGTCAAGGCGCTGCGCCGCAAGATCGGCGCCGACCGGATCCGTACCGTGCACGGCGTCGGCTACGCGCTGGAGACGCCGGCGCCATGACCGTCTGGTGGCGCCGGCTGCGGCGGCGGATCTGGGCGGCGCTGCGGCCGTGGGACCCGTACCGCTCGATCAAGGCCGCGCTCCAGCTGCTGGTCATCGTCTCGGTGCTGATCACCACGCTGCTGGTGATCGTGGCGATCCACTCGGACACCGAGGTCCGGGTGATCACCATCTTCTCGATCATCGCCTCGCTGCTGATCACCCAGATCGTGGCCAACGGCCTGACCGCCCCGCTGCGCGAGATGACCGCGGTGGCCCGCGCGATGGCCGGCGGCGACTACAGCCGCCGGGTGGCCCGCAGGCGCCGGGACGAGGTCGGCGAGCTGGCCGAGACCTTCAACTACATGGCCGCCGACCTCGCCGCCGTGGACCGGCACCGCAAGGAGCTGGTGGCGAACGTCTCACACGAGCTGCGCACCCCCATCGCGGCGCTGCGCGCGGTGCTGGAGAACGTGGTGGACGGGGTGTCGGCCGCCGACCCGGAGACCATGCGGCTGGCGCTCCAGCAGACCGAGCGGCTCGGCAAGCTGGTCACCCAGCTGCTCGACCTGTCCCGGCTGGACAGCGGGGCGGTCCGGCTGGAGGCCAAGCGGTTCGAGGTGTGGCCGTACCTGTCGGCGGTGATCAAGACCGCGAGCCTGGGCATGGAGGGCCGGGCGGTGCCCGGCTCCCGGTCCAGGCCGCGGGCCGACGTGCATCTGCACCTGGACGTCTCGCCGCCCGAGCTGACCGCCTACGCCGACGGCGAGCGGCTGCACCAGGTGGTGGCCAACCTGGTGGACAACGCGGTCAAGCACAGCCCGCCGGGCGGCCGGGTGACGGTCAGGGCCCGCCGCGGCCCGGTGCCCGGCAGCCTGGACCTGGACGTGCGCGACGAGGGCCCGGGCATCCCCGAGGCGGACCGGGTACGGGTCTTCGACCGATTCAGCCGCGGCTCGCACCCGGGCAGCGACGGCGGCACCGGGCTGGGCCTGGCCATCGCGCGCTGGGCGGTGGATCTGCACGGCGGCCGGATAGAAGTGGCTGAATCTCCCCGTGGGTGCCGGATACATGTCACTCTTCCGGGAGTCGGCGCGGCGCAACATTGACGCCGCACGGTCACGGGCCGGGCGCTCGCCAGGCAGTCGTCAGGCGCCCATCGGCCACCGGCAGGGCAGCGCCGGAGCACACAGACTCCGGCGACGCTCAGAAGGGACCAATTTCCCGCCAGGAACGGCCCCGAAACCAGACTTCGGGTGTGACATGCGCGACGACTGGCCCCCGGGCCTGCATCGACCCGTCCGGTAGGCGTAGCCTTTATTTCCGCTGTCCACCATCTTGTGAAGCGGAAGAGGGCGGTTGCCGCCGTGTCGTCACAGTCCCCCAGTAGCTCTAGTGTCTCGACCGACCACGAAGGGCAGGGCGAAGGCCCCGCAGCGGGTTTCGGCCCGAACGAGTGGCTCGTCGATGAGATCCACCAGCAGTACCTCCAGGACCCGAACTCGGTAGACCGAGCCTGGTGGGACTTCTTCGCCGACTACAAGCCGGACGGCTCCGCCGCGCCGGCCGCGCCCGCCGGCCAGGGCGGCGCCTCGGGCGCCGCCAAGCGCGCCACCGCCGACACCAACGGGGTCGCGCAGCCGCAGGCCCCCGCACCGGCAGGTTCCGGCCAGGACCGGACCAGCGCGCCGGCCCAGGCCGCGGCGCCGGCGGCCCCGCCGGCCCAGGCCCCCGCGCAGGCGCCGGCCCCGCAGCCCGCCAAGGCGGCGGCCCCCGCCACCGTCCCGCCGCCGGCTGCCGCGCCCAAGGCCGCCGCGCCCGCCCCGGCCGCGAAGGCCGCCGCGCCGGCGCCGGCCGAGCCGGCCACCGAGTACGTGCCGCTGCGCGGCCCGGCCGCGGCCGTGGCGAAGAACATGAACGCCTCCCTGGAGCTGCCGACCGCCACCTCGGTCCGCGCGATCCCGGTGAAGCTGCTGTTCGACAACCGGATCGTGATCAACAACCACCTCAAGCGCGCCCGCGGCGGCAAGGTCTCCTTCACGCACCTGATCGGGTACGCGATGGTGCAGGCGCTCAAGGCGATGCCGACGATGAACCACTCCTTCGCCACGAAGGACGGCAAGCCGACGCTGGTCAAGCCCGAGCACGTCAACCTGGGCCTGGCCATCGACCTGGTCAAGCCCAACGGGGACCGGCAGCTGGTCGTCGCGGCGATCAAGAAGGCCGAGTCGCTGAACTTCTTCGAGTTCTGGCAGGCCTACGAGGACATCGTCCGCCGGGCCCGCAACGGCAAGCTGACGATGGACGACTTCTCCGGCGTCACCGCCTCGCTGACCAACCCCGGCGGCCTGGGCACCGTGCACTCGGTGCCGCGGCTGATGCCCGGCCAGTCGATGATCCTCGGCGTCGGCTCGATGGACTACCCGGCCGAGTTCCAGGGCACCTCGCAGGACACCCTGAACCGGCTCGGCATCTCCAAGGTCATGACGCTGACCAGCACCTACGACCACCGGGTGATCCAGGGCGCCGCCTCCGGCGAGTTCCTGCGGATCATGAGCCAGCTGCTGCTGGGCGAGAACGACTTCTTCGACGACATCTTCGCCGCGCTGCGCATCCCCTACGAGCCGGTGCGCTGGCGCACCGACATCGACACCGCGCACGAGGACGACGTCACCAAGGCTGCCCGGGTCTTCGAGCTGATCCACTCCTACCGAGTCCGCGGCCACGTGATGGCCGACACCGACCCGCTGGAGTACCGGCAGCGCAAGCACCCCGACCTGGACGTGCTGGAGCACGGCCTGACGCTGTGGGACCTGGAGCGCGAGTTCGCGGTCGGTGGCTTCGCGGGGAAGTCACTGATGAAGCTGCGCGACATCCTCGGCGTGCTGCGCGACTCCTACTGCCGGACCGTCGGCGTGGAGTTCATGCACATCCAGGACCCCAAGCAGCGCAAGTGGATCCAGGACCGGATCGAGCGGCCGCACGCCAAGCCCGAGCGCGAGGAGCAGCTGCGGATCCTGCGCAGGCTGAACGCCGCCGAGGCGTTCGAGACCTTCCTGCAGACCAAGTACGTCGGCCAGAAGCGCTTCTCGCTGGAGGGCGGCGAGTCCGTCATCCCGCTGCTCGACGCGGTGATCGACGCCGCCGCCGAGTCGCGGCTTGACGAGACCGTGATCGGCATGGCGCACCGCGGCCGGCTCAACGTGCTGGCGAACATCGTCGGCAAGTCGTACGCGCAGATCTTCCGGGAGTTCGAGGGCAACCTCGACCCGAAGTCGATGCACGGCTCCGGCGACGTGAAGTACCACCTGGGCGCCGAGGGCACCTTCACCGGTCTGGACGGCGAGCAGATCAAGGTCTCGCTGGCCGCCAACCCCTCGCACCTGGAGGCGGTCGACCCGGTCGTGGAGGGCATCGCCCGCGCCAAGCAGGACATCATCAACAAGGCGGGCACCGACTTCACGGTGCTGCCGATCGCGCTGCACGGCGACGCGGCCTTCGCGGGCCAGGGCGTGGTGGCCGAGACGCTCAACATGTCGCAGCTGCGCGGCTACCGCACCGGCGGCACCATCCACGTGGTGATCAACAACCAGGTGGGCTTCACCGCCGCCCCGGAGTCGGCGCGCTCCTCGATGTACTGCACCGACGTGGCGCGGATGATCGAGGCGCCGATCTTCCACGTGAACGGCGACGACCCGGAGGCCGTGGTCAGGGTGGCCCGGCTGGCCTTCGAGTTCCGGCAGGCGTTCAACAAGGACGTCGTGATCGACCTGATCTGCTACCGGCGCCGCGGGCACAACGAGTCGGACAACCCGGCGTTCACCCAGCCGCTGATGTACGACCTGATCGACAAGAAGCGCTCGGTGCGCAAGCTCTACACCGAGTCGCTGATCGGCCGCGGCGACATCACCCTCGAAGAGGCCGAGCAGGCGCTCCAGGACTACCAGGGGCAGCTGGAGAAGGTCTTCACCGAGGTCCGCGAGGCGGCCTCCGCGCCGGCCGAGGAAGGCGAGTCGCAGCAGGACACGCTGCCCCCGTTCCCGGTGCGCAAGCCGACCGCGATCTCCGCCGAGGTGGTCAAGCGGATCGCCGAGTCGCAGGTGAACATCCCCGCACACGTCACCGTGCACCCGCGGCTGCTGCCGCAGCTCCAGCGGCGCGCGGCCATGGTCGAGGACGGCACGATCGACTGGGGCATGGGCGAGACGCTGGCGATCGGTTCGCTGCTCCTTGAGGGCACCCCGGTCCGGCTGGCCGGCCAGGACTCGCGGCGCGGCACGTTCGGCCAGCGGCACGCGGTGCTGATCGACCGGGAGACCGGCGACGACTACACCCCGCTGCTGTACCTGTCCGACGACCAGGCCCGGTACAACGTCTACGACTCGCTGCTCAGCGAGTACGCGGCGATGGGCTTCGAGTACGGCTACTCGCTGGCCAGGCCGGACGCGCTGGTGCTGTGGGAGGCGCAGTTCGGCGACTTCGTCAACGGCGCCGCCACGATCGTGGACGAGTTCATCTCGTCGGCGGAGCAGAAGTGGGGCCAGACCTCGGGCGTCACGCTGCTGCTGCCGCACGGCTACGAGGGCCAGGGCCCGGACCACTCCTCGGCCCGGATCGAGCGCTTCCTGCAGCTGTGCGCGCAGAACAACATGACGGTCGCGGTGCCCTCCACCCCGGCCAACTACTTCCACCTGCTGCGCTGGCAGGTGCACAACCCGCACCACAAGCCGCTGATCGTCTTCACCCCGAAGTCGATGCTCCGGCTCAAGGCGGCGGCGTCGAAGGCCGAGGACTTCACCAACGGCGAGTTCCAGCCGGTGATCGGCGACACGACGGTGCGGCCCGACGAGGTCCGCAAGGTGGTCTTCTGCTCGGGCAAGGTCTACTACGACCTGATCGAGGAGCGGGAGAAGCGCGGCGCGACCGACATCGCGTTCATCCGGATCGAGCGGCTGTACCCGCTGCCGGGTGTCGAGATCCAGGCCGCGGTGGCGCCGTACACCAAGGCGCAGAAGTTCGTCTGGGCGCAGGCCGAGCCGGCCAACCAGGGCGCCTGGCCGTTCATCGCGCTCAACCTGATCGACCACCTGGACCTGCTGCTGGGCGCGGCCCCCGACAACGCGGACCGGCTGCGCAGGGTGTCCCGCCCGGCGTCGTCCTCGCCCGCGGTGGGCTCCGCCAAGCGGCACAAGTCGCAGCAGGAAGAGCTGATCGACGAGGTCTTCGAGATCTGACGTTCCTGGCAGAAGCAACGGCCGGTGGCCCGGAACCCGCTCGTGGGTACCGGGCCACCGGCCTTTCTGCTGCCGCCGGTCGGGGGCCGCTCAGGTGCTGAACGGCTCGAAGTCCCAGTAGGGCTGGGTACGGGCGCGGGCCGCGACCGTCTGCGGGTGCCGGGAGCCGAGGGTCTCGGCCAGGTCCGACAGCGCCTTCTTCTCTATGTCGTCGGCCTCGCCCAGCCGGCGCAGGTTGCGCAGGCCGGCGGCCTGTTCGATCCGGCAGGCCAGCGTCAGCGGGTGCCGCGCGCCGAGCCTGGCCGCGGCCTTCTCGGCCGTGCCGCGGCTGAGGTCGGCCGCCGTCCCGGTGTAGGAGAGCCGTCGGCGCAGACCCGCCACGTTCAGCGCGCAGCCCAGGGTCCACGGGTGCTCGGCGCCGACCGCGCGGGTCATCGAGTCGAGCGCCTCCTCCAGTTCGCCGAGCGCCTGCCCGAACTCGCCGACTGCGGCCTGCACGAGGCCGTGGTTGGCCAGCGTTCCCGCGTTGTACGGGTGCCCGGGTGACAGCGTCAGCCGGTACGTCCGCAGGGCGACCTCGCACAGGTCGCGGGCCCGGTCCAGGTCGCCGTGCTCCCGCTCGAAGCCGGCCAGGCTCACGGAGATGCCGACGGTCAGCGGTTCACCGGCGCCGAGCACCCGTTCCGACCGTTCAAGCAGCCGGGCCAGCAGGTCGCCCGCGCGCGGCTGGTCACCGCTGCGGTAGTAGCAGAGCGCCAGGTTGTGGTCGGCCCGCAGGGTCTGCGGATGGTCCGCGCCGAGCACCGAGCGGTGCGCCTCGCTGTTGCGCTCCTGGACCGAGGTGGCCTGCTCGTAGCGGCCCAGCAGCCGCAGGTCGTGCGCGAAGGAGTTCTCCGACGACAGCGTCCAGTTGTGCCGGTCCCGCAGCAGGCTGCGGCGGGCCTCCATGGTCTCCTGGTCGAGCTGCAACGCGTCGGAGTAGCGGCCGAGCAGCCGGTAGCTGACGGCGATGTTGTTCTGCGCGCTGAGAGTGCGCGAGTCGTCCGGGCCGAAGAGTTCGGCGTAGCCGTCCCGGGCGAACTCGGCCAGTTCCAGGGCCTCCTGGTACTTGCCGAGACTGCGCAGGTCGGCCGCGAGGTCGCCGGCCGCCCGCAGAGCGGCCCACTCGCTCTCGGGGCCGGCCGCCTGAAGCCGTTCCAGCGCGACCCGGTCGAGGCGCTCGGTGGCGGAGTAGTCGCCGGTGGCGCGCAGCAGGTTGGCCCGGTGGTGGATGAGGTCCCACCACCGGCTGTCGTCGGGCAGCGGCCGGTCGCCCCACTCCTCGGCGACGGTCTCGGCGATCTGCACCCCGCTGCGGTACTCACCGGAGAGGTAGAGGTAGCGCAGGCAGTTCAGCACCGTGGCCTGCACCTGCGGGTCGGTGCTCCGCAGCGACCGCGAGGCCTCCAGGTGCGGCACGATCTCGGCGTAGCGCGGCCACAGCCGGGCGTCGGTGGGCCGGCCGGGGTCGGCGGCGGCCAGGATCCCGCGCACCGCCCGGGAGTAGACGGCCCGCTCCTCCTCGCGCATGTCGTTGCGCACCGCCTGGTAGACCAGCCGGTGCATCTGGATGACCTCGGTGGAACCGGCGTCGGCGGAGCCGGCCTGCCCCGGGTCGGACTGCACCACCGACCACTGGTTGAGCTTTCCGATGGCCGCCTCCCACAGCAGCGGATCGCTCATCAGCCCGGACAGCTGCCGGGGCATGTCGGGGATCGGCGTATCGCGCAGCATCCGGACCGGCAGCGGTCCCGGGGCGAAGAAGACGCACAGCCGCAGCAGGTCGACGGCCTCCGGGTTGTCCTCGCGCAGTCGGTTCAGCAGGATCGAGAAGGCCGTGTAGTACGTCATCTGGAAGTCGGCGGCCACGGTCAGACCGGGCTCGGCGTCGGTGCCGTGCCGCAGCAGTTCGAGGTACTCGTCGACCGGCATGGTGGAGTCGTTGAGCGCGCCCGCGTTCTGGTCAAGGGCCAGTGCGAGGTCGCCGAGCGCCTCGGCCAGCCGGTTCGCGTCGGCGTCGTCCAGGCGGGGCGCGCGGCGGCGGACGAAGGCCACCGACTCGTCCCGGTCGTAGACGGGTACTTCGATCAGCGCGCTGTTGTGCTCGCCCCAGTCACGGTTCTGCGAGGTGATCAGGACGTGCCCCGGTCCGGTCGGCACCAGGTCGTGCACGTCCTCCGGCTGGTCTGCCCCGTCCAGTACCAGCAGCCAGCGGAAGTACGGGTCGCCGCGCCGCAGGGCGTCCCGTACCGCGCGCAGCCGCTCGCCGTACTCACGGCCGGTCACCAGGCCGAGCGCGGGCGCCAGGCCGGCCAGCTTCTCGCGCAGCGTGCCGCGCTCGGCGGCCCTCGCCCACCACACCACGTCGTACTCGGGGCCGAACCGGTACACGTACTCGGTCGCGATGTGGGTCTTGCCGACCCCGGACAGGCCGAGCAGCGTCACCACCCCGGCCCCGGGTTCTGCCTGGCTCAACTCCTCGTAGAGCTGGGCGAGCAGCGCCTCGCGGCCGGTGAAGCGGGGGTTGCGGCGCGGCACGCCGCCCCACACGGCGGGCCGGTCCAGCGGGAAGCGCGAACGGCCGCGGCCGGGAGAGGCGTCCGGGTCGGGGGCGGACGTGACGCCCAGCCGGGACAGCAGCCGCCGCTCGGCCTCGGCGGCGTCCTGCCCCCACAGTTCGGCGGCGTCCAGCATGTCGGCGACCGGCAGCGGACCGGGCGTGACCGCGACGGCGGCGAAGCGCTCGCTGTCGCGCGGCAGGGTCACCCGCAGGGCCTCGTTCCACTCCTCCTGCGACCGGTTGCCGAGCCGGAAGTACCACTCGCTCAGCACCATCAGCACCCGGCCCTCGGACAGCAGCAGATCGTCAAGACCCTGCTGGACGCTGCCGCCGGCCGTCACGTCCCAGCGCTGGAGCACCACCCGCAGGCCGTGCTGCTCAAGCCGTTCGGCGATCCACGAGGCCCAGGCCCGGTTGTAGCCCGCGAAGCTGATGGTGACGACGTTCTCATCCCGTAACGGCACGGGGGCCTCCTCCGGTCGGTGCTCCGACTCCCGCTCCTGGCCGGCCACTTCGGGCTCGGGTCCCGGTTCGGGTCCGGTCTCCTGCGGTTCGCGTTCCCGCTCCCGGCGCGGGCCGGGCACCGGGACGGCGACCACTCCCGGCGGCTCCTGCGCCGGGTCGGTGCCGCCGGCCGGCAGCACCTCGACCGGCAGCCGCTCGGTGCGGACCGGCACGCCCCAGCCGTTGGAGATGGACAGCAGCAGCGCGCCGGGGCCAGGGGTGCCCACCGCCGTCACCACGAACCTGGCGGGACCGTAGGTGTCGCCGAAGCGGTGCAGCACCACGCTGGGCGGCCCGAGCGCCTCGCAGACGAACCGCGGGTGCCCGTCGAGCGTCACCCCGAAGGTGAACTCCTCCTTCTGGTAGGGCCATTCGACACCGGGGCCCGCGCCGCGCAGGTCAACCGTGACCAGATACGCCTGGCCGGTCTCCGCGGTCCTGAACCGGCTGACGACCGGTTCGACGCGCAGCGGCGCGTCGCCGTCGGCGCTCACGCCCGGTCCTCCCGCGGTCCCGGCGGCCCGGCCGCGTGCCGGGCGCCCGGGGCGCTCGCGGCGCTGGGGGCGAGCCGCAGGGTGGTCAGCGGATGGCCGTAGTACACGTACATGAACTGGTAGAGGAAGCTCAGGACTTGGCGCTGGCCCTCGCGGTCCACCGCGCCGTCGCCGAGCTTGGTGCGGGGCAGCGGGTCGGGCAGCCCGGCGGCGGCCCCGGCTCTGAAGTCCCGCAGCATCCGGGCCAGCGGCTTGCCGGGGGTGCGGACGGCGTGCTCCACCAGCCGGGCGAGCAGCGCGCGGGCGGCGGTCTCGCCGACCTCGCCGCGGGTGGCGATGCACGCGGTGGCGCCCTTGCGCAGGAAGAGCTCGGAGAATCCGCGCAACGCGTCCTCGCCGCCCGCCCTGTTGTCCACCAGCCGGCCCGAGTGGCAGACGTTCAGGCACACCAGCGTGCTCCGGCCGCCCAGCGCGGTCATCGCCGGCTCGTCCATCTCGTACCAGGTCAGCAGGCCCGCGGTCAGGTCGTCCACGTCCTTGCCATAGGTGCCGTGGCAGCCCATGTAGACCAGGCCGAGGTCCCGGTCGGGGCCGTCGAGCGAGGCGAGGAAGGTGTCCACGTCGCCGTGCCGCTCGTGCCGGAACGGCTGGAAAGCATCGGCGTCCGGCCACATCCGCTGGTCGAAGTAGCCGACGACCTCGCCGGTGCAGTGCGCGGGCGGGTCGAGCAGCGAGCGGTCCAGCTCCCTGATGGTGGTCCAGCGGGCGACCGGCACCAGCGCGCCCAGCGAGCCGGCCGGCGGGTCGCCGGGCTCCTCCGCGCCGAGCCAGAGCATCTCCCACGGGATCTCGTAGTCGGTGTCGTCCCACACCACCAGGTGCAGGTCGTCGCCGTACCGGGCGCGCAGCTCGTTGAGCCAGCGCACCAGCGGGCGCTGCCGCCGGGACCAGTCCAGGACGGCCCGGTAGAACTGGGTGGGGAAGGCGCCGTCCGGCCTGATCCGGCCGAGGCTGATCTTGAGCGGCGGCAGTTGCGGTCCGGTGCTGTACGGCGGTACGTCGTCGTCACCGTCGCTGCCGGCCGCGCCGCTGAGCACGTACGCCTGGTTGCCGTCGCTGTCCCTGACCCGCTGGACCAGGAGTCTGGCCAGGCCGTGCGGCAGCCGCTCCGCGGGGTCGGCGGGGAAGCTGCCGAGGGTGTCCTGCTCGGTCGACGCCGCCCGTGGCGCCGGGCTGCCCTCCTCGGCCGGCGGCATCGACGTCCCTGCCGGGTACGGCGGTTGCGGCTTGCGCGGTGCGTTCGGCGACGCCAGACGGGGCTGCCGCGGTAGCCCCGGCAGCCGCGGCAGTCGAAGGCCGGCGGCCGGGCTGCCGCCGGTCAGCCAGCCGGCGCCGGGTCTAGTCCGCTTAGGAGGCACGATCCGGTTCCCGTCCGTGGTCAGGAAACACGGTCAGCCTCCGGCGGTCGTCAAGTGTGGTCCTGGGTCCCGCCGCCACGACCCCGCCCATCGCCTCGGCGAGGTCGAACGGCAGCCCCGCGTAGGGGCGGGCGCCGACGTCGACCACGATCGACCGCAGCCGCATCTGGCCGAGCGCGCTCAGCTTCACGGCCTGCCCGAGCGCGTCCTCGACTCCCCGCCGCCCGGCCGGGCCGTCCAGTCTGCCGGTGAGGCTGTAGTCGAGCGGGACGTTGCCGCGGCCGTCGGTGACGGCCACCAGCCATGTTTCGGTGATGGGCGCCGGCTGCTGCTGGAACGCCCGGCGCACCAACTGGTTAGCCAGCAGCAGGCCGTGGGCCAGCGGCGTGGCCCGGCCGGGGCGGCGGTGCAGAGCGACGGTGAGCCGCGGATCGAGCACGTTGCGGGCGCTGAACGCCTCGGCCCGCAGCTCGTCCGGGGCGTCGCCGGCGCCGACCTGCACGACCACAACACGCGACCTGGCCACGTACGCCCAGCCCAAATAGGGCTCAAGGGTCTCCTGCCACTCCCAGTCGGCACGGCAGGTGTGGTCGAGCAGCAAGACGAGCAGCCGCTCGGGTTCTGCGGCCCGTTCGTAGCCGCGCAGGTCACGGGGGGTGATCGTAAGCCGGTCCCCGGCTCGCCCGCGACCAGGAAGCGCCTGGTTCTTGGCGGCCTCGATCACGGTCGGCACCAGCGCGAGGTCGCCCAAGTCGCGGGCCGGGCGAATACCCAAGACGGCACCGCGCTCGGAGCGGGGACGGGCGGTGCGCCGCCACGCGCCGCGCAACGACGCGTACTCACGCAGAGGCTCAACCACGTCCTCGGGGTAGGGCAGCTTCAGGTCCTGTCCGTCAAGGGCAGAGAGCGGGCCGAGCGCTTCAGCGGGCCCCAGGCCGGCCACGCCGACGGTGCGCTCCTCGGTGCCGGGCCGCGGCCTCTCCTCCGCGGGCTGTTCGGCCGACGGCGAATCGGCGTCCCCGGACTTCTGGAGCGGCCACGGCGCGGCCGACTCCGTCGGCTCCACCGGCCCTGCGACGCTCGGCAGCCCGATCAGATCGGCGGCAGCGGTCACGTGCTCCCGCGTGGTGACCTGGTCGGCCCCGAGCCGGGCCAGCGCTCTGGCCAGCCGGGCCAGCCCCAGGGCACGCCGCTCGCCGCCAGCCTCTCCGGTCAGCTCGATCACCAGCCGGAGCGTGTCGTCGTCAGGCGCGGGCCCCGCGCCGCGCCGCACACTGCTGCGATCCAGCGCGGCGGCCAGCGCGGCGCGTGCCGAGCCGATCCGCCAGACGCCCACCGGGTCAGGCGGCAGCGTCAGGTCCTGGAGGACCAGCCGCACCGGGAAGCGGTCCAGCAGGTGCTGGGAGACCTGGCCCGCGTCCTCGGTTTGGCAGAAGGCCAGCCAGGCGGCCCGTGGCCGCCACACCTCACTGACCCCGTGCCGTTCGACCGAGGCCACCTCGGCACCGAGCAGGGTGACCGCGGCCCTCGCGGCTGGCATGCTGAGCACTGCCAGGTCGCGCACATGGACCACACGGTCCTGGCCGGCCGGGTCCGCCTCCACCAGATCACCGAGCAGCGTGCTGAACCAGAGCCCCCCGCCTTCCGCTCGCAGCCGGATTTGCGACCACAAGTCGTCCTCCCGCGTCGAGGCCCCCAGCCATACCGGAACAGGCACGGACGCGGCATCGGAACCCCGCTCGGCCATCACCGCCGCGAACAGCTCCCTGACGCCGTCCAGCAGGTCGGTCGGCACGTCGAAGAGCAGGACGCCGCTCAGCCGCTGGTCGAGCGCGGCGCAGCTGAAGGCCCGGAGCAGCCGGCTGAACCCGCCGGCCTCGTCGGCGGCCGTCACGACAGCAGGTCGTCCAGCAGGGCGTGGTCGTCCTGCGACCACACGGCCGAGCCGTTCAGCACCGAATCGGGTCTGCGGTGCCGCAGCGCCAACGGGGCGGTGGCCGCCAGGTGCTCGGTGGTCACCTCGTCGGCGCCGTGCAGCGCGGCGTAGGCGCGGGCCGCGTGCGCCATGACGACCTCGCCGCGGTGGCCGACCGCCTGGACGGCCTCCGCCGCGGCCACGCAGCGCCGCAGGATCGCGTCGGGGGTGCGGACGGCGGGCAGCCGGCGCTGGGCGTCGGCCAGCCGGTCGCGCAGCGCGAGGTCGAGGCGGTGCGCCTCGGCGAGCCAGTCGGAGCGGTGGACGGACTCCGACTGCCGGGCCTTCTGGGCCTGTTCGGTCTGCGCGAGGTCTGTCTGCTCGGCCTGCTCGGCCTGTTCCGACTCGAAGCGCAGCACGGTCCGCAGCATCGCCAGCCGCTCGTCGGCGTCCAGCGGCGCGGCCACGGCCATCAGGCCGAACCGGTCCAGGAGTTGCGGGCGCAGCCCGCCCTCCTCCGGGTTCATCGTGCCGACCAGGCCGAACCTGACCCGGCTGACCTTGTCGATGCCCTCGCGCTGGACGGACAGCACGCCGGTGGAGGCCACGTCCAGGATGATGTTGACGACATGGTCGTTGAGCAGGTTGACCTCGTCGATGTACAGCAGCCCCTCGCGGTGCGCCGCCTCCAGCAGCCCGGTCTTGGCGGTGGCGCGGCCCTGGAGCAGCGCGTCCAGGTCCCAGCCGCCGAGCACCCGGTCGTCGGTGGCGTCGATGGTCAGGGTGACCGGCAGCCGGCCCCGGGCCATCAGCGAGAAGGCGCGGACCACGGTGGACTTGGCGGTGCCGGGCTGGCCGGTGATCAGCACGCCGCCGACGGCCGGGGCGACGTAGTTCAGCTCCAGGGCGAGCTTGAGCTCCTGCTGGCCGACGATCCGGCTGTACGGCAGGATCGCGATGTCGTGCGGGCTGGCTGCGCGTTCGGTCACGAGGCGTCGCCGGGCGTCCAGCGGAAGGTCACCTGTAACTGCGCCTCGGCGCCGGTGGTGACGAGCACCGCGCCGAGCGAGGCGTCCAGCTTGATCGCGAGCTGCACCTCGATCTCGGCGGGCCTGGTGGCCGCCGTGAATCCGCCGAACCGGGCCGCGGCCTCCTCGGCGCACCGCCGGGCCAGGTCGAGGCCGTCGCCGTAGACGTCCCTGGCGACCTCGATGACCCGGGCGGCCGGGTTGGCCCGGGTGTCGACGCCGTCGTAGACACCGGCCGCGCCGTCGCCGTCCGGCACCCCGTCGACCTGGATGTACAGCGGTGCCGCCCCGGCTCCCGGGCCGGGGCTGCTCACTATCGCCATCTGCTCCCCCATGACGGTCCCTGCTCCTGCGGTGCCCCCGCAGCCTTGCGCATTCTGCCCGGCCGGCGCAGCCGGATGCGGAGGTTTCCGCCACTCCGGCCGCGCCGGCCCCGGCCCCGCGGCGGGGCCGTGCCGATCAGGTGCCGATCAGGTGCCGATCACCTGGTCAGCACGTGCTGATCAGGTGCTGAACGGCTCGAAGTCCCAGTACGGCCGGGTGCGGGCGCGTGCGGAGACGGTGTGCGTGTGCTGCGCGCCCAGGGTGCTCGACAGCGCCTCCAGGGCCTCTTCCTCGATCTTGTCGGCCTCCTGCCGCTTGCGCAGGTTGCGCAGGTCGGCGGCCAGCGCGATCCGGCAGGACAGCGTCAGCGGGTGCCTCTTGCCGAGCTGGGCGGACGCGGTGTCACCGGTCCTGCGGCTGAGTTCGGCCGCGCTCTCCGGGTCGCCCGCCAGGTTGCGGGCACCGGCCGCGTTCAGCGCGCAGCCCAGGGTCCAGGGGTGCTCCGGGCCGACCGCGCGGGTCATCGCGACCAGCGCGTCCTCGATCTCGATCATCGACTGCTGGCGCTCGCCGGCCGCGGCCAGCACCAGGCCGTGGTTGGCCAGGGTGCCGACCGTGTAGGGGTGGGTCTCGCCGAGCTGGGCGCGGTAGCCGCGCAGCGCCGTCTCGTTGAGGTGCCGGGCCCGTTCCAGGTCGCCGTGCTCCCGCTCGAACCCGGCCAGCGTGACCGAGACCCGGACGGTCTGCGGGTCGCTCTCGCCGAGCACCCGCTCCGACCGCTCCAGCAGCCGGGCCAGCAGGTCGCCGGCCCGCGGCCGGTCGCCGCTGCGGTAGTAGCACAGCGCCAGGTTGTGGTCGGCCCGCAGGGTCTGCGGGTTGTCGGCGCCGAGCACCGAGCGGTGCACCTCGCTGTTGCGCTCCTGGACGGAGGTGGCCTGCTCGTAGCGGCCGAGCAGCCGCAGGTCGTGCGCGAAGGAGTTCTCCGACGACAGCGTCCAGTTGTGCCGGTCGCGCAGCAGGTTGCGGCGGGCCTCCATGGTGTCCTGGTCGAGTTGCAGCGCGTCGGAGTACCGGCCGAGCAGCCGGTAGGTGACGGCGATGTTGTTCTGCGCGGCCAGGGTGCGGGAGTCCTGGTCGCCGAGCAGGGTCGCGTAGCCGGTGCGCACCTCGGAGGCCAGTCGCAGCCCCTCCTCGTACTTGCCGAGGCTGCGCAGGTCGACGGCGAGGTTGGCGGCGGCCCGCAGCGTCAGCAGGTCGAGCGGGCCGCGGTCCTCGCGCAGCTGCTCCCAGGACTCGCGGTCGCTGACCTCGGTGGCGGAGTAGTCGCCGACGGCGCGCAGCAGGTTGGCGCGGTGGTGGGCGAGGTCCCACAGCCGGGTGTGGCCGGCTTCGAGCAGCGTCGGCCAGGTCCCGGCGGCGCGCTCGGCGATCCGCAGGCCGGTGCTGTACTCGCCGGAGAGGTAGAGGTAGCGCAGGCTGTTGAGCACCGTGTTCTGGATCTCGGGGTTGGTGCTCTCCAGGGCGCCGGACGGCTCCAGGTGCGGCACGATCTCGGCGTAGCGCGGCCACAGCCGGGTGTCGGTGGGCCGGCCGGGGTCGGCGGCGGCCAGGATCCTGCGGACCACCCGGGAGTAGAGGTTCTCCTCCTCCTCGGAGAGGTCGGCGCGCACCGCCTGGTAGACCAGCCGGTGCATCTGGACCACCTCAGTGGTGCCGACGCTCTCCTCGGACGTGGTCTCCTGCGGGTCGGACTGGATCACCGACCACTGGCTGAGCTTGCTGATCGCGGCCGTCCACAACAGCGGGTCGTCCATCAGTGCGGACAGCTGCTCGGGCACATCGCGGATCGGCAGGTCGCGCAGCATACGGACCGGGATCGGGCCGGGCGCGAAGAAGACGCACAGCCGCAGCAGGTCGACCGCTTCCGGCTTGTCCTCGCGCAGCCGGTTCAGCAGTATCGAGAAGGCGGTGTAGTACGTCATCTGGAAGTCGGCGGCGACCTTGAGCTTCGGCTCCACCTCGGCGCCGTGCCGCAGCAGTTCCAGGTACTCGTCGATCGGCATGGTGGAGTCGTTGAGCGCGCCGGCGTTCTGGTCAAGGGCGAGCGCGAGGTCGCCGAGGGCCTCGGCCAGCCGGTTCGCGTCCGCGTCGTCGAGGCGGGGCGCGCGGCGGCGGACGAAGGCGACGGACTCGTCGCGGTCGTAGACCGGCACCTCGATCAGTGCGCTGTTGTGCTCGGCCCACTCGCGGTTCTGCGAGGTGATCAGGACGTGGCCCGGGCCGGTCGGCACCAGGTCGTGGACATCCTCGGGCTGGTCGGCTCCGTCGAGCACCAGCAGCCAGCGGAAGTAGGGTTCGCCGCGCCGCAGCGCGTCCCTTACCGCGCGCAGCCGCTCGCCGTACTCACGGCCGGTGACCAGGCCGAGGGCGGGGGCCAGGCCGGCCAGCTTCTCGCGCAGGGTGCCGCGTTCACTGGCCCGCACCCACCACACCACGTCGTACTCGGGGCCGAACCGGTAGACGTACTCGGTGGCGATGTGCGTCTTGCCGACGCCCGACAAGCCCAGCAGGGTGGCGACGCCGGCGCCCAGTTCGGCCTGGCTGAGTTCCTGGTGCAGGTCGCCGAGCAGTTCCTCGCGGCCGGTGAAGCGGGTGTTGCGGCGCGGCACGCCGCCCCACACGGCGGGCTGCTCCAGCGGGAAGCGCGGGGCTCCCGAGCCGCCCTGGGTGTCGGCGGCCGAGCCGCGCGAGGGGGTGATGCCGAGCCGGGCCAGGATGCGGCGCTCGGCCTCGGCGGCGCCCAGGCCCCACAGGTCGGCGGCGCCGAGCGCGGCCACCGCGCCGGGCAGCGCGGCGGGGGTGACGGAGACGGCGGCGAAGCGGTCGCTGTTGGCCGGCACGGTCTCCCGCAGGGCCTCGTTCCACTCCTCCTGTGACCGGTTGCCGAGCCGGAAGTACCACTCGCTGAGCACGATCAGCACCCGGCCCTCGGAGAGCAGCAGATCGTCAAGACCCTGCTGGACGGTGCCACCGGGGGTCACGTCCCAGCGCTGGAGGACCACCCGCAGGCCGTGTCTTTCCAGCCGGCTGGCGATCCACGAGGCCCAGGCCCGGTTGTAGCCCGCGAAGCTGATGGTCACGGGTCCCCGCGCCGCTGTCGCCGGCGTGGTGTTCCGCCCTCCGGTCATTCGACCGTCTCCCTCGTTTTGCGCGCGTAGTGTCCTGACGGATCAACAGGCTGACCGGTCCAGAAACTACACTGATTGCTCCCTCGCTGACGGACGGTCACTCCGTTTCCTGTGGATAACCGCCCGTTCATGTGCGCTGCCGCCGCCAGATGGCACGGGACGTCTGGACGTATGCCTCCGCACGGGCTAGGTGGCCGTCCGGCGGTGTGTGCTCCTTGAGCCGAGTGTGATGGGCCGCCATGGCGTTGACCAGAGTGCGGCCGGGTGCGGTGAGCCTGCTGCAGCCGAGCATCTGCGGAAGGGCGTGCTCCACCTGCTGCCGGCAGCGGCAGTGGTCGGCCCACGCGGTGTCCCTGCGGGCCGCGGGCAGGTTCGCGGTCAGCGCCACACCGAGGTGGAAGTCGGCCAGCGCCAGGTGCGCGTAAGCGCCCTGGAAGAGGCCGTCGAAGGGCCGCGGGTCGGGCCGCCAGGGTGCCCAGTAGTTCGGCGCGTCGTCGGCGGTGTGCAGCACCGTCAGCTCCGACAGCGCGAGCAGCTTGGTGTGCTGGAGTTCGTGGACGAGGGTGGCGGCCAGTTCGAGGCCGCTGCGCGGGGTGCTGCTGAGCAGCGCGCCGAACGCCTCGCCGCGGGTGGCGCTGCACTGCGCGGTGGGCGACCCGGCCAGCGGCACGAAGCAGTCGAGCAGCAGTCCGACCTCCAGCGCGCGGTTGCCGTCGGCGCGCCGCAGCCAGGGCTGGGCGTCCCGCCAGGCGTCGCTCCAGCGGGCGTGCTCGGCCGCGTCCAGGGTGGCCGCGGCGGTCAGGCCGTACGGGTTGCTGCGGCGGTCGTCGTCGCGGTACGGGTCGGCGTCGTCGATCAGCACCGGCCGGCCGTCGTCGGTCCACAGGGCGCGCAGCGGGCGCCAGCCCGGGGCGGCGGACCGCCACACCCCGTCGGGGCCGCGGCGGACCTCGACGGGCCCCTGGCCGGCGACGGCGGGGTGGCCGCGGCCGTGGTCGCGGGGCAGGTCGGCGGCCGGGCCGCGGACGTGCAGCCGGATCCGGCCGCCGTCGCCCTCGACCAGCACCGGCCGGCCGTTCGGCGCCGGGTGGCAGCCGAGGGTGGGCAGCGTCAGCATGCCTTCGTGCACCGGGACTTGGGCGCTGAACCGAAGGCCGGCCCTGGTCGCGGCGGCGGCGGCGACGGCCGCCAGGTGCGGCAGCCGGGCGCCCGCGGTGCCCGCGAGCTCAGGGACGGTCAGCGCGCGCAGGCTGCGTTCCGCCCAGGCGCCGGTCTGCGGGTAGTTGACCACCCGGCGAGCGGCGGCGGGGTCGGCCCGGTCGGCGGCCTCCAGCAGCCGCCAGTCGCGCAGCACCCGTTCGGCGGACCCCTCGGGAAGGGCGCCGGCCGGCGCGCCCGTCACGGCTTCGAGCAGCGCGCGCAGCGTCAGCAGCCGCCGCTTGCGCTGCTGCGCGACCAGCAGTTCGAGGGCCTGCCGTCCGCCGCCGGTCCTGCCCAGCTCGCCCAGCATCGCGCCCGTCACTCCTGTCGTCTCCGTCACCGGACCGTCCCCTGCCCGGCGGCCTCGGCCAGCCGCCGCCCGACGTGCCGGATGAGGAGCGCGAGGTCGGCGCAGTAGACGGACGGATTGCCGAACCCGGCCGCGGCGGGCCGGACGCCCACGGCGGACCGGACGTCCACGGCGGTCCGGACGCCCGCGGCGGGCCGGACGTCGACAACGGGTCGCGCGCCCGCGTGCCTTGGTTGAGCGCCCTGGGCGCGGCTTCCCTGGGCGCGGCTTCCCTGCGCGCCCCTGGCCGGACGGACGTGGCCCCGGGCCGGCCGTACGGTGACGACCCCCGGCCCGCGCCCGGCCACCGCGGCCGGGGCCGGGTCACCCTCGGGCGCCCGGTACCGGTGCGCGTAGTGGCCGCCGCCGCAGACCGGGACCAGCGGGCAGGCCCGGCAGGTGGGGCCGAGCGCCGCGAGACCGGACTGCCGGGCGGCTATCGCGGGGTGGCGCAGCGCGTCGTCGAAGCTGTGCCGGAACACGTCGAGACCGGTGAACGCGGCGCCCTCGTAGGCGGACTTGAGCGAGTCGACCTGCTCGATGCTGCCGTCGGTCTCCACCACGACCGCGGTGAACGGTTGCAGGCCGAGCCGTTCGGTGGCCGCCGGCACGCCCAGCAATAACGCCACGCACTCCTCGAACAGCCTGATCCTGGTCCGCCGCCGGTCCGCGTCCCACCAGCGGTCGAACACCGTGGTCAGCCAACGGCCGTACGGCGCGGGGTCGTCGGCGGCCGCGGGCAGGCCGGGCGGCGGCGCCGTCCAGTTGCCGTGCGGCAGCAGCAGGTCGATGGCGGGCGGCGAGAACGCGAGCAGCGAGTCGTAGACCGCGACCGGGTCGTGCGCGAGGTCGACCACGCACAGCACCCCGGCGTAGACGCCGGGCCCGTGCTCGGCGAGCAGCCGCAGCCCGGCCGCCGCGGCGGTCCAGGAGGGCCGTCCCGCGTGGTCGACCCGCGCGGAGTTGTGGGCGGCGAGGCCGCCGTCGAGACTGACGCCGATCCGGATCCCGGCGTCCCGCAGGACGGCGATCCGGTCCCGGGTGAGCAGGGTCGCGTTCGTCTGCACGCTCGCGTGCACCGAGCAGCCGGCCGGCACCAGCCGGCGCACCTGCGCCACGTCGGCGGCCAGCCGGCCCGCGCCGGCGAGCAGCGGTTCGCCGCCGTGCAGCACCACCGACACGTCGGAGAGCCCGTGCGCCGCCGCGTGTTCGGCGATCCGCTGCGCGGTCCGCCGGATCACGTCCCGCTCCGGGGTGCGCGGCCGGCCGCGCCAGCCGTGGTCGGGGCCGGCGTAGAGATAGCAGTAAGTGCAGGCGAGGTTGCACCGGCTGTGCGTCTTGAGGATGAACTGCCGTATCGGTACGGGCTGTTCAGGCGCGGGACGCGCGGGGGCGAGAGGTTCCGGCGCGGGACGCGAGACTGCGAGAGGTTTCGGCGCGGGATGCGCGGAGGCGAGATGCTCCGGCGCGGGCCGTTCGGCCGCGAGAGGTTCCGGCGCGGGACGCGCGGCTGCCAGAGGTTCCGGCGCGGGCCGTTCGGCCGCCCGGTGTTCGGGCCTGGCATGGACGAGGCCGTCGGGCCGCGTACGCTCCGGCGATCGTCCGGGGACCGCCCGTACGGCCACCGCCGTGCCCGACTCGGGCCCGCCGCCGGTCGGTTGCTGCACCGCACCCCACCTCCCCCGTGTGCGTCCGGCCGCCCCGTCGGCCCCCGCAGTTGTTCCCGCCGCGCGGGCCGGCACAAACACCCGGGAGGGTAATTGGCTGCATCCGCCCCGGAGTCCGGCCAAAAGCGGGCCGGGTCCCGGGGCGCACTCCCGCTCGCGGCGGGCGGTCGGGCGGCGCACGCTCTTCACATCGAGTTGTCGAACCCCCAGAGCGCCCCCGCGCCGGGCGCGGCGATCCGCTCCCGCAGGTCGCTGACCAGTTCGGCCAGCACCGGATGCTCAGTGGTGCGCAGGGCCTCCAGGTCCATGCCCAGCAGATCGGGCACCGGCGCGGCGGCCGGGTCGTACCCCTCCGCAGCACCGTACGGTCGTTGCTCCATCCGAGCCTCCCAACTCGTCCCGAAATCAGTCCTCGCCGATCAGCGCGGCCAGCCGTTCCGCCGAGCGGTCGGCGTCGGCGCCGCCCCCGTCGGGCAGCCGCCGCCAATCGGCCAGCGCCGCCCGGTAGGCCTCCTTGGCCGCCCGCGGGCGGCTGGCCGACTCGTAGACGACTCCACGCCAATGATGCGCCAGTGCGGACAGCCGCACCATGGGGCCCGGTACCACCGCCTGCTCCGCGGCGGTCGCCGCGGCCTCGGCGGACCTGCGGTAGGCGTCGGCGGCCAGCTCAAGCCGTTCGCTGCGCCGCACCGCGAGATAGCCGAGCCGGTGCGACTCCCCCAACTCGTAGTAGATCCGCGCCACTTGGGCCGGGTCCTCGGCGGGGTGCACGGCCAGGCCCAGTACGTGCTCGGCCTCCCGCAGGTCCACCAGGTCCTGTTCGGCCCGGTAGCGCAGCACCAGCGCCCTGCCGAGCATCAACAGCCGCCCGGGCAGCCGTGGATCGCCCTCCGGGGTCTCCATCCGGCAGTCCCGCAGCACCAGCACGGCCCGGTTGACGAAGGGTTCGCCGCCGGGCAGCGCGGCCCGGCCGAGCAGCGCGGCGCCCCACTCGGCGACCAGGTCGCTGTACTCGGCCCGGTCACGCGCGGTGAGCCGGCACGCCTCCGCGAACCGCCCCGCGGCGGCCTCCAGTTCACCGGGCGGGCCGCCCTCGGTGTGCCGGGCGACCCTTATCCGGCCGGCCCGCACCAGGATGGCCGCGCGCAGCAGCCGGTCCCGGGTGGCGCTCATGGCCCGGTCGACCAGGCCCTGCGCCTCGGGCAGCCGGCCGCCGGCCAGCAGGTGCGCGTCCACCAGCGACAAGGTCGCGCCGATCACCGCCTCGGAGCCGGCCTGTTCGCGCTCCAGCGCGTCGATGCCGGCCACGAACGACTCGGCCGCCTGGTGCGCGTAGACCTGCTCGCGCTCCAACTCGCGGGCGGCGCCCGCGAGCCGCAGCAGCGCCCGGCCATGCGCCAGCGGCAGCGCGCTGGGGCGCGGATCGGCCGGCGGCCAGGAGTCGGAGAACGCCTCCAGCATGCCGACGGTCTCCTGGAGCAGCCCCGCGTCCCCGCTCAACTGCCACTGGTCCTCCAGCACTTGGACGCGCTCCAGGGTGGCGCCCAGCACCTCCTGCGGGTCGAGCCCGGGAGCGGCGCAGACAGCGGTGAACTCCCGGTCGGCGCGCCGCAAAAGCTCCAGCGCGCCCCGCTCGTCACCGGCCGCCGCCCGGTCCTCCGCCGCGGCCTGGAACACCCGGGCCCGCACCGCGCGGGCCGGCACCGAACCGGGGTGCGCGGCGGCGGTCTCGGCGGCCTCCTGCGCCTCGCGCAGCAGCGCGGCGCCGCCGCGTACCCGCCACAGCGTGATCAACTGCTGCGCCAGCTCGCTCCACAGCTCCGGGTCGGAGCCGCGTACCCGCTCCTCCGCGGCGGCGTCCCGCAGCAGCTTCACCGCGTCGAGCAGGTTCTGCACCATGCCCTCGTGGGTGAAGCGGGCCACCAGGTCGCGGGCCCTGCGGACCGCGGTGGAGGACCGCACCGCCGAGCCGCGGTCCTGGCCGCCGCTCTCCGGCAGCGGCATGAAGCGCTCCAGCACCCGGGCGGCGACCTCGGCGAACGGCTGCGGCGACTCGTCGCCGGCCGCCAGGTCCCGTTCCGCGCGGGCCGTCTCGCGGGCCGCCGAGGCCACCGCGGCGTCCGAGATCCGGTCGCTCGGACCCTCGGTGAGCTGGGTGATGGCCAGCGCGGGGAAGTTGGGGCCGCTCTTGCCGAACCGCTGCTCGACGTACTCCGAGCAGTGCTTGAGCACCAGCAGCGCCTCGTCCCGGCCGAGCGGGGTGAGCAGTTCGTCCCGCACCCCCTCGGCGAACTCGTACCAGCGGTGGTCGCCGGGGTCGTCGCCGGAGCTGCGGGTGAGCAGCCCGCTGAGCAGCACCTCGGCCAGCTCCGCCGGCCCGGAGTCGGGCAGCATGGTGCGCTGCACGAGCTGCATCACCGGCAGGAACAGCGGCGCAGCCGCGAGGTAGACGGCGAGTTGGGCCGCGGCCGGCGAGGCCGCCGAGCGGAACCGCCGCACCAGCGCGGCCGGCGGCGCCGAAGTGCGCCGCGCCGAGCCGGGGGTGGCCGGCTGGTCGGGCCGCACCCAGCCGACGGCGGCGGGCACCTCGCCCGCGCCGGTGCCGGCCAGCAGCTGCGCCCAGGCGCCCAACGCCTGCGCGGTGGGCGGCAGTACGGGGATCGGCAGCGCGTCGCCGACCGGCGCGGAGGCGTAGCCGCCGGCCCCGCCGGAGAAGCGCAGCGGCGAGGAGAGCACCAGGCCCTCGGCGCGGTGCAGCACGCCGTAGGACACCGGCAGCCGGGTACGGGCCCACAGCCGGGCCGGCAGCGGCTGGAGCACCGCCACCGGGCCGTACCTGGCCAGCCGGTACAGCAGCCGGTGCGCCTGGCCCGACCGCCACAGCGGCCCCGCGCAGTCGCTGACCAGCAGCGTGACCCGGCGTCCCGTGGGGTCGCTGAGCTGGTCCGCGGAGCGCAGCCCGGCCGGCTCCGGGTCGAACCGGCCGCTGACCGCGGGCTCGCCGTCCGGGGTGGCGTGCAGATAGCGGACCTGCACCTCGTGGAAGGCGCCGAGCCGTTCGAAGACACCGCCGAGTTCGCGCAGCATCCGCTCCCACACGTACATCGACGAGGAGGCGTCCATCAGCAGCTGCATGGCCGCGTCGCCCCGGGACACCGGCTCGAAGACCGGCAGCAGCAACCCGCCCGCCCGCGCGGTGTGTTCGGCGGTGGCGCTCTCGTTCAGCACCTCACGCAGCGGCCGGGCGGCGCTGCGATAGCGCTGCAACGGCCGCAGAGCGGCCTGGAGTTCGAGCAGCCGGGGCAGCACCGAGGCCTCCGGCACGGCCACCGTGAGGCCGCCCGATCCCCCCGGCGTGGCGGCGGCCCGGTTGCGGCCGGGCTCCGCAACCCCCGGGTAGAGGGCGACGGTGCCGCCGTCGGCGGGCGGCGGGCCGGTCAGCCGGACGCCCTTGCCGTCGGTGTCGCCGATCATGGGCGGCGGCCGGTCGGAGCCGTGCAGGCCCGTCCAGCGGTCGTCGTGGTGCCGGCCGGCGCCGTCGGACTCGCTCTCCTCGGCGGTGGGCCTGGACCAGCGGGCCAGCCAGAGGGCGTCGGCCAGTTCGGTGGCGGCGGGTTCGAGCCCGGCCCGGCTCAGCGCGCCGACGACCTGCGCCAGCGGGTCGGCCGAGTCGGAATCAGCAGCGGTATCGGAGGTGCCGGAGGCGTCGGAAGTGCCGGAGGCGTCGGAGGTACCCGGAACAGAGTCGGAAGCGGGGGCGGCAGGGAGGTCGGGCGCTGGATCGTCGTGTGGCTCGGCTGCCATGACCGCGTCACCTGGGCCGGTCGAGCCGTTGGATGAGCATGTCGGCCAGCCGGGAGCGGGTGGGCGGCGCGGCATGGTGGGTGAGGTAGATCGCGTTCAACAACTGGTCGGTGGCGAGCAGTTCACCGCGCGACCGCTCCAGGAACCGCTTGACCAGGTCGTCGCCGACGGTCGCGGCCTCGTCGCCCAGGTGCGCGCGGACCACCGTGGACAGCCGCTTGTGGTCGGGGCGGCCCAGCTCCAGGTGGATGCAGCGGCGCAGCAGCGGCGGCGGGAAGTCCCGTTCCCCGTTGCTGGTGAGGACCACGAACGGGAACGCCCGGCAGCGGATCCGGCCCTCCCGCACGGTGACCTTGGCGCCGTCGTCGGTCAGCACGTCGACCTGCGGCTCGCGCTCGGCGAGCCGCTCCAGCTCCGGTATCGCGAACTCGCCCTCCTCCATCACGTTCAGCAGGTCGTTGGGCAGGTCGATGTCGCTCTTGTCCAGCTCGTCGATCAGCAGCACCCGCGGCTGCGCGGTGGGCAGCAGCGCCGTGCCCAGCGGCCCCAGCCGGATGTAGCTGCCGATGCCGCCGGGCGGCACGGTGCCGGAGTTCGCCGCGATCTGGGTGTCCTGCAACCTGCCGATCGCGTCGTAGCGGTACAGCCCGTCCTGGAGCGCGCTGCGGCTGACGATGGGCCAGTGCAGCACCCGGCCGAGGCCGAGCTCGTACGCCACGGCGTGCGCCAGCGTGCTCTTGCCGGTGCCGGGGCTGCCGGTGACGAGCAGCGGACGGCGGAGGTAGAGCGCGGCGTTGACCATCTCCAGCTCTTCCGGACTCGGCCGGTGCATCTCGGCCATGTGCCGGTACGCCCCGAGCCTGCGGGCCGAGGAGCTGTCCTGCCCCGGCCCCCGCTGAACCAGCGGAGACCCGTCGAAGTCCCGCCATGGCGGCGGTTCCGGCAGCGTGTCGATGCCGGTGTGCGGTTCACCGGTGCCGCGGTAGATGAGCCATTCGCCTGCGGGGGTGGCCTCGGTCAAGTCACTCACCTCGATGCCTCTTCGTCCCTAGTCAAGGAGTCTCCAGCAGCTCGTCGGATCCCGGTAGGGGTCTGGTCGGGTCGTCGTACAGCAGGGTCAAACCGATGGACCAGTAGGCCTCTGGGACGCCGTCGGCCACGGCGGCCCGCAGGGCGGTCAGGGCGGCCGGGAGGCGGCCGGCGGAGCGGGCGTCGCGGACGGTGCGGTGGACTCCGCGGTGGAAGTCGGCGCACACCGCCTCGGATTCGACGGGTTCGCGGCGCCAGAGCGCGACGCAGTAGCCGCTGCCGGCGATGCGGTGCAGTGCCTCGGGGGCGGCTCCGGCGCTCCGGCACAGCACCGGGAGGGTGTCGCGCGGCCGGGCGCGCAGCTCGTCCTCCCCGGGGAGGGCGGTCTCGGTGCCGTCGTCGCAGTCGAGGATCTCCGGGCGGGGCGGCTGCTGGTGCAGGGCGAGCCAGCGGCCGAGCCGCTCCTCGGCCCAGGCCGGGTCGCGGTCCTGCTCGCCGGTCGGGTCGGTGCGCCGGACCACCACCGGGCGCTCGGTGCCCAGTTGGGCGCCGCCGGTGCCGAGCGGCCAGGTGTCGGCGGCGAAGGCCACCAGGGCGCCGGGCACGGCGAGTTGCAGCGCCGCCACATAGCCGGGGGCGTCGCAGCGGCGGAACGCCTCGGCGAGCGCGGGGCCGAGCGCGGCGGGCAGTCCGGCCAGCGCGGTGCCGCCGAACTCCTCCTGGACGCAGTCGACCTCGCCGCTCTCGGGCACCACGCAGACCCGCCAGTCGTAGCGCCCGGGCTCCCAGCCGCGCGGGATGATCTCGACCAGTGCCTCCTGCCGGGCCCGGTGCGCCGGGACCGCCTCGGGGACCCGGGCGCCGCGGGCCCGCAGCCTGACCCGGCGCTCGTCGACCAGGTTGTTGCGGAACAGCCGGGTCAGCCCGACCGCGTCGGCGGCCGCGTCCTGTGCCCAGACCCACAGCGCCTTCTCGTCGGTCTCGTCGGCGGGCCGGGTGCGGTCGGCGGTGGCGGCGTGCACGGCGTAGCGCAGCACCGCTTCGAGTTCGGCGCTGCCGCGCCGCAGGTCGTAGAGCAGCCCGAGGCCGTCCCGCCAGCCGCGGGGGGCGACCGGCAGGCCCTGCGCCGGGCTGCCGCGGACGGCTCCGATGATGTCCTGCAGGCTCTTCGCGGAGGCGGGTGGCGGGAGTCCGGCCAGCCGGCCGAGCAGGGTGGTGCGCTGCCCGGGGGTCAGCGCGCGGCCCACGGCGGCGCCGAGCTCGCTGTGCGCGTCGGTCCAGGTGCCGCCGCGGTCGTTCACCGAGCGGTAGCGGTCGGCGTGGTAGAGGTCGTGGGAGGTCATCACCCGGTGGTAGAGGTCCTTCGCCGGGTCCTGCGCGGCGGGCAGCTTGCGTAACTGCTGGATGCCCACGGCCAGTCCGCCGTCCTGCGCGGTGCGGCGCGACTTGAGCACGCCGATCACCTCGCCGCGTACCAGGTCCACCACCGGGCCGCCGGAGACGCCGTACGGCATCTCGTCCTCGTTGCCCAGTTTGAGTATTCCGCCGCCCGCGCTGCCGAGTTGGCCGCTGATCGTGCAGCGGCCGTTGTACGACATGACCTCGCCGTCCATCGGCACCCAGCCGAAGTAGGCGACCTGGTTGGTCGAGTAGCCCTTGGCGGTGCGCTCGGTGAGCCACACGCAGGGGTGGTCGATGATGTCGAGCAGCCGGATCAGTGCCAGGTCGGGGGCCGGCCAGCGGTCGATGCCGGGGTCGGCGGCGGGGTCGGACCACTCGACCACGCCGCTGAGCAGCTGGTCGCCGTAGCCGACGAGCACTGTGCGGGCCGCCCCTCCCACGCTCGCCTCCCGTTCCGCCGGCGCCACGTGCGCGCAGGTGAGCACCCAGTTGGGGGCGACGAAGAAGCCGCTGCCCAGGAAAGGGTTCCCTGATTCGGCGCCGTGAACGCGCACCGTGGCGGCGCTGACCAGGGGTACCAGAATCTCGGCCGGGTCCGGTGGCGGCTCCTGCGCGCCCCCTGACATCACCGTGCGCCCCCGGACCCCGGTACACCGGAAACCGTGCGCGCCTGCCTCCCCGCCGTCACCACGCCTCTCATGTCCCCCCGCCGACCTGCTCGTCCCCGAAGGCTAGCGCCCGCCTCGTGCGACGGGTGGGCGATCACCGACTCTGCCTATCCTTTTCCCGTCTCCATCGTCCCCCTACCTTCAGCCGGAGCAGATCTTGTACTTCACCGACCGCGGCATCGAGGAGCTGGCTGACCGGCGCGGCGAGGAGGAGGTCACCTTCGAGTGGCTCGCCGACCGGCTGCGCGAGTTCGTCGACCTCAATCCGGAGTTCGAGATTCCGGTGGAGCGGCTGGCCACCTGGCTGGCCCGGCTGGACGACGACGAGGAGGACGAGTAGGCGCGCGCCGCTTGACTTCCGGATTACGCGATATATCGTGTCTCTCAGAAGACGCGATATGTTGCGTCGCGACCACTTCCCTGGAGGGGGACACGATGAGCGGCACGTCGGAACGAACCGTGGCGGAACCCGAGAAGTTCGTGTTCGAGGAGCGGGTGGACGCCCTGAGCGTGCGGATCGTCAACGGCGCGGTCAACGTCGTGGGCATCGACGAGGGACCCGCCCGGGTCGAGGTGAGCGAGCTGGAGGGGCCGCCGCTGCGGATCCAGCTGTCCGGCGGCACTCTGGTCGTCGCGTACGACGACCTGCCCTGGAAGGGCCTGCTCAAGTGGTGGGACCGCAAGGGCCAGCACCGGCACGCGGTGGTCTCGCTCGCGGTGCCGCAGGGCACCCGGGTCGAGGTCGGCGTGGTCGGCGCGGGCGCGGTGGTCTCCGGGATCTCCGGCCCCACCAGCGTCCAGGGCGTCAACGGCGACACCACCCTGGTCGGCCTCAGCGGCCCGGTGCGGGCCAACACCGTCAGCGGCAACGTCGAGGCGCAGTCGGTCAGCGGCGAGCTGGAGGTGCAGAGCGTCTCCGGCGACCTCACCGTCGTCGAGGGCAGCGGCTCGCACGTCAGGGCCAACTCGGTGAGCGGCAACATGGTGCTCGACCTCGACCCCACCTCCGGCGCCGACGTCCGGCTCGGCACCGTCTCCGGCGAGATCGCCATCCGGATCCCCGAGCCGGGCGACGCCGACGTGGACGTCTCCACCACCAGCGGCGCCATCTCCTGCGCCTTCGACCAGCTGCGGACCAGCGGCCAGTGGGGATCGCGCAAGGTCACCGGCCGGCTCGGGGCCGGCCGCTCCCGGCTGCGCGCCAACACGCTGTCGGGCGCGGTCGCGCTGCTGCGCCGGCCGCCGCTCGACGACCTCAGGGACACATCCGACGGGGGCACCACACCGCGGAAGGACATCTGACATGGCTCCCGTCTTCGCTCACGGCCGGCTGCGGCTGTACCTGCTCAAACTGCTCGACGAGTCGCCGCGGCACGGCTACGAGGTGATCAGACTCCTCGAAGAGCGCTTCCAGCGGCTCTACGCGCCCTCGGCCGGCACGGTCTACCCGCGGCTGGCCAAGCTGGAGAAGGAGGGCCTGGTCAGCCACTCCACCGAGGGCGGCCGCAAGGTCTACGCCCTCACCGACGCAGGACGGGCCGAACTGGCCGACCGGGCCGACGAGATCGCCGGCCTGGAGGCCGAGATCCGCGAGTCGGTCTCGACGCTGGCCGCCGAGATCCGCGAGGACGTCCGCGGCGCGGCCGGCGACCTGCGCCGCGAGGTGCGCGCCGCCGCGCAGCAGGCCCGCAGCCCCGAGGGGGACGCGGCCGGCGGCATCAAGCAGGAGTGGCGGGAGCAGACCAGGCGCGCCAAGGAGGAGAGCCGCCGGGCCCGGCAGGAGGCGCGGGACGCGCAGCGGCAGGCGAAGGCGGCCAGGGCGGCCGCCAGGGACGCGATGGACAGCGCGCGTGACGAGGTCGAGCGGATCGCCCGGCAGGTGCAGGACCAGGTGCGCACCCACGCCACCGGCGGCGACTGGCAGGCCGGGCTGCGCGAGGGGCTGAACGAACTCACCCGCGAGCTGGGCCGGTTCGGCGCCGGCATGGAGCCGCCGAGCACGCCGTGGAGCGGGTCCGGGGCGCCGCCCTGGTCCGGCGGCGGGCCGACGCCGGGCTGGTACGCGGACGCGCACGGGGACTCGGCGAAGGACGCCGACGAGACGGACCGCGAGGACGAGGAAGCCGACGAGGTCGAGGACGACTCGCCGCCGTCCGCCGATCCGCCCCGCGACCTGGAGCGCCTGCTCGACCGCTTCCGCGACGACATCCGGGACACCGCGCGCGATCTGGGCGTGGACGACGCCCAGTTGCGGGTGGTGCGGCGCCATCTGACGGCCGCCGCCGCGCAGATCACGGCGGCGCTGCGCCGCCCCAAGGACGAGCCGGGCAAGCCCGACGGCGAGTAGCGGCCAAGGGAACGGCTACGGGGTCAGCACGATCTTGCCGAACACCTCGCCGCCGGCGAGGTGTTCGAAGCCCTCGCGGGCCCGTTCGAGCGGCAGCACCGAGTCGATGACCGGACGTACCCCGGTCACCGCGCAGAAACCGAGCAGATCCTCCAGCTCGTCCTTGGTCCCCATCGTGGAGCCGACGACCTTGAGTTCGAGGAAGAAGATCCGGTTCAGCTCGGTGGCCGCCGGGTCGGGCCCGCTGGTGGCGCCGGAGATCACCAACGTGCCGCCGGGCCGCAGCGACTTCACCGAGTGCGACCAGGTGGCGGCGCCCACGGTCTCGATCACCGCGTCCACCCGCTCGGGCAGCCGCGCCCCGGGCTCGTACACGCCGTGCGCGCCGAGTTCCAGCGCCCGCTGCCGCTTGCCCGCGTCCCGGCTGGTGGCGTGCACCCGCAGGCCGGCCGCCCTGGCCAGCACGATCGCGGCGGTGGCGACCCCGCCGCCGGCGCCCTGCACCAGCACGGAGTCGCCGGGCCTGACACCGGCGTTGGTGAACAGCATCCGGTACGCCGTCAGCCACGCGGTGGGCAAGCAGGCCGCCTCCTCGAAGGACAGCTCGGCCGGCTTGGGCAGCACGTTCCAGGTCGGCACGGCCACCTTCGCGGCGAACGTTCCCTGGTAGCGCTCGGTGAGGATCGACCGCCGCTCGGTGGGCCCGACGCCGTGCCCGGTCTGCCCGATCACCGAGTGCACCACGACCTCGTTGCCGTCCTGGTCCACCCCGGCGGCGTCGCACCCGAGGATCATCGGCAGGTTCTCCTCGGGCAGCCCGACCCCGCGAAGCGACCACAGATCGTGATGGTTGAGCGAGGCGGCCCTGACGTCCACGACGGTCCACCCCGCCCGCTCCACCGGCTCCGGCCGCTCCCCGGCTTCCAGCCCGGACAGCGGGTCGCGGGCATCGGTACGAGCTGCATATACGGCATACATGAGCCCGACCATACGAGACCTACTGTCCAGTAGGGAAGCGGCGGCCCGCCCGCCAACGGCGGAGCACCCCAGCGGGAAGCGGCGCACGGAAGCCCGAGTGGAAACGGGTGGGCGGGTGGGAAAAGCCCGCCGCAGGCGCAACGGACCTCAGCGGCGGGCAACCCCCTCGGCCCGCGCCGCAGCGGCGACCGCCGCGCTCACCGCGGGTGCGACCCGCCCGTCGAAGGGCGACGGGATGACCCGGTCAGCGCTCAGCTCGTCCGCGACGACAGCGGCGAGCGCCTCCGCAGCGGCAATCTTCATCCCCTCCGTGATCGCGGACGCCCGCACCTGAAGCGCGCCCGCGAAGATCCCCGGAAACGCCAGCACGTTGTTGATCTGGTTCGGGAAGTCGCTGCGCCCGGTGGCCACCACCGCCGCGTACCGGTGCGCGACCTCCGGGTGGATCTCCGGCGTCGGGTTCGCCATCGCGAAGATGAACGCCCCCTTCGCCATCGTGGCCACCGCCTCCTCACGGACCGTCCCGCCGGACACCCCGACGAAGACGTCCGCGCCGGCCAGCGCGTCCTCCAGCGACCCGGTCAGCCCCGCCTTGTTCGTATACGAGGCCAGCTCCCGCTTCACCGGGTTGAGGTCGTCCCGCCCGCCGTGCACGATCCCCTTGCGGTCGCTGACCGCGACATCGCCGATGCCCGCCTCGATCAGGATCTTGGCGATGGCGACCCCGGCCGCGCCGGCCCCGGAGATCACCGCCCGCAGCTCGCCGAGCGTCCGGCCGGTCAGCGTGCAGGAGTTGCGCAGCGCGGCCAGCGTGACGACGGCGGTGCCGTGCTGGTCGTCGTGGAAAACCGGGATGTCCAGCCGCTCCTGGAGCTTGCGTTCGATCTCGAAGCAGCGCGGCGCGGAGATGTCCTCCAGGTTGACGCCGCCGAACGACGGCGCGAGCCGGACCACGGTCTCCACGATCTCGTCCACACCGGTGCAGGCCAGCGCGATCGGCACGGCGTCGACCCCGCCGAACTGCTTGAACAGGATCGCCTTGCCCTCCATCACCGGCAGCGACGCCTCAGGCCCGATGTCGCCCAGGCCGAGGACCGCGGTGCCGTCGGTGACCACGGCGACGACCTGCGACTTCCAGGTGTAGTCGTGCACGAGTTCGGGGGTCTCCGCGATGGCCGTGCACACCTCGGCGACGCCGGGGGTGTAGGCCAGCGACAGGTCGTCGGCGTCGCGCACCGGCACCGTCGCCGTGACCTCCATCTTGCCGCCCCGGTGCAGGGCGAACACCGGGTCGATGGGGAACGCGGGCTCCGCACCGCCGTCCGTTCCGCCGCCGGCGGTCGAGCTGACGGAATTGTCCGTTCCGTGCTTTTCGATCCTCGCGTTGACGATCTCCGCTGCCACTTCTGTACCCCTTTGTGGAGTTTTGAGGGTGAGCGCTCTTCCCGGAACGGGAGGAGCGGACTGGGCTCGGCGTTCGCGTCATCAGGTACGAGTGAGCGGGATGACGGCGACGCCAGGTGCGCCGCACGCGCACCAATGGATCGATACAGCCCCATCGCGGTCCGGCCTTGGTGTACCGGCCCGATGGGTGCCAGGGGATCGCCCGTTATCCGATTTTGACACAACGGGCACCCTGGCTGGGGCTGTCCGGATGGCAAGATGCACAGATCACACAGGGTGGCGGTACTCGAAGGCGTGTGCCATGCCCCCTGCACGTAACACCCTCACCTCGCAGGAGGACACAGCGATGACCGCAGGCACCACCAGGCGCTCGGCCGCTCTCACTCGTCTGACCGCGGTCGCCGCCGTCGCGGTCGCCGGCACCCTGATGCTCACCGGGTGTGGCGACCAGACAAAGAAGGACTCCTCCAGTACCCCGAGCGGCTCGTCCACGGCGGGCTCCGGGCCCGCGACCTCGACGGCCGCGGTCGCGCCGCTGTTTTCCAAGCTGCCGCAGAAGTACCAGGACAGCAAGGTCATCCAGGTCGGCACGGACGCGTCGTACGCTCCGATGGAGCAGACCGAGAACGGCAAGATCGTCGGTATCGACCCGGACATCGCGGACGCGCTGTCCAAGCAGCTCGGGGTGAAGTTCAACTTCACCAACGGGAAGTTCGACGGTCTGATCCTGTCGCTCTCCACCGGTCGCGCGGACGTCATCATGTCCGCTATGAGCGACACCAAGGCCCGCCAGCAGGGACTTGACGACAACGGCAAGCCCAAGGGCAAGGGCGTCGACTTCGTCGACTACTACAACTCCGGCTCCTCGCTGCTGGTGCAGAAGGGCAACCCCAAGGGGATCAAGACCCTCGCGGACACCTGCGGCAAGACCGTGGCCGTGCAGCGCGGCACGATCTACGAGGACGCCTTCAAGGCGCAGAAGAAGACCTGCGGCTCCAAGGGGCTGACCGTCGAGTCCTTCGACACCGACGCCGAGGCGCAGACCCGGGTGCGGGCCGGCGGCGCCGTCGCCGACCTCAACGACACCCCGGTGGCCGCGTACATCGCCCAGAAGGCGGGCGGCGGCAAGGACTTCGAGGTGGCCGGCTCGCCGGCCGACGCGGGTCCGTTCGGCATCGCGGTGAGCAAGGACGACACCCAGCTGCGGGACGCCCTGAAGTCGGCGATGGACGCGATCATCTCGGACGGCACGTACGCCAAGGTGCTGCAGAAGTGGAACGCGAGCGTCGGGGCGATCAAGCAGTCCGCGATCAACGGCGGATCCTGACCGGCGCGGGTCCGACGAAGCCGACGATGTGATGAAGGGCAGTCAGCGTGACTGACAAGTTCGAGAAGGGCTCCGCGGCCGAAGAACCGGCCGCGGGGCCGGCCGCGGAAACCGCCGCCCCCGAACCCGCCGCGGAACCCGCAGGCGAACCGGCCGCGGGGCCGCCGCCGGGGGCGTTGCCGTACGAGGCGATCCGGGCCGTCCCGGTGCGGCACTACGGCCGCTGGGTCAGCGGCGTGGTGGTGCTGGTCCTGCTGGGCTGGCTGGTCTACGCCTTCTCCCAGGGCGATGTCCTGTGGGGCACGGTCAGGAGCGAGCTGTTCGACCACATCGTCCTCCAGGGCGTGTGGCACACCATCCTGATCTCGGTCTGCGCGATGGCGCTGGGCCTGGTGCTGGGCGTGGTGTTCGCGGTGATGCGGCTGTCCCGCAACCCGGTGACCGGCGCGGTGGCCTGGCTGTACATCTGGTTCTTCCGCGGCACACCGGTCTACGTGCAGCTGCTGATGTGGTTCAGCCTGTCGCTGATCTTCCATGTGATCAACCTCGGTCCGATCTACAAGAACGAGACCGTCGACGTGATGACCCCGTTCACCGTCGCCCTGCTGGGCCTCGGGCTGAACGAGGGCGCCTACATGGCCGAGATCGTCAGGGCCGGCATCCAGTCGGTGGACGAGGGCCAGACCGAGGCGGCGCACGCCCTGGGCATGACCAGCACCCGCACCATACGAAGGATCGTTCTTCCGCAGGCGATGCGGGTGATCATCCCGCCCACCGGCAACGAGTTCATCAACATGCTCAAGACCTCCTCGCTGGTCTCGGTGGTGGCCTACTCCGAACTGCTGCGCGCCACCTCCGACATCGGCAACTCCAGTACCGCGGTGATGGAGATGTACTTCGTCGCGTCGTTCTGGTATCTGGTGATCACCAGCGTGTTCAGCGTCGGCCAGTTCTACCTGGAGCGGCGGTACGCCCGCGGGTCGCTGCGCAGCCTGCCGCTGACCCCGTGGCAGAAGGTCATGAAGAACGTGTCCACCCTGCGCCGACCGAAGGCGGCCACCGCATGAGCGCCCCCAGCATGACCAAGGACGGCCCGGCCGGCGGCGACGGCACCGAGCCGATGGTGCGGGCCGAGGCCGTGCACAAGTCGTTCGGCCCCGCGCACATCCTCAAGGGCATCGACCTGGAGGTGGCCGCCCGCGAGGTGTGCTGCCTGATCGGCCCCTCGGGCTCCGGCAAGTCCACCTTCCTGCGCTGCATCAACCACCTGGAGCAGATCAACGCCGGGCGGCTGTACGTGGACGGCCGGCTGGTCGGCTACCGGCAGCAGGGCGACCGGCTGCACGAGCTGCGGGACCGCGAGGTCTCCGGCCAGCGGCGGGACATCGGGATGGTCTTCCAGCGGTTCAACCTCTTCCCGCACATGACGGCGATCGAGAACGTCATGGAGGGCCCGGTCCAGGTCAAGCGGGAGTCCAAGGCGGCGGCCCGGGAGCGGGCCGGCGCGCTGCTGGAGCGGGTCGGGCTGGCCGACAAGGCCGCCAGCTACCCCGCGCAGCTGTCCGGCGGCCAGCAGCAGCGGGTGGCGATCGCCCGTGCGCTGGCCATGGAGCCCAAGCTGATGCTCTTCGACGAGCCGACCTCGGCGCTGGACCCCGAGCTGGTCGGCGATGTGCTCGACGTGATGCGCGGGCTCGCCGAGGACGGCATGACGATGATCGTGGTCACCCATGAGATGGGCTTCGCCCGGGAGGTCGGCGACTCGCTGGTCTTCATGGACGACGGCGCCGTGGTGGAGTCGGGCCGGCCGCGTGAGGTGCTGGCCGATCCGCAGCACGAACGCACAAGGGCCTTCCTATCAAAGGTACTGTGACGCGCCGTCAACCGGCAAGGGGGTACGGAGCCGCCGCGGCCCGTGCCCCCGTGCCGTTGGCAAGCCCCACGGTCGTAATACCCTGGTAGTAGGTTCGGCTGTTACGCAGCCCGCAATGCCCTCAGTAAGGACCACACGTGGAACTGGCTTATTACTCGGACTACGCCGTGCGCCTCGTGAACAGCGAGGAGCCGCTGCGCGGCACCGACGCGCTGACCTCGGTCGAGGCCGTACGGGCGCTGTTCGGCGCCAACACCCAGCCCGCCGCGCGGGCGGTCGAGGCCGACGTGCCGCGGCTGCGGGCGGTCCGCACCCGGCTGCGCGGGGTCTTCGAGGCCGCCGACGAGGGCGACGAGACCAGGGCCGTGGACCTGCTGAACCAGCTCATGCTGGAGTTCCCGGTCAGCCCGCAGATCTCCGGCCATGACTTCCTCGACGACACCACCGGCCGCCCCGACTGGCACATGCACCTGGCCGAGCAGGCCACCAACGCCACCGCCGGCTACTCCGCCACCGCCTGCATGGGCCTGGCCTTCCAGCTCACCACGCTCGGCGCCGACCGGCTGGGGATCTGCGAGGCGGCGCCGTGCCGCAACGCCTACGTGGACACGTCTACGAACCGGTCCCGGCGCTACTGCTCGGACCGGTGCGCCACCCGCGCCAACGTGGCGGCCTACCGGGCCCGCAAGCGCCTGGAGAACGAGCGGTCAGGACGCAGCGGGCGCACGCACGAGGCCGCCCAGGAGGCCACCCCGGCCACCGAGCGCTGAAGCTCCCTGGCCGGTCGGAACCGGCCCCTGGCCCTGGCCAAGACGAGTTCGTCCGGCACCGCGCCGAACTCCCGGCTGTCGTTCTCCACGAACACGTTGTCCCCCAGCACCCACCAGCCGCCCTCGCGCCGCTCCACCGCGCGCTTGACGATCAGCAGATCCTGCTGCAACGGGTGTCTCATCACCACGACGTCGCCCTCCCGCACCTGCTCGGCGGCGCTGCTGACCTTCTGGATCAGCAGCCAGTCCCCGTGCAGCAGCGTGGGCGCCATCGACGGACCGGTGACCTCGGCCAACTGCCAGGACAGCCTGGCCCCCTGTTCCCGCATCCTGCGCCTCCTGGTTCGTTCCTCCACCCAGCACCAGGGTGACACCAGACTTTTGCCCTAAGCCACCTGGGGCACCCGAGAAACCGAGTCCCCCAGGAGTAATGTCCCACCTGAAAGACGATCACGAGGAAGGACAGCCATGTTCACTCGCCTGTTCGCGCCCAAGGTGAAGGTCAGCGCGCACTGCGACCTGCCCTGCGGCGTCTACGACCCGGCCCAGGCCCGCATCGAGGCCGAGTCCGTCAAGGCAGTCCAGGAGAAGTACCAGGCCAACGAGGACGCGGACTTCCGCACCCGGGCGGTGCTGATCAAGGAACAGCGCGCCGAGCTGGCCAAGCACCACGTCTCGGTGCTGTGGAGCGACTACTTCAAGCCGCCGCACTTCGAGAAGTACCCGCAGCTCCACCAGCTGGTGAACGACACGTTGAAGGCGCTCAGCGCGGCCAAGGCGTCGAACGACCCGGCCACCGGCCAGAAGGCGCTCGACCTGATCGCCCAGATCGACAAGATCTTCTGGGAGACCAAGCAGGCCTGATCCGCCCAGGCCCGATTCCCGGGCCGAACGCACCGCGCCCGCCCCGTCGTTGCTGACGGGGCGGGCGCGGTGCGTTTTCTGCCGGGGTGGTGCGTTTCCGCGGGGGCCGATTCGTGAATGAGATGTGCGTCACATTCGACGGGTGTCACATTCTCCGGGCCCTGGCCACTCATATTCCCGTCGGAGCGATTCCCGGCCACGGAACGTCCCCGTCCGCTCGGTCCCCCGTACCGGCGGACGGGGGCTCCGTCCGGCCCCGTCCTCAGATCTCGTCGGCCAGCTCCTGCAGCAGCCGGCGCTTGGGCCGCGCGCCCACCAGCACCTTGACCGGCTCACCTGCGCGGAAGAGCAGCAGCGTGGGCATCGACAGCACGCCGTAGGCGGCCTGGGTCGCGGGGTTGGTGTCCACGTCGAGCCGGACGATCCGCAGCCGGTCGGCCTCCTCGACCGCGATCTGCTCCAGCACCGGGGCGATCATCCGGCAGGGCGGGCACCAGTCGGCGGTGAAATCGACCAGTACGGGGAGTTCACTGGTCAGCACCTCCTCGGCGAAGGTGGCGTCGGTCACCGTGAGGACGGCGGGCTCGGCGACGGGGGTCACGGGGGTCGCGGACTGCTGTGCTGCGGTGGTCATGTCGGCGGTTTCCTCTCGGCGGCTGCGGTGCCGGCGGCCGTCGTGACGGCCGTGGCCAGTTCGCACATCGGTTCCTGCGGGCCCGCCGCCTCCAGCTCCGCCCGCGCCAGCTGCGCGGCGACCTGGGCGCGTACCGTCTGGATGCGCTCCGCGCAGGCGTCGAGTTCGGCGAGCTTGCGGCGGTAGACCTCAAGCGAGGCGGCACAGGTGTCGCCCGCCGGGTGGCCGGCCCGCAGGCACTCCACGAACGGACGGGTCTCGGCCAGGCCGAAACCGAAGTCCTGGAGCGTGCGGATCTGATCGAGCAGCCGCACATGCTCCTCGTCGTAGCTGCGGTAGCCGTTGCCCGCCCGGTCGGCGGGCGGCAGCAGCCCCAGGGACTCGTAGTAGCGGACGGTACGGGTGGTCGTACCTGCCCGTTCCGCCAGTTCACCGATGCGCATACGAACGACGGTAAACCTTGACGCGCGGGTCAACGCCAGCCGTTTCCGCGGGCACTTCCGGCCCCGTCTGGCAATTAGTTCCAGGATTTACGCCCCAGAGGTTGCTAACTGCCAGTCGCTCTCGGCAGGCTGCGCCCCAGCAGTTCACCCAAGCAACGCGAGGAGCCCGGATGCACCGCCCCCTCAGCAGCTCCCCCCACCGTCCACGCCGCCGCAGAGCCCTGACGCTGGCCGCCTCCCTGTCCCTGCTGGCCGGCCTGTCGGTCACCGCGGCCACCACCGGCACCGCGCGCGCCGACGTCCCGCAGGCCGGCCGGCAGGCGGAGTTCACCGCGGCGGCAGGCGAGTTCGGCGTACCGCTGCCCGTTCTCGAAGCGGTGTCGTACTACGAGACCCGGTGGGAGGCGCACGCCGGGCAGTCCAACGCCGAAGCGGGCTACGGCCCGATGAACCTCACCGACCTCACCACCGCGGAGCTCGACGCGGACGGCCTGAGCACCCAGTCGCCGCGGTACGCCGACCTGCTCAAGGCCCCCGCCGAGCACACCGCGGCGGTCGCGGCCGGGCTGCTCGGCACGGACACCGCGAGCGTGCAGGACGACGAGGCGCAGAACATCCGCGGCGGCGCGGCCCTGCTGGCGTCCTACGCCAGGAGCTACGGACACGGCAGGCTGCCGCACGGCGTCGACGGCTGGTACGCGGCCGCGGCCCGCTACAGCCAGTCCACCGAGGACAAGGTGGCGCAGGCGTTCGCCGACGGCGTCTGGGACACCCTGCGCACCGGCGCGTCCCGCACCACCCAGGACGGCCAGCAGCTCACCCTGGCGCCCACGCCCCGGCTGCACCCGGACCGCGGCGACGTGCGCAAGCTGGGCCTGAAAGAGGTCACGCCGCCGACGTCGAACCAGAAGCCCGAGTGCCCCAAGTCGCTGAACTGCGACTTCATACCCGGTGCGTACACCCTGCTGGACCCGGCGGACCTGGCGGACTACGGCAGCCACGACCTCGCGGACCGCCCCAACGGCAACCTGGACGTCCGGTACATCACGCTGCACAGCACGGACGAGACGTACGACGGCACGCTCGACCTGTTCCGCGACCCGACCTACGCGGCCGGCGCGCACTACGTGGTGCGCTCGCAGGACGGCCATGTCACGCAGATGATCCCGACCAAGGACATCGCCTGGGACAGCGCGAACCGGTCGTTCTACCAGCACTCGATCGGCATCGAGCAGGAGGGCTGGGCGACCCACGGCGCGTCCTGGTACAGCGAGAACCTGTACCGCTCGACGGCCCAGCTGGTCCGCTACCTGGCGGCGAAGTACGACATCCCGCTGGACCGGGCGCACATCCTCGGCCACGACAACATCCCCGGCGGCACCGAGTCCGGCATCGCCACCCAGCACTGGGACCCGGGTCCCGGCTGGGACTGGGAGCACTTCTTCGACCTGCTCGGCGCGCCGATCCACGCGACGGCCAGGCAGGGCAGTGACGTGGTCACGATCAAGCCGGGCTACGCGCACAACATGCAGAGCACGACGTACTGCGACGACGTGGCGGGCTACAAGCAGTTCCCCGGCCCGTACCGCAGCTTCGACTGCCCGGTGGCGGCACCGGCGGCGCCGTCCAGCTTCGTGCCGCTGCACACGGCGCCGAGTACGAGCGCGCCGCTGGTCGCGGACCCGTACCTGCACCCGACGGGCGCGGGCACGACGGCGATGAACGACTGGGGTGACAAGGCCCCGGCGGGCGAGAGCTACGTGGTCGCCGACCGGCAGCCCGGCTGGACCGCGATCTGGTGGGCCGGCCAGAAGGCCTGGCTCCAGGACTCCCCCCAGCACCCGGCGACGGTCCCGGTGAAGGCGTCCCGCATCGTCCCGAAGGCCGGCCGCACGTCGATCCCGGTCTACACGACGGCCTACCCCGAGTCCTCGGTGTACCCGCCGGACTTCGTGGCCTTCGAGGGCGGCACCCCCCGCCCGCAGACCCCGGCGGCCAAGTACGCGATCCCCGCGGGCCAGTCGTACGTGGAATCCGGCCCGGCGGTCCACACGGACTCGTACTTCGCGATCTACTACGACGGTTCGGCACCCTACGACCAGCACGATTTCGTCGGCACGACGAAGGTCTACGAGATCATCTACAACCACCGCATGGCGTTCGTGAACGCGGACGACGTGGACGTGATCCCGGGCAAGTAGCCTCCGGCCCGGTTGCGCCCATCCCCGGCCGGCATGGGCCCCGTAGGGGCGCGGGACCGTGCCTGAAATGCGGCCCCGCCGCCTGGGCGCGACCTGCCCCGGCATCACCAGGGGCGCGGGACCGTGTCTGATATGCGGCTCCGCCGCGTGGGCGCGACCTGCCCCGGCATCACCAGGGGCGCGGGGAACTGCGCGACAAGCCACCCACGGTTGGGTGGTCCGGCGACGACCTCAAGTGGCTGGGCAGTCGGCCGCCTGCAAGGCACATCGTGGCTGGTCGCGCGGTTCCCGCGCCCCTACGGGGCGCTGACCGGGGTCGGCCGGGGCCGACGAGAGCGCGACCGGGCCGGAGGCCGGGGGTCAGGAGATGCGGTCGCTCTCCAGGGCCTCGTAGGTGATGCGGAGGGCCTTGCTGGAGCGTTCGAACGTGCGCTGGGCCACGCAGACGAACAGGCAGTCCACCACCACGAGCTGGCTGATCCTGCTCGCCATCGCGCCGGGGCGGAACGTCGTCTCCCGGCCGGCCGAGACGAGGACGAAGTCCGCCAGCTTGGCGGCCCGCGACATCGGGTGGTTGGTGATCACCACCGTCGTCGCCCCCTTCGCCGCCGCCCGCCGCAGCGGTTCGAGGACGTCCCGGCTCTCCCCCGAGTGCGAGACCGCGAGGAAGACGTCCCCCTCCCCCAGCAGCACCGCACTGGTGAGCGCCGACTGCGAGTCGCCGTGCGCATGGCAGGCCCGCCCGATCCTGGCCAGCTTCTGCTGGAGGTCCTGGGCGACCAGCCCGGACGCGCCGACCCCGGCCAGGTGCAACTGCCCGCCGCCGCACACCGCCTTGACCGCCCCGGTCAACTGCTCCGCGTCCAGCTGCGTCGCCGTCTCCAGCACCGCCCGCGACTCCGTGTGCACCAGCTTCGCGATCACCTCGGCCGCCGAGTCGTCCGGCGTGATCCCGGAGGTGATCGTGGACCTCGGCGCCTGCCGCGCGGCGGACGCGGCCAGCGCGAGCCGCAGCTCCGGGTAGCCGGCGAACCCCAGCGCCCGGGCCGTCCGTACGATCGACGACTCGCTGGTACCGGCCAGCACGCTCAGCTCGGAGATCGTGCTGCGCGCCACCTGCGCCGGGTCCTCGACGATCAGCGAGGCGATCCGGGCGGCGGCAGGGGTCAGCGAGGGCAGCAGCCCGCGCACGGTGGCGGTGAGCGCGTCACCGCCGTCACTGGGCTCAGTGGCGATGTCCGCCGCGGGCGCCGGCAAGTCCGGATTGTTTTCGTGCACGACATGAAGCATGCACCGTGAATCAGCCTTCTGGGACCCGGGGTGGCAGAATCCCGCGCTCCGGTTGCCCGCCGGCGTTCCCGCGCCGGGTGTCACCCGTGCGGGTGACAATGAACGGGTGAGCCGCCGTATCGCCCCCGTCCCGCCGTCCCCGCTCCAGGAGGCGGCGGACGACCGGCTGGCCCGGCACGGGGTGCGGCTGCTGCTCAAGCGGGACGACCTGATCCACCCGGACCTGCCGGGCAACAAGTACCGCAAGCTGCGGCTCAATCTCGACGCGGCGGTCGAGGCCGGCCACGACACGCTGCTGACGTTCGGCGGCGCGTACTCCAACCACCTGCGGGCTACGGCCGCGGCGGGGCGGCTGCTCGGCCTGCGGACGGTCGGCGTGGTGCGCGGCGACGAGCTGGCCGGCCGCCCGCTCAACCCCTCGCTGGCCCGCGCGGCGGCCGATGGCATGCGGCTGGACTTCGTGGACCGTGCCACCTACCGCCGCAAGACCGACCCGGCCGTCCTGGCCGCCCTGCTGGCCCGGCACGGCCCCGCCTACGTGCTGCCCGAGGGCGGCTCCAACGCGCTGGCCGCCCGGGGCTGCGCGGACCTCGGCCGCGAACTGCGCACGTCCGCCGACGTGGTGGCCGTCCCGTGCGGCACCGGCGGCACCCTGGCCGGCCTGGCGGCGGGCCTCGCCGGCGGCCCGGAGGCGATCGGCTTCGCCGTGCTGCGCGGCGGCTTCCTCCCCGCCGAGGTGCTGCGCCTCCAGGAGGCCGCGTTCGGCGGCCTCCGCGGCCGGTGGCGGGTGGAGGACGGCTTCCAGCACGGCGGTTACGCCAGGACGTCGGCGGAGCTCGACGCCTTCGCCGCGGATTTCGACGCCCGGCACGGCGGCCTGCTCGGCCGCCCGGTCGACCGGGTCTACGTGGCGAAGATGCTCTTCGGGGTCTTCGCCCTGGCCGAGGCGCGAGCGTTCCGCACGGGGACGCGGGTAGCAGCGGTGATCACGGGCTAGCCGCCGGCACGAGGCGAGGACGCGGGTCCGCTGTGGCCGGTCACGCAGTTCCCCGCGCCCCTTCGGGCCCCTTGGCCCGCACGCCTCGCCGCTCACGCAGTGAGACGCGACCGCCCGCCTTACACCTCTCACATCGTCCGAACGTAATCTAAAGACATGATCCGCGCCGCGACGCCCGCCGACGTCCCCGTCATCCGCGCCCTGATCCGCGAACTGGCCGCGTACGAGAAGGCCCCGGCCGAGGCCCGGGCCACCGAGGAGCAGCTGCACGAGGCGCTGTTCGGGCTGGACGCGGTCGCGCACGCGCTGGTCGCGGAGGGCGACGACGGCTCGGCGGCCGGCATCGCCGTGTGGTTCCGCAACTTCTCCACCTGGACCGGCACCGCCGGGCTCTACCTGGAGGACCTGTACGTGCGCCCGCAGGCCCGCGGCGCCGGCCACGGCAAGGCGCTGCTGGCCGAACTCGCCGCGATCTGCGTACGCAACGGCTGGTCCCGCTTCGAGTGGACCGTCCTCGACTGGAACGAGAAGGCGCTCGGCGTCTACCGCTCCATCGGCGCCCTGCCGCAGGACGAGTGGACCGTGCAGCGCCTGTCGGGACCGGCGCTGACCGCCCTGGCGGCACTCGCCGGCGACCCCGCCGGCAGCCCCGACGCGCCGAACCGGACGCACACGCATGCGAATTGAGACCCGCCCGTCCGGCGCACGTAACGTACCCGTGCGCTTACCATGGGTGACAGCGAAACGGCGGGAATCCGCCCTGATCGACCCCTACGACCGTTCACCCGTCGCGGCGACCGTGCTCCGTCCGGGCGACATCAGGGCGCGGATCGCGATAGCGTCGCTGCGAACCAGAGCAATCACTGTGTGCCACCTTGGAGGTGAGGGTGTCCCAGATCGCAGGCGAGCCCGTGTCAAAGGACTTCGTCGAGGTCCGGCTGCCCGCTGCGGGGGCGTATCTGTCGGTGCTGCGGACGGCCACGGCCGGACTCGCGGCCCGGCTCGACTTCACACTCGACGAGATCGAGGATCTGCGGATCGCCGTGGACGAGGCCTGCGCGATCCTGCTCCAGCAGGCCGTGCCCGGCTCCGTCCTCAGCTGTGTCTTCCGGCTGGTCGGGGATTCGCTGTGGGTGACCGTCTCGGCGCCCACGACGGACGGCCGGGCCCCGGAGCGCGACACCTTCGCCTGGACGGTGCTCTCCGCACTGGCCGGCGAGGTGGACTCCACGGTGGCGGAGGACAAGACGGTCAGCATCAGTCTGCACAAGAAGCGCGGCGCCGTTCCAGGGCTGTCGTGAGGCTGGGGCCGGTGGATGTGACGGGGAAGACGCCATGAGTGCTGAGCTGTCCCGGGACGACAACCCGGGCACGCCCGCGGGGCACGACGACGTGCCCGCGGTACGAGGCCGCGCCTCCGTACCGGCACAGCAACCGGAGCGGCATCCGGCCGGCCCCGGAGCCCGGCCGCATCCCGAGCCCGGCGGGACGGCCCGCCGGGAGACCCCCATGGAAGTGACGGACGCGGCGGAGCAGGCGGACCCGATGGATCAGGACCAGCAGGCGGAGCACCGGCAGGCGGCGGAAGAGCCGGCGGCCCGGGCGACCGGGCCCGGGCAGGACGCGCCGGCTCAGCCCGAGCCCCAGCCCGGGCAGGACCGGCCGGAGGCGGCTCAGCCGCAGCCGGAGGAGGAACTGCCGGAGCGGCCCGACCCGCACGACCGGGCGGGCGCCCGCGCGCTCTTCGTCCGGCTCAGCACGCTGCCCGACGGCTCCCCGGAGCGCGCCGAGCTGCGCAACCAGCTGGTGCGGATGCACCTGCCGCTGGTCGAGCACCTGGCCAGGCGGTTCCGCAACCGCGGCGAGCCGCTCGACGACCTGACCCAGGTGGCGACGATCGGCCTGATCAAGTCCGTCGACCGGTTCGACGTCGACCGCGGGGTGGAGTTCTCCACGTACGCGACACCGACCGTGGTCGGTGAGATCAAACGTCACTTCAGGGACAAGGGCTGGGCGGTACGGGTGCCGCGCCGGCTCCAGGAGCTGCGGCTCGCGCTCACCACGGCGACCGGCGAGCTGTCCCAGCGGCACGGCCGGGCGCCGACCGTGCACGAGCTGGCGGAGCACCTGAAGATCTCCGAGGAGGAGGTGCTCGAGGGCCTTGAGTCGGCCAACGCGTACAGCACGCTGTCGCTCGACGTGCCCGACACCGACGACGAGTCGCCGGCGGTCGCCGACACGCTCGGTTCCGAGGACGAGGCGCTGGAGGGCGTCGAGTACCGGGAGTCGCTCAAGCCGCTGCTCGAGCAGCTGCCGCCCCGGGAGAAGACGATCCTGCTGCTGCGCTTCTTCGGCAACATGACCCAGTCCCAGATCGCCCAGGAGGTCGGCATCTCCCAGATGCACGTCTCCCGCCTCCTGGCCCGCACCCTGGCGCAGTTGCGCGACAAGCTCCTCATCGAGGAGTAACAGCCTGCGGCCCGCACCCGCCATCCCCGCGCGCCCGGCGTGTACCCGGCTCCACCAGGGGCGCGGGGTCTGCCCCGGTTACCCCGGGGGCGCGGGGAACTGCGCGCTCAGCCATCCACCGGCCTGGGGGCACCCCCGGCCGAAGGTTGGGGGAGGCCGGGAAACGACAGGACCAGCCCCTTCGGGCCGGTGGTAAGGCGCGCCACTGTCGGTGGCTTGTCGCGCAGTTCCCCGCGCCCCTGGTGATGCCGGGGCGGTCCCTACGGGGCGCAACCCCGGCCGGGGTTAGTTGGAGGCGGTGCGGCGGATGCCCAGGGCGTCGGTGGTGGCCGGGTGGACCAGGAGGACGAGGCCGGCCAGGGAGACCGCCGTCAGGGCCGCGCCGGAGGCGACGATCCCGCCCGTGTCGCTGTGCAGCATGGACCACGCCACCGGCAGCCCCAGCAGATGGATGATCAGCGCCGGGCCGCGGCTCCAGCGGCGTACCTGGCGCAGCCCGTAGGCCGCGGCCAGCGGGATCGCCGCGAGCAGCAGGACCAGCAGGCCGCCCAGGATCCCGTTGCGGCTGCCCGTGGAGAGCATCGTGACGGCCCAGGCGGCCACCCCGAGCCCTTCGAGACCGGAGGCCACGGCCGCGGCCGTCAGCCGCGCCGGGGCGGGCCCGGCCGGGACGGCCGGCTCAGCGGGCGTCTCGGGCTGCTCCGCGAGCTGCTCCCTGACCGGCGGCACCACTTTCTGCATCTTCTGCACCAGCCGCTGCGGCGGCGGCTTGCGCGGGCGCTTCTGGCCGCTCCGCGCCGTCTTCTGCGGGGTCTTCCGGGGCTCGGTCACACCAGCCAGCGTAGCCCGCCGTACCAGACGGTAGGTACGCTGTCGAGTATGCGCGCTCTCCTCGTGGTCAATCCTGCCGCCACCACCACCAGTGCGCGGGTGCGTGAGGTGATCGGTACCGCGCTGTCCAGCGACCTCAAGCTGGAGGTCGCCACCACCGAGTACCGCGGCCACGCCCGCGACCTCGCCCGCCGGGCCGCCGAGAGCGGCGAGGTGCGGGTGGTCGTCGCGCTCGGCGGCGACGGCACCGTCAACGAGGTGGTCAACGGCCTGCTGCACCACGGCCCCGATCCGGACGGCCTGCCCCGGCTCGCGGTGGTGCCCGGCGGCTCGACCAACGTCTTCGCGCGGGCGCTCGGGCTGCCCAACGATCCGGTGGAGGCGACCGGCGCGCTGCTGGACGCGCTGCGCGCGGACTCCTCGCGGACCGTCGGCCTCGGCCTGGTGAGCGGCACCGAGGGCACCGAGGACGAGGGCGTGCCGTCCCGCTGGTTCACCTTCTGCGCGGGCCTGGGGTTCGATGCCGGTGTGGTCGGACGGGTCGAGCAGCAGCGGGAGTTGGGCAAACGGTCCACGCACGCGCTGTATCTGCGCCAGGTGGCCCGGCAGTTCCTCGCCGACCCGCACCGCCGGCACGGCACGATCACGCTGGAGCAGCCGGAGCAGGATCCGCAGAGCGGCCTGACGATGGCGATAGTCTGCAACACCGCGCCCTGGACGTATCTCGGCAACCGGCCGGTGTACGCCTCCCCCGAGGCGTCCTTCGACACCGCCCTTGACCTGCTGGCCGTCCGCAAGATGTCCACGATGTCCGCGACCCGTTACGCGACGCAGCTACTGCGTTCCACTCCGGAGCGCGGGCTCACAGGAAAGAACGCGTTGACGCTGCACGATCTGACGGACTTCACCTTGCAATCGCAGGCGCCACTGCCCTTCCAGGTGGACGGTGACCACCTGGGACTGCGAACGAGCGCGACCTTCACAGGCGTACGCCGTGCACTGCGTGTGATTGTGTAAGTCGAAGAGCCTAAAGTCCTTTTACTCGAACGTTTAGACTGCCCTGCACCCCATGGAAGTACGGCTGTGATCGAGGCGACACCGAGGAATCCAAAAAAACTTTCCTGAAGGGGTTGTATCTCCAGCCGAGGTTTGCGAGTCTCTAGGTGGCGATCGGGACGGCCGGACATACGGCCCCCTTGAGAGCCCGAACCCACCACATCACACCAGCGGGACAGCGCCAGTCGACACGGCTGGGGCGGCGTCCCGTTCGCTGTGTAGGGATTCGTGAAAGCGTTCACATTCACAAGCAACGTGCTTGTCACACAAGGAGTTGGAGCAGCCATGGACTGGCGTCACCGCGCCGTTTGCCGCGAGGAAGACCCCGAGCTCTTCTTCCCCATCGGCAACACCGGTCCTGCGCTGCTGCAGATCGAGGAAGCCAAGGCCGTCTGCCGCCGCTGTCCCGTCATGGACCAGTGCCTGCAGTGGGCGCTGGAGAGCGGCCAGGACGCCGGTGTCTGGGGTGGCCTCAGCGAGGACGAGCGCCGCGCGATGAAGCGCCGCGCCGCCCGCAACCGGGCCCGTAACGCCAGCGCCTGACGTAAAAAACTTCCCCCCGAGCCGCAGCGCGCAGCACTCACCACAACGCGCAGCAACGAAGCAACGCACTGAGAGGCCCCGTACCAACGACGGTACGGGGCCTTTTTGTGCGCGCTGAACTGTCATGCCTCCAACGGGAGTTCGAGGATCACCCGGGTGCCCCGCTCCGGCGCCGGGACCATGTCGAACGTGCCGGACAGCTCGCTGACGACCAGCGTGCGGACGATCTGCAGGCCGAGGTTGCCGGTCAACTGGGCGTCGAAGCCCGGCGGGAGGCCGCGCCCGTCGTCCTGGACGGTGATGGTGAGCAGCTCCCGGCCACGGCTGGCGGTGACGTCCACCGTGCCCGACTCCCCCGGCCCGAAGCCGTGTTCGAGCGCGTTCTGCAGGAGTTCGGTGAGCACCATCGACAGCGGGGTGGCCACCACCGCGGTCAGCTCGCCGAACCGGCCGCTGCGCCGCGGAATGACCCGGCCGGGTGAGATCTCCGCCACCATCGACAGCACCCGGTCGGCGATCTCGTCGAACTCCACCCGCTCGTCCAGCGTTTGGGACAGCGTCTCGTGCACGATGGCGATCGACCCGACCCGCCGTACCGCCTCCTCCAGCGCCTCCCTGGCGCTCTCGGAGTCCATCCGGCGGGCCTGGAGCCGCAGTAGCGCCGCCACCGTCTGGAGGTTGTTCTTCACCCGGTGGTGGATCTCCCGGATGGTGGCGTCCTTGGTGATCAACTCGCGCTCGCGGCGGCGCAGTTCGGTGACGTCCCGGAGCAGCACCAGCGAGCCGGTGTGCACGCCCTTGGGTTTGAGCGGGATGGAGCGCAGCTGGATCACCCCGTCGCCGCCCTCCACCTCGAACTCCCGCGGCGCCCAGCCGCTGGCCAGTTTGACCAGAGCCTCGTCCACCGGGCCGCGGGCCGGGGCCAGTTCGGCGGTGGCCTCGCCCAGGTGCTGGCCGACCAGGTCGGTGGCCAGGCCGAGCCGGTGGTAGGCGGACAGCGCGTTGGGGCTGGCGTACTGCACCACGCCGTCGGCGTCCAGCCTGACCAGGCCGTCGCCGGCCCGCGGCGAGGCGTCCATGTCCACCTGCTCGGCGGGGAACGGGAAGGAGCCGGCCGCGATCATCTGCGCCAGGTCCGAGGCGCTCTGCAGGTAGGTGAGCTCCAGCCGGCTGGGAGTGCGCACGGTGAGCAGGTTGGTGTTGCGGTTGATCACCCCGAGCACCCGGCCGTCCCGGCGCACCGGGATGGACTCGACCCGTACCGGCACCTCCTCGCGCCACTCCGGGTCGCCCTCCCGGACGATCCGGCCCTCGTCGAGGGCCGCGTCCAGCAGCGGGCGGCGGCCGCGCGGAACCAGGTGGCCGACCATGTCGTCCTGGTAGGAGGTGGGGCCGGTGTTGGGCCGCATCTGGGCCACCGAGACGTAGCGCGTGCCGTCCCGGGTGGGCACCCACAGCACCAGGTCGGCGAATGACAGGTCGGACAGCAGCTGCCACTCCGAGACCAGCAGGTGGAGCCATTCGAGGTCGGAGTCGTCAAGGGCCGTGTGCTCGCGTACGAGGTCGTTCATGGAGGGCACGCCTGTGAGCGTACCGTCCGGCCGGTCAGGCGAATGCGCGGCCGATATCGGGAACAGAATCCGTGGCGTAGCCATGGACAACCGGTATTGGTCTAGTCCACAATTGAACCATTGGCTTCCGTTCTCCCCGCACAGGAGGACGGATCGAGGCCCGGCGTTCTCTGCCCTGACTACGCCGCCGCCTCAGGGCCGGCCCTATCGGGCCTGCGGGCACCGCACACCCGCCGGCCACGGCGTCGGCGTCAGCTCCGGGCTGCGGTGCTGGAGAGGCTGAGGGTCCTCTCCCGGCACCGCGGCCCGTAGTGGTTTCCTTCCCCTTGCCGGTCTCGCGCCTCCGGGCCCTCAGACCCGCCGCAGGTCGGCGAGCAGCGCGAGGGTCCTGGCGTACTCCGCCGGGTCGCCGGCGATGCCGGCCAGCACTTCGGTGGTGCCGGCCTCGGCGAAGGCGCGCAGGCCGGCGACCACCTCGTCCTCGTCGCCGATCAGCGCCGTCTCGTGGACGCCGCTCAGTTTCTGCCGGTCCAGCAGCGCGCGGTAGGCGGGCAGGTCGGAGACTCCGCGCATCGCCTCGGCCACTTCCCGGCGTACGGCCTCCGGGCGGTCGGTGACGCTCACCGTGACGCCGCACACGATCCTCGGCGCCGGGCGGCCCGCCGCCGTGGCCGCGGCGTCCAGCCGCGGTTTGACGTGGTCGGCGATCACCGGCGGGGTGGCCCAGGTGGTCACCGTCCCGTCGGCCAGCTCGCCCGCGATGCCCAGCATCACCGGCCCGAGCGCGGACAGCAGCACCGGCGGCGGCTCCGCTCCGGCCGCCTCGATCCGGGCCGTCACCCGCAGCGCCTCGCCCCGGTGGTCCGCCTGCTCGCCGCGCAGCAGCGGCAGCAGCACCTCCAGGTACTCGCGCACGTGCCGGGCCGGGCGGTCGTAGGACAGCCCGAATGAGCCCTCGATCAGCGCCCGGTGGCTCGGTCCGACGCCGAGCGTCAGCCGGTTGCCGGTGGCGGCCTGGGTGGTGAGCGCCTGCCCGGCCAGCGCGACCGGGTGCCGGGGCTGGGTCTGCACCACGGCCGTGCCCAGGTCGATGCCCGGCACCTGGTGCCCGGCCAGCGCCACCACCGTCAGCGCGTCCCAGCCGAATATCTGGCTGAAGTAGACGCTGTCGAGGCCGGCCCCGGCCGCCGCCCTGACCCGTTCCACCGCCCCCTCGACGCTCGGCTCACCGCTGACGTACAGCCCGATCCGCATGGCCCCTCCAGGTCTTTCAGGTCGTCTTTCCGGCGCGCGCTTAACATGAATTTCCGATTCACCTTCTAGTCCTGAGGCTACCGTAAGATGAAGCCAGGATTCATGTTGGCCGCCTGGCGGGGGAACCGGTCGACGAGGGAAGGAGTCGGGCGTGCGAGCCGACGCACTGCGCAACCGGGAGCGGATCGTCGCCGCCGCGCTCGACACGTTCACCGCGCGCGGCGCCGAGGCGTCGATGGAGGAGATCGCCCGGGCGGCCGGACTCAGCGTCGGCGCGCTCTACCGGCACTTCCCCGACCGGCAGGGGCTGCTCGAACACATCGCGATCGACGCGTTGGCGGATCTGGTGGCCTTCGCCCGTACCGCCGCCGCCGACCCCGTGCCGGCCCGCCGCGAGGTGCTGTTCGAGGTCGTCGGGCACTGCGTCAGCCTGCCGCTGGCGCTGACGAAGTCCCTGTCGGTGGACACCGGGTCCGATCCCCGGCTGGCCGCGCTCATCGCCCAGAGCGACGCGGCGTTCGCCGAACTGGTGCGCGGCGCCCAGCGGGAGGGCGGCCTGCGCTCCGACCTCACGGCGGACGAGGTGATCGCGGTGCTGAACGTGGGCGTCTGCCGGCCGGGCGCGCGGCCCGGCGACCCGCTGCTGACCGTCCTGCTCGACGGGCTCGCGCCGCCCGCGGGCGCGGGACCGTCCGGCGGCCCCGCGGTCAGTGGGTCTCGGTGATCTTCGCTATCGCTCGGGGGACGTCCGGGTCCTGGCCGCGGGCGAGGGTGACCTCCCAGGCCAGTTTCTGCAGCGGCAGGATCTCCAGGACGGGCTGCAGCGCCTCCGGGACGCCCTCGGTGGGCAGGACGAAGCCCGCGGAGGCCGCCGCTACCTGGGCCTCGGGGCCGACCACCACCAGGTCCGCGCCGCGGCCGCGCAGCCGGTCCAGGACCGGTTGCAGGGCCAGGCCGCCGCGGCCCTCGGTGACGATCGCGATCACCGGCGAGATGTTGTCCACCATGGCCAGCGGGCCGTGCAGCAGGTCGGCGCCCGAGTAGGCGAGCGCGGGGATGTAGCTGGTCTCCATCAGCTTCAGCGCCGCCTCCTTCGCGGTCGGGTAGCCGTACCCGCGCGAGGTGATCACCATCCGCTCGGCGAACCGGTAGCGGCCGGCCAGCCGCCGTACGTCCTCGTCCCGTTCGAGCACCTGCGCCGCCAGGTCCGGCAGCGGCTCGGCCTCCGCGCCCTGCTCGCCGCGCATGCCCGCCACGAAGAGGTACAGCGCCAGCAGCTCCGCGGTGTACGTCTTGGTCGCCGGCAGCGCCTTCTCCGGGCCGGCCAGCATGTCGATGTGGAACTCCGAGACCTCCGCGAGCGGCGAGTCCGCGTTGTTGGTGACCGCCAGGGTGATCGCCCCGGCCTTCCTGGCCGCCTCGGTGGACGCCACCAGGTCCGGCGACCCGCCGGACTGGCTGACGGTGACCAGCAGGACGTCGGCGAGCCGCGGCTCGGCCCCGTACGCCGTCGTGGTGGACATCGAGGTCAGCCCGCAGGGCAGTCCGAGCCTGATCTCGGTGAGGTACTTCGCGTAGAGCGCGGCGTGGTCGGAGGTGCCGCGGGCGCTCAGCAGCACGAAACGCGGGCGCCTGGCGGCGATCCGCTCGGCGGTGCGGCTGATCTGCGGCGCGCCCTCGGTCAGCAGCCGGCGCAGCACGCCCGGCTGCTCGGCCATCTCGCCCGCCATGATCCAGCCAGGTCCACCGCCCACCGCCGCCTGCCTCCCTCCGGCCGTACGGCACGGCGCCGCACCGCCGGCCGCCGGAGTGTCCCGCAACCTGCCCGTCGTCCCAGTCGAACACAGGTCCCGCGGCCCCGCACGCTCTGCTAGATTGGTCTATACCATACGTGACCTCTCCAGAACGGCAGGCCCAGCGTGGAAGTTGTCATCGTCCCGGACGCCGCGGCAGGCGGCGACATCATCGCCGAGGCCATGAGCGCGCTGCTGCGCCGCAAGCCGGACGCGCTGCTCGGGGTGGCCACCGGCTCGACCCCGCTCCCGGTCTACGAGGCGCTGGCCGCGAGGGTACGGGCCGGCTCGGTGGACGCGACCCGGGCGCGGGTCTGCCAGCTGGACGAGTACGTGGGGCTGCCCACCGGGCACCCGGAGTCGTACCGCTCGGTGGTGCTGCGCGAGGTCGTCGAGCCGCTGGGGCTGTCCGTCGAGTCCTTCATGGGCCCCGACGGGGCCGCCGACGACATCCTCGGCGCCTGCGCCGACTACGACGCGGCGCTGGCCGCGGCCGGCGGGGTGGACCTCCAGCTGCTCGGGATCGGCACGGACGGGCACATCGGGTTCAACGAGCCGTGCTCGTCGCTGGCGTCGCGGACGCGGATCAAGACGCTCACCGAGCAGACCAGGGTGGACAACGCGAGGTTCTTCGACGGGGACATCGCGCAGGTGCCGCACCACGTGATCACGCAGGGGATCGGCACGATCCTGGAGGCGCGGCACCTGGTGCTGCTCGCCACCGGCGAGGGCAAGGCGGAGGCGGTCGCCCAGACCGTCGAGGGCCCGATCGCGGCGGTGGTCCCCGCCTCGGCGCTCCAGCTGCACCCGCACGCGACGGTGGTGGTGGACGAGGCCGCCGCCTCCAAGCTGAAGCTGGCCCCGTACTTCCGCGCCACGTACGCGGCCAAGCCCGCCTGGCAGGGCCTGTAGGTTCTCCCCCGCCCGCCCTTCTGTCCTCAATCGCCGGACGGGCTGATTAAGCCTGGGTGCGATGCCCGAGGCACACGTGGGCGGGCGGGAAGAAGCGGCGAGCGCAACCGGCCCACCGGGCAGACGCCCCGGGCGGAGAGAACCCACCCACCCCGGGACCGGGCGACGCCCGAGGTGCACGGGTGGGTGGGTGGGAAGATGCCGTGAGCGCAGCCGGCCGCCGGCCGGGGACCCACAGCGGGTCGGGGCCCCGGCGGCCGGGGGCCTCGCTAGCTCGCCGCAGGCGGGGAGGTGATGGCCTCGGCCGCCGCCTCGCCGCAGACGCGGGCCGCGCCGTGGGTGGCGATGTGGAGCGCTCCCGAGGGCGGGGCCTGGGGGACGCCCATCTCGACCACCACCGCCGCGGGGCGCGCGGCCACCAGGGCCGCGAGGGCCGACGCCATCCACGGGTGCCGGTGCTCGTCGCGCACCACGACCACCAGCGGACGGTCGCCCGCGGCGCCGAGCACGGCCCCCGCCGGATCCGCGTCCCGCGCCCGAAACGTGCCGGTCACGGTCCCGGGCAGCATCCGTTCGAGCTCGGCGGCGACGCCCCACGGCGTCTCCTCCCCCACCGCGATGTTCGCCACCGGCGTGAACGCGGCCACGTAGGGCGGCTGTTCGAGCGGCCGGAAGGCGTCGGTACGCGTCACCCGCAGCGCCCGCCGGGCGGCCTCCAGGCCGACGTCGGGGTCGCTCGCGACCGTACCCTCGGCCGCGGCGACCGACCGGGAGGCCGTCCACGCGGCCAACTCCCGTACCCGCGCCGCCGCTTCCGCCAGCCGCTCGGCCGGCAGCGTGCCGTCCTGCACGGCCCGGACGATCGCGTCGCGCAGCCCGATCACCGTCCCCTCGTCGGCGAGCCCGCCGCCGACGCAGATCGCGTCGGCCCCGGCGGCCAGCGCCATCACCGTGCCGCGTTCGATCCCGTACGTCGCCGCGATGGCCTGCATCTCGATGCCGTCGGTGACGATCAGCCCCTCGTAGCCGAGGCCGCCCTGTGAACGGGGCGCGCGCAGCAGGCCGGTGAGCACCGCGGCGCTGAGCGTGGCGGGCAGTTCCGGGTCGATCGAGGGCACCAGTATGTGCGCGCTCATCACGACCTTCGCGCCGGCCGCCAACGCGGCCCGGAACGGCACGAGTTCGCGGGCCTGCAAGGTGGCCGGGTCCACGTCGATCCGGGGCAGCGCGTGGTGCGAGTCGGTCGCGGTGTCGCCGTGCCCGGGGAAGTGCTTGACGCAGGCGGCGACGCCGGCGGACTGCAACCCCTCGATGTAGGCCGCGGTGTTGCGGGCGACCAGGTCCGGGTCGGCGCCGAAGGAGCGCACCCCGATCACCGGGTTGTCCGGGTCGGAGTTGACGTCGGCGGACGGCGCCCAGTTGAAGTTGACCCCGCAGGCGGCCAGCCGGCGGCCGAGTTCGGCCGCGACCGCCCGGGTCAGCTTGACGTCGTCGACCGCGCCGAGCGCGAGGTTGCCGGGGAAGGACGAGCCGCCGCGCGCTTCGAGCCGGGTGACGTCGCCGCCCTCCTCGTCGGCGGCGACCAGCACGTCCGGCCGTACCGCCCGCAACTGCGCGGTGAGCGCGGCCAGTTGGGCGGGCGATTCGATGTTGCGGGCGAACAGCCCGACCGAGCTGAGCCCTTCGGCCAGCTGCCGCAGCAGCCACTGCGGCGCGGTGGTGCCGACGAAGCCGGGCTGCAGGACGGCGAGCGCGTTTCGCGCGAGGGTCCGCGCGGGGGTGTCGGTGGAAATGACGCTCATCCCTTCACCGCCCCAGCGGTCATGCCGGACACGGCCCTGCGCTGGAGGAACAGGAAGACGAACACGACGGGCAGGGTGAACAGGCTGGAGGCGGCCATGGTGGCGCCCCAGTCGTCACCGAAGTTGGTCTGGAACTCGGTGATCCACAGCGGCAGCGTCTGGCCGCTCTCCTTGTTCAGGATCAGCACCAGCGGGAACTCGTTCCACGCCGTGATGAAGCCGAACAGCGAGGTGGACATCAGCCCCGGGGCCAGCAGCGGCAGCACGATCCGGGTGAAGGCCTGGAACCTGGTGCAGCCGTCCATGAGGGCGGACTCCTCCAGTTCCTTCGGCACGGCAGCGATGAAACCGCGCAGCGTCCAGATCGTGAACGGTAGCACCATCATCATGTAGAAGAGCGTCAGCGGGACCAGGCTGTTGAGCATGTCCCTGTCCCGGACGATCATGTACACGGAGATCGTCATGACCTCCCAGGGCGCCATCTGCGCGACCATCACGATCAGGATGAACGCCTTGCGCCCGCGGAACCGCATCCGGGCCACGGCGAAGGCGGCGGCCAGCGCGACCACCAGCGACAGCACCACCGAACTGACGGTGACGACGAAGCTGTTGCGGACCAGCGTCCAGAAGCCGGCCGCGTGCACCACCTTGTCGAAGTGCGAGAACGTGCCGTGGAACGGCACCAGCACCGGGGTGGTGGCGATGATGTCCAGGTCCGGCTTGAACGCCGTCGTCATCATCCAGTAGACCGGGAAGACGAAGAAGACCACCAGGACCAGGGCGACCGCGTTGGGCCACACCCGGGCGAACAGGGAGCGCCTCACAGCTCGTCCTCCTGCTTCAACATGACGCGGAAGTAATAGGACATCAGGGCGACCAGGATGAGGATCGTCAGCACCGAGATCGTGGCGCCGGTGCTGTAGTGCTGGTTGCCGACGCCCTCGACGAACGCGTAGACCGGCAGCGTCTCGGTCAGCCCCTCAGGTCCGCCGGCGTTCAGCGCGTAGACCTGGGTGAACGCCTTGAAGATCCAGATGATCTCCAGGAACGTGGTGCTCAGGAAGAACGGCTTGAGCATCGGGAAGAGCACCGAGGTGAAGGTGCGCCAGGCGCTGGCGCCGTCCATCCTGGCGGCCTCGAAGATCTCGTTCGAGATGGTGGTCAGCCCGCCGTAGAGGGCGATCGCCACGAAGGGTATCGACTGCCAGACGATCATCAGCGTGATGACCTCGAACGTGGACAGCTGGCTGCCGAACCAGTTGTAGCCGGCCATCGAGTGCCAGCCGAGCTTGCTCAGGCCCCAGTTGACGACGCCGTAGCGGGTGTCGAACAGCCACTGGTAGACCGTGGTGCCGGCCACCAGCGGCATCGCCCAGGCCAGCACGAGGGCGATCGACAGGGTCAGCCGCATCTTCTTGCCGAGCCGGTGCAGCAGCAGCCCGACCAGCGTGCCGAAGACCATCACCAGGGTCACGTTGGCCAGGGTGAAGAAGATCGACCGCTCGGTGGTGTGCCAGAAGTCGGGGCTGGTGAGCTGTTCCTTGTAGTTGCCGAAGCCGTTCCACTCGGTGGTGTGCTGGATCAGCTGGAACGCGTTGAGGGTCTGGAACGAGATGATGACGTTCTTGACCAGCGGGTAGCCGAGCAGCAGGACGGTGGCCACCAGCGCCGGCAGGATCAGCAGATACGGCACCCACCGGCCCAGCACCGCGCCGCCGGCCGACCGGCCGCGGGCCGCGCGGCCCGGGGCACCGGCGCCCGGACCGGGTCTGGAGGGTCCCGGCGCCGCCGCGCCCTGGTCGGGGGCACGGGTCTGCGTCCCTTTGTACTGCGCGGCCATGCTGCCCTCTTCCTCCGTGCTGTCCGCTGCGAGCGCTCTGCCGGGCAACCGCCCGCCCGCCGCCTCGGGGGCGGCGGACGGGCGGGCCCGCTCGGGGTGCTGCGGCCGGCTGCTGCGCCGGCTCCCTACCTGCTACGGCACTGCTACTGCCGGACTTCTACTGCTGGCTGAGCCGCTTGTCGATCTCGGAGTTGGCCTTCTTGGCGGCGTCGCTCGGGGACTTGCCCTGGAGCACACCGGTCATGAAGATCGTCTTGATCGGGTTGGGCGCGTTCTCGACGTTGCCCCAGGCCGGGATCAGCGGCGTGGTACCGCCGTTGGCCGACGCGGCGGCGGCGACGGTGCCGTACGCGTTGCCCGCCAGCTGGGAGTTGAGCGCCGCCTTGTTCGGGACGATGCCGCCCTCCTTGGCGAGCTCGCCCTCGAACTGGTCCGACATGGCCATCTTCAGGAAGTCCTGGGCCAGTTCGGGGTTCTTGCTGTTCTGCGAGATCGCCAGGTTGGAGCCGCCGACGAAGACGCTGGCGGTCTTGTCCGCGGTCTTGCCCGGCAGCGCGAAGTAGCCGATCTGGTCCTTCAGCGCCGGGTTCTTGGCGATGGCGCCGGCCGCCTCCCAGCCCAGCCCGATGAACGAGCCGACGTCGCCCTTGGCGAACACGTCGGACTGCTGCGGGGTGGCCTCGTCCTTGTCCTTGGGCGCGGTGCCGTAGGAGTTGAGCTTCTTGTACAGGTTGATCGCCTGGGTGGCCTGCGGGGTGTCCAGGTTGGCGGTGTACTTGTCGCCGTCCTTCTTGACCAGGTCGGCGCCCGCGTCGAGCAGCATGCCGTCGAAGGCGTACCAGTCCTGGCCGGGCAGGTAGAAGGCGTCCTTGGTGCCCTTGGCCTGGATCTTGCCGAGGTCGGTGAACAGCTCGTCCTGGGTCTTCGGCGGCGTGGTGATGCCGGCCGCGGACCAGATCTTCTTGTTGTAGACCACGACCCGGCTGGCGAAGTACCACGGGGCGGCGAACTGCTTGCCGTCGTAGACCGCGGAGCCGTTCAGGGACGGCAGCCAGTCGTCGCCGCCGAGGTCGGACTTCACGCTGGTGAGGTCCTTCAGGCCGCCGGTGGCCGCGTAGTACGGGGTCTGGGTGTTGCCGACCTCGATCACGTCCGGCGGGGTGCTCTCGGAGAGCGCGGTGGTCAGCTTCTGCTGGATGCCGTCCCACTGCTGCACGGTGACCTTGAGCGTCGCCCCCGGGTACTGCTTCTGGAACGCGGCGGTGATGTCCTTGGTCCACCCGGGAGGGTTGGATCCGCTCATCAGCCAGACGTTGAGGGTCTTGCCCTTGAAGTCGGCGGCCGGACCTGCGGCGTTGGTGGAGCTGCTGGTGCTCTTGTCGTCGTTCTTCTTGCCGCTGTCGCTGCCACAGGCCGCGACTCCGGACAGTACCGCCGCGACACCGATCGCTGCGATGAGCTTGCGCTTCATGCCACCCTCCTCAGGATGCCCGAAACTCCCCCCACCGCCCGAAATGTCAGCTGCCGTAGCGCACACCGCAGCCGCGTCCTGCTCGTGGGTCTGGGATTGGCCGTTAATGGTTTAGACCAGTACCGGGAGCTTGGCCTAGACCTTTAGGGGTGTCAAGGGTGTATAAGAGCACCCGTCGGCTCTGTTATCGGACCGACACCTCACGGGGGACAGCCCAGCACCGCCTCCTTCTCTCCGGGCAGCCCGTGCCACCATGTGAGCCGCGATTAACGGAGGAGCCGGTGACGGCAGCACGACAGCAGTCGGGAGTAGACGTCATGCAGAGCGACGCGGGCACGACCGCGGAGACGACGGGGGCCGGGACGGCCGGCCGGACCGCCCGCGTGCCCAAGTACTACCGGCTCAAGCGACATCTTCTGGACATCACGCAGACCATGCCGCCCGGCACTCCGGTGCCGCCGGAACGCACCCTGGCCACCGAGTTCGACACCTCGCGGACCACGGTCAGGCAGGCACTCCAGGAGCTCGTCGTCGAGGGCCGGCTCGAACGCATCCAGGGCAAGGGCACCTTCGTGGCCAAGCCGAAGGTGTCCCAGGCGCTCCAACTGACCTCGTACACCGAGGACATGCGGGCCCAGGGCCTCGAACCCACCTCGCAGTTGCTGGACATCGGCTACATCACCGCCGACGACCGGCTCGCCGGGCTGCTGGACATGAAGGCCGGCGGCCGGGTGCTGCGGATCGAGCGGCTGCGGCTGGCCAACAGCGAGCCGATGGCGATCGAGACCACCCATCTGTCGGCCCGCCGGTTCCCCGCGCTGCGCCGCAGCCTGGCCAAGTACACCTCGCTGTACACCGCGTTGGCCGAGGTCTACGACGTGCGGCTGGCCGAGGCCGAGGAGACCATCGAGACCTCGCTGGCCACCCCGCGGGAGGCCGGACTGCTCGGCACCGACGTCGGGCTGCCGATGCTGATGCTGTCCCGGCACTCGATCGACACCACCGGCGAGCCGGTGGAATGGGTGCGCTCGGTGTACCGCGGCGACCGCTACAAGTTCGTCGCGAGGCTGAAGCGGCCGGTCGACTGACGATCTCTGTCGGGTGAGATCCCCGCAGAGGTGGTGACGTGCACCACTCCCCTCCCCTAGATTCCCGGCAGTCACACTCGTAGCGCTAGGGGACGGGAGTCGCACGTATGACCGAACAGCCCTCCGACAGCCGAGCACCGGTGATCACCGCGTCCAGAGTGGTCGCCGGTGTCCTCCTGGTCATCCCGTTCGTCGCCCTGCTGTGGGTGAACTCGTACACCCGGCTGACGCCTTCGTTCATCGGGATCCCGTTCTTCTACTGGTACCAGATGGCGTGGGTGCCGGTGACCGCCGCGCTCACCTACGGCGCCTACGTCCTCGTACGACGCGAGGAGCAGGCCCGCAAGGGGGGTGCGGCCAAGTGAAGACCGGAGTCAACGGCGTCGCGCTCGGCGTCTTCATCTTCTTCTTCGTCGCCGTCACGGTGGTCGGCTTCCTCGCCGCCCGCTGGCGGCGCGCCGACAACGCGCTGCACCTGGACGAATGGGGCCTGGGCGGCCGGAGTTTCGGTACCTGGGTGACCTGGTTCCTGCTCGGCGGCGACCTCTACACCGCGTACACGTTCGTCGCCGTGCCGGCCGCGATCTACGGCGCGGGCGCGGCGGGCTTCTTCGCGGTGCCGTACACGATCGTCACCTACCCGCTGGTGTTCCTCTTCCTGCCCCGGCTGTGGTCGGTCTCGCACAAGCACGGCTACGTGACCTCGTCGGACTTCATCCGCGGCCGGTTCGACTCCAAGAGCCTGTCGGTGGCCATCGCGCTCACCGGCATCATCGCCACCATGCCGTACATCGCGCTCCAACTGGTCGGCATCCAGGCGGTACTGGACGTGATGGGGGTGGGCGGCAGCCACTCGACCAACTGGTTCATCAAGGACCTGCCGCTGCTGATCGCGTTCGGCGTGCTGGCCGCGTACACGTACTCCTCCGGGCTGCGGGCGCCGGCGCTGATCGCCTTCGTCAAGGACGCGCTGATCTACATCGTCATCGCGGTGGCGATCGTCTACATCCCGTACAAACTGGGCGGGTTCGACGACATCTTCAGCAAGGCGGGCGCCGCGTACAGCAAGACGAACCCGGCCACCGGCGCGAAGCGCGGCTCGCTGCTGACCACCACCCCGGACGCCCAATGGGCCTACGCCACCCTGGCGATGGGCTCGGCGATGGCGCTGTTCCTGTACCCGCACTCGGTCACCGCGGTGCTCTCCAGCCGCAGCCGCAACGTGATCCGCCGCAACACCACGATCCTGCCGCTCTACTCGCTGATGCTCGGGCTGCTGGCGCTGCTCGGCTTCATGGCGCTCGCGGACGGCGTGGGCGGCGGAATCAAGGGCTACAACGCCCAGTTGGCGATCCCGCAGCTCTTCGAGAACATGTTCCCCAACTGGTTCGCCGGGGTGGCCTTCGCCGCGGTCGGCATCGGCGCGCTGGTGCCCGCCGCGATCATGTCGATCGCCGCGGCGAACCTGTTCACCCGCAACATCTACAAGGACCTGATCAAACCGGACGCCACCCCGGCGCAGGAGACCCGGGTGTCCAAGATCGTGTCGCTGGTGGTCAAGGCGGGCGCGCTGGTCTTCGTCCTGACCATGGACAAGACGGTGGCGATCAACTTCCAGCTGCTGGGCGGCATCTGGATCCTGCAGACCGTCCCGGCCATCGTCGGCGGCCTGTTCACCCGCTGGTTCCACCGCTGGGCGCTGTTGGCCGGCTGGGCGGCGGGCATGGCCTACGGCACGTGGAAGGCCTACGACCAGTCCAGCCCGACCCAGTCCCACTTCGGCGGCAACTCGGCGAACATCCCGGTGATCGGCAATCTGGGCTACATCGGCCTGACCGCTTTCGTCCTGAACGTAGCGGTAGCGGTGGTCCTCACCCTGGCCCTCCAGGCCCTCAAGGCCCCCGCCGGCACCGACCAGACCACCCGCGCCGACTACACGACCGACGCCCCCGAGGCCCCCGCCGACCCCCCGGCGGAGCCCGATTCCCCGTTGACCCCGACCCCGGCACCTTCGACGTAGCCGCATCAGGTTCCCCGCGCCCCGGGTCGCGCCCCGAAGGGGCGCGGGGCTGTTTCTGATGTGCGGCTCCGCCGCATGGGCGCGATGAACGTGCCCCGAAGGGGCGCGGGCCTGTTTCTGATGTGCGGCTCCGCCGCGTGAGCGCGATGAACGTGCCCCGAAGGGGCGCGGGCCTGTATCTGATGTGCGGCTCCGCCGCGTGAGCGCGATGAACGGGCCCCGAAGGGGCGCGGGGAACTGCGCGACCAGCCACGTCCGGCGGACGGTCCGGCGAAGGCAGGACGGGGCTGGTCGCGCGGAACGGGGAGCCGGCAGAAGGTCCGGCAACCTACAGAGCGGGGCAGGGCGTGCGGAACGTCCGCCGATAAGCCTGCGGCGTCGTCCCCGTCCACCGGACGAAGTGATGCCGCATCACCGCCGCGTTCCCAAACCCGGCGCGCAGCGCCACCGCATCCACCGTGGAGTCGGTGGACTCCAGCAACTCCCGCGCGAGCAGCACCCGTTGGCCCAGCAGCCAGCGATAAGGCGTGGTCCCCGTCTCCTGCTGGAACCGCCGCGCGAACGTCCGCGGCGACATCAACGCCCGCTCCGCCAGCTCCTCGACGGTCACCTCCCGGTCCAGGTGCCGCTCCATCCACGACAGCACGCCCGCCACCGTGTCCGTCTGCGCCCGGGGCAGCGGCCGGTCCACGTACTGCGTCTGGCCGCCCTCGCGGTGCGGCGGCACCACCATCCGGCGGGCGATCCCGTTCGCCACCGCCGACCCCTGCTCCTTGCGTACCAGGTGCAGGCTCGCGTCGATGCCCGCCGCCGTTCCCGCCGAGGTGATCACCCGGTCGTCGTCCACGTACAGCACGTCGGCCTCGACCTTCGCCTGCGGGTAGCGGGCGGCGAGCGTCTCGGTGTGCCGCCAGTGCGAGGCGCACCGCCGGCCGTCGAGCAGCCCGGCCGCGCCGACCGCGAACACCCCGGAGCACACGCTCAGCACGTACGCGCCGCGCTCGACGGCCCGGTTGAGCGCGCGCAGCATCTCCGGCGGGAAGTCCCTGGTCACGTAGGAGTCGCCGGCCGGTACGGCGATCAGGTCGGCTTCCTCGAGCCGGTCCAGGTCGGTGCTCACGACGACGTCGAACCCGCCGTGCGTCCGCAGCCGCGAGCCCTCCGCGGAGACCACGGCGAAGTCGTAGACGGGCAGCCCGTCGTCGGCCCGGTCGAGGCCGAACACCTCGGTGATGACCCCGAGTTCGAAGGGGTGGACGCCGTCAACCAGGACGGCCGCGACATTGCTCAGCATCGTTCCAGCATGCCAGTTGGCAGGATATTGCGGTAGGTCGTCAGAGCTGCCACTGTTCGCGGGTAAGCCGCAAGCGCAGGATTGACCCATGACGATCCTCGTTGACATCGCGGCCCTGTCCACCCTCCTCCTGGTCCTCTCCCTCGTCCCGGTGCTCGGCCTGCGGCACGAGGCCCGGATCACCCGGCAGATACGGGAGGCCGACGCCGCCCGTGCCACCTCGGCGTCCGGCGCCGCCCGCGAGGCGTTCCGCCGGGCCGCGTGAGATTTATTCCCGGGAGTCCTCCCGACGCGCCGAGCAACACAAGATGTGGTGGTGTCTGATTTCAGGCACCACCACATGTATGCTCAACTCGCTGTCCAGCAGGGGAAGCCGGTGTGAGTCCGGCGCTGCCCCGCAACGGTGAGCGGGCGTGTTCAGGCGTGCCCGCGCAGCCCGATCGCCTGCCGGTGGCGCGCCCGATTCGCCGGGCGCAGTTGTGTCCGGGCCTCGCGGATTGGGCCGGCGGACGCGGTGCGGCATGCCCGGCCCGATGCGGCGGTGCGTGGTTCCGCCTGCCCCCGCTCCCTGTGCCGCGTGGCCGCCGCCGCGTCAGAGGGAGATCGCACCACCGTGACCATCGCGCCCGTAGATCCCACCGCGTTGTCATCGTCAGCCGTTCCCGCGGGTTCTGCTGTGCCCACGGGTCCTGCTGTGCCCGCCGGTTCAGCCGTGCCTGCGGGTTCAGCCGTGCCCGCAGGCCGCACGCATCCGACCGGTCCGGTGCATCCGGCCGGCCCCGGGAGCCAGGCCGACGGCCTCGGCGCCGACCTGCTGCGTACCCTCGTGGGCCTCACCGCCGACCTGCCGGACGCGGACGCCGGGCGGGTGGCGGCAGCGGCACTGCGCGGCCGGAACGCCGCCTCCGACGCCGCAGGGCTGCGCGCGCTGGCGATCGACGCGGCGGCCGGGCTGATCTCCGAGGACCCGGCGTATTCGCGGCTCGCCGCCCGGCTGCTCACCCGGGCCATCGCCGACGAGGCGGCCGGGCAGGGCTCCGTGTCGTTCACCGCCTCGATCGCGGTCGGCCACCGCGAGGGCCTGATCGCCGACGGCACGGCCGCGTTCGCCGCCCGGCACGGTGACCGGCTCGACGCGCTCGTCGAGCGGGCGCTCGCGGACGGGGCCGACGACCGGTTCGGGTACTTCGGCCTGCGGACGCTCTACAGCCGCTACCTGCTGCGGCATCCGCTGACCCGCCAGGTGATCGAGACGCCTCAGCACTTCATGCTGCGGGTCGCGGCCGGGCTGGCGGCGGAGGAGCCGGTTGAGGCCGGGAGTACGGGGGTTGGGACGGCCAGGGTTACGGAGGCTGCGGCGGTCGGGGGTTCAGCGGGCGCGGAGGCCGCGGGTTCAGCGGGCGGCGCGGGAGGCGTCCGCGCGCTGGACGAAGTGGCGTCGCTCTACCGGCTGATGAGCGCGCTCGACTACCTGCCCAGCTCCCCCACCCTGTTCAACTCCGGTACCCGGCACCCGCAGATGTCGTCCTGCTACCTGCTGGACTCCCCGCTCGACGAGCTCGACTCGATCTACGACCGCTACCACCAGGTGGCGCGGCTGTCGAAGCACGCCGGGGGCATCGGCCTGCCCTACTCCCGTATCCGCGCCCGCGGTTCGCTGATCCGCGGCACCAACGGGCACTCCAACGGCATCGTGCCGTTCCTCAAGACGCTGGACGCGTCGGTGGCCGCGGTGAACCAGGGCGGCCGGCGCAAGGGCGCGGCGGCGGTGTACCTGGAGACCTGGCACGCCGACATCGAGGAGTTCCTCGAACTCCGGGACAACACCGGCGAGGAGGCCCGCCGCACCCACAACCTCAACCTGGCGCACTGGGTGCCGGACGAGTTCATGCGGCGGGTGGACGCGGACGCGCAGTGGTCGCTGTTCTCGCCGTCCGACGTGCCGGACCTGGTCGACCTGTGGGGCGCGGACTTCGACGCCGCCTACCGTGCGGCGGAGGCCGCCGGGCTGGCCCAACGCACGCTTCCCGCGCGGGAGTTGTACGGCCGGATGATGCGGACGCTGGCGCAGACCGGCCAGGGGTGGATGACGTTCAAGGACCCCTCGAACCGGACGGCCAACCAGACGGCGCTGCCCGGGCGGACGGTGCACTCGTCGAACCTGTGCACCGAGATCCTTGAGGTGACGGACGACTCCGAGACGGCCGTCTGCAACCTCGGCTCGATCAATCTGAGCGCTTTCGTGAGGCCGGAGGCGGGGCGGGACGCGGAGGCCGACTCCCGCTCCGGGGCCGGCGAGCCGATCGACTGGGCGCGGCTGGACGAGACCGTGCACACGGCCGTGACCTTCCTCGACCGCGTGGTGGACGTCAACTTCTACCCGACCGAGCAGGCCGGCCGCTCCAACAGCAAGTGGCGCCCGGTGGGTCTGGGCGTGATGGGCCTCCAGGACGTCTTCTTCAAGCTGCGGCTGCCGTTCGACTCCCCCGCCGCCCGGCAGCTCTCCACCAGGGTCGCCGAGCGGATCATGCTGGCCGCGTACGAGGCGTCCTGCGAACTCGCCGAGCGCAGCGGCCCGTTGCCGGCCTGGGAGCAGACCCGTACCGCGGGCGGGGTGCTGCACCCCGACCACTACGGCGTGGAGTTCCACTGGCCGCAGCGGTGGGCGGCGCTGCGCGCCCGGGTCGCGGCGAGCGGGATGCGCAACGCGCTGCTGCTGGCGATCGCACCGACCGCGACCATCGCGTCGATCGCCGGCGTGTACGAGTGCGTCGAGCCGCAGGTCTCCAACCTCTTCAAGCGCGAGACGCTGTCCGGCGAGTTTCTTCAGGTCAACTCCTACCTGGTGGCCGAGCTGAAGCGGCTGGGCGTCTGGGACGCGCAGTCCCGGGAGGCGCTGCGCGAGGCCAACGGCTCGGTGCAGGGGTTCAGTTGGATCCCGGCGGGCGTGCGGGAGCTGTACCGGACGGCGTGGGAGATCCCGCAGCGCGGGCTGATCGACCTGGCCGCGTCCCGTACGCCGTTCCTCGACCAGTCGCAGTCGCTGAACCTGTTCCTCGAGACGCCGACCATCGGGAAGCTCAGCTCGATGTACGCGTACGCGTGGAAGCAGGGCCTGAAGACCACGTACTACCTGCGCTCGCGCCCGGCCACCCGGATCGCCCGGGCCGCCGCGGCCACCCCCGTCCCGGCCGCGGCTCCCGCGGCTCCCCCGGCTCCTTCGGTTCCTTCGGTGGCCGACGCCGACGCGATCGCCTGCTCCCTGGAAAACCCCGAGTCCTGCGAGGCCTGCCAGTAATGACCACCACCGAAACGACCCCCGCCGACGCGAGCACCGTCGCGACTGGTGAGAAGAACCTGCTCGACCCGGGCTTCGAACTGACCCTGCGCCCGATGCGCTACCCCGACTTCTACGAGCGCTACCGCGACGCGATCAAGAACACCTGGACGGTGGAGGAGGTCGATCTGCACTCCGACGTCAGCGACCTGGCGAAGCTCTCCGCCGCCGAGCAGCACATGATCGGCCGGCTGGTCGCGTTCTTCGCCACCGGCGACTCGATCGTCTCCAACAACCTGGTGCTGACCCTCTACAAGCACATCAACTCCCCGGAGGCGCGGCTGTATCTGTCGCGCCAGCTGTTCGAGGAGGCCGTGCACGTCCAGTTCTATCTGACGCTGCTCGACACGTATCTGCCCGATCCGGCCGACCGGGCGGCGGCGTTCGACGCGGTCGAGGAGATCCCGTCGATCCGCGAGAAGGCGCAGTTCTGCTTCAGGTGGATGGATTCGGTGGAGAAGATCGACCGGCTGTCGTCGCGGGCCGACCGCCGCCGCTTCCTGCTCAACCTGATCTGCTTCGCCGCGTGCATCGAGGGCCTGTTCTTCTACGGCGCGTTCGCCTACGTCTACTGGTTCCGCTCCCGCGGCCTGCTGCACGGCCTCGCCACCGGCACCAACTGGGTGTTCCGCGACGAGACGATGCACATGAGCTTCGCGTTCGACGTGGTGGACACCGTGCGCAAGGAGGAGCCCGACCTCTTCGACGCCGAACTCCAGCAGCAGGTGACGGACATGCTGCGGGAGGCGGTCGAGGCGGAACTCCAGTTCGGCCGCGATCTGTGCGGTGAGGGCCTACCGGGCATGAACACCAAGTCGATGCGGGCGTATCTGGAGTGCGTGGCCGACCAGCGGCTCGTCCGGCTCGGCTTCCCGCCGCTGTACGGCTCGGAGAACCCGTTCTCCTTCATGGAATTGCAGGGCGTCCAGGAGCTGACCAACTTCTTCGAGCGCCGGGCGTCCGCGTACCAGGTGGCGGTGGAGGGAACGGTGTCGCTGGACGAGGACTTCTAGCCGCGCCGGGCGGGCGGGGCGGCGCCGGATGCGGGGGTTCCCCTTGGACACGTTCCTTGACACCGGGTAACCTACTGCGCTCTGAGATGCAGAAGTGACCGCCGCAACGCGGAGGGCCACGCCGGGGGGCGCTGCACCCGCCTCTCCTCGGCCGTCCCGCCCGCGACGGCCCCTTCCGCAAGGCCGACCCGGCCGCACCGAAGGACGAGGACAACGGGAGACCCGCAGATGATTCGCCGCACCACCCTCACCGCAGCGACCTGCGGCGTCGCCGCCGCGGCCCTCCTTCTCACCGCCTGCGGCGGCTCCAAGACCGACGACGCCAAAATCACCACCTCCCCCCCAACCACCACCGCAACCCCCACCACGCCCACCCCAACCCCACCAGCCACGACGCCCCCGGCAGACCCGAAGGCCCCGGTCTTCGACTTCCCGAAGGACGTCACGTTTGACATCCAGACGCCGAAGACCGGCGACCCGGTCAAGGACACCATCCTCCGCGACCACGGTTACGCGATAAAGGCGATCCAACTCGCCTACGTGAAGCAGAATCCCGATCTTCCCGTGTTCGAGGCATACACGACCGGTCAGGGCCGGGTCAGTTGGGCTACCAACATCAAGGAATACCGGGCCAAGGACGAAACGGTCACCGGGCACATGCAGTACTACGACTTCAAGGTCACCGTCACCAACGCAACTACTGCAGGGGTGTCGTACTGCGAGGACCAGACCCAGTCGTTCGACAAGGACGCCAAGACCGGCAAGGTCAATCGGGACGCACCGGACCCGAGCGACTACGTGGGCTGGTCTGACCTCATGAAAAAGTCCACCAGCGGCACGTGGCAGGTGGCAGGTTCCACAATGAAGCGCGGTGTCTCCGAATGCGCCCGCTGACCAAGGGTTCGACCGCACTTGTTGCAGCGATTGCGGCGAGTGCACTGATCGCGCTTGGAGCGGCTCCGGCGATGGCCGGCAAGGGGGATCAGACGCCCGCACCTCCCAAACGTCCGGTGGACTCCATCGCCTCGGCCGTGCACTACAACTACAGCAAGACCGATTCCGCGGCGCAGCACATGAAGCCGCTCGGCGGGGACTGGTCGCCGCCGGCGTGCTGGTACGAACCGCAGTACAAACCGCAGGATTTCGAGGACTACCTGCTGTCGATGTGGCGCGAAGGCTCGGCTTCCACGATCTGGGCGGAAGAGTACGGGGCCGACAACTACCACAAAGGCGACGACGGGACCTGGTACGGCCTGGTGACCGACGACAACGCGCCCTGGCAGGACTTCGTCTCCCAGTGCGCTGGGAAGGAACCCTTCGTCTTCGTCGGGCCGGCCAATCCCCCACCCCGGACCGCGCCCGTGATCGACACCAAGGCCCTTGCCGGTCTTGCCTACAACGGCACAACTCTTCCGGCGCCGCCGCTCACACTCCGCCCAGTCGGCGCCAACCAGCTCGTCAACCTGGACACCGAGGTCACTTTCGCCCAGCCGCTGGACAGGGTGTGGGTCACCGCCATGTACGACAACGCGGAGTTCGGGATCCACCTCGCGGCCACGACCGTCGCCACCCCGGACGAGCTCCGGGTCGACGCCGGCACGACAAACGCCGACCCGAGCAGCTGCACGTACAAGCTCACACCCAAAGGCGGCGGAGCCTACAGCGTCGACACCAGCAACGACCCCTGCAACATCACCTACCGCAAACACGGCGACTACACCCTCCAAGCAACCCTCGTCTGGAACGTCACCTGGACCCCCTCCGCCAACCCCGACGGCCCGCCCCAGAACCCACCCTTCCCCCAAGGCCAGTCGACCACCCCCCTCCAGGTGACCGTCAAGGAAAACCAGACCATCGTCAACTGACCCGACGCCCGCGCTAGAGAGCCCCACACATCAAGCATGCCGGGAGACATCAGATGAACCGCCGCACCACCCTCACCGCAGCCACCTGCGGTATCGCCGCCGCGGCCGTGCTGCTCACCGCCTGCGGCGGCTCCAAGAACGACGACGCGAAGATCAGCACCGCTCCGACCACCGCATCGGCTCCCACCACGACGGCGGCCCCGACCACCTCGGCGCCGGTCACGACACCCCCTGCGGAACCGAAGGCGCCGGTCTTCGACTTCCCCAGCGACGTCAAGGTGATCGTCGACGCCGACAAGACCGGCGACGCGACCAAGGACGCAGTGCTGCGCGATCAGGCGTACGGCCAGCAGGCGATCTTCCTGGCCATCGCGAAGCTGGACCCGAACCTTCCAGTGCTCAACAAGTACCTCAGCGGTGAGGCGTTGGGCGACTGGATCAACAAGATCAACAGCGCCAAGTCGCAGCACACGACGGTCACCGGGACCACGCTCTTCTACAACCGCAGCGTTCACGTGACCGGCCCCAGCACGGCGGGGGTCACCTTCTGCGAGAGCCAGCGGAACGCCTTCAACAAGGACACGAAGAGCGGGAAGGTCACCAGGACCAAGCCCAGCAAGGCCGACTTCATCGAGCACTACTCCCTCATGAGCAAGGCGGCTGACGGCACCTGGCGGGTCTCGACATACCAGTCGCAGGAAGGCGCGAGCCAATGCCAGCGATGACCCGGGCACGGTCCGTCTCGGTCGTGCTCGCGGCACTGTCCTACAGCGTGCTCGCCGTGTGCGCACCCAGCAGTGCGCGTGACATCTTCGGAAACAGCTCGCCGACCGCCAAACCCCCGCCCCAGCCCGCCTCCCCCGATCCCACCATCAGCAGCCAGGTCCAGTACACGCGCAGCTACAACGGTTCGGGGGCGCAGATGACGTCCTCGGACGCGTCGTGGTCTCCGCCTGCCTGCTGGTACGAGCCTGTCTACTCACCGGACGAGATGGAGCAGTACCTCACGACCCATTACGAGGCTGAGCACATCGCGATGGAGGTGATCGGCGAGGACCCCGGGCCCAAAGGGATCGACTACCACACGGGCGAGAAGGGCACCTGGTGGAAGCTCGAGGTCCCCGACATCGACCGGGCCCAGAACTGCACCGCACAGCATTCGTGGCTGTGGGAGAAACCGGGCACCCCGACGACTGACGACACACCCCTGATCGACCCCAGGACGCTCGCCGGCCTGGCCTACAACGACACCGTCCTCCCGGCTCCGCCGCTGACTCTGCGACCGGCCGCGGAGAACCAGTTGGTCAACCTGGACACCGAAGTCGTCTTCGACCAGCCGCTGGACCGGGTCTACGTGACGGCCCAGTTGGACAACGCCGCCGCCGGGGTGCACATCGCGGCCACGACCGTCGCCACCCCGAACGAACTCCGCGTGGACGCAGGAACCGAGAACGCCGACCCGAGCAGCTGCACGTACAAGCTCACACCCACCGGCGGCGGAGCCTACAGCGTCGACACCAGCAACGACCCCTGCAACATCACCTACCGCAAACACGGCGACTACACCCTCCAGGCAACGCTGGTCTGGAACGTCACCTGGACCCCCTCCGCCAACCCCGACGGCCCACCCCAGAACCCACCCTTCCCCCAAGGCCAGTCGACCACCCCCCTCCAGGTGACCGTCAAGGAAAACCAGACCATCGTCAACTGACCCGACGCCCCCCGGTTTGGACACTCAACGTGAGCGTTCGCTAACGTTGTGCGTCCGAAGTCGCAGGGGAGACAGGGCGGTGGGATGGTCACGGGTGGCCGGGGCGGGTTCAGCGGGATCGATCCGCAGCAACTGTGGGATCTGATCGGGTCGATCACCAACCGCACCGGGCAGAGCGGGGGCGGGGCCCAGCCGGTGGTGGGGAGTTGGCTCGACCAGTCCGCGCGGATCGGTCTCGACACCACCGAGCCCGCCGCCATCGGCCGCCATCTCGCCTGGGCGCAGGGCCAGTTGCCGATACTGCGGCAGCGGCACCACCTCGCCGTCCTGGCCGGGCGACCGTACCCCGGCGGCACCCGGCACATGGTGCAGATCTCCGACGCCGCCGTCGACGTCTCCTCCCCCGCCGAGACCGCCCGCGACGCCCGCGAGGCGCTGCATCTCGCCCGCACCGACCCGGGCGACCTCTCCAACGCCCAACTCACCCGCCTGCGCGCGCTCTTGAACCGCCACAAGAACAACCCGCTGTTCGCCGAGAACTTCGCCAGCACCCTCGGCGCGAGCGCCACGCTCACGTTCTACACGGCCCTCACCGCCGTCCGGCAGTACGAGACCGAGCCACGCGACACGACCGGCCTCGACCCCGAAACCGCCGCCCGCATGAGCCAGTTGGGCGATCTCGAACAGGCCCTCGGCGCCACCCTCGCCACCGCCAGCCGCAGCGACGACGCCGCCACCCGGCGCTGGCAGCAGGACGTGATCGCCCTCGGCGCCGAGGACGTCGGCGACAGCCCCAACGACGTGTACGGCTTCCAGGCGATGAGTTCGCTGCTGCGGCACGGCGAGTACGACTCCGGCTTCCTCGGACGTTACGGCGCTGCTCTGCTCGCCTTCGAGCGCAGCCATATCACCGACGAGCACGTCGGCCTGCAGGACCAGGTCAGCCGCAAGAACGTGCTGCCCTGGGACCTTACGGGCCACCGCGTCCGGCTGCACTACGGCACGGTCGACGACAACGGGGCCGACCCCCTGACCGGCTTCATGGAGGCCCTCGGCCACAATCCCGCTGCCTCCACGGCCTTCCTCTCCGCGAAGCCGCACTTCGACTACCTCACCCGCACCCGCATCTGGCCGGCCGACCCGCCCACCGACGAGGCGACGATCGCCGGCTACCGCGCTCTGGGCCACGCCCTCGAATCCGCGACGATGGGCGCGGCGTACGACGCGTCCCCGCCCCAACTCCACCGCACCGCGGCGACGGCCGCGGTCATGGCCGCGGTGGTGAGCATGTACGGCCGCCGGGCCGAGGGGACGGACACGGCGAGGACGGGGGTGAGCGGGGCGGGTCTCCTGGCCCGCCAGACGGGGATCGGGAAGAGCCTTGGCCGCATGACGGCGGCGTATATCGACGACGTCGATTGGGGGTTGTACGACACGACGGACGGTAATTCCATCTTTTCCCGTGTCAATGGTCGCGAGAACCAGCTCGAACGGGCCAGGTTTAATGGCGACAGTCTGCGTCGGTTCCTCGGCACAATCAGTCACGATGACGATGCGTACAGGACTGTTACCAACGCTCAGCAGGCGTACACCACATCGGCACTGGTTGCTCATCCAGCGGGCAGATCTGCATACGGCGAGCCAGAATTCAGCGATGCAAAAGGGGCGATCCGGATCGGTGCCGAGTTGCAGGGGATCATGGACCGCAGTTGGGCCGATCAGTTCACGGCCACCAAAGTGGCATCCGAACAGGATTTCAACGACCAACTGGACAAGCGGGCCGAAACCCAGCAGAAGATCGCGGGCCTGCTGACCGCCGGTGTCTTCGCGTTCGCGCCTGCTCCGGAAGACGGCCTGGGTGCCACGATCATCCCGCTGGCGACGGACCAGAGCAAAGGAGAGATGGATGGTCGGATTCAGCAGAGCATCAGCAACTACGCCGAGTCCCAACACCGTGAACTCGCGGACGTGCGCCAGGGCCAGACGGCCCGCTTCTACGATGCTGGCCGAGCCGCTTCCCTACTCCCTGTCCATCGATTCCTCGACGATCCTCGATATAACACTTGGACGAGCGAGCAGCAGTCCAAACTGAGCGAAGAACTCCACGAAGCGCAGCAGACCGGCTACAACGCGGGGAGCCTCAACCAACAGCTATCCGGCAACCTGCCCGTCACGTAATGATCACGGATCTCACTATGCCTGGCGCTCGCAATAGCTCCTACGCGGTGTTTGCCTCCGCGGCAGGGCTTGTACTTCTTCTGGGATGCACGTCCACGCCGCAGGTGCCGGTAGCACCACCGTCCAATGCCAGCCTGCAGTTCGCTACCGTGCGGTCGATGTGTGGTGGCGCGCTGGACTCCGAAGCTGCGGCTGCCCTGAAGTCGATCAGCGGTGTGGACAGATGGAGGCTTGGCTCACTCAGTCTCCAGTCCACGGTCGCGCACGTCGCCACAGCACTCTCTGCGGACCTATCCGACAGCGGAAGCAACATGCCGCGCAGCCTCTGCGACCTCGGGCCAGCAGAACGGGAAGGAGCGCTGCGGATTACGTTCGAGGCGCGAGGGTTTCACGCCATGACAGGGCCCCTCTTGAGTGCTCCGTACCTCCTTGCGTACAAGGTCGCCTGGGGAGCCAAGTCAACCGACTCCGAGGCGACCATCAACTACTCGTGCCTCACGCGCAGCGGTAAAACCACGCACGGCCGTGGCCTCTACATCTTCGCGAAGGTGGCGACCCCCGGGCTGGACGCCGCCGGGGATCAGGTCAAACGGGAGGCGCAGGTGCGCGTGGTGTTTGCCGCCGCGCGGCGGGTGGCTGATCGGATGGGGTGTGAGACGAATCTTCCGCGGCGGCTGGGGGAGCTCAAGGCCTTGCCCATGGCGGGGCCCACGACAGACGGGAACGCCTCACGTGAGTGACAAAGTGCTGAGTCCTGTGTGGCAGGCGCTCAGCCAGCTGCACGCCGACGTCAGCCGGGATCTCGACCTCGTGGTCGGGGCGCTCGGGGACGCGGATCGGCGGATGGCCGGGGGGAAGGGGGACGTCTGGGTCGGGGATGCCGCCGTGCGGTGGGGAGCCGACCTCGCGGGGGCCGCGCGGGACGCGGCCCGGCGGGCGCGGGCGTTCGAGGCTTACGTGCGCCGGGAGTTGGCCGGCCGGGCACGTGAAGTGACCGCCGCCCAAGCCGACAACGAGATGCGCCAGCTCACCGGGCGCCTGCCCCGCTGACCACCGGGCCGCCGGGCCCGCTCGCGCGCCGGGGCGCTCCGCACCGGGCGCCTGCCCCGCTGACCCACCGCCCCGCCGGACCCGCTCGCGCGCCGGGGCGCTCCACACCGGGCGCCTGCCCCGCTGACCCACCGAGCCGCCGGACCCGCCCGCCGGGCCCGCTCACCCGCCCGGTCCGCTCGCCCGCCGGGCCACACCACGCCGGGCGCCATACCCCCTCGCCCACCGGGCGTCCCGTTCGCCGGGAACGCGCCACGCCCGCGCCGGGCCACCGGGCGCCCCGAACCCCCGGCGCCCCTAACCCCCGGCGCCCCTAACCCCCGGGCGCCGCGAACCCCCCGACCACCCCTACTCGTTCGGCACCGTCTCGAACTTCGGCGTCGCCTCCGCCATCTGCCGCATCACGTCCTTGCGGTCACGCTTCGAGAGGCGGTCGATGTAGAGGCGGCCGTAGACGTGGTCGGTCTCGTGCTGGAGGCAGCGGGCGAAGTAGCCGTTGCCGTGGACGGCGATGGGGGCGCCGGTCGCGTCCTGGCCGCGGACGACCGCGTAGTCGGGGCGCGGGAGTTCCATGTATGCGCCGGGGACGGACAGGCAGCCCTCGTTGGAGTCGTCCAGGTGGCGCTGGTCGGCGGGGAGTTCGTCCACCACGGGATTGCAGACCGCGCCGACGTGGCGGTTGCCGTCGTCGTCGGGGCAGTCGTAGACGAAGAGCTTGAGGTCGACGCCGATCTGGTTCGCCGCGAGGCCCACGCCCTCGGCGGCGCGCTGGCTGGCGAACATGTCGTCGATCAGGGCGGCGAGCTTGCCGTCGAACTCGGTGACGTCCTTGCACTCGCGGTGCAGTACGGGGTTGCCGACCACCGTGATCGGGCGGACCGTGCCGCGCTCGCGGTGCGCCTGCTCGCGCGCCTCCGCGTCCGTCACGTCGTCCAGGAACTCCCCGGAGGCGTCGTCGGGAGCGTGGCCGTGCGCATGGCCGTGGCTGTGGCCGTGATCGTGGTCATGCGTGTGCTGGTGGCCGTGGCCGTGCTCGGTCTGCTGCTGGGACATCTCCGCCGTACGCCTTCCCGGAACCGTAAGTGAACCGTCCCAGGGTACGGGGCCGAGCCGCACGCCGTCCGCCCCACGTGACAGACCCCGCCCCCACGGGGCAGCACCGCACCCCTCAGCAGACCTCTTCCAGGTCCCGCCAGTCGCGGGTGTCCGGGCTGTCCGCCACCCACCCGTCGAGCAGCCCCCGCACCAGCGCGGCCGGCGCCGCGACCCCGCACTCGCGCTCCGGCGTCCAGCGCAACCCCGCGCCCTGCTGGCTGAGATGGCTGAGGTGACCGGGGTGGCCGGGCTCGCCCTGGTCGTGCGGGTCGCGGGTGGCGGAGGCGCCGTCGTCGGTGGGCATCCGGCTCTCGGAGCAGGTGCGGCACAGCAGCCGGACGGAGGACGACCAGTCCTCCGCCGCGTAGCCGGCCTCGGCGGCCAGCCGTTCCAGCGCGTCCCGGTCGGCCTCGGTGGCGGCCTCCAGGAGCACCAGCCAGGTCGGGACGGGCGACGGCGCCCACAGCTCGATCTCGTCGAAGACCGGGTAGACCGCGCCGGAGCCCGAACCCGAGCCGGAGTCCTCGGTGGCCCGCTCGCCGTGCGGCACACCGTCGTGCAGGACGACCTCGCCCCACCGGCGGCCGGAGGACGGCAGCGGGATGGACAGCACCTCGACGCGGGCCGGGTCGAGCCGGCGGCCCCACACCACTTCCGCCTCGCCCTCGGGCGACAGCCGTACCGCCGCGCTGCCCAGCGGCAGCCGCACCGACTCCTCGCCGGAGCGGCTGGCGGTGCCGGACGGCATCCGCAGCCCGTACGCCTGCCAGGCGCGGCGGGCCAGCGGCCAGTCCTGGAGCGCGGTGGCGGCGATGCCCAGGTTCCACCAGTCGGGAGCGCCGACCGGGCGGTCGAGCAGGGCGACGGCGCGCAGGCCGGCGATCCGCGCCTGGCCCCAGTCGTGCCGGAACTTGTGCAGCAGCGCGAGGTTGTACCAGGACTCCGACAGCCACGGCTCCAGATCGGCGGCACGGGTCAGCAGCGCGCCGGCGTCCTCGTAACGGCCGTCGTCTATCAGCGAGAACGCCCGGTCGGTGGCCTGCCGCCAGGTGGGCGACGGCCGGTGCCGCACTCTTCCGAAGATGTTCAACGTCATACCGCCTGCCTGCTCAGCCGACCACTGCCAGGACGTCGCCTTCCCGCACCACGATCACGCCCCCGTCCGCGTACGGATCCAACCTTGCACATTTTGGCCGCGGTCTCAGCCTGGGTCACAGCCCCGATCCCGACCCGGCCCCGGGCGGTGCCGCGCTCCCCGGTGAGCGCCCGCCTCCACAAGGACTCCTTGCCATCCCCACCGGCATCCAACCATGTGCAGGTGGGGCGCCATGCCCGGGTCCCATAAAGCAGCGTGGCGCTCCCGATGCACCCGATCGAGTGACCGGGAAACACCGGGAACGCCGAAAACCGCGGGGAACAGCCGGGAGCGCCGGACGGGCGCGCCCGGGGAAAGCTGAAACGGACGCTAGGACGCCTCTGAGGCCGGCGCGAACGCCGCGCCACCGGGCACCTGGCCGGACGACGACCCACCCGGCACCTGTCCGGGCTCGGCACCGCCCGGCTCCCCACCGCCCTGAGCCGGCTGGCCGGGACCAGACTGGCCCGGAGCCGGCTGGCCCTCCCGGATCAGTTCGAGCCGCATCATCACCTTGGCCCGCAGATCCGTCGGCACCTCGTCAGAGCCGCAGCACCGTTTCACCAGCTTCTTGACGGCCTGTTCGAGCCCGTACTTCTCCAAGCAGGGGTGGCACTCGTCGAAGTGCTCCTTGAACTTGGCACCGGCAGCGTCGGACATCTCGTTGTCGAGATACTCGTAGAGGTGGTCGAGCACCTCGGAGCAGTCCGTCTCATGTGCGTCACCGCAACTCATGAATCCGTGCCCTTCTCATCTGCCACGCCCGCCGGGACGAGCCCGCGCTCCCGGGCGTAATCCTCCAGCAGCTCACGCAACTGGCGACGTCCGCGGTGCAGCCGGGACATCACCGTGCCGATGGGTGTACCCATGATGTCCGCGATCTCCTTGTAGGCAAAGCCCTCGACGTCCGCGAGATACACCGCGATGCGGAACTCCTCGGGGATCGTCTGGAGTGCCGTCTTCACATCGGAGTCCGGCAGGTGGTCGAGCGCCTGGGACTCCGCGGAACGCAGACCCGTGGACATGTGCGACTCGGCGCGCGCGAGCTGCCAGTCCTCGATCTCCTCGGAACCGCTGCGCAGCGGTTCGCGCTGCTTCTTGCGGTACGAGTTGATGAAGCTGTTGGTCAGAATGCGGTAGAGCCAGGCCTTGAGGTTGGTGCCCTCGCGGAACTGGTGGAACGAGGCGTACGCCTTCGCGTACGTCTCCTGGACCAGGTCTTCCGCATCGGCCGGATTGCGGGTCATCCGCAGCGCGGCCGAGTACATCTGGTCGAGGAAGCCAAGGGCATCCCGCTCGAAGCGCTCCGTGCGCTCCGTGCTGCTCTCCTGTGTCTCCCCCGTACCGGACGCACCCGCGGTTCCCGCCGTGCTGTCGTCGGTGCCGGTGACCGGACCCACCTCCTCAGAAACTCCAGCGCGCCTCAAAGTGGACACGCTCGATTCGGAGGATATTGCACTGGAGATCGGCGCGCCGGGTCCGCCCCTGCCGTCGTCCTTCGAGGACCACTGGGTCCAGTTCAGGTACGGCGCGGCGGCCTGCGCCTGCGCGGTGGTCTGTTCGCCCGGCCGGCATGCGGCTGAAACCATGCGGCTGCCTTCCTCACCAAAGCTTGGTCGTTGCTACCAATGCGCACAACGCCACTGCCGCCGTCGTCATTCCCGAGGACGAGATCGCCACTCGTACGGATCGCACTGAGCATCGGTACCGGCAGACTTGTCCGTATGGGTGATCTGGGCGGTACGGGTGATGACGAGGTGGCACGGACGCTGGCCGAGGTCGGGCCGCGGCTGCGGGCGGCCCGGATGGACCGCGGGGTGACGCTGGCCACGCTGTCGGAGGCCACCGGGATCTCGGTGAGCACCCTGTCCCGGCTGGAGTCGGGGCAGCGCCGCGCCTCGCTGGAGCTGCTGCTGCCGCTGGCCCGGGCGCACCAGATGCCGCTTGACGAGCTGGTGGGCGCGCCCGAGGTGGGTGATCCGCGGGTCAGGCCGGTGCCGCGGCGGCTGGAACGGATGACGGTGCTGCCGCTCAGCAGGCAGCCGGGCGCCCTCCAGGCGTACAAGATGATCATCGATCCGCTGCCGCCGGACGAGCTGCGCACCCACGAGGGCTACGAGTGGCTGTACGTGCTCTCCGGCCGGCTGCGGCTGATGCTCGCCGACCGGGACATGGAGCTGCGGCACGGCGAGGCGGCGGAGTTCGACACCCGGCTGCCGCACTGGTTCGGGCCGGCCGGGAACGAGCCGGTGGAGGTGCTCAGCCTTTTCGGCCGGCAGGGCGAGCGGATGCATGTCCGAGCCCGGCCAGCCAGTCGCTGACGGCACCGGTCAGCACGGCCAGCGCCTCGTCCTGGCCGATCGGGGCGCGCTTGGGGACGGCGAAGGAGTGGTCGCCGTACGGCACCTCGACCGGCCGCCGGCCGCGCGGGAACTCCGCGGGACGGCCGAAGGCGTCGTTGCCGCCCTGCACGGTGAGCAGCGGCAGGACGGCCGCGGCGCCGGTCAGCTCGTCGGCGCGGGACTTCTCCGGGCGGCCCGGCGGGTGCAGCGGGAACGACAGCGCGAGGACGGCGGCGGCGCCCAGCTCGTGCGCCGTGCGGCAGGCGACCCGCGCCCCGGCGCTGCGCCCGCCGGCGACCACCGGCAGACCGGGCTCGGCGAGCGCCGGCCACAGCGCCGTCCATCCGGCGTCCAGCGTCTTCGGCGCCGGCGCCAGCTTCTTGCCGGCCACCCGCCAGGGCTGCTCGACCAGCGCGACGCTCACCCCGTACGCGGGCAGCGCCGCGGCGAGCGCGGCCAGGTCGCGCGCCTCGATGCCGCCGCCGGCGCCGTGCCCGAGCGCCAGGACGCAGCGCGGCCGGCCGGCCGGGTGCCAGCTGATCCCGGCGGGCCCGGCCGGGGTCTCGACCAGCTGCCGGCCGGCGGACGAAACGGCGGCGGAGGCGGCAACGGGAGCGGAGGCGGAACCGGCGGCAGAACCGGCGGCAGAACCGGCGGCAGGAGCAGCCGCTGAACCCGCGGGCGCGCCCCGGCCCCTCCCGGAGCGCGGCGCGGATGATCGTACGGCCATCAGAAAAGCGTCTCCTCCTCCGGCGCCGGCAGCTCTTCCAGCAGCTCAGGGCCGTTGTTCTGTACGTTGCTGACGCCGGTGCCGACCGGATACGCCCGCAGCAGCCCCGGCGGCGGCGCGGCGAGCATCCCGCGCACCTCGTCCGGGTCGGTGGTGGCCGGGTCGAGCCAGCTGTCCCAGCGGTCCGGGGTGAGCATCAGCGGCATCCGCGGGTGGATGTCGGACAGCGACCGCGGGCCGTCGCCCTCGTATCCGGCCAGCGGATCGGTCTCCGCCTCGGTGGTGACCACCGAGCAGGTCGTCCACCAGGCCCGCGGGTGGTCGTCGGGCAGCGTCCCGTCCCGCCAGAACTCGTAGAGCCCGGCCATCGCGAACACCGAACCGTCGGCGGGGGTGACGAAGTACGGCTGCTTGCGCGCCCGCTTCTTGCGCCCCTTCTCCTCCAGCTGCCGCTCCTCGTGGGCGGTGACCCACTCGTAGTACCCGTCGGCGGGTATCAGGCAGCGGCGGGCGCCGAGCGCGCGCCGGAAGGACGGCTTCTCGTGCACGGTCTCGGCCCGCGCGTTGATCAGTCTCGCCCCGCCCTCCGGGGTCTTGGCCCACGACGGGACCAGGCCCCAGCGCAGCACCCGCAACTGCCGGACCGGATCCGGGGAACCGGAGTCCCGCACCGGACGGTCAAGGACTACATAGACATCCTTGGTCGGTGCCACGTTCCAATCGGGGGCGAGTGTCTCGGTGGGATCCCACTTCCGGACCTCGAAGAGTCCTGCGAGATCCTCGGGTTTCCGGCTCGCCGCGTATCGACCGCACATAACTGCCACACTGCCACGACCGTTGCCCCGACCGGGCACAACCCCCGTACAAGCCCCGCAGAACCCGGAGGAAACCGAAGGATGAGCGCCCGATGAACGTCGCCGGCATCACCGAGATGTGGGACCGGCTGACCGGCACCCAGCCCGACCCGTCCCGCTGGCTGGTCGGCGCGACGGCGCTGCTCGCGCTGGCCGCGGTGCTCACGCGCAGCGTGTGGCACGTGGTGCGGAACGCGGTGACCATCGCGCACGAGGGCGGCCACGGGCTGATCGCGCTGCTGACCGGCCGCCGCCTGGACGGCATACGCCTGCACTCCGACACCTCCGGGCTGACCGTCTCGCGGGGCAAGCCGCGCGGCCTCGGCATGGTGCTCACGGCGGCGGCCGGCTACACCGCGCCGCCGCTGCTCGGCCTCGCCGGCGCCGCGCTGCTGGCCGCCGGGCACATCACCGCGCTGCTGTGGGGGGCGACGGCGCTGCTCCTGGTGATGCTGGTGATGATCCGCAACGCGTACGGGGCGCTGACCGTGGTGGTCACCGCGGCGGTGTTCCTGCTGGTGTCGTGGCTGACCAAGGCGCAGGTGCAGGCGGCGTTCGCGTATCTGGTGGTGTGGTTCCTGCTGGCGGGCGGGGCGCGGCCGGTCGCGGAGCTGCAGCGGACCAGGCTCAGGGACCGCAGCGGCTCCTCCGACGCCGACCAGCTCGGCCGGCTCACCCACACCCCGGCGGCGCTGTGGCTGCTCCTCTTCTACGCGGTGGCGCTGTGCTCGCTGGTGGGCGGCGCGCGCTGGCTGCTGTTGCAGTAGCCCCGGGCCGCTCCTGCGGTAGCGGGCCGCCCCGGCAGCCGGCCCCTCCGATGGCGGGCGGGAACCGACCGGCGAGCGCCCCCCGCACGCTCCGGTTGTGCTCCGGTGGCCGTAACCCGGCAGGCAGCATCGTGTTTCCAGTCGGTTTCGCCGCATTCGCCGACTTATCTCCCTGTACCCGAGCCACTACGCTTGGGCCTCATGACCGACAGCACCGCGCAGCCCGACCTGTGGCCCGCTCCGACCGCGCCCGGTGCGGTGGAGGCGACCGTCACCGTGCCCGGCTCGAAGTCGGTGACCAACCGCGCCCTGGTGCTCGCCGCGCACTCCACCGAGCCCGGCTGGGTGCGCCGCCCGCTGCGCAGCCGCGACACCGTACTGATGGCCGACGCGCTGCGGACCATGGGCGTGCAGATCGACGAGACGGTGAACCCGTCGGGTGGCGAGGCGTGGCGGATCATCCCGGCCGGGCTGCACGGCCCGGCCACCATCGACGTCGGCAACGCCGGCACCGTGATGCGCTTCCTGCCGCCGGTGGCCGCGCTGGCCGACGGCGAGGTCCGCTTCGTCGGCGACGCCCGCGCGTACGAGCGCCCGCTGCACGGCGTGATCGGCGCGCTGCGCAAGCTCGGCGCCCGGATCGACGACGAGGGGCGCGGCTCGCTGCCGCTGACCGTGCACGGCGCCGGGTCGCTGTCCGGCGGCTCGGTGGAGGTGGACGCGTCCGCGTCGTCGCAGTTCGTCAGCGCGCTGCTGCTGTCGGCGCCGCGCTTCAACAAGGGCCTGGAACTGCGGCACACCGGCGGCGCGCTGCCCTCGGTGCCGCATATCCGGATGACCGTGGACATGCTGCGGATAGCGGGTGCGAAGGTGGACGCACCGCAGGACGGCGGCACCCGCAACGTGTGGCGGGTGGCGCCGAGCGCGCTGCTCGGCCGGGATCTGACGGTGGACCCAGACCTGTCCAACGCGGGCCCCTTCCTGGCCGCCGCGCTGATCACCGGCGGCCGGGTCACGATCCCCGGCTGGCCGCGCCGCACCACCCAGGCAGGGGACGCGCTGCCGGGCATCTTCACCCGGATGGGCGGATCGTACGAACTGACCGACCGCGGACTCACCCTGACCGGCGGCGGCCGGATCAACGGCATCACCATCGACCTGCACGAGGTCGGCGAGCTGGCCCCGGTGATCGCGGCGGTCGCCGCGCTGGCCGAGGAGCCCTCCGAGCTGTCCGGCATCGCGCATCTGCGGCTGCACGAGACCGACCGGCTGGCCGCGCTCGCCGCCGAGCTGAACGGCCTGGGCGGCGACGTCACCGAGACCGAGGACGGCCTGCGGATCCGGCCGCGCCCGCTGCACGGCGGGGTCTTCCACACCTACGAGGACCACCGCCTGGCCACCGCGGCGGCGGTGCTGGGCCTGGCGGTGAAAGACGTCCTGGTGGAGAACGTGGCCACCACCGCCAAGACGCTGCCCGACTTCCCGCAGCTGTGGACGGCGATGCTCGACGAGGCGGCCGGCGACGGGCCCGCCAGCGTCGGCCCGGGCCGGGGCTGACGGTCCGCGATGCGCCGCTACGGCAAGAACCCCGACGAGGACGACGTACGCGTCCGCCCCAACAGCAAGGGCAACCGCCCGCGCACCTCGATCCGCCCCAAGCACGAGGACGCCGCCGAGGGCATGGTGCTGACGGTGGACCGCGGCCGGCTCACCGTGCTGGTCGACGACCGCGAGGTGGTCGCGATGAAGGCCCGCGAGCTGGGCCGGAAGTCCGCCGTGGTGGGCGACCGGGTCGCGGTGGTCGGCGACCTGTCGGGCGGCAAGGACACGCTGGCCCGGATCGTCCGGGTCGAGCCGCGCACGTCGGTGCTGCGCAGGACCGCTGACGACGACGACCCGTTCGAGCGGGTGGTGGTCGCCAACGCCACCCAGCTCGCCATCGTCACCGCGCTCGCCGACCCCGAGCCGCGGCCGCGGATGATCGACCGCTGCCTCGTCGCCGCCTTCGACGCCGGGCTGAAGCCGCTGCTGGTGCTCACCAAGTCCGACCTCGCGCCGGCCGCGCCGCTGCTGGAGACGTACGGGGCGCTGGACCTGGACCATGTGGTGACCAACCGGGACGACTTCCTGACCGGCGGCGTCGACCTGATCAGGGAGCGGCTGGCCGGTCAGGTCACCGCGTTCGTCGGGCACAGCGGAGTGGGAAAGACGACTCTGGTCAACGCCCTGGTGGAGCGTCAGCGGACCACCGGCCAGGTCAACGCGGTGACCGGCCGCGGCCGGCACACCACCACCTCGGCGCTCGCGCTGCCGCTGCCGGGCGACCGGGGATGGGTCATCGACACTCCGGGTGTACGGTCCTTCGGTCTGCACCACATCGATCCGTCCCGGGTGATCCACGCCTTCCCCGACCTCGAGCCGGGCACCGAGGAGTGCCCGCGCGGCTGCTCGCACGACGAACCGGAGTGCGCTCTGGACGCCTGGGTGGCCGCCGGCCACGCCGAACCGGCGCGGCTGGACTCGCTGCGCCGGCTGCTCGCCACCCGGGAGCGGCGCGAAGGCGACTGACGGACCGATGCTGTGTGATGATCGACAGCGCGCGGAAGCAGCGGCGGAACGACGGAAAACGGAGGCACCCGATGGCCTGGCTACTCGTGGTGGTCGCGGGCATCTTCGAAACCGGGTTCGCGGTCTGCCTCAAGCTCTCGCACGGCTTCACCCGGCTGTGGCCCACGGTGGCCTTCTGCACCTTCGCACTCGGCTCGTTCGGCCTGCTCACGCTGTCGCTGAAGAAGCTCGACGTCGGGCCGGCCTACGCGGTGTGGACCGGGATCGGCGCGGCCGGCACCGCGATCTACGGCATGGCTTTCCTCGGCGACCTGGTCTCCACGCTGAAGCTGGTCTCGATCGGCTTCGTGATCGTCGGCGTGATCGGGCTCCAGATCTCCGGTTCCGCGCACTGAGCGGTTCGGCGCCCTGAGCGGTTCGGCGCGCTGAGCGGTTCCGCGCACTCAGCCGCGGCTCGCTGCTTCGTGGCGCGCTGATCGCCCGTCAGGGGGCCGGCCGTGGCAGCAGGCCGCGGACCAGTTGCGCCACCCGCAGGCAGGCGGCCTCGTCGCTCGGCGCCGGCGCGATCACGTAGGACAGGGTGAGCCGGATCGCCGCCTCGCAGGCCCACGCGATGTCCTCGGGCCGCAGCCCGGGGTGGCCGCTGACCAGCGCCGCGACCGTACGGCTGTGCAACTCGCCGACCAGGTCCCGGCCGACGCCGCCCCGCGCACCGGTCAGCGCGGCCCGCACCAGCGGGCTGTGCCGGGCGGTGCGCAGCGTCCAGCGGGCGGCAGCCGCGAAGCACTCCCCCGCGTCGGCCCCGTCCCGTCCGGCGCCGGCCAGCGCGCGGTCCACGCCGGCCAGATAGCCGTCGGTCTCCCGGACGGCCAGCGCCCGGGCCAGCCCTTCCTTGCTGCGGAACTCGTTGTAGAGGGTCTGCCGGGACACCCCGGCCGCCGCGGCCACCTCCACCATCCGGACGGCGTCCCACGACCGTTCGCCGAGCGCGGCGAAAGCGGCGTCCAGCAGCGTTTCCCGCGCGGTAGGCATCTTTGCCTCCAAGGCGCCGCATTCGTCCCGGACAGGCGACCGTGCGCACAGAATTGACGCGTGGCCATGCTCTGTCAAGGTTTCGCGCGGGGGCGGCATGACCGGGGCGGTCCGAGATCGATACTGTCGGCCCATGCCCGATTTCAACGACGACCTGCGGCTCGCCCATGTGCTGGCCGACGCGGCGGACGCCGCGACCATGGACCGCTTCAAGGCGCTCGACCTCAAGGTGGAGACCAAGCCGGACCTGACGCCGGTGACCGAGGCGGACAAGGCCGCGGAGGAGTTGATCCGCGGTCAGTTGTCGCGGGCCAGGCCGCGGGACGCGGTGCTCGGCGAGGAGTTCGGCGACACCGGCGGCGGGTCGGCCAGGCGCTGGATCGTCGACCCGATCGACGGCACCAAGAACTACGTGCGCGGGGTGCCGGTCTGGGCCACGCTGATCGCGCTCGCGGTGCGCGGCGAGGGGCCCGGCGGCGGTGACGAGGTGGTGGTCGGCGTGGTGTCGGCGCCCGCGCTCGGGCGCCGCTGGTGGGCGGTGAAGGGCGGCGGCGCGTACACCGGCCGCAGCCTGACGTCGGCGAGCCGGCTGCACGTGTCGCAGGTCGGCCGGATCGAGGACGCCTCGTTCGCGTACTCCTCGCTGTCGGGCTGGGAGGAGCAGGGCCGGTTCGAAGGCTTCCTCGACCTGGGCCGCGCGGTCTGGCGGACCCGCGGCTACGGCGACTTCTGGCCGTACATGATGGTCGCCGAGGGCTCGGTCGACATCTGCGCGGAGCCGGAGCTGAGCCTGTGGGACATGGCGGCCAACGAGGTGATCGTGCGGGAGGCGGGCGGCCGGTTCAGCTCGCTCGACGGTGATCCCGGGCCGTTCGGTGGGAACGCGGCGGCCTCGAACGGGCTGCTGCACGATCGCCTGCTGGGGTATCTGCGCAGGTAGGCCCGTACCCGGCAGACGGCGACGGCGCCGGTCACCGGACAACCTTTACCCGCCCCTTGCCCGGCGGAGGGGCCCGTGTGACTATGAGAGCACCCCCGCTTGTGAACTTGTGAAACCGTTCACGGAGCCCCGTGGCCGGCCTCACCCCCAAGGAGGTGCCCGTCCATGCTGGTCAGCGAAGCGATGAGCACGATCGTCCTCACCATCGGACCCGCCCACACCCTGCACCAGGCCGCCCAGCTGATGTCCGCCCGCCGGGTCGGCGCGGCCATCGTCCTGGATCCCGACACCTGCGGCCTCGGCATCCTCACCGAGCGCGACATCCTCGACGCGGTCGGCGCCGGGCTCGACCTCGACCGGGCGACCGCGCACGCCCACACCACCACCGACGTCGTCTTCGCCACGCCCCGCTGGACGCTGGAGGAGGCGGCCCGCGCGATGCTGCACGGCGGCTTCCGGCACCTGGTGGTGCTCGACGGCCGCGAGCCGGTGGGTGTGGTGTCGGTGCGCGACATCGTGCGCTGCTGGTCGGAGGGCGCCGCCCCGGCGGTGCCGGCGAGCGCCGCCACCTCGGCGTAAGCCGCTCTCCGCGGCCGATCCAGCGCGGCGGATCCGGCGCGGACAGGCCGAAGGGGCCGGAGCCCCATGGCGTCCAGCCCCTTCGTTCCTTCCGGTCGAGCGGCCGATCAGGCGCGGAGGGCCTGGACCGCTGCCTCGGGTCGCTCGCCGAAGTCCCACCCGATCCTACGATAGACATCGTCTAAGTCAAGAAAAGAGCCAGGAGCGGACCTCTTCGATTCGAACGCCCCTCGCTGTTAAGCTGGCGCACATGAGTGACCTGCTGGAACGTCTGCGCGAACGCGGCTGGCGGCTGACCGCCCAGCGGCGGGTCGTGGCCGAGGTCCTCGACGGCGACCATGTGCATCTGACCGCCGACGAGGTGCACGCGCGCGCCATCGCACGGCTGCCGGAGATCTCCCGCGCCACCGTCTACAACACGCTCGGCGAGATGGTGACGATCGGCGAGGTCATCGAGGTCTCGACCGACGGCCGCGCCAAGCGGTACGACCCCAACGCCCACCACCCGCACCAGCACCTGGTCTGCTCGCGCTGCGGCACGGTCCGAGACGTGCACCCGCAGGGCGACCCGCTGGCCGCGCTGCCGGCCGGCGAGCGGTTCGGCTTCGCGGTGGCCACCGTGGAGGTCACCTACCGGGGTCTGTGCCCCGACTGCTCGACCTGACCGTCCCCGCCCTGCGGCCCGCCCGGCCGGCCCGCCGCCCGAAGGCGGTCCGCATCGCGTACGGCTTGGGCGCCGGGCGCTCGGTCCAGCCGCCGATCCGCTCGGCGGCCCGCCGCACCGAGGGCTCGGTACGGGTCCGGCCCAGCCACAGCGTCTCCACCGGCACCGCGTCCGGCACCCGCGCCAGCGCCTCGAACACCTCCCGGGCCACCCCCGGGTCCGGGTCGGCGGCCAGCGGTCCGAGCAGCGGCACCAGTTCGTCCGGCTTCGCCAGCCGCCCCACGGCCCGTACGGCCGCCCGCCGGACGGCCGCGGGCGCGGCGGCGGCCAGGTGCCGGTCGGCCAGCAGCCGCATCAGCTGCGGCGCGTCGGCCGCGTCCCCGCACTCACCGAGCCCGGTCGCGAGGCCCGCGACCAGCCGGGCGGGCGTGCCGGGCCCTGCCCGGTGCAGCTGCCTGCGGTAGACCTCGGCGGGCGGCTCGCCGCGGTGGTAGAGCTGCCAGCGGGCCTGCGCGCGGACCATCCTGGCCCGGTCGGCCAGCGGCGGCACCAGCCGGGTGGCCGGCACGTCGGGCGGCAGCGCCGCCACCGCCATCGCCCGCACGGCCGCGCCGCGCGCCCGCAGCAGCGCGCCGGCCTGCGCCGGGTCGAGGTCGAGCAGCCGCTGCGCGCTCAGCGTGCGGCACACCTGGTCGTGGTCGTGCAGCGCGGCCCGCAGCAGGTCGCCGCGCACGTATTCGTCCAGGTCGAGGGCCAGTTCCACGCCGAAGCGGCGGACCAGCGGATCGCGCTCGGCGGCCAGCGCCCGGACCGTCCGCGGGTGCTCGCGCAGGCCCGCCCGGTAGCCGGCGAGCAGCCCGTCGGCCCGCCGCCTGCCCTGCCGGCGGATCAGCACGCCGAGGGCGGCGGCGGCCTCGTCGGGGGCGGTACGGGTCGCGAGCGCGGTACGGGCGGGGGTCCGGATCGCGGGCACCCAGTCGTCGGCGCGCAGCGCGAGGGCGGCGGTGGCCAGCGGGCCGCCGGTGCCGGCCAGCGCCTGGACGGCGGCCTCCCGGGTACGGCCGTCGGCGTCGAGCGAGGCGAGCAGCAGGCGCAGCGGGTCGGTGCCGGTGGCGGTGGCGGGACCCGACGGGGCCGGGCCGCCGGGGCGGTACTGCGGATCGGGCCGGGCCGCGGCCGTACGGGCGTACCGGTCGAGGCCGAGCAGCAGCCGCGGCCTGGCCCGGCCGAGCGCCTCAAGGGCGGCCGTGCGCTCGCCGGGCGGCCCTTCGGCGACCGCCGCGCGCAGCCGGCCCAGCAGCGCGGCCACCTCGGGCGGGCGGCCCGTCTCGGCCGCGGCACACCACTGGGCCCAGCGGCCGGCGGCCACCGCCCCGTCCACTCCGGATCGCTCCCGCCGTCTGCGCAGCAATCACGCCTCCTCGCCCGTGCGTCCCCCGGCTTCCTCACGTTCAGCATCCCCCTCGGCCACACCCCACTGAACCGGATTCGCCCGGACTTTGCCGGAATGAGAACCGGAGCGGGGGCGGCGATGGAACGGGGTCGGCGGAAGCCGCCGGGCCGGGGCGCGGCGACTTCCGGGCGGGCGCTCGGGCGGGCGCTCGGTAGGACACAAGAAGAAGGCCCGGAAGCCATGGCTTCCGGGCCTTCTCTTCAGTAGCGGGGACAGGATTTGAACCTGCGACCTCTGGGTTATGAGCCCAGCGAGCTACCGAGCTGCTCCACCCCGCGTCGTTGTGTCTTTACTTTAGCCCGCCCGGCCTGACCATGGCAAATCACTTCCCGTTCACCATCGCGGTGCCCCCCGTGTCCGCCGCCCGGCCGGTGGGCCGGGCCTGCGGACACGGGGGTCAGGCCGTCAGTTCCTGGCTGACCACGGCGGTGAGCCGGGCGGCCCGCTCCGCGACCTCGGCGGGGCCGCAGGCGATCGCCCGGTCGCACCAGCTCTGCGCCTCGACCAGCCGGCCGTGCCGGGCCGAGAGCAGCGCCATCCGCAGCGCCGCCCTGCCGTGCCCGGCCTCGGCGGCCCTGGTCCACCACAGCGCCGCCTCGGGCTCGCTGCCCTCGCGGGCCAGCAGCAGGCCGAGGTTGAAGGCGCCGTTGCGCGAACCGGACTCGGCCGCGAGCCGGTACCAGTGCGCGGCGTCCACCACGTCACCGCGCTTGGCCGCGCACATGCCGAGCCGCACCTGGGCGCGGCGGTGTCCGAGCCGGGCGGAGCGCTCGTACCACTCCTCCGCCTCCTCGCAGACGACGTCCTCGATGCCGGCCGTGCTCAGGCCGGTGCCGGTGCTCGGGCCCTCCGCGCGGTCCCGGCCGTCCTGCCGCTCGTCGGTGCCGCTCGCCTGGCCGCGCGCGCGGCGGTCGAGCAGCGCGCCGAGCCGGAACGCGGCCTCCGGGCTGCCGCCGCCGGCCGCGCAGCGCAGGTGCCGCTCGGCCGCGTGGTGGTCGCCGTCGCGCTGGAGCGCGATGGCCACCTGGAGGGCGGCCTCCGCGTGCCCCGCGGCGGCGGCGCGCTCGTACCAGCCGCGAGCGGCGGCGTTCTCCTGCCGCCCGGCGTGCAGGATGCCGAGGTTGAAGGCGGCGTCGATGCTGCCGGCCTCGGCGGCCTTGGAGAACCACGGCTCCGCCCCCTGCGCGTCGCCGTGCTGGAGCAGCAGCACGGCCAGCGCGTTGGCGGCCTCCCGGTGCCCGGCGTAGGCGGCCTTGCGATACCACTGCTCGGCCTGCGCGCTGCGCCCGTTGCCGGCGCAGAGCAGGCCGAGGTTGTAGGCGCCGTTGACATCGCCGGCCTCCATGGCCGTGCGGTACCACCGCTCGGCGGTCTGCGTCTGCCCCTCCTGGGCGTGCAGCGCGCCGAGCGCGTTGGCCGCGTTGCCGTCGCCCGCCTGGGCGGCGCGCCGCCACCAGGTGGCGGCCTGGTCGATGTCGCCCGCATCGCGCAGCAGGAAGGCCAGCGCGCAGGCGGCGCGCGCCTCGCCGTCCCTGGCGGCGGTCAGGTACCAGTGCTCGGCCTCCTTGGCCTCGCCGCGCTCCTCAAGGAGCGTGCCGAGGCGCAGCGCGGCACGGCGGTGCCGCCGGGCGGCGGCCTGCCGGTACCACTGCTCGGCCTCGTGCAGCTCGCCGTGCGCGGCGCGGATCCCGGCCAGCCGGTAGGCGGCCTCGCGGTGGCCGTGCTCGGCGGCAGCGCGGAACCACCGCTCGGCACCGTCGTCACGCCGGTGGTCGAGCAGGTCGGCGAGGGCGTAGGCGCCCAGCGTGTGGCCGGACTCCGCGGCCAGCCGCAGCCAGTACTCGGCGGCCGGCTCGTCACCGCGCTCGCGGTAGTGCCGGCCGAGCGCGTGCGCGGCCGGCGCGGAGCCCGCGACGGCCGCGATCCGCCACCAGTCGGCGGCCTCGTCGGCGCAGCCGCGCTGGTACATCAGCAGCGCGAGGTTGTTGGCGGCGGCGCGGTCGCCATGCCTGACGGCCTCGCGCAGGTAGGGCTCGGCCCCGTCGAGGTCGCCGCGGCGCAGCAGCAGGGTGCCGAGCGCGCTCATCGCGTACGGGTCGCCGAGGTCGGCGGCGCGGCGGTGCCGGGCCTCGATCTCGGCCTCCTCGCGGAGCGAGAGGGAGTCCTCGTCGGGGAGTTCGGCGAGCAGCGCGGGAGTGCCGGCCGCGGCGCCGTCGTCGCCCCGCCCGTCGTCACCGGTGGTGTCACGGGAGACGCGGGGCGCGGGCAGCAGCTCCGCGACGGTCGGCGCCGGCGCGGTGGCGGGCGTGAACTGCGCGAGAGCGGGCGCCGGTCCCGCTGCGAGCGCGGGCATCGACTTGTCGCCCGCCGACCCGCGCTCCTCGCGGATCTGACGAGTGTTCAGCAGCCTTGCACCATCCCCCATAAGACCCATCGTCGCACCACCTGCTACCGCCGTACACCTGGTATACCGCAACCCGATGGGTCACTTCAGCGTTTTATCGACTTCCCGACAAGGCGGTAGTTAAACTTTTCCGCCCCAACATCACCCGTATAAGCGAAGAGGCTCGAAGTCTGTTGACTTCGAGCCTCTTCCTGCAGTAGCGGGGACAGGATTTGAACCTGCGACCTCTGGGTTATGAGCCCAGCGAGCTACCGAGCTGCTCCACCCCGCGCCGTTGTGTTGCAACCGTACCACGGCGCGGGAGGCCCGATGATCAGCCCGACTTCGGCGGCTCGGCCGGCTGCCCCTCGGCCTCGCGGGCCCGTTTCAGCGCGGCCGCCAGCTTCTTCTGGGCCTCGCCGTACGCTCCCCAGTCGCCCTTCTGCATCGCCTTCTGCCCGGCGTCGTACGCGCTCTGGGCGTCCGCCAGCGCCTGCTGGAGCGCGGTGTCGTCGCGGGACGCGGGCGGCGGGGTGCCGGTGGTCGTCGGCGGTGGGGTGGTGGTCGTCGGCGGCGAGGTGCCGGTCGTCGGCGGTGGGGTGGTGGTGGGCGGCGGGGTGGTGCCGCCCTTGACCTTGAAGACGTCGTCCAGCGCCTGGGAGAGCGTCGGCTGGTAGCCCGTGCTGTTGCCGTAGACCACCGCGACCTTGCGCATCAGCGGGTAGTTGATCTGACCGCGTACGTAGACCGGCTCGATGTAGAGCAGACCGCCGTTCAGCGGCACGGTCAGCAGATTGCCGTACTCGACCTTGGACCCGGAGCCGTACTGTTTCAGCTCGTTGATCTCCGGGGCCGCCTCGTTGCTCGAGTTGATCTTCGCCTGCACCTGTTTGGGCCCGTCGACCGTCGGGCTGGTGGGTAGTCGCAGGATTCTGATCGTGCCGTAGTCGCTGCTCGACGCGTCCGCGTCCACCGCCATGAACGCGCTCAGATTGTCCTGGCCGTTGGGGGTGAACGTGGTGGTGAGCGAGAAGTCCTTCTGCGACCTGCCCGGCATCTTCAGGCCCAGGTAGTACGGCGGCACCGGCTTGCCCGTCGTCGCCGTCGGGTCGTCCGGCACCTGCCAGGCCTGGCTGCCGCTGTAGAACTGCTGCGCGTTGGTGACGTGATAGGTGGTCAGCAGCTGCCGCTGCACCTTGAACAGGTCCTGCGGGTATCGCAGGTGCGCCAGCAGGTCCTTGGGGATGTCCGCCTTGGGCCGCACGGTGTGTGGGAACGCCTTCATCCACGTCTTGAGCACCGGGTCCTTGGTGTCCCACTGGTAGAGCGTCACGGTGCCGTCGTAGGCGTCCACGGTGGCCTTGACGGAGTTGCGGATGTAGTTGACCTCGTTCTGGTGCGCGACGACCGTGCGCTGGTTGTCCGTCAGCGAGTCGGCCGTGGTGTCGCCGAGGGTGGTGCGGGAGGCGTACGGATAGCTGTTGGTGGTGGTGTAGGCGTCCACCACCCACTCCAGGTGCTTGCCGACCACCGCCGGGTACGGGTCGCCGTCGATGGTCAGCCAGGGCGCCACCGCCTCGACCCGCTCCTTGGGTGTGCGGTTGTAGAGGATCTTGGAGTCCTTGCCGATCGCCCCCGAGTAGAGGATCTTCGGCTCGCCGAAGCTGACCGCGTAGGCGGCCCTGGTCACCGGGTTCTTCAGGCTGACGCCGCCGGAGCCGCTGTACCGGGTGGTGGTCTCACCGGTCCTGCCCGCGTAGTCCAGCTCGTGGGTCGGGCCGTCGACGATCGAATACTGCTTGGTCTGCTCGCCGAAGTAGATCCGCTGCTGGTAGTCCTTGTCGCCGCCCAGCTTGCCGGTGGCCGGCAGGTCGGACTCGGTGAAGACCGGGGCGCCGCCGGACGTCACGTCGGTGCCGTCGGCGGCCACGATCCCGTACCCGTGGGTGTACTTGAAGTGGTCGTTTATCCAGTTGTTGTCGCGGATGCCGCCGACATTGAGCTCCCGCATCCCGACCACGGTGTCCTGCTCCTGGCCGTCGACGGTGTACCGGTCCACGTCCAGGGTGGAGGGGAACTGGTAGTAGCCCTGGTTCCGCTGGAGCTGCTGGAAGGTGGGCGAGACCACGTTCGGATCGAGCAGCCGCACCCCGGCCGTGGTGTTCGCCGCGGACCGCAGGGCGGTGGCGGAGTCGGAGCTCGTGCCGTTGTACGGGGTCACCTGGGTGTCCTTGATGCCGTACGCGGCCCGGGTGGCGTCGATGTTCTTCTGGATGTACGGCGCCTCCTTGGCCGCCTCGTTGGGCTGCACCTGGAACTTCTGCACGATCGCCGGGTAGAGGCCGCCGATCAGGATCGCGGAGAGCACCATCAGGCCGAAGCCGATGGTCGGCAGCGACCAGGTGCGCCGCCAGAGGGTGGCGAAGAACAGCAGCGCGCAGATCACCGCGATGCAGAACAGGATCGTCTTGGCGGGCAGGTAGGCGTTGGCGTCGACATAGCGCAGCCCGGTCCAGTTGTCGGTGGCCTTGAAGCCGCCGGACTTCACCGCCAGGCCGTAGCGGTCGAGCCAGTAGGCGACCGCCTTCAGCGACACGAAGACCCCGAGCAGCACCGACAGGTGGCTGGTGGCCGCCGCCGTCGCCCTGCCGCCGGGCGAGGTGATCCGCAGGCCCCCGTAGAGGTAGTGCACCAGCGCGGCGGCGACCAGGGACAGCAGCACGGCCGCGAAGCCGAAGTCCAGCAGGAAGCGGTACCAGGGCAGGTCGAAGGCGTAGAAGGACACGTCCTTGTGGAACTGCGGGTCCTTCACATGGAACGGTGTCGCGTTGATGGTGAGCAGCCACAGCCGCCAGTGGCTCGCCGCCGAGCCGCCGGCGATCAGCCCGACCACCGCGCAGATCCCCAGCAGCACCCACTTCTTGTAGGGCGCGATGCCCATCCGGTACCGGTCGAGGTTCTGCTGCTCGGCGGACATGGCGCTGAGCGGCGGGCGCAGCCGGTGCGCCAGGTAGATGTTCGCGCCGACCGTCAGGGCCATCACCAGGCCGAACACCAGGAAGAGCCCGACCTTGGTCCACACCAGGGTGCTGAACACCGACGAGTAGTGCACCGAGCGGTACCAGAGCAGGTCCGTCCAGAGGCTCGCGAACATCACGAACCCGATCATCAGGACGGCGAGCACGCCGAACACGATGAGCAGCGCCCGAGCGCGGTGCGAAGGACGGCCGACTCGTCTGCTGCGCTGCTCGGACGGACCTCCGTCGCGATCGGGCATCTGGAACACCAAGGGTGCGCACCTCGAAATCGTGGGTTCTCCGCGGGTGCCCCGAGTCGGACGCCCACTGGTGCAACTTCGCGATGCTTTGGCCGGTTCCCGATTCCGGTGGGGGAAGGGGCAGGATATTGCCATGTCCAACACTGCGACCGAGGGCACCCCGCTGGCGGCCAACCCGCTGACCCGTGCCGTACTGGAAATCGACGAGTATGCGTCGGGCCTGGGCTGGGACCGGCCCGCACGGCTGTTCGCCCTTGTCGACACCGCCCAACTGCGTACCGAGGAACCCGCGCTGGCCGACCAGCTGGGGCTGGGAGAGGAGAGCGCCACCGGCGGTCTGACGCCGATCGAGCAGGACGAGCTGCCGGCCGGCACCGCGCTCGACGAGTTCCTCGCCACCATCGCCTGGCCCGAGGTGATCGCGGGCTGCGCGCTCACCGTGGAGCGGCTGATGCTGCCGCCGTCCGCGGAGACCGCGATCCCCGAGGACCTGGACGAGGCGGCGCTCGCCTCCTGGGTGGCCGAGCACCCGGAGCGGCAGGAGGTGCGGATGACGGTCGGGGTGCTGCGGGACGGCGCCAGGGAGTCGGCGGTGCGGCTGCGGGCGAAGGACTCCGCGACGGAGGTGCTGACGGGTGCCGACCTGGTGCCGGGGCTCGCGGACGCGCTGACCGCGACCTTCGAGGCGTAGCTTCCGGGAAGACGGGTCGGGGGCCGGGCGCCGGCGCCCGGCTCAGCCCCTGGAGCCGGCTCCTGGGATCAGCTCCTGGAGTCAGCTCTTGGAGCAGCCGGGCAGCGCGGCGGTGTCGCCGGCCTTGATGTTCTTGAGCGCCGCCAGGGCGTCGTCGAGCGAGGTGACCTTGACCAGGGTCAGGCCGCTCGGGATGTCCTTGGCGGCCTCCTCGCAGTTGTCGGCCGGGGTGAGGAAGTACTTCGCGCCCTGGTTGCGGGCACCGATCGTCTTGAGGCTGATGCCGCCGATCGGGCCGACCTTCCCGTCGTCCTCGATGGTGCCGGTGCCGGCCACGAACTTGCCGCCGGTGAGGCTGCCGGGGGTGAGCTCGTCCACGATGCCGAGCGCGAACATCATGCCGGCGCTCGGGCCGCCGACGTCGGCGAGCTTGATGTCGATGGTGAACGGGAAGAGGTGCTCGACGCCGGCCGAGATGCCGACGACCGCGCGGGAGGGCAGCTCGTCGTCGGACTTCCTGGTGGTGATCGTCACCTGCTGGGTGCGGTCGGCGTTCGCCTTGGTCTTGGCGTCGGCGGCCCTGACCACCGTGAAGACCACCTTCTCGCCGGGCTTGTGCTTGGTGACGGCGGCGGAGACGTCCTCCTCCGCCTTGATCGGGGTGCCGTCCACCGCCTTGATCACGTCACCGGCGTGCAGCAGGCCCTGCGAGGCGCCGCGCTCGAGCACCGAGGCCACGATGATCCGCGACGGCACCGGGATCTTCAGCTCCTCCAGCGCGGACACCTTGGCGCTGTCCTGGGACTGGCTGAACTCCTCGGCATTCTGCTGGTCGGCCTCCTGCGCGGTCTGGCCGGGCGGGTAGAGCGTGTTGTGCTCCACGACCTTGTCGTCGTGCCTGATCCAGCCGAGCACCGACTCCACCAGGTTGATGTGGTAGTCCGCGCCGGTCACCCGGACGGTCGTCATGTTGAGGTTGCCGGTGGTCGGGTACGTCGTACGGCCGGTGATCTGGATCACCTTGTCGCCCTCGTAGCTGCCCAGCGTGTTGACCGTGGGGCCGGGTGACATCTCGGCATACGGCGTGGGCACCAGCAGTGCGACGCACAGCAGCGCTATCAGCGTCAGGGTCGAGGCGAGCAGCGTCGCGGTGCGGCGTGGCATGGCACGACACTACGTGACCGGTCCGACAACCGGCCCGCCGGGTGAGTCCGGACGGGTAGCCCGTACGGGTCGCCCCACGGGCCGGGGCGGGTGGTCGTACGGGCCCGGGGCGGGTGGTCGTACGGGCCCGGCGGCGGACCGTCAGGCCGCCTCGGTGTCCGCGCTCTCCGCCGCTCCGCCGCGCGGGCCGGGGCCGCCGCCGTGGCCGCCCTGCATGGCCTGCCTGAACCGCTCGTAGCCCGCGAGGGACGCGCCGTCCCTGGTCTGCCGGGTACGGGCGGCCCAGCGGCCCCAGAGCGCGGCGACGACGGCCGCCAGCACCGGAATGATCAACCAAGCGAGTGCTCCCACAGCGGACTCCCGACCCCATGTACACCAAAACGGACCTATGAGCAGATTAACCACTCAGTGGACCAACGTTCCGGCGGGGCGCGGGGTTACGCAACCGCGTCTCGCGCACCCGGGCGGACCGGCGGGGCCGCGGGAGCCTTCTAGACGCCGACCCACTCCTCGGTGCCGTCGCCGAACGTCTGGTGCTTCCAGATCGGTACGGCGGCCTTGAGATCGTCGATCAGCCGCCGGCATGCCTCGAACGCCTCGCCCCGGTGCGGGCAGCTGACGGCCACCACGACCGCGATGTCGCCCACCCGCAGATCACCCACTCGGTGGACGGCCGCAAGAGCGCGCACCGGGAAGTCGGCGGCGACCTTCTCCGCGACCTGGCGCAGCTCCGCCGCCGCGCTGGGGTGCGCGGAGTACGACAGCCCGGTGACCTCGGCGCCGGAGCCGCCGTCGTGGTCGCGCACGGTGCCGACGAAGAGCGCGGTGCCGCCGGCCGCGTCGTCGCCGACCGCGGCGAAGACCTCGTCGACCGACAGCGGGGTGTCGCGGATCTCCAGCAGCCGCAGGGGGCCGCCGGGCTCGTCGTGGGTGGGTGTCATGCGGCTCATGCTGCCTCATCTGCCCGCGATACGGAAAGGGGCTTCCATTATTGCGCGCCGCGAGCGGGAGCCCCGGGCCGGGCCGGCGAGCGAAAGGGGGCCGGCCGGGCCGGCGGCCGGTGGGTGGTGGGTGCCCGGCAGGTGGTGGGTGCCGGGCGGACGGCTGGGCGGCCCGGCAGGCGCTGGGGGCCGGGTCAGATGCCGCGGCGCTTGCGGGCCCTGCGCACCAGGGCCGCCGTGCCGACCAGCGCCACCGTCGCGCTCGCCGCGCCCAGCGTCGTGGCGTCCTTGCGGCCGAGCCTGCGCCCGGCGACGGAGTTGCGGCCCGCGACCTCCGCGAGAAGTTCGGCGAGCACCTCCTCGTTCGTCCAGTGCGGCCGCCAGCCCGCCTCGTGCAGCCGGCTGCCGCTGACCACCCACGGATGCATCGTGTACGCGAGGTCGCCGGCCGGCGAGGGGGTCAGGCCGAGCCGGTGCAGCCGGGACGCGGCGCCGAAGGCGATGGCCGGCGGCAGCTCCATCCGCCTGATCCCGGTCAGCTCCTCGACCTCCTCCTGCTCCAGCCACCCGTCGCAGCCGACGGCCATCTCGCCGTCCACCTTGTCCAGGACGGCGTACTCGAGCGCCGACACCAGGTCGTCGATGTGGCAGAACTGCCAGCAGGGGCGGCTGCCGGCCACCACCAGCAGCCGCGGCGACTCGAAGTAGCGGGTCAGCGCGGTGTCCGTGCCGCCGACCAGCACCGCGGGGCGCAGGATCGTCACATTGAGGCCGGGGTGGGCGCGCGGCGCCCGGCGGCCGAGCCGCTCGATCTCCAGCAGGTCGTCCACGAAACTCGCCTCAGAGGTGGCGCGCAGCGGCGCGTCCTCGGCGAGCGGCACGTCGTTGTCGGCCTGGGCGCCGTAGACCATCGCAGAGGTGCAGAGCACCACCCGGTGCACACCGGCCGCAGCTGCGGCGGTCAGCACAGTCTGCGTGCCGCGCACATTGAAGGCGGACCGCGCCTTCGCGTCGGACTCCAGGTCGAAGTCCAGCGCGAGGTGCACCACGACGTCCGCGCCGCGCAGCTTGTCGGCGATGGCCGGGTCCCGGACGTCGAGCACCCGCCAGGTGGCGCCCGGCACCTCTCCGCGCCGTTCGTCGATCGCCACCACCTTCTTGACCTCGTCGGACTCCACGAGGCGAAGTGCCAGGTGGAGCCCGATGCCCGAGGCCGCACCGGTGATCGCCACCACCGGGCCTGCGGAGCCCTTGCCGGCGCTCCGCTCTGGGCGAACGTGTGCTTCTGGGGAACTCACCGGGTGTCTCCCACGGTTGTTTCAGGTACGAGGTTGTCTGGCGCACGACGGGTGCTTCGCGTACGGAGTGCGGCTGCCGTATGACATCGGTACGCAGCCATCCTGCCTGACAGGTGTCTAGGCTGGAGTAAGAGCCCGCACACCGCACGCGCGTTTCAGAACCGACCACGACACGACCAAGACACACAGAGCCACCACACACAGAGCCGAGGAATCCCGTGAGCGACACCCCATTCGGATTCGGCGTCCCTCCCGAGGAGCCTGAGGACGGGGACGACGGCAAGCAGCACAAGGGAGACGGCCAGAGCGGCAACCAGGGCGACGGCCAGGGCGGCCCGCCCAATCCGTTCGGCTTCGGCGGCGGCTCGCCCTTCGGCGCAGGCGGCGGCGACAACCCGTTCGCGGCCATGTTCGGCTCGCTGAACCCCAACGATCTGGGCGCCGCCTTCCAGCAGCTCGGCCAGATGCTGTCCTACGACGGCGGCCCGGTGAACTGGGAGATGGCCAAGGACATCGCCCGGCAGACCGTGGCGCAGGGCACCGCCGACGGCGTGAAGGACTCCTCCGTGGGCCGCTCCGACCGTGCCTGGGTCGAGGAGGCGGTCCGGCTGGCCGACCTGTGGCTGGACGGCACCACCTCGCTGCCCTCGGGCTCCGGCGCCGCGGTGGCGTGGAGCCGGGCGGAGTGGGTCGAGGCCACCCTGCCGGTGTGGAAGGAGCTGGTCGATCCGGTCGCGGAGCGGGTCGCGGGCGCGATGGGCGATGTGCTGCCCGAGGAGATGCAGGCCATGACCGGCCCGCTGCTCGGGATGATGCGCTCCATGGGCGGCGCGATGTTCGGCTCCCAGATCGGCCAGGCGCTCGGCACCCTGGCCGGCGAGGTGGTCGGCTCCACCGACGTCGGCCTGCCGCTCGGCCCGGCCGGCAAGGCCGCGCTGCTGCCGGTGAACGTCAAGGCGTTCGGTGACGGCCTCGGCGTCCCGCAGGAGGAGGTGCGGCTCTACCTGGCGCTGCGCGAGGCCGCCCACCAGCGGCTCTTCGCCCATGTGCCGTGGCTGCGGTCGCATCTGTTCGGCGCGGTGGAGGGCTACGCGCGCGGCATCAAGGTCGACACCGCGCGGCTCGAGGAGGCCGTCGGACAGCTCGACCCGACGCAGCCCGAGCAGTTGCAGGAGGCTTTGCAGCAGGGCATGTTCCAGCCCGAGGACACCCCGGAGCAGAAGGCGGCGCTGGCCCGGCTGGAAACCGCCCTCGCGCTGGTCGAGGGCTGGGTCGACGCGGTGGTGCACGCCGCCGCGGCCCCGCATCTGCCGTCCGCCGGAGCGCTGCGCGAGACCCTGCGGCGGCGGCGCGCCACCGGCGGCCCGGCCGAGCAGACCTTCGCCACCCTGATCGGCCTCGAACTGCGCCCGCGCCGGCTGCGGGACGCCTCCCGGCTGTGGGCCTCGCTCACCGACGCGCACGGTGTGGACGGGCGGGACGCGCTGTGGGCGCACCCGGACATGCTGCCGACCGCCGAGGACCTGGACGACCCCGACGGGTTCGTGCACCGCGAGTCGCTGGACTTCTCCGAGCTGGACAAGATGCTCGGCGAGGCGGCGAAGGGCGTCGCTGGCTCCGCCGGCGGGAAGGGCGGCCAAGAGGCGGACGGCGCCACGGGCGGCACCAAGGATGACGGCAAGGACGTCGGCCAGGACGACGAGGACGGCGACGCGGCGAAGTGACCGACCTGCACGCGGACGCCGTCAACGTCCTGGAACGCTGGAGCGCGCCCGATTCCGGCCAGGAGAAGCTGCGCGCGGAGTATCTGGACCACCTGGCCGCGCATCCGGACGGGATGTGGAAGCCGTGCAAGGCGGGCCATCTCACGGCGAGCGCCCTGATCGTCGATCCGTCCCGGGAGCGGGTGCTGCTCACCCTGCACGCCAAGATCCGGATGTGGCTGCAGACCGGCGGCCACTGCGAGCCGGAGGACGGCTCGCTCGGGCAGGCCGCGCTGCGGGAGAGCGCCGAGGAGTCGGGCATCGAGGGGCTGCGGCTGCTGCGCCCGGAGCCGGTCAGGCTCGACCGGCATCTGACGCCCTGCGCCTGGCATCTGGATGTGGAGTACGCGGTGCTCGCCCCGCCCGGCGCGGTCGAGGCGATCAGCGAGGAGTCGCTGGACCTGCGGTGGTTCGGCTACGAGGAGGTCGGCGAGATCGCCGACGACTCCGTACAGCGCCTGCTGGCCGCCACCCGCGCGCTGCTGTGAGCGCGCGGGCGGCCGGCCGCGGCTGAACCCTGCGGCCCGGGGGCGCCTGGTTACCGGTTGGACCAGATGTTGCCCGGGTTCTGCCCGTGCGCGCCCTGCGGCCCGGCGCCGTACTGCGCGCGCAGGCCCTGGCCGATCACCGCGTTCTGCGGCGGCATCAGCTCGCTGGGCTGCACCAGGACGTAGCCCTGGCCGACGAAGTTCAGCTCCCAGCCCTCGCCGGTGTTGCCGCGCCTGCGGAAGACCGACGAGCTGCTGGTCTGCGCCTGCATCTGGACCCGCAGGCCGGTGGACCAGGCGACGACCGCGTCCGCGTCGCAGGACACGTACTTGTCGGGGGTGACCGGCATCAGCAGCGGCTTGCCCGAGGTCATCAGGGCGACCTTGCCGCGCCCCGAGATGTTCAGGTTGTAGGCGCCGGTGCCGGACAGGCCGAACTGGCTGTCCACCGCGATCACGTCCCAGTGCAGCCCGGAGTCGAGCGCCAGCACATACGCGCTGTCCACGGTCAGGCCGTCCTGGTCGACGTCCAGGATGTGGATCTGCTGGGCGAGGTTGGCGAGGTAGACGGTGCCCTGCCCCGAGCAGCGCATCAGGTCCAGTCCCTCGCCGGTGAACCGGCGGCCGCCGCGCTGCTGCTGCGACTGGTACTCGCCGTCGAACTCGATCATGCCCTGGTAGGCGACCATCGAGCCCTTGCGGGCCAGGCAGTCGGGTCCGGTGTTGCCGTCCAGGCGGACCCGCAGCAGGTAGCTGTTCTGCAGGCTGTAGTGGTCGTCGTTCTGGACTTCGGTGTATGCGAAAAGCGGGCTCTGCATGATGTGTCGCTCCCCCTCAGCCTCGGACCCGGAGGCGGTCAGTGCTGTCCTCGCTGGGCTGTACGACGACGAAGCCCTGGCCGGAGAAGGCGATCTGGAACGCCTCCCCGCTGCCGCGGCCGATCAGCGACCCGGCCCTGAAGCTGCGCTTGGCCTTCATCTTCAGGCCGGACGACCAGGCGACCAGCGCGTCGGGATCGACATACGTCTCGTCCGCGCCGCTGCCGCAGTCGACCACGATCGGGGTGCCGCGCGAGGTGACCGCGACCCAGCCGTTGCCGCTGACCCCGACGTTGAACAGGCCCTGCCCGGCGAACTTGGCCAGGCCCTTGACCCGCTCGACGCCCCAGGTCAGATGGGCGTCGAAGGCGAGCAGGTTGGTGCCGTTGACCGACACCGACTCGTTGTTGAGGTTGAGGCAGACCACGTCGGCGCCGTAGTCGGCGAGGTAGAGCAGGCCGTCGCCGCTGCACTTCATCAGCGGGGCCGACTCACCGGTGAGCCAGGCCGACGCCATCTGCCGGACGGCCGGCGGGTTCGGCTCATACTGCACGAAGCCCTCGTAGGCGACCATCGAGCCGGTGCGGGCGAACAGGTCCTGGCCGGTCTGCATGGCGACCTTGAGCATCGACGAGCCGTGGTTGGCCATCCTGGCGGCCACCGGTGCCGGTGCGAAGCCCGCGATCATCTGCTGGTCCATGGCGGGTCACACCTCGTAGGGCTGGACGACGATGAAGTTGCCGGGCGCGGCGCGGAACTGCAGGTTCACCGTCTCGCCGCTGTGGCCCGGATACGCGGTCCTGCGCAGCCTGACCTGGCTGGAGACGATCACCTGGGCCGCCGCCGACCAGGCGACGATGGCGTTGCTGTCGGCGTAGGTGGTCGGGGTGACCGGCAGCACCACGGGGACGCCGTGGGTCTTGACGATCACGGTGCCGGTGCCCTGGAACTGCATGGTGAACAGCGCGCCGCCGGGGATGCCGTGCCCCTCGATCCGGCGCACCTCGTGCTGGAGGCTCTCGTCGAAGGCCAGCACGTTCTCCGCCGACACGCAGATGGCGTCGCCCTGGAGTTCGATCGGGTGCAGATAGGCGGCGTTCTCCGCGAAGAAGACCTGGCCGCCGCCCGAGCAGCGCATGAGCTGCATCTCCTGGCCGGTGGCGTTGCCGACGATCCGGCCGGTGAAACCGGCGCCCTTGTAGCTGAAATCGACTTTGCCCTGGTAGAGCACCATGCTGCCCTGCCGGGCCAGCACCGGCTGGCCGCTGCCCTGGCCGAGGTCGGCGCGCATCATCTTGGGGTTCTGCGCGTGCCAGCGCTCGCCGGTGGGCAGCTCGCGGTACTTCTGCATGGCGGCGGCGAGGCCGGCGCCCTGGGTGGGGACGGCGGGAACCGCGGGCGCGGCCGGCTGCGGCTGGCCGAACGGGTTTCCCGGCGGCTGCTGACCGCCGAAGCCGGGGGGCTGATGGCCGCCGCCCGGGCCCGGGGGCTGCTGCTGGTACGCCGGCTGGCCGGGCGGGGCCTGGCCGGGGACCTGGCCGAACGGGGGCGGCGGGCCGGGCGGCCCGGGCGGGGCCGGGGCCAGCGGGGCGGCCATGGTCGGCGCCTGGTGGATGGACTGGGAGGCGGCGGGCGCGGCCGGCGCGCCGAAGGAGGTGGCCGGCGGCGGGGTGGGCGCGGGGGCCGGGGCGCCGAAGGAGGGCGCGGGCGCGGGTCCGCCGGGCGGCGGCGCGAATCCGGGCGCCGCGCCACCGGACGGCGGCGCGAATCCGGGGGCGGCCTGCGGCGCGGCGGGCTCCTCCTCGGCGACCTCGCCGCCGAAGTTGCGCAGCAGCGCGTCAAGGCCGCCGTCGAAGCCCTGGCCGACGGCGGCGAACCGCCAGACGTCCTTGAGGTAGATGTCGGCGAGCATCACCGCGCGCTCGGTGCTGAACTCCGCGCCGGTGAAGGCGTAGCGCGCGACCTCCTCGCCGCCCGCCACGATCCGGATGTAGCCGGGCGCGACCTGCGACATCTGCCCGGCGCCGTCGATCGTGGCGGTGAAGGACAGCCGCTGCACGGCGGCCGGCACGCGGTCGAGGGTGACCCGGAAGGACTCGCTGTCACCGGCCTGCGCGCCGAGCAGCTGCAACGACTCCTCGGGCGACTTGGGCTGGTTGAAGAAGATGAAGTACCGGTCGTCCGACAGCTGGTCCTTGTCGTCGAGCCCGAAGCAGCTGATGTCGAACGTCAGGCCGGGACCGGTGATCTGCACGCCGACATAGAGATCCGTCCCCGCTGTCAGATCACTGATCTTGGCCTTGTGACCACGCTGGAATTCCCTGGCCATGGATGAGCCGTCCCCTATCCCCTCATACTGCCGTGCGTGGCGACAGGCTAACCGGTCGCGCCGACAGCGGCTATTCCCCCGCGCCCCCGGGCGGATTGGGCAGCCGGTCCACCGCGACCACGCCTTCGAGGAACCCGCGGGCCCGCTCGGTGCGCGGGTAGCCGTCGAGCAGCTTCCAGAAGCTCGGCCCGTGGCCGGGCACCAGCAGGTGCGCCAGTTCGTGCAGCAGGACGTAGTCGATGACGTACTCGGGCATGCCCTGGAGCCGGTGGGACAGCCGGATGCTGCCCTCAGAGGGGGTGCACGAGCCCCAGCGCGAGTTCTGGTTGGTGACCCAGCGGACCGTGTCAGGAACCGCCCGGGCGTGCAGATACTGCTCAGACAGACGCTCGGCACGGGCGGCCAGTTCCGCGTCGCCGGGCATCCGGCGGCTCTCCTGCGCGGCGAGCTTGTCGAGCATCACGGCGACCCAGCGCTGCTCCTCCGCGGCGGACATCCTGGCCGGGATGAGAACGACGGTACGGTCGCCGTCGCGATAAGCGGACACCGTTCGACTGCGGCGAGCACTGCGGCGTACTTCCACCGCACTCGTCCGGAGGCCGCTGGCAGGCTGACTGGCGAGTTTTCGCACTGGATCGGCGGACACCCTCCGACGTTACCCGCTGCGAGTCCGGTAAGTCCCGTCTCCTGGCCGGTTCGCATCGGAATCACCTCGATTCGTACGCATATTGAACGACTATCCCCCACAACCTGTGGATAACCCTCCGGCCCGATCTCGGAAATCCGGCATGCTGGCTGCACTGATCACGGACAGTGATCGGCCGGGAGAACCCGGGAAGGAAAAGGGGAAATCATGCGACCGATGCTCAAGGGTGCGCTGCGGCTTTGTTGGCGGGATCGGGAGAGTGTGCAGTTCGGGGTGGATCCGGCGCATGCGGTGGTGTTGGAGCCGGTGGACGGGGCGGCGGCGGGGTTTTTGGGGTTGTTGGACGGGACGCGGGGGACGCAGACGTTGACCAGGGATGCGGGGGCGCTGGGGGTGCCGCCGGAGCGGGTGCGGCGGCTGCTCGGGGTGCTCGCGGCGGGCGGGGTGCTCGATGACGCGGCGGCGCACGGGAAGCTTTCGCGGACGGTACGGCACCGGGGGTCGGCGCTCGACCGGCTGCGGCCGGATCTGGCGGCGCTGTCGCTGGTCCACCCGGGGCCGGGCGGGGCGGCGGCGCGGATACGGCATCGGCGGGCGTCACGGGTGCGGGTGCACGGGGCGGGGCGGGTGGGCACCGCGCTGGCGGCGCTGCTGTCGGCGGCCGGGGTCGGCGCGGTGGAGCTGCTGGACGGCGGGCGGGTGGAGCCGTGGGACGTGACGCCGGGCGGATTCCCGGCCGAGCACATCGGCGAGCGGCGGGACGCGGCCGGGCGGGGCGCGGTCAGACGGGCGGCGCCGGGGCCGCGGGAGCGGGCCGGGCCCAGCGCGGCGGCCGGGACGGCCGTCACGGTGATCGCGCCGCGGGACGGGCTGCTCGCCTACGCGCCCGACGTGGAAGCGGCCCGCCGGATGGTCGCCGCCGGGGTGCCGCACCTCTATACCGGGGTGCTCGAGGGGACCGGGGTGGTGGGTCCGCTGGTGGTGCCGGGGCGCACGGCGTGCGGGGAGTGCCTGGGGCTGCGGCTGGCCGACCGCGATCCGGCCTGGCCGCGGATGCTGGCGCAGCTCAGGTCCGGGCGGCAGCCGGCGGTGGCCGCCTGCGACGTGGCGCAGGCGGCGGTGGTCGCCGGGCTGGCCGCGGGGCATCTGCTGGCGTATGTGGACGGCCGGCGTCCACCGAGCGTGGGCGGACGGGTGGAGCTGTCGCTCGCCCAGCTCTCCCAGCGGTCGTGGCCGCTGCCGGCCGACTCCCGGTGCGGCTGCGGGGCCCCGGCGGCGGCCGGAAGGGGCGCTCCCGCGGGCACGGGACACGGCCGCCCGCCGGTGGGGAGGGGCACAATGGCCATGTGACCGACGGGAAATGAGGAGCGCATGTCTGATCTTCCGCGCAAGGCGGTGACCCGTACCGCGAAACTCGCGGCGCTCCCCCTGGGGTTCGCCGGACGGGCCACACTCGGAATCGGCAAGCGACTGGGCGGCAGACCCGCCGACGAGGTCGCCACCGAGCTCCAGGAGCGGACCGCGGACCAGCTCTTCCGGGTGCTCGGTGAGCTCAAGGGCGGCGCGATGAAGTTCGGCCAGGCCCTGTCGGTCTTCGAGTCGGCGCTGCCGGAGGATGTGGCCGGCCCCTACCGGGCCGCGCTCACCAAGCTCCAGGAGGCCGCGCCGCCGATGCCGGCCCGCACCGTGCACCGGGTGCTGGCCGAGCGTCTCGGCAAGGACTGGCGGTCGCTTTTCGCCGAGTTCGACGACGTGCCGGCCGCGGCGGCGTCGATCGGGCAGGTGCATCGGGCGGTGTGGAGCGACGGGCGCAAGGTGGCGGTGAAGGTCCAGTACCCGGGGGCCGGCGACGCGCTGCTGTCGGACCTGGCGCAGCTGAGCCGGGTGGCGAGGCTGTTCGGGCCGCTGATCCCGGGGATGGACGTCAAGCCGCTGCTGGCCGAGCTGCGGGCCCGGGTGGAGGAGGAGCTGGACTACGAACTGGAGGCGGCGGCCCAGCACACCCACGCGGTGGAGTTCGCCGGCGATCCGGACGTGGAGGTGCCCGATGTGGTGCACCAGGCGGATCAGGTGCTGGTCACCGAGTGGATGGACGGGGTGCCGCTGTCGGAGGTGATCTCCGGGGGCGACCAGGAGATGCGCGACCGGGCGGGGCAGTTGCTGGCGCACTTCCTGTTCGCGGGCCCGGCCCGCACCGGGCTGCTGCACGCCGACCCGCACCCGGGCAACTTCCGGCTGCTGACGGACGACGGTCCGGCCTCCGGCTGGCGGCTGGGCGTGCTGGACTTCGGCACGGTGGACCGGCTGCCCGAGGGGCTGCCGCTGCCGATCGGCACCGCGCTGCGGCTGGCCCTGGAGGGCGACGCCGACCGGGTGCACCGGATGCTGCGCGAGGAGGGCTTCGTCAAGCCGAGCATCGTGCTGGACTCCGACGCGGTGCTGGACTACCTGCGGCCGATCATCGAGCCGGCCGGGCGCGAGGAGTTCGCCTTCGACCGGGCGTGGATGCGGGCGCAGGCGGCCCGGATCGCCGATCCGCGCTCCCCCGCGCACCAGTTGGGCAAGCAGCTCAACCTGCCGCCGTCGTATCTGCTGATCCACCGGGTGACGCTGAGCACGGTCGGGGTGCTCTGCCAGCTCGGCGCGGTGGTCCGGCTGCGCGCGGAGCTGCTGGAGTGGCTGCCCGGTTTCGACCCGGAGAAGGCGGCGGAGTCGGCCTGACCCCCGGCCGCCCCGCGCTACCACCAGGCGGAGTCGAGCCGCCCCTCGATGCTGCGCAGGTGGCGGCGGCCGCACTCGTCGCAGAAGTAGACGCGGCGGCCGTTCTCCACGGAGCAGGTCCAGGTCAGCGGCAGGCCGTCCCGGGTGGTCCCGCAGCGGGCGCAGCTGGTCGTGGCCGTGGCTGACGTCGTGGTCGTGGTCGTGGTCGTGGTCTGAGAGTTCTTCTGATCCACCGGGCGACGATACCTCCGTCCGCCCGGATTGTCGGCATAACGCACCGCGGGGCCAGCCCTTTCGGACCGGCCCCGCGAAGAGGTTCCGCCTGTGCCGCCGCCTACCTCCTACCCGCGCCCGCCGGCGCGGCGGGTCGCGGGTTACCGCAGGACGGTTACTGCATGACGGCCAGGGCGAGCGCCCGGCGGGCGCGCAGGGAGGCACGCTCGGCACGCCGTTGCAGCCTGCGGGCCGCGACCAGCCGCAACGACCTGCGTTCGTGTTCGGCCTCGGCGAGGCGCTGTTGCATATGGGCACGAGCCAGTGCTTCTGGCATGAGTTGCATTTCGAGGTTCCTGTTCTGGTGCGACGCGTAGGCGTCGGAGGTACGTGCGGGGAGTTCGCTCAGTGCTGGAGTCATCGGGGCCTGATTCATCGGGTCGTGGGTGAAGGGATGGTCGATCGTTCCTGGGATCTGCTTCTGCCGGGTGTTCTTGGCGCTCATACCGCGACCGCGTCCTTACGCGGGCGGCCACGGGGCCGCTTCCGGGGCACGACGACGCCCTGGATGAACAGCTCGCCGCCCCAGACACCCCAGGGCTCGCGGCGGTCCTTGGCGCCGGCGAGGCAGGCCTCGCGGACCGGACAGGTCTGGCACAGCGACTTGGCGTACTCCACGTCCGCCGGGGTCTCCGCGAAGAAGACCTCGGGGTCGTAGGTCCGGCAGGGGACGGGCACGCCGAGGCGGTCGATCTCGTCGTCAAGCTCAGTCAGGGGCAGCAAGGGAGTCTCCGAAGGGGGCTGTGCGGGAGGGTGGCTCAGGTCGGTACAGAGTCCGGACTGTGCGTGCTGGGCGGTAGGCACGGTTGGTTCGTTCCTCATCTGTCGTCCGGCTTGTCAGCCGGTCTTCGGTGTGTCTCTGTTCTGGAGAAAACAGAAGGGCCGCGGATCCCGGTCTGGGATTCCGCGGCCCTGAGGTGCCGACCTGATGCGCTATCAGGCTGGATCACTCCAGGGTTCGAGCCCGCGGAAGGCCCACTTGCCGTGCTGCTGCGTCTTCTGCTGTCCGTTCGCGAATCCATTGGCACCAGCGGCGCCCTCGGCGGTACCAGCGCCGGCGTCGTTGGCCGCCGCCGCAAAGGCATAGGCCGAAACCTGTGCCGCTGCCGCCGCTACCGCGGACGCCTGCATCGGTCGCTCGTTCCGCTCATTGGCCGGCGAGACCAGGAGACGGGCAGAGGCCAGACGGGTGCCGTGCATCGAAATGCCGAGCGGGCAGGTGGCGATCACCGAACGATCGGTTGCTTTGCTGATGCTCATCAACGTGGTCACGGGGCTCGCCTCCTCTCGGCGTCTCGTAAGGCTGGTGGAACGGACTTGCTTATTACATCACGTCCAGGGGGGCTCTTGGAAGAGCCGTTCCCGTTCGGTGCTCCCGCAGGCTATGGGGACTTCAGCAGCGGGCGCAAACTATTTTTCCGCTTCTTCTTCAGTAGATTCTTCAACTTCTTGCGCGCCCGCCGGATCCTCTCCCGCGCACAGCGCCAGAACGTCCGCGCCGAACTTGTCGATCTTGCGCGCGCCGACCCCGGCAATGGCCGACAACTCCATCTCGCCGGACGGCCTGACCTCGGCGATCGCCAGCAGCGTCTTGTCGGTGAACACGCAGTAGGCGGGCTGGCCGAGCGCCTTGGCCTGCTCCATCCGCCAGGCCCGCAGCCGCTCGTACAGCGCCTCGTCCAGGTCCGAGGGGCAGTCCTCACAGCGCATCAGCTTGATCTCGCCGGCCTCTGACAGGGTGCGCCCGCACACCCGGCACAGCACCGGGCCGCGCCGCTTGCGCCCGCCCGAGCCGCGCTCCACGCCGCCCGCTCCCGCGCCCCGGGCGCCGGGCGCCGCCGAGCCCGGCCGCAGCCCGTTCAGGAAGCGGGAGGGGCGCCGGCCGCCGCGTCCGCCCGGCGAGCGGGACAGCGCCCACGACAGCCCCACGTGGAAGCGCGCCCTGGTCGCCCCCACGTACAGCAGCCGGCGCTCCTCCTCGACCTGCTCGTCGGTCTTGGCGTAGGTGATCGGCAGGGTGCCCTCGGTCAGTCCGACCAGGAACACCGCGTCCCACTCCAGGCCCTTGGCCGCGTGCAGCGAGGCCAGGGTGACGCCCTCCACGGTCGGGGCGTGCTGCGCGTTCGCCCGCTCGTCCAGCTCCGCGACGAAGTCGCCGAGGACGGCCTCCGGGCGGGCGGTGGCGAAGTCCTCGGAGAGGCGCACCAGCGCCGCCAGCGACTCCCAGCGGTCCCGTACCGCCCCCGAGCCGGACGGCGGCTCCGAGGCCCAGCCGCGCGAGCTGAGGACCGCGCGCACCTGCTGCGGGACGGTGGCCTCCGCATCGCCCGGGTCGGTGGACGCGCGGGCCGCGCCACGCAGCAGCAGCCCGGCCTCGCGCACCTCGGGCCGTTCGAAGAACCGCTCGGCGCCGCGCAGCTGGTACGGCACCCCGGCGTCGGCGAGCGCCTGCTCGTAGACCTCGGACTGCGCGTTGATCCGGTAGAGCACCGCGATCTCGCTCGGCCGCACCCCGGAGGCGATCAGCTCCTTGATCCGGCGGGCGGCGCCCTCGGCCTCGGCCGGCTCGTCCGGATACTCGGTGTAGGTCGGGTCGGGGCCGGCCTCGCGCTGCGAGACCAGTTCGAGCCGGTGCGCGGCGGCGGTGCCGCGGGCCTGCTGGAGCAGCCCGTTGGCCAGGCCGACCACCTGCGGGGTGGAGCGGTAGTCGCGGACCAGCTTGACGACGGTGGCGTCCGGGTGCCGGGTCCGGAAGCCGAGCAGGAAGTCCGGGGTGGCGCCGGTGAAGGAGTAGATCGTCTGCGAGGCGTCGCCGACCACGCACAGGTCCTGCCGGCCGCCGAGCCACAGCTCCAGCAGCCGCTGCTGCAGCGGGCTGACGTCCTGGTACTCGTCCACCACGAAGTGCTGGTACTGCGAGCGGACGGTGTCGGCCACGTCGGGCCGGTCCTGGAGCACGCCGACGGTCAGCAGCAGCACGTCCTCGAAGTCGATCACCCCGCGGTCACGCTTGAGCTGCTCGTAGGTGGTGTAGATCCGGGCCACCTCGGCCGGGTCGCGCGGCAGGTCGCGGCCGGACTTGGCGGCGGCGGCCGCGTACTCCTCCGGGACGGTCTGGGTGACCTTGCACCACTCGATCTCGCCGGTCACATCCCGCAGCTCGTTGCGGTCGAGCCGGATCCGGCTGCGCGCGCCGGCCTCCGCGACCAGCTGCACCTTGCGCTCCACCAGCCGGGGCATCTCGCCGCCGATCGCCCGCGGCCAGAAGAACTGCAGCTGGCGCAGCGCGGCCGAGTGGAACGTACGGGCCTGCACCCCGCCGGCGCCGAGCTGCCGCAGCCGGCCGCGCATCTCGCCGGCCGCCCGCGCGGTGAAGGTGACCGCGAGCACGCTGGCGGGCTGGAGCATGCCGGCCCGCACGCCGTAGGCGATCCGGTGGGTGATCGCCCGGGTCTTGCCGGTGCCGGCGCCGGCCAGGACGCAGACCGGACCGTGCAGTGCCGTGGCCACGGCACGCTGCTCGGGATCGAGTCCTTCGAGCACCGCGTCGGCAGAGTCGGGCACCGCGGGGAAGAGCGAGTGGTGGGTCGTCGCAGTCACCCCGCCATGCTGCCACTTCCGGAGGACGGCCCGGGAAAGTTATCCACAGCCACGGGAATACGTCCCTCCCACGGGAGGAATTCGGCGCGCCCGCGGCGCGTTCCCCCAGCAGGCCGGCAGACCTGCCGGGCCGGCGCACAGCGGGCGCACTGCGATGAGGAGCGAAAAGCGATGTCGGGCACCGTGACCATGTACAGCACCACCTGGTGCGGCTACTGCCGCCGGCTCAAGACCCAGATGGACCGTGAGGGCATCACGTACACCGAGGTCAACATCGAGGAGGACCCGGCGTCGGCCGCGTTCGTGGAGAAGGCCAACGGCGGCAACCAGACCGTGCCGACCGTGCTCTTCGCCGACGGCTCCACCCTCACGAACCCCTCGCTGGCCCAGGTCAAGCAGAAGATCGGCGTCTGACCCAGGCGGGCCCGACACCAGGCGGGCCCGACACCAGGCTGGCCCGACACCAGGCGGCCCCCCGCAGCAAGCGGGCCCGGCACCAGGCAGGACGGCGCGCCCCGGCACCGGCGGAGCTACCCCTTCGAGCGGCCGCTGAACGGCGGCGGCGGAGAGGGCGGCAGCCGGTAGCCGGGGTCGGCCTGCCAGCCCTCGGGCGGCGGCGAGTACGGCGAGCACTCGCCGCAGGACGAGCAGGTCCACCGGCCGTGCAGGCCGTGCACCTCCGCCCCGCAGCGGCTGCACGTCTCCACGGTGAAGTACGACTCCTCGGGGGGCGCCGCCTCGGGCTTCGCGCCGCCGGTCATGTCCTCTGCCACAGGATCAGTGTGCACGACAAGGCGGCACCCGGCCCGGCGTACGCCGACACGCCCGCCCCGGGCGGGATCCGCCCGGGGACCGGCTCCGCTACCGCCCCTGCCGGGGCAGCGGCTCGCCGTACCAGAGTTCGATCAGCCGGGCCGCGATCGAGATGCCGAACGGCGGCAGCACCTCGCCGGACTCGAAGGCCGCCCGCAGGTCGTCCCGGGAGAACCAGCGCGCCTCGGAGATCTCCTCGCCGTCCACCGTGATGGCCGATGTCGTGGCCCGGGCGTTGAAGCCCAGCATCAGGCTGGACGGGAACGGCCACGGCTGGCTGCCCACGTACGCGACCTCGCCGATCGTGACGCCCGCCTCCTCCGCCACCTCGCGCCGTACCGCCTGCTCGATGGACTCGCCCGGCTCGACGAAGCCCGCGAGCGTGGAGAACCGGCCCTCCGGCCAGTGCACCTGGCGGCCGAGCAGCGCCCGGTCCTCGTCATCGGTGACCAGCATGATCACCGCCGGGTCGGTACGCGGGTAGTGCTCGGCGCCGCAGGCCGGGCAGCGCCTGATGTGGCCGGCGGCGGCGATCACCGTGCGCTCGCCGCAGCGCGAGCAGAACCGGTGCATGCGCTGCCAGTTCTCCAGCGCCACCGCGTGCACCATCAGGCCCGCTTCGAGCGGCGACAGCAGCCCGCCGACCTCGCGCAGCCCGGCCGGCCTGGCCTCGTCGTCCATCCGGCCCGGCAGCGAGTCCTTCTGGAGCGCGAAGTAGCGCACGCCGTCCGGGTCGATGCCCAGGAAGTAGCGGTGCGTCTCGGTCTCGGGGGCGTCGAAGGCCGGGGTCATGACGAGTTCGGTACGGCCCTCCGGGGTGTCCTCGACCAGCACCTGGCCGCCGGAGACCACGAAGACCCTGGTGGACGGGTTGCTCCAGGCCGCGGCGAGCCACGCTTCGTCCAGCCGGTGGTGGGCGGCGCGGTCCACGCCCTCGTGCGTCAGGGCGATCGGTTGCGACGTGGCGTCGAGTCCGGTCAAGGCTGCTTCCAACTCCCGTGGTCCATTCAGGTGGGGCGATTGCAGCCTAACTCGCCGAACCTGGGCCTCCGCCTCGGGCAGGTTCCGCGGGCTCGGCGGGACCGCCGGGTTCCGCCACCGGTTCGCCCTCGTCCACCGCCTGTTCACCCGCCAGCAGCCGTTCCAGCGCCGCCCGGCCCGGCAGCCCGGCCGGCCGCACCACCGTGCCGCTGCGTACGTGCACGAACGCGGCGCCGACCCGGTCCAGCGGCACGCCTTCTTGCTCCGACCAGGCCAGCCGGTAGACGGCGAGCTGGATCGGGTCGGCCCGCTGCGAGCGGCCGGTCTTCCAGTCCACGATCTCGTACTCGACGCCCCCGTCGGCATCCCCGCGCCCCGCGTCCGCCCGGTACACCGCGTCGATCCGGCCCCGGATCACCCGCCCGCCCAGCGTGAGCTGGAACGGGGTCTCCACCCGGTACGGGGTCCGGTCCGCGTACGGCGTACGCAGGAACGCCTCCTTGAGCGCCTCCAGGTCCCGCTCGTCGGCGATGTCCTCCTCGCCCTCTATGCCGGGCAGTTCCTCGGGCCCGAAGAGCGGGCGCGCGTCGAACCGCGACTCGATCCAGGCGTGGAACCGGGTGCCCCGGCGAGCGGCGGGCGCGGGCGGCCGGGGCAGCGGGCGCGCCAGGTCCTTGGCGAGGCCGTCCGGGTCGGCGGCCAGCCGCATCAGCTGCGTGGCGGTGAGGGTGTACGGCAGCGGCACGTCCCGTACGGTCGCCCGCGCCCGCCGCAGCTCGTCGGCGAGCGCGTCCAGGTCCCGGTCCCAGGAGGCGACCAGCCGCGCCTCCTCAGGCGCGAGCCCGGCCACGTCACCGGCCCCGTCACCGTCCTCGCCCTCCCCACCAGGCGGCGCGTCCATCCGATCGAGCACCGTCCGCGCCGCATGCCGCCGCCGCGCCAGCGCCGGCGGATCGAGCGGCAGCGGCCACGGAGTTTCCGCGGTCTCCGCCAGCGCCGGGTTCTCCGCGCCCTCCTCCGGCGGGTCCGCCCAGTGCTCGATCTCGCCGTATCCGGCCTCGCAGTGCTCGCGGATCGCGTCCAGGAAGGCGGACGGCCCGAACGGCGCCTTCTGCGTCGGCCCCCACCAGTGCCCGGAGCCGACGAGCAGCGACCGCGGCCGGGTGAAGGTGACATAGCCGAGCCGCAGCTCCTCCACCCGCTGGTGCTCGCGCATCGCGTCCCGGAAGCCTTCGAGTCCGGCCCGGTTCCACTCGGCCACGTCGGGCAGGGTGGCCGCGTCGCCGCGCAGGCCGTGCGGCAGCACCTTCGCGTTGACCGGCCACAGCTCCCGGCCGCGCTCGCTCGGGAAGCCCTTGCTGACCAGGCCGGGCACGAAGACGACGTCCCACTCCAGGCCCTTGGACTTGTGCGCGGTGAGCACCTTGACGGTGTTCTCGCCGCCCGGCAGCGAGCTGTCGAGCCCCTTCTCGTACTGCGCGGCCGTGTGCAGGAAGCCGAGGAAGGCCAGCAGCGTGGCCTCGCCGTCCAGCGCGGCGAAGCCGGCGGCGACGTCCAGGAACGAGTGCAGCGTCTCGCGGCGGCGGGCGGCCAGCGCGTGCGGGGACGCGGACAGCTCCACCTCAAGGCCGGTGACGGTCAGCACCCGGTGCAGCACGTCCATCAGCGGGTCGGCGAGCGCGCGCCGCAGCTCCCTTATCTCGGCCGCCAGCCGGGCGAACCTGACCCGCGCCTCGGCCGAGAACGGCAGCTCTCCCTCGCCCTCCTCGCCGGTGGCCACCGGAGCGTCAAGGAACGTCTCCAGCGCGTCGGCCAGCGAGATCACCTCGGCCGGGTCGATGCCCTCGACGGCCGCCGCCAGCGGGTCCTGGCCGGCCGGCGCGAACCCGTACCGCACCAGCTGCCGCGCCCGCCGGCCGAGCAGCGCCAGGTCGCGCGGGCCGATCCGCCAGCGCGGCCCCGTCAGCAGCCGGGCCAGGGCGGCGTTGGCGGTCGGGTCGTGCAGCACCTCGCAGGTGGCGACGAGGTCGGCGACCTCCGGCAGGTGCAGCAGCCCGGACAGGCCGACGACCTCCACCGGGATGTCCCGGGCGACCAGCGCCGCGTGGATCTCGGGGAAGTGCGTGGCGGTACGGCACAGGACGGCGATCTCGCCGGGCGCGGTGCCGGTCCGCACCAGGTGCGCGATCGAGTCGGCCAGCCACCGCGTCTCCTCGCCCTGCGAGGGCAGCAGGGCGCAGCGCACCAGCCCGTCCCGCTCGGCGCCGGGTGCCGGGCGCAGCGCCTCGACGCCCTCGTGCCGTGCGCGCAGCTCGGTGGCCAGGGTGTTGGCGAGGTCGAGCAGCCGGCCGCCGGAGCGGCGGTTCTCGCTCAGCGAGAAGCGGGCGGCGGGCCGGCCGCCGGGGTGGCCGAAGTGCCGGGGGAAGTCGTCCAGGTTGGCCACCGAGGCGCCGCGCCAGCCGTAGATCGCCTGGCACGGGTCGCCGACCGCCGTCACCGGGTGGCCGGTGCCGCCGCCGAACAGCCCGGCCAGCAGCAGCCGCTGGGCCACGGAGGTGTCCTGGTACTCGTCGAGCAGCACCACCCGGTACTGGTCGCGCAGGATCGCGCCGACCTCCGGCCTGCTCTGCGCGAGCCGCGCCGACAGCGCGATCTGGTCACCGAAGTCCAGCAGGTCGCGGCCCCGCTTGTCGGCCTGGTAGGCCGCCGCGAGACCGGCCAGGTCCTGCCGGGCGGCGAGCGTGTGCCTGACGTCCCTCACCCAGGCGTTGCCGCGCTTGGCCGGATCGAGGCCGGCCAGCCGCTCGCTGAGACCGGTGTCGTACGCGGCCAGCCGCTCGGGCGGCACCAGGTGCTCGGCCAGCTCGCCGGAGAGCGCGAGCAGGTCGCCGACGAGGGTCGGCAGGCCCTTGGTGAGCGCGGGATACGGGCCCGGCGCGGCGCGCAGCACCTTCGCGGCGAGCTGGTAGCGGGTGGCGTCGGCGAGCAGCCGGGCGGTGGGTTCCAGGCCGATCCGCATGCCGTGGTCCTTGAGCAGCTGCCCGGCGAAGGCGTGGTACGTGGAGATCTGCGGGTCGCCGGGCGGCTGCTCGGGGTCGTCGGCGGCGCCCGGTTCCGGCCGGTCCCTGTCGACGGCGCCGGGCCGGTCCCTGAACGTGTCGGGCCGGTCCCTGAAGTCGTCCGGACGGTCCCGGGGTTCGTCCCGTGCCTCGCCGTCCGCCGGGCCGATCCCGGCCTGGGCCAGTGCCCGCCTGACCCGTTCCGACAGCTCGCCGGCCGCCTTGTTGGTGAACGTCAGCCCGAGCACCTGCTCGGGCGCCACCTGCCCGGTGCCGACCAGCCACACCACCCGCGCGGCCATCACCGTCGTCTTGCCGGAGCCCGCACCGGCCACGATCACGCCCGGCGCCAGCGGCGCGGTGATGCACGCCGTCTGCTCCGGGGTGAACGGGATGCCCAGCAGCTCCTTCAGCTGCTCGGGCGAATTGATGCGGGTTGCCACCCCATGGAGGCTATCCGGAGCTGCCGACACCGGGCGCCGGGGCCACCTTGCGCCCTGCCGGGCGCGGGCGGCGGACAGCCCGGCAGGACGCCCGACGCGCGGCCTAGTGCAGGTCGAGACTTGTGGCGCCGTGCGGGGCGACCGCGTGCACCGGCTTGTCGAAGTCCGTGAAGGTCTGGCGGTCCTTGCCGTCGAGCTCCACGGTCTTGCGGATGTACGGGATTCCGTCGGCGGCGACGTACAGCGTCACCGTGGCGCCATCGGCTTCGGGACCGCCGATGGACACGACGGGATGGCCGTCGACGGTGGTCTGCCGGCCTCTGGTCATGCCGTCGCCACTGCCCGAGAGGCTGGCCTGAACCCAGGTGTCGAGGTCGCAGTACGTCATGATGGCGTGGTCGGTCGTGAACGCCGCCGGCATCTTCACCCAACGGCCGTCGGACAGCCCACCGACGTCGCTGCCGGGCACCGGCTGGGACTGCCAGAACGCCTTGTTGCCCTGGACGTATCCGGTGCTGCCGATCTTGATGAGCCGCATGTCCGTGCCGTTGATGACGACATGGGCGACGCAGTGGCCCTGGTCGTCCATGGCGGAGTTCAGCCGGATCGTCTTGCCGCCCTTGGTGCTGGTCCGGTCGACCGTCACCGACTGGAGCTTCTTCATGGTGTCCACGGCGACCAGAAAGATCTGCACGCCGGTCTGTCCGGCGAACGGCTCCGGGGTGGCGGCGGCCGGCGCTTTCGTCGTCGACACGGCCGAGGCGGAGGCGGAGGCGCGGACGGCCGGCCGCGCGCCGGCCTTTGCGTGCGCCGTGTCGCTGCCGTCACCGCAGCCGGTCAGCGTGCCGAGCGCGGTCAGGCAGATCAGGGCAGCGGGCAGCGTGAGGCGCTTGGTCGTCAACGGGAGTCCTCGGGTTCGTGGGGTTGTCGTCACGCGCAGGGAAGTGTGGGTGAGCGCGGGTGGTGCCGGTGCGTGCGGGTGGTGCCGGCGGCTCAGATCGAGAACCCGTCACCGTTCGGTTTGTGCAGGCCGCTGATGTCCACGGTCTGGGACGGCGGCGGAGGGTTGACGGTGAGCGGCTTGTTGAAGCCGCTGAGCAGTTCGGTGTCCCCGTCGGGGCCGGTGCGCACGGCCTTGAGGATGTATGGCCGGCCCCGGGTGGCGACGTAGACCGCCACCTTGCCCTCGTCGTCCGCGGGACCGCTGAGCAGCACCGTCTCCTGGCCCGCGACGGTGACGGGGCCGCCGGTGGACATCTCGCCCGCCTCTTCGGGCGACGCGATGCTCGTGACGTAGTCGCCAAGGTCGCAGAAACCCGCGAACTCGGACCGGGAACTGGTCTGGGTCTTCAGCCACTTGCCCTTGGCTGCGGTGGCGACGGCCGCCCCGTCCGAGCCGCCCACCAGCGCGATCCACCCGGCCCTGTCACCCTTGAGGTAGGCGGTCTTGTGCGTGCTGATGATCTCGATGTTCCCGCCGCCCACCAGGAAATGGCCGGCGCAGGCGCCGGCCGAGGTCATGCCCATCCGCAACCGGATCGGTTCGCCGTCCTGCTCGCCCGTGACGTCCACGGTCAGCGTGTGGAGCGTGCCCATGACGTCGGTCGCGCTCTGGACGATCTCCGCGCTGGTCTGCCCGGAGAACGGCACCTCGGCCGGCGTCGCCTGCGCGGACGGCGCGGATGTCGTCGTCGTGGCGAGCGCCTGGGCGATCGGCGCGGAGGCCCCGTCGTCCCCGTCCCCGCCGCAGCCGCTGAGCGCCCCACCCGCCAGGACGGCCGTGAGCGCCACCGCCACGCATCTGCCCCTGGACATCCGCCTCGACATTCCCCTGGCCGACATGGCCATCCCCCCTCTGGAACCGACCCCGTGCGCGCGTATGACTCGTACGCCGTCCATATGGTTGTACGCGAACGGGATCGGGGCCGGCCGGTCACTCGACGATCTGCCGGCCCTCCGGCCGGGCCGCGCAGGCGGCGCGGAACGCGCAATGCGCGCAGTGCTGGCCGGTGGACGGGGTGAAGCGCTCGTCGAGCACCCGGCCTGCCGCCTCGGCCAGCAAATCCTGCGCCCACTCCCCCGCCAGCGGTTCCTGCCGCTGCACCGCGGGCATCTCGTCGCCGCCGTCCCGCCGGGCCGCGCCCAGCCGCAGCTGGACGAGTTCGGCGCCGCCGGCCGCGGGCCGCTCGCCGCCGAACAGCGGATCGACGGCGCCCTCCCGGACGGCCAGCTGGTAGACGGCCAGTTGCGGGTGCCGTTCGACCTCCGCGGCGGTCGGCTTGGCGCGGCCGGTCTTGAAGTCGACCACGTACGCCTGGCCTTCGGCGTCGGTCTCGACCCGGTCCATGCTGCCCCTGATCCGCACCCGGGCGTCGCCCGCCTCCAGGGTGACGTCGAACGCGTGCTCCGTCGCGATCGGCTTCCGGCCGCGTTCCATCACGTGCCAGCGCAGGAAGCGCTCCAGCGCGGCGCGGGCGTTCTCCTTCTCCTGCCGGGACTTCCAGGGCGCGTCGAAGGCGAGGGAGTCCCAGACGGAGTCGAGCCGGGTCATCAGCACGTCGAGGTCGGCGGGCGCGCGCCCGGAGGCGACCTCGTCGGCCAGGACGTGCACGACGTTGCCGAAGCCCTGCGCGGCGGTGGACGGCGGCTCCGCCTTGACCTCGCGGCCCAGGAACCACTGGAGCGCGCAGGTGTTGGCCAACTGGTCCAGCGCGCTGCCCGACAGTACGACGGGCTGGTCGCGGTCGCGCAGCGGCACGGCGGACCGGGTCGGCTCGTACAGGCCCCACCAGCGGTCGGGGTGCGCGGCCGGGATCAGCGGGTGGCCGTCGTCGGTGAGCGCGGCCATGGTGGCGAGCCGCCGCGCGGCGGCCTCGCGGAGCGCGGGCGAGGCGGCGGGATCGACGGTGGTGGCCCGCAGTTCGGCCACCAGCGCGGCGACGGCGAGCGGCCGGCGCGGGCGGTGGACGACGTCCTGCGGGGTGACGCCGAGTTCGGTGAGGAAGCGGGACGGCTGGTCGCCGTCCTCCGCCGCGGACTTGACCGCGGTGACGAGCAGCCGCTCGCGGGCGCGGGTGGCGGCCACGTAGAACAGCCGCCGCTCCTCGGCGAGCAGGGCGCCCTGGCCGAGCGGCGGGGCGAGGCCGTCGCGGCCGATCCGGTCGGCTTCGAGCAGCGAGCCGCGGCGGCGCAGATCGGGCCAGACGCCCTCCTGGACGCCGGCCACCACCACCAGCGGCCACTCCAGGCCCTTGGAGCGGTGCGCGGTCATCAGGCGTACGGCGTCGGGCCGTACGGTACGGCCGCCGAGGGTGTCGGCGACGATGTCGAACCCGGACAGCTCCTCGATCAGGTTGAGCGCGCCGAGGCCGCCGGTGCGCTCCTCGCTGCGGGCGGCGGTCTCGAACAGCGCGCAGACCGCGTCGAGGTCGCGGTCGGCGTTGCGGCCGGCCGCGCCGCCGCGCAGCGCGGCCCGCTCCAGCCGGGCCGGCCACGGGGTGCCCTCCCACAGGCCCCACAGGGCGTCCTCGGCGGTGCCGCCGCGCGCGAGGGTCTCCCGCGCCTGCTTCAGCAGCAGCCCGACCCGCAGCGCCCCCCTGGCGTACGTCTTGTCGTGCGCGACCAGCCGCGCGGGCTCCCCGACCGCCTCGGCGATCAGCTCGTCAGATCCCCGCGGCACCGCCACCCCGGCGCCCCGCTCCTCCTCCCGCAGCGCACGCCCCAGCCGCCGCAGGTCGGCGGAGTCCATCCCGCCGAGCGGCGAGACGAGCAGGGTGAGGGCGTCTTCGACGGAGAGGGCGAACGGGGCGGAGGCCGCCGGGGGGTCCTCGCCGCTGCCGGAGTGGCCGCCGTCGTTGCTGCCGGGGTGCGTGCCGTCGCCGCCGTCGGCATCTCCCGGCGCCGCCGGGTCCAGGGGAGGGCCGGGGGGCTCCTCCGCCGGCGGGTCCTCGCCGTCGGCGGGCTGCCGGCCGCCCTCGGCATCCCCCGCCCCCGCCGGATCGGGAGGGGTCCCGGGGGGATCCTCCGCCGGGCCTGCCGGTCGTGCGGCGGGGAGCGGGGTCGCCGCCAGGCGCAGGGCCAGCAGCAGGGGCGCCACCGCCGGGTCCGCGTGCAGCGGGGTGGTGTCGGGGGCGGTGTCCACCGGGACGCCCGCCGAGGTGAGGGCGCGGCGCAGCGGCGGGATGGCCGCCGACGCGCGGGTCAGGACGGCCATGTCGTGCCAGGGGACGTGGTCCTCCAGGTGCGCGCGGCGCAGGGTGTCGGCGATGGACTCCAGCTCGGCCCCGGGCGTGGGATACATCCGGACCGCCGCGGAGCCGCCCTTGCGGGACGGGGTCAGCGCGCGGTGGGCGCGGGCCTCGCGGGCCGGCAGCCGGGGCAGCGGCATCCGGTCGGCCAGCCGGCGGGTGGCGGCGAGCAGGCCCGCGCCGGACCGGCGGGTGGTGGTCAGCACCCGGACGCCGGCCGGCTCGCCGTCGCGGCGCGGGAAGCGCGCGGGGAAGTCGAGGATGCCGTTGACGTCCGAGCCGCGGAACGCGTAGATCGACTGGTCGGGGTCGCCGAAGGCGACCAGCGTGCGGCCCTGCCCGGCCAGCGCCTCCAGCAGCCGCACCTGCGCCGGGTCGGTGTCCTGGTACTCGTCCACGAACACCGCGTCGTAGCGCCCGGCCAGCTCCGCGTAGACCTCCGGCCGGTGCGCCAGCCGCACCGCGCGGTGCACCAGCTCGGTGTAGTCGAGCACCCCGCGCAGGTCGGCGACCTCCAGATACTCGTCCAGGAAGGCCGCCGCCGCCTCCCAGTCGCGGCGGCCGTTCTGGCGGGCGAAGGCGTCGAGCGCGTCCGGCGCTATGCCCAGCTCCCGGCTGCGGGCGAGCACCGCGCGCACCTCGTCGGCGAACCCGCGGGTGGTGAGCGCGGCCCGCAGGTCGTCGGGCCAGCGCACCCTGCCGCGGCCGTCCCGTTCCAGCGCGCGCTGCCCGGCGAGCAGCTCGCGGACCATCAGGTCCTGCTCGGGTCCCGACATCAGCCGGACCGGGTCGGCGAACAGTTCGGAGGGCTGGTGGGCGCGGATCAGGGCGTAGCAGAACGAGTGGAAGGTGCTCGCCTCGGGCACCCCGACGCCGAGCCCGCGCCCCGGCTCGGGGACCCCGACGCCGAACCCGCGCCCCGGCTCGGGCACGCCGGCGCCCGGCTCGTGCCCCGGCCGCGGCATACCCGTGGCCGGCCCATGCCCCGGCTGCGACTCCTGCCCGGTGGCGCGGGCAGGCCCGTCGGCCGCCCGCTGCCCAGGCCCGGGCCTGTCGCCAGCCCCGTAGCCGACCCGCGCCGCCATCCGGTCACGCAGCTCCACCGCCGCCTTCCGGCTGAAGGTGAGGACGAGGATCCGCCCCGGCGCGGTGCCGGCCCGCATCCTGGCCGTCACCGCCTCGACCAGCGTCGTCGTCTTGCCGGTGCCGGGCCCGGCCAGCACCAGCAGCGGCCCCTCGCCGTGCTCAACCACCGCGCGCTGTGCCGCGTCCAGCACAGGAGGCACCACGGCCGCCGGCGGCGTGCGCACCAGCCGGTAGCCGACGGCTCCCGGGGTGTCGCGCTGGTGCGGAACGGGCGCCGCACCGGTGCCGGTGGAGGTGGAGGAAGAGGGGATCACGTGGTTCGCCGGTTCTGTGGTGGTCAGGGTGAGCGGTGGGGCGGACGTCGCACGGCAGCGGACTGCCGCCGGCCGGAAGCCACCGACGCTACGCCGCGGGGCGCGCGGACCGCAGCCGGTTCCGGACGACCCGCGGGCGGTTCTGAACGGGCCGCGGGCGGACGGCGGCGGGCCGCCGCGCAGGGGCGTACGCCGGGGTGCGGGAACCGGTCATCCGGTTACGGACAGCGACACGACGGCCGGGCGGCGCGCCGTATCCGTACTCCGTACGGACGGACGTCGGCCGGGCGGCGGCTCCGATGGCGGAAGCTGGATGTCATGAACTCCCCGGCGTCAGCCGTCGCCGTCACCGCCCTCCGCTCCGGCGCCCGCGCCCGCCGCGCCCCGCGCGGGATCGCGGCCGTCCCAGCGCGCCCGGCGCATGTCGAGGCGCGGTACGTGCCCCTCGGCCGCCGGCCCGGCCAGCCGCAGCGGGGTGCCCTCGGCCCGGTACTGGTCGAGGGCGCGCAGCTCGTGGCCCGGCAGCAGCACGCCGTCGGCGCGCACCACCCGCCACCACGGCACACTGCTGCCGTACAGCGCGAGCACCCGGCCGACCTGCCGGGGTCCGCCCTCCTGCAACCACTCCGCGACGTCGCCGTAGGTCATCACCCGGCCGGCCGGGATCAGGTCGACGGTGTCGAGCACCCGTTCCGCGTAGTCACCGGGCGCACCGGGGTCGCCGTCGCCGTACTCCTCGCTCATTCGGCCAATCCTGCCCCAGGCCACCGACAACGGGGGGTTGAGGTCCCAACCGGCGACCGCTCATGTCACCATCATCCGGACGGTGACTGGTGATACGAGATCAAGAAGAGACGGCGGGCGAGAGCCGGGGCGCGGACGAGGCCGGATCGGCCGACCGGGCCGGCCCAGACCTGCCCGCGTCCGACCACCCGGCCGCCCCACGCGACCCGTCCGACCGCCCCGGCACCCAGGACTCGCCCGGCTCCCGGCAGGACGATCCGATGCCAGAACCTGAGGTGACCCCGGGGCCCACGTCATCGGCCTCCCGCCAGGACGGCTCCACACCCGGCCCCGACGAGCAGCCCGGCGGCACCAACGCGCCCGGAGCCGCCCCCGGGTCCCCGGCCGGCCCCGGCTCCCCCGCCGCCGGCCCCGCGCAGAATCCCGGGGCCGTCGCCGTCGACGAGCCGCTGCTCGCCGCGCGCGTGCACCGGCCCGCCGACCTGATGCGGTTCGTGCTCGGGCTGCTCGGGATCGCCGTCGTCCTCGCCATCGCGGGCTTCGCGCACGCGACCACCAGTGGCCTTGAGACCGACATCACCAAGGGCGCCGACCACGCGCCCGACGCGCTCGCCTCGTTCGCCGGGCTGACCGCGAGCATCGCCGTGCTGATCGTGCCGGTCGCCTTCGCCGTCGAGCGGCTGGTGAAGCGGGACGGCCTGCGGATCGCCGACGGCGTGCTGGCCGCCGTGCTCGCGCACGGCACGGCGCTCGCCACCGACCTGTGGGTGACCAACTCCGCCCCGCACTCCATCCGCGAGGCGCTGAGCCACAACGCGCCCTCCGGCACCGGCATGACCGACCCCGTCCACGGCTACCTGGCGCCGGTCATCGCGTACGTCACGGCCGTCGGCATGGCCCGCCGCCCGCGCTGGCGGGTGGCGCTGTGGTTCGTGCTGCTGCTCGACGCCTTCGCCGTGCTGGTCGGCGGCTACACCACGCCGTTCTCGATCGCGGTGACCGTACTGATCGGCTGGACGGTCGCCTACGGCACGGTCTACGCGGTCGGCTCGCCCAACGTCCGCCCCACCGGCCGGCAGCTGCTGGCCGGACTGCGCCGGGTCGGCTTCGCGCCGCTCACCGCGCGCCGGGTGGAGCCGGACGGGCCGGAGAGCGCCGATTTCGACCGGGGCCGCGGCTATCTGGTCACCCTGGAGGACGGTCCGCCGCTCGATGTCACCGTGGTGGACCGCGAGCAGCAGGCGCACGGCTTCTTCTACCGCGCCTACCGGCGGCTCTCGCTGATCGGCGGCATCACCCAGCGGCGCAGCCTGCTGTCGCTGCGCCAGGCGCTGGAGCAGGAGGCGCTGCTCGCCTACGCGGCCATCGCGGCCGGCGCCAACGCCCCGAAGCTGATCGCCACCTCCGAGCTCGGCCCGGACGCGGTGATGCTGGTCTACGAGCACATCGGCGGCCGGCGGCTCGACGCGCTGACCGACGACGAGATCACCGACACGCTGCTGCGCGAGGCATGGACGCAGGTCCGCGCGCTCCAGTCGCGGCGGATCGCGCACCGCCGCCTGGTCGGCGAATCGCTGCTGGTCGACGACTCGGGCCGGGTGTTCCTCACCGACCTGCGCGGCGGCGAGATCGCCACCGGCGACATCGTGCTGCGGATGGACGTGGCGCAGCTGCTGACGACCTTGGCGCTGCGGGTCGGCCCGGAGCGGGCGGTGGCCTCGGGCGTCGCCGTGCTCGGCCCCGACGCGATCGCCGGCTCGCTGCCGCTGCTCCAGCCGATCGCGCTGAGCCGGGCCACCCGCGGCCAGCTCAAGCAGCTCGCCCGGGAGCGCGCGCAGCGCGAGCGGGACGCGGTGCTGGCGGCGTCGGCCGCGGAGAAGGAGGCCCGCGAGCACAAGCGGGCCCGGGATCTGCGCGAAGTGCACCGGGACGCGGACAAGGTCGCGGTCGCGGCGGCCGAGGCCAGGACGGGCGCGACGGTCGCCACCGGGTCCACCGCGCTCGGCGACCCGGCGGACGGGACGGGAGCGGCGGCGGGAGCCGACGGCAAGGCCAAGCCGGTCTCGAAGGCCGAGCGCAAGGCGGAGAAGCGGGCCATAGAGGTCGCCCTCGACGAGGCCCGCGAGGAGGACCTGCTGTCCCGGATCCGGCAGCAGGTGCTGCTGATTCGCCCGCAGGCCCCGGTCGAGCCGGTCCGCCTCGAACGCATCAAGCTGCGCACGCTGGTGACCGTGGTGGCCGCCGCCTTCGCCGCGTACTTCCTGCTGTCCCAGCTCAGCTCGGTGCCGATCGGGCACGCGGTGGCCAACGCCGACTGGAAGTGGGCGCTGGTCGCGGTGCTCGGCTCCGCGGCGAGTTACGTGGCCGCGGCCTGCTCGCTGGCCGGTTTCGTGCCGGAGCGGCTGTCGCTGATGCGGACGGTGACGGCGCAGGTGGCCGGCTCGTTCGTGAAGCTGGTGGCCCCGGCGGCGGTCGGCGGGGTCGCGCTGAACACCCGCTACCTGCAGAAGGCCGGGGTGCGCCCCGGCTTGGCCGTGGCGAGCGTCGGGGCGTCCCAACTGGTCGGGCTCGGCTCGCATGTGGTGCTGCTGATGGTCTTCGGCTTCATCACCGGGACCGAGAAGACCCCGTCGCTGTCGCCGTCCCGGACGGTGATGGCCGGGCTGCTCACCGCCGGTGTGCTGGTGCTCGTGGTCACCGCGGTGCCGGCGCTGCGGAAGTTCGTCTCGACCCGGGTGCGCGCGCTGTTCGCCGGTGTGGTGCCGCGCATGCTCGACGTGCTCCAGCGGCCGGCGAAGCTGCTGACCGGCATCGGCGGCACCCTGATGGTGACGGTCACCTTCGTGATCTGCCTGGACGGCTGCATCCGGGCCTTCGGCGGGCACCTGAGCTATCCGACGGTCGCGGTGGTCTTCCTGGCCGGCAACGCGCTGGGTTCGGCCGCGCCGACCCCTGGTGGTGTCGGCGCGGTCGAACTGGCCCTCACCGGCGGTCTGATCGCCGCGGGCCTGCCGAAGGAGGTGGCCACTCCGGCGGTGCTGTTCTTCCGGCTGCTGACGTTCTGGCTGCCGGTGCTGCCGGGCTGGCTGTCGTTCTCCCACCTGACCCGGAAGGGCGCGCTGTAGCGGCGCGAGCCGCGTGGCGCCGCCGTGCGCTGCCGGGCGGTCAGCCCAGCTTGAGGTCGGAGATCTTCTTGGTCGCCAGGTCCGACTGGACGTCGATGGTCTGGTACGTGGCGTGGCCCGGCTCGCCGAACGTCAGCCGGACGGTGGTGAAGGTGTGGCCGGCCCCGCTGCCCGCGTAGGTGACCTGCCAGGCGGTGGGCACGTCCTGCGCGAAGAGCACGCCGTCGGCGTGGTTGGCGGCCTCCCAGTCGGCGATCCGCTGCTGGAGCGCCGGGGTCAGGTAGTGGCCGCGCAGGTCGTCGGCGAGGTGGCCGGAGTCGGTGTCCCACACCGCGTCGATGTAGGCGCCGTAGAAGTCGGCGACCCGGTCGACGGCGGATTCCGGCGAGCCGGAGCGGACCACCTGGTCGCTCGGCGCGGTGGTGTGGGTGCGGATGTTGGTGTGCGCCGGAGCGGCCGTCGCCACGGCGGGCGCGGCGAGCGCGAGCGCCAGGGCCGAGGCGGCGAGCGCGAGCGCCAGGGCCGAGGCGGCGAGCGCGGCACGGCGGGTGGTGGTGCGAACCCCGTTGAACTGCATGAGGTGCTGGCCTTTCGGTAGGGATCACGGCTGAACGACCCGTTTCAAGTCGTTTGCTCTATTTGATCGCTGACTGACCGTTAAGACAGCAATGACGGGGCGGAGGTTGTACGGCATGCGGGTGGAAAAGGGTGGAGACACGGCAGGAGGGGCCGGCACCCGTCGGTGCCGGCCCCTCCTGAAACCCTGAACGGGCGAACGCGCGCGCCTGGATCTGCGCCTGCGTCCACATCCGCGGCTAGTAGATCGGCTTGTCCGGCTCGATCGTGTTGACCCAGCCGATCACGCCGCCGCCCACGTGCACCGCGTCCGAGAAGCCTGCGGACTTCAGCACGGCGAGCACTTCCGCACTGCGGACACCCGTCTTGCAGTGCAGGACGATCCGCTTGTCCTGCGGCAGCGAGGCCAGCGCCGAGCCCATGATGAACTCGTTCTTCGGGATCAGCTTGGCGCCCGGGATCGAGACGATCTCGTACTCGTTCGGCTCCCGGACATCGATGATCTCGATGTTCTCGCCGTCGTCGATCCACTCCTTGAGCTGCTTGGGAGTGATCGTGGAGCCGGCCGCGGCCTCCTGTGCCTCCTCGGAGACCACACCGCAGAACGCCTCGTAGTCGATCAGCTCGGTGACCGTCGGGTGCTCGCCGCAGACCGCGCAGTCGGGGTCCTTGCGGACCTTGACCTGGCGGTACTGCATCTCCAGGGCGTCGTAGATCATCAGCCGGCCGACCAGCGGGTCGCCGATGCCGGCCAGCAGCTTGATCGCCTCGGTGACCTGGATCGCGCCGATCGAGGCGCACAGCACGCCGAGGACGCCGCCCTCGGCGCAGGACGGGACCATGCCGGGGGGCGGCGGCTCCGGGTAGAGGCAGCGGTAGCACGGTCCGTGCTCGGACCAGAACACCGAGGCCTGGCCGTCGAAGCGGTAGATCGAGCCCCACACGTACGGCTTGTCCAGCAGCACGCAGGCGTCGTTGACCAGGTAGCGGGTGGCGAAGTTGTCCGTGCCGTCGACGATGAGGTCGTACTGCGCGAAGATCTCCATCACGTTCTCGGCCTCGAGCCGCTCCTCGTGCAGCACCACGTTCACGTACGGGTTGATGCCCAGTACGGAGTCGCGGGCGGACTGCGCCTTGGAGCGGCCGATGTCGGCCTGGCTGTGGATGATCTGACGCTGCAGGTTCGACTCGTCGACCTCGTCGAACTCCACGATGCCGAGCGTGCCGACACCGGCGGCGGCCAGGTACATCAGGGCCGGCGAGCCGAGGCCGCCGGCGCCGACACACAGCACCTTGGCGTTCTTCAGCCGCTTCTGCCCGTCCATGCCCACATCGGGGATGATCAGGTGACGCGAATACCTGCGGACCTCGTCAACGGTGAGCTCGGCGGCCGGCTCGACCAGGGGTGGCAGCGACACAGAGACCTCAGCAATACGGTTGGTCGGGTCATCAGAGAAGTGCGTGGTCGTACACGCTTTCCCTGCAACGATGCCACGGCGGTCTTCATTCCAAGACACCCGGTCCGAGGACCGAGACGTCAGGCGGTCACATGCTGGGCGGCGGCGGCTTTCGCACCTTTCGTACGACTTCGGGCCAATAGCCGGGCAGCCCGGCCCACGGGTCGGAGTCGTCCCGGTCGGTCAGCCACAGGGTGCCGGCGCCCTGCCAGCGGGCGATCCGCAGCGCGGTCTCCAGGTGCACCCGGGGCAGGCCGTGCACGAGGTGGACGAACCGGTCCTGCGGATGACCCGCCGTCCACTGCGGGGCCTCCGACCAGCGGTAACGGTTCCAGGGGCCGTTGAAGGCGACCAGCTGGTCGGCGAGTCCGGCGTAGTCGGGGTGCGGGTAGACGCCGGGGTTCAGTACGAGGATGCCGTTGCCCGAGCCTTGGCTTGGGCCTTTGTCCGGGCCCTGGCCTGGGCCTTTGTCCGGGCCGCCGCCGAGCAGCGCGCGCAGGGTGAGCACTGTACGGCTGCACTCGTCGGCCTCGGCCTGGCCGGTGGGGGCCCGGTCCAGGTAGAAGCCGTCCACCCGGTACCAGTCCAGGTAGCGGGAGGCGTCCGAGACCAGCTCGGCGAACGGGCGGGCGCCGTGCGCGGTGTCCAGCAGTCCGAGGACCGGGACGCCGTTCTCACGGACGCGGCCGACGATCTCCGCGTACAGCGGGTCGGCCCGGCTGCCGGGCCCGCGCGCCACGTCGAAGGCGGCCCAGTGCAACGGCGCTCCCGGGCGGGCCAGTTCGGCCCACTCGGCGGGCGCGACCAGCGGATGCGCCAGCGGCGGGACGCCGAAGCCGAGACCGGCGCGGAGGTTGGTACGGGACGTGGCAGGGCCGCCGCGGACGGGCGCGGAGGTGTGCCGGATCAGACGCGGCATGCCGCCTCCATCCACACATCGGCGAGCGACTCCTCCAGGCCGATCCTGGGCCGCCAGCCGAGCCGGTCGCGGGCGGTGCGCACGTCGGCCTGCTGCCACAGGCCGCAGCCGTCCGGGTACGGCGGCGGCGCGGTGCCGGCCGGCGGCTCGTCCATCTCGACGACCACGCCCTCGAAGCCGGCGACGTGCGCGAGGGCGCCGGCCATGTCCCGCATGCGCACCGCCCGGCCGCTGCCGATGTTCACCACGCCCTGCGCGGCCGACAGCGAGGCGGCGTGCACGGCACGGGCCACGTCGCGGGCGTCCACGAAGTCGCGCTGCACGGTGAGGCCGCCGAGCCGCAGCTCGGACTCGCCGTTCTGCATCGCGCGGCGCAGCGCCTCCGCGACCCGGCCCATCGGCGAGCCGGTCGGGGTGCCCGGCCCGACCGGGCTGAACACCCGCAGCACCACGGCGTCCAGACCCGAGCTGAGCACCAGCTCGGTGGCGGCGAGCTTGCTCACGCCGTACGGGCCGCCGGGCCGCGGCACCGCGTCCTCGCCGGTGGACGAGCCGGCCGGCGACATCCCGTACTCCGAGCCGCAGCCGAGCTGCACCAGCCGGGCGGCGACCGAGCTGCGGCGCAGCGCCTCGCAGACGGTGGCGACGGCGACGGTGTTCTGCCGGGTCAGGTCGCGGGCGCCGCCCCGGGTGGCGCCGGCGCAGTTGATCACCACGCCGGGGTGCACGGCGTCCAGGAACCGGGCCAGGACGCCCGGGGCGCCGTTGGACAGGTCGAACCGCACGTCGGCGTCGTCGCTCCTGCCGAGCGCGGTCAACTGCACGGCCGGGTCGGCCAGCAGGCGTTCGGCGACATGCCGGCCAAGGAAGCCGTCGGCTCCCAGCAGCAGCACTCTCATCGGTGGCCTCCACGCCTGCGGCGGGCGGACGGGGGAAGTCGGTGCGTGATCAACGGAGGTTCTCCTGCTCGGTGGTACGAAGTCGGTTGTGCCGCGCCTCGCCGGCCGGCCGGTGGGCGGAGGCTTGGGCGAGGGTGCGGAAGGACTGGGCGGTGAGGGCCAGGGCGGCGACCGCGCAGATGATCGTTTCTGTGCTGCTGCCGGGCGGGGCGAGGTGCGCGGGGGCGGCGGCGAGGGTCAGCAGCTCGGCAGCGCAGGCCGCGGCGAGGCCGGCCGCGGCCCGGCGGGGGTGGCCGTGCACGGCCAGCAGGCGGGCGGCGAAGAGCAGCGCGCCCAGGGCCGCGGGGCCGGCGATCGGGGCCGGGCCCGCCAGCGCGGTGGCGGCGCGCAGCAGGCCGACGAGGGCCAGGACGTAGCCGGCGAGGGCGGCGGCCAGCCGTGGCCGGACGGCGTCGGCGAAGTCGGACAGGCTGTGGCTGGGCGCGAGCTGGGCGCGGGAGCGGACGGCGAACCAGTGCGCGCAGTAGGCCGCGGGGGCCAGGCTGAGCAGCAGCGCGGTGAAGGTGGCGGTGGCCGCGGTCGCGTCGAAGCGGCCGTCGCCGGCGAGGGCGGTGAGGGTCTGCGGGCCGAACAGGGCGAAGCCGATCAGGCCGTACGTCCAGGGGGTGGCGCCTCCCGCGCGGGTCACGCGGAGCGGGCCGTCGCGCAGCGCCGCCCACAGGGCGAGGGCCACGAAGGCGGCGAGCACGGCGGGGGCGGTCGCGGCGGCGACGGCGCACAGGGCTCCGGGCAGCACGTGCAGGGCGGCCGTCCGGCCCGGTAGCCGCCCGCGCTCGCGCGGCTCCTGCGCCCCGGTCTCGCGGCGCACGGCCCGCGGCACCCGGGCGTACAGCTCCTCGGCGAGCCCGAACACGTCCCGGTGGCGCAGCCGGTGCGCCACTCCGTCGGTGACCCCACGGGCTTCCAGCCCGGCGGCTATCTCCCACTCGTCGACGGCCCCGGCGATCAGCCCTTGATGCCGGTGCATCACCCCCACCACCGGATCCGCCGCCCCCCGCCGCCGCTTCCGCTCCCGCTCCTGCCGCCCCGCCCCCTGCGCGCCCCGGCGGCCCGCCTCCCCAAGCCCCAGCCCCCCGGGCCCGGTGACACGCTGACCGCCGTCACTGGCTGAGCGCGCAGTTCCCCGCGCCCCTTCGGGCGCTGACCCGGGGCCCGGCTCCGGCAGCAACTGCCCCCGAAGGTCGCTGACGACCTGACCGCCGTCACCGGCTGAGCGCGCAGTTCCCCGCGCCCCTGCGGGGGCGCGTTCGGCGTCCGGGTCATGGTTCGCCCCGGCGGGCCCCGTCAGGGGCGTGGGGAGCCGACCGCCGGGGGGCAGGTCCGGGCTCGGCAGGGGGCGGCCGGCAGGGGCGGGGTCTTCGGGGGGCAGCGGCCAGCGGGAAGTCATCAGCGGGGGCCTCCTGCCGGGGAGGCCGCCGGGAGGGGGGTGCGGGACCACGGGGGACGAGGTGGGGTGGGGGCCAGGCGGGTGGGGGAAAGGGACTCCGGGGGGGTCGTGAAGGGACGCGGGTCGCCCGCCGCGTCCAACAGGGGCTCGCGGCGGACCGGGTGGTGCGCGACCACGTCGAGGTAGCTCTCCCGGAAAGCGTCCACACACCGGGACACCGTGAAGAGCGCGAGCGCCCGCTCCCGGGCCGCCGCCCCCAGCCGCGCCGCCCGCTCGGGCCCGCGCAGAAGATCGAGAGCCGCCTCCGCCAGCGCCTTCGGGTTGCGCGGCGGCACGACCAGACCCGTCCCGCCGATCACCTCCCGCACCGCCCCGACATCCGTGGAAACCGTCGGCCGCCCGCAGAACATCGCCTCCACCAGGCTCAGCGGAAACCCTTCCGCGCTGCTCGACAGCAGCACCACATCCCCCGCCGCATAAGCGTCCGCCGGCTCCGGCGCCCCGGGCGACCCGATCTCCTCGAACGTCACCGGGCTCTCCCCCACCGCGTGCGCGTCGGCCGCCTCGTCGGGGAAGAGTTGCGCGGCCAGCGCCCGGCAGTGGCCGAGGTAGCCGGCCGCCCGTTCGTCCACCACCCGCAGGTGGAAGATCCGCAACCGCGCCTGCGGCTCCTCCTGCCGTATCGCGTGGAAGGCGTGCAGCAGCGCCATCAGGTCCTTGCCGGGGTCGATCCGTCCGACCCAGGCCACCGTGGGGTCGGCGTGCGCGGCGGGCGCGCTCGCCTCCGCCTCGGCGGCCTCGCCCGCCCGGGCGAACCGGGCCGCGTCGATCCCGGGGTGGATCGTCCGCATCCGCTCCCGCGACGCCCCGCACCGCTGCTGCCAGCGGCGCACATGCGTGGACCCGGGCGTGACGAGCGCGGCGGCCCGGTAGCTCTCCCCGGCGAGCAGCCGGTGGTAGTCGCCGAGCAGCATCCGGACGGCCGGGGCGAGGCCGGCCGCGCGGTGCGCGAGCAGCGCCTCCCGGGCCCTGACGGTGTACTCGGTGACGATCAGCGGCGTTCCGCAGAACCGTTTGGCCAGAAGACCGGGCAGCGCGGCCGGCCCGCCGGAGACGGCATGGCACAGATCGGCCTCGCCCAGCTCCCCCGGCCCGTACCACGGCATGGACAGCGGTCTCAGCTGCCGTTCCAACAGCTCGGCGGCGGCGACCAGTTCGGTGACCACGATGTCACCGAGCAGCGGGCGCACGCCGGGCGCCCGGCAGGCCGCCTCCAGCGCGGCCAGCGCGTCCTCGCCGCGCAGCAGCTCCGGCAGCCCGCCGTGCTCGGCGGCCAGCTCGGCGAGCCCGTAGAGCCCGGCGGCGAACCGGTCACCGCGGTCGTCGGCGCTCAGTCCCGCGCCGCCGGCCAGCCCGGCCGCGAACTCCGTGAAGTGCCCGCGGAACGCCGCACGCCGGACCCGCCGGGCCGCCCGGCCGATCCGGGCCGCCGGTGCGGAGCCGGCCGGCGGCTCCCCCCAGAGCCGCTCCGCCCGTACCCGCCGCACCTGCGGCGGCGGGTCCACCCGGCCGCCCGCCTCGGTCCGCGGCGACCGGCTCAGCGCGTACACGTCGAACTCGTGGTGGGCGAGCCCGCGCACGAGCCGGTCGCACCACGCGCCCCCTTCACCCCGCGCGTATGGGTAACCACCCTCGGTGAGCAATGCGATACGCACCTGTACGCCCCCTCTCGCTCTGCCGGAATTCGGATACGGCTACGGATGCGGCCGGCGGCGAACGCGCTTCGCAGTCGCGTCCACCGGCGTCATCGACGGTATGCCGGTAGGGCGGGGCCGCGACGGACGGTTGTCCGTCGCACCACCAAAAGGGGTGAACGGTCGTAACTTCTCCCACGACCGCGCGTTGATGTCGCCTAAGGTGCGCTCACCGTCACGCTCCGACGCCGGAAACGGCGGGGGCCAGGCCAGACAGACCGACAGGCCCTACGGGAACGGCCAGGCGTTCGGCTTGCAGGTCGGACCGCCGTCCAGCGACAGGAACTTGGTCTGCTGCATCATCACCGGGGCCGGCGCGCCCGCCTTGGGGCAGCCCACGTGGTTGTGCCCGAGCCGGTGCCCTACCTCGTGGTTGATCAGCATCTGCCGGTACTCGTGCATCCGCCCGGGCCCGAACGTGGTCGCGCCCTGCGCCCAGCGGTAGGCGTTGATCATGGTGCGCGGGGTGGACGCGGCGTCGCACGAGACGTTGTCGACGGTCGTGTCGAGGCCGGACTTGGCGCACCACTTCGCGGTGGTGCCGGGGCTGGCGAGCGTGACGACGATGTCAGCCGGGCCGGACGACACCCGCTCGAACGTCATGGTGCCGCCGTGGCCCCAACTGCGGCTGTCGTTGAGCGTCTTGAAGACGGTCTCGGTGAACAGGCCGGTGTCCAGCGGCAGTCCCTGCTCGACGTCCACCCGGAAGCGCATCACCTTGCCGTGCCCGGGAGCGGGCTGGTGGCCGGGCACCGTGTGGAAGGCGCCGGACAGCGCCAGATCGGCGCCCAGCGGATACTGCCGGTCCATCAGCTGGTCGTAGGTCGCGGCCGTGGCCGTGACCGCCGGGGTGCTCACCACCGGGGTGCCGGCCGGCGGCGGGGCGGGGGCGGTCTGCCCGGACTCGTCGGCGGTGGAGCGGCCGGCCGGGTCCTTGGAGTCGGGATCGTCGTGCTTCTTGCCGCCCGCCAGCTGCCCGACGGCGACCACGGCGAGCACGGTGACGACCGCGGCGGCGGCCACCCCGCTGATCGCGCGGCCCCTGCCCGGCCTTGCCTTGCCGCTAACCGGCTTTGCGCCCGTCGGCTTGCCGCCGGCACCGCCTGCACCGCCGGCGCTGACCGCGGTCGGCGCGGCGGCCTCGGCCGGCTCGGCCTCCCGCGCCGGAGCCCCGGGCGACTCGACCGGCGGATCGGCGAACGCGTCCACGAACTCCTGCCGTGGCCGCGGAATCATCCGCGGCCCGGACGCCTGCGGCGGCTGCCGGCCGTGCGACCCGCCCTGGACACCGGCACCAGCCCCGGTGCCGAGCGCCCCGACCCCGATCATCCCGCCGAGCGAGGCCCGCCGGGCGGACGCCTCGTCGTGCTCGGCCCAGTCCTCGGCCCACTCCTCCACCGGGTCGAAGGTCAGCTCGCGCGGGTACGGCGCCGTGCCGTACCGCGACCCGCCGTCCCTTGGCCAGCCGCCCGCCCCGCCCCAGGCGCCGTGCTCGCGGTGCTCGGGGTGGGTCTGCGGCGGTCCCGCGAGGTCGGGCGGCCGGACGACGGGGAAGCCGCCGGAGTCGAGATAAGGGTCGCCGCCGAAGCCGTCACCGAAAGCGTCGCCGAAGCCGTCGTCGAGCTCGTCACCGTAGCCGCCGACGGTCCCGCCGGGGCCGCGCCGCCTGCGCCCGGTGCCGGGCGAGCCCGCGGGAACGGGCCTGCCGGGCCCGCCCAGGGAGTCGCCCGGGCCCGGTATGCGGTTGTCCCGGTCGTCCTGCCCGCCCCGCGAACTGTGCTTGCCCACGTCCTCGATCAGCTCCCGGTCGCCGCAGCGCTCGTCGGACTCGGACTTGAACCCGTGCTGGTGCTCGAACCCGTACCCGTACCCGTGTGGCGGTCCTCTTCGTACCGCACGTCGTCCAGCAGGTCGCGAAAGGCCCGGGCGACCAGTTCCGGGTGTTCCATCATGGCCACATGACCGCTGTCGGGGATGGTCAACAGCCGGTTGTCCCGGAACGTCCTGGTAGCGCGCCGGGCGACCTTGACCGAGACCAGCCGGTCCCGGCCGCCGTACACCAGCAGCGTCGGCGCGAGCACCCGCTCGGCCTGCCGCCACAGTGAGTGCTGGCCGCCCAGAGTGTAGGCGTTCACGATGCCGCGGGTGGAGCGGACCAGCGAGTCCCAGAAGTACGGCAGCTCAAGACGGCGGCGGTACTCGGCGGCGGCGGCCGCGCGCACCGGCTCGCTGACCGAGTCCGGGTCGCCGTAGCACAGCAGCAGCAGTTCCCTGGTGCGGCGCTCGGCCGGCCAGTCGCGGGTGGCCCGCAGGTACAGCGCCGGGATGCCGGGCACCGAGATCAGCGCCGTCGGCACGGCGGTGCGCTGCGGCGGCACCTCGGGCAGCGCGGGCGAGATCAGCGTGAGGGTGCGGACCAGGTCGGGGCGGGCCGCGGCGACCTTGACGACGACGGCGCCGCCCATCGAGTTGCCGAACAGGTGCACCGGGCCGCGGGCCTCGGCGTCGAGTAGCCTGATAACCGCGCGAGCGTGGCCGGCCAGTGTGTAGTTCCCGTCGTCCGGTGGCGGCGAGTGCCCGAAACCGGGCAGGTCGGGTGCCTGGCCCGCGACCCGGTCGGCGAGCTTGGCCATCAGCACCGACCAGTTCTGCGAGGAGCCGCCGAGGCCGTGGACGAACACCGCTGGCGGCAGGTCGGCACCTCTCGGCTCCGCCTCCCTGACCAGCAGGCTGTACCCCGGCAGCGCCACGGTGCGGGCCGTTTCGCCGGTGCCGAGCACCGGTCCCGTCGGAGGGACGGCCGCCGGCTGTACGGCCGTCTGGGGAGCATCGGTCGAGGCCATGGATCGATGTTACGAGACGATCACGCGTGCGATTGTGTGTTCGGCGCCACAAGCGGTGAGAAGAAGGGCAGGGGAACGGCGGGGGACGACGAGAGGAGCGGCCATGTCCGACGAGGTCACACGGGTGGATCGGGAGGCGCAGGTGGACCCCGGGGCGGAGCCCGTGACGGACGCGGACGCCGACGAGGACCAGGACGCCCAGGAGGCCGGAGCAGCGGTGCCGCTGGAGACTCCGGAGGCCGACGCCGTCGAGCAGCGGAAGGCCGTACCACTGGACGAAGAGGACTATCGCTGAGATTCCGGAACGTATCCGGAGCTCAGGAGGTTGTCAGAAGGGGCAATGTGCGCCGGTACGGCGCGCAGGTCGTTACCGAAAAGTACGATGGCCATCCGCAGTTTTTTTCGTCCATTCGGCAGACGTCCATTCGGGAGGCGGCGTGACAGCCATCGAGCACACTCAGGCCCGGCCGCGCGGCACCCGACTGCCCCGCAGGGCCCGGCGGGAACAGCTCCTGGGCGCGGCCCAGGAGGTCTTTGTCGCGCAGGGCTACCACGCGGCGGCGATGGATGACATCGCCGAGCGGGCCGGGGTCAGCAAGCCGGTGCTCTACCAGCACTTCCCCGGCAAGCTCGAGCTCTACCTCGCACTGCTCGACCAGCACTGCGAGTCGCTGCTGCACTCGGTGCGCAGCGCGCTGGCGTCCACCACGGACAACAAGAAGCGCGTCGAGGCGACGATGGACGCGTACTTCGCCTACGTCGAGGACGAGGGCGGTGCCTTCCGGCTGGTCTTCGAGTCCGACCTGACCAACGAGCCGGCCGTCCGCGAGCGGGTGGACAAGGTCTCGCTGGAGTGCGCGGAGGCGATCAGCGCGGTCATCGCCGAGGACACCGGGCTGGCCACCGACCAGTCGATGCTGCTGGCCGTCGGCCTCGGCGGCGTCTCGCAGGTCGTGGCCCGGCACTGGCTGGCCACCAAGAGCACCGTGCCGCGGGACACCGCGGTGCAGCTGCTGACCTCGCTGGCCTGGCGCGGCATCGCCGGCTTCCCGCTGCACGGCGCCGAGGGCCACCACTGAGCGGCCGAGCGACCGCCCGGCGCTGAGCGGGCTGTTCGCTCACGGCGTTGGCCGACTGCCGATGGGGGCAGGTCGCCCCGGGCTAGTCTTTGCTGCGTACGGCGCGATCAGCGCACACCGCAAGACCATCGGAGGTATCCAAGCCGTGGAGGTCAAGATCGGCGTGCAGCACGCGCCGCGCGAGATCAACATCGAGAGCTCGCAGTCGGAGGCGGAGGTCGAGAAGGCGGTCTCCGACGCCCTGACCGGCACCTCGAAGCTGCTGACCCTGGTGGACGAGCACGGCCGCAAGGTCCTGATCCCCGCCGACCGGCTCGCGTACGTCGAGATCGGTGAGCCGGCCACCCGCCGGGTCGGGTTCGGCGCCGCGCTCTGAGACTGCGCGGCGGACGCGCTGCCCGCATCTGTTCAGGGGCGGCAACCGGGATCAGCTCCCGGTTGCCGCCCCTGACGCGTGACGGCGCCCGATGGTGAGGTGAGCGGTCCGGCTGGCGCCGGCGGCCCGGCCTGATCAGCGCCGCCGTTTTGCACCCGGGATCCCGCGGGTAGGACAGGTACGGACCGGTTCCACCCGTCCGCCACCGAAGGGATCACGATGCTCGTGGCAGCCGCTCTCTTCGCCCTCATCGGCCTCGCCGCCGCCTTCGCGGCCTCCAGGCTGTTCCCCAGCCGCATCCCGGCGGACGCGCTGCTGCTGGCCACCGGCCCGGCGGGCGGCCTGACCGGTGGCCTGGTGATGTACACGATCCTCGAAGGCGGCTACCCGGCGGCCACCATGCCGACCGCGTTCGGCACGGCCGCGGCGATGGTCAGCCTGCTGGCCCGTCCCCCGAAGCGCGGCCGGCACGCGAAGGCCCGCCCGGTGGTCTGAGCGGGCCGCACCCCCGGCCCCCCTTGGCCGCCGGTAGTCGCCCGGTCGCTAGTCCCGCCGCTTCGTGGCGGAGAGCGCGGCCTTGGTGATGAACGGCGGCAGCACGTTCGCCGCGAACCGGCGCAGCGGCGGCCGGCTGCTAGCCGCCGCCTTCTTGGCCGCCGGTACGGGAGCCGGGGCCGGCTCCGGCTTCGGCGCGGCCACCGGCGCCGGGTGCCGGGACGGCGGCTGCGCCGGGTACTTCGCCTTCTTGCCGCTGATCCGGATCAGCGTCTCGCCCGCGACCGACTCCACGCCGTGCCACAGGTCGTCACGGCTCTCCAGCCATGCCTTCAACTCCTCGCGCACCGGGGACGGGTCGCCCCAGGTGCCGTAGAGCTTGGTGCCGGTGATGCACAGGATGTGCAGGCCGCCGCTGGTCACCGCCTGCCAGGCGGCCGCGGCGACCCCCGGACAGTGCTCGGCGCGGAAGTCGTCGAGGACGACGACGCCGTACGGCTTGAGCACCGACCTGGCGGTGCCGATGTCCCCGTGCACGTGCTCGTACAGGTGCGAGGCGTCCACGTGCACGAAGCGGCAGCTGTCGGACCGCACGTGGTCGGGCACCATCGAGGACAGGCCCTGGAGCACGACGGGCAGCTCGTCGTGGAAGGACAGGTAGTTCGCCTCGAACGCCCGCCGGGTGAGCGTGGAGTACGACTTGGTCATCTCGGCGTGGTTCGCGAAGTCCTCGGCGGGCGCGTCGAAAAGATCGCAGACGGTGTAGCGCTCACCAGGGCGCAGATAGGAGCCGGTGAAGATCGCGCTCTTCCCCATGTAGGCTCCCATTTCCAGCACGTCACCGGGTTCGGCCATGCTGTTCTGCCGGGTCAGGAACCAGTCGAAGAGCAACTGGTCGACCGCGAAGAACCAGCCCTTCACCTGGTCGAGGCTGGAGGGCGCGGGGAGTAGCTCTTCCCCGTCCGCCGTGGCTGGCCCTGGTGCGCTGCTGCTCATGAGAGATCCGTTCGAAGGTTCGAAGTAGATTTCGAAGATTCCGACAACTGACGTGCCGACGAGTCCGATCGGCCCGCGCGGATCCTCGACCGCGCGGCCCGGTCAGCGCACCGGGTACTTGTAGGGCCGCCAGGGCGCGCCGCCGGGCACGGTGCCGGGCTCGGCCACGATCGCCGTCGTCCTGCGGGCGTAGCTGTCATCCGTGGCGTCCTTGCCGGCGGTGGTCTGCCGATAGCCCTGGTAGGCGTAGGTCAGGGGATTCAGGAACAGGTAGTCGATGAAATGCGTGGAGGACTTGGTGAAACCGGGCTTGCCCACCCTCGGGATCCCGATCACGCGGGTGGTTTCGATCCGGATCGCCGTGCTTACCCGCCCCAGGGCATCCTTCGTGGGCGCCGTGCTCAGTTCGGTGCCGGGGATGAGCGCCAACGCCCGGTAGAGCGCGGCATTCACTTTAGGGGGAATGACCGCCGCGTCTTGCAGGATCCGCACAATGTTCTCGAACTGTTCCCCCGGCGTCATCCACGGCATAAGCGCGGGCTTCACGGAATGCGAGCCTCCGAATTCGGGCACGGGTACTTTGTGTCCAGGACCGCGCTGTAGGGCGACACGAGCCTGGAGGGGACCGGTCGGGATGACGACGAAAGCCGGGTCCGTGGACAGCGTTCCCAGCAGCGCGGACGGGTCCGTGGGCAGCTTCGAGAACGCGTCGTACGTGCCGGCCGGGTCGAAGCGCATCTTCCAGTCGGCGTTCGGCTCGCTGAGCGGGCCTGTCCACTTCCCGCCGGCTGACACGTCCGCGGTGTCGCTGGTCCTGAAGGAAACCTTGCCGTTCGCGTAGCTGCTCGGCGTCACCCACTTCTCGCCGTCGCCGCGCACCCACTGCGGGTTGAGGCCGCAGCCGGCCGAGCACTCGGCGTCGTCGTGCAGCACCCACTCGTCGGGCGCGGGCCTGGCCAGCTCCGACTTCGCCGCGTTCGCCGCCGCCGCGTCGAAGACGGCCGCCACCGTCTCCGGACCGGAGCCGGCCGGATGGCGCGGCTGCGCGACGAGGACGCCGGCGGTCGCCGCCGCGGCCGTGGCGGCGATCAGCACCGTGCGGCGGACCCGGGAGGACACCGGGTACCAGGTGGACCGTGCGAAGCGGCTGCGGGCGGCGGCCAGGTGCGCCGTGGCCGGGCGCCCCTCCGCCTCGGCCGCCGCCGCGGCCATCACCTTCCACCGGCCGGCGGCCAGCCGGGCGGTGCCGGGGGTGGGGGCGTCCGCGCGCAGGTCGCGGAGCTGGGTCAGCTCATCCATGGCGGTGCTCCTCGGTGGGGGCGGGAGTCAGTGCGAGGTCGACGAAGTCGACGGCGTCAGCGGGGTTGACGCCGCCGAGCGCGGCCCGCATCTTCTTGCGGGCCCGGTGCAGCCGGGAGCGGACGGTGCCGACCGGGATGCCGAGCGCGGCGGCGACCTCGTCGTAGGAGAGGTCGGCCCAGGCGACCAGCAGCAGGACGTGCCGGTCGGCGTCCGACAGCCCGCGCAGCGCGGCGGCCAGCGGGCCGCGGGCGGCCCGGGCGCTGATCTGGCCCTCGACGGCCTCGGCGTAGGACTCGGCCACCGGGTCGACGCCGGTCCTGGCGAGCGCGCGGTAGGCGCGCAGCTCGGTCCTGCGGTGCCTGCTGATCAGGTTCGCGGCGATGCCGTACAGCCACGGCCGGGCCTGCGGCCGGGCGGTGTCGTAGTCGGCCCGCCGCCGGAAGGCGATCAGGAAGGTCTCGCCGACGATGTCGTCGGCGAGGCCGTCACCGAGCCGGCGTACGACGTACCGGTGCAGTTCCGGCGCGTGCCGGTCGTAGAGGTGCGCGAACTGCTCGGGGTCCGCCGTCGAGCGCGCGATCAGCTCCGCGTCGTCGACGGCCGCCGGTATCGGGGACTTCCCGATGGGGGCGATCACGTGGGACTCCGTTCGTCAGGGGATCCCGCCGAGCGCCCTGCCGGCGCTCACCCCTTGTTGCCCGGAGTCCCGTATCGGGTTCACGCGCCGGCGCCCGTGGGCCGGCGCGGACCCGCCGGGCGTTACGCGGCCAGGCCGAGCGCCGCCATCCGCTTGGTGTGCGCCTCGGTGATCCGGGAGAACATCCGGCCCACCTCGGCCAGGTCGAAGCCGTCGGCGACCCCACCGACCAGCATCGTGGACAGGGCGTCCCGGTCCGCCACCACCCGCTGCGCCTGCGACAGCGCCTCGCCCATCAGCCGCCGGGCCCACAGCGCGAGCCGGCCGCCGACCCGCGGCTCGGCGGCGATGGCCGCGCGTACCTTCTCCACCGCGAAGGTCGCGTGCCCGGTGTCGTCGAGCACGGCGAGCACCAGGGTCCTGGTGTCGGTGTCGAGCCTGGCGGCCACCTCGCGGTAGAAGTCGGAGGCGATCGAGTCGCCGACGTACGCCTTGACCAGGCCCTCCAGCCAGTCCGAGGGCGCGGTCTGGCGGTGGAACTCGTCCAGGGCCGCGCCGAACGGCAGCATCGCCTTGTTCGCCGACTCGCCGATCTCCGCCAGCCGGTCGCGCAGCCGCTCGAAGTGGTGGAACTCGGCGGCGGCCATCGCGGCCAGCTCCGCCTTGTCCTCCAGGGTCGGCGCGAGCTTGGCGTCCTCCGCGAGCCGTTCGAACGCGGCCAGCTCGCCGTACGCCAGCGCACCGAGCAGGTCGATGACGGCGGCCCGGTACTGCGGCCGCGCGGACGCGGCGGTCCAGTCCTGGTCGGCGATGGCGGTGGTGTCGTCAGGCGTCTCCATGCAGCGCACAATAGCCAACTACGGCGGTGCCGTAAGCACCCGCGGCGGTCTCCCCGGCCGCTTCCCGCCGCCTTCGGACGGCGTTCCGACGGCGTTCGGACGATCATCCCGTGACCCGATGAAGTCCCGAACGAAACATTTGATCGGGTGCAGCTACGTGTTTCCGGGGTAGAGTGGTAATGCACCCACCGTCAGTCGGCATGTTTTTCGCGTTCCGGCAGGCGACGTCTGCAACACCTGGATGCCCGGTCGGTGGCCCGATCGGCTCCGAACCGACCGCCCTCCTGACATCGGGAGGGGCCCACTCGCGGCATGAGCGAGGGCAGCGGTCCCGCGCCCGTACAGCCGCTCATGGCTGTACGACACCTCTGCGCGGTCAGTGACCGGCGCCGTCTCTTTCGACGGGCCGGCTGCTCGACCCCCCTTGCCGCACAGTGCCGCGTCTCACAGAAGAGGCAAGCATCCTGACCAGCATCACGACTTTCCGCAGTCTGGGCATTCTCGCCGAGACCGTCGAGGCCCTCGAGGCCGTCGGCATCACCACTCCCTTCCCGATCCAGGAGATGACGCTCCCGGTCGCCCTCGCGGGCAACGACGTCATCGGCCAGGCCAAGACCGGTACGGGCAAGACCCTCGGCTTCGGCCTCCCGCTGCTGGAGCGGGTCACCGTCACCGCCGACGTCGAGGCGGGCCGGGCCACCCCCGACCAGCTGACCGAGGCCCCGCAGGCGCTCGTCGTCGTCCCCACCCGCGAGCTGTGCCAGCAGGTCACCAACGACCTGCTGACCGCCGGCAAGGTGCGTGACGTGCGCGTCCTCGCCATCTACGGCGGCCGGGCCTACGAGCCGCAGGTCGAAGCGCTGCGCAAGGGCGTCGACGTGGTCGTCGGCACCCCGGGCCGGCTGCTCGACCTGGCCGGCCAGAAGAAGCTGAACCTCAAGCACGTACGGGCGCTCGTCCTGGACGAGGCCGACGAGATGCTCGACCTGGGCTTCCTGCCCGACGTCGAGAAGATCATGAACCTGCTGCCGGCCAAGCGGCAGACGATGCTGTTCTCGGCCACCATGCCGGGCGCGGTCATCGGGCTGGCCCGCCGCTACATGTCGCAGCCGACCCACATCCGGGCCGCCGCTCCCGACGACCACGGCGCCACCGTGGCCAACACCACGCAGCACGTGTTCCGCGCGCACTCGATGGACAAGGTGGAGCTGGTCTCCCGGGTCCTGCAGGCCGAGGGCCGCGGCCTGTCGATGATCTTCTGCCGCACCAAGCGGACGGCGGCGGACGTGGCCGAGCAGCTGGAGAAGCGCGGGTTCGCCTCCGGCGCGGTGCACGGTGACCTCGGTCAGGGGGCGCGCGAGCAGGCGCTGCGGGCGTTCCGCAACGGCAAGGTCGACGTGCTCGTGTGCACCGACGTGGCCGCGCGCGGCATCGACGTCGAGGGCGTCACGCACGTGATCAACTACCAGACGCCGGAAGATGAGAAAACCTATCTGCACCGGATCGGCCGCACCGGGCGGGCCGGGGCCTCGGGTATCGCGATCACGCTGGTCGACTGGGACGACATCCCGCGCTGGCAGCTGATCAACAAGGCGCTCGACCTGACGTTCAACGACCCGGAGGAGACGTATTCGACGTCTCCGCACCTGTACGAGCTGCTGAAGATCCCCGCGGGCACCAAGGGAATACTGCCTCGCGCTGACCGCACGCGGGCGGGACTCGACGCGGAAGCGGTCGAGGACCTCGGCGAGACCGGTGGCCGCGGCGGCCCCCGCGGCCGCGGCGCCCGCCCGTCCGCCGGCCGCTCCGGCCCGGCCCCCGAGGAGCGCCCGGCCCGCACCCGCACCCCCCGCCAGCGCCGCCGCACCCGCGGCGGCGGCGACCCCGCCACCACGGTCTCCGACGCCCCGGCCGCCGAGTCAGCGCTGACGCCCTCGGCCCCGTCGGACACCCCCGACCGCCCCGCCCCCCGCAGGCGCCGCCGCACCCGCGGCGGCAGCCAGGGAGCCCCGGCGGCGGTGGAGACGGTAGAGACCGTGGAGACGGTCGAAGCGGTGGAGCCCGCCGATACCCCCACGGTGGTGTCCCCGCGCCGCCGCACCCGCAAGGCGGCGGAGCCGACCGAGCCGGTGGTAGAGGCCGTGACCGAAGAGGCCGAGGTGAAGACCCCGAGGCGCCGGACGCGCAAGGCAGTGGAACCGGCCGAGCCGGTGGCAGAGGCCGTGGCCGAGGAGGCCGAGGTCAAGACCCCGCGCCGCCGCACGCGCAAGGCGGTAGAGGTCGTCACCGAAGAGCCCGAGGTGAAGGCGCCCCGCCGCAGGACCAGCAAGGCGGCCGAGGCCGTGACCGAGGAGCCCGAGGTCAAGACCCCGCGCCGCCGCACCCGCAAGGCGGCGGAACCGGCCGAGCCGGTGGCGGAGGTCGTGGCCGTGGAGCCCGAGGTCAAGACCCCGAGGCGCAGGACCCGCAAGGCCGCCGCGACGGAGCCGGTGGTCGAAGCCGTGGCCGAAGAGCCCGAGGTCAAGACCCCCCGCCGCCGCACCCGCAAGGCCGCGCCCGCCCCCGAGGCCGACTAACCATTCCACCCCCGTCCCCCCGGAACGCCCCCGCCCACCAGCGGGGGCGTTCCCCTTTTCCCCCGCGCCCGGAAGGCCCGGAGGGCCTTTTCAGGGGCGCGGGGAACTGCGCGACCAGCCCCCACCGGCCGGTGGAACCGCCAACGACCCCAGCCCCCACGGCGAGTGGTGCCGTACAGGAGCACCGTGGCTGATCACGCCGAAAACGGGGCGCTGCCCTCGCCCGGAAGGCCCGGAGGGCCTTTTCAGGGGCGCGGGGAACTGCGCGACCAGCCCCCACCGGCCGGTGGAACCGCCAACGACCCCAGCCCCCGCGGCGAGTGGTGCCGTACAGGAGCACCGTGGCGCAACCGGGCGCCGACCGGGGACGCGGAGGACGTCCGGCGAGCGGACGGGGCCGGGGAACCGCCGGAGGCAACCTCTTGGACATACGGGGCGCGTAATCTCAGGGGATGAGCCGACCCAGTGCCCTTGACCTGCCGGAGAACGTCACCGCCCGGCGGCTGGAGACCTCGCGGGGGGAGTTCGCCGTGCTCGACGCGGCGGCGGTGATCGAGGGGGTCGGGCCGCCGCGCGGCACCGCGCTGCTCGTTCCCGGGTTCACCGGGAGCAAGGAGGACTTCCTCGACCTGCTCGCCCCGCTCTCCACCGCCGGCTTCCGGGTCGTCGCGGTCGACGGCCGCGGCCAGCACGAGTCGGGCGGCCCCCGCGACGAGTCCGCCTACGCCCAGCGCGAGCTCGCCGCGGACATCATCGCCCAGACCTCCGCGCTGCACGAGAACGAAACCGCGGCCCCCGTGCACCTGCTGGGCCACTCCCTCGGCGGCCACCTCGTCCGCGCCGCCGTCCTGTCCGCGGACCGGCCCGCCGACCGCTGGGCCTCGCTCACCCTGATGAGCTCGGGCCCGGCCGAGATCTCGGCCGCCCAGCAGGTCCGCACCCAGATGCTGGTCGATTTCCTGCCGACCACCGACATGGAGACCGCCTGGCAGGCGATGCGCCGGATGGACGCGGAGAACGGCGTCCAGCCGGACACCCCCGCCTGGCTCGACGAGTTCCTGCACCGCCGCTGGGTGAACACCGTTCCCGAGCAACTGATCGCCACCGCACGCCAGTTGATGACCGAACCCGACCGGATCGACGAACTCACCCCCGTACCGCTGCGCAAGCTCGTACTCTCCGGCGAAGTGGACTACGCCTGGCCGGTCGCACTGCTCGACGTGACGGCCAAGCGGCTGGCCGCCCGCCGCGTGGTGATCAAGGGTGCCGAGCACTCCCCCAACGCGGAGCGCCCCGCCGAGACCGCCGCCGCGCTGCTGGACTTCTGGACGGCGGACGAGAACGCCTAACCGCAGGTGACAGCCCGCTTACCAGCTAGTAATCAGCTAACTGAAGAATTTCTTTAGCCTAGGGAATGTTTCGATGGGAGGGGTCGTTGACCACACATGTAACGCGCAACGAAGGGAGAAGCCCCATGCGCTTCGAGATCATGCGACTCGACGACCGGAACGGCAACGCCGTGGAAAGCACCGTCGTGGACGCCTCCGCTGTCAACAAGATCGTGCAGCAAGCCGCTGCCATCGGCCAACGGATCTACATCCGCCCGGCGGACTGATTCGCCGACCCACGCAACGGCGCCCCGTATCGAAGGTATGTACGGGGCGCTTTGGCTTGTCCGGGGCCGGTTTCCGGCAGACGCCGGCGCTCAGCCCTCGCCGTGGATGAAGCCGAAGATCCCGTTCGCCACGGACTGCACCGCGATGGCGGAGAGCAGCATCCCGGACAGCCGGGTCACCAGCACCACCCCGCCCTCCTTGATCACCCGGATGATCGCCAGCGAGTACCGCATCGTCAGCCACAGCACCGCGTGCATCGCGATGATCGCCGCCCACACCGACGCCTGCGCGCTGAAGCCGTGCGCGTGCTGGACGGCCAGGATGACGGTGACGATGGCTCCCGGCCCGGCGAGCAGCGGCATCCCCAGCGGGACGAGGGCCACGTTGACGTCCTTGGTCTGACTCGGCTCGTCCGCCTTCCCGGTCAGCAGATCCAGCGCGATCAGCAGGAGCAGCAACCCGCCCGCGACGCGCAGCGCCGGAACGGACACGTGCAGATAGTCCAGGATCTGCTGCCCGCACAGCCCGAACACGGCGATCACCCCGAGCGCGACGAGGGCGGCCTGCCAGGCCATCCGGCGCTGGACTTTCGCGGCTCGGCCTGACGTGAGGGCGAGGAAGATCGGGGTGATTCCTGGGGGGTCCATGATGACGAAGAGGGTGAAGAACACGGAGCCGAAGAGGGTGAGGTCGAACACGGGGCGTCTCCTGAAGCGGCGCCCCCAACGAGGCGCGAGGTTGTCAAGCGGCTACCGCCGCGCGGGCCCGAACAGGGGCCCCGTCAGGGGCGCGGTAGTCGCGCACACGCGGCGGCAGCCGCACATCAGACACAGTCCCGCGCCCCTGAAAAGGCCCTCCGGGCCTCCCGGTCGCCGGGGAAAACCGGCCGGGGGGCGGGGGCGCTAGACCGCGGAGATGGGTTGCGCGCCCGTCGCGCGACGGGAGATCTCCCGGTAGACCTCGGGATCGGTCACGCAATCCCCGAGCCGGCAGCTCTTCCTGCTGCCGTGATAATCACTGGACCCCGTCGCCAGCAACCCGTTCTCCCCCGCGAACGCCCGCAGCCGCGCCCGCGTCGCCTCGTCGTGATCGACGTGGTCGACCTCGATCCCGTCGAGCCCGGCGGCGGACAGTTCCGCTATGACGGACTCCGGCACCGTCTCGCCGCGGGCGTGCGCGCCCGGGTGCGCGAAGACGGTGACGCCGCCCGCGCCCTTGACCAGGCGCACCGCGTCGAACGGGTCGAGCTCGTGCTTGGGGACGTAGGCGCGGCCTGCGTTGGTGAGCCACTCGTCGGTGAAGGCATCGGAGACGGTGTCCACGATGCCGAGTTCGACCATCGCCGCGGCGATGTGCGGGCGGCCGACGGAGCCGTCTCCGGCGATCCGGGCGACCTGCTCCCAGGTGACCGGGACGCCGAGTTCCTGGAGCTTGCCGACCATGCCCTGGGCGCGGGGGACGCGGTCGTCGCGGACGAGTTCGCGCTCGCGGTGGAGTTCGGGTTCGGCGGGGTCGAAGAGGTACGCGAGCATGTGCATGCTGATGCCGTCGATCCGGCAGGACAGTTCCGCCCCGGTGACAAGGGTCAACGAGCCCGGTCCGGTCAGCCCGCGAAGCGCCGCGGTCGCTTCGGCATACCCACCGACCGTGTCGTGATCCGTGAGCGCGACCACATCAAGCCCGGCCCCGGCGGCGTTCCGCACGAGCTCGGTGGGCGTGTCGGTGCCGTCGGAGGCCGTGGAGTGGGTGTGCAGGTCAATCCGCACGGGGCGCTCCGCTGGGTGTGAAGGTGAGGGGTGACGGCCTCTTCCGGCCGCCCGCCAGCATAACCGCCCCCCCACGAGGGCCCACCCCGCGCCCGGTGGCCCGGCAAACGACCCCAGCCCCCGCGGCGAGCGGTGCCGTGCAGGCCCACTGTGGCTGATCGCGCAGTTCCCCGCGCCCCTGTTGAAGCCGGGGCATCCCCGCCAGCGCCAACCCCGGCGACCGGCAGGCCCGCAAGGGCCTTCTTGGGGGCGCGAGGAACTGCGCGAGCAACCACCCACCGGCCGGGGGGCCGGCGGACGGCCGCAGCCCCCACGGCGAGTGGGTGACGCGGGCCCCGGCGGGCGGGGTCAGGTGAGCAAGCGGGGCGACAATGCACCGCAGGGGAGCATGTCCACCTCGGCTCCCGCGTCGCGCAGGTCGGTCAGGACGAGTTCGTCGTACATCAGGAGGCCGGTCTGTTCGGGCCAGACGATCGCCCACAGCCACAGGCCGCGGGCCTCGCCCGCGAAGACGACACGGTCGGCGGGGGCGCCGTCCACGTGCCAGAGGGGGGTGGGGCGGCCGGCCGCCAGGACCTTCGCGTGCGGGGGTTTGTCGACGCACATGCCGGGGCCCGGGTCGGGGCCGGGGATGCCGGCGTACCGGGCGCCGAGGCCGACGCCGAGCTCCTCGGCGACAAGCATCAGCTCGCCGGGGCCGCCGAGCGGTCCGGGTCCGGAGCAGGTGACCGCCGTCGCGCGCCCGCCGCTGCGGTCGTCGCCGGCCGCGGACACGCCGGAGAACAGCCAGCCCACGGGCAGCGGCCAAGGCATCCACACGGGTACCTGCGCGCGGTGCACGACGACGCCGAGGGCCTCGACGCTCGGCGGGACGACGGGCTGCAGCGGATGGACGGTGCCGTGCTCGTCGCACTGCCAGGAGTCGGCGAAGAGGCCGGGCGCTCTGACCCTCCCACCGCACTTCGGGCAACTGGGTTCGCCCCTCATACCGCCCCACGGTCCTCCGCGTCAGTGGCCGCGTCAAGGACGATCACCCGTCCGGACCCGCCCCGACCGGCGGAAATGTAGCTGCGGCGTGCACCAGTTGGGTTTACCAACCAGGCGGTGGTTCAGCCGTTCAGCGGAACCGCGCCCCGCAGCGGATCGCGGAGGTCCGTCCCCGCGGCCAGCCACCGATCGTGCAGCGCCGCCGCGCCGTGCACCCGTTTCCAGGCCGCCTCGTTCGGCGTCACCGGGAGCAGCGGCAGGAACCGCACCGGGTCCCGTCCCCCGTCCAGCGGAAGGTCCGCGACCAGGCCGCCCGCCTCGGCCACCAGCACCGCCGTGAAGGGCGCGCCGGGCCACAGCGGCGCGCCGGTGTCGAGGGAGTTGCCGGGGGCCACCACCACCCCCTCCACCTGGGGTGACGAAGCCAACACCGCGAGCGGCCGCAGCACCTTGTCCGTGTCCACCGCCCCGCCCCGCACCGAGAGCACCAGCTCGGCCCGCGGCCCGCGCACCGCGTCGGCGACGGTCGCCAGCGGATCGGACATCGGCTGCGCCGACATCCCGAGCGTGACGTATCGCAGCAGGTCACCGTCCGAGTAGCGGAGCACCTCGACGCGTTCGGCGCCCACGAAGGTGACGGCGGCCCGCGCGTCCGGCGCGCCGAAGACGGACCGCAGATGCGCCTCGACCAGCGCGGGAACGTCCAGATCAGTGCCCATGCGGCGAGCATAGACGGGCGCCGCGCGGCGGTAGATGGCGGATGAAAGCGCCGAAGCGGCGGTCCGCGTCGCCCCGGCTTGCTAAAGTGGAGCGTTCGTATCGGTGCGGTTTCGTCATCCCCCAGCGGGGATCGGCCGGAGGAGGTGGGGACTGCCGTGGATCCCAGTCGACCGTGCAGTACCGGCAGCTCTTCCGCGTACCGCTGCCGCCCCGCGATCTGAGCCTCCGCGTTCCATACCCGGCCCGCCGGGCCCGAAACGCGTGACGTCACGGCTTGTCCGCGGAACGCCTCCGCGCCGGAAGAGCTCCCTGAACTGCTTCGCGATCACTCAACCCTGATCAGCTTTTCAGCATTTCAGTGCGGCCTTATGCCGTCGGCCAGTCCGTGAGGGAGCTTGCCATGTCGATGATCCGTGATCTGCGCGCCGTCGTACGTCCCGCCCTGCGCAGGAGCACCGCGACCTACGACTACGGGCCGACCCATGCGAACGGACATCCCAGCAGCGCGGTGGTCGACTGCGCGGTCTACCGCGACGGCGTGCGGTGCGGCGACAGCGTCGGCGTCAGCGAGGCCCTGGACACCGTGCGGGCCGGGCAGTCCGCCGACCGGTGCGACGGCAGCGACGGCTTCGTGTGGATCGGGCTGCACGAGCCGACCGAGGAGGAGTTCGCCGGCATCGCCGAGGAGTTCGGGCTGCACCCGCTGGCCGTGGAGGACGCCGTCCACGCCCACCAGCGGCCCAAGCTGGAGCGGTACGACGACACGCTGTTCACCGTCTTCAAGACCATCCGCTACGTCGAGCACGCCGAACTCACCGCCACCAGCGAGGTGGTGGAGAGCGGCGAGGTGATGGTCTTCACCGGCCGGTATTTCGTGATCACCGTCCGGCACGGCGGCCACGGCTCGCTGCGCCAGCTCAGGCACCGCCTGGAGGACGACCCCGAGCTGCTCGCCAAGGGCCCGTCCGCCGTGCTGCACGCCATCGCCGACCGGGTGGTCGACGACTACCTGGTCGTCACCGAGGCCGTGCAGGACGACATCGACGAGGTCGAGATCGACGTCTTCTCGGCCGAGAACGGCAAGTCGTCGCGCGGCGGCGACGCGGGCCGGATCTACCAGCTCAAGCGCGAGGTGCTGGAGTTCAAGCGGGCGGTGTCGCCGCTGCTGCGGCCGATGCAGCTGCTCGCCGAGCGGCCGATGCGGCTGATCGACCCGGAGATCCAGAAGTACTTCCGGGACGTCGCCGACCACGTGGCCCGGGTGCACGAGCAGGTCGTCGGCTTCGACGACCTGCTGAACTCCATCCTCCAGGCCAACCTGGCGCAGGCCACCGTCGTGCAGAACGAGGACATGCGCAAGATCACCGCGTGGGCGGCGATCCTGGCTGTGCCGACGATGATCACCGGCGTGTACGGGATGAACTTCAAGCACATGCCCGAGACGCACTGGCGGTACGGGTATCCGGCCGTCGTGTTCGCGATCCTGGCGATCTGCTTCGCGATCCACCGCGGCTTCCGGCGCAACGGCTGGCTGTAGCGCTCAGGCCGCCGGTGTCCTGCGGCGGCCGGAGAGCACCACCAGGGCCAGGCCGGCCAGGATCACCGCGAGCGCCGGGTAGGCCATCGCCGGGGGTGTCTGGCCGAGCCACAGTGCGGCGATCAGGGCCGCGCCCGGGGTCTCCAGCAGGATCGCGGTCGAGGTGGTGGACGGGCCGAGGCCGTGCACCACCCGGTTCAGCAGCGAGTGGCCGAGGAGCTGGGCGGCCACCGTCAGAGCGGCGATCTTCAGCCACGTCCTGCCGTCGTAGCCGCCGAGCGCGGAGCCGGACACCAGGCAGGCGGCCAGCAGCACCACGGCGGTGGTCGAGTAGCAGACGAAGGTGTACGCGGTGGTGCTCGCCGTCCGCCGCACCTCCGCGCCGAGCAGCACGTAGCCGGCCGCGGCCATGCCGGCCGCCAGCGCCAGCACGTCGCCGACCAGTGCGCGGGTGTCGGTGGACAGGTCGATGCCGGTGAGGATGACGACGCCCAGCACCGCGAGTCCGGTGCCCGCCCACACCATCGTCGGCGGGCGGTGGCCGCGCAGCCGCAGGATCAGGGTGGTCCAGATCGGGGTGGTGGTGCACAGCGCGGTGGAGGTGGCGACCGAGGTCATGTTCAGGCTCGGCAGCCACAGGCCGAAGTGCAGGGCCAGTACGGCGCCGGCGGCCAGCGAGGTGAACAGCGCGCGGCTGCCCATCCGGCGCAGTTCGGTGCGGTGCCGCCACAGCGCGACCGGGCTCAGCACGCCGACCGCCATCGCGTTCCGCCAGAACGCGATGGCCAGCGCGGGCGCGGAGGTCGCGGCGATCAGCGGGGCCGACATCGAGACGCCGGCGATGGCGACGGCGAGCAGCGTGAAGTCCAGCGAGCGGGTCGCCGCGGGCGGCGTTTCCGCGCCGGCGCCCGGGTCAGGTATCGCGCCCGGGGCCGCGGGGACGGCGGCGGCGGTCTGCGGGGCGGTCACGGCACTCCTCGGGCGGCGGCGGGCTGGCTCTGGCTTGGGCCGCCACCAGAGTAAGGCCCATGAGCGGTCCGAGCACCTGTCGTCCGGCCCCCGGACAGCGCCGGGACATAGGCTTCGCCCATGACGACGCACACCGCTGCCGAGCTGACCGCCCTCGTCGAGGAGGCCACGAAGAAGTCGGGTCTGGTCTGGGTGGACGGGCAGGCGCTCTGGCATGTGTGGGTGGACGGGGGGATGTGCGTGGTCGGGGGCGGCGGGGAGCAGCCGCTGCCTTCCGGGATGGTGGACGGGGGCACGGTGCGGGTGGTGGTCCGCAGCAAGGACAAGGGCGGCCGGTTGGTGGCCTGGACCGGCCGGGTCTCCCTGCTCGCGCCGCAGGGGGAGGCGTGGGGGGCGGCGGTGGAGGAGCTGCGCGCGAAGCGGTTGAACTCCCCGGACGCGTCAGCGGTCGCGGACCGCTGGTCCCGCGAGTGCGCGGTCTTCCGCCTGACCCCGGAGGGGGCTCCGGTGGAGACCCCGTCCACGATGCCCGACGCCTCCGGCGCGGCATCCCCGCCACCCACGCCGGCGACCACCCGCCACCCGATCCCGCCGGGCCTCCCCCGCCTCCTGACTCGCCGCCACTGATTTCTTCCCCGCCCGCCCGCCCCCTGTCCTCAAACGCCGGACGGGCTCAAAAACAGGGGGCGAAGCCGGGATCGTCCTCAAACGCCGGACAGGCTGAAAAAGAAGAAGGAAGCCGGGGAACGGCGATCAGCCCCACCAGGGGCGCGGGGAACTGCGCGACAAGCCACGACGGCGCCGCGCCTGACGAACCGGGCCGGGGTCGGGCTACTTCGGGCCCACGGACTTGCCGTAGTCCACTACCGCGTTCTTGCCGGGCGCGGCGAGCGTGAAATCCTCGCCCCAGTCCACCAGCGTGAGCGTGCCCGTGTTGCCGGCGCGCTGATACCGCAGCGGGTACGGGGTTCCCTGGAGGGACACGTCGAGGGAGCCGCCCTTCGTGCCGGTCACCGCGATCGTCTTCGTCGGGCCGACCTTGCGGTGGTCGCCCCTCTGCACCTCGCCGTCGAGCACGAACAGATCCGCGAGCAGCACCTTCTTGTCGGTGAAGCCGCTGAATTGCTTGTAGGCCGGGTCGCCCGGCGGCACCTTCACGTATTTGCCGCTGAGCTTCGCCGCCGCGGAATCGCCGTCCTTGCCGCCCTTGCCCGCGTCGCCGTAGAAATCCGCGCCGGCCTTCAGGTAGAGGTCGTCGTCCACCCGCAGCAGCTGGAACGTGCTGCCCTTCGTCGTCACCTCGCCCACTCCCCCGTTGGACCGCAGCCGCATGTCGAGGCGGAACGACTGGCCGTCGCTGACCACCGTCCCGGACAGCCGGACCGTGGGCGCGGCCGTCGCCGCGCTTCGCGCGCGGTCCTCGATCGTCTTCGGCGGGAGCTTGCCGACTCCGTTCGTGCCGGCGTCGGGGTCGCCGCCGCCGATCCCCAGGCATCCGGTGAGCAGCGTTCCCGCGCAGAGCACCCCGATCCCTGCCAGGGCTGCGCGGACGGTGGCGGCGGTCCGGCGGCCGGAAAACACGACTTCTCTTCCTCCTACGAGTGGGGGCTGCGGCGAGGCAGAAGCTACCGCAGGGTACCGCCGGGCCCGCCGCCCGCATCCCCCGGTGCGCTCCCCGGTGCGCGCCCGGCCGGCTCCCCGCCGTTCCCCCGAGTGCTGCCCCGCGGGGCGCGCAAGATCCCCCCGGAGTAGCCTGGCCTCGGACGACGAGTGGAGCGAGTGGAGCCGGAGCAGCCCTCCGCGACCGGTAGGAGGCCCCGCATGGCCGCAGGCGCCCCCCGGGTCTTCGTCTCGCACCTTTCCGGCGTCCCCGTCTTCGATCCCAACGGCGACCAGGTCGGCCGGGTCCGCGACGTGGTGGCGATGCTGCGCGTGGGCGGCCGGCCGCCGCGGGTGCTGGGGCTGGTCGTCGAGGTGGTCAGCCGGCGCCGGATCTTCCTGCCGATCACCCGGGTCACCGGGGTGGAGTCCGGCCAGGTGATCACCACCGGCGTGCTGAACATGCGGCGCTTCGAGCAGCGTCCGACCGAGACCCTGGTCCTGGGCGAGCTGCTGGACCGCCGGGTCCAGCTGGTCAGGCCGGAGGACGCCGGCCAGTCCGGGGAAGCACCGGCGGGGGCCCCCGCCGACGGCGAGGAGGTCACCGTCCTGGACGTGTCGATGACCCAGCTGCCGGCCCGCCGCGACTGGGAGATCGACAAGGTCTTCGTCCGCCGCGGCAAGAGCGGCACCCTGCGCCGCCGCAAGGGCCAGACCCTGACCGTGGACTGGTCCGACGTCACCGGCTTCTCGCTCTCCGAGGAGGGCCAGGGCGCCGAGAACCTGGTCGCCACCTTCGAGCAGCTGCGCCCCGCCGACCTCGCCAACGTCCTGCACCACCTGTCCCCCAAGCGCCGCGGCGAGGTCGCCGCGGCGCTCGACGACGACCGGCTCGCCGACGTCCTGGAGGAGCTGCCGGACGACGACCAGGTGGAGATCCTCAGCAAGCTCAAGGAGGAGCGGGCCGCCGACGTCCTGGAGGCGATGGACCCCGACGACGCGGCCGACCTGCTGGCCGAGCTGCCGGAGGCCGAGCAGGAGCGGCTGCTCACCCTGATGCAGCCGCAGGACGCGGCGGGCGTACGGCGGCTGCTGTCGTACGAGGAGCGCACCGCGGGCGGGCTGATGACCACCGAGCCGATCGTGCTGCGGCCGGACGCCACCGTCGCCGACGCGCTGGCCAGGATCCGGCACCCGGACCTGTCCCCGGCGCTGGCCGCGCAGGTCTACGTGTGCCGGCCGCCCGAGGAGACCCCGACCGGCCGGTACCTGGGCCTGGTGCACTTCCAGCGGCTGCTGCGCGACCCGCCGTTCACGCTGCTGGGCGCGATCGTGGACACCGACCTCCAGCCGCTCGACCCGGACACCGCGCTGCCGTCGGTGACCAGCTACCTGGCCACGTACAACATGATCTCCGCGCCGGTGGTGAACGCGGCCGGCTCGCTGCTCGGCGCCGTCACCGTGGACGACGTGCTCGACCACCTGCTGCCCGAGGACTGGCGGGAGACCGAGCTGCACGGCGCCGACCCGGGGGTGGCGGACGATGACCGCTGAAGAGCGCGAGCGCGACCGGGACCGGGAGCGCGTCCGGCACCCCGCGGGCGCCACCGCCACCGGCCGCCCGCGGACCCGGCTCGACCAGCCCCGGGCGCAGCGCCGCAGCCTGCTGCCGACGTACGACGCCGAGGCGTTCGGCAAGCTCTCCGAGCGGGTCGCCCGCTTCCTGGGCACCGGCCGGTTCATCGTCTGGATGACGATCCTGATCATCGCCTGGGTGCTGTGGAACGTCTTCGCGCCCCGGCACCTGCAATGGGACCACTACCCGTTCATCTTCCTGACCCTGATGCTGTCGCTCCAGGCGTCCTACGCGGCCCCGCTGATCCTGCTGGCGCAGAACAGGCAGGACGACCGGGACCGGGTGAACCTGGAGCAGGACCGCAAGCAGAACGAGCGCAGCATCGCCGACACCGAGTACCTGACCCGCGAGGTGGCCGCGCTGCGGATGAACCTCGGCGAGGTCGCCACCCGCGACTGGATCAGGTCGGAGCTGCAGGATCTGCTCAAGGAGATCGAGGAGCGGCGCCGTGACGAAGGCGACGGACGGGGGCGCTGAAGCGGGCCGCGCCACCGCCGTACCATCGTCGTATGGCTACCACCACGTACGGCTCCACGCCGACCGCGGCACCGACGGACGACGCGGTCCGCGCCGCGCTCGCTACGGTCAACGATCCGGAGATCCACAAACCGATCACCGATCTCGGCATGGTCAAGTCCGTGGAGATCGCGGCCGACGGCGCGGTGGCCGTGACGGTCTACCTGACGGTGTCCGGCTGCCCGATGCGCGACACGATCACCAGTACGGTGACCGAGGCCGTCGCCGGCGTTCCCGGCGTCACCTCGGTACGGGTCGACCTGGACGTGATGAGCGACGAGCAGCGCCGGGGACTGGCGTCCTCGCTGCGCGGCGGGCAGGCCGAGCGGGAGATCCCGTTCGCCCAGCCGGGCTCGCTGACCCGGGTCTACGCGGTCGCGTCCGGCAAGGGCGGGGTCGGCAAGTCGTCGGTCACCGTGAACCTGGCGGCGGCGATGGCCGCCGACGGCCTGAAGGTCGGCGTGGTGGACGCGGACATCTACGGGCACAGCGTGCCGCGGATGCTCGGCGTCGAGGGCAAGCCCACCCAGGTCGAGAACATGATCATGCCGCCGTCGGCGAACGGCGTGAAGGTCATCTCGATCGGCATGTTCACCCCGGGCAACGCGCCGGTGGTGTGGCGCGGGCCGATGCTGCACCGCGCGCTCCAGCAGTTCCTGGCCGACGTCTACTGGGGCGATCTGGACGTCCTGCTGCTCGACCTGCCGCCCGGCACCGGTGACATCGCGATCTCGGTCGCCCAGCTGGTGCCGAACGCGGAGATCCTGGTGGTCACCACCCCGCAGCAGGCGGCGGCCGAGGTCGCCGAGCGGGCCGGGTCGATCGCCGTGCAGACCCACCAGAAGATCGTCGGCGTGGTCGAGAACATGTCGGGCATGCCGTGCCCGCACTGCGACGAGCTGATCGACGTCTTCGGCACCGGCGGCGGTGAGCGGGTCGCCGAGGGCCTGTCCCGTACGACCGGTACGACGGTGCCGGTGCTCGGCCGGATCCCCATCGACGTCCGGCTCCGCGAGGGCGGCGACGACGGCCGCCCGGTGTCGGTCTCGCACCCGGACACCCCGGCGGGCGCGGCGCTGCGCACGATCGCCGGCAAGCTGGGCGGTCGCGCCAGGGGCCTGGCGGGGATGTCGCTCGGCATCACCCCGCGCAACAAGTTCTGACCCCGGGGGCCAACCGCCCCCGGACAGCACGCTGCCTCCCGGCCCTCAAGGGCGCCGGGAGGCAGTCCTGTTCTTGGAGCGGCTTCTCGGCGCGGCTTCTCGGCGCGGCGCCGGCGGGCCTCAGGCGTCGTAGACGGTGACGTCCTTGACCGCCGCGAGCGCCAGCCCGTACGCGCTCATACCGCGGCCGTACGCCCCCAGGTGGACACCGCGGGCGGAGCCCGACATCACCCAGCCGTACTCGGACTCGCGGTAGTGGAACGGGGTCGGTTCGCCGTCCACCGGAAGGGTGAGGGCGGACCAGCCGGAGCCGTTCAGATCGTCGGCCAACTCCCAGGCCGTGGCCGTCTGCTGGTCGAGCCAGTCCTGCCGCAGGGCCCGCTCCATGGTGGTCGGCCAGGTGCAGGACAGCAGCCCTGAGCCGGCCAGCCAGGCCGCCGACGACTCCGAGGTGGCCTCCAGCAGGCCCGTGCCGTCCGCGGTGCGGCGGCCGGGGCGCTGCGGCACCGTGACCACCACGGCGAACCGCAGCGTGTCGTCGGCCGGGTCGGCCTTCAGGGTCGGTTCGTCCCCGTGGCCGACGGAGCCGTGCTCCACCGTGCCGTCCGCGCTCGCGCCGATCGCGCTCAGCCAGCGGGGGCCGCTGAACGCCTCGTCCAGGCCGTACCACGGGAAGTCGGCCGTCAAGTAGCCGCTGACCGTCCCCCGTGCAACGCCGGTCTTCGTCTCCATATGGGTCGCGCCTCCTCCATGCCCTGATGGGCGACTCGCCATCTTGCCCGACCCTGGGTGGGTTCAGGGACCGAAACGGCGTGGGGTGACGGCGAACACACGGACAATAACCGCCCTAGGGGGTCAAAATCCACGATCTGGCCGACTCCGGCCGACACTGACCCAGCTTGGGCCGGGCCGACCCGCCTCGGATCGGCCCGGCGCAGGTTCGGCGCGGGCGGGTCCGCTCAGGTCGCGTCGGAGTCGAACGGCGGCGGCTCGCCCGGGTCCAGCCGGTCCCGCTTGCGCAGCCGGTCCGGCGTCGCGGAGGACGTGTCGGAGCCGGAGCCGCCCGCGGCCTTCGCCGCGGCGGGCGAGACGCCCGGCTCCACGCCGTTGACGGCGTCGGTGACCTCGGCCATCTCCTTGCGCGGGTCCAGGTCGGCGAGGTCCTTGCGCAGATCCAGGCTGTTGCGGATCTCCTTGAGGCCGAACTCGTCATCCTCGCTGATCAGGTTCTTCCTGATGAACGTCTTCGGGTTCAGGTCCTCGAACTCGAAGTCCTTGAACTCAGGACCGAGCTCGCGGCGGATGTCCTCCTTGGCGCTGTCGGAGAACTCCCGCACCTTTCGGATGAACGCCATCGCGTCCTGGATGACCTTGGGCAGTTTGTCCGGGCCGAAGACGAGCACGGCAAGGACCACGAGCGCGACCAGCTCAAGCGGGCCTATGTCGAAGAACACCTTGCAGCTCCTTGGGACGTCCGCAGCCGGGAAGGCAGGTTCCGGCCGGACTTCACGGTACCCGCCTCGGCACGCGGTGCGGGAGTGGCCGAGGACAACAGTACGTCGCCGCCGGGTAAAGGGTCAGCACCCGGCGGCCTGCGTTCACCTTCGTGCGAGCCGGTACGAATCCGCCGGTGCGAGCACCTGTACGGATGAGCCCGGTGTCCCCGACAGCGGCCGGGTCACCGATACCGAGGTGGCCCCGGGCGAGGAGGAGGACCCCGCGTCGAGCAGATCCCGCGGAGTGGCTCCGTGGGTGTCGGCCACGGAGTTGGCGCTGAACGGGCTCACCGCGGGTCCGTCGTCGGGCCGGGCGCCGCCGTCCACGGCCGCCTCCATCGGCAGCGCGCCGCCGATGGCGATGGCGGCCATCGAGAAGGCCCCCGCGGCGGCGAAGGCGAACCTCCGGCTGCGGGAGGCCGCCGCGGCCCCTGAGACGGCCGCTGCGGCCGCGGCGGCCCTGTCGGCCTCCTGGGCCACCCGCTCCTGGATCTGGGCGGACCGCTCGTGGATACGGAAGCCGCGGCCCCTGGAGCCGGAGGACGCCAGATCGCGGGCCGGCGCCAGGTACGAGAACTCCTCGCGCCGCCCGGAGCCGAACACGCCTGACCCCAGCAGCCCGCCGTCGAACGGGCCGCGGCGCTCGCCGGCCGGCCCGCCGAGCCCGGCGTCGTCGGCCCACGGGCCGGGGGGCTCGTCGTCACGGCTGTCGCAGCCGCCGGCGGGCAGCCCCTGCAGCCTGGCCATCAGGCCTGCCGAGATCGCGGGCAGCTCTGAGCCGGCGACGACGCTCTTCAGCCGTCGCTGCTCGGTCGCCGCGGCCTTGCACTGCGGACATGTCACCAGATGAGCGAGCACCCGGTCCCGGCTGTCGTCGGTCAGCTCACCGTCGACGAAAGCGGCCAGCCGGTCGCCAAGGTGCTGCTCGGCGGGCACCGCACGCTTGTCACGATGCTCGCCCGAACCGCTACTGCTCACGCTCTCCCGCCCTCCAGGCCAGGTTTCCGAGTGGCGGCAGCGAGCGCAGGGGCCGGGCGGGAGCCCGGTGCCCGGTGTTCCAGAGCCTTGCGGAGGTGCGACCGGCCACGGTGGATCCGGCTTCGCACGGTGCCGAGCTTCACGCCGAGGGTGGCGGCGATCTCCTCGTACGACAGCCCCTCGATGTCGCACAGCACCACCGCGGCCCGGAACTCCGGTGCGAGGGTGTCCAGCGCCTGCTGGACGTCCGCGTCGAAGTGGGTGTCGTTGAAGTGCTGGGCGGGGGACGGCTCGCGACTGGGCAGCCTCTCGGCCGCGTCGTCGCCGAGGGCGTCGAATCGGATCCGCTGCCTGCGCCGCACCATGTCGAGGAACAGATTGGTGGTGATGCGGTGCAGCCAGCCCTCGAACGTGCCGGGCGTGTAGGTGGACAGGGACCGGAAGACCCGTACGAAGACCTCCTGGGTGAGGTCTTCCGCGTCGTGCTGGTTTCCGGTCAGGCGGTAGGCCAGCCGGTACACCCGGGCACTGTGCGTACTGACGATCTCCTCCCAGGAAGGAGGCGTCCACGCCTGAGGGTCCCCATCGGCGGCGAACGTCGCGGTCGTGGAGTCGTTTTCGCGTGAACGGTCAGCAGTGTTGGTCACGGATTTGGGCTGTCCGGCGGACCTGCGAAAGTGCGATAGCACTCGCCTGTCACCGGTCGCAGCCGCACCTCCCCTGTCGGCTCTGGTGGTGTCCAGTAGAGCCCCTACCATATCCACCTCGCCCGTTAGCTCCGGATAAATGCGCTGTTGCCAAAGGCGGGACCAGATCTCGCTGTTCTCCCACCTGTATCAGTAACGCGCAGTCCCATCAGCGGGTTCCCGCCCCCAACGGATACAGTCGCCGGGCGGGCCGCAACAGCGACGGGAACTTACGGGGACAGGGAGAGGGCCATTACCGGCAACCGGCAGGCGAGCTGGGCGTTCGCCGACGCGTTCGTCGCCGAGGACGACGCCCTGATACGCGCCCGCGCCCGCTCGCACGCGGCAGGTCTGCGGCCGGTCTCCCCCGGCACCGGTGCCACGCTGCGGCTGCTGGCCGCCGCGGGCAACGCGAAGTCGGTGGTCGAGATCGGCACCGGGATGGGCGTCTCGGGCATCCACCTGCTGCGCGGAATGCGCAGGGACGGCGTGCTGACCACCGTGGACACCGAGCCCGACCGCCAGCGGCTGGCCCGCGAGGCGTACCGGGAGGCCGGTTTCGCCGCGAACCGCTCGCGCTTCATTCCGGGCGCCGCCCTGGAGGTGCTGCCCCGGCTCACCGACGGCGGGTACGACCTGGTCTTCTGCGACGGCGACCGGCTGGAGTACCTGGACTACCTGGACGAGTCGCTGCGGCTGCTGCGCCCCGGCGGCATCGTCTGCTTCGAGGGCGCCTTCGGCCAGGGCCGGGCGCTGGACGCGGCCCACCAGGACACGGAGTCGCAGCGTCTGCGCGAGCTGATGCGGGCGGTGCGGGACAGCCCGCGGCTGGCGCCGGTGCTGCTGCCCACCGACGACGGGCTGCTGTGCGCGGTCAGGAGCACGTCGGCTCCGCGCCCGGTGCCTTGACTCCCGGGCGCTGACTCCCGGGCGCTCAAAACCGCGGCGCCGAAACGGGCCGGCACCGAATCCTTATCGACAAAGAGGCGCGGCCCCGTACCCACGCGCGTATGCGCGTGTATGTACGGGGCCGCGACGAATCTGGGACCGCTGGTCTCAGACGATGGCCTTCTTCAGCGCATCGCCCAGGGCGTCCGCCTCGTCCGGGGTCAGCTCGACAACAAGCCGCCCGCCGCCCTCAAGCGGAACGCGCATGATGATGCTCCGCCCCTCCTTGGTCACCTCGAGCGGGCCGTCACCCGTCCGCGGCTTCATGGCCGCCATGCTCGTTCCCCTTCCTGAAACCAGCTCGGTCTCGAACACATTGGTTCTCGGCCATTATCCCGCATCGAAGAGCCCGATGACCAATGGTGGCGGCACTCCGTTCCACAATCGACACCCACAAAACCGGCTAATTCGCCGTTCCGGCCGGGGCCCGGTGCTCCGGGAACCGTATCTCCGGTAAGACGAACGTCACATGACGGCCGCCGGGCCGGTCCGGCATCCTGGCCAGGACCATTGCCGCGACGAAGGGGTTCTGCCATGGCCGACTGCGTGCTGTACGAGGTGTCCGACGGGTTGGCGACGGTCACCCTCAACCGTCCCGAGGCGATGAACGCGCTCGACGTCGCGACCAAGAACGCGCTCCGGGACGCACTGCGCGCGGCGGCCGGTGACCAGGCAGTACGCGCGGTACTGCTGACCGGCAGCGGCCGGGCCTTCTGCGTCGGCCAGGACCTCAAGGAGCATGTGGCGGTGCTCGCGGCGGGCGGCGGGCTGTCCACCGTGGCCGACCACTACAACCCGATCACCACCACGATCGCGTCGATGCCCAAGCCCGTGGTGGCCGGGGTGAACGGGGTCGCCGCGGGCGCCGGGGCGGGATTCGCCTTCGCCGCCGATTATCGGATCGTCGCGGACACCGCGGCCTTCAACACGTCCTTCGCCGGGGTCGCACTCAGTGCCGACTCGGGCGTGTCCTGGACGCTGCCCCGGCTGGTCGGCCACGCGCGGGCCGCCGATCTGCTGCTCTTCCCGCGCTCGGTGGACGCCGCGGAGGCCGAGCGGATCGGCATCGCCCAGCGGGTGGTACCGGCCGCGGAACTGCCCGCCGAGGCGCTGGCGGTGGCCCGCAGGCTGGCCGAGGGCCCCACGGTGGCCTACGCGTCCATCAAGGAGTCCCTGGCGTACGGCGCCGAGCACTCCCTGACGGACACGCTGGCCAAGGAGGCCGAGATGCAGACCCGCGCGGGCGCCTCGGAAGACCACCAGATCGCGGTGAACGCCTTCCTGGCGAAGGAGCCCCCCAGGTACCTCGGCCGTTAGACGGACTAGACGGACCACGTGCGGGCGAAGCAGCCCGCCAGGTGGTCGTTGACCAGGCCGCAGGCCTGCATCAGGGCGTGTGCCGTGGTCGGGCCGACGAAGCGGAAGCCGCGCTTCTTCAGGTCCTTGGACAGGGCGGTGGATTCCGGGGTGATCGCCGCCACGTCCGCACCGGTCACCGGGGCCGGCCGGGTGTTGGGGTCGGGGGCGAAGGACCAGATCAGGGCGTCCAGGCCGCCGTCGTAGCCTTCCCGCAGCGCCTGGGTGGCCCGGGCGTTGGTGACGGCCGCGTCGATCTTGGCGCGGTTGCGGATGATGCCGGGGTCCTCGAGCAGCCGCGCCTTGTCCTCGTCGGTGAACGCGGCCACGGCGTCCACCTTGAAGCCGTCGAAGGCGGCCCTGAAGCCCTCACGGCGGCGCAGGATGGTGATCCAGGACAGCCCCGACTGGAACGCCTCCAGGCAGATCCGTTCGAACAGCTGGTGCTCGCCGTGCACCGGCCGGCCCCACTCGGTGTCGTGGTACTCCACGTAGTCGGGCGTGGAGAGTCCCCAGCCGCAGCGGGCGAGGCCGTCCTCGCCGACCACCGGGCCGCCGGCCGCCGCGCTCTCGACCGCCGGGGTCCGCGCCTCGTCACTCACCGGTGCCGTCCTCCCGCCGCTCGTCCTCGGGCGCGAGGGTGGCCCCGCCCACGGCGGTGGCCTGCGCACCGGCCAGCGCCGACTGGAGCTCGGCGATCCGGGCGTCCCGCTCGGCCAGTTCCGCGCCGAGCCGGTCGAGCACCTCGTCGACGTCGAGCATGCGGTATCCGCGGACCGCCACCGGCAGCCGGACGGCGTCGATGTCGGAGCGCAGCAGCGGACGGTCCGGCGGCAGCCGGTCGTCGATCCGGTCGGGCTCGGAGTCGCGCAGCGAGCCGCCGTCACCGAGTACGGCCATCGCCACGGCGGCGACCACCGCGACCAGCGCGATGAGCATGAACCAGAACAAGTCGATCTCCCGGGGTCGGGCCCTACGTGTCAGGCACGATCGTGCCACGATCGCATGAGTCTGAGATGAGGAGCGGCAGTGGCACTTCGGCTGGGAACCCGGGAATTCGCCGAGCGGGAGCCGGTGATCATGGCGATCGTGAACCGTACACCGGATTCCTTCTACGACCAGGGCGCCACCTTCAGCGACGAGCCCGCGCTGGAACGGGTCGCCCAGGTGGTCGCGGAGGGCGCGGCGATCGTCGACATCGGCGGGGTGAAGGCGGGGCCGGGCGCGGAGGTGTCGGCGAAGGAGGAGATCCGCCGCACGGTGGACTTCGTCGCCGAGGTGCGCCGCCGCCACCCCGACGTGGTGATCAGCGTGGACACCTGGCGGGCCGAGGTCGGCGAGGCCGTCTGCGAGGCGGGCGCGGACCTGCTGAACGACGCGTGGGGCGGGGTCGACCCGGGGCTGGCCGAGGTCGCCGCCAGGTACGGGGCCGGACTGGTCTGCACGCACGCCGGCGGCGCGCAGCCGCGCACCCGCCCGCACCGGGTGGGCTACCCGGACGTGATGGCCGACATCCTGCGGGTGACCTGCGGTCTTGCCGACCGGGCCGCGGAGCTCGGGGTGCGGCGGGACGGGATCCTGATCGACCCGGGGCACGACTTCGGCAAGAACACCCGGCATTCGCTGGAGGCGACCCGGCGGCTGCCGGAGATGACCGCCACGGGCTGGCCGGTGCTGGTCTCGCTGTCGAACAAGGACTTCGTCGGGGAGTCGATCGACCGCCCGGTCAAGGAGCGGCTGATCGGGACGCTGGCGGCGACGGCGGTGTCGGCGTGGCTGGGCGCGCGGGTCTACCGGGTCCACGAGGTGCCGGAGACCCGGCAGGTCCTGGAGATGGTGGCGGCGATCGCCGGCCACCGCGAGCCGGCGGTGGCCCGCCGCGGCCTGGCCTAGGTGTATTGATCACGAGCGTTGTTGACACGTGTCGGGCTTGATCATGGCGAAGACCTCCGATGCAGTGGAGCTGTCTAGGACTGCACCGCATGGAGGTCTTCGTGTCCCACCGTAATGCCCGGCTGACCGTTCACGGCAGACGGCTGCTGGTTCAGCGGGTCGATGCCGGCCGGCCTGTGGCTCATGTGGCAGCCGAGATGGGAATCTCCCGGGCAACGGGCTACAAGTGGGTGAAGCGGTGGCGGGACGAGGGTGAGGCGGGTCTGGCCGACCGGCCGAGCAGACCCCGCACCACGCCGCACCGGACTGAGCCGGCTATCGAAGTGCGCGTGTGCGAATTGCGCCGGGAACGCAAGCTCGGGCCCGCCCGGATCGGCCCGGTCCTCGGCCTGCCGACATCGACGGTGCACCGGATCCTGACCCGGCACGGCCTGAACCGGCTGGCCTGGATGGACCGTCCGACCGGCACGGTGATCCGCCGCTACGAGCGGGACCGGCCGGGCGAGCTGGTCCACATCGACATCAAGAAACTCGGGAACATTCCCGACGGTGGCGGCCACCGCGTCATGGACCGCCAGGCCGGCGAGGCGAACCGCCAGGCCACCACACCCGCCCGCAGCCCCTCCGGCACCCCGAAGATCGGTTACAGCTTCATCCACACCGCCGTCGACGACCACTCCCGCCTGGCCTACAGCGAGATCCTGGGCGACGAGCGGAAAGAGACCGCCGTGGCCTTCTGGCAGCGGGCCCAGGCGTTCTACACCGGCCACGGGATCACCGTCGAGCGTGTCCTGACCGACAACGGCTCCTGCTACAAATCCCACGCCTGGCGCGACGCCCTGACCGCGGCCGGGATCACCCACAAACGAACCCGGCCCTACCGGCCCCAGACCAACGGGAAAGTAGAACGCTTCAACCGCACCCTGCTCGACGAATGGGCCTACCTCAAGCCCTACGCCAGCAACACCGAACGCACCGAAGCCTTCGCACCCTTCCTGCACGCTTACAACTACCATCGCTGCCACACCGCACTCGGAGGACAACCCCCGATCAGCCGTGTCAACAACCCTGCGGGTCAATACACCTAGGCCGCCCGGCGGCGCAGGCGGGCCGCCGGCCCGGGCGGCCCGCTCACGCCGAGTCCTTCGTCACCCGGGCGACCGCCTCGTCCACGTCGTCCGTCACATAGAACAGCTCCAGGTCGGCGTTCGACGCCTTGCCCTGCGCGACGAGCGTCGACTTGATCCAGGAGACCAGGCCGCCCCAGTACTCGGTGCCGAACAGCACGATCGGGAAGCGGGTGACCTTCTTGGTCTGCACGAGGGTCAGCGCCTCGAAGAGCTCGTCCAGCGTGCCGAAGCCGCCCGGCAGGACGACGAACCCGCGGGCGTACTTCACGAACATCGTCTTGCGGACGAAGAAGTACCGGAAGTTCACCCCGATGTCGACATAGGGATTGAGCCCCTGCTCGAAGGGCAGCTCGATGCCGAGCCCGACCGAGACGCCGCCGGCCTCCAGCGCGCCCTTGTTCGCCGCCTCCATCGCGCCGGGGCCGCCGCCGGTGATCACCGCGAAGCCCGCCTCGGTCAGCGCGCGGCCGATCCGCACCCCGGCCTCGTACTCGCGGGAGTTCGCGGCCGTCCTGGCCGAGCCGAAGACGCTGACCGCCGGGCCCAGTTCGGCGAGCGCGCCGAAGCCCTCGACGAACTCGGACTGGATCCGCATGACCCGCCACGGGTCGCTGTGCACCCAGTCGCTCTCGCCGCGGCTGTCCAGCAGCCGCTGATCGGTGGTGCCCGGCTGCACCTGGCCGCGCCTGCGCACCACGGGCCCGGTGTGCCGCTCGGGCCAGCCGCGGCCCTCCGAGTGCCCCTCGGCCTTCGCGTTCGCCGCGGCGGCGGCCTCCTGCGCGTCTTCCGCGGTGTCGCCTGAGTCAGTCGCTTCAGTCATACGGGAAGCGTACGCATCACGAGGCCGCGGAAGGCGCCAAGGGGACGGCCCTGGGCGCTTCCAGCCGGGCGCTCAGCCAGGTGAACGCGTCGGGGAACATCCGCCCCCAGGTTTTCCAGTTGTGCCCGCCGCCGGACATCCGGAGCGTGGTCACCTGCGTCGGCGGCCGGGCCGCGGCGGCCAGCCGGTCGGCGAAGACCGGCGGGCTCTCCGGGTCCTGGAGGCTGGACTCCACCAGCAATTGCACGTTCGGGGTGCTGGTACGGGCCAGCCACAGCGGGGAGCGGACGCCGTCGCCGGGGTCGTCGGGGGCGAGCGCGGCGCCGGCCGCGAACCGGTCGGGGTATTCCAGGGCCAGCCGGGCGGCGCAGTAGCCGCCGGTCGATATCCCCATCACGGCCCAGCCGTGCGGGCCCGGCAGCGTACGGAAGTTGCGGCTGATCGACTGCACCACGTCGTCGGCGAGCCAGGTGGCCACGTCGCTCTTGCCCGGCACGTCCGCGCAGCCGGTGTTGACCCGGTCGGGGGTGATGGTGGGCAGTACGAGGATGGCGGGCTCGGCGCGTCCGTCGGCTATCTCGTCGGCCATGATCTGGCCGAGCCGCATGCCGCGCAGGAAGCTGTGCGGGGTGCCGGGGATGCCGTGCAGCACCTCGATCACCGGGAAGCGGGTGTGGGCGTACTCCTTCTTGCCGTACTGCGGCGGGGTCCAGACGATCACGTCGCCCTTGGTGCCGGAGTCCCAGCCGTGCACGGTGGCGCGCTTGAAGCCGTCGGAGTACGCGGCGAACTTCACCCGGTAGTCGGGGTAGACCGGCAGCGGATTGCCGCGGCCGGGATCGGCGAGGTGGCCGCCGCCGGCGTTGGCGTTGCCGAGCAGGTCGTCCCACGAGGCGTAGAAGCCGTTGTCGTCGTTCACCGCGACCATCACCACGACGATCGCGGTGACCTGGCAGAGCACGATCATCCCGACCCGCGCGAGCAGCCGCACCGGCCGCGGGCCGCGTATTCGCGGCCACAGCAGGACGGCGGCGGCCATGGCCGCGAGGGCGAGGACGAGTAGCAGCAGCGCGAACCATCTGCTCGTAAGCCCCACAGAACGCCTCCCCCCGGTCCGGATCAGATCACACCATGCCGGGGGAAAGGACCGATACGCACCCCCGTTCGGTTGCCCGGCGGGGGGTGTGCTTCGCGTCTCAGGGGGCGTGCTTCGCGTCTCAGGCGGTGAGCCAGGCGGTGAGTTTCTGCTCGGCCTCCAGGATGGCCGCCGTCTGGACGTTCTCCTCGCGGGTGTGGGCCAGGGTGGGGTCGCCGGGGCCGTAGTTCACCGCGGGGATGCCCAGGGCGGAGAAGCGGGCCACGTCCGTCCATGCCTCCTTCGCGGCCGGCGGGGTGCCGATCGCGGCCACGAACGCGGCGGCGGCCGGGTGCGTCAGGCCGGGCAGCGCGCCCGGGGCGGTGTCGGTGAGCACCACCTCGAAGCCGTCGAAGACCTGCCGTACCCGCTCCAGCGCCTCCGCCTCGCTCTGGTCGGGCGAGAAGCGGTAGTTGACGGTGACGGCGCAGGTGTCGGGGATCACGTTCCCGGCGTGGCCGCCCTCGATCAAGACGGCGTTCAGGCCCTCGGGGTAGACCAGGCCGTCGATCTCCACCCGGCGCGGTTCGTACGCCGCCAGCCGGGCCAGGATCGGCGCGGCCTTGTGGATGGCGTTCTCGCCGAGCCAGCTGCGCGCGGAGTGCGCGCGCCTGCCGGTGGTCTGCACCCGGACCCGCAGCGTGCCCTGGCAGCCGCCGTCCACCCGGCCGCCGGTGGGTTCGAGCAGTACGGCGAAGTCGCCGGCCAGCCACTGCGGGTGGTTCTCGACCAGCCGCTTCAGGCCGTTGAACTCCGCGGCGATCTCCTCGGCGTCGTAGAAGACGAAGGTCAGGTCGCGGTTGGGGGCGGCCAGTTCGGCGGCGAGCCGCAGCTGCACGGCGACCCCGGCCTTCATGTCGGTGGTGCCGCAGCCCCACAGCAGCCCGGCCGCAGGGTCGAGCCTGGACGGCAGGTTGTCCGCGATCGGCACGGTGTCCAGGTGCCCGGCCAGCACCACCCGCTGGTCCCGGCCCAGCTCGGTGCGCGCGACGACGGCGTCGCCGTCCCGGTCCACCTTCAGGTGCGGCAGCCCGCGCAGCGCCCGCTCCACCAGATCGGCCAGCGCGGTCTCCTCCCGGCTGACCGAGGGAACGTCCACGAGCTGCGCGGTGAGCGCGACGGCATCCAGGCTGAGGTCGAGTGCGTGCGTCATGCCCACGAGGGTAGGGCGTGCTGCGGCCGGGGGCTTCCAGCAGCGTGTTTCGGGGGGTCCGCGCTTCGGTAGTCTGCGCACGTGCCCACGTCATCGCCCGCGCCCGGCAAGGACGGCGCCCGCTCGCACGGCTGCGGACTGTGGTTCGTCATCGTCGTGCTGGGGCTGCTCATGGTGGCCGGTTTCATCACCTACCACTTCGCGAACCACAAGTCGCCGGCCGCGGCGGGCTGCACCGTGCGGGGCGACGGCCCCGATCTGGAACTCGAACCGGACCAGGCGGCCAACGCGGCCACCATCGCGGCGGTCGCGACCTCGCGCGGACTGCCGGAGCGGGCGCTGACGATAGCCCTCGCGACCTCCATGCAGGAGTCCCGGCTGAGCAATCTGGACTTCGGCGACCGGGACTCGCTCGGCCTGTTCCAGCAGCGGCCGTCACAGGGCTGGGGAACGGCGAAGGAGATCCAGGACCCGGTCTATTCGACGAACGCGTTCTTCGACCACCTGGTGAAGATCAGGGGCTACACGCAGCTGCCGGTGACGGTGGCCGCGCAGCGCGTGCAGCGCAGCGGCTACCCGGAGGCGTACGCGCAGCACGAGGCCGACGCCACGCTGCTGTCCGCCGCGCTGAGCGGTCACGACCAGGGCGCGCTGAGCTGTACGACCGGCGGCGACTCGCCGGACAGCGCGGGCGGCCCGCTCGGCCGCACCTCGGCGGTGACGGCGCTGCTGACCAGGGAGTTCGGCAGCCAGGTACGGCCGCGTACGGACCCGGCGCCGCACACGGTGGCGGTCCCGTCGGTGCCCGCGGGCGGCGGTTCGACGCAGGCCGACGGGGCCAGGCGGGGCTGGGAGCTGGCGCAGTGGGCGGTGGCGCACGCGCACGACCTGAAGGTCGAGCAGGTGTCGTTCGGCGACATGCGCTGGGAGGCGGCGCGCTCGGACAAGGGCTGGCAGAAGCAGCGGCCCGCCTCGTCCTCGTCGGGCGCGGGCAGGGGCGCGAGTACGGTCGCGGCGACGTCGGCGGACGGATTCGTACGGATCACCGTCGCGCAGTAGTCCGCGGGGTCACCCGAAAGGGGTTTTCGGGTTTCGCCGGGGCGGGGCCTGAACGGCGTTTCGTGGGCGGGCGGATTTCCTTGCCGGGCAAGGGATGTGACGTTTCATCAGCGGATTGTCGGCTGTCCGTTATATCCGATCTGCCGGATGGTTATTATGCGACGCATTGCCAATCCTTTACCTCGAACGGCCGCAACCAAACGGCGGGTCCAGCGGTAGTCAGCACGTCCGATCGTCGGACAGGTACCGCCGACGGACTTCCCCGTACCCGCCGTAAAAGGAGCACCATGTCCCTCCCCTTCGCGCGCCGCTTCGCCCAGGCCGCTCTGCTGCTCGGCGCCGCCGCCGCTCCCCTGGTCGGAGCGGGCGCGGCCCAGGCCGCCGCCCCGCACCAGCCGGACCTGGGCGGGCTCAGCAACCTCGACGGCGCGAACCTCGGCAACACGATCGACGGTACGTCCCAGCAGGCGACGGGCCTGGCCTCGCAGGCCGGCACCCAGGCGATGAAGTCGGCTCTGCCGACGACGGGGAAGGTCGTCGGCACGGCCGGAAAGACCGCCGCACCGGCCGCGCAGCAGACCGCGGGCAACACGGCGGACGCGGCGGGCCGCATCGTCGGCGCGACCGCGGAGTCCGCATCGACGGCCGCCCCCGCCGCCACCCCGACCCTCCCGGTGGGCCAACTCCCCCTCTCCCAGCTCCCGACAGCGAGCACCCTCCCGGCCGCGTCGACGCTCACGACGGACCAACTCCCGCTCAGCAGCCTGCCGCTGGGCTAACACCCCGGTCACCCCGGGGGCACGGGGGCGTCAGGCGACGATCGAGCGGAGGCCCGGGGGCGTGTGGGTGGCGGCGAGGCGGCGGAGAGCTCGGTCGGCCGCGGCGTCGGCCGGGGTGACGGCGATCAGGGAGTGGCCGGTGCCGCCACCGGCCACCAGCGCGTCGTAGCACACGGTCAGTTCGCCAACGGCGTCATGCACGATCCGCTTCGTCCCGTGCCCCCGCTCCCGCACCGTGTAGTCGTCCCACCAAGCCGCGAACTCCCCGCTCCGCCCGCACAGTTCCCCCACCACCCGGCGGAGCCTCGGGTCATCGGGGTGCCGCCCGAGACTCGCCCGCAGGTTGCCGACCGTCTCCCGCGCCACCCGCTCCCAGTCCCGCTGCATCCGCCGGATCCGCGGCACCAGGAACAGCAGCCCGGCCATGTTCCCCGTGTCCCCCGGCGCCCCGAAATCCGCCCCGAAGAGCGCGGCCGCCGCCGCGTTCCAGGCCAGGATGTCGAGCCGGAAGTCCACGATGTACGCGGGCAGCAGCGGCATCCCGTCGAGCAGCCGCCGCATCGAGTCGCTGACCTGCTCGGCCGCCTCCGGCGCGGCGCCGGGGGCCCGGCCGCCGGCGATCATACGCAGGTGCTGGTGCTCGGCCGGGGTCAGCCGCAGTGCCTGCGCGAGCGCGTCGAGCACGGCGATCCCGGGCGTGCCGACCCGGCCCTGCTCCAGCCGGATGTACCAGTCGATGCTGACGGTGGCGAGCTGCGCGACCTCCTGGCGCCGCAGCCCCGGGGTGCGGCGGGCGCCGACGCGGGGCAGCCCGACGTCCTCGGGTTGCAGCCGGGCGCGCATGGCGCGCAGGAAGACGCCGAGTTCCGCGCACTCCGCTGTCCGCGTCCGTGCCCGCGTCCGTGCCGCTGGCTTCGCCGTGTTCGCCATGACCTCATGATCCGAAGCGGCGGGCCGCGGTGTCCAGCCGCGGGGCTGGTATCCCGGGTACCAGCATCGGAAGGGCCTTCCCCGGCCGGGCGCCCGGCGGCGACGGTGGTGCCACCCACCCACCGCATGATCGTCAACGGGAGTGCACCATGAGGAGATCCACCCGGGCCGCCGCCGCACTGGCGGGGGTCACGCTGGCCGTGACGGGCGTGACCGCGACGAACGCGGCCGCCCACAACAAGTCCGCGCCGGGCTACGGCTTCACCAAGATCCGCAAGGGGGTCCCGGACTCGGCCGGGCACTTCACCGTGACGAGCCCGGACGTGCGCGACAACGGGGCGTTCCCGGCGAGCGCGTGGGCCGACTCGTTCGGCTGCACCGGGCCGAACCAGCAGATCCGGCTGTCCTGGAGAGGCGCGCCGAAGTCGACGAGGAGCTACGCGGTCACGATGTTCGACCCGGACGCGCCGTCGGGCGCGGGCTTCTGGCACTGGCTGACGTGGGACATCCCGCCCGCCGTGACGACCCTGGGCCCCACCCCGCCCCCCACGGCGGTCTCCGGCACGGACGACGCCGGCGTCACCGGTTACCTGGGCCCCTGCCCCCCGTCCGGCGACATCCCCCACCACTACGAAATCACCATCTACGCCCTGGACACCCCGTCCCTGTCCCTCCCCCCGACCACCCCCGCGACGGTGACCACGTTCACGATGTCCCCCCACATCCTGGCGACAGCCTGCCTGACGGCCATCGCGGCCCGCTGACCTGCCCCTTCGCGCACGGTTGCGCCCGGCTTCACCAGGGGCGCGGGGCTGCCGTCGATCTGCGGCTCCGCCGCGCGGGCGCGAGCACGGGCCCCGTCAGGGGCGCGGGGCTGCCGTCGATCTGCGGCTCCGCCACGCGAGCGCGAGCACGGGCCCCGTCAGGGGCGCGGGGCTGTTGTCGATTTGCGGCTCCGCCGCGCGAGCGCGAACACAGGCCCCGTCAGGGGCGCGGGGAACTGCGCGACAAGCCACGACGGTGGCGCGCCTGACCACCGGCCCGAAGGGGCTAGTCCTGTTGTTTCCCGGCCACCGGCCGGTGGCGGGCTGGGGGCGCAGTTCCCCGCGCCCCTGAAAAGCCGGGCGAAGCCGGGGCGCAGTTCCCCGCGCCCCTGTCGAAGCCGGGGGCGGAGGCAGCCGCTGGGAAGGGGTCCGGGGCGGCGGCAGCCGCTAAGAAAGGGGGCCGGAGCGGGGGCCGGGAACACCCGCGCACGCGGGAGGAGCCGGGAGCACCCGCGCAGCGGGAAGGGCGGCTACGCCGCCGTGAGGCGGGCGGCGGCAGAGGCGACGCGTTCGTCGGTGGCGGTCAGGGCGACCCTGACAAACGATGCGCCGGTGGGCCCGTAGAACTCACCGGGGGCCACAAGCACCCCGTGCTTGGCGAGATCCCCCACCGTGTCCCAACACGCCTCCCCCCTCGTGCACCACAAATAAAGGCTCGCCTCACTGTGCTCCACCCGAAACCCCGCCCCGACGAGCGCATCGCGCAACACCCCGCGGCGGGCCGCATAAAGCGCCTTCTGGCGCACCGCGTGCTCGCGGTCGCCGAGCGCGGCGACCATCGCCGCCTGCACAGGCGCCGGCACGATCATCCCGGTGTGCTTGCGCACGGCGAGCAGTTCGGCGACCACCGCCGGGTCCCCGGCGAGGAACGCCCCCCGGTAGCCCGCGAAATTCGACCGCTTGGACAGCGAGTGCACCGCGAGCACCCCCTCGTGACTGCCCCCGCACACGTCGGGGTGCAGCACGGACACCGGCTCCGTACCCTCCCACCCCAGTTCGATGTAGCACTCGTCGGCGACGACGAGAATCCCGTGCTGCCGCGCCCACTCCACGATCCGCCGCAGCTCGGCGGCCCCGAGCACCCGCCCGGTGGGGTTGGACGGGCTGTTCAGCCACAGCAGCCTGACCCGCGCCGGGTCGAGTTCGGCGACCGGGTCGTCGTACGTCACCGGCTCCGCGTTCGCCACGAGCGCGCCGATCTCGTACGTCGGGTACGCCAGCTGCGGGTAGCCGACCTGGTCGCCGGCCCCGAGCCCGAGAAGCGTCGGCAGCAGGCCGACGAGTTCCTTGGAGCCGATCAGCGGCAGCACGTGCGCCGGGTCCGCCCCGCTCACGCCGTGCCATTCGCGCAGGTATCCGGCCGCGGCCTCGCGCAGCGCCCCCGTGCCGTACGTGAGCGGATAGCCGGGGCTGTTCGCCGCGTCGACCAGCGCGCGCTGGATGGCGTCGGGCACCGGGTCGACCGGGGTGCCGACCGAGAGGTCGACGATGCCGTCCGGGTGCGCGGCGGCCGTGGCCTTGTACGGTTCGAGCCGGTCCCAGGGGAACACCGGGAGGCGGGCGGAGATGGCGCTGCTCACGTGGTCACTCTCGCTCTGGTACGGGATGGTGCGGCGGACGCGCCCGCGTCACCGAGTGCCGGGCGCGCGGGCGTACGACGCCGGGCCCCGTACGGCGGTGAGGCCGTACGGGGCCCGGCGTCCCGCCTCACGCCTCCGAGGTCTCCTGCGGAGGCAGTGCCGCGATGAAGGGGTGATCGCGCTCGATGAGGCCGAGCTTGGAGGCGCCGCCGGGCGACCCGAGCTCGTCGAAGAACTCCACGTTGGCCTTGTAGTAGTCCTTCCACTCCTCCGGGGTGTCGTCCTCGTAGAAGATGGCCTCGACCGGGCAGACCGGCTCACACGCGCCGCAGTCGACACACTCGTCCGGGTGGATGTACAAGGACCGGGAGCCCTCGTAGATGCAGTCGACCGGGCACTCTTCGATGCACGCCTTGTCCTTCAGATCGACACAAGGCTGCGCGATGACGTAGGTCACGCTGTCGTTCCTCCTCGAGTAGGGCTCATCTCGCGCGGGAGCGCGGCGTCGTCGATGCCCGCACCTAGTATCTCCGTTCCTGGGCACGATCCGAACAGGAGGGGCATGCATGCCAGCGGAATTCTCTGCCGGAGGGCGTCTTGAGGTTCGGATCACCCCTGCTGACGTGGGAAAACGCGTGTCCGTACGGCGGCTGCTGACGGTCGTGGACGGGCGGCCGACGTTCACCGACACGGTGGGGCTTCTCGAATCCTGGGACGCTGGAGTGGTGAGCGTCACGCGGAGAACCGGCGAAACCGTCCACATCGCGGAATCCTCGCTGGTCGCGGGCAAGGTGGTGCCGCCCGCACCGGCCCGGCGGGCACCGCGCGTGCCCGTCTTCTCCGGCACGCCCGGGGAGCCTCCGTCTGTCACGTCCGGGGAGCTTCCGTCTGTCACGTCCGGGGAGATGCCCTCTGTCACGCCGGACGAGCTGGAGGCCGTCGCCTCCCGGGCGTGGCCGGCCACCGAGACGGCGCCGCTCGGGGAGTGGACGCTGCGCGCGGCCGGCGGCTTCACCCGGCGGGCCAACTCCGTGCTGGCGGCCGGCGACCCCGGCGTGCCGCTGCCCGAGGCGCTGGCGACCGTCACCGCCTGGTACCGGCAGCGCGGCACGACCCCGTACCTGCAACTTCCCGGCAGCTCGCCGTACGCCGCCGAACTCGACCGCCTCGGCTGGGCGGCCGAGACCCCGACGCTGCTGCGTACCGCGCCGCTGGCCCCGCTGACCCGGCTGCCGGACGCCGCCGGCATCGTGCTGTCCCGTACCCCGTCGGCCGGGTGGGTCGCGGCCTACCACCGCACCGGTGACCTGGCCGACCAGGCGCTCAAGGTGGTGTCCGGCGGGCCGTCGGTGTGGTTCGCCACGGCGCCCGGCGCGATCGGCCGCGCGGTGGTCGACGGGCCGTGGGTGCTGTTCGGCGCGGTGGAGGTGGCGCCGGCCCACCGCCGGCGGGGGCTGGCCACGGCGGTGATGGGCGCGTTGGCCCGGCGGGCGGCGGAGGAGGGGGCGACGGCCGCGTACTTGCAGGTCGAGGCGGACAACGAGGCGGCCCGCGCGCTCTACGACGGGATGGGCTTCACCGACCATCACACGTACTACTACCGCCGACCACCCGTCCCCGGGCCTGGGTCTGACGACGGGCGGCGCAGAACGGCATGACCGAATCGGTACGAGAGCGGTTCGCGGCGGCGGCCCGCGAGGAGCGGCCCGACCTGGCCGAGCTGTGCCTGCTCGTCGGCGCCGAGGCCAGCCCCGCGCTGGACGGCACCGCGTGCGACCTCACCCAGGTCGAGCTGGACCGGCTGGCCGGGCTGCTGCCGTACGGACTGACGACACCGCTCGACTGGGCGACGGCGCTGCGCCGGCTGCTCGGCGAGCAGCACGGGTTCCGGGGCGGCCCGGCGGACTACCGCAAGCTCGGCTCGTCCCTGCTCCAGGAGGTGGTACGGCGCCGGCGCGGGCTGCCGATCCTGCTCGCGGTGGTGTGGATAGAGGTCGCCCGGCGGGCCGGCGGGCCGGTGTACGGGGTGGCGCTGCCCGGCCACTTCGTCGTCGGCTTCGGGGATCCGGCGGGCGAGTACGTGCTCGTGGATCCGTTCGACGGGGGCCGGGTCATGTCGGAGGCCGACACCGTACGGGTGGTGACGGAGGCGATCGGCGAGCCGCCGTCCCAGGCGATGCTCGGGCCGGCCGACCCGCTGGAGATCGTGCTGCGCGTCCTGAACAACATCCGCGCATGGGCCGCTCCCCGCCCCGAACACCTCCCCGCCCAACTCTGGACGATCGACCTCACCCTCCTCCTCCCCCGCCACCCGGCCCGCCTGCGCTTCGAACGCGCCCAACTCCTGGTGAAGCTCGGCGATTTCCTCGGCGGCGCGGCCGAAATGGAGCAATACGCCGAGGTCATCGGCAGCTTCGACCCCGAATCCGCCACCACCATCCGCGCCGCCGCCCGCGCCGCCCGCGCCCGCCTCAACTAGCCCCGGACACAAATCCGCCCCCAGCCAGGCCGCGCCCCACCCGCCGCACGGCTTTGCGGCTACCGCCGCGTGGGCGCGAGCACGGGCCCCGTCAGGGGCGCGGGGAACTGCGCGACAAGCCACGACGGTGGCGCGCCTGACCACCGGCCCGAAGGGGCTAGTCCTGTTGTTTCCCGACCACCGGCCGGTGGCGGGCTGGTGGCGCAGTTCCCCGCGCCCCTGAAAAACCGGGCGAAGCCGGGGCGGCGGCGGCCGCGAAAAGATGGAGGCCGGGAGCGCACGTGGACCGGGGGCGGCGGCAGCCGCAAGAAGGGAGCCGGGGCGGCGGCAGCCGCGGGAGCGCGTGTGGACCGGGGCGGCGGCAGCCGCGGGAGCGCGTGTGGACCGGGGCGGCGGCAGCCGCAAGAAGGAAGCCGGGGCGGCGGCAGCCGCGGGAGCGCGCGTGGACCGGGGCGGCGGGAGCCGCAAGAAGGAAGCCGGGGGGCTACAGCCAGCCTTTTTCGCGGGCCAGGCGGACCGCTTCCGCGCGATTACGCGCCCCCGTCTTCTGAATCGCCGTCGACAGATAGTTGCGAACCGTCCCTTCCGACAGCAAAAGCCGAGAGGCAACCTCCGCATTCCCCGCCCCGTCCGCGACAGCGACAAGCACGTCCCGCTCCCTCCCCGTCAACGGCGAAGGCCCCTCCGCGAGCGCCGCCGCCGCAAGCGTCGGGTCGATCACCCGCTCACCCCGCAACACCTTCCGCACGGCCGCCGCGAGTTGGGACGCCGGCGCGTCCTTGACGAGGAACGCCGCCGCGCCCGATTCCATCGCGCGCCGCAGGTACCCGGGGCGCCCGAACGTCGTCACGATCACGATCTTCACCTCGGGCATGGCGTCCCGCAGCGCCGCCGCCGCCTCGATCCCCGTCATCCCGGGCATCTCGATGTCGAGCAGCGCCACGTCCGGCGCGTGCGCCTTCGCCGCGGCGACGACCTCGTCCCCGCGGGCGACCTGCGCGACGACCTCGATGTCGTCCTCAAGACCGAGCAGCGTGGCCAGCGCCTCGCGCACCATCGACTGGTCGTCGGCGAGCAGGACTCGCAGTACGGGTGCGGGCGGCTCACCCGGCGCTTCGCTCATGCGCCCAGCGTAGAGGTGCGCCGCGCGTGTCCCGCCACCCCATGCGGGCGACCGGGACACGGGCCCGGGGGCCGCTGCGGCGGCCACCGCGACCGTACCGCTCAGGGCCGCACGGACCCGGGGTCGCTCCGGTCACCCCGGTCGCTCCGGTCGCCCCGCCGCGCGGACACCGCGTCGACGAGCGTCCACCCGTCCACCGTCTCCGTCGCGTCCGCGCCGACTCGGCCGCCCCGGGTGGTGATCTCGTCGAGCAGCGCCCGTACGGTCCCGGGTTCGTGCAGATTCAGCCACCCGGCGGAGTCCGTTCCGACCGAACCGGAGTGCGTGTACGGCCCTCCGTCCGGCACCAGATGCCCCGGCCGCGCCTCGAAGACGATCCGCAACCGCCCCAGCGCACGGGGCCGCCGCACGGTCAGCACTTCCCGGCAGTCCAAGAAGCGCCCCTGCTCCTCGCGGTGCTCATGCCCCACCGCCCACAGAAAGGTCTCATCACCCACGACCAGCCGCCGTGGCGTCCTGCTGCTACGGGTCATCCCAAGATGCTAAGTTCCCCACCCTCGCCCACCCCCCACCAAAACCAGCCACGCCTTACTCGTCCACCGGCCACCACGTCATGGGCGGTTGAGGGGGGTGCCGGGGAGGGGGGTGGGGTCCTCGTAGCGGACCTCGTAGACGCGTTCGGCGAATTTCCAGCCCTCGCGGGTGTGGGCGTAGCGGTCGTGGTACAGCGCGTAGTTGGTGCCGCCGCGGCCGTCGAAGGCGCGGCCGATCTCGGAGATGTAGGTGCGGCCGGTCGCGGCGCCGACGTCGAAGTGGATGACGCCGGGGTGGGTGTTCTGGATGAGGAAGTCGACGACGTCGGGGACACGTCGGCCCCAGGCGCGGATCGCCTCCCGGCCTTCCAACTCGACCGGGATGTTGGGCATTCGCCAGGTGCCGTCGGGGGTGAAGAGGGTGGCGACGCGGTCGTAGTCGCGCATCATCACCGCGTCGCTGAACTCGCCGCGCAGCGCCTCGATCTCCACGCGGTCGGCGATGGCTTGAAAGTCGTTCATCCGGAGTCTCCCTGGCGTTCGTGACGTACACGGGTGTGCGTGCGTCTCAGCAGTACGACGAGACGGGCCGCCGAAACGTGAGCCGGCCGCGGGCCGCCGCGTGACGGAGGGGACGGGAGCGAATGCTCGCGGCGCCCGGCGACAAGTACAGGACGAGGTCGCCGTGGGGTGCGGCGGCGGATGGGGAGGCACGGTGGAAACGGACGAGGATCTGCTCACCCGCTCCGTACGGGAGCCGACGGCGTTCGAGCCGTTGGTGACCCGGCATGCGCGGGCGCTGCACGGCTACCTCGCCCGGCGGGCGCCGGATGCCGTGGAGGATCTGCTCGCGGAGGTGTGGCTCCAGGCGTTCACCGGGCGCGAGACGTACGACGCGAAGCGCGGCACACCGCGGATGTGGCTGTTCGGCGTGGCCAGGAACGTCCTGCTCGCGCACTGGCGCCGACGCGCCTACGACGTAAGGGAGTTGCCCGGGGACGAGGCCGGCAGCGACCCCTGGCACGCGGTGGATGATCGCCTGGACGCCGCCGCGGCCGGCCCGCAGCTGCGCCGCTCGCTCGCCCGACTCCCCCAGTTGGAACGCGAGTTGCTGCTGCTCGTCGCCTGGGAGCAGCTCACGCCGACCGAGGCCGCGGCCGTCGTCGGCATATCCCCTGGCACCGCCCGCTCCCGGCTGTTCCGCGCCCGCTCCCGGTTACGCAAAGAGGCACATGACAGCCCCCAACTGTTGCGCCTGGCAGGAGACTTCGCATGAGCGACCACGAGCCCGGCCGCCACGACACCGGCCGTCACGAGATCGACACCCTCGACGTGCTCGACTTCCCCGGCGCCGACCGGCTGCGCGCCGCCGCCGGGATCGCGGACCCGACCCCGGCCGCCGTCACCGCCTCGCTCGGCCCGTTGCGCGCGGCGATCGCGAACACCGCTGCCCTGGCAGCCGTCGCGGACACCCCCACCGTGAGCGGCGACAACGTCAACGCCGACACCGCGAACGACGACCTCGTGGTGACCCTCACCTCCCGGCCCCGCCCGCCGCAACGCCGCCGCCGCCGGATCCTGATCTCCGCCGCGGCGGTCGCCGCCATCGCCGCCGGCGTCGCCGTCTACCCCACCGTCAGCGTCGGCGGCAGCCACCCGGCCGCCCAGGCCGACGCGGCGGGCTTCCTGAACCAGGTCGCGGCCACCGCCGCCGCCAAGTCCCCGTCAAGCGCCGCGTATTGGATGGTGCAGCAACAAGGCCAGTACAACGGCTTTCACGGCGGTACGTACAACAACTCCGTCGTCACCCATTGGATCGGCCGCTCCAACTGGGTCGAAGAGACCGACGACATGGTAATCGCGGGACTCGACAGGCTGATCGTGGCGCACGGCCCCTTGGACGGCTGGCAGTCGCTGAGCGATGCCCGGGGACTGTCCGTAAGGGGCGCCCAGCCCCCGAACGAGGAAAGTCAGACACGCTGGTTGCTCGGCGAGCAATCCCCCCCGTGCGGCCTGCCGGATTGCAGCAACTCCGTCACCTGGGACGAGCTGAAGGCCCTCCCGACCGAGCCGAAGACGCTCAGGGCACGGCTCATGGGGAACGAGACCGGGCCCGCGGCCGAGGTGAACCTCTTCAGCGGCATCGACACCCTGCTGTCCAGTTCACCCGCCAGCCCCCCGCTGCGTTCCGCGATGTTCACGGTCCTCGCGGGCATCCCGAACGTGGAACTCGTCGGCAACGTCAAGGACGCCGCAGGACGCACCGGCACCGCCGTCGAGCTGGACGTGGTGCAGTCGAGCATCCGCGTGATCATCGACCCGGCGACCGCGCAGGTGATGGAGGAGAGGACCCTCCTGGACATGCGCGACGGCGTCCCGGCCGCGACGGCCCTCACCACATTCCTCGCGTCCGGCCCGGCGGAACACGCTCCACCGGTTACCGAATAGCACGAACCTCGAATTTCACGGTTGTTGGCGCCCCTGAGTTGTGCGTAATCTCTGCGGAAACGAGCACCTGAGGTGACCCCCTCGATGCCCGTGTTCCACGTCCGCGGGGGCCGCGTCGGCCGCTTCCCCCGCTGCTCACGGCGGACCGCAGGCACCCGCCGTGCCCGCAGGGCCAGCACGCCAAGTAGGGCAGGTCACCGCGAACTGAATACTTCCCCTCCTGATATCCGCTCAGCCGCGTGACCGCGTATTCACGTGCCCGCGCATTCGCGCATTCGTGCATCCGCGGCTGACAGCAGAAAAGCAGGAACGAGAGCTGGGCGGCGCCGATCCAGGCGCCGGCCGACTCGTGAGGTGGCCGCTCGCACCCCCGTACGCAGGCGGCCGCCTCACGATCACCGCCACGGCGGGACGAAGCGGGAGAGGACACGTTCTCCGTCGACCGGCACCTCACGTACGCGAACGGCAAAGGCAGTTACGTCGTCTTCGACGGCGCGCCCGACCTGGGAATGAGCGTGTTCCGGGACGAGTTGGCCGCCCCGATGGTGCACCCGGACGTCGTCGCCCGGCAGATCGGCGTCTACGGTCTGTCGCGGACGTGCCTGCGGTGCCCGATCACGCACATCCGCGACCGCGTGATGGCCGGCGTCCACCGCCTGGCGGAGAGGGCGGGCGTCAGGCCGGCGTGACGGACCAGGTGACGCCGTGCGGGGCCAGGGCGTCCAGGAAGTCGGCCGGGGGGAATGCCTGGGATGGGGACAGCACGCCGGACGGGGCCGCGCCGGACGTCAGGCGCAGCGCGGCCTCCACCGCGATCACGGCGGTCAGGCCGTAACCGTCGGGACCGGTGACCCAGCCTCGCGCCCGCGCGCCGTCCTTGTCCGTCGCCTCGGCGACCATCAACCACCGTGACGCCCGGCGCAGTTCGTCGGGGACGACCTCCGGCACGCTGTCCACGACCTCGGGGGTGAGCGCGCCGAAGAGCGCGGCCACCTCGGCGCGGATCGCGCTGTGCACCCGCCGGGCCGGAACGTGCTGCGGAACCGTGACGATGCCGGGCAGGGCGAACGCCGTCACCGGCACGGCCCCGGTCTCGCCGGAGGCGGAGGCGGTAACGGAGGCGGAGGCGGTAACGGAGGCGGCGGCGGACGCGGACGCGGAAGCCGAAACGGCGGCCACCGCAGCAGGCACCTCGACCGGCGCCGGTACGAAGCCGGCGTCCGCCCGCCGCCAGTCGCCGTCCAGGTACTCCAGCGGGACGGCCTCGGCGATCTCGGCCATCGAACGAGCCGTTCCGCGCGAGGCCCCGCCACCGGCCGACCGGAGGTCGGCGATCAGCAGCTCGTCGACGGGCGTGGCCAGGGCCGCCGCCGTCAGGGCGGCGATCAGGTCGCCGGGTCCCCCGTCGTCGGCCATCGCCGGGACGACGCTCACCCCGGCCCGCCGCGCGTCCGCGCCGAACGTGTCGAACACCCGCCGGATGTAACCCTGTTCGCCGGTGGTGTCGACGTAGTGCACCCCGGCGGCGACGGCCGCCCGCACCACCGGCTCGCCCCACAACGTGAACGGGCCCGCGCAGTTGACGACGGCGTCGCAGTCGGCGAACGCGGCGGCCAGCGCGGCCGGGTCCGTCAGCCCCACGACCCGGATCTCCCCGGCGGCCGCGCCTCCCCCGGCGCCACGCCCGTCCGCGCCGCCCCCGTCCGCGCCCGACACCGAAATCCCGGCCTCCTCCGCCGCGGCCCGCAGCCTCCCCTCGCTCCGCCCGACCAGCACCACCGGAATGCCCCGGCGCCCCAACTCCGCGACCGTGAGCCGCCCGGTGAACCCGCTCGCCCCGTACACGGCGATCTTCATGCCCGTATCTCCCCTGCGTCGACGTCTGTCGAGGTGAGGGCGCCGGGACGACGTTCCCGGGCCCGCCGCCCACCGTAAGGACGGCCGCCCCGGACGGCCCATGCCCTCAGGTCCGGCGCGGATGTCCGTCCGTCCACCGACTCGACCGGCCGCCGTACGGTGGGACCATGGACGTTCTCAGCGACGCCGTCGCCGCCATGCGCACCGGCGTCCCGCACTCGCGGCGTACGTGGTTCCGCGCCCCGTGGGGCGTCCGCTTCGCGGCACAACAGGGCGCCGGATTCCACGTGTTGCTGCAAGGCGCGTGCTGGCTGATCCCGGAGCGCGGGGAGCCGATCCCGCTGGGCGTCGGCGATGTGGTGTTCCTCCCACGGGAGTTCGGGCACGCCATCGCCGACTCGCCGACCACCCCGCTGGTCGACGCCAGGACCCGCCGCCTGCGCGACGCCACCGCCCCGGGCCAGTGGATCCCGGGTGCCGAACCGTACGCAGCGCCGGGCGCAGAGTCGGGCGCGGGACCGTACGCCGATCCGGGCGGGGCGGAACCGGGCGGCGAGACGTCCGCAGGCGCCACCACCACACTCCTCTGCGGCGCCTACAGCCTCGACCAGTCCCGCCCCCACCCCCTCCTCGCCGAACTCCCGGACGTCGTCCACCTCCCGGCCCGGGTCGGCCAACACCCGTCCCTGCGGGGCGCGATCGACCTCCTCGGCCGCGAACTGGCCGACGACACCGACGCGTTGCCCGGCGCGGCAGGCGTGCTGCCCGCCCTGCTCGACGTCCTGCTGCTCTACATGCTGCGCGCCTGGTACGAGGAGCAGGCTCCGCGCGCCGCCACCGGCTGGGCCGCCGCCCTGCGCGATCCCGCCGTCGCCGCCGCGCTGCGCGCGATCCACCGCGAGCCGGCCCGCCCCTGGACCGTCCAGAGCCTCGCCGCCGAGGCGGACCTGTCACGTTCGGCCTTCGCCCAGCGCTTCGCGGCCACCGTCGGATCGACGCCGCTCGCGTACGTCACCTGGTGGCGGATGATCTCGGCGGCCCGGCTGCTACGCGACACCGACGATCTGCTGCGGACGGTCGCCGAACAGGCCGGCTACACCTCCGAGTACGCGTTCGCCAAGGCATTCAAGCGGGAGTTCGGCACGGCCCCCGGCCAATACCGCAACGGCCACCGCTATTCCGTCCCCGCGAATTCGCGTAAATACGCGTAGTTCTCGCGGCCCGCCCCCAGCGGAGGGCCGCGGAAAACCGTTCAGACGAGCAATTCGCGCAGCTTCGGCGCCGTCACCAGCGGGGTGTTGCGCCATGAATAGTCCAACTCCCAGGTGTGCGCCCCGGGGTGGTCCACGTATTCACAGCACGGTTCACACGCGGGCTCCGGCCCGGAAACCGGGCAGTCCTGCTTCACCACGAGCGCCTCGGGAACGCCCCCGCGCGCCCAGTGCGTCCAGACGGCGCCGGACGTGCGACCGTCCAGCTCCATCACGAACGAACTGTGCGCGCCGGTCACGTGCGCCTGGAGCGTGCAGCGCAGTTGGTCCTGTACGTCGTCGGGCTCGGCGGCGCCGGGCGCGGCGAACGTCAGCGCCTGCGCGGCCAGTTCGTCCGGCAGGTGCGCGCGGTGGCCGCACACGGGGAAGAGGTGACGTTCAGCCTGTGTCATGAGCTAGGGCTTTCTGTACGTGGCGTATGGTCTGAGCTGGTTCTTCTCGCTGACGTGCGGGTTCCCTTGCGGGGCTAACGCTCGTGGTACGCCCGCGCGTTGGCCGCCGCGACCCGCACCTTCAACTCCTCGCGCGCCGACACCCGCCGCGCCCGGCTCACGTGCGTCTCCCAGACCCGCCCGCTGGGGATCGCCTGTAGCCGTACGGTCCGGTTCTCGACCGCCAGCACGACGCCGAGCCGCCGCGTCCTGGTGTCCCGCGCCACTCGGCCGACTTCCAGCGGGAGTTGGGGCTGTGCGTTCATATGTTCGCGCTCCGATTTCACTACCCCCGCACGTCGTCGTCGCGGAGTCGGACTATCCGTGTACAACAATCGCAAGTTCCGCATAAGATCGGATGGCGAATCCCGTGGAGTCACCCACCGGAACTGCCGTTCCAGGAACGGCTCGGCACAGATTGGCGATGACATGCTCAAACGCAAACCCGAAGAGGGCGACCTCGTCACGTCGGCCGAGGCGTTCGGCCAGTTAGTAAAAGATATCCGTGAAACCACGGGGATGTCGCAGGACAAGGTCGCGATCCAAGTCCCCTGCGACCGCTCGCAGATCGCCCGCGTCGAGCTGGGCACGCGGGTCCCGCACGGGGACCTGATCCTGGCGGTCGACCGGATCCTGGACACCGGCGGTCTGCTGCTGCGGCTGTGGTCCAAGATCAACTGGTACCCGGTCATCGAGCACCCGGACTGGTTCAAGCGCCGCGCCCGCATGGACGCGGAGGCACTGGCACTGCGCGTGTACCAAGCTGCCCTCGTTCCGGGTCTGTTGCAGACCGAGGACTACATCGAGGCGCTGTTCAAACTGGCGGACCTCGACGGCGAGGGCAGCGTGCGGGAACGCGTGGCGGCACGGTGGAGCCGCCAGTTCCGCTGGGTCTCCCCCGACGGTCCGCTGCTCGTCGTGGTGTTGGACGAGAGCTGCATCCGGAGGGTGGTCGGCAGCCGGGCCATCATGAGGGAGCAGTGTCGTCGACTGCTGACGCTCGGGCAGCAGCCCAACATCATCATCCAGGTGCTGCCGTTCAACGGGGTGTCCGTGGATCGGCCCAATGTGTCAATGTCCCTGATCACGCTGCCCGATGGCGACCAGTGGGTGTACTCGGAGTCGCTGGACCGAGGCCATTTCAGCGACGATCCAGCGGTCTTGGCCAAGCACGCGCGCACCTATGATGTGCTCAGGGCGGCTGCACTGTCAGCCAGCGATTCCGCCGCCCTCATTCGCGAGGCACTGGAGGGGTACGCCGACGATGAACAGCCACGATCTGAGCGCAGCGACCTGGGTCAAGAGCAGCTACAGCGGGAGCAACGGCGGCGACTGCGTCGAGGTCGCCGTGGCCCCCGCCTCTACGGGCGTCGTCCCCGTCCGTGACTCCAAAGACCCGCACGGCCCCGCCCTCGTCTTCCCGGCGGCCACGTGGACCGCGTTCCTCAACGGCGTCCGCGCGGGCGAGTTCCCGACTCTCTGACCCACCGTTAGCCCAAGGCCCCATGGCGCTACCCCGCGCCATGGGGTCAGTCTGTGTCCATGACTCTCACCTGGACCAAGTCCTCATACAGCGGCAGCAACGGCGGCGACTGCGTTGAGGTTGCGGCCGGTTCACCCGGCACCGTCCCCGTCCGGGACAGCAAGAACCCCCACGGCCCCCAGCTGACCTTCACCGCACCCGCCTGGACCGCCTTCCTCACAGCCCTCCGCACCGGAGACCTGCCCGCCCCCCGGTAGATCCCGCACACGACCTGCCGGTCGGGTAAGGGCGGGTCTAGGAAGAGAACCGTGCTCTCTACCGCCTTACAGGGGCAGTCCTGGCCTCTTCTTGTCACCGTCGTGGTCGCACTTCTTGTCGCGTGTGCGATATTTTCCGTCGTGCGACGAAACGGCCGCCGACCGTTTGAGTATTCATGCCTTTCGGCTCTCGTGGTAGTAGAACTCTCAGTCACCCTGGTCATGTCGAACGGGGGCTACGAGAGCCACAATTGCGTGGTGAACCACGACTTTGCGGAGCCGTTCCGGACCTCGCAAGGCTGGCTGAACGTCCTACTCTTCCTGCCGATCGGACTCGCGGGAGCACTGGCGACCCGGGCTCTGCTTCCCGCTGTTGTCGGCAGCGCAGCGCTGTCGCTGATCACCGAATTCTCTCAGGCACTGGTACCGGGAGTCGGCCGCAACTGTGACAGCAGCGACTTCACCGCAAACGTCGTAGGCGCCCTGCTCGGTGCATTGACTGCCTTTGCGTACATGAACGCCCTTGGTGCGAAGGTCCCCCTCGATCGATACTGGCGGCCGACCGTGTACAGCGGCGTCTCAGCAGGCGTCATAGCGGCGATAATCGGGGCTGTAGGGATCACATTCATACCTATGGATGGAACAGGTCTCCAGTTCGCCAGCAGACACGAGGTGCAGGCCGCACAGCAAGAGATGCGCAGGTCGTTCGGGGACCGGTACTCGGTGAGCAAGGTTCAGTATCAGCCGCCTGTCGGAGGGGAGGGGGGAGCGGGCAACCTTCTGATGGTGCTCGACGACGGCAAAGGAAGCGCTCAGCTCTCCTGGCCGAAAACCCGGGTCCTTACCGTGAGCTTTGAGAACTCCAGCAAAGTGACCGACGAAAGTTTCCCCATACCCGGCACCCGTGGCAACCCCACTACTGCCGCCGACGCGCTCGCCATCGCCACCACATACGCCCAGCAATACCATCCCGACTCGATCCGCAGCGCCAGAAGCTCAGTTGCCCCGGTGGGAAAAGAAGCCGAACTTGGTTGGATGGTGAGCTGGCGACGGATCGGTGGAAACGGCGTCGTGATGCCGATGCAGCTCGATGTTGAGATCAACCGAGCGGGAAGAATCTCGCAGATGGTGACTGCGGACATAGCGGACCCAGGAAGCCTACCTCCGATCAGGATCTCCAGGTCCTCCGCCGTCCAGCGAGCAAAAGCTTCTGTTGCCGCACTTCTTTCTTCTGCGCAGGATCTCACGGTGTCGCACGTGGAGTTGAAAGCTGTCCAGCGGGAGAACCAATGGCGTTGCGAATACCTCGTGAGCTACTCCGGACCCGACGGAAAGCCCATCATGGCGATGAGCTATGTAGACGCTACGACGGGTGCCGCCCGATCTGAGTGATCGCGTACGACCGAGGACATCGGTCACGTGGCCGGGCTCAGCGTCACCAAGTGACGTGAACGGCCGGCGGGCGGTTCCCCGTTCCTCAGGTGACCGCTCTGGAAGTGATTCGCTCGGTGAGGTCGCGGGCGGCGGGGCTGTCCGGGATGGCGGGGAGGCGGGCCGCGATATTGGTCAGCCCGTCGCTGATCTTGACGGACTGCACTCCGTCGGCGCAGGTGAGGAAGTCGTTCCAGGTGGCGAGGGCTTGTGCGGTGGCGCCTCGTCTGAGCTGGACCTGTCCCAGGTCGGCCAACACGATCGCCCTGGTCCTCCTGCGGTCGAGGCCGTGGATGTCCAGGGCGAGGTGGAGATGTTCCTCCGCGGTGGCGAGATCGCCCATCGTCGCGTGGATCATGCCCGCTTCGTGGGCCCACCGGCCGTGGCTGTAGTGGCTGGCCCAGGACTGCCCCGGCCGGGCCGGGGCGTTCTCGATCGCTGCCTGAGCGGAGGTGAGGAGCCTCGCCGCAGTGGCACGGTCGCCGTCCGCCGCGGCGGCGCGGGCAAACGTGTTGCGGTAGTAGGCCAGAGCCTTGGGGTTGGCCAACTTGCGCCCGCGCTGCTCGCTCGCTTCCGCGAGCCGGACAGCGGTGGGGATGTGGCCGAGGTCGATCGCCTGGTCCGCGAGGCCGCGCAAGGCGGTAGCGGCAAGCTCGTTCTCGCCGGCCTCGGCGGCGAGCTTGTAGCTGTGTACGTGGTACTTCTGGCTCAGCCCCTGGTTGCCCTCGTCGCGCGCCATCCAGCCGATGAGGTGCACCAGTTCAGCGGCGGCCGCGAACAGCTCACGCCCGATGGTCTCGGTGTAGCGGCCGTCGAGCCAGCGGTTGACGTCGACCGTCAGATACGACACGGCCAGGTGGCGGGCGTGGCCTCCGCCGAGTTCGGACGCGGCGTTGCCGAGGGTGGTGGTCATGGTGCGGACCGCCGCGACCTCGCCCGCGCCGACACCCACCCGGCCGGGACGAGCCGCCCTGCGGGTCACCGCCTCGGCGTCCGGCAGGTCCAGCGCAGCAAGGCCGACGGCGGCGGAAGCCGCCAGAAACTCCCGTCGGTCCACGTCGCTGCCTCCCAAACGCATTACTGACGCCACGGTATCGGTGAACGGGCCGCTGACGGGGCCCGACAGATCAAGGTCGAGGACTCGCTCGATGAACGGCAACCAGTCGACAGGGACGCGCCGTCCGGTCTCCCACCGGTAGACCTGCTGCCGGTCGAGGAACCCGGATTCACCCCAGCGGGCCTCGGACAACTCGGCGGCGAGCCGCGCCTGACTGCACGGAGGTCGCCTTGCCTGCCGTGCCGCGCGGATGTGCGCCCCGATGGTCATGTCCGGCCGATCGTCGGCGAGGTTCACAACTGGCCTACAACTGGCAGACATTGTGGCATCTCCCGCACGCTGTGCGCTCGGGCGTTGACTGATTGTCACAGTCCGGCCGGACAGACGGCCGAGCGCACGATCCCTCGATCCGACGAGGAAGGACACGCGATGCCGAAGCAGCAGTACCTCAAGGCCCGCCTACCGTGGGCGCTGGGACTGGTCACCGACCGGTTCCCGGCCGCGCCGCCGGCCTGGGAGAAGGTCGTACTCGACCCGCAGACCCAGACCGCCCGCTACTCCGCCGCCGACGGCGGACCGGTGGTGACGACCGCCGGCCACGGGACCAGCAGGACGTCGGGCACCACGTCCCTCTCGGGCGGCAGCGACGGCAAGAACCCGAAGCCGCAGACCAACGACGACAACACCGTCGACTACACATCGGACTGAACAGTGAAGCCGTCTGTTCTCGTCGTCACCAGCATCGAAGACAACACCGCCGACTGGGTCATCGACGCCCTCAACCGGCGCCGGGTACCGGTGGTGCGCATCGACCCCGCCGACCTCGGACCCGCCCTGCACCTGACCGCCACCGTCGGCGGCCGCCAGCGGGTCTGGGGCGGACGGCTCCGCACGGCCAGCCGAGAACTCGACCTGGGGCGGGTCGCGGCGGTGTACCACCGCCGTCCCTCGCCCTGGCGCTTCCACCACCTGCCCGCGCAGGCCGCTGCCTTCGCCGCCAACGAGGCCCGGCACGGCCTGGGCGCGCTACTGGCCAACCTGCCGCGCGCCCGCTACGTCAACCACCCCGGCGCCGTCAACCAGGCCGAATTCAAGACCGTGGGCCTACAGGCCGCCGTCGACCTGGGGTTCACCGTGCCCGCCACCATGGTGACCAACGACGTCGAAGCGGCCCGCGCGTTCGCCGCCGAGCACGGCCCGGTCATCTACAAGCCGTTCCGCGGGTTGCCACCCGGCCCGGACGGCCACACCGGAGCCATCTGGGCGCAGCGCGTCGACCCCGGCACCTTCGACGAGTCGATCGAGGTCACCAGCCACATGTTCCAGGCCGAGGTCCGGCACAAAACCGGCGACGCCCGGGTGACCATGGTGGGCGAACAGGTCTTCGCCCACCGCATCACCAGCCCCGACGGAGCACTGGACTGGCGCCGGGGCGACTGGGCCGCCCTGGAACACGAACCGATCGCGGTCCCCGACCCGGTGCGCCGGCGAATGCGCGCCTACCTGGACCACTTCTCGCTGGTCTTCGGCTGCTTCGATGTCGCGATGACAGGCACGGGCCGGCGGGAGGAGCATTGGACGTGGATCGAGTGCAATGCCAACGGCCAGTGGGGCTGGCTGCCCGACGCAGAACAGATCACCGAGGCGTTCGCGGACGCCCTGACCGAGGGATGGACCTGATGAACGCCCCGCCGGGCGCCGCCGAGGAACCGGCCGCCACCGAGGTAGAAGCCGCCCGGCTGCGGGCCCGCCTTGCCGACCTCCTCGCCCGCCAGGGCCTGCTGACCGACCCGGCGTGGCGGCGCGCCGTCGAGCGGGTACCCCGGCACCGCTTCGTCCCCGGCTTCTTCCTGCCCGGCAACCAGCTCACCGCCCGTGGCATGAGCGCGTGGCAGCCGGTCACAGCAGCCACCGACCACGACCGCTGGCTGGCCGCCTGCTACGCGGACGAGACGCTGATCACGCAGTTCGACGGCGAGGAACCCGACTGGGACCAGGCCGCCGTCCGCGAAGGCGGCGCCCCCAGTTCGTCCGCCACGCTGCCCTCACTGGTCGTGCAGATGTGGCAGGACGCCGACATCGCCGAAGGGCAGGACGTCCTGGAGGTCGGTACCGGAACCGGCTACTCGACCGCCCTGGCCTGCGAGCTTCTGGGCGCTGACCACGTCACCTCGATCGAGGTGGACCCGCACCGCCTGGACCAGGCCGCTGCTGCGCTGTTCGGTCTGGGCCACCACCCCGGACTCGCGCTCGCCGACGGCCTCTTCGGATACCGGCCCGGCGCACCGTTCGACCGCATCGTCGCTGCCTGCTCGGTCCGCGGACTGCCCGCCCCGTGGCTGGCCCAGACCCGGCCAGGCGGGAAGATCCTCACCACACTCGGGGGCTGGCTCCACGGCCACGCCCGGGTCCTGGCCACCGTCGACAGCGACGGCACGGCCTCGGGCCCGCTGCTCCCCGGCACGATCTCCTTCATGGCCGCCCGCTCCCAGCAGCCGCCCCCCTTCGGCAACCCGCTGCACTGGGCCGCCCTGCTCAGCGCGCGCAGCCGACCCGTCCGCCACTCCCCCGGCCGCATCACCGACCCGACCGAGGAAGCGTTCTTCGTCCGCTTCCTCGCCCAGTGCGCCGTCCCCGACGCCCAGTTGAGCGACCAGGGCGACATCCTGTACCTGGTCGACGTCATCTCCGGATCGGTCGCCGCCCTCACCCGCGAGGAGGGCACCTGGAGGGTGCGCGAAGGCGGTTCCGCCCGACTCTGGGAGAAGGTCGAAACAGTCCTGGACGCCTACGACAGCGCCGGCCGCCCGCCCCCGGAGACGTTCACCCTGGCCGTGGATCCCACGGGCCAGCGCTTGCTGCACCCCGGGCTGCCTGAGCTGCACGTCAGCCGCACATGAGCGGCGCGCGCGGCTTCCGGGGTGCGGCTTCGGGGCCCGAAAACCGGCTCGCGGGCCGGGGGCGGGAGGCGTTACGTTCCCTCGGGGCTCGGGGCGCCGAGGACGGAGGAGCAGGGATGGGGACCGGGAGATCGCCGAGGACTGGAGCGTGAGGCGCGGGGCGGGGTGGTATCGGGGGGACTGCCACGTCCACTCCACGCGGTCGGTGGGGGGCGAGCTCACTCCGGGGGAGCTGGTGCGGGCGGCGCGGGGGGCGGGGCTCGACTTCATCGCGACCACGGAGCACAACTGTGCGGCGGCGGACGGGGATTGGGCGCGGGCTGCGGGCGACGGGCTGCTGGTCGTGCTCGGCGAGGAGGTCGTCACCCGGGCCGGCCACTGGCTCGCGCTCGGCATCCGGCCCGGGCAGGTGGTGGACCCGGACGCGCCGGTGGAGCAAGGCGTCGCCGAGGTGCGCGCGGCGGGCGGTGTGTGCGTGGCGGCGCACCCGTACGCGCCTTACCCGTCGGGCCGGTTCACGTACCCGGTGGAGGACTTCGACGTGGTGGAGGTGTGGAACGGGCTCTGGGCGTCAGACCTGCCGTGGAACGCGGATAACGGCGCTGCGCTGGCCGAGTGGGGGCGGGGGCTCGCCGCCGGGGTGCGGGCGGGGGCCTGGCAGCCGGCGATCGGCAACAGCGATGCGCACTTGGCGGGGCAGATCGGGGTGCCTCAGACCGTGGTCTTCGCGGAGGAGCTGACCGGGGCGGCCGTCCTGGCCGGGATTCGCGCCGGGCGCAGCTGGGTTGCCGGGTCGGCGGAGGTGGACGTGACGTTCACGGCGTCGTGCGGGGGCCGCGTCGCCGGCGTGGGCGAACGGCTTTCGGCCCGTGGCGCCCCGGTGGAGGCGCGGGTGGAGGTGCACGGCGTGCCCGGGGCGGTGGTCACGTTCCACACGAACCGGGGCGAGGTGCACGGCGTGACGCTCGCCGCCTCCGGCGAGGGTGTCGCGCGATGGGTCACGACCCCTGGGGAGTCCACCTTCATCCGCGCCGAGGTCCGCGCCCCGGACGGCCCCCCGGCCGCCCTGACCAACCCGATCCTCCTGACGTGACCCGGCGCCGCGACGGGAGCCCCAAAGGGGCGCGGGGAACTGCGCGACCAGCCCTCGACCACCTGCACGTCACCACCGGTCTGAAGGGGCAACCCCCTGTTGTTTCGCGGCCACCGGCCGGTGGGGGGTTGCCCGCGCCGTTCCCCGCGCCCCTGACGGGGCGGAACCCGGGGCTAGTCGTCGGCGTTCAGGACCGGGAGGTAGCCGGCTGAGTGACCCGTGGCCGTCGGGTGGTAGGACTCGAAGCTCGGGGAGATCACCAGGGAGTGCAGGTAGTCGTCTCCCGAGCACAACTCGTGGCCCTTGAACGTCGACCGCACGTCGCCGAACGTGAAACCGTGAGCGGCCGCCGCCGACGCGATCGTCGTGTCGAGGACGTCCGCCGCCTCGTCGATCTTCTGGTGCTTCGTCGCGCTCAGCCCGATGCAGAACACGTTGAGCGTGTAGAGGTCCGGGTAACCCAGCACGACCACATGCGCGTTGGGCGCCTTCGCGTGGATCGCGTTGTAGACGGTGTCGAGCCGCCCGGTCAGAGTGCTCCGCACGAAGTTCTCCGCGGTGTTGACCCGGTTGACGCACGTGCTGTCGGAGCCGGTCACGCAGGTGGTGATGACGTCGGAGAAGCCCGCGTCATTGCCGCCGATCGTGAGGGTGACCAAGCCGGTTGAGGAGTTCAAGCCGCCGAGCTGGCTGCCGGTCACATCGCTGGTCACCGCGCCCGAGCAGGCGGCGAAGGTGAACGAGGACGGGCTGTGGGCGCTCGCCCACAGCGCGGGGTACGCGCTGTTGCTGCGGTGGCAGTCGCCGCTGGAGCTGATGTAGTTGCCGGCGCCGTTCCCGGCCGAGTACGAGTCCCCGAGGGCCACGTACGCCGGTCCGGCGGCCTGTGCGGGGCCGGTCAGTACGAAAGCGGTCACCACGGCGGACACGGCCGCGGTGAGAACGGTGAAGGGCCTGGTCAGTCTCACGGAACCTCCAAGTGGGGGAAGGTTGCCTTCACTTGGTACCAGCCAGTAGGTAGTTACAGGAAGTGTTCATGCCAAGAATTCTCCCCGCGTAGACCTGAATTTCAGTTACGGCGGGCCGTGGTGCGGGTGCATCGGGTGAGTTTCAGGGTCACTTGTGGGGCGCGCGGCCCCGCCCTCGCGCCGCGTGGTGGTGAACGGCCGCCCCCGGCCGCCGGGTTACGGTGAGCGCCCTCGCGCCGCCGGGTGTGCTCAGACGATCGCGGTCCGCGGGTAGCGCGCCAGCAACTCCCCCGCGCGCCTGCGCACATCCGCGCTGACCGTCAACGCAAGCCGCGCCCGCGTCTCGTCCGGGCCCCAGTCGCCCGCGTTCTGCCGGTGCTGCTCGTACGTCGCCACGAACTGCTCGGGCGTGCCGATCACGACGTCCGCCTCGAACTCCGCGAGGATGTCCTCCCCCGCGGGCTCGCGGGTCAGCAGTGCGGCCGACGAACCCGTCATCTCGCTGAGCCCCGAGAAGAGTTGGAGGTACGCGGCGGCAGCGGCCGCGTCAGGCACCATGACGTGCACGCCCCCGACGTTCTGCGACTCGTAGGACTGCGCGACGAACGCCGACGCCACCGTCCTGTCCTGCGGCGGGAGTTGGGTGATCGGGCCGCTGTCGCCGTGGCAGCACGCCATCGCCGCTTCCAGCACGCCCGTGGCGGGCTCGGCTCCCGTCGCCAGCTCGACCGAGGCGTGGATGAGGGCGAGCAGTTCCGTCCACCGGTCGCCTTCGGCGAAGTCGGTGGGGCGTAGGCGCTGGGCCGCCTCCGTGTAGTGGACGGCGGCGGCGCCGAGCCGGACCTGCTTCGACTTCAGCAGCGACGGGACGGGGTTGTGCCGGACGGTCTCGCCGGCGTCGAGTGCCGTCGTGACCAGGATCGTCAACCAGTCCTTGGTGGCGAGGATCGCGGCGGCCTGCGGGGGGAAGGACGGGCCGGCGACGTCCCAGCGTTCGACGACGGTGCCGAGCAGGCTGACGTCGACGGTCAGCCGGTCGGTGTCGACGACGGCCGACAGGGCGGGGAGCGGGATCACACCGTCGAGCAGTTCCAGGCCCAGGCCGCAGTGCGCGAACAGCTCCATGGTGGAGACCTGCCAGCGGCCGGCGTCGCGGGTCAACCGGGCCACCTCGTAGGCCGGGTTGACGAGGAACATGAGGTCGTCGTGGCCGTGCGCGGCGAGCGTCAGGAGGGCGGCGCGCCAGGTCTGGTGCGGGAGTTGCCGTAGGCGGTCGGTGGTCTCGAGGTCGTGCCAGCCGGGCGGGGCGCACTTGGGGTGATGCAGGGAGGCGACGGCGTCGTCGCCGACCGCCTCGACGGTCAGCGCGGCGGGCTCCCACCGCCCGAACGCGCGGCCGCACGTCTGGCAGTCGACGGCCCGCAACTCCCGCTTCAACGAGGCGAGTCCCTCCGCCCCGAGCCGTCCCTTGACCCCGGGGTCAACCCGCAGCCTCGCCACCGGCATTCCCTTCCCCCGTCCGCAACGACGTCCGCGCGCCACTGTACCCGCGCCTCTTGAGGCCCCCGGGGCAGATGGGACCACCCCCGCCGTCTCCCAACCTCCGACCCGGTGGGGGCTGGTGGCGCAGTTCCCCGCGCCCCTGACGGGCGCCCCCGCAGGGGCGCGGGGAACTGCGCGACCAGCCGTCGACGGCCTGCACCTCACCACCGGCCCCAAGGGGCAACCCCTGCTGTTCCCCGACCACCGGCTGGTGGTGGGTTGCTCGCGCCGTTCCTCGCGCCCCTGACGAGGCGCAACCTAGCCGGGGCTCACCAGCCCGCGTTCAAACGGGCTGGCCCCGGCGGGCATCCATGTGTGTTGCGGCACGTTCCCGCCCGCCGGCGGGAGGTCGGCAGGGTCGGCGCCCGGGGCGGATCTGTGCAGGTGGGCGGGGCCTCCGCCCCCTCCTCGCCCGCGCGCCGGAGCGCCGGTGGGCCGCAGCCGCCGGGAGGCGGAATCGACGCGGCGACCTTAATATTGGTCGGCTTGTCGTGCTTTGGTACCGACTGGTGGCGCCCCCCGGGCTCAACACCACCGTTTCGGGGCCGGAGGCCGAGCCCCGCCGCGGGGCGCCAGGGACTGAGGAGCGCATGGATCTGACGGTGCAGAGCGACCCGATGTGGGGCGCGGAACTGCTGGTGGACGGGCTCGGTGCAGTCGAACGGCCCAACCTGCCGGACGCACGCTTCACCGGGCGGCCGGCGGCCGCCCCGCGCACGCTGCTTGACGTGCTCGAAGCCACCGCGCTGGCCCACCCGCACGAGCCCGCGCTGGACGACGGCCGCACCTCGTTGACGTACCGCGCCCTGACCGCCGAGGTCGACACGCTGCGCAGGCGGCTGGCCGCGGCCGGGATCGGGAAGGGCGACCGGGTCGGCATCCGGGTGCCCTCGGGCACCAACGACCTGTACGTGAGCATTCTGGCCACCCTCGCGGCGGGAGCCGCCTACGTCCCGGTGGACGCCGAGGACCCCGACGAGCGCGCCGAGCTGGTGTTCGGCGAGGCCGCCGTCGCCGCCGTCCTGACCGCGGACCGGGCGCTGACCGTCACCGGCGAACGCGGCACAGCAAGCGTCCCGTCCCGCCCCACCCCCGCCGACGACGCCTGGATCATCTTCACCTCGGGCTCCACCGGCCGCCCCAAGGGCGTCGCGGTCACCCACCGCAACGCCGCCGCCTTCGTGGACGCCGAGGCCGCGCTGTTCCTGCAGGACGAGCCGATCGGCCCCGGCGACCGGGTGATGGCCAGCCTGTCGGTGGCGTTCGACGCGTCCTGCGAGGAGATGTGGCTCGCGTGGCGCAGCGGCGCCTGCCTGGTGCCGGTGCCCCGCTCGCAGGTGCGCGGCGGCAGCGACCTCGGCCCGTGGCTGGCCGAGCAGGAGATCACCGTCGTGTCCACCGTGCCGACGCTCGCCGCGCTGTGGCCGGCCGAGGCCCTGAACGAGGTGCGGCTGCTGATCTTCGGCGGCGAGGCGTGCCCGCCGGAGCTGGTCGAGCGGCTGGTCACCGAGGGCCGCGAGGTCTGGAACACCTACGGCCCGACCGAGGCCACCGTCGTGGCCTGCGCCGCGCTGCTCACCGGTGACAGCCCGGTGCGGATCGGCCTGCCGCTGGACGGCTGGGAGCTGGCCGTCGTGGACGAGGCCGGCGAGCCGGTCCCGATGGGCGGCAGCGGCCAGCTGATCATCGGCGGCGTCGGCCTGGCCCGGTACCTGGACGACGCCAAGGACGCCGAGAAGTACGCGCCGCTGGAGTCGCTGGGCTGGCCGCGCGCCTACCGCAGCGGCGACCTCGTCCAGGCCGAGCCCGAGGGCCTGCTCTTCCTCGGCCGCGCCGACGAGCAGGTCAAGCTCGGCGGCCGGCGGATCGAACTGGGCGAGGTCGACGCCGCGCTCCAGGCGCTGCCCGGCGTGTCCGGCGCCGCCGCGGCCGTCCGCACGACCCGCCGCGGCAACCAGCTGCTGGTCGGCTACGTGGTGCCGGGCGAGGGCTGGGACCGGGCCGCCGCCGTCGAGCAGCTGTCGGCGCGGCTGCCCGCCGCGCTGGTGCCGCTGCTGGCGACCGTCGAGGACCTGCCCACCAGGACGTCCGGCAAGGTGGACCGGGCCGCGCTGCCCTGGCCGCTGCCGGAGTCCGCGGGGCCCGCCCCGGGCGAGGAGCCGGCCGAGGAGCTGCGCGGCACCGAGGCGTGGGTGGCCGAGCAGTGGACCGAGGTGCTCGGGGTGCCGGTGCTGCACGCCCGGGACGACTTCTTCGCGATCGGCGGCGGCAGCCTGGCCGCCGCCCAGCTCACCACGCTGCTGCGGACCCGTTTCCCGTCGGTGGCCGTCGTCGACCTCTACCAGGCGCCGACCGTGCGCAAGCTGGCCCGGCACCTGGACCGCTCGGTGCACGACGAACGCCCGCCGCGGACGATCGCACCGGTGCCGGCCCGCGCCAAGGCCGTACAGCTGCTCGCGCTGCTGCCGCTGTACGCGCTGGTCGGGCTGCGCTGGACGACCGGCCTGCTGGCCTTCGGCGACGTCCTGTCCTGGACCGGGCACTACCCGTGGGCGCCGACGGCCTCGTGGTGGCTGGTCGGGGCCGCCGCCGTCCTGCTGCTGAGCCCGCCCGGGCGGCTGGCGCTGGCCGCGTCCGGGGCCCGGCTGCTGCTGCGCGACCTGACGCCGGGCAGCTACCCGCGCGGCGGAAGCGTCCACCTGCGGCTGTGGGCGGCCGAGCGGCTGGCCGAGGCCACCGGCGCCACCGCCCTGTCCGGGGCGTGGCTGATCCGCTACGGCCGGGCGCTGGGCGCGCGGATCGGCCCCGACGTGGACCTGCACTCGCTGCCGCCCGTCACCGGCATGCTCAAGCTCGGCCGGGGCTGCGCGGTCGAGGCCGAGGTCGACCTGTGCGGCTACTGGCTGGACGGCGACCGGCTTGAGGTCGGCCCGGTGAAGGTCGGCTCCGGCGCGGTGGTCGGCACCCGCAGCACCCTGCTCCCCGGGGCCCGGATAGGGAAACGCGCCCAGATCACGGCGGGCTCGACGGTCACGGGCCAGGTGCCCACCGGCCAGAGCTGGGCCGGCGCGCCCGCCGTCAAGGTCGGCCGGGCCGAACGGCACTGGCCCAAGCAGCGCCCCGCCCGCCGGGCCCGCTGGGGGGCGGCGTACGGGGCCAGCGCCTTGGGCCTGACGCTGCTGCCGGTGGCCGCCGCGCTCGCCGCCCTGTCGGTGGCCGGCTGCCTGGTGCCGACGGGCAGCGGCCTGGGCGCCGCGCTGCGCGGCGCGTTCATCGCCCTGGTGCCGGCCACGCTAGCCTTCGGGCTGGTCTACGCGGCGCTGCTGCTGGCCGCCGTCCGGCTGCTCAGCCTGCGGCTGCGCCCCGGGTGGCACCCGCTGCACAGCCGGGTCGGCTGGCAGTCCTGGACGGTGATCCAGCTGATGGACACCGCGCGCGACAAGCTGTTCCCGCTGTACGCGGGCCTCATCACGCCGGTGTGGCTGCGCGCGCTCGGCATGAAGGTCGGCAGCGGCGCGGAGGTCTCCACGGTGCTGGCGATGCCCAGCCTCACCACCGTCGGGGACGGCGCCTTCCTCGCCGACGACGTGCTGGTCGCCCCCTACCAGCTGGGCGGCGGCTGGCTGCGGATCGGCGCGGCCGAGATCGGCGAGCGCGCGTTCCTCGGCAACTCGGGCATGACGGCGCCGGGCCGGGCCGTGCCGGACCGCGGTCTGGTGGGGGTGCTGTCGTCCACGCCGAAGAAGGCCAAGGAGGGCCGCTCCTACCTGGGCATGCCGCCGGTGCGGCTGCCGAGGGCGGCGGACGACGGGGACCAGAGCCTGACGTACGCGCCGCCGGCCCGGCTGGTGTGGGCGCGCGGACTGGTGGAGGTGTGCCGGCTGGTGCCGGTGCTGGCGTCCGCCGCGCTGGCCGTGGCGGTGCTGGGCGTGCTGGCATGGCTCGCGCGGGGTGGGGTTCTGGCGCCCGCGCTGCTGGCCGGTCCTGTGCTGCTGGGCGCGGGCGGGGTCGCCGCGGTGGTGTCGATCGCCGCGAAGTGGCTGCTGGTGGGGCGGTTCCGGGTGGTGGAGCGCCCGCTGTGGAGCGGCTTCGTGTGGCGCAACGAGCTCGCCGACACGTTCGTGGAGGTGCTGGCCGTGCCGTGGCTGGTCGGGGCGGTGCCCGGCACGCCGGTGATGAACCTGTGGCTGCGCGGGCTCGGCGCGCGGATCGGCCGGGGCGTGTGGTGCGAGAGCTACTGGCTGCCGGAGGCGGACCTGGTGACGTTGGAGGACGGGGTCAGCGTGAACCGCGGCTGCGTGCTCCAGACCCACCTGTTCCACGACCGGATCATGCGCATGGATACGGTGGTGCTCCGCACGGGTGCCACGCTCGGGCCTGGCGGCATCGTACTGCCGGGCAGCGAGATCGGCGCGCGCAGCACGCTGGGGCCGGCGTCACTGGTGATGGCGGCGGAGTCCATCCCGGCGGACAGCCGGTGGCTGGGCAATCCGGCCGAGGTGTGGCTTGACGAGGGATGAGGGGCGGGTTTCGGGGGCACGGGGCCGGGAGGTGCCGGGCTCGGGGGCGCAGGGTTCCGGGGCAGCGGGCTCCGGGGCTGCGGACGCCGGGGCGCAGGGTTCCGGGGCAGCGGGCTCCGGGGCGCAGGTGTCGCCGGGGCGGTCCGGCCGGCCGGTGCAAGGGAGTTCCGTCCCGCGAACGCAAGGGAGTGCACGAGAGTTGAGCTCGAAGCGAGCAGCCGCGCCGGAGGCGGACCCGTACTTCCCCGCGCACGGCGACACCCGGTACCGGGTGCACCGCTACGAACTGGCCCTCGACTACCGGCCCGCGTCCAACCGGCTGCGCGGCACCGCCCGGATCAGCGCGGTCGCCGCGCAGGCGGCGCTGCGTGAATTCGCCCTCGACCTGGCCGACTTCCGCCTCCAGCGGGTCGTCGTGGACGGCCGCCCCGCGCACTACACGCACCGGGCCGGACGGTTGCGGGTCCGGCCCGCGAAGACGGTGGAGGCGGGCGCCGCGTTCACCGTCGAGGTGCACTACACCGGCAACCCGCAGCCGGTCAGCAGCCCGTGGGGCGGCCTGGGCTGGGAGGAGCTGACCGACGGCGCGCTGGTGGCGAGCCAGCCGGTCGGGGCGCCGTCGTGGTACCCGTGCAACGACCGCCCGGCGGACAAGGCGTCCTACCAGGTGTCGGTGGCGGTCCCGTCTGAGTACACGGTGGTGGTCGGCGGCCGGCTGCTGTCCAGGACGACCAGGGGCAGCAGCACCACCTGGGTCTACGAGCAGGCCGCGCCCACGTCCAGCTACCTGGTGACCGTCTCGATCGGCCGCTACCAGGCCGTCCGGCTGGCGGGCGGCGGCTCGGTGTTCGCGGCGCGCCGCCCGGTGCCGCAGACCGGCTGGGTGCCGGCCCGGCTGCGCACCGAGTTCGCCATCGACTTCGTGCACCAGACCCGCATGATGGACTTCTTCGAGGACGTCTTCGGGCCGTATCCGTTCGGCGAGTACGCGGTGGTGGTCGCCGACGAGGAGCTCGACGTGCCGGTGGAGGCGCAGGGCGCGGCCACGTTCGGCGCCAACCACCTGGGCGGGCACCGCCGTTCGGAGCGGCTGGTCGCGCACGAGCTGGCGCACCAGTGGTTCGGCAACAGCCTGTCGATCGGCGACTGGCGGCACATCTGGCTGAACGAGGGCTTCGCCAAGTACGCGGAGTGGCTGTGGTCCGAGCACTCCGGCGGCCCGTCCGCCGCCGCACACGCCGCCGACGTCCACGCCCAACTCTCCCGGCTCCCGCAGGACTTGCGGCTGGCCGACCCCGGCCGACGGCTGATGTTCGACGACCGCCTCTACCAGCGCGGCGCCTTGGCGGTGCACGCGCTGCGCCGCGCCCTGGGCGAGGGCGCGTTCTTCCGGATGCTCAAGGGCTGGACGGCCATAAACCGGCACGGCGTGGTGACCACGGCCGCGCTTGAGGCGCACGCGCAGCGGTACACCTCCCGGCCGCTGGACGGCCTCTTCCACGCCTGGGTCCACCAGGCGGCCCTGCCGGAACTCCCGGCGCCGCCCGGGCCTCCCGCGTCTCCCACGCCTTCCGCTTCGGCGGACTGACGGGGCTCTGGCGCGGGTTCGCGCGGTGCGCCAGACTGTGGCGGGCGTTGCGTTGTCATGCGCACGTTCACTTCTAGCGGCGGCCGGGCGCGGCCGGACGGGGGCTCTCATGGTGGTGCGGAGGATGGGGTGGCGGAGGCCGGCGTGGCGGAGGATGGCGTGGCGGAGGATGGCCGTGATCGCCGCGGCTGCCGGGATGGTGATCGGGCTGACCACCGTCACACCGGCGAACGCCGCGGCGGCGAGGACGGGGTTCGAGGCCATGCCGGAGAAGCTCGACAAGTGCCTGGACTACCGGGCGGACACCGGACCGTACATCACCAAGTGCAACTTCGGCGACTACCAGGCCTGGTACTGGGACGACGGCATCGCGTACACCGCGCTGCACCAGAAAGCCACCGGGCTCTGCCTGACGGCACGGAACGGGCTCCTCGCGATGAAGCCCTGCCTGGCCAGTGACGCGGCGGCGTTCTGGCGGGTGCAGCAGGGCGTCGACGGGGTCTCGGTGATCAAGAACTCGGTGACGGGCACCTGTCTGGCCAGGAACCTCAGCGACCTCGTGCAGTTGTCGACGTGCACGGGTGGGGACTCGCAGCAGTGGGAGATCGTCTACATCGACATGTAGCCGTCCAGGCCCTGCCGCCGGGTCCCGCCGCCAGGCCCCCGCCGCCAGGCCTCGCCGGGATCGCCTATCCTCGTCCGCCCGCGAGGGCGGTGGCCCGCGGCTCGGGGACGCCGAGGATGAGCAGGCTGGTGACGGTTGCGGCGCGGGCGTCGACGGCCGGGTCGGACAGGGCGTTGTCCGCGATGGAGAACACGGCGGCGTAGGCGACCTGGCTGAGAATGCCCGCGGGCAGGTGGCGGCCGAACTCCCCGCGCTCCTGGCCTCGTTGGACGAGGTCGGCGAGGGTCTTGTCGACCGGTTGCAGGACGGCGTGGATCTCGTCGCCGTACTCGCCGCGGCGGAGCGCCAGCAGCACGCGGTAGCGGCGCGCCAACGGCCATACGTGGGCGATGAAGTCGACCCACACCGCGTCGGCCGCCCGCTGCGGGGCGTCGGCCTCGGCGAGCACGGCCGCCATCTCGTCCACGGCGCGTTGCGTGAGGGTCCGGACCAGGTCGGTGCGGGTGGGGAAGTGGCCGTAGACGGTGCGGCGGACCACGCCGGCGGCGGCGGCGACGTCGCCCATCCCGGCGTCCGGGTTCTGCCCCAGGACGTCGAGCGCCACGTCGAGGATGCGGCTCCGGGTCTCGTTCATGGCGCGGGCCCGGGCGGATTCGGTCGGCACCGCTCCATCATTGCACACTGCTGTGCAATGGAGTACGTTGCACACCAGTGTGCAATGGCTTGCCGCACCGCGAAGCGACTACCCCGGAGACCAAGGCAATGACCGCATCGACGCCCGCGCCCTCACTTTCGCCCTCGCCCCTCGTCCGCCCGTTCACCGTCGCGGTCCCCGACTCCGAGATCGAGGACCTGAAGCAGCGGCTTGCCCGGACCCGATGGCCGAGTCCGGAGACCGTTCCCGACTGGTCGCAGGGCGTCCGCCTGGAGAACGCCAAGGCGCTGATCGACTACTGGGGGCGGGAATACGACTGGCGCCGGTTCGAGGCGGAGCTCAACCGGTTCCCGCAGTTCCTGACGGAGATCGACGGGCTCGACATCCACTTCATCCATGTCAGGTCCGGGAATCCGGGTGCGATGCCGCTCATCCTCACGCACGGGTGGCCGGGCTCGATCGTCGAGTTCCTGAAACTGATCGGCCCGCTGACCGACCCGGTGGCGTTCGGCGGGAACGTCGAGGACTCGTTCGACGTCGTCGTCCCGTCGCTGCCCGGATTCGGGTTCAGCGGGAAGCCGGCCGGTACGGGGTGGAACGTTTCCCGTGTCGCGGGCGCGTGGGCCGAACTCATGAAACGCCTCGGCTACGAGAAGTGGGCCGCCCAGGGCGGCGATTGGGGCGCCGTCGTCACCACCGCCCTCGGCGCGATGCGGCCCGAGGGCCTGCTCGGGATCCACCTGAACTCCCCGTACGCCTTCCCCGCCCGGATACCCGAGACGCTCTCGCCCGAAGAGCGCTACGCCATGGAGACCCTCGCCCTCTACACCGGCGAACTCGGCGGATCCAACCACCTCCAGGGCACGAAGCCCGAGACCGTCGGAATCGCCCTGGCGGACTCCCCGGCCGGCCAGGCGGCCTGGATCTACGAGAAGTTCCAGTCCAAGACGGACAACGCCGGCCTCGCCGAACAGGCCCTCAGCACCGACGACATGCTCGACGCCATCTCGCTCTACTGGTTCACCAACAGCGCGGCCTCGTCCGCCCGCATCTACTGGGAGAACAAGTCGGCGAGCCCGGCCGGCCCGAAGCTGGCGCTGCCGGTCGCCGTGACGGTGTTCCCCCGCGACATCCCGCGCCTGCCGCGAAGCTGGATCGAGGACACGTACGCCGACCTGATCCACTACGGCGAGTCCGAGAAGGGCGGCCACTTCGCGGCTTTCGAGCAGCCCGAGATCCTGACCGGCGAGATCCGTGCGGGGTTGCGGAGCCTGCGCGCCTGAGGAGCCCGCACGCCCTGCCGCCAGGGCGAGGGCCCCGCCGCGGAAATCCCGGCGGCGCCGGCGGCTTGGGCGGCTTCCGGCTTCGGCGGCGTAGCCTCGGGCGAACGTGGAATTCGGGGGACGGGGGGACGGCGTGGTTGAAGGGTGGGCGGCGGACGGGGACGCCGGGCGGATCGCGGATCTGGTCGGGACGATCCTGGAGGAGCAGGATCAGCTCAGGGATCGCGGCCGGATGCTCGACGAGCAACTGGGCTACGCGCTGCGGGTGTTGGCCCTGACGCCGGGCCGGCACTTCATGCAGCAGCTGCTCCGGGCCCAACCGCCGTCCCCCCGGGCCCCGTTGCTCGCCTCGATGATCGCGCACGCGCAGCCCCTGGAACACGCGCTGTGGGTGCTCGGCCAGGGCGACGACAAGGCGAACGACGTCCTGGGCGGCTGCCTCTTCCACGAGTTGCTGCTGCGCGGCACCGACCCGAAGGTGCTGGGCAATGCCTACCGGCGCAGCATGCCGTCCTGGCTCTCGCCGGACGACCTGAGCTGGCTGCCGCGGACGCTCAGCGAGTTGGAGCACGCCGAGCACTTCCCGTCCTACACGTACCGCACGGGTGCCGGCGCCGGGTTCGGCGCGGCCCGGGACATGACGGCCCCGTTCCCGGTCAACGCCGAGGCCCGCCGCGCGGGCGCCGCCCACGCGGTCCGCCAGACAGGTTCCGCCGACCGCACGGCCCTGCTCACCGGCCCGCCGGCGAAGGGCGGTTGGATCAACCACGAGGGCCGCTCGTTCGTCGCGGACGCCCCGATCCCGCAGGAGGCCGTCCCCGGCGTACTCGCCGCTCTCCCCCTGGACTGCCTGGAAGGGCTGGAAACCCAGGGCGATCCCCCGCAGTTCGAGGTCTCCGAGAGCTCGGCGTCCGAGGTGTGGTCGATCCTGTACGACATCGGAGCGGGCGGTGGCGTGGGCACGAACGGCCTGCTCGCGGCGTACGGCCGCCTCGCGGCCTGGAAATCCCTCTGCGTCCTCTCCGGAACGAACCGCTACGCGACCTGCGCCCAGGTGGAGCAACAGGCCCGCGCCTGCACGTGGTTCCGTTTCGAGACGAACGCGGAGTGGTTCTGCAACGATCTGATGAGCGATGTCGGAATCGCCGCCCTGACCCCAGACGCCCGCACCTTGACGGTCCTCGCGGCCACGGACACGGATTAGTCGCTGGGCGCTGACCCATTCCCGACCAGCCACCCGACGCCCCACGCCACCACCGGCCCGGTGTGGGCTGAGCCCGCAGTCTCCCGCGCCAGAGAAGCGCCCCGCAGGGGCGCGGGGAACTGCGCGACCAGCCACGGACGGGCTGCACGTCACCACCGGCGGGAAGGGGCAACCCCTGTTGTTTCCCGACCACCGGCCGGTGGCGGGTTGCTCGCGCCGTTCCCCGCGCCCCTAACGGGGCGCTCCCGGCCGGGAGGCCATCGCTCGCCGCCAGCCGGGCCCCAAAGGGGCGCGGGGGACTGCGCGACCAGCCACGACGGCGGCGCGGCCGGTCACCGGGGCGAGGGGGCAACCCCCGTGTTCCCCCGGCCGCCGGCGGCTAGAGGTCGCGTTGGAACCACAGTCCCGGCTTGCCCCCGAGGCTCGCCGGGTCCGCCGGGCCGATCGGAGTGAAGCCGGCCTTCGTCAGGACTTTTTGGGACGCCACGTTCCCCTCCGACGCCCCCGCGCGCAGCGCGCGCAGGCCGTGGCGCGTGGACGCCAACCCGCACAACTCCCGCACCGTGGCGGTCGCCACACCCTTGCCCGTCGCGTGCTCGGCCACCCGGTAGCCGAGTTCCGCCATGCCGTCCTCGAGGTCGAGAAGATTGAAGCGGCCGATCACCGAGCCGTCCTCCGCCACGAGGACGTAGAACGCGCAGATGCCCGCCGCCTGTTCGGCCAGCAACGCGCCGAGCCGCTCGTCGAAGTGGGCGAAGTAGTCGTCGCCGCGGTCGGTGATGAAACGGGCGAAGTAGGCGCGGTTGGCCGTCTCGAACGCGAGGACCGCCGGGACGTGGTCGGGCCGCAGCTGCTGCAACTCAGGCATCGGCCCAGCCTACTCACGTGACCCTCGGCGCTCAGGTGCGGCGGTGCGCCCGCAGGATCAGGTCGGCGGTCTCGGCGGCGATGCGAGCGTACTCAGCCTCGGGCAGCGGCTGGGTGCCGTGCAGCGTGCGGACCCGGCCCTCGGTGGCCAGCAGCAGGACGAACTGGCGGGCGGCGCGGGCGGGTTCAGGTACGTCGAGATCGCCGGCCGCGTCCCGGTCGGCGAGGTAGCCGGCGATGTCGTCAATCGTCTGCCGGGACGCGTTGTCCCGCCAGAGGCGCTGGAGTTCGGGGTGCCGGGCCAGTTCCGCGATCGTCATCCGGTGCAGCGCGGCGGCGTCCGGCGCGAGGACGGCCCGCAGGACGCGCACGCCCGCGGCGGTCAGGTCCGCGCGGGGGTCGCCGGTGGACGGCAGCGGGCTCGGCCACGCCTCGGGGGTGTCGCCGAGCAGGCCGGCGGACGTCTGAGCCGCCTGGGCCGCCGCCAGGAACAGCTTCTCCTTGTCGCCGAAGTGCGCGTAGACGGTCTGCTTGCCGACCCCGGCGGTGGCCGCGACGGTGTCCACGCTGGCGCCCGCGAAGCCCTCGCGGAGGAAGACGGTGAGGGCGGCGCGCAGGATCGCGTCCCGCTTGGCCGGGGAGCGGCGCCGCGGGGAGGCCGCGGGCCCGGGGCCGCCGGTGGCCCCGACCCCGCCCTCCTCATCGCCGTGGATCGCCCGTCCCGCGCGCCCGGCCCCGCCCGCCCCGGCACCGTCCGCGCCGCCCGCCCCGCTCGCGCCGGCACCGCCCGCCCCGTCCGCCCCGCCCGCGCCGACGTCGGATCCCGCGCTTTCGCCGCGCTCGGCATTCTGGGCGGGCGCGGCGCCGTTCGTGGTCTCGGCCATGGTCCCGATGCTACCCCGGTTGCGAGACGGAACTGTTCCGTCTAGTTTGAAGCGTGTCGAGACTAGACGGTCTAGTCTCGTATCAGCGCCGAGGAGTCCCCATGCCGGAGACCGATCCCGTACCGCCGCCCGCCGGCGAACGAGAGCCGTCCGCGATGACCTGGTGGCCGGCATCGGCCCCGCCCGTACCGGCGCCCGCCTCAAGACCCGGCACCGTCACGCCGTCGGTACCGCCACCCCGGTCGGAGCCCCCCGCTCGCGGGCGAGCCCTCGCCGTCGCCGTCGTCATGCTCGCCGTCGCGATGGACCTGGTCGACACCTCGGCCGTCAACGTCGCCCTCCCCTCCCTCCAGGCGGGCTTCTCGCTGAGCGCCGCCGGCGTGCAGTGGCTGGTCGCCGGGTACGCGCTGCCGTTCGCCGTGCTGCTCATCACCGGCGGCAGGCTCGGTGACGTCATCGGCTACAAACGCGCCTTCATGGGCGGCACTTGCGGCTTCTTCGCCATGTCGCTGGCCTGCGCGCTCGCGCCCGACGCGCGGGTGCTGATCGCCGCCCGCGTGCTCCAGGGGGCCGCCGCCGCGCTGATGGTGCCGCAGGCCACCTCACTTCTCCAGTTGATGTACGCGCCGGCCGAACGGGCCCGGGTCATGGGGCTGTTCGGCGCGGTCGCCGGGCTCGCGGCGGCGTTCGGGCCGCTCGTCGGCGGCTCCCTGCTGCGGGCCGGGCTGCCCGGCGCGGACTGGCGGCCGATCTTCCTGCTCAACGTCCCGATCTGCCTCGTCGCGCTCGCGGCGGGTGCCGCGCTGCTGCCGTCGGGCGGGTCCGCCACCCCGACCCGGCTCGATCCGCGCGGCACCGTACTGGCCGTCGGCGGCCTGACCCTGCTCGTCCTGCCGCTGGTGCAAGGGCCGTCCCTGCACTGGCCGTTGTGGTGCGCGGTCTCGCTCGCCGCCGCCGTACCCGTCCTGGCCCTCTTCGTCCGCGACCAGCGCGCGCGGGGCGGCCGGCCGGGCACGACCCTGGTGGACACCGGGCTGTTCCAGCAACGTTCCTTCCGCGCAGGGCTGTTGCTGAGCCTGCTGGTGGAGGCCGTGATGGCCGGGCTGATGATGACCACCACGCTGGCGCTCCAAGAGGGCCTGGGGCTGGGCCCGTTGGCCGCCGCGCTGACGTCGCTGCCGATGATCGCCGGCATGGTGCTCGGCGTCGCGGCCCTCGCCGACACCCTCATCCCCCGGCTCGGCCGGCACGTCATCACGCTCGGCTGCGGGCTGCTCGGCGCCGGACTGGCCTGCTCCGCCTGGGTGTTCCAGCACTACGGCGACCACACGCACGCGTGGCAGCTCGCCCCCGCCCTGCTCGTCACCGGCACCGGCCTCGGCGCGATCATGGGCCCGCTGTTCGCCGTCACGCTCCAGCACGTGGACCCGGCGCAGGCCGGCTCGGCGTCCGGCGTACTGGAGTCCGTCGAGCAACTGGGCGGCGTGCTGGGCGTGGTGACGATCGGCACCGTCTTCCTCCACCGGGCCGCCGGGCACGGCGAGATCCCGGCGTACGGGTGGGGAGCCGGCGCGGCGCTGGCCGTCCTGGCGCTGACGGTCGCGGCGATCCCGGCGCTGCCCCGGCACTTCAGGACCGAGGACGAACTCGGTTTGCAGTGACGGAGGCGCAGCCCGGACCTGGTAGTCGGGCCTACGCGGCCGCGCGCCACCACCTCCTCGCCGTCGGACGGCATCACCGGCGTGCCCGCGGCCCGCTCACCACGGGACGGTCTTGCCGTAGAGGTCGAGGAACTGGAGCCCGGGGGCGCCGGCTTGGGCTTCGAGGACGTCCACCACCTGCGGGATGCTCTCCTCGGGGGTGAGCGGGGCCCCGGCCCCGCCGAGCGGGGTCTGGTTGTGGCCGGGGTGGATGAGCAGCTTGGTGTGCCCGTCGTCGGCGTGCCGGGTGGCGTAGCTGCGCATGAGCTGGTTGAGCGCGGCCTTGCTGGCCTTGTAGAGCTCGAAGCCGCCCCGGGTGTTCAGCGAGATGCTGCCCTGCCGGGAGGACATGACGGCGACGGTGCCGCCCGGCCGGACGAGGCCGCGCAACGCCTCAAGGGCGCGCAGCGGGCTCAGCGCGTTGGTGAGCATCACCTCGTTGAACATCTCGTCCGGGACCTCGTCGATCGGCAGGTCGCCACCCCGGTCGATGGCCGCGTTGACGAACAGCAGGTCCAACTGGTGGCCCTGGAGGCGTTCGCCCAGCGCGGCGACCTGCTCCGGCCGGTTCATCTCCAGCGACTCGACGGTCAGTTGGCCCGGCCAGGCGTCGGCCTTCTCCTGCAACTCGCCGCCGCCCTGCCGCGCGGTGGCGATGACCCGCCACCCCCGCCGGGCCAACTCGTCGGCGAGGACGAGCCCGAGGTTTCGCGAGGCTCCGATGATCAGCGCTTGGCGCTCGGGTGTCGCGGACACGTGCACACTCCTTCAGGACGGGGATCTCATCGCGAACCCCCAGCCTCGCAGACCCCACCCCCGCCGACCGCCCGCGCCGTGCCGCCGATTGCCGCACGGGCCGCCGCCCGAATTCTGGGAACCCTCCCGGGCCGCGTTTCTCCCGGCCAATTCCGGGGCGCCTGATGTCGGCCACTTCCAGTGGAGCGCGGACCCGAACGGCAGCAACCCCGGCGACGCGTTCCGGGTCAAGGACACGCTGGCCGACGGCTGGGACGTCGAGGCCGACTTCGGCGGCGGCCGGGACGCCACCACCTCCGGCCACGACTCCCCGCACACCAGCCCCTGGAGCACGGGCAATCTGCCGGAGAACCACACGTACATCATTCCCGTGCTGCTGGAGAAGCAGTGCCACGGCGTGCTCCTCCAATACGTGACGGTCACGTCGTGGAGGTCGTTTCGCCCCGGCCCGGACGCGTTTTGTGAAGGCCGCGGATCAGCTCTGCGCGGTGGGGCGGACGACGATGTCGCCGACGTCCACCGTCGGGGGCTGCTCGATGGCGAAGGCGATCGCTCGGGCGATGGCGTCCGGCGGGATCGCGATGTCGCCGAGGCGGGCGAGGGCCTGCGCCCTCATCTCGGGTGTGCCGGAGTCCAGGAACTCGGTCCGGGTGAAGCCGGGTGACACGACCGTCACGCGGAGGCTGTCGCCGGCCTCCTGGCGCAGGCCCTCGGAGATGGTGCGGACGGCGTTCTTGGTGCCGGCGTACACCGCCTGGGTCGGGACGATGCGCAGCCCCGCGGTGGAGACGGTGTTCACGAAGTGGCCGAAGCCCTGCTCGCGGAACACCGGGAGCGCGGCGGCGATCCCGTAGAGCATGCCTTTGAGGTTGACGTCGACCATCTCCTCCCAGTCGTCGACGCGGAGTTCGTCCAGCGGGGAGATCAGGCCGACGCCGGCGTTGCTGACCAGCACGTCGAGCTTCCCGTAGCGCTCGCGCGCGAGTTGGACCAGGCCGGAGACGTCCGCGCGGCGCTTCACGTCGGTGCGGGCGAAGGCGGCCCGGCCGCCGTCCTTCTCGATCCGGGCGGCCAGCGCTTCGAGGCGCTCGACGCGGCGGCCGCCGAGTACGACGGCCGCGCCGCGCTCGGCGAGCAGCAGCGCGGTGGCCTCGCCGATGCCGCTGCCGGCGCCGGTGATCGCGACGACCTTGCCGGCGATGCCTTCGACGCCTCGGCCGGCTTGGCTGCCCTGGGTGGCTCGGGTGGTTCGGGTGGCTTCGCTGCCTTCGGTTTTCGGCACGGGGGTCCTTCCGGGGTGCGGGGCGGCGCGCGGGCCAGAGGTCTGGCCTAGAGTGGAAGTGGAGGCGCCGCCGGATATCCCCACTGTAAGTGGAGGCGCCGCCACTTTGCAAAGAGGGAGGGATCACCGGTGACACCGGAGCCGGGCGCGCAGGCGCCGAAGGGGCGGGAGCCGCGAGCGCGGGAGCCGCACGGGCGGGAGCCGCGAGCGCGGGACGCGGGACGCCCGCTGCGCGCGGACGCGCAGCGCAACCGGGACAAGATCCTGGCCGCCGCGGTGCGGGTGTTCACCGAGGAGGGCCTCGACGCCCACTTCGAGCGGATCGCGAAGGAGGCCGGGGTCGGCACCGGCACGCTGTACCGCAACTTCCCGACCCGCGAGGTGCTGATCGAGGCCGCCTACCGCAACGAGGTCGCCCGGCTGTGCGACGCCGCCCCCGAGCTGCTGGCGACGCTCCCGCCGCGGGCCGCGCTCCGCGCCTGGATGGGCCGCTTCATCGACTACGCGAGCGCCAAACTCGGCATGGCCGAGGCCCTGCGCGCGGTCGTCGCCTCGGGCGGCGACCCGCACGGCCCCAGCCACGCGATGATCCAGAAGGCGCTGGTCACGCTGATGGAGGCGGGCGCGGAGTCGGGTGACCTGCGGTCGGACATCCGGCCCACCGACATGTTCGCGGCGCTGGCGGGGATCGCGCTCACCTCGGCGCGGCCGGAGCAGCGCGAGCAGGCCGAGCGCCTGCTCGACCTGACGCTGGACGGCCTGAGCACGCGCCCGACGGGCTGACGGGCGGGGTTACGGCAGGTTGACGAAGAGGCCCGACCGGCTGACGCGTACGGGCCCGGGCCGGCCGGCGGTTGACGGGCCGGGGCCGGCCGGCAGGTGACGGGCCCGGCGGCGGGTGACGGGCCCGGCGGGCCAGGCGGGCCAGGCGGGCCAGGCGGGCCAGGCGGGCTGAGCCTGCCCGTCGCAGGCCAACGCGCGACAGCGCGGCCAGCCGGCGGGTGACGGGCCCAGGCCGGCCGGCGGGTGACGGCCCGGTGGCTGGGTGTGCTGGTCGCGGGCCGAGGCGCGGCCGGCCGGCGCGTGACGGGCCCGGTCGGTGGGCTGGTCACGGGCCGACGTGGGACGGCGCGAGCGGTTGACGCGTAACCGGGCGGGACGCCGTCAGGTTGCGAAACCCGGCTTCGGCGCCACCTTCGCCGTGAGCAGATCACGCATCCCGCGCAGCGGGGAGAAGAACAGCCACAGGCCCGCCGAGCAGCCGCCCACCACCGCGATCCACAGCGTGCTGCGGACGCCGAGCGCCGCGGAGAGCGCCCCGCCGACCAGGCCGCCGAGCGGCAGCGAGCCCCAACTCACCCAGCGGGCCGCCGCGCTGACCCGTCCCAGCATCTCGGGCGGGCACGCGGCCTGCCGGTAGCTGACCAGCGAGATGCTGCTGACCGTGGACGAGAACGTCCACGAGATCCAGCCGAAGCCGAACAGCAGCACCCGCCAGCCGTGCCCGGCGAGCGGGATCAGCAGCCCGGGCAGCGACAGCGCGGTCATCGCGATCCAGCTGATCCGGGCCGAACCGACCTTGCGGGCCAGGTACTTGGCCGTGACGCCGCCGACCACCCCGCCGACCGCGCCCATCGCGAGCAGCAGCCCGACCACGCCCGGCCGTACGTGCACCGAGCGGATCAGGAACACCGGGCCCAGCGTCTCGACCATGATGACGAAGAAGTTGGCGGTGCCGGTGAACGCGAGGGAGTTGCGCAGGATGCGGTCGCGGCGCACGTAGCTGAGGCCGGCGCCGATCTGCGCGCGCAACGTGGGCCGCGCGCCGACGACTTCAGCCCCGGTGTGCCGTGGCTCCGTCGTCCGGATGGCGAGCAGCGTGGCCGCCGACACCGCGAACGAGACGGCGTCCGCGGTCATCGCACCCGCCGCGCCGACCAGCGTCACGAGCCCGGCGCCGACGCTCGGCCCGGCGATCTGCGCGGCGGACTGGGTGGCGGCCAACTTCCCGTTGCCGTCCATGAGTTGGTCACGGCTGAGCAACGTCGGCAGATAGCTCTGGTAGGCGATCAGGAAGAACACCGACAGCACGCCGGAGACCAGCCCGACCGCGTAGAGCTGCCCGAGCGTGAGCGCCCCGGCGGCGTGCGCGAGCGGCACGGACCCGATCACGGCGAACAGCGCGAGGTTGCACCACAGCATCAGCCGCCGCTTGGCCACCCGGTCGACCACGGCGCCGGCCGGCAGCGCCACCAGCAGGTACGCGCACGTCCCGGCCGCCGACAGCAGGCTCACCTGCCACGCGCTCGCCTTCAGCACGACGACGGCGACGAGCGGCAGCGCGAGAACGGAGATCTGCGACCCCATCTCGCTGACCGTCTGCCCGCCCCAGAGCCACAGGAACTCCCGATGCCGCCAGACGGACGGCCGAACGCCCTCGTGATCGTCACTCATCTGCCCGATCGTGTCACCGCCCCCGCGGTCGCGTCCATGAGTCCAGGGGTACGGAGTCGCGCGAATCACTGTGGCGCCGAACCCGCGCGGGAGCGATCATGCGGGGATGACTTCAGCCTCACCCGCCACCACCGACGCCGGCGCGTCCGGCACCTGGGTCCTCGGGGACCGTACGGTCAACCGGATCGGGTTCGGCGCAATGCGCCTCACGCAGAACGGCAAGGCGTTCCATCCGCATGCCGCCCCCAGCGACCGGGGGCAGGCGATCGCCGTGCTGCGCAGGGCGATCGACCTCGGCGTCAACCACATCGACACCGCCGCGTTCTACTTCTCCTCGCTCCGCTCGGCCAACGAGCTGATCAACTCCGCGCTCGCGCCCTACCCCGACGACCTGGTCATCACCACCAAGGTCGGGCCGGGGCGCGACCCGTCCGGGCAGTGGATCGAGCACGCCACCCCGGAGCGGCTGCGCGGGCAGGTCGAGGAGAACCTGCGGCAGCTCGGCCGCGACCACCTCGACGTCGTCAACCTCCGGGTCCTCGGCAGCGACTCGATCGCCGAACGGTTCGGCGCGCTCGCGGAGTTGCGGGACGCCGGGCTGATCCGGCACCTGGGGATCTCCAACGTCCAGCCGGAGCACCTCGCCGAGGCGCGGGCCATCGCGCCGGTGGTCTGCGTGCAGAACCAGTACGGCATCGCAGTGCGCCCGGAGCAGGACGCGTTCGTCCGCGAGTGCGGCGAACTGGGCGTGGCCTTCGTCCCGTTCTACTCGATCGCCGGCGCCGGCCGGGAGGCGGGCGCGAGCGGCACCGAACGCGACGAGGTGGCGGAGGTGGCCCGCGCGCACGGCGTCGGCACCGCCGAGATCCGGCTGGCCTGGACGCTGCACCGCGGCCCGCACATGCTGGCCATCCCCGGCACCGGCGACCCGGACCACCTCGCCGCGAACGTGGCGGCCGGTTCGCTGCGGCTGTCGGACGCCGAACTGGCCGCCCTGGACGCCGTCCACGCGCGGGCGGCGACGGAATGAGTGCCGACGAGCGGGCGGCTGACGGTCAAGTGGTCGGCACCGTTGGCGCGTTGTGGCGCTATCCCGTGAAGTCCATGCTCGGGGAGCGGGTGCACGCCGCCGACGTCACCGAGCGCGGCCTCACCGGCGACCGCCGGCTCGCCCTCGTCGACCGGGAGACGGGCAAGGTCGCCAGCGCCAAGAACCCGCGTCTGTGGCGGGAGTTGCTGACCTGCGCGGCGCGGCTCGCCGACGACCCGTCGTCCCCCGCCGGCCCGCCGGAGGCGCGGATCACCGCCCCCGACGGCCGCACCCTCCAAAGCACCGACCCGGACATCGACGACGCCCTCTCCGCGATCGTCGGCCGCGCCGTCACCCTCACCGACACCCCACCGCGGGCGGGGACCCTGGAACGGTCCCGGCCCGAACAGGTGCTGCGGGACGGCCTGAACGCCCAAGTCGAGGCGGACGAGGTGCAGTTCGGTTCGGGAGCGCCCCCGGGCACGTTCTTCGACTTCGCGCCGCTGCACCTGATCAGCACGTCAACGCTCAAGCGGATCGGCGAGTTGAGCCCGCGCGGCACCGTCGAGGTCGAGCGCTACCGCCCCAACCTGGTGATCGACACCCCGGAGCCGGGCTTCGTCGACCACGCCTGGGTGGGCCGCCTCCTGCACATCGGCAACCACCTCACCCTGCGCGTCCTGGCCTCCACCCCCCGCTGCGCGATCCCCACCCTCGCGCACGGCACCCTCCCCAGAGACACCTTCGCCCTCCGCACCCTGGCCACCCACAACCGCGTCTCCGCCTTCCAGTCCAGCCCCCCCGAGCCCGCAGCCGGCGTCTACGCCCAGATCCTCCACCCCGGCCCGCTCCGCCCAGGAGACGCCGTCCGCGTCGGCACGGAGTGACACCAGGTGGACCCGGTGCTCGACGTGATCGTTTCCTTCGCGGCGGGCGGCGGCGGAGGTCAGAGCTGGTAGGGGTACACGCTGACGTTGTCGCGGGCCGCGTGGAACTCGATCCATGAGCCGTCGGCATCGTCCGGGGGCGGGGGGTCGGCGAGGTCGAGCAGGATCAGCGTGCCGCCCAGTTCCAGGATGGCCGCTCCGTCCTCGGTGAGGGTCAGCCGGCCGCGGAAGACGATGCGGTCGCCGGCCTCCCACAGCGCGGAGGTGGCGGACGTCGCCGGTCCTGCGTTCTTCGTCCAGGCGATGTCCTCGTCGACGGTCCACTCGACGTGGTGCTCATGGCTGGTCGCCTCGACGGGGCCCATCCAGAGCGCCACGGCGGTGCCGACCTTGGAATGCACGCGGACCGACGCGGGCGTCGATACGCCCTCCTGTACTGCTTCGACTGTGACCAACACGCGCCCATCATCCCGGGGCCAAGCCCCAAGGGGGCGCGGGGAATTGCGCCACCGACCCCCACCGGCCGGTGGTCCGGCAACTACAGCAACAGCCCCTCCGGGCCGGTGGCCACCCGCGCCACCACCGTGGCTTGTCGCGCAGTTCCCCGCGCCCCTGGTGATGCCGGGGCACATCGCGCCCACGCGGCGGAGCCGCACATCAGACACAGCCCCGCGCCCCTGCCGGGGCCCCTGCTCGCGCCCACGCGGCGGAGCCGCACCCCAGACACAGACCCGCGCCCCGCCCGGGGCCCAGGCACCGCGGGCGTATGACATCTGTCATGGGGAAGACACGACGGGCGGCACTGACCTGGGCCCGGGCGGGCGGGGGAGAGTAGGGGTATGACTACAACAGCCGTGAGCACCATTGAGGGGCGGGGGCCTGTGGAGCGGGGCGGGGGGGTTGTCAGGTTTGACGGGGTGAGCAAGAGCTTCGGGGACGTGCGGGCCGTCGTGGATCTTTCGCTGGAGCTGCATGCCGGTGAGACCGTCGCGCTGCTCGGGCCCAACGGGGCCGGGAAGTCCACCGCGCTGGACCTGCTCCTCGGGTTGCGCAATCCGGATGCCGGCGGCATCACCGTCTTCGGCACCGGGCCCGCCGCGGCCATCGCGGCCGGACGGGTCGGGGCCATGCTGCAGAGCGGCGGGCTGATGGAGGCGGTGACCGTCCGGGAGCTGGTCGGGCTCGCCTGCGATCTGCATCCGCGGGCGTACCCCGTCGACCAGGTCCTGAAGGCCGCCGGCATCGAGGACATCAGGGACCGCAAGATCGGCAAGCTGTCCGGCGGCCAGGAGCAGCGCGTCCGCTTCGCGCTCGCCACGGCCGGCGCGAACGACCTGATCGTGCTGGACGAGCCGACCGTCGGCATGGACGTCAGCGCCCGGCAGGCGTTCTGGGCGACGATGCGCGGCCAGGTCGACGAGGGCCGCACCGTCCTGTTCGCCACGCACTACCTGGAGGAGGCCGACGCGATCGCCGACCGCGTCCTGGTCCTGCACCACGGCCGGCTGATCGCCGACGGCACCGCCGCCGAGATCAAGGCGCGGGCCGGCGCCCGCCGGATCACCTTCGACCTGGACGACGTCGCCGCGAAGGACGCCGAACTGCGCGGCCTGCCGCACCTGGTCGGCCTCGAAGTGACCGGCCCCACCGTCCGGATCCGCTCCGACGACGCCGACGCGACCGTCCACGCCGTCTACGCGCTCGGCCTGTACCCGCGCAACCTGGAGGTCTCCGGGCTCGGCCTGGAGCAGGCCTTCGTCGCCATCACCGACGCCGCCACCGCCGAGGAGGCGGGCAACCGATGAACACGCTGATCAAGCTGGAGATCGTCCGCACCCTGCGGAACCGCAAGTTCATGTTCTTCTCGGTGCTGTACCCGGGGCTGCTCTTCCTGATCATCACCGCCGGCGCGGACAAGACGAAGAAGCTCGACGGCGTCGATCTGACCCTGGTCGCGTACTACATGGTCGCGATGGCGGCCTTCGGCGCGATGACCGCCGTGCTGATGGGCAACGCCGAACGCATCGCGCAGGAGCGGGAGAAGGGCTGGGTGCGGCAGTTGCGGCTGACCGCATTGCCCGGCCGCGGCTACGTGACGGCGAAGATCGCGTCCGCCGCCACCGTCAGCCTGCCGTCGATCCTGATCGTGCTGATCCTGGGCGCGACGGTGAAGCAGGTGCACCTGGCGGCCTGGCAGTGGGTGGCGATCGCGTTCAGCACGTGGGCGGGCAGCATGGTCTTCGCCGCGCTCGGGGTGGCGATCGGGTACCTGGCCACGGTGGACGTGGCCCGGCCGATCTCGATGCTCTGCTACTTCGTGCTGGCGATGCTCGGCGGCCTGTGGGTGCCGTTCACCACCTTCCCGCACTGGTTGCAGACGCTGGCCGGCTACCTGCCGGGACGGGCCTACGCCGCGCTCGGCCAGTCCATCGAGTTCGGCGACGCGCCGCACGCCAAGGACATCACGGTGCTGGTCTGCTACCTGCTGGTTTTCGCGGGAGGCGCCGCCTGGCTCTACCGCAAGGACACCCGGAAGGCGTGACCGGATGAAGCTCGTCGAGCCGTTTCCGCAGTGGCGGCGGCCGGACGGGACGGCGGACGACTCCCCCATCGGCCGTCCGCCGGAGAACCGCAGGCAGGCGATGGTCAAGCTGCTGTGGATCGGCGTCTGGCTGCTCTATCTGGGCGCCCCCGTCAGCGACTTGGCGGACGGGCACCACGGGCCGCTCGTCACGGCGGTGGCCGCGACCGGGCTGGTCGCGTTCGTCGTGTCGTACCTCATCGTCGTCTTCTTCCGCTCCAACACGCCTGGCAAGCCCGAGCGTTGGGTGTACGGGACGCTGGGCGCCGAGACCGCGCTCGCGTTCGTGCTCTCGGCGACGGTCGGCAAGGCGTGGCTGGTGCTCTTCGTGTACGTGTCGGTGGCCGCGGGGGCGGCGCTGCCCGCCGTCGAGTCGCGGTTCGCGGTGCCCGGGATCACCGCGGTGCTCGCGGCGGTCGGCGCGTGGGTGGACAGCGCGAGCGAGCTGTACCCGGTCCTGGTGATCCCCTGCCTGCTCGGAGGGTTCGCGATGGTGGGCATCAAGCAACTGGTGCGGACGATGGTCGAGTTGCGGGAGGCGCGGGAGACGGTGGCGCATCTGGCCGCCACCGAGGAGAGGTTGCGGCTGGCGCGCGATCTGCACGACCTGCTGGGGCACTCGCTGTCGTTGATCACGCTCAAGAGCGAGCTGGCCGGGCGGATGCTGCCGGGACGGCCGCTCGACGCGGCGGAGCAGGTCGCGGACATCGAACGGGTCAGCAGGCAGGCGCTGGTGGACGTCCGCGAGGCGGTCAGCGGCTACCGCAGGCCGACGCTCGCGGCGGAGATCGCTTCCGCGCGGTCGGCGCTCGCGTCGGCCGGGATCAAGGCGCGGATCCATCACTCCGGAGAGATCGCGGGGCTCGCGCCGGACAGGGAGGGGGCGCTCGCGTGGGCGTTGCGGGAGGCGGTGACCAATGTCGTGCGACACAGTGAGGCGACGCTGTGCGTGGTCGCGCTCGGCGCGCAGGCAGGTGACGGCGGGCGCGAGCGGCCGGCGGCCACGCTGACCGTCTCCGACGACGGCCGGGGGCCCGGGCCCGGCCACTCGCCCGGTAACGGGCTGACGGGGCTGTCGGAGCGGATCATGCTCGCCGGCGGGACGGTTTCGACGTCCCGCGCGGGAGACGGCGGCTTCACGCTCCGCGCGACGGTCCCCCTCACCCCGGCCCCGGCCGACCCGTCCCCGATCCGGGACTAGCCCCGGGCCTGCGGCCCGCCCCCGCCAGCAACAGCCCACCCGCGCCACCATCGTGGCTTGTCGCGCAGTTCCCCGCGCCCCTATCGGGGCGCATCCAAACCGGGGCCCGCGGTCGAGCCCCAAAGGGGCGCGGGGAACTGCGCGGCCAACCCACCACAGGGCCGCGGGCCGGGAACAGCCTCACGGGGCTCGGCGAACCCGGAAGGGGCGCGGGGAACTGCGCGGCCAGCCCACCACCGGGGCGCGGGCCGGGAACAGCCTCACGGGGCTCGGCGAACCCGGAAGGGGCGCGGGGAACTGCGCGGCCAGCCCACCACCGGGGCGCGGGCCGGGCGAGCTCGCGGGGGGGCACCCCGGGGCGGTGGGGGAGCCGGCGGGAGGTAGTAAGGTCCGTGAGCGTGGCTGAGACCCCCGCTCCAGAGAGCCCCTCCCCCGTGCCCGCCGCAGGCGACGCCGCGCCGGAGAGCCTTGTCGTGAACGCCGTGCTCGACCTTGCCGGGCGGGCCACGCTGCCGTACCAGGAGGGGCGGGCGGAGCGGAACTTCGGGACCGCGTTCTGGTACAACGACCTGGTCGACACCACCATGCCGGGGCGCGAGGTGATCCGGCAGTACCTCGTCACGGCCGAACCCCTCACCCGGCACGCCCTCGGCCAGTGGACGCTGCGCTCCGGGCTGTCGGAGCCCGAGCAGACCGCCGGCGTGCTGATGATGCCGGACTTCGCCCAGAAGTGGATCAGGCTGCCCGACCTCGGCATCGCGGTCATGCCGACCGTCGACCTGCACCGGCACGCCGAGGCCAAGCGGTGGAGCTGGACCACCGAGGAGATCACCGAGGGCCTGGCCGCCCGCGACGCCGACATCGCCGCGATCGGCACCGACCCGCTGCCGGCCTACCTCCTCGGCCACGGCGTCGGACCTGCCGCCCCCGAGGACCCGGCGGAAGACGAGGACGACGCGGGCGAGGCGGGCGAAGCGGGCGAAGCCAAGAAGAGCCGGGACGTACGGCCCCAGGCCGTCGTCCCCGGCACCGTCGTCCGCGACGCGGACGGCAGCATCCGCTGGCACGGGCCGCTGCCCGCCGGCTACGCGGGCGCGCCCGTCTTCGCCGGACTCCCGCTCGGCGACGAGCAGTTCAACCTGGTGTGCGCCGGGCTCGTGCTGCCCGGCGAAGCCCCGTACACCGTCGCCACGTTCGACCGGATCCGCCCGGCCGTCCGCGCGCTCGCGCCCACCAACGACCTGCGCCGCCGCCACTGGTGGCAGCGTTCCCGCAAGAGCTGAGCTAGAGACCAGGCCGGGACGGCCGCAACCGGCCCCGGCCGGCCGCTAGTTCTTCGCCACGTGCGCGAGGCCGACGATCCGGTCGGCCTCCTTCGTCGCCTTCAGGCCAGGCAGCAGCGCGTTGGCCACGTCCTGCGGGGTGACGGCGGTCTTCGCACCGTTCGCCCGCTGGATCAGCACACCGTCGAACGTCCCGCCGTACAGGCCCTTGAGCGCCTTGAGGTCGAAGGACGGGTGCAGGTGGCCCGCGCTGTCCGGCCGCATGCTGAGGAACTTCGGCAGCTTCGTGTTGAACGCGATCTGGTGCGCCGCGTCCACCCGGACGGTGACCGGTCCGAGCATCGCGGTGCGGCCGAACCCGTTGACCGCGCTGGTCAGTTCGGCCTGGGTGACCTTCGGCGGCACGGTGGTGACGTTGAGCGGCACGGCCTCGTTGACGCCGGTCTCGGCGCGCGCCCGGTAGGCGTCCGCGACCTGGCGGGCGGCGTCGTCCACGTTGAACGTCTGGCTGGGCTTGCCCGGGACGGCGACGGCCTTGCCGTCGGCGAACCTGACCATCCCGTCCGTCCCCGAAGTGTTCGCGCCCGCGACGGACTTGAGCGCGGACTTCAGCTTGTCCTCGTCCACGAGTATGACGGGGTCGGCCTTGCGCTCGCCGCCGAACAGCGAGCCGATCACCGAGAACGGGTTGTAGTCGGTGTGCGCGACCTTCTTGACGGTGGCGTCGGTGTCGATCGACAGCCCCGCGATCGACGGCTTGAGCACCTGCTTGCGGCTGCCGAACGTGAGGTTGAGCGGCGCGGTCGTCCGGTTGCCGAGCGCGTCGTCCAGCGTCTTGACCGCCGACGTGCGGCTCTCGTTGCCGATGTCCACGCCGAGCACGGTGGTGCCCTTGGGCACCTGGGCGTGGTTCATCAGCAGGCCAGCGCCGTACGCGACGACGACCACGAGGCCCGTGCCGACGCCGAGGAGCATCAGCTTGGAGCGGCCCTTCTTGACCGGCTTCGCGGCGGCCGGCTTGGGAGCGGCGGGCTTCGCCGGGGCGGCCGGCGGCGCTTCGTCGCTGCCGCGGGCGCCTGAGGGGACGGTCGGGATGCCGCTGACGAGCGTCTCGCTGGACGACCGCCGCGGCGGCCTGCCGCCGAACTCGCCGTCCTGCTCCGGCCGTTCGCCGGCCGCCGGCGGCATCCGCAGGCCGCCGGCCCCGGGGCCCGCACCCTGCGGCCGCGCGGGCGGCATGCCGGCGGGCCGCTGGTGCCCCGGGAAGGGGCTGTCCGCGGGCGGGGCGGCAGGCCCCGGTCCCGCGTACGGCGGTGCCCCGGCGGAGGCCCCGTAAGGCCCGTCCTGCCCCTGCGCGGGGCCGCCGAAGGGATCGATCGGATCGCCCGTGGGCCGCGGCACGCCGGGCGGGAAGTCCTCGGTGCCGTACGGCCGCGGTCCGCTGCCGGTGTCCGAACCGTCAGGCCCGAAAGGCATCGGCTGACCGCCGGTGTCCGAACCGTCCCGCCCGAACGGCCGCTGACCGCTGCCCGGCTGCGAACCGTCAGGCCCGAAGGGCATGGGCTGGCTGCCGGTGTCGGAGCCGTCCTGGCCGAACGGGCGCTGCCCGCTGCCGGGTTGCGAGCCGTCGGGGCGGAACAGGGGCTCGCCGCCGAACGGCACGGGGCCACTGCCGGTGTCGGAACCGTCAGGCCCGAACGGCATCGGCTGACTGCCGGTGTCCGAACCGTCCCGCCCGAACGCGCCCGGGCCGCCGAACGGCACCGGGCCGCTCCCGGTGTCCGAACCGTCCTGGCCGAACGCGCCCGGGCCGCCGAACGGCACCGGGCCGCTCCCGGTGTCCGAACCGTCCTGGCCGAACGGGGACTGGCCGCCGAACGGCACGGGGCCACTGCCGGTGTCGGAACCGTCAGGACCGAACGGCAACGGGCCGCTCCCGGTATCCGTACCGTCGCGACCGAACGCGCCCGGGCCGCCGAACGGCACCGGGCCGCTCCCCGTGTCGGAACCGTCAGGACCGAACGGCAACGGGCCGCTGCCCGTGTCCGTACCGTCCTGCCCGGACGGGCGCGGGGCACCGTACGGGCTGCGCTCGTCGAACGGGGACGGGAAGCCCGCCGCCGGGGTGTCGTGCGGGCCGCGGGACAGGTCCTCCATCGGCGGGAAGAAGGGCGAGCTGCCGTTCGGGCCGTTCAGCGAGTTGGGCGCGCGGTGGCTGCCGGAACCGGGGTCGCTGAAACCGGGCGCCGGCATCCCGCTGCCCCGGGGCGCGCCTCGGGGCGGCCCGGCCGGGGCCGAGGGCGGCGGCGTACCGGCACCGGGGGGCGGGCTCACGGGGCTCGCGGGCCCGGCCGGGGGCGCACCGGCACCCGGGGGCGGCCCCACCGGGCTCGCGGGCGCGGCCGGGGGCGGGGCCGCCGACTTGCGCGGCGCGAACCAGTCGCTCGTCCGCTCGGGCTCGGGCTCCGGCTCGGCCGCCGGCTCCTCCGCCGCGGCCTCCGGCTCCGCCGTCCGGGGCGCGGGATTGTTCTCGTCCACCGGTGTGCGCATCACCACCGGCGGGATCGGCCGCGAACCGGGGATGTTGATCCGGATCCGGGTCGTCAGAGTGGTCTCGGTCCTGGGCTCGTCGGGCGCGGGCGGCGCGGCGGGCGGCGGGGCCGCCTCCTCCGGCTCGTCGGCCCCGGGGGTGCCCGGTGCGCCGCCGGGGCGCGGTGGCTCCTGCGGGTGCAGCGACGGGAACGGACGCGTGCCGTACGGCGGGGTCCCTGACGGGTACGCGTTACCACCGCGGCCCTGGGTCCCCGAGGACGAACTATCAGGTTCACGACTCAAAACTGGCTCTCCCGGTTAGCTCCGCCACCCGTCGTCGTTCTCCGCGGGCGGCCCGCCGGCGCGACCACCATACCGACCGGGGCTGGAAGGCGACCCTGGTCCGGCGAACGCCGGCGGGCTCACCCAACCATGTGCTCGCCCCTGCCCGCCAAGTCAGGCGGTATTCGCCCCGGAACGGGATGGTTGGGTCACCGTGGCGCAGATCACCGCGGACATCGCCCCGCCGAGCAGGTAGACGTACGGTCCGATGCCGGCCGCGAAAAGGAAGTCGCCTTCCGGCCGCGTCGAGCTGAGCAGGATCACACTGATCACCCAGACCGCGGCGGGCACCGCGACGCCCACCCGGCTCCCGGTGAGCTTCACACCGCCGTAGAACAGCGCCACGCAGCCCGCCAGCGACAGCAGCAGCCCGCCGGGCTCCCAGGCCGCCTGGACCAGCGCTCCGGCCCCGGCGACCAGCGCGCCGAGCACGGCGAGGACGACGTAGGAGACGATCCGCCACGGCTTGCTCAGCGGCCGGTCCACCGGCTCCCGGGCCGGACCTCCCGGCCGCAGCAATCCGACCACCGGCCGCACCGGCCGGTTCGGCTGCCCGCTCATCGGCCCGCACCGCCCGTCGCGTCGTCTTCGGCTTCCGCCGGGAAGAGGTCCGTGCCGCGGCCCTCGGCCGGCCCCTCACCCCGCACCTGGCGGTAGAACTCGGTGGCGAAAAACGGCTGCCCGAGGTCGTTGGACAAGGCGAAGAAGGGGCCGTCCACCGCGATCTGGGTGGCGTGGGCGCGCATCGCGGCCGTCTTGCGCTCGGCGTAGGGGGCCGCGTCGACGGCGACGGTGACCAGTTCGTCGTCGACCACGCCCGGTACGTCGTCGGGGCTCGCGATCCCCTCGAAGGGGAAGTCCCGGCCCTCCTCGGCGAGCCTGGCGAAGCCGGCCTCGATCACCGACCGCGGGGTGCAGATCTCGTAGACCCGGTCGATCCGGTGGCCCTGGCCGGCGGCGAGTTCGTACCCGCGCAGCGCGACCCGGTGCGCCTGGATGTGGTCGGGGTGGCCGTAGCCGCCGTTGTCGTCGTAGGTGACCAGGGCCTGCGGGCGGACGTCGAGGATGACCTCGGCCAGGTGGCCGGCCGCCTCGTCCAGGTCGGCCTGCCAGAAGCAGCCGGGCACCTCGTTCTGCGGCAGGCCCATCATGCCGGAGTCGCGGTAGCGGCCGGCGCCGCCGAGGAAGCGGTGGTCGGTGACGCCCAGCTCGGCCATGGCGGCGTCGAGTTCGCCGATCCGGTACTCGCCGAGGGTGTCGTCCCGGTCGGCGGCCAGGTGGGCGAGCTCCGGCGGGATCACCTCGCCCTCCTCGCCGAGGGTGCAGGTGACGAGGGTGACGAGCGCGCCTTCCGCGGCGTACTTGGCCATGGTGGCGCCGTTGTTGATCGTCTCGTCGTCCGGGTGGGCGTGGACGAGCAGCAGCCGCCTGGCGGGTAGATCGGTCATGGGGGAAGCGTACGACTCCGGTCAGGCCGGTCACGACGCTGTGACCGGTCCCGCGCCGGCGGCACCGTTCAGAGCTTGATGTCGGAGATCATCCCGGCCACGTTGTTGGTGAAGTCGGTGATCGTGGGGGCCACTGTGGAGCTCGCCAGATAGAAGCCCAGCAACGTACACGCGATGGCGTGCCCGGCCTTGAGCCCGGACGACCGGATCAGCAGGATCACGACGATCAGCAGCAGCACCACCGCCGAAATCGAGAGTGCCATGACGGCTCACCTCCCAGGGACGCAGGGTTCATGTCAGTTGCCACATGCCTATTACCCACCCACGGCTACTGATCATAACTTTCCGTCCCACCGCATATGTCGGAGCACGGAAGCACGCGGGGGCGCATGACCAGATCCAGCCACCGGGCCCGAATGGCCGGGGGCGCTCCGGGGCTGGTGGGGAGGTACGCCGTTCCGCCGGGCGCAAAAAGGGAGGCGGGTGTCACAGGTAGCGCCTAGGGTCACAGCTATGACGGAACTCTCCTTCCCCCGGCAGCACGCCAGGACGCAGCGCTTCACCCTCGGGGCGCCGAAGTCCGTGACGGTTGCGCCGGACGGGACGAGAGTGGCGTTCCTGCGGTCCCGGTCGGGGTCCGACCGTGCGCAGATGCTGTGGGTGCTCGCCGTGTCGGAGGGCACGGAGGCGGGCTCCGGAGCGGGCGCCGGAGCCGGTGCCTCCGCCGAGCGGATCGTGGCGGACCCGGCGGCGCTGCTCGACGGCGGCACGGAGCAGCTGTCGGCCGCCGAGCGGGCCCGGCGGGAGCGCAGCCGCGAGGGCTCGGCGGGCATCGTCGGCTACGCGGTGGACGACGCGGTGTCGGTGGCCGCCTTCGCGCTGTCGGGACGGCTGTTCGTGGCGGATCTGCGCCAGGGCGGCGAGGGCGGCGGCGGTGTACGGGAGCTGACGGTGCCGGGCCCGGTGGTCGACCCGCGGCCGTCGCCCGACGGCCGGCTGGTGGCCTACGCGTGTGAGGGCGCGCTGCGGGTGGCGGCGATCCCCGGCGCGGCGGGCGGGCAGGAACAGGATGCGGCGGCCGGCGGCACCGCGGTCGGTGACAACCGGGACCGGGCGCTGGCCGAGCCCGACGGCGAGTCGGTCACCTGGGGTCTCGCGGAGTTCATCGCGGCCGAGGAGATGGGCCGCAGCCGGGGCTTCTGGTGGTCGCCCGACAGCTCGGCGCTGCTGGTGGCCCGGGTGGACGAGTCCCCGGTGGAGCGCCGCTGGATCGCCGAGCCGGCCCATCCGGACCGGGCGCCGGTGGCGGTGGCCTACCCGCTGGCGGGCACCGCCAACGCGATCGTGACCCTGTCGCTGCTGGGCCTCGACGGCTCGCGGCGCGAGGTGGAGTGGGACCGGGACGGCTTCCCGTACCTGGCGGCCGTGCACTGGTCGGCGGCGGCCCCGCCGACGCTGCTCGTACAGGACCGCGACCAGCGCGAACAGCGCTATCTGACGGTGGACACGGCCACCGGCGCGACCGCCGTGGAGCTGGTCGAGGAAGATCAAGTTTGGCTTGATCTTTTCCCCGGCTCGCCGGCCCGGCGGCCGGACGGCACGCTGGTGAGGATCACCGATCTGGACGGCGTACGGGTGCTGGTGGCCGGCGACAAGCCGCTGACCGGCGCCGAACTGCACGTACGGGCGCTGCTGCACACCGGGGCCGACGAGGTGCTGGTGACCGCGTCCGCCGGGGCCGCCGCCGCGGAGCCGGAGATCGGGCAGGTGCACGTCTACCGGGTGGCGGAGTCCGCGGTGGTCAGGGTCTCGCCCGAGCCCGGCGTGCACAGCGCGGTCAGGTCCGGTGGTCTGACGGTGCTGACCTCGGCGGTCGCCGACCGCTCCGGCACCACCACCCGGGTGCTGCGCGGCGGGCGGATCGTCGCCGAGATCGCCAACCACGCCCAGCGGCCCAGCCTGACCGCCCGCCCGCGGTTCACCGAGGCCGGCGAGCGGCGCATCCCGTCCGCGGTGCTGCTGCCGACCGGTTACGCAGAGGGCGACGGCCCGCTGCCGGTGCTGCTCGACCCGTACGGCGGTCCGCACGGCCAGCGGGTGGTCGCCGCGCAGAACGCGCACCTGGTGTCGCAGTGGTTCGCCGACCAGGGCTTCGCGGTGGTGGTCGCGGACGGCCGCGGCACCCCCGGGAGGTCGCCGGGCTGGGAGAAGTCGATCGCGTTCAAGCTGGCCGCGATCTCGCTGGAGGACCAGGTCGCCGCGCTCCAGGCGCTGGCCGCCGACCACCCGCTGGATCTCGGCCGGGTTGCCATCCGCGGCTGGTCCTACGGCGGCACGCTGGCCGCGCTCGCGGTGCTGCGCCGCCCCGACGTCTTCCACGCGGCGGTGGTCGGCGCGCCGCTCACGCAGCAGCGCCTCTACGACACGCATTACACCGAGCGTTACCTCGGGCGGCCCGACCAGCACCCCGAGGCGTATGACGCGAACTCGGTGGTGACCGACGAGGGCATCGTCGAACTCGCCGAGCCGGCCCGGCCGCTGATGCTCATTCACGGCCTGGCCGACGACAACGTGCTGGTGGCGAACGCGCTGCGGCTGTCGAGCGCGCTGCTCGCCGCGGGCCGTCCGCACGAGGTGCTGCCGCTGTCGGGCGTCACGCACATGACGGCGCCTCAGGAGCAGGTCGCGGAGAACCTGCTGCTGCTCCAGGTCGAGTTCCTGAAGCGCTCGCTGGGCATCCCCCGCGACTGACCGGCCGCCGCCCCGCCCGTTCCCGGGCAGGTCAGGGCTACTGCGGCGGGTGGTTGGGCGGCGGCGGCCCGAACCCGCCGGCGGCCGGGGGCTGTTGCGGCATCGGGCCCCAGCCGGCCGGCGCCCCGTACTGCGGGGCCGGCGGACCCCAGCCCTGCGGAAGGGCCCGCGCCGGGTCCTCCTTGACCAGCAGCAGCAGCCCGATCAGCACCGCGAGCAGCACCTCGGCCACGGCGAAGATCTGATCCGCCTTCACATAGGTCTCCACCCGGTCGAACCTGAACAGCAGGTGCTCGGAGTGCAGGGTGTCGAACAGCAGGATCCGGGCGAGCACCAGGCTGAGCACGAACGACAGGCCCAGCGGCCGGGCGAGCGGGTGCCGGGCGAACGCGGCGACCGCCGCACCGAGCGCCAGCGCGACCAGTGCCCAGGCCAGGTAGAGGGTGGGCGGGCCGAGCAGCACGCTGGGGAACATCTCACCGATGAGCAGGTACTTGTAGAAGTGCGGCTGGAAGTGCCCGTCGGCGTATTTGTGCACGTAGAAGATCTGCCAGCCGATCATCTCCAGGGCGAGCACGACCAGCAGCGCCCCGGCCGCGGCAGCGGTGCCGCGGCTCGGCCGGGGAACGGCCCCCGCACCTGCGGGGGTTGACGGCTGGTCCCGCGGCGCGAGGGAGCGGGCGAGTGCGCTCATCTGCTCGCGCCCCCACAGTCCGAGGCCGAGCAGCACCAGTCCGGCCAGCGTCCCGCCGACCGAGGTGAGCAGCGCCCTGGTGTGCAGCGGAGCGCCGTCCAGCCAGTCGTTGGCGTACATCCAGACGCCGGGCAGCCGCATCACAAAAGCGATGATCCCGGCGGTGACGAAACCCCACACCGCGGCGGGGCGGCGGGAGGTGAACAGCGCGCCGGCCGCGGTGACGATCACCACGACATCGGCGATGCCGGTGAACGGCGGAGGGTGCTTCTGCCCGGCCAGCTGGAGTCCGATCCACATCCACACCGCGTCGTGCAGACCGTCGGCGTTGATGTCCCGGATCATCCAGGCCAGTTCCACCGCGATCAGCGCACAGCAGATCACCGCGGCCGTGGCGCGCGCGCCCGGTCGCATGGCTGTCGACTCCATCGACGTACTCCCCCGTAACCCGAGTGTTCCTCGCAGATATACCCGCACATCTTGGGGTAGGAACAGGCGGCTCCGGAAGTGAACCGGCGTTCCGGCCGCCGGTTCGGGGGCCGGTCGGAGCGGTGTGGAGTGCTCCGACCGGCCAACGGCACCCGCACGGCCGTACGTTGTTCAGACTGCTACGTCCGTATATCGGAGTTGCGACAGCCAAGTTGCCACATTGTTAACGCGTTTCGTACCTACATGACCGATATGTCGTACACGCCGCGCGCTTGTCAAGCACGTCCAGAGGACAATCTGCCAAATCTTCGCTCAAGATGCCAAACAACAAGCTTTCTTCCTTCCGCCCCCTCTTGACTGGAAGTTGATTCCATTGCGAAAGTCCGCACAACCCGCGACGCACTCCCCGTCGCGTCAACCAGACTCCTGCTGCGGGGGCATTCGCGATGACGAGTTCAACTGAGGCCAAGGTCACCGAGCCGCCGGGCGGCCCGGGAGAGCCCGACGAGACGACGGTCGACGTCCCCAAGGACATCGCCGAGTTGGTCGGACGTTCCCCAGGTCAGCTCATGTGGCGACGGTTCAAGCGGGACCGCACCGGGGTCATCGCCGCATACGTGGTGATCTTCTTCTTCGCCATCGCGATCCTCGCGCCGGTGATCGCCAAGCTCTACGGCAAGAACCCGTACACCCTGTACGGAGAGGACAATCCGGACCTTCTCAACGAGTTCGGCTACCCGGTGGCGCCCAACGGCGGCATGAGCAGCCACTTCTGGTTCGGCATCGAACCGCAGCTCGGCCGTGACGTGTTCACGCAACTTCTGTACGGGATCAGGACCTCGCTGGGCATCGCCGTCGCGGTGACCATCTCGGTGACGATCACCGCGATCCTGCTGGGCATCGCCGGCGGCTACCTCGGCGGCAAGGCGGACTACTTCATCGGCCGGGTCTCCGACCTGCTGATGGCGTTCCCCTCGCAGCTGTTCTTCGTCGCGTTCATGCCGGTGGTCGTCTCGATCTTCGTCTCCCCCGCCGACGCGACGCCGACCTACCTGCGGGTGGTCGCGCTGATCATGGTGCAGTGGTTCCTCGGCTGGATGGGCCTGGCCCGGCTGCTGCGCGGGCAGGTACTCACGCTGCGTGAACGGGAGTTCATCGAAGCGGCCCGGGTCACCGGGGCCTCGCCATGGCGGATCATCCGCCATGAGCTGCTGCCCAACCTGGTCACGCCGATCCTGGTGCAGAGCACGCTGATGCTCCCGGGGTTCGTGACCGCCGAGGCGGGCCTGTCGTTCCTCGGTGTCGGACTGATCGAACCGACGCCCGACTGGGGCCGGATGTTCGCCACCGGTGGGGCGATCTACCAGAACGACCTCACTTACATGTTCTTCCCCGGCATCGCCATGGTGGTCTTCATCGTCGCGTTCAACCTGCTCGGGGACTCGGTCCGGGACGCTTTCGATCCGAAGACCGCACGCTGAGGAAGTGGCCGAGGGGGTGGCTGCCGCCCCATCACCGGATGAGTCAGGCAGCTCAACAGGTAACCACGAACAGGGGTGCAAGTACCGAATGAACTTCTACATGCGTAGAACCCGGGCGGGGCTGGTGGCGATAGCCGCGGGCGCGCTGGTTCTCACCGCCTGCAGCAGCGGCAACGGCAGCGACAGCGGTGGCAAGCAGGGCAAGGACGTCAAGGCCACGCAGAGCAAGAGTGCGCAGCAGCTCCAGTCCCAGGTCACTTTCGGTGACGCCGCGGCCTCCACCGGACCGGCCGCGCCGATCGCCGGCGCGACGCCGGGCGGCACTCTGCACGCCCTGGAACGCGACAGCTACACCCACCTCGACCCGGGCCAGATCTATGTCTCCAACGAGGGCCAGCTCGCCACGCTGATCCACCGTGGCCTGACCACGTACAAGCTGGACGACAAGGGCAACTACACCGTCGTCGGCGACCTCGCCACGGACAGCGGCGAGCAGTCGGACGGCGGCAAGACCTGGACGTTCCACCTCAAGGACGGCATCAAGTGGCAGGACGGCACGCCGATCACGTCCAAGGACATCCGGTGGTCCGTGGAGCGGCTGTTCGCCCCGTTCATCACCAACGGCCCGGCCTACCTCCAGCAGTGGCTGGCCAACACCAACGGCGCTGACTACCGCAAGCTGCTGCCGGACGGCCCGTACAAGGGCAAGCACCTGCCGGACAGCCTGCTGGCCACCCCGGACGACAAGACGATCGTCTTCCACTTCCCGAACCCGGAGGCGGACACCCCCTACCTGTTCGCGATGCCCGGCTACTCGGCCGTGGACTCCGCGAAGGACACCAAGGAGAAGTACGACAAGGCGCCGGTCGCGTCGGGTCCGTACATGATCAAGTCCTTCGAGACCGGCAAGTCGATGACGCTGGTGAAGAACCCGAACTGGGACCCGGCCACCGACGCGGCCCGGCACCAGTACGTGGACACCTACGACATCACGTTCAACCACCAGCAGGAGGACTCCACCAAGCGTCTGATGTCCGACGCCGGTGACAACCAGACCTCGCTGAGCTTCTCCAACGCGGTGGACACGCTCAACACGCCGAAGGTCGTCGGCACGCCGTCGATCTACAAGCGCACGGTGGCCGGCTACCAGCCGTTCGTGGGCGAGGTGAACTTCAACATGACCAAGCTCACCGACCTCAACGTCCGCAAGGCACTGGCCATGGCGCTGCCGACCAAGCCGACCTACACCGCGCTCGGCGCGTCCTACGGCGCCGAGTACGCCGGCGGCTTCATCAGCCCGACGCTGTCCGGCTACCAGAAGGCCGACCCGCTGGGCAAGGTCGCGCACCCCGACGGCCAGCCGGCCGAGGCCAAGAAGATCCTGCAGGCCGCGGGCAAGCTGAACACGAAGATCACCTACGCGTACATCAACACCACGCAGGGCCAGCAGTACTCGGTGGTCATCGCGAACACCCTGAAGCAGGCCGGCTTCGACGTCCAGCGCAAGGAACTTCCCTCGGCGACGTACTACGACCTGATCGGCAAGGTCGACAACCCGTACGACATCTACGCCAGCGCCTGGGGCGCTGACTGGCCGAGCACCCTGACGGTGATCCCGCCGGTCTTCGACGGCCGCACGATCGCCGACCAGGCGCCGAACTACTCGCACGTGAACGACCCGCACATCAACAGCGAGATCGACCGGATCAAGAAGATCACCGACCCGAAGGCCGCCGCTGACGCGTGGTTCGCGCTCAACACCTACATCGTCACCAAGGTGATCCCGGGTGTGCCGACCGTGTACTACAAGCAGCTCCAGCTCTTCGGTTCGAAGGTCGGCGGCGTGGTCTACAACAACATCACCGCGGGCATCGACCTGACCAAGCTCTACGTCAAGAAGTAAGCAGCATCAGCCAGTTCCCTGGTGGGGCCGGGCATCCAGCCCGGCCCCGTCGGGGCGCCCGACACCCACCGCCGCCGTCCTCTGAGAGCTGCGACCGCCATGCTTCGATTCCTCGTCCGCCGGACGCTCGGCGCTCTGGTCATCCTGTTGTTCATCAGCGCCTTCACGTTCTTCCTCTTCTTCGCGATCCCGCACGACCCGGCCCTGCTGTCCTGCGGAAAGAACTGCAGCCCCGCGAACCTCGCGATCATCCACCACAACCTCGGTACGGATCATCCGGTTCCGGTGCAGTACTACAACTACATGGTCCGGATCTTCACCGGTCACCGGTTCAGTGCCGGCAACTGCCCGGCGCCATGCCTCGGATACTCGTTCAGCACCAACGAGCCGGTGTGGCCGACGCTGGTCAACCGGCTGCCCACCACCCTCTCGCTGGCCGCCGGCGGTGCCGTGGTCTTCCTCATCGTCGGTCTGGGCACCGGCATGCTGGCCGCCTGGAAGCGCGGCGGGATCATCGACAAGATCTTCAGCTCCGCCTCGCTGGTGCTGAGCTCGATGCAGATCTACTTCATCGGCCCGATCGTGCTCGCGATCTTCGTCTACAACAACCAGATCCTCGACCAGCCCAAATACGTGCCGATCACGCACAGCGTGACCGGCTGGTTCAACGGGCTGTTCATCCCGTGGTGCGTGCTGTCGATCATCTTCACCGCCAACTACACCCGCATGGCGCGCTCGACGATGATCGAACAACTACAGGAAGAACATGTGCGCACCGCCCGCGCCAAGGGCATGTCCAGCGCCTACGTCTTCTTCCGCTACGCCTGGCGCGGCTCACTGATCCCGATCATCACCATCCTCGGTATCGACCTGGGCGCGCTGTTCGGCGGCGCGATGATCACCGAGTGGACGTTCCAGCTCGCCGGGCTCGGCCGGCTGGCGGTGGACTCCGTCGACAAGACGGACCTGCCCATGCTGATGGGCGTGATGCTGTTCAGCGCCACCCTGATCGTCCTGTTCAACATCATCGTGGACGCCGCCTACGCGTTCATCGACCCGCGCGTGCGGCTGTCCTAGGAGATTCGTCAGTGACCACCATGACCAAGCCCGAGGAGGACAGGACGCCGTCCGGCTCGGACGCGTTCCTCTCCGTCCGCGACCTGTACGTGCACTTCGCCACCGAGGACGGCGTCGTCAAGGCCGTGGACGGGCTCTCCTTCGACCTCCAGCGCGGCCAGACGCTCGGCATCGTCGGCGAGTCCGGCTCGGGGAAGTCGGTCACCAACCTGACCGTGCTCGGGCTGCACAACCCTAAGACCACCACCATCGGCGGCGAGATCATCCTCGACGGCCAGGAGCTGACCGGGGCGAGCAACCGCACCCTGGAGCGGCTGCGCGGCAACAAGATGGCGATGATCTTCCAGGACCCGCTGACCGCGCTGTCGCCGTACTACACCGTCGGCCGGCAGATCGCCGAGCCCTACGTCAAGCACATGGGGGCCAGCAAGCGGGAGGGCCGCGCGCGGGCGATCGAGATGCTGGACAAGGTCGGCATCCCGCAGCCCAGGACCCGGGTGGACGACTACCCGCACCAGTTCTCCGGCGGTATGCGGCAGCGCGCGATGATCGCGATGGCGCTGGTGTGCAACCCCGAGCTGCTGATCGCGGACGAGCCCACCACCGCGCTGGACGTCACCGTGCAGGCGCAGATCCTGGACCTGCTGCGCGACCTCCAGCAGGAGTTCGGCTCCGCGATCATCCTGATCACCCACGACCTCGGGGTGGTGTCCAACATCGCCGACGACCTGCTGGTGATGTACGCCGGCCGGGCGGTGGAGCGCGGTTCGGTACGCGAGGTGATCACCGAGCCGCAGCACCCGTACACCTGGGGCCTGCTCAGCTCGATGCCCCGGCTGACCTCCGACGTGGACGCGGAGCTGTCGCCGATTCCCGGCATGCCGCCGAGTCTGCTCAACCCGCCGTCGGGTTGCGCCTTCCATCCACGCTGCGACTATCCCGAGCTCGTCGGCGGTGACGCCTGCTACTCCGCACGGCCGGACCTGCCGCCAGGGCGCAGCGCCGCCTGTCATCTGACGGCCGAGCAGAAGCAGTCCGTATTCATCGAGAAGATTCAGCCCCGGCTGGGCTGACCAGTCATCTGGGGCAGGCAAAAACCATGAGCAACGACGTTTCGCTTTCGAAGAACGAGCCGGAGCCGGCCGACGCGGTGCCCGCACCGCGGGACGAGCCGCCCGGTGAGGCACTGCTGGAGATCAGCGGGCTGACCAAGCACTTCCCGATCTACGGCGGCTTCCCGTTCAAGCGCCGGGTCGGCGCCGTCCAGGCGGTGGACGGCATCGACCTGACCGTCGGGGCGGGTGAGAGCTTCGGCCTGGTCGGCGAGTCCGGCTGCGGCAAGTCCACCACCGGGCGGCTGATCACCCGGCTGCTGGAGCCGACCGCGGGGAAGATCAGCTACAAGGGCCAGGACATCACGCACTCCTCACGCAAGGAGCTGATGCCGATCAGGTCCGAGGTGCAGATGATCTTCCAGGACCCGTACTCCTCGCTGAACCCGCGGCAGACCGTCGGCACCATCATCGGCGGCCCGATGGAGATCAACGGGATGAACCCGCCCGGCGGCCGGGAGGGCCGGGTGCGGGAGCTGCTGGAGACCGTCGGCCTCAACCCCGAGCACTACAACCGGTTCCCGCACGAGTTCTCCGGCGGACAGCGGCAGCGGATCGGGGTGGCCAGGGCGCTGGCGCTGGAACCCAAGCTGATCGTGGCCGACGAGCCGGTCTCCGCGCTGGACGTGTCCATCCAGGCGCAGGTGGTCAACCTGCTGCAGAAGGTGCAGCGGGAGCTGGGGATCGCGTTCCTGTTCATCGCGCACGACCTGGCGATCGTCCGGCACTTCTCGCAGCGGGTCGCGGTGATGTACCTGGGCAAGATCGTGGAGATCGGCGACCGGGACTCGATCTACAACCGGCCGCGGCACCCGTACACCCACGCGCTGCTGTCGGCGGTGCCGGAGGTGGACCTGGAGGGTGAGGAGCGCGAGCGGATCCGGCTGGCCGGTGACGTGCCGTCGCCGATCAACCCGCCGTCGGGCTGCCGGTTCCGCACCCGGTGCTGGAAGGCGCAGGAGAAGTGCGAGGTCGAGGAGCCGCCGCTGATCCAGATCGGCGGGAACCACGACGGGCACCTGACCGCCTGCCACTTCCCCGAAGAACCGACGATCGCGGCGCGTGACGAGGACATCATCCTCGATCCCGCACTCGCCGCGATCGAGGAGGCGGCCGACAAGAAGACCCTCTGACCCGGGTTCAGTTCGCCTTCCCTCGGCGTCGCAGCCGTATCCGGACACCCCTGGCACCCGGGTACGGCTTCGGCGCGCGCGGGCGCCGCCCGGGCCCGTCAGTCGGGTACGACCTTGCGCTCCTCCGCGAAGTGGCAGGCCGAGTCGTGCTCGGCCGGTCCCCCGGTGCCCTTGAAGACCTCGGGCACCGCGAGCAGCGGCTCCTCCCGCGCGCAGAGCTCCTGCGCCTTCCAGCACCGGGTGCGGAACCGGCAGCCCGACGGCGGATTCGCCGGCGAGGGCACGTCACCCGCGAGGATGATCCTCCCGCGTCCCTCCGCGGGACCGTCCCCGCCGCCCTCGGCCGGCAGCCCGGAGCCGCCCTCCACGGAGGCGCCGCCGCGCGGCGCCCTGGCCGCCGGGTCGGGCACCGGCACCGCCGACAGCAGCGCCTGGGTGTACGGGTGCGTCGGGTGCTGGTAGATCTGCTCGTCCGCGCCGATCTCCACGATCTTGCCCAGGTACATCACGCCGACCCGGTCAGAGATGTGCCGGACGATCGACAGGTCGTGCGCGATGAACATGTACGACAGGTTGAACTCGTCCTGCAGCCGCTCCATCAGGTTGACCACCTGCGCCTGCACCGACACGTCCAGCGCGGAGACCGGCTCGTCGGCCACGATGATCTCCGGGCGCAGCGCGAGCCCGCGGGCGATGCCGATCCGCTGCCGCTGCCCGCCGGAGAACTGGTGCGGATACCGGTTGATGTACTCCGGGTTCAGCCCGACCACGTCGAGCAGCTCCTCCACCCGGCGCCGCCGGTCGCCCTTGGGGGCCACCTCGGGGTGGATCTCGTACGGCTCGCCGATGATGTCGCCGACCGTCATCCGCGGGTTCAGCGAGGTGTACGGGTCCTGGAAGACCATCTGGATGTTGCGGCGGACGGCTTTCAGCGCCCGCCCGGACAGCTTGGTGATGTCCTCGCCCTTGAACATCACGGTGCCGGCGGTGGCCTGCTCCAGGTTCATCAGCAGCCTGGCCACCGTGGACTTGCCGCAGCCGGACTCGCCGACGATGCCGAGCGTCTCGCCCGCGAACAGGTCGAAGTTCACCCCGTCCACCGCCTGGACGGCGCCGACCTGCTTCTTGAAGAGGATGCCCTGGGTCAGCGGGAAGTGCTTGACCAGGCCGCGGACCTGCAGGATCGGCTCCTTCGCCGGCCCCGGCGCGGACCCGCTCACCGGCTCAGTCGTCGACTGACTCACCAAGGGTCTCCTTCCAGAAGTGGCAGGCGCTCGCCCGGTCCCGGCTGACCTGGTACAGCGGCGGTACGTCGGTCCGGCAGACGGCCTGGGCCATCGGGCAGCGCGGGTGGAACGCGCAGCCGGACGGGATGTGCAGCAGGTTGGGCGGCAGGCCCTTGATCGCGTACAGCTCCTGGCCCTTCTGGTCGACCCGCGGGATCGAGTCGAGCAGGCCCTTGGTGTACGGGTGGGCCGGCGCCCGGTAGATGTCGTGCACGGGGGCCCGCTCCACGATCCGGCCGGCGTACATCACCGCGATCTTGTCGGCGACGTCGGCGACCACACCCAGGTCGTGGGTGATCAGGATCAGCCCCATGTTGAACTCGCGCTGGAGCTCGGCCAGCAGGTCCATCACCTGCGCCTGCACGGTGACGTCGAGCGCGGTGGTCGGCTCGTCGGCGATGATCAGGTCGGGTTCGAGTGCCATCGCCATGGCGATCATCACCCGCTGCCGCATACCGCCGGAGAACTGGTGCGGGTACTGCTTGACGCGCTCGGCGGCGGCCGGGATGCGGACCCGCTCCATCAGCTCGACGGCCTTGGCCCTGGCCTCCTTGCGGCCCATGCCGCGGTGCACCCGGAACATCTCGCCGAGCTGCTCCCCCACGTTCAGCACCGGGTTCAGCGAGGACAGCGCGTCCTGGAAGATCATCGCCATCTTCGCGCCGCGCACCTTGCGCCGCTCCTCAGGCCCGAGCTTCAGCAGGTCGCGGCCCTGGAAGAGCACCTCGCCCTGGGTGACGAAGCCCGGCGGGGAGTCCAGGATGCCCATCACGGCCTGCGCGGTGACGGACTTGCCGGAGCCGGACTCGCCGAGCACCGCCAGCGTCTCGCCGGCGTCCACCGAGTAGTCCACGCCGTTGACGGCCTTGGCGACGCCTTCCCTGGTGCGGAACTCCACATGCAGGTCGCGGACGTCGAGCAGCGGCCCGGCGGCGGCGCCGGTGCCGTCCCGGCCGCCGGGTCCTGTCATCATCTGCGAACTCGTGGCCATCGCGGGCTCCTCAGCGCAGCTTGGGGTCGAGGGCGTCGCGTACCGCGTCGCCGAGCATGATGAACGCCAGCACGGTGATGCTCAGCGCGCCCGCGGGCCACAGCAGCATGTGCGGGGCGTTGCGGATCTGGTTGGACGCGTCGGAGATGTCGATGCCCCAGGACACGGTCGGCGGCCGCAGGCCGACGCCGAGGTAGGACAGCGTGGCCTCCAGCGAGATGTACGTGCCGAGCGCGATGGTGCCGACGACGATGACCGGCGCGACGGCGTTCGGCAGGATGTGCCGCAGCAGCAGCCGGGGGCTGCCGGCGCCGAGCGCCCGGGCGGCCTGCACGTAGTCGTTCTGCCGGACGGTCAGCACCGAGCCGCGGGCGATACGGGCGATCTGCGGCCAGCCCAGCAGGATCATGAAGCCGACCACCGGCCAGACCGTGCTGTTGGTGATCACCGAGAGGAAGACCAGGCCGCCCAGGATCACCGGGATGCCGAAGAAGATGTCGCTGATCCGGGACAGGATCGCGTCCCACCAGCCGCCGAAGAAGCCGGCCAGCCCGCCCAGCACGCTCCCCAGCAGGACGACGCCCGCGGTGGCGCAGACGCCGACGGTCACCGAGGCGCGGGCGCCGTAGACCACCCGGGTGTAGACGTCCCGGCCCTGGCCGTCGTAGCCGAACGGGTGGCCGGGCTGCGAGCCCAGCTGGGCCTTGGACAGGTCGGCCTGCAACGGGTCCTGGTCGGCGATCACCCCGGGCCAGATGGAGATGAACACCAGGAACAGGATGATCAGCGCCGAGATGATGAAGATCGGGTTGCGCCGCAGGTCGCGCCAGGCGTCCGACCACAGGCTGCGCGGCTTGTCGGCGGGCTCGCCGCCGGTCTGGCCGGGCTTGCCCTCCAGGGTGCCGGCCTCCTCGGCGGCCAGGTCCATCCCGCCGCTGAAGCCGCCGGGCGACATGGCCTGGTCGGGCTCCAGCGGGTTGTGTGGCTCAGGCATACCGGATCCTCGGGTCCAGGACCGCGTAGAGCAGGTCGACGAGCAGGTTCGCGAGCAGGAAGACCAGCACCAGGATGGTGACGAAGCCGACCACCGTGGGCGAGTTGTTGCGCAGGATGCCCTGGTAGAGGTTGAAGCCGACGCCGTGGATGTTGAAGATCCGCTCGGTGACGATGGCGCCGCCCATCAGCGCGCCGATGTCGGTGCCGATGAAGGTCACCACCGGGATCAGCGAGTTGCGCAGCAGGTGCCGGACGATCACCCGGCGGCGCGGCAGCCCCTTGGCGACCGCGGTGCGCACGTAGTCGGCGCGGGTGTTCTCGGCGATCGAGGTCCGGGTCAGCCGGGTGACGTAGGCCAGCGAGACCAGGGCGAGCACCAGGCCGGGCAGCACCAGTTCGTTGAACGGGGCCGCCGGCGACACCGAGGGGCTGACCCAGCCGAGTTTGACGCCGATCAGGTACTGCGCCACATAGCCGGTGACGAAGGTCGGCACCGAGATGACCACCAGGGTCAGCAGCAGCACCCCGGTGTCCACCGGCTTGCCGCGCTTCATGCCGGTGATCACGCCGAGCGTGATGCCGATGACGATCTCGAAGAGGATCGCCACGATGGTGAGCCGGATGGTGACCGGGAAGGCGCTGCCCATCAGCTCGGTGACCGGCTGGCCGTTGAAGGCGGTGCCGAAGTCGCCGGTGAAGATGTTCTTCATGTAGATCAGGTACTGCTGCCACAGCGGGTCGTTCAGATGCAGGTCGTTCCGGATCTGGGCAGCCGTGGCCGGGTCGGGCGCGCGATCGCCGAACAGCGCGGCGACCGGGTCGCCGAGCGCGTAGACCATGAAGAAGATCAGGAACGTGCTGCCGATGAACACCGGGATCATCTGGAGCAGCCGCCGGATCACATAGCGTCCCATACGGAACCTTCCGCGAAGCGGCTGGAGGCCGCACCGGGCGGCTGCCCGGCGCGGCCTCCAGCCGGCGTCAGTTGACCTTGATCTCGTTGTAGACCGGGACGCTGAACGGGTTCAGCGCGACGTTGCTGACCTTGGTCGAGTAGCCGGCGCTGCCGTTCTGGTACCAGAGCGGGATCGACGGCATGTCGGTGACCAGCTGCTTCTCGGCGTCCTGGAACAGGCCGATGGCCTTGCCGGTGTCGGACTCACCGTTCGCCTGGTTGATCAGCTTGTCGAACTGCGGACTGCTGTAGTGCGAGTCGTTCGACGAGGCGTCGGTGTAGTACTGGGGCTGGAGGAAGTCCTGGATCAGCGGGTAGTCCATCTGCCAGCCGGCCCGGAACGGGTTGTCCATCTGCTTGTTGGTGATCTTGTTCCGGAAGTCCGCGAAGGTGCCGGTGGGGGCGCCGACGCAGGCCTTGTTGTTGCCGAGCGCGTTGTTGATGCTGTTGCAGACCGCGTCCACCCAGTCCTTGTGGGAGCCGGTGTCGGCGTTGTAGGCGATGGTGATCTTGCCGCCGGGCAGGCCGCCGGCCTGCTGGATCATCGCCTTGGCCTTGGCCGGGTCATAGGTGCACTCGGTGCCGCACAGGCCCGCCTTGTAGCCGCCCGCGTCGCCGAGCACCGGGGAGGTCCAGTCGGTGGCCGGGGTGCGGGTGTTCTGGAAGATCTGCTGGGTGATCGTCTTGCGGTCGATCGCCATCGACAGGCCCTGCCTGACCTTGGCGGAGTTCGCCGACGACCAGCGCGCGTTGTACAGCGGGAAGGAGATGGTCTGGATGATGCCGGCGGGGACGTTGATGTACCGGTCGCCCAGGTCGCTCTTGACGTTCTTGAGCTGGGCGGCCGGGATGTCGTCCACCAGGTCGAGGTTGCCGGCCTGGAGGTCGGTGTACGCGGTGTTGTTGTCGGTGTAGACCCGCAGCTCCACGCCGTCGTTCTGGGCCGGGTCGGGGCCCTTGTAGCCGCTCCACTTCACCAGGTTCATCTTGGAACCCTTGGTGTACGACTGAATGGAGTACGGGCCGTTGCCGATCGGCTTGGCGAGCCAGGAGGCCCGGTTGGTGAAGAACGCTTTCGGCAGCGGGTAGAACGCCGAGTAGCCGAGGGTGTCGGCCCACAGCGAGAACTTCTGGTTGAGCTTGACGGTGAACTCGGTGTCGGAGACCTTCTTCAGCCCGGACAGCGTGGTGGCGGTGGACTTGGCGCCCGCGGCGTCCGGGTGCACCTTGTCGTAGCCGTCGATGTAGCTGAAGAAGCTCGCGTTGAGCTGGGCGTTCTTCAGCAGCGCGTCGTAGTTCCAGGCGTTGATGAAGGAGTCGGCGTTGACCGGCTCGCCGTTGCTGAAGGTCCAGCCGCTCTTCAGCTTGATGTCGAAGTTCTGCGAGTCCTTGGTGGTGATCGACTCGGCGATCATGTTCTCGGCCTTGGCGGTCTTCGGGTCGTACTTCTTCAGGCCGCGGAAGATCATGTCGAGCACCTTGCCGCCCTGCACCTCGTTGGTGTCGGCCGGCTCCAGCGGGTTCTGCGGGTCGCCCCAGGAGGCCCGAACGACGCCGGAGCCGCCGCCGCTGCCGGTACCGCCGCCACCGCCGCTGTCGTTGCTGCTGCTGCCGCAGGCGGCGGCGGTCAGGGCGACGGCCATCACACCGACGGCCCACTTCACGCGCGTGGCTCCGCGCATCGCGTGCCTCCTCATGGGTCACAAATGACGCTTTGATCCCCATGACACAGCAATCGCAGCAAACCTGCACTTTTGCCACTGCGTGTCGCCGTACCAATGCATTGGCCACGGCACGACACAACGTCAGAAGGGGCGCCCCCGGCGAGGGGTGCCCCTTCTGACGGATACTCCGGCCGCGCGGCGGCCGGCTCGCGGTCAGGCCGCGCCCACCACGTCCTTCTCGGCGGCGAAGTGGCAGGCCGACTCGTGCGCGGCCGGGGTGTCGGTGCCGGCGAAGACCTGCGGGATCGCCAGCAGCGGCTCCTCCTGCGCGCACCTGTCCTCGGCCTTCCAGCACCGGGTACGGAATCGGCAGCCGGACGGCGGATTGGCCGGCGAGGGCACGTCGCCGCTGAGGATGATCCGCTCCCGGTGCTCGCGCGCCTCGGGGTCGGGCACCGGCACCGCGGACAGCAGCGCCTGGGTGTACGGGTGCGTCGGGTGCTCGTAGATCTCGGCGTCGGTGCCGATCTCCGCCATCCGGCCCAGGTACATCACGCCGACCCGGTCCGAGATGTGCCGGACGATGGACAGGTCGTGCGCGATGAAGATGTAGGCGAGGTTGAACTCGTCCTGCAGCTTCTCCATCAGGTTGATGACCTGCGCCTGCACCGACACGTCGAGCGCGGAGACCGGCTCGTCGCAGATGATGACCTCGGGGTTCAGCGCCAGCCCGCGGGCGATGCCGATCCGCTGCCGCTGCCCGCCGGAGAACTGGTGCGGGTACCGGTTGATGTACTCCGGGTTCAGGCCGACGACGTCCAGCAGCTCCTGGACCTTGCGCCGCCGGTCGCCCTTCGGGGCCACCTCGGGGTGGATGTCGAACGGCTCCCCGATGATGTCGCCGACCGTCATCCGCGGGTTCAGCGAGGTGTACGGGTCCTGGAACACCATCTGGATGTTGCGGCGGACCACCTTCAGCGCCCGCCCCGACAGCTTGGTGATGTCCTGGCCCTTGTAGAAGACCTCGCCGGCGGTGGCGTCCTCAAGCCGCATCAGCAGCTTGGCGACCGTGGACTTGCCGCAGCCGGACTCGCCGACGATGCCGAGCGTCTCGCCCGCGAACAGGTCGAAGGAGATCCCGTCGACCGCCTTGACGGCGCCGATCTGCTTCTTGAAGACGATGCCCTGGGTCAGCGGGAAGTGCTTGACCAGGTTCCGCACCTGGAGCAGCGGCTCCCGGTCGGCGGCCGGCGCGGCCGGCTTCGCCAGGCTGGGGGCCGGCTTGTCCGCGGCGGCGGCCTTGGCGGCGGCCTCGGCCTGCGCCTGTGCGGGAGTGCGGTCCGCGGAGTCGCGGTCCTCGGGCTGCTTGGGGGTGTTCAGCTCACTCACCGAGGGTCTCCTTCCAGAAGTGGCAGGCGCTGCCGCGCTCGTCGCTCACCCGGTGCAGCGGCGGAACGTCGGTGCGGCAGATGTCCTGCGCCATCGGGCAGCGCGGGTTGAACGCGCAGCCCGGCGGTATGTGCAGCAGGTTGGGCGGCAGGCCCTTGATCGCGTACAGCTCCTGGCCCTTCTGGTCCAGCCGCGGAATCGACTGGAGCAGGCCCTTGGTGTACGGGTGCGCCGGCTTCTTGTAGATCTGGTGCACCGGCGCGTTCTCCACGATCCGGCCCGCGTACATCACCGCGATCTTGTCGGCGACGTCGGCGACCACACCCAGGTCGTGGGTGATCAGGATCAGGCCCATGTTGAACTCGCGCTGGAGCTCGGCCAGCAGGTCCATCACCTGCGCCTGCACCGTCACGTCGAGCGCCGTGGTGGGCTCGTCGGCGATGATCAGGTCGGGCTCCAGGGCGAGCGCCATCGCGATCATGATGCGCTGCCGCATACCGCCGGAGAACTGGTGCGGGTAGTCGCCCACCCGCTCCCTGGCGGCCGGGATGCGCACCCGCTCCATCAGCTCGATGGCCTTGGCCTTGGCCTCCTTGCGGCCCAGGCCCTGGTGCACCCGGAACATCTCGCCGAGCTGGTAGCCCACCGACAGCACCGGGTTGAGCGAGGACAGCGCGTCCTGGAAGATCATGGCGATCTTCCGGCCGCGGATCTTGCGCCGCTCCTCGCCGGACATCTTGAGCATGTCCCGGCCCTGGAACAGGATCTCGCCCTTGGGGATCTTCCCCGGCGGCATGTCGAGGATGCCCATGACCGCCTGCGCGGACACGGACTTGCCGGAGCCGGACTCGCCGAGGATCGCCAGCGTCTCCCCGGCGTTGACCGAGAAGTTGACGCCGTTCACGGCCTTGGCCACGCCGTCCCTGGTGTGGAACTCGACGTGCAGGTCCCGTACTTCGAGCAGCGGGGCGGTGGCAAGATCGGGCGCGAGGGCGCCCGCGGAATCGTCGATGACAGTCAACGTACGCCCTCCTAGCGCAGCTTGGGGTCGAGGGCGTCGCGGACCGCGTCGCCGAGCATGATGAACGCCAGCACGGTGATGCTCAGCGCCCCGGCGGGGAACAGCAGCATGTGCGGCGCGTTGCGGATCTGGCCGGAGGCGGCGGAGATGTCGATACCCCACGACACGGCCGGCGGCTTCAGGCCGACGCCGAGGTAGGACAGCGTGGCCTCCAGCGAGATGTACGTACCCAGCGCGATGGTCGCCACCACGATGATCGGGGCGAGCGCGTTCGGCATGATGTGCCGCAGCATGATCCGGCTGTTGCTCGCGCCGAGCGCCTTCGCGGCCTGTACGTAGTCCTGCTGTTTCGCGGTGATCACCGCGCCGCGGGCGATACGGGCGATCTGCGGCCAGCCCAGCAGGACGATGAAGGCGCAGACGGTGGTCACCGAGCCGCCCTTGACCACGGACAGGAAGACCACGCCGCCGAGCAGGATCGGGATGCCGAAGAAGATGTTGCTCAGCATCGTGATCAGCGCGTCCCACACGCCGCCGAAGAAGCCGGCCAGGCCGCCCAGGATGCCGCCCAGGATCGTGGTGCCCAGGGTGGCGAGCACACCGACCGCGACCGAGTCGCGGGCGCCGTGCACGGTACGGCTGTAGACGTCGCAGCCCTGCTGGTCGAAGCCGAACGGATGCCCTGAGGTGGGCCCGTTCTGAGAATTGATCAGGTTGCAGGACAGCGGGTCGGTGCCGGCGATCAGTCCCGGCCAGATCGAGATGACCACCAGGAAGAGGATGACCAGGCTGGACACGTAGAACAGCGGCTTGCGGCTGAGGTCGTGCCAGGCGTCGCCGGTCAGGCTGCGGGCCTTCTCGCGCTGCTGCGTGGGATCAACCGGCCCGGCAGGGGTGCTGGACACCGCGTTGACGAGGCTGGAGCTGTCGGTCAGGTCAGACATACCGGATCCTCGGGTCCAGGACCGCGTAAAGCAGGTCGACAATCAGGTTGGCGGCGAGGAAGATCAGCACCAGGATCGTCACGAACCCCACGACCGTCTGCGGGTTGTTGCGGAGGATGCCCTGGTAGAGCTGGTAACCGACGCCCTGGATGTTGAATATTCGCTCGGTGACGATGGCGCCGGCCATCAGGCCGCCGATGTCGGTACCGAGGAAGGTCACCACCGGGATCAGCGAGTTGCGCAGCAGGTGGACGGTGACCACCCGGCGGCGCGGCAGGCCCTTGGCCACCGCGGTGCGCACGTAGTCGGCGCGGGAGTTCTCGGCGACCGAGGTACGGGTCAGCCGGGCCACATAGGCCAGCGAGACTCCCGCCAGCACCACGCCCGGCATGATCAGGTCCTTGAAGGGCGTGCCCTCGCTGACCGCTGGATGGGCGATGCCCCACTTGACGCCCACGAAGTACTGGAGCACGTAACCGGTGACGAAGGTCGGCACCGCGACGACGATCAGAGTGACCGCCAGGACCGAGCTGTCGGCGAACCGGCCGCGGCGCAAGCCCGCCAGCAGACCGAGCCCGATGCCGACGACCATCTCGATGGCGAACGCCACCAGGGTGAGCTTGATCGTCTTCGGGAACGCCGTGCCCATGATCTCGGTGACCGGGCGCTGATCGGCGGACTTGCCGAAGTCGCCGCGGAAGATCTGGCCCATGTAGTGGATGTACTGCGCGGGCAGTGAATGGTCCAGATACATCTGATGCCGGATCTGCGCCGCTGTGGCGGGATCCGGTGCACGGTCGCCGAACATCGCCGCGACGGGATCGCCGAGCGCGTAGACCATGACGAATATCAAGAAAGTGGTACCGATGAAGACCGGCACCATCTGGAGCAGTCGTCGTATGACGTAGCGCCCCATCAGCCCTCCAGGGATCGTGCAGACGTCAGCCGGGGCAGGTTGGGCCCCGGCTGACGTCCGCACCGCGAGCGGTTGCTGTCAGTTCCCCCCTGTTGCACGCCCGGCCCCAGGTACGGGGCCGGACGTTACCGCATCAGGTCTACTTGTTGACCGTGATCTCGGTGAAGACGGGGTAGCTGAACGCGTTCTCCGTCACGTTGGACACCTTGGACGACCAGCCGGCCTGACCGTTCTGGTACCACAGGGGCACCACCGGCATGTCCGTGAAGAGCAGCTTCTCAGCGCTCTTGTAGAGCGAGATCGCCTTGGTGGTGTCCGGCTCCGCGTTCGCCTGCTTGATCAGCTTGTCGAACGCCGGGTTGCTGTACTTCGAGTCGTTCGAGCTGCCGCCGGTCGCGTACAGCGGCGTCAGGAAGTCGTCGATCAGCGGGTAGTCCATCTGCCAGCCGGAGCGGAACGGCTGCTTCATCTCGCCCTTGGTGATCTGGTTGCGGAAGTCCGCGAAGGTACCGGTCGGGGCGCCGACACAGGCCTTGTTGTTGCCCAGCACGTTGTTGATGCTGTTGCAGACCGCGTCCACCCACTCCTTGTGGGAGCCGGAGTCGGCGTTGTAGCCGAGGGTCATGTGACCGCCGGGCAGGCCGCCGGCCTCCTGGATGAGCTGCTTGGCCTGGGTCGGGTTGTACTTGACCGTGTCGCCGGCCAGGGTCGGGTCGTAACCGCCGGCCGCGCCCAGCACCGGGGAGGTGAGGTCGCTGGCCGGGGTGCGGGTGCCCTGGAAGATCTTGTCGGTGATCGTCTTGCGGTCGATCGCCTCGGAGATGCCCAGCCGCAGCTTCGCACCGTTCGGGCCGTTCCAGGCGGGCTGGTTCAGCGGGAACGAGAAGGTCTGGATGATGCCGGCCGGCTGGTTCAGGTACCGGCCGTTGAGGTCGGTCTTGACGTGGCTGAGGTCGGTGGCCGGGATGTCGTCGAGGACGTCCAGGTTGCCGGACTGCAGGTCCGAGTAGGCCGCGTCGCTGCTGGTGTAGACCTTGAGCAGCACGCCGCCGTTCTTGGGCTTGCTCGGGCCGGTGTAGTACGGGTTCGGGACCAGCTTCATGCTGCTGCCCTTGGTGTACGACTGCACCATGTACGGGCCGTCGCCGACCGGCTTCTTCAGGTACGCCGCGTGGTTGCTGAAGAAGGACTTCGGCAGCGGGGCGAACGCCTTGTAGCCGAGGCGGTCGGGCCAGGTGGAGAACTTCTGGCTCAGCTTGACCGTGAAGGTGTGGTCGTCCACGACCTTCAGGCCGGACATCGTCTTGGCCGTCGGCTTGGACTTCTCGTCGGCCGGGTGGACGGCGTTGTAGCCGTCGATGTCGGCGAAGAAGTACGCGTTCAGCTGGGCGTTGGTGAGCAGCGCGCCGTAGTTCCAGGCGTCCACGAAGGACTGGGCGGTCACCGGGGTGCCGTCGGAGAACTTCAGGTCCGGCTTCACCTTGATGGTGAAGTTCTGCTGGTCGGTCGTGTCGATCGACTGAGCGGCCTCAAGGTTGGCCTTACCCGTCTTCGGGTCGTACTCCTTGAGGTCCATGAAGATCATGTCCAGGACCTTGCCGCCCTGCACCTCATTGGTGTTGGCCGGCTCGAGCGGGTTCTGCGGGTCTCCCCACCAGGCCCTGACTATGCCGTTCGGGTCGCTGGCGCCGGCCGCTGCACTGGTGCTGCTGCCCTTGTCGTTACCCGAATCGTCGCTGCTCGAACTGCAAGCAGTTGCTGCGAGGGCGATAACCGCCGCACCTACTACCCACTTGGCGCTCTTGGCACCGCGCATGGGTTTGCCTCCTCAGGAGTCACTTTCGATACGTGAAAGGAAGGCCGGACGCCGACTGACACCCCTGACAGCGACTGCGGCCTTCCTGTGCTCGTGAGTCGGCGCTCCCCATCAGCGCTTGACCCATTGACCCGAGCTCAACTTGCTCCACTATCGGGCACGTTTGAGGTCGGAACGACACACACGCGGTCTCGCTTTGGTCACATCAAGCCCAAGGAGGTTCCAGAATCCGGACATTCTGGAAGCAGACAGACAGCCTCGAATCGGACTGTGTGAGATATGTAACGGTGACCGTCGTCCGAATATCGGACGTCTCACACGTATACGGGAGGGGTCCGGCGAACAGCACCGGACCCCTCCATCACGCCACCTCGAACCGCGGTCACGCCGTGACCGCGGCGGCACTCACCTCTTGGCGCGGGAGGCGGCCCGGCCGCGCTCCTTCTGGTCGAGGACTACCTTACGGATCCTGACCGTCTCAGGGGTCACCTCGATGCACTCGTCCTCGCGGCAGAACTCCAGGGACTGCTCCAGGGAGAGCTTGCGCGGCGGCACCACGTTCTCGGTGTTGTCCGCGGAGGCGGCCCGCATGTTGGTGAGCTTCTTCTCCTTGGTGATGTTCACGTCCATGTCGTCGGAGCGCGAGTTCTCACCGATGATCATGCCCTCGTAGACCTCGGTGGTCGGCTCGACGAAGATCACCCCGCGCTCCTGGAGGTTGATCATCGCGAACGGCGTCACCACACCGGAGCGGTCGGCCACCAGCGAGCCGTTGTTGCGGGTCCGCAGGTCGCCGAACCACGGCTCGTGGCCCTCGAAGATGCTGTGCGCGATGCCGGTGCCGCGGGTGTCGGTCAGGAAGTCGGTACGGAAGCCGATCAGGCCGCGGGCCGGGACCACGAACTCCATCCGGACCCAGCCGGAGCCGTGGTTGGTCATGGTCTCCATCCGGCCCTTGCGGGTGGCCATCAGCTGGGTGATCGCACCGAGGTACTCCTCAGGGCAGTCCACCGTCATCCGCTCGACCGGCTCGTGCACCTTGCCGTTGATCTCCTTGGTGACCACCTGCGGCTTGCCGACGGTCAGCTCGAAGCCCTCCCGGCGCATGGTCTCCACCAGGATCGCCAGCGCCAGCTCGCCGCGGCCCTGCACCTCCCAGGTGTCGGGGCGCTCGGTCGGCAGCACCCGCAGCGACACGTTGCCGATCAGCTCGCGGTCGAGACGGTCCTTGACCTGCCGGGCGGTGACCTTGTGGCCCTTGCCGCCCTTGCCGACCAGCGGCGAGGTGTTGGTGCCGATGGTCATCGAGATGGCCGGCTCGTCCACCGTGATCAGCGGCAGCGCGACCGGGTTCTCCAGGTCGGCCAGCGTCTCGCCGATGGTGATGTCCGGGATGCCGGCCACCGCGCAGATGTCACCGGGGCCGGCCAGCTCGGCGGGCTTGCGGGTCAGCGCCTCGGTCATCAGCAGCTCGGTGATCTTCACCTGGGCGACCGAGCCGTCCCGCTTCATCCACGCGACCTGCTGCCCCTTGCGCAGCTCGCCCTCCTCCACGCGCAGCAGCGCGATCCGGCCGAGGAAGTTGTCCGCGTCGAGGTTGGTGACATGCGCCTGGAGCGGCGCGCCCTCGGTGTACGTGGGGGCCGGCACGGTGGACAGGATGGTGGAGAAGAACGGCTCCAGGCTGTCGCTGTCGGCCGGCACGGTGCCGTCGGCCGGCTTGGTCAGCGAGGCCACCCCGTCCCTGGCGCAGGCGTAGACGATCGGGAACTCGATCTGGTCCTCGTCCGCGTCCAGGTCGAGGAACAGGTCGTAGGTCTCGTTGACGACCTCGTCGATCCGCGAGTCGGGGCGGTCGGTCTTGTTGATGCAGAGGATGACCGGCAGCTTGGCGGTCAGTGCCTTGCGCAGCACGAAACGCGTCTGCGGCAGCGGGCCCTCCGAGGCGTCCACCAGCAGCACCACCGCGTCCACCATGGACAGGCCGCGCTCGACCTCACCGCCGAAGTCGGCGTGCCCGGGGGTGTCGATGATGTTGATGGTGATGACATCGCCGCCACCCTTGGGGTGGTACTTCACGGCGGTGTTCTTCGCGAGAATGGTGATGCCCTTCTCGCGCTCCAGGTCGTTGGAGTCCATCATCCGGTCGTCGAGGTGCTGGTGGGCGGCGAAGGCGCCCGCCTGCTTGAGCATGGCGTCGACGAGGGTCGTCTTGCCGTGATCGACGTGGGCGACGATGGCGACGTTACGGATATCGTGGCGCGTGGACATGCGGCGGCGCTTCTCCCGGAATCGTGGATTGGCGTCGCGTTCCTCGTTGACGCGCTCGCCCGCCGGGCAGGGTCACGCCGCGGCCTTGTCCGTCCATCGTACGGGGCCCGGCGGCCCGGACCGTCCGAGGCGGACGGCCCGGGCGCCGCGCCGCGGCTACTTGCGGAAGCCGAGGTCCTGGTATCGGGGGGTCTGGAAGCCGAACGCGCCGGCGTTGGCGACGTTCGTCCGCAGGCCCACCACCTCGGGGCGCTGGTAGAGCGGGATGGAGCCGGCCGCGGCCCAGATCCTGGAGTCCGCCTGGGCTGCCAGGTCACGGGCGGTGCCGGCGTTCAGCTCGCCGCCGGCCCGGCTGAGCAGCTGGTCGATCTGGTCGGTGCCGACCCTGGTGTAGTTCTGCGCCACGGTGAGCGAGCCGTCGGGGGCCGGCACCGGCTTGGCGAAGATCGGGGTGTCGTCGGTGGCCGGGAAGGCGCTGCCCGGCCAGGAGTAGAGCGCCAGGTCGAAGTCGCCGGAGGCGATGTGGTCCTGGAAGTAGGCGTCGCCGTCGACCCGGCTCAGCTCGGTCTTGATGCCGATCCCGGAGAGCATCCTGGCGATCTGGTTGCCGACCGCGTCCAGCGTCGGGGAGTCCGAGGGGAGCACGAAGCGCAGCGTCAGGTCCTTGCCCGCCTTGGCCACCGCCCGGCTGGGGGCGACGACCGTGACGGCGCCGGGGGCCGCCGCCTGGCCGCCTCCCTCGCCGCCGCCCTCGTCGGCGGGGGCCTCGGCGGGCTTGCCCGAGGGGGTCTCCGACGGCTTGGCGGACGCCTTGCCCGAGGCGGAGGCCGACGGGGTGGCGGCCGGCGCCGCGGCGGGTCCGGCGGCCTGGTCGCCGGCCTTGGCGGCGGCCCGCTGCCAGCCGGCGTCGGCCAGCAGCGCCTGCGCCTGGCTGACGCTGGTGCCCCCGAGGGCCGAGCTGTGGTCCTGGTAGCCGTCCTGCGAGGGCAGCACCAGGTGGTTGCCGAGTGCCTTCGCGGGCAGCCCGAGCGGCCCGAGCACCGACTTGGCGATGGCCTGCCGGTCCAGCGAGCGGGCCACCGCGCGGCGCACCCGCTCGTCGGTGAGCGGCCCCGAGGTGCCGTTCATGGCCAGCTGCGCGTAGGCCGCGTCGGGGGCCTTGCGGACGGCCACGCCCTTGTCGGCGGCGACCGCCTTCATCGACTCGGGGTCGATCTCGCCGAGGTCGAGGGTGCCGGCCGCCAGCGCGGTCGCCCGCTTGTCGCGCGGCACGGCGGTCAGCACCAGCTGGTCGAGCTTGGCGCGGTCGCCCCACCAGGCCGGGTTGCGGTCGAGGGTGACGGTGCCGGCGTGGGCGTCCACCGCCTTGACCGCGAACGGTCCCGCCACCACCGGCAGCTTGGTGCGGGCGCCGTCGTTGAAGGCGTCGGCGCTGCCGGTGACCGAGGACGGGTAGAGCGGGCTGAACAGCGAGCGCCAGTCCGCGTACGGGGTGCTGAAGGTGACCTTCACCTCGTGCACGTCCTTGCCCTGCGCGACCGCGGCGATCCGGTCGTAGCCGGCGTTGCGGGAGGTCCAGTAGGCGGCGTTCTTGCCGTTCAGCGCCTTCCACTGGGCGACGAAGTCGGCGGCGCCGACCGCCCGGCCGTCGCTCCACTTCGCCTTGGGGTTGAGCTGGTAGGTGACCACCTGGCGGGGCTGCTGGGAGACGACAGCGGCCTTGCTGAGGAAGTCGGAGTCGGCCTGCGGGTTGCCGTGGCCGTCGAGCCGGAACATCGCCGGCAGCGTGGCGCCGGCGATCGTCTCGGTGTCGGCGTCCGCGTCGGCCTGGAACGCGTTCAGGGTGCGGGGCATCTCGTCGGTCGCCCAGCGCAGGGTGCCGCCGTCGCGGACCCCCGAGCGGGACACGGCGGCCACGTCGGTGCCCGCGCTGCCGGCGGCGTTGCCGCCGCCGGAGGAGCAGGCGGTGAGTGTGAGTGCGGCACCGGCGGTGAGCGCCATGGCGGCGCGCACCGCGCGGCCCCGCGCTACCGGTGGGACAGCGGTGGGGTTCGCGCTGCGGTTCATGGGTCGGGCACCTCCGCGGCCTGCGGTCCACCGCTGGTACGGCGTCCGCCAGGGACTCATCCGGTCTGATGTGCTGTTTTTCAGCTAATTTCGGGTAAATGGGACCCCGGCCCGCCGCCGGACCCGCGCCGACCCGCCGACAGCGGGCACCGACTCCACCCGTCCGGCCCACAGGTACGGCAATCCGTGCAGCCGTCTTCACAAGGCACGGTGTGACGCGCGACACTCCAATGCGGCAGCGTCACCCACCGCAAGGCGGCAGATGGTGAGGGCAAACCATGTCTCTGCACGATGACCTGACATCGGTACAACGGCGTCTGGACGACCTCATGAGGTGCGTCGGGCGGCTGGACGAACACGCGGGCGACAGCCTCGACATGCGCCGGGTGCGTACCGACGCCGGCCACCTGCGGGAGTCGCTGACCCTGCTGCAGAGCTCGGTGCCCGCCCTGGCCGGCCGCGCGCCGGTCGAGATGGTGACGATCCCGGACGCGCCCTACGACCGCGGGCTGTGGGACGACGCCGAGGACGAGGGGCTGGGCTCGCCGCACCGGCACGCGCCCTGAGCACGCCGCCCGCCCGCCGCGCCCGCTTCAGCGCGCGGCCGTGAGCCGCGCGCCCCCCGATCACCGCCCGTACGGAGAGTCCTCCTTGGCCACCGGAACCACCCCACCCCCCTCACCTCCCTCCTCCCCCTCGCTGCCGTCCACCCCCACGACCCCCGCGGCCCGCGGCGTCCTGTCGCCCGGCCGCGCCGCGATCCCGGCCCGGCACCTGCGGACCGACCGATGGTGGCTGCCGCCCCTGGTCACCGCGCTGGGCCTGGGGATCTTCGTCGTCTACTCGACCTGGCGGGCGTTCGCCAACGGCCACTACTACGCCGCGCCCTACGTCTCGCCGTTCTACTCGCCCTGCCTGGCGTCCAACTGCACGGACATGCGCGGCGGCGCCGACTGGGCGCTGTTCGGCCACTGGTGGGGCCTGTCCCCCGCGCTGCTGGTACTGGTCTTCCCGCTCGGCTTCCGGCTGACCTGCTACTACTACCGCAAGGCGTACTACCGGGGCTTCTGGGCCTCACCGCCCGCCTGCGCGGTCGCCGAGCCGCACGCGAAGTACACCGGCGAGACCCGGCTGCCGCTGATCCTGCAGAACGTGCACCGGTACTTCTTCTACCTGGCGCTGCCGGTGGCCGGCATCCTCACCTACGACACCGCGCTCGCCTTCCGCGACACCCACGGGGCCTGGGGGCACGCCGGACTCGGCACCCTCGTCTTCGTCCTGAACATCTCGCTGATCTGGGCGTACACCCTTTCCTGCCACTCCTGCCGGCACATCATCGGCGGCAAGCTGCGGCACTTCTCCGCCCACCCGGTGCGCTACCGGCTGTGGGGCTGGGTGGGAGTGCTCAACGGCCGCCACATGCTGCTCGCCTGGTCCTCGCTGATCAGCGTCGGGGTCGCCGATCTCTATGTGTACCTGGTGTCAAGCGGCGCATTCGACGATCCGAGGTTCTTCTGAGATGACACAGGTTGAACGGCACGCGTACGACGTGGTCGTGGTCGGCGCGGGCGGCGCGGGGCTGCGGGCCGCGATCGAGGCCAGGGAACGCGGCATGCGGACGGCGGTGATCTGCAAGTCCCTGTTCGGCAAGGCCCACACGGTGATGGCCGAGGGCGGCATCGCGGCCAGCATGGGCAACGTCAACTCCGGCGACAACTGGCAGGTGCACTTCCGCGACACCATGCGCGGCGGCAAGTTCCTCAACCAGTGGCGGATGGCCGAACTGCACGCCAAGGAGGCCCCCGACCGGGTCTGGGAGCTGGAGACCTGGGGCGCGCTGTTCGACCGCACCCCCGAGGGCAAGATCTCTCAGCGCAACTTCGGCGGCCACGAGTACCCGCGCCTGGCGCACGTCGGCGACCGCACCGGCCTGGAGCTGATCCGCACCCTCCAGCAGAAGATCGTCTCGCTGCAGCAGGACGACTACGCCGAGACCGGCGACTACGAGTCCCGGCTGAAGGTGTTCCAGGAGTGCACGGTCACCCGGGTGCTCAAGGCCGCCGACGGCGACGGACCCGACCGCGTGGCGGGCGTCTTCGGCTACGTACGCGAGTCCGGCCGGCTGTTCGTGATCGACGCGCCCTCGGTGGTGCTGGCCACCGGCGGCATCGGCAAGTCGTTCAAGGTGACCTCCAACTCCTGGGAGTACACCGGCGACGGGCACGCGCTCGCGCTGCTGGCCGGGGCGCCGCTGATCAACATGGAGTTCATCCAGTTCCACCCGACCGGCATGGTCTGGCCGCCGTCGGTCAAGGGCATCCTCGTCACCGAGTCGGTCCGCGGCGACGGCGGGGTGCTGCGCAACAGCGAGGGCAAGCGGTTCATGTTCGACTACGTGCCGGACGTCTTCAAGGAGAAGTACGCGCAGTCCGAGGACGAGGCCGACGGCTGGTACACCGACCCCGACAAGCACCGCAGGCCGCCCGAGCTGCTGCCCCGCGACGAGGTGGCCAGGGCGATCAACTCCGAGGTCAAGGAGGGCCGCGGCACCCCGCACGGCGGGGTCTTCCTCGACGTGTCCACCCGGCTGCCCGCCGAGGAGATCGAGCGCCGGCTGCCGTCCATGCACCACCAGTTCAAGGAACTGGCCGACGTGGACATCACCGCCGAGCCGATGGAGGTAGGCCCGACCTGCCACTACATGATGGGCGGGGTCGCGGTGGACTCCGACACCGCGGCGGCCGAGGGCGTGCCCGGGCTCTTCGCGGCCGGCGAGGTGGCCGGCGGCATGCACGGCTCCAACCGGCTCGGCGGCAACTCGCTGTCCGACCTGCTGGTGTTCGGCCGCCGCGCGGGCCTGCACGCGGCGGAGCACGCGGCCTCTCTCGGCGCCGACGACCGCCCGCTCGCGCCCCAGGAGCAGATCGACACGGCGGCGGCCGAGGCGCTGCGGCCGTTCAGCGCGGAGGCCGGCATCGCCTCCGACGCCGACGACCCCGAAGCCCCCGACGCCGCGCCGGCCGGGCCGCCGGAGAACCCGTACACCCTGCACCAGGAGCTCCAGCAGGTCATGAACGACCTGGTCGGCATCATCCGGCGCGGCCCGGAGATGGCGAGCGCGCTGGAACGGCTCACCGACCTGCGGGCCCGCTCCCGGCGGGCCGGCGTCGAGGGCCACCGGCAGTTCAACCCCGGCTGGCACCTGGCGATCGACCTGCGCAACATGCTGCTGGTCAGCGAGTGCGTGGCGCGCGCCGCGCTGGAACGCACCGAGAGCCGCGGCGGCCACACCCGCGACGACCACCCCGGCATGGACCGCGGCTGGCGCCAGGTCAACCTGGTCTGCCGGCTCACCGACCCCACCGGCGGCCTCGCGGCCACCGACCCCGAGCGCGGCCAGATCGGACTGACCCGCCGGCCCACCGACCCGATCCGGGCCGATCTGCTCGCCCTCTTCGACCGGGACGAGCTGCTCAAATACCTGACGGACGAGGAGCTGGCCGGGTGAGTTACACAGCACACTTCAAGGTCTGGCGGGGCGACGCCGACGGCGGCGACCTGCGGGACTACGAGATCGAGGTCAACGACGGCGAGGTCGTCCTCGACATCATCCACCGCATCCAGTCCACCCAGGCGAACGACCTGGCGGTCCGCTGGAACTGCAAGGCCGGCAAATGCGGTTCCTGCTCCGCAGAGGTCAACGGCCGCCCCCGGCTGATGTGCATGACGCGCATGTCGGTCTTCACCCCCGAGGAGACGGTGACGGTCACACCGCTGCGCGCCTTCCCGGTGGTCCGCGACCTGGTGACGGACGTGTCCTTCAACTACGCCAAGGCCCGCGAGGTCCCGGCCTTCGTCCCCCCAAAGGGGGTGCCGGCCGGCGAGTACCGCATGCAGCAGGTGGACGTGCAGCGGTCGCAGGAGTTCCGCAAGTGCATCGAGTGCTTCCTGTGCCAGGACACGTGCCATGTGGTGCGCGACCACGAGGAGAACAAGGGCGCTTTCGCCGGGCCCCGGTTCCTGATGCGGGTGGCGGAGCTCGACATGCATCCGCTGGACGCGGCCGCCGAGGTCGGCGTCGACCGGGCGCGGTCGGCGCAGGAGGAGCACGGGCTGGGGTACTGCAACATCACGAAGTGCTGTACGGAGGTGTGCCCGGAGCACATCAAGATCACGGACAACGCGTTGATTCCGCTGAAGGAGAGGGCGGTGGATCGTAAGTACGATCCGCTGGTGTGGCTCGGCAACACGATTCGCCGGCGGCGCGCTTAGGGGGGTTTTCGCCCGGTGGGCGGGGCCGCTCGTTTCCGGGCGCGGGCCGGTTGCCTTCCGGTGTTTCCCACCCGCCCACCCGTGCGGGTGCGTCCTTGGGTGCACGTCTTGTGGTGGGTGGGGTCGGGGCCGGCCCGGGGCACCTCCTCGGGCTGTTCACGGCACCGGGGTAGATCGTGAAGCCCCATGTCGTTCGCAGCCCTGCGGGGGCACCCCGGACCGTCCCCTCCCGGGTCCGTCGGCGGCTTGAGGCCGCTGGGGGTGATCGGTGGGCGGCTGGGGTCTGTTGCCGAGTGCGGGTTACTGACAAGTGCATCGCGCCGGCCGGCGGCGGGAACTCGTACATCTGGGCCAGGCCCTTGTATGCGGCGGCGTCCGGGGACCAGAAGCGGCAGCCGCAAGTCCGATGGCACGGCTATCCGCGGGCGGCCTCGTGCGCCTCGCGGTTGGCGAGGATCTGGTCCATGTTGGTCTGGGCCCACTGCCTGAGGCCGCCCGTCAACTGGTGCAGCGAGAGGCCGAGATCGGTCAGCTCGTAGGTGACGGTGATGGGGACGGTCGGCGTGACGGTCCGGGTGAGCAGGCCGTCGTGTTCGAGCGCGCGCAGGGTCTGCGTCAGCATCTTCTGGCTGACGCCCGCGAGCAGGCGGGAGATCTCGGAGTAGCGCATCGCCCGCGCGGCGTCCGGCGACTCGCCGCCGAGTGCGCACAGGATCAGGACGACCCACTTGTCCGAGATCCGGTCGAGGAGCCGGCGGCTGGGGCATGCCGCCAGGAACGCGTTGTACTCCGCCTTCGCCTGCGCCCTCTGAGCGGCCTTTGTCGGCTCCACCGGTCTCGCCTTTCGGTTGGTTACGCACTCCAGAGTGCCTACTTCCCCGCGGGAAGTAACTCTCCGATACTCACCCAGGGAGGCGGCAGACGCCACCCACGCGACGAAAGGCACAACGATGAGCGCGACCACGGCACCACTTCCCGGCGGCACCTGGACGCTGGGCGACTCGGCCGTCACCCGGTTCGGCTACGGCGCGATGCAACTCGCCGGCCCCTGGGTGATGGGGCCGCCCGCCGACCGGGACGGCGCCGTGGCCGTACTGCGCGAGGCGGTCGCGGCCGGCATCACGCACATCGACACCAGCGACGCCTACGGGCCGCGGGTCACCAACGAGCTGATCCGCGAGGCCCTGCACCCGTACCCCGAATCGCTGTTCATCGCCACGAAGGTGGGGGCGGACCGGGACGCACAAGGCGGCTGGCCCACCGCCCGGCAGCCGGAGGACCTGCGCAAGCAGGTGCACAGCAACCTCAAGGCCCTCGGCGTCGAGACCCTCGACCTGGTCAACATGCGCATGGGCGACGCCGAAGGCACCCACCCCGGTTCGCTCGCCGAGCCGTTCGGGACGCTCGCCGAGCTCCAGCGCGAGGGCCTGATCCGCCACCTCGGGGTCAGCAACGTCACCCCCGAGCAGGTGGCCGAGGCGCGCGGCATCGCCCCGGTCGTCTGCGTCCAGAACATGTACAACCTCGCCCACCGCGCCGACGACGACCTCGTCGACCGGCTTGCGGCCGACGGCATCGCCTACGTGCCGTTCTTCCCGCTGGGCGGCTTCACCCCGCTCCAGACCGACGCCCTCTCCCGCGTCGCGACCCGCCTCGGTGCCCCGCCGATGTCCGTCGCACTGGCCTGGCTGCTCCAGCGCTCCCCGAACATCCTCCTCATCCCCGGCACGTCCTCCCCGGCCCACCTCCACGAGAACATCGCGGGCGCGGGCCTCCCCCTCTCCGAAGAGGATCTGTCCGCCCTGACCACCATCGGCCGCTGACCCCAGCCCCCACCGATCACCCCCGGCGGCCTCAAGCCGCCGACGGACCCGCACCCCCACCGATCACCCCCCGCGGCCTCAAGCCGCCGTCCGGCCCGGGAGGGGACGGACCGGGGTGCCCCCGCAGGATTTCCGACAAACGGCGGCGCACCCGAAAAACAAACCCGCACGGAGGAAATCCGAGGAGGTGCCCCGGGCCGGCACCGACCCCACCCACCAGAAGACCCGCACCTAAGGACGCACCTGCACGGGCGGGCGGGCGGGAAACACCGGAAGGCAACCGGGCCGCACCCGGAAACGAACCGCACCGCCCACCCCCGAAAGCTGTCCGCTCGCGGCCCGAAGCGCTGACGCATAGCCTCCGGAGAACGGACGAACCGGGAGATCCACGACACGAAAGGCGCGACGCGCATGAGGCGAACGGCACGCCATACGCCCCGCGCCTCCGGCGCATTCCGCGCATTCCGCGCGCGGCGCGCGCTCGCCGCGCTCGGTGTGCTCGCCGCGCTCACCGTGAGCGCCGCCGGCACGGCGACCGCCGAGGACCCGGTCACGCTGAACCGGACGGGCCAGGTGACCGACAAGGTCAACGCCGTCGAGACCCGTGAACCCGAGGTCGCCGCCGCCCTGCGGAACCTGGACCAGACCCAGCACCTCCAGCTCTTCGTCGCGTACGTACGCGACTTCTCCGGCCGCGCCCCCCAGGACTGGGCGAACGCGACCGCGTCCAAGAACGGCCTCGGCCGGGACGACCTGCTGCTGGCCGTGGCCACCCACGACCGGCAGTACGCCGTCTCCGTCGACCAGGACGCGGGGCTGACCCAGACCCAGCTGAACGACGTGAACAGCACCGCCGTCGAGCCCGCGCTGCGGCAGAACGACTGGGCGGGCGCGGCGGTCGGCGCCGCGAACGGGTACGACGCCGTGCTCAGCGGCAAAGCGGTGGCCGCGCCGGCGATCACTCCCGGGGTGGCGGACCCGGGCCCCGACAGCACCAGCAACGCCGCGGGCGACCTGTGGATCCCGGTGGCCGCCGTGGCCGCCGCCGGGCTGATCCTGCTGTTCGCCTTCCGGCGGCGCCGCGCCAAGGCCCCGGCCGGGGTGGGCGCGCCGGCGCAGGCGGGTCCGGCCAGGCCGAAGGGCTGGGGCACGCCGCAGCCGACGCCGCTGCCGGAACTCGACGCGCAGGCGAGGCAGCTGCTGGTGGCCACCGACGACGCCGTCCGCACCAGCCAGGAGGACGTCGGGTTCGCCGCCGCCCAGTTCGGCGAGGAGGCCGCGGAGCCGTTCGCCGAGGCCGTCCAGTACGCGCAGGGAGAGCTGACCGCCGCCTTCCGGCTGCGGCAGAAGCTGGACGACGCCTTCCCGGAGGACGACGAGACCCGCCGGCAGATGCTGGACGAGATCCTGTCCCGCTGCACGCAGGCCAACCGGCGGCTGGACGCGGAGTCGGAGTCCTTCGACCGGCTGCGCGCGATGGAGGCCAACGCGCCCGAGGTGCTGGCGCAGGCCGAGGCGACGGCCGCCGCGCTGCCCGACCGGATCGCCGCCGCGGAGAGCGCGCTCACCCCACTGGCGCAGAAGTACGCCGATTCCGCGCTCCAGCCGGTGACCGGGCACCCGGCCGAGGCCCGCGACCGGCTGGAGTTCGCCCGCGGCAGCCTGGAGCAGGCGACCGCGGCGATCGGCACCGACCACGGCCGGGCCGCGGTCTTCGTCAGGGCCGCGGAGGGCGCGCTCGACCAGGCGGCGACGCTGGCCGACTCCGTCACCCGCAGGGCGCAGGAGCTCCAGGAGGCCGACGCCCGGCTGCAGGACGCGCTGGCGGAGTCCGACGCCGACCTCGCCGAGGCCCGCGGCCTGCTCGCGGGCAGCGGCGCCGGCCCCGGCACCGCCGACCTCCAGGGCAGGATCGCCCGCGCCGAGACGGTGCTCACCGACGTACGGACCGAGCTGGCCGGCGGCCGGTACGACCCGATCTCCGGGCTGCGCCGGGTGGAGGAGGCGGACGCGGCCCTGGACGAGACGCTGGCCGGGGCGCGCGAGCAGGAGGTCGGCGAGCGCCGGGCGCGCGGGCTGCTCGACCAGGCGCTGCTCGCGGCCCGCAGCGAGGTGTCGGCGGCCAGGGACGTGATCACCACGCACCGGGGCGCGATCGGCAGCCAGGCCCGTACCCGGCTCACCGAGGCCGAGCGGCTGCTCCAGCAGGCCGACTCGGCGGCGGCCGTGGACGCGGCCCAGGCGCTGGCGCACGCGCGGGACGCCGACCGGCTGGCCCGGGAGGCGCAGCAGCTCGCCCAGCAGGACGTCGGCGGCTACCCGGGCTACGGCGGCCGGCGGTCCGGCGGCGGCATGGGCGGCGCGATGCTCGGCGGCATCATCCTCGGCGGAATCCTGGGCGGCGGCGGCGGACGCGGCGGCTACGGCCGGGGCATGGGCGGGGGCATGGGCGGCGGCGGCTTCGGCCGCGGCCCCGGCAGCTTCGGCGGCGGCCAGACCCGTGGCCGGATGGGCGGCGGCGGACGCTTCTGACGACCCCCCGGGACCAGCCGCGCCGAGCGGAACCCCGTGCCACCCCCCTCGTCCGCCCGCGGGAGCCCCGTCCCGCCCGAATGGCCCAACCAGGACACCCAGCAGCACAAAAGGAGCAGCGCAGATGACCAAGCAGACCATCCTCGGCCGGGTGACCCAGCTCGCCAAGGCGAACATCAACGCACTCCTCGACCAGGCCGAGGACCCGCAGAAGATGATCGACCAGCTGATCAGGGACTACACCAACAACATCAGCGAGGCCGAGGAGGCCGTCGCCACCACCATCGGCAACCTGCGGCTGATGGAGCAGGACCACGCCGAGGACCAGGCCGCCGCCAAGGAGTGGGGCGGCAAGGCGCTCGCGGCCAGCAGGAAGGCCGACGAGCTGCGCACCGCGGGCAACGCGGCCGAGGCGGACCGGTTCGACAACCTGGCCAAGATCGCGCTCGGCCGGCAGCTCCAGTCGGAGAAGGAGGCGGGCACGGCCGAGCCGACGATCGCCTCGCAGACCGAGATCGTGGACAAGCTGAAGACCGGCCTGGACCAGATGAAGGCCAAGCTGGGCGAGCTGAAGTCCAAGCGGGACTCGCTGGTGGCCCGCGCGAAGTCCGCGCAGGCGCAGAACCAGATGATGGACGCGGTCAAGAACATCGACGTGCTCGACCCGACCAGCGAACTGGGCCGGTTCGAGGAGAAGGTGCGCCGCGAGGAGGCCCGGGCCAAGGGCAAGGAGGAGCTGGCCGCGTCCTCGCTCGACGCGCAGTTCGAGTCGCTCGACGCGCTCGGTGACGGCGCCGAGATCGACGCCCGGCTGGCGCAGTTGAAGGCCGGCGCCGCCTGACCGCGAGCACGGGCCGGACACCGGCCGCGGCGCCGTCCGACCCTCAGTACATGCTCAGCAGGTCGTCCACCGACGGCCCGGTCGAGCTGTTGTGCCCGGTGGACTCCCCGCCGGGCAGGGCGAGTTCGAACCAGACCGTCTTGCCCCGGTGGGTGCGCCGGCTGCCCCAGCTCTCGCTGAGCATGGTGACCAGTTGCAGGCCGCGGCCGCCCTCGTCGGTGTCCCGGGCGCGGCGGCGGCGCGGCTGCACCAGCGCGCTGTCCCAGACCTCGCAGACCAGGCTGCGGTCGAGCAGCAGCCGCAGCCTGATGTCGCCGTAGCCGTGCCGCAGCGCGTTGGTGACCAGCTCGCTGACCAGCAGCTCGGTGGTGTCGACCAGGTCGCCGAGGTCCCAGGTGAGCAGCTGCTCGCGGGCCAGTTCGCGGGCGGTGGCGACCGAGGTGGGCTGCGGGCGCAGCGTCCAGTCGCCGACCGACTCGGCGGGCAGGCCGCTGATCCTGGCCATCAGCAGCGCGATGTCGTCCTCGCCGTGCGCGGTGTCCAGGGTGGCCAGGACGTGGTCGCAGACGTCTTCCAGCGGTCGCGGCGGCCCGTCGAGCGAGGCCCGGAACGCGTCCAGGCCCTCGTCGAGCGGCAGGCTGCGGGACTCCACCAGGCCGTCGGTGTACAGGGCGAGCAGCGCGCCCTCGGCGAGCTCGACCTCGATCTCCTCGAACGGCTCGCCGCCGACGCCCAGCGGTACGCCCTTGGGCACTTCGAGCAGCAGCGGTGACTCCCCGGATTCGACCACGACCGGCGGCAGATGGCCGGCGTTGGCGATCGTGCAGCGCCGGGTGACGGGGTCGTAGACCACGTAGACGCAGGTGGCGAGGTAGACCTCGGCCAGGTCGTCGTCGCGCTCCTTGACCCGCCGGGCGCGGCCGGAGGAGGGGGCGCCCAGGCCCCTGGCGACCTCGTCCAACGCGGTGAGCACCTCGGCCGGTTCGAGGTCGAGCATGGCCAGCGTCCGTACGGCGGTGCGCAGTTCGCCCATCGCGACGGCGGCGCGCAGGCCGCGGCCCATCACGTCGCCGACCACCAGCGCGGTGCGGTGGCCCGGGAGTTCGATGACGTCGAACCAGTCGCCGCCGACCTCGGTCTCCATGCTGCCGGGCAGGTACCGGCAGGCGATGTCGAGGCCGGCCGCCTCCGGGTCGTCGGGGGGCAGCAGGCTGCGCTGGAGGATCAGCGCGCGTTCGTGCTCGCGGCGGTAGAGCCGGGCGTTGTCGATGAATATCGCGGCGCGGGCGGCCAGTTCCTCGGCGAGCATCCGGTCGCGCTCGACGAACGGCTCGCTGCCTTTGGCCCGGGAGAACTGCACCAGGCCGAGCACGGTGTCCCGGGCCACCATCGGCACCACCAGCGTGGACTGCACCAGCGCGCCCCCCAGGTCCTGCCCGCCGTTGCCGTCGAGCACCTGGACCTGGGCGGTGCGCAGGGCGCGCGCGCTGGCCGAGCTGAACCGGTAGCGGTGGACGGAGCCCACCGACACCGGTCTCTGCTCCGTGGAGGTGTCGTCGTCATCGCCGGCCATCGACACCGGGGCGTCGGACACGGAGCTGGCGAACGCCACCCGGCGCAGCTCGCCGCTGCCGTCGGTGGTGCCGGCCAGGTCCTCGGCGCCGGACAGCAACGCCTGGTAGAGGTCGACGGAGGCCAGGTCGCAGAAGTGCGGCACGGCGACGCCGAGCAGCTCGCGTGCGGTGGTCTCCAGGTCGAGCGAGGTGCCGATCCGGGCGCCCGCCTCGTTGAGCAGTGCCAGGTTGCGGCGGGCGTGCGCGGCCTCGCGCTCGGCGCGCTGCCTGCCGGTGACGTCCATGGCCAGGCCCGCGACGCCGATCGGCCGGCCGGTGCCGCTGTGCAGCCGGTACAGCGACATCGACCAGCGGCGCCGCTGCGGGTCGCCGGGCACGGTGCCGACCAGCGGCATGTCCAGGACGGGTTCGCCGGTCTCCAGCACCTGGCGCAGCGCGGCGGACAGCCGGTCGGCCTCGACGCGGGACAGGAAGTCGTGCGGGCCGCGGCCGCGGTAGTCCTCGGTGGGTCGGCCGAAGACGGCGGCGAAGCGGTCGTTGACCCGGATCAGCCGCTGCTGGTTGTCGAAGAGCACGAAGCCCATCGGGGACTGCCCGAACACCGCCTGGGAGGCGGCGAGATCGGTCTCGATCTGCCGCAGCGTGGCCACGTCCACCGCGACGCACAGCGCCCCGTGGTCGGCGGGCATCACGTAGACCTCGGCGAGGCCCTGGCCGCCGGCCGCGTCGAGGAACGGCACCAGGCCGGTCCACTCCCGGCCGCTGCCCTGCTCGCCGGAGCCGATGATCTCCGCGAGCCGTTCGTGCGCGCGCACCTGGACGTCGGGCGGGGCGAAGGCGGCCACCGGGTCGCGGCCGATCGCCTTCTCCGCGGGCACCCCGAAGAACTCGGCGGCCCGGTCGCTCCACTGGTCGATCCGGCCCTCGTCGTCGAGCGAGAAGGACGCGACGCGTATGTAGTCGTAGATGGAGCCGGGCGGACTCGACTGCCAGACCGCCGCGTTCGCCGCGTCCGCGTCGTCGCCGGACGGCGATGCCGCCCCGGCTGGCATGTCGCTCACTTGCCCGACCCCTCCAGCTCAGCACACATGGACCGGTTGGAGCCGAGTATTCAGCATGACGACGTTCCAGGACACGGTCTTGTCGATCACAGCATCATCTCGGCTCCCGGCGTACGAGGACCGTGCCCGGGTCACCGCGGTCGCAGCCGTCGCTCCAACCTCTTCGGCATACCCGGCACAGCACGGGTGAACCATTGGCCCGGCAGCCGCGCGGCCGGTCACGGCAGCGCCAGTTCGAACCAGACCGTCTTGCCCTGCGGGCCGTGCCGGGTGCCCCAGCGGCGGGAGGTGCGCGCGACCAGTTGCAGGCCGCGGCCGCCCTCGTCCTCGTCGCCCGCGATCCGCTCCCGCGGCGGGTCGGGCAGCGGGTCGGAGACCTCCACCAGCAGTGAGGAGCCGCGTACCATCCGTACTCCGATCGGGCCGTGCGCATAGCGCAGGGAGTTGGTGACCAGCTCGCTCACCAGCAGTACCGTGACGTCCGTCAACGAGGTCAGCCGCCACTCCTCCAGGGTGTCACGGACCCGGCGGCGCGCCAGCCGGACGACGCCCGCCTCCGCCGGGAACGTCCACTCGGCGGTGGAGCCGGCCGGCAGCCCGCCGAGCCGGGCGATGAGCAGCGCCACGTCGTCGGGTTCGCTGCCCGGCTGCATGGTGGCCAGCAGCTGGTCGCAGGCGTCCTCCAGGGACACCACCCGGTGGCACATGATCTCCCGCAGCCGGTCGATGCCGACCCCGATGTCCTGGCCGCGGGCCTCGACCAGGCCGTCGGTGTAGAGCACCAGCACCGAGCCGTCGGGCACGTCCAGCTCGGTGGTCTCGAACGGGAAGCCGCCGACGCCCAGCGGCACGCCCGGCGGCAGGTCGAGCACCCGGGCCCGGCATGCCTCCGGGTCGTCCTGGTGCTCGACCAGCACCGGCGGCAGGTGCCCGGCCTGGGAGATGACGCAGCGCCGGGTGGAGGGGTCGTAGACGACGTAGACGGCGGTGGCCATCCAGCCCTCGTCCTGGCTCTGCGCGAGGTCGTCGCCGAGCTCGTTGACCCGGCGCAGCAGCTCCTCGGGGGGCATGTCCAGGCCCGCCAGGCTGCGTACCGCCGTCCTGAGCCGGCCCATGGTGGCCGCGGCGCCCAGGCCGTGGCCCATCACGTCGCCGACCACGAAGGCGACCCGGCCGCCGGCCAGCGGGATCACGTCGAACCAGTCGCCGCCGACCTCCGCGGCGCTGCTGCCCGGCACGTACCGGAACGCGACGGCCACCCCGGGCGGGGAGGGCACCGAGTTCGGCAGCAGGCTGCGCTGGAGCATCAGCGCGCCCTCCCGCTCGCGGACGTAGAGCCTGGCGTTGTCCAGCGCGGCGCCGGCCCGGTCGGCCAGCTCGCCGGCCAGCGCGAGGTCGTCCTCGTCGAACGGGTCGCGGGCGGCGGTGCGGCTGATCAGCAGCAGGCCGAGGGCGACGCCGGTGGCCCGGACCGGCACCACCACCATCGAGGTGACGCCCAGTGCGAGGGCGGCCTCGACGTACGGGTCGCCGGGGAAGGTGAGGTCGCGCATCTCCTCCCTGCCGATCAGCCGCGCGTGCCCGGTGACCAGCACGGTGCCGAACACCGAGCGGCGGTCGAAGCCGATCGGGCGGCCACGGCCCCGCATCCGGCCGGAGTCCGGTAGCGAGGGGTTCTCGCCGATGCCGAACTGGCGCATCACGGTGCCGTCGCCGTACGGGGACGTGGGCAGCTCGCCGCCGTCGGCCATGTCGGAGTGCAGGATCACCGCGGAGTAGTCGCAGAAGGCCGGGACGAGGGATTCCGCCAGCGCCTGGGCGCCGCGGCGGACGTCGAGCAGGCCGGCGATCCGCGAGCCGACGTCGTTGAGCAGGGCGAGCCGGCCGCGGGCGCGTTCGGCGCGTTCGGCGGCGTGCACCCGTTCGGTGACGTCCATGACGGTGGCGCTCACGCCGAGCACGTTGCCCGACCGGTCCACCAGCCGGTGGTAGGACACCGAGCGGTACTCGTCGCCGGTCCTGGCCGCCGCGACCATGTCGATCACCGGCTCTCCGGTGGCCAGCACCCGGCGCTGGAGCTCGGTGATCGTGCCGGCCAGGTCGGGGGCCAGGATGTCGTCCACGGTACGGCCGATGTGGTCCGCGGAGGGCATCCCGTTCATCACGGCCAGGGCCTCGTTGAGGCGGACGTAGCGCAGGTCGCGGTCGAAGATGGCCACGCCGAGCGGCGAGGAGTCGAAGAGCGAGTCCAGGGCGGCGAGGTCCTGCTCCAGGGTGCGCAGCCGGCTGGTCTCCACCATGGAGGCGAGGACGAAGGGGCGGCCGTCGCCGTCGACCAGCAGCGAGGCGCGGGTCTCGACGTGGACGGTGTGGCCGTCGCGGTGCCGCAGCGACAGGATCCCGTCCCAGCGGCCGCCGCGCAGCAGCTCCCCGAGGATCGCCTCGGCGAGCCCGGCTTCGGGCGTCCCGCCGGGTGCGTCGGCGGGCGCTCCGAACAGGCCGGCGACCCGGCGGCCGACGATGTGCTCCCCGGCCCATCCGAGGACCTCCTCGGCGAGGGGGCTCCACAGCAGGACGCGGCCTGAGGTGTCGAGCATGACGACGGCGACGCGCAAGGTGTCGAGCAGCGTCCCGGCCCCGGCGGGCTCCCCCTGCCCGGAGAGAGCGCGCCCGGACGCCGCGTCGCCCTGCCCGCCGCTCCGGCTCATCCCGCACCCCCGGCTCTCCCGCCCGGTTCTCACCCGGCCACTAACAGGGATTTGTCCCTTCCTACCCGATATTCCCCCATCCAGTGCCCCCTCGCCTGCGGCGCGCACGCCCAACCGCCCCGGAGGGGCAGCTGCTGCCGTTCCCGGACCGACGCCCGGTGGGCGCTGGTGGCGCAGTTCCCCGCGCCCCTGGTGACGCCGGGGCACATCCCGCCCACCCGGCACGCTCCCGGCCGAGCCGGTCCTTTTCAGGCGCGCGGCGCTGTTTCTGATCCGCGGCTACCGCCACGCGGGCGCGAGCACAGGCCCCGTCAGGGGCGCGAGGCTGTATCTGATCTGCGGCTACCGCCGCGCGGGCGCGAGCACGGGCCCCGTAAGGGGCGCGAGGAACTGCGCGACAAGCCACGACGGTGGCGCGCCTGACCACCGGCCCCAGAGGGGCAGTCTCTGTTGTTGGCCGGCCGCCGGCCGGTGGGGGCGGGTGGCGCAGTTCCCCGCGCCCCTAAAAACCGGCGAAGCCGGGGGCACCCGCGCAGCGGGACGGGACGATGCCCGGGGCACATCGCGCCCACGCGGCGGAGCCGCACATCGGCAACAGCCCCGCGCCCCTGGAAAACCGGGCGAGGCCGGGAGCGGCGGGAGCCGCAAGAAGGGAGCCGGGGCCGCTAGGGCGTGAGGCGGGCGGCGGACCAGAGGGCGGCCGGGCGGTCTTGGGGGAGCCAGTTGACTTCGGGGGTTTGGGCGGGGAGGAGCCAGCGCAGCGCGTCGTGGTCCTGGAGCGGGGCCGGCGTGCCGGAGAGGAGCCGGGCCGTCCACACGTGGAGGACGTACTCCGGCGAGACCGCCCACCCGCCGGGGACCCGTTCGAGCGGCTCGACCAGCACCCCGAGCTCTTCCTTCAGCTCGCGCACGAGCGCGCTCCGCTCGCTCTCCCCGGGCTCCACCTTGCCCCCGGGCAGCTCCCACCGCCCGGCCAGCCGCGCCGGCGCCGTCCGCCGGGCGGCGAGCAGCCGCCCCTCGTGCAGGACCGCCCCGCCGACCACTACCTTCACGTCGTTCTCCCGCTCACGCCTGCACCGCCCGCGGTGCCACCCGCTCGATCACGTACCGCCGCTCCTGCGCCCGGCCCCGCCCGTCGAGCATGCCCGCCACCCGTTCCGCCTCCGCGCGGGTCGCGTACCGGCCGACCCGGTAGCCGTGGCCTCCGGCGTCCTGCCGGATCAGGACCCATATGAGGTCGGACGTCATCGGGCCTGGTCCTCCTCGATCTCGCCCACATGGGCCATGTTCTGCCGGTCGTCGGGTTTCTCGCTCGGCGCCGCGTCGAACCACGCGTCGAGGATCTCGGCGAGCAGCCCGTGCGACAGGGTGCGCAAGGCCAGCGCCAGCGCGTTCGCGTCGGCCCATACGCGCGCCCCGCGCGCCGAGTACGCGTCGGCGCACAGCGCCGCCCGCACCCCGTTGACCTTGTTCGCCGCGATCGACGCGCCCGCTCCCGTCCAGCAGCAGACCACCGCCTGGTCGGCCTCGCCCGCCGCCACCGCGCGGGCCGCGGCCTCGGCGCTCCAGGCCCAGTCGGCCCGGTCGCCGTCACCCAGCGTGCCGAATCCGAGCACCGTATGGCCGCGGAGGCACAGCTCTTCGGTCAGCTGCCGGGCCACCGGCTCATCCATGTCCGAGGAAACGGCGATGCGCATATGCCCGACCCTACGCCCGGACTTCACAGCGCGGGTACGCAATGACACGAAGAGGCACTGATCCGGCCACCTGTTCGACCAGAAGCCGACGCTCCGTCACCCCGCGTCCACCGGCGCCGCCCCGCCGACCCCAAGCCCAGCCGACGCCAAGCCCCGCCGACGCCAGGCCCAGCGGCAGGCGTCAGCGCACCGGCAGGTCGTACACCGCCCGGTACTTCTCCGCCGGGATCACCACGTCGGCGGTCTCCACCGGCCGTCCGGAGGCGTAGTGCGTGCGCCGGATCTCGATCACCATGTGCCCGGGCACCCCGCCGAGCGCCGCGGTCTCCTCCGCGAGCCCGGGACGCGCCCCGACCTCCTCGGTCAGGTGGTCCACCCGTACGTCGATCGCCGCCATCCGGGCGACCACGCCCTGCCCGCCGACCGGCCCCTCCTCGGGCAGCAGCACCGGCGTACGCCCGGTGAGCGCCAGCGGCTCCCACGAGGTGGACAGCAGCGCGGGCTCGCTCTCGGAGCGGAACAGGTAGTGCGTGCGCATCACCTTGTCGCCGGGTTCGATCCGCAGCCGGGCCGCGACGTCCACGGACGCGGTGTCCTGGATGCTGCGCGACTCCCAGGTGCCCTTCACGCCCTCGTCGGCCTGCTCCTGGCGGAACGGGCTCGGCGCGGTCGGCAGGTACCCGCTGCGGATGATCCGCCGCTGCCTGGGCCGTTCTCGCACGTACGTGCCGGAGCCCGACCTGCCCTCCACGAAGCCCTCGGCCATCAGCACCTTGCGCGCTTCGAGCGCGACGGTGTCGGAGACGCCGTACTCGGTACGGATCCGGGCCTGGGAGGGCAGCCGGGCGTGCGGCGGGAGCTGGCCTTCGAGGATCTTCCGCCGCAGGTCGTCGGCGACGCGAAGGTAGGCGGGTTGCTCACCGAAAGGCACGTGCCCCTCCCAGGGGTTGACTGTCTGCGACAGCTTGGCAACCGTCGGTGCCCGATCGCAAGTCATCCCCTGAGCGTCACACTCCGAAGCCGGGGTCCCCGTCGTCGCCCTGGGTGCCCTGGTCCCCCGGATCGGTCGGCACGCCGCTGTCGTCCGGATCGGCGGAGTTGTCCTTCTCCGAGCCGGTCACCTTGCCGTCCTTGGAGCCGAAGAAGCAGATCACCGTGCGCTGGTGCCGCTCCCAGCCGCTCTTGGGCGGCAGGTAGAAGTACAGCCCGGTGCCGGACCGGGGCGACTTGCCGTCCAGGTAGTCGCGGGCGCCGGTGGAGCAGGTGTGCTGCGCGACCGTGGACTCCTCGTCCACACCGGGGAACGGCTCGTCGGGCGTGGAGTCGATCTCGAAGACGTCGAACGCCTCGGCGTCGTGGGCGCGTTCGCAGTCCACCACGTCGACCGAGGTGGAACGGGCGCCGCTCCTGCCGTAGTCGGACAGGCTGTCGCCCACCGTGTTGAAGCACTGCCCGGCGTTGAGGTCGCGGACCTGGGTGTTGCCCTCGTTCATCGCGCCGATCACGGCGAGCGTGACCACCACCGCGAGAAAGATGGTGCCGATGCCGTTCAGCGTCACACCGGCGATGGCCATGCCCCGGCCGCGCTGCCCGTTGCGCTTGATCTGCCGCAGCCCGACGATGCCGAAGATCACGCCGAGAACCGGGACGCAGGTCAGGCCGAGCACCAGCGAGGCGATGGACATCCCGTTGGTGGTCTGCTGCACCGCGAACCAGCCCTGCGGCTGGCCGGGATACGGCGTCATACCGTACGGGGACGGGGCCTGGCCGTCGTACTGCGGCGGCACCTGGCCCGGCACCTGGCCCGCGTAGGGCGGCACGTACGGGCCGGGCGCACCCTGGGCGCCGGGGCCGTAGGGGGACGCCTGCTCGTACGGCTGCTGCTGCCCGTACGGGGACTGGCCCTGGTCGTACGGCGGCTGCTTCTGCTCGTACGGCCCCTGCTGCTGCCCGTACGGCGGCTGCGGGGACGACGGCTGCCCGCCGCTGTACGGCGGCGGGGGCGGCGGAGGCGGCCCTGCGGGCGCGCCGTACGGCGACCCGGCGGGTGCGCCGGGCGGCGGGGCGTCGTCGGGGGACGACGGCGAGGGCGGCGGGGGTATGTCCACCCGGGGAGTTTACGGTCAGCGTGCACATGATGGGACCGGCGGTGGTGCCGGTTGCGTCCCAGCTCTTGACCGGCATTGGTCTAGGCCAATACTTTCACCGCCATGCGTCGAAGAATCCTCGGCCGTATGGCCGCCACCGCCGCCACCCTCTCCCTCGTCGCCGTGCTGCCCGCCGTCACCGGCGGCAGCGCCGCCCAGGCCCATGACGGGCACGGCGGCCACTCCTCCCCCGCCCCCTCCTCCTCCGCCTACCGCAGCGTCGGCTACTTCACCCAGTGGGGCGTCTACGCCCGCAACTACCAGGTCAAGAACGTCCAGACCTCGGGTGCCGCCGCCAAGCTCACCCACCTCAACTACGCCTTCGCCAACATCGGCGCCGACGGCAAGTGCTTCGAGGCCAACGTGCCGGGCGAGGGCGACGCCTGGGCGGACTACCAGCGCCCGCTGGACGCCGCGAGCTCGGTCGACGGCACCGCCGACACCGCCGAGCAGCCGCTGGCCGGCAACTTCAACCAGCTGCGCGAACTCAAGGCCGCCAACCCCAAGTTGAAGGTGCTGATCTCGATCGGCGGCTGGAGCTGGTCCACCCACATCTCCGACGCGGCCAGAACCCCCGCCTCCCGCAAGGCACTTGTCGCCTCCTGCCTGGACATGTTCATCAAGGGCAACCTGCCGCTGCTCGACGGCAAGGGCGGCCCCGGCTCGGCCGCCGGGCTGTTCGACGGCGTGGACATCGACTGGGAGTGGCCGGGCTCGTCCGGTGACGTGGACACCGTCTACCGGCCCGAGGACAAGAAGAACTTCACCGCGCTGGCCGCCGAGTTCCGCAGCCAGCTCGACGCGTACGGCCGGCACACCCACAAGCACTACGACCTCAGCGCGTTCCTGCCAGCCGCGCCGGCCAAGATCGACGCCGGGTTCGAGGCCAACAAGATCTTCCGCTACCTCGACTTCGGCACTGTGCAGGGCTACGACTTCCACGGCCCGTACGAGGCGACCACCAACCAGCAGTCGGCGCTCAAGGCGCCGCGCAGCTCGCCGGTGCCCAACGACTTCAGCGACACCCAGGCGGTCGGCGACTGGCTGCGGCGCGGGGCACCGGCGAAGCAGCTGGTGCTCGGCATCCCGTTCTACGGGCAGGGCTGGACCGGCGTCCCCGACGGCGGAACGGCCGGCCTCTTCCAGCCCTCCACCGGCCCGGCGCCCGCCACCTGGCAGGCCGGCAACGAGGACTACCACGCGCTCAAGGTGCTTGCGCAGTCCGGCACTTACGCCGTGCACCGGGACACGCGCGACGGCTTCGCCTGGCTGTACGACGGCACCAACTTCTGGACCTACGACGACCCGCAGGTGGTGTCGGCCAAGACCGACTACATCCGGCAGCAGCACCTGGGCGGCGCCATGATGTGGTCGCTCGACGGTGACACCTCCGACGGCGAGCTGATCGCGGCCGTGCACCAGGGCCTCGCTCCACCGCACCACGGTCACCGCTGATTCCCAGCCTGTGATCCCCGCCCGACACCCCTACCGCCGCCCGGCGTTGACCACGCCGGGCGGCGGCCCGGGGCCCGGGTCCTCAGGCGCGGGCCCCGGGGCTACGATCGCCCGGGGCGAACGCCCCTGGTCTTGGGGGGAGTCGGGGATGGGGATCTTTTCCGGGCGCAGGCGCGCGGCACGCCGCACGGGATTCGACCGGCCGGGTCCTGCGCGGGTCGCCGCGGTCGACTACGAGGTGGAGCAGGCCCGGCGGCTGATCGCCGAGGGGCGGCCGACGGAGGCCGAACAGCAGCTCGTCGCCCTGCTGTTGGACCGCCAGGCAGCACTGTCCGGCGACGACCCGCGGCTGTACGACACCCGGCTCGCGTACGCCGCCGCTGTCCTCGGCCTCGGCCGCCGCGACGAGGCCGCGGCCATGTTCGACGCCACCGTGGACGAGTGCTCGGGGCGCTTCGGCGCCGGGCATCCGCAGACGCTGCTCGCCATCGTGCGGCGGGCGGAGGGGCGCGCCGTCGCCGGCCGGCCGGAGGAGGCGGCGGCCGACACGCAGGCCGTGCTCGCGGAGTGCGCCGGCGGCACGTACGCCGGGCACACCGTTGCCCTGGTGCGGACGATGGCCCGGCAGGTGAACGCGGTCGCGGTCGGCCAGGCGGGCCGGCACCGCGAGGCGCTGGCGGCGTACGACGCGATGCTGCCGGATCTGGCGCGGCAGTGGGGCGCCGAGAGCGCGGCCGTACTGGTCTGCCGGGCCAACCGGGTGCAGCAGCTCGCCGTGCTCGGGCAGTTCAGGGAGGCCGAGGGCGAGGCGCTGGCGCTGCTCGCGACGGCCGGGCGGCTGGCCGACACGGGCGCCGCCGCGGACGCGCTGACCCTGTCGGCCGCCGCGGCCAACGGACTCGCCTTCACCCTGACCGAGTCGGGCCGCGCGGGCGAGGCGGAGCTCGAACTGCGGGCGCCGCTGGCGCGGATGGAGCGGCGGGAGGGACAGGGCGGCCAGTTCGTCAGCGCGTTGCGGCTCAACCTGGTCAACTCGCTGAACGCGCAAGGGCGTTTCGACGAGGCGCTGGCCGAGGCGGAGCTGCTCCCCGCGGACGACCCCCGCCAGGTCGGCGGCCCCGCGCTGGCCCGCGCGGAGGCGCTGCACGGGCTCGGCCGCACGGAAGAGGCCGAACGGGCGGCGGAAGAGGCGCTGTCGAAGTGCGCCGCGGCCTACTCCCCCGTCCACTCCCGGGTGTTGCGCGCCCGTACGCTGCTGGCCACGATCCAGACCTCCCCCGCAGACCTCGCCTCCGCCGCCGCCGACTGGCACACCCACTTCGGCCCCACCCACCCCCGCACGCTCGCGGCCCAGGCGGCAGCGGACGCCCTGACGGATTGAGACCGGCCGGGGCCCGGCCTGCTTCACCGGGCACGCCGGCCCCGGCGCACCGCCCGACCAGGCGCGGCGATCCGCCGGGACTCAGTCGCCGGGCCGCCGCTCAACGGGTCTGCTCGGCCCCGGTGAACATGTCGATCAGGCTCTGCGGCGCGGCCGGCCCGTACATCCGGTCGTACAGCAGGACGGCCTCCTCGGCCTCCTCGGCGCTGCGCGGGAACATCGCCTGCTCGTACTCGGCGAGTGCCGCCTCCGGGTCGCCCGGGTGGGCGGCGATGGACCGGGCGAGTTCCGCGCCGTCGAACATCGCCAGGTTGGCGCCCTCGCCCGAGGGGATCATCAGGTGGGCGGCGTCGCCGACCAGCGTCACGCCCGGTACCCGGTCCCACCGGTGCCCGTTCGGCAGCGCGTGCAGCGGGCGCAGCACCGGCGGGGTCTCGCCGTCGGTGATCAGCGCGGTGAGCTCCGGCGCCCAGCCGTCGAACTCCCGGGCGACCAGCGCGGTGGCCGCGGCCGGGTCGGTGAAGTCGGCACCGGCGAACCATTCCTGCGGCTTGCTGAGCGCCACGTAGGTGTGCAGGGTGCCGCCGCTCTCCCGGTGCGCCTGGATGCCCTTGCCGGGCAGCAGCGAGAACATCCCGCCGCCGCCGACCGCCTTCGCGGCCGCCGGATGCCGGGTGTCGGCGTCGTACAGGTACGTCTCGACGTACGAGGTGCCGACGTACGCGGGCACGGCGTCCGACAGCAGCGGCCTGACCTTCGACCAGGCGCCGTCCGCGCCGACCAGCAGGCCGGTGGTCACGGCGGGCCCCTCGGCGAACGTCAGCTCGTGCCGCCCGCCGCCGAGCGGCCGGACGCCGGTGAGCTTGCGGCCCCACTGGACCGTCCCTTCGGGCAGCGAGTCGAGCAGGATCCGCCGCAGGTCGCCGCGCAGCACCTCGGGACGGCCGCCGGTGCCGTCGTCGGCCTCCTCGTACAGCACCGAGCCGTCCGGGGCGAGCGCCCGCAGGGCCTCGCCGCCCTCGTGGATCGCCGCGCGGAACTCCTCGGTGAGGCCGGCCGCGGCGAGCGCGGCCTGCCCGTTGTGCTCGTGCATGTCGAGCTGGCCGCCCTGCGTGCGGGCCCGCTCGGAGGGCTCAGCCTCGTAGACGGTCGCGGGGATGTGGTGGACGTGCAGGACGCGGGCCAGCGTGAGGCCGCCGAGTCCGGCGCCGATGATCGTGACGTGGGTGTCCGTGGCGGAGGTGTCCGTGGCGGGAGTGGCCGTGGCGGTTATGGCGGGCTCCTTCGGTCGTGCGCGGGGATCGCGGCGGTGTCGCTATGGAACGTCGTTCCATCCCCATGTTGGAACAACGTTCCAGTCATGTCAAAATAGCGGCATGACACCGCGCACAGGCCGGCCGCAGCGCCGTACGGACGCGCTCTCCCGGGAGCGGATCATCGAGGCCGCCGTCGGGCTGCTGGACACCGCGGGCGAGGGCGGGCTGACGTTCCGGGCGCTGAGCGAGCGGCTGGCCACCGGACCGGGGGCGATCTACTGGCACGTGGCGAACAAGGACGAGCTGCTGCGGGCCGCGACGGACGCGGTCGTCGCCGCCGCGCTGGCCGTCCCGCCCGACAGCACACCGGGCGCACCGGGCCCAGCGGGCTCCGCCGACTCGCCGCGCGACGAGATACGCACGGTCGCGCTCGGCCTGTTCGACGCGATCGACGCGCACCCGTGGCTCGCCACCCAGCTCCCGGCGCAGCTCTCCCGCGACCCCTGGGGCCCGGTGGCACCGCGGATCTACGAGAGCATCGGCCGCCGCGTGCGCGCGCTGGGCGTGCCCGAGGCCGGCTGGTTCCACGCGACCTCGGTCCTGGTGCACTACATCCTCGGCGCCGCCGGGCAGAACGCCGCGAACGCGGCGAGCGCCCGGGATCTCGGGCCCGGCGTGGACCGCGCCGCGTTCCTCGGCACCGTGTCCGCTGCCTGGCGGGAGCTCGACCCCGACGCGTACCCGTTCACCCGGGCGCTCGCGGAGCAGATCCGCGACCACGACGACCACGAGCAGTTCCTCGCCGGCATCGACCTCGTCCTGGCCGGCATCACGGCACACCCCGCCCGGTAAAGCTCCAAAGGGGCGCGAGGAACTGCGCGGCCGGCCCATGACGGCCGGCACACGGCAGACGGACCGGAAGCCCCACGGCGGCGCCGATCCCCCAAGCCCAGCGGCAGCGGCTACGCGTCGAAGGCCGTGGCGCGGGTCCGCTTCTCCCAGGTGGCGACCTGGTCCCGCACCTGGTCGAGGTGGGCCTGCACCGCGCTCACCCCGTCCTCGCCGAGCGGCAGGTGCAGCGGGGTGTCCTCGGCGGCGAGCGCCTCGATGATCAGCGCGGCGGCCTTCGCCGGGTCGCCGGCCTGGGCGCCGTCGCCGGCCGCGATCATCTCCCGGGTGGCGCCCACCGTGCCCTGGTAGTCGGGCAGTTCCTCGCTGATGCTGCCGTTGGTCATCAACGACGTGCGGAACGAACCCGGTTCGACGATCAGCGTCTTGATTCCCAGCGGCCCGACCTCGCCGGCCAGCGCCTCCGTCATGCCCTCCAGCGCGAACTTCGTACCGCTGTAGGCGGAGAAGCCGGCGAACGACATCTGGCCGCCCATGCTGCTCATCTGCACGATCGCCCCCGAGCGGCGGGCCCGCATGCCCGGCAGCACCGCGCGGACCAGCGCGGCGGGACCGAAGACGTGCACGTCGAACAGCGCCCGCAGCTCCTCGTCGGTGGTCTCCTCGAAGGCGCCGACGTGGGTGCGCCCGGCGTTGTTGACCAGGACGTCGATCCGGCCGTGCCGGGCGACCACATCGCTCACCGCCGTGCCGATCGCGTCGATGTCGGTGACGTCCAGGCGCAGCGGCTCCACCTGGTCGGGGTGCGCGGCGACCAGCTCGTCCAGGGTGTCCACCCGGCGGGCCGCGGCGACCACCACGTCCCCGGCGGCGATCGCCGCCTCCGAGATCGCCCGGCCGAAGCCGCTGTTCGCACCGGTGACCAGCCAGACCTTGTTCATGGTGATACTCCCGAGTTCGTCAGCGCGCCTGCTGTCCGCCGGCGCCGGCCGCGTTCCGCGACTGGGTACAGCCTGCGCGATCCGGAACTTGTCGGTCCAAGACCTTTGGTGATAACCGAAGGGCATGAACGTTCACGGCCGCGATCTGCGGTACTTCGTCGCGGTGGCCGAGGAGTTGCACTTCACCCGGGCCGCCGAGCGGCTGTTCGTGTCGCAGCCCGCGCTCAGCAAGCAGATCAGGATGCTGGAACGGCAGTTGGGCACGCCGCTGTTCGCCCGCGAGCCGCAGGGCGTCACGCTGACCGCGCCCGGCGAGGCGCTGCTGCCGCACGCGCGGGCCGTGCTCGCCGCCTGGGACGAGGGGTGGCGGGCGGTGCAGGAGGCGACGGCGGCGCAGGCAGCCACGCTGGTGGTGGGGATGAGCACCAGCCCGGGGCGCGGCGGGCTGCTGCCGGCGATCCGGTCCCGGTTCACCGCGGCGATGCCGGACGCGGTGCTGCGGCTGCGGCAGGTGGGCTGGCAGGACCCGACGGCCGGGCTCGCCGACGGCGGCAGCGACGTCGCCTTCGTCTGGCTGCCGCTGCCCGACCAGCGGCGGTACGAGTACGTGGTGGTCGCCGAGGAGCCGCGGCTCGTCGCGATGCCGGACGGCCACCGGCTGGCCGGCCGCGAGTCGGTGGAGTTCGCCGAGCTGCTGGACGAGCCGTTCCTCGCGCTGCCGGAGGCGGCCGGGCCGCTGCGGGACTACTGGCTGGCCACCGACGCCAGGGGCGGCCGGCCGGCGCGGATCGGCGCGGAGGTGGCGAGCACCGAGGAGACGTACGAGGCGCTGGTCGCGGGCCTCGGCGTGGTGCTGCTCGCGACCGGCAACGCCCCGCTGATCACGCTGGGCGGGGTCACCACCCGCCCGGTCACCGGCATCTCGCCGAGCCGCTTCGCCCTGGCCTGGCCCGCGCCGACCGCCTCGACGCGCCCGGGCCCGCTGGTCCGCGCGTACGTGGAGGCCTGCCGCCGGGCGACCCGCTGAGGCGGGTGGACGGCGGTCAGACCGCGCACCTCCGGGACCGGGGGCGGCGCCGCCGACCGGCGGCCCCGCCCACGGGCCGCTCAGGCCCGCAGCCACACCGCCGTGTCGCCGGGCAGCCGGCGGCCCTCCAGCGCGTCGCTCGACGCCAGCACCTCGCCCCACTCCTCGGGCAGCGCCACCGCCTCCGTGCCGAAGGCGACCACGCAGGTCACGTCCCCGCGGCGGAAGGCGAGCACGTCGGGGCGGTCCTCGACGGGCAGCCAGCTGACCGTCTCGTCGGCGCCGCTGAACGCCTCGCGGCGGACTCGCAGCGCGTGCCGGTACATCGAGAGCGTCGAGTCCGCGTCGTCGTTCTGCTCGGCGACCGCGTACTTGGCGAACCAGTCGGGCTGCGGCAGCCAGGGCGCCGCGGTCGGCTCGGCGGGGCCGGAGAAGCCGAAGTCGCCGCTCCTGGTGGTCCACGGCAGCGGCACCCGGGAGCCGTCCCGGCCCGGGTCGTGGTGCTCGGAGCGGAACCAGGTCGGGTCCTGCCGGGCCTCGTCGGGCAGGTCGAGCACCTCGGGCAGCCCCAACTCCTCGCCCTGGTACAGGTATTGCGTGCCGGGCAGCGCGAGCAGCAGCAGCCCGGCGGCGCGCGCCCTGCGCTCCCCGAGGTCGGTGTCGACCTCGCCGCGCGGGCGGGTCAACCGGGTCTGGAGGTCCACCGACTCGTGCGGGGTCTCGGGCCGGACGATGCCGTAGCGGGTCGCGGCCCGGTGCACGTCGTGGTTCGCCAGCGTCCAGGTGATCGCCGCGCCGGTGGCGCCGATCTCGGTGAACGCCCGGTCGATGGAGTCGCGGAAGCCCGCCGCGTCCCAGGGCTGCATCAACAGGTCGAAGAAGAAGGCCTGTTGCAGCTCGTCGGGGCGCAGGTACCGGGCCAGGTCGGTGACCGTCGGCACCCAGATCTCGCCGACGAACGTCAACTCCCGGTCCGGGGCGTAGGAGGCGGCGATCCGCCGCCAGCGCCGGTAGACCTCGTGCACGTCCGGCTGGTTCCAGGCGTACGGGTTGTAGTGGGCGGTGTCCCAGTCCGGCAGGTCGGCGTGCTTGTACAGGCCGTGGGCGACGTCGATGCGGAAGCCGTCGACCCCGCGGTCGAACCAGAACCGCAGCACGTCGTCGAACATCTGCTGCACCTGCTCGTTGCGCCAGTCGAAGTCCGGCTGGCCGGCGTCGAACAGGTGCAGGTACCACTCCCCCGGCGTGCCGTCCGGGTCAGGGACCCGGGTCCAGGCCGGGCCGCCGAAGACCGACGGCCAGTTGTTCGGCGGCAGTTCGCCGTTCTCACCGCGGCCGGGGCGGAAGATGAACCGGGCCCGCTCCGCCGATCCGGGCGCCGCCGCCAGCGCCTCCCGGAACCACGGGTGCGCGCTGGAGCAGTGGTTGGGCACCAGGTCCATCAGCACCCGCAGGCCGCGGCCGTGCGCGTCGGCGACCAGGTCGTCCAGCGTGGCGAGGTCGCCGTAGGCCGGCTCGACGTCGGTGTAGTCGGCCACGTCGTACCCGTGGTCGGCCTGGGGTGACGGGTAGCAGGGGTTGAGCCACAGGCCGTCCACCCCGAGGCCGGCCAGGTAGTCCAGCCGGGACCGCAGGCCGGCGAGGTCGCCTATGCCGTCGCCGTCGGAGTCGGCGAACGACCGCAGGTAGACCTGGTAGATCACGGCGTCCCGCCACCAGGGCCGGGCGCCGGGTGCCGCCGCGCCGGAATCGGCGGACGCGGCGGACGTCTCGGTGGTCGTGGCGGGCGTGGAGTCCTGAGGCACGGTGGAGCTGCTTCCTGTCGTAACGGTGGTGCGGGCTGGGCTACTTGACGGCGCCCGCGGTCAGGCCGGTGACGATCCGGCGCTGGAAGAGCAGCACCAGGATGACCAGCGGCACGGTGACCACCGCGCCGGCCGCCATCACGGCGGTGTACGGCTCCTGGTGCGGCTGCGCGCCGGTGAAGTTGGCGATCGCCACGGTCACCGGCTGCACCGCGGACTTGCCGTTCGACATCAGGCTGGACAGCAGGTACTCGTTCCACGACGAGATGAACACCAGGATCGCGGTGGTGAACAGACCCGGCGCGGCCAGCGGCAGGATGATCAGCCGGAACGCCTGGCCCTGCGTGCAGCCGTCGATCCGCGCGGCCTGCTCAAGCTCCCACGGCATCTCCGCGAAGAAGCTGGTCAGGATCCACACGGTGAGCGGCAGCGCGAAGGAGATGTCCGGCAGGATCAGCGCCTGGTAGGTGCCCAGCCAGTGGATGTTGGTGAACAGCTGGAACAGCGGGGTCACCAGCGCCACACCGGGGAACATCGCGGCGGCCAGCACCGTGCCGAGCACCAGGAACTTGCCGCGGAAGTGCAGCCGGGCCAGCGCGTAGGCGGCGAAGGTGCCGACCACCATGGCGATCGCGGTGGTCGCCACCCCGATGAACAGGCTGTTGAACAGCGCCCGCCCGAAGTGGTTGCCGCGGCCGGTGTCGAACGCGGTACGGAAGTTGTCCAGCGTGACGTGCGTCGGCCACGGGGTGGTGTCGAAGGTGTAGCCGACGTCCCGGAAGGCGGTGACGACCATCCAGTAGAACGGCGCCAGGCACCACAGGGCGATGACGGCCACGCCGATGTAGAGGCCGACCCTGCGCCCGATCCGGCCGGGCGGGCGGGAGTTGACGACCGGGGCGTCCGAACTGCCCGTGCTGGTGGCTGTGGTGGTCGCCATGTCACTTCACCGACCGCTGTGTCGAGCGGATGAGGTCCGCGTTGAAGAGCTTCACCAGGCCGAAGGCGATGGCGAAGATGAACAGGAACGTGAGGGTGGACAGCGCCGACGCGCCGCCGTAGCCCTGCTGGAGCTGCTGGACGACCAGGATCGACACGGTGGTGGTGGCGTGGCCGGTGCCGCCGCCGCCGTGCGTGAGGATGGCCGGCAGGTCGTAGATCCGCAGCACGTCGAGCACCCGGAACAGCACCGCCACCAGCAGCGCGGGCCGCACCAGCGGCAGCGTGATCCGCCAGAACCGCTGCCAGGCGCCGGCCCCGTCCACCCGGGCGGCCTCGTGCAGTTCGTCCGGGATGACCTGGAGGCCGGCCAGCACGAGCAGCGCCACGAAGGGAGTCGTCTTCCACACGTCACCGGTGATCACCGCGAACCGGGAGGCCCACTGGCCGTCGGTCCACAGCACGTGGGTGCCGAACACATGGTTGACGACGCCGTCGTAGGCGAACATGAAGTACCAGAGCTTCGCGGTGACCGCGGTCGGGATCGCCCACGGCACCAGCACCGCGGCCCGCAGCAGCGCCCGGCCCTTGAAGACCTGGTTCATCACCAGGGCCATCATCATGCCGAGCACCACCTCGATCACCACCGTGATCACCGTGAACAGCACGGTGACCGTGATCGCGTCCCAGAACTCGCTGCCCAGCGTGCCCGGCGCGCACTTGGCCGAGCCGCAGTGCTGGAGCAGCCAGTGGCTGTAGTTGGAGAAGCCGGCGAAGCCGCCGCCCTTGTTGAAGAAGCCGCCTTGCAGCGACTGGTCCTTCTTGAACGAGGTGACGATCGCGGCGACCACCGGGTAGCCGATCACCACGGCCAGCACCACGATGGTGGGCGCGACCAGGCCGATGGCCAGCCGGGTCTGGCTGTCGCCGGCGGGCTTGCGGCGGCGCAGCAGGCCGCGGCGGCCGGAGCCGGGCTCGGCGCCCGGCGGGGAGGCGGGTGGCGGTGATTCGGTGGTCGCGGTCATGGCTGTCTGGCCCCTACTCGTGTCTGCTGGTCGGCGTCGCCGCTCGGCGTTGCTGCTCGGTGCTGGTCAAGCTCCCCCGCGGGTGCCCCGGCCGGCGGCGCGTGCGCGTGCCCGCGCGCCGGCCGGGGTCCCTACGCCCGCTTCAGTGATCAGCCGCCGCTGGTCGCGGAGTTGATCGCCGCCTGCATGTCCTTCAGCGCCTGCGCCACGGGCTTGCTGCCCTTGATGGCCGCGTAGGCGTTCTCCGAGATGGCCGAGGTGACACCGGGGTAGAACGGCGTGACCGGACGGCTCTTGGCGCTCGCCAGGCTCTGGCCGAGCACCTTGAGGTAGCCGAGCTTGGGGTTGGCCAGCAGCGTCGGGTCGGTGTAGAGGCTCTTGAGCACCGGCGCGTTGGACTCCTGGAGCAGCAGCTCGTTCTGGATGTCGGCGCTCTCGTAGAACTTCATGAAGTCCAGCGCGGTGGCCTTGTGCTTGGAGAACTTGCTCATGCCGATGCTGTGGCCGCCGAGCGTGCTCGCGCCGATACCGGTCGGGCCGGGCTCGGGGGCGACGGCGAACTTGCCCTTGACCTTCGAACTGCCGTCGGTGGCCGCCAGGTTGTAGACGTAGGACCAGTTGCGCAGGAACAGCAGCTTGCCGTCCTCGAACGCCTGCCGGCCCTGCTCCTCCTGGTAGGTGATGGCTTCCTTGGGGATGTCGCCGTTCTTGTAGGCGTCCGCGAGGAAGGACAGGCCCTTGTTGGCCTCGGGGGTGTCCACGTTGGCGGTCTTGCCGTCGGACTTGACGATCTCGCCGCCGGCCGCGTTGATCGCCTCGGAGGCGTTGACCGTCAGGCCCTCGTACTTGGCGAACTGGCCCGCGTAGCAGCCCATGTTGTGCTGCTTGGCGACCTTGCAGTCCGCGGTCAGCTCGGCCCAGGTGGTGGGCGGCTTGGAGATCAGGTCGGAGCGGTAGTAGAGCATGCCGCCGTCGGACGTGCCGGGCGCCGCGTACAGCTTGCCCTGGTACGTGGCCGCGTCCACGGCGACCTTCAGCAGCGCGCTGGTGTCCAGCTTGAAGTCGCCCGACAGCTCCTGCAGCCAGCCCTGCGCGGCGAACTCCGGGGTCCAGACGACGTCCACGCTCACCACGTCGTAGCCGGAGTCCTTGGCCTTGAAGTGCTGGACCAGGTCCTCGTGCTGCTGGTCGGCGTTGTCGGTCTGCTCCTTGAGCGTGACCTTCTGGTCCGGGTGCAACTTGTTCCACTTGGCGACGATGTTCTTGACGTCACCGGTGTTGTCCTTGCCCTGGACGTAGGTGATCGGGCCGCGGCTCGCATCGCTCTTCTTGTCCGAGCTCCCCCCGCCGGAGCCCCCACAGGCCGCGATCAACGTACCGACGGCCAGCAGGCCGACGGACGCCAGAAGCCGCTCTCTTCGAGTTTTCACTTGATCTCCCGTTTGGCCCGTGGTGCTGAATCGAGTTAGCGAAGACAATGCTCGCCAGCTTTCCGGGGTGTCAACCCTCGTGCACGATCTACCTTCCGGGGGCTTTCGGGGTCCGCGATGACCGGAACTCGGCGTTCGACGGGAGTCTTGACAGCTTCCTGCCCCGCTTCTAGCTTCAGGTGGTAAATCGATTTGCCTCGGCCGGTAGGAGTCATCCGTGATGCCGCGACGCGTGACGCTGGCCGACGTCGCCCAGCAGGCCGGGGTGTCGAGGACCACCGCCTCCTTCGTCCTGTCAGGGCGCAACGACATGCGGATCTCCAAGGAGGCCCAGAGCCGGGTGCTGGTCGCGGCCCGCGAGCTGTCCTACCGGCCGAACCTGACCGCGCGGGGCCTGCGCACCTCGGTGACGCACACCGTCGGCTTCCTCTCTGACAGCGTTGCCACGACCCAGTTCGCCGGTGAGATGATCCGCGGCAGCCTGGAGGCGGCCACCGCCCGCGAGCACCTGCTGTTCATCGCCGAGACCGGCGGCGACCCGGAGGTCGAGGCCCGGGTGGTGGACGGCATGCTCGACCGGCAGGTGGACGGCGTGGTCTACGCGACGATGTCGCACCGCCAGGTGAAACCGGCCGCCAGCCTGGCCGGCCGCCGGGTGGTGCTGCTCAACTGCAACGCGGCCGGCTTCGACGCGCCCTTCGTGGTGCCCGACGAGCGGGCGGCCGGCCGCGCGGTCGCGCAGGCGGTGCTGGACGCGGGGCACCGGGCGAACGTGCACGTCATAGGCGGCCACGAGTACACCGACCGCACCCCGGACGGGGCCATCGCCGGCCACTCGCGGATGCGCGGGATCATGGACGCGTTCGGTGACTGCTCGCTGCGCCCCGCCAGCGTGTTCCAGTGCGGCTGGGAACCCGAGCACGGCTACCAGGCGGTGTCCTCGCTGCTCTCCCGCTCGCCCCGGCCGACCGCGCTGATCTGCTGCAACGACCGGCTGGCGCTGGGCGCCTACCAGGCGCTGCACCAGGCGGGACTGGTCATCCCCGACGACGTCTCGGTGGTGTCGTTCGACGACTCGCCGCTCGCCGCCTGGATGCGGCCGGCGCTGGCGAGCGCGGCGCTGCCGCACTACGAGATGGGCCGCAAGGCCGTCGAACTCGTACTGGCCACCACGCCGGCCTCGGACCGGCCGCATCTGGTGCCGATGGAGTTCGAGGTGCGGCCGTCGCTGGCGGGGCCGGCGCCCCGGCCGTAAGCCGCTGCTACGACGTGCCGCGGTGCGCCGGGGTCACCCCCGGTCGAGCTCCGCGTCCAGCGCGATGGCCGCGTTGACCAGTGCCAGGTGGGTGAACGCCTGCGGGAAGTTGCCCAGTTGCTCGCCGGTGGGGCCGATCTCCTCGGCGAAGAGGCCGACGTGGTTGGCGTAGGTGAGCATCTTGTCGAAGGCGTAGTGCGCCTGCTCGTACCGGCCGGCGCGGGCCAGGGCGTCGACGTACAGGAAGCTGCACAGCGAGAAGGTGCCCTCGCTGCCGCGCAGCCCGTCCGGTGAGGCGGCCGGGTTGTAGCGGTACACCAGGCTGTCGGAGACCAGTTCCTCGTCCATCGCGTCCAGGGTGGCCAGCCACCGGTCCTCGCGCGGCGACACGAAGCCGGTCTTGGGCATCAGCAGCAGCGAGGCGTCCAGCACCTCGCTGCCGTAGTGCTGGACGAACGCCTTGCGGTCCGGATTCCAGCCCTTCTCCATCACCTGCCGCAGGATGGCGTCCCGGGCCTGCGTCCAGCCGGCCACGTCGGCGGGCCTGGCCAGCCGGTTCGCCAGCCGGATGCCCCGGTCGAACGCGGCCCAGCACATCAGCCGGCTGTAGGTGAAGTCCTGCCGCCCGCCGCGGGTCTCCCAGATGCCCTCGTCGGGGCGGTCCCAGTGGCCGGCCAGCCAGTCGAGCAGGCCGGCCAGTTCCAGCCAGCCGTCGTAGCCGGCCAGGTACGCGATGTCCTCCGCGAGGGTGAGGGCGTAGACGGCCTCGCCGTAGATGTCCAGCTGGAGCTGGTCGGCGGCGCCGTTGCCGATCCGGACCGGGAACGAGCCGCGGTAGCCCTCGAAGTGCCGCAGCTCCTCCTCCGACACCTGCGGGTCGCCGTCCACCCGGTACATGATCTGCAGCTTCTCGCCGGACGCGGTGCCGCCGGCCCGCAGCCGCGCGCCGAGCCAGCGCCGGAACGCGTCCGCCTCCTCGGTGTAGCCGAGCGCGATCAGCGCGCCCACCGACAGCGAGGCGTCCCTGATCCAGGTGAAGCGGTAGTCCCAGTTGCGCTCGCCGCCGACCTGCTCGGGCAGCCCGGCGGTGGCGGCGGCGACCAGGGCGCCGGTCGGCGCGTAGGTGAGCAGCTTGAGGGTGATCGCCGAGCGGTTGACAGCCTGCTGCCACCGTCCCTTGTACGTACAGCGGCCGATCCACTCGTGCCAGAACGCCCGGCTGGCGTCGAACGCGCCCCGGATCGCGGGCTCCGTCTCCGGCTCGGGCGGCTGCGCGCCGGCGGCGCCGGTGGTGAGCACGAACGCGGCCAACTCCCCCTGCCCGAGGGTGAACGCGGAGACGGCGTCGCCGTCCTCGGCGCGCAGCTCGGGCGAGCCGACGGCCTGGAGGTAGGCGCTGGCACCGGGCGCCTGGAACCCGATCATGCCGCCGGCCCCGGGCGGCGTGCTCGTCCGGTGCTCGGCCCGCCCGTAGTCGAACCGCGGCCGGCACTCCATCCGGAACCGCACCTGCCCGCGCACCGACCGCACGGCCCGGACGATCCGATGCCGGTCGCTCGCGCGCTCCGGCTCGTCGAGCGGCATGAAGTCGATGACCTCGCCGATGCCGTCCAGGGTGAGGAACCGGGTGATGAGGATGGCCGAGTCGGGCAGGTAGAGCTGCCGCACGGTGACCCCGGCGCCGTCGCTGCCGTCGCCGTCGCGCTCGGCGGCGTCCGCGTCCGCGGTGATGGTGAAGTGGCCGCCCTTGTCGCGGTCGAGCAGCGCGGCGAAGATGCTCGGCGAGTCGAACCGCGGCGCGCAGAACCAGTCGATCACCCCGTCCGACGAGACGAGCGCGGCCGTCTGGAGGTCGCCCACGATCCCGTGATCTGCGATGAGCGGATACCGTCGCACGTCGAGCCCCTTCGTCGTTCCGTCCGATGCCGCGCCCCCGGTGAGCCGCCCCGGAGCGAAGACGAAGGCGACATTACCTCCCCAACCGGACACCGGCCGGGCCGGTTCGGCCTACGGCGTGGTGCAGGCGGCGGCCACGCTGGTCGGCATGCTCGCCGGGGCGGCGCTCGGGCAGCGGATCGGGATCGGCGCCACCATGAACCTGGCCGCGCTCGCGGTGGGCGGGTCGGCGGCCACGGCGCTGCTGATCCCGCGGGGCGGGCCGGCCGCGGGCGAGGGCGGCGGGGGCGGTTAGGAGCGGCGGCGGGGTCTGTTGGGGCGTTTGGGTGTCTTGGGGGTGGCGGATCGGGCGCCCCTCGACGTCTTCGCCGACTTGGCGGGCGGTTTGCCGCCGGTCGTCTTGGCCGTGCGCTTGGCCGGCTTCGACTTCGGGGTCGGCTCGGGGCCGGGCGTACGGCCGCGGGTGCTGTTCACCGTCCGGCCGCGGACGATGCCGATGAAGTCCTCCACCAGGTCCGTCGTCGCGTCCTCGCGCCAGGACAGGGCCACCTGGGACTGGGGGGCGTCCGCGACCGGGCGGTAGGTGAGGTCCCTGCGGTGGTGCAGCCGGGCGAGGGACTGCGGGACGACCAGCAGGCCGATGCCCGCCGCCACCAGCTCGACGGCGTCGGCCGTGCTCGCCGGGCGGTCGAGGGCCGGGCGCCCCGGGGGGCGCTCCCAGGGGAGGGTGTCGTCCAGCGGGTGCAGGACGACGTCGTCGGCGAGGTCGGCGAGCGTCACCTCGTCCGCCGCCGACACCAGGTGGTCCTTCGGGACGACCACCACCGTCGTCTCGGTGTACAGCGGGATCGCGCTGAGGTCGGCCCTGTCCACCGGCAGGCGTACGAAGCCCGCGTCGGCCTCTCGCCCCCGCAGCAGCCCCGCCGCCTGCGCGGCGGCCATCGGGACGAGGGTGAGGGGGACGTCGGGCAGCCGCTCGTTCCACACCCGTACCCACTTGGTGGGTGTCACGCCGGGGACGAAGCCGAGCCGGAACGAGGGAGGTACGTGCGAGCCGGTCACCCCGCAAGGCTAGCCGCGACGGCCTGCGGCCATGGTCAGGGGCGGCACGCGGGCTCGTTACCCTTGACCGTATGACGACGCAGAAGACCACCCAGACGATGAAGCCCGCGACCGCGGCGAAGAAGCTGGGTGTGTACCTCCAGGCCACCCCCGCGCAGTTCCAGGAGGGTGTCGTCACCCGCACCGAGCTGAACGCCCTCCAGACCGACCCGCCGCAGTGGCTGCTCGACCTGCGGCTCAACGGCCCGCACCCGCGTCCGGTGGTCGCCGCCAAGCTCGGCGTGTCCATCGCGGGCCTGGCCCGCGGCGGCGTCATGGACCCGCTCACCACCGAGCAGATCGAGGCCCTCAAGCAGGAGGGCCCGGAGTGGCTGGAGCGGGAACACGCAACCCAGGCCGAGGTCCGCAAGGAGGCGGTCCGGATCAAGCAGAAGCACGCCGCCCGCGCCGAGGGCGACGACCGCCGCTGAACCGTTCCGCCTCCCCCGTTCGCCTCCCCCGTCCGGCGGCCCCCGTCCGGCGGCGGCGCCGCGTGATCAGCGCGGCGAGACCGCGCGCAGCGACTGCTTGAGGGAGCCGATCGTCGCCAGCACGGCGGTCGGCTCGTAGCCGCAGTGGGCCATGCAGTTCTCGCAGCGCGGGTCCTTGCCCCGGCCGTACTTCTCCCAGTCGGTGGTGTCCAGCAGCTCCTGGTACGAGGTCGCGTAGCCGTCGGCCATCAGGTAGCAGGGGCGCTGCCAGCCCTTGAGGGAGTACGACGGGATGCCCCACGGGGTGCACTCGAAGTCGGCCTTGCCCTCGAGGAAGTCGAGGTAGAGCTCGGAGTGGTTGAACCGCCACTTCTTGCGGCGGCCCTCGGCGAACGCCTTGCGGAACAGCTGCCTGGTCTGCTCGACGCCGAGGAAGTGCTCCTGGTCGGGCGCCTTCTCGTACGCGTAGCCCGGCGACAGCTGGAGCATGTCCACCTTGAGGTCGTCGTTGAGGTAGTCCAGGACGTCGATGACGTCCTGCGGGCTGTCGTTGTTGAAGAAGGTGGAGTTGGTGTAGACGGCGAAGCCGGCCGCCTTGGCCTGCCGGATCGCCTCCACCGCCTGGTCGAAGACGCCCACCTTGCTGACCGACTCGTCGTGCCGCTCGCGCAGCCCGTCGATGTGCACCATCCACGCGAAGTTCCGGTGCGGCTTGAACTTGTGCAGGTGCTTGGGGAGCAGCACCGCGTTGGTGCACAGCACCACGAACTTGCCGCGCTTGAGCAGTTCGCCGGTCATCTCGTCGATCTTCGGGTGCATCAGCGGCTCGCCGCCGGCCAGCGAGACCATCGGGGCGCCGCACTCCTCGACCGCGGCGATCACCTGCTCGACCGGCATCCGCTGCTTGAGCACGCTGGCCGGATGCTGGATCTTGCCGCATCCGTTGCAAGCCAGGTTGCAGGCGAACAGCGGCTCGATCTCCACGATGAGCGGGAACTTGTCCCGCCTGCGCAGCTTCTGCTTCAGCAGGTAGCCGCCGACCTTGATGGTGAGGTTGAGCGGAAGTGCCATGGTCCACTGCTCCGTCTTCTGGCTTGCCTGCTTCTGGCGTGCTGCTTCCGGGCCAGAGACCGACGCCTCTGGCGTACACCCTGTATCCAACATACACACTGTATGCGAGATGATGAGCGTATGGAGATGGAGCGAGCCGAGCCCGGCCGGGGGCGCAGAAAAGCCGAGCACAAGGCCGACACGCGGGAGGCGCTGGTCGCCGCCGGACGCACGCTGTTCGCCGAGCGCGGCTACGCCGCCACCGGCACCGAGGACATCGTCGCCGCCGCCCGGCTGACCCGCGGCGCGCTCTACCACCACTTCAGCGACAAGGCCGACCTGTTCCGCGCGGTGATGGAGCGCTCCGCCCGCGACATGGCGGAGCACCTGATCGAGACCGAGACCGCGCGCGCCGTGGCGCACCCGGAGCAGGACGCGTGGACGATGCTGCGGCTGGGCTTCCAGTCCTTCCTGGACGCCTGCTCCGACACCGACTTCCAGCGGATCGTGCTCATCGAGGGCCCCGCGGTACTCGGCCACAGCGTCTGGGACTCACTCGTCGACCAGCACGGATACGTGCTGCTGGCCGAGGTGCTGACGGTGGCGATGCGGGAGGGCAGCATCGACGAGCTGGCCGTCCAGCCGCTCACCCGGATGCTGGCCGCGCTGATCTCCGAGGCGAGCCTGTACATCGCGCGCTCCGAGGACCAGGCGACGGCCCGCGAGGAGACCGGACAGGCGCTCGACCGGCTGCTGGCCGGCCTCGAACTCCGTCCTACTCCGCGGGATCGATGACGGCGACCAGCGAGTCCAGGCCGGCCTTGATCCGGTCCATGTCCCAGCCGCGCCCGGCGCGCTGGAACGCGAACAGGCCGGGCGTGAAGGCCATCAGGACCACATCGGCCAGGTAGTCCGCGTCCGCGCCCGGCGCCGACTCCGCGACCAGCGCGGCGACTTGCTCGTGGTGCCGGCGGAACGGGGCGCTGTGATAGCGCCCGCCCGGCGCGCTCGCCTCCGCGAGCAGCAGCAACTCCCGGTTGTCGTCCATGAGTTCGGCCATGCCGTGCAGGAATGCGCGCAGCCGCTCGCGGGCCGGCGGCGCCCCGTCGGCACAGCGCCGGGCGAACGCCTCCTGGAAGCGGGACTCGTTGTCCTCGATCAGCGCGTAGACGAGCTCGGCCCGGTTGGGAAAGCGCCGGTAGACCGTGCCGACCCCGACCCCGGCCTCCTTGGCCACCGTGTCGAGCGAGAAGCCGTCGAAGCCGGCGGCGGCGAGCCGGCGGCGGGCCGCGTCGAGAATGCGGACGCGGTTGCGGGCGGCGTCGGCGCGTTCGGTGCGCTGCGTGCGCTGCGCGGGCTGCTCCGTGGGGTCGGCGGGGTCGGCGGGGTCGGCGGGGTCCGGTTGTTCGGCGGGTTCCGGGCGGGCGGTCATACGGATCAGCGTAGCGGAGAGTTCTCCGGTTACCTCTTGATAATCGGAGAGCTCTCCGCTTACAGTTGCGGCAGGCCAACCGGAGAACTCTCCGCTTGACTCCCGGCCCGCCGGGACCACCCCGCCACCCAGGAGGCGTACGCCATGACCGCCGACACCGCCACCACCCCCGCCCCGCTGCTCAACGGCCAGTTGATCGGCATCACTTACCACGCGATCGCCGCCGTCCGGGACCGGCTGCTCGCCGACTCGGGCCTGACCTTCCACCAGTCCGCGGCCCTCAGGGCCGCCGCCGAGGGGCTCGACCGCGCCGCCAACGCCGGCCGGCTGACCTCGACGCTCAAGATCGACCCGGCGCGGGCGCACGCCCTGCTCGACGGCCTCACCGAGGCCGGCCTGCTCGACCCCGCCACCGCGTCCCTCACCGGTAAGGGCGCCGGCCTGCACGGGGGATTCACCGACGCCGTGAACGCGGTCGCTGAGCGGCTGTACGGCGGCCTGCCGGCCGCTGAGCGCGAGACGGCCGCCCGCGCGCTCGCCCATGTGACGGCCATGGCGAACGCCGAACTCGGCCCCGAGGGGTGAGTTCGACAATTCGGGTACCCGGCGCCCCGGCGCTTCGCGATTTCCGCTAAGTAGATTAATCGTTAACGGGAATTGGCCGTACGCACTGTCACGCATGGGAATTGAGTGACGTACGGGGTAATTGAAATTGAATACATCATGGAGCGGCGGCGATCAGCGCGCCATCTCCTCCTGGTAGAGCGTGCGCAGCCGGCTGCGGGCGCGGGTGAAGGCACTCTCCGCCGATTTGTGCGTGATGTTCAGTGCCTGCGCGGCCTCGGCGACGGACATGCCGTCGGCGCGCGCCCGCATCACCTGCTGCTCGCGCACCCCGAGAAGGGAGATCTGCTCAAGCAGCCAGCTGCCGGCCGCCCGTTCGCAGGTCTGGCTCTCCACGTCGGGCCCGCGCTCGGCGCCGGCCACGTACCGCACCCGCACCGCGAGCCGCTGGTCGCGCGAGGTCCGGCGCTGCTGGTCCACGCACAGCCGCAGCGTGATGGTGGTCAGCAGCGCGCCGACCCTGGCCTCGTCCAGCGGGGCGTACGTCGCGGCGCGGATCAGTGCCTCCTGGACGCAGTCCTCCACGTCGGCCGACCGGCCCAACCGGCCCGCCACCAGCCGCAGCAGCCGGTCGCGCTCGGCGAGCACCGCCGTCCAGTGGTGCTCCTTCCGGCCGTCTTCACGGCCTTCTGCCCGCTGTTCTTCCGGATGTTCTTCCCGCTGGTCGCGCCGTTCGTCTCGTCGTGCCTCCGCTATCGCCGGCATATGCCACTGCCCCCATCACCATCGGTCATGTCTCGTCCGGAGCCTGTTGGAAACGAGCATCGACGGGAGCGGTGAGGTAAAGCTTGAGCCGTGTGACCAGGGCGATTCCAGGAGTCAAGAATTCCTCCATCCCGGTCGGTATGTCGCCGGCATGTCACAGGACGGTGCGTGGCCGATCTCTCACCTGTTGTCACGCGCCCTTCGGCGGGTGGCGCCCCTAGTGTGAGGACGCCGGAAGTCACCGCCACCGAAAGGAAGACCAAGTGGCCTTCGTTCGCCTGCTAGGGGAGCTGGAATGTCGAACTGCCGCGGGGAAGGCAGTGGAACTAGGCCACACCAGACAACGTGGAATCTTCGCGATGCTCGCGGTAACCGCGAATGAAGTGGTGACGACCAGTGAGCTCATCGACTGGACGTGGGGCAGCGAACCGCCATTGTCGGCCCGCAATGTGGTGCATTCGTACATATCGCGCCTGCGCACCGCGTTAGAGGCGGCCGGTTCGCCGGCCGAGGCCACCTTGCAGCGCCGGCACGGCGGCTACGTGCTGGAGGTGGACGAGGCCGCGGTGGACCTGTGCCGGTTCCGGGCCCTGGTGGCGGCGGCCCGGTCGCAGGAGGAGGACGCGCACGCCTGCGTCCGGCTCTTACGCGAGGGCCTGGACATCTGGCGGGACACCGCACTCGGCGGTGTGACCGGCAGCTGGGCCGCGAAGGTCCGCCAACTCCTGGAGATGGAACACCTCTCGGTGCTCGTGGAGTGCCATGAACGCGAGCTGGACCTCGGCAACCACGAGCGCATACTCGACGAGCTGCGCTATGTCGCGCAGCGGCATCCCGACAACGAAATCGTGCTCCGGAACCTGATGACCGCGCTGCACCGCGCGGGCCGCCGGGACGAGGCGCTCGGCGCCTACACCGTGCTGCGCAGGAGGCTGGCCGACCACCTCGGGGTGGACCCGGCGGGCGAGACGCAGGAGCTGCACACCGAGATCATGCACGCGGGCCCCACGGCGGAGGCGCCGGCGCCGCCCGGCCCCGCCGACGCCCCGGCCGCGGCCGGGGTACGCGCCGCGCCCCGGGTCCCGCTCCAACTGCCGCGCGCCACCCGGCTGGTGGGCCGCGAGCAGGAGCTCGCGATGCTGGACGGCTCCATCGCGGCGGCGGCGGTCGAGCCGAGCATCCGGGTGATCGAGGGGCCGCCGGGCGTCGGCAAGACGGCGCTGGCGATCCACTGGGCGCACCGGGTGGCGCCGCGCTTCCCCGACGGCCAGATCTTCGCCGACCTGCACGGCAGCGACGACGACCGGGGCATCCACGAGCCGGACGAGCTGATCCGGTTCATCCTGCGCGGGCTCGGCGTCCAGGCACCGGACGGCGGCGGCGCCGAGGATCTGGCCCGCCTGTACCGCGAGACGGTCACCGGGCGGCGGCTGCTGATCGTGCTCGACGACCTGGCCGAGCACGAGGCCGCCGCCGGGCTGCTCCGCGAGGTCTCGGACGCCACGACGGTGGTGGTCACCGCGCGCTCGGCCGCCTCGCTGGCCGCGCTGGAGACCTCGGTGCCGATCCGCTTCGTGCGGCTGCGCGAGCTGAGCAACCGGCAGGCCGAACGGATGCTGGCCGGGATCCTGGGCGAGGCCCGGGTGGAGGCCGAGGAGGAGGCGGTGGCCCGGCTGATCCAGCTGTCCGGCCGTACCCCGCAGGCGCTCATCGGGGTGGCCGAACACGCGCTGGGCCGACCGCACTTGAGCCTGTCCGACCTGAGTATGACGATGGCCCTGGAGGCCGAGCGCAGGAGTACGGTCCGCGAGGCCCAGGCGCAGTCCCACCGCGACCGGACGTACGACGGGCGGACGTACGACGGGCGGACCAGACCGGGCACCAGACCCGACGGCGGGGAGAGCTGTCCGCTCACGCAGCGGCGGCGCGGTCCGGGTGAGCGTCCGCCGGACGCCCCGGGCGAGCGGCCGTCCACGGCGTCCTGACCGCCGCGCCCGGCACCCGCTCGCGAACCACCGCACCGCCCGCGCCGCCCGCGCGAGACGTCATCCCGCCCGCGCCCACCGAGACGCCGCCGGTCACACCCTCACGGCCACCGCCGCGAGGGCGTCGAACAGCGCCCGCAGCTCCACCAGAGCCTCGTCGAGCGCCGCCTTCTGGTCGTCGGCCCTGGCCGCGGCCATCGCCGACTCGCACAGGGCGCCGTACAGCAGGTGGCTGAGGGCCGGGACGGATCGGGAGACGATGTCGCCCGTGGCAACGGCACGCCGGATGCCCTCCTGCATCATCAGCAGGCAGTCGGTGCTGATCTCGCGCATCGCGTCCATGCCCAGGGCGCTCGGGGCGTCGAGCAGGCTGATCCGCTGCACGTCGGAGGCGAGCACCTCGGCGAGGAAGGCCCGCGCCCCGACGTAGACCGCCTCCCACGAGTCAGGCTCCGCGTCGAGGTAGGCGCGGGCGACGACCCGGGCCAGCCGGGACTGCTCGATCTCGTACACGGCACGGAAGAGGTCCTGCTTGCCGGCGAAGTGGTGGTACAGCGCGCCCTTGGTGACGTGTGCGAGCCCGCACACGGCGTCCAGCGAGGTCGCGTTGTAGCCGTGCGCCGCGAAGAGCTCGCGGCCCGCCGACAGCAGGGCCTCGATGGTGCCGTCCGACCGCTCGCGCTGGGTCGGACGGGTACGGGCGCGAGTCGTCTGCATCACAGCCACTTCCCCGGTCGGGCGCATCCGTACATCGTACAGGCATTTCCATTCCGATGGTACGTAATGGTGCCGGCAAGCACACGGCGGGGCGCGCTCAGTGCGGGGCGGGCACGCCCACCTGCCGGGCGAAGCCGAGCACCCGCTGCCAGGCGTCGGCCGACTCGTCGGCGTACTCCGAGCGGGCCGCGTCGAAGAAGCTGTGCGGCGTGCCCGGGTACGTCACCACGTCGTGCTCGACCCCGGCGGCCGTCAGCGCCTGCTCGAAGTCCTCTACGTCGCTGAGCGGGATGCCCGGGTCGGCGCCGGCCATCAGGGCGAGCACCGGCGACTTCAGGGTGGCCGCGCGGCCGGTCGGGCCGGGTGCGCCGTCAGGCCCGGTGGCCGGCCAGCAGTAGAAGCCGACGACCCCCGCCAGGTCGAAGTCCATCGTCCCGGCGATCACCGCGATCCGGCCGCCGATGCAGAAGCCGAGCGTGAGCACCGCCTTGGCGCCGCCGCCCTCGGGCGAGCGGACGTGCGCGATGGCGGCGCCGAGGTCGGTGTAGATGTTGCGCGGGGTGAGCGTGGCCATGTGCGCGCTGTGCGGGAAGTCCTTGGCCCGGCGGCCGGTGCCGGCGGACCGGCCGTAGTAGTCGTAGACCAGGGCCGCGACGCCGTGCTCGGCGAACCGGGTCGCCAGTTCGGTGTAGAACCCGTACAGGCCGCGCACGTCGGGCAGGATCACCACGGCGGTGTCGGCGCCGCCGGCCGGCGCGGCCGAGAACGCGCCGAAGACGTTGCCGTCCGAGGCGGTCAGTTCCAGATACCGGGACTCGGTCTCGGCGTCCGGGACGGTCGGTACGGGGGGCACCGCGTCTTCGTCAAAGCACATGGATGGCTCGTCCTCGTTCGTCTGGCGCGCCGGTCCTGCGCGCTCGGTGGTGGTCGTTGCGGTGCTGGTCGTTGCGGTGCTGGTCGTTGCGGTGGTGCTGCTCTGCCGGGGCCCGACCTCAGGGCCCCGGCTACTGGGCGCCGGCGTCCTCGAGCCCGAACGGGACGTGGAAGGGCGGCAGGCTGACGCCCTCGATCCGGTACCGGTTCCACAAGTCGGGCTCGCCGAGCTGCCCCTCGGCGTGGCCCTCCTCCGTGCGGAGGACGACGGCCGCCGGGCCGGCGCCGACCAGCCGGGTCAGCGCCTCGTCGGCGTCGAGCCGGCCGTACCAGCGGTACCGCCCGTCGATGGGCTGGAACTGCCCCACGAGATGGGCCCGCAGCGCGAACCGCTCGTCCCCGACGATGAGTACCGCCGGGCCTTCGTAGCCGTCGTCCTCCATGATGACTCCCCTCAGGCCTCTCGCTCGGACAGCCAGCCCGCTTCGCGCCAGACCTTCTCCGACTTGCCGCCGATCAGGCCGATCGACTTGTAGTACGGGGCCAGCCGCTCGGCGCCGTACGCGCCGTTGGCCTTGGCGATCGGGTTGTTGCGGCCCGCCTCGATGCACGCCTTCGGGTCGAGCCCGGCCCGCTCGTACATCAGCGGGTTGTAGCGGTCGTGCCGGATCGTCTTGACCACGTTGGCGAGGAAGCCGCGCAGCATCTCCAGCCGGCGCTTGGACAGCGTCGGCACGAAGCGCTCCAGCTCGGTGCGGGCGAAGCTGATGTGCCGTGCCTCCTCCACCACGTGGATCCGGGCCACCGCGCGGACCACCGGCTGCAGCGTCTCGTCGGTGGACTGCTCGCGCTGGAAGCGGTCGAAGAACTCCTCGGTGAGCAGGATCATCGCCCACAGGGCGGGCACCGGCGCGAAGGTCTTCAGCATCAGGCCGTTGCGCTGCGTCTTGGCCGACACCGGGTACCAGTCGATGCCGATCTTCTCCGCCAGCCGGGCGAACATGATCATGTGCCGGACCTCGTCGGCCACCTCGGTGAGCGCGAACTGCACCTGGGGGCTGGTGACATCGCGCTTGTAGGCGTACCGCGAGACCAGGTGCATCAGGATGTGCTCGGTCCACACGCCGGCCGCCAGCGAGGAGCCCAGCTCCTCCCGGCTGAGCAGTAGCTTCTGCTCCTGGGTCAGCGCTTCGTACAGGTCGGTGCCGTAGATCGATATCCGCTTCTCCGGCAGGAACCACATGCCCTCTTGCAGCGGCTCGTCCCAGTTGATGTCGACCCGGGGGTCGTAGGAGTGCTTGGCCGACGCGATCAGCAGCTGCGCGGCCTTCTTGGTCTGCCGGGCCAGCGGGTCCGCGTCGCGGCGCCGTTCGGTTGCGGTGGTCATCGGAACTCCTTCAGCTCTGCTTCTGCTCTGCGGGGGTGACGAGGCTGTGCACATCGACGGTGACGACGTCGCGGACCGGGTTGCCGGCCAGGATCTGCACGACGTAGCGAGCGGCGAGCACGCCGAACAGGTGCGAGGCGTAGACGAGTTGGGGGACGCTGTACTCGTCCTCGCCGCGGTGCGCGGTGATGTCGGCGATCAGGTCGGCGGGCACGATCTCGCGCGGGATCACCTTCAGCAGCAGGTTCCACAGCGTCTCCTGCGCCAGGTCATGCTCGGTGACCTCGCCCGCCAGCGGTTCGAGACCGGCCCGGTAGTCGTAGTAGCGGATGTGCTGGGTGCCCGACATGTCGTAGCCGGAGACGACCGGCACGCCCAGCCTTGCCGCCTCGGCGTGCAGCGTGTACTTCGCCTGCCAGCCCTTGGCGGTGGTGACGTCCACGCCGTCCACGACGACGTCCACGCCGTCGAGCAGCAGCACGGCGTTGTCGGACTGCACCCCGGCGGTGTCCACCGTGACCCGCGCGAACGGGTTGACCGCCCGCACCCGGTCGGCGCCGACCTCGGCCTTGTTACGGCCGATGTCCGAGCGGTTCGCGCTCTGCCGGTTGAGGTTGTTCAGCTCGTACTCGCCGGGCTCGGTGAGCACGAACGCGCCGAGGCCGAGCCTGGCCAGCGGCTCGATCGCGGCGCCGCCGGTCGAACCGCAGCCGGCCACCAGCACCTTGCCGGCCCGCAGCCGCGCCTGGGCGTGCTCCGGGATCAACCCCCGGTTGCGCTCGGTCAGATCGCGGTAGTAGGCGTCCGCGTCCTGCGGGACCTCCGGTAGGGCGCTGCCCTGCGGGGCGTTCATATCCGAACCCTCCTGATCTCGCCCTCGACCCGGGCGACGAGTTGTCTGAAGCCCGACAGAGGGTCCGACGTGGCGAGCGCGGTCTCCATCCACCGCACCAGCCCGGCCAGTTCCTCGCCGCGCGGGGCACGCGCCACGAACGGCTTGACCACCGGCCGCGTCACGTACAGCGGGAAGTACAGGTCGTCCTCCGGCAGCGAGGGCGTGGTGCCCTCGATCACCGTGATGTCCTTCAGGCTGCGGGTCAGCCGGCGGATCGCCAGGCCCTCCTCGCCGTCGCCGATCAGGTACTTCGGCCGCGGGCTGATCCGCTGCAGGGTGGAGTAGAAGCAGAGCATCATCTCCAGCGTGATCCGCAGCCGCTGGGTGACCGGGGTGCGTACCTCGGAGCCGCGCGCGACCAGCCGCTTGATCTCCCACACCTCGTTGCTGAGGGCGGGCTCGTCGGCCGGCACGTGGTCGAAGAAGTTCACCGCGTGCGCGACCTCGGCGGGGAACAACTCCCGCCGCGGGTCGGTCAGTTCGCGCGGCGACTCGTCGGCGGTGCCGATGTACGACACGTAGCGCAGGATCGCCCCGGTGTCCTCGCGCAGCGCGATGACGTGGATCTCCTCGCCGTGCGGCCCGTGCGGGTCGTGCGGCTCGGCGAACAGCCCGCTGTCGTGCGCGATCCGGTCGCTGGCGTAGTTCAGCCGCAGGTACTGCGCGAGCCGGAAGCCGTAGACCATCAGCCGGTAGCGCTCGGGCAGCCCGGACTGCGGGACGGCGAGCACCGTCAGGCCGTCCGGGCGGCGCACCACGTACAGCGGGTCCACCTGCGCGGTCAGCCCGCGCAGGCTGACCCGGTCGTGCAGCGCGAGCACGTCGGCGATGTAGCGGTCGCGGCGGCCCGCGGAGCGGGCGTCCTCCGCCGCGGTGACCCGCAGCGCGGACGCCTGCTCCGCGGGCGCCTCGGTGACTGTGTCGGTCACAGCCGCCGCCCGTACAGGGCGCCGGTTATCGCCAGCGCCAGCACCTCGGGGGTGCCCTCGTAGATCCGGGCGCCGAAGGACTCGCGGACCAGTTTCTCCACGTGGTTCTCCCGGCAGTAGCCGCGGGCGCCGAGGATCGACATGGCCTCGTCGGCGACCTCGATCGCGGCCCGGTCGGCGAACAGCTTGGCCACCGCGGGCCCGTAGACCGGCGCGGGCAGCATGTTGTCGGCCTGGTAGGCGCCTTGCAGGTAGAGCAGCCGGGATGCCTCGACCTTCGCCGACATCTCGGCGAGCTTGCGGGCGGTGAACTGGTGCTCGTACAGCGGCTTTCCGGCCTGCACCCGCTCGCCGGCGAACTCCTTGGCGTACTCGAAGGCGCCGCGGGCCACACCGGTGGAGATCGCCGCGACGATCGCGCGGGCCTGGTTGGACTGGATGGACAGGTAGTTCCAGCCGTTGCCCTCGCCCAGGACCACGTTCTCGCCGGGCACCCGCACGTCCTCGAAGGTCAACGTGGTGCCCAGGCACGCCCGGTAGCCCATCTTGTCGGCGACGGCCCCGCGGGTGACGCCCTCGCTGTCCAGCGGCACCACGAAGACGGTCAGGCCGGTGGCGCCGGGGTTGCCCTCGATGTTGGCGAACACCGTGGCCCACTGGGCGACCGCGCCGTTGGTGATGAACCGCTTGATGCCGTTGAGCACGTACCCGTCGCCGTCGCGGCGGGCGGTCATCACGTCGGCGGCCAGCTCCTTGTTCTCCGGGATCAGCAGGTCGCAGCCCGAGATCTCCTCGGTGATCGCGTTGCACGCGAGCACCGGCTCGTCGCCGAGGAACGGCGGCACGAAACGGGCCTGGAGCTGCTGGTCGCCGGAGAACAGCACCGAGGTCTGGCCGAGCATCGAGGCGCCGAAGATCAGCGCGGTGCTCGCGCAGACCGACGCCAGCTCCTCCATCGCCACGGCCACGCCGAGCACGCCCATGCCGCGCCCGCCGAGCTCCTTGGGGATGGTCAGCCGCAGCAGGCCCAGCTCGTGGCCGGCCCGCACCATCTCCCAGTCGAACTCGTCGGCCGGGGCGAGGTCGTTCTCCAGCACCCGCGGCTTGACCACGGTCTGGGCGAACTCGCGCACCTCGTCGCGCAGTTGCTCCACATCCGGCGGCAGGTCGAACATCGAGGGCATCGCGGCGCTCTTCAGCGCCCGCAGGTCGGAGAGCGTCGGCGCGTTGGGAACGATATCGGCGGGGACGGCGGTATCGGCGGTAACAGTCACGACTGCACTCTTTCTTCTTGTCTCTGGCGTGGGCGGGCGGACTCAGGCGGTCGGTGCGGCCTGCGCGGCCTTGCTGACGAGCTGGTAGTACTCGCGGCCGAGCGCGGGCAGCAGGCCGGCCAGCCTGCGCACCGACGACACCTGCCCCTTGACCACGAGCCGGTGCTCGACGACGGCCCGCGGGACGGACACCTTGCCGAGCAGCACCTCGTGCAGCGCGTCGGTCTCGCCCTCGAGACGGACGGTGGAGCGGCCCGCCGCGCCCTGCGTCACGCCGTCCTTGTCGATCCGCAGCGCCACCTGCGGGTCTTCGAGGACCAGTTGCAGCGAGAAGTCGTGCTCCTTGAGTACGGCGGCGAACGTGGCGTCGTTCAGGGCCGCCTGGGACGCGTCGCTGAGGATCCGGTGGGCCTGCTGTGCGGTGGCGTGGACAGTCACGGGACGGGGCCTCTCCATGGGGTTCGGTCGGGTGTGGTCGTCAGTGGGCGCCGGCGCCGGCCGGCACGGCGGCGGCGCCCGCACCGCTGCCGGCATCGGTGAGGATCAGGTCCGCGGCGCGCTCGGCGAGCATCACGGTGGGGGCGTGGGTGTGGCCGCGGGGGATCGAGGGCATGGCGGAGGCATCGACGACTCGCAGCCCCTCGACCCCCCGCAGCCGAAGGTGCGGATCGAGCACCGAGTCCTCGTCCGGCCCCATCCGGCAGGTGCCGACGGGGTGGTAGAGCGTCTCGGCGTATCCGCGGGTCAGGGCCTCCACGGTGGCGGCGGAGCGGTCGTACGCGTTGGGGGTGATCGGTTCGCCGAGCCGGTCGGCGAGCGCGGGCCTGGTGAGCACCCGCTGCGCCAGCCGCACCCCGGCGGTCAGCGCCCGCAGGTCCTCGCCGGCCGGGTCGGACAGGTAGCGCGGGTCGATCAGCGGGTGCCCGGCGGGGTCGGCCGGGTTCAGCCGGATGGTGCCGTGGCTGCGTGGGCGCAGCAGCACCACGCCGAGCGTGACGCCGTGCTTGGGCTCCGCCTTGCGCCCGTCGAGGAACGGCAGCACCATCCACACCAGTTCGAGATCGGGCGCGGGCAGCCGGTCCGAGCTGCGGACGAAGGCCAGCGCCTCGGCGATGTTGGAGGTGAGCCGGCCGCGCCGGCCGCGCATGAACTCGCCGATCTCGGTGGCCTGGTCGGCCACCCCGGGCGACACGTTGCCGTACGCGTCGAACGCGAGCGGCACGTACAGGTGGTCGGCGAGGTTGCGGCCGACCTCGTGCCGGTCGGCGTGCACGGTGATGCCGTGCGCGGCCAGCTCGTCGGCCGGGCCCACCCCGGACAGCTTCAGCAGGTGCGGGCTGCCGATGGCGCCGGCCGCGAGGATCACCTCGCCGTCGGCCATCACCCGGGCCGGCCCGTCGGGCGTGGAGTACGCGACGCCGACGGCCCGGCCGTCCTCGATCAGCACCCGCTCGACCTGGGCCTTGGTGATGACGGTGAGGTTGTCGCGGCCGGTGGCCGGCCGCAGGTAGGCGTCGGCCGAGCTCCACCGCCGGCCGCCGCGCTGGGTGGTGTGCACCGGGCCGGCGCCCTCAGGGGTGAGGGCGGTGGCACCGGTGAGCGGGGGGATGTCGGCCTCGCCGCAGGCGGCGAGGAACTCGGCGGTGGCCTCCGAGGGGTCGCGCAGGTCCTCGATGCGGATCGGGCCGCCGGTGCCGTACCCGGAGTCGGCCCCTTGATCGTGGCCGGATAAGGCTCCGGCCTCGCGGTCCTCGGCGCGGTCCTCGGCCCGTTCGAAGTACGGCAGCACCTCGGCGGCCGACCAGCCCGCGCAGCCCCGCGCGGCCCAGTCGTCGTAGTCGGCGCGGTGGCCGCGGGTCCAGATCTGCGCGTTGAGCGACGACGAGCCGCCCAGCGTCCGGCCGCGCGGCCAGTTCAGCGAGCGGCCGCCGAGCCCGGGCTGCTCCAGGGTGCGGTAGCCCCAGTCCACGTCGGTGCCGAACAGGGTCGGGAAGGCGGCCGGGATGGTGATCCCGGCCCTGCTGTCGGAGCCGCCGGCCTCGATCAGCACCACCTGCCCGTCGCAGCCGGCGCTGAGCCGGGCGGCCAGCACGCAGCCGGCCGAGCCCGCGCCGACCACGACATAGCGCGCGGTGACCGTGGTCCCGGCGCCTCCGGGACTGGCGGCGCTCATCCCACCCGGCCTTCCGCGCCGAGCTGGCTGAGCCGCTGCGAGAGGGTCCTGACGATCTCCGCCGCCAGGGCCGCGTGGCCCTCCATGGCGAAGTGGATGCCGTCCTTGCTCATCAACTCCGGGCGCTTGCGCACCGGGTGGTCCCACATCTCGACCAGCATGGCGTCGTGCCGCGTCGCCACCGCGCGGATCCGGTCGTTGAACGCGGCGACCCGGGTGCCGAAGTCGGCGAGCTCGGGCACGGTGTCGAAGACGTTCGCGACGGTGAAGGCGAAGACGTCGGCGCCGCGGGAGCGCAGGGCCCCGTAGACGGCGTCGAGGTCGGCCTCCACCGCGTCGAGGTCGGGCTCCGGGTCGAACAGGTCGTTCCCGCCGACGGCGACGTTGACCAGGTCGGGTTCGAAGGCCATTACCTGCTCCAGTTGTTCCGCGCGCGCCTCGGCGGCGCGCTTGCCGATGACACCGGTGTTGAGGTACTGGAAGTCCGGCCGGCCGGCGCCCAGCGCCGCGGCGATCCGCTCGGGCCAGGACGTGTCCGCGTAGCCGTGGCTGGGGCCGCCGATCCCGGCGGCGAAGCTGTCGCCCATCGCGGCGAACCGCCGCCAGGGGGCGCCGTGCAGCAGCCGCACCGCCTCGTCCTGCGACAGGCACAGCGGGTCGGCGGCCTCACGGCTCAGGTCCTCGGTCATGGTGTCCTTTTCCTTCTGCTCTGGCTTCTGCGGTGCCTCTGGTGCCTGCGCGCGTCCCTCGGCGGGCGACGGTCAGGCGGCGTCCGTCGGGGCCGCGACCTGCGCCTCGACGAAGTCCTCGATGTCCTTGACGGTGCTGATGTCGGGGGTGCCGCCGGAGGACATCGCGTTGAGGCCGAAGTCCTGCTCTATGCGCAGCGAGAGCTCGATGACGGCCAGCGAGTCGTAGCCGAGCTCCTCGACCAGCCGGTCCTCCGAACTCGCCTCGCGGGCGCCGAGCGGGCTCATCTCGCCGACGATCTGCCGTACGTTGCTGCGCAGGGTGCTGCTGTCCATGACGGGCTGCTCGCTTTCTGGTGGTCTGGCGTGGGGTCGCGAGGTGTCGCGTGTCGCGTGTCTCGCGTTGCGGTCGGGGCGGGTCAGGCGGTGAGCGCGGCGGCGGCCCTGATCGGGTGCGGCGCGTTCCAGCGCTCCTCGTAGGCGTCGATGGCCCGGTCCACGGCCTGGTCCCAGGCGAGTCCGGCCTTCTCGGTCAGGTGCGGGAGGCCCACCAGGCGCAGCTGCTTGACCAGCCGCTCGCGGGCGATCTCGATCGCGCCGCTGAGCTGCGCGGCCCGGCTGATCAGCGCGACCTGGATGGCCGGCACCGGGTTGAACCGGGACGGGCCGATCAGCACCCAGGCGGCCGCGCCGAGCGACTCGAAGTGCGCGTCCTCCACGACCTGGCCGAAGCCGCCGTTGACCACGCCGTCCTGGGCGGCCCGCAGGCCGAAGGACACGTGCCGCGACTCGTCACGGGTGACGTTGGTCAGCCCCTCCTCCAGGGCCGGCAGCTTCAGCCGCTTGGCCAGGAAGCGGGTGGTGCGCAGCGCGGTCGCCGCGAGCACGCCCTCGGTGATCAGGTGGTAGTAGGTCAACGCGCGGTACCAGGAGTCGCGGTCGTCGTGGTTGGCGCGCACCGCGTCGGTGACCCGGACGAGCTCGGGCGCGAAGACGTCCGCGTAGTCGGCGGAGCCCTCCAGCTCGGCGCCGGCGGCCTCGCCCATCGCGACGCCGCAGCCGTCCTCCAGGTAGGTCTGGAAGAAGCGGACGTGCCTGGCCTCGTCGGCGAGCTGCGTGCACAGGAAGATGCGGTCGTCCTCGGTGGGCGGCGCGTCGATCAGCGAGCCCAGGGTGTGCGTCACGGCGACCTCGCCGACCTCGAGCTCGGCCAGCGAGCCGAGCATCTGGTCGCGGGAGAACTTCGACAGCGCGTTCCAGACGGGCGCGTCCCTGGCGGGGTTCACCTGGGCCACGGCCCACTGCTGGCGCTCCCAGCGGCGGTAGAGGTCGGCCGAGCCGGCGAGCCGGCCGTGCTGTTCTGCGGAGGTCTCCGGAGCCGTCTCGGTCACATCGAGAACGAGCCCTGCGGGAGTGGCGGTCATGTCGCTGCCCCATCCAATCGTGCCGTCTGCGTGGCGGTTGCGGTGGTTGTGGCGGTGCTGGTCCTGGCAGTGGTGGTCCTGGCGGTCGCGGGTGGCGCGGCGGCGGTGGTGCCGGCGCCCGTCGCGGTGCTGGTCGCGGCGGGCGCCGGGTTCGGGGAGGCGAACGTGTCGTACAGGACGTCGCCGGGCAGCGTGCCGTCGCCGGCCTGCTGCCACATCAGCCGGCGGCGCGGCTTGCCGCTCGACGTGCGCGGGATGACGCCGCGCCGGGCGCGCAGCACCGTCACCGCGACGGACGCGTCGAGGCTGGTGCGCAGCATCGTGGTCACGGCCGGCAGCCACTCGTCGCCGGCGGACTCCACGACGGCCACCGCCCGCCCGCGCCCGCCGCTGCTGCCGAGCGCGACCGCGCAGCGGCCGGCCGGCACGCCGGGCACGGCGGCGAGCTGAGCCTCCAGGTCCTCGGCGTGCACCTTGCGGCCGCGGACCTTCAGGCTGTCGCCGATCCGCCCGACGATGTACAGCTCGCCGCCGAGCAGGAAGCCGGCGTCGCCGGTGTGCAGGCCGTTCTCGGTGAACGGCGCCGAGGCGTCGGGGTCGGGCGACTGGTAGCCGAGGGCGACCGAGGCGCCGGAGACCCGGACCTCGCCGAACGACCCGTCGGGCAGCGGCTTCCCCTCGTCGTCGACGATCTCCACCGCGGTCTCGGGCACCGGCACCCCGCAGGAGCTCAGCCAGCGGGCCGGGTCCTCCGGGCGGTCGAAGCCGAGCACGCCGGAGCCGGTGACGGTGACCGGTTCGCCGATCACCAGGTCGCCGGCCGGGCGGACGATCTTCGCGCCGCTGCCGGGTACGACGCCGGTGACGGCGAGGGTGGTCTCGGCCATCCCGTAGCAGGGGGTGAAGGAGGCGGTGCTGAAGCCGTACGGGTTCAGCTTGGCGGCGAAGTCGGCGGCCACCCGCGGGTCGACCCGCTCGGCGCCGCTCATCGCGACCCGCCAGGCGGAGAAGTCGCTGCCGGCCAGGTCGGTCTCGCGGACCCGTGAAGTGGCGTAGCCGTAGCCGAAGTTGGGCGCGGTGGTGATGGTCACGGCGTGCTTGCCGTGCGCCTCCAGCCAGCGCGCGGGCGAGCGGATGAAGTCCAGCGGCGTCATCAGCCACAGGTCGATCTGGGCCACCACGGAGCCGAGGAACGTCCCGATCAGGCCCATGTCGTGGTAGAGCGGCAGCCAGGAGGAGCAGGAGTCCTCGCTGGTGACGCCGAGCCAGCCGTGGATGGCCGCTACGTTGGCGGCCAGGTTGTCGGCGGTCACCCGTACGCCCTTGGGCGTACCGCTCGATCCCGAGGTGAACTGCAGCAGCGCCAACTCCGCGTCCCTGCGCACGGCTTCGGCCGCGTCGGGCAGTTCGGCGTACGACTCCGGTATCACCAGCGGCGCCGGCAGCCCGGCCTTGACGCAGGAGTCGGCGGCCAGCGGGCTCATCGCGGTGTCGGTGAGGACGGCGGCGGGGGCGGCGGCGGCCATCACGGCGGCGGCGTGGTCGCTGTAGGCGTCGTGGTTGGTGAAGGTCACCGGGGACGCGATCGGCGACGGCGTCAGACCGGCGTACATCGTTCCCAGGAAGGCCGGGACGAAGGTCTCCGGGTCCTCCACCTGGAGGGAGACGACGCCCCGCGTGACGCCCGAGGCCCGCAGCAGGGCCGCGATCCGGCGGGCGTGGTCGGCGATCTCCCGGTAGCCGCGCAGGTGCCAGCCGTCCGCTCGGTAGTAGTGGACCCCGCGCTCGGCCACGGGATCGTCCAGCCAGTCAAGGACGGTGTTCAACGGTTCCCTCTCAACGGACGGACACTCGCCTTGTGTTACGTGCCGGGCGGGGGGCACCCTCGCGCCAATTGCCGATCTGTCGAAGTTCTGAAGTCCGGGGCCCGAGGCGCCGGTTGGGCGCGGGCGGGCCGGCCGGGCCGTCGGTCGGACGCGGGCGGCGGGCCTGCTTGTCGGGCGCGGGCGGCGGGCCCGCTTGTCGGGCGCCGGCCGCCGGAACGCCGAATGTGGGGCGGCGGGGCCAGAAGGCTCCGCCGCCCCGGGGGTCGGTCGTACGACGCGGGGACTACGTACGACCGGGTATTCGGGGGTGCCGGGTCAGCTGCGGTCGGCCACCGCGGCCTGCCCGCCCGGCGCGGCGGCCGCGCCCGGCTGGGAGCCCGCGGCGGCGGCCTGCGCCTGCGCGGCGGCCTTGGCCTGGGCGGCCATGTAGGCCTGGACCTGCGCCTGCGTCTCAGCGATGATCGCCATCGACTTCTTGCTGAACAGCGCCATGGCCGGGACGATCGAGGCCAGGATGAAGATGCCGGCCAGCAGGAAGGCGTCCAGGTACGCCTGCGGCTGCAGCGGGTTGCGCGCGGCGATGACCGCGGCCATCACGGCGATGCCGATGGAGCCGCCGAACTGCCGGGCGGTGGTGTTCAGTCCGGTGCCCGCGGCGAACTTCAGCGGGTGCACGGAGATGGCCGCCGCCGTGGTGACGCTGGTGAGCGACGCGCCGATCACCGCGCCGCCGATCGCGCCGTACGGCAGCCAGATGGCCAGGAACTTCGGCTCGGAGCCGAGCGCGAAGTACGCCCAGATGCTGAGGGCGAAGAAGATCAGCCCGCTGATGACCACCACCGGGCGCTGGTTCTCCGGCTTGATCTTGGTGCCGACGATGATGGCGGTGACCGCCGACAGCACCGCGCCGGGGGTGACCGCGAGTCCGGCCTTGAGGATCGAGTAGTGCCAGATCGTGGTGAGGTACAGCGGCCCGGACAGGAACCACACGAACAGCCCGGCGCCGAGGAAGAAGACGGTGAGGTTCGCCGCGGCGAACATCTTGGACTTCCACAGCCCGGTGTCGACCGCCGGGGCCTCCTGGTGGCGCGAGCGCTGCAGCGCGTAGCCGACGAGGACGACGCCGGCCGCGATCCAGATCCAGGTCTCGGCGGACTTCCAGCCCCAGTCGCCGCCCTTGGTCAGGCCCACGATGATGGCGCCGATGCCCAGTGCCACCGTGCCGGTGCCGACCACGTCGGGCAGCTTGCTCTCGGTCGGCGGGCGCTCGGGCAGCAGCTTCATGCCGGCGATGATGACGACGATCGCGATCGGCACGTTGATGATGAACACCGAACGCCAGTCGAACCAGCTGACCAGTAGACCGCCGAGCGACGGGCCGGCCGCGGCGGCCACCGAGCCGGACGCGCCCCACAGGCCGACGGCCTCGGCGCGCTTCTCGGCCGGGGTCTCGGCGAGTACGAGGCCGAGCGCGGCGGGGATCATGCCGGCCGCGCCGATGCCCTGGACGGCGCGGGCCGCGATCAGCAAGTCCACGTTGGGGGCGGCGGCGCAGGCCGCGGAGGCGAGGCCGAACAGGGCCAGCGAGCCGAGGAAGACCTTGCGGCGGCCGACGACGTCCGCGTACCGGCCCGCCGTGGTCAGCAGCGCGGCGAACAGCACGCCGTAACTCGTCACCACCCAGGTGAGGTTGGTCAGCGACTCGTGCGGGAAGTCCGAGCGCAGGTCGGGGAAGGCCACGTTGACGACGGTCGTGTCGAGGAAGGCCATGAAGGTGGCCGCCGCGGTCAGCAGCAGCGTGGTGCCGGCCCTCGACCGCTCGGCCGGTGGTGTGGCGGTTGCTGAGGTCACAGTCGCGTCCTTCCAACTAACATTCCTTGGGTATGTGAGTACATACCCAAGGTATGCGAATGTCAAGCGGAACGGAACCGGAGCGCGGGATCACGGGCCCTGCCGCGTAAGACCCTCGGAAGCAGCGCTGACGACGGGAGCCCACCAGTGCACAGCACCGAGACCGAGCGCACGTTCCCGCCCGCGGCCGGAAACCGGCACGCGGCCCTTCTGGGCATCGGGACCTACCGGCCCCGGCGCATCGTCACCAACGAGGAGATCTGCCGCACCCTGGACTCCAGCCCCGACTGGATCCTGCGCCGCAGCGGCATCAGCACGCGCCCCTTCGCGCAGAGCGACGAGACGCTGGTGGAGATGGGTGCCACCGCGGCCGGCAAGGCGCTGGCCGAGGCGGGCATGGCGCCCACCGACGTGGACCAGATCCTGGTCGCCACCATGTCCGACCCCTACGGCACCGACCGGCTCGCCGACGAGATCGGCCGCCGGCTCGGCGTCGCGGCCCGCGGCTGGCAGGTCAGCGCCGCGTGCTCCGGCTTCACCGTCGGGCTGACCCTCGCCGCGTCCCTGGTCGGCTCGGGCGCGGCCCGCAACTGCCTGGTCATCGGGGTGGAGCGGATGTCGGACATCATCGACCCGCACGACCGCGGGACGGCGTTCCTGTTCTCCGACGGGGCCGGCGCCGCGGTCGTCGGCAGCGCGGCGGAGCCGGGCATCGGCCCGGTGGTGTGGGGCACCGAGCCCGAACTCGCCGACCTCATCACGGTGTTGCCGGAGCCCGAGCACGACGGGCACCCGTACCTGCGGATGAAGGGGTCGTCCGTCTTCCGCTGGGCGGTGACCAGCCTGCCGGGCGTCGTCACGGCCGCGCTGGAGCGCTCGGGGCTGACCGCGGCCGACGTCCAGGCGTTCGTCCCGCACCAGGCGAACCTGCGGATCATCGAGTCGGTCGCCGACTCGGTGGGCTTCCCCGAGCATGTCGCCGTCGCCCGCGACGTGGTCGACCAGGGCAACGCCTCGGCCGCGTCCATCCCGCTGGCCCTCGACCGGATGCGCACGTCCGGGACACTGCGCGGAGGCGGGCTGGCGTTGGTGGTGGGATTCGGCGCGGGCCTGTCGTACGCGGCGACCGTGATCCGCATGCCGTGAGCTGAGGAACGGGGGCGGGCCGTCGCCCGCCAAGGGCCGCCCGGGGCCGGCGTCGGCACACGCCGGGCGCCGGTGCGGGCCGGGGTCCGTTGCAGGCCGGCGCCCCGCCTCATACCCCAGGCCGACTCATCCCACCGGCCGACTCACACCACCGGCCGGCTCACTCCCCCGGCCGGCTCACTCCCCCGGCCGGCTCACACCAGCGCCCGCAGCGAGTCCGCCTCCGGGACGCCCAGCCGCTCGGCGATCCGCAGTCCGCGGGCGGCCGGGCGGCCGGGGCGGCCGTGGCCGGGGACGGTCTGCACCGCGCGGCTCCACGCCAGCAGCGCGCGCACTTCGCCCAGCGGCTGCTGCCCGTTCCGGTAGATCGCCGCGACCCGCCGGTAGCGGGCGACTGCCGCCGCGCAGCGGCCGGAGGCGAGCGCGCTGTCGGCCTCCGACATCAGGGTCTGCGCGATCACCGGCCGCAGCGCGGTGCCGCGCAGCACCGTCAGGCTGCGCCGGCAGGCTTCCACCGCCTCCTCGTACATGCCCATCCGCACGTAGACCGCCGCGCTCTCCGACAGCGCCCGCGCCACGCCCTGCCGGTAGCCGAACTTCTCGGCGATCACCCGGGCGTTGCCGAAGCTGCGCAGCGCCTGGTCGGTGCGTTCGGCGGCGGCCTCGACCCCGCCGAGGTGGATCAGGCAGTCCGTCTCGATCCGCGGGTCGGACAGGTGCGGGATCGTCACGTGCGCCACCCGGGCCGCCGCGACCGCCTTGGCCTGGGCGCCCAGGTCGCTGTGGATGGTGGCCCGGCAGGTGAGCGCGATGGCCAGCCCCTCGTGGAAGGACATCTCCTCGCTCAGCCTGATCGCCAGCGAGCACCACCGCTCGGCCTCCTCGTACCGGCCCATGTGCCGCAGGGTCAGGGCGATGTAGCCCGGCAGGCGTACCCGGCCGAACCGCGAGTCGGCCCGCTCCACCAGCACCAGGGCCCGCCGGTAGTCGCGCAGCGCGTCCTCCATGGCGCCCGCGTCGTAGACGTTCCTGGCGATCCTGGCCAGCGCGTTGGCCTGGCCCGCCCAGTCGCCGAGGTCCTGGTGGATGCGCAGCGCGCCGGTCAGGTAGCGGTCGGCGAGGCCGACCTCGCCGACCGACCAGTACGAGCGGCCGATCGCGGTCAGCGCCAGCGCCTCGCCGGCCCGCCAGCCGGCCGACCTGGCCACCTGGACGGCCTCGTGCGCGTGGCTGAGCTCCCCGTCGTTGCGGCCGTAGCGGTAGTGCACGTCGGCGACGTTCAGCAGCATGCCCGTATGGGCCCTGCTGTCACCGGACTTGGCGGTCTGGTCGAGCGCGGCGACGACGGCCGCGGCCCAGTCCTCACCGCCCGGGTGCAGCCGGATGAAGCCGAGCATCGCGTCGGCCAGCCGCCAGCTGGACGGGCCGAGGCCCATCTCCGCGCTGTGCTTGATCGCCGCGCAGATGTTGGACTTCTCCTGGTCGAGCCAGTTGATGTCCACCCGGGGCAGCCCCTTGTCCGGCTGCGGGGTGGACAGCGGTATCCAGCTCGGCGCGGCGCCGCGGTGGAAGCCGGCGATCTGTATCTGGTGGGTGTGGCTGGCCTCCTCCACGCACCGCCGGTACCACTCCAGCAGGCGTACGAGGACGGTCTCGCGGACGGTCCGCGGGTCCTCGGTGGCGGCCTCGACGGCGTACTGCTTGACCATGTCGTGCAGCCGGTAGCGGCGGGAGGCGTACTCCGTCACCAGGTTGGCCCGCACCAGCGCGCCGATCCGCTCCTCCGCCTCGGCGAACGAGCAGTCCGCGAGGGCGGCGACCGCCTCGGTGCCGAAGTCGGAGCCCGGTATGAGGCCGGCCCAGCGGAAGATCTGCCGGTGGGCGGGGGTCAGCCTGCGGTAGGACAGGCCGAGCGCCTGGCGCATGGCCCGGTGCGCCTCGACGCCCTCGTCCTGCTCGCCGTCCCGGCCGGGGGCGCCCGCCACGTGCGCGAGCAGCTGGGCGAGCGACTCCTCCGGCCGGCCGGCGGCGTAGGCCGCGCTCAGCCGCAGGGTCAGCGGCAGCCGTCCCGAGGCCCGGACGAAGGCGCCGGCCGCCTCCGGGTCGGAGGCCACCCGCTCGGGGCCGACCAGCCGGCTCAGCAGCGCCAGCGACGCCTTCTCGTCCAGCACGTCGAGCGCGCTCTCGCCCGCGCAGTAGCGGACCGTCAGCTCCGGCATCCGGTTGCGTCCCGTCACCACCACGGCGCTGCCGTTGACGCTGGTCGGCAGCAGGTCGCGCACCTGGTCCGGCTCGGTGACGTCATCCAGCAGGATGAGGACCCGGCGGCGGGCCAGCAACGTCCGGTACAGGGCGGCGCGTTCGTCCAGGCCGTACGGGATGTCGGCGGCGGGCAGGCCGAGCGCGAGCAGCACCCGGGCCAGGGTCTCGGCGGGTGAGAGCGGTTCGAGGTTGGGGTGGTGGCCGCGCATCGCGACGAAGAACTGGCCGTCGGGGAAGGAGGCGCGGGCCCGCCGCGCCCACTGCACGGCCAGGGTGGTCTTGCCCGAGCCGGCCAGGCCGCTGATCACGAAGAGGTTCCGGCTGCGGGCGGCGGCCGGGTCGGCGGCGGCCTCGTGCGGCTGGGCCAGCAGGTCCATGGCCCGCAGCTCGGGTTCGCGGCCGAGGAAGACGTCGGGGGCGGCGGGCAGCGAGAGCAGTTCGCGGGCCGGCTCCGCGGTCTGCGCGGCGGTCTGCGGGGCGTTCTGCGCGGCGGTCTGCGAGCGGGTCGACTGCGGCTGGAGCAGCGACTCCCCCGCCGCGCGCAGCTCCCGGCCCGGCTGGACCGCCAGATCCTGCGACAGCCGCTCCCGGAACGCGGTGTACTGCCGCAGCGCCTCGGCCTGGTTGCCGCTGTCGCGGTGCGCCGCCAGCAGGCGCAGCATCAGCTCCTCGTCGTACGGCCGCTCGGCCATCAGCCACTGCAACTCCGGGAGGATCTCCCGGGCCCGGCCCAGACGCAGCTGCGCGTCGTAGAGCCCGGTGAGCACGCTGCGCTGCTGCGCCTCCAGCGACGCGCGCAGCGACTCGATCCTGGTCCCCCACAGGTCGCTGAGCGGCGCGCCCGACCACTGCTCCAGGGCGTCGCGCAGCAGGCGCGAGCGCCGCTCGTCGTCGCCGGTCGCGACGGCGCCGCGGGTGGCGAGGTCGCGGAACCGGCACAGGTCGACGGTGGCCGGGTCGGCCTCCAGGACGTACCCGCCGTCGCGGGTGGACAGCTCCGGCGCCCGCTCGTACGGCGGTACGGCGGCCAGCGCCTTGCGCAGCCGGGTGGCGTACCCCGCCATGACGTTCCGCGCCATCCGCGGCGGCCGCTCGTCCCACAGCAGCTCGACCAGCCGGTCGAACGGCACCACCGCGTTGACGTCCACCAAGAGCAATGCCAGAAGGCCCCGTTGCCGTGCATGCCCGATCTCCAGATCCCGTCCGCCCGCGAGAACGCGTACCGGACCAAGAACCCGTAAGTCGATCACTCTACGCTCCGCTCACCAGCGACAAGGTGCACCTGACGAATGACACTTCTGGCTGAGACTGCGCGCGCCAAAGCAGTCCTGCCCGGTAACTTGCGCGGCAAACGCCACACCTCGCATGCGCACATCAATTCCCCATGAACGCTTCCCCCGCAGGTCAGAGCCGCTCGACGGGGCCCGCAAACCCCGCAAGCGGAACGCCGAGGCGGCAGGCTGACACCAGCGGTAGGATTGACACCATGAGCGGTAGCAAGAAGTACTCGATCAGCCTTCCGGAGGATCTCGCCGAGGCCGTACGCACGCACGTCGGGTCCGGCGGCTTCTCCGCGTACGTCGCCGAAGCGCTCGAACAGCGGGTCGCGATGGACAAACTCCGGGAGATCGTCGCCGACTTCGAGACCGACAACCACGCACTCACCCGCGAGGAGATCGAGGCGGCCCGGGCCCTGCTGCGCCACGACCGTCACCAGGCGGGCGGGGCCGCCGCCTGATGCCCGGCACGCTGCTGCTCGACAGCGAGGGCCTGTCCAAGCTGTACCGGAAGGACCGCGTGGTGGTCGCCCTGGTCCAGGCGGCATCGGAGGAGGGCGTGCGGGTGGCCACCAGCGCCATGACCACCCTGGAGGCCGACTACGACCGCATCCACCCGGCCCGCATCAAGTGGGTCCTGTCCCGCGTGGACGTCCACGGCATCACCCGCGAGCTCGCCGCCCAAGCCGCCGACCTCCTCCGCGACCACCACCTCCACGGGCACACATACGCCATCGACGCAGCCTTCGCCGCCCTCGCCCGCACCTCCCCCCACCCGGCAACCGTCCTCACCTCCGACCCCGAAGACCTGACCCTCCTGTGCGGCCCGGCAATCGAGATCATCAAGGTGTGACCCGAGAAGGGGCGAAGTCGTGGGGATGGTCGGGCAGTTGTGGGCGGCCGGGGAGATGCCGGGGTATGACGGGCTGTACCGGTCGGACGACACCGGTCTTGAGTTCGACGTGCCCGGGCCCGGGGCCTACCATCCGGACGCCGGGCAGCCGATCCCGTTCCGGCTCGGCGGGCCGCTCGACGTGGCCCTGGAGATCGCGGAGGGCGGCAGCACGGAGATGGACCCGTACTTCGAGAGGCCGCTGCCGGACGGATCGGGATGGATGGCCGGCGGCGGTGGCGGCATGGGCAACATCGGCTACGTCGCCCGCCTGCAAGCCGACCACTCCTTGCGGTGGGTCGCGGTCATGTTCAGCTCCAACCCGTTCACGACCGTGCGCTACGAGGGCCCGACGGCCCACCTCACCAACGACTGGCGCAACGTCCTCACCCTGAATCTCACCGACCCGGCCCTCACCTGACCCGGACCGGGGCGCCCGCGGTGGCGGGGACTCCGGATCTGTTCATCTGTTGTTAACTTTCGGGCGGGCAAACATCGTGCCGCCGGAGTGGTCCAACCGGCGACATAGGAAAAGCGCGTACCGGGTCGTCCGTACGGGGCGGCGGGGGGTGCGCCGGGCAGGGGGGTGGGGCCCAAGTGGGGGTCAGACGAAAGCAGTTCGCCGTCGGGGTGGCGGTGATGGCGGTGGCCGGGGGGCTTTCCGCGGTCGGGACGGCCAGCGCCGACACCGGGGGGATGCCGACCGTCACGGTCACGCAGAACTACTCGGCGCAGCCGCGGTCCACCGACATCAAGGCCGCGGACGGCTCCGGTTATCTGGACGGCACGACCTGGCACGGCTACGACGGCTCCACACGGGCCGACCAGCCGAAGGCCGACCAGTACGAAGGCGCCTACGGGCTGCTGCGTACGGGGTCGGGAACCTACCGGATCTACGACTACGCGGACGGCACCTCGGTCAACGTGGCCGTGCCGATCGGCGACTCGATCACCGGGGTCTTCACCTCGCACTCGGTGCTGACCGCCAGGAGCGACGCGGCCGGGGGCAGGACGCTGCACCTGCTCCAGGTGCCGCAGGGCGGCGGCGATGTCGTCGACCGGGCGGTGCAGGGCGCGCCGGCGAACCTGTCGTACCTCGAGTACCCGGCCGTCGACGGGAACCGGGCGGCCGTCGTCTACGTGGCCGCCGACACCCCGCAACTGGCCGAAGTGAACCTGGACACCGCGCAGTTCACCCCGTTCGCGAGGTCGGCCGGCCTCGACGTCTCCGGCCCGCTGGCACTGAGCGGCGACCACGTGGTGGCCTCCCTGACCCAGCGCGGCCTGGCGACGTTCAGCTGGGACAATCCCGGCAGCGGTCCGGCCGTCGACGTCTTCCCGGCCGGCTCGGCCTACATGCCCGCCGGCACCGCCGTACTCGGCGACTGGGTGGCCCTCGTGAGCGCCGGCCCGAAGTTCGCCGTGAAGGCGACGCCGATCGGCAGGAACGAGTGGCAGACCGTCCTGGACAGCTCGTCCGGCCAGAACCCGGTGCCCGGCGGGCCTGAGGGCACCGCCGTGGTGGCCGGCGGCACCGACTCGCAGCACTGGGCGGTCCAGAGGCTGTCGATCGGCACCGACGGCACGCCCGCCGCCGCGTCGCTCGCGGCGATCCCGCCGGTCTCGCTGTGGCAGGGCGGCGGCCTCGCGTTCGCCGACAGCCGACTGCTGGTCGCCGAGCACGACCCGTCGGACATGTACGGCAGCAACGTCGCCAGCGTGGACATCACGCGTTCGGCCGACGGGAAGCTCGGCAGCGCCCCGTCCGACGACAACTACGGGCTCAGCTTCCCGAACGGGCAGGACTACTGCGAGGGAGCCTGCCGCCGGCTGACCGCCACCGAGGAACTCAAGCTCTTCAACGACGCCGACACCACGGTCGTCTCCGCCGCCGGGCGCTACAAGGTCGTCCGGGACAACGACTCCGGCGCCCAGCGGCTGGAGAGCACCTGGTACCCGTACGTGACCGTCAAGGAACTGGCGCAAGGCGCGGCCGCCTTGTGGGGCGGCACGCTGTGGACGGCCGGAACGGCCAAGGGCACGGCCGTGCCGACGGACATCGGGACGCTGAAGGCGGGCGCCGCGGTGAACCTGGGCGCGCCCTGCGTTCCGAGCGAACTGCAGGCCGTGGCCGACCGGTTGTACTGGTCCTGCGGTCCTGACGGCCCGGCCGGCGTCTACGACAAGACCGCCGCGAAGAGCACCACCGTGCCCAGCGGCCCGGCCCAACTCGCCGACGGCTACCTGGTGAGCCAGGACACGGCGGCCGGCAAGCTGAAGATCACCTACCTGCCCGGAGCCGTGCCCGCCGACCAGGTCGGCACCTCCGACCTCGCGCCGCTGCCCACCCCCACCGGGACCGACGCCCCCACCGATCTGCGCGGCCTGTACTGGGCAGTTGACCGGTTCGGCGGCGGAGCCGCCTGGTTCGACGAATCCGGCGCGGTCCAGGTGGCCGTTCCGCAGGTCACCCACTCGGCGCTGGCGGCCACCGCGACCCGGGTCGATGACCCGCAGCTCAGGGGCGCGACGCCGTACTGGGGTCCGTACTTCCTGTTCTCGCAGCCGATCGCCTCCTGGACGTTCCAACTGCGCGACACCCGCACCGGATCGGTCGTGTGGAACACCTCGGGGGGCCCGGTCAAGGGGGCTCTCGCGCTCTCCGGCTGGAACGCCCGCGACCCGCTGACCGGCCTGCCGGTCGTCAGCGGACCGTTCGCCTGGACGCTCACCGCGGCCCCGGCGGACGGCGGCGCGCAGGCGCTGAAGCTCGACGGGCAGGTCGACGCCAAGTCGATGGAGGTACGCGACTACGGTTCCGGCCTCCGGAGCGACGACGGCGTCGGCGACTTCTTCACGGTGAACTCCGCGGGCTCGCTGCAACTCCAGCCGGGCAACGGCATCGGCGGCGCGGACTCCCGCACCACCACCGTGACGGGCTGGTCGACGTCATCGACGCTGATCCCGTTCGGCGACCAGCTCGGCTACCGGTGCAACGACCTGCTGGTGCGCACCTCGGCGGGCGAACTGATGGCCTGGCAGGGCAGTTGCGACTCCGACTTCACCCCCGCCAACCGCAAGACGTCGCTCGGCACCGGCTGGAACGCGTACAACGCCCTGGTCTCCTCCGGCGACCAGAACGGCGACGGCCGCCCCGACCTGCTGGGACGGGACAGCGCCGGCGACCTGTGGCTGTTCGCCGCCGACGGCAAGGGCGGCCTCAAGCCCGGGGTCAAGGTGGGCTGGGGCCTTGCCGGTTACACCATGCTGGTGGGCGCGGGCGACCTGAACGGCGACGGGATCGGCGACCTGGTCGCCCGCGACAGCGCCGGCACCCTGTGGTACTGGTCGGGCAAGAGCGACACCGGCTGGAACGCCAGGGTGCAGATCGCCACCGGGCTCAACTCGTTCAACGCCCTTGTGGGCGTGGGCGATTACGACGGCGACGGCAAGGCCGACCTGGTCGGCCGCACCACCGCGGGCAACCTGTTCCGCTGGAGCGGCCACGGCGACGGCACGCTCGGCCAGGGCACCTGGATCGGCACGGGTTGGGAGGGCTACCGCAACCTGTACTGAGGCGCCGGCACGGCCGAACGCGGGCCTGTGAAGAGCGGCGCGACCCCGGTCGCGCCGCTCTTCGTCACGCCGGCCGCACCAGCCCCGCGTCGTACGCGAAGATCACCGCCTGCACCCGGTCCCGCGCCCCGATCTTCCCCAGCACCCGGCTCACATGCGACTTGACCGTCGACTCCGCGAGCGACAGCCGCTCGGCGATCTCGGTGTTGCTCCAGCCGCCGGCCATGGCGGTGAGCACCTCCCGTTCGCGTTCGGTCAACGCGTCGAGCCTGCGCTCCTGTTCGACGGTCCTGCCGGGCATCCGGTCGGCGAAGGCGTCGAGCAGCTTGCGGGTCAGCCCGGGCGCGATGACGGCGTCCCCGGCGGCCACCGCCCGCACGCCGGAGATGAACTCCTCGGGCAGCGCGTCCTTCAGCAGGAACCCGCTGGCCCCGGCGCGCAGTGCCGCGTACGCGTACTCGTCCAGGTCGAAGGTGGTCAGCACGAGCACCCGGGACCGGCCACCGGACCGCACGATGCGGCGGGTCGCCTCGATGCCGTCCATGCCGGGCATGCGGACGTCCATCAGGACGACGTCGGGCCGCAGTTCGGCGGCCTTGCGCACCGCCTCGGCGCCGTGCGTGGCCTCGCCGACCACGGTCAGATCGGGGTGCTGCTCCATGAGCATGCTGAAGCCGAGCCGTTGCAGGGCCTGGTCGTCGACGATGAGGACGGTGGTCATACCGGGCGCTTCTCCGTGGGTGCCGAGGTGGTCGCGATCTCGAAGCGGGCCGTGACGGTCCAGCCGCCGCGGCCGTCGGGCCCCGCGGTCACGCTGCCGCCGTAGAGCGCGGCCCGCTCGCGCATGCCGACCAGGCCGCGGCCGTCGTCGTTGGCCCGCGGGGTGAGGGACGGACCGCTGTCCTGGACGGTGAGGTGGACGGCGGTGTCGTCCGCGGTGATCGTCACCTGCACGGACGTGTCGGCCGCCGCGTGCTTGAGGGTGTTGGTCAGCGCCTCCTGGATGACCCGGTACACCGCCAGTTGTAGTCCCGGCGGCAGGTCGGACCGGTCGCCCTCGGTGTGCAGGGTGACGGCGGGACCCGCGGCGCGTACCCGCTCCAGCAGCGGGGCCAGGTCGCTGAGACCCGGCTGCGGGGCGAGCGGGGTGCCCTCGGCGGCGGTCCTGTCGTCGTCCCCGATGACGGCGAGCAGCCGGCGCAGCTCGGCCAGCGCGCCGCGCCCGCTGTCGGCGATGATCCGCAGCGTCTCGGCGCCCCGCTGCGGCTTCGCCTCGGTCAGCCCGGCGGCGCCGCTGGCGAGGCCGACGATGACGGCCAGGGTGTGGCCGAGGATGTCGTGCATCTCGCGGGCGACCCGGGCGCGCTCGGCGGCGACGGCGAGCCTGGCCCGCTGGTCGCGCTCCACCTCAAGTCGTACGGCGCGTTCGTGCAGCGCCCTGATGTACGCGTTGACCACCCGGGCGACCAGGCCGGCCGCGGCGACGGCCGCCACCAGGGCCGCCTGGACGAGCGCCACCACCCAGGTCTGCAGGCCGACCTGCTGGGACTGGTCGCTGAGGGCGAAGGAGGTGGCCGTCTGCCCGACGGCGATGGCCAGGCAGACGGCGAGCTGGACGGGCCGGCCGGCCCGGCCCACGTTGAGCAGTGCCACCACCCGCGCGGCCTCCGACCCGGTGTCGGCGTCCAGCGCGAGGGCCACCGCGGAGACCACCGAGGTGAGGGCGAAGACCAGGATGGGCCGCTGCTGCCGCCACAGCAGCGGGACGCAGAAGGCGGCCATCAGCGCGAGCAGCAGCGGTACGCCGGCGCTGCCGCCGCCGTCGCCGTTCTGCAGCGCCGGGATGCCGATCAGCACGCAGAACAGCGGGACGCTCCAGCGCCTGACCCACTGGTGGTTCTGGTCGGCCAGCATGGTCTGCCGGAGCATCCGCACGATCACGACGTCCGAGCGCCGCTCCTCCCCGCCGAGCAGCGCCTCGGGCGCGAACAGGGAGCCCGCCGATTCGGCCGCGGTCGGTGTGGTCACGTCGTACGCCCTCTCGTGTCCCTCGGATCGTACGGCCGGCCGCTCAGCCCTTCCCGCTGGGCACGCGCTCCGGCGCGGTCGCGCTCCGCGGCGGGGCCGCGTCCAGCAGGTGCCGCAGCTTCTCGCCCTCGACGTCCACGTTGGGCAGCAGCCGGTCCAGCCAGCCGGGCAGCGACCACGCGCGGTGGCCGAGCAGCGCCATGACCGCGGGCACGATCGTCATCCGCACCACGAACGCGTCCAGCAGTACGGCGGCGGCCAGGCCCAGGCCCATCGACTTGATGATCGAGGCGTCGCTGAAGATGAACCCGGAGAACACCGCGATCATGATGATCGCCGCGGCCGTGACCACCCGGGCGCCGTGCCGGAAGCCGGCGACGACCGCCTCCCGCGGCTCCGCCCCGTGGACGTACTCCTCCCGCATCCGCGTCACCAGGAAGACCTGGTAGTCCATCGCGAGGCCGAACACCACGCCGATCATGAAGATCGGCAGGATGCTCACCACCGGACCGGTCTGGTCCACCCCGAAGACGTCCGCGAACCAGCCCTTCTGGAAGACCGCGACCACCACACCGAGGGTCGCCAGGATGCTGAGCAGGAAGCCGGCGGCGGCCTTGAGCGGGACCAGGATCGACCGGAACACCAGCATCAGCAGGATCAGCGCCAGCCCGACGACCACGCACAGGTACGGGATCAGCGCGCTGCTCAGCTTGTCGGAGATGTCGATGTTGAGGGCGGTGGTGCCGGTGACCATCAGCTCCGCGCCGGTGTCCGCCCGCACAGCCGCGCCCCGGTCGCGGATGTCGGACACGAGGTCGACGGTCTGCCGGCTGCTCGGCCCGGAGCCCGGGACGGCGCGGATCAGCGCCACGTCGCCGGTCTTGTTGAACGAGGCGGGGCTCACCGAGGCGATGTCGGGCATCCCGTGCAGCAGGTCCTCCGCCTTGCCCGCGGCGGCCTTGGCGTCCGCGCTGCCGCGGGCGTCGACCACCACCGACAGGGGGCCGTTGTAGCCGGCGCCGAAGCCGTCGGTGATCGTGTCGTAGGCGACGCGCTGGGTGCTGCCGGGCGTCGCCGACTCGTCGCTCGGCATCCCCAGCTCAAGCGACAGCGCGGGGGTCGCGAGCAGCAGCAGCCCGGCCACCGCCACGACCAGCACCTTCACCGGGTTGCGCAGCACGAACCGCGACCAGCGCACGCCCATCGGCTCGCGCTCCCCGCGCTCGACGGCCCGCATCCGCCGCGTCTTGAGCTTGCCCGTGCTGATCCGGCCGCCGGCGAAGCCGAGGATCGCGGGCAGCAGGGTGAGGGCGATGGCCACGGCGACGACCACCGCGAAGGCGGCGCCGAGCCCGATGTCGCTGAGGATCTTGATCCCGATCACGCTGAGCCCGGCCAGCGCGATGACCACGGTGAGCCCGGCGAACACCACCGCGGAGCCGGCCGTGCCGAGCGCCCGCCCGGCGGCCTCCTCCGGCGCGTGGCCCTCCTTCAGCTCGCCCCGGTAGCGGGAGACGATGAACAGCGCGTAGTCGATGGCCACCGCGAGGCCCAGCATCAGCGCCAGCGTGCTCGTGTTGGAGCTGAGGTCGATGAACGAGCTCGCGAGGGTGATCGACAGGACGGCGAGGCCGACCCCGAACAGCGCGGTCAGCAGCGGCAGCCCGGCCGCGACCAGCGAGCCGAAGGTGATGACCAGGACGACGGCGGCGATGAGGATGCCGATCAGCTCCGTCGAGCTCTGCTTGGTCTCCTCGGCGACCGCGGTGCCGCCCATGCTGACCGAGAGGCCGGCCCGTTCGCCCTGGGCGGCGATGTCCTTGAGGTCGGTGCGGGCCTGGTCGGTGACGTCGGTGTCGGCGACCCGGTAGGTCACCTGCGCGTAGCCGATCGTGCCGTCCTTGCTGACGGTGCCGCCGGTGTACGGGTCGGCCACCGTCTTGACCTGGTGGGCCTTCCCCAGCTCGGCGACCAGCGACTCGACCTCGGCCTTCTGCGCGCCGGACGTCAGCTTCTGCCCGGCCGGCGCCTCGAAGACCACCCGGGCGGTGGCGCCGTCGGCCGACGCCTGCGCGAACTCCGTCTTCAGCAGGTCGAGCGCCTGCTGCGACTGGGTGCCGGGGATGCTGAAGGTGTCGGACGTCTTGCTCGACGCCCCCATCGCGCCGATGCCGACGACGGCCAGCACGGCGATCCACAGCATGAGGACGAGCCTTCGCTGCCGGAACGAGAACCGGCCGAGCCGGTAGAGGAACGTGGCCACGGAGAACCCCCGGGAAGCGTGCGGAGTACGGGACGGGGCCGCGATCCGACCCGAGCTCCACGCTATGAACGGCTTCCCGCGATTCCGTGGGCCCACGGAGGTGAATGAGCCGCCGCGGGCAGTACCGCGGTGCCGCCCGCGGGTCATCCTCAAGGTGGACGGCCCGACGACCTGGGGTCAGACCTGCTGCGACGCGGCCGCCTGCCGGGCCCTGCTACCCGCCGGCCTGACCGGGCGCTACTGCCCGGGCTCCGGCACCGCGCCGGCGTGGGCGGCGAGGACGCGCCAGTTGCCGTCGGCGTGCACCCAGGCGCGGGTGTAGCGAAGCCGCGCCTTGAACGCCTGTCCCCCGGCGGTGCCCTCAAGTCCCGCCAGCACGCGGGTGATCCCGGTGGAGCCCGCCACGGTCACGTGCAGTTCCTGCTGATCGAAGACGTCGACGACCAGGACCCGCGACCTGTGTGCCGCCAGGTCGTCCTCCTTCGTCATGGTGCTGCCGTCGGGCCCGGTGTAGACGACCCGGTCGTCCAGGAGGAGGTCCAGCGCCCCGACGTCCCCTGACCGCACAGCGGCCTGCAGCCTCCCCTCGGCCTCGCGAAGAGCGCCTTCCAGACCCGCCTGGTCCGTCCCCATCCCGATCCTCCCTGCCCGCGCCCGGTCAGGCCGTGGTCGAGGTGGTGAGCTGGCCGAGGCCGCTGGCGGTCGAGGAGGTCCAGCTGCTCCAGCTGGTCACGTCGTAGTCGGAGTAGCCGTTGTCGGCCGGTGCGGCGGGGCTGGCGGAGCCGGTGATGGTGACGGGGTCGCCCTGCTGGGCGAAGGCGTAGAACCACTGGGCGTTGGCCATCGACAGGTGGACGCAGCCGTGCGAGCCGGCGCTGTTGCCCGGCTGCGGGTCGCCGTCGGAGTAGTGCACGTACGTTCCGGAGGTCGTCAGCTCCACGGCGTACGGGTAGTAGTCGTGGTAGTAGTCCGGGTCGCTCTTGTCGCAGGCGATGTGGACGCTGCACGAGTCCATGAGCACTTTGCGGGCCTTGCCCATGACCGCCATCGTCCCGGTCCACGAGGGGTACTTCGCGCTGCCGGCGTCGATCGGGAACGTCTTGATCACCGCGCCGTTCCGGTACACCTTCATCAGGTGCTGGTCGGCGTAGACGTGCACCTCGTCGTCCGAGCCGACGGTGAAGGAGTGCACGTAGGAGTGGACCCCGTAGCGCCCGTTCCCGTCACCCACGCCGGTGAGCTGCGCGTCGAGGGTGACCTTCGTCCCGGAGGGCCAGTACGCCTTGGGGCGGAAGTCCACCCGCTGCGAACTGAACCAGTGCCAGGCGCCGGTCACCGGGACCGAGGTGGTCAGCTTCAGGTGCTTCTCGATGTCCGCGCGGGCCGAGGAGGCCACCGGCTTGCTGAAGTTGACGGATATCGGCATCGCCACGCCCACGGTCGTACCGGTCGACGGCGCGATGGTGTTCAGCAGCATCTTCGGCCGCTGCGGCGTCGGTGAGCTCTTCGGCTGCGAAGACTTCGGCGCGGGCGCCACGCTGGCCTTCTCCGTGGCGAGCTGATCCGCCGCCCGGCCCCCGGAGGAGTCCGACCCGCCACCGCAGGCACTCACACCCGCCGCCATCGCCGCCACCACCGCGACCACACCGATAACCCTGCTGACACGCTTCACGCCGACGCCCGCCCCAATGCTCGTACTCTCCTACCCCGCAAGACCCAAGACACCATCCGGCCCTCTGCGGTTCCCCACCACCCGAGGTCAGCGGACATCTCACAGTGGCCAGGCGGCCGGCAGGTCACGGGGGGAGCCCCTGCTCGATGAGCAGGGGCTCCCTCTTGCCGCGACAACGCACTCAGACGAACGCCCAGTGCTGGTCCTTGTAGGGCCCGCAAGGCCAGGTGTTGACCGCGACGGACCAGCCGGTGTTGGCGCCGGGGATCGGTGAGCTGCGAGTTGTTGAAGGGCGTGAGGTGGGTCAGGCACAAATTCTGGTCCTCGCTGAGGACGATGTAGTAGAAGCCGGGGCGGCGACCACGGCGGTTGCGAGGATTCCGAGGATGCTTGCCAGCAGCGCGATGAGGCTGAGGCGGCGGCGCCGCCAGGGCTGGTTCGATCTGCCGGCGGCGGCGTTCGTGCTCTCAGGCCGCGCCGGGGTGACCGGTCAGGAAGATACGGGGCCGTCCGGAGGCGGGGTGGCGGGAGAGCCGCTCCAGCGGAGGGTGACGTCGAGGTGGGCACCGGCGCTGGTGCTGGCGAGGACGCCACCGAGCTTGCCGTCCAGGACGACGCCGAAGCTGACTTCGATCTCGTCGGGGCGGTGGGTGAGGGTACGGAAGCCGTCGATCACGTCGGAGGCGGCGGAGGTGACCGGGACCAGGGCGTCGAGGAGGCTCTGCCGCGCGGCTTCGAGCCGACCGCCGAGGCCGACTACTCCCGTTCCTTCCCGAGTGGTGGGTGTCACGAGGACAACGGTTCCGTCGGAAAGGGTGAACGTGACGGCGTCCGGCATGGGTGTCTCCTGGTGTGGTGAACGGGGTGGGAAAGCTCTGCCATGGAGGGGAGTGACTGGTGCTGAAGCACCTTGTGACGGGATCAGGCAGGCGCGCACAGGCTGTCGGGTGACACCGGGGAGTTCTTCTGCTCCTCCTGCACGGTGGCGAGGTCGTCGAGGAGCCGGCTCAGGGCCTGGGCGTCGGCCGCGTAGTCCAGTACGGCCCGGTAGAAGGCGGCCGACACGTCGGGACGCATCGCGTCAGCGGCGCTGAAACACAGGGTGTATCCCGACCTCGGCCGGAGCATCGCTGCTATCCGCCGCTGGACGGTGTTGCGGTAGTCCCCGTCCGGCACCTGGCTGTCCGCGGAGATCGCGTAGCTGCCGGGCACCTGCACCCAGTCCCGCTGGGCGTCGGTGCTCGACAGGTAGTTGATGAGCGTGGTGGCAGCCGGGTTGTCGGTGAACCTTCCGACGAAGTCCGCCGAGACCTCGAGCGGGTGCTTCAGGTCGGGGGTCTGGAAGTCGTAGTCCTTCCCAGGGCTCGCGGATCCCGCGAAACCCATGGCGGACAGCGCGCCGTGCGCGAGGGAGCAGGTTGCCGGCGACCGGGTCATTCCCTTGGCCGCGTCGGCGAACTCAAGCGTGGGCGCGTCGTGGACACTGTCGCGGACGAGGTTGCGCCAGGCGGTCCACGCCGCGGCCACCTGCCCCGACGTCCACGTCAGGTCTCCTGAGAGCCACTGCTCGTAGCGGTCCTTTCCGCCCTGGGCGAGCAGGAGGTCGGCGATCCAATCGGCCCCCGGCCAGCCGGAGGTGGCGCCGGACGCGAGCCCGAGGCACCAAGGCTCGGGGCCACCGGCCAGGGTCTGGTCGGTGGCCGGAGTGACCGAGGGCTTGCGGGGCGGGTGGTACCAGACGAGGCTCTTGACGTCGGCCTTGACGGGCACCGCGTATACCGTGCCGTCGATCGACCCCAGACCCCGGAACGGCTGCGCGTAGTCCTCCGTGATGGTGGTGTCGAGCGGCCGCAGCCGACTGTTCACCGGCCCGGTCACGTACCGGTTGATGGCTCCCACGCTCGGCAGCATGGCCAGATCGGGCGGGGCCCCGGCGGCGAGGGCGGCGTCGAGCTGCTGGGTCTGCGCACGGGTGACCTCGACGTCGACCCGGATGCCGGTGTCGTGCTGGAAGTTCTTGATGACGGCGTAGAACGCCTTGAACTCGTCGCCGGACCAGGGGACCATGACCGTCACCTCGCCGTGCTGCTGCCCGCTGCCGCAGGCGACCGCCGCCATCAGCAGGCATAACGCCGCGATGCAGTGCGGAAGGCGTGCCACCAGTGTCTTCATGGCATTCATGACGTTCATGACGGTGAGAACCTGTACTCGGCGAGCCGGGGCCGGTAGGCGAGGTAGGTGAGGACCGCTGCGGCGGCGAGCGCCGTCAGTGCGAGAGCGAGCGTCACCGGGTGCCCTGCGCGTGGATGGGCGGCCAGGTGGTGTTCGTCGATGCCGCTGAGAACGGCGGTGACGACGCCCGCAGCCGTGGTGGCCAGCAACGCCGTCGGCAGCTTTACGCCGACGTACCGGCGGAAGTGACGGGCCATGACGTGGCCGGTGGCGAGGACGAGCAGCGCCATGACGGCGGACGGGCCGACGAGCAGCGGCCAGACGTAGACGGGGTCCAGCCATGGTGAGTGGCGCTGGTCCGCCTGGGCGTCCTGTTCGAGGAGCTTGAGGTCGTTGAGCGTCGGTATCAGCCCGCCGGTGCCGGGGACGGCCCGGCCACCGTCCGATTTCTCCTCCGGATGGTCCAGCGCGTCCTGGGCCGCCTGCACGATCCGTTTCCGTTGGCCGGCACTGGTGCCGGCGTCCTGGGCGAGACGGGAGTAGTCGCGAACCGCCGAGTCGGCCAACTGCACGCACGTGGTCAGCTGGCCCTGGACGAACTGGATCTCGGTGAGACCCTGCCGGCCGGCCGCGTTGCCGTCAGCGGCTGAGGTGACGTACGTGTAGATGCGGGCCGTCTGGTTGGCGAAGTCGGTTCCCGTGCCGATCAGTGCGACCTGCCCGGTCTGGAAGACACCGCTCAGTGCGGCGTCCGCGTTCCTGGCTGCCTGCTGGGCCTGGCCGATGTCGCCGATCGCCTGGTCGGTGCGCCGGGCGGCGGCGATCTGCTGGCCGGCCTCCCGCGACACCACAAGGTAGAGCAGCGCGGTGACCACCACCATGGCGAGGACGCCGGCCCGGAGCCAGCGCAGCATCGTCGTCGAGTGGGTCGCCCTCAGCCTGGTCCGCCAGCGGGTCAGCGTGGCTGACCGCCAGCCGGTCAGCGTGGCCTGCACGGACCGCCGTTGCTCCGCGGTCGCGGTCACCGGACATCCGCCGGGACATCATCTGTCGGGCCGTCGAACCGGTGACCGCACTCCTCGCAGACCCGCACCTGCGGCGCGTGGGTCACGGCATGGCAGACCGGGCACTCACGCCGCTGCGGGGCGCCGTCCGGCGCAGGAGCGTGCACCGAGGCAGCGTTGACGGACCCCGTCCTGGCGGATTCCAGTCCGAGCGACTGGATCTTCCCGCTCGAAAGGCCGCGTTGCACCTGCGGCCTGCCGTCGGGTCCTGTGGTGGAGCAATCGCGCAGCAGCGCCAGCCGCTCGTCATCCCGGAGGACTACGGCGAGATTGAGCGCGATCAGCAGTTCCTGGTCGGCCTCGCCCCATCGTCCCTCCTGGGCCGCGGTGGCACAGGCCCGCATGGCGATCGCCAGATCGTGAATGTTCTCAGCCCGGGTGAGACTCGCGGGCTGCGAGGTGGCGAAGTCCGGTGTGGCCCGCCGCCGTATCAGCAGGGCCTCGGTGTCGGCGCACGGCTCGCGGGTGGCGTCGGGACGTTCGGCGCGCAAGGTGATGCGAGCGGCGCGCACCTCGTCCTCGACGGGCAGCTTCTCGGGATCGAAGCGAAGAGACAGGTGGTACTGGCGCTCCTCGGGCGACCAGGCGCCGAGCGGGATGTGGATATCGCCGTCGTGACGCTGCTGCTGAGCCGTCAGGTCGGCCTCCAGGGGGAGGGCCTGACGGACGAAGTCGAGCCGGAACTTGTCGCTCAGGTCGAGGCCCAGGTAGACCCGGGGCACCACCATGCGACGGGCGTTCTCCATCAGCCGGGTGAAGTCCTGGGTCAGCTCGGAGGTGGTGACGACGGCTCGGGCGTCGCCGTGCAGGGCCTCGGTGATCCGCAGCAGTTCCGGGAAGTGCCAGTCGTCACCGAGTCCGCGCGCGTCGCACACGAAGTGGTCGGCGCACGCCGCGAGCGCTTCGCCTAGTTCCTCGGGTGTCTCGTGCTCGTCCTTGCCGTCCGTGTAGAGCACCGCATGGCGCACGCAGTCACGCGCCGCCACCGAGGCGAAAAGGCGGTCCGCGCAGGTCAGCCAGGTGCCGATCGCTGTGCCGCCTTCAGGCAGCTGGTTCATGATCCGGTTCTTGGCCGCCGCTCTGGCCTCGGCGTCCACCCGGGCGAGACCACCGGTGGCGGGGTAGATCACCTCGGCCTCGTGGTGTCCCGCGACGATCCCCAGGTACGTTCCGTCCCGTAGGGAGTCGACCGCCGCGCACATCGCGCGTTTCGCCTCGTTCAGCTTGCCCTGGCTGACCATGGACAGCGACCGGTCCATGATCAGGACCTCCGCTGCCGTCGCTCCGTACGGCGCGCTCCCGGCCGACCGCGCCCGGATCGTGAGGAGGGCGTCCGCCCGGTCGTCGTTGAACGCCAGATCCGAGGGCGCGTCCACATCGACGGAAAAGACCAGCCCTAACGGCGGACTATCCCCCACCAGCACCACCTGACCGCTTCGTCGCATCCATGTCGGGTTATGAGACTAGCGTTCCGGTGGTTCCTCCGAAACGTGATTGCCGCGTTCCGCTACGGCGCCGGGGCCCGCGCCACTGCAGCGGGGGACGCAGTTGGTTGGCCAGGTCCACGAGCGCGACGTAGTCGCGTGCGGTGGCGGCGTGCGGACCGAGTCGGCGGACCGACTCCGACAGCGCCAGCCGGTTGTGGGTGCTCAGGTACTCCGTGTCCTGGATCTCGGCGTCCAGCGCGGCAGCCGTCGCGGGGTCCGCCGCGAGCTGGTCGAGCAACTCGCGGGCGCGCGCCGTGTCGGCGTCCATCGCACCGCTCTCCGCCGGTTCCCCCGCAGCGGGCGTTCGCTGCGAACTCGGCCTCTCCGCCCCGGGAACCGTCACCAGGAGCCGGACCGCCGCCACCCGCGCCTCCCGCTCGTAGCGGAACTCCTGGGCCAGACGCTCCGCGGTGGCCACCGCGTCCGTGCGCCGGCCGGCCTGCGAGTGCACGCGTGCGAGGCCGAAGCCCGCCGCGCCCAGTGCGGGCGAGGTGTCGAAGACCATGCCGTACTGGGACTCGGCGACCTCAGGGTCACCCTCCAGCTCGGCGCACAGTCCCAGGGCGAGTTGGGGGATGAGTTCGCCGGGCAGGGCGGCGCGCACGGCGGTGAAGTGCCTGCTGGATTCGGCGACGTTCTGCCGGGCCAGGTCGATCAGCCCGGAGTACCAGGAGTGCAGCCAGTGCCAGGAGGGCAGCCCCGAGTGGTGCAGCGCGTGGTGGGCGTGATCGGCGTCGCCCCTGCGCAGCGCGAGCCGGCTCTCGGCCAGCGCAGCCTCGGCAGAGTCCACGACGCCCGGCTCGTACGGGTCGCTCAGCGGGGTGGGGAGAGCCACCGCGATGGCGCTCGGCGCCGGCGGGGAGAAGGGCGGCGGCAGGGTGAGCGCCGCGTCCTCCGTCACTGCCGCCGTGACCCAGTGCGCGAGTGGCCGCGCCGCACCCAGCCCGCCGTGCAGGGGGGCCGACATGGAACCGAACAACGCCGAGGGCCGGCTCACCTGGTGCTGTACCGGCGCCGCCGCGACCACCTGCCGGACCACACCGCTGAGCTGCTCGCCGAACTGCCGTGCGGAGACGAACCTGTGCTTGGGCCCGGCATCGTCGGTGGCGCGCGCGAGCAGCAGGTGCAGGGAGTCGACGCCGGGTGAGGTCCGTTCGCGCAGATGCTGCCGGCACACCTCCCTGAGCGTCTCGCCGAGGCCGTAGAGGTCGAACCCGGGGGTGGGGTGCGTGTGCTCACGGTCGCCGGTCGCCGGCGCGTAGCCGCTGGTGTACGCCGTGACCGGCCCGGTGTCCTTCGAGGTGCGCACGGAGCCGAAGTCGATGAGCCGCACCCGGTCGCGCGAGCCCGCGGACGTCTCCTCCTTGAACCGTACGATGTTCTGCGGTTTGACGTCGCAGTGCAGCAGTCCCCTGGCGTGCAGGTAGTCGAGGGCCTGGAGGATGCGGAGGCCGTGTGCGAGCAGGAACTCCAGCCGGTCGCCGGGCCGCGCGGCCAGCGGTTCACCGGGTATGTGCTCCAGTACCAGGTGCGGGCCCTCGGTCTCGTAACCGAGGATGCGGACGATGCTGTCGTGCCGCAGCCCGACAAGGGCGTTGCGCTCGCCCTGCGCCGTGCTGGCCACCGCGCTGTTGTTCAGCTTCTTCAGCACCACGTCAGTGGCGAGGTTGCGGTCATGGGCCAGGAGCGTCGTGCCGTAGGACCCGGCGGCGAGGTACCCGCGGACCGCGTAGCGCCCGGCGATGACGAGGCTGTCAGGCTGGGAGAAGTCGAACGCGGTCGCGCAGTTGGGGCAGTAGCCCACCGTCCGGCCCGGTCGGCCGTCCTGGCCGCGCCCGACCGCCTGTCCGCATGCGGGGTTTCCGCAGAAGCGGTACTTCTCCGCGAGCGGTCCCGGAGCCGGGGCGGCGACATCGACGGCCTCGGGCAGGTGGCCGGTCTCGGTGAGATCGAGTCCGTACCACGGGTCGGGGCGTACGTTCGCGACGCCGATGCTCAGGCCCCGCGGTGCGGCCCTGCGCTCGGGCGGCACCTCAAGGATCTGCGCCAGCGGTCGCAGCCCGCATGCCGAGCAGAAGCCGTCCTCGATGACCCCGCGGCCGCAGTCGGGGCGGTTGCACCTGCTGGTGCCCTCATCCGGGTCCATGGCCTCTCCCCTCCTGGATACGGCGGTTGACCTCTTCGACGTAGCGGTTGACCCGTTTCTGCGCGGTCGGCAGATCGGTCGGCGGGGTGCGCAGCTCACGGGCCGCGGAAGCGTAGAGGACGCCGAGTCGCTGGTCCTCGTCGCCGAAGTGGCGCGCGGCCCGCACGCGGTGCAACTCGAGGAACTTGCGCAGGTCGTCGCGGGTCGCGACCATCCGGCGCATGATCGTCACGACCCGGGTGACCTCACCTCGGGCCTCGGCCGCACGGGCCTGGATCGCGGCCAGTTCAGCCGTCAGGTCGGCACTGCGCGCGACGGCCAGCCGCACGCGCAGACGCGGGGCCCAGGCGGTCGGCCACGAGGGGGCGGCGCGGAAGGCCAGCCCCCATTTTGCCTGTAACCGGGTGGCCGCCTCCTCCTCCGCCGCCAGTTGCCGGACGGCGGCGTCGGCCGCCTCGGCGGTGACGCCGTTGGACACCGGCACTCCTGCGGCGAGCGGTGTGGGGTCGAGCGACACCTCGTAGGACAAGCCGGCCGGCGGGTGGCCCTCGAAGGCCAGGGCGAGACGGATGCCGCGCGCGTCGGCATGGGCGGCCAGCGGACCCAGCAGCGCACGGATGAGGGCATCGGGGTCGGCTGCCCGGTCGACGCTGCCCACGACGAGGGAGGCGGGAGGACGGCGGTGCAGCAGCTGGTAGACGACCTCGTCGTCGTCACCGCCGGGCAGCCCGAACCGGTCCACGAGGTAGCCCCGCAGGTCAGAGACCGACTTGCCGCGGGCATCGTATGCCGCGTCTATCGTGCCAAGCCCGAGGACGGTGCCCTCGGGGGCGCCGGTGAGTTCGGAGTCGGACATGCGGGAGCGTGCGACAGGGTCGGCGGTACCCACCAGCCGCAGCAGCCACGAGCTGCCCGCCCCTGTCGCGGCACCGGTGCCGACGACGACCGTGCCCGACCACTCCCCGCCGAACAACCGGGTCAGTTCCTGTGTCAGGGCGAGCCGCAGCGAGTCGGCCAGCACGTCGTCGGGCCGCACCGCGCCGGAAGGCTCCAGGTCGTTGTTGCGGCTGCCAAGGATGAACGGCGCGATCTGCGGCAGGTACGTCTCGATGGTCTCGGTCGGCAGCATCCAGGCGGCGCGGGCACCCCCGTCAACGTAGTCAGCCACCACGATTCCGATGACGCGGCCTCCGAACTCGCCGTCCTCGACGACCACGCCCGCACCGGAGTAGCCCCGCTGGATCCACGGATGGTCGGAGCTCACCTGGAAGAGGATGCCTCTCTCGGCTTCCTTGCCGCCGGAACCGGCCAGTTCCGCCTTCGAGTTCATACCGCTGGTCTCGGACGTGCGCGGGAAGCCGTAGATACTCACGGTGCCGCCGGACAGGGGCGCTCGCCACAAAGCCGTCCGGGTACCGCAGTCGGCGGGTTCGTCGAGCTGGAGAAGCGCCACGTCTCCGCGCTCCGTGCCTTCCTTGTGCACCCACGACCCCGGGACCACCCGGGCGGTGCGGGTCCACCCCGGACGGCACGCCACACTCGCGACGCGCACGTAGGAGCCACTGCTCCCATCCGCAGCCCCGGCATCTCTGACAACATGCGCGCACGTCAGCACGTGCCGGTCGTCCAGCAGCACCCCGGCCCCGCAGACAGCCCCGCTCGCGTCGTCCACCCTGACCCGCCAGGGGTTTTCACTGTGGTGATGCTGCCCCATCCCCCCACCGTATTACGACCCCGCCCGAACAACCCCGCCTTCGGTAAACCCATGGCCTGAACCGTTCGAAGGGGCCGGTATCCCCCCTGCGCCCCACGCACCACTTCCGGCTACACGTTGAAGCGGAACGTACCGGGCCGGACCTGGCCGTGTAGTTGCTGGTGGCAAGCCCGCGGGCGGGCCTCGGTCGGAGACGGCCGGTGTGCTGTCGCCCTATGAGGCGGTGAGAACGAAGACCCTCGGCGGGCACCGGGCACACCGGGGGCCGTTGCCATCACTACGGTTGCGGATTCGGTGCCGACCTCCGGTCGCGCCTGACCGCTCCGCCGTGGGTCAGGCGGTCGCAGGCCGGGTCCTGCGGTCTCGTCGGCCGGGATCCAACACACCGACATGGAACCATACTGGAGTATGGTTGATGTATGGCTACCAAGAAGGTGACTATCACCCTCGACGAATCTCTGGTGGAAGCCCTGGCCGGAGCCGCCGAGGAAGAAGGCATTCCGCTCTCCCGCCTCGTCGCCGGAGCAGCCGAACGCGAGCTGCGCCTGCGGGCCGGCCGGGCGGTCATCCAGGAGTGGCAGGCAGAACACGGCTCCTTCACCCCGGAAGAACTCGCCGCCGCGCGCGCGGACCTGGCCGGCGCCGACGCCGAGTACCTCAGCAGCCCGGGAGCCTCAGCCGCGTGAACATTCCTTATCTGTACGACGCCGGCGTACTGATCGCGATCGACAACGACGACCGGCGCATGTGGGCACGCCACAGCCTGGCACTGGACGACGGCAGGGACATCCACGTCCCGTCCGTCGTCGTCAGCCAGGCATGGCGGGACTCCCGCCGCCAGGTGCGGCTCGGCAGGTTCCTCGCCGGGTGCCACGTCGTGCCCGTCGGCCTCGAAACCGCCAAAACCGCGGGGATTCTCTGCGGCAAGGCCGGCACCTCCGACATCGTCGACGCCACCGTCGTGACCATGGCAGCCAGCCTCGGCGCCATCATCTGGACGTCAGACCCCAATGACATCCGCACCCTCATCGACGCCCAGGACGTCAAACCTGCCCCCGTCATCCGCACTGTCTGACCATCGACGAGCTTGGCGATCGGCCCGTGCAGGCCCGGCTGTCACCAGCGCGGGAGCAAGCACGGGACAATTGCTCAACCACTGATCAACCACGGGGCGGTCGCCGCCAAATTTGCGAAGTGGCGCCACCTAGGCCAGGAGCACCCGCTACACGTTGAAGCGGAACTCCACCACGTCGCCGTCCTGCATCACGTAGTCCTTGCCCTCCATGCGGGCTTTGCCCTTGGCGCGGGCTTCGGGGACGGAGCCGGTGGTGACCAGGTCGGCGAAGGAGATCACCTCGGCCTTGATGAAGCCTTTTTGGAAGTCCGTGTGGATCACGCCGGCTGCCTCGGGGGCCGTGGCGCCGCGTTTGATGGTCCAGGCGCGGGATTCCTTGGGGCCGGCGGTCAGGTAGGTCTGGAGGCCGAGGGTTTCGAAGCCCACGCGGGCCAGGGTGGCCAGGCCGGGTTCCTGCTGGCCTACGGACTGGAGGAGTTCGAGGGCCTCGGCGTCGTCCAGCTCGGCCAGGTCGGACTCGAGTTTGGCGTTCAGGAAGATGGCCTCGGCGGGGGCGACCAGGGCGCGCTGCTCGTCCTTGAAGGACTCGTCGGTCAGCTCGTCCTCGTCGACGTTGAAGACGTAGAGGAAGGGCTTGACGGTGAGCAGGTGCAGCTCGTGCAGGAGGGTGCCCTGCTCGGTGTCCTTGGTGATGCCGTGCGAGAAGAGGGTGTCGCCGGCGGCCAGGATCGTCTGGGCCGCCTCGGTGGCGGCCAGCACCGCGGCCTTCTCCTTCTGGAGGCGGGCCTCCTTGGTGAGCCGGGGGATCGCCTTCTCCACCGACTGGAGGTCGGCCAGGATCAGTTCGGTGTTGATGGTCTCGATGTCGTCCTTGGGCGAGACCTTGCCGTCCACGTGGACCACGTTCTCGTCCTTGAAGGCCCGGATGACCTGGCAGATCGCGTCGGACTCGCGGATGTTGGCGAGGAACTTGTTGCCCAGGCCCTCGCCCTCGCTCGCGCCGCGCACGATGCCGGCGATGTCCACGAAGTCCACGGTGGCCGGCAGCACGCGGGCCGAGGAGAAGATCCCCGCCAGGGTGTCCAGCCGCGGGTCGGGGACGCCCACGACGCCGACGTTGGGCTCGATGGTGGCGAACGGGTAGTTGGCCGCCAGGACGTCGTTCTTGGTCAGGGCGTTGAAGAGCGTCGACTTGCCGACATTGGGCAGGCCGACGATTCCGATGGAGAGCGACACGTGGCGACTTCCCGTGAGCGAGAGGTAGGGGTGACCCAGTCTACGGGGACGTCGGCCGCCCTCCCCCACCCCGGCCCGGCTGCCCCGCACGGCCCGCCCCACCCCGGCTCGTCAACCTCGCGCCGCCGCCCTCACCCCCGCGCACACCGCCAACCGACGGAAAGTGCGTGTCCTGTCGGCCGATCACCCGGTTAGTGTGGCTACTTTGGGTGTGTGGAGCAACACAGTGCGCGATCAGGCCCGGGTGCGTCCCCCGCCCCGGCCCCCGGCGGCGAGGCCGCGGCGGGGGTCTACCGGCCTGCCGCGCGGCCCGCGGCCGGCCCCAAGGTCGGCCCCAAACCCGCGGCCGACCCCCGTCCGGGATCCCCGGCCGGCACCCGCCCCGCCGCCCTGATCCGCAGACTGCGCCGCACCCAATGGCCCCGCCCCCGCCTGACCGGCCTCGGCACCGGCCTGCTCACCACCGTGGTGACCGTCCTGGCCGGCGCCGTGGACGCGTTCCTCTTCGACGGGCCCGGCCTCTTCTTCGGGCTGGTCTTCGTCGCCGTCAGCGCCGCCGCCGCCCTCTACGTACGGCCGTACGACCTGGTGGCCGCCCCGGTGGCGGCCCCGATCGCCTTCGCCGTCGCCATCGCCCTGACCTCGGACGACGGCGGCGGCGGGCTGGCCGGCGAGCTGCTCGGCATGTTCACCGGGCTGGCCACGATGACCGGCTGGCTCTACGCCGGCACCGTACTGGCCGCGCTGATCGTGGCCGTCAGAGCTTTGCGGCTGCCATCGCGGCGCCGACGATCCCCGCGTTGTTCTGCAGCTCAGCGGGAACGATCTCCGCGCTGATCCCGTCCAGCAGCGGCACGAACTTGTCCGCCTTGCGGCTGATCCCGCCGCCCAGCACGAACAGGTCGGGCGAGAACAGCATCTCCACATGCGCGAGGTACTTGCGCAGCCGGTGCGCCCAGTGCTCCCAGCTCAGGTCCTCGTCCTCGCGCGCCTTGACCGAGGCGCGCTTCTCCGCGTCGTGGCCGTGCAGCTCCAGATGGCCGAGCTCGGTGTTCGGCACCAGCCGGCCGTCCACGAACAGCGCGCTGCCGATGCCGGTGCCCAGCGTCAGCAGGATGATCGTTCCGCCACGGCCGCGGCCGGCCCCGAAGGTGATCTCGGCGACCCCGGCGGCGTCCGCGTCGTTGAGCACGACCACCGGCGCGCCGAGCCGCTCGCTGAGCTGGGTGCGCGCGTCGAAGCCGACCCACCCCGCGTCCACGTTGGCCGCCGTGCGGGTGATGCCGTCCACCACCACGCCGGGGAAGGTCACGCCGATCGGGCCCGTCCAGCCGAAGTGGCCGACCACCTCGTGCACCCCGTCGATCACGGCCTCCGGCGTCGCCGGGTGCGGGGTGAGGATCTTGTGCCGCTCTTCTGCCAGGGCGCCCTGGTCCAGATCGACCGGAGCGCCCTTGATACCGGTCCCGCCGATGTCCACACCGAACATATTCATGGCCCCCAGATTAGAGCTGCCGAGAAAAGCTCACCTCTTGGCCGATTCCCCGGCTGCGGCCTCGGCACGCAGATCCCGGCGCAGTTCCTTGGGCAGCGAGAACTGGATGGACTCCTGGGCGGAGCGCACCACCTCCACATCGCCGAAGCCGCGCGCGGCGAGCCAGTCGAGCACGCCCTCGACCAGGATCTCCGGGACGGACGCGCCGGAGGTGACGCCGACCGTGCGCACCCCGTCCAGCCAGCCGTCCTCGCACTCGTCGGCGAAGTCCACCAGGTGCGAGGCGCCGGCGCCGGCCTGGAGGGCGACCTCGACCAGCCGGATGGAGTTGGAGGAGTTGCGGGAGCCGACCACGATGACCAGGTCGGACTCGCCGGCCAGCTGCTTGACGGCGACCTGCCGGTTCTGGGTGGCGTAGCAGATGTCGTCGCTCGGCGGCGACAGCAGCTGCGGGAACCGCTCCTTGAGGGCGTCGACGGTCTCCATCGTCTCGTCCACCGACAGCGTGGTCTGGGACAGCCAGACGACCTTGGACTCGTCGCGCACCTGGACGTTGGCGGCGTCGGCCGGGCCGTCCACGAGGTGCATCCGCTCGGGGGCCTCGCCCATCGTGCCGACGACCTCCTCGTGGCCGTCGTGGCCGATCAGCAGGATGTCGTAGTCCTCGTTCGAGTAGCGGACGGCTTCCTTGTGGACCTTGGTGACCAGCGGGCAGGTCGCGTCGATCGAGGCCAGGCTGCGCTGCGCGGCCTCCTCGTGGACGACCGGCGCGACGCCGTGCGCGGAGAAGATCACGATGGCGTTCTCCGGCACCTCGTCGGTCTCGTCGACGAAGATCGCGCCCTTCTTCTCCAGCGTCTGCACGACGTACTTGTTGTGCACGATCTGCTTGCGCACATAGATGGGGGCGCCGTACTGCTCCAGCGCCTTCTCCACGGTGATGACGGCCCGGTCCACGCCCGCGCAGTACCCGCGGGGGGCGGCGAGCAGGACACGGCGGCTGGCTTCGTTGGTCATGCCGTCCATCGTACGGCGGCGTCCGCGGCGGCCGGTTATGAGCTGGCCCCGATCAGTTGTGCGTCCCCTCCGAGCAGCGCGGCCTTGCCGGCGCCGGTCACCGAGAACAGGTCGAGGCCGGCGTAGCGGCTGCGGATGCCCGGCTGGTCGCCGTGCAGATAGGCCGTCGTCGCGCCCTCGGGCACCACGCTGCACTGGTCGGGGCGGGTGGAGAAGTCGAGCATCACGTAGTAAGAGGTGGTGGCCACCAGCGCGCCGCCGTCTGCGGTCTTGAGCGCGTACCTGTCGGGGTACGTCATGTAGCTCTTGTCCCACTTGGCGCCGGCGTCCTCGTAGTCGGTGCGCAGGCAGCCCTTGTACTTGCCCCAGTCGTCGTTCCTGGTGGCGTTCTGCTTGACGGCCGCGCGCCGGACCGCGTTGTCCGCCAGCGCCGCGCCGGCCTTCTTGCCGCCGGAGACCAGCAGGTCGTTGGCGGCGGTGTCGAGCCCGGACAGCTTGGTGCCGCCCACGGTCGCGTCCGGGGCGACGACGACGGGGGCGCCGTCCGGTCCCTTGGCGAGGGCCGGCAGCGGGCCCAGGTGGTTGTTGACCAGGACCATCTTCCAGTGGCCGTCGGCCTGCTTGGCGAACACGATCAGCTGGCGGAAGCCCTTGTCGAAGGCGTCGCCGGTCAGCGCGGCGCTGACCATGAACCACGAGCCGCTGGTGGGGATGTAGAAGTGCCGGTCGGTGTACGTGAACGGCTTCACGTATTCGGCCCGCTCCTCGGCGGTGGTCCGGGGGAACTGCTTGTACTGCGCGGAGCTCTCCTGGAACAGCGCGCCCGCCTCGACGGTGCCGAGCTTGGCGGCGTCCTGGGTCTTGTTGGCGGCGTTGTTGACGGTCTCGTAGGTGTTCAGGAGGGCGGTCGCCGCGGCGAGCGAGATGATCGGGGCGGCGGCCTTCTGCGTCGGCTTCGCGCTGGTGGCGGACGAGGACGCGGCGGGCTTGTCGTCGCCGCCACCGCCACCGCCTCCGCAGCCGGCCAGCAGGCCGGCGGTGGTCAGGCCGACGGCGGCGGTCACTATGCGCTTGTTCATGGTGTTTCCCCCGGGATTTGATATGGGCCCCGTAGCTTATACGACTGTAGTGCGGCGCTTGTCGGCGCCGCCGGTTGGTTGCCTGGGGTCCGTCCGTCAGGTGCCGGTGGGCCGCCCGTTGCGTGCCGGCGGGCTGCCCGGGGCTGTCGGCGGTCCGCGCTAGGGTCGGCGGTATGGCTCTGAACACCTCGGCGGAAGCGCCGATCCCGGTCGGCGAGGTGTCCCGGCTGATCGGCGGCTGGATCGACCGGCTGGGCGCGGTGTGGGTGGAGGGGCAGATCACCCAGTTGTCCCGGCGGCCCGGCGCCGGGGTGGTGTTCCTGACGCTGCGCGACCCCTCGCATGACGTGTCGCTGACCGTGACGTGCTTCCGCGCCGTGTTCGAGCAGGTCGCCGACGTGGTCGGCGAGGGCGCGCGGGTGGTGCTGCACGCCAAGCCCGAGTGGTACGGGCCGCGCGGGCAGCTGTCGCTGCGCGCGGTGGAGATCCGGCCGGTGGGCGTCGGCGAACTGCTCGTCCGGCTGGAGCAGTTGAAGAAATCGCTGGCCGCCGAGGGGCTCTTCGCGCTGGACCGGAAGCGGCCGATACCGTTCCTGCCGCAGCTCATCGGCCTGGTCACCGGCCGCGCGTCGGCCGCCGAGCGGGACGTACGGGAGAACGCGCGGCTGCGCTGGCCGGCCGTCCGGTTCGAGGTGCGCAACGTGCCCGTGCAGGGCGCGAGCGCGGTGCCGCGGGTGATCGAGGCGGTACGGGAGCTGGACGCGCATCCCGGGGTCGACGTGATCGTGGTGGCCCGCGGCGGCGGCAGCGTGGAGGACCTGCTGCCGTTCTCCGACGAGCAGCTGGTACGCGCGGTGGCCGCCTGCCGCACCCCGGTCGTCTCGGCGATCGGCCACGAGCCGGACTCGCCGCTGCTCGACCTGGTCGCCGACCTGCGGGCGTCCACCCCGACCGACGCGGCCAAGCGGATCGTGCCGGACGTGCGGGAGGAGCTGGCCCGGGTTCAGCAGGTGCGCGACCGGGCGCTCCGGGTGCTGCGCGGGCTGCTCGACCGGGAGGAACGGGGACTGGCCGCGGCACTCAGCCGGCCGTCGATGGCGGCCCCGTACCGGATGATCGAAGAGCGGGCGGCAGAGATCGCCGACCGCACCGACCGGGCCCGCCGCACCCTGCGGCACCTGCTGGAGCGGGCGGACGCGGACCTGGACCACACGCTGGCCCGGGTGGTGTCGCTGTCGCCGGCGGCGACGCTGCGCCGCGGGTACGCGGTGCTGCAGCGGGACGACGGCGCGGTCGTCCGCTCACCCGGGGACGTCGCGCCGGACGACCCGCTGCGGGCCCGGGTGGCGGAGGGCGAGTTCGCGGTGCGGGTGACCGGGCCTGTCGCACCGCGCACCTAGGGTGGGCGCATGGCAGATCAGGAATCCACCGGGCGGCGGGCCGCGAAGCGGGAACGAGACGGGGAGCGGGAACGGGCGGACGCGGCTGAGTCCGGCACGCCCGATGCGCCCGGGGACCCGGGTGAGCCCGGAGACCCGGGTGAGCCCGGAGACCCGGGTGAGCCCGATGAGCCGACCGACCCGCTGGGCTACGAGCAGGCCCGTGACGAGCTGATCGACGTCGTGCGCCGGCTGGAGACCGGCGGCGCCACCCTGGAGGAGTCGCTCGCGCTCTGGGAGCGCGGCGAGCACCTGGCGAAGGTCTGCCGGCACTGGCTGGAGGGCGCGCGGCAGCGGCTGGACGCGGCGCTGGCGGCGGAGGCGGAGCCGGGGTCGCCGGAGGAGGTCTGACGCTCGCGGGCGGCGGTCCGCCGCCGGGGTGACGGTCCCGGCAGGTCAGCGCGGTGTGGAGCGGTGAGCGGGGTCACAGTGCGGTCCGGGAATGGTTGAACATTCACCCATGTTGGGTGAGGTGTTCGTCCCCCCGGCCACCGCCGGGGGTGTCCCCAGCGCCGGGCAGCCGGCGCGCCGCACCTGAAGACCGAAGAGGTACCCCACATGACTCTCGCCCTCGACTCCGCAGCCCAGGACCTGCTGTTCCGTGAGGCCCGCACCGCGAACACGTTCACCGGCGAGCCGGTGACCGACGAGCAGGTCCAGGCGATCCACGACCTGGTGAAGTACGGTCCGACCGCGTTCAACCAGCAGCCGCTGCGGGTCGTCCTGGTCAGGACCCCGGAGGGCCGCGAGCGGCTGGTGCGGCACATGGCCGAGGGCAACAAGGCGAAGACGTCCACCGCCCCGCTGGTGGCGATCCTCGCCGCGGACAACGAGTTCCACGAGGAGCTGCCGGCCCAGTTCCCGGTGTTCCCGCAGGCCAAGGACGTGATCTTCGCGGAGCGCCCGGTCCGGGAGAAGTCCGCCGCGCTGAACGCGGCTCTTCAGGCCGGCTACTTCATCATCGGCGTCCGCGCGGCGGGCCTGGCGGCCGGCCCGATGACCGGCTTCGACGCGGACGGCATCGAGAAGGAGTTCTTCGCCGACGGCGAGCACTCGGTGCTGGCCGTGGTGAACATCGGCCGCCCCGGCGCCGACTCCTGGGCCCCGCGCAACCCCCGCCTGACGTACGACGAGGTCGTCACCACCGTCTGAGCCGAAGCGCCGACCCCGACGTGACCTACTTGCCGCCGCGCTCCTGGAGCGCGGCGGCCATCTGCGTGATGGACGTGTCAGGGCCGGTGGACAGGACGACCGTCGTGACGCCGGGCTGCTGCCGGACCAGGGCGTTGTACTTGTCGCCCGCGTAGCGCTCCCAGACCTGGCCGCCCGCGGTGACCGTGCGGGTGCCGTCGCGGTGCGCCTTCAGCGTGACGGTGGAGATGAACGGGGCCGCCGGGGCGTTGCTCTGCTCGACCGCCACGTACTCGTCGTCGGGGTCGACGAAGCCGAGGTGCCAGGTCACGTTCTTCGGGTCGGTGTCGTTGTAGGTGACCGAGGTGGCGCGCCACTTCGCGCTCAGCCCCTGCGGCCCCGCCACCTTGTAGGGCGCGTCCCGGCGCGCCTGCCCGAGCTCGACCGAGAAGCTGACCGGCTTGACGCCGTCCGCCTTGGAACCGTGCGGGATGAAGATGAAGATCACCGCGACGACGACGCCCAGAACCACCATCGACAACACCAGGTCGATCAACGTCTTGTTGCCACGCTTGTCTGCTGCCACCCCTCTATGGTCCCCCAGGCCGCGAGCGCTCCCGCCGCCGGGTCCCGCGGCGACCGGCGAAGGGACCAGGGGCCGCCCACAGCCGCGCCCCACACCCCGCCCCCGCTCATGTGTCACGCCCCCTGCTCATATTCGCGCTGAGCCGATAGGGTCGCAGCACCCTCAATTCCGGCCGTCCCCGTACAGAAAGGTGCGCGTGATGACCGAACAGCACTTGCCGCCCCAGCTCGAAGTGAGCCCGGAGGCCCCCGACCGCAACCTCGCCCTGGAGTTGGTCCGGGTCACCGAGGCCGCCGCGATGGCCGCCGGGCGGTGGGTCGGCCGCGGCGACAAGAACGGCGCGGACGGCGCCGCCGTCAAGGCGATGCGCACGCTGGTGCACACCGTCTCGATGAACGGCGTCGTGGTGATCGGCGAAGGCGAGAAGGACGAGGCGCCGATGCTCTTCAACGGGGAGCGGATCGGCGACGGCACCGGCCCGGAGTGCGACGTGGCCGTGGACCCGGTGGACGGCACCACGCTGACCGCCAAGGGCATGCCGAACGCCGTCGCCGTACTCGCCGTCGCCGACCGCGGCACCATGTACGACCCGTCGGCCGTCTTCTACATGGACAAGCTGGTGGCCGGCCCGGAGGCCGCCGAGTACGTGGACATCACCGCGCCGCCGTCGGTCAACATCCGCCGGGTGGCCAAGGCCAAGGGCACCGCGCCGCAGGACGTCACCGTCGTGGTGCTCGACCGGCCGCGGCACGACGGCATCGTGAAGGAGATCCGGGAGACCGGCGCCCGGATCAAGTTCATCCAGGACGGCGACGTGGCCGGCGCGATCATGGCGGTACGGGAGGGCACCGGCGTCGACCTGCTGCTCGGCATCGGCGGTACGCCGGAGGGCATCATCACGGCCTGCGCCATCGCCTGCCTGGGCGGCACGATCCAGGGCCGGCTGTGGCCGAAGGACGACGCGGAGCGGCGCCGGGCGCTGGACGCCGGGCACGACCTGGACCGGGTGCTGCACACCAAGGACCTGGTCAGCGGGGACAACGTGTTCTTCGTGGCGACCGGCATCACCGACGGCGAACTGCTGCGCGGGGTGCGCTACCGGCGGGAGACCGCCACCACCTCGTCACTGGTGATGCGGTCCAAGTCCGGGACCATCCGGCAGATCGACTCTGAGCACCGGCTGTCGAAGCTGCGGGCGTACAGCGCGATCAACTTCGACCGGGCGCACTGACCGGCGGGGCGCGGCCCCCCGGTCCGGCGTCGCCCTCCTGCCCCGGCCGCGGCTGCCGGGCCCGGACTCCCGGGTGCGCGGCCGGTGGGCGGGAGGTGCGACGCGGGCCTGTCCGGCGGATCATGGACGGTCCAGGCGGTGCCTGGTGCGTGCGAGCGCAAGGCGCCGGGATGTCCTCATAGCGGAGCTATTCGGGCATTTCGGCAACGCAGCGGGCGGGCGTGCCAGGTGCCGAAGGGGCCGTTCGTGATCCGCCGGACAGGCCCTAGCCCGCGGCGGCTATCTGGGCCGCGGAGCGCTGGAGTTCGATGTCGCGGCGGCGCCTGCGGGCCATCACGACCCGGCGCTCGGCGGCCGTCATGCCGCCCCACACGCCGTACGGCTCGGGCTGCAGCAGCGCGTGCTCCCGGCATTCGAGCATCACCGGGCAGCGGGCGCAGACGCGTTTGGCGGCCTCCTCGCGGGACAGACGGGCAGCGGTGGGTTCCTTGGAGGGAGCGAAGAACAGCCCCGCCTCGTCACTGCGGCAGGCAGCCTCGGAGTGCCACGGGCCGCCCAGATCCCGTGGATGGCCCGGTGGGGGGACGGTGTCCGACACGGGCTCGATCGGTTGAAGCACGAGTAACTCCTGACGAGGCTCGGCGGATGCCACGCTTGCCCGTCACCGACTGCTCCCCGTGCGCAGCGTGCGGCGGCGGGCAGCGCGGCGGCGTGTCCCGAACCCCTACCCGCTGTACGCGACTTCATGCGCACCGTGTTCGCCGCCGGGCGGGCGCCCGCAAGCCGCTGACCTGGACGTGGCGTGAACACGCACTATGCGTGGCGCACACGCGCACCACCCGTCACACGGTCGCGACGACCCCGGTGCGGCGCCCGGCCGTTCAGCCTTCGAGCGTCTTCTTCGTCCAGTCCTTGATCTTCTTGCCGCGCTTGGCCTTCGCCTCGACGCCGCCCCAGAAGGCCAGCCCGTTCAGCCGGACCACCGGAGCGCCCGGGTCCGGCGACTCGAACGCCTTGATGTCGGAGCCGCCCATGATCCCGATCACGCCGCCGCCGCGCAGCGTCACGTTCTCCGGCACCTTGATGCTGATGCCGCCCATGATCGCGGTGCAGTTGATGACGAGCTCCGGCGAGGTGAAGGTGGCCTCGGTCAGGTCGATCTCGACGCCGCCCATGATGGCCACCGCGTTGATCCGGTTGCCGACCCGCCAGCGGCCCTTGCGGTCCGCGCCGCTGAGGATGGCGACCAGGTTCGGGTTCTCGCCGCCCTGGCTCGGGTCGTAGCTGCGGCGGGCGCCGGCCGGGGCCGGGGCGGCGGCCCGGCCGACCGGCAAGTCCCTTACCAGCGGCTCCAGTTCGCCGAGCGTCTTGGCGGCGTAGACCTGGTCGATCCGCTCGGAGTGCTCGGCCGCGTCGAGCCGGCCCTCGGCGAGCGCGTCCCGCAGGATGTCGGCGATCCGGTCCCGGTCGGCGTCCGAGGCCCGCAGATCCGGTGCCGGCGCCGTGTTCTGACCGGCCGTGCTCGCCGGCTGCTGCGTGCGCTTCTGGAGCTGGGATTCGTCCACCCGCCCACCGTACACAGACGCGATAGATCGCGACCACCCTGAAGCCCCCGGAACGTTCCCCTAGGGGAAGCGGCCCCGCGGCCGGGCACTCCCCCGTGCGCCCTACCCTGATAAGGCTCAATGACGACGCAGCCGAGTGAGGAATACCCCTTATGCCCGAGTTCAGTTATACGGATCTGCTTCCCCTCGGCGAGGACACCACCACCTACCGCCGCCTCACCACCGAAGGCGTCCGCACCTTCGAGGCCGACGGCCGCACGTTCCTCCAGGTCGACCCCGAGGCGCTGCGGCTGCTCGCCGCCGAGGCCATGCACGACATCTCGCACTACCTGCGCCCCGCCCACCTCGCGCAGCTGCGCCGCATCCTGGACGACCCGCAGGCCAGCGCCAACGACAAGTTCGTCGCGCTCGACCTGCTCAAGAACGCCAACATCGCCGCAGCCGGGGTGCTGCCGATGTGCCAGGACACCGGCACCGCGATCGTCATGGGCAAGCGCGGCCAGCACGTACTGACCGCGGGCGGTGACGAGGAGGCGCTGTCGCACGGCATCTACGACGCGTACACCAAGCTCAACCTGCGCTACTCGCAGATGGCCCCGCTGACCATGTGGGACGAGAAGAACACCGGCTCCAACCTGCCCGCGCAGATCGAGCTGTACGCGACCGACGGCGGCGCGTACAAGTTCCTGTTCATGGCCAAGGGCGGCGGCAGCGCCAACAAGTCGTTCCTTTACCAGGAGACCAAGGCGGTGCTCAACGAGACCGCGATGATGCGGTTCCTGGAGGAGAAGATCCGCTCGCTGGGCACCGCGGCCTGCCCGCCGTACCACCTGGCGATCGTGGTCGGCGGCACCAGCGCGGAGTTCGCGCTGAAGACCGCCAAGTACGCCTCCGCGCACTACCTGGACGAGCTGCCCGCCGAGGGCTCGGCCGCCGGGCACGGCTTCCGGGACAAGGAGCTGGAGCAGCAGGTCTTCGAGCTGACCCAGCGGATCGGGATCGGCGCCCAGTTCGGCGGCAAGTACTTCTGCCACGACGTGCGGGTGGTGCGGCTGCCCCGGCACGGCGCCTCCTGCCCGGTGGCCATCGCCGTGTCCTGCTCAGCCGACCGGCAGGCGCTGGCCAAGATCACCGCCGAGGGCGTCTTCCTGGAGCAGTTGGAGACCGACCCGGCCCGCTTCCTGCCGGAGACCACCGAGGAGCAGCTCACCGCCGACGACGACGTGGTGCGGATCGACCTCAACCGGCCGATGGCCGAGATCCGCGCGGAGCTGACCCGCTACCCGGTCAAGACCCGGCTGTCGCTGTCCGGCCCGCTGGTCGTCGCCCGCGACATCGCGCACGCCAAGATCAAGGAGCGGCTCGACGCCGGCGAGGAGATGCCGCAGTACCTGCGCGACCACGCCGTCTACTACGCCGGCCCGGCCAAGACCCCCGAGGGCTACGCCTCCGGCTCCTTCGGCCCCACCACGGCGGGCCGGATGGACGCCTACGTGCAGCAGTTCCAGGCGGCCGGCGGCTCCTACGTGATGCTCGCCAAGGGCAACCGCTCCCAGCAGGTCACCGACGCCTGCGCCGAGCACGGCGGCTTCTACCTCGGCTCGATCGGCGGCCCGGCCGCCCGGCTGGCCCAGGACTGCATCAAGCAGGTGGACGTCCTGGAGTACGCCGAACTCGGCATGGAGGCGGTCTGGAAGATCGAGGTGGAGGACTTCCCGGCGTTCATCGTCGTGGACGACAAGGGCAACGACTTCTTCAAGGACCCCTCCCCCGCCCCCACCTTCACCTCCATCCCGCTCCGCCAGGGCGCGTAAGGGGAACAAAGTTCGCCTGGCGGGGCACTGTAAGAGGTATGAGTGAGTACCGGATCGAGCATGACTCGATGGGCGAGGTGCGGGTGCCGGCCGAGGCGAAGTGGCGGGCGCAGACGCAGCGGGCGGTGGAGAACTTTCCGATCTCCGGGCAGCCGATCGCCCGTGCGCACATCGAGGCGCTCGGGCGGATCAAGGCGGCTGCCGCGAAGGTGAACGCGGAGCTCGGGGTGCTCGACAAGGAGATCGCCGAGGCCGTGCGGGAGGCGGCCGAGGAGGTCGCGGCCGGGAAGTGGGACGCGCACTTCCCGATCGACGTGTTCCAGACCGGCTCGGGCACCTCGTCCAACATGAACGCCAACGAGGTGATCGCCACCCTGGCCACCGAGCGGCTCGGCCGCGACGTGCACCCCAACGACCATGTGAACGCCTCGCAGTCGTCCAACGACGTCTTCCCCTCCTCCATCCACATCGCCGCGACCGCCGCGGTGACCGGCGACCTGATCCCGGCGCTCGACCACCTGGCCACCGCCCTGGAGGCCAAGTCGGCCGAGTTCGCGACCGTCGTCAAGGCCGGCCGCACCCATCTGATGGACGCCACGCCCGTCACCCTCGGCCAGGAGTTCGGCGGCTACGCGGCCCAGGTGCGCTACGGCGTGGAGCGGCTGCGCGCCTCGCTGCCGCGGCTGGCCGAGCTGCCGCTCGGCGGCACCGCCGTGGGCACCGGCATCAACACCCCGCCCGGCTTCCCCGCCGCGGTGATCGCCGAGGTCGCGCGGACCACCGGGCTGCCGCTGACCGAGGCCCGCGACCACTTCGAGGCGCAGGGCGCCCGGGACGGCATCGTGGAGACCTCGGGGCAGCTGCGCACCATCGCGGTCGGCCTGACGAAGATCGCCAACGATCTGCGCTGGATGTCGTCCGGCCCGCGCACCGGGCTCGCCGAGATCAGCCTGCCCGACCTCCAGCCCGGCTCGTCGATCATGCCGGGCAAGGTCAACCCGGTGATCCCGGAGGCCGTGCTGATGGTGGCCGCCCAGGTCACCGGGAACGACACGGCGATCACGGTGGCCGGCGCTGCCGGCAACTTCGAGCTGAACGTGATGCTGCCGGTGATCGCCCGCAACATCCTGGAGTCGGTGCGGCTGCTGGCGAACGTCACCCGGCTGCTCGCCGACCGCACGGTCGACGGGATCACCGCGCACGCCGAGCGGGCCCGCGAGTACGCGGAGTCGTCACCCTCCGTGGTCACCCCGCTGAACAGGTACATCGGCTACGAGGAGGCCGCCAAGGTCGCCAAGCGGGCGCTGGCGGAGCGCAAGACGATCCGCGAGGTGGTCATCGAGTCCGGCTACGTCGAGCGCGGCCTGCTGTCGGAGACGGAGCTGGACCAGGCCCTCGACGTCCTGCGGATGACTCACCCGTAACGCGGGATCCGTAAGCTCTCTTCATGACAGCCGAAGCCGAAATCTCCGTCAGCCACCGGCAGCGCCGGTACTGGACGCCCGGTGACCAGGTGCTCTGGCGCTACCGCGGCAACGGTACGGACGAGGTGCACATCGCCCGCCCGGTGACCGTGGTGCGGGACGACGCGGACCTGCTCGCGGTGTGGATGGCACCGGGCACCGCGTGCGTGAAGCCGGTGCTCGCCGACGGCACCGACGTGCACCGCGAGCCGCTGCCCAGCCGCTATGTGAAGCCGCGGACGACCGTGGTGGACCGCTGGTGGGGCACCGGCGTGCTGAAGCTGGCCCGGCCGGGCGAGCCCTGGTCGGTGTGGCTGTTCTGGGACCACGACTGGCGGTTCCGCAGCTGGTACGTGAACCTGGAGGAGCCGCTGCGCCGCTGGTCGGGCGGGGTGGACTCGGAGGACCACTTCCTGGACATCTCCGTCTACCCGGACCACAGCTGGCACTGGCGGGACGAGGACGAGTTCGCGCAGGCGCAGGCCGACGGGTTGATGTCCGTGCAGGCCGCCGACCGGGTCACGGCGGCCGGCCGGCGAGCGCTCGGCGTGGTCAGGGCCTGGGGGCCGCCGTTTCGCGACGGCTGGGAGGACTGGCGGCCGGACCCGGCCTGGCCGGTGCCCGAGCTGCCCGCGGACTGGGACCGTCCGGCGCGCTGAGCACGGGGCCGGGCACCAGATGGGCGCGATGCGCGGAATGATCCACCGTCCCCTTGTTGCGCGCGCGAGCGGCAACCGTAGGATCGTGCGACGGACACTGCACAATTGCCCGGCGCGGCCTAGAGTTTGACGCCACATCACGGGGTGCGCGCCGCACACGCTCCCCGGCACATGCCAAGCCATGCCCGACGCCAGGACGACGGCGTCACGATCCGATGCAGTTCAGGAGGCCCCGAGCAGTGGGAACCGGCGGCTACGAACAGGTACAGCGGGGCAGACCCGGCCGCACGGCGGAGTCCGATCCGCCCGGCGGCACCGCCGGCCGGGCCCGGCCGGACCGGGCCCGTACGATCTGCCTGCCCGGCACGACCGCCGGCGCCGTCGGCCCGGCCGGCTCCCGCTGACCGCCGACCGCAGCTCCCTGACCGCTCCGAGACCTGACCGCTCCGAGACCTGACGGCTCCGAGACCTGACCGCTTCGATGCCTGACGCTCGCCCGACCGTATGACGTGTGACCCGCCAGTGCCGTATGACTTGCGTGACCCGTATGACTTGCCTGACCGTACGACCGCACCACCGTACGACCGCACCACCGTACGGACCAGGCCCGAGCCCCGCCGCGGCCAGCGCGTGGCGCACAGACGGATGGAACGACTCGCGTGACCACGGACCCGCCCCGCCCACCCAGGCGACCCGCCGCGCCCCCTCCCGACCCGCGCGGCGGCCCTGGCCTGCCGGAGAAGCCGACGGAAGACGTGACTGAACACCAGACCGAGACGCCGAAGGCACCGCGGAGCGCCCCGCGCGGGCACCAGGACGACCAGGACGGCGGCGCCGAGCCCGGCCACCGGCCGCCCCCGGCGCCGCCCGCCGCCCCGCCGTCCGCCCCACCGCCGTCCGCCCGGCCGCGCCCGCCCGAGCGCGGCGAGCCGGCCGGCCCGGTGCGGCGCTCCGGCGAGCCGCCGCTGCCGCCGCTCCCGGCGCACGGCAGCGGCTGGGTGCCGAGCGCCACCTTCGTCAGCGCGCCGAGCACCCCGCTGCCGCCGGCCACCCCGCCGCGCGGTCCGGCGTTCGACGCGGCCGGGCACCCGGGGGACGACGACTCGGTGGGCATGCGGATCCCGATGCCCGCGCAGACCGGCCCCGAGGCGGACCGGCTGCGCTACGTGGGTGCCGCCACCCGGCGGATCGCCCGCGGCCTGGACCTGGACGAGATCCTGCTCGGCCTGTGCCGGTCGGCGGTGCCGGCCTTCGCCGACGCGATCCTGGTCTACCTGCGCGACCCGCTGCCGGTCGGCGACGAGCGCCCGTCGGGCCCGCTGCGGCTGCGGCTGCGCCGCGCCGACGGCGGCCTGGACGGCCCGGCCGACCCGCCGGACGACGCCCCGGTGGGCGCGGCGCCGCTGCTGCCCGCGCTGGAGACGTCGTACGGCAGCGGCACCGACTCGATCGGGGTGCTGCTGGACGGGCCGCTCGCGGAGGTGCTGCGCGGGGTGCGGCCGGTGTTCGCGGAGTCGCCGCGGGCCGCGGACGCGCTGGCCGAGCTGCTGGGCCGTCCCGACGAGCCGGCGGGCCTGCCGACCGGCCGCCGGGCGCTGCTCGCGCCGCTGCGCGGCCGCCGCCGGGTGATCGGCGCGGCGGTGCTGCTGCGGCGCGACGACCGGCCGCCGTGGGAGGCCGACGACCTGCTGGTGGCCGCCCAGCTGGCCACCCACACCGCGCTCGGCGTGGACAAGGCGGTGCTCTACGGGCGCGAGGCGTACATCGCCGACGCCCTCCAGCGCGAGATGCTGCCCGACTCGCTGCCGCAGCCCACCGGCGTGCAGCTCGCCAGCAGATACCTTCCGGCAGCGGAGTCCGCCCGGGTCGGCGGCGACTGGTACGACGCGATCCCGCTGCCCGGCAGCCGGGTGGCGCTGGTGGTCGGCGACGTGATGGGGCACTCCATGACGTCCGCGGCGATCATGGGCCAACTGCGTACCACCGTGCAGACGCTGGCCGGGCTGGACCTGGCGCCGCAGGAGGTGCTCTACCACCTGGACGAGCAGGCCCAGCGGCTCGGCCAGGACCGGATGGCGACCTGCGTCTACGCCGTCTACGACCCGATCGCGCACCGGCTGGTGGTGGCCAACGCGGGCCACCCGCCGCCGGTGCTGCTGCACGCCGACGGGCTCGCCGAGGTGCTGCGGGTGCCGCCGGGCGCGCCGATCGGCGTCGGCGGGGTGCCGTTCGAGGCGGTCGAGCTGCCCGCGCCGGCCGGGGCGACGCTGCTGCTGTACACCGACGGCCTGGTGGAGTCCCGCAGCCGGGACGTGTGGGGCGGCATCGAGCTGCTGCGGGAGCGGCTGCACGACGCGGCCACGGTGGTCTCGCCGCCGCCGCTGGAACCGCTGTGCGACGAGGTGCTGGAGATCCTCGGCCCCGGCGACCGGGACGACGACATCGCGCTGCTCGCGGCCCGGTTCGACGGGATCGCGCCCAGCGACGTGGCGTACTGGTTCCTGGACCCCGAGGCGCAGACCGCCGGCCGGGCCCGCCGGCTGGTGCGGCAGGCGCTGCGGCGCTGGGACCTGGACGACCAGCTGGAGGCGGCGGAGCTGCTGGTCAGCGAGATCGTCACCAACGCGGTGCGGTACGCCGAGCGGCCGGTGACGCTGCGGCTGCTGCGCACCGACGTGCTGCGCTGCGAGGTGGGCGACGACGCCCCGCTGCTGCCGCGGATGCGGCACGCGGCGCCGGAGGAGGAGGGCGGGCGCGGCCTCTACCTCGTCAACCGGTTGGCCCAGCGGTGGGGCGCCACCCGCTTGGGCGCGGGCAAGGTCGTCTGGTTCGAACTCCCCCTCTAGCCGGGGGCTCCCGGCCGCCCCGCGCTTTTCAGCGGCGCGGCCGGGCGGGGCGGGGCCCGGCCGGGGCGCGGTCGAAATGCCGGGGGGACTCGGGGGTGCGACGGTGGGTAGGCGCCAAGCGACCCAGCACCCACGCCCGGACGGGAGCACGGACCCGATGAGTACGCCGAACGTACCTGCCACCACGAACAACGCCGGAATCCCGGTGGAGAGCGACGAGCACTCGCTCACCATCGGCCCCGACGGGCCGATTCTGCTGCACGACCACTACGCGATCGAGAAGATGGCGCAGTTCAACCGGGAGCGGATCCCGGAGCGGGTGGTGCACGCCAAGGGCAGCGGCGCGTACGGGCACTTCGAGGTGACCAACGACGTCAGCCAGTTCACCAAGGCGCACCTCTTCCAGCCGGGGCGCCGCACCCAGATGCTGGCTCGGTTCTCCACCGTGGCCGGCGAGCAGGGCAGCCCGGACACCTGGCGTGACCCGCGCGGCTTCGCGCTGAAGTTCTACACCGAGCAGGGCAACTACGACCTGGTCGGCAACAACACCCCGGTCTTCTTCGTCCGGGACACCATCAAGTTCCAGGACTTCATCCGCAGCCAGAAGCGCCGCCCCGACAACGGCCTGCGCGACAACGACATGCAGTGGGACTTCTGGACGCTGTCGCCCGAGTCCGCGCACCAGGTCACCTGGCTGATGGGCGACCGGGGCATCCCGAAGTCCTACCGGCACATGGACGGCTTCGGCTCGCACACGTACATGTGGATCAACGGCGCCGGGACGAAGTTCTGGGTGAAGTACCACTTCAGGACCGACCAGGGCGTGGACTTCCTCACCCAGGCCGACGCCGACGAGCTGGCCGGCCAGAACGCCGACGCGCACCGGCAGGACCTGTGGGAGCACATCGACCGCGGCGAGCACCCGTCGTGGACGCTGTCGGTGCAGGTGATGCCGTTCGAGGACGCGGCGGACTACCGCTTCAACCCGTTCGACCTGACGAAGGTGTGGCCGCACGGCGACTACCCGCTGATCGAGGTCGGCCGGATGACGCTGGACCAGAACCCGGAGGACTTCTTCGTCCACATCGAGCAGGCGGCGTTCGAGCCGTCCAGCATGGTGCCGGGCATCGGCCCGTCGCCGGACAAGATGCTGCTCGGCCGGCTGTTCTCGTACCCCGACACGCACCGCTACCGGATCGGCCCCAACTACCAGCAGCTGCCGCCGAACCGGCCGCACGTGCCGGTGCACTCGTACGCCAAGGACGGCCCGATGCGGTTCGAGCCGGCCCGGGTGGGCGCGCCGTACGCGCCGAACTCCTACGGCGGCCCGGCCGCGTCCCCCGAGGCGTACGGGGACCTGGCCGGCTGGCGGGCGGCCGGCGAGATGGTCCGCGAGGCGTACACCCTGCACCGCGAGGACGACGACTTCGGGCAGCCGGGCACGCTGGTGCGCGAGGTGCTCGACGACGCGGCCCGCGACCGGCTGGTGGGGAACGTCTCCGGCCACCTGATGGACGGCGTCAGCGCCCCGGTCCTGGAGCGCGCCTTCGGCTACTGGCGCAGCGTGGACCGGCAGCTCGGCGACCGGATCGCCGCGGCGGTCACGGCCGGCTGACGACCGGCGGGCCGGCCCGCAGAGCGCAGCCCCGGAACACGTGACGGCCTCCCGTGGTCCGGGGCTGCATCGCGTTATTTAATGTGATAGCTTTTTGTTAGCTAACAGTGAGCACAATGAGGGAATCGGGGACGCCATGCCAGACAGCCAGAGCGAGCCGGGCCGGTCGATCGACCCGGCCGCGGAAGCCGCCGCCGAAGTACCGGAGATGCCCGCACCCCGGGTGCGCGAGCGGCGCGCGGTCGGCATGCCGGGGCTGCCGTTCCTGCTGATCGCCCTGCTGGTGGTGCTCGGCGGGGTGGCGCTGATCGTGATCGGCGCCGTGCGCGCCAAGGACCACCCGGGGGCGCTGCCCACCACGCTGATCATCGTAGGCGTGCTGATCGTGGCGATCGCCTTCATCACGCTGTTCGGCCTGACCCAGGTCGCGCCCGGCCAGGCCAGGGTGTGCCAGCTCTTCGGCCGCTACCAGGGCACCATCCGGCAGGACGGGCTGCGCTGGGTGAACCCGTTCACCAGCCGGAGGAAGATCTCCACCCGGCTGCGCAACCACGAGACCGCGGTGCTGAAGGTCAACGACGCCTACGGCAACCCGATCGAGCTCGCCGCGGTGGTGGTCTGGCAGGTCAGGGACACCGCGCAGGCGGTCTTCGAGGTGGACGACTTCGTGGAGTTCGTCTCGATCCAGACCGACACCGCCGTGCGGCACATCGCGACCAAGTACCCGTACGACGCCCACGACGGGGTGGCGGTCTCGCTGCGCGGCAACGCCGAGGACATCACCGAGCAGCTGTCCACCGAGATCACCGCCCGGGTCGAGTCGGCCGGCGTGACGATCATCGAGTCCCGGTTCACGCACCTCGCCTACGCGCCCGAGATCGCCTCGGCGATGCTCCAGCGGCAGCAGGCCGGTGCGATCGTCTCGGCCCGGCAGATCATCGTGGACGGCGCGGTGGGCATGGTCGAGGCGGCGCTCACCCGGATCGCCGAGCAGGGCATCGTGGAGCTGGACGAGGAGCGCAAGGCGTCGATGGTCAGCAATCTGCTGGTCGTGCTGTGCGGCGACCGGGCGGCGCAGCCGGTGCTCAACACGGGCACGCTCTACCAGTGACCAAACAGCCCGACGAGCCCGACGCGGCCGCCACCGCGGAACCGGCGGAACCCGCGGAACCGGCGGAACCGGCCGAGCCCGCGGCGGCGGCCCCCCGGCCGGGCCGGGCCGGCCGCAAGCAGGTGCTGCTGCGGCTCGACCCGGCCGTCCACGACGCGCTGGCCGGGTGGGCGGCGGGCGAGCTGCGCAGCACCAACGCGCAGATCGAGTTCCTGCTGCGGCGGGCGCTGGCCGACGCGGGCCGGCTGCCGGCGGCGGCCCGGCCGATCCCGCGCCGCGGCCGTCCGCCCAAGTCCGCGGCCCCGGAAGAACCGCCCCAAGGACCGTCCCAAGGACCACCAGAAACCTCCTGACCTGCGGAAACGCAGCAGCTCAGCAATATTCACCATGGGTATACACACCATGTATACCCATGGTGTACTGTGCTCCGCATGTCAATCGGACACACTCTGCTCGGACTCCTGGAGTCCGGCCCGCGCCACGGTTACGACCTCAAGCGCGCGTTCGACGAACGCTTCGGGCACGACCGCCCGCTCGCCTACGGGCAGGTCTACTCCACGATGGCCAGGCTGCTGAAGAACGGCCTGGTCGAGGTGGACGGGATAGAGCCGGGCGGCGGCCCCGAACGCAAGCGGTACGCCATCACCGAGGCCGGCGTCACCGACGTGGAGACCTGGCTCGCGCAGCCGGAGCGGCCGGAGCCCTACCTCCAGACCACGCTGTACACCAAGGTCGTGCTCGCCCTGCTGACCGGCCGCCCGGCCGCCGACCTGCTGGACACCCAGCGGGCCGAGCACCTGCGGCTGATGCGCGAGCTGACCCGCCGCAAGTCCGCCGGCGACCTCGCCGACCAGCTGATCTGCGACCACGCGCTGTTCCACCTGGAAGCCGACCTGCGCTGGCTGGAACTGACCGCGGCCCGGCTCGACCAGCTCGCCGCGGTGGTGTCCACATGACGAACCCGACCGAGCCGCTGCTTGTCGCCACCGACCTGCACAAGGCATACGGGCCCACCCCGGCGCTGGCCGGCGTCGACCTGACCATCAGGGCCGGCGAGGTGGTCGCGGTGATGGGCCCGTCCGGCTCCGGCAAGTCCACGCTGCTGCACTGCCTGGCCGGCATCGTGCCGTACGACTCCGGGGAGGTGCGCTACCGGGACCGCCCGCTGTCGGAGCTGTCGGACGGCGAGCGCAGCGCGCTGCGGCGCAGCGACTTCGGCTTCGTCTTCCAGTTCGGCCAGCTGGTGCCCGAGCTGACCTGCCTGGAGAACGTGGCGCTCGCGCTGCGGCTGGGCGGCGAGCGGCGCAGGACCGCGGAGACCCGGGCGTCCCGCTGGCTGGAGCGCCTGGAGGTGGCCGACATCGCGGGCAAGCGCCCCGGCGAGATCTCCGGCGGCCAGGGCCAGCGGGTGGCGGTGGCCAGGTCGCTGGTGACCGAGCCCCGGGTGCTGTTCGCCGACGAGCCGACCGGCGCGCTCGACTCGCTGAACGGGGAGCGGGTGATGCGGCTGCTGACCGAGGCCGCGCACGACACCGGCGCCGCCGTCGTCCTGGTCACCCATGAACCAAGGGTGGCAGCCTATTCGGACCGGGAGATCGTCGTGCGGGACGGGAAGTCGCGCGACACGGAGCGGGTGTCATGAGCGGCGCCACCCGCCACGAGCCCTTCGCCGGGTTCGACTCGCCCGGGCACGGCCCCGGCCGCACCCCCGAACCGCCGGCCGACCTGCGGACTTGGACCCGGGACCTGGCGATGGGCGCCCGGTTCGCGGCCGGCGGCGGACGCGAGGGCTGGACCAGGACGATCCTGACCGGCGTCGGCGTCGGCCTCGGGGTGGCGCTGCTGCTGATCGCCGCCGCGATCCCCGGCATGATGCACACCCGCGACGGCAAGTCGGCGGCCCGCGCCCTGGCGCCGACCAACGGCGAACTCGTCAAGCCCTCCGACCGGTCGCTGCTGGCCGCCGAGGGCAGCACCACCTTCCGCGACAAGGACATCGGCGGCCTGCTGCTGCACAAGGAGGGGGCGAACGCGCCGGCGCCGCCCGGCGTGCGGGCCGTCCCGGCCACCGGGCAGATGGTGGTCTCCCCCGCGCTGAGGAAGCTGCTGCGCTCGACACCGCTGCTGCGGCCGCGCTTCCCGTACAAGATCGTGGGCACCATCGGGCAGTCCGGGCTGACCGGACCCGGCGAGCTCTACTACTACGCGGGCAGCGACCAGTTGGAGGCGCCCGACCCCGGCGCCGGCGGCGGCAACGCCGACCGGGTGACCGGCTTCGGGTACCGGATGGCCGGCGCCTCGATGAGCCCCACGATGCTGCTGCTGCTGATCGTGATGGTGGTGGTGCTGCTGCTGCCGGTCGCGGTGTTCGTCGGCGTCGCGGTCCGGATGGGCGGCGAACGCCGGGACCGGCGGCTGGCCGCGCTGCGGCTGGTCGGCGCCGACATCCGGATGACCCGCAGGATCGCGGCCGGCGAGGCGCTGCTCGGCGCGCTGCTCGGGCTGCTGTGCGGCTGGGGGTTCTTCCTGCTCGGCAGGCAGCTGGTCGGCCGGGTCACCATCCGCGGCATCACCGCGTTCCCCTCCGACCTGCGGCCAGGCCCGGGTCTGACGGGCATGATCATGCTGGCCGTCCCGGTGGCGGCGGTCGCGGTCACCATGCTGAGCCTGCGCGGCACCAGCATCGAACCGCTCGGCGTGGTCAGGCAGGGCGCCGGGCGGCGGCGCCGGCTGTGGTGGCGGCTGCTGATCCCGGTCGTCGGATTCCTGCTGCTGCTGCCGATGTTCCACTCGGTGCGGTCCGACAGCTCGGGGCTGAACGAGTCCCAGGTGGTGGCCGGTACGGTGCTGCTGCTGTTCGGCGTCACCGCGATCCTGCCGTGGCTGGTGGAGCTGGTGGTCGGCCGGCTGCGCGGCGGCCCGGTCGCCTGGCAGCTGGCCACCCGCAGGCTGCAGCTCAGCAGCGGCGCGTCCGCCCGGATGGTCAGCGGCGTCACCGTCGCGGTGGCCGGGGCGATCGCGCTGCAGATGCTCTTCGGCGGCGTGAACGGCCAGTTCCAGTACACCACCGGCGCCGACACCGGCCGCGCCCAGGCGTTCGTGAGCGCCCGCCCGTCCGGGCCGCCGCTGGCGGACGTGCTGGCCGCGGTCCGCGGCACCCGCGGGGTGAAGGAGGCGACCGGCTACGTCTCCGCGGACGCCACCCAGCCGGACGCGAGCACCGTGGCCAGGCGCGGCGGCGACTCGTCTGCCTACGCGTATCTGCCGCTGATGGTCGGCGACTGCCGAAGCCTGGCCCAACTGGCCTCGGTCACCGGCTGCCGGCCGGGCAGCTCGTACATCGTCAGGTCCGCCCAGGAGGGCAACAACACCGACCTGGACCGGTACGCCAGGCCCGGCGCGCCGATCGACCTCAACGACCCCGACAGCGACACGTACACCGGCACTCCCCGGCTGTGGCGGATCCCGGCCGACGCGAGGACCGCCGGCACCGTCACCGACGTGCTCGGCATCAAGGAGTGGGGGCTGCTGCTCACTCCCGAGGCGCTCGGCGACGCCCGGCTGACGGCGCCGAAGGCCCAGGTCGCGGTCGGCCTCGACCCGGAGCAGCCCGACGCGATGGAGTATCTGCGCAACACCGGGGTGGGGTTCGGCGTCGGGACGGCCGTCATGACGCTGCGCGCGACCGCCCAGACCACGCAGTACACCCAGCTGCGGCGCGGGCTGTTCGTCGGCGCGGCGCTCACCCTGGGGCTGATCGGCGCGGGCCTGCTGGTGACGATGCTGGAGCAGCTGCGGGACCGCAGGAAGCTGCTGGCGGTGCTGGTGGCGTTCGGCACCCGGCGCAGCGCGCTGGCCTGGTCGGTGCTGTGGCAGACCGCGGTCCCGGTGCTGCTCGGCCTGCTGCTGGCCTGCGCCGGGGGCCTGGGGCTCGGCGCGGCGCTGCTGGCGATGGTCAACGAGCCGTTCCACGCGGACTGGGGCAGCATGGCGACGATGTCCGCGATCGGCGGCGGGGTGGTGCTCGCGGTGACGCTGCTCAGCCTGCCGGTGCTGTGGCGGCTGATGCGGCCGGACGGGCTGCGGACGGAGTAGCTGAGCGGGGTTGCGGGCGGCTGCCGCCGCACGCGGATCGGGGCCGGTGCCCCACGGAAGGATGGTGGGTCGCGATGTCGCTGGACACGCTGCGGGCCGCGCTGCCTGACTACGCGAAGGAGCTGCGGCTCAACCTCGGCACGGTGATCGGCCGTTCGCCGCTGCCCGGGCAGCAGCTGTGGGGCACGGTGCTGGCCACCGCCGTCGCCTCGCGCTCGCCGCGGGTGCTGGCCGAACTGGGCCCGCAGGCCCGGGAGCACCTGTCCCCCGCGGCCTGGACGGCGGCCAGGGCGGCCGCGGCCGAGATGGCGATGACCAACGTCTTCCACCGCACCAGGGACCTGCTGTCCGACCCCGGGTACGGCCGGCTGCCGGCCGGGCTGCGGACGAACGTCCTCGGCGACCCCGGGGTGCCGCGGGCGGACTTCGAGCTGTGGTCGTTCGCGGTGTCCGCGGTCAACGGCTGCCGCGAGTGCCTGGATTCGCACGAGGCCGCGCTGCGGACGTCGGGCATGCGGCCGGAGACCGTCCACGAGGCGGTGAAGATCGCGGCGGTGGTGCAGGCGGCGGGGACGACGCTGGACGCGGAGGCGGTACTTGACGGGCTGTGAGGCGCGCGCTCAAGGGGTGCGGCGCTCAGGGGGCGGGTTCAGGAGCTGGGTTCAGGAGGTGGGGCTCTGCACGCTCTCGCCGCTCTGGGCGCCGCTCCCGGTGGCGGCCTCCGGCGGCTCCTCCACCGCGACGGCGGCGGGCACGGCGACCGGCGCGGGCTCGTACGCCACCGCCGCGCCGGGCGGCACCGGCTGCCCCTCCGCCAGCCGGGCTGCGGCCGTCTCCTTGGCGTGCGACCGCAGATAGCCGACGACGGTGTTGGTGACGGCGACCAGCGGTACCGCGACCACCGCGCCGCCGATCCCGGCGACCAGCGAACCGGCCGCCACCGACAGCACGACCGCCAGCGGGTGCACCCGCACCGCCCGGCCGAGGATGAACGGCTGCAGTATGTGGCCCTCGATCTGCTGCACCGCGAGCACCACCACCAGCACCATCAGCGCGGTGAACGGCCCCTCGGTGACCAGTGCCACCACCACCGCCACGAAGCCGGAGGCGACCGCGCCGACCAGCGGCACGAAGGAGGACAGGAAGATCACCACGGCCAGCGGCACCGCCATCGGCACGCCGAGGAAGAAGATGCCGACGCCGATGAAGATCGCGTCGATCAGCGCGACGATCACGGTGCCGCGCACGTAGAGGGTCAGGGTGCGCCAGGCGCGCGGGCCGGCGCCGGCCAGCCCCTCGCGGGCCGCCTCGGGGAACAGCCGCAGCACCCAGTTCCAGATGTTCGGGCCGTCGTAGAGCAGGAACAGCGTGCTGAACATCGCCAGCAGCATGCCGGTCAGCAGCTCGACGATCACCGTGACGCCTTGCAGCCCGGCGTCGGTCAGCGCCTTGGTGTTGGAGCCGATCGCGTTCTGCAGGCTCTTGGCGACCTGGTTGATCTGGTCGTCCGTGACGTGGAACGGGCTGTTGAGCAGCCACTTCTTGCCCTCGTTGACGCCGTCCTGGAGGCTGCTCGACAGGTTGTCGATGTTGTCCATCACCTGCCAGACGACGAACCAGCCGATCAGGCCCATCACGACGAAGCCGCCGATGAAGACCATCGCGGTGGCCAGCCCGCGCGGCACACCGTGCCGCTTGAGCCGGGCGACGAACGGCTGGAGCAGCGCGGTGATCAACAGGCCCGCGGTGAAGGCCAGTACGACCAGCTGGACCGCGCCGATCACCCGCATCAGCACCCACACGGTGCCGGCCAGTACCAGCAGCCGCCAGCCGACCTCGGCGGCCACCCGCATGCTCCACGGCACGGCGCTCAGCGGGTCCATCGCCGGCGCGGTGCGCTGCGCGGGCACGGCGGCGGCCGGCTGCTGGGCGGTGGCGGGGACGGCCGCGGGCTCGGCCGGGGCCGAAGCGCCCGCCGCGGACGGGTCCCTGACGGCCAGTACGGCGGTGCCGTTGACGGCTGCCGGGCCCGCCCCGGTCTGCGCCGGCACCGTGTCGGCGGCCGGCTGGGTGGCATCGGGCCCGGGGGCGTCCGCGGAGGCCGGGGTCGTGCTGCGGGCCGCCGGGTGGTCCGCCGCGTCCCGCGCGGACACCGCTGCGTGCCGCTCGTCGATCCGGCCGGCCAGGTTCGCCAGCCCGGCGGCGAGTGCGGCGCTCCAGTGGCGCTTCTCCGGCATTGCTGTCCCCTGACCCCTTCGATCCACCCCTGTGGCGCTGCTGTGAATGACGACGTTACCCGGGGCGAGGGTTGCCTCCGTGGCTTTACCGGCGCCCGGGCCGCAACCGGACACGCGCAAGCCCCCGGCCCGGAGGGCTCAGGGGCTTGCGCGGAAGCGTCGTGACTACGGCCCGCAGGCTAGTAGTTGCTGTGCACCTGCCAGTATGACCAGGCCCCGCACGGGCTGCCGTAGCGGCTGTTCATGTAGTTCAGGCCCCACTTGATCTGGGTGGCCGGGTTGGTCCGCCAGTCGGAGGCGACCGATGCCATCTTCGAGCCCGGGTTGGACTGCACCAGGCCGTACGCGGCGGAGGAAGGGTTCTGGGCCGTGTAGTCCCAGCCGCTCTCCCGGCTCACGATGTTGGAGAAGCAGGCGTACTGGCCGCTGCCCACGATCTGCTGCGCCATCGCCTTGACCTGCGCGGTGGTGTAGGTGGCCTGCACCGGGAAGGTGGCGCGCTCGTCGCCGCGGCTCGCGGCGGCCTTCGCCTCCTCCTCCTTGCGCTCCTTGGCCTTGGCCGCAGCCTCGTCCGCCGCCTTCTTCTTGGCGGCGGCGTCCTGCGCCGCCTGCTTGCGGGCCGACTGCTCGGCCGACTGCCGCGCCGTGGCGTCGGCGGCGTCGGACTGAGCCTGTACCTGCTCCGTCAACGACGCCTGCTGAACCTGCTGTCCCGCGGGGATGTCAGCGAGCAGCGTCGTCGTCCCGGCGGCCTCGACCGGCTCTGACGAGCCGCTCTGCTGGTCTGCGCCCGACGCGACGCCGACGACGGCGCCCACAGTGGTGACCGCGGTGGCTGACGCCACTGCGAGCCCCCGGACCGAGATCCGGCTCACACGGTTTCCTTCCGGCATCGTCCGCTTGGTGACCGCACGGACGAAATCGTGCCCCTGGCGCTGCCCCCTTGGTCCGGTCCGCCGTAACGGCCGGTCGGTCACTGGGTACTGACCCGGTGCGAAGTCCCTTGCGGGTTCCGCGTGCTGCTCGGGCGGCTTATGGCGGTCGTTGTGTATTTGTGTGGTGTCGCTGATCCCGCACCCCGAGAGGTGTAGGAGTGCCATAAGCGGGGCCTGACAGCCTCACACCCTGCCGTACGGGGACGCCGCGCGGCAATTTCCGGTTGAGTGGCAAAGCTCACACGCTGCGAATGGCGGTAAATCCCGGCGGATCCGGTGGCCGAACGCTAGGCTGCTGCGCCCTCGACCGAGGGCGCAGCAGCCTCAACTCGCGCTATGTCCGATGATTGTGGTGGAAAGTAGTCACATCGGCCTGTCGCACAAAATGACGATCAGGCCCCGCCGTCCTCCAGCATCTCCGTCACCAGAGCGGCGATCGGCGACCGCTCGGACCGGGTGAGGGTGATGTGCGCGAACAGCGGATGCCCCTTCAGCTTCTCCACCACCGCCACCACGCCGTCGTAACGGCCCACCCGGAGGTTGTCGCGCTGCGCCACGTCGTGGGTGAGCACCACCCGCGACCCGGCCCCGATCCGGGACAGCACCGTCAGCAGCACGTTCCGCTCCAGCGACTGCGCCTCGTCCACGATCACGAACGCGTCGTGCAGCGAGCGGCCCCTGATGTGGGTGAGCGGCAGCACCTCCAGCATGCCGCGGGCCACCACCTCCTCGATGACCTCCTTGGAGGTCACCGCGGACAGCGTGTCGAAGACCGCCTGAGCCCACGGGCTCATCTTCTCCGCCTCGCTGCCCGGCAGGTAGCCGAGCTCCTGGCCGCCGACCGCGTACAGCGGCCGGAAGACCATCACCTTGCGGTGCTGGCGGCGCTCCAGCACCGCCTCAAGGCCCGCGCACAGCGCCAGCGCCGACTTGCCGGTGCCCGCGCGGCCGCCCATCGACACGATGCCGACGTCCGGGTCGAGCAGCAGGTCGAGCGCGATCCGCTGCTCGGCGCTGCGGCCGTGGATGCCGAACGCCTCACGGTCGCCGCGCACCAGCCGGACCCGGCCGTCCTCGGTGACCCGGCCGAGCGCCTTGCCGCGCTCGGACTGCAGCACCAGGCCGGTGTGCACCGGCAGGCCCTCGGCGGCCGGCAGCAGCGCCGTCTCCTCGGCGAACAGCGCGTCGACCTCCTCGGGGCCGACCACCAGCTCCTCCATGCCGGTCCAGCCCGAGGTGATCGCCAGCTCGGCCCGGTACTCCTCGGCCAGCAGGCCGACCGAGGACGCCTTCACCCGCAGCGGCAGGTCCTTGGACACGACGGTGACGTCGTACCCCTCGGCCTGCAGGTTGCGGGCGACGGCCAGGATGCGCGAGTCGTTGTCACCCAGCCGGAAACCGGCCGGAAGCACCCCCGGGTCCGAGTGGTTGAGCTCGACACGGAGCGTTCCACCGACGTCACCGATCGGGATCGGCGCGTCCAGCCGTCCGTAGCGGATCCGGAACTCGTCGAGCATCCGCAACGCCTGGCGGGCGAAGTAGCCGAGTTCAGGGTGGTGGCGCTTGGCCTCCAACTCCGTCACCACGACGACCGGCAGCACGATCTCGTGCTCGTCGAAACGGGTGATGGCATTGGGGTCTGCGAGCAGCACGCTGGTGTCGATGACATATGTGCGCCGGTCGTGTACACGGCGATTCTTGCTGGTCACCACGTGGAGACGAACCCCCTCGGGAGAGGTAAGGCTTCGGTGCCGGCACCCATGGGCCAGATGCCGGTCTGCCAGTGATATGCCCTGGAACGCCGCAAGACATGCGAGTGCATATGACAGTCATCCGACGGTCATCGACCCGTCACCGGCTGATCACCGGTGTTTCCGCGCTGTTCGGCCGCCCTGCGACCGGGAAGTCACGCTCCGTAGCGGCGGTGCCTGGCGGCGTAGTCGCGCAGCGCCCGCAGGAAGTCCACCTTGCGGAACGCGGGCCAGAAGACCTCGCAGAAGTAGTACTCCGAGTGCGCGCTCTGCCAGAGCATGAAGCCCGAGAGCCGCTGCTCGCCCGAGGTGCGGATCACCAGGTCGGGGTCCGGCTGGCCGCGGGTGTAGAGGTGCTCGGCGATGTGCTCGACGTCCAGGATCTCGGCCAGGTCCTCGATCGAGGTGCCGCGGCCGGCGTGCTCGTGCAGCAGCGAGCGCACCGCGTCGGCGATCTCCTGCCGGCCGCCGTAGCCGACCGCCACGTTCACCAGGATGCCCTGGGCGTGGTGGGTGGCCTGCTCGGCCTCCTTGAGCACCGACTGGGTCTGCGCGGGCAGCAGGTCCATGGTGCCCACGTGGTGCACCCGCCAGTTGCCGTTGGCCGCCAGCTCGCGGACGGCGTCCTCGATGATGCCCAGCAGCGGCACCAGCTGGCTCGGCTCCCGGTCCAGGTTGTCGGTGGACAGCAGCCACAGCGTGACCACCTCGACGCCGGTCTCCTCGCACCAGCCGAGCATCTCGGCGATCTTGTCCGCGCCGGCCCGGTGGCCCTCCGCGGGGGTGCCGCCGGCCGCCTTCGCCCAGCGCCGGTTGCCGTCCAGGATCACGCCGATGTGCTTGGGACCCTGGGCGACGTCCAGCCGGCGTTCCACCCTGCGGGAGTACAGCCCGTACACAAGGTCGCGCAGATTCATCGCGTACCAGCCCCTCCTGCGCTCGGTCGCCCGGCCGCCACACTACTGCGCGAAGCCCCGAGCGGACTAACTCAGACGGGGGCCGGGCCGGTCGGGAGGCGCGCGGGGACGCCGGCCGGGGCCGCCCGGATCCGGGCTCCGGGAACGGAGCACGGTGCCGTCAACCGGGCGTGATAGGTAGTGGCCTGTGAATACTCGTACCCTTTTCCGCGCCTCCGACGAGCGCTACTCCTCGATGGTCTACCGGCGCAGCGGCCGGTCCGGGCTCAAGCTCCCGGAGATCTCACTCGGCCTGTGGCACAACTTCGGCGACGACCGCACGCTCGACTCGCAGCGCGCCATCCTGCGCCGGGCCTTCGACCTCGGCGTCACGCACTTCGACCTGGCCAACAACTACGGCCCGCCGTACGGCGCCGCGGAAGCCAACTTCGGCACCCTGTTCGCGCAGGACTTCCGCCCCTACCGGGACGAGCTGGTGATCTCCACCAAGGCCGGGTACGACATGTGGCCCGGCCCGTACGGCGAATGGGGCTCGCGCAAGTACCTGCTGTCCTCGCTGGACCAGTCGCTCGGCCGGATGGGCCTGGACCACGTCGACATCTTCTACTCGCACCGCTACGACCCGGAGACGCCGCTCGAGGAGACGATGGGCGCGCTCGCGTCCGCCGTCCAGCAGGGCAAGGCGCTCTACGCCGGCATCTCCTCCTACAGCGCCGCCCAGACCCGCGAGGCGGCCCGCATCCTGCGCGGGCTCGGCGTGCCCGCGCTCATCCACCAGCCGCCGTACTCGATGGTCAACCGGTGGGTGGAGGACGAGGCGCTGCTCGACGTCCTGGCAGAAGAGGGCATGGGCTGCATCGGCTTCGTGCCGCTCGCCCAGGGCCTGCTGACCGACCGCTACCTCGGCGGCATCCCGGCGGACTCGCGCGCGGCGCAGGGCAAGTCCCTCGCCCCGTCCGTGATCAACGACGAGACGGTCTCCCGGCTGCGCGCCCTGAACGACATCGCCGCCGCCCGCGGCCAGTCCCTGGCCCAGCTCGCCCTGAGCTGGCTGCTGCGCGACCCGCGGATGACGTCGGCGCTCATCGGGGCGTCGTCGGTGAGCCAGCTCGAGGCGAACGTGGCCGCCGTCGGGGCGGAGCCGCTGTCCGCCGAGCACCTGGCCGAGATCGACCGCCTGACGGCGGAGCCGGAGGGCGTGAAGCTCTGGTCGTAGCCCCGGGGTTCGTCCTCAGCCTCCCCCAGCTACCGCTGGGGGCACCTCCCAGCGGTAGCTGGGGGAGGCTGAGGACGCTTCACGCGAGGAAGAGCAGTGCGCCCAGCGTTCCCAAGAGCATGAACGGGCCGAACGGCAGCGCCGTCTTCCGGTTCGCCCGCCGCGAGGCGATGAGGACGATTCCGGCCACCGCACCGAGCGCGAACCCCGCGAACGTGCCGGTGAACACCACCGGCCACCCGTACCACCCGAGAACGAACCCGAGCGTCGGCGCCAGCTTCACATCCCCGAACCCCATCCCCGCCGGGTTCACGAAGAACAGCAGCAGGTAGACGAGCCCGAGCACCGCCGCCGCGATCAACGCCCGCAGCCACGACCCGTCGTGCCCCGGCAGCAGCGCGGCCACCCCGAGCAGCACCCCGGTCGCCGCGAGCGCGGGCAGTGTCAGGACGTCCGGCAGCCGGAAGACCAGCAGATCGATCCGGGTCAGCAACACCCCGACCGGCATCAGCAGCAGCCACACCACGAGTTCGGGGTGCGCCCCGACCGCGACGCCGAGCGCGGCGCAGCCGAGCGCGCAGGCGAGTGCGGCGCCGTAGCCCATACCGTAGGGCTCCGCACCGGGGCCGGCGGCGGCGCACCGGGCGCAGCGGGCGGGCCCGAGCCAGCCGCGCGGCCCGGCCGGCAGCGGGTGGCCTGACGGGCAGTCCGCCGTCCACGGCCGCCCCGCCTCGACGGCCAGCCGGTAGGCGGCGCGCGGCAGCAGGAGCCCGCCGGCTATTCCCCAGACGGTGGCCGCCACGATCAGATAAACATGCACCGGGCAGACCGTACCGCAGCTTCTGGGAGGGCTCATGGGCCGACGGTGGCGCGACGGAGAGGCGACGCTGTACGCGCCCGCGGCGGAGGTGCCGGTGCGGATCGCGGCCTCCTACCGCGCGCGGACCCGCGGCCTGCTCGGCCGCGAGGGCATCACGGGGGCGCTGCTGCTGACCCCGGCGTCCAGCGTGCACACGGTGCGGATGCGGTTCGCGATCGACGTGGCCTACCTGGACCGCCGGCTGCGCGTACTGGCCGTGGTGACGATGCCGCCCGGCCGCCTCGGCCGCCCCCGGCTGCGGTCCCGCCACGTCCTGGAGGCGGAGGCGGGCGCTCTCGCGTCCTGGGGCGTCCGACGGGGCGTCCGCCTGGACCTGACCCCGGCCCCGCCGGCGCCGGCGCCGGCGCCTCGCGACGGGTGACGGCCCGTCACGGGAGCTCGATGCTGTCCACGATCTCGCGCAGCAGCAGCGGGCCGTCCGCTTCTCCGGCGGATGCGTGCGACGGCCGGGTGGCGAGGGTCCACGCGGTCACCTCGACCGGGCGGCCGGCAGGCGTGCTGAGGGTGACGTTCACCCAGGTCGCCGGGCGGCCGTCCGGGGCGGGGGCGAGGTAGCTGCGGACGCGGGCCGGGCGGCCGGCGATCCGCAGGGTCTCGGTGCGCGCGGCGGGTGGCGGCGGGGGCGGGGCGCCGTGGCCGGCGCGGGGCGCGGCGGATTCGGCGGGGGCGGCGGGCGCGGCGGATGCGGTGACGACGGTGAGCTGGGCGGCCGTGGCGCCGCCGGGGCGCCGCAGTTCCGCTCCGGTCGGCGTCCGCTGCCACGTCTTGGGATGCGCGACGGCCACCGGCCCGGTCCGCAGATAGCGCCAGCCGTCGGGCGCGCCCTGGCCGACCGAGCAGCCGGCCGCCCCCAGCGCCAGGGCGATGAGTCCGCTATAAACGCATGTGCTCCGCATGCGAGCAACCTACGATGCGGCGCCGCCCGGCCGGCCGACCCACGGACGAGACCGGCCGCCGTTCCACCGCCCGGCCCGCGGGCACAAAAAAACGGGCCGGCTCGCAGGGGGGGAGAGCGAACCGGCCCGAGGGGGGGAGTTACACCGTACCGCGTCTGACCGATCGCTCGTCACGTTACGAGGCAGGTGGCGTGAAAGTGATCTCGACGCGGCGGTTCTGACTGCGACCGCTTTCGGTGGAATTGTCCGCTATCGGATAATCCTCGCCGTAGCCGCGCACCTGAAATGTGTGACTTGAGTCGCCGTCCGCGCCCAGTTCCGTCACCAGAACTTGGTACACGGCGTTCGCCCGCTGCTTGGACAGCAGATCGCCGTGCGCACTGCTGCCCAGATTGTCGGTGAACCCGAAGACACGGATGGGTGACGAGACGTGTCGCGCGTTGATATCCGACGCGATCGCCTGGATCCGGCCGGACGCCGCCGGCGACAGCACCGCGCTGTCCTTCTTGAACAGCACCTCCGACTGCAGCGCGTAGGTGATCGTGGAGTTGGACTCCTCATGCCGCTGCGCGGCCGGCTTGCTCGGCGTCGAGGAGCCCTCATCGGTGACCGACACGATGTCGAGCACCTTCGGCGGCGCGAGCGTGGAGCCCTCGGGCAGCCGGAGGTTCGGCGAGGTCGGATCGATCGTCACCGGCGCGGCCGGCGTCGAATCCGCCGCCGTCGGAGGCGGATTCGTGTCCGCCACGGCAGTGGTGACCGGGCCGGCGGCGAGGACGAACGTGAAGGTGATGGTGACGCCGAGCGTGCGCGTCAGACCGAGGGACGCCGCGGGCGCGGCGGGGCGCTTCATGGGCGGGTCACCCCTCCGAGATGGTGATCTTGGCGGGGGGCATGGTGGGGAGCTCGAAGTCGACTTGGGTGGTGGCGGCGGGTGGGGCGGGGAACTGGGCGAAGAAGGGCCGGGTCTCGTTGGGCTTGATCATGATCAGACCCATCGTGCAGAGGCACTTGCCCTCGGTGTCGCGCAGCACGTAGTAGCGCTTCTTGCCGCTCTCATCAATGAGTACCGCGCCGGCGACCGACGCTCCGGACTTCTGGACGGCGACTTCCGCGCCGGCCCACGCCGTCGCGTTGAAGCTCGAGTCGCCGTTGTTGGTCAGCACCCCCTGTACGGTCACGAACCCGCCGTCGTCGCGGGTGGCCGAGTTGATGGTGACCACCATGCTCTTCTCACCCTTGAGCTGCGCCAGTACCGGCGCGGCAGAGGCGGACGGATCGTCGCCCCCGCCGGAATCCTTGCTGGCGGCAGGAGTTGTGTGCGGCGCGGAAGCGGAGGGCTTGTCGCCGGCCTTGTCGTCTCCACCGCCACCGCCCCCGCCGCCGCAGCCGGCCAACGTCACCGTCGCGGCAACCGCCAGGGCTGCCCCGAACACCGCCACACGCCGCGTTTTCATCAGTTCCCGTCCCTCCGGTACGTGATCATCGGTCAACTCGTCAGATGGACGGAGTAGAACACCGACAGGTCCAAAACGAAGCCGCCTCCGGTGGGGTCGATGCGCACCTCGCCGCTGCCGCCGGTGCAGGAGAACACGACCGCGTCACCCGCGGGGCCGACCACCTGGCACCGTGACTGGACCACCGCCGTCGCATGGGCCGTGCTGTGCACGTTCTCCGTACCGTCCACCACGGACTTGCCGACGGACCGGTCGTTCGTGACGGCCACGGAGTAGCCCGGAGGGTCGTCCACCCGCTGGCAGGACCCTCCCTGAACGGACGCGTGGTTGGCGCTCGCGTAGTCGGCCGCGGCGGCGCAGGCGCCGACGCCGTTCATGCCGTCCCCCCGCAGGAGGTTCTGGAGCGCGGCGATGTCCCCCGCTTTCAACGCTGCCAGGAAGGGGACCCGCACCTCGTCGCGCGCCTCACGGGCAGCCGCGAGCGCCGCCGCGTCCGCGGCGGTCTGGCTCCCGTTGCGGTTCACCGCGGCCTGCCCGACAGCGAAGTACGCGAAGCCGAGAAAGAGCAGCGCGGCGAAGGCGACGATGTAGAGGCCGAGCGTCTGACCGTCGTCCCCGAAGCGCCCGGTCAGCCGCCCGCGATGTCCGTGATCTTGTTGAGTATGGCGTCCTTCACCGCTTGGCCGATGTCCGTCGTGGCCAAGACCCCGATGATCACCGCGATCACCACGGCTATCCCCAGGTACTCGAACGACGTCTGCCCCCGGTCGGTCAGCCGGCCGGTGATCTTTGTGTAGCGCTGAAGTACCCACCTGGTCATGACTGTTCGCCCCATCCTTTGTCACCTGGCTAGTGCGTGCGGCGGCCGTGGGCGGCCTGTTGGGGGAGGTGTCCACGGTGCACCGCCTCTCGCTGGTCGGGTGTTGGCCGCAGCGGGTTGTTGTGGATTGCAGGTGCAAATATGGTTGCGAATGCAAAGATACACCCGAGCCTCCCGCATTCGCACCCAGTTGAGCCGGTTGAACTGACTGAGCAAGCATGCCGCGTGATCACGCTCCGTGGCAGGGGTATCACCGAGATCGCTTCCGCCGCGCTTCCCACCGCCGGTCACCCGTTCCCGAAGACGTCGCCGAAGTGGATCTGCGAACCCATGACCGTGCCGGTGATCAGCAGGATCATCGTGGCCGGCACCAGCAGCGTGGTGATCACGCCGGTCGCCCGCGGCACCATCCGGGCCGCGCGGCGGCGGGCGTTCTGCGCCTCGGTGCGGCGCATGTCGGTGGCGATCTGGAGCAGCGTGCGGGCGATCGGGGCGCCGAGCTCCTCGCCCTGCTGGAGCGCGGTGACGAACTGGCTGACCTGGTCGCTGCGGTTGCGCTTGCGGAGCTGGTCGAAGGCGTCGCGGCGGCTGACGCCGACGTCCATCTGGCGCAGCGCGACCCGGACCTCGTCCGACCAGGGGCCGGTGTAGACGGCGTTGACGCGTTCCAGCGCCTGCCGGAAGCCGAGGCCGGCGCTGACCACGACGGCGAGCACGTCGAGGAAGTCGGGCAGGGTGCGCTCGATGTCGTCGCGGCGGCGGCGGACGGCCAGCCAGAGGCCGAGGTCGGCCCACCACCAGCCGTAGGCGAGCAGCAGCAGCGCCAGGAACCAGTTGCCGCGGGCGAGAAGCACCAGTGCGGCCAGGCCGCCGAGGCCGCCGTAGACCGCGCGGCGGGCTGCGTAGCGCTCGACGGTGAGGCCGTGCGGGTGGCCGGCGTGGTCGATCCTGGCCCGCATCCTGCTGATCCGGGCCGGGCCCATCATCCGCATCACCATCGGGGCCCAGCGGATGCCGAGCCGGTCAACGGCGTTGCCGGTGCGGGTGGTTCGGGTGTGGCCGACCTCCAGGGCGAGCGCGAGGTCGTCGGGCAGTTTGACCTCGGAGCGCATCAGCCCGACGGCGTACACCACGCCGACGACGCCGAGCGCCAGCACCAGGCCGAGCGCCAGTCCGATCAGGATCATCGCGCGCCCACCCCGCTCACCGGCATCGTCACTACCGCTACTGCTGTCGTCATCGGAAGGCTCTTCGTCGAGGGGCTCATACGTCGATCCGGGACATCCGGCGGATCAGCGTGAAGCCGACCACGTACAGGGCGAGGGAGATCAGCACGCAGATCCGGCCGATGCCGGAGCCGGTCATCGCGCTCAGCGAGCCCGGCATGATCTTGTCGAGCAGCAGCAGCGAGCCGATGCCGATCACCGGTACCGCGTAGGCGGTGACGGTGACCTGGGACATCTGGGTGCGGATCTCGCGTCGGGTCTCCTTGCGCTCCTCCAGGGTGACCGTGAGGTTGCGCAGCGACTCCACCACCGAGCCGCCGGCCCGGCTGGACAGCACCAGGGTGGAGATCAGCACGATCAACTCGCGGCTGGGCAGGCGCTGTTGCAGCTCGCCGAGGGCGTCCTCGACGGAGTGGCCGACCGCCATCGCGTCGGCCACCTTCTTCAACTCCTCGCCTGCCGGGGCCTCCAGCTCCTCGGCGGCCATCGACACGGCGGTGCGCAGCGCCAGTCCGGCCTGGGTGGCGTTGGCCAGCACCCGGGCCAGTTCGGGGAGTTGGGCGATGAAGCGCTCGGTGCGGATCCGCCGCCGCCACTCCAGGAAGGAGTACGCGGTCCAGCCGGCGATCAGGGCGGCGATCGGGCCGAAGAACGGGGCCAGGACGACCGCGGCCACCAGCCACGCGCCGGCGATCACGCCGGCCGCGGCGGCGGTGAACTGCCCCGGGGTCAGGTTGGTGCCGGTCGCGGCGAGCCGGCCGGCCAGCCGGCGGCCCCAGGCGTAGCGGCGTACCCGCCGGTCGAGTCCGGCGAAGGCGGCCTGCCGGGGGCCGGATCCCGGTTCGCCCGCGAGCCGTTCGACCAGCGCCCGGCGGTCGGCCCGGCCGCCGCGCCAGGCGTGCAGGCCCCACACGCCGAGTACCAGCGCCAGCAGGCTGACCGCGATCACCAGCAGCGGGTAGGGCCCGGAGGCGAAGTCGGTGCCGGCGGCGACGTTGGTGCCGGAGTCGGCGCCGGAGGCGAGGGCGGCCGCCGCCGACTGCGGTGTCTGGAGGGTCACTTCGCCTCCCGGCTGTCGAGTTCCAGTTCGCTGGCGCCGATGCCGAAGGCGGCCGGCACGTGTTCGCCCGACAGGTAGAGGCGTTCGCCGATCTCCCGTGGCACCGGCCGGTGTTCGTACCAGCCGCGGACGATCCGGTCCACGCCCAGCGGTTCGGCGCGGAAGCGGGTGGCGGAGGTGAGCCGGAACGCGTCGCGGCCGCGCGAGGACAGGACGGCGATCTCGGCGATCCGCCGGGTGCCGTCCACATGGCGGTGCAGCTGGACCAGGACGTCCACCGCGCTGTTGATCTGGTCCCGCAGCGCCTCGAACGGGATCTTGACCTCGCTCATCGACGCCAGCGTCTGCAACCGCAGCACCGCGTCCTCCGCGGAGTTGGCGTGCACGGTGGCGAGCGAGCCGTCGTGCCCGGTGGACATCGCCTGGAGCATGTCCAGGGTCTCGCCGCCGCGGACCTCGCCGACGATGATCCGGTCGGGGCGCATCCGCAGCGAGTTGCGGACCAGGTCGCGGATGGTGATCCGGCCCTCGCCCTCGACGTTGGGCGGCCGGGACTCCAGCCGGATCACGTGCTCCTGCTGGAGCTGGAGTTCGGCGGCGTCCTCGACGGTGATGATCCGCTCGCCGTCGGGGATCAGCCCGGACAGCGCGTTGAGCAGCGTGGTCTTGCCCGAGCCGGTGCCGCCGCTGACGATGATGTTGCACTTGGCGCGGACGAACGCGGACAGCAGGAGCAGCATGTGCTCGTCGAGCGTGCCCAGCGCGATGAGTTCGGTGAGGTTGTACGCCCGCGGGAAGCGGCGGATGGTGAGGGTGGGGCCGGTCAGCGACAGCGGCGGGATGATGACGTTGACCCGCTCGCCGGACGGCAGCCGGGCGTCCACCATCGGATTGGACTCGTCCACCCGGCGGTTGACGGTGGAGACGATCCGCTCGATGGTCTGGAGCAGCTGCTCGGCGGAGGAGAAGCGGGCGGCGACCTGCTCGACCCGGCCGCCGCGTTCGACGTAGATCTTGTCCGGGCCGTTGACCATGATCTCGGTGACGGACGGGTCTTCGAGCAGCGGTTCCAGGATGCCCAGGCCCAGTGCCTCGTCCACCACGCGGCGGATCAGCGCGGCGCGTTCGCCGGTGGACAGCACCGGGCCCTCGCGGCTGATGATGTGCCCGAGCACCCGCTCCAGCCGGGCCCGGCGTTCGGCCGCGGCGAGCGCGGACATCTCCGCGAGGTCGATCTCCTGGAGCAGCTTGGCCCGGTAGACGGCGACCAGGTGGCCTTCCTGGGTCTGCGGGGCGGTCTCCTCGACGGTGAGGCGGGCGCGCAGGCTCATGGCGTGGTGTCCTCCTTGGGCATCGTCGCGGAGCGCCGCACCGGGTCGAAGAGGTGCACTCCGGGCAGCACGGACGGTACGGGGACGCTCGCGGTGGCCTTCTCCTGGTCGTCGTCGCTGCCGCCCCAGCCGAACCCCACGGTCAGCCAGTCGCTCACCGCGGCCCGCCCGGCCCGCTCCCCGTCCGCCTCGGTCCCCCCGTTCGGCCCCGACTGCGCCGCGGTCCGCGCGGCGGCTCTGGCCGCGGTCCCGGCCTGCTCGCCGCAGTAGGCGACCAGCCCGAGCTGGATCCCCGCGAGGGCGACGAGCAGCAGGAACGGCAGCATCCCGAGGTACTCCAGCGAAGCGACCCCGCCGTCGCGCAGCCGCCGCCCCGCCCCGGCCGGTGGCCGGACCCCCACCGCAACGGGTTCGGCGAACGGCCGGCTGCGGGCCCGTCGGGGGCACGTCCGGGGTCGGGCGCTCCCGGTCGGGGGGCGCCCCGTCAGGGGCGCGGGGAACTGCGCGGCCGGCCCACCACCGGGCGTCGGTCCGGATACGTCGGAAGCACCCTGCCCCGGCGGTACCGGGGGCACGGCGAGCACCGGGGGCACCGGGGGCACCGGGAGAGCGGCGTTCACGGGGTGGTTTCCTCGTCCGGTGTCGACGCGTGACCGTGCACCTTCAGCGGGAAGTCGATCGCGCCCGGGAAGAGGACCGGCACCTTGATGGAGACGGTGACCTCGACCTGGCCGTTCGCCTTGCTCGGCCCGCTGACGTCGAGGCTGTCCCGCCACGCGCTCGGCAGGTTCCGGGCCGCCGCGTCGCTCGCGCTGTCGCCCACCGCCGCCGCCCGCGCGGCCTGGTCGGCCGCGTTGCCGGCCAGCGTGAACGTGTAGCCGGCCAGCACCGCCTGCCAGACCAGGATCAGCGTGATCAGGATGATCGGCGTCATCCCGAGCGTCTCCAGGATCACCTGGCCCTTGTCGCCGCGCTCGGCCCGCTCGGCCTTGCGCTGCCGCCGGCCGCCGCGCGGGGCGGGCAGCGTGGCGCCGCTGATCAGCCCCAACTCCCCGGCCAGCGCCCAGATCCCGGCCTTGACGGTGGAGCGCGCGTCGAGGTCCTGGAGCCGGCCAGCGTCGATCACCGCCTGGAGTTCGCGGAAGGCCGCCGGGATGACGGAGCCGGCGATCCTGGTGCCGGTGATCCGGGCGATCAGCGTCGGCTGGATCTCGCTGCCGCGGGTGTAGCGGTTGACGACCGCCACCGTGTCCTGCGGTTTGCGGATCTGCAGCCGGTCCCACATCCGGATCATCCGCTTGGCCGCGCGGACGGCGACCACGTCGGGGGTGGTGACCAGGACGGCCTGGTCGGCGGTCTCCACCGCCACCGCGTTCGCGCTGGTGACCTGGGTGCCGCAGTCGACGATCACCACCTCGTAGCGCTGCCGCAGCGCGTTGAGCACCAGCCGCGCGGACCGGTCGGTGACCTCCTCGCCGCGTTCGCCGTCGGCGGGGGCGAGCAGCAGTGCCGGGCCCGACTCGTGGACGTACATGGCGTCGTGCAGCACCCGCGAGGAGACGTCGGCGATGTCGGCCAGGTCGGCCACCGAGCGGCGGAACTGGACATCCAGGTAGGAGGCGATGTCGCCGCCCTGGAGGTCGAGGTCGACCAGTGCGGTGGAGCGGCCGGACGCGTGGGCGGCCAGGGCGAGTTGGACGGAGGTGACGGTGGTGCCGACGCCGCCCTTCGCGCCCGCCACCGCGATCAGGGTGCCGCCGGCCACCGCGGGCAGCGCTCGCTGCGGGCCCAGGTGCCGTCGCACCCCGGCCGACCAGCTCGCGGCGGCCTCGATCCGGGTGCCCAACTCGTCGTAGGACAGCGGGAGTCCGATGACGCCGCGGGCGCCGGCGGTCATCGCGGCGGCCAGCACGCCGGAGCCGGGGTCGGCGGTGAGCAGCACCACGCCGACCGCGGGGAAGCGCAGCGCGACCTCGCGCACCAGGTCGAGTGCGGGCATCGGCCCTACGGAGTCGTGCACGACGACGACCTCGGGCAGCTCGTCGATGCCGGTCTCGGCGGCGCGGGCCAGGGTGTCGAGCAGGGTGACGGAGTCGCCGACCGCGGCGGCGGGTTCGGCGCCGGGCAGCTGGCCGAGCAGGCCGAGCAGCGCGCGGGCGGCGTCCGCGTCGGCGGTGGCGGGCAGGATCCGTACGGTCACGACCGGCCCCCTCTCCGCGCGGAAGGCGCCGCAGGCGCCGAAAGCACCGGAGGTGCCCAAAGCACCGGCCGACGGTCCCCGGCGGGCGGGGGGACGGCCCAACGGCCCGCGGCAGACGTCCGGTTCATCCCGCGGCCCCCGTCTTCCCGGTGTCGCCGGCCAGCGTGTACGTGCGGTCGGAGTCCGGCGGCGGCGCCGAGTCGCCGGGCGCGACCAGCGCGAGCCGTACGTGCCGGGCGAACGACTCGGCGTAGGCGACCCGTTGGGCGTCCTCGGCGTCCAGCGCGAAGGTGATCGGCACGCCCTCGGTGGACAGCCGCTGGGCGTCGGTGTCCTTGTCGAACGCCTTGATCTTGCCGACGTCGATGACCTGCGCGCCGGTCACGATGATCTTCGAGACGTCCGGGTCGGTGTCCTTCTTGCCGGGGAAGGTGGCGAAGATGTTGACCCGGGCGCCCGGGGTGATCTTGCCGGCCACCCCGGTCTCCGCGTCGATCATGATGGCGATCTCCATCTGGCCCGGCCGGAGTTCGGGCTTGGCCGCCACCATGTCGGACTGCAGCAGCGTCCCCTTCTTCAGCGCGACGGCCGCGATCTTGCCCTGCAGCTCGCCGAGGTCGCGGACCGCGGTGTCCGGCAGCCAGCGCTTGGGCATCCGTATCCGGTGCACCTGGGCGCCGGTCAGCGCCTGGTAGGCCGGTACGTCGGCGGACAGCTCGTACGCGGTCACCTTGGGTCCGACCTGCGACCGCGCGTCGCTGACCACCGCGAGCACCCCCGCGAAGGCGGCCACCGCGCAGAGCACGGAGACCACCAGGAGGACCACACCTCGGCGCTGACGTGAGTTCATGTGCGGGCGGACCTATCGCTTGTGGGGTTCGAGTTGGGGGCGGCGCGGGGTCTCCACGCTCCGCGCGGCCGGTGCGGCGGCGTGCTTGGCCGGTGCCGTGCGGTCGATCAGCCGGGTGGCGCAGAACAGGCACTGGTCGCCGATCACTTCGAGCCCGCACCAGGTGCAGGTGTCGCGCCGTACCGAGGTGACGAGCTGGTAGAGCATGCCGACGTCGGCGATGTAGGCGGTGAACTCCACCAGCCGCGAAGTGCCCCACCAGCGCGCCGAGTCGGGCGGCAGCGGCACCTCGCGCAGGTGCTGGGAGCGCCACGCGGTGGCCAGCGGCCCGCTGATCCAGCCGGGGTCGACGCCCTTGCCCGCGACTGCGAGCTGGGTCTGGTAGCCGGGGCCCGGCGGGGTGTGCCCGGGGTCGGCCTCACCGAGGTACGGCTCGGGGTGCGCGAGCACCGCGAAGTGCCGCCCCGGGACGAGGGACTTGACGTGGGAGCCGACGCCGACCGGCACCCGGTCGAGCTTGGCCACCGAGGCCAGCAGCGCGCCGGAGTGCAGGTAGTACGACAGCAGCCGGGCGGCGCCGGCCAGTACGCCGGGGCCCAGGTCGGTGCCGGCCAGCTGCCGCAGCTGCTCGGCCAGCAGGGCGCGGGCCAGCGGCGGCAGGGTGAGCGGCACGATGGCTATCCGGTCGGCTTCGAGCGCCGAACGCACGGTGTGCATCCGGCGCCTGGCCGGATCGGTGGCCTCGGCCGGGGCGAGGGCCACGATGTGGCCGTACGCGTCGAGCGCGGCGGTGGTACGGGCCACCTGCTCCTCCAGCGAGAGCTGCAGATCGTCCGACGTGACGGTGATGACGCTGGGCATTGGGCACCTCCCCCTCTCCGCCCGACGGGCCCGGCAACCTGGCCATTCGCGCTCGTCAGCTTATCGATGTGTAGCGGATTGGGTGCGGAAAGTTGCGGATCGGGACGGGCGGACGACCGGGGCCGGTCAGAGGTATTGACAACCCGATTGGTCTGGACCAACTTTCTCCCATACACGCACGCTCTCGTGTTCCAGGCCGCCGCGGCCACCCGCACTCCCACCACCCCCCCAACTCCTTGCCCCCAGGAGGCAGTCGTGGAACGTGCATCGCACGCGAATCAACGAAGCCATGCCGACGGCCAGTCAGCGCACCGGTCGAAGGTCCTGCACCGCACGCTCGCCGTACTGAGCGCGTCCGCCGTGATCGGCGCGGGCGCGCTGGTCGCCACCGTCGGCGGCGCGAGCGCCGCCACCCCGAACCTCGTCGCCAACTCCGGCTTCGAGAGCGGCCTTTCGAACTGGTCGTGCACGGCCGGCAGCGGCGCCGTGGTGACCGGCTCCGCGCACTCCGGCACCTCCGCGCTCAAGGCCACCCCGTCAAGCAGCGACACCGGGCAGTGCTCGCAGACCATCAGCGTGCAGCCCAACTCCCAGTACACGCTGAGCGCGTGGGTGCAGGGCTCCTACGTCTACCTGGGCGCCACCGGCACCGGCGGCACCGACCCGTCCACCTGGACGCCGTCGGCCTCGTCCTACCAGCAGCTCAGCGTGAACTTCAGCACCGGCGCGAGCACCCACTCGGTGACGGTCTACACACACGGCTGGTACGCGCAGTCCGCGTACATGGTGGACGACGTCAGCCTCTCGGGCCCGGCCGGCAGCGGCACCACGCCGCCGACCACCCCGCCCACGACGCCGCCGACCACTCCCCCGACCACACCGCCCACCCCGCCGCCGACGAACCCGCCGAACACCGGGCTGCCCAAGCACGTGGTCACCGGCTACTGGCAGAACTTCAACAACGGCGCGACCGTACAGACCCTGGCGCAGGTGCAGAGCCAGTACGACATCATCGCGGTGGCCTTCGCGGACGCCACGACGACACCGGGCGCGGTCTCGTTCACCCTCGACCCGTCGCTCGGGTACAGCGACGCGCAGTTCAAGGCCGACATCAAGGCCAAGCAGCAGGCCGGCAAGAAGGTGATCATCTCGGTCGGCGGCCAGAACGGCACGATCTCGGTACGGGACTCCGCGTCGGCGACCAACTTCGCCAACAGCGTGTACACGCTGATGCAGACGTACGGCTTCAACGGTGTGGACATCGACCTGGAGAACGGCATCGACACCACGTACATGCCGCAGGCGCTGCGCGCGCTCAGCGCGAAGGCCGGCTCGGGGCTGATCATCACGATGGCGCCGCAGACGATCGACATGCTGTCGGCGGGCAGTGACTACCTGGCCACCGCGCTGAAGGTCAAGGACATCCTGACGATCGTCAACACCCAGTACTACAACAGCGGTTCGATGAACGGCTGCGACGGCGGGGTGTACAGCCAGGGCACGGTCAACTTCATCACCACGCTGGCGTGCACGGCGATCCAGGCGGGCCTGTCACCCTCGCAGGTGGGCATCGGCACCCCGGCGTCCACGAGCGCGGCCGGTTCCGGCTACGTGAGCCCGAGCGTCGTCGACAACGCGCTCGACTGCCTCGCGAAGGGCACGGGCTGCGGTTCGTGGAAGCCGTCCACGACCTGGCCCGGCATCGGCGGAGCGATGACCTGGTCGACGAACTGGGACGCCTCCAACGGCAATTCCTGGTCCAACACGGTCGGCCCGCACGTCCACGCGCTGCCGTAACGGCGTTGTGCCCCGGTTCCCCCTTGGGGCCGGGGCACGCCCCGGCGAGCGCCCCAAAGGGGCGCGGGGGCTCAGCCCAGTACGGCCAAAGCGTCGATCTCCACCAGGAGGCCGGGCGGCAGGCCCACGTAGACCGTCGTGCGGGCGGCCGGGGCGCCGGTCAGGTTGGTGAAGTAGTCGTCGTAGATCTCGTTGAACTCGGCGAAATGCGCCGTGTCGGTCAGGTAGACGCGGATCATCACCACGTCCTCCCAACTGCCGCCGCCGGCCGCCAGGACGGCCTGGACGTTGACCAGCGACTGCCTGACCTGCTCGGCAAGGCCCGGGCCCGCCGGGGTCGGCGGCTGACCCTCGACAGCCGGCAGGAAGCCCACCTGCCCGGCCACTTGGAGGATGTTGCCCTTGCGCACGCCGTGCGAGAACCGGGCCGGCGGCGCGGTGTGGGTCGCGGGGACGATCGCGGTCTTGGGCAGCCGTGGGGTCAGGTCGCTCATGAAGAAGGTTCCTCGTTCGTGGAGTTCGGGTTCGTCGGGTTCGTGGAGTTCACATGGTCGTCGGGCAGGTCGCTGCCGGGACCTGGACCGGGGCCGGACGCCGGCTCCGGGACGCGGTGCCCCGGCCCGGCCGCCGGCAGCGGCGCCGTACCCGACAGCTCGTCGCTGATCGCCGCGGCGGTCCGCAGCAGCGCCGGGCGCAACCGCACCAACTCCTCGGCGGTGACCACGACGTTGGGTGCGGACAGCGACATCGCCGCGCAGACCCGGCCGTCCGGCCCGTACAGCGGAGCCCCGAGGCAGTTGATCGACTCCTCGTGTCCGCCCAGGTCGGTGGCCCAGCCCTGTTCGCGTACCCGTGCGAGTTCGGCGAGAAACCCCGCCGGATCGGCGGTCGACCTGGCGGTGTACCGCGGGTAGTCCAACCCCTCGGCCACCGCCCGCCGTTCGGCCTCCGGCAGGTCGGCGAGCAGCAGCTTGGCGACGGCGGCCACGGTGATCGCGACCGGCCGGCCGATCCGCGAGTACATCCGGACCGGATAGCGGCTGTCCACCTTGTCGATGTAGACCACCTCGCCCTGCTCGTAGACCGCCAAGTGCACGGTGTGGCCGGTCAGTTCGTTGAGCGCGGCCAGGTGCGGGTGGGCGATCTCCCGGATGTCGAGGGCCTCCATCGCCTGCTGGGCGAGGGCGAACAGCCGGGCGCCGAGCCGGTAGCGCTGGTCCTGCTGCCGGTAGACCAGCCCGTGTTCGTGCAGCGTGCGCAGCAGCCGCAGCGCGGTGGACTTGTGCACGTCGAGCCGGGTGGCGACCTGTTCGAGCCCGGCGGGGCCCTCGGCGAGCAGCGGCAGGATGCTCAGCGCCCGGTCGACCGTCTGGCTCATGGCCCGTCCCCTGTCCCGGCCACCGATCGCGGCGCCGGCGCCTGCTCCGTCCAGCCGGGCCGCAGCCGCAGCCTGGCCCACTCCCCGTCCGGCAGCGCCGCCAGCGCGTCGGCCCGCTCGCGCGACGGCGGGCTGCCCAGGTCGGACGGCACGGTCAGCGCGGCGGCGGCCAGCAGGTGCCCGTGCCGCAGCCGGTCGCGCAGCGGCAGGCCCCGCAGCGTCGCCGACAGGTAGCCGGCGGCGAAGGCGTCGCCCGCGCCGACGTGCGCGACCACGTCGACCGTCGGCGCCGGAACGTGCACCCGCTCGCCGTCGCTGAAGGCGGTGGCGCCGGCCGCGCCCTGCTTGACGATCAGCGTGGCCGGCTCGGGCAGCGCGGCCCGGATCGCGTCGGCGTCCGGCAGCCCCCAGGCGGCCTGCGCCTCGTCCTCGCCGACGAACACCAGGTCGCAGCCGCGGGCGAGGTCGGCCAGCAGCCACGGGTCGGCGCCGTGCCACAGCGAGGGCCGGTGGTTGACGTCGAACGAGACCAGCGGCCTGCCCGGTTCGCGGTGGGTGAGCCGGCGCATCAGCGCCAGGCAGGTCGCCGACAGCGCGCCGGTGATGCCGGTCAGGTGCAGCACCCGGCCGGCCCACACGTCGTGCCGCCGGACCAGCGCGGGCGACAGCGCGGAGGCCGCGGAGCCCTTGCGGTAGTAGACGACCTCGGCGCGGGCCGGGTCGGCGGCGACGGTGGTGGCGCGCTCGCCCGCGGTGCGGAAGTAGATGCCGGTGGGGCGGCGCGGGTCGCGCTGCACGGCGCCGACGTCCACGCCGGCCGCCTCGATCTCGGCCACCAGGTGGTCGCCGAACCCGTCCGCGCCGACCCGGCCGACCCAGCGCGCGCGGTGGCCGGCGCGGGCCAGCGTGCAGGCCACGTTGGACTCCGCGCCGCCGATGCTGCGGTGGAACGCGGGCACGTCGGCGAGCGGACCCGGAGTGCCGGGTACGAAGGTGACCATGGACTCGCCCAGGCACACGACGTCGAACCTCGGTGATGCCGTCACGCCTGCTCGCTCTCGCCTCTTTGCCGCCCGGGTCGCCCCGGCTGCTGCCTGATCGGCGTTGACCGGGCGTTCGGCGGGATGTTAGACAACAGGAAACAGAATACGCAATGGCCGTTGCACAGGGTGCAACGCCGCGCACTCGGGAGGCCGCATGGACCGCGTGGACCGGATCGACATCGGCGAGCAGGTGGCCGCGCTGCACCAGGAACGGGTGGACCACCGGTTCAAGGGGCTGCCGCCGGACGCGGCCGGCCGCACCGTCGGCGAGCTGGCGGCCGAGCGGCGCGGGCTGTTCGACGGCGGCTTCAGCACGCCGCTGCTCGTCCTGTCCGACGAGGCCCTGGAGCACAACCTCGACGTGCTGGAGCACTACGCGGCCGAACACGGCCTGGAGTTCGCGCCGCACGGCAAGACGTCGATGGCGCCGCAGCTCTTCGCCCGCCAACTCGACCGCGGCTGCTGGGGGATCACGCTGGCGGTCCCCCACCAGGTGCGGGTGGCAAGGGCGTTCGGCGTGCCGCGGATCTTCCTGGCCAACGAGCTGGTGGACGCGGCGGCGCTGGCGTGGGTCGGGGCGGAGCTGGACGCCGACCCGGACTTCGAGTTCATCTGCTACGTCGACTCCGTGCGCGGCGTCGAACTCATGGACGCGGCGCTGCGGGCGGCCGGGACGCGGCGGCAGCTGGACGTCGTCGTCGAACTCGGCGCCGGGGAGGGCGCCCGCACCGGGGCGCGCACCGAGGCGCAGTGCGTGTCCGTCGCGAACGCGGTGGGCGCGGCGCCGACGCTGCGGCTGGTCGGCGTCGCCGGTTACGAGGGCGAGGTGCCGCAGGCCGATCCGGAGCGGGTACGGGACTGGCTGCGGCGGCTGGTCGCGCTCGCGGCGGACTTCGACGCGGACGGGCGGTTCGTGGGGACGGATCGGGTCGTGGTCAGCGCGGGGGGTTCCGCGTGGTTCGACGCGGTGGCCGACGTCTTCGGGGAGATCCCCGAACTCTCCGTGCCGGTGCGGAAGTTGCTGCGGTCCGGCGCGTACGTGACGCACGACTCCAGCCACTACCGGCGGCTGACGCCGTTCAACCGGGTCCCGGCGGAAGGCTCGCTGCGGCCGGCGTTCACCCTCTGGGCGCAGGTGGTGTCCCGCCCGGCCGGCACGCAGGCGTTCCTGAACGCGGGGAAGCGCGACGCGCCGTACGACCTCGGCCTGCCGACCGTCCAGGCGATCCGCCCCGCGGGCGGCGACGACCTGCGGCCCGGCCCGCGGGTGAAGGTCACGGGCCTGTCCGACCAGCACATGTGGCTCGAACTCCCGGCCGCGGACCCCCTCCAGGTGGGCGACTGGGTCGCGCTGGGCCTGTCGCACCCGTGCACGACGTTCGACAAGTGGCAGCTCATTCCGCTTGCCGCGGAGGACAACACGATCACGGACTACATCCGCACGTTCTTCTGACGACGCCCGCCCTCACCGGCCGGTGGCCCCGGCCATCCCGCTGCGACGGGCGAGGTGAGTGGCCCGGCGCGGCCACGTCGTGGCTGATCGCGCAGTTCCCCGCGCCCCTTTGGGGCACGTCCCGGCCGGGGCGCGACAAGCCACCGCCGGCAGGCGGACCGGGGGGATGAGGGAAAGTAGGGGATTGTGGACATCGTCATGCGGGGCGCGCGGGTTGTGGACGGGAGCGGGCGGGACGCCTATGTCGCCGACGTCGGGGTGGTGGGCGGGCGGATCGCCGGGATTCGCCGGAGCGGGCGCCGGCTCCGCGGGCGGCGGAATGTGGACGCGGACGGCCTCGTCCTCGCCCCGGGCTTCATCGACATGCACGCCCACAGCGACCTCGCCCTCCTCACCGACCCCTCCCACGAGGCGAAAGCCGCCCAAGGCGTCACTCTGGAGGTCCTCGGCCAGGACGGCCTGTCCTACGCCCCCTCCGACGACACCGTCCTCAAGGAGCTCCGCACCCAGCTCGCCGGCTGGAACGGCGACGGCGCGGACGTCGACTTCGACTGGCGCGGCGTCGGCGAGTACCTGGACCGCCTGGACCGGGGCATCGCCGTCAACGCCGCCTACCTCGTGCCGCAGGGCACCGTCCGCGCGATGGCCGTCGGCTGGGACGACCGCCCGGCGACGCCCGCCGAGCTGGACCGGATGAAGGAGCTGGTGGCGCGCGGCCTCGCGGAAGGCGCGGTCGGGATGTCGTCCGGGCTGACGTACACCCCCGGGATGTACGCCTCCGACTCCGAGCTGACCGAGCTGTGCCGGGTGGTCGCCTCCTACGGCGGGTACTACTGCCCGCACCACAGGTCGTACGGCGCGGGAGCCCTGGAGGCGTACGCCGACATGCTGACCCTCGCCGAGAACGCCGGCTGCGCGCTGCACCTGGCGCACGCCACCATGAACTTCGGCCTCAACGCCGGCCGCGCCCCCGACCTGCTCGCGCTGCTGGACCGGGCCATCGCCGCGGGCGCGGACGTCAGCCTGGACACGTACCCGTACACCCCGGGCTGTACGACGCTGGTCGCCCTCCTGCCGAGCTGGGCCGCGGCCGGCGGCCCCGAGGCGACCCTCGCCCGGCTGCGGGACGACCCGACCGCCGAACGCATCCGGTACGCGCTGGAGGTCGAGGGCTCCGACGGCAGCCACGGCGTCCCCATGGACTGGCGCACCATCGAGATCTCCGGGGTGGCCGACCCCGCCAACACCGGCCTGATCGGCACCCGGCTGGACGGCTGGCCGGCCGCCCGCAGGCTGCTCCTCGGCGACCGGCTCGGCAGCACGATCCTCCAGCACGTCGGCGACGAGGCCAACGTCCGTACGATCATGCGGCACCCGGCCCACACCGGCGGCTCGGACGGCATCCTGCACGGCGCGAAACCCCACCCGCGGGCGTACGGCACGTTCCCGCACTACCTGGGGCACTACGTCCGCGAGCTGGGTGTCCTCACCCTGGAGGAGTGCGTCGCGCACCTCACCGGCCGCCCGGCCGCCCGGCTGCGGCTGCCCGACCGCGGCCTCGTCAGGGTCGGCCACCGCGCCGACCTGGTGCTCTTCGACCCGACGACGGTGGCCGCGGGCGCCACGTTCGACCGCCCGCGCACGCTGCCGTCCGGCATCCCGCACGTCCTGATCGACGGCCGGTTCGTCATCGAGGACGGCCGCCGGACCCAGGCCCTGGCGGGACGCTCGGTGCGGCGGACTCCCTGGCCAGCTGGTGCGCGATGAAGGCGGCGAGCGCGTCCGGATCGTAGACCTCGTAGCCGCGCGGGAACTCACCGGCCACGCGGCCGGTCTCCTCGCCCCACTGCGCGCCGGACCACAGCTCGGTGCGCACCCGGCGGTAGGTGAGAAACTGCCGCACCACGTCACCATCACCGGGCTCCGCCGACAGCGTCATCATCCGGTGCGGCGCGGAAGGCGAGGAGTTCGACCAGGTAGCCGTCCAGCAGGTGGTCGGTGCTGGCCCCGCTCGCGCACCAGCGGACGTGGGAGTGGATGTCGGGGCCGCTGGCGGCCGGGAATCCGATAGCTGGTCTGGTCTGGTCTGGTCTGGAAGATCTTCTCCTTGGCATCCTCCCCCGCCTAACGGCGAGGGATTCCAGCGGTCGCCCGCTGGGTTTCCTGCTTCACCGACGGCTGCCCCGTCCGGGAGGACTCCCGTTGAGGTCTTACACCGTCTCCACAGGCAGACACGGCCAGCCCGGCCGCGAGAATGTTTTCCGCCGCGTTCACGTCGCGGTCGTGCACCATGCCGCAGTCACACGTCCACGTACGGACGTTCAGCGGCAGCTTCGCCCGGATCGTGCCGCAGGCCCCGCACAGCCTGGAGCTGGGGAACCAGCGGTCGACCACGATCAGTTCGCGCCCGTACCAGGCGCACTTGTACTCCAGCATCGACCGCATGTCGCGCCAGGCCGCATCCGAGATGGCTCGGGCCAAGCTGTGGTTCTTGACCATGTTGCGGACGGTGAGGTCCTCGATCACGACCGTTTGGTTCTCACGGACGAGTCGAGTGGTCAGCTTGTGCAGGTGATCACGCCTGCGGTCGGCGATCCGCGCGTGAACCTTGGCGGCCTTCAACCGGGCCTTGGCCCGGTTCGCGGAGCCCTTCTCCTTGCGGCACAGTTCCCGCTGGGCCTTCGCGAGGCGGGCCCGGTCGCGGCGCCCGTGCCGGGGGTTGGTGATCTTCTCCCCGGTGGAGAGAGTCAGCAGGGACGTGATGCCCGCGTCGATACCGACCGCCGCTGTGGTGGCCGGGGCCGGGATGATCGCGTCGTCGCAGAGCAGCGACACGAACCAGCGGCCGGCCGCGTCCTGGGACACGGTCACCGTCGACGGCTGTGCCCCAGCGGGCAGCGGCCTCGACCACACGATGTCCAGAGGCTCGCGCATCTTGGCGAGCGTGAGAGCACCGTCGCGGTAGCGGAACGCCGAGCTGGTGTACTCGGCGCTGCGACGGGAATCCTTGCGCGACTTGAACCGCGGGTACTTCGCCCGGCCTTCGAAGAAACTGGTGAACGCGCCTTGCAGATGCCTCAGGCACTGCTGCAACGGCACCGAGGACACCTCGGCCAGGAAGGCCAGTTCCTCGGTCCTCTTCCACGCGGTGAGCATCGCCGACGTCGCGTTGTAGTTGATCCTCTTGGCGGTGGCTGACGACGAAGGCCAGGCCGGGGACGTCGAGGTAGACCTTGACGGCCTCGCAGACCGCGAGCACCGTCTCCTCCGAGCAGCGGTCGAGGTCGTCGATGAACACCACGAGCAGCCGGCCGGGCGCGCCCTGCGGTACCGACCCCACCCACTCGCCGACGACCTCCCGCAGGGTGTCCCGCATGCCGTTGCGGGCGGTGGCGTCCAGTGACAGCGTCCGCCACAGCTCGTCCACCATGCGCGCGGCGCCGAGCGGCCCGGCGGCCAGGACGGTCACCGCGCGGGCCAGCCGTAAAGCGTGCCGGGGCGGGTGACCCGGCGCAGCGCGCGGCGCAGGATATTCGGGTCGACCCGCATCAGCACCGACTTGATCAGCCCTTCGAGGGCGTCGGCGCCGGTGGACGTCCAGGCGTTGTACCAGACGGTGTGCACCTCGCGGTGCCGGCGCAACTGCGTGTCCACCAGCCGCATCAGGCTGCTCTTGCCCATCCCCCATCCGGCGTCCACCGCCATGGTGAGCGGGGTCTGGTGCCGGGATGCCACCAGCAGCCCGGTCAGCTGGGTGGAGGCGCGCCGGGCGCCGAGCAGGTCGAGCGTCTCGTCGGTCACCGGCTCGTCGTTGAGCAGCGCGAACGTGCGCGAGCCGGGGGCCGGGGCGCTCAGTGCGAGGGTCGGGGCGGCGGGGTAGGACACCCCGGCAGTCTGCCAGCCGGGCCCCCGGGGCCGCCCCGGCGTGGCGAAAAACACCGAGCGGCGGGCGTTACCTCGCCGTAAGGTGACCGGCATGCAGGTCATCCAGTCAACGAAGCTCGCCAACGTCTGTTACGAGATCCGGGGTCCGGTTCTTGAGGAGGCGATGCGGCTGGAGGCGGCCGGGCACCGCATTCTCAAGCTCAACACCGGTAACCCGGCGGCCTTCGGATTCGAGTGCCCGCCGGAGATCCTGGAGGACATGCTGCGCTCGCTCGGCGACGCGCACGGCTACGGGGACGCGAAGGGGCTGCTGCCGGCCCGCCGCGCGGTGATGCAGCACTACCAGACCAAGGGCATCCCGCTGGACGTCGAGGACATCTACCTCGGCAACGGCGTCTCCGAGCTGATCCAGATGTCGATGCAGGCGCTGCTCGACGACGGCGACGAGGTGCTGGTCCCGGCGCCCGACTACCCGCTGTGGACGGCCTCGGTCTCGCTGGCCGGCGGCACCGCAGTGCACTACCGCTGCGACGAGCAGTCCGACTGGATGCCGGACCTCGCCGACATCGAGCGCAAGGTCACCGACCGCACCAAGGCGATCGTGGTGATCAACCCGAACAACCCGACCGGCGCCGTATACGACGACGAGCTCATCCGCGGGATCGCCGACATCGCCCGCAGGCACCGGCTGATCGTCTGCTCGGACGAGATCTACGACAAGATCCTGTACGACGACGCCACCCACACCCCGACCGCGGCCCTCGCCCCCGACCTGCTGACGCTGACGTTCAACGGCCTGTCGAAGGCGTACCGGGTGGCCGGCTACCGCAGCGGGTGGATGGCGGTGTGCGGCCCGAAGAAGAACGCGGGCAGCTACATAGAGGGTCTGACGATCCTGGCGAACATGCGGCTGTGCGCGAACATGCCGGCCCAGCACGCCATCGCGACAGCGCTCGGCGGCCACCAGTCGATCAACGCGCTCGTCCTCCCCGGCGGCCGGCTGCGCGCCCAGCGCGACGCCACGTACGAGGCGCTGACCTCGATCCCCGGCATCACATGCGTGAAGCCAAAGGGCGCGCTCTACGCGTTCCCGCGGCTCGACCCGCAGGTCTACAAGATCAAGGACGACCGGCAGATGGTCCTCGACCTGCTCCGTGCGGAGAAGATCATGGTGGTCCACGGCACCGGCTTCAACTGGCCCGAGCCCGACCACTTCCGCATCGTGACCCTCCCCCGCGCCGAGGACCTCCGCTCGGCAGTAGGCCGCATCGCCCGCTTCCTCGACGGCTACTCGCAGCCGTAGGCCCCCGGCCGGGGCCGCCGCGCGCGGGGGCGCGGGTCCGGCCGGGGAATCCGTCAGCCCAGGCGGGTGACCAGGGACTCGTATTCGGACCACAGTTCCGGGGGCATCGCCGTGCCGAAGGTGTTGAAGTGGGCCGGGATGAGGGACGCCTCCTCGCGCCAGGCCGCCGGGTCCACCGTGAGGAGGAGGTCCAGGTCGGCCTGCGGGAGGTCGAGGCCCTTCGTGTCGAGGGCCTCCGGCGGCGGGAGGATGCCGATCGGGGTCCGCACGCCGGGGGCTTCGCCGTTCAGCCGGTCGACGATCCACTTCAGGACCCGGCTGTTCTCACCGAACCCCGGCCACACGAAGCGGCCGTCCGCGTCCTTGCGGAACCAGTTCACGTAGTAGATCTTCGGCAGCTTCTCGGCGTCGTGCTCCTTGCCGAGCGCGATCCAGTGCGCGAAGTAGTCGCCCATGTTGTAGCCGCAGAACGGCAGCATCGCGAACGGGTCCCGGCGCAGCTCGCCGACCTTGCCCTCGGCGGCGGCGGTCTTCTCGCTGGCGATGTTCGCGCCGAGGAAGACCCCGTGCTGCCAGTCGAAGGACTCGGTGACCAGCGGGACGGCGGTGGCGCGCCGGCCGCCGAACAGGATCGCCGAGATCGGCACGCCCCGCGGGTCCTCCCACTCCGGCGCGATGATCGGGCACTGCGCGGCCGGCACGGTGAAGCGGGCGTTGGGGTGCGCGGCCGGGGTGCCGCTGTCCGGCGTCCAGTCGTCGCCGCGCCAGTCGGTGAGGTGGGCCGGCGGCTGCTCCGTCATGCCCTCCCACCACACGTCGCCGTCGTCGGTGAGCGCCACGTTGGTGAAGACCGAGTTGCCGTACATCGTCTTCATCGCGTTGGCGTTGGTGTGCTCGCCGGTGCCGGGCGCGACACCGAAGAAGCCCGCCTCGGGGTTGATCGCGTACAGCCGGCCGTCCTCGCCGAACCGCATCCAGGCGATGTCGTCGCCGACGGTCTCCACCGTCCAGCCGCTGATGGTCGGCTCCAGCATCGCCAGGTTGGTCTTGCCGCAGGCTGACGGGAACGCGGCGGCGACGTACTTCGTCTCGCCGGTGGGCGGGGTGAGCTTGAGGATCAGCATGTGCTCGGCGAGCCAGCCCTCGTCGCGGGCCATCACCGAGGCGATCCGCAGGGCGTAGCACTTCTTGCCGAGCAGCGCGTTGCCGCCGTAGCCGGAGCCGTAGGACCAGATCTCCCGGTCCTCGGGGAAGTGCGAGATGTACTTGGTGCTGTTGCACGGCCACGGCACGTCGGCCTCGCCGGCGGCCAGCGGCGCCCCGAGGGTGTGCACGGCCTTGACGAAGTCGCCGTCGGTGCCGAGCTCGTCGAGGACGGGCTGCCCCATCCGGGTCATGGTGCGCATCGAGACGGCGACGTACGCGGAGTCGGTGATCTCCACGCCCATCGCGGACAGCGGCGAGCCGATCGGGCCCATGCAGAACGGGACCACGTACATCGTCCGGCCGCGCATCGCGCCGCGGAACAGCCCGCCGTCCCCGCTGCCCGTGCCCGTGAAGATCTCCCGCATCTCCGCGGGCGCCTTCCAGTGGTTCGTCGGGCCGGCGTCGGCCTCCCGCTCCGAGCAGATGAACGTACGGTCCTCGACCCGGGCCACGTCCGACGGGTCGGAGGCCGCGTAGTACGAGTTCGGCCGCAGCGTCGGATCGAGCCTGGTGAACGTGCCCTTGGCGACGAGCCCCTCGGCGAGGCGGTGGTACTCCTCCTCCGAGCCGTCGCACCAGACGATCTCGTCCGGCTGCGTGAGCTCGGCGATCTCGCCGACCCAGCGCGTCAGTTCCTGATGTTTGGTGGGAGCCGCAATTGCCAGCGCCACGATCGCTCCGTCCCGCCGGGTCCGCACAGACCGGCGTCGCAAATTGAGGGTTGGTTCGGCCCCTTGGGGGCTGCGGCCCGGACGCGTTCGTGGGGTGCTCATCCGGTACCGACCACACTCATATGAGTGTGCGGCCCCTCAATTGATTCTGTCCAGGGCACCTCAGGTGACCGTCGCCACTGCGCCGGCCCCGGCCCGGGTGCCCGGCGAGCCACTTTCCATACGAATGGGTAACCTACGGTTCCGTAGGTAAGATTGACGGTATGGCCGCTGTGGACGAAACTGCTGGAGTGTCCCCGACCGTCGATGAACTCGACCTGCCGCAGCAGATAAAACCCAAGCTCAGAGGGTGGTTGCACGCGGGAATGTTCCCGGCCGTGCTGATCTCCGGCGTGGTGCTGACGGCCTGCGCGCAGAGCACCAGAGGGCGCATCGCGTGCGCGATTTTCACGCTCACGGCCTGCGCGCTGTTCGGTGTGAGCGCGCTCTACCACCGCGGCAACTGGGGACCGCGCGGCGCAGGAATTTTGCGCCGACTTGACCATGCGAACATCTTCCTGATCATCGCCGGCACCTACACACCGCTGGCGATCCTGCTGCTGCCCGGCGCCACCTCGGAGCTGCTGCTGTGGCTGGTGTGGGCCGGGGCGCTGGCCGGGATCGCCTTCCGGGTCTTCTGGGTCGGCGCGCCGCGCTGGCTGTACACCCCCTGCTACATCGCGCTCGGCTGGGTGGCGGTGTTCTTCCTGCCGGACTTCATGCGGACCGGCGGGGTCGCCGTGATGGTCTGCGTGATCGTCGGCGGCCTGCTCTACAGCACCGGCGCGGTGGTCTACGGCTTCAAGCGGCCGAACCCGTCACCGCGCTGGTTCGGCTTCCACGAGGTGTTCCACTCGTTCACGCTGGCGGCGTTCGTCGTCCACTACGTGGGGATCTCGCTGGTGGCCTACCAGCACGGGTAGGCCCGCGGCCCGCTCCCCCGACCACAACCGCACCCCCGTGGGGGTGCGGTTTTTTGCTGCCCCGGCGGCCCTCGGAGCCCCGGCTTCCTGCCCCGGCTTCCCTTCCCACGAAATGAGAGTTACCCTTTTTTGACAGCAACTCTCATTTGCTAGGAACTCTCGGGAGGTCCGATGTCCACCCCACCGCCCCCTCTGGACCCGCACAGCAACCCCCGCCGCTGGCTGGCGCTCGGCGCGCTCGTCGCGAGCATGATCGTCCTCGGCTTCGACGCCACGATCCTGAACGTGGCCCTGCCGACCATGGCCGCCCAGATCGGCGCCGGCACCGACGACATGCAGTGGATCGTCGACTCGTACACCGTCGTCTTCGCCGCCGCGATGCTGCCCGCCGGGCTGCTCGGCGACCGCTTCGGCCGCCGCAGGATGCTGGTCGCGGGGCTCGCGGTGTTCCTGGGCGGCTCGCTGCTCGGCACGCTGGCCGGCTCCCCCGGGCCGGTCATCGCCGCCCGTACGGTGATGGGCGTGGGCGCGGCGTTCATCATGCCGCTGGCGCTGTCGGTGGTGCCGTCGCTGTTCGGCCCGAAGGAGCGCTCCAAGGCCGTCGCCGCCATCACCACCGCGCTGGCGCTCGGCATGCCGCTCGGCCCGATCATCGGCGGGACGCTGCTTGAGCACTTCTGGTGGGGCTCGGTCTTCCTGATCAACATCCCGCTGGTCGGCATCGGCATCGCCGCCTGCCTGATCCTGCTGCCCGAGACCCGCGACCCCGCCGCGCCCCGGGTCGACCTGTTCAGCGCGCTGCTCGCCGCGCTCGGCCTGGGCGCACTGGTCTTCGGCATCATCGAGGCCCCGGACCGCGGCTGGGGCGACCCGCTGGTGGTCTGCATGCTCTTCGCCTCGGTCGCGATGATCACCGGCCTGGTGCTGCGCGAACGCGGGGTGGCCCGCCCGATGCTGGACGTGTCGCTGCTGCGCCGGCCCGGCTTCCTGTGGAACGCGATCGCCGCCACCCTGGTCAGCTTCGTCCTCACCGGTCTGCTCTTCGTGCTGCCCACCTACCTCCAGACCGTGCTGGGGCACGACGCCTTCGGCACCGGGCTGCGGCTGCTGCCGATGATGGCCGGCCTGCTGGTCGCCTCGCGGCTGTCCGGCACGCTGGTCAAGCGGTTCGGGTCGCGCCAGGTGATCATCGGGGGGCTCGCGCTGATGGCCGCGGCGGCGTTCCTCGGCAGCCGTACCGCCGTCGGTGACGGGTACGGCACCGTCGCCGTCTGGCTGTCGCTGACCGGTGTCGGCTTCGGCCTGGCCATCGTCCCCTCGATGGACTCCGCGATGGGCATGCTGCCGCTGGAGCGGGCCGGCAGCGGAACGGGGCTGCTCCAGACGCTGCGGCAGACCGGTGCGGCGGTCGGCGTCGCCATCCTGGGCAGCGTCCTGTCGGCCGGATACCGGGGCCGGCTCGACACCGACGGGCTGTCGCCGGCCGCGGCGCACACCGCGCACGAGTCGGTGGTGGGCGCGCACACCGTGGCCGCCGGGCTCGGCGACCGGGCGCTGGCGGCCGGCGCGGACGCGGCCTACCTGCACGGGATGAACCTGGTGCTGGCCGTGTGCGGCGCCGGGGCGCTGCTCGCCGCGCTGCTGGTGTGGCGGTTCCTGCCGGACACGCGGGATGACGAGGAGACGGGTGCAGCGAGCGGGGCAACGGGTACGAACCGTCCGCCGGCCGAGGCCGCGCCCGTGGCAGCTGAGGGGGTAGATGCATGACAATGACGGTCATGTCGCCGCACACGCCCGCCACCGGCCCGGCCGTACCGTCCACCCCGGGGGCACCGTCCTCCTTGTCCGCGCTGTCCGGCGCCGCCCCCAAGCCCGGGCTGCGGGAGCGGAAGAAGATCCAGACCAGGCAGACGATCCGCAGGGCCGCCTACCGGCTGTTCGCCGAGCACGGGTACGACGCCACGCCGGTGGACCGGATCGCGGAGGCGGCCGACGTCTCGCCGAGCACGGTCTTCCGGTACTTCCCGACCAAGGAGGACATCGTCCTCACGGACGAGTACGACGACGCGATGGCCGCGCTACTGCGGGCCCGGCCGGCCGACGAGCCACCGCTGAGCGCGCTGCGCGCGATGATGCGCGAGGCGCTCGGCCGGGTGCTCGACGACCCGGCCGAGCGGGACGAGATGCTGCAGCGCGAGGAGCTGATGCGGAACGTGCCCGCGATCAGGGCGCGGTCGCACGAGAGCATGTCCGTCACCGGGCGGCTGCTGGGGTCGGTGCTGGCCGAGCGGACCGGGCAGCCGGCCGACAGCCTGGAGATACGGGTCTTCACGGCGACGGTCTTCACCGCGCTGCACGAGACGACGTCGTACTGGTCGGAGGAGGGGCACGAGGAGCAGCTGCTCGATCTGATCGACCGCAGCTTGACGTTCATCTCGGGCGGTATGAAGTTCTGACGGACGCGGGCCCGGGCGGGCAGTAGACCGTCAGGACGGGCGGGCGCCCGGACGGGCGCGGGTCAGGACTGGCGGCCGTCTGGACGGGCGCGGGCCAGGACCGGCGCGGCGCGAGTCAGAACGGGTGCGGGTCAGGACGGGCGGGGGCCCGTCCACTGCTCGGCGCGCAACTGGGAGCGCAGCGTGCGCGGATCGGACGTCGGCGCGTCGCAGACGAAGTTGCGGCACACGTAGGCCGCCGCCCGGCCGCCCCGGGTCGGGCGCTGGAACAGCAGCGGGAACTCGGTGCTGTCCTGCTCGCCGACCGCCACCACCGTGCCGGGCGCGGCGCCGAGCAGCGCGGTGCGGTGCAACTCGGCGGTGAGCGGGTCACCGGTGCCGCCGACGACGGCCACCTCGCGCGGGCCGTCGAGCGCGGCCTCGGCCACCGCCAGGCCCCACCCGATGAAGCGCGGCACCTGCGGCGCGAGCGAGCCGACCACGCCGAGCGCGCCCTCGGCCGCGGTCCTGTGCGGCTCGGAGCCGGTGTGCGCGGCGTAGGAGAGCAGCGCGCCGGCCGCCGCGGTCCAGCCGGACGGGCTGGCGTTGTCGGTGGGGTCCTGCGGGCGGCGGATCAGCGACTCGGCGTCGTCCGCGGTGTCGAACAGGGTGCCGTCGGGGCCGGCGAAGTGGTGCAGCACCGAGTCGAGCAGCAGCCCGGCGAAGTCCAGCCAGACGCCTTCGCCGGTGACCGACGCGAGCGCGATGAAGCCCTCGGCCACGTCGCCGTAGTCCTCCAGCACCCCGTCGTTGCGGCCGGCGACGCCGTCCCGCGAGGTGCGGCTGAGCCGGCCGCGGCCGTCGAGGTGCACCCTGACCAGCAGGTCGGCGGCGTCGACCGCGGCCTGGACGAGGTCGGGCCGGTCGAAGTAGGCGCCGGTCTCGGCCAGTGCGGCGATGGCCAGGCCGTTCCAGGCGGCGACCACCTTGTCGTCCCGGCCGGGCCGCGGCCGCCGGGCGCGGGCGGCGAGCAGCCGCTCCCGTACCGAGGCGACCCGGTCGGCGTCCACCACCCCGTTGCCCTGCGGGAGTTGCAGGACGGAGGAGCCTTCCTCGAAGGTGCCCTCCTCGGTCACCCCGAAGTAGCCGGCGGCGAACTCCGCGTCGGAGGCGCCGAGTTCGGCTGCGAGCTGGTCGGGCGTCCATACGTAGAAGGCGCCTTCGACGTGCCGGCCGCTGCCGTCGTCGCTGTCCGCGTCCAGCGCGGAGGCGAACCCGCCCTCGCCGGTGGCCAGTTCGGCGACCATGAAGTCGGCGGTCTCCAGCGCGACCCGGCGGGCGAAGTCCGAACCGGTGGACCGCCACAGGTGCGCGTAGACCCGGGTGAGCAGCGCGTTGTCGCTGAGCATCTTCTCGAAGTGCGGCACCGTCCAGGTGCCGTCCACGGCGTAACGGGCGAAGCCGCCGCCCAGTTGGTCGTAGATCCCGCCGCGGGCCATCGCCTCGCAGGTGTCGCGGGCCATCTGGAGGGCGGGTTCCGCGCCGGTCCGGGCGTGGTGCCTGAGCAGGAACTCCAGCGTCATGGACGGCGGGAACTTCGGCGCGCCGCCGAACCCGCCGTGCTCGCCGTCATACGTCCCGGCCAACTTCTGCAACGCGGCGGCCAGTTCACCGTCACCGGGCGGCACGGCGACACCGTACGCGCTGCTGGTCCGCTCCTGGAGCTCCCGCACGATCCTCGCGGCGACCTCCCCGACCTCCCCGCGCCGATCCCGCCAGGCCGCGACAACCCCCTGCGCCACATCCAGGAACCCGGGCAGCCCGTGCCGCGCCTTGGGCGGAAAGTACGTCCCGAAGTAGAACGGATCCCCGTCCGGCGTAAGAAACACCGTCATCGGCCACCCCCCCTGCCCGGTGGCAGCCTGCACGGCCTCCATATACACCGCGTCCACATCCGGCCGCTCCTCGCGATCCACCTTCACGCACACGAAGTGCACGTTCAGATACGCGGCGGTGGCCACATCCTCAAAGGACTCGTGCGCCATGACCTGGCACCAGTGACAAGCGCTGTACCCGACGCTGAGCAGCACCGGAACCCCCCGCTTGCGGGCCTCGTCAAACGCGGCCGGTCCCCAGGGCCACCAGTCCACCGGGTTGGTGGCGTGCTGGAGCAGGTAAGGCGACTGCGAGTCAGCAAGTCGGTTCACCCCGGCATCGTTGCACGAGCGGCACCCTTCAGCCCAACTACGCGCGCCCCGGACCCGCGACCAATCTCCTGCCCCGGGGCGCCCCCAAGGGCCCGGGGCACCCACTCCATCGGTTCCATATCGGGCGAGTGCCTGACAACGGCGTCTTGGGCGTGAAGATAATGGCGCTATGAGTGGGGACGAACCGGCGGCTTCCGAGCCGCTGATCATGAACGTCAAACTCGACGGCCACCCGGTGGAGATGATCGTCGAGGCGGATCGTCTGGATGCGGCGCAGCGGTGGTCGCACTACGTCATCCGGGGGCCGCTCTTCGGGCTGGCGGTCCGCGAACCGGGGGTCTCCGGGTGGCGGATGGTGACGGCGATGTCGGACGGGTTTCCGCAGGCGTCCCGGGACGCGCTCAACTCTCAGCTCTTCTTCCAGGCCAAGGACGACACCGACGACCCGGCGCTGCGCCTGGAGTTACTGTCCGCCGTGAGACGGCTGGACAGGGAGCCGGTCAACGAGCTGACCGTGGCCGGGGCCCGCTACCGGGTCATCCGGGGCGACGAGTTCTTCTATATCCACGACGGCACCGTCGAACCGCCGCGTCCCACCGACCCCGACCCCGCGGAGCCGGACTGGGACCTGCACGCCGCTGATCCCGAGCTGGACGGCGACGTCGTGATCGACCACGCCGCCGCCACCGGAGTGATGGCGAGCGCCGAACGGCTGTCCATGCTCGACCTGCACTACCGCAGCACCCGCTACCCGGCGGATGTGCGGGCCGACTCCCGTGCCGCGCTGGAGACGCACCCCGGAGTCGTCCTGCTCCCGGCGGCGTTCCGGGTGGTGCAGCGGACCGAGGACGGCTGGGAGCCGGTCCTCGGCATCATGTCCACCCCGCACGCCGCGCGGCGGTCCCTGGTTGACGCGCTGCTCACCTTCTGGCCCCGGATGTACGGCCTGGACGCGGACGAGAAGGCGGAGTACGCGCGCGCCGCCGAGGCGTTCCGCTCGGCTGGAAGGGCGAACGAACTCCAGGTCGCCGGCAAGCAGTTCTTCGTGGTGCGGCTCGGCCGGGTGGTCCGGATCGGCCCCGACGGGCCCGAGCCGCCCCGGCCGTCCGACGTCGATCCGTACGGCCCGTCGAAGATCCACCCCACGATGGACGAGCACGGGAACATCACCTTCGACGACGAAGACGAAGACGACGAATGAGCCGCACCGCCCAGCCCGGTGGAATACACGGGCACGCCGCCCGTCTTGCCACGGCTTCGTGCTCGGCCGCGGGCTCTCAGTCGAGCGGGATGTCGTGCCCCGGGCCGCGCTCGTTCTCGGGGCGGGGGCCGAAGTAGCGGCGGTCGGACTCGGCGATGGCAACGTCGTTGATGCCGGCCTCGCGGCGGCGCATCAAGCCGTTGTCGGCGAACTCCCACAACTCGTTGCCGTAGGAGCGGAACCACCGGCCCTCCGCGGTGTGCCACTCGTACTGGAAGCGGACGGCCATGCGGTTGCCGCGGAAGCCCCACAGGCTCTTGCGCAGGACGTAGTCGAGTTCGCGGTCCCACTTGGCGGTGAGGAACTCGACGATCTTCTCGCGGCCGGCGAGGAACACGTCCCGGTTCCGCCAGACGGAGTCCTCGGTGTAGGCGAGGGCGACCTGCTGCGGGTCGCGGGTGTTCCAGGCGTCCTCGGCGGCCTGGACCTTGGCCAGGGCGGTGTCGGGGTCGAACGGCGGGAAGGGCGGGCGCGCTTCGGTCATGGGAGGGCTTTCCTTCACTGTGCGGAGGGCGTGCGGTGTGCGTCGGCCCTCATGGTGCGGAGGGCGTGCGGTGAGCCCTCACTTCGCGGAGGTCTTCACTATGCGGCCGGCCGGTCGGTCAGTGGCGGGTTGTCGCGGGCCGGGGTGACGGAGTCGGCCTGGAGCGGCAGCAGGTGTCCGCTCACCAGGTGCCGGGGGGTGAAGTGGACGCGGCGGCCGGTGCGGTCGTCGTCGCCCGGGGCGCCCGGGTCGGTCCACTCGACGGACGCGTCGCCGGAGAGGTGCAGCGTGCGGCCGGTGGCGAAGTCGCAGAAGAGCAGCGCGGCGGTGGGGTCGGACTGGATGTTGCCGAGCGTGTTGAACATGTTGTTGCCCCAGTAGTCGGGCCACCACAGCCGGCCGTCCTCGACGCGGACGAAGCCCGGCGGGCCGCCGCGGTGGGAGGCGTCGTTGCCGCGGGTGGGGTGGGTCGTGCCGATCAGGAACGTGTCGGACCGGGCGATCAGGTCGGCGTCCGCCCCGTTCAGAGTGCTGGCGCGCCGGACCGGCTCCGCGCCGCCGGCCGTGCGGGGGGCGGCGGCATGGAGGTGGCGGGCCTGGATGTACTGGGGGCAGTTGCCGAATGCCTGCTCGACGTCGATGCGCAGACCGTCGCGCCGGCCATCGCGCAGGCCGTCGCGCAGGCCGTCGCGCAGGCCATCGCGCAAGCCGTCGCCGTCCGCTCGGGACAGGGTGCCGTTCACCCGCAGGCGCCGGCGGGTGGCGAACTCGACCACAATGAGGCCGACCGGCTGGGGCACCGGCGCGTCGCGGAGCACGCCGCGGAGCGGGTCGCCTTCGGCGGGCAGCGCTCGTACGTCGAGGGCGGTCGGCGAGGCGACGTGCAGGAACCCGGGCGGGCCTGCGAGCGGGGACGTCCACAGGGTGCCCTCGGAGTCGCGTGCGGTGATCGCGGCGAAGCCGCGTTCCGCCAGGAACCGGGTGACGCCGCCGCCGAGTTGGGCGGGGGCCAGCATGCCCGTGAGCCGGGCCGCGTCGCGTGCGACGCCCGCGCGGCGCTGCACGGACAGTTCGCCTTCGTGGAAGCCGGCGGCGGTGTCGCGTCCCGGGTCGTTCATCGCTCCCCCTTCACGCCTAACGTTTACCTTTACTACCAACCGTTAGAAGAAACATGGCACGGGTCGAGCGACATGTCAACGGATAGAGCCACCTGCAACCGTTAGAAGTGCGCTAGCCTCAAGGATATGAGCACGAACGCACCCCTCCTGGGCGAGCCGCTCCCCGTGGAGCTGATGAACACCGTCTGGGCGGACCGGGACGGCGTGCACGACGCGCTGCGCGACCCCGACGGCACCCGTGCCTGGCTGCACGCCGTCGCCTCGCGCACGGATCTGATGACGCCCGACGACGTGGCCGCCCTCACCACGTCCGGCCTCGTCCGCCTCGGCGACCGGCTGATCGGGCTGCGGGACGCCCTGCGGCGACTGGCCGCCGAGGCCACCGGCGATCCGCGCCCGGCGGCCGCCTCCGACACGCGCGAACTGGCGGCCGCCGTCAGCAGGCTCAACGAGGCCGCCGGCCACACGCCGCACTGGTCGGCGCTGTCCTGGACGCCCGGCCGGGAACCCGCACGTCACCTGATCAGCAGCGGGCAGGCGGCGTCGGCCGCCGTCTCCGCCATCGCCGAGGAGACGATCACGCTCTTCAGCCAGGACGCCCGCCACCGGCTGCGCGCCTGCCTCGCGCCGGGATGCGTCCTGTACTTCCTGAAGAACCACCCGCGCCGCGAATGGTGCTCCGCCGGCTGCGGCAACCGCGCCCGCGCCGCCCGCCACTACCAGCGACACCGCCGGGCCGCCGATTGAGAAGCAAGCCGACGACCGCGGGCCCGGCGGGCATACGGTGCTGACGGAGACGCCGTCAGGGAGGCAGCAATGGACCAGGGCACCCGCAGCGAACTCATCGGCCGGCTGACCGAGGCGATCAACTCCGTCACGACCGCGCACCCGCCGCGGGTCGCCGTCGACGGGCCGCCCGCCGCCGGGAAGACCACCCTGGCCGACGAACTCGCCGCCGTCCTGCGCGCGCAGGGCCGGAACGTCATCCGCGCGTCCGTCGACGACTTCCTCTTCCCCCGCGCGCGGCGCTACCGGCGCGGCCGGTTCTCGGCCGAAGCGTGCTACTTCGACGCGCACGACCACGCGACGCTGCGCCGCGTCCTGCTCGATCCGCTGGGCCCGGGCGGAGACCGACGGTTCCAGCACACGATCTACGACGCGGACACCGACACCCCGCTGTCACCGCCACCCGCCACGGCCCCCGCCGACGCCGTCCTGCTCTTCGACGGCGTCTTCCTCCTGCGCCCGGAACTCGTCGACCACTGGGACCTGCGCATCGTCGTGACCGCCCCGTTCGAGCAGACGCTGGCCCGAGCCAGGATCCGAGGCGCGACACAGGCCGGATCCACCACCGACGCCACCGACGCCGCCGGCACCGTGGACACGACCGAGATCGACCGCTCCTGGCGCGACCGCTACCTCCCCGCCCAACAGCTCTACGCGACCACGGCCCACCCCACCGCCCACGCCGACATCGTCGTCCACAACGATCAGATCCAGCACCCGACCTGGGACGTCACACCCCGCTCACGGGCGGACGGCTAGTCGGCACCAGTGACGGCGGGCGGCCGGTGCGGGCTGGTTCGAAGGGGGGCGGACGGCGCTCTGGCACAATCGCCGGATGGCGGAGCACGGCACGGATCGCGGGTATCTGCTGGGCAATCACCAGTCGGAGGCGGGGGTCCGGTTCGACGCTCTCAGCGAGCTGTTCGATCCGGTGACGTTCCGGCATGTCGACCGGCTCGGGGTCGTCGCCGGGATGCGGTGCTGGGAGGTCGGGGCGGGCGGGGCGTCCGTGCCCGCCGGGCTGGCCGAGCGGGTGGGGCCCACGGGGGCGGTGGTCGCCACCGACATCGACGTGTCGTGGACCCGGGACGCCGGCGGCGGCGTTATCGAGGTGCTGCGCCATGACGTGGCGGCCGAACCGCCGCCTGCCGGTGGCTTCGACCTCGTGCACGCCCGGCTGGTGCTCGTGCATGTCACCGACCGCGCTGAGGCGCTGCGCCGGATGGTCCAGGCGCTGCGGCCCGGCGGGTGGCTGCTCCTGGAGGACGCCGACCCGGGGCTGCAACCGCTGTTGTGCCCGGACGAGTCCGGTCCCGAGCAGCGGCTCGCCAACCGGTTGCGGGCCGGCTTCCGCACCTTGATGGCGGCCCGGGGGGCGGACCTCGCGTACGGGCGGACGCTGCCCAGGCTTCTGCGCGAGGCCGGGCTGGAGGACGTCCAGGCCGACGCGTACTTTCCGATCACCTCGCCGGCGTGTGCGGTGCTCGAGGCCGCGACCGTGCGGCAGATCCGCCAACGCCTGGTGGCCGCGGGGCTCGCCACCGACGAGGAGATCGACCGCCACCTGTCGAACGTCGCCACCGGCCGGCTCGACCTGGCCACCGCCCCGATGATCTCCGCGTGGGGACGCCGCCGCTGACCCGTGAGCGGGCCGGGCTCCGGGCTCCGGGCTCCGGGCTCCGGGCTCCGGGCTCCGGGCTGACGACGGTGCTGCCCCGGTGGGCGGGGTCGACCGGTCGGCGGGTGCCGGTGAAAGACGATCAGCGGGGAAGTGGGACTCCGGGCTGTCGGGACGGCGCCCTGGCCACCGCCATCGACGAACACCTCGGCGGCTTCGAGGCGTTCAGGAAACAGCTCACCACCGCCACCACCGCCGTGCAGGGGTCCGGCTGGGGCGTCCTGGCCTGGGAACCGCTGGGGCGGCGGCTGATCGTCCAGCAGGTCTACGACCACCACGGCAACGTCGGCCAGGGCGCCACCCCGCTGCTGGTCTTCGACGCCTGGGAGCACGCCTACTACCTGCAGTACAGGAACGTCCGCCCCGACTACGTCACCAAGCTCTGGGACATCGTCAACTGGGCGGACGTACAGGCCCGTTACGCCGCCGCGACCGCCGCCACCGCGCCCGGGACCGCCGCGAGGACCGCCCCCGGCGGTAGGTGACGTCAGCGGACGGTGACCTCCCCCAGGTCGATGGCGACGAGCAGCGGCTCCGGGACGACCTCGTAGTCCCCCTGCCAGGCGAAACCGCGCCGCGTGGCCGGGATGATGATGCCGCCGGCGTCGCGGTAGCCGGTGGCGTAGAGCATCCCGGTCGCGCCGCCGAGGACGTCGATGGTGAAGTCGTGCCGGCGCAGCAGCCCGTCCGGACCGAAGCACGAGATCTGCCGGCGGGTGTGGCTCTTGACGTGGTCGGGGAACGTCACCTGCAGCCGCCGCCACGTCTCACCGTTGGCCTCGATCGAGGGGATCTCCTCGGTGGCGAACCCCGGCCAGGTGTAGAGGAACGGCGTGTTGAGGTACGTCCACAGCGCCTCGCCGGTGAAGTACGCGAGGTGGATGTCGTCCCAGGGCGTGTCGAGTCGGTGGCCGTCGAAGGACCGCTCCGGGTCGTCACGCGCCTCGGTGAGCGTCCCGTCGCGGCGCTCGACGGTGACCCGGCCGGGCTCGAAGACCGACCGCTTGTCCTGGCCGGCGAAGTCGATCGTCAGCCGCTCCCGGGTGGTGTCCACCTCCAGGATGACGTCCTTGAGGGCGTCATCCTGGCCCTTGAGGGCCCACAGGCCCCCGGTGACACAGGCGTCGACGGTGATCGACGTGATCTGGTTCCAGCGGTCCAGGCCGCCGTGCGCGTCGACGGCGGTGGCGAGCAGGTCGTTCATGGGTGCAGGCACGGGTCTCTCCCTTGTCCCCCGGGGTTCCCCCCGGGTGTCCCGGACGTCCCTCCGGGTCTCGTCGGTGAGCGTGAGCTTCAGCAGGACGACGAACGGCGGGCGCCGGAACCGGACACGCGCTAGGAGGTTTTCAAACTCGCGATCCGCCGCTGGTAGGACTCGCGCTCGGCGCGGCTGCGGGCCAGCGCGACGGCCTGCCGGTAGTCCTCCCGGGCGGCGCCGTGCCGGCCGGCCCGTCGTTCCAGGTCGGCGCGGGCGGCGAAGTAGAAGGGGTAGCGGGACAGCGTCCGCTCCCCGGCCAGCGCGGCCAGCTCGCGGCGGCCCGCGTCGACGCCGTCCCGTTCGGCCACCGCCAGCGCACGGTTGAGGGCCACCACCGGGCTCCACGACTGCTGGACGAGGAGGTCGTAGAAGCCGGTGACCCGGTCCCAGTCGGTCTCCCGGACCGACGGCGCGATGGCGTGCTCGCAGGCGATGCCGGCCTCCAGGTGCCAGCGCGAGAGGTGGTCCCCGGTGGCCGCGCCGGCGAGGTACGTCATACCGCGCTCGATGCGCGCCCGGTCCCAGCGGCCGCGGTCCTGGTCCTCCAGGGGGACGAACACGCCGTGCTCGTCGAGCCGGGTCGGCAGCCGGGCCGCGTCGAAGCAGAACAACGCCGCCATGGCGTACGTCTGCGGCTGCGCCGTCGCCCTGGTCCGCAGCAGCAGTTCGGCCAGGCGCAGTGCCTCCTCGCACAGGAACGGGCGGACCGGTTCCTGCGGATCGCTGCCGTGGTAGCCCTCGTTGAACAGCAGGTACAGCGACCGCAGGACGGAGTCCCGCCGGACGCCGACGTCGGGGAGGTCGTCCACCTCCGGCAGCCGGCCCAGCGCGCGCAGCTTGTCCCGACCGCGATGCAGGCGACGGTCGATGGTCTGGACGTCGACCAGGAACGCCTGCGCGATCTCCCTGGGCGACAGCCCGCACAGCCACCGAAGGATCAACGTCACGTGCGTCCCGGGGCTGAGGCCGGGGTCGCACACCGCGAACATCATCCCCAGCTGGGCGGCCCCCTCGGCGGCCGGGGCGAGCGCCGCCTCGATCGTGTCGGTCAGCGCCGTCGTCGTCGCCAGCTCGGGGAGGAACGAGCGCCGGCGCTGCTCCCTGCGGATGATGTCGATCGCCCGGTTGTGGGCCGCGCGGATGATCCACGCTTTGGGGTTGCGCGGCAGCCCGAAGCGCCAGGCGTGCATCGCGCTCACCAGGGCGTCGTGCACGACGTCCTCGGCGAGCGGGAGGTTGGACGGGCCCAGGGCCCTGGTCAGCGCGCTCACCAGGTGGGCGTACTCCCGGCGGAACAGGTCCTCGACCAGCTCGCTGGACGAGGCTGCCGCGGCGGCTTCTCCGTCCGCGGGGCTCGTCGCCGGTCCGTCCACGGGGCTCAGACCTGGACCGTCCACGGGTCCCAACTCCCGTTCTTCCACCGGGCTCAGACCTGGACCGGCCGCACCTCGACCGAACCGTCGAACTCGTAGGTCGGGCAGGTCCGGGCGACCTCGACGGCGTCTTCCAGAGAGGCGGCCTCGATGATCATGACCCCGGTCACCAGGTCCTTCGACTCGGCGTACGGGCCGTCGGTGACCACCCGCTCGCGGCCCCGGACCATGGCTCCCGGGTCGTCCAGCGCGGTGCCCTCGTTGCAACGGCCCTGCCGGGCCAGCTCGTCGGACCAGCGGTACCACTTCTCGACGTGGCTCTGCAGCTCCGACGGCGACAGGTCGCGGTCGCGCCGCGCCACGGCGCCGCCGCGGAAGACCAGCATGAACTTGCCGCGCAGGGCGGCACGTTCATCGTTTTCGCCGCCTTCATCGCTTTCTTCGCGTTCATCGCTGCGAGGTTCTGACGCCACGGGCTCGACCTTATCCGCTGCGGTCTGATGGGCACGTCAGGCGAGCCGGATCGGCAGGGTCCAGTAGCCGCGCAGGACGAGCCGGTCGCGGCGGGTGGGCCGGCCGGCGGGGGCGGTGCCCGGGTCGGGATCGTGCGCGAGGCCGGGGAAGCGGGCCAGCAGCCGGGGGAAGGCGGCGGACGCTTCGAGGCGGGCCAGGCTGTTCCCGAGGCACACGTGCGGGCCGGCGCCGAAGCTGAGGGGTCTGCTGTCGGTCCTGGTGGGGTCGAACGTGTCGGGGTCCGGGTAGCGGGCGGGGTCGCGGTTGGCCGCGCCGAGCAGCAGGAGCGCGGTGCTGCCTGCCGGGACGGGGACGCCTTCGACCGCCAGGCCGCCGGCGCGGGCCAGCCGGGTGGTGAGCTGCACCGGGGAGTCGTGGCGCAGCACTTCCTCGACGAAGCCCGCGGTGCCGATCCGCCCGTCGCGCAGGTCGGCGGCGAGGCCGGGGCGGTCGAGCAGGACCGCCAGGCCGTTGCCGAGGAGGTCGGTGGTCGTCTCGAAGCCGGCGACGAGCAACAGGACTAGGTTGGCGAGCAGTTCCTCGTCCGACAGCCGGCCTGCGTCGGCGTCCCGGGCCGCCACCAGCGTGCTGACGAGGTCGTCGCCGGGGCGCGTACGCCGTTCGCCGATCAAGTGGGCGAAGTAGGCGGTCAGTTCGCCTGCGGCGGCTTCGGCGGGGTCCTCGGAGCGGGCGGCGCCTTCCAATTGGGCGGCGTCCGGGGAGAGTTCCAGCGCGCCGGTCAGGTCGGACGCCAGCCGGCGGAACCGCTGGTGGTCGGCCGGCGGCACGCCGAGCAGGTCGCAGATGACGGTGACCGGCAGCCGGAACGCGAACCGGTCCATGAAGTCGACCGCCCGGCCGTCCGCCCCGGCCCCTTCGAGCTCGTCGAGCAGCCGGCGCACGGCGTCCTCCACCGAGGGCTGGAGGGCGGCGATCCGGCGCGGGGTGAACACCTGGGAGATGAGGGAGCGCATGCGGCCGTGGTCCGGCGGGTTGGTACGCAGGATCGACCGGCTCATCGAGCTCAGCGCGCCGGCGCCGGCGCCGACCCGGTCCGCGACGCGCGCGAGGTCCGGCAGCCCGAACCCCGGGTCGCGCAGCACCTGGTTGACGGCCGCGTACCCGCTGACGAGGAACACGCCGTCCGCGACCGCCAGTACCGGCCCGAGCCGGTGCGCCTGCGCGTACAGCGGGTAGGGGTCGGCCCGACCCGCCGGCTCCATCAGGGCCTGGACGATCGCCGCCGCGTTCACGCGTCACGCCGGTTGACGGCGGCGAGTCCGGCGAGCAGCGCGACCGCCGCGTACAGGCAGAAGACCCCGAATCCCGTCCACGGAGCCAGACTTGCCGCTTCCCGGTGGGCGGCGACGTAGATCTGCCCGCCCGACTGCATCGGGATGTACGGCCCGACGGTCGTCTTCCACGTCCCCGGCAGCAGGTCGAGCGACAGCGGCGGCACGAACAGCACGCCGAGCAGGGTGGCGATCGCGCCGGCCGAGGAGCGCAGCACCGTGCCGATGCCGAGGCCGAGCAGCCCGAACACCGTCAGATACAGTCCGCCGCCGAACACCGCGCGGGCGACTCCCGGGTCCGACAGCGCCGTCCCCGTGAGGGTGTGCGCGGGCAGGCACGCCTCGAAGGCCAGGTAGGCGGCGAAGGTCGACGCGGTGGCGGTGACCAGCGCGACCCCGGAGAAGACCAGGGCTTTGGCGGCCAGGACGGTGGGGCGCCGGGGTACGGCGGCCAGCGTCGTCCGGATCATCCCGGAGCCGTACTCCCCGGTGATGAGCAGCGTGCCGAACACACCGAACGCGATCTGGGAGAGGTGTAGTCCGGCCAGCGCGAGTTGTACGACGTCCACGCTGGCGAGGTCGTCCGAGCCCAGCCGGGGTGCCAGGACGGCCGCGGCGAGGGCCGCGAAGCCGACGTTGGCGGCGAGGGCCGTCAGCAGGAGCCAGTAGGTCGAACGGATGGTGCGCATCTTGCACAGCTCCGCACGGAGGACGTTGCTGAAGTCGCCCCGGCGGCGTACGACCTGAGGACCAGTCAGCGGCGCCGTGGTGGCAGTGGTGGTGGCGGTCATGACAGGAGCGCCCCTTCTTCTGTGTGGCCGGCTTCTGCCGCGTGCCCGGCCTCCGCCGCGTGCCCGGCCTCCGCCGTGTGCCCGGCCTGGTACTCGGTGACGTCGCGGGTCAGCTCCATGTACCGCTGCTCCAGGGACATCTGCTGCTGCGCGAGTTCCAGCAGGCCGAGGCCGCGGACGCGGGCGAGTTCGCCCACCTCCCCCGTACTCGCGCCGGTGACCCGCAGCGCGCCGTCCGGCTCGCTGACGACGGTGGCGCCGCGTTCGGCCAGCAGGACGGCCAGCGCCGCCGGGTCGGTCGCACGGACCCTGACGGAGTTGCCGGTTCCGCGCGCGAGGAAGTCGGAGACGCTGGTCTCGGTGATGAGCCGACCGCGTCCGATGATGACCAGCCGGTCCGCCGTCAGCGCCATCTCGCTCATCAGATGGCTGGACAGGAACACCGTGCGGCCCTCGGCGGCCAGCGCCCTGAGCAGCGTACGGATCCACGCCACGCCCTCCGGGTCGAGGCCGTTGACCGGTTCGTCGAACATCAGCACCGGTGGATCGCCCAGCAGTGCCGCCGCGATGCCCAGGCGCTGCGCCATGCCGAGCGAGAAGCCGCCGACGCGCTTGCCCGCCGCCGACGCCAGCCCCACCTGCCGCAGCACCTCGTCCACCCGCGAGCGCGGTATGCCGTTGCTCAGCGCCAGCCACCGCAGGTGGTTGAACGCGGACCGGCCGCCGTCCACCGCCTTGGCGTCGAGCAGCGCCCCGACCGCGCGCAGCGGCCGCCGGTAGCCCGCGTACGGCCGGCCGTCGACCGTGACCGATCCCGAGGTCGGCGCGTCCAGCCCCATCACCATCCGCATCGTGGTCGACTTCCCCGACCCGTTGGGCCCGAGGAACCCGGTCACCGCGCCGGCCGGAACGGTGAAGGTCAGGCCGTCCACCGCCGTGACGTCGCCGTACCGCTTGGTGAGCGCGACGGCCTCGATCATCAGTGGCCCCCTTCGCCGACGACACCGGTGAGGTGCAGGACGGCGAGCAGCGCCAGCAGGCCGAGGGCGGCGGCGATGAGGAGCAGCCTGCGGCTTCGCGACCAGCCGGGGAGCACGGGATCGGCGGCGTGGCCGGCGGGACCGGCGGCCGCGTCGGAATCGGACGTGCCGGGATCGGCCGTGTCGGGATCGGCAGTTCCGGGATCGGCCGTGTCGGGGTGGGACGGCAGCTCGGGCATGGAGCACTCCTCCGTGGTGGCGATTCGGGTCGGGGGCGCGAACGGAGCCAGTTTTTCGATACACATCGTCTATGTCAATCCAATGTGTCGACAACGAGGCGGACTGGCTCGGGCTGCCCTGATCGGGCGGACGGTGGCCCGGCCGCCGACGGGTGATCGTCCGCGGGCCTTGAACGCCGCCGAGCCTGCTGATTGGCTGGCCGCCATGACTGAACTCGGCGCCGTCGACTGGCCACCCGCCCCGATCAGGACCGAGCGGCTCGTGCTCCGCGCGTCCGAGGCCCGGGACCGGGCGACGTTCATCGAGCTGCTGGCGTCGCCGGAAGTGCACACGTACCTCGGCGGCCCCCGGCCGCGTGCCAAGCTCGAACGCGAGCTGCCGGAGGTGCCCGAGCAGTGGCCGGGGAGCTTCGTCGTCGAGCTCGACGGGGCGATGATCGGCCAGATCCTGCTCAGGCGGGCGTCCGAGCGCCACCGCCCGGCCGCGGCGGGGAAGGCCGATCTCGGCTACCTGTTCCTGCCGCGCGCGTGGGGATCGGGCTACGCCACCGAGTCCTGCGCCGCGGCCCTCGCCTGGCTCGACGGCGCGCTGCCCGGCGAGCCGGTGGCGCTCGCCACCCAGAGCGCGAACGTCGGCTCGATGCGGCTCGCGGCAAAACTCGGTTTCGCCGAGGTGGAGCGTTTCCACGCCTGGAACGCCGAACAATGGCTCGGCCTGCGCCCCCCGGCCACGCCGGCCTGAGCCCGTACGACGGCCTCGTCAGCACGCCGGCACGGCCTCGTCAGCACGGCTCGTCAGCACGTCAGCTCTGAAGCGACCGATTCCTTTTCACCGCGGCCGGGATCTACATGGTGGGAGGTGCGGCCCGCAGGACGGCCCGGTCGTCTCTCTCCTGTACGCCGAGAACGAAAGGCCGACCGCCGATGAGCATGCCCGTGACCATGCGCGCGCTGCACCAGACGTCCCTCAACGGCCCGCAGGACATGCGCCTGGTCACCGACGCTCCGGTGCCGGGCCCCGGCCGGGGCGAGATCCTGATCCGGGTCACCGCCGCCGGGGTCAACTTCGCACCGAGCGGTTCCGGCGGGAGCTGCGGGCGCACTGCTACCGGATGACGGGCTCGGCGCAGGACGCCGAGGATCCGGTGCAGAAGACGTATCTGCGGGCGTGGCGGTCGTACGCCGGTTTCGAGGGGCGGGCGTCGATCCGGACCTGGCTCTGCAAGATCGCCACCAACGTCTGCCTGCGGGCGTCGTCACCGCGCGCGATCCGGGTGCTGCCCTCGGGCCTGACGGGCGCGTACGAGGGCCCCGACCGGCCGCCGAGTCCCGTCGCGCCGGGTGAGGTCTCGCGGCTGGAGCCGCTGCCGGACGCGTGGATCGCCCCGCCCGCCGACGATCCGTCCGCGGTGGTGGTCGAACGGGAGTCGCTGCGGCTGGCGCTCATCGCCGGCCTGCAGCACCTGCCCGCCCGCCAGCGGGCGATCCTCATCCTGCGCGAAGTGCTGGTGTTCTCGACGGCCGAGACCGCGGCGATCCTCGGCACCAGCACGGCGGCGGTCAAGAGCGGTCTGCAACGGGCCCGGGCGCGGCTGGACGCCCTGGAGCCGGAGCCCGAGAAGCTTCTCGAACCGACCGACCGGCGGGCCCGCGCACTTCTCAAGGCGTACATCGCGGCCTTCGAGAGCGCGGACGCCGGCCTGCTGGAACGGGTGCTGCGCGCGGACGCCTCGCTGGAGGGGACGCCGTTCCGCGACTGGCAGGCGGGCCGGGCCCGGTGCGTCCACCTGCTCGACTTCCACGATCCCGCCCTGACCGGCGCGTTCGGCTTCCCCGAGGTGCTCGCGGGCTGACCCGTCAGCCTTGCGGCGTACGCGCGGTGATCCCGTGGCCGGCCACCGGCAACCGCGTGCCAGGCCGCGACATAACCGAACGGGCACGGGGGCGGGTGGAAGTTTTTTGGGGGTGGGCGATGAGTTTGCGGGGGGTCGGCTGTACGTACTGGTGGGCCCTTTACGGGGGCCGTGAGGAACATGAGGGAGCTGGAGTTATGAGCGAGAAACGACCGCAGGACGTGGCTGCCATCAAGGGGATTCTGGACGACCTCTACAAGGCATGGGGCGCGGGCGACGCCGACGCGTTCGTCGCGGACTACACGGAGGACGCCACCGTCGTCATGCCGGGGGCCTACCGGGGGTCGCGGGAGGAGATCCGGCGGAACATGGCCGAGGGCTTCGCGTCCTATCTCAAGGGGAGTACGACCATTGACGAGTTGCAGAGCATCCGCTTCCTGGGCGAGGACGGCGCGGTCGCGGTGAGCGAGAGCAGCGTCCTGTTCCCGGGGGAGACCGAGCCGCCCGCCGACCGGAAGGTGCGCGCCACGTGGGTGCTGGAGAAGCGCGACGGCGCCTGGAAGCTCGCCGCCTACCACAACAGCCCCGCCGACCTGCCGAACTGACCCCTGCCCGCTGCGCGTCCGCGCAGAACTGAGCACACTGAGCCTCGTCCCAGCCACCCGGGACGGGGCTCAGTGCCCGCCCCCCTCACCCCGGGCGGCCGCGCCCAACCGCACCCCGGGAGCCCCGCGATGGCCGTCGAGATCGTCTACGAGACCCACGCCACCACCACGGACAACGAGGCGGGCATCGCCACCGACCGGCTCCCGGGCCTGCTGTCCCCGCAAGGACGCCGGCAGGCCGCCGAGCTCGGCGCGCGGCGCCGCCCACAGGGCTTCGCCGCCGTGTTCACCTCCGACCTGCACCGCGCCGTCGAAACCGCCCGCATCGCGTTCCCCGACGGCCGGCCGCCGGTCCACCAGGACAGCCGGCTGCGGGAGTGCGACTACGGCGAGCTCAACGGGCAGCCGGTCGCCCTCATCGCGCGGCAGCGCGTCCACCGCATCGACGAACCCTTCCCCGGCGGCCAGAGCTACCGGCAGGTCGTCGCGGCCACCGACGCCTTCCTGCACGACCTGGCCGCGCGCTGGGACGGCCGGCGCGTCCTCGTCATCGCCCACTCGGCCAACCGGTGGGCGCTCGACTGCCTGCTCGGCGGGGCCGCGCTCCACGACCTCGTCCAGGCTCCCCCCGCCTGGCAGCCGGGCTGGAACTACACGCTTCCCGCCGCGTGGCCCGGCCCGGAGGTGCGGTGAAGCCCCTGGTCGGGACCATCGTGTGGGAGGTGGCCCGGTCGCGGCCGCGGCGCTGGAAAAAACTTCCGGCGGGAGTGTCGATTCGGCCGGGGGTCGTTCGACGCGTAGGCATGGGCGGGAAAGACCGCCGGACCGACGCAGTGAAGGAACGAGGAGCAACACCGTGCGCTACATGATGCTGATCAAGGTTGACGAGGCCGCCTCCCCCGACTCCCCGAGCGAGGAGTTGATGACCGAGATGGGGAAGCTGCTCGAGGAGATGACCAAGGCCGGGGCGATGCTCGACACCGGGGGCCTTCAGTCCCGGGACGACAGCACCGAGGTGCGGCTGTCCGGCGGGAAGCTGACCGTCGTGGACGGGCCGTTCACCGAGGCCAAGGAGGTCGTGGGCGGCTACTTCATCTTCCAGGCGAAGACGAAGGAGGAGGCTGTCGAGTGGGCCTCGCGGTTCCTGGCGATCCACGGTGACGCGTGGACGATCACGGGTGAGATCCGGCAGGTGATGGAGCCGGAGTAGTCGCTCGGCGGCCGCTGCCCCGGGCTCCGGCCCGGGGCTCGGGCGGCTGCGGCCCGGGGCCGACGCTCCCGGCTCGGGCGGTTGGGGCCGCCCCGGGGCCCGCGGCTTGAGCGGCGGCGCTCCCGCCCGGGCGGGGCGCTTTGCGTGGGCGCGCGGCGGCTGCTCTGATGGGTGGTCGTGACAGGAGCTGACGATTCCGCGGGCGGTGCCGGGACGCCCGGCCGGGCGGACGGGGCCGAGGTCCCGGGCGAGATCCCGGCGGAGATCCCGGCCGAGGAGCGGGCCCGGCGGACCGTGGATGCCGTGTGGCGGATCGAGTCGCCGCGCCTGATCGCCGGGCTGACCCGGATGGTGCACGACCTCGGCGTGGCCGAGGAGCTGGCGCAGGACGCGCTGGTCGCCGCGCTCGAGCAGTGGCCGGGGTCGGGCGTCCCGCGCAACCCCGGCGCGTGGCTGATGACCACCGCCAAGCGGCGGGCGATCGACCAGATCCGGCGCAACGAGACGTACGCCCGCAAGCTGCGGCTGCTCGGCCACGAGCTGGAGACCGAGCAGCGGACGGCCGCGGGCGCGGACGGGACCGTCGCTTCGGTCGCTTCCGTCGACGCGGGCGCCGGCGGCGCGGACGGCGCGGTGATCGAGGACGACCTGCTGCGGCTGGTGTTCATCGCGTGCCACCCGGTGCTGTCCCGTGAGGCGCGGGTGGCGCTGACGCTGCGGCTGCTCGGCGGGCTGACCACCGACGAGATCGCCCGCGCGTTCCTGGTCGCGGAATCGACGGTGGCGCAGCGGATCGTCCGCGCGAAGCGGACCCTGGCGAAGGAGAAGGTGCCGTTCGAGGTGCCCGAGGGGCCGGAGTTGGGGCGGCGGCTGGCGTCCGTCCTGGAGGTCGTCTATCTGATCTTCAACGAGGGGTACTCGGCGACGGCCGGCGAGGACTGGATGCGGCCGGGGCTCTGCGAGGACGCCGTGCGGCTCGGGCGGGTGCTGGCCGGGCTGCTGCCCGGGGAGCCCGAGGTGCACGGGCTGGTGGCGCTGCTGGAGATCCAGGCGTCACGGGTACCGGCCCGTACCGCCGGGCCCGGGCGGGCGCCGGTGCTGCTGCTCGACCAGGACCGTACGCGCTGGGACCAGCTGCTGATCCGCCGCGGGTTCGCGGCGCTGGCCAGGGCGGACGCGGCGGCCAGGGAGCGGGGGGAGCCGCCCGGCTCGTACGCGCTCCAGGCCGCGGTGGCGGTGTGCCACGCGCGGGCGGTCCGGGCGGAGGACACCGACTGGGAACGGATCGTGGCGCTGTACGACCTGCTCGCGGCGCGCGACCCTTCGCCGGTCGTGCAGTTGAACCGGGCGGTGGCGGTCTCGATGTGGCGCGGCCCGGAGGAGGCGTTGGCCCTGGTGGAACGCCTCGCGGCGGAGTCCCCTGCGCTCCGGGACTACCACCTGCTGCCGAGTGTCCGGGGCGACCTGCTGAGCAGGACGGGGCGGTACGGGGAGGCGGCGGAGGAGTTCGGAAGGGCGGCGGGGTTGACGCGGAACGGGGCGGAGTCAGCTTTTCTGCTTGAACGCGCGGAAGGGGCGGCCTCGGCGGGGGCCGCGGCGGGTCGGGGGGACCGGGAGCGCCCCGGCGGCCGGTAAGGGCCACTCGCCGTGGGGGCGGGCCACTCGCCGTGGGGGCTTCTCACCGCGCCCGGCCAACGGTTCACTGTGGCTGATCGCGCAGTTCCCCGCGCCCCTACGGGGCCCGGCCGCACACCGTCCGCAACCCGACGAAAGCTGATCGCGCCCACGCGGCAGAGCCGCACATCAGAAACAGCCCCGCGCCCCTTCGGGGCCCGGCCACGCTCCTCCCGGTCGCACCCCACCCGCCCCTACGGGGCCCGGCCGGGCCCCCTCGTGCGCGTGCTGCGCGTGCTGCGGAGTTCGCGGATCAAGGCGCGGACGGCGAGAGTTGAGGCGAGGGCGGGGGATGTGACGTAGCCGATCGTGCGGGTGGGGCGGGTCGGGCCCAGGTCGGTCGTGGCGATCGTCGCGGGGGCGTTCGTCAGGGAGAGGGCGGGCATGATCGCCATTCCGGCTCCTCCTGCCACGATCGACAGCACCGCTCCGTCGTCCTCCGCGCGGACCGTCGCGCACGGGATCCAGTCCTGCTCCGACCACCAAGTCCTCGTGTACGACGAGCAGTTCTCCGTCCAGTCCACCAGCGGCAGCGAGCGCGGGTCGGGGTGGCCGGCCGGGTGCACCAAGGCGTAGTGCTCCTCCAGGAGTACGTCTCCGATCAGGCCCGCCGGCACCGGCGAGCTCGTGCCGATCGTCGCGATCCCGACGTCCGCGCGGCCCTCGGCCACCACTCCGGCCGTGCCGGGGCCGACCTCCCTGATCACCGTCACGGTCGGCTTGATCCCGGGGTGCCGCGCGGCCAGCGCCTCCAGCGCGGGCGGCAGCAGGTGCAGGGCCGCGCTGCGGAACGCGGCGATGCGCAACGGGCCGGTGACGGTGTCGGCGCCGTCCGGGCCCGCGCCGGCGCCGCGCGCCTCCGCGCCGAGCGCGTCCAGCATCCGCAGCACCCGCGACGCGTGCGCCACCGCCCGGGCGCCGGCCGGCGTGGGGCGCGCCCCGTGCCGGCCGCGCTCGAAGAGCACGACGCCCACCTTGCGTTCGATGCCGCGCATCGCGTGCGAGACGGCGGACTGCGTCATGCCGAGCACGGCGGCCGCCGCCGAGAAGCCGCCCTCGGCGGCGACGGCCACCAGGGTCCGCAACTCCTGCGGCGAGAGGTCCCCGCCGGGCGCGGAAGCCCCGGTCGTCATGCGCGCACCGCCCCGCCCGGCCGGCGCTTGAGCCCGCGCCCGGGCCCGGGCCTGCGGATATGAGGACGCTTCATGGAAAGCATTGTTCCATGAGCGCCGCGCCCTGCCCGGCCGCCCCGTTCCTGCCTACGGTCACCTCCCATGACCTCATCGCCCGGCACCGGCACCGCGCTCACCGTGCACCAGATCGCCCGCCCGACCCGCTTCCCCGCTCCGGAGCACTTCCGCTTCGTACGGTCGCCGGTGCCCGAACCCGCCGCGGGCAGCGCGCTCGTGGAGAACCTCTACTGGTCCGTCGACCCGTACCACCGCGAGATGATGGACGGCGACTTCGCGCTGGACTCCCCGCTGGAGGGCCGCGCGCTCGGCCGGGTGGTCGCGTCGCGCGCCGGGGCCCTCCCCGAGGGGGAGTTGGTCTTCCACCGGCACGGCTGGCGCACCCACTCCGTCGTACGCCCCGACGAGGCCAGGCTGCTCCCCCGCCACGAGGGTGTGCCGCTGTCGGCGCATCTGGGCATCCTCGGCGGCACCGGCCTGACCGCGTACGTCGGCCTGACGAGGATCGCCCAACTCCGGGAGGGCGAGGATGTGTTCGTCTCCGCGGCGGCCGGCGGGGTCGGTACGGCGACCGGGCGGTTCGCCCGGTTGATGGGCGCCGGACGGCTGGTCGGCAGCGCGGGCAGCGCCGCGAAGGTGGCTTATCTGGAGCAACAGGTCGGCTACGACGAGGCGTTCGACTACCACGCCGGGCCGGTCGCCGATCTCCTCGCCAAGGCGGCGCCGGACGGCATCGACGTCTTCGTCGACAACGTCGGCGGCGAGCACCTGGGCGCGGCGATCGGCGCGCTGCGCGAGCGCGGCCGGGTGGTGCGGGTCGGCACCGTCGGGCAGTACAACACCCCGGACGCGCCGCCGGTGCGGTTCGACCACGCCGACGTCGTGGAGAAGAGCCTGCGCGTGCAGGGCTTCCTGGTGCGCGACTACCGGGACGTGCAGCAGGAGTTGTACGACTTCGCCGTGCCGCATCTGCTCAGCGGCCGGCTCGCCCTGGACGAGACGGTCGTGGTGGGCTTCGACCGGATCGTGGACGCGTTCGTGTCCATGCTGCGCGGCGGGAACACCGGCAAGATGATCGTGAAGCGGTCTTAACGGCCCCGGCGCGGGGCGGGTTGGACGGCGAAGAGGTCGGCCAGGTCGTCCCAGAGGGTGATCGCTCCCGTGGTGACCACGGCCACCAGCAGGCAGATCAGGAGCGGGGCCGGGCCCACGTCGGCGGGGGTGGACGTCTCGGACGGCCACGTCGTCAACGCGGCGGCCGCCAACGCGATCAGCAGGCCGTTGCGGGTCAACTGGGCTGCGCTCACCGGGCGTTGGGAGGGTCCGAAGCAGTTGCACCGCACCGGTTCCCCCGCGCGGAGCGCCCTCGCCAGGGCGGCGCTGAACGTCAGCAGCATCACCGCGGAGAGCAGCACCGCCGCAAAAGCGGTCGCCGGCACCAGCACGGCGACCGCGAGCAGCGCCTCCGCCCCCGCCAACCCGGCGGACACCGGGCGCAGTACGCGGCCCGGCACGCCGCCGAGCCGGGCCACGGCCTCCTCGAAGGACGCGAACGCCCGCGCCGAGCGGAGTTTCGACGCCGCCGACACGGCGAACACGCCGGCCAGCACGAGCCGCGCCTCGACCTCGATCCAGATCACGTTGCCTCCTCGTAACCGCCGTGCGAGACGAGCTGGTAGCCCGCCGCCTGGAGCCGGAACAGCCGGGCGTAGGTGCCGTCCTGGGCGAACAGCGTGTCGTGGCTGCCGGATTCGGTGATCCGGCCGCCTTCGAGTACGACGATCCGGTCCGCGTCGCGCACCGCGCCGAGCCGGTGGCTGATCAGCAACGTGGCCCGTCCGGCCCGGAGTTGGTGCAGCCGGGCGTGCAGCGCGGCCTCCGCCTCGGCGTCCAGGCCGGAGGACGGCTCGTCCAGGATCAGCAGATCCGCGTCCGGCCGCAGCAGCGCGCGGGCCATCGCGATCCGCTGCCACTGCCCGCCGGACAGCACCACCCCGGCGTGCGGGTCGGCCGCCGGCGCGGCCGGCTCGCCCGGCGCCGGGTCCGCGGCACCGTCGCGCCGCGGCTCGTCAGGACCGGCGAACACCCGGCTGAGCATGGTGTCGTAGCCGGACGGCAGCTTCGCCAGGTAGTCGTGGATGCCCGAGCCGCGGGCCGCCTCCTGGACGGCGCCGGGCCCGGCTGCCCGGTCGAGGTCGCCGAGCGCGATGTTGTCGTGCGCGGACAGGTCGTAGCACATGAAGTCCTGGAAGACCGCGCCCACCCGGCGGCGCAGCTGCGCCACGTCCAGCTCGCGGATGTCCGTACCGTCCCAGGTGATGCGGCCGCGGGTCGGCTCGTAGAGCCGGCACAGCAGCTTGACCAGGGTGGACTTGCCGGCCCCGTTCAGCCCGACCAGGGCGAGCGAGCGGCCCGCCTCCACGGTCAGGTCGACGTCGGCGAGCACCCAGTCGGCGGAGCGGTGGTAGCGGAACCACACGCCTTCGAAGCGGATGCCCTGGCCCAACGCCCTTACCGGCAGCCCGTCGTGGCCCGCCGCCCGGGCGGCCCGCGCCTGCCGGGCGGCGGCCCCGACGATGTCGGTGTAGAACCGGAACAGCACCACCACCTGGCCGCTCTGGGCGAGTTGGCCGATGATGCCGGCCAGCGTGGCCTGCACACCGCCGAGCGCGGCGATCAGTACGGCCAGGTCGCCGACCTGGCCGTGGCCGCCCGCGATCCGCAGCGTCCCGCTGTAGAGCGCGACGGCGGAGATCGCGGCGGTGAGCAGCGACAGCGCGCCGTCGGTGCCGAACGTGGCCCGGTCCAGCTGCCGTTCGCCTGCCTGCGAGGCACGCAGCTCACCGAGCATCCGGGTGCGGAAGTGGTCGCCGAGGGCGAAGAGCCGGATCTCCTTGGCCGCCCGCAGATCGGTCAGCAGCAGGCTGTAGAAGACCTGGCGGCGGATCTTCGGCGCCATGGCCAGCGCGGTCCGGCCGCGCCGCCTGGCCAGCCAGGTCTGCGCCACGGCCGTCGGCAGCACGGACAGCAGCACGAGGCCGGTGACCAGCGGTGTCAGCGCGAGCAGGCTGGCGAGGAAGCCGCCGACGGTCAACGACGCCTGAATGACGGACAGTCCGGCCGACGTCAGGACCTGCGGGCCGTTGTCGCTCGCGTGCTGCGCCAGTTGCAGCCGGTCGTGGTAGCCGGGATCCTCCAGTTCGGTCAGACCGCGCTGGGCCACCACGGCCCGGAACAGCCGGTCCTGGGTGAAGAGCGTGACCCGGCGGTCGATCTCCCGCTCGATGTAGTTGTTGAGGTGCTGTATGGCGGCGGCGACCGCGCCCGTCGCGGCCACCGCGAGGGCCAGCGGCCCGACCCGGCCGGTGTGGTGCGCGGTGAGGTCGTCGATGAGCAGCTTGGTCAGCCAGGCGACGGCGACCGGCGCCGCGCCGGTGGCCACCGCGAGCACGAGGCGCAGGGCCGCGTGCGCGGGGGCGGCGCGGAAGTAGATGGCGACGGCCTGGCCGAGGGTGCGGGTCCCCGACCCCGGGCGCCACCGGGGCTCCCGGACGGTGCCGGGGCCGTCCGCGGCGGCGTCCGGGACCGGGCCGGGTTCGTCAGGGACCGGGCCCGGGCCGCGGGCGCCGGAGCCGGCGTCGGCGCCGCCAGGGACCGGGCCGCGGGCGCCGGGCGGTCGGTCAGTCACGACCGTCGTGGCCCGCATGGGCGCCGACCGCTGCGGGCGGCGCGCTGGTTTCCGCGACCGGCCCGGTGACGTCCGCCAGCACCACGCTCTTGCCCTCGACCACGCCCGCCGGCCCGACCAGGAAGTACGCGGGCGTGGTGGAGACCCGCCACCCCCGCAGCACCGGCCCGGGCGCCGGCTCGACCACCACGGGTCCGCCCGGCGCCAGCGCCGACACCAGCTCCTCGGTGTCATCGCCGCGCTTCCGCTGGACGACGCTCAGCGCCGCGACCCCGTTCTCCGCCAGGGCCTGGGCGGCCGCGGCGAACCGCGGTGCGTCCTCCGTGCAGGCCGAGCACGAGGTGGAGAAGAAGCCGATCAGCGTGCGGTCGGGCAGGTCGGCCCGGCTCATCGGCGTGCCCTGGTCGGTCGTCGCGGTGAAGTCCGGTACGGGCGCGCCGATGTCGGGGCCGCCCGCCATCGCCGCGTCATCGCCGGCCGCGTCCGGGGACAGGTTCCGCTGCTCGCGCAGACGGCGGATCACGGCGACCGTCACCGCGAGGTTCAACACGACGATGGCGGCGAGAACCACCACCGCGACTGACAGCACAATCATGGGAATACCGCTCTCTGCCGGGAACGCGGAACAGCCCGAACGGCCGGAACAACCGGAAACCACCGGCACCGGCCGGATAACCCGAACCGCCGCGACGAGGGGCAGCGGAAAGGCCGGGACAATCCGGCAGGAGGGCAGCACGAATTCTTCGTTCGGGCGTCGGTGAGGAATTCAGGGCACAGCGAACCCGCCGGATCGGCACCGACCCGGCCGTGGCTGTTCCGATGCGATACTGGTGGCGCGTGGGGGCGAGCTCCAATCGCCCCCACGCACCTGTCAGTTCACATCGGACCAGGTCAGATGCTCACTTGCAGTACGAGCCCCAGACGGTCTGGATGCCTGCACTGCACCGGCAGTCCCAGGCGCAGCCCCGCGGCGGGTTGTGGCAGGGGTCGTACGCGTTGTAGTAGTACGGCCCGTACTTCGCCGGTGCCGGCGTGTAGGTGATGCCGCAGGCGACGGCCTCCTCCTGGGGAACCACGGAGTTCAGTACGCGCTCTCCGAAGCGCTCAAGCAGAGCGATCACCAGAGATCCTCCTTCTTGCCGATGACCAGTTTCGGAATTCACGTCAGGCGATGTCGGCTTGCCCGACGTTGAGCGCAAGACTTCACTTCCAGTGCGCAAAATTCAAGCGCGTTGCTGGATTATTTCTAACTGAGAGAGAGCCTTCCGCTCCCGAGCGTTGACGTCGCACAGCCGGGCTGGCAGGGTCACGGAGGCGCCGCGCTGCAACTTCATCTCAACAGACGGGAAAAATCCGCCAGCGAGACGCAACTCGGCGATGACGGGGGTGGTCTGGTCGTGTTCCGGATGGTGCTGGCGCAGCTGCGGTTCCGCGGCGGGCGGGCGGTGGCGCTGGTGTGCGCGCTGCTGGTCGCGGTGACGTCGTTCTCCGTGCTGACCGGGACCGCCGACACCCAGCGCGTCGATCTGACCGGCACCGTCAAGGCCAACAGCCGTGGCGCGTACGACCTGTTGGTGCGCCCGGCCGGCGCCCGCAGCCGGCTGGAAACCAGCGGCGGACTGGTCGCGTCCACCGCGCTGAGCGGGCTGACCGGCGGGATCACCCAGGCGCAGTGGAAGAAGATCCAGTCGCTGCCCGGGGTGGACGTGGCCGCGCCGGTCGCCGTCGTCGGCTACTCGCTGCCCATGCTGCAACTGCCCGTCGACGTCTCCAAGGGCCTCCAGCCGGGCGCAGCACAGCAGTTGCTGCGGCTGACACCCGTCCACGTCTCGGAGAACGGCCTCACCCGGATACCGGCCAACGAGCAGTACCTGTACGTGTCCGACCGGCCGCTGCACGCCGAGAAGGGCGCGCAGCTCTCCGACGAGGTCGGCGCGGACGGCACGAGCCGCGAGGTGTGCACCCCGGTCACCCAGAGCCAGGACCCGCAGACCGGCGCACTCGTACCGCCGATGGCCTACGTGTCCTGCGCCTCGACCAACCCGGACAACACCTTCAACGCACCGGACACCGTCAACCCCAAGGCCACCGGCCCGTTCCAGGCCGCCGGCACCCAGACCTTCGGCTGGTCGTTCCCCTACCTGATCGAGGCGGTGGACCCGGCCTCCGAGGCCCGGCTCGCCGGGCTCGACAAGGCGGTGACCGACGGCAGTTACCTCACCGGAAAGCACCCGCAGGCCAAGTCCGGGACCATGGACGAGGAGTTCGGCACCACCAGCCAGCCGGGCGACCCGAGCAGCACCCTCGGCTGGGAGGACATCCCGGTGCTGATGGCCGACAAGTCGCCGATGAGCGAGCAGTTGAGGATCGAGATGACCCGGCTGCCGGCCGCCTCAGCGGAGCAGGTGGCCCAGGGCACCGACCTCGGCACGCTCGACAAGACGCTGCCCGGGCAGCACGGCACCCCGGCCGGCAGCGTCACCATCGACGCCCAGCGGGCCTACGCGACGCTGCTCGACTCGATCAAGAGCACCCTGCGCGGTGACCGGCACAGCATGACCTTCTCCCCCGCGGTCTTCGACTCGTTCCTGTCCTCGCTGCCGGTCGGCTACCGGGCCGGCGGCGACGGCGCCGCCCTCGACGCCGAACCCGTGCCCGTCAACCGCGGGCTCACCGACCCCACTTCCGACCCCGGAGACCTGCTCGACTCCGGGGTGCGGACCCTGGTCAACCACCCCGCGCCGCGGTTCAAGACCGACACCGACGTGCGGATGAACCTCGTCGGCGAGTTCGACCCCGACAAGCTCAGCGAGACCGGCACCGGCCTCGGCGCCGTACCGATGGAGACGTACTTCTCGCCGCAGGCCACCGGCGCGAACCCCGCCTCGGTCAAGGCACTCGGCGGCAGACCGCTGCTGCCCAACGGCAACATCGGCAACCTGCTGTCGGTCCCGCCGTCGATGATCACCACCCTGGACGCGCTGCCGTACTTCAGCGACCCCGACCGGTTCAGCGGCACCACCCCCGCGCAGGGCGTCAACCGGGCCGCGCCGATCAGCGTCGTCCGGGTCCGGCTGGACGGGAAGCTCGGCTACGACGCGCTCTCCCGGGAGAAGGCGCGGCTCGCCGCGCAGCGCGTCCACGACGCCACCGGCCTCGACGTCGACATCACCATGGGCTCCTCGCCGCAGCCGGTCGCCGTCGGCGACCCGGCCGGGAAGTACGGCCGTCCGGCCCTCCAGCTCGACGAGATGTGGTCGAGGAAAGGGGTCGCGGCCGTGGTGGTGGCCGCGGTCGACCGCAAGTCGCTGATCCTGTTCGTCCTGGTGCTCGCGGTCTGCGCGCTGTTCGTGGCCGGCGCCACCGGCGCGGCCGTTCGGTCCCGGCGCACCGAACTCGCCGTGCTGGCCTGCGTCGGCTGGCCGGCCCGCAAGCTCTTCGCGCTCATCGTGGTCGAGGTGCTGGCGCTCGGCGCCGCCGCCGGGGTCGCGGGCGCGGCGCTCGCGCTCCCGCTCGGCGCGCTGATGAACGTCCATGTCGGCCTCGGCAGAGCCGCGTCGGCGATCCCGGCCGCGCTGGCGCTGGCGACGCTCGCCGCGCTGCGGCCCGCCTGGCAGGCGGCGCGCTCGCACCCGGGCACGGCGGTGGCCGCCGCGGTCAGCGCGCCGCGCCGGCCCGCGCGGATCACCGGGATCACCGGCCTCGGCCTCGCCAACCTGCGCCGGGTGCCGGGCCGGGCGCTGCTCGGCGTGGCCGCCCTCGCGCTCGGCGTCACCGCGCTGGTCGCGCTGGCCGGCATCTCCGCCGCCTTCCACGGCGCGGTCACCGGCACGCTGCTCGGCGACGCGGTCTCGCTCCAGGTGCGCGGCAGCGACTACGCCGCCGCGGTGATCGCCGCGCTGCTGGGCGCGGCCACCATCGCCGACGTCCTCTATCTCGGCATCCGCGAACGGGCCGACGAATACGCCCTGTTGCACGCCACCGGGTGGCCCGACCGGGCCATCGGGCGGCTGGTGCTGACCGAGGCGGCCGCGATGGCGACGGTCGGGGCGCTGGCCGGGGCCGGGGTGGCGCTGCTGGGCATCCGGGTGTTCACCGGCGGCCTGGCCGGCGGCCTGGTGCTGCTCGCGCTCGGCGTCGCCGCGGCGGCCCTGGCCGTGACGCTGATCTCCGCCGCGCTGCCGGCCCTCGCGCTGCGGCGTGCGCCCACCGCGCGGCTGCTGGCCGGCGAATGACCGGCCGATGAACCGACTGATGAACCGGCCGATGACCGCCGACGTCCGCCAAGGCGGCGACCACGACCCCGTGAAGGAGAGCCCGGTGTTCCACAGAACGCGGCCCGCGCGTGCGGCGACCGATGATGCGCCGCCCGACAGCGGCACCGGCGGCACGGGCAACACCGATGACACCGGGAGCGCTGACAGCGGGAGCGCCCACGGCACCGGCACCACCGGGAGCGGCGGCCCCGGCACCACCGCGGGCGCGCGCGGCGCGACCGTCGTCGTCGCCGCCCTCACCAAGACCTTCCCCAGCGGTGACAGCGGCCGGATCACCGCCGTCCACCAGGCGGATCTGACCATCCCGGCGGGCGGCACGGTGGCGCTGACCGGCCCGTCCGGCTCCGGCAAGTCGACGCTGCTGCACCTGATCGGCGCGATCGACGTCCCCGACTCCGGCACGATCACCGTCGCCGGCACCGAGATCACCTCGGCGGGCCGCGGCGCGCTGTCCCGCTACCGGCGCACCATCGGCTTCGTCTTCCAGCGCTTCCACCTGCTGCCCGCGCTCACCGCCCGGGACAACGTCATCGCGCCGCTGCTGCCGTACCGCAAACGCGCCGACGGACTGGCCAGGGCCACCGAACTGCTGGCCGCGGTGGGCCTGGCGGGCCGCGAGGACGCGCTGCCGTCCCAGCTGTCCGGCGGCCAGCAGCAACGCGTCGCCATCGCACGGGCGTTGATCGGCGAGCCGGGGCTGCTGCTCGCGGACGAGCCCACCGGCAATCTCGACTCCGACACCGGAACCGGCATCATCGAACTGCTGCTCAAACTGAACGCCGACTTCGGTACGACGATGCTGATCGCCACCCACGACCCGGCGATCGCGGCTCGCTGCACGTACACGGTGCCGGTGCTCGACGGCCACGTCACCGGGGGCGCCCTGGCCGGCACGACCGAACCGGACGTAGCCGAACCGGCCGCAGCCCAACCAGGCCCAGCCCAACCGCCCGAAGGCGAACCGGACGCAGCCCAACCAGGCCCAGCCCAACCGGACCCGGGAGCAACCCGCCATCCCCCGGAGACGTCGTGAACGGCCCGTTCGCCGCCGGCCTCGGCGTGCTCGCCGCGGCGGCCGTCACGGCGGTCGCGGCCCGCCGGCTGCTGCTGGTCGTGACGGTCAAGGGCACCAGCATGACGCCCACTTTCGCGCCGGGGCAGCGCCTGGTCGTCCTGCGCACGCCGGCCGCCCGGCCGCGCACCGGCGCGGTGGTGGTGTTCCGGCTGCCGCCCCGGGAGGGCGGCGAAGTGCCCGCGCCCCGGCAGCCGTTGGTGGTGAAACGGCTCGTGGCCCGCGGCGGCGACCCGGTACCGGACGGGGTGCTGCCCGCCGTGGCGGCCCGGCCGGGCGACCTGGTGCCGGAGGGAAGCCTCGTGCTGCTCGGCGACGACCCGGCCACGAGCAGCGACTCCCGTGACTGGGGCTATCTGGAGGCCCGGCGGGTCAGCGGCGTGGTGCTCGGCCGGCTGCGCGGCCGGGCGCGGCAGCCGCGCCAACAGCGGGACGCGGACGCCTGATCCGCCTTCCGGTGACAGAGTTGGGACGCGATCAGAGCAGTCCGTGACGCTTGACGCGGGCCGTGGGCGGGCACGAACTCCATCCCATGAGTTGTCCGGCGTTCACCGGGAGGGCATGTGCCGGAATCACGAATCGCGCTGCGGGCCACTGACCGGACCGCCGCCGAACGGGTGCTGGAACGGGTGGTGGCCGAGCAGGGCGGCGCGGCGGGTTCCGATGTGCTGCTCGAACGGGGCCGGGACCGGATCGAGGAGATCGCCGGAGCGGCGGCCGAGGAGTACGCCGCCTACCGGCGGGCCCTGGCCGCGCGCGCCCCGGCGGCCCGCTCCGCGGAGGCCGGCGGGCAGCGCGGCGGGGCCGCCGCCCGGTCGCCGGGACTCGCCGCGGCGGTGGCCGCGGTGGTGGCCTTCGGCGCCGACCTGGGCTTCGGCCTCGCCGCGGGCGAGGCGCTGCTGACGGGGGCCGCGGCCGGCGCCGCCGGGGTGGCGGCGGTGGCGGTGGCGACGGCCTGGGGCCGCAGGGGCACCGGGGAGAAGGGACTGCCCGGCGGGCCCGAGCAGTTGCGGCTGCTGTGGCTGGCGGCGCTGGAACGTAGAGGAGTCCGGCCGTTCGTCGAGGGCCAGTCGCCGCTGCGGCCGGCCGCACAGCCGCAGCCCCAACAGGAGCCGCAGCCGCGGAAGATGAGCGTGCCGCGGATTCCCGGCCAGCAGCAGAAGCCACGGACCGGCGACCGCAGCGCGGCGGCCCGCACCCGCGTCCTGCTCGACCAGTCGTTCGGCCATCTGCCGGACGCCGAGGAGCCGTTCGTCGGCCGCAGGGCCGAGGTCGGCCGGATCGCGCAGTGGGTGCACCAGGCCCGCGCGTCCACCGGGGTACGCCCCACGGTGGTGATCCTGCACGGCCAGGCCGGCAGTGGCCGCAGCACCCTGGCGCTGCACGCGGCGCAGCAGTTGAAGGACCAGTTCCGCGGCGCGTGCGTGGTGGACCTGCGCGGCGCGGGCGACGCGCAGGCGCCGCTGGCCACCCGGGAGGCGCTGCTGCACCTGCTCAACCGGCTCGGCGCGCCGCGCGACCAACTGCTGTTCAGGGAGCGGCAGAACCAGGAGCAGCACCTGCGCCGGCTCAGCGAGCAGTACCAGCAGCACCTGACCGACCTGCCGGTGGTGATCGTGCTGAACGACGCCACCGGCGCCGACCAGATCAGGGCGCTGGTGCCCGAGCGGTCCGAGAGCCTGGTGCTGGTCACCAGCCGCGAACCGTTCGACCTCGATCTGCCGGGCGCGGCCGTGCACAGCCTCCAGGTGCCGGCGCTCGACCCCGCCGCCGCCTTCGAACTGCTCGCCCAACTCGCGGGAGCCACCGGCGCCGCGCTGCCCCGCCCGGCCGACGCGGACCGGCTGCGCGAGCTGTGCGCCGGGCTGCCGATCGCGCTGCGGATCGTCGGCAGCGCGCTGCCCGACCACTATGACGCGGGCCAACTGGCCGCCGACATCGAGGTGTTCGGCCCGCGTGACCCGGTGGACCGGGTGCTGGCGCTGCGCTACCACGACCAGCCGGAGCCCAACCGCCGGTTGCTGCGCCGGCTCGCGCTGGCCGGCCGCGCCAGTTTCGGGGCCGCCGCCGCTGCGGCGCTGCTGGCCACCGACGAGCAGGAGGCGGCCCGCAGGCTCGGCGAGCTGGCCGGGGCAGGGCTGATCGAGCATGTGCGCGGTGCCCGCTACCGGCCGCACGACCTGGTCCGCGGCTTCGCCGGGGAGCGGCTGCTCGACGAGGAGGACCCGGTGGAGCGGGCCGCCGCGCACGAGCGGCTGATCCGTTCCTACGCCGACCTGGCCAACACCGTGGTCAGGCTGGTGGAGGGCAAGACGTCCACCCGGGCCGGGCGGTTCGGCCAGCACGGCTTCTCCTCGCTGGAGTTCGCGCTGCGCTGGCTGGACGAGGAGTCGAGTTTCATCACCGCCGCGCTGCGCAACGCCGAGGGCGTGGACCGGGCCGCGGTGCAGGCGCTGCTGGGCGCGCTGTGCGACTACTGCCTGCTGCGCGGCGACCTCTACCGGCTGGGCGAGATCAGCGAGATGGCGCAGACCCAGCAGGCCAGGCAGCAGAAGTCCGGGCCCGACGAGGACCGTTCTGTGCTGGTGCGCTCGGTGCAGTGGCGGACCGGCATCGCGGCCCGGCAGTTGGGCGAGCTGGACAAGGCGCGCTCCACGCTGTCCTCGGTGGTGGACCTGTACTTCGAGGCGCAGCACCCGGCGGGCGCCGCCCGCGCGCTCGACAGCCTCGGCATCACCCTGCACCACCAGGGCAACCTGCGGGAGGCCGAGAGCAAGCTGCGCGAGGCGCTGGAGATCCAGGCCGCGCCCGAGCTGGACGAGGACCGGGCCTGGACGATGCACGCGCTGGCGGCGGTGCTGCGCGACATGGGCCAGCTGGACCGGGCCCTTGAGCTGCTGCACGAGTCGCTCGCACTGCACCGCGTCAACGAGAGCGTGCAGGGCGAGGCGTGGGCCCATCTGCAACTCGGCCAGGTCTACCTGCGGCTGGGCCGGGCCGATCTCGGCGAGGCCGAGCTGCGGGCGGCTGACACGTCCTACGCGCTGGCCCGCGACACCCGCGGCACCGCGTGGACGGCGACCCAGCTGGCCAGGACCCGGCTGCTGCGCGGCGAGGCGCGCGAGGCGGTACGGGACCTGGACGAGGCCGTGCAGCGGCACCGGTCCTGCGAGGACGCCCGCGGCGAGGCGTGGACCCTGTACTACCTGGGGCAGGCGCAGGAGGAGTCCGGCGACCTGGACGCGGCGCTGCGCAATCTGGAGCGGTCCCGCAGCATGTTCTCCCGGATGCGGGACGTCTACGGGCTGGCCTGCGCCCGGCACCACTCCGCGCGGGTCACCCGCGACCAGCGGGCGGCCCGTACCGGCAACCTGCGCAACAGCGGCTTCGCCCGGCAGCTGCTCCAGGACGCCCGGCAGGACTTCCGGCGGATCGGCGTGGAGCACGGCGAGGCGTGGTCGTGCGTGGAGCTCGCGGTGATCGACGCGGGCAACAGCCGGCTGCCGGAGGCGGTGACGGCGCTGGACGAGGCGTACGGCCTCTTCGCCGGGCTCGGCGACCGGCGCGGCCAGGACTGGGCGGTCTTCCTGCGGGCCACGGTGCTGCCGCTGCTGCCCGTCGAGGGGACCGGCGGCGGCGCGCTGAACCGGGCGAAGGAGGGCCTGCGCACGCTGTACGGCGCCGAGGGCGGGTACGAGGGCCGGGACCCGGACCTGGAGGAGTACGCGGCGGCCTACGCGCTGCTGCTGGAGCGCGGCACCGTACGCCCCGGCGGCAGCTGGGACGCCTGGCGGCTCGGCATGACGCCGTCCCGCTCGTCGCGGATGGTGATGGCGGTCCCGGCGCTGCAGAACCGCACGCAGGGCGCCTGAGCCCGCGCGCGGGAGAGCCTGGCGCCGCGTCGAGAACGCGCGGTCAGGCGCGCAAGGTCACGCGTCAGGCGGGCGCGCACGGTCACGCCTCAGGCCGGCGCGCACGGTCACGCGTCAGGCGGTCGGCGGGGTGCCGGATTCCGCCGACGCCTTCGGGGCCGGCACCGACGCGGCCTCCGCTGCGGCACGCTCGGCCGCCGCGGCCCGGTGGGCGGCGAGACCCCTCTTGGGCTTCGCCGGTGCCCCCGGGGCCTCCTCGAAGTCGATCTTCTTCATCTGCTTGCCCATGTTCTTCATGAGCAGCCACAGTCCGAGGGCGAGGGCAGCGAAGATCACGAATCCGAGCAGCCCCGGAGTCACCTTGTCGTTGTTCAGCTCGGCGAGCGGAACCACCTGGTCAAGGGCTTGGGAGGTTTTCACTCCCTCATTGTCCCCTAAGCCCCCCGCAGTCCCGCAAAGAGGTCGTCCTCCGGCAGCGAGACGTCGATCCGGGACTTGGCGAGCTCGTAGTCCTCGGTCGGCCAGATCTCCCGCTGGAGGTCCAGCGGGATGTGGAACCAGCCGCCGTCGGGGTCGATCTGGGTGGCGTGCGCGAGCAGCGCCTTGTCCCGGATCTCGAAGAACTCGCCGCACGGCACGTGGGTGGTCAGGTTGCGCTCGGGGCGGTCCATCTCCTCCCAGCGCTTGAGCCACTCCCCGTACGGCGACTCCAGGCCGCGGGAGAGCAGCGCCTCGTGCAGCGCGAGGGTGCGGGCCCGGTTGAAGCCCTGGTTGTAGTAGAGCTTGCTGGGCGTCCAGGGCTCGCCGGCCTCCGGGTAGCGCTCGGGGTCGCCGGCGGCGTCGAACGCCACCACGCTGATCTTGTGGGTCATGATGTGGTCGGGGTGCGGGTAGCCGCCGTTCTCGTCGTAGGTGGTGATCACCTGCGGCTTGAACTCCCGGATCAGCTTCACCAGCGCGCCGGCCGCCGCGTCGACGTCCTGGAGTCCGAAGCAGCCCTCGGGCAGCGGCGGCAGCGGGTCGCCCTCGGGCAGCCCGGAGTCCACGAAGCCGAGCCAGGACTGCTTGACGCCCAGGATCTGCCGGGCCTCGTCCATCTCCTTGGCCCGTACCTCGTGAATGTGCTCCTCGATATAGGCATCGCCCTGGAGCTTGGGGTTGAGCACGGAGCCGCGCTCGCCCCCGGTGCAGGTCGCCACCAGCACGTCCACCCCGTCGGCCACGTACTTGGCCATGGTGGCTGCGCCTTTGCTCGACTCGTCGTCGGGGTGGGCGTGTACGGCCATCAGTCGCAACTGGTCAGTCAAGGCTGGTCCTCAAGGTCCTCAAGGTCTGCGGGGAGTCCGAGCCCCCTCGTCTTCCACCGGAGAGGGCGCCTCCTATAGTGACTGAGCGAGAGCGCGAATAATTCCTCGGTCCCTGAACCAGAACCGCGCGGGCGGCCGGTGGATGTACGGGAGGCAGGACTCATGACGGCAGTACAGGCCGGAGCGCCGCAGTCGCCGCCGGAGCTGCCGGAGGGCCGCTACGGCCCGGGCCCGGACGCCCGCGCCGACCGCCGGCTGCGGATCGCCGGCATCGCGGTCGGCGCCGTGGCGCTGGCCGTCATCGGCTGGTTCGGCTACTCCTCGCTGACCACCAGCAAGGTCAGCGCCCAGGTGGTGGCCTTCGACGTGGTCTCCGACCAGCAGGTGCAGATCCACCTGGAGGTGCACAAGAAGCCCGGTGACGTGGCGGTGTGCACGGTCCGCTCGGTGGACTCCGACCACAACGAGGTCGGCCGCAAGGACGTCAGGCTGAGCGAGCACGGGCGGCAGGTGGACACCGTGGTGGCGCTGCGGACCACCGCCCGCGGCGAGACCGGTGAGCTGGTCGGCTGTCAGAAGGCACCGCACACCGCCCGGTAATTGTTAGGCTCGTGGTTTCGTCCCGGCAGCCGGTGGCAATGCAATGTCTCAACGGGTATGCGGCCGTACCGGCCGCGGGGGCGCACCGTCCGCGGGTATTCCGCCGGACGGGCACACGGCAAGACAGTACCGACGAGGAGCACCTGTGACCCAGACCAGCGACAACGTCACCTGGCTCACCCAGGCGGCGTACGACCAGCTCAAGGGAGAGCTGGAGGATCTGTCTGGTCCGGCGCGCGCCGAGATCGTCGCCAAGATCGAGGAAGCCCGCCAGGAAGGCGATCTCAAGGAGAACGCCGGATATCACGCCGCGCGTGAGGACCAGGGCAAGCTGGAGCTGCGCATCCGCCAGCTCAACCAGATCCTCGAGACCGCCAAGGTCGGCCAGGCCCCGGCGGACGACGGAGTGGTGGCGCCCGGCATGGTCGTCACGATCGCGTTCGACGGTGACCCCGACGACACGACGACCTTCCTGCTCGGCTCGCGCGAGGGCGTCGCGGACGACCTGGAGACGTACTCGCCGCAGTCGCCGCTGGGCCGCGGGGTGGCCGGCAAGAAGACCGGTGACGACGCGACCTACGAGCTGCCGAACGGCAAGAACGCCTCGGTGCGGATCCTGGACGTCAAGCCGTACCAGGGCTGAGCCGCCCGCCGGCAGGGGACGCCCGCCGGCAGGTGGCACCCGCTGACATGTGAACGGGCCCCGGTCGTCGTCCAGCGACGGCCGGGGCCCCTCACGTACCCGCGCGTGCCGCGCCGCGGTGCCCGTCCTACACCGTCACCGAGCGGTACTTGCTGACCGACCAGGTGCGGAACACCGCGATGATCAGCACCGACCAGATCAGCGAGGCCCACACCGGGTGCTGCATCGGCCAGGCGCTGGAGTCGACCACGCCCGGGTTGCCGAACAGCACCCGGCAGGCCTGCACGGTGGCGCTGAACGGGTTCCACTCCGCGATGTGCCGCAGCCACGGCGTCATCCCGCTGGTGCCGACGAACGCGTTGGACACGAACGTGACCGGGAACAGCCAGACCAGGCCGCCGGAGGTGGCCGCCTCCGGGCTGCGCACGGACAGGCCGATCAGCGCGCCGATCCAGGAGAACGCGTAGCCCAGCAGGAGCAGCAGCGCGAAGCCGCCGAGCATCTTGGGGATGCCGTGGTGCACCCGCCAGCCGACCAGCAGGCCGACGCAGGCCAGCACGACCACGGTCAGCACGGTCTGCACCAGGTCGGCAAGGGTGCGGCCGGTGAGCACCGCGCCGCGGGTCATCGGCAGCGAGCGGAACCGGTCGATCAGGCCCTTGTGCATGTCGTCGGCGATGCCGGCGCCAGCGCCCGCGGTGGCGAAGGTGACGGTCTGCGCGAAGATGCCCGCCATCAGGAAGTTGCGGTAGTCCGACGCGCTGGTGGAGCCGCCGATGTTGACCGAGCCGCCGAAGACGTAGCTGAACAGCACCACGAACATGATCGGCTGGAACAGGCCGAAGATGATCACTTCGGGGATGCGCATCATCCGCAGCAGGTTGCGCTTGGCCACCACCAGCGAGTCGTGCGCGGACTGGACCAGGCCGCCGGACCCGCTGGGCGCGGTGGTGTGGCTCACGATGCCGGTGTCGGCGGTCACTTGGCGTCCTCCTTGCCCGCTACCGTGGCGCCGCCCTCTGCGGCCTCGGGGTCGCCGGGCTGGCCGGCCTCTTCGGTGCTTCGCTCCTGCTCGGCCGCGTGGCCGGTGAGCGAGATGAACACGTCGTCCAGGGTGGGGCGGCGCAGGCCGATGTCGTCGATCTCGACGCCCTGGGCGTCCAGGTCGCGGATCACCTCGGCCAGCAGCTTGGCGCCGCCGGTGACCGGGACGGTGATCTTGCGGGTGTGCTGCTCGACGGTGGCCTCGCCCTTGCCGAGCGCGGTCAGCACCCGGGCGGCGGTGTCGATCTCGTCCCGCTCGTGCACCACCACCTCGACGCGCTCGCCGCCGGTCTGCGCCTTGAGCTGGTCGGAGGTGCCGCGGGCGATGACCAGGCCGTGGTCGATGACGCAGATGTCGTGCGCCAGGTTGTCGGCCTCCTCCAGGTACTGGGTGGTGAGCAGCAGCGTGGTGCCGCCCGCGACCAGTTCCCTGATGACGTCCCACAGCTGCTGCCGGTTGCGCGGGTCGAGGCCCGTGGTCGGCTCGTCCATGAACATCACCGGCGGGCTGACCACCAGCGCGGCGGCCAGGTCCAGGCGCCTGCGCATGCCGCCGGAGTAGGTCTTGGCGGTGCGGTCGGCGGCGTCGGCGAGGTTGAACCGCTCCAGCAGCTCCTCCGCCCTGGCCTTGGCCGCCTTGCCCTTCAGCTGGTAGAGCTGGCCGACCATCTGGAGGTTCTCCCGGCCGGTCAGGTATTCGTCGACCGCCGCGAACTGGCCGGACAGGCCGATGTGCCTGCGGACCTCGTTGGGGTGCTTGAGTACGTCGATGCCCGCGACGACGGCCTTGCCGCTGTCCGGTTTGAGCAGGGTGGTCAGGACCCGTACGGCGGTGGTCTTCCCCGCCCCGTTGGGCCCGAGCAGCCCGAGGACGCTGCCCTCCGGCACGTCGAGGTCCACTCCCCCCAACGCCCTGACATCGCCGAAGGTCTTGACCAGACCCTCGGCGTAGATGGCGCCCGGCATGTCTTCGCTCCCGTCCGTTGCCGGCCGTCTCCGGCCGGCGCGTCGTACTGTGCCTTCGCTGTCGCCGATGATCGCGGGAACGGCCGTGCTGAGCGAACGGAATACCGGCTTCTCGCGATACACCGCGAGAATGCCAGACACGATATATCGCGTCAACTGCCGTGGCTGCCAGGCCGCGTCAGGATTCCCCGTCCGCCCGACCTCCGGTCAGGCGATCACCAGGTACCCGGCGTCCTCCAGTGCCGCGGCGACCGCGGCCCGGTGCTCGGGTCCCTTGGTTTCCAGGTGCAGTTCGACCTCCGCCTCGGTGAGCCCGAGCCGGGGATCGGTCCGCACATGGCTGACGTCGAGCACGTTAGCGTCCACCACTGACAACACCCCCAGAAGCGTCGCCAGCGCGCCCGGCCGGTCGGTGATCCGCAGCCGCAGCGACATGTACCGGCCGGCCGCCGACATGCCGTGCCGCAGGGTGCGCTGCATCAGCAGCGGGTCCACGTTCCCGCCGGACAGCAGCGCCACCACCGGCCCCTCGAACGACTCGGGCGCCGCCATCAGCGCCGCCACCGAGGCCGCGCCGGCCGGCTCCACCACCAGCTTGGCCCGCTCCAGGCACAGCAGCAGGGCCGCCGACAGCTGGTCCTCGGTGACCGTCACGATGTCGTCCACCAGGTCGCGGACGATCCCGAACGGTATGTCGCCCGGCCTGCCCACCTTGATGCCGTCGGCCATGGTGGCCACGTCGTCGAGCGCCATCGGGCGGCCGGCCGCGAGCGAGGGCGGGTACGAGGCGGAGCCCGCCGCCTGCACCCCGACCAGCCGCACCTCCGGCCGCAGCGCCTTGACCGCGACCGCGATCCCGGCGGCCAGACCGCCGCCGCCGACGCCGAACACGATCGTGCGCACCTCGGGGCACTGCTCCAGGATCTCCAGGCCCACCGTGCCCTGGCCCGCGATGATGTCGGCGTGGTCGAACGGGTGGATCATCACCGCGCCGGTGCTCTGCGCGTACTCGATAGCCGCCCGCAGCGTCTCGTCCACCACCGCGCCGTGCATCCGCACCTCGGCGCCGTACTCCATGGTGGCGGCGACCTTCGGCAGCGGCGCGCCCACCGGCATGAAGACCGTCGAACGCACCCCGAGCAGCGAGGCGGCGAGCGCGACGCCCTGCGCGTGGTTGCCGGCGCTGGCGGCCACCACGCCGGCCGCGCACTCCTCGGGGCGCAGCCCGGCGATCCTGACGTAGGCGCCGCGGATCTTGAAGGAACCCGTGCGTTGCAGGTTCTCGCATTTGAGGTGCACAGGTGCCCCGACCAGCGACGACAGATGGCGGGAGCCCTCCATCGCGGTCATCCGGGCCACCCCGGAGAGCATCTTGTGCGCGCCTCGGACATCGTCGAGGGTGATCGGATGAGCGGGCACGGGCGCCTGACTGTCCATGCCTTCAGTCTCCCAGCAGTCCCCCGGCTTCGCGGCCACGGGCCGCCCGGGCGGGCACAACACTGACGCCTCATGGTCAGGACCCGGTCAGAAGCGGGTTGCGGTTTGCTCTGGATGGGTCCGGGGGCCCGTGGGTCCGCGTACTCTTCTCCCAACTTCCCGCCGTACCCCACCGAACACATTCCGTTCACCGCCGCACAGACCCTTCCCGTCCCCCGCTTCTCGCAGGACCGACAGAACGCGAGCTTCAAGGTCATGTCCAACCCCACGGAGACCTCGGCCGAACTCCTTGAGCGCCTCCAGCACCAGGTAGCCCTCTTCGCCCGCCGGGCGGAGCAGACCCGGCTCGGCGGCGTCGGCAGAGCGCGCAACTCCATGGACCGCGCCGCCTATCTGCTGCTCAACCGGCTCGACCGGGAAGGCCCGATGGGCGTCAAGGCGCTCGCCGAGGCGATGGGCATCGACTCGTCGACGGTGACCCGGCAGGTCGCCCCGCTGGTGGACACCGGCCTGGTCAAACGCACCTCGCACCCCGAGGACGGCCGGGCCGTCGTCCTGGCCCTTTCCCCGCGCGGACGCGGCCGGCTGGACGAGGTGCGGGACTCGCGGCGCGAGCTGATGGCGCAGATCACCGAGGACTGGACCGGGCAGGAGCGGGAGCTGTTCACCGAGCTGCTCGGACGGTTCAACTCCGCGCTCTCCACCTGGCACACCGGCCCCGGCCGGGCCGAGGACCGGACCGAGCAGGGCGGCGACCCGGCCGACGACGCGGCGGGCGACGCGCAAGGGGCCTGACCGGAACAGGCACAGGTCTTGACCGGGAACACCCCGCTGCCGTCCCATGGCCGCGTGGGGAAGCGCCGTGCGGCAGCGGATACCCGACGGGACGCCGAATTCGCGGCGTTCACCGCGGGAGCTGCCGGACGCCTGCTGCACTCCGCGACGCTGCTCACCGGCAACCCGGCGGAGGCCGAGCGGCTGCTGACCGCGGCCCTCGCCCGCACCTACGCCGACTGGTTCCGGCTGCGCTCCGAGGACCCCTACGACCAGGCGCGCTGCGAACTCGTCCGGCGGTTCGCCTACCGCCCCTGGTGGCGACACCCGCGCGGCGGCCCGCTGGACCGGCTCAGCAGCCGGGAGCGGCTGATCGTCACCATGCGGTTCTTCGAGGGCGTGGCCGAGGAGCAGACCGCCGCGCAGCTCGGCCTCCCGGCCGACCGGGTCCGCGCGATCTGCGCCCGCGCGACCGCCGCGCTCCGCAGCCGCCCCTACGACACCCCCGCCCCCGCCGCGGACGGCACACCCGCCCCGCCCCAGCCCCGCTCAGTGGCCGAGGCCCGGGCCCGCGAACGCGACCGCACCCTGGCCGACGCCCGCCGCCGCGACCGCGAATCCCGCGACCTCGCGGCCCGCGAAAGAGAAGCCCTGACAACGCCCCCGGTCGAGATCTCGTCCCCGACGGCGGGAACGCTCCCGTGAAGCGCCCCGCCGGCTCACAGCCGGGGTCCGGCCTCACCGTGAAGAAGGCGCAGCCATGAGCGTCGTGCCCAATCGGCGGGATGACGAGGTGCGGCGGCTTCTCGACACGCCGCATCCGATGGTCCCGGCGGACCTGCCGCTGCGGGCGGTGGTCCGGGGGCGGCGGATCGTCCGGCGGCGGCGCGCCGCGCACCACGTCCTGCTCGCGCTGCTCGCCGCGGCCGTCCTCGCCGGGATCGTCGTCGCCGTCATGATGTGGCCGCACCACGACACACCGCAGACCCCGTCCGACGACGGTTACGGCGGCTGGTGGTCGCCGGTGAGCCTGGGCCCGGTGCCGGCGGCACGGCCGTTCAGCTGGACGCTCTGAGCGGACAGCCGGGCGGGCGGGCGGCCGGGCGGGCGGGCGGCCGGCCGGGCGGCGGCCGGGCGTCGCCGCCCGCCCCGCACCGATCCGCCGCGTCAGCCGAGCGCCTGCGTCAGATCCTCCAGCAGGTCGTCGACCGCCTCGATCCCGACCGACAACCGCACCAGGTCCGCCGGGACCTCCAGCGCGGAACCGGCCACCGAAGCGTGCGTCATCCGCCCCGGGTGCTCGATCAGCGACTCGACGCCGCCGAGCGACTCCCCGAGCGTGAACAGCCGGGCCGCGTCGCACACCGCGACCGCCGCGTCCTCGCCGCCGGCGACCTGGAAGGACACCATCCCGCCGAACGCCCGCATCTGCTTGGCGGCCACCTCGTGGCCCGGGTGCTCGGGCAGCCCCGGGTAGTACACCCGGGTCACCTTCGGGTGCGCGACCAGGAGTTCGGCGACCCGCGCGGCGTTCGCGCTGTGCCGGTCCATCCGCACCGCGAGCGTCTTGATGCCGCGCATCACCAGCCACGCGTCGAACGGCCCGGCGACCGCGCCCATCGCGTTCTGGTGGTACGCCAGTTCCTCGCCGAGCGCCGCGTCCGAGGTGATCAGCGCGCCGCCGACGACGTCGGAGTGGCCGCCCATGTACTTGGTCGTGGAGTGCACGACGACGTCCGCGCCGAGCGCCAGCGGCTGCTGGAGGTAGGGGCTGGCGAACGTGTTGTCCACCACGAGCCGCACCCCGGCCTGCCGGGCGACCCCGGAGAGCGCGGCGATGTCGGTGATGCCGAGCAGCGGATTGGACGGGGTCTCCACCCAGATCAGCTTGGTCTCCGGCCGGATCGCGTCCCGTACCGCCTGCACGTCGGAGGTGTCGGCGACCGACCAGCGGACGCCCCAGCGCTCGACGACCTTCGCGAACAGCCGGAAGGTGCCGCCGTAGGCGTCGTCGGGGATCACCACGTGGTCGCCGGGCGCCAGCGCCGTACGCAGCAGGCAGTCCTCGGCGGCGAGTCCGGACGCGAACGCCAGGCCCCTGCTGCCGCCTTCGAGCGCGGCGAGGTTCTCCTCCAGCGCGGTGCGGGTCGGGTTGGCGGACCGGCTGTACTCGTAGCCGCCGCGGAGGCCGCCGACGCCGTCCTGCTTGTACGTGGACACCTGGTAGATCGGCGTGACAACGGCGCCGGTCTGCGCGTCCGCGGCCTGCCCGGCGTGGATCGCCCGGGTCTCGAAGTGCTGGTGCGGGCCGCTGTGGCGCCCGTGGTGCTGATCGCTCATGCCGCCGAGCGTAGCGGCCTGCGGCCCGCACCCGAGACAACCCCGCTCCCCCGGCGCCACCCGCCGTAAGGGCAACCACCGTTGGCGTGTGCGGGCCCGCACTGGCTGGTGGCGCAGTTCCCCGCGCCCCTAGAGGGCCCTGCGGGCCCCCGGGCGCCCTTAGGGGCGCGGGGAACTGCGCGACAAGCGACGACGGCGCAGCAGCCGGGGGACGGGGGAAGCTCCCACGGCGAGGGGCCGGGTCAGGGTTCGGCGCTCGAAGCGAGGAGTTCGAGGATCAGGGCGACCGCGCCCGACAACGCGGCCACCTCCGCCGGGCTCATCGTCGGGTTCACCGCCCGCCGAGCCGCCGCCTCGGCAAGCGGCCCGGTCTGGGCGGAGCCCAGGTCGACTCCGGGGTCCCGGTGCGCGAGGAGCGCCGCGAGGCATTCCGTGGCCGGGGCCGCCAACTCGTCCCCGCCCACCGCCACCTGCCCCAGGATCACCGCCGACATCGCCCAGTCGAGCCCGGGCGGCCCCTCCTCCGCGTTCCGCCAGTCGATCACCATCGGTCCGTCCGCCGTGAGCATCACGTTGTCCGGGTGCAGGTCGAGGTGCAGCACCCGGTGCTCCGGGTCGCCCGAGACCCGTGCCGGAATCGCGTGCAGCGCGTGCAGCAGCCCGGCGAGCGCGGCGCCGCCCTCAGCGGCCGTGACTCCCCCGTCGAGCAGCGCGCCCAGCATCGAGGGCCCGTGCAGCCGCCGCAGCACCAGGTCCGACGGCGCCGTCTTCGCGATCCGCACCTCCGGCACCGGGTAGCCGTGGCCGGCCACGTACCCCATCACGACGGCCTCCCCGGCGGCGTCCCAGCCGTCCCGGTAGCGCCGCAGCACCCACTCCCCGCCGGTCTCCCCGTCGAGCGCGAACACGTCCGCCGTGCGGCCGCTGCCGAGCAGTTCCCCCATCGTCATGCCCAGAACGTACCTGCGAACGCGGCCCCGTTCGAGGGCTGGACGGTCAGACGATGGCCGTCACCGTGACGGAGACGGTGACGTCGGTGGCCCACACCCTCGGGTGGTCGGCGTGCAGCGACTCGATCACCGCGACGCGGACCTGCCGGGCGACCGCCGTCGCGGGATGGCCCATCCGGACGGCGAGCGAGATCTCCAGGTCGGTGCGGGTGGCGGCGTCCCGCGACTGGATCCGCACCCCGGGCGCGGCGGGCGGCCGGAGCCGGTCGGCCGGGCGGGAGGTCAGCGCGGCGACGCCGGGCACCGAAGTGGCCGCGCGGGCCGCGGTCGCGGCGATCTCGCGGTGATCGGGGATGCGCGGCACGAAACGGCTCCTTCCCACGTCGCGGCCTCCCGCCGGGTACGGGGCGGCGGTCCCGTGCCCGCGCGGGGCGCCGGCCTGGCCGCGATCGCCCGCGGGCCCGGCCGAGGTGTCGGGTTCACCGTATGACGCCGGTGCCGCCTCCCACCGCAAGGCGCCGCCGGGGCCCCGGCCGTCCGCGCGCCCCGGCCGGCCGGTGCCACACGTGCGTCACGCCCGCGCCGCGCCGGCGCCCGGCCGCCGGCACCGCCCCGCCCCCGGCCGTCCGCACGCCCCGGCCCCCGGCTGCCGCCGCCGCGCCTCACCGCACCCGGTCCCCCGACGGCCGGCCGTCCTCATCCTCGTCATCGGGCAGTTTGACGTCCACCACCGAGACGTTGACCTCCACCACCTCAAGGCCGGTCATCCGCTCCACCGCCGCGATCACGTTCTGCCGTACGTCGGCGGCCACGTCCCTGATCTCGACGCCGTACTCGACCACCAGCTCCACGTCGACCGCGGTCTGCTTCTCGCCGACCTCGACCTTCAGCCCGCGGGTGACGCTGGGCCGGCTGCCCGGGACCCGCTCCCGTACGGCGCCGAGGCTGCGGGCCAGGCTGCCGCCGAAGTCGTGCACGCCGGGGACCTCGCGGGCGGCGGTGCCGGCGATCTTCTCCACCACGACGGTGGCGATCGACGTACGGCCCCGCTCCCCCGGCAGCCCGGCGCCGCGCAGTTCGATGTCGGTGCCGCCGGACTGCGGCGTCGGCAGCGGCAGCCGGTCGCCGCCCCGTACGGGCTCGACACGTACGGACGTGGGCCGGTCGGACTCGGCGGTCAGGCGGGACCCGGTCGGGTCGGATCCGGTCGGGTCGGGCTCGCTCGTCATACGGCTCTCCTCTTTCTTCCGCTCGCTCTGGATCGTGTCCGGGCCGGGCCCGAGGCCCGGTCGCGCGGGCCGGGTCAGACGCCCGGCCGCGCCGGCCGGGGGTGCGCGGGACCCCCGAGCGGTGGGCGTTCCGCGCTCCCCTCCCCTACCGGCTTGCCCGGATCGCCCGGCCAATGCAACGCGGCGGGCTCCGCCACAAGATGTCGGGAAGGTGGCCGGGAAGCGACGGGGTGGCGGCATGGAGAAGGGGCAGGCGGTCCATACGGTCCGTGAGGAGGCGCGTACGCGCGCCGGCTGAGAGGTGGACGGTCATGGCGCCGGGCGAGTTCACGCATTCGGCGGCGGGCGTACGGTGGCGGCCCCGCCCGCGGGCCGGCGTGCCGAGGCTCCCGCTGCCCGACCGGCTGCCGCGGCCGGTACCCGAACTCGCGCTGCTCGTCGCGGTCTACGCGATCTACAAGTACGGCCGCAAGGTCGCCAACGGCCACACCGGCCCGGCCTTCCACCACGGCCACCAGGTCTGGTCGTTCGAGCGCTGGGCGCACCTGCCGAGCGAGCGCTCGCTGCAACGGCTCATGGTGCACTGGGAACCGGTGATCCACACCGCCAACTACCTCTACGCCACCGTGCACTTCCCCGCGATGCTGCTGTTCCTCGGCTGGATGTTCCTGCGGCACCGCGCGCACTACCTGTGGATCCGGCGGGCGATCGTCATCCAGACCATGCTGGCGCTGCTCGGCCACCTCTTCTACCCGCTGGCGCCGCCGCGGATGCTGGCCGGCAGCGGCATGATCGACACCGCCCGGGTGTACGGCCCGGCGGTCTACCAGGACAAGCCGGACGGCCACTCGATGGCGAACCAGTTCGCCGCGATGCCGTCGCTGCACGTCGGATGGGCGCTGGCGATCGCGGTCGGCCTGATGGCGTCCTCCCGCAGCAGATGGCGCCGGCTGTGGCTGCTGTACCCGCTGGTCGTGCTGGCGGTGGTGGTCGGCACCGCCAACCACTACTGGCTGGACGCGATCGTGGGCAGCGCCCTGCTGGCCCTCGCGCTGGCGGTCATCCCCGGCCCGCCGCCGCTTGAGCCGTCCCCGGAGCCGTCCCTGGAGCGGTCCCCGGAGCCGTCCGCCGCCGGCCCTGACCGGCGCACTCGCCCGCCCGCGGCGCCCCCGCGCTCCCGTCACCACCCCCGGGCTCGGGCAACGACCGCACGACCCACCACGCCGAGGGGTAAATTCAACACGGGGCCATCCGACTCAACCGATACCACCCGCGGCCCGTCTCCTGATGTGGTGGAAGGAGAAGGGAACCGTTCCCCGACGGGGTGACGCGCCGACCGCCGCCATCCGTCATGATCGGCGTAGTGGGATCACCAATGGACCTGGAAGCGGCCGCGGCGCAACTGGACGAGCACCGCAAGCAGTGGGTGGCCGACGGGCTGTCCGCTTCCCCCGTCCTGCGCGGCCACCAGGAGTCCGCCGACCCCGACGACCCGGAGGAACGGGAGCCGTCCGACAAGGACAGCGTCGCCGTCGAGGTGTCGGGGCCCGGCTGGGGCGTCACGCTGATGCTGGAGCTTGAGGCGAACGGGCGCGTCCACGTCGGCTTCATGTCGGAGACCGACAGCGTGTGGGAACGCCGCCGGGTCCGCACCCCCGGCGAGTGGGGCGCACTGCTGGAACGCGCGGTGGGCCGGGCCTCCCGGATGCGGCTCCAGCACGGCCAGCTGGTGGCCCGCACCTGCACCACGGGGTGGCTCGACTGGATCCACGGCAACCTGTGGGTGATGCCGAACTGCCTGCTGCGCACCCGCAGCGGCCTGCTCGACACGGTCGCGAACTCCTACGTCTCGGGCACCTCGGCCCGCAAGTCCGGCCACAGCGTGGCCTACGACCCGGCCGCCGTCCTGGCCGCCCACCGCACCAACAAGATCATCCCGTTCGACCGCATCGCCACGGCCCGCCTCCACCGCGGCCTCACCACCTCCGGCCTCACCGTCCTGATGACCGACGGCACCCGCCACAAACTCCTCTGGCGCTCCTCCGACCCGGCCCACCGCCTCCTCAAAGACCGCCTCCTCCCCATCCTCGGCCCCCGCCTCACCACCTGATCCCCACACCGCGGTCAGGTGCGGATCCACAGGCAGAAGGGGTGGCCGGCCGGGTCGAGCATCACGTGGACGTCGGGTTGGGGCTGGAACGTGGCGGGGGTGGCGCCCGCCGCGGTCGCGTGGGCCACGGCGGCGGGGAGGTCGGTGGTCTCGATGTCCAGGTGGAGCTGCATCTGCTGGGTGCCGGGGGCGGCGGGCCAGACGGGCGGGGTGTGGTCGGGCTCGGTCTGGAAGGACAGGCCGGGGCCGCCGGCGGGCGGGTTGACCTTGCACCAGCCGGGCTCGTCGGCCACCAGGTCCCAGCCGAGCAGGCGGACGTAGAAGGCCGCCAGCTCCTGGGCGTCGGGGGCGCCCAGGACGGTGGCGGTCAGGGTCAGCGGCGGCGGAGCCGGGGGGTTCGTCATACCGGTCTCCGTACCCCGTTCCGGACCGCGATCACGGCCGGAACGGGGTCCCGCGGAGGCGGTTCAGCGGGCGGCGAGCAGGTGGTCCATGGCGAGCTGGTCCAGGTGCTCGAAGGCCATGCCGCGGGCGGCGGCGGCCTCCACGTCGAAGTCCTCGTAGGCGCTGCGGTCGGCGAGCAGTCCGGCCAGGCCCTCGCCCTCGGCGAGCGTCGGCTGCGCCAGCTCGTCCAGGCGGGAGGCGCGCAGTGCGTCCTGGACGGCCGGGTCGGCGCGGAAGGCGGCGGCGCGCTCCTTGAGGATCAGGTAGTTGCGCATGCAGCCGGCCGCCGACGCCCACACGCCGTCGTAGTCCTCGGTCCGCGGCGGCTTGAAGTCGAAGTGCCGCGGGCCCTCGTAACCGCCCCGCTCCAGCAGGTCCACCAGCCAGAAGGCCGAGCGCAGGTCGCCGGCGCCGAAGCGCAGGTCCTGGTCGTACTTGATGCCGGTCTGGCCGTTGAGGTCGAGGTGGAAGAGCTTGCCGTGCCACATCGCCTGGGCGATGCCGTGCGGGAAGTTCAGCCCGGCCATCTGCTCGTGGCCGACCTCCGGGTTGACGCCGACGATGTCGGGCCGCTCCAGGGAGTTGATGAAGGCGAGCGCGTGCCCGACGGTGGGCAGCAGGATGTCGCCGCGCGGCTCGTTCGGCTTGGGCTCCACCGCGAACCGCAGGTTGTAGCCCTGCTGGGTGACGTACTCGCCGAGGAGGTCGAACGCCTCCTTCATCCGGTCGAGCGCGAGCCGGATGTCCTTGGCACCGCCCGACTCCGCGCCCTCCCGGCCGCCCCAGGCGACGTAGGTCTCGGCGCCCAGCTCGACGGCGAGGTCGATGTTGCGGATCACCTTGCGCAGCGCGTAGCGCCGCACGTCGCGGTCGTTGGAGGTGAAGCCGCCGTCCTTGAACACCGGGTGGGTGAACAGGTTGGTGGTGGCCATCGGCACCTTCAGGCCGGTGGCGTCCAGCGCCTGCCTGAACCGCTTGATGTGCCCGTCGCGCTCGGCGTCGTTCGAGCCGAACGGGATCAGGTCGTCGTCGTGGAAGGTGACGCCGTACGCGCCGAGCTCGGCGAGCCGGGTGACGGACTCGACCGGGTCCAGGGGCGCCCGGGTGGCGTCGCCGAACGGGTCGCGGCCCTGCCAGCCGACCGTCCACAGGCCGAAGGTGAACTTGTCCTCGGGGACCGGGGTGAGGTTCGTCTCGGAAGTCATGCGGGGCTGCTCCTATTCGTCAGACTGTTGAACAAATTAGTATGCGAGACCGATGATGGGAAGTGGCGTCGGCCAAGGGTTAGGCAAAGGGACGGGAATCACATGGGGTCACAAGGTTCGCAGGGGCAGGTCGTCCTCGGCGTGGACAGCTCCACGCAGTCCACGAAGGTGCTGGCCGTGGACGTCGCCAGCGGCAAGGTGCTGGCCCGCGGCCAGGCGCCGCACACCGTCAGCACCGGCGCCGGCCGCGAGACCGACCCCGAGGTGTGGTGGAACGCGCTGCTGACCGCGCTCGGACAGCTCGGCGAGTACGCCGGCCGGGCCGCGGCGATCTCGGTCGGCGGCCAGCAGCACGGCCTCGTCGTCCTCGACGCCGCCGGCCGCCCGCTGCGGCGCGCCCTGCTGTGGAACGACGTTCGGTCCGCGCCGCAGGCCGCCGCGCTCGTCGAGCGCTACGGGGCCGAGCACTGGGCCGGCCGGTTCGGCTCGGTGCCGGGCGCGAGCTTCACCGTCGCCAAGTGGCAGTGGCTGCGCGAGAACGAGCCGAAGGCGGCCGACGACGCAAAGGCCGTCCGGCTGCCGCACGACTTCCTCACCGAACGGCTCTCCGGCGCGGCCGTCACCGACCGCGGCGACGCGTCCGGCACCGGCTGGTGGTCCTCCGAGACCGGCGGGTACGACACCGCGCTCCTTGACGAGATCGGCCTCGACCCCGCGCAGCTCCCCGCGGTGCTCGGCCCCGGCGAAGCGGCCGGCCAGGTACGGGCCGGCGTCCCCGCGCTGCGCACCGGCGCGCTCGTCGGCAGCGGCACCGGCGACAACGCCGCCGCCGCACTCGGCCTCGGCCTCACCCCCGGGCAGGCGGTGCTCAGCCTCGGCACGTCCGGCACGGTCTACACCGTCGCCCGGCAGCGCCCGACCGACCCCTCCGGCACGGTGGCCGGCTTCGCCGCGGCCGACGGCGACTGGCTGCCGCTCGCCTGCACGCTCAACTGCACGCTCGCGGTCGACAAGATCGCCGCGCTGCTGCGACTCGACCGCGAGGCCGTCGAGCCCGGCGGCTCGCTGGCCCTGCTGCCGTTCCTGGACGGCGAACGGACGCCGAACCTGCCGTACGCGTCCGGCCTGCTGACGGGGCTGCGGCACGAGACGACCGCCGGTCAGGTGCTTCAGGGGGCTTACGACGGGGCGGTGTTCGCGCTTCTGGGCGCGCTCGACGAGGTGCTGGCGGTGGACGGCCCGGGCGCCCCCGCTTCTTCCGACGAGCCGCTGCTTCTGATCGGCGGCGGGGCGCGGGGCGCGGCCTGGCTCCAGACCGTCCGCCGGCTCTCCGGCCGCCCGGTGCAGGTGCCCGAGGCCGAGGAGCTCGTCGCGCTCGGCGCGGCGGCCCAGGCGGCGGCGCTTCTGTCCCCCGGGGAGAGTGCGACCGCCATTGCGCGGCGGTGGGGGGCGGCGGCGGGGCCCGTGCATTCTGCTTTGGAGCGGGATGGGGGGGTGTTGGAGCGGTTGGGGGCAGCGCTTTCGTTGGTTTCCGGCGGTTGAAGGTCGCGCCCCGGTGGGGGCCGCGCGGTTCCTTCCCGGCTCGGCGCCGGGGCCTTCGCCAGGGCGGGTGGGGGGTGGCGGGTCCTTTCCGGCTCGGCGCCGGGGCCTTCGCGGCCTTCGGCTCGGTGGGTGGGGGAGGTGGCGGGTCTTTTCCGGCTCGGCGCCGGGGCCTCCGGGTTTCCGCCCCGGTGGGTGGTGCGGGTCGTTTCCCCGGCTGGGCGCCGTGCCTGCCGTTTTCCCCACCCGCACCACCCGTGCAGATTCGTCCTTGGGTGCACGTTTTCTGGTGGGTGGGGTCGGTGCCGGTCCGTGGCACCTCCTCGGATTTCCTCCGCGCGGGTTTCGTCGTCGGGTGCGGGCCGGTCTGTCGGAAATCCTGCGGGGGCACCCCGGCCCGTCCCCTCCCGGGTCCGTCGGCGGCTTGAGGCCGCTGGGGGTGATCGGTGGGGGTACGCGATCGTCGTCGGCTGGAGGTCACCGAGGGAGCATTGCGCCCCCGCCACCCCCTGCCCGATCTCATCCGGCGCCGACGGCCGATTCTCGTTCGGCCACAAGCTGCCAACAAACCCGCGCCACAAACCCAGCCGGAGGCCCGATGCTTCCCTCAATAGCAGTGAGCCGCAAACAAACCCCGGCCCCCACCCACCCGGGCCCCCGATGCTCCATCAGTAACCAGCACCCGACAACGAACCCCAGCCACCCACCGATCACCCCCCAGCGGCCTCAAGCCGCCGTCCGGCCTGGGAGGGGACGGTCCGGGGTGCCCCCGCAGGGCTGTGAACAACATGGGGCTTCACGATCTACCCCGGTTCCGTGATCAGCCCGAGGAGGTGCCCCGGGCCGGCACCGACCCCCACCCACCAGAAAACGTGCACCTAAGGACGCACTCGCACGGGTGGTGCGGGTGGGAAACACCGGCAGGCAACCGGGCCGCACCCGGAAACGACCAGCACCGCCCACCGGGCGGAAAGCCCACCCGGTGAAACCAAAGCGAAATCGTCGACTGATCCGCTCACCCCAACCCGCTAACGACCGGCCGCGCCGCCAAGTGGGAAAATCCAAGACCCCGAGGAGGCCCGATGACCAGCAAACGCCCCGGCGCCCAAGCCGGCCTGCGCCGCCACAACATGTCCCTGGTCATGCGCGCCCTCGCCGCGGGCGAGAAGGTGACCCGGGCGGCTGTCGCCGCCGAGGTCGGGCTGACCAGGGCGACCGTCTCCACGCTCGTGGACGAGCTGCTCGCCGCCGGCCTGATCGAGGAGCGCGGCGCGCAGCGCCCCGGCACGGTGGGCCGCCCCGGTACCGCGCTCGCGCTGAGCGAGACCGGACCGGCGGGCATCGGCGCCGAGATCAGCGTGGATCACCTCGCCGCCTGCGTGGTGGACCTCCGCGGAGCGGTCCGCTGCCGCGCCGAGTCCCCCGCGGCGAACCGGGGCCGCCCGGCCCCGCAGGTGCTGGCCGAGCTGGCGGAGCTGACCGAGCTGGTGGCCAAGGAGGCCCGCGCGGCGGATCTGCGCCCGGTGGGGACGACGGTGGCCGTGCCGGGCCTGGTCGGCCGCGACCGGGGCACCGTGCTGCGGGCGCCGAACCTCGGGTGGGAGGACGTGAACGTCGCCGAGGCGCTCGGCCGCGAGACGGTCGTGGAGAACGAGGCGAACCTCGGCGCGCTGGCCGAGCTGTGGCTCGGCGGCCACGAGAGCGGGCACGGGAAGCTCGCGGACTTCGTGCACGTGTCCGCGGAGATCGGCATCGGCGCCGCCCTGGTCGTGGAGGGCCGGCTCTTCCGGGGCGCGCGGGGGTTCGCCGGCGAGCTGGGCCATGTGCCGGTAAGGCCGGACGGGCCGCTGTGCTCGTGCGGCGCGCACGGGTGCCTGGAGACGTACGCGGGTGAGGAGGCGCTGCTGCGGGCGGCAGGGGTGACGGCGGGGCCCGCGCTGCGCACGGCGGCGGAGGCGGGCGACGAGGCGGCGCTGCGCGCGCTGGAGGAGGCGGGGGCGGCGCTCGGTATCGCGCTGAGCGGGGCGGTGAACCTGCTCGACCCGCAGGCGGTGGTGGTCGGCGGCCCGCTCGCCGATCTGGCGCCCTGGCTGCTCCCCGGGGTCCGCAAGGAGCTGGCCGCCCGCGTCACCGACCGCCAGTGGCGCCCCGAGGACCTGGTCACGTCCCGCCTGGGCCGCGACGGCGTCCTGCGCGGCGCCGCCTACACCGCGGTCCGCGCGGTCCTCGACGACCCCACCCAATGGATCGCCCGCTGAGCCCCCGGCGTCACCAGGGGCGCGGGCGACCCGGGTTCGTCAGCCCGGCCGCGGGCTACAGGGCGGAGCCCGACACCCACTGGGACCAGGACATGTTCCAACCGTTCAGACCGTTGTCGGGCTGGATCGTCTTGTCCGGGGAATTCACGACCGTCACCACATCGCCGAGCATCGAGTTCGCGTAGAACCACGCCGCCGGCGTCGTGGCGTCCTTGCCGCCCTTGGTGTCGCTCAGGCCGATGCAACCGTGGCTCGTGTTGACGCTGCCGAAGATCGACTTGTCGCCCCAGTAGTTGCCGTGGATGAACGTGCCGGAGTTGCTCAGGCGCATCGCGTGCGGGACGTCGGGGATGTCGTACTCGCCCTTGCCGTCGTCGTCAGTGAAGCCGACCGTCGCCCCGTTCATGCGGGTGGTCTGGAGCTTCTCCTCGATGACCATCTGGCCGTTGTACGTGGTGTGGTCCTGGCCGCCGGCCGAGATCGGGATGGTCTTGATGACCTTGCCGTCGCGGGTGACGGTCATCTCGTGGGTCTTGGTGTCCACCGTGGAGACCTGCGAGCGTCCGACGTCGAAGTTCACCGTCTTGTCCTGCACGCCGTAGACGCCGCTGGCGCCGCGGACGCCGTCCAGCTTCAGGGTCAGCGAGACGTGCGAGCCGGCCTTCCAGTAGGTCTGCGGGCGCAGGTCGAGCCGGGTGGAGCTGAACCAGTGGCCGACGACCTGCTGGCCGCTGCTGGACTGCACGGTGATCGCGCGCTGCACGGCCGCCTTGTTGACGATCGACTTGTCGAAGTTGATCGAGACCGGCATGCCGACGCCGACCGTCGAGCCGTCCTCCGGCGTGAAGTAGCCGATGAAGCTGTCGGCCGTGGAGACGGTCGCGAACGTCGACTGCGCGGTGGCCGAGCGGGCCTTGCTGTCGGTGGCGGTCGCGGTGACGGCGTACTGCGTGCCGCGGGCCAGGGCAGCGTCCGGGCGCCAGCTCGTGCGGTCGGCGGATATGGTGCCGGCGACCGCCTTGCCGGTGGCCTTGGCGGTCATGGTGACCGAGGTCAGGGTGCCGCCCGCGACCGTCACCTTGGTGTTGTTGTGGATGCTCGCGCCGGTGCTGCCGGACTTCGGCGTGATGGTGATCTTCGCGTCGGAGGCCTGCTTGGCCGCGTCGGCGTCCGACTTCGACTGGGCCGCCTTGCTCGTCTCGGGCGACGGGCTGTCGGAGGAGCCGGCGGAGTCGGAGGAGGAGGTGCTCGACGGCTTCTGGGACGCCGTGGAGGAGGCCGCCTTGTCGTCACCGTGACCGCCGCCGCCACCGCAGGCGGTGAGCGCGAGGGTGCCGCCCATCAGCACGCCGATCGCGGTGAGGGTGCGGCGGCGGGTGAAGGGGGAACGCTTGGCGGGGGTCTTCTCGGTGTCGGGCGGCGTCACTCATCTCTCCAATGGGGCTGGGGTCACTCATGGGGGCACCACGAGCTTCGTCCGCGTTCCATGGAAACAGGCCGAGGCCGTCAGGGGATCCCTTCTGCCGGAATTGTGGGCTTTGACACGCATCCGAGCGAACGGTCCCGGGCGGCCCGCGACCGCCGGCGGGAGTGACGTTCCCGCAGCTCAGAGCCCCATCGGCGGCCCGCCTCTGGCCGCGGACCCGGCGTCGCCGCCCTCGTCGCCGGTTTCGGCCCCCGCGTCCCCCTCGTCCTCTCCCTCGTCCTCCTCGTCGTCGCCGAGCGACCAGTCGTCGGACTCGGCGTCCGGGTCGTACTCGGTGTGCGCGCAGGACCAGGACGCCTGGACGAGGGCGATGCCGGGCAGCGCCTGGACCGCCGTGCCCGGGTCCACCAGGTACGCCAGCGCCTCCGACTCGTCCTCGCCGGCCGCCGCCCGCGCGTGCACCCGCTCGGGCTCGGTCAGGTCGGGGTCGGCGGCGATCCGGTCGAGCGCGGCGGCCCGCAGGGCGTCGGACGAGGACACCTCAAGGACCAGCTCGACCTGGAGCCGCAGGAAGTCGGGGCCGCTGTCACCGCGGGGAATCTCAGTAGTGCTCATGCCACGGAGAGTAAGCGGATGAGCGGCGCCTTCCCACGAGGCACACCAAGTCACTACCATCAGGCCACGGTCAAGTCACCGCACCCTCCGCCCGGACCCCGCCTGCCGGCCGGTGAACCAAGGGAGTTCCGTTGACCTCGCCCCGACCCTATGTCGCCGCCGCCGCAGCAGCCGTGCTGGCCGCGTTGTACTTCGTGCCGTCCGCGACGGCCAGCACCACCCACGACACGCACGCGCCGACCGCGGCCCGCGCCGCCACCGTCGCGCAGGCGTCGTCGTCACAGCACCTCGGGCTCGCCGACACCGGCGGCGTCGACACCAAGCCGTACATGATCGGCGGCGCCGCGTTCCTGGTCGCCGGGGCGGGCCTGGTCGTCAACGCGGGACGCCGCTCGCGGCAGCAGGCGCTCTGACCTTCGGGCGCTCGACCGGTCGGTCCCGCGGGCGCCCGGCGTAACGACCGGCTGCCAGGTGTGCGGCCCTTACGCCTGCGGCCCCGTACCAACCGGCCGCCCGGTGCCCGGTCCGTACACGCGCTTACGCCATCACGCCAGCGGCCCCGTGACCGTCTGCGCCGCCCGCACCAGCGCCCCCGACCGCACGAAGCGGTACGCGCCCTCCAGGTCCGGCGCCAGGAAGCGGTCCCGGCCCGCACCCTGTACGCCCGATTCCCGTACGGCCGCCAGCACCGCCGCCGTCGCCGGGGCCGGCTGCCCGCCGCCGATCGCCCTGATCTCCAGCGCGCGGGTGGCCGCGTACATCTCGACGGCGATGACCCGGGCCAGGTTGTCCACGGCCGTCCGCAGCTTGCGCGCCGCCGACCAGCCCATCGACACGTGGTCCTCCTGCATCGCGGAGGACGGGATCGAGTCGACCGAGGCCGGCACCGCGAGCCGCTTGAGCTCGCTGACCAGGGCGGCCTGGGTGTACTGGGCGATCATCAGCCCGGAGTCCACACCCGGGTCGTCGGCCAGGAACGGCGGCAGGCCGTGCGAGCGGTTCTTGTCCAGCAGCCGGTCGGTGCGGCGCTCGGCGATCGAGCCGAGGTCGGCGGCGGCGATGGCCAGGAAGTCCAGCACGTAGCCGACGGGCGCGCCGTGGAAGTTGCCGTTCGACTCCACCCGGCCGCCGTCGCGGTCACCGTTGACCAGCACCACCGGGTTGTCGACGGCGGCGGCCAGCTCGCGGTCGGCGACCAGCCGGGCGTGGCTGAGGGTGTCCCGGCCGGCGCCCGCGACCTGCGGCGCGCAGCGGATCGAGTACGCGTCCTGCACGCGCGGGGCGTCGTCCTGGTGGTGGCCGGTCAGCCCGGAGCCGGCCAGCATCCGCAGCATGTTGTCGGCGCTGGCGGCCTGCCCGGGGTGCGGGCGGATCGCGTGCAGCTCGGGGGCCAGCACGCTGCCGGTGCCGAGCAGGGCCTCCAGGGTCAGGGCGGCGGTGATGTCCGCGGAGGTGAAGAGGTTCGCGAGGTCGGCGCAGGCCATCACGAGCATGCCGAGCATGCCGTCGGTGCCGTTGATGAGGGCCAGGCCCTCCTTCTCGCGCAGTTCGACGGGCTCGATGCCGTGCTCCGCGAGCAGCTCGGCGACCGGCCTGACGGTGCCGTCGGGGCCGGCTGCCTCGCCCTCGCCCATCAGCACCTGGGCGCAGTGCGCGAGCGGGGCGAGGTCGCCGGAGCAGCCGAGCGAGCCGTACTCGTGGACGACGGGGGTGATGCCGGCGTTCAGCAGCGCGGCCATCGTCTCGGCGACGACGGGACGGACACCGGTCCGCCCGGAGGCGAGCGTCTTGAGCCGCAGGAACATCAGGGCGCGGACGACTTCCCGCTCGACGGCGGGGCCCATGCCGGCGGCGTGCGAACGGACCAGGGAGCGTTGCAGCTGCGCGCGCAGCTCGGGGCTGATGTGCCGGACGGCGAGGGCGCCGAACCCGGTGGAGACGCCGTAGACCGGCTCGGGCTTTGCCGCGAGCGCGTCGATCACCTCGCGGGCCGCCGCGACCCCTTCGACGGCCTCCGCCGACAACTCCACCCGCGCGCCGGCGCGGGCGACGGCGAGGACGTCCTCGGCGGAGGCGCCGTGGGCGCCGATGACCACGTTGTGCATATCCATATTCACGCACCCTAAGCACTGAATCGCCGCCTGTCACTCCCCTCCCCATCCCCCTGCGCCGGGACCCGCCGAGCCTCGTGAACCTAGCGGGACGGCGTCACGCGGCCGGTGAACGTGAGGCCGCCGGAGGCGTCGAGACGGCCGTCCGCCAGACCGGGCTTGCTGATCCAAGCCGTACGGTCGCTGCTCGCGCCGTTCCACATGTCGGGCGCCACCTGCCAGTCGTGCGCGGCCAAGTGGTCGCCGGCCTTGTCGAGCAGTTCCTGGTTCCAGTCCTCGTCACCCGGTGGCCGCCCCGATTCCGGGTCCGACCCGGCGATCCTGACGCTGCCGTCGGCCTCGAAGACGTCACGGGTGAGCACCGCACCCGGCATGGCCGAGGTGATCGCCGCGCGGATCTCGGCGGACAGCGTGCGCCGGGCGTCGCCGTCCGGAGCGGCGTCGGAATCGGGTACAGGCTCCGGCTCCGGCTCCGGGTTGCCGTAGCCAGGGATGCCGGTGAACGAGATGACCGACAGCCGCACCCCGAACACCCCGCCGCCCACCCCCTCCTTGGCCACGTTCAGCCCTTCCGTCTCGCCGTCCGACGACCGGACGGTCTCCCAGCCGTCCGCGCGCAACACCCCGTCGAGGGCCGCGACCACATCGAGTGCCGGACGGACGTCGGCCTCGTCGTACCCGGCCAGTGACACCGCGTCCTCGCCGACCGCGGAAGGCATCTCCATGACGGTCGCCCCCGGCAGCGCGGCGGTGAGGAACTCCGTCACCTTCGCCAGGAACAGCACGCGTTCACTCTCGGCATCCACGCCGATTCCTCCAGATGTCTCTCAACGGCTCCCACCCGGGGAACGGCCCCGGCCCCCGTGAACGGCGGGTCACAATCCCAGGAAATCACCCGCGGATTTGACGATACCGGCGCCCTTCTTGACAGCGGTCCTGCCCGCGTCCCCCACCGTCTTCGCCGCGTCCTTCGCATCGTGCCCGAACCCCATGACATCGCCGGACTTCACGTCGTTCCACGCTTTGACGCCGTCGATCGAGACCCGGGCCACGTCCTTGTTCTCGTGATCGAAGAGCTGCCGGACGTTGTTCTGGAGGCGATCGAGCTCCAACGCCTTGACCACCGGCAGCGTGACCACCTCGGCGGTCGCGAAAGCGGTGAACATGGCCGCCTCCGCCAACTGCCGCGACAGCGCCGGCGACAGATGTTCGCTGATGGCTTTCTTGTAGGCGGTCCGGTACGCGAGCTGAGCGGACAGCTTGACCAACTCGCCCTGGAGAGCCTTGGGAGTGACACGGTCCAGCATGTTGTATTTGTTGAGCACCGCGTTGAGCGGGCCGAGTTCGTCGGTGAAGGAGGTCCGCTTGGCGAGGGCGTTCTGAAGGATCGGGTCGAGGTCGGCGCCCATCTTCGCCACGACGTCGGGCGGCACGCGCTTCTCCAGGAAGCCCACCAGATCGCGGAGTTCGGCCGCACCCGTCATCTCTTCATCGAGTGAGGTGTGGGTGAGGGTGACTTTCGTCGGGTCGCCGAAGAGGATCTTCTGCATGTTCGTGAGCGAATCGGTATCCGTGTTCCAATACTGGGAGTGTCCGGTGGACCCCGTGGTGCCGAGTCGCGTGATGTCGGGGAAGTCTGCCGGATCGTTGCCGAGCCCTTGCGTGTACGAGACTGGGTCGCCCGGCGCGCGCATGGCATAGAAGTGCGTGCCGTTCAGATGGAAGTCGGCGACGGAGTTGATGTTCGGGCCGAGCCCCGGGCTGCCCATGAAGGTCACGTTGTCGGGGTGCATCCCGTCCTGAAGTGCCTTGCTGGTGACCAGCGTGCCGTAGCTGTGCGCGAAGACGTCGAAGCTGGCACCGGGTGCGAGGTCCACGGAGATGCCGGCGGTGAAGTCCGCCAGTTCCTTTCCGCCGGTCACGGCTTTGGCCGGGTCGACGGAGTCGCCGATTTCCGGGGTGTCATAGCCCATCCAGCTCACCACGGCCGTGTCGGTTCTCTCCGCACCGTCGCTGCCGTGAGTCTGCGCCAGGTTGTAGCCGCCGCTGCCGAATCCATCGAAGTTGTCCAGCCGGTTCCTGATGCCCGGGACCCGGAAGGCTACGTTCTTCGCCGTCTCCAGGTCGCCGACGACCTCGGCGACCCGGCCGTCCTGGAAGGGGGTCGCCTTCGGGTCGGCGACCGATCCGAAGGCCGGATCGAAGACCAGGAACTGGCGTGGGATCTCACGTGTGATGATCTTCTTGGTGTCGGGGTCACGGTACTTCCGCTCGCGCGGGACGAGGAAGCCCCGCAGTGTGTCGACCCGCTGCTTGGTCCGCTGGTAGGTGGTATCTGCCGGGTCGAGCGTCTTGAGATAGGCGAGTTCGGTGGCGTACTCCTGCTGGATCCCGATCCGGTTCGCGGCGAAGCGGACAGTAGGGGGTACTCCGTCCGTATTGCCCACGAGGTTCGGGTCCGACTCGGCCAACTCGGCCTGCTGCAACGGAGTCAGGGTGGCGAAGTAGTCCTTGACGGCCTGCGCCCTCGCGGCTGGGGAATCCGCCTTGTGCGCGGCCATGAACTGCGCGAAGTCGGTCTTCAGCCCGGCGACGGCAGGGGAACCGACGTCGAATCCGGTGGGCAGTCCGAATGTGGACAGCGAACTGAACGGATCCGTGGGCGGGTTGCGCAGTCCGTGCGCCTTGTTCCGCAGATCTCGTGCAGTGTCCACGAGATATGTCCGTAATTGCTTGAGAACGGCTACCTTGTCCGCCGCCGATAACTCCTGTGCCCTGCGCAGGAGATCCGGAATGCCGCTCTTCACTTTCTCTTCGCACGACCCGGCCAGAGAATCGAGCATGTCCGGATCGACTGTCAGCATTCCCATGAGTACGTATGGTAGTCAGACAAACGAGCGACCGGGGGGAAGATGGGCGCACAAGGCGACAAACTGCGGGGCGAGAAGACCCGCCTGCACCAACTGTCCACCGACACAAGAGCTCTACTCGACTCCACGACGGAGATCGCCGCGGACCGCAAGGCCGGGGACCAGAGCTGGTCGGGGCCGCAGGCAGAGCGCGTTCGAGGCGAACTCAAGGTCTGGAAAGGCAAGTTGGCGACGATCGCCGACCAACTGGACGCGGAGGGCGGTCAGCGGGGCCGGGACGCGGACGCCGCGGACAGCAAATTCGGCCGTAGACCGTCCTCGCCATGAGTCCGCGGCTCACTTGTTCGGGTTGGGCAGGCAGTCGCTGAGCATGGTGCCGTTCACCGTTGGAAAGCTCCTGCCCTTTCCGAGGTCGATGCGGCTGCCATCGAGGTGTACGACCCCATGGATGTCGGGTTTGGTCAGTTCCTTCGTCGTCTCGGTCGGCGGATAGCGGTCCGCGTTGAGCTTCCAGCCGCGCGACTCCAGCGTCTTGGCCATCACCGCGATGATCTCTGCCACCGAGCGCCGGTCCGAGGCGCCGCCATCAGCCCCCGCGATCTCGATCTCGATGATCTTGCCGGAACTTGCGGTGTCCGCCCAACGCGAAGCCTTGCAGTTCTCCCGGTCGTACGAAGGCTCAAGCAGTTCCCGCCCCGGCATCGCCGCCCGCACCGCGGCCGTGACATCCGGGCGCATCTGGTCGATCACCTCCAACGGTTTGGGCGCCGGGCCCGACGCCCCTTTGTGGCCGCCGCTCCCACCGATCACACCGCACCCGCCCAGTAACACCATCACTCCGACCAGCGCACCGATCCGCATCCTGCTCACCACTTCAACCGCCTGCCCCTCGACGCGTGTTCGACGGGGCCGACAGTAGCGGGCGGCCCGGCCGGTCGGGCTACGGGCGGTGGCCGCGCAGGTGGCGGCGTTCGGCCTCCGGGCGCGGGGGTGGGGAGTCGGCGAGGCGGAGGACCGGGTCCTCGGGGCCCTCGCGGCCGGCGACCACGGGGTGGTCCGCGCGGAGCGCCTTCGCGCGGTACTGGGCCGCGTCGGCCAGCCGGAACAGCCTGCGGGCCGAGCGGACCGGGCCGATCGGGTCCTCGGTGGACGCCACCCCGCAGGCCACCCCCTCCCCCACTTCGAGCGTCGCCGACCTCCTGCACAGCTCGTCCGCCGCCGCGACCACCTCGTCCGCGCTCTGCCCGACCGCGACGACGCAGAACTCGTCGCCGCCGAGCCGCGCCGCCAGGCTCCCGGGCAGCATCGCGCCGCACAGTGACAGCAGCGAGCCGAATCGTTCCAGCAGCCGGTCCCCGACGGCGTGCCCCAGCTGGTCGTTCACCTTCTTCAGGCCGTTGAGGTCGCAGACCACCAGGCTGACCACCGTCTCGTCGGCCCGGTGCCTGGCCAGCGCCTTGTCCAGCCGGACGTCGACCGCGCGGCGGTTGCCGAGACCGGTCAGCGGGTCGGTGAACGCCAGCCGCTGCACCTCGGCGAGGCGTTCGGTCTGGGCCAGGCCGGCCGCGATCACGGCGGCCAGTACGGTGGCGAACTCCGCGTCCGACCGCCCGAACTCCGGCTCCTCCGTCCTGCGGGCCACATAGAGCTCGCCCCAGGCCCGCCCGTGCAGCACGATCGGCGCGACCACGCAGCTGCCGCGCCCGCGCCGCCGCAGCGCCGCCGCCCGGCCCCAGCTGCTGCCACCGGGTGAGGCCCCCGTACCGTCGGCGGTCTCCACCCAGGCGTGCGCCTCGCCGCCGGCGGCCCAGCTGCCGTGCAGGAACTCGGCGATCTCGGGGAAGTCGTGCACGGAGTACGACTCGTCGGCCGGTTCCGGCTCCTCGCCGGGCGCGAGGTCGCCGTCGTTGACCAGCACCCGCAGCTGCCCGGTGTCCCGTTTCCAGGCCGAGATCGCCGCGAACGAGCCGCCCATCGCGATCCGCGCCCGGCGCGCCCCGGCCCGTACCGCGGCGAGCGGTGTCTGCGCCGTGGCCAGCGCCTGCGCCAGCTCGACGACCGCTCGCAGCCGCAGGTCGGCCGTCCCTTCACCCATCACACCAGGTTAGGGATATTCGCCGCATAACAACCCTCGGCTGAGCCGAACGGCCCCTTGTGGCCACACTCGGCCGGTGACGTTCAGTGACCGATGGGCCGCCGGGCCCGCGGCGGGTCAACCGCCCGCCGTCACGGCCTTCAGCTCGGCCAGCGACTCCCGCATGAGCGCGGTGAAGTCGTGCTGGTCGGAGTCCGTGAGCCAGCGCTCGAACGCGATCCGGAAGACGGCGGCGCCGGCCTCGGCGGCCAGGCTCGCGGCCGGCTCGGCGACGCCGCGCCCGCGCAGCGCGCCGGCCATCGCCGCGGTGAGCGAGGCGAGCTTGATCAGCTCGCGCTCGCGCAGTTCGGCGTTGACGACGATGACGGCCTGGCGCTGCCGCGAGTGCTCGCGGCGGTCCTGGAAGAGGGCGGCGACGGCGTCCAGGGCGACGGCGATCGCGTCGATCGGGACGGCGCTCGGCGGTGCGCCGGCGACGGCGTCCACGACGAGGGCCTGGAGGTCGGCCCCGCCGGAGAACAGCACTTCGCGCTTGTCGGCGAAGTAGCGGAAGAACGTCCGCTCGGTCAGGCCGGCCCGCTTGGCGATCTCCGCGACGGTGGTCTGTTCGAATCCGCGCTCGCGGTAGAGCTCCAAGGCCGCCTGCTCAAGGCGCCCCCGCGCGTTCGGCTCCCATCGGCTCATACATCGGATCATACGTGATGGCAGTGACTGACATGAGGGTGCTACGGTTGATGACAGCGACTGACATCAACCGTCCGGGCCCGGATTTCGGGCTGGGACGCTCACTGACCTGGAGGTTTACTCATGCGCGTATTCGTCACCGGAGCTTCCGGCTGGATCGGCTCCGCCGTCGTGCCCGAACTCATCGGGGCGGGGCACGAGGTGGTCGGGCTGGCGCGCTCCGACGCCTCCGCCGCTGCGCTCAGCAAGGCGGGGGCGGAGGTGCGGCGCGGTGACCTGGACGATCTGGAGGGGCTGCGCGGCGCGGCGGACGCGGCGGACGGGGTGATCCACCTCGCGTTCAAGCACGACCTGGCGTTCTCCGGGAACTTCCAGGGCGCCGCGGAGGCCGACGCCCGCGCGGTCGAGGCGTTCGGCGACGCGCTGGCCGGCTCCGGGCGGCCGTTCGTCCTGGCGTCCGGGGTGCTCGGGCTCGGCGCGGGGCGGGTGGCGACCGAGCAGGACGGCCAGGCCCCCGACCCGGCGTTCGGCGGCGGGGCCGCCGGCCCGCAGACCCGGATGGCCACGGCGCACGCGGCGCGCGATCTCGCCTCGCGCGGAGTGCGGTCCTCGATCGTCCGGCTGCCGCCCACGGTGCACGGGGAGGGCGATCACGGCTTCATGGCGGAGCTGGTCTCGATCGCCCGCGCGAAGGGCGTCTCGGGTTACGTCGAGGACGGCGCCAACCGCTGGCCGGCCGTCCACCAGCTCGACGCGGCCCGCGTCTTCCGCCTGGCGCTGGAGCAGGCGGAGCCGGGCACGACGGTCCACGCGGTGGCGGAGGAGGGCGTACGGATCCGCGAGGTGTCCGAGGTGATCGCCCACCACCTCGCCATCCCGACGGCTTCCATCCCGGCCGATTCCGCCCTCACCCACTTCGGCTGGCTGGGCGCCTACATCGGCCTCGACGCCCCGGCCTCAAGCACCCAGACCCGCCAGACGTTGGGCTGGCGCCCGGGGGGAACGACCCTGATCGCCGATCTGGAGGAGGGCCACTACTTCTAGTCTTTTACGGATCCCGGGGTTGCGGCCGGTGCGAACAGTTGCGGCCCGCGCTGGCTGGTGGCGCAGTTCCCCGCGCCCCTGGGTAGGGGCTGGCTGCGGCCGGTGCAAACAGTTACGGTCCGCCGTGGCTCGTCGCGCAGTTCCCCGCGCCCCTGACGGGGCACGTCCTCGCGCCCACGCGACAGAGTCGCAAATCACGAACAGCCCCGCGCCCGTGTCGAGGCGCTCCTCGCCAGGGCGATTCGCTCGCCCGAACGGGCCCCGAAGGGGCGCGGGGAACTGCGCCACCAGCCACCGCCGGGCCGCAGGTGCGGTTCGACCGCAAGCGGCTCGGCGGGCCCCGTCAGGGGCGCGGGGCTGTACCTGCTCTGCGGCTGCCGCCGCGTGGGCGCGAGGTCGGGCCCCGATAGGGGCGCGGGGAGCTGCGCGACCAGCCACCGCCGGGCCGCGGCAAACGGGCAAGGGCAACCACCCCCCACCCAGCGGCGCGGGGAACTGCGCCGCCAGCCACCGCCGGGCCGCGGCAAACGGGGCGGGTCTCAACCAGCTCCCACCGGGGGGAAAAGCGGCTACCAGCGCGGAGCGCGCTTCTCGTTGAAGGCCGTGACGCCCTCCCTCCTGTCGGGGGAGAACGCGGCGCGGTGCCAGGAAGCGTCTTCGAGGTCCAGGGCCGGGCCGAGGGGCAAGGACGGGGAGGCGCGGAGGGCCTGCTTCGCGGCGCGCAGGGAGATCGGGGAGTTCGCGGCGAAACGCCCAGCCAGCGTCAGAGCGGTAGCGCGGGCCTCACCCGCGGGGGTGAGCTGGTCGATCAGGCCGAGGGTCAGGGCCTCGGGGGCCGGGACGCGGCGGGCGGAGAAGACCAGTTCGGCGGCCCGGGCGGCGCCCACCCGGCGGGGGAGCGTCTGGGTGCCGCCGCCGCCGGGGATCACGCCGACGGAGACCTCGGGCAGGCCGACGACCGCGCTCTCGTCGGCGACGATCACGTCGCAGGCGAGCGCGAGCTCGAACCCCCCGCCGAGCGCGTAACCGTGCACCGCGGCGACCGCGGGCATCGGAAGGTCGAGCACGCCCCGGTACGCCGCCCGGGTGAACGGCCGCTGCGCGGCCAGGTCCGCGTCCGTGAAGGAGTTGCGCTCCTTCAGGTCAGCCCCCACGCAGAAGGCCCGCTCCGCGCTGGAGGTCAGCACGGTCACGCTGACCGTCTCGTCCGCGGCGAGCGCCGCGCACGCCTCGGCGAGCGCGACGGCCATGGCCGTCGAGACCGCGTTCATGGCCGCCGGCCGGTCGAGGACGAGTTCCGCGACCCGCTCCCCGTGCCGCCGCACCGCCACCCACTCGCCGAACCGCCGCTCCCGCTCAGCCATCTGCCACCCTCCCGGTTAACGACCGTGAACTCGCGAACCGGGCCATCCTGTCACTGCTGCCGCCGGGTCAGCAGCCAGGGTTCGACGACGCCGAGCCCGCGGACCGGCCGACGCCACATCGGCTGCAGCGCGAACCGGTACTTCTCCGCGTCGCCCGCGTCCACGTCCGCCTCCGACAGCGGCGCCTCGCCGGCCTCGCCGAGCGCCTGCGCGAAGTCGCCGTCCACCAGCACCGCGTCCCGGGGCGCTATCGAGGTCAGCCGGGAGGCCAGGTTCACCGTCGTACCGAAGACGTCGCCCATCCGGGTGGTGACCGTGCCGAAGGCCATCCCGACCCGCAGCGCCGGCATCGTGTCGTCGCCGGTCATCGTCTCGATCAACCGCATGCCGATCTCCGCGGCGGTGCCGGGGTCGTCGGCGACGAACAGCACCTCGTCGCCGAGCGTCTTGATCAGCCGGCCGCCGTACGCGGCGACCTGGTCGGCCGCGGTGGTCTCGAACGCCTCGACCAGCTCGCCGAGTTCCTCCTCCTCCAGCCGCCGGGTGAGCCGGGTGAAGCCCACCAGGTCGGCGAAGCCGACGGCCAGCCGACGGTCCACGGCCTCCTCGTCGTCGGACTGCACGACCCGGCTGGTGGCCGCCGCCACCTGCCGTCGCCAGACGTAGATCAGGAACTCCTCGAGCTCCGGCAGCAGCAGCTCGACCAGCGGGTACGCCACCTCCGCCCGGGTCATCCCGGGCTCGGGCGGCTCGGTGAGCCCCTCCAGGAAGGAGTCGGTCTGCCAGTCGGCGAGCCGCGCGGTGGTCTGCCCGGTGGAGCGGGCCACCTGGATCGCCATCGACTCGCTGAGCAGGCCCGCCTCGACCAGGCCGGCCAGCCGGCGCAGCGCCAGCACGTCGGCCTCGGTCAGCGCCCTGGCCTGGCCGATGTCGGCGAAGCCCATGGCGCGCCAGAACCGGGCCGCCAGGTCCATCGAGACGCCCGCCGTACGGGCCGCCTGGAAGGGCGTGTAGCGGCGGGGCGCGCCGAGGATGAGCTGTTCGAGGCGGAGGGCGAGCGGGTGCTCTCCGGTATCCGCGGGATCGACGCCCTCCGGACCCGGGTCGCCCGGATCCGCTGCGAACGGCTCGTTCGGCGGTGGGTTCGCGTCGTTCACGTATACCGCCCAACCCCTGAAGAGTCCCTGCGCACAGCCCTTCCGATCATCGAGACGACGCAGCCCCTCAACGATACGGCAGGTGTGCCCTGGCTCACTCTCGCAGACGCGTTCCGGCCTGGGCTCATGCGCGTCGCGGTCAGTTCGACGGCCGCAGGTGGACGATGTCGCCGGCGCCGACCGGCTGCTCGCCGTCGGGGCCAGCGATCACCAGCCGGCCGGCCCCGTCGACGGCCACCGCGGTGCCGGCCAGGTCCTTGCCGCCGGGCAGTTCCGCGCGCACCTGGCGGCCCAGCGTGGCGCAGCCGGCCGCGTAGGTCTGCTGCAGCCGGGAGGCGGCCGGGTCGCCGTCGGCGGCCCGCCAGGCGGCGTACCAGTCGGCGAGCGAACGCAGCACGGCCCGCAGCAGCGGGTCGCGGTCGGTGCCCTGGGCGCCGGCCAGGGCCAGCGAGGTGGCGGTGGGGACGGGCAGCTCGTCGGCGCGTAGCGACACGTTCAGGCCGATGCCGATCACCACCGCGCTGTCGCCGACCCGCTCGGCGAGGATGCCGCCGGCCTTGCGCTCCTCGCCGTCCACGGTGAGGAGCAGGTCGTTGGGCCACTTGAGTGCGGTGTCCACGCCGGCCGCCCTGGACAGCGCGGTGGCGGTGGCCACCCCGGCGAGCAGCGGCAGCCAGCCCCAGCGCTCGACGGGGACGGGCCCGGACGGCGCGGCGGGCTCGGTGACGGCGGCGGGGTCGTCGGGGGTGGAGCCGGCGGGCGCGGTGCCGGAGGACGCGGTGCCGGCGGGGGTGGAGCCGGCGGTGCCCGCCCGGGACGGTTCACCCGGCCGCAGCAGCACCGAGAAGAACAGCCCGGAGCGGGCCGGTGCCGACCAGCGCCGGTCCAGCCTGCCGCGGCCCGCGCTCTGCTCCTCGGCGACCAGCACGGCGCCCTCGGCGGCGCCGGCCTCGGCGCGGGCGGCCAGGTCGGTGTTGGTGGAGCCGGTGTTCTGTACGACGTCGAGCGAGGTCCACAGCGCGTCCGGCGCGGCGGCCGGGGCGATCATGGCCTTGCGCAGCGCGGCGGCGTTGAGCGGCGGTCGGTCCAGGTCGGACCAGCGGCTTGGCGTCATGGCCTCCACCCTACGAGCGGCCCGCCGCCCGCGCCGAAGCCGGCCCTTCCGGGGGCTCTTCCGGCGGCCCGTCAGGAAGCACGTCCGGGGGCCCGTCCGGGGGTGCGCCCCGGGCGTATCCGGAATGTGCCGGGCAGTGTGTCCAACGCCGCACTGCCGGTCCCCCAGCGTGGCCGTTACGCTACGCAAACAGCGTTACTCGTCAGTCAACAAGGATCGTCCAGAGCAGGAGAGCCGCCCCCATGGCCGAGCCGGAGCCGGAGTACGACATCCACACGACCGCGGGGAAGATCGCGGATCTACGCCACCGGATCGAGGAGGCGACGCACGCCGGGTCCCAGCGCGCGGTGGAGAAGCAGCACGCCAAGGGCAAGCTGACCGCCCGTGAGCGGGTCGAACTGCTGCTTGACGAGGGCTCGTTCACCGAGCTGGACGAGTTCGCCCGGCACCGGTCGACCAACTTCGGCCTGGAGGCCAACCGCCCCTACGGCGACGGGGTGGTGACCGGCTACGGCACCGTCGAGGGCCGCCCGGTGGCGGTGTTCTCGCAGGACTTCACCGTCTTCGGCGGCGCCCTCGGCGAGGTCTACGGCGAGAAGATCGTCAAGGTGATGGACTTCGCGCTGAAGACCGGCTGCCCGGTCATCGGCATCAACGACTCCGGCGGCGCCCGGATCCAGGAGGGCGTGGCCTCGCTCGGCCTGTACGGCGAGATCTTCCGCCGCAACGTGCACGCCTCCGGGGTGGTCCCGCAGATCAGCCTGATCATGGGCCCGTGCGCCGGCGGCGCGGTCTACTCCCCCGCGATCACCGACTTCGTGGTGATGGTCGACCAGACCTCGCACATGTTCATCACAGGCCCCGACGTCATCAAGACGGTGACCGGCGAGGACGTCGGCATGGAGGAGCTGGGCGGCGCGCGCACCCACAACTCCACCTCGGGCAACGCCCATCACCTGGCGGGTGACGAGAAGGACGCCTTCGAGTACGTCAAGGCGCTGCTGTCCTACCTGCCGGCCAACAACCTGGAGGAGGCGCCCGCCTTCCCCGCCGTCGCGGATCTGGCGATCACCGACGAGGACCTGGAACTGGACACCCTGATCCCGGACTCGGCGAACCAGCCCTACGACATGCACAAGGTCATCGAGCACGTCCTGGACGACGCCGAGTTCCTGGAGACGCAGGCGCTGTTCGCGCCGAACATCATCACCGGGTTCGGGCGTATCGAGGGCAGGCCGGTGGGTGTGGTGGCCAACCAGCCGCTGCAGTTCGCCGGCTGCCTGGACATCAACGCCTCGGAGAAGGCGGCGCGCTTCGTTCGGACCTGCGACAGCTTCAACATCCCCGTGGTCACCTTCGTCGACGTTCCCGGATTTCTGCCCGGCACCAGCCAGGAATGGGACGGGATCATTCGCCGTGGTGCCAAATTGATCTACGCGTACGCCGAGGCCACAGTTCCGCTGATCACGATCGTCACCCGTAAGGCTTACGGCGGCGCGTACGACGTGATGGGCTCCAAGCACCTGGGCGCGGACCTCAACCTCGCCTGGCCCACGGCCCAGATCGCCGTCATGGGGGCGCAGGGCGCCGTCAACATCCTGCACCGCCGGACGCTGGCCGAGGCGGAGACCCCGGAGCGGGCCGAGGAGATGCGCGCGGAGCTGATCACCGACTACGAGGACACCCTGCTGAACCCGTACGTGGCCGCCGAACGCGGCTACATGGACGCGGTGATCACCCCCGCCCAGACCCGGGCAGCACTGGTCAAGGCACTGCGCACGTTGCGCAACAAGCGGGAGACCCTGCCGCCGAAGAAGCACGGCAACATCCCGCTGTAGGACACCCGACGAGCAGAGGACGAGAGGAGCCGGGCCGTGGTGATCAAGGTGGAGCGGGGCAGTCCGACGCCGGAGGAGCTGGCCGCCGTCGTGGCGCTGGTCCAGGCTCGGGCCGCCGCGGCCGAGTCGGGCCCTGACGGCCCGCCAGGACCGGGCGCCTGGTCCGACCCGGCCCGCAACGTACCCGCGTCCCTCCCGCGCCCGGGCGCCGGCGCCTGGCGTACGTCCGGCTGGCCCGCCTGACCGCCGCCTGCTCCGGCCGGGCCGGCCCCGACACGGGCCGGCCCGGTTCACTCCCGCCCGCCTGATCATCTGAGTACGCGTACTCAGGCGCGCGGTTCCGCTTGGCGCCACCCTTGGGCGCATGTTGTGGTCGGACGGCGATCGACGGGACGAGCCCCCCGAGGAGATGCGGCAGGCGCAGGCGATGCTGCGCCGGGCGATGCTGGTCATCGCCCTGGCCGCGGCGATCGGCATGGCCATCGCCTGCTGGAAGGGCTGACCCCCGCACGCCCCGACCGCGCCGGCGCCGGCTTCCGGTAAGCCCGAGCCCGGCTTCGGGCACGCCCGGCACACGGCCGGCGCCGGCTTCCGGTCAGCCCGAGCCGGCTTCGGGCACGCCCGGCACACCGCCGGCCCCGGCTCCGGGCCAGCCCAACCCCGGCCCGGCGCCCGGTCGGCCCAGGGCCCGGCCCACCCCCGGCCCCGAACCCCGCTCCCACCCCCGCCCCCGGGTCCCTACGATGTCCCGGTGACCAGTTCCCGCGTGCTCGTGCTCGCCTCCGCCTCCCCCGCCCGGCTCGGCCTGCTCCAACAGGCCGGCTTCGCCCCGCGCGTGCTCGTCAGCGGGGTGGACGAGGACGCCATCAGCGCGCCCACGCCCGCCGAACTGGCCAGGGTGCTCGCCGAGGCCAAGGCCGGCACCGTGGCCGGCGGCGGACAGCTTGAGGGCGGCGAGCTGGTGATCGGCTGCGACTCGGTGCTCGAACTCGACGGCGAGGCGCTGGGCAAGCCCGCCGACCAGGCGGAGGCCGCGGCCCGTTGGAAGGCGATGCGCGGGCGCACCGGCGTGCTGCGCACCGGGCACTGCCTGATCGACACCGCCACCGGCCGGCAGGTCTCGGAGACCGCCTCGACCACCGTGCGGTTCGGCACGCCGGACGACGAGGAGATCGCCGCCTACGTGGCCACCGGCGAACCGCTGTCCCTCGCGGGCGCGTTCAGCATCGACGGGCGCTCGGCCCCGTTCATCGACGGCGTGGACGGCGACCCCGGCAACGTCATCGGCCTCTCGCTGCCCCTGCTGCGCCGCCAACTGGCCGAACTGGGCGTCCGCATCACCGACCTCTGGGCCTGAACGGCCGCCGGCCGCCGGGCCTGAGAAGAGCTACGGGCCCGAGAAGAGCTACGGGCCTGAGGAGAGTCACGGGCCCGGGGAAGCTACGCCACCGCCGGACCACCGTCCGGCGCCGGGCCCTCCACGGCCGAACCGGCCGTACCGTCGTCCGCCGCCGGCTCGTCCTCCGGCGCGTAGAGCAGCAACGTGCCCACCAGCAGTGCCAGTATCAGCATCATCACCACGAACGCGTACCAGCCGACGAGTCCGACCACGGCCGCGCCCACCACGCCGTGCACCACCGCGCACACGATGAGGACGATCCGGCCGAACCGGCCGGCCATCCGGTCCTGCCGGGCGATCCTGGCCACCAGGAACGCGCAGCCGAGCAGGAAGAGGGCGAAGACCCCGCCGGCCACCCACGATCCGGCGGCCATCGTGTCGGTGCCGAGGCCGCCGAGCGACATGTTCTGGTGCCGTACGGCCAGGCCGAGTATCCAGTTCACGAAGGCGATCACCAGGGCTTCGAGAACGAGCACGACCGCCGTACTCACGGCTATTCCTCTGCGCACGTCGTCCCCTTACCGCCGGTCACCTCCGGCCCATCGCCTGCCGGTCGCAGGCTACTCACGGGTACGGTCCTGGGCAAGGGTTGCGGCAGCTTCCGGCAGACCTCCGCGCCGGGTCACCCCTCCGGGGAGGTGCGGTGGCAAACTTTCCCTGCTCTATTCGTGGGGTTTCCACAAAAGAACGTCAGGTCTCTGACCGGACTTCGAGCGAGATCCACCCCACACGGGGTAGAGCGGGACACCGGCGTGAACGGGGCCGTACCGTGGACCAGCAGGCGTTCAGGGTTTTCTCAGCCCCCTGGATCACCCTCCGTGTGGGCAAGCTCACGTGCAGGGGTGCCTCGGCATCAAGTGTGGCCATTACCTAAACTCTTGGCTTGTTTCAAGGAGGGAGCCATCGTGCGCAAGGTGCTCATCGCCAACCGCGGTGAAATCGCAGTACGCGTCGCCCGCGCCTGCCGGGATGCCGGGATCGCCAGCGTGGCAATCTACGCCGACCCGGACCGGGACGCGCTGCACGTCCGCGCGGCCGACGAGGCGTACGCACTGGGCGGCGACACACCGGCCACCAGCTATCTGGACTTCGGCAAGGTGCTGTCGGCGGCGGCCGAGTCGGGGGCGGACTCCGTCCACCCCGGTTACGGCTTCCTGTCGGAGAACGCGGAGTTCGCCCAAGCCGTGCTCGACGCCGGCCTGATCTGGATCGGCCCGCCGCCGCAGGCCATCAGGGACCTCGGCGACAAGGTCGCCGCCCGGCACATCGCACAGCGCGCCGGCGCCCCGCTGGTGGCCGGCACCCCCGACCCCGTCTCGGGCTCCGACGAGGTGGTGGCCTTCGCCGAGCAGCACGGGCTGCCGATCGCCATCAAGGCCGCCTTCGGCGGTGGCGGGCGCGGCCTGAAGGTCGCCCGCACCCTGGAAGAGGTGCCCGAGCTCTACGACTCCGCGGTACGCGAGGCGGTCGCCGCCTTCGGCCGCGGCGAGTGCTTCGTGGAGCGCTACCTCGACCGGCCGCGGCACGTCGAGACGCAGTGCCTGGCCGACACCCACGGCAACGTCGTGGTGGTCTCCACCCGCGACTGCTCGCTCCAGCGCCGGCACCAGAAGCTGGTCGAGGAGGCTCCCGCGCCGTATCTGACGGAGGAGCAGACCAAGCAGCTCTACACCGCCTCCAAGGCGATCCTGAGCGAGGCCGGCTATGTCGGCGCGGGCACCTGCGAGTTCCTGGTCGGCCAGGACGGCACGATCTCCTTCCTCGAGGTCAACACCCGGCTCCAGGTGGAGCACCCGGTGACCGAGGAGGTCTCGGGCATCGACCTGGTACGGGAGATGTTCCGGATCGCCGACGGCGAGGAGCTCGGCTACGGCGACCCCGAACTGCGAGGCCACTCCTTCGAGTTCCGGATCAACGGCGAGGACCCGGGCCGCGGCTTCCTGCCGGCGCCCGGCACCGTCACCACCTTCGCGCCGCCCTCGGGTCCCGGCGTGCGGCTGGACTCCGGGGTGGAGTCCGGCGCGGTGATCGGCCCGGCGTGGGACTCGCTGCTGGCCAAGCTGATCGTCACCGGCGCCACCCGCGAGCAGGCCCTCCAGCGCGCGGCACGCGCACTGGCCGAGTTCGACGTGCAGGGCATGGCCACCGCCATCCCGTTCCACCGCGCGGTGGTGGTCGACCCGGCGTTCGCGCCCAAGAAGGGCCCGTTCACCGTCCACACCCGGTGGATCGAGACCGAGTTCGTGAACAGCATCCCGGCGTTCGCCGGCGCGGTGACCGACGAGGACGAGGCGCCCGGCCGGGAGACCGTGGTGGTCGAGGTCGGCGGCAAGCGCCTTGAGGTGTCGCTGCCGGCCTCGCTCGGCATGACGCTGGCCCGTACCGCTGCCGCGGGCGGCGCGAAGCCGAAGCGGCGCACCGCGGTCAAGTCCACCAAGGCCGCCTCCGGCGACTCGCTGTCCTCGCCGATGCAGGGCACGATCGTGAAGGTCTCGGTCGAGGAGGGCCAGCAGGTCGCCGAGGGCGATCTGATCGTCGTCCTTGAGGCGATGAAGATGGAGCAGCCGCTGAACGCCCACCGCTCGGGCACGATCGTCGGCCTGAAGGCCGAGGTCGGCTCCTCGGTCACCTCCGGCGCGGTGATCTGCGAGATCAAGGACTGACGCGCTCCGCGCGGGATCATGACGGCGGCCGGCCGGACACCATGTCCGGCCGGCCGCCGCCGTAGCGCCGCCGGGCGCCGCGCCGCCGTCCGGCCCGGCAGCGCTCGAACCGATGGCCCTTGCACTGCCGGGCGCCTTCGGCTCCTCAGCCGATGACGGGCGCCTTGCGCGTCTTGAGGGCCAGGGCCAGCGCGAGCGACAGCGCACCGCATATCGCCGCCGCGGTGTAGGCGGCGGTGGCGCCCTTGATGAACGCGTCGTGGTGCGCGTGCCGCGACACCGTGCCGAAGACGGTGACCAGCACGGACAGGCCGAGGCTGCCGCCGACCTGCTGCATGGTCTGCAACAGCCCGGACGCGGAGCCCGCGTCCTTCGGCTCGACGCCGGACAGGATGAACGTGTTGAGCGGCATCACCGTCAGGCCGATGCCGGTACCGGCCAGGATGAGCGGGCCGAGCAGGCCGGCGGTGTAGCCGTCGGACGCCGAGAGCTGGGCGATCCAGATCGTGCCTATGAGGTTGATCAGCAGGCCCACCGGGGCCACCCGCCTGGCGCCGAACCTGGCCAGCGCGCGCGGCGCTATCCGGGCGGCCACGAACAGCGGTCCTGCCATCGGCAGGAAGGCGAAGCCGGTGCGCAACGGGCTGTAGTGCAGGTAGGTCTGGAGGTACTGGGTGGTGAAGTAGAACACGCCGAACATGCCGGCCATGATCAGCAGCATGATGCAGTAGGCCAGCGCCCGGTTGCGGTCGGCGAACAGCCGCAGCACCACCAGCGGGCGCTCCACCCTGGTCTCGTTGACCAGGAACGAGGCGAGCAGCAGTACGGCGATGGCGAAGCTGGTCAGCGCGCGGGAGTCGCCCCAGTGGCTCTCGGCGACCCGGATGAACCCGTAGACCAGCGAGGCCATGCCGATGGTGCCGGTCAGCGCGCCGGCGATGTCGAACCGGCCGCCGCGGTGCTTCTCGGTCTCCGGGATGTACCGCGGGGCGAGCAGCAGGATGGCCGCTCCCACCGGGATGTTGACGAAGAACACCCAGCGCCAGGAGCCGAAGTCGGTGAGCATGCCGCCGACGACCAGGCCGACCGCGGAACCGGCGCCGGCCACCGCGGAGAAGACGCTCAGCGCCCGGTTGCGCTCGCTGCCCTCGCTGAACGAGGTCGCTATCAGCGCGAGGGTGCTCGGCGCGGCCAGCGCCGCGGCGGCGCCCTGCAGCCCGCGGGCGATCAGCAGCGTGGTGGAGTCGTTGGCGAAGCCGCCCGCGACGGAGGCCAGGGTGAAGGCGCCGACGCCCCACATCAGCGCGGAGCGGCGGCCGATCAGGTCGCCGATCCGGCTGCCGAGCAGCAGCAGGCCGCCGAAGGCGAGGGTGTAGACGTTGAGCACCCAGGACAGGCCGGTCGGCGAGAAACCGAGGTGCTTGCCGATACCGGGCAGCGCCACGTTGACGACGGTGACGTCGAGCAGCAGCATCAGCTGGGTTCCGACAATGGCGGCAAGGGCGAAGAATGGGTGTCGGCGGGTGGGGGACGGCCGACCCGTGGTGGTGGTGGTGGAAAGGTCGCGTACAGCTTGCGAGGACATGCTGAGTAAGCCTCCAGCGGAGAGACTAGCTATTCGGAGGGCGCCTCCGAATACTATACGGAGGCTTCCTCCGGATCTACAATGGCTTTCGGCGACAGAACCTCAGGAGGCGTGAACGGCATGCGGGCGGACGCTCAGCGCAACTACGACCGGTTGCTCCAGGAGGCGAGGCAGGCCTTCATCGTGCACGGCACCGATGTGGCCCTGGAGGACATCGCCAAGCACGCCGGGGTCGGCATCGGCACGCTGTACCGCCACTTCCCCGACCGGTACGCGCTGATGAACGCGGTCTTCGAGCAGGAGATCGAGGCGATCACCGAGCGCGCCCGCGAGCTGCTGCACTGCGGGGACCCGGCCGAGGCGCTGGCCCGCTGGCTGCGCTCGGTCGCCGTGCACTCCACCGCGTACCGCGGCCTGGCCGCGGCGATCATGGAGGGTCCCGACGCGCGGATGCCGGCCTGCAAGTCGCTGCTGCGCACGGCGGGCGGCTCACTGCTGTGGCGCGCCCAGCAGGCCGGCGCGATCCGCGGTGACGTGGAGATCGCCGACCTGCTGAAGCTGAACTACGCGATCGTGTCGATCGCCGAGAAGAACACCGACGACCGCGGCCTGTACGACCGGCTGATGGCCGTCACGGTGGACGGCATGCGGGTCCGCCACACCGAGGACGGCTCCCCCGCCGGCTTCCGCAAGTCGTTCCTCGACCAGGTGGACGAGATGGCGGCGGCGAACGTGGCGAACGCGCGCGGGGCCGCCGAGGCGGACCGTTTCGCCTGAGTGAGTCCGCTCAGCGCCTGAGTCCGCTCGGCGCCTGAAAGGGCTCAGCGCCTGAAAGAAGGGCTCGGCGCCTGAGCGTTCAGCGGCGCCGGACGTCCGCCAGCCGCGGGGTCGGGGCCTGCTCCGCGGCCAGTTGCGAGGCCGACCGCAGGGGTTGCGGCCGCCGGGGCCCCGGCAGGGCCGGATCGTGCCGCGGACGCCCGGCGACCGCGGCGTCCGCGCCGATGGACGGCGCCACCGCGATCCGCACCCCGCGGTCGGCCAGCGCCTGGAGCTCGGTGCCGGCCCGGTCGTCGCCGGCCGGCGGTTCGTCGGTGACCAGATGGGTGATCAGATCGGTGGGCACGGTCTGGAACATCGTGTCGATGCCGAGCTTGGTGTGGTCGGCGAGCACCACCACCTCGCCGGCCGAGTGCACCAGCGCCCGGTCCACGCTCGCGGAGAGCATGTTGGACGTGGACAGGCCGCGCTCGGCGGTCAGCCCGGCGCCCGACAGGAAGGCGCGGGAGACCCGCAGCCCCTGGAGGGACTGCTCGGCACCGCTGCCCACCAGGCCGTAGTTGGAGCCGCGCAGGGTGCCGCCGGTCATCACGACCTCGACCCGGTTGGCGTGCGCGAGCGCCTGCGCGACGAGCAGCGAGTTGGTGACCACGGTCAGGCCGGGCACCCGGGCCAGCCGCCTGGCCAGCTCCTGGGTGGTGGTGCCGGCCCCGACGACGATCGCCTCGCCCTCGTCCACCATGGAGGCGGCGAGGTCGGCGATCGCGGTCTTCTCGGCGGTGGCCAGATGGGACTTCTGCGGAAAACCGGACTCGCGGGTGAAGCCGCCCGGCAGGACGGCACCGCCGTGCCTGCGGTCCAGCAGTCCTTCTGCCTCCAGGGCGCGTACGTCTCTGCGTACGGTCACTTCGGAGGTCTGGACGACGCGGGCGAGTTCACGGAGAGAGACCGCTCCGTTGGCCCGCACCATTTCGAGGATCAATTGGCGACGTTCTGCAGCGAACACGAAACCGACAGTAACGGCAACGACCGCCCGATTGCAGCGTTTTGCACCAGTTAGCAGAAATCATGAACGGATCCGACCGTCAAGTGCTATACGCCGAAGGAACGTTCGTGCCAGCTGCCCCGTGCACGGCCTCGCGCCCGCATATGACCGCCCGCGCTAGGCGGCCCCCAACTCCTTGAGGTCCACCCGGCCCGGCGAGAAGTCGGACGAGCCGGTGTCGACGTCCATCTTCCCGGCGTCGATGCGGGTGATCTGCCAGCGGCGGCCGGCGAACTCCAGCGTGGCGCCCTTCGACACGTTCTTGTACCAGGGGCCCGAGGCGCCGTTCACGGTCACGCTGATCGTGCAGCGCGGCGGGTCGTCCTGGATGTCGCTGACCACGACGCTGTTGCCGTGCGTGTCGCTGTCCGGCACGTGCCAGCGCAGCGGCAGCGTGCCGTCGTAGGTGGTGGGCCAGTGGGGCATGGTCTCTCCCGGTGTCGCCGATGCGGTCGGGCCCCGGTCCGCGGGCGGGGCGGTGGTGGGCGCGGGCGTGGTGGGCGGGGCGGCCGTGGTGGCCTCGGTGGTGACGGCGCTGGAAGTCGGCGCCGGGTCCGCGGACTTGCCGTCGCTGCCGCAGCCGGCGGTCAGCAGCAGCAGGCCGAGCGCGCCGGCCCCGTACGCCGCCCGCACCGCGCCTGTCGTCCTCATCCGCCCGCTCACCTGCCTGTTCAGCCGCCTGTTCACGCGCCCGTCCGCTCGCCCGCTCATCCGCCCACCTGGAGCTCCTGCGGGCTGTTGAAGTACTTCTTGTACTGGTCCGCCGTGATGTGGATGTCGCCGCCCGGGCCCCACGGGTTGCCCAGGATCATCTTGCCGTCCGCGTCGAAGCCCTTGACGTAGAACACGTGCCGGGTCACGTAGTGCTGGTCCCACGCCGGGTCCAGGCCGGCCTTCTTCAGGTCGTCGTCGGACGGGGTGGCCACGATCACCGGGTGGTGGTCCTGGAAGGACTTCTTGACGCTGTCGAAGTCGTTGTCGATCGACTTGGAGTCGTGGCCGGTCACATACGGCGGCGCCTTGTCGGTGAAGTCCCACTCCACGGCCCCGTAGTCGCCGGACTCCTTGCGGTCGTAGCGCGGGTCGTTCTCGTGGCCGTCCGGGGCGCCGCCGTCGTCGCCGCCGTACATCAGCGCGAACGCCTTCTCGTAGTACGCCGGCCACACCTCGCCGCCGCCGTGCGCGCTGAGCAGGTTGCCGCCGGAGTCCATCGGCAGGTCGGGGGTGACGGTGACCCAGTGCAGGTTGCCGTCCTTGTCCCAGATCCGCACGTCCACCGTGCCGTTGGGATTCTGCTTGATGCCGTCCTGGATGAACTTCGGGTTCGCGTGCGCGGTCGCGGTCAGCGAGGAGATGTACCAGCAGTCGCCGAACCGCCCCTGCGCGATGCCGTCCACGTCGATCTGGCCCGGCGTCTTGAACAGCGGGTCGGTCGGCATCCCGTAGTGCATGCCCTGCGCGCCCTGCCCCGACTGCGGGTTGACGCCGTCGATCCACGCGTCGGTGGTGTCGAAGCCCGGCTGCACGCCGGGGAAGGCGGCCTCCAGGGTGGCCCAGTGCGAGGGCCCGGCCTTCTTCACCAGCGAGCTGGTGAAGTCCCGGAACTCCCCGTCCGGCAGGCCGTTGTGGTCCCACCACTTCCAGCCGCTGCCGTCGTTGTCGTCGGCGTCGAGGTCGCTGAGGTGCTTGAGGTCGGCGGCCGGCACCCGGGACAGCAGCGCGTCGAGTTCGGCCGGGGTGAGGTCGGCGAACTGGTCGCGGATCTTGCGCAGATCGTCGCGGTTGCCGTTGCTGCCGAAGTCCTTGCCGTCCAGGGCGGCCAGCGCGCCGAGCAGATCGGTGATCTTCTTCTCGTCCGGCGGCTTCTCGTCGCCGAAGTACAGCGCCGGGTCGACCTGGTAGCCCTCCTGGGTGAGCTTCTGCACCCCGTCGAGCTGGTCGCAGCGCCGCTTCATCGACGACTGTGCGTCGCCGAGCTGGTGGTTCAGACTGCCGGGCAGCGAGCGGAAGGTGCCGAACGGGAAGCCGCCGAGGATGTCGCCGACCAGCGGCTGGAGCAGCGGGCTGGTGGTGGCCGACTTGCCGTCGAGCAGGCCCTGCGCGCGGGTCAGCACACCGGCCAACTGGCGGTGCAGCGCGGGCGCGTTCTGGCTGAGCGTGTCCAAGTCGCCGGCCAGCGAACGGATCTTGGCCGTGTCGAAGCCGTCGAAGCCCATCAGCCGCCGCCCGTCTGGGACTTCTTCGCCTTGCCGGCCTGGTCGTCCAGGTGGTGCGCCTCGGTCTCCCAGCGCGCCGCGTCCCGGGTCAGGTCGGAGGCCATCTGGTGCAGCGTGGACTTGTGGCCGGTCAGCATGCCGGTGGTCGACGTGGCGTACGGGCCGGTCCAGATGGCCGGTGACGCCTGCGTGACCGCCTGGTCGAGGAACGGGCCGAGCGAGCCGGCCACCGTTCGTGCGGTGCGCGCGCAGTCCCGCAGGTCGTTCGCGCGCTGCTTGAGCTGTTCGGGCGTCTCCGTGCCCATGTGCCACCCCCGTAGCGTCCGTATCGACACCGTATAGGGGCGGCACCGTTCCGTCGCAGGGTCCGCGACCTGCCTGTTACGGAACCGGTACGCCTGGCTCAGTCCCGGCTGGCGCCCTTCCGGTTGTGCAGCTGCCTGGCCACTTCGGCGACCGAGCCGGACAGCGACGGGTAGACGGTGAAGGCGTTGGCGATCTGCTCGACGGTCAGGTTGTTGTCCACCGCGATCGAGATCGGGTGGATCAGTTCACTGGCCCGCGGCGCCACCACCACACCGCCGACCACGATCCCGGTGCCCGGCCGGCACATCAGCTTCACGAAGCCGTCCCTGATGCCCTGCATCTTGGCCCGCGGGTTGCGCAGCAGCGGCAGCTTCACCACCCGGGCGTCGATCCGGCCGCCGTCCACGTCGGCCTGGGTGTAGCCGACGGTGGCGATCTCGGGGTCGGTGAAGACGTTGGACGAGACGGTCTTGAGGTTCAGCGGGGCGACCGCGTCGCCGAGGAAGTGGTACATCGCGATCCGGCCCTGCATGGCCGCGACCGAGGCGAGCGCGAAGACGCCGGTGACGTCGCCGGCCGCGTACACGCCGGGCGCGCTGGTGCGGGAGACCTTGTCGGTCCAGATGTGGCCGGAGTCGGTGAGCTTGACGCCGCCCTCCTCCAGGCCCATGTCGCCGGTGTTGGGGATCGCGCCGACCGCCATCAGGCAGTGCGTGCCGCTGATCACCCGGCCGTCGGCGAGCGCGACCTCGACGCGGTCGCCGATCCGCTTGACGGACTGGGCGCGGGAGCGGGACATCACGTTCATGCCGCGGCGGCGGAAGACGTCCTCCAGGACGGCGGCGGCGTCCGGGTCCTCGCCGGGCAGCACCCGGTCGCGGGACGAGACCAGCGTCACGGCCGAGCCGAGCGCCTGGTAGGCGCCGGCGAACTCGGCGCCGGTCACGCCCGAGCCGACCACGATCAGCTCTTCCGGCAGCTCGTCGAGGTTGTAGACCTGGGTCCAGTTCAGGATCCGCTCGCCGTCGGGCAGCGCGTCCTCCAGCTCGCGCGGGCGCGCGCCGGTCGCGATCAGCACGGCCTCGGCGGTCAGCCGCTCGGTGCTGCCGTCGTCGGCCTCGACCACCACGCAGCGGCTGCCGTCGGCGGTCGGGCAGCCGTCCAGACGGCCGCGGCCGCGCATCACCCGGGCGCCGGCCCGGGTCACCGAGGCGGCGATGTCGTGCGACTGGGCCAGCGCGAGGCGCTTCACCCGGCGGTTGACCTTGCCCAGGTCCACGCCCACCACGCGGGCGGAGCGCTCCAGCGGGGGCGTGTCGTCGGCGACGATGATGCCCAGCTCGTCGTACGACGAGTCGAAGCTCGTCATCACCTCGGCGGTGGCGATCAGGGTCTTGGACGGTACGCAGTCGGTGAGCACCGACGCCCCGCCCAGGCCGTCGGTGTCGACGACGGTCACCTCCGCGCCGAGCTGTGCCGCTACGAGCGCGGCCTCATAGCCGCCGGGTCCGCCACCGATGATCACGATCCTTGTCACGTACCCCATTGTCCCGCACGCGCCAAGAGAACGGCGCCACGGGGAGGGGGCAGCGGGGCACGGCTGCTCCGGCGCTGCCGCTGGGCTGGTCCCGGGCCACCGCCCGACTGCGGTCGGGCCCGGCGCCCGGCTGCGGTCCAACCCGGCGGCCGGCTGCGGTCCGGCTCGCCGCCGGGGCACCCGGTGAGGGCTTTGGGCGCCGGGCCGGGGCCGCTCCCGTACCCTCGTGACCATGTCGCTCTACGCCGCCTACGCAAGCAACCTCGACGCGCGGCTGATGACCCGCCGCGCCCCGCACTCCCCGCTGCGCGGCACCGGCTGGCTGGACGGCTGGCGGTTCACCTTCGGCGGCGAGCAGATGGGCTGGGAGGGGGCGCTCGCCACTCTCGTGGAGGACCCGGACAGCCAGGTGTTCGTAGGGCTCTACGATCTGGCGCCGGTCGACGAGGAGTCGATGGACCGGTGGGAGGGCGTTCCACTGGGGATCTACCGGCGGATCACGGTGCGGGTCCACACGCTGGACGGGGACACGGCGGCGTGGCTCTACGTCCTGAACGACTACGAGGGCGGACTGCCGTCCGCGCGCTACCTCGGCGAGATCGCCGACGCGGCGGAGTCGGCGGGCGCGCCGCACGACTACGTGATGAGCCTCCGCAAACGCCCCTGCTAACCCCCGGCCAGCCGGGCCCCGGCTCACCTCGGGGCAGGTGAACCCCCAGCGTGGTGAACGCGGCCCCGCCGCCCCGGTTGCGGCCGTCCCCGATCTACAGCCCCGGTGGGGGCTGGTGGCGCAGTTCCCCGCGCCCCTGACGGGGCGCACCTCAGCCTGGCCACGGGCAGCAACCAAAACAGGGGCGCGGGGAACTGCGCGACCAGCCACCACGGGCCCGCGGCCTGGGCACGGGCAGCAGCCCGAAAAAGGGGGCGCGGGGAACTGCGCGGCGAGGGTCGCGAGCCGGGGGCGTTGGGGGATTCCGGGCTGGAAGCCGGGGGCTTCTACGCGCGTAGGGCGTGACGGGATACCCTCATCTGCGTGAACGCTTCCGGAAACCCCGACCCCTACGCCGCGGCCGACGCCGCAGCCGCCCGGCTGCGCGAGCTGACCGGCGCCGACACCCACGACGTCGCCCTCGTCATGGGCTCGGGCTGGGTACCCGCCGCCGACGCCCTCGGCTCGGCGGACCACGACCTGCCGATCACCGACCTGCCCGGTTTCCCCGCCCCCGTGGTGGCCGGCCACTCGGGCCGGCTGCGTTCGGTGCGGATCGGCGGCGTCCGCGCCCTCGTCTTCCTGGGCCGCACCCACCTGTACGAGGGCCACGGCGTCGCGAGCGTCGTGCACGGCGTGCGCACCGCGGTCGCGGCGGGCTGCAAGTCCGTCGTCCTCACCAACGGCTGCGGCGGCCTGCGCCCGGGTTTCCGGCCGGGCCAGCCCGTGCTGATCAGCGACCACATCAACCTGACGGCGACCTCCCCGATCGTCGGCCCGAACTTCGTCGACCTCACCGACCTGTACTCGCCGCGGCTGCGCACCTTGTGCCGGGAGATCGACCCCTCCTTGGAGGAGGGCGTCTACATCCAGCTGCCCGGCCCGCACTACGAGACCCCCGCGGAGATCGGCATGGTCCGCGCCATAGGGGGCGACCTGGTCGGCATGTCCACCGCGCTTGAGGCGATCGCGGCCCGCGAGGCCGGCGCGGAGGTGCTGGGGATCTCGCTGGTCACCAACCTGGCCGCGGGCATGACGGGGGCCCCGCTGAACCACGAGGAGGTCCTCGAGGCGGGCCGCGAGTCGGCGACCCGGATGGGTTCGCTGCTCGGCCAGGTGCTGGGCCGGCTGTAGTACCGGCCGGGGGCCGGTCGCGGAAGGAACCGGCCGAAAGGGCCGCGGGACGGACTGAACGGTGCTTGACGGGTGAGGAGCGGGGCATGAGCGGCGAACTTCTGGCGCGGGCGCGGACCTGGGCCGCCGAGGATCCGGACGCGCGGACCCGCGCGGAGCTGGAGGCGCTGGCCGGCGCCGCCGAGCAGGGCGACGAGGCGGCGCTCGCCGGCCTCGCCGACCGCTTCTCCGGCGTGCTGGAGTTCGGCACCGCGGGCCTTCGCGGCGAGATGGGCGCCGGGCCGATGCGGATGAACCGGTCCGTGGTGATCCGCGCGGCGGCCGGCCTCGCGGCGTATCTGGACGAGCGCGGCGGCGGCCTGGTGGTGATCGGCTACGACGCCCGGCACCAGTCCGACGAGTTCGCCCGGGACACCGCGGCGGTGATGACCGGCGCCGGGCTGCGCGCGGCGCTGCTGCCGGGCCCGCTGCCGACTCCGGTACTGGCGTACGCGATCCGCCATCTCGGCGCGGTCGCGGGTGTGATGGTGACCGCCAGCCACAACCCGCCGCGCGACAACGGCTACAAGGTCTACCTCGGCGACGGCTCGCAGATCGTGCCGCCCGACGACGCGCTGATCGCGCAACGCATCGCCGAGGTCGGCCCGTTGGCCGGTGTGCCGCGGCCCGAGGCCGGCTGGCAGGTGCTCGGCGACGAGCTGGTCGAGGCGTATCTGCGGCGCGCCGCAGGGGTGTTGACGCCCGGCGGCCCGCGCGAGGTGTCGGTGGTGTACACCGCGATGCACGGCGTGGGCCAGCGCACCCTGGACGCGGCCTTCGCCCTGGCCGGCTTCCCCGCGCCGGTGCCGGTGGCCGAACAGGCCGAGCCCGACCCGGACTTCCCGACCCTGGCCTTCCCCAACCCGGAGGAGCCGGGGGCGATGGACCTGGCCTTCAAGGCGGCGCAGTCCGCCGCGCCCGACGTGGTGATCGCCAACGACCCCGACGCGGACCGCTGCGCGGTGGCCGTACCCGATCCGGCGGCGCCGGCCGGCTGGCGGATGCTGCGCGGCGACGAGTTGGGCGCGCTGCTGGCCGCGCACCTGGTGCGGACGGGGGCGGCGGAGCCCGAGCAGGACACGTTCGCGGCGAGCATCGTGTCGTCCTCGCTGCTGTCGAAGATCGCGGCTCGCGCGGGGCTCGGCTACGAGGACACCCTGACCGGCTTCAAGTGGATCTCCCGGGTGCCGGGCCTGCGCTACGGGTACGAGGAGGCGCTCGGCTACTGCGCCGACCCGGACGGCGTACGCGACAAGGACGGCATCACCGCGGCGCTGCTGGTCGCCGAACTCGCCGCCGGACTGCGCCTGGAGTCCCGCACGTTGTCGGACCTGCTGGACGAACTCGCCCTCACCCACGGCCTGCACGCCACCGACCAGCTGTCCGTCCGGGTGGCCGACCTGTCGCTGATCACGCGGGCGATGGCCCGGCTGCGCGAGCGCCCGCCGGCCGGGCTGGCCGGGCTCGCGGTGATCAGCGCGGAGGACCTGTCGGCGGGTTCGGCGGGCCTGCCGCCGACCGACGGCCTGCGCTACCGGCTGGCCGCGGACCCCGACCGCGGCATCGACGCGGCCCGGGTCGTCGTCCGCCCCAGCGGCACCGAGCCCAAGCTCAAGTGCTACCTGGAGGTCGTCATCCCGACCGCGACCGCCGCCGCCCTGCCGGCGGCCCGCGCGCTGGCCACCGACGCGCTGGCCGCCCTGAAGGCGGACCTGGCCGCGGCGGCGGGCCTGTAGCGCCGCACGGGGAGAGCCGCACGGGAGGGGCCGCGCGGGGCGCGGGTCGACGCGCCCGTTCACGTCCGGTCGCGGGTCAGGTAGCTGAAGCCGGTGTCGGCGCCCACGCAGGTCTGCAGGGTGAGGTCGCCCCAGTACAGGCCGTTGTCCGGGCCGCCCTGGCCCGGGTTGATGTAGGTGGCGTAGACGTGGAAGGACAGCGTGCCCTTCGGCGTGTCCAGGGTGACCTGGGTGCCGATCGGCAGCGGGGCGAGCTTGTCGTAGCCGCAGAAGTCGTGGCCGACGATGACCGAGGTGCTCATGTCGTAGCCGTCGGCGAGCGCCGGGTCGGGCCCGGCGAACAGGACGGCGGCCTTGCAGGTGTCGATGGTGGCCTGGTCGCCGCGCACGACGGGACGTGACCAGTCGCCGATCCGCAACACCGTTGTCCCCGGCGGGTATTGCGGGCGGGCGGCGCTCCGCTTCGCCGTCGCGGACTTGCTGCTTCGGGCGGGAGTCGGGGCGGGCCGGGGCGCCTTCACGGCGGGCGGCGCCGTCGCCCTGGGCAGCGTCGTCTTCGGTGGCGGCGCGCTGGTCGGCCCCGACGCGGCGGAAGTCGGCTTGCGCGGAGCCCGCGCCGGTCGCCTCACCGCCGTCGGGGGCGGGAAGGACGGGGCCGCGGTGGCGGTCTGATCCGCGTACGGGCGCGGCCGGTTGGCCTCCCCCGAGTCCCACGCGGCCGACGCGGGCGCCGGCGGCTGCCGTACGGCGGCGGGCGCGCGGTCCGCGGCGGGCCGCGCGGTGTGCGCCGCGGGCTGGGCGCACGAGGTCAAGGCGGCGGCCAGCAGCGCGGTCGCGGCCACCAGGCCGAGAACCGGCGGACGGAGAGGCGCCGGCCGTGGAGCCCGTACCGGCGGTCGTACCGGGCGCGTCGCGCGCATGGAGAGCGTCCCCTCAGCCGAAGCGGCCGTTGACGTAGTCCGAAGTACGCTGGTCCTGGGGGCGGTTGAACATGTCGTCGGTGGGGCCGTGCTCCACGATGACGCCGGGCGTGCCCTGTTCGGCGAGGAAGAACGCGCAGGAGTCCGAGACGCGGGCGGCCTGCTGCATGTTGTGGGTGACGATGACGATGGTCACGTCGTCCGACAGCTCGCCGATGGTCTGCTCGATGCGCCGGGTCGAGGTCGGGTCGAGCGCCGAGCACGGCTCGTCCATCAGCAGCACCCGCGGCCGGACCGCCAACGACCGGGCTATGCACAGGCGTTGCTGCTGCCCGCCGGAGAGCGCGCCACCGGGCTGCCGGAGCCGGTCGCGTACCTCCTTCCACAGACCGGCCTTGGTCAGGCACTCCTCGACCAGGTCGTCCCGCTCGCCGCGGCCGGCCTTGACGCCGTTCATCTTCAGCCCGGCCAGTACGTTGTCGTAGATCGACATCGCCGGGAATGGGTTCGGCTTCTGGAAGACCATCCCGATCTCCCGCCGGGCGTGGGTGATCCGCCGCCCCCGGTCGTAGATGTCCTCGCCGTCCAGCAGCACCTGGCCGGCCAGCGCGGCGCTGCCGATCAGCTCGTGCATCCGGTTCAGGATCCGCAGGAAGGTGGACTTGCCGCAGCCGGAGGGGCCGATCAGCGCGGTGACGTGCTGCGCGGGCATGGTGAGCGACACCCGGTCGAGCACCTTGTGGTCACCGAACCAGGCCGACACGTCACGGGCGTCCAGGGTGGCCGAGCGGGAGGTGCCGGTGCCCGGCCGGTCGCCGGGGACGGGCGGCAGTACGACGGTCTCATCAGTCGCTGACATCGTATTCCTTAGGTGATCGGGCGGTTCGGTCGGGCGGGGCGGGCGAGTCGGGCGGGTCATACGCGTGGGATGCCGGGCGGTTCAAGGACGCGCGGTTCAGAGCAGGTTGGGCAGCAGCCGGGTGGCCTCGCCCGACAGGGCGACCACGATCGCGGCGAGCACCGGGACCGCGCAGATCCAGGTCTGCCAGCGCCCCCAGCGGCGGAAGGTCCAGGTGATGGCGACGGCGGCGAGCAGCAGCCCCTGCGTCCACAGCATGATCGGCAGCCACGCGGCCGGGTCGCCGGCCAGCGGCTGCTCGGCCGAGGTGAGTCCGCCGCCGGCCGCCGGACCCGGCTGGACGGTGCTGACGAGCTCCGCGTCGACCCGCAGCAGCCCGTGCGGCGTGTAGAGCCCGCCGGTCGCGGTCATCAGGGTCAGCCGGCCCTGTCCCGCGCCGGGCACACCCGGCGTCGGGTCGCCCGCGCGGCGCAGCCCCGTCACCTTGTACTGCTGCTCGCCCTGGCCGGTGGTGACGGTGATGCTGTCGCCGGCCTTCAGCTCGTCGATGTGGTGGAACGGACTGCCGTACCCCCACTGCCGGCCCATGATGATGCTGGTCCCCGGCTGCCCGGGCAGCGGCGTGTCCCTGCGGTGGCCGGGCCCCGACCTGAGCACCCCGGAGGTGGTGCCCTGGAAGACGACCTCCTTCAGACCGATCGTCTTGATGTGCAGGACGGCCACCGGCGCGCCCATCGCCACCTGCTTGCCCTTGTCGTTCAGCCGGCCCACCGGGGCGGTGCCCAGGGCGAGTTCGGAGCGCAGCTTGTCGTAGCCCGTCTGCTGGGCGCGGGCGTGCTCGACGTGGCCGAGCACGGTGATGTTGACGACGAACCCGAGCAGCAGCGCGGCCAGCAGGGTCAGCGCCGCGCCCGGGACGACGAACCACGCGGCGGGCCTGTGCTCGGCCGGCTTCCCCTTCGGCTCGGCCGGCTCCGGCGGCGGCCCGGCGGCCTCGCGGGACGGTGACAGTACGGCCACGGCTGGGGCTCCTTCGGATGCGTTCGCGAGCTGGGAGGTGGTGCGGGGTGCTGCGGATCACTGCGGGGTGCTGGGAGTCGCCGGGCGGCGGTCGGCGGACCGCCCGCCGCCCGGCGGAACGCGCGGGGTCAGTCGCGCGGGTCGGGACCGAAGCTGAGCAACTTGCCGTCCCTGCGCACCCGGTAGGCGGCGTAGCCGCCACCGGAGACGAGCAGGAAGGCGAGCACGCTCAGCGGGATGACGCCGGTGGCACCGGTGGCCGCGAGCGGCCCGTTGGAACCGCCGGACGTGCTGCCGGACGAACCGCCCGACGTACCGCCGGAGTCACCCCCGGTCAGACCACCGTCGGACGAACCACCGCCGGACGAGTCGCCGCCGGACACACCGCCGCTGCTGTCGGTGGGCGAGTCGGTCGGCGTGTCCGTGGGGGTGTCGGTGGGGCTGTCGGTCGGCGTGTCCGTCGGATCGTCGGTGGGCGTGTCCGTCGGATCGTCTGTCGGCGTGCCGCCCGCGCCGGTCTTGAAGGCGAAGGTCTGCTTGATGCCGCTGGTCGCGCCGGTCAGTACCAGGGAGTGGCTGCCGTCGGCGATGTCGGCGGGCAGGGTCACGGCGTAGTTGGCGATTCCGCCCCCGGCGTTGGAGGTCACGTCAGGGGCAGCGGTCGCGTCATCGATCTTCAGGCTGACGACCTCGCCGTTCCCAGCGCTCGTGCCGGGCAGGAATCCTGCGGCGGTGACCAGGATCTTCTGCCCCTTTTGGAGGGTCGGGGTGTCATCCAGGGTGTTCTGGTCCTCATCGAGCACGGTGAGAAGCGGCTCGTCGACGACGAAGTAGGTCTGCGCGTCCTGACTGGAGGTGAACGCGAGATTGTCGGTCGGTGTGAACGTCGCGGTGAGCGGATACATGTCGGCACTGGCCACGGCGGGAAGTTTCGCCGTCGCCACGCCGTTGGCCACCGGGACGTTGGTTCCGTCGGGTACCGGCACGCCCTTGGCCGCGAAGGTCACCGTGCCGACGGCCGAGCTGGGAGTGACGGTGGCGGTCAGCGTGGCCTCATGACTCACGGACTGGCGTCCGGCCGGGTCCTCGGTGAGCGCCAAGGAGGTCACCGTGGGCGGCGCGACCTGCTTCACCGCCCAGTTGGAGCCGGTGATGTCGATGAAGGCGGTGAACGCCGGCGTATCGGGGAACGCGACCGGGTCGCTGGGCCTGCACACGACCTGAATCGGATATGTGCCGTCGGAAACGGTCTGTCCAAGAAGGTCGAACGCGGTGGCGATCGACCGGACGTAGGTGCCGTTGCTGAAGTCCTCCGTGGTGGGGGGCTCCGCGGTGATCGGAGCGGTGTCGAACGGAGCACCGCTGGTCACGTTGGTCGACAGGTTCGACCAGTCCCCGGACGGCAGGAAGATGTTGATGTCCAGGGCGGTCTGGTAGTTCACCGGGCATGCCTGGTCGACCGATACCTGCGTGAACACCGGAGCGTCATCGACGGTTCCGCCGGCCGGCGTCAGGGTCACCGTCCCGGTCAGATCCGCCGACGCGGTCCCGGCGGTGGTGAGGACCAGGGCCCCGCCGCCCAGGATCAGTGCCAGCACGCTCAGCAGTGCGGCGTGCATTCTTCGTTTCATGTCTCCTCGTCCCCTCGGGGATACGGTCGGTCGTACGGGTGGTGCGTGGTACGCGTGCGGCCCTGCCACCTGGGGGGTGGCAGGGCACTGGCTGTCCGTGCTGGTCAGCGGGTTGACCGCCGAGCCCGCACGGCTAGTTCGTGGTGAACGCGAAGGTGATCTTCACGTTGCTCTGGTCGCCGGTGAGGACGAGCTTGTGGCTCCCGTGGGAGAGGCAGGCCGGGATGGTCAGCGTGTAGCCGGTCACCGAGCCGGCCGCGTCGGAGGTGGCCGGCGCGAGGTCGACGGGGAAGGCCCCGAAGAGGGCCTTCGTGACGGAGACGCCCACCGACTCGCCGCTGCCGGGCTGGAAGCCCTTCGCGGAGACCGTGATCTGCTGTCCGGGGGCCAACTGCGGGGTGGCTCCCAGGACGGTGCCGTTCGCGTCGGTCACCGTGATCGACGGTGCGTTGACGAACGTGTAGGTGAGCGTGCTGTACGCCTGCGCGTAGGCGAGCTGGTCGGCCGGGACGAAGGTGGCGCTGTAGGTCCGGACGTTCGGCGCGGTGTTGGACGGCGGCTGGATGCTCGCGACGCCGTTCACGACCGGAACCGGGTCGCCCACCACGGTCACGCCGCTGTCCGCGGCGAACTGCACGACGCCGGGCACGCCCGCGGGCACCTTCGCCGTGAGGGTGAAGGGCTGGCCGACCTGGACGTGCTTGGCCGGGCTCGCGGTGAGCTTGAGACTCGTCGCGATCGGCGTGGCCTGGCTGGAGACCTTCCAGGTGTCACCGGTCACCGTGATGAAGCCGGTGGACGCGGGGTGCTCGGGGAAGGCGTCCGGGTCGGCGTTCGCACAGGTCACGTGCACCGGGTAGGTGCCGTCCACGACCGGGAACCCGATGACGTCGAAGGCGGTGGCGATCGACCGGACGATGACGCCGTCGCCCTCGGCGGCCGGTACCTGTGCGGTGACCGGGGCGTGGGAGTAGGGCGCGCCGCTGGTCAGGTTGCCCACCAGGGTGGACTCCTCGCCGTCCGACATGACGAGGGACACGTTGAGGGCGTCCCGGTAGTCCGTCGGGCAGGCCTTGCTGACGGACACCCGTGTGAACGGCGAGGCGTCGTCGATGCTGGTACCGCGAGCGGTGAGGGTGACCTTCCCCGAGGTCGCCGCCGTCGTCGCGGTGGCGGCACTTGCGGTGCCGGTGCCGGCGAGCACCGCGCCGGCACCCATGGCCAGCCCGAGCGCGCTGACGAGCACGCCGTGCATTCTCCGTCTGTTCATCTGCTCCCCCTGAGGAGTCGTTGCGAGTGATGCCGCTGCGTCGTGGTGCGGGGTGCGGCCGGGCGCCCCCGGGGGCGCCCGGCCGGGTGATCAGGTCAGACGAGGTCGCGACCGGCGAACAGCGTGGTGCTACCGCAGTTGGCGGTGTCCGTGCCGAAGCCGTACTCGTTGATGTACGTGGTGGTGGCGTCGTACTTCGAGGTGCACACCTTCGAGGTGCTGCCGACGAAGGCGGTCTTGATCTTGGTCTCGGTCAGACGGCTGGTCTGGATGACGTTGAAGACCTCACGGTGAATCGGGAACGAGGCGTTCAGGTTCCCGCTCGAGAGGGGCTGGACGCTGTTGACGGTCTCCAGCACGGCGCCGTTGCGACGGTCGGTCACGCCCGGGAGGGAGCGGCCCTGCGCGATGTGCTGCGCGATCGAGAACGGCATGACGTCCTCGGAACCGTCCGCCGCGACCGTGCGCTGCAACGCGTTGCCGTTGTGCTCCTGGACCGCGGCGCCGTTCTTGGCGACATCGCTCACGCAGGACGGCAGGGAGGTGGCGCTGAAGCCCAGCGTCGACGCCCAGAACTTGCGGGTGCCGGAGCCGGCCTGCGGCACCAGCGGGTGCACGGTGATGCCGTTGATAGTCGGGAAGGTGCCGGCCGGCAGCGGGTTGCCGCTGGTGTCCAGGCAGTTGTAGACGCGGTTCAGGTCGAAGCCGGCCTTGAGGGCGTTGGTGTTCGCCGTCGCCGAGAAGGTGAGGTTGGCGGGCAGCGTGCTGCCGGTCTTCACCGCACCGGTCACCGCGTCGATCGCGAACGGGATGAAGGTGAACTGGCCGGTGGCGTTCGGGGCGGAGGAGGAGCGAGCGAAGTCCAGGCAGTGCGAGGCGGCAGCGATGTCCGCACGCAGCGCGTTGACACCGGCGCCGGAACCGTCAGGACGGTTGATGCCCGTGCAGGTGGTGCCGGTGGCGCGGGTCGTGATGGTGGACGGCTGCGGCGTGGCGTCGTAGGACGCGATCAGCTTGCCGTCCGAGCCGGACGGCGGGGTGGCGTCGAGGATCTGGCCGGTGCCCGTGCCGTTGGCCAGACCGTTCACCACGTCCTGCGTGGTGTCAGAACCCACACCGACGAGGGTGCGGTGGACCGTCGTGGCCGGGTCGGCCTGAGCAGCACCGGTCACGACAGCGACACCGAGGGTCGCGGCACCGACAACGATCGCCGCCCGCTTGGCGAATTTCACGTTCACTGTATTTCCTCCGAATTGACGCGGATGGAATTTCCAGACGCGTGATAAACAAGGAGAATTCGTTTCCCCTGTCGAGGCCCGGTCCATCAACCGAGCCACGAGTATCCTGTCGAACCGGTCAAGAAGTGGCAACCAAATTGACCGCCCCGGAAAAGTGAACACCAGGTATTCCGAATTCGCCTTTAATTTCCTTCCAAGGGGCGTCCAAGTCCCGGTCAGGCAGGCTTATTTCCTCGGAAGGGGATCAGAGCGCGCCCGGTGCCCCGGATGGTGCCCACGCGCATCAGCAGCGGGCCGGCGAGCGAACCGAAGATGCCGGCGATCAGCACGATCAGCAGCACCCAGCGGACGGCGCCGAGGATCGCGCCCGGCGTCTTGCCGCCGGTCTGGGCGACGTTGCTGACGGGGGGTGCGGCACCGGGGCCCCCGCTGGAGCCCTTGCTCGTGCCGCCGGCCGCGGCGGCCGACGACGACGGGGACGCGGACGGCGAGCCGCCGGTGCTGGAACCCCCGGTCGCCGTACCGCTGCCGCCGCCGCTGGCGCCGCCACTGCCGTCGATGCCGGTCCCGCCGGTCCCGCCGGCGCCTGGGCCTCCGCCGGCAGAACCGGTGCCACCGGAGTTCGAACCGCCACCGGCGGAGTCGTCGGGCGGCGTGGTGGGCACCTGCCCGGCGATCAGCGCCGACGCGGCGTCGAGCGCCTGGACACGCTGACTGGGTGTCAGCGGTGCGTATCCGGGCGGCAGCAGGCCGAAGCCGATGCCCTGCTTCTGGCCGGCGCCTGCCGCGTAACGGATCAGCGTGGCGTAGGTCTTGCGCTGCGTGGCGCTCAGGGTGGTGGAGGCGGCGGCGTAGCTGACGGTGGTCAGGGGGTAAGCACCCGGGGTCTTGAGGGCCGGGTTCGCGTCCAGGACGCCCGGGACCTTGCTGGGCTTCATCCCGTTCACCGCCTTGGTCAGCGCGTCCACCGTCGGGGCGACGAACTGTCCGTCTGCATTGAGGAGTTCGGCGGTGCCGAGTCGGTAACGCGCGGCGCTCGCGGCGTCGGTCAGCCCCATGATGAAATGCTGGCCCGTCCTCTGGGGCGAAGCCTTCACGAACGCCGGTGGGCTCAAGGTGGCGTCGACACTGACTACCCCCCCGTTGTTCGCCTTACGAACTGTCCTGGCGTTGTCGCTCAGGGTGTTGCCGAGGGGATTGATAGCCGGGGCAGTGATCTGCAGGTCGGGCGCCTGCGGATCGGGCGTCCAGACCGTCGGATCGGGCTTCGGGAAAGCAGGAGGAGTGGTGTGGGCCGGGTCCAGATCCAGGAAATAGCGATTTATCACCGCACCCCAGGGGTCGGGCTTTCCCGCAAGAAAGTTCTTCGCGTCGGGGTCGGAGCGCAGCCATTGCCACAACTGTGAGGCCGAATCGCTCCCATCCTGCGGGACAACAAGACCAAATTCGTCCCCACAGGAACCGCCCAGGTAATACGGAACGTCCGGATTCAGCTTCTTGAACTCGGGGTCACGCTGCAGGCTTTCCGCATTTTTCGCCGAGAGGTTGCCGTAGTTAACCGTGTTGGGCACATGCGGAATTTCGCATTTGTAAGACTCGGTCAGCATTTTCGCGACAAGACGTGCGTTCAGACGTATTTGCGGTATTTGTCGTGATGATCCTTCCACTTGGACGTTGTAGCCGATGACGAGCCCGGAGACCGCCATCGGTGCATGGACGACTGGTGCCACATCCGGCTGCGGCTGGATCGGATTCTCGACGAAGGCGATCCCGGCCGTACCCGTATTCGGACCGGTAATTTCACCACGGGAGACGTCTTCTGACTGCGGAAGGTAACCAAAGTTGATCTTTTGGCCGGTGGTACACAGCGTCGGCGTCCAGGCATACATCGCCTCGCCCACCAGCGCGGAGCCGATGGTGGGCTGCTCGTCCTGGCCGATCGGACAGACGGACTCGGTCGGATCGAAGTCGAGGCGGAAGACGATGCGCTGATTCCAGTTTCCGGCAGACAGAGGAGAGGAATTGAGGCCGAGGGTTCCCGGGTCCGAACCGTCAGGCTCGTGGAGACCGCGGGGCACGACGACGAGCCAGCACGGCTCGAGCGCCTGACCTGTCTTCGTCACCGAGCCACATCCCAGGATCCCTGAATCGTTCGCAGCCTCAGCCTGGAAGATGGTCTCGCCGTCGCCCTTGTCGTCGGTTGTGGCCAGGTCCTGCTCGTTGGTCGCGAACGGGGTGAAGAACTGGTTGACGTCCGTCGAACTGTCACCCTTCACGGTGGTGAAGGGAATCTCGTGGGTTGTCGGCTCCCCGGGATCCGACGAGACCACGTCCCGGCTTGCGTTCTGCACGCCCGAGTTCGGCGACGGGTTTCCGAATTCGCACTGCTCAGGGGTCGGCCCGTTTGCCGCATTGCCCCAGCACTGCATGATCTGGAGGTAGTTGCCGAGAAAGGCACCACTCGCGACCGCGGACTGCGCCCCGCCCGTCCAGGTCACCTTCAGCCCCTGGGTACGCAGGTTCTTGGTCTGCTCGACCGTCACCTTCAGGTGGGAGAAGTCGTCGTACGTCCCCTTGGTGCCGGACTTGGTGACCGCCGAGCCGGCGTCGGCCGCGTGGGCCTGGCCGCCGCCCGCCGACGGCGGCAGCAGGACCAGGCCGACGGCGGCGGTCACCGCCGTGAGGAGTCCGCCGAGGCGGACCATCAGGACGCGCCTCCGGGCGGGTCCGGGGTTGCTACGCGCGGCCATCACGCCTCCCGTTCCTGGTCAGCCGCCTGGCGATGGTGGGTGGGGCGAGGACGACCAGGAGCAGCGCCAGGGCGGAGAGGCCCATCAGCCAGGTCCGCATGCCCCAGAAGGTCTCGTTGCCGACCCCGACGGTGGAGGCGACGATGTCCTGGTTGGCGCCGGTGCCGCCCACGTCACCCGCGGGCAGTCCCGTGTCGGGGTCGACGGTCTGGCCGGCGCCGCCGGTTGTGGACGTACCGCCGGTGGTCGTGGCGCCGGTCGTGCCGGCGGTGGTTCCGCTTGTTGTGCCACCCGTGGTGGCGCCGGTCGTGCCTCCCGTGCCGTTGCCACCCGTGCCGCCGGTTCCGTTGCCACCCGTGCCGCCGGTGCTGCCGGCTCCGTTGGAACTTCCCCCTGTGCCGGTGGCGTTGCCACCGCTGCTGGAGCTGCCGCCGCCGGACGAGCCGTTTGCCTGCGGCTTGACCGGGGTGGGCTGATGGATCGCGCCACCGGTGCCGCTGGCGCACTGCGTCGGACCCTGCTTGTCACATGCCTGGGGGTACGGCGCGTTCTTCGCCAGGGTGTTGGTGGTGCTGCTGCCGTTGGTGGAGAACGTGGGGTTGTGGCAGCCGGCCAGGTTGATGTTCTGGGCCTGCACTCCTGGGATGCGTTTCAGCTGGTCGAAGCCGGCTTCCACCAGGTTCTTCGGCAGCGGCGAGAAGCCCAGCGGCTGGGCCTGGGCCTGCCCTTGGCACAGGAAGTAGTACCCGAACGCACCGAGTGTTCTGCCCTTGTCGGTGGTCAGCGGTGACTCCAGCTTGGTCGGCAGGATCATGTAGCTGTAGCTGGAGAGCGGGTAGGTCCGGGCGTCCCGGTACTTGTAGACGTTGTCGAGGATCTGCGTCAGGTACTGGACCGAGTTCTTGTTCTGGTTGATCTGCGCCTGCGTCAGTGCCACGGCGACGTTGGACGCGGTGGGCTCGGTGTAGTAGCCGTCGGCGTTGAGCACCTTGGCGACCGGGAAGCCGGTGGTGACGGCGTACGAGTACTCGACGTAGGTGATGGCGCCCTCGGCGTAGTTCTGCCGTGTGTAGGCGGACACGCCGAGCGATCCGCTCTGGGCGATGAAGCCCGATCCGGGGACCGTCGGGTAGCTCGACGTCAGCCCGCACGGGACGGGCTTGCCGACCCGCTTGCAGTAGTCGTTCCACAGGCCGCTCTGCTGCTTGGACATCCACAGCGTGAACTGGGCGGTGGTGCCGGAACCGTCGGAGCGCACGACCGGGATGATCTTGCGGGCCGGGAGGGTGAGGCCGGGGTTGTCGGCACCGATCTGCTTGTCCGACCAGTTGGTGATCTTGCCCGTGAAGATCTTGGCGAGAGTGCTGCCGCTCAGGCGCAGGTTGGTGACCCGGTGGCCGCCGATCTTCAGGTTGTACATGAAGGACGTGCCGCCGGCGGCGATCGGCATATAGGCGTAGCCGCGGCTGGGCGGAGGTTCGCGCACCCCGAAGTCCGTGGTGCCGTAGGGGATTTCGGACACCGCGAAGTCGACGGTGTGGTTGGCGAACTGGGTCCGGCCGTCGGACGAGCCGGTGCCCGCGTAGTCGACGGTCATGCCGTACTTCTTGACGCTCGCCTGCCACTGGGTGATGGCGTTCTGGCTCCAGGTCGAGCCGGCGCCGCTGATCCTCGCGTACGAGTCGGCCTTGGCCGGCGGTGCCTGACCGAGGAACAGCAGCGAGATCAGCAGTGCGGCCATGGCCGCTGCTGCCGCCCTTATCCTCTTCACGTTCCGTCAACTCCCTGAGCAGGTTGGATTGATGTGGTGCGAAAGGCGGCAGCGGGTGGCGGGTAGCCGTCGCGCGCCGCGGCCCGTTCGGTGAACCGGCGTGCGTCCCGGCGGGAGGCGACGACCCTGCGGTGGGTGCCGCGCCTGCTCAGCTGGCCCGCGTCGCGTCCGCCGATGATGCGGGCGACCGCGAAGAGCACCAGTACCAGCACCAGGAGTACCGAGGCGGCACCGAAGCCGCGGGAGATCATGGCGGGTTGGGGGGATTTGACGAGCTCGAAGGTGGCCAGCGGCAGCGAGACCATCGGGTTCTTCGAGGGGTCGTAGTTGGTGCCGATGGCGTAACCGGCCGTCAGCAGCACCGGGGAGGTCTCGCCGATGCCGCGGGCGGTGCCGAGGATGACCGCGGTGGTCAGACCGGACCGCGCGGTGGGCAGCACCACATGCCACACGGTCCGCCAGCGCGACGACCCCAGGGCGTACGACGCCTCGCGCAAAGTGCCGGGCACGAGCCGGATCACCACGTCCGAGGCGCGGATGATGATCGGCAGCATCATCACCGAGATGGCCAGCGCCGCCGCGAAGCCCGACTTGGGGATGCCCGCCGAGAGGATGATGGTGGCGTAGATGAACAGGCCCGCGACGATCGACGGCAGCGCGGTCATCGCCTCGACGACGGTACGGACGAAACGCGCGTAGCGTCCGGGCACCTCGTTGAGGAACACCGCGCAGAGCAGGCCGATCGGGACGGTGAGGACCAGGGCGATGGCGATCTCGATCAGCGTGCCGACCACCGCGTGCCTGATGCCGCCGTCGGACAGCGGTTGGAGCGGCCCGGTGGTCGACATGTCCTGGGTGAAGAAGTTGAGGTGCGGCAGCGCCTTGCGGCCTGACCACAGCGTGTAGACCACGACGAAGACCAGCGCGACCAGCAGCAGCGCCGCGATGCTCTGCACCACCGTGGAGGCGATCTTGTCGCGCACCGCGGGACCGTCCTCGTCGAAGGAGGCCAGCAGCGCGTACAGCGCGAGGAAGAGCACGTACCAGCAGACGACGAAGCCGAGTCCGCCGCTGAACGGCGAGAGCCTGGCGAAGAGCAGCCAGGTCAGGGAGAGCGAGGCGACCGCCGCGCCGAGCAGGCCGAGCACGTCGGTCTGCCGGATCGTCGAGGTGGACCGGCGCCGTTCCGACCCGGCGGCGGCGTCCTTGACGGGCGTGACGGTGGCCGGCAGGGCGGTGGCCGAGGGGGCCGGGTCGGGGGCCGCGGGTTCACCGGGGCCCCTGCTGGGGCCCGGGCCCGGTATCGCGCCGAAGGCGTTCGCGTCCGTGGTCATGCGGAAGTGCTCTCCTTGCTCCGCCGATTGCTCGGCTGCTCGGCTGCTCGGCTATTCGGCGGTGGCACCGGAACGGCTGCGGGCGACGATGGACGAAGCGGCGAAGTTGACCACCAGCGTCACCAGGAAGAGGGCCAGGCCCGCGGCCATCAGCGCGGACGTGCCCAGCGGGCTGGCCTCGCCGTACCGCAGCGCGATCAGCGAGGAGACCGAGCTGCTGCCGGCCTGCAGGATGTGCGGCTGGATGGCGAACACCGGGGAGATGATCATGTAGACGGCGATGGTCTCGCCGAGGGCCCGTCCCAGGCCCAGCATGGTGCCGCCGATCATGCCGCCCTTGCCGTAGGGCAGCACGACCGTGCGGATCATGCCCCAGCGGGTGGCGCCCAGCGCGTACGCGCCCTCCCGCTCCCCCACCGGGGCCTGCGAGAACACCTCGCGGATGATCGAGCAGATGATCGGGGTGACCATCAGGGACACCACGATCCCGGCGATGAACGAGGACGCGGTGTAGACGGTCGCGGTGGCCAGCGGGTCGTGCGGATCGGCGCCGTTCACCTTGAACAGCGGGATCCAGTCGAAGTAGGTGGACAGCCAGCGGGCCAGGCCGATCACCTTCCCCTGGAAGAAGAACAGCCCCCACAGGCCGTAGACCACCGACGGCACGGCGGCCATCAGGTCCACGACGCTGACCAGGGTGCGGCGCAGCCGGGCCGGCGCGTACTCCGAGATGTAGAGGGCGGTGCCGATCGCCATCGGTATCGCGATCAGGATGGCGACCATCGCGATCAGCAGCGTGCCGATCATGACCGCCGCGATGCCGAAGTGCCCGGCGTCCGGGTCCCATTCGGCCGTGGTGATGAAGCTCCAGCCCGACTTGTGCAGCGCTTTTCCGGCCCGGTAGAGCAGGAACCCGCCGACCAGCAGCATGATGGCGAGCACCACGCCGCCGCCGGCCCGCGCCACGCCGCGGAAGAGCCGGTCGGGCAGCCCGGAGTCGGCATGCAGCCGCCGCGGGCTGTCGGCTGGGGGCCCGTCGCCCTTGTCGGGCTCGCCGGTTCTCGCCAGTGTTCGCATCGTCACGGATTGACGCTCATGGCCCGCGATGGCCGCATCCGCAAGCCGATGTGAACAACAGCACCCGTAGGGGCAACTTCGGCGACGGCGGGGAACCTTGGGTGGCGTACCGGAAAACGGAGCCGCCATCTCCGAAAAGCGGACGGCCACGTTCCGCCGCGGGGTCACCGCGGGAGGGGAACGTGGCCGTCCGGTGTCGGCTGCTGCTCGGCCTGCCGCCGGGACCTGCCCGGTGTCCGGCCGGGACCTGCCCGGTTTTCGCGCTGTTTCGCTCAGTTCGGCCGGCGGTTCCGGCCCGTTCCGGGGCCCGCGGCTCAGTTCGCGTCGTCCCAGGGGACGCACTCCGCCGCGCCCAGCCCCAGCAGTGTCAGCCGGAACCGGTCGTACGCGGCCTGGCAGGTCGAGTGCCGTTCGTAGGCCCGGGCGGACACAGCTTGCACACCACCGTCACTGTCTCTTAACCGCCAGATCCAGCCATTCGACTCCGCCGCGTGCTGTACTCCACCCGCCAGTCCCTCCGCGTTCTCGCACAACGCCTCGAATGCCGCCCTGCAGGCGGCGTCGTCGGGATACGTGTTCGCCCCGAGCGCGATCACCCGGCCGTTGTTCGCGGTCAGCCGCCACGAGTGCCACCCGTCCGCGTCGATGTCGATCTGACAGCGCGTCCCCAGAACACTCGCCCCACCGATCTCTCCTGCCATCTGCCGCAACCCCACCCCTGAAGCCCTCTTTGTCGATCACGTCGAGGAAGGCCGCACGCGCGGTAGATCGTGCGGCACGGGCAATGTATGTGGCGCCAGATAATTGAGGGTTGCCTCACAGGATGCTCACGGGATCCTTCACCGCGAAGTTGCCCCTTGTTAATCATTGGTCGCTAGGGGTGACGGTGAATGTGTGCCGCAGGTACCGAGGAGAGGCGGGTGGGGCGCGTGGAGTGGGTGAGGCGCGCAGGTGGGGGGCGTGGGAGCGCGCACAGCGGGGGGCGCGGCGGCGGGAGTCCGGTATGCGCCGGTACGGCACGCTACGACCAGGGCTTACGTTGTCATGGCCACCGGGACGCCGGCCGGTGGGACGCCCGCGGGGCCCGTCAGCCGCCGACGGCCAGCAGGACGACCAGGGCGACCACGCCGGCGACGGCCGGCGCGATGATCTCGTACGACCAGCGGACGTCCGGCTGCGGCTGGTCGGCGGCGGCCGCCGGGTGCTCGCGGGCCTCGCTCAGCTCGCGCAGCTCGGATACGGCCTGGTCCGACCACGAGTGGACGGGGGCGTCAACGGCGGCGGTCGCGGCGGCCGTCGCCGCCGAGGTGCGGGTGCCGGGGATCCGCCGGGACGAGCCGCCGAACGGGTCCTCCGCGCCGCGCGCCTTGGCCCGCGCGGTCTGCCGGGCGGCCCGCTTGCGGGCCCGCAGCGACACCGGGATCGCCCAGATCTGGAACTTCCTGCCGCCGGCCAGCATCTCGGTGGAGTACGAGGAGCGGATCGCGTCCACGCCCTCCCACGGCACCTCGATCGTCCGGAACGGGTTCCGCACCCGGATCTGCCGCGGATTGGCGAAGACGGCGGGCCGCAGCGTGAACCCCACGATCAGCGGCAGCGCGATCAGCAGCGCGGCGATCCCGATCCAGGGCGTGTGCCCGTCCCCGCGCACGATGGCGTCCCCGCCGAGCCACCCGGCAACCACGATCAGCGCCACCCCGGACACCAGCCCGGCCATCGACCGATAGGCCCGATCGGCGTACGTCGGCTCCCCGGGGGGCGGGGTGGGGGTGTGCTGACTCGTCATAACGCCCGATTGTGCCTGACCGGGGGGCGATGGGGGATCGCGCCCCGGTGTCAATAAAGCATCACCTCCCCGGGACCCCCGGGATTTCCGCCCCGGCGGGGCCATCCGGTGCACTCCGGACCACCCGGCGGGTGGGGGCCTGTCGCGCCCGCGCGGCGGCAGCCGCACATCAGATGCAGCCCCGCTACCCCTGGGCGCGCTGGCCGGGGCGTGAGACCTTCGCCCGGGGCTCGTGGGATCCCCGGCCAGGGCAGGAACCGCCGGGGTTGTCCTCTCCCGGTCAAGCGCCCTCGGCGAGCTTGGCCAGGAAGTCGGCGTTCGCGGTCACGTCGTGGCCCAACACCACCGAATGGTGCGGGAGCGCGGCCAGTCGCTCGGTGACCGCCCGGCGGGCCTCGGCCGTACCACCGCCATCGACGCGGGCCAGCCCGAACACGTCGGGGTACCGGTCCTCGGTCTTCCCGCTCATGAAGTCGTGTGCACTCAGGCCCCGGCCACCCTCTGCCAGGGCAGGAGAAGCGTCCGGCTCCATACGGGGGAACAGCAGCGCGACGGCCCGGCCGCCGGTCGCCATGCGCAGTCCGAACCAGGCGGGGAACTGGTCGGGGAAGACCTGTACCTTCAGCTCCCGGTTACCGTCCCACAGCGGCGTGCGGCTCCCGGCCAGGAGCGCGTCCGTGACCTGCTGGTCCTGGGTGGGGTGCAACGTTTCCCCGGCCTCCAGTCGCTCCCTGGCCACGTCGTACCAGCCGAGCCCGTCGAGCAGCCCCAGCCCGAGGGCGGCGGCCGAAGGCCACGGCAGCACCCGCACGCCGCCGGTGTGGTCCGAGCGGACGAATACCCGGTCGTTGGCCAGCAGCTCCCATCCGTGGCAGGCGGCCAGGGACACGGCGGTGGTGGTCTTCCCGGCGCCCTTGGAGCCAAACGTGAGGACCACCCGCTCGTTCTGGGCGGCGGCGGAGGCGTGCAGAACCGTCCACCCGGCTCGCAGCAGCACGCCGCGCATGGCTTCGCGCGCCAGGCGGGCGGTGGCGGTGGCCACGCGCTCGGTGTCACATCCGTAGATCGTCAGACGGCCGGCGGGGGGCTCGGAGCGGTAGGCCAGGGCCTCGTCCGGGGACACAGCGGTGATGACGTTCTCGGCCTCGTCACGGGCCACCAGTGTGTGTGCCCGCGCGTACATGACGCTGGAGTTCGGGGCGTCGGTCACGCTCGCGGCCACCTCCGCGTACTGGTCCGGGTCCACGTCGGCGCAGATCAGCGGCCCGGCGCAGATCTGCTCGGCCGGGATCTCGACGGCGTCCCACCACGGCCGGACGTAGCGGCTGCACCAGTCGGTCACGGCGCGCGTGGCGGAGGTGACTGTCACGGTCGCGTGGGCGGCGTGCAGTCGGGTGGCGTACATGGTCACAGGGTCCTCACTGTCGGGAGCGGGTGGGGTAGTTCGCCGCGCAACACCTGGTAGGCGGCGCGGAGTTTGGTACGGGCAGCGTCGAACTGGCGGGCCTCGGTGTCGTCCAGGGCAGGCAGGCACGGGATCGGGCGCCCGGCGATGAAGCTCAACGGAACGCCCAGCCAGCCGTCCTGGTAGGGCACGGCCAGCTCCACCAGTCCGTCGTCCACGCCGAGCACCAGGCGCAGTGTGGTGACGACCGCCCCGGCCGGACCGGAGCGTGTGCGGCCTATCCCGGCGTTGATCCGGCGGGGGCGGGCGGCCAGTTCATCGCGGACCTGTTGGAGGGGGACGGGGATGACTTTGCCGTAGACCGTGGTGGCGGAGGCGCACACCACGGCGGCGTCCCCGTGCTCGCCGATCACGTGGCCGTTCACCGCGCCCAGCGGCACGTCCAGCAGGCGGGCCAGGGTGAGCCGGTAGCGGGCACTGTCCAGATTGGAGCCGATGCCGAACACCCGGCGGCAGCCGGAGGACTCGGCGAACAGGCGGGTCATCAAGTCCACCGGATTCGTGACCATCAGCACCGTGCCGGTGTAGCCGTGCAGGGCGGCACCAAGAGCGCGGATCACGGGCGCGTTGGCCCGCGTACCGCCCATACGCACGTCTGTGGTGTTCGTATTGGGAAAGCGGACGCGGACGGCGACCACCACGGCCTGGCAGTCCACCAGGCCGGCGAGAGGCGCCGCGTGCGGACGTACCGGGGAACCGACCGCCGCGCGCATGTCGTCCAGGTCGGCCGCCAGGGCGGCGGCCTGCTCAGGTGTGCGTGATGCCACCAGCAGACGGGTGCACAGGCCGGAGGCCACCAGCGCGCCCGCTGTGGCCTGCCCGACTGCCCCAGCCCCGACCACGCCGACCACCGCGACCGGGGGCGCCGACGGCGTCACGAGGCCACCGCCTGGGCATGGGCCAGCGCGTGCTCCCACACACTGCGCAAGTCCGCGCCGGTCGCCAGGTCGGCGCTCACGGCATCCACCAGGGTGCCCACCGCCTCGGCACGGTCCACCAGTGCAAGGCCCTGGGCGGGCAGAGGCAGCGCGGACGGCGCGGACAGATACGTGGACAGGATGTTGGTGGTGTCTATCAGCCACAGCGCCAGCAGCTCCCGCAGCCACACCCGCCGCGCCTGGCGGGACAACCGCAGCACCTGCCCCGCCGCTAACACCCCGAGCCCTTCGACGACCTGCCCGGCCGTGGCCGCACCTGGCTGACAGGACGCCAGGAACAGCACGGTGCGGCTGATCAACTTGGCGACATCCGCCGTTGTCCCTGCCCGTAGCAGGCCCGGGTCCAGCAGCACCGGCCGCTCCTCCGCTCCGTCCGGGAACACCACGTGCTCCGGCTTCAAGTCCCCGTACGCCAGCGTCGTGGGCGTGGTCGGCGGCAGTGTCATATGGAGCCTCTGCAGCCGGTCGACGGTGGGGCGCAGCAGCTCCACCACCGCCTGGCGCTGGTCCGGTTCGCACCGTTCAGCGCCCAGGCGGTCCAGGTACACCGTCCCGGTCAAGCCGTTGAACTTGCGCAGGAACGTGCCCGCGATGCTGCGTTCCCCGATCACCCCAGCGGGCTCCAAGCGGCGGACGACGTCCAGCCGGCGCAGGGGGCGCAGCTCGGCCAGCGGCAACGCCAGCAGTTCCGCCGCGTCGCCGGGCCGCACCAGCAGCAGTTCCCCCAGGGACGGGCCGGTCACCGGCTCGGTGAACAGCACCCCCCGGTGCACTCCCGCCAGTTCGCACATCCGGGGACGGCCGAGTCCGGCCAGGAGCCGGAGCTGGGCGGCCTCCCGCACCAGCAGGCCGTCTGCCCGCGCCTCGTAATCCTGCTGTGCCTGGAGCACGTCGGGCCACCTGCCGCAGGCTCCGAGCAGCAGAGACACCAGGGAGACGCCCAGGACGGACACCTTCGCGTATAACTCCCGATCGCCGACCTGGAGTCGGTGCACGTAACTGGTGACGCTCGGTACATGCTCCGCCAGACGCACTGGCACGTCCGGCCACAGATCGGCGGCGGCCCGACGGATCTGCTCGCCGGCGTACGCGAACACTTCCGGGACACTGGGCTTGGTCAGAGGTTCGGGCAGGGTTGGACCGGGCAGGGTCGGGCTGGGAATCAGGGTGGTCACGAACGCCTCCTTCACGTGTCAAGGAGTGGGCACATGACTAGTTCAACGAGCTGACGGACCCCGCCGGGAGAGCCGGAAAGGGGTGCGTTTCCTGGCAGGGGCCAGGTTGGGGGGCCAGGATGAAAAACGCCGGATCACGCACGACGCTTGGGGGCGGCGCATGATGAGCCCGGACGGCATCGGCCACCTGTTACGTGGTCTCCGGGAGAAGGCCGCTCACACCAGACGCGAGCAGGCCGAGCACTTGGAGAAGGTCAGCGGCCGGTACGTCGACCCGGACAACATCAAGCGGTGGGAGACGGAAAAGCGTCTGCCCGTTCCGGATCGGCACGACCTGATCGCCATCGGGTACGGGATTCCCGTGCAAGAGGTCAAGCGGGCGGTAGCCGCCAGTCGGAGGTTCCGCAAGGTCGTGTCAACATCGGTACTACTGGATGACCAGGAGGAGGTTTCCCCCGTGGAGCGACGAGAATTCCTCGGAGTGTCGATCCTGGCCGCCGGGATGGCAGCCGAGCCATGGGGACGGCTCGCTGTCGCGGTCGCCGGTCCCAGCGTGGACAGCGAGGAAGCGGACAAACTGGTGGCCGCCACAGCGGAGATGTTCGTCAGCGAACACCATCTCCCCGCGCGGCTGCTTGCCGACCGCCTGGGCGGACACCTCGAGACCCTGACGGCGCTGATCCCCCGGTCCGGCCCTTACCGCCAGGCGCTGACCGTAGCGGCCGGAGAGACGGCAGCGCTGGCGGGCTGGGCCGCCTACGACCTGGGCGACATGGACACCGCACGGAACTACTACAAGACGGCGGCGCTGGCGGGCCGGGAGGCCGGACACCCGGCGGTCGTCGCTCTGGCCATGGGCTACGCCTCGTACGCGGTAGCGGCGGACAAGGCCCGCGACATGCTCTCCGCCGCCCAGGAACACGTACGCGGGGCAGGGTACGCCGCTGCCCGCTCCTGGCTGGCTGCCCGCGAAGCCGAAGAGGCCGCCGCCATCGGCGACCGGGAGGGCGCCGTGCGCGCGCTGGACCGGGCAACCACGGCGTTCGACTACGCCGACCCCGACGCCGAGCAGGCATGGGTCCGCTTCTACCAGCGTTCCCGCCTGGATTCGCTGATGGTGTCCACGTACGCCCGGCTCCGCCACCGCGACCTGGGGCAGGCCGCCGGGGAGGCGCTGGACCATCTCGGCGACGATGACTCGAAGGTGTCCATCGCGGTCCTGTCGGATGTGGCCACCGGCTACATCCTGTCCGGAGACCTGGACCAGGGCGTGGCGGTGGGGCGGCGCTTTGTGGAGGCTGCCGCAGCGACCCGCACGACCATGGGGCGCGAGCGCCTGGCGTCCCTGGCCGCGCTGTTGCCCGAGCAGCACAGCGCGGCAAGGGAGTTGGACGAGCACATCCGCGCCGCGCTGGTCGCCTGACGCGGGTCAGCTCCGCTGGGTCTCCTCGCTCACCCATGTCAGGTAGGCGTCGCTCCCGTGGGTGATGGGCGTGGCGACGATCTCCGGGGTGTCGTAGTCGTGTACCTGCTTGATGTGCTTCTCCAGTTCCGGGTACCGCTCGGCGGTCGTCTTGTAGAGCACGCGCCATTCCTGGTCGGTCTGCACTGCGCCGTTCCACCGGTAGACGCTGGTGATCGGCCCGTCGATCTGGGCGCAGGCCGCCACCTTGGCCTCCACAGCGCTGCTCGCGAGGGCCTTCGCCTTCTCGGCGTCGTCGGTCGTGGTGAGGACGGTCAGGTACTCGGCCACCGTGGTCTCCTTCATGTGCGGCTGCTGGGCACCGTACCCGGAACGCTGGTGGCCGGTCAGACGCCGATGGGGTGCCAGACCGTCTTCGTCTCCAGCCACGCCGTCAGGCGGGAGGTGCCCGGGTCGGCCTGCCAGGATTCGGTGGGGGCAGGGCGGCGGACGCGTTTGAGGTTGTCGGCTGCCGCCTCCTCCAGGGTGGTGGCCAGCTCGGGGGTGGCGCCGGTCAGGTCCAGGGCGTTGACGTCCTGGTGGGCGGCCAGGGGGGTGGCCAGTTCGGCTGTGCGGCCGGAGAGGATGTTCACCACGCCCGCGGGGACGTCGGAGGTGGCCAGGACCTCGGCGAAGGACAGGGCGGGGAGCGGGGCGCGCTCCGAGGCGATGACCACTGCCGTGTTGCCGGTGGCGATCACCGGGGCGAGCACCGAGACCAGGCCGAGCAGGGACGACTCCTGCGGGGCCAGTACCGCGACCACGCCCGTCGGCTCCGGTGTGGACAGGTTGAAGTAGGGGCCGGCCACCGGATTGGCGCCGCCCACCACCTGGGCGATCTTGTCCGTCCAGCCCGCGTACCAGACCCAACGGTCGACCGCCGCGTCCACCACGGCCACCGCCTTGGCCTTCGACAGCCCCTCGGCGTCGGCCACTTCGGCGGCGAACTGCTCGCGCCGCCCCTCCAGCATCTCCGCGACGCGGTACAGCACCTGCCCGCGGTTGTACGCCGTCGCGCCCGACCAGCCCGCGACCGCCTTGCGCGCGGCGACCACCGCGTCCCGCGCGTCCTTGCGGGACGCCAGCGGCGCGTTCGCCAGCCAACCGGCCGCGCCCTGCCCGCCCTTGGCGCCCTTCGTACCCTTCGCCGCGCTCTTGAAGTCCGTCACCTCGTACACCCGGCCGCTCTCGCTGCGCGGGAACTTCCCCCCGACGTACAGCTTGTAGGTCTTGAAAACGCTCAGCCGCGTCTCGCGCGCCGTCTCAGACATCGAGGTACCCCTCCAGGCCGTGCCGGCCGCCTTCCCGGCCGTAGCCGGACTCCTTGTAGCCGCCGAACGGCGAGGTCGGATCGAACTTGTTGAACGTGTTGGCCCACACCACCCCGGCCCGCAGCTTGCTGGCCATCGACAGGATCCGCGACCCCTTCTCGGTCCAGATCCCCGCCGACAGCCCGTACGGCGTGTTGTTCGCCTTCTCCACCGCCTCCGCCGGGGTGCGGAAGGTCAGCACCGAGAGCACCGGGCCGAAGATCTCCTCCCGGGCGATCCGGTGCGCCTGGGTGACCCCGGTGAACAGCGTCGGCACGAACCAGTAGCCCGCCGACGGCAGTTCGCACGCCGGCGCCCACCGCTGCGCGCCCTCCGCCTCGCCGGCCGCCGCCAACTCGCTGATCCTGGCGAGCTGTTCGGCGGAGTTGATCGCCCCGATGTCGGTGTTCTTGTCCAGCGGGTCACCGACCCGCAGCGTGCTCATCCGCCGCTTCAGCGCGTCGAGCACCTCCTCCTGCACCGACTCCTGCACCAGCAACCGCGAGCCCGCGCAGCAGACATGGCCCTGGTTGAAGAAGATGCCGTTGACGATGCCCTCGACCGCCTGGTCGATCGGCGCGTCGTCGAAGACGATGTTCGCGGCCTTGCCGCCGAGTTCGAGCGTCACCTTCTTACGGGTGCCGGCCACCGTTCGGGCGATGGCCCGGCCGACCTCCGTCGAACCGGTGAACGCGACCTTGTCCACGTCCTCGTGCGCCACCAGCGCGGCGCCCGCGTCGCCGTACCCGGTCAGGATGTTGACCACACCGCGCGGCAGGCCGGCCTGCCGGCACACGTCGGCGAAGAACAGCGCGGACAGCGGGGTGGTCTCGGCCGGCTTCAGGACGACGGTGTTGCCCGCCGCCAGCGCCGGCGCGATCTTCCAACTGAGCATCAGCAGCGGGAAGTTCCACGGGATGACCTGGGCGGCCACGCCCAGCGGACGCGGATCGGGCCCGTAGCCGGCGTAGGAGAGCTTGTCGGCCCAGCCGGCGTAGTAGAAGAAGTGCGCGGCCACCAGCGGGAGATCGACGTCCCGGGTCTCGCGGATCGGCTTGCCGTTGTCCAGCGACTCCAGGACGGCCAGCTCGCGGGACCGCTCCTGCAGGATCCGGGCGATCCGGAACAGGTACTTGCCGCGCTCCGCGCCGGGCAGCGCGGACCAGGTGCCGAACGCCCTGCGGGCGGCCTTCACCGCGCGGTCGACGTCCTCGGCGCCGGCCCGCGCGACCTCCGCGAGCACCTCCTCGCTCGACGGCGAGACCGACTTGAACGAGGTGCCGTCCGCGGCGTCGGTGAACTCGCCGTCGATGAACAGCCCGTAGGACGGGGCGAGATCGACGATCGCGCGGGATTCCGGCGCGGGGGCGTAGTCGAAAGCTGCCATCGTGATCAGTCCACCGTCACGTAGTCGGGGCCGGAGTACCGGCCGGTGCTGAGCTTCTGACGCTGCATCAGCAGATCGTTGAGCAGGCTGGAGGCGCCGAAGCGGAACCAGTCCGGGGACAGCCAGTCGTCGCCGAGCGTCTCGTTGACCATCACCAGGTACTTGATCGCGTCCTTCGACGTGCGGATGCCGCCGGCCGGCTTCACGCCGACCTGGACGCCGACGGCGGCGCGGAAGTCGCGGACCGCCTCCAGCATCAGCAGGGTGTTCGGCGGGGTGGCGTTGACAGCGACCTTGCCGGTCGAGGTCTTGATGAAGTCCGCGCCGGCCAGCATCGCCAGCCAGGAGCAGCGGCGGATGTTGTCGTACGTCGACAGCTCGCCGTTCTCGAAGATCACCTTGAGGTGGGCGACGGTGCCGTCCGGGCGGGCGCACGCCTGCTTGACCGCCTGGATCTCCTGGAAGACGTCCAGGTAGCGGCCGGACAGGAACGCGCCCCGGTCGATCACCATGTCGATCTCGTCGGCGCCGGCGGCGACCGCTTCCGCGGTGTCGGCGAGCTTCACCTTCAGCGCGGCGCGGCCGGAGGGGAAGGCGGTGGCCACGGAGGCGACGTGGATGCCGGAGTCGCCGAGGGCCTCCTTGGCGACGGCGGCCATGTCGGAGTACACGCAGATCGCGGCGACCCGGGGGGTGCGGGGGTCGGTCGGATCCGGGTGCATGCCCTTGGCGCACAGCGCCCGGACCTTGCCCGGGGTGTCCGCGCCTTCGAGCGTGGTGAGGTCGATCATCGAGATCGCGAGGTCGATGGCGTACGCCTTGGAGGTCGTCTTGATCGACCTGGTGCCCAGGGAGGCGGCGCGGGCTTCGAGGCCGACCGCGTCGACGCCCGGCAGGCCGTGCAGGAAGCGGCGCAGGGCGCTGTCGGAGGCGGTGACGTCCGCGAGGGCGGTGAGCCGGCCGGCGGCGGCGGGGTCGTATGCGGGTACGGCGGAGAGCATGGTCACCACACCACCATATCTACGCGCGTAGCAACCCGCCCACCCGGGGTCCCCGCTTTTTTCGCGAAACGGCCGCCCGGGCGAGGCCGACGGGGGCCGCTCGCCGCGAGTGGTGCGGCCTGGCCCGACCCCCGGCCGGTCCTGGGCTGCCTCACATCACGCTGCCGCACATCACCCGGGCTCCTCGCCCTCCGTCCCACCGGTTACGAGGGCAAGCAGGCGCGGGTCCGCGTACACCTCTGCGGTGTGGCGCCACTGGGTGAGGAGGACGGCGATCGGCGCGCGATCGTCAAGCGCCACCGTGTCTCGGGCCGCGGCGACCAGCTCGTTCAGGAACGTCTCCAGGTCGTCGGCGGACAGGAACGTGCTCCACGGCAACGCGCCGGGCAGCGCGTCCCGCAGCGCGCCGACGTTCTCGGTACGTGCCAGCCCGGCCAGCCGGCGGGTGGCCGGGTCGTCATCGGCCGAGATCATGACATCGACAGTAGTCCGGAGAGGGCGCTCCGGGAGGCATACCTGGTCTTACGCTCGTCGGATGAGCCAGAACCGATTAGAGGTGGCGCGAATCGAGCGCGTTGAGGCCCGCTTCGCGGTAATCGATCAGGTGAGCCGGGCCGCCGGGACAGCGGCCACGGATGCGCCGGTCGCCGCGTCGCCCGTGGAGGACGCGGCGATGGACACGTATCTGGACGCCATCGACACCGCTGTCGCCCGGCGCGGTGCGGCGGGCGGTGCCGACAGATGTTCACCGGCCTGCACTACGCGGTGGTCCTGCAGCACGCCAACCGGCTGACCGTACGCAGCCTGCCCGGCTCCTCGGACTCACCGCTGACCATGGACCCGACTGTGGACGGCAACGTCATCACCGGAACCTGGGTCGAACAAACGGCAGAGGACGGCCATTACCGGGGCGCCCGCTACCACGGCGCCATCCAGCTCCTCGCCGAACCCACCGGACGCCGGCTGACCGGCAAATGGGTCGGCTTCGGCACCCAGATGGACGTCAACACCGGCCCGTGGGAACTGGTCTTCCAGGACGCCTCGACCAACAAGGCCACCCTGGACAGCTACAACCGCCGCCCGGCCCCCTGACCCGCGCCCCCTTCGGGGCGCCGGCCGAGCGCCCGGCTCTCAGCCCGGGAGCAGACCCGTCGCCGGGCCCACGAGCGGGAGGGTGGAGAGGGAGGCGCCGTGGGTCACCGGGTCGGTGGCGGCTGAGGTCGAGAGGGGCTTGAAGTCGGCGATCTGGCCGCCGATCGCGTTGTCCAGGGGGTCGACGCCCGTGTTGGAGAGGGGGTCGAGGGTCAGGTGGGTGACGGGGGCGATGCCCGCCGCCGTGGCGCCGGTGAGGGTGCCGGTCACCATCTGGGTGGGCAGGGCGCCGGTTACCGAGCCGGTCGGCAGCGCGTCCGTCACCGCCTGGGTGGGGAGCGGGGCGGGCGCTGCCATCGCCGCGCCGGCCGGGACGGCGGTGGCCGCCGCGGCGGTCAGGGTCAGGACGAGCGCGGAACGGAGCGAGGGCATGGCCACACCTGGTCCTTCTGGTCGGGGTGTACATCGGTCGGGGTCGTTGCTGTTGCGGGCCGGGGGTCGGCGGAGATGCGAACCCGTCGCCCATCGTGTCTCTCCGTACTACAACGACCGCTCACCGTAGTTGTCACACCAAGACCCGTCCCACGGGTCGTCCCGCGTGCGCGGATGCGGGAGAATCGTCTTCCGTGAGTTCATCCCGCCGTGCCCGCGTGATCCTGCTGTCCGGCCCCTCCGGGTCCGGCAAGTCCTCGCTCGCCGCCCGTACCGGGCTGCCGGTGCTCGCCCTCGACGACTTCTACAAGGACGGCGACGACCCGTCGCTGCCCGCGCTGGCCGGCGGCGGCACCGACTGGGACTCCCCCGCCTCCTGGAACTCCGCCGCGGCCGTCGCCGCCGTCGCCGCGCTGTGCGCGGAGGGCGCCGCCGACCTGCCCGTCTACGACATCGCCGCCAGCGCCGCGACCGGCGTCGCCCGGCTGGACCTCGGCGGCGCCCCGGTGTTCGTCGCCGAGGGCATCTTCGCCGCCGAGATCGTCGCCGGCTGCCGCGAGCTCGGCCTGCTCGCCGACGCCCTGTGCCTGCGCGGCCGCCCGAGCACCACCGCCCGCCGCCGGCTGCTCCGCGACCTGCGCGAAGGCCGCAAGTCGGTCGGCTTCCTGATCCGCCGCGGCTGGCACCTGATGCGCGCCGAACGCGCGATCGTCGCCCGGCAGAGCGCCCTGGGCTGCCATCCCTGCGCCGGCCCCGAGGCCGCCGCCCGGATCACCGCCTGCACCGAACCGGCCGACGCCGCCGTCCCCGTCGAGGCATGATGCCGGTCCGGGCCTGATGCCCGTCCGGGCCTGATCCCGTTCAGACCCGGCCCCCGCCGGGACGCGATCGGCACACAACCGACAAACCGGGCGTGCTACCGTCGATCACAGGCCGTGTGCGTGATGCCCCGGCCCCGGACGAGATGTGCGCCGTACCCGGTCTGCCAAGACGACGCTCCTGCTGAGGAGGAGTTGTCGTGGGTCAGTCCGTGCAGGTCATCGGTTCGCTGCTGGTGCTCGCCGCTTTCGCGGCCGTCCAGCGGGGCCGGCTGGGACCGAAGTCGCGCACGTACCTGGTGCTGAACGTCGTCGGGTCCGCCGTGCTGTCGGTCGAGGCCGTGCTGGAGCAGCAGTGGGGGTTCCTGCTGCTGGAAGGCGTCTGGGCGCTGGTGTCCGCCGCCGGGCTGGTCGCGGTGCTGCGCGGGAGGCCGGTCCGTACCGGCACCCACTGACCACACGAGACGTCCGTACGAAAGGTCCGTGCGAGACGTCCATACGCAGCACAACGGGGCCGGGGCCCGGACATGCGGCGAGGCCGAACGGCTTCCCCCTCACCGTCCGGCCCCGTCTCCCCCATCCCCCGTGCGTTCCCCCCGATCCCCCGTTCCCCCCGATCCCCCCGGATCCCCCGTGCTCCCCCCGACCGGCCCCCGTCCGGCGTTGTGTGGCGCGGCCCGCCGGGCCGCGACCCGTCCGTCAGGCGACCAGCTCGCCGAACGCGGACTCCTCGTCGCGCCCGAAGCTCAGTGCCTCGTCGTCGCGCATGCGGCGCAGCGAGCGCCAGATGCTGCTCTTCACCGTGCCGACGCTGATGCCGAGGATGTCGGCGATCTCCGGGTCGGTGCGGCCCTCGTAGTAGCGGAGTACCAGCATCGTGCGCTGCTGCTCGGGCAGCCGGGCCAGGGCCTGCCACAGGACGGCGCGCAGTTCGGTGCCGCCCATCTCGTCGGTGTCACCGACGGTCTCGGGCAGCTCCTCGGTCGGGTACTCGTTGAGCTTGCGGCGGCGCCAGGCGCTGATGTGCAGGTTGGTCATGGTGCGCCGCAGGTAGCCGCCGACGGCCGCCTTGTCGCTGATCCGGTCCCAGGCACGGTAGGTGGAGAACAGCGCGCTCTGCAGCAGGTCCTCGGCCGCGTAGCGGTCGCCGGTCAGGTGGTACGCGGTCGCGTAGAGCGAGGCGCGGCGCTCCTGGACGTACGCGGTGAAGGCCGCCTCGGCGTCCGCGGCGCCGGCGGGCGAACCGGCCGGCGTCCCCTCCGCGGACGGAACCGCGGACCGAACCGGGGCGACCGGAGTGACCGGAGTGACCGGAGTGACCGGAGTGACCGGGGCGACCGGCTTCACCGGCGCCAGAGCCGCCGCCGGCTGCACCGGCCCCACCGGCGCTATGTACGCCGGCCGCTGCCGCGGCACCGTCGCCAGGTTCGTCGGGTGCACGGCGGCGCCCCCCGCGCCGTTGCCGCGTCCGGCGCCGCGAACGTACCCCCGTGCGCTCGCGACGCCGGACATCTCGGTGGCACGGGTGACGGTGTGCCGCGGCGTGTGCGCAACGGCGGTGGTGGTGCTGTGCAGTGCGTTCATCTCGCGCCCCCGTCGATGGAACCTTCAGCGTGGTCTTCGGCGTCGCAACCGGTAGGAGTTCGTCCGGTCAGCGGTCCCTCTCGCTGTGGGCACCAGCCTGCCGGGCCAGTTTCATGGCGCTGTCCGCCGAGTGTCACAGGCCCGCAACAGAGCCGGGGACGTTACCGCACTTCATCAGGCCCCCCGGGGTAGGCAACAATGACCGGCGTGCCTTTCCTGTTGCTTATCGAGGATGACGACGCCATTCGTACGGGTCTCGAACTCGGCCTGTCCCGCCAGGGCCACCGTGTGGTGGCGGCGGCGACCGGCGAGGACGGCCTCAAGCTGCTCAAGGAGCAGCGCCCTGACCTGATCGTTCTGGACGTGATGCTGCCCGGGATCGACGGTTTCGAGGTGTGCCGCCGGATCCGGCGCACCGACCAGCTGCCGATCATCCTGCTGACCGCCCGCAGCGACGACATCGACGTGGTGGTCGGCCTGGAGTCGGGCGCCGACGACTATGTGATCAAACCGGTGCAGCCCCGGGTGCTGGACGCCCGGATCAGGGCGGTGCTGCGCCGCGGCGAGCGGGACAGCACCGACTCGGCCGCCTTCGGCGCGATCGTGATCGACCGGAACGCGATGACGGTCACCAAGGACGGTGAGGATCTGCAGCTCACGCCGACCGAGCTGCGGCTGCTGCTGGAACTGAGCCGGCGGCCGGGGCAGGCGCTGTCCAGGCAGCAGCTGCTGCGGCTGGTCTGGGAGCACGACTACCTCGGCGACTCCCGGCTGGTGGACGCGTGCGTGCAGCGGCTGCGGGCCAAGATCGAGGACGTGCCGTCGTCGCCGACCCTGATCCGTACCGTCCGCGGGGTCGGCTACCGCCTGGACACGCCTCAGTGAGTGCCGGCTCCACGGTGGACGCCGGGCCCGCGGCAGACCAGGCCGCTCCCCCCGCCCGCCGGGGCCTGGGCGGCTGGGCGTCCGGGATGCTGCGCTGGACGAGCCTGCGGCTGCGGCTGGTCGCGGTGTTCGCCGCGGTGGCGCTGACCGCCGCCGTGTCGGTGTCCGGAATCGCCTACTGGCTGAACCGGGACGCGGTGCTGACCCGCGCGCAGAACAGCGCGCTCGCCGACTTCCGCGACTCGATGCAGCGCGACGCGGCCTCGCTGCCGGTCTCGCCGACCTGCGACTCGCTGGACTCCGCGGCGACCAGGATCGGCGGCCCCGACACGTACCAGGTGGTGCTGATCGACACCACGCAGGACAGCGAGCAGTGCGCGGCCACGTCCGACAGCCGCCTGTTCACGATGGCCGACGTGCCGCTGTCGTTGCAGCACGCGGTCAACACCCCGCACAGCACCGACAAGCAGTACCACCTGCACTGGGAGCGGATCTCGTTGCAGGGCCGCCCCTACCTGGTGGCGGGCGCGCGGATCAACGGGTCCGGGCCGACCGGCTACATGCTCAAGTCGCTGGACGCCGAGCGCAAGGACCTCAACTCGCTGGGCTGGTCGCTCGGCATCGCCACGCTGCTCGCGCTGGTCGGCTCCGCGCTGCTCGCGCAGGCGGCCGGCGCGACGGTGCTGCGGCCGGTGCGGCGGCTCGGCGAGGCCGCGCAGCGGCTGGGCGAGGGGCACCTCGACACCCGGCTGAAGGTGTCGGGCACCGACGAACTGGCCGAGATGTCACGGACGTTCAACAACGCGGCGGAGTCGCTGGAGACCCGGGTGGCGGAGCTGAGCAACCGGGAGGCGGCCAGCCGCCGCTTCGTGGCGGACATGTCGCACGAGCTGCGCACGCCGCTGACCGCGATCACCGCGGTCACCGACGTGCTGGAGGACGAGGCCGAGTCGCTCGACCCGATGATCGCACCGGCGGTACGGCTGGTGGTCAGCGAGACACGACGGCTGAACGAACTGGTGGAGACGCTGATGGAGGTCACCCGGTTCGACGCCGGGACCGCGAAGCTGCGGGTGGACGAGGTCGATGTCGCCGACATGGTGATGGCCTGCATGGACGCCCGGGCCTGGCTGGACTCGGTGGAGCTGGACGCGCCGCGCGGGCTGCTCGCCACCCTCGACCCGCGCCGGCTCGATGTGATCATGGCGAACCTGATCGGCAACGCGCTCAAGCACGGCGGCTCCCCGGTGCGGGTCTCGCTGCGCACCGAGGGCGGCCAGGAGGACGGCGAGGTGGTGATCGAGGTCGCCGACCACGGCCCCGGCATCCCCGAGGACGTGCTGCCGCACGTCTTCGACCGGTTCTACAAGGCGGACGCCTCCCGGGCCCGCTCCGAGGGCAGCGGCCTGGGCCTGTCCATCGCGATGGAGAACGCGCACATCCACGGCGGCGACATCACCGCGGCCAACGCGCCCGGCGGCGGCGCCGTCTTCACGCTGCGGCTGCCGATCCGGCCGCGCGAGGACCCCGCCGACGACGTCCCCGGTGAGGGCCGATGAGACGGACCAGGCCGACGGGGCCGTCGAACGCGCCTGCCCGCGCCCGGATGCTGCCCGCCGCCGTACCGCTGCTGGCGCTCGCGCTCGCGCTCGCGCTGGCCGGCTGCGGCATCCGCACCACCACCGTGCCGGTGGACGCCGGGCCGGCCCCGTCCCGTGCGTCGTGCGCGCTGCCCGAGGCGACCGGCGACCTGCGACCGGACACCGCCGTACTCAAGATCTACCTGGTGTGCAGCATGCAGGCCGCGCCGGTGCCGCGGAACGTGCCGCTGCGGCCCGGGCCGGTGGACCGGCTGGAACTCGTCGCCGAGCTGATGGCGCAGTTGCAGCGTCCGCTGCCGGCCGCCGAGTCGCGGGCCCGATTCGTCACGGAGGTGCCGGGCAGCCTGGTCGTCGAGGGACAGCGGCGCGGCGACCCGGCCGGCGCGCTGCGGCTCAACGAGAAGCCCGCCGACCTGCCGTCGTTCGCGCTCGCGCAGATCGTCTGCACGCTGGTGGCCAACAACGCGGCGCCCGGCGACACGGTGATCCTCGGCGGCAACGGCCCGCACGACACGCTGCGCGGCTACACCTGCACGCAGGATCTGCGGTCCCGGTCGGACGCGGCGGACACGGCGGGGGCGCCGCTGCACTGACGGTTTGCACGGGTTTGGCGGGCGCGATTACCACCCGGGGCGGCCCGGTAAACGTCCGCGGGGGATCGCGATCCGCGTCACATCCGGTGGCGGGAACCGGCCGGTAGCCAGGGCGCGTCTTCGACATCGTGCAGCACGAAGGCTCCATGTACAGGGTGCGCGCGGCCGGGCTGCTGCTCACCGCCGCGTATCTGGCGTTTGTCTGCTGGCTGCTGCTGCGACCGCACTCCGTGGCGTGGGTGCCCGCGCCGAACCTGCGGCCGTTCGACACGATCAGGGCGGATCTGGCGGCCGGGCCGGTCGACGCGGTGCGGCGGATCGCCGAGGGGCTCGGGCTGCTCGCACCGCTCGGGGTGCTGCTGCCGATGGCCGGCGGGCGGGTGCGGACGGCGGGGGTGACGTCGTTCGTACGGACCGTTTTCGCCGGGCTGATGGTCTCGATCTCCGTCGAGTTCACCCAGACCATGGTCCCCGGCCAGCTCTTCGACGTGGACGCGCTGCTCCTGAACACGGCAGGCGTAGCCCTGGCCCACCTCCTGATAGTCCCGGCCGCCCGCCGCTACCTCCGCTCCCGCGAGCAATCCCCCACCCCGGCCCCGGCTCCCGCCCCGGCCCCGGCTCCGGTCCCGACGCCGAGACCCGCACTCTCCCAACGCGACGACCCACCCCGGGTGGTCCCCCTGCCGTGACGGAGGGCGCACGCGCACCAGGAACCGTCCTGAAGCGGCCGTAGCAGGTGACGGTCAGAGGGCCATACCGGGGACGCGCCGGCGGACGGCTTCCATCTCGGCTTCGTCGGAGACGCCCTGCCAGTCGGCGCGGGGTGTGTAGGGCGCTTCGAGCGCGCGCACCTCGTCGTCGGTCAGCTCGACGTCGAGCGAGGCCACGGCCTCGTCGATCTGCTGAGTCGACCCGGCGCCGACGAGCGGGGCGGTGACGACCGGCTGGTGGCGCAGCCAGGCCAGCGAGATCTGGGCGCGGCTGACGCCGTGGGCGTCGGCGACCTGCCCGACGGCATCGATGATCGCCCTGTTGGATGCCTCCTCGGCCGGGGAGTAGAGCGTGTCGGCGTAGGCGCCGTCGGTGGCGGAGCGGGTGGTCGACCTCGCTACCTCCCAGGCGCGCGCGAGCCGGCCGCGGGCCAGCGGGCTCCAGATGATCGTGCCGACGCCGTTGTCGAGGGCGAGCGGGATCATCTCGCGCTCCTCCTCGCGGGCGAGCAGGTTGTAGTGGTCCTGCATGGACACGAATCGCGTCCAGCCGTTGGTCTCCTGGAGCCTGAGCGCCTTGGCGAACTCCCACGCGTGCATCGAGGATGCGCCGAGGTAGCGCACCTTGCCGGCCTTCACGAGGTCGTGGAGCGCTTCGAGCGTTTCCTCCCACGGGGTCGAGTGGTCGTTGCGGTGGATCTGGTACAGGTCGACGTAGTCGGTGCCGAGCCGGCGGAGCGAGTGGTCGACCTCGGTCATGATCGCCTTGCGGGAGAGGCCCTGGCCGTTCGGGCCGAGCCGCATCGGGTGGCGCAGCTTGGTCGCGATCACCACGGCGTCGCGGTCCGCGAAGTCCTTGAGCGCCCGGCCGAGGATCTCCTCGCTGGACCCGTTGGAGTACATGTTCGCGGTGTCGAAGAAGTTGATGCCGGCCTCCAGCGCGTGCTGGATGAGCGGGCGGGCCTCCTCCTCGCCCTTGGACCAGACGGGATGGCCGCGATCGGGCTCGCCGTAGGTCATGGCGCCGATGGCGATGGGCGAGACATCCAGGCCGGTCGTGCCGAGCTTGACGTACTGCATGAGGTCGGTTCCTTCGTGACGTCCGATCATGCGGAGCATCCTCCGCATGGTGGAGAAACTAGCGGAGCATCCTCCGCGAGTCAAACGGGGGCATCATCGAGGCATGAGCAGCGACACCCCTGCCACCTACGGCACGCAGCGCAAGGCGGCCGCGCGCAATCGCGTGGCGATCATCGAGGCGGCCCACGAGCTGTTCGCACAGAATCCGCTCGTGCCACTGAGCGATGTCGCCAAGGCGGCCGACGTGGGAATCGGCACGCTGTACCGGCACTTCCCCACCCGGGAAGACCTCATCCTCGCCGCGTACCAGCACGACATCGATCGCCTGACCGCCACTGTCGACGAGGCCCTCGGCCGCCATACGTCCGCGAGGGCGGCCTTCATCGAGTGGTTCGAGACGTTGTCGGCCTACATCCGCGTCAAGCACGGGCTGGGCGACGCCCTCCACTCCGCGGCGGCGCAGGAGGCGGTGGCGGCGGCCTGGGGACCGACGTCAGAGGCGGTGGCCACGTTGCTCGACGCCTGCATTGCCGAGGGCACCGTCGCTCGGGGCCACCAGCCGGCCGACGTCATCATGCTGATGAGTTTCCTGTGGCGCGTGGCAGACAACGAGGACGGAGCAGCCCAGGGGCATCGCCTCATCGCGACGGTCTTCAACGGGCTCCGCAGCGAGCCCGACGTCGGATAGGCGTCCGGACGCCACCCGGGGGCGCGGGGATGCACCTCATCAGCGGCGGGCGCCGCAGGGACGCGACATACCCCCGGCCTCAACAGGGGCGCTGGGGGCACCTCCCAGCGTTAGCTGGGGGAGGAACCGCGCGACCAGTTGGAGCGGGCCCGTAAACGGGGGCGGGCCGGGGGCGGGCAAGCTCGATGCCGTCACGCGGCCGGGCCGCGTCCCCGGGGAGGAGGGGGCGCGGCCCGGTGGGGCGGGTGGGGCTTCGCAGGCGGGTCAGCCGCCTACGGGGAGGCCGCCCAGGAGGCTGTTGACCGGGCCGACCTCGTTGCCGGACGGCAGCAGCTTGCCGGCTCCGGCGGGCAGCGCCGACGTCCCGTTGCTGAGCGCCTGCTGCGCACCCTGAGCGCTGTCCGTCGTGCCGGGCAGCAGCTTGCCCGCCGTGCCCACCGGCAGCCCCCCGATCATCGTGTTGGCGGTGGCAGGGCCGAGCGCCGGCAGCGGAAGCGCCGACTCGGCGGCCGAGGCCGTGCCGGCCGCGGCCGCGGCGAAGGCCAGGCCGAGTGCGGTGGTCGCGAGTGTCTTCTTGGTTCGGGTCTGCATGACTTCGGAACGTAATCAGTTCATCACCGACCGTGCAAGCGGCCCGCCGCACCCGTGTCCTCGCCCGCCGGCCCGCCGCGGCCGGCCCGCCGCTCAGCCCCCGTCCGCCGCGGAACCGCTGGCCACAGGCGGTGCGGCGGCCGTCCGCTCGAAGAGCCACTCGGCCTTCAGCTCCGCGTACCCCGGCTTGATCACTTCGTTGATCATGGCGAGACGTTCATCGAAAGGGATGAACGCGGACTTCATCGCGTTGACGGTGAACCACTGCATGTCGTCCAGCGTGTAGTCGAACGCCTCGACCAGGTGCTCGAACTCCGCGCTCATGCTGGTCCCGGACATCAGCCGGTTGTCGGTGTTCACCGTGACCCGGAAGTGCAGCCGCCGCAGCAGCCCGATCGGGTGCTCCCGGTACGACGTGGCCGCCCCGGTCTGGAGGTTGGACGTCGGGCACATCTCCAGCGGCACCCGCTTGTCCCGTACGTACGCCGCCAGCCGCCCGAGCTTGACCGAGCCGCCGTCCTCGTCCGTCTGGATGTCGTCGATGATCCGCACCCCGTGCCCGAGCCGGTCGGCCCCGCACCACTGGAGCGCCTGCCAGATCGACGGCAGCCCGAAGGCCTCACCGGCGTGGATGGTGAAGTGGTTGTTCTCCCGCTGGAGGTACTCGAAGGCGTCCAGGTGCCGGGTGGGCGGGTAGCCGGCCTCCGCGCCGGCGATGTCGAAGCCGACCACGCCCAGGTCCCGGTAGCGGTTGGCGAGTTCGGCGATCTCCTGGGAGCGGGCCGCGTGCCGCATCGCGGTGAGCAGCGCGCCGACCCTGATCCGGTTCCCGTCCTCCCTGGCCCGCCGTTCCCCCTGCCGGAAGCCCTCGTTGACGGCCTCGACCACCTGCTCCAGGGTCAGCCCGCCCTCCAGGTGCTGCTCGGGCGCGTAGCGGATCTCGGCGTAGACGACGCCGTCGGCGGCCAGGTCCTCGGCGCACTCGGCGGCCACCCTGGTCAGCGCTTCCTCCGTCTGCATCACGGCGCAGGTGTGCGCGAAGGTCTCCAGATAGCGTTCCAGCGAACCGGAGTCGGCCGCGGCCCTGAACCACTCGCCGAGCTTGGCGGGGTCGGTCTCGGGCAGCCCGTCGTAGCCGGTGGCGCGCGCGATGTCCACGATGGTGCCGGGGCGCAGCCCGCCGTCGAGGTGGTCGTGCAGCAGCACCTTGGGGGCGCGGCGGATCTGGTCCTGGTTCGGAATGCTCGGATTGGCGTTCTGCATGCTCGAACGATAGTCCCTACGCGCGTAGATCAACGGGAACGAGCAAAATTTTTCCGCACGGCCATACAGCGCACACCCCTGCGTCTGCCATCGTTGCGCCATGGCTTCGCAGGCTTTACCAGCACGTGGTGCCCGGCTGGGACGTCCGGTGGCTCCTGGGCTGGTACCGGTGCCGCGGCAGCGCGACCGGGACGACGGCCCGGCCGCCACCGTGCGCGCCGTCGTCCTCGCGCTCCCCGGCGGCGACGCGCTGAGCACCCGGCGGCGCTCCCCGATGGCCGCGGCCGTGATGTGGCCGCTGGCCCGCCACCTGGTGCGCGAGGGCGCGGCGGACGGGGTGGCCGCGCATGTGGTGCACTACCGCTTCCGCGGCTGGAACGGCGGCCACGCGCACCCGGCGGAGGACGCGGAGTGGGCGGTCGGCGAGGCGGTACGGCGGTACGGCGACGTGCCGGTCTGCCTGGTCGGCCTCGACATGGGCGCCCGCGCCGCGCTGCACGCGGCGGCCCACCCGGCGGTCTGCTCGGTGGTCGCGCTGGCGCCCTGGCTGCCGCCCGGGCCGGAACCGGAGCCGGTGAAGCAGCTGATCGGCCGCCGGGTGATGGTCGTGCACGGCACGGACGACGAGACCACCGACCCCGAGCTGTCCTACGATCTCGCCGAGCGGGCCAAGAAGGTCAACCGCGAGGTGTGCCGGTTCGAGGTGCACACCGACGGGCACGGGCTGCACCAGCACCGCGCCGAAGTCTTCGCCCTCACCGCGGACTTCGTCCTGGGCTCGCTGCTCGACCGCCCCTACGCGCGCCCGGTGCAGGACGCGCTGGCGGCGCCGCCGCCGCTGGGCCTGCGGATGCCGCTGGCAGCGGGGTTCGGACGCTCGCTGCGCCGCTGAACGGGCCCTCGCCCCGCACTACTTGGGGCAGGTCACCTCGGCCGGGTCGGCGGCAGGCGGCAGCACCCGGAAGCACGTGCTGAGGTCGCCGCCGTCGAGCGAGTTGCCGTACTGCATGCCGATCTCGATGGTGACGGCCTGGCCGTCGACCGCCCGGACGGCGATCTCCTTGTGGTGCCCGGCCGCCGTCGCGGCCCGCGCGGCCGGCGTCGGGCCCTTCGCCGCGGCCAGGTCCGCGGCGAACGTACGGGCCAGCGCCACGGATCGGGCGTGCGCCCGGTCCCTCTCGCGGTCGTCGCGCTGCCCGGTGTGATGCCCGATCGCGCACCGCGCGAGAAAGAACAGGGCGATCACGGCCACCGCCACGACGAAGCAGCCCTTGGCGATCTTCTCGCTGGGCGCTTCGGCGGTGGCCATGATCAACCCCGGTGTTCAGGCCGGCCAGGGGCCGGCGGCGGACGGACGGGCGGGGCCGGTCAGAGGATGGACGGCAGCGCGGCGGTCAGCACGTCGGCGTAGAGCTGGGTGCCGGCGCTCTTGGGGTGGTAGCTCTCCCGGCTGATGCAGTAGGTGGGAGCGCCTTGCAGGCTACAGTCGAAGTCGCCGGGGCTCCGCTGTCCGGTGACGACGTTGTTGATGTCCTCCGGGTTGCCGCAGACACGTTTGCCGGAGAACGCGTCGTCCACCGGGAGGAAGGTGACCGGCACCGGCTTCGTGGCGTTCTGCAAGCCGATGACCATGTCGCTCTCCGCGTTCTGCATGTAGACCGCGACCTCGTTGAGCGTCACCTGAGTGCCGGACGGGATCACGTCCAGACAACTGCCCGCGTTCGGGGAGAAGATCTCCGGGTAGCTCATCAGCACGATCTTGGCGTGCGGCGCCTTGCTGTGGATCTGCCCCAGCAGCGATTTCACATGGCCGACGCCCGTGGTCACGTTCGTCTCCATAGTCGCCTCCGACGGGCAACTGGTACCGGGCGCCACGGAACACGACTTGATCGTGTCGGAGAAGCTCGCGTCGTTGCCCCCTGCCGTCAGCAGTACCAGGGTGGTGTCGTTGTTGACGAAGCCGGAGTCCAGCTGCGACTTCTCGTGGAACTGGCCGTCGTAGCCCCACGTGCCGGGGTCACCGAGGGCCATCCCCTTGTACGCGTAGGCCCCTGAGCAGGCGATGGAGTGGTAGTCCAGCGCGTTGCTGTCGGCGTCCGCGAGGGCGCCGATGGTGGAGGACTGTCCGGGCAGCTTGGTCTTGCGGGACCAGGAGTTGGCGCTGCGGTGGCAGGCGTCCCAGTTGGAGTTGCCGTAGTTGTTGTCGCTCTGGCCCTCGTAGGCGCCGGCTCCCTCGCCGGAGGTGTACGAATCGCCCATCGTCACCACGTAGTTGGCCGGCTTTGCCGACATCGGCTGGAAGGCCGCCGCGTCCCAGGCGATGTCGTCGTCGCCGGTGCCGTCCGAGGAGATGTTGTCCAGCGACAGGGTGGGGGTGGTCGTGGAGTGGAAGACCCCGAGGTTCACCCACAGGTTGCCGCTGGTGTTGGTGGGGATGTAACGGCTCTGGTCGCCGTCGCTGGTGTGGACGGTGTAGTGCGCCTGCTGGGTCTGCGCGCCCGCGCCCGGCAGGTGGACGAAGATCCGGACGTAGCCGCTCATCGCCGTCGGCGTCCAGGTGCCGGTGATCTTGTCGGAGGTGTCCCAGGAGGGACGGGTGTGCGCGAACCAGGTGTGGCCGCCGAGGCCGGCGCCGATCTGGTGGAAGTCGATCTTGCTCGGGTAGGTGGTGGTGGTGCCGGTGGACGAGCCGAACGTGAAGGTCAGCGCTCCATGGGTTTGATAGTCGTACAGCCCGCAGGAGTTGGGGCCGAGCACGCTGGTCGGCACGTCGTCGACGATCACCGTCCCCGCGGGCAGCTGATTGGCGGTGTAGCAGTGCGGTGGGTAGATCGACGGCGGGGTGGGCTCGGCGGTGCCGGGCGCGTAGTGGATGTTCTCGGTGCCGCACATCAGCGAGCACTCGGCCCAGGAGGCCGAGGTGTGCCACCAGCATTCGAGGTCGTCCCGCTGGCAGGCGCCAGCCGGCTCGGTCGGGTACTGGCCGGGCTGGTGCGGCTTGGTGGTGTCGCACTGGTCGCCGGCCACCGTGCAGAAGACGTCGTGCGGCGGCTCGGCGCTGTCGCCGTAGCCGGTCGGGTAGTTGGCGGTGCGGTAGGAGTTGATGTACGCCTTGTTCACGTAGTCGTAGCGCAGCAGGGCGTGCGAGGCCCAGCCCATCACCCGCTCGGGGTACGACCAGTGGTTGGGGGTCTTGGCGTCGTCGTAGGTGTTCTGCAGGAAGTGCGAACGGTCGGCGGGGTAGTCAGGGTTGACCGGGTTGTTGGCCCAGCCGAGGCCGTACGCGCCGGTGGGGTCGGAACCCTGGTCGTGATAACCGGAGTTGTACGCCCACAGGGCGAACCACCAGTTCTCCAGGTACTTCGGGTTGCCGTCGTTGACCTTCATGCCGGCGGCGGCCAGCTGGTTCCACTTGTCCTGGAGGATCTCCAGGCCGGCGGCGGCGTTCGCCGCGTAGTCGATCGCGATGGCCTTCTGCTGGGTGGAGTTGTAGATCCCGGGACCGATGATCTTCGCCATGCCGGTGGTGACCTGCGCCATGCCGTAACCGCAGTCGGCAGCGGCCCAGTTGACCGTCGTACTGCCGATCGGGCCGTAGAAGCCGCCCTGTTCGAAGTTGCCGGCCTGGCCGTCCACCGCGTGGTTGGACGCCTGCCACATGTTGGACTCCTGCGCGAGCACGCCGAGCAGCACCTGCGCCGGCACCTGCCCGCCGCCGGTCAGCGCGTGTGACGGGAACAGGCCCTGCGGGGTGTACGCGGGCAGCCCGTCGCCGTTCCAGTTGGCGGGGCGGTTGACGGTGAGGCTGCCCTTGACCGCGAGGTCGACGGCCCACTCCGCCATGGCCGGAGTCGGCTGCAGGGTCTGCACCGTCGGGTCGTTGCGCGGCACCGCGCAGGCGCGGTCCGGGTCCCAGGTGGTGGTGGACGGGTCCGGGTCCGCCGCGGGGCTCGCCGCCGTACCGGACGAACCGGACTTCGCGGCCCCGGCGGTCTTGGCGGTCCCGGCGGTCTTCGCGGTCCCGGCGGTCTTGGCGGTGGCCTTCTTGACGGCGCCTGGCGTCGCGGCGGCGGGCACGTACAGCGCCGGGCTGGCCTTGCTGCCGTCGGCCGGGCGCAGCGCCTGCGGCAGGAGGTGGAAGTCCACCCGCGGCTGCTGCCGCGCCGTCGCCGGGACCGTCATGCTGCGGGACTGGATGTCCACCGGGTCGGCGACGTCCGCCTGGTGCACGGCGGTGTTCGCCCCGGCGGCCTCCTTCTTGTTGGTGGCGCTGGTGACGGCGAGCTCGCCGCGGGTGGAGATGTCGGCGTCCGCGGTGGGCACCGCGAGCCGCTGCCAGCCGGCCGGCAGCGTGGCCGCCGCCTTCGCCGCGTCCGGCCCGACGACGTAGACCCGGCCGCCCTGGTCGTGCAGCTGCGCCCGGCCGGCCGCGGTGTGTCCGAGCACGGTGTCGTGCCCGTTCACCGTCCGGTGGAACTCGGTGGTGTCACCGCTGGTGACCTCCCAGCCGATGCCGCCCTGGGCGTCGACCGACAGCCGCGCGGGTGAGGCGGTCGCCGCGGCGAGCACCTTGACCGCGCCCTTGGCGCCGACCGAGACCACCTTGTTGCCCTTGGCGGCGGCGATGCCCGAGCCGTCGGGCACCGCGGCGGTGACCTGGCCGGGCGTGCTGGTGGCCGCCGTCATCGTGCCCTTGGCGGCGTCCACGGTGAACAGCCTGGTCACCGGGGTGGCGCCGTCGGTCTCCAGCCGGGAGAGCACCGCCGTCTCGCCGGTGCCGCACCCCGGGTCGTGGTAGGCGATCGAGACCTGCTGCGGCAGCTTGGTGACCGCGCCGGTCCGCAGGTCCACCACGGCGGCCAGCGCGCCGCGCTCGAACGCGACGGTGTCGTTGACCAGTTGGCGCGGGGCGTAGACGACGACGGCCCGGTCGCCGGAGCCGGTGACGCACAACTGCCCGATCCACTGGTCGGTGTCCACCCCCGGTTCCGACAGGGTGGCGGCGGTCTTCCACTGGTACCCGCTGGCCTTGGTGGCGGTCATGACGTGGAAGCCGGTCGCGTCGCCGTCGGTGGTGACCGCGCGGTCGGCGGACTTCTGCCAGCCCGTCCCCAGCAGGGCGTCGCGATGGGCGGCCGGCACGGATGCTCCGGGGCCGGCGGCCCCGGACGCGTTCGCCGTGGCCGGCGCCTGCGTCTGCTTGGCCGGTGCGTCCGAGGTCCGGGCCGCCGCCCACGCGGACGGGGCCTGGAGCACGGCCGCGCCCACCGCGAGGACGGCAAGAACGCCGGAGGTCTTTCTCAGCCGAGATTTCGGCACTGATTCCCCCTGTCTGTGCACATATGGGCCCGCCATCGGCGAGCCGAGAACAAGGAACATGGAGGTTCGTCAATTCTGAGGTTCATACGAACTTCAAAGTTCATGATTCCCCGGAAAACTCACCCGTGCCTATCATGCCGTATTGCCGCCGTGAGGATCTGGGGCAGATTTGGCCAGGTTCTCGAAAATCACGAACACCAAGGTTCGTGCCCTGCCGAAAAGGGAGTCACCTACATGCCTGTCCGCACTTGTCTTTCACGAACCGGAGTGTTCGTCGCAGCGGCCGGCGCCGCCGGGGCGGCGCTCCTGTCCAGCGCCCCCGCCAACGCGGCTGACATCAAGCCGATGGCCACCATCACGATCGACGTCTCCGACAACTGCGCGGTACACCCGAGCGGCTGTTCCAACGGGTCGATAAACGGGCTGACGCTCTTCTACAACTCGATCATTCCCGGCTACCCGGACGCGTCGGGAAGCACGGCGACCTTCAACGGAAATGTCAGCAACTACGACTACGACACCTCGGTCTCCGAGGGGAACAACTACCACTGGCACTACATCTTCCAGAAGAACTTCGGGAACGGTTCCGGCCAGGCCGTGAAGAACAACGCTGCCGCGGTGGGCACCTGCGGCGCCCTCGACAACTACCGGGTCTACTTCAATTCAAAATACCTGGGGCATTCGCAGACGTTCACGAAGAACACCTGCTCGCACGACGTCAACCTCGACTCCACGCTCAAGAACAACAACGCGTCCCAGCACATCGCCTGAGGCGTGACGGCCGCCCCGCGAGAAGAAAGGGCCACCGTGCCACTCAGCCACTCCGTGCCCGCCGGCGGCAGGCGCCGGCGCCTGAGCGCCATCGCCGCGCTGGCACTGTCGGCCACCCTGCTCGCCGGGTGTTCCTCGTCGGCCCCGGACTCCACCACGTCCGGGGCCGGCGGCCCGGGTGCGGCACCCGGAACGGACGGTCCGGCCGCCGGCCGGGCCGGGTGGCCGGCGAAGGTCCCCACCACCGGGCTGTCCAAGGGCATGGTGCTGCCGCTTGAGGCATACATGGAGACGTACCCGGACTCGGTGGCCATCGAGCAGGCCGTCGACCGGCTGGAGACCCGCTGCATGGCCCGCTACGGCATCAACTACACACCGGCGCCCCCCGGTTGGGATCCGCCGCCCAACAACGACGACTCCAACATGGGACGCCGGTACGGCCTGATGGACCGCGCCCAGGCCGCGAAGCTCGGCTACGACCTGGGCGACGAGAACCGGACGCCGCCGCAGCAGCCGAAGCTGTCGGCCGCGGCCGAGGCCGTGCTCACCGGTCAGGTCTCGACGCGTCCCGGCGCGGCCAAGGTGGCCGCCTACCACGGCAGGGCGGTGCCGGCCGGCGGGTGTGCCACCGAGGCGAACGGCGCGATCGGCGCCGACCGGATCGACACCGGTCTGCCGGGCCGGCTGGACGCGGCGAGCCTCGACAGGTCCCAGGCCGAGCCACGGGTGCGGGCGGCGATCACCGCATGGTCGGGGTGCATGAAGGCCGACGGCTACACCATCGACAACCCGCTGAACGCCTCCCGGCTCGCCCCGGATTCGGACGGGCGGCCGGCCGGCAAGGCGGCGATCGCCGCGGCGGTCGCCGACGTGGACTGCAAGGCGAAGACCGGTCTGGTCGCGGTCTGGTTCGAGGTGGAGTCATCGATACAGCGGCAGCAGGTGGCGGACAACCTGGCCGGGCTGCGGGAGGTGCGGGACCGGATCGACGCGGTGGTGAAGGCGGCGGCGGGCTGACGGCGGCCCGGTGGCCGGCCGGGTCGGCAAACCTGGGCTGACGACGGCCGACGGCGAACCGGGCCGGTCCGGTGCGGTCAGGGCAGGCGCCAGGCCGTCACGTCGAGCTTGCCGGTGGTGCCGAGGTCCACGGTCTCCTGCACCAACTGCGGCGGCCGGCCCGCGGCCGGACTCATCTCCACGTACGTGCCGGTGGTCGCCTCGACCGTGCCGTCCGTGACGAGGTTCCGCCACACCAGGGTGGTCAGCGCCCGGGAGCCGGGAGCCACGGTGATCTTCCGGGGCGCCGGGTCGTCCACGGCCGTCGTGACGTCGACTCCGTGGTGGACGGCCACCTTCGCGATCCGGTTGTGGTCCTCGTCCTGGAGGCGGACGGACGGGTAGCCTTCCAGGGTCAGCGACTTGCTGCCGCAGTTCGTCAGGTAGACGGTGACGACCCGCAGGCCGGCCGCCGCGTCCCCCACGCCGGTGAGGCGGTAACCGGAGTTCGGGCACGGGCTGTTGTCCTCGGTGAGGGCACTGTCCGCGGCGGGCCCGCCGTAGCGCGGCGGGGTCCCGCCGGAGCCGCCGTTCTTGAGCGAGTCGCCCGGCTTGACCGGGGACTTGGGCTGCGGGGCGGTGGAGCCCGTCGGCACCGTCCCGGGCAGAGTCTGCTTGGCGGTGCCACCGCCCGGAGTCGCCTTCCCGGACCCGCCGTCCCCCGCGTCCCCCGCATTCCCCGAGGCCGTCGCGGACGGTGTGGACGCGCCGGGGGTGGCCGTCGCGTGGCCGCCGCCGCTGCCGCCGGACGAGCACCCGGCAACGGCGAGAAGAGCAGCGGTGGTGAGGGCGACCGGCCACGGTCGTATGGATGCCATACGGGGATCATCACACACCCCCGTCTCCCCCCGGCCCCGGCCCGGTTGCCCGCCGTGGATCGCTGCTGCGCCCGTCCGGACCGGCCGCATCTACGGGTGCGTGTCCGTGATCGCGATGACCTCGTCGAGCCGGTCCAGGGCGGCCTGGAGGTCGTCGACCTTGGCCTGGATGCGGTCGCGCTCGGCGCGCAGCATGGCTCGTTGCCCGGCGTCGGTGTGCCCGGAGTCCCAGCACGGAAGGAGTTCGGTGATCCTCCGGCTGGTCAGGCCGGCGGCGAACATCTGCTGGAAGAAGCGCACCAGAGTGACGGCGTCCTGCCGGTAGAGGCGCTGGCCGGACGGGCTGCGCTCCGCGCTGAGCAGTCCCTGCTGCTCGTAGTAGCGCACGGCCCGCACCGAGACACCGGCGCCCCGCGCCACCTCGCCGATGCGGACCAGCCGCTCGGGTGCGGCCTCCGTGACGGTCATGGTGACTCCTCTCACCCCGGTTCTCACCCCGGTCCTGCCGACCAGCACTTGCCTCTGACGTCAGCGTCAGGTTTTAGCGTACCGGGCATGGACATCAACGATTCAGTCGCCCTGGTCACCGGGGCCAACCGCGGCCTGGGCCGCGCCTTCGCCCAGCGCCTGCTCGAACGGGGCGCCCGCAAGGTTTACGCGACGGCCCGCCGACCCGAGAGCGTGGACCTGCCCGGCGTCGAGGTGCTGCCCCTCGACATCGCCGACCCCGCATCCGTGCGGGCCGCCGCCGAGGCCGCCCCGGACGTCTCGCTGCTCGTCAACAACGCGGGGATCCAGACGGGCACCGACCTGGTGACCGGCTCGCTGGACGCGGTGCGGCACGAGCTGGAGACCAACATGTTCGGCCACCTGGAGATGATCCGCGCGTTCGCGCCGGCGCTCGCCGGGAGCGGCGGCGGCGCGATCGTGAACGTCCTCTCCGCCATGTCGTGGTTCGGCGCCAGGGGCGCGGGCGCCTACCACCTGACCAAGGCCGCCGCGTGGGCCATGACCAACGGCGTCCGCCTGGAGCTCGCCGAACAGGGCACCCTCGTGACAGCGGTCCACCTCGGCCTGGCCGACACCGACATGGCCGCGGGCTGGCCCGTGGCCAAGATCGCCCCGCCGGCCCTGGCCGACGCGGCCCTCGACGGCGTCGAGGCGGCCGCCGCCGAGGTCCTCGCCGACCAGTGGAGCCGCGACGTCAAATCCCGCCTGCCACTGGCACCGGAAGAGTTCACCGCCGCGATGAACCGAGCCCTGACGTCCCTGACGACGGCCTGAGGGGCCGGGGGCCCGGTCGATCACTGGTGGGGCGCCTCGGTGGTAATTTGACCGGGATCTTGGGGGCGGGCGAATTCGTGGACGAAGGCTTGCGGCGGGCGGTCGTCATCGCGCTGGGCGATCTCGGGCGAAGCGACGACTGGGGTGACCGGGCGGATGCCGGTCATGGCCTGGCAGCGTTCGCCGAGATGCAGGAGGCCGCCGAGCTGCTACTGAAGCTCGTGCTGGATCCGGACGACACCTTCGTCACGCGGCAAACCGCCGAGGCATTGCTCCGGCGAAAGGACAAGGCCGGACTGACGACCGTCGCGTCCGCGCTGGCCGTCGCCGACGACAACCACGCCGATTGGATCCACACCGCGACCGTCGATGTCTTCAGCGTCTTCTCGGACGATCTGGACGAGGCGCTGCGACTCTGCGAGGAGATGTCGGGCGACGCCGACGATCGTGTTGCCCGGGGAGCCCGCCTGCTGCAGGCAAGCCTCGCGGAGATCGAGCCCATACTTCGCTCCTCGTAGCGAGGGCACGACGACGTTGGCCGGCCGGACGGGTTCTAGCCGCGGGAACGGGTGTTGAGGCGGGCGGCCTGGCGGGTGAGGTGGACGTGTTCGGGGAGGTCGGGGGCTTTCTGGGCGGCCTCGGCGTAGAGGCGGGCGGCCGTGGTCAGGTCGCCGGCGCGTTCCTGGAGGTAGGCGGCGACCGCGGTGTAGCGGGGGAGGGAGCCGTCCAGGGCTGACAGGGCGGCCAGGCCGGCCTGGGGGCCGTCGGCCTCGGCGACGGCCACCGCGCGGTTGAGGCGGACCAGGGGGTTGTCGGTCAGCTGGGTCAGCTCGTCGTACCACTCGACGATCTGCACCCAGTCGGTCTCCTCGGCGGCCGGCGCGTCCGCGTGCAGGGCCGCGATGGCCGCCTGGGCCTGGAACTCGCCGAGGCGGTCGCGGGACAGCGCCGTCTGGAGGATCCGCACGCCCTCGGCGATCAGCGTGGTGTCCCACCGGCCGCGGTCCTGCTCGGCGAGCGTCACCAGGCTGCCGTCGGACGTCGTCCTGGCGGCGCGCCGGGCGTGGTGGAGCAGCATCAGGGCCAGCAGGCCGGCCACCTCGGGGTGGTCGATCGCGGCCGCGAGCTGCCGGGTGAGCCTGATCGCCTCGGCGGCGAGGTCGACGTCGCCGGAGTAGCCCTCGTTGAAGACCAGGTAGAGCACCCGCAGCACGGTCGCGACGTCCCCGGGCTGGTCGAACCGCACGTCGGAGACCGTCCGCTTGGCGCGGCTGATCCGCTGGCCCATCGTCGTCTCGGGCACCAGGTAGGCGCGGGCGATCTGCTTCGTCGTCAGCCCGCCGACCGCCCGCAACGTCAGCGCGACCGCCGACGACGGCGTCAACGACGGGTGCGCGCACAGGAAGTACAGCTGCAGCGTGTCGTCGATCGCGGGAGCCTCCCCCGGCGGCGGCTCCTCCTCCACCCGCTCCTCCCGCCGCCGCCTGGACGTGTCCGCCCTGGCCGCGTCCAGGAACCGCCGCCAGGCCACGGTGACGAGCCACGCCTTCGGATCCCGCGGCTCCTCCCCCGGCCACACCCGGACCGCCTCGACCAGCGCCTCCTGGACGGCATCCTCGGCCGCCGCGAAATCCGCTCCGCGGCGGACGAGGACGCCCAGCACGGCCGGAGTCAGACTGCGCAGCAGAACCTCGTTCACTCCGTGTCGGTGTGGCACGTGCCCAGGAACGGCCGCAACTCCAGCCACTCGTGAATCGGCTTCCCGCCCGCCCCGGGCGCGGCCGACAGCTCCCCCGCCAGCTCCACGGCCCGCTCGCGGCTGTCCACGTCGATCACCATCCAGCCGGCGATCACGTCCTTCGTCTCGGCGAACGGCCCGTCGGTGACCGGCGGCCGCCCCTCCCCGTCATACCGGACGAACATCCCCTCAGGCGACAGCGCCTGGCTCTCGACGAACTCCCCGGTCTCCTCCAGCCGCCCGGCGAAGTCGTTCATGTACGCCACATGCGCGGAGATCTCGTCGGGCGTCCACTGCGCCATGGGGACGTTGTTGACCGCGTCGGGCGCGCCGCGGTAGTGCTTCAGGAGCAGGTACTTGGCCATGGGGTCTTTCTCCTCGTGCCGGTGCGGCCCATTCTGACCGCTTCACTCCGGGGACGGAGCCGCACACGCCTTCTCGACATCACCGCGTCCGCGAGTGGTGGGCGCAGGGCAGGCAGACCGGCGGGTGGGTGGTGATCTCGCCCATCGGCAGACGGCCCGCGATTCCCACTAGGCTGCGGACTGGACCTCGACGCGGAGGTCACTCGCAAGATCGAGAAGAACGTCCGGCGCACGTACGAGCGCAACGAGCACGGGGCGCAGATCCGGACGAGCAGCGACTGAGTCGCCGCCGGCGAAGTTCAGCGACCACCCACCTGACGCGCCGATCACCCCCAGCGGCCGTGAAGCCGCCGTCCGGCCCGGGAGGGGACGGGCCGGGGTGCGCCCGCAGGATTTCCGACAAACGGCGGTGCACCCGAAAAACAAGCCCGCGCGGAGGGAATCCGAGGACGTGCCCCGGACCGGCACCGACCCCACCCACCACAAGACGTGCACCCAAGGACGCACCTGCACGGGCGGGGCGGTGGGAAACACCGGCAGGCACGGCGCCCAGCCGGGAAAACGAACGGCACCACCTCCCGGGTGCACCGGGAGCGAACCACCGCCTCCCCACCCGGCGGCCGGGCCACCGCGCCGGGCCGCCTACGCGATGCGGTCCAACAGAAGCGGCTTCGCCGCAAACGCCGTGCCCGGCGGGGCGATCGTGAACGCCCCCGCCAACGCCTCCTCCGCGTAAGGGAAAAGCGACGCCTCGTCCGTGTGCAGCGTCAGCAACGGCTCCCCCGCCGCCACCGCGTCCCCAGGCTTCGCGTGCAGCTCAACCCCCGCCCCCGCCTGCACCGCGTCCTCCTTGCGCGCCCGCCCGGCGCCGAGCCGCCACGCCGCGACCCCCACCCCGTACGCGTCCAGCGACGTCAACACCCCGGAAGCCGGCGCAGCCACAACGTGCCGCTCCCGTGCCACGGGAAGCGAAGCCGCGGGGTCGCCGCCCTGCGCCCGGATCATCCGCCGCCACACGTCCATCGCGGAGCCGTCCGCGAGCGCCTTCGCCGGGTCCGCGTCCGGCAGGCCCGCCGCGTCGAGCATCTCCCGCGCGAGCGCGAGCGTCAGCTCGATGACGTCGGCCGGGCCGCCGCCGGCCAGTACCTCCACCGACTCGCGGACTTCGAGCGCGTTGCCGGCCGTCAGGCCGAGCGGGACGGACATGTCGGTGAGGAGCGCGACCGTCCGGACGCCGTGGTCCCCGCCGAGGCCGACCATCGTGGCGGCCAACTCCCGCGCGTCCTCCAGGGACTTCATGAACGCCCCGGAGCCCACCTTCACGTCGAGCACGAGCGATCCCGTGCCCTCGGCGATCTTCTTCGACATGATCGAGGAGGCGATCAGCGGGATCGACTCGACCGTCGCCGTGACGTCCCGCAGCGCGTAGAGCTTCTTGTCGGCCGGCGCGAGCCCGTCGCCCGCCGCGCAGACCACCGCGCCCGCGTCGCCGAGCACGGCGAGCATCTCGTCGTTGCTGAGCGAGGCGCGCCAGCCGGGGATGGACTCCAGTTTGTCCAGGGTGCCGCCGGTGTGGCCGAGGCCGCGGCCGGACAGCTGCGGGACTGCCGCGCCGCACGCGGCGACCACCGGGGCGAGCGGCAGGGTGATCTTGTCGCCGACGCCGCCGGTGGAGTGCTTGTCGGCGGTCGGCCGGGACAGGCCGGAGAAGTCCATCCGCTCGCCGGAGGCGATCATCGCGGCGGTCCAGCGGGCGATCTCGGCCCGGTCCATGCCGTTGAGCAGGATGGCCATGGCGAGCGCCGACATCTGCTCGTCGGCGACCGCGCCGCGGGTGTACGCGTCGATCACCCAGTCGATCTGCTCATCGCTGAGCCGGCCCCGGTCGCGCTTGGTACGGATGACGGAAATGACGTCCATGGATTTCCCCAGCATCAGCGATGGTGATCAGCAAACATCAGCGGCGCCCGGACCTAGCGGTCCAGGTCCTCCGCCCCGAAGGCGTCCGGCAGGATCTCCGACATCGGCCGCACTCCCCGCCCGGTGTCCACCAGCAGGTCGGGGCCGCCGTTCTCCCACAGCAGCTGCCGGCACCGGCCGCACGGCATCAGCCGGGCGCCGTCGCGGTCGCAGCAGGTGAAGGCGACGAGCCGGCCGCCGCCGGTGGCGTGCAGCGCGGAGACCAGGCCGCATTCGGCGCAGAGCGCGACCCCGTAGGCCGCGTTCTCCACGTTGCAGCCGACGACCGTCCGCAGTGCACCGGAGCCGGCCGCGTCCCGTACCAGCGCCGCCGCGCCGACCGGGAAGCCGGAGTACGGGGCGTAGGCCCGTTCCATGACCTCCTTGGCGGCGGTCCGCAGCGCTTCCCAGTCCACGTCGGCGGACAACACGCCCACAGCGGAAGGCACCCCGCTCACCCGCCCTCACCCTTCCGGTACGGCATCCCGTCCGCCTTCGGCATCCGCAGCCGCTGCGCGGACAGCCCCATCACCAGCAGCGTGGCGACGTACGGCGTGGCCTGCACGACCTGGTCCGGCACCGAGTCGGTGAACGCGTACCAGAGCGCGAGCAGGACGGCGAAGCCGGTCGAGACGGCCGCGCCGATCCGGGCGCCGCGGTAGAACTTCCAGGCGCCCATCGCCAGCAGCAGCAGCGCGAGAAGCAGCAGCAGGGCGTGCACGGACGGCGCGCCGTTGCGCAGTTGCAGGCTGTCCGCGTAGCCGAACAGGCCGGCGCCCATGGCGAGTCCGCCGGGCCGCCAGTTGCCGAAGATCATCGCGGCCAGGCCGATGTAGCCGCGTCCGCCGGTCTGTCCCGCCAGGTAGAAGTGGGTGCCGATGGCGAGGAAGACACCGCCGAGGCCGGCCAGGCCGCCGGAGATGATCACCGCGAGGTATTTGTAGAGGTACACGTTGACACCCAACGACTCGGCGGCAACGGGGTTCTCTCCGCAGGACCGCAGCCGCAGGCCGAACGCGCTGCGCCACAGCACGAAGAAGGTCGCGACGAACAGCACCACGGCGAGCAGGGTGAGCGCGGAGATGCTGGTGACCAGGCCGCCGATCACACCGGCCAGGTCGGAGACCAGGAACCAGTGGTGCTTCTCCAGGGTGGCCAGCCAGTGCGAGAGCCCGGGCACGGTGAAGTTCTTGATGTCGCCCATCGGTGGCGACTGCTTGGGGCTGCCGCCCTTCTGCGCGGCCTCGCCGACGTTGAACCAGCGCTTGGCGAGGTAGGCGGTGACGCCGGTGGCAAGGATGTTCATGGCGACACCGGCGATGATGTGGTCCACGCCGAAGGTGACGGTGACGATCGCGTGCACCAGGCCGCCGGCCGCGCCGCCGAGCACGCCGGCCAGCACGCCGAGCCACGGGTTGGTCTGCCAGCCGGCCCACGCGCCGAAGAACGTGCCGAGGATCATCATGCCCTCAAGGCCGATGTTGACCACGCCGGCCCGCTCCGACCACAGGCCGGCCAGGCCCGCGAGGCCGATCGGCACGGCGCCGGCCAGCGCGCCGGCTATCTGCCCGGACGAGGTGACGTCCTCGGCGCCGGTGATGGCGCGGACCGCGGAGATCACGATCAGGGCCGCGGCGACGATCAGCAGGATCACCGGGAAGCTGAGCCGGATGCGCCCGGCCCGGCCGCCGGCCAGCTTGGGTGCGGCCGGCGGCGGGGTCTGGGTCTGGGTGGCAGTCATGCCGTCACCTCCTGCTTGTCGTCGTTGCCGTCACGGCCGTCGGAGCCGCCAGGGCCGCCGGGTGGCGGCGGTCCGGCCGCCGCGGCGAGTTCCGCGCCGACCTGCCGCTGCTGCCGGGTGAGGCCGTAGCGGCGGACGAGTTCGTAGGCGATGACGACGGCCAGCACGATGACGCCCTGGATCACGCCGACGATCTCCTGGTCGTAGCCCTCGAACTCCAGGCCGCTGGAGGCGCGTTCGAGGAACGCCCAGAGCACCGCGCCGACCCCGATGCCGATCGGGTTGTTGCGGCCGAGCAGGGCGACCGCGATGCCGGTGAAGCCGATGCCGGTCGGGAAGTCGGTGCCGTACTCGTAGGACTGGTTGAGCAGGGTGGGCATGCCGACCAGGCCGGCCATGGCGCCGGAGATCAGCATGCTGGTGACGACCATCTTCTTGACGCTGACGCCGCTGGCCTCGGCGGCGGACTCCGAGCGGCCGACCGCCCGCAGGTCGAAGCCGAACCGGGTGCGGGACAGCACGAACCAGTAGATGACGCCGGCCAGCACGGCGAAGACGATGAAGCCGACGATCGGGTCGGTGTTCGCCGGGTGGAAGTTGAACAGGTGGCTGGAGGACGGCAGCGGGGTGGTGGACACCATGTTGGCGTCCTTGTCGGTGTGGCCGAGCTTGCCGTCCCGCAGGAAGTAGCCGATCACGATGCCGGCCAGCGAGTTCAGCATGATCGTGGAGATCACCTCGCTGACCCCGCGGGTCACCTTCAGCACACCGGCGATGGCCGCCCAGGCCGCGCCGACCACCATCGAGGTGAGGATGATGATCGGGATCTGGATGACGCCGGGCAGCGACAGCGCGCCGCCGACCGCGGCGGCGAAGAAGGCCGCCAGCCGGTACTGGCCGTCCACACCGATGTTGAACAGGTTCATCCGGAAGCCGACCGCCACCGCGAGGCCCGCGAGGTAGTACGTGGTCGCCTTGTTGAGGATGTAGACCTGGCTGTCGCTCTTGCTGCCGTAGTCCACCATCACGTTGAAGGCGTGGAACGGCTCCTTGCCGGTGGCCAGCAGCACCAGGGCGGTGACCACCAGCGCACCGACGACGGCCAGCACGGGGGCGGCGACGCCCAGGATCGCCCGGTCCTTGTCGAACTTCCTCATGCGTCCTTCTCCCCCGCGCTCGCCGGTCCGTGTTCCAGATGGCCGCTGGCGGCGCCGGTCATGGCCGAGCCGAGTTCCTCAGGGGTGATGGTGGCCGGGTCGGCGTCCGCGACCAGCCGGCCGCGGTACATCACCCGCAGCGTGTCCGACAGACCGATCAGCTCGTCCAGGTCGGCGGAGATCAGCAGCACGGCCAGGCCCTCGCGGCGGGCGGCGCGGATCTGGTCCCAGATCTGCGCCTGCGCGCCGACGTCCACCCCGCGGGTGGGGTGCGCGGCGATCAGCAGCTTGGGCAGGTGGCTCATCTCGCGGCCGACGATCAGCTTCTGCTGGTTGCCGCCGGACAGCGAGGCCGCGGTGACCTCGATGCCGGGGGTGCGCACGTCGTACTCGGCGACGATCCGCTCGGTGTCGCGGCGGGCGGCGCCGGCGTCGATCAGGAAGCCCTTGCTGTTGGGGCGCTCGGTGACGTGGCCGAGGATCCGGTTCTCCCACAGCGGGGCTTCCAGCAGCAGCCCGTGCCGGTGCCGGTCCTCGGGGATGTAGCCGATCCCGTCCTCGCGGCGCTTGCGGGTCGGCGCCTGCGTGATGTCGTCGCCGTCCAGCTCCAGGGCGCCGCCGTCGGGTATCCGCATGCCCATGATGGCCTCGACGAGTTCGGCCTGGCCGTTGCCCTCGACGCCGGCGATGCCGAGCACCTCACCTTTGTGGATGGTGAAGCCGATGTCGTCGAGCACGATCCGCTCGACCCCGTCGGGGTCGGTCTCGGCCAGCCGCAGGCCGTGCACGGTGAGCATCGGCTCGTCGGTGACGGTGGACTCGCGGGTCTCGGGCGAGGGCAGTTCGCTGCCGACCATCAGCTCGGCGAGCTGCTTGGTGGTGGTGTGCTTGGGGTCGGCGCTGCCCACGGTGGTGCCGCGCCTGATCACGGTGATCTCGTCGGCCACCGACAGCACCTCGCCGAGCTTGTGCGAGATGAAGATGACGGTGATGCCCTCGGACTTCAGCTCCCGCAGGTTCTCGAACAGCGCCTCGACCTCCTGCGGGACCAGGACGGCCGTCGGCTCGTCCAGGATCAGGATCCGGGCGCCGCGGTAGAGGACCTTGAGGATCTCCACCCGCTGCCGGTCGGCGACGCCGAGGTCCTCCACGAGCGCGCCGAGCCGGATGCCGAGCCCGTAGGCGTCGGATATCTCGGTGATCCTCGCCCGCGCGCGGTTGCCGATCCCGTACAGCTTCTCGCTGCCCAGGACGACGTTCTCCAGCACGGTGAGGTTGTCGGCGAGCATGAAGTGCTGGTGCACCATGCCGATGCCGAGTGCGATGGCGTCCCCGGGGTCGCCGAGCGAGACGACCTTGCCGGCCACCGCGATGGTGCCCTCGTCGGGGTGCTGCATGCCGTAGAGGATCTTCATCAGGGTGGACTTGCCGGCGCCGTTCTCGCCCACCAGGGCGTGCACGGTGCCGCTGCGCACGGTGATGTCGATGTCGTGGTTGGCGACGACGCCGGGGAACCGCTTGGTGATACCGCGCAGTTCGACGGCGGGCGGCGCGCCGGAGGCATCGGCGGGCGGCGTGGCGGGTGGACTCGTGGACGCGTTGATGGCGCACTCTCCTGAAGGGGAAAGCCTCGGGCGGTGGGGGTGAACGTATCGCGAGAACCGGTCGCTACGCGCGTAGTGCCGGACAATCCACAGACGCCGCGACACGATCCGCACACTCCGATCCGCACAGTGATGAAGGCCCGGCGGGGCTGCCGAAGCGTTCCCCCGCCGAGCCTGGATGTCACCTGCGTCCGCGCGCCGGGCCGACCCGGCGCGCGGCACGGGTCACGGAGTGGAGCTGACCTTGATCGAACCCGAGACGATCTTCTGCTTGGCCTCGTCGATCTTGGCCTGGATGTCGGTCAGGAAGCCGCCCGAGGTGGCCAGCGAGACACCGTTGTTGGCCAGGTTGTAGGCGTTGGTGCCGGTCTTGGCCTTGCCGTCGTGGACGGACTTGATCAGGTCGTAGACGGCGACGTCGACGTTCTTCACGGCCGAGGTGAGGATCTGGTTCTTGTACTTGGCGAGCGCCGGGTCCTCGTGCTGGTCGGAGTCCACACCGATCGCCCAGGTGCCGGGCTTGCCGCCGACGGTCTGGATCGAGCCGTCACCGGACAGGCCGGCGGCGGTGTAGATCACGTCGACGCCCTTGTCCAGCATGCCCTTGGCCTTGCCGGTGGCGGCCGCCGGGTCGTTGAAGCCGCGCGGGTCGGTGTCGTACAGATACTGGTCGGTGACCTGGATGGACGGGTTGGTCGCCTTCACGCCCTGGTCGAAGCCGGCCTGGAAGGTGCCGATCAGGGTGTTGTGCACACCGCCGATGAAGCCGACCTTGTTGGTCTTGGTCTTCAGCGCCGCCGCGACACCGGCGAGGTACGAGCTCTGCTCGGTGGCGAACGTCATGCTGTCCACGTTGGGCGCGGCCACCACGGAGTCGACGATGCCGAAGGTGGTCTTCGGGTACTTCTTGGCTATCTTGGTGACGGCGTCGCCGTAGGTGTAGCCGACGGCGACGACCGGGTTGTAGCCGGCGCCGGCGAGCTGGTCGAGCCGGGTCTCACGGTCGGACTCGGTCTCGCCGTTGGCGGCGGTCTGCTCCTTGGAGCCGATCTTGAACTCGGTCTTCGCCTTGTCCATGCCGCGGGCGGCGGAGTCGTTGAAGGAGTGGTCACCACGGCCGCCGACGTCAAAGGCCATGCCGATGCCCTTGTCCTTGCCGCCGCCGGAGGAACTGCTGCTGCCGCACGCGGTCGCGGTCAGCGCGAGAGCCGCGGACACCACGCCCGCGGCAGCGATCTTGGATACCCGGCGCAAGAGGGTCCCCTTCAACTTGGAGCGCCCCGACCGGCGCTGGCTAAGCCCGGAGCTTAACGCGCGTAGATGTCAGGTAAAGACCGAATGAAGACCTGTTATCGGATCGACGCATTTCCGCCAGGTGAAACCCCCGTAGCCGGGGGTTCACCGGGTGTCAGGACAGCAGCACAGCCGCCGTGAAGAGCTCCACGCCGACCCCGATCGCGCCCTCGTCCACGTCGAAGTCGCCCTGGTGCAGATCCCGCTTGGCGGTGTCGCCCTCCGGACGGACGCCGAGCCGGGCGAGCGCACCGGGGACCTTCTCCAGGTACCAGGAGAAGTCCTCGCCGCCCAGGCTCTGTTCGGTGTCCTCCACCGCGTGCAGCCCGAAGCAGCCGGCCATCGCGTCCCGCAGCAGCTCGACGGAGACGGCCTCGTTGACCACCGGCGGCACCCCGCGCTGGTAGGTGATCTCACACTTGGCCCGGTACATCGCGGCGACCTGGTCGATCACCTCGTGCACCAGGTCGGGGGCGTCGTGCCAGGACGCCAGGTCCAGGCAGCGGACGGTGCCCTCCAGTTCGGCGTGCTGCGGGATCACGTTGGCCGCGTGGCCCGACTGGATCCTGCCCCACACCAGGCTCAGCCCGGAGCGCGGGTCGGCCCGCCGGGTCAGCACCAGCGGCAGTTCCGAGGCCAGCTTGGCGGTGGCCATCACCAGGTCGGTGGTCAGGTGCGGGCGGGCGCTGTGGCCGCCGGGGCCGTCCAGGGTGAGCAGCAGCCGGTCGGCGGCCGAGGTGATCGGGCCCTGCCGGAGCCCGATCCTGCCGACCTCGACCTTGGGGTCGCAGTGCACGGCGAGGATACGTTCCACCCCGTCCAGCACCCCGGCCTTGATCGCGTCGAGCGCGCCGCCGGGCATGACCTCCTCGGCGGCCTGGAAGAGCAGCCGCACCGGGCGCGGCAGCCGGCCGGCCCGGTCGAGCTCCGCCAGCACCAGGCCGGTGCCGAGCACGACGGTGGTGTGCACGTCGTGGCCGCAGGCGTGCGCGGTGCCGGGCACGGTGGAGCGGTACTCCACGGTCTTGGTGTCGGGCACCGGCAGCGCGTCCAGGTCGGCGCGCAGCGCCAGCCGGCCGCGGGCCGGGTCGTCGGCGCCGATGTCGCAGACCAGGCCGGTGCCGCCGGGCAGCACCCGGGGGGTGAGGCCGGCCTGTTCCAGGCGGGCCTTGACCTGCTCGGTGGTGCGGAACTCCTTGCGGGCCGTCTCCGGGTGGCGGTGCAGATCGCGGCGGAAGGCGGTCAGCTCGGCGCGCAGTTCCACGGACAGCGAGGGGGGCAGCGTGCCGGACGGCGCTGCGGGTGAGTCGTTCACCTCAGTCAGGGTAGGCCCCATGACCGGCTCCTCCGGCGTGATCGAAAAAATAAGGTGCGATGAGGCAACAAGATGTCGCCCGATCGGCGCATACCCCCGGGGCTGTACGGGTAAGTCTGCCCTTTTGGGCAGGTGGCGGACGGCTGTGCGATTCAGGTGGTTGTACGGTTCAACGAGCCGTCTGCGGCGAGGCAGCGGCCGCCGCGTCCGAGGGGCCCGCGAGGATCACGGCCGGGCGCGGGCCGAGGAGCCGCGCGTACAGGTCGAGCAGCGGCAGCGACTCCTTCTCCCAGGACCGCTCGCGCAGCACCTCCACCCGGTCGTAAGCCTTGCGGTAGCGCCGCGGGTTGGTGAGCACCGCGCCGACCGCGCGGACGAAGTCGGCGGTGTCGGCGGCCCTGAACACCTCGCCGTTGCCGAGCTCCAGGGTGGCCGCGGCCATCGCCCGCACGTCGCTGACCACCACCGGCAGCCTGGCGTGCGCGAATTCGAAGTAACGGGTGGCCAGCACGGTCTGGTGGTGCGGCAGTTGGTGCACCGGCAGCACCCCGATGTCGGCCGAAGCCAGGAACGCCGGGATCTCGCCGACCGGTACGTACCCCAGCACGTGCAGCCTGCCCTGCACGCCCAACTCCGCGGCCCGCTGCCGCAGTTCGGCCACCCGCGGATCGGCCGGGTCGGGCACCACGAAGGCCGCGTGCAGGTCGTAGAGCTTGGGCAGCGCCTCGATCACGGTGGCCGGGCCGCGGTCGGCGGTGACCGGCCCGGTGTGCACCAGCAGCGGCACGTCGGCGGCCAGCCGGCAGCGGGCCCGTACCCCGTCGGGGTGCGCGGGGCCCGCCGGGTCGGTCAGCGGCGGCGCGTTGCGCACCACCGCCGGGGTCGCGGCCAGCCGGTGCCTGGCCCGCAGCTCCCTGGCCAGCCGCTTGCCGACGGTGACGACGCCGTCGGCCTCGCGGGCGAAGGTCCGCTCGTGCGCCTCGGCGGCCACCGCCTCCCGGCGGGAACCCGCCGGGGTGCGCGGCGGCGCGTCCCACACCACCTCGATCCGGTGGCCGTCGCCCTCGGCGCGCAGCGCCGCCCTGATCGCCACGCCGAGCGCCCGGTGGCCCAGGGCGTGGATGAGGTGCGGCCTGACCGCGTCGAGCACCGGGCCGTAGACCACCTCCTCGTCCAGCAGCCCGGGGTCGAGCCGGCGCCAGGCGCGGCGGCCGAGCAGCAGCCGGGCAAGTGCCGTGCTGAGGTTGTCGATCCGGCCGCCGGGGCTGCGCCGGCGGCGGACCGCGGCCTGGTACTGCGCGGCCCGCGCCCGGGTCCAGCCGGTCCTGGTCCCGTGCCGGGCCCAGGCCAGCGCGTAGCCGCAGCGGGCCAGCGCGCGCAGCGGCAACGGGCGGTGCACCAGGGCGAGTTCGGCGCCGCGGGTGACCAGCAGCGCGCGCCGGGCGGCCAGTTGCACGGTGCGGTGGTCATGGGCGGTGGCGCTGCGGTAGGCGAGCGGCCATCTCAGGCCCGGACGGGGCCTCCTGAGCCGGTGTCCGCCGAGCACGTCGGGCACGCTCACCGGGTGGATGTCCACGCCGGGCAGCACCACCTCGGCCGGCGGCCGGCCGATCAACGTCACCTGGTAGCCGGCCCGTCCGGCGGCGACGGCCACCCGGAGCGCGCGGGAGTCGCCGTCCAGAGCACCGCTCGTGACGACGGCCACTCGCGCCGGTCCGCTTAAACTGCCCGCCATCCCCGCACCCAACCCCATGAACATGATCACCCGGTGACGGCCGCGTAGCCGGGGAACGAACGGGACCGCGCGCTCGGTTCGGCGCGCGGTCCTGACAACTGGGCGGCCGTCAGGCCGGACTCGGCGACTCCGCCTCCGGAGTGGACAGTCCGTGCAGGTCGCGGGCAGTGTCGGTGATGCCGGTGAGGAAGGTGTGCGCGCGCGGGCTGGCCGCGGCGGTCAGCCACTGCGGGTCGATGTCCACCACCACGATGCCGATCCCGGTGCCGGCCAGCGCCAGCGGCAGGGTGTGCACCACCGTGGAGGGGAAGGACAGCACGGTCTTGCCGGTCGGGCCGCGACGGGCGACGAGTTCGAGCGGCAGGTCGGGGCGGACGATCTCCAGGCCGGTCGTGGTGGCCAGCAGGTGCAGCTTGGCCTCGGCCTCCCTGCGGTGCGCGAAGTACCGGGTGGCGCCGTGCTGCCTGGCCAGCTCGCTGACCACGGTCAGGTAGCGGTCGGGGTCGACCACGCCGGTCTCCACCAGCGAGGTGCCGATCAGGTCGGTGCCGGCCAGCACGGTGGGCGGCCCGAACCGGCTGCGGGTCCAGGCGAACCGGTTGGTGCGCAGCGCCATCCCGGCCGGCGGGGTGGCCGGCATCGCGCTGAACAGCTCGATCCGGCGGCGCCTGTGCGGGGTGAGCCGGCGGCGGGCGGCCGACGCGAACAGCCCGAAGGCCGCGTCCGCCGGGGTCCGGCGGCGCCCGCTGCGGTGCCAGCGCACCAGCCGGCCGCCGCGGGTCAGGATCTCGGTGAACTCCATGGTGGCGGTGCCGTCGTCCACCACCGTGAGCTCCTTGGCCCGGCACAGCGGCAGCAGCACCTGCACGAACCGGGAGAACGGGTCGCCGATCACCAGGTGCCGTACCCGCACCAGCAGCGGCGCCAGCGAGACGGCGGTGCGCAGCAGGCCGCCGCGCCGCTCGCGCGCGTCGCACCAGCGGATCAGCACGCCCTCGTCGCGGGCGAGTTCGGCCATCCGGCGGAGCTGGCCGCGGCTGGTGGGGTCGGTCGGCGACAGCACCACCACCGTGAGCGGCTGGGCCGCCCCGGTGGTGGAACCGTCGTCCGTACCGCCGTGGTTGTCACGGGCGGCGGGAATCTCCGGCGGGCGCACATGCGCCCACTCCAGGACGTTGAGGAGCTGGACGGGTGACTCGACGAGCGCGACGGTGCCCTTCCCCGAAACGGGGTGCGGACCTGTCACGAGCGCGGGCTTACCGGTCACTCCGGTTCCCCTCTTCCCTGTCCTCGTCATGCCCGGTTGATCTCCGCCGCCCGCCGGTGTCAGACCGACGCGGCTTCGGAACCGGCCTGCGCCGCCTCGGCGGCCTCGGCCTCGGCGATCACACCGGGCACCCGGCGGAGCTTCTTCATCGGGCCGAGCTCGCCGTCGTAGACCTTCTTGACGCCGTCGCCGAGCGCGGCCTCGATGATCCGGATGTCGCGCACCAGGCGCTCCAGGCCCTGCGACTCCACGGACGCGGCCTGGTCGGAGCCCCACATCGCGCGGTCGAGGGTGATGTGCCGCTCCACGAAGACGGCGCCGAGCGCGACCGCGGCGAGCGTGGTCTGCAGGCCGACCTCGTGGCCGGAGTAGCCGATCGGCACGTTCGGGAACTCGGACTGCAGGGTGTTGATCATCCGCAGGTTGAGCTCTTCGTTCTTCGCCGGGTAGGTCGAAGTGGCGTGGCACATCACGATGTTGTCGCTGCCGAGCACCTCGACCGCGTGCCGGATCTGCTTCATGGTCGACATGCCGGTGGACAGCACCACGGTGCGGCCGGTGGCGCGCAGCGCCTGCAGCAGCTCGTCGTCGGTGAGGCTGGCCGAGGCGACCTTGTACACCGGGACGTTGAACTTCTCCAGGAACTCCACCGACGGGACGTCCCACGGGGAGGCGAACCAGTCGATGCCGCGCTTGCGGCAGTACTCGTCGATGGCGCGGTAGCCGTCCTCGTCGAACTCCACGCGGTGCCGGTAGTCGATGTACGTCATCCGGCCCCAGGGGGTGTCGCGCTCGATGTCCCACTGGTCGCGCGGGGTGCAGATCTCCGGGGTGCGCTTCTGGAACTTGACCGCGTCGCAGCCCGCGGCCACGGCCGCGTCGATCAGAGCGAACGCGTTCTCCAGCTCGCCGTTGTGGTTGATGCCGATCTCGCCGGTGACGTAGACGGGCTGTCCGTTACCGATGTGCCGGGAGCCGACGGGACGGAGGTTGGCGGGGAGAGAAGTCGTCACGGGGGTGTTCCTTAATGGTTCGGGACTGATTCGGGGGGAGTGCTCAACGGGCGAGCGTGGGACCGAGCAGCCAGGCGGCGATCTCGCGGATCGCCCCGTGGCCGCCGTGGGACGTGGTGACCGCACGGGCGGCGGCCCGTACGACGTCATGAGCTCCGGCAACGGCGACGGGCCAGCCGACCAGGCCGAAGCACGGCAGGTCGTTGACGTCGTTGCCCGCGTAGAGCACCCGCTCCGGCGCGATGCCGTTCTCCTCGCACCACTGCTTGAGCGCGAGGTCCTTGCGGTCGATGCCGTGCAGCACGGGAACCTGAAGCTTACGGGCTCGTGCGGCAACGACCGTGTTGGTCTCGGTGGACAGGATGAGGACGGGGAGTCCGGCACGGCGCAGTGCCGCGATGCCGAGTCCGTCACCGCGGTGCACGGTGACGAACTCGTGTCCGTCGGAGTCGATCTGCACCCGGTCGTCGGTCTGGGTGCCGTCGAAGTCGAGTACCACCGCGTCGATGTCGTCGCGGGTGGGGGTGGCGGCGGCCGCGTCCAGCAGCGGCGCCAGCGCGCGGGCCCGGTGCAGATCGGCGGGCTCGTCGATCTCCAGCACCCGCGCGGGGTCGGTGTGCACCAGCGCGGTGCGGCCGAAGAACCGGTGCATGGCGGCCCGGAAGCCGTCGGCGCGGAAGCCGTAGGCGGCGCCGGTCTCCAGCAGGTCCTGCGGCCGGTCCTGGCGGCGCGGCCGGGTGGACTTGTCATGATTCACGCCGTAACCGCCGCCCGCGGCGGTGGCGTCGGCGCGCCAGACGAAGCCGTGGAACGGGGTGACGGTGTGCGCGGTGTCGGCGCCGTCCTCGGTGATCGCGGCGACCACGCCGTCGATCTCCTCGCTGGTGATGAACGGGCTGGTGCACTGCACCAGCAGCACCACCTCGGCGCTCTCGCCGGTCATCGCCTCGTGCGCGTCCATCGCGTGCAGCACCGCGGCCTCGCTGGTCGCGGTGTCGCCGGCGATCGCGACCGGGCGCAGCACCACTTCGGCGCCGGCCGACCTGGCGACCTCGGCGATCGACGGGTCGTCGGTGGAGACCACGACCGCGGTCACCCGGCGGGCGCCCTCGCAGGCCCGTACCGCCCTGGCGACCAGCGGCACCCCGCCGACCGGCGCCAGGTTCTTGCCGGGCACGCCCTTGGAACCGCCGCGCGCCGGGATGACGGCGAGCACGCGTGGCTGGGTCTCGGTGGCGGCGGCTCTTGCGGCCGTCTCGGTCATGTGGTGGCTCCTGTCAGTGCGGGCACCGGCGGCTTTGGCGGTGCCTTGTCTTCCGCCGGAGCAGCCGGCCCTGATGTCACAGCTGGCCCCAGCGCCTGATGGCGGGGGCTACACGCTGGACGCCCTGGCGGTATGCGGTGCGGGCGGAGTTCCGTACGAGGTCGCGAACCGCCTTCCGGACCGGGCCGGGTTCGCGGGGAGCGAAGCCGCCGATCGGTTCCCCCTTGGGGTCGAGACCGTGGCGGGCCAGGACTCCGGGCAGATATCCGGGGGCGGTTCGAACAGTGTAATAGGGCGCGAGCGCGGGCAGCTCGGTGCGGTCGAGCAGTTCCCGGACCCGGGCCCGCAGCGCCGCGTAGGGCTCGCTGCCGGCCACGCCGTGCGAGGCGGTCCAGTCCGGATCGGCCATCGGCAGGTGCCCGTCGTCCAGTTCGTCCCAGGACGCGTAGCAGCCGGAGCCGAGGAAGTGGTGGTTGCCCAGCGCCTCGCGGATGCCCATGTCGGTGAGGATCGCGGTCGGGATGCCGCGGTGCAGCGATTCGAGCGCCGCCGTGGAGCTGACCGTGACCAGCAGGTCGGTGCGGTCGAGCACCTCGGCCATGTTGCCGTAGACGAGCTTGACGTTGTCCGGCGGATCGAGCGAGGCGACCAGCTTCTGGTACGGGTTCTCCTCGATGTGCGTGGTGTGCTCGCCGGGCTTGCTTCGCAGCTTGACCAGCACCTCGCGCTCGGGGTGCCGGCGGGCGTGGTCGACGGTCCTGCGCAGCACGTGCAGCCGGTCCTTGCGGCTCTCGGGCACCGACGGCTGCACGGCGAAGGTGACGGTGAACGGCCGCTGGTCGTCCGGCTGGTACGGGTCGCCGCCGAGGAAGGGCAGCGCCGTCTCCACGATGCTGCCGGTCGGGTGCCCGACGCCGGAGAACACCTCCGCGAACCGGCGGGCGTCGTCACCGCTGTTGGCCAGCACGACGTCGGCGCCGGCCCGCAGCAGCAGGCCGTCGGCCAGCTTCTCGTAGACCACCCCGACGTAGCCGGTGACGACCACCGGGCGCTCGGCGTCGTGCTCCCAGGCCCTGGACAGCCCGTGCAGCATCGCCTGCACGGTGCCGCCGACGCAGGAGACGACCACCACGTCGCAGGTGTCGGTGTTGACCGAGGAGAGGATCTCCGCGGCGGTGGCCTCCTCCATGGAGTCGGCGGGGATACCGAGTTCGGCCAGCTGGCGCGGAGTGGGGGTGGCCCGGCCGCGCAGCAGGCGGGCGTCGAGCCGGCAGTCCGGGTCGATCCGGCGCGCGGTCAGCGCGCCCCACTTCCACCGGGTGTCCGAGTCGGCGATCACTGTGACCCGCAAGGGGCCGGGCTTACGTTTTGGCACGGTGTAGACGATAGAAAGCCGCCGGGTGAGCCGTACTAACTTCAGGCCAACCTGGGGTAAACAAAATGCCGCCACTTGGTTGTATGCCGCCCAAAACGACCATCCTTCAAGATCCGTTACGGCTGTGTTTCTTGTCACAGGAGAGGCGCGAAGACGTCCTTCTTCCTGGCTCGTTTACCCAGTTGTAAGCTGAGCGCATGGCGAAAGGACGGACGGCCCCCTAAGGTACGGCAAGTGGTCAAGCTCTCCGTTATCGTGCCGTTTTTCAATGTGCAGCAGTTCGTACCCGACACTCTGCACAGCCTCCGCACCAACGCCCGGTCGGACTTCGAGTTCGTGTTGGTGGACGACTCGTCCACCGATCAGACTCCGCGCCTCCTGGAGCAGGGTCTCGACTCGCTGCCCGGAGCGCGCATCGTCCGGCACGAGCAGAACGGCGGACTGGCGACCGCCCGCAACACGGGCATCGACGCAGCTCGCGGCAGATACCTCACGTTCCTCGACGGCGACGACTGGTACGAGCCGGGCTACCTGCCCCGTCTGGTGTCCGCCATCGAGGAGTTGGACACCGACTTCGTCCGGGTCGACCACGTCCAGTGCACCGGGCGGACCCGCAACATCATCCGGGTGCCGCACGGCCGCCGCGGGGTGCCGCTGAACCCGCGTGACGCGATCGTCCCGGCCGACCGGTCCACCTCGGTGGACTACCCGTACGCCTGGGCCGGGGTCTACCACCGCCGGCTGGTGGACTCCGGGGTACTGCACTTCACCCACGGGCTGCGCACCGCCGAGGACCGGCCGTGGATCTGGCGGCTGCACCGCGAGGCGTCGTCCTTCGCCGTCGTCGGACTGATGGGCATCTTCTACCGGCGCGGGGTGGCCACCTCGCTCACCCAGATCGGCGACGTCCGCCAACTGGACTTCATCCGCGCCTTCGACGAGGTCATCGCCGGGGTCAAGACCGACCGCGAGGCCGACCGCTACCTGCCCAAGGCGGTCCGCACCTACTGCGCGATCATCGCCCACCACCTGAAGAACATCGACCGGTTCGAGCCCGCGGTGGCCCGCCGGCTGAAGTCGATGAGCGCCACCGCGCTGCGCCAGCTGCCGCAGGACGTCCTCAACGAGGCCCTGGACACCATGGACTTGGAGCGCAGCGCCCGGATCCGCCGGCTGCGCTGGCGGATGCCGGCCCGCGCCGACGGCACCGAGGCCGCCCCGGCACCCGTCGTCGCCGCCGCGCCGCCGCTGCCGGGCAGCGCCCGCGCGGTCGCCGAGTCAGGCATCGACGACGATCTCGACGACGCGACCGACAACGACGGAACGGCGGTCGCCTGATGGCGCGCACCCAACTCTTCGTCGCGTCCACGCTGTACGGCGCCGCGACGCTGGCCGCCGCCGTGGACGCCGGCTCCTTCCCGCACGCCGACCGCCGGATCCTGGTGGTCAGCAACAACGCCGCGGTCCCGGAGATCACCCCGCCGCTGGACGAGGCCCCCGGCTTCTCCGCGCTGCGTTCGCGCTTCGACGACATGGTGTCGTGGAACGAGACGATCAGCCCGCTGCACCCCAGCGGCTGGGCGCCGCGGGCCGACGAGGTGCCGATCTGGGAGCGCTACCTGCGGCTGCTGTGGGGCCTCGGCGACGACCGGGTGGAGCTGGTGCTCGAATCCATCCAGGTCGAACCGGCCCTCGCCATCGCGGCGATGTTCACCGGAGCGCCGATCACCGTCTACGCCGACGGCCTGATGTCCTACGGCCCCACCCGCAACAAGCTGGGCACCCTGGTGGACACCAGGATCGACCGGCTGCTGCACCTGGACCTGGTCTCCGGTCTGGTCCCGCTGCTGCTCACCGAGTACGGCGTGCCGTCGGAGGTGGTGCCGACCGAGGAGTTCACCAAGGTCCTGGCGGAACTGGCCGACGCGTCCGCCGACGCCGCGGGTGACAGCGTTGCCGACCTGCCGCAGGGCGCCGCGCTGCTGCTCGGCCAGTACCTGTCGGCGCTCGGCATCCTCACCGCCGCCGAGGAGGAGGAGCTGCACCTGTCGCTGGTACGCGGCGCCGCCGCCCTCGGCCACAAGGAACTGATCTTCAAGCCGCACCCGACCGCCCCGGCCTACTGGACCGAACCCCTCCAGGCCGAGGCGCGGCGGCTCGGCGTGCGGCTGACCGTACTGAACACTCCGGTGCTCGCCGAGGTGATCTACCAGAAGGCCCGGCCCGCGCTGGTGGCCGGCTGCTTCTCCACCGCGCTGCTCACCGCCTCCGCGCTGTACGGCATCCCGGTCGCCCGGGCCGGCACCGGCCTGCTGCTGGAGCGGCTCTCGCCGTACCAGAACAGCAACCGGGTGCCGGTGACCATCGTGCACGCGCTGCTCCCCGACCTCGCCGACGGCGCCGCGGTACGCGACTGGCAGCCGCCGTCGCCGCAGCGGGTGACGGCCGAACTCACCCCGCTGCTGCACGCGGTGGGGTACTGCATGCAGGCCAAGGTCTACCCTGAGCTCCGCGAGGAGACCGTGGCCTGGCTGACCCACGAGCTGAGCCCGAAGACCTGGCCCTACTTCAAGCGCCGCCGGCTCACCTCACTCGGACTGCCGGGTGCCATCCCCGCCAAGCTGGCGTTCGTACCGCGCAACCGAACCGTCCGCCGGGTTGCCCGTCGCGCCCGCGCCTTCAAGAAAGCCGCACTGGGATGAGTCTGCATCTCCCCGCGCCCATCGGCGAGTCGCCGGGTGGGCCGGATGGTTCCGCCGCCGCAGCACCGGTCATGCCGACGGCGCAGGACAACGCCGGCTCCATGCCGCTGCCCGAGGCGGTCACCCCGCCGCCGGCCCCGAGCAGCGGCCAGCCGCGCCGCCGGCTGCGGGCGCTGGACGGCCTGCGGCTGATCGCCGCGCTGATGGTCTGCATGTACCACTACGCCGGCCGTGACGGGGACATCACCCACGCCTGGGGGCAGACGCCGAAGCACATCTTCCCCGACCTGGCCGGGCCGTTCTCCTACGGTCCGCTGGGCGTGCAGATCTTCTTCATCATCAGCGGCTTCGTGATCTCGCTGAGCGGCTGGGGCCGCTCGCTGAAGGACTTCACGATCTCCCGGGTGACCCGGCTCTACCCCGCGTACTGGGCGGCGATCATCCTGGTGACCGCGGTCTTCGCGGCCGCCGGCTACAAGACCGTCTCGCAGACCGACTTCGTCACCAACTTCACCATGCTGCAGATGCCGGCCGGCGCCGACCGGGTGCTCGGGGTGTGCTGGACGCTGTGGGCCGAGATGCGGTTCTACCTGCTGTTCGCGCTGTTCGTGGTGTGGCCGGGCGCGACCAAGCAGCGGGTGCTGGTGTTCTGCGCGCTGTGGACGGCCGGCGCGCTCTACGCCGGCTCCTCCAAGCAGGCGTTCCTGGAACTGGTGCTGATGCCCAACTACGCGCCGTTCTTCGTCGGCGGCATGGGCCTGTACCTGGTCTACCGCTTCGGCCACGACGCCATGTCCTGGGGCGTGGTGCTGGTCGGCTTCCTGCTCGGCCAGCGGTACGCGGTGCAGGACCTGGTCGCGCCGGCCAAGATGCACGTCTTCCACCACCGTTCGCCGACCATCGTGATCGCGATCGTGGCGCTGGGCTTCATCGCGGTCGCCGCGGTGACCCTGGTGCCGTGGATCAGCCGGATCAACTGGGGCTGGCTGACGACCGCGGGCGCCCTCACGTACCCCTTCTACCTGGTGCACGAGCACCTGGGCTGGGTCGCGATCGACAAGCTGCACCACCACACCAGCCTGCCCGCGGGCGGGGTGTTCGTGGTGACGGTGCTGATGATGCTGGTACTCGCCTGGCTGATGAACCGGCTGATCGAGAAGCCGTTCGCGCCACGGCTGAAGCGGCTGCTGTCCCGGGTCCCGGTACGGGTCTGAGGCCGGCCGCGACCGGCTCCTGGTGAGTCCTGGCGATGCCCCGGCCGAAATCGGCCGGGGCATCGCGTTGCCCTACGATGGGCGCGTGAGCGACATCACCCACAGCCGGCTGCGCGTGCCCACCCGCGCGGAGGAGATCCTTGCCGTCGGCCTGCGGGACGAGAAGAGACGCCAGGCCCGGCGGCACATCGCGGAGGTCGCCACCGGCCTCTTCCTGGACCGGGGCTTCGCCCGGGTGACGATCGCCGAAGTGGCCCGCACCGCCGAGGTGTCGGTCAACACCGTTTACACGTACTTCCCTTCGAAGGAAGACCTGGTCTTCTACCCGCAAGAGGCGTCCGCGCAGCGGATGGTGGAGATGGTCCGCGACCGGCTGCCCGGCGAATCCGCGGCGGCGGCCGTACTGGGGGCGCTGCGCGGCGAGTTGGGGCACGGCGACCGGATGACCGGGCTGACCGAGGGCTTCGGCCGGTTCCTGGAGATGGTCCGCGCCGAGCCGACGCTCGCGGTGCGGCTGGACTCCATAGGCCGCGAGATGGTGGACGCGCTGGCGGCCACCCTCGCCGCCGAGACCGGCGCGGCCCCCGGCGACCGGCTGCCCCGGCTGGTGGCGGCGCAGCTCGGCTGGGCGCAGGAGCAGCTGTTCCGCGAGGTGCTCGAACGCTCCCGGGCCGGCGAGCGCCCGGAGTCGATCGCGCAGGCCGCGCTCGACCTGCTCGACACGTTGCAGGGCCTGCTGGGCGAGCAGGTCCTCACGTACGCGACGCGCACCGTGCCCGCACTCTGATCCGGCTTCGAGGCGAAGGCCGCGCCGCTGCTGAAAGAGACGATGAGCAGGGAGCGAGGAACGAGCGACCGTCGAAGAGGAACGTCGGCAGTGGCTTAAAGCGGCCGAGGCGAGGAGCCGAAAAAAAGGGGGGTGACATCGCTCACCTTGGGTGGTTTGCCCCTTTACGGGGGCGGGAGCGCTGCCGCATCGTGGGTCGGGCCGGGGGGCCGACCGTTCAGCCTTCCGTCACGTGAGGACGACACCGTGAGCGACACCGCCGCGCACCGCACCGAGGCCGCCCCCCGTACCGGGACCGGCGGCCCCAGGGACCGCAAGCAGCTGCTGGAGCACGTACTCGGCTGGACGCTCACTGTGGTGGTGGCGATGCTGATCGTCCAGCTGCACCTGATGTGACCTGGCCCGTAACCCGGCGTGCGACCCTGCATGTGACCTGGCGCACGTCCGCGGTTCAGAAGGCGTCGGTGGGGACGTAGGTCCCCCAGATCTCCCGCAGCGCGTTGCAGACCTCGCCGATCGTGGCGCTCGCGCGCAGCGCGTCCTTCATCGGGTACAGCACGTTGTCCGTGCCCTGCGCCGCCTTCCGCAGCTCCGCGAGCGCCTGGTCGACCGCGCCCTGGTCGCGGCGGGCCCGCAGCTCGGCCAAGCGCCGCGCCTGCTGCGCCTCGATCGCCGGGTCGACCCGCAGCGGCTCGTACGGCTCCTCCTCGTCGAGCTTGTAGCGGTTGACGCCGACCACCACCCGCTCCCCCGCGTCGGTCTCCAGCGCGATCCGGTACGCGTTCCGCTCGATCTCCGACTTCTGGAAGCCGTGCTCGATCGCCGCGACCGCGCCGCCCAGGTCCTCGACCTTCGCCATCAGGTCGAGCGCCGCCGCCTCGACGTCGTCGGTCATCTTCTCCACCACGTAGCTGCCGGCGAACGGGTCGACGGTGGCGGTGACATCGGTCTCGTAGGCCAGCACCTGCTGGGTGCGCAGCGCCAGCCGGGCCGACTTGTCGGTGGGCAGCGCGATGGCCTCGTCGAAGGAGTTGGTGTGCAGCGACTGCGTGCCGCCGAGCACCGCGGCGAGGCCCTGCACGGCGACCCGTACGAGGTTCACCTCGGGCTGCTGCGCGGTGAGTTGGACCCCGGCGGTCTGGGTGTGGAAGCGCAGCATCAGCGACTTGGGGTTCTTCGCGCCGAACTCCTCCCGCATCACCCGGGCCCAGATCCGGCGCGCGGCACGGAACTTGGCGACCTCCTCCAGGATCGTGGTGCGCGACACGAAGAAGAACGACAGCCGCGGCGCGAAGTCGTCCACGTCCATCCCGGCGGCCAGCGCGGTGCGTACGTACTCGATGCCGTCGGCCAGCGTGAAGGCGATCTCCTGCGCGGGCGAGGCCCCGGCCTCGGCCATGTGGTAGCCGGAGATCGAGATGGTGTTCCACTTCGGGATCTCGGTGCGGCAGTACGCGAAGATGTCCGCGATCAGCCGCAGGCTCGGCTGCGGCGGGAAGATGTACGTACCGCGGGCGATGTACTCCTTCAGCACGTCGTTCTGGATGGTGCCGGTGAGCTGGTCGGCGGGCACGCCCTGCTCCTCGCCGACGAGTTGGTAGAGCAGCAGCAGCAGCGCGGCGGGCGCGTTGATCGTCATCGAGGTGGAGACCTTGTCCAGCGGGATGCCGCCGAACAGCACCCGCATGTCCTCGATCGAGTCGATCGCCACCCCGACCTTGCCGACCTCGCCGCCGGAGATCGCCGCGTCGGAGTCGTGGCCCATCTGGGTGGGCAGGTCGAACGCCACGGACAGGCCCATCGTGCCGTTGGCGATGAGCTGCTGGTAGCGGGCGTTGGACTCGGTCGCGGTGCCGAACCCGGCGTACTGCCGCATCGTCCAGGGCCGGCCGGTGTACATCGACGGGTACACCCCGCGCGTGTACGGGAACGCGCCGGGCTCGCCCAGCTCGGCCGCCGGGTCCCAGCCGTCCAGCGCCGCGGGCCCGTAGACCGGCTCGATCGGCAGACCGGATTCCGACTCGCGCGTCATGCTTCACGCCTCCGCTGTGCTGGTGGTGGTCTCCGTTGGCCATCCCTGTTCCGCCACGGACTGTAGCGGCGGCCGTGCGTGCGGTGCAGCCCGGCGGGCTGGGACGTTCCTCACAGTGTTGCCGAGTGTGAGCCGGGGTTCGCGCAACCGCGCGGGCGGGAATCAGTGTCTTGGGGTGGACAGGGACCCGCACCGGGTCCTGGCAGGGACGACTGACGGGGGACGGCAATGCGAGGCGGAAGAGCAGGACGCGGGAGATCTCCGATGGCTGTGACGGCGGCGGCCGTCGTGGCGGCGCTGGGCGTCGCCGTGCTGAGCGGGTGCGGGCCGCAGCAGGACAAGGCGGACAGCGGCGGCACGCCGTCCGGCACGGGCAGCACGAGCGGCACCGGCAGTTCCGGCACGACGGCTCCGGCGACGACCGCGCCGGCGACCACTCCCGGCAGCACCGCGCCGACCACCCCGGCCGCGCCCGCCACCACCCCGCCGACCACCAGCGCGCGGCCCACCACGCCGCCGACGACCGCGGCCCCGACCACCAGGCCGCCGGCCGCCCCGGCCGTGATGACGCTCGGCAACACCAGCGCGCAGGTCCGCGAACTCCAGGCCCGGCTGGGCCAGTTGCACCTGTTCGGGCAGAGCCCCACCGGCTACTACGGCACGGTGACGCAGCACGCGGTGAGCGACTTCCAGGAGCGGCACGGGCTCGCCGAGACCGGCAGCGTCAGCGCGGCCACCTGGGCCAAGGTCCGCTCGGCGACCCACCAGCCCACCCACAAGGAGCTCTACCCGGTGGCGACGGCGCAGCCGGCCGGCAAGCTGGACCCGCGCTGCCTGACCGGCCACGCGATGTGCATCAGCAAGACCAGCCGCACGCTGTCGTGGGTGGTGGACGGCAAGGTGAAGGCGACGATGGACGTCCGGTTCGGCGCGCAGTACACGCCGACCCGCGAGGGCCTGTTCCACGTGCAGTCCAAGCACCGTGACTGGGTCTCGACGCTCTACAACTCGCCGATGCCCTACGCGATGTTCTTCAGCGGCGGCGAGGCCGTCCACTACTCGTCCGACTTCGCCGCCCGCGGCTACGCGGGCGCCTCGCACGGCTGCGTCAACGTCCGCGACAAGGCGGCGCTTGCCGCGCTGTTCGACCAGGTCAAGGTCGGCGACAAGGTCGTCGTCTACTGGTGAGGGCCGCTGCGCGCGGGGCGGTGCCGCGGGGCGCGCTTCCGCGCGGGTGGCGCTTCCGCGCGGGGCCGCCCTTCCGCGGGGGGCGTTCCGTGCGCGAGTCGCGCGGGTGCGCCGCCTCCGGCAGTCGGCTCACCCCGCACACGGTCCCGTCGGCGGCCGGGCGGCCTGCGGCTGCGGTGTCCTTCCCGCGCCCGTCCAGGACGTTCCGGAGACGGCCGTCGCCCGGTGGGACGTGACGAGCGCGGCCGGGCAGGGGGATGACGCCCGGCCGCGCTCTGCGCGCGGACCCCGATACGGGGAGAACCGGAGTCCACAGGGGCCGATGACCAGTCGGCCCACTTCGTTAAGCGGCTCACCGGGCGTAAGTGTCACCCGAGCTGTCATCCGACCAACGGCCGTGCGACGCCTGGCCGTTGCTCGCGGCGGGCGGGTGGGACGCGTGCGGGGCGCGGCCGGGCCGCGGCCCGGCGTGCGCGGACCGGCCGGTCTGGCCCGGGGGGCCGACCGGGGTAAGCCGGCCCGGGCCGGTCGGGCCCGTCGGTCCTGGCGCGCCCGGCGGGTTGGGGCGGCCGGTCGCCCGGTACGGCCACGATCCGGGGTGCCGCTGCCGCTGCCCGGCGTGCGGGGTGGCCTCGCGGGAGGCGCGGACGCAGTACGGGGTACGCGACTGCGCCCGGCAGCCGTCGCGGTACGGGGCCGACGGCAGCGGGCCGGCCGCCGGAGGTGCCGGGGTCGCCGGCCGGCGCGGCGGCGCCGAGGTGGCCTTGCCGGAGGAGACGGCGGCGGGCGGCCGGTTCACCGGTCCGCCGCCGGCGCCCTGCCCCGGCGGGAGCAGCCGCCCGGTGGTGGCCATCGCCATCGCGACCCCGCCCATGGCGAGCACGGACACCGCGGCCGCGACCGCCGCGACCCGCCCGGGCCGCACCGCGGCCCCGTCCGCCCGCACCCGCCGCAGCCACCGCGGCACCCGCCCCCGCCGAGGCGCGGCAACCGCCACCCGAAACGCAGCAAGCGCGGCCTCCTCCCGCCCCGGATCCAACGGCCGACGCCCTTCCCGAGCAGCGGCAAGCAACGCCGCGAGCCGCAACACGGCCCCCACCGTGGCCCCGGGCGCAAGCACAGGCACGACATCCGCCCCGGCCTCGTCACGGGGCCGGGTACCGAAGCCGCCCGCGTCGCGAGCCCAGCCCGCGAACCCGGCACCGTCGGATGCCCAGGCACCGGGCCCAACCGCACCGCGGGCATCAGCCCCGGAGTCGGCCGCGCCGCCGGACCAGGCCGCGAGCCCAGCCGCGTCGCGGGACCCAGCCCCGGACCCGGCACCGTCACGGGACCCGGACTCGTCGCCGGGCCACGCGCTGGGACCAACCGCACCGCGGGGCCGCGCAACCGGCCCGGTCTCGTCCGCCCCCGTGCCCGCCTTCGCGGGCGGCCGGCTGCCGGGTGGCAAGGCCGAGCGCGTCACGGCGCCGGTCTCCGCGTTCGTCGGGGGGCCGGCGGGGGGCAGGGGGCGCCAGGGGCGGTGGGTGGCGGCGGTGAGGGTCAGCAGCAGTTCCGCCGTGTGCTCGTCGAGCCAGTCGGCCGCGGGCGGGGCGGGGATCCGGAGCGGGTTCCGGGGCGTCCCGGGGGCGGGGCGTCGGTTGTCGGTCATGTCACTTCCTCACAGCGCCTCGGCCGCGGAAAACGTCACATCGGCGTGCCGCACCCTCCCATCACCAGGTGCCACCGCGTCAACATCCCCGTCAGCATCCCCACCGGACCGGCCGCCCATTCCCCCGCCCGCGTCCTGGGCCGCCGCCTCCTCCAGTTCCAGCAGTTCGGCCAGCCGGCGCAGTCCGCGGTGGGTGGCCATCCGCACAGAACCGGCGCGCTTCCCCAGCACCCGCGCCGCGCTCGTGGAGTCCAGGCCCATCACCACTCGCAGCAGCACCGCCTCCGCCTGCTCGCGCGGCAGCGCCGCTATCGCGGCCAGTGCCCGGTCGGTGGCGACCGCGTCGAGCGCCTCGCCCGCGGTGTCGGCCCGGTCGGGGAGCTGGACCAGCTCGTCGACTCCCGCCCCCGACACCGGCCTTCGGCTGCGCGCCCTGATGTGGTCGAGCGCCCGGTTGCGGGCGATCCTGGCCGCCCAGCCGCGGATCGAGCCGCTGCCGCCGCGGTAGTTGGGCAGGTCGCGGGATATCTGCAGCCACGCCTCGGAGGCGACGTCCTCCGCGTCGACCGGGCCGACCAGGCTGCGGACGTAGTTCAGCAGCTGCGGCTGCACCGCCCGGTACACGTCCCGGAAGGCCCGCTCGTCACCCCGTTGTGCCGCGCTGACCGCGTTCTCCAGATCCACGTCTGCCCCCACCCCGTCGAACACACGGCCAATCCTGCCTCATTGGGAGCGGTGACACTTTTGAGTTGGGATACGCCGTACAAGTCGGCGGCCGGGGACGCTCCTGTGGGGGGAGGCGGCCCCCGGCCGTCGTCACTCCCCCGCCGCGACACGCCCGGCGGGAAACGCCCGTTCCCGGGCCCGCCGTTCGTCAAGGGCGCGCTTCAAACCTCCCGTACGGGTGATCTTCGCGCAGCGGGCAACCGGATCCTGATTCCCGGCCTCTAAAGTGACAGCACCGCTGATGATCCGCCGTCCCCGACGATCGCTGATCCCCCTGGTCAGCTGATCCGCCGTCCCACCGGACCCGCCGTCCCGCCGCCCGCGCCTTCAGGAGCCCGCCGCTGTCCAGCGACGCCCCGCCCGAGGGGCTGCATCTGCTCAACCAGGCCGCCTCGTCGGCTGCCGAGGACGCGCTGCGCGCCTGCTGCGGGAGCCACCGCTGGGCCCGCCGGATGGCCGCGCACCGGCCGTATCCGACCGTCGCCGCGCTGCTCGCCGCCGGCGACGAGGCCGCGTACGACCTGACGCCCGGCGACCTGGCCGAGGCGCTGGCCGGCGAGGCCACCACCGCGCTGCCCGACCGCGGGGGCCTGGCCACCCACACCGCGCTGCGCGCCGCGCACGCCGCCTACGAGGCGAAGTTCGGCCACGCGTTCGTCGTCGCGCTCGACCCGGGCGCCGGGCCGGCCGCCGCGCTGAACCACACCCTGGAGAGCCTGCGTGAGCGGCTCGGCCACGACGAGGACACCGAGTCGGCGGCCACCGCGGAGCAACTGCGCCGGATCTGCCGGGCCCGGCTGCTGCGGCTCGCGGACACCGGCGGGCATCCGGCCCAGCGCCTCCCGGTATTCACCGCCCCCGGTTCACCCGACCGTGCGGGATCGCTCACACCTGGCCCACCCCGCGACACGCAGCCGATAACGCGTCGCTACGATGGCCGGGGCCGGTGGACCGTACCCGGCCGGGCGTGACCGACAGCTGACGAACAGCGCCAGCCGGCACCCCAGGATCACTCCCGGAGGGTATTTTCCGTGCCGGCTGGAACGCTGTACCGCGGCCGGGAAGGCATGTGGTCGTGGGTGGCTCATCGAGTCACCGGTGTCCTCATCTTCTTCTTCCTGTTCGTCCATGTGCTCGACACCTCGCTCGTACGGGTCTCCCCGGAGGACTACGACAAGGTCGTCGCGACCTACAAGACCCCGATCGTCAGCCTGCTGGAGTACGGCCTCGTCGCCGCGATCCTCTTCCACGCGCTGAACGGCCTGCGCATCATCGCGGTGGACTACTGGACCAAGGGCCCGCGCTACCAGAAGCAGATGCTGTGGACGGTGATCGGCCTGTGGGTGCTGCTGATGGTCGGCGCGATCTATCCGGTCCTCGGACACGCCGCACGAGTCCTGTTCGGGAGCTGACCCATGGCCACTGACATCTCGGACGCTGTGGAGCTGACCGGCTCCAGCGCCACGTACAGCCCGCAGAACCCGGCCCCGGTGATCGAGCCGCCGCGGGCCCGCACCAAGAGCACCAAGAAGTTCGGCGGCACCAACTTCGAGCTGTACGGCTGGCTGTTCATGCGGCTGTCCGGCGTGGTGCTGGTCGTGCTGGTGCTCGGCCACCTGCTGATCCAGCTGGTGCTCGACGGCGGCGTCAGCAAGGTCGGCTTCGCCTTCGTGGCCGGCCGCTGGGCGTCCCCGTTCTGGCAGTACTGGGACCTGGCCATGCTGTGGCTGGCGATGCTGCACGGCGGCAACGGTCTGCGGACCGTGATCAACGACTATGCCGAGCAGGCGAACACCCGCTTCTGGCTCAAGACGCTGCTGTTCACAGCCGTGGCGTTCACCATCGTGCTCGGCTCGCTGGTGATCTTCACCTTCGACCCGAACATCCGCTAAGCGCCAACACTGAGCCAGGGCTGGACAGGGAAGCGACCCCCATGCAGATCCACAAGTACGACACCGTCATCGTCGGCGCGGGCGGCGCCGGCATGCGCGCCGCCATCGAGGCGACCAAGCGCAGCCGCACCGCCGTGCTGACCAAGCTGTACCCGACCAGGTCCCACACCGGCGCCGCCCAGGGCGGCATGGCCGCCGCCCTCGCGAACGTCGAGGAGGACAACTGGGAGTGGCACACCTTCGACACGATCAAGGGCGGCGACTACCTGGTCGACCAGGACGCCGCCGAGATCCTGGCGAAGGAGGCCATCGACGCGGTCCTCGACCTGGAGAAGATGGGCCTGCCGTTCAACCGGACGCCCGAGGGCAAGATCGACCAGCGCAGGTTCGGCGGCCACACCCGCAGCCACGGCGAGGCCGCCGTGCGCCGGGCCTGCTACGCCGCGGACCGCACCGGTCACATGATCCTCCAGACGCTCTATCAGAACTGCGTCAAGGAGGGTGTGGAGTTCTTCAACGAGTTCTACGTCCTGGACCAGCTGCTGACCGAGGTGGACGGCGTCCAGCGGTCGGCCGGCGTGGTGGCGTACGAGCTGGCCACCGGCGAGATCCACGTCTTCCAGGCGAAGGCCGTGATCTACGCGTCCGGCGGCACCGGCAAGTTCTTCAAGGTGACCTCCAACGCGCACACCCTGACCGGTGACGGCCAGGCCGCGGTCTACCGGCGCGGGCTGCCCCTTGAGGACATGGAGTTCTTCCAGTTCCACCCGACGGGCATCTGGCGGATGGGCATCCTGCTGACGGAGGGCGCCCGCGGTGAGGGCGGCATCCTCCGCAACAAGGACGGCGAGCGCTTCATGGAGAAGTACGCGCCGGTCATGAAGGACCTGGCCTCGCGCGACGTGGTCTCCCGGGCGATCTACACCGAGATCCGCGAGGGACGCGGCTGCGGCCCGGACGGCGACCACGTCTACCTGGACCTGACCCACCTGCCGCCGGAGCAGCTGGACGCGAAGCTGCCCGACATCACCGAGTTCGCCCGCACCTACCTGGGCATCGAGCCGTACACCGACCCGATCCCGATCCAGCCGACCGCGCACTACGCGATGGGCGGCATTCCGACCAACGTGCAGGGCGAGGTGCTGTCCGACAACACCACCGTCGTACCGGGTCTGTACGCGGCCGGCGAGGTCGCCTGCGTGTCCGTGCACGGCGCGAACCGGCTCGGCACCAACTCGCTGCTCGACATCAACGTCTTCGGCCGCCGCTCCGGTGTCTCCGCCGCCGAGTACGCGCACGCCAACGACTACGTGCCGCTGCCGGACAACCCCGAGGAGCGGGTCGTGGCGCAGATCGCCCGGCTGCGCGACTCAGACGGCAGCGAGCGGGTCTCGGTGATCCGCACCGAGCTGCAGGAGTGCATGGACGCCAACGTGATGGTGTTCCGCACCGAGCAGACCATCAAGACCGCGGTGGAGAAGATCGGCGAGCTGCGCGACCGCTACCTGCGGGTGTCCATCCAGGACAAGGGACTGCGGTTCAACACCGACCTGCTGGAGGCCGTCGAGCTGGGCAACCTGCTCGACCTGGCCGAGGTGATGGCGGTGTCCGCGCTGGCCCGCAAGGAGTCGCGCGGCGGCCACTACCGTGAGGACTTCCCGACCCGGGACGACGTCAACTTCATGCGGCACACGATGGCCTACCGCGAGGTGGACGCGACCGGCGCCGAGTCGATCCGCCTGGACTACAAGCCGGTCGTGCAGACCCGCTACCAGCCGATGGAGCGTAAGTACTGATGAGCACCCCGACGCTCGACAAGCACGACGGCGGCGACGGCCACCACCACGACAACTCGGCCGCGCTGGACGCCGCCGAGAGCGGTGCCGCGCACCTGATCACGGTGACGCTGCGGATCCGCCGGTTCAACCCGGAGGTCGCGGCGCAGGCCGAGTGGGTGGACTACCAGCTGCCGATCGACCCCAAGGAGCGCGTCCTGGACGCGCTGCACAAGGTCAAGTGGGAGATCGACGGCACGCTGACCTTCCGCCGCTCGTGCGCGCACGGCGTGTGCGGCTCGGACGCGATGCGGATCAACGGCCGCAACCGGCTGGCCTGCAAGACGCTGATCAAGGACCTCAACCCGGAGAAGCCGATCACGATCGAGCCCATCAAGGGCCTGACCGTGCTCAAGGACCTCGTGGTCGACATGGACCCGTTCTTCCAGGCCTACCGCGACGTGATGCCGTTCCTGATCACCACCGGCAACGAGCCGACCCGCGAGCGCCTCCAGTCGGCGGCCGACCGCGAGCGCTTCGACGACACCACCAAGTGCATCCTGTGCGCGGCCTGCACGTCGGCCTGCCCGGTGTTCTGGAACGACGGCCAGTACTTCGGCCCGGCGGCGATCGTCAACGCGCACCGCTTCATCTTCGACTCGCGCGACGAGGGCGGCGCCCAGCGCCTGGAGATCCTGAACGACAAGGACGGCGTGTGGCGCTGCCGCACCACGTTCAACTGCACGGACGCCTGCCCGCGCGGCATCGAGGTGACGAAGGCCATCCAGGAGGTCAAGCGCGCCTTGATCACCCGGCGGTTCTGATCCAGACGCCTCCAGGCCCTGTTCACGGCCCCGGTCCCGGCCTTCCGTCGGGTGTCCGGGGCCGGGTCGTTATCATCACGACGTGCCGAAAGAACTGATGCTGCCTGCCCGTGTCGTGGTCTTCGACCTGGACGACACCCTCGCCCTCTCCAAGGCCAAGATCTCGCCGCGCATCGCGCGCTGCCTGACCGCCCTGCTGGCCGAGGCGCAGGTGTGCATCATCTCCGGCGGCAGGTTGCAGCAGTTCCAGACCCAGGTGCTCGACGAGCTCCCGCTGGAGCCCGAGCAGGCCGCCCGGCTGCATCTGATGCCGACCTGCGGCACCCGCTATCTGCGCTGGGAGTCCGGCGACTGGCGTGAGGTCTACTACGAGACGCTGTCGGACGACGAGATCGCGCTGGTCACCAAGGTACTCACCGACGGCGCCACCGAGCTGGGCCTGTGGGAGTCGCGGACCTGGGGCGAGATCATCGAGAACCGCGGCAGCCAGGTGACCTTCTCCGCCCTCGGCCAGCAGGCCCCGCACCAGGTGAAGGCGGCCTGGGACCCGGACGGCGGCAGGCGGGCGGCGCTGCGCGAGTACGCCGCCGCCCGGCTGCCGGGCCTGGAGGTCCGCAGCGGCGGCTCCACCTCGATCGATGTGACGCGCGAGGGCATCGACAAGGGCTACGGCATGCGCAAGCTGATGAGCCACCTCGATGTCGGCCTGGACGACCTGCTGTTCTTCGGCGACCGGCTGGACGAGGGCGGCAACGACTACCCGGTCAGGGCGATGGGCGTACGCTGCGTCGCCGTCAGCAGCTGGCAGCAGACCGCGGACTACGTCGAGCGGCTGCTGAGCTCCGACCCGGCGGCGCAGGCGCCGCCGGTGCTCGAACCGCTGAAGGTCTGAGCGGGGGCCTGTCGTCCGGGCGCCCCGGTCAGGCGTTGTCGTCGGCGGCGTGGGACGCGTGGGTCTCGAACGCCTCGCGGGCGGCCGCCACGCCGTTCAGGGCCGCGGGGAAGCCGGCGTAGCCGGCCATCTGGGTCATCACCTCGATCACCTCGGTACGGGTGCCGCCCGCCCTGAGGAACGCGCCGATGTGCAGGCGCAGCTGCGGGGCCGCGGTGCCCTTCGCCGTGCACATGGCGACGACGGCGAGCTCGCGGGTGGCCAGGTCGAGGCCGTCGCGGGTGTAGACGTCGCCGAAGACCCACTCGATCAGATAGCGGCCGAGGTCGGGCGCGATGTCGTCGAGCGAGGCGGCGACCTGGACGCCGCCGGGGCCGTCCACCTCGCGGAGCGCGTCGAGGCCGCGCGCGTAGCGGTCGGCGGGTGACTCCTGCCGGACGGTCACGTCGTCGGCGGCGGCGTCCCCGTCGGCCGGCGGGCGGGCGGCGAAGACCTCGCGGGCGGCGGTCAGCGCGTTGAGCGCGGCCGGGAAGCCGGCGTAGACGCTGCTGAGGATGAAGACCTCCACGATCTCCCGGCGGGTGGCGCCGACGTTCAGCGCGCCGTCGATGTGGAACCTCAGCTGCGGCGCGGCGTTGCCGAGCGCGGCGAGCGCCGCGACGGTGGCGAGCTGCCGCTGCCTGGGGGTGAGCCCCGGCCGGGTCCAGACGTCGCCGTAGCCGAACTCGATGGTGTAGCGGGCCAGGTCGGGCGCGATGTCGGCGAGCGAGTCGAGGACGGCGGGGCGCTCGGTCCCGGTCACCTGGCGGAGGGCGGCAAGGCCCCGGTCGTAGCGGTCGGAGTTCGTCATACCGCAGACGCTATGGGTTAGAGCTTGCTCGAACGCAAACGGGGGCGGGGGTGAGGTGGGTCTCACTGCCGCGACGAGCTTGAACATGTTCAAAACGAGGGCTAGATTCAGGTCCAGAAGGTTTTGAACGTGTTCAACAAGGGGTGGTGAGCGTCATGGACCTGACGGTCCTCGCGTATGTCGTCTATCTGGTGATCAGCATCGGGCTGACCGTCTGGGTGGCGAAGACCCTCAGCAGCAACGGCCGGGTCTTCCTGGCCGACGTGCTGCACGGCGACGAGGCACTGGCCGACGCGGTCAACCGGCTGCTGGTCGTCGGCTTCTATCTGGTGAACCTCGGCTTCGTCGCGCTCTACCTGCGCGGCGCCGACACGATCGGGAACGCGCGGGAGATGTTCAACGCGCTGTCGGTCAAGCTCGGGGTCGTGCTGCTGGTGCTCGGGGGGATGCACCTGGCGAACGTGTACGTGCTCAACAAGATCCGGCGGCGGGGGCTCATGGAGCTTGAGCAGTACCCGCCGGTGGACGCGGACGGCTTCACGCCGACGGGGGCGTGACCCGGTGGCCACGGCTTCCTTCCGCCCGGCCGGCCCCGGTCGTCCGGCTCGTCCGGGCCGTCCGGCTCGCCCGGGCCGTCCGGCTCGCCCGGGCCGTCCGGCTCGCTCCGCTCGTCCCGCTCGCTCCGCCGTGGCCGGACGGCGGCGGGCGCGGCGGCCCGCGCAGGGGGCGCCGCTGGAGCGGCTGACCGTGCTGTACGACCCGGACTGCCGGCTCTGCGCCTTCATCTCCAACTGGCTGCCGCGGCAGCGGCAGCTGGTGCCGCTCGACCTGGTGCCGGTCGGCTCCGACCGGGCCCGGCGGCTCTTCCCGGAGCTGGATCACGCGGCCACCGCGCGGGAGGTCACCGTGGTCGGTGACGGCGGCCAGGTCTACCGGGGCGACTCGGCGTGGCTGGTCTGCCTGTGGGCGCTCGCCGAATTCCGGCCGCTGGCCCATACGTTCGCGCTGCCGCGCAACCGGAGGATGGCCCGCGCGGCGGTCGTGACAGCGGCGAAGTTCCGCGAGGCGGACGCCTGCCGCCGCTCCCCGGCTCCGCCCCGTCCCGCCGCCACCCCGGCCCCGGCGGTGCCGTGGGTGTACGCCAAGGAGGACGGGTGGACGTACTTGGACGACGGCGGCTGGACCCGCAACGACGGCGCTTCCCGCTGATTCTCCAGCCCCCGGGCTCAGGGTTGCGCCCCGGCTGGGGGCGCCGCCCGCCGGGGGTGGACGGGCCCCGGGGGGTCGGGGCGCATTAGGGTCGGGGGCGTGGAGGACGTGGAGAAGACGGGCAACCCCGAGGCGGGAGCCGACCGCGCGGAGGAGTTGCCGGGGGGGCGCGCGCGGCCCAAGACCGGGAAGAGCGAGCAGACCCGCGCGCTGATCCTCGAAACGGCCATGCGCCTCTTCCGGGAGCGCGGCTACGACAAGACGACCATGCGCGCCATCGCCACGGAAGCCGGCGTCTCGGTCGGCAACGCCTACTACTACTTCGAGTCGAAGGAATTCCTGATCCAGGGGTTCTACGACCAGATGACCCACGACCACGCCGCTGCCGCGGCCCTGCGCCTGCGAGGCGTGACCGACTTCTCCGCCCGCCTGGAGATCTCCCTCGTCTCCTGGCTGGACTGCGCCGCCGACTACCACGGCTTCGCCGCCCAGTTCTTCCGCACCGCCGCCGACCCGGACAGCTCGCTGAGCCCGTTCTCCAACGAGTCGCACCCGGCGCGCGCGACCGCCGTCGAGCTCTTCGCCGACGTGCTGAACGGCTCCGACCTGGCCGCCAAGCTCGACGCCGAGCTCGCCGAACTGCTGCCCGAACTGCTCTGGCTGCACCTGATGGTCGTCGTCCTCTACTGGGTCTTCGACCGCACCCCGGACACCGAGCGCACCCGCGAGTTCGTCCGCCGGTCCACCCCGCTGGTGGCCCGGCTGATCGCGCTGTCCCGCTACCGGGTCTTCCGCCCGATGGTCCGGGACGCGAAGTCGCTGATCCAGGACTTCATCCTGCCGACCATAGGCCGCACCACCCGCAGGCCTTAAGAGCGGCCGGCGGTCCCGGCCGGCTCGGGGTTCTGCGTGGCGGGGTCGGCGCCGTCCGGTGCCACCGTCTCCTCGCGGCGGTGGGCGCGCAGCGCGCGGATGCCGAGGGCGCCGATCGCCGTGCCCAGGATCGTGGAGACGATCGCCAGCGTGAGGTGGATCCAGAAGTACGCGGTCGGCGAGGAGTGGTCGCCGTGGTGGAAGGCCAGCCCGCTGGTGTCCTTCCAGAGGTTCTTGACGAAGGTCACCCAGACGATCCACGACCACACGCCGAACGCGACAAGGAACCAGGACACCCGACGGCTGAGCTTCATACGCCCCAGTATGTGCGCCCGGGCCCGCCTGCCCCGCGCCGGGGGGCCGCTCCCGGCTACCCCTTGGCGCGCGCGGCCAGCCAGTCGAGCGCGGACTCCGCGTGCCGCAGCACCGAGAGGTGCCCGTCGTCCTGCGTCAGCCGCAGCTCCGCGTCCGGGCAGCGGCCGGCCAGCCACCGGCCGTGGCCGCTGGGCACGATCCGGTCGAGGGCGCCGTGCAGCAGCAGGACAGGTGCGGTGATCTGCGCCGGGTCGCAGCGCCAGGGCGCCACATAGGCGAGGTCGTCGGCGATCAGGCCGCCGGGGCCCGCCTCGACGGCAGGCCCGACCACCGTGCCGAGCCAGGACCACACGCCCTTGAGCGCGGCCAGGTCCGCCGGGGTGAACTCCGGGTCGTAGTCGGCGCCCTCCGCCGCCTGCTGCGCCTCCTTCACCGCGCGCCCGCCCGCGGCGGCGGTCAGCGAGGCCACCCCCGACGGCGCCATGCCGGCGAACCAGTCGAGCCCGTCGGCGCCGAACGGGGCGAGACCGGCCGCGCTGATCACCGCGACCACCCGCTCGGGCAGCAGCGCGCCGCAGCCGAGCGCGTGCGAGCCGCCGCCGGAGTGGCCCATGACGGCGAACCGCTCGATGCCGAGCGCGTCGGCCACCGCCGCGGTGTCATCGGCGGCCGAGCCGATGTCCCGGCCGGGCAGCTCGGTCGAACCGCCGTAGCCGGGGCGGTCGTACGACACCCAGCGGATGCCGAGCCGTTCGGCCGCCGCGAACAGCGGTTCAGGCGGCGAGCCGAGGTTCGGCGTGCCGTGGTGCCAGAACAGCGCCAACGAGCCGCCGCTGCCGGAGCCCCCGGTGTCGTAGACGTGCAGCGTGCGGCCGTCGCCGAGGACCAGATCCGCTTCGGTGATATTCGTCATACGGCCTGAGCGTAGCGACGGGGTCTGACACGCGTGCCGCGCCCGGCGCGGCCGTTCGCCGACGTCACCGTGCCTCCCCGGGTCCGGAAGGACTCCCTCCGGGACCCGGGGAAGCACAGTGGCCCCGGCAGCCTGTACGTTCTTGCGGGTGTCCACGCCTATAGCCGCAGCCCGCCGCCGAGGCCGCTCGCCGCTCCGTACCGCCCTGGCCGTGTCCGCGACCGCCGCGCTGCTGGGCGGCACGGTCCTGACCGGGGCCGGGATCGCGAGCGCCGCGCCCAAGACTCCGGCGCCCAGACCGCCGGCCCACCTGTCGACCGTCGGGGGTGACCGGCTCGGCGTCCCGGGCACGCAGGTGGACACCACCGCGGGGGTGCCGGCGCTGCCGGCGAAGCTCACCGCGCGGTCCTGGATCGTCGCGGACGCCGAGACCGGCGCGGTGCTCGCCGAGCACAACGCGCACTGGAAGCTGCCGCCGGCCAGCACGCTGAAGATGCTGTTCGCCGACGTGGTGCTGCCCAAGTTCCCGCGCACGACCAAGCACACCGTGCAGCCGTCCGACCTCAAGGGCATGGGCGAGGGCAGCAGCCTGGTCGGGGTGGTGGAGAAGCAGCCGTACACCGTGCAGGACCTGTGGCGCGGGGTGTTCCTGCGCTCGGGCAACGACGCGGTGCACGTCCTGGCGGCGATGAACGGCGGCGTGCCGGCGACCGTTGCCGAGATGAACGCGCAGGCCAAGGAGCTGCAGGCGAACGACACGCATGTGGTGACGCCGGACGGCTACGACGAGCCCGGGCAGGCGAGCAGTGCGTACGACCTGACGCTGTTCGCCCGCGCGGGCCTGCAGAACGCCGACTTCCGCGCGTACTGCTCGACGGTCACCGCGCAGTTCCCCGGCAACTGGGTGGCCAAGAAGGACCCCAAGACCGGCAAGGTGGCCTGGAAGCGCTCCTCGTTCCAGATCCAGAACACCGACCGCCTGCTCAGCGGGGACTACGACCTGTCCCGCTACCCGGGCATCGCGGGCGTGAAGAACGGCGACACGACGAACGCCGGCGCCACCTACACCGGGGTCGCCGAGCGGAACGGCCGCAAGCTGCTGGTCACCGTGATGAACCCGGCGCCCAAGCACAACCTCGTCTACCGCGAGGCGGCCTCGCTGCTGGACTGGGGCTTCAAGGCGGCGCCCACCGCGAAGCCGGTCGGCACGCTGGTGCCGCCGCTGAGCGAGGTCAAGCCGACGCCGACCAAGGCGCAGGCGCCGCAGGACGGCAAGCGGGGCGACCCGTCGGCGGACACCGCCTCGTCGTCGTCCTCGTCGGACGGCGGGGTGCTGACGGCGGTCGGGATCGCGGTGGGCACGGCGCTGGTGCTGGCCGTGCTGATCATCGTCGTGCGGCGCCGCCGTCCGCTTCCGAACTCGGTCGGCGCCGGTCCTGGTCCTGGTCCAGCGGGGTCTTCGGACGGGCCGGACGGACGGTCTCGTTCCCAGCGCCGCGGAAGACGCCGCTCCGGTTCCGGGTCGCGGCGGGCGGGCCGCTAGGCGCGCGGGTGGCGCCGCCGCGCGGGGTGTCGCCGGGCGCCGGCTTGTGCAGCGGGTCGGCGGCGTCCGGCTCCCCGGCGCGGTCCGGGTCGGCCGTGTCGGCCCTGTCGGCCGTCCCGCCGTCCTCCTCAGCCGCCGCGTCCGCGTCCTCCGCGTGGACCGGCGTCGCCGTCCAGGCCGCGCAGTAGAGCAGCAGCTTCGCCATGAAGTTGAACCACACCAGCAGCGCCACCGGTGTGCCGAAGGCCCCGTACATGCTCTTGCCGGCGACCTTCTGCAGGTACCCGCTGAGCAGCAGCTTCAGCAGCTCGAAGCCGATCGCGCCGATCAGCGCGGCCAGCACCACCGAGCGGCGCGGCGGGTCGACGCCCGGCATCACCGTCAGCAGGTAGGTCAGGATCAGGAAGTCCGCGCCGACCGCGAGGACCAGGCCGATCACGGTGAACAGCAGCTTGCCGGGCCCGTGGTCGTCGAGGCCGGTGCGCTGGACGGCCCAGGTGGCGGCGGCCGTGGCGATGCCGGAGGCGCCGAGCGAGACCAGTACGGCAACTCCCAGGCCGACCAGGATGCCGGCGTCGAACGCCTTGGCCTTGACCGGGTTGTGCGGCTCGTCGTCCTTGCGCCACACCGCGCGCAGGCAGTCGCGCAGCGACGCGACCCAGCCCATGCCGGTGAACAGCAGGGTGACACCGGCGATGACGCCGATGGTGCCGGCGTTGTCGACCAGGCCCGCGATGTTGAGCTGGTCGGCGATGCCCGGGATCTGCGCGGAGATCTTGTTCTGCAGGGTGTCGAGCTGGTGCTTGGACAGCAGCGCGGCGCCGATCGCGGCCACCACGGCGAGCAGCGGGAAGAGCGACAGGAAGCTGGTGAAGGTCATCGCGGCGGCCAGCCGCGTCCAGTGCACCTCCTGGAGGTGGGCGAACGCGCGCCAGGCGTGCGTCCGCATGAACCGCGCGACGCGCGGACCGATCCAGGGCAGCCCGGTCAACCAGTCCATAACGGCCGGTTACCCCCTCCTGGCCTGGGCACGCGCGCCGAACACGAACGTGCGGGTGCCCCAGAAGCGCAGCGCGGTGGCCAGTGCCATGCCGACCCCGGCCCCGGAGACGACGTCGGCGCGGGCGCCGGTGAGGCCGAGCACGTAGTGCGAGAAGCCGAGGCAGGCCAGCTGGACCAGGGCGCCGGCCAGGTTCACCGCGAAGAACACCCCGTACTGCCGGGCCCGGCCGACCGGCGGGGTGCGGCCCCGGTAGGTGCCGAGCGCGTTGCCGAGGTAGGCGACCGTGCAGCCGGCCAGGAAGGACAGCGACTTGGCGGTCAGCGGGCCGAAGCCGGCCGGCCCGCGCAGCCAGACGAACAGGCCGAGGTCGGTGGCGTAGGCGGCGCCGCCGGCCAGCGCGAAGCCGAGGATCTCCGGGGTGAGGGGACGGGTCACGTGTTGACCACCGCGAGCACGTACAGCGCGGCCCAGGCCAGGCCGATGACGGCCAGCGGCCGGTCGCGCAGCACCACGTCCTCGGGGGCGCCGGCGGTGGCGGCGTCGGCGAAGACGGCGTAGCGCAGCACGGCGAGGATGAACGGGATCATCGACAGCTGCCGCCAGGGCAGCAGGCCCGGCGGGTGGGCGCCGCTCTCCAGCGCCCACAGGCAGTAGGCCAGGACGGCGCCGCAGGCCGCGAGCTGCCACACGAAGCGCAGGTAGCCGGCGGTGTAGGCGCCGAGCAGCGAGCGGGTCGCGGTGACCTGGCCGCCGTCCTGCTCGGCGCGCAGCGACATCAGCACCAGCTCGGAGTAGCGCTTGGCGCCGACCATGAACAGCGCGCCGAAGGCGGAGGTGATCAGGAACCAGCGGGACAGCCCGATGCCGAGCGCGATCCCGCCGGCCATGGCGCGCATGAGGAACCCTGCGGCGATCACCACCAGGTCGACGACCAGTATGTGCTTGAGCCAGACGCAGTAGGCGAGCTGCATCACCACGTACCCGGCCAGCAGGACGGCGGTGGCCGGGTTGCACAGCACCCCCGCGGCGGCCGGCGCCAGGACGGCGAGGGCGCCGCCGACCCCGTACGCGACCGGCACCGGCACCTGCCCGCAGGCCACCGGGCGGTTGCGCTTGACGGGGTGCGCGCGGTCGGCGTCGGCGTCGCGGGCGTCGTTGATCAGGTAGACCGCCGAGGCGCAGGCGGTGAAGAGCGCGAGGACGACGCCCAGTTGGACGAGGTCGGCGACCGACAGCAGCCGGGCGGCGGCGAACGGCGCGGCGAGCACCAGGCCGTTCTTCACCCACTGCCGGGGCCTGGCGGTGCGCAGCAGGCCGCCGGGCAGCGTCCTGACCGAGCCGCCGGCCAGGCCCGCGCCGACCGCGACGGAGGCGCCGCCACCGCCGCCGCCCTCCTCGACGAACGCGGCGGGGTCACCCATGACGGGCTCCGGTGCCGGCCGCCGTGCGCAGCGGCGGCACCACCCAGCCGAGCGGCCGGTCGCCGCCCCCTGGAGCGGGCAGCGGTGTGACGGGCGCGGGCTCGGGGGCGGGCATGGCGGCGACCAGGGCGGTCAGCCCGGTCAGGGCGGCGGCCAGCACCGGGAGCAGTGGCCCGCCCGGGCGGCGGCCGGCCTGCGCGGTGACGGCACCGAGCAGCGCGCCGCAGGCCACGTCGCTCGGGTAGTGCACGCCGACGACCAGCCGGGACAGGCACATCGCGGCGGCCACCGGCGGCGCCACCCAGCCCAGCGGGCGCGGCAGCAGCGGCGCGAAGGCGACCACGGCGGCGGTCGCGGAGGCCGCGTGCGAGCTGGGGAAGCTGTGCCGCCCGGCGGTACGCACCAGCGGCGGCGCGCCGGGCAGCACGGGCCGCGGCCGGCGCACCACCCGTTTGGCGGCCATGCTCACCAGGTGCGCGGTGCCGGCCAGCGCGGTGGCCCGCAGCCATTCGGGGCGCCGCCCGGGGTCGGCGGCGGCGCCCGCGAGCCCGGCGGCCAGCCAGAGCGCGCCGTGCTCGCCCGCCAGGGACAGCGCCTTCGCGGCGCCCGCCACGCAGGCGTCGTTCCCGCGGCGGCGCAGCGCCGCGAGCAGTTCGTGGTCCGCGCGCTGGGCGGCGGAGTGGGGCTGGCGCACCGGCGGTTCTCCCTCACACGTGGACGGCCGCTCCGCCCCGGTCGGGCGGATCGGGACCGGATGTCACGTCGGACGGACCACGAGTGCTTACCGTGCGGGCGGCCTCCTCACTCCCCACCACTCACCCTTTACGGTGAGAAAGCCGTCATAAGCCGCATTTGACATCTATGTGGCGATACGGTCACCCGTATGTCCGTACCCTCCGCCGCCACGGCCACCTCCGTCTCCGGCTGGGGCAGAACCGCCCCCAGTACCGCGCGCCTGCTGCGCCCGGGCTCGTACGCCGAGGTCATCCGCGCCGTACGGGAGGGCGACGGCCGCGGCACCATCGCCCGGGGCCTGGGCCGGGCCTACGGCGACGCGGCGCAGAATGCCGGCGGCACCGTCCTGGACATGACGGCGCTCGACCGGATCCACGAGATCGACGCGGTGAACGGCGTGGTGACCTGTGACGCGGGCGTGTCATTGCACCGGCTGATGGAGGTGCTGCTGCCGCTCGGCTGGTTCGTGCCGGTCAGTCCCGGCACCCGCTACGTCACGGTCGGCGGCGCGATCGGCGCGGACATCCACGGCAAGAACCACCACGTGTCGGGGTCGTTCAGCCGGCACGTGCGGGCGGTCGAGCTGCTCACCGGCGACGGCGAGAGCCGGGTCGTCACCCCGCAGGACGACCCCGCGCTGTTCTGGGCGACGGCCGGCGGGATGGGCCTGACCGGGGTGGTGCTGGCCGCCACCATCCAGCTGCTGCCGGTGCAGACCTCGCTGATGACCGTCGACACCGAGCGCGCCACCGACCTGGACGACCTGATGTCCCGGCTCACCGCGACCGACCACCGCTACCGCTACTCGGTGGCCTGGATCGACCTGCTCGCCCGCGGCGCCAGGACCGGCCGCGCGGTGCTCACCCGCGGCGAGCACGCCCCGCTGGACGCGCTGCCGGCCCGGGCCAGGCGGGCCCCGCTGGCGTTCCGCCCCGGCCGGCTGCCGGCCGCGCCGCGGCACCTGCCCGACGGGCTGCTCGGCCGCCGCAGCGTCAGCGCGTTCAACGAGCTGTGGTACCGCAGGGCCCCGCGCGAGCGGCACGGCGAGCTGCAGAAGCTGTCCGCGTTCTTCCATCCGCTGGACGGGGTGCCGGACTGGAACCGGATCTACGGCCGCAGCGGCTTCGTCCAGTACCAGTTCGTCGTCGGCTACGGCCAGGAGGAGGCGCTGCGCCGGATCGTGCGGCGGATCGCCGCCCGCCGCTGCCCGTCCTTCCTCGCGGTGCTCAAGCGGTTCGGCGAGGCCGACCGCGGCTGGCTGTCCTTCCCGCTGCCCGGCTGGACGCTGGCGCTGGACATCCCGGCCTCGATGCCCGGGCTCGGCAGCTTCCTGGACGAGCTGGACGAGGAGGTGGCGCTGGCCGGCGGCCGGGTCTACCTCGCCAAGGACTCCCGGCTGCGGCCCGAGCTGATGGCCGGGATGTACCCGCGTCTGAACGACTTCCGCGAGCTGCGCGCCCGGCACGATCCGCGCGGCGCGATCAACTCCGACCTGGCCAGGAGGCTCGCGCTGTGACGCCCCCGCGGCCCGCCGCTCCCCCGGGCCGCACCGGCCCGCCCGCCCGGACGGCCCGCTGACCTGCCGCTTCGACCTCTGGAGAACCCGTGAAGGACGCTTTCGGCGCACCCCAGTCCCTGCTGATCCTCGGCGGCACCTCGGAGATCGGGCTCGCCACGGCGCGCCGGCTGATCGCCCGCCGCACCCGGACCGTCTACCTGGCCGGGCGGCCCTCGGAGGCACTGGACGCGGCGGCCGAGCAGCTGCGGGCGCTCGGCGCCGAGGCGCACGCGGTGCCGTTCGACGCGCTGGACCCGGCCTCGCACGAGGAGGTGCTCGGGAAGCTGTTCACCGAGGGCGACATCGACATGGTGCTGCTGGCCTTCGGCGTGCTCGGCGACCAGGCGCGGGACGAGCGGGAGCCGCTCGCCGCGGTGCATGTGGCGCAGGTCAACTACACCGGCGCGGTGTCGGCCTCGCTGGTCTGCGCGACCGCGCTCCAGCAGCAGGGGCACGGGGCGCTGGTGGTGCTGTCCTCGGTGGCCGGCGAGCGGGCCAGGCGGGCCAACTTCATCTACGGCAGCAGCAAGGCGGGCCTGGACGCGTTCACCCAGGGGCTCGCGGACGCCCTGCACGGCACCGGCGTCCATGTGATGATCGTCCGCCCCGGCTTCGTCCGGACCCGGATGACCGCGGGCCTGGACGAGGCGCCGCTCGCCACCACGCCGGGCGCGGTGGCCGCGGCGATCGAGCTGGGGCTGCGGCGGCGCTCGGCGACCATCTGGGTGCCGGGGACGCTGCGGCTGGTGATGGCGGCGCTGCGGCACCTGCCCCGGCCGCTGTTCCGCCGGCTGCCGGTCTAGAACGGGCCCCGGTCCGAGGGGGCCGTTTTCAAGGGACCTGTCAGAGCCGGGTCGGGGTCCTGGATGACGACTGCTGGTGCGGGACCGGGCTCGGCCGGTCCTCCGCGCCGAACGGGTACTCGCGCATCTTGCGCCACACCCCGTCGCCGCCCTGCTCGTACAGCGCGAAGCCCAGCGCCGTCCAGCCCGCGGCGAACTCGGTGAGCTCGCTCTGCGCCCGGTCCATCGCCTCCTCGGCGATGCCGTGCGCGACCGTCACATGCGGGTGGTAGGGGAACTGCAGCTCGCGCGCCACCGGCCCCGACCGCACCCGCTCCTGGAGCAGCGCGCAGCCGGTGTCGCCCTCCACCAGCCGGACGTAGACCACCGGCGACAGCGGGCGGAAGCTGTCGGTGCCGTGCAGCCGCATCACGAACGGGCGGCTCTCGGCGGCGACCCTGGCCAGGTGCCCGCGGAACGCGGACAGGTCCGCGCAGTCGACCTCGGTGGGCGGCAGCAGCGTCACATGGGTGGGGATCGCGTACGCCGCCGGGTCGCCGAACCCGGCCCGGCGCTCCTGGAGCAGCCTGCCGTACGGCTCCGGGACAGCGATGGACACGCCGATCGTGGTAGTCCCCAGTGCGTTCACCGTTCACCCCTTTCCCCCGCTACCCACGCTACCCAAACTGCGTAAACCGTCCCAGCCTTCCCGGTCGCCCCGCGCCCGCTCCCAGTGTCGCGCGCCCGGAGGCATGCCGGAACCGCCGCAGGCCCGGAACCCCCGTCCGTGCCCGCGCGGTCATCTCGCCGTCATCGTCCTCAGTGTTTCGCGGGCAGCAGCCCGATCCGGTCGTACGCGGCGGCCAGGGTCTCCGCGGCCACCGAACGTGCCTTCTCCGCACCCTTCGCCAGTACCGAGTCCAATGTCTCCGGATCCCCCAGGTACTCCTGCGTGCGCTCGCGGAACGGTGTGACCCATTCCACGAAGATCTGCGCGAGATCCGTCTTCAGCGCACCGTAGCCCTTGCCCGCGTATCGCTCCTCAAGTTCCGGGATTCCGGTACCGGTGAGGGCGGAGTGAATGGTGAGCAGATTGCTGACGCCCGGCTTGCCCGTTTCGTCGTATCGTACGACCGAGTCCGTGTCGGTCACCGCGCTGCGGAACTTCTTCGCCGACGCCGCCGGGTCGTCCAGCAGGTTGACCAGGCCCTTCGGTGAGGCCGCCGACTTGCTCATCTTCGCCGTCGGGTCCTGGAGGTCGTAGATCTTGGCGACCTCCCGCACGATGTGCGGCGCGGGCACGGTGAAGGTGTCGCCGTACCGGCCGTTGAAGCGCTCCGCCAGGTCCCGGGTCAGCTCGACGTGCTGCCGCTGGTCCTCGCCGACCGGCACCGCGTCCGCCTGGTACAGCAGGATGTCGGCCACCTGGAGGATCGGGTACGTGAACAGGCCCACGGTGGCCCGGTCGGCGCCCTGCTTGGACGACTTGTCCTTGAACTGGGTCATCCGGGACGCCTCACCGAAGCCGGTCAGGCAGTTCATCACCCAGCCGAGCTGCGCGTGCTCGGGCACATGGCTCTGCACGAACAGCGTGCAGCGGTCCGGGTCGAGCCCGGCCGCGAGCAGCTGGGCGGCGGCGAGCCGGGTGTTGGCCCGCAGCTCGACCGGATCCTGCGGCACGGTGATCGCGTGCAGGTCCACCACCATGTAGAACGCGTCATGCGTCTCCTGGAGGGCCACGTACTGGCGGATGGCGCCGAGGTAGTTCCCGAGGTGGAAGGAACCCGCGGTGGGCTGGATGCCGGACAGCGCGCGAGGACGCCCGGCCGGGCGGTCAGAGGACATGCCCCCATTCTCTCAGGTCCGCCCCGCACTCCCCCACCCTTCCCCGGGCCTTCCTCGGGCCTTTCTCGGGCGAGGTTTCGCCCGGGCGCGGGCGAGCGACGATAGAAAGGGGCACCACCCCTCGCCCCGGGCTCGACCTCCCGACGCACGACGAACGGAGTACCCACGTGACCACCACCTCCGGCCACCCCGGCACCGGCACCGACACCGGCACCAGCGCTGACAACGGCCCCGGCCCGGACGCGGCCCCCGGCCCCGAGGCCGTCCGGCAGATCGCCGCCGCCGAGGCGCACAGCGCGCACAACTACCACCCGCTCCCGGTCGTCGTCGGCACCGCCGAGGGCGCCTGGATGACCGACGTGGACGGCCGCCGCTACCTGGACATGCTCGCCGGGTACTCGGCGCTGAACTTCGGCCACGGCAACCGGCGGCTGCTCGACGCGGCCAGAGCCCAGCTCGACCGCGTCACGCTGACCTCGCGGGCCTTCCACCACGACCGGTTCGCCGCGTTCTGCACCGAGCTGGCCGAGCTGTGCGGCATGGAGATGGTGCTGCCGATGAACACCGGCGCCGAGGCGGTGGAGACCGCGGTCAAGACCGCCCGCAAGTGGGGCTACCGGGTCAAGGGCGTGCCGGACGGCCGGGCGAAGATCGTCGTCGCCGACGGCAACTTCCACGGCCGCACCACCACGATCATCAGCTTCTCCACCGACCCCGAGGCCCGCGCCGACTTCGGCCCGTACACCCCCGGCTTCACGGTCGTGCCGTACGGCGACCTGGCCGCGATGGAGGCGGCCGTCGACGAGGACACGGTGGCGGTGCTGATCGAGCCGATCCAGGGCGAGGCGGGCGTGCTGGTGCCGCCGCCCGGCTACCTGGCCGGGGTGCGGCGGCTGACCGCCGAGCGCGGGGTGCTGTTCATCGCCGACGAGATCCAGTCGGGCCTGGGCAGGACCGGCGCCACGTTCGCCTGCGAGCACGAGGGCGTGGTGCCGGACATGTACGTACTCGGCAAGGCGCTGGGCGGCGGGGTCGTACCGGTGTCGGCGGTGGTCTCGTCGGCCGAGGTGCTCGGCGTCTTCCGTCCCGGCGAGCACGGTTCGACGTTCGGCGGCAACCCGCTGGCCTGCGCGGTCGGCCTTGAGGTGATCGCGATGCTGCGCACCGGGGAGTTCCAGCAGCGGGCCGCCGAGCTGGGCGACCACCTGCACCACGAGCTGAACCTGCTGACCGGCGGCGGCGCCGTCACCGGGGTACGCGGCCGCGGCCTGTGGGCAGGCGTGGACATCGACCCGGCGCTCGGCACCGGCCGGGAGATCTCGGAGCGGCTGATGGCCAGGGGCGTCCTGGTCAAGGACACCCACGGCAGCACCATCAGGATCGCGCCGCCGCTGGTCGTCAGCAAGGACGACCTGGACTGGGGGCTCGCCCAACTCCGGGCGGTGCTGCGCGGATAGCCGTGGGTGCCGTCCCCGTCACCGCCCCGCCGTGGTGCCGCCGGCGGGGCGGCGAATCCCACCCTGCCTCGGCGGCGCAATTGCGCGAGAACCGTTGTTAGCATCGGCGGCAGATCGCATCGCGCTCATCCGGCAGTGCACCTGGGCCATCAGAGCGCGGTTGATGCCGCAGAGCAGCGGATGTCCGGCGAGGCGCGCCGGCCACGTCTCCTGAGGGAGTCGTCTCCTACGGGAAGGGGCGGACCGTGACCGAGACGGCGATCGACACTGCCGGCGCCGAGAGCCTCGACCTCTCCCCCGCGGAGCTCGCGCTGTGCCTGGAGATCGGCGCCGGGCACGGCCGGGTCTCGCTCCAGCATCCGCTGCTGCCCCGCCTGCTGGGCCTCGGCGTGGTGATCGCCGACCAGTACGCGCCCGGCGATCTCGTGCTGGCCAAGGCCGAACAGGTCGAGGCGCGGCTGCGGGAGCAGACCGAGCACGAGGCGCAGGCGGCGCTGCGCAGCATGCGCGAGATCCCGAAGATCACCCACGCGCTCCAGCAGGTGCAGCGCCGCATCGACCCGGCCACCACCGTCCCCGTACAGGAGGTGTTCGTCCCCGGCCTGCAAGGCGCCACCGAGGCGATGGCCCGGGAGCTCGACGCCGTGATGTTCAGCGTCTGCTCGGCCCAGCCCGGGCACCGACGCCCCGAGGTCATCGCCGGATCGCGGCGGCGGGACGTGCCCGTCATGGCGGAGCGGGACTTCCGCTGGCGGATGGTCTACGACGTGAGCGAGCGCGGCAACCCGGCGCTCGCCGACTACGTGGTGGACATGGTGCGGGCCGGCGCCGAGGTGCGGACGACGCCCGACCCGTTCTCCCGGCTGATCCTGGTGGACGGGCGGCACGCGTTCTTCGAGGACCGCGGCCTGATCCAGGACCCGCGGCGGGGCGGCGTCGCCGTCGCCGAGCCGCGGCCGGGCGCCTGGCACTGCCAGAGCCCCGGGGTGGTCGGCTACCTCGGCAGGACGTTCGAGCAGTTGTGGGAGCGCTCGACCCCGTGGTCGGGCGACGAGGCCGACCCGGCGCACGCGATCACCACCCCGCTCCAGCGGTCCATTCTCTGGGAGCTGGAGAAGGGCAAGGACCAGACGCAGGTGGCCGCGCACTTCCAGACCAGCCGCAAACGGGTGCAGCGGGCCCTGACCGACCTGCGGGAGGCGCTCGGCCTCAAGACGCTCTGGCAGCTGGGGCCTTGGTGGTCGCTCTCGCCCGAGCGGCAGATCGACCACCGGCCGGCGCCGCCGCCCCGTTTCCGCTGAGCCGCCGGCCCGCGCGACACATTGACGTCAGGCACGAGGGAGGGACCGATGGCGGAGACGGGGACGGAGTTCGAACCGGCGACCGATCACGCCCGCGCCGACCGGTTCGACCTGTCGTCCGACGAGCTCGCGCTGTGCCTGAAGATCGGCACCGGGCGGGAGCAGGTCTCGCTCCAACACCCGCTGCTGCCCCGGCTGCTGGCCCTCGGCGTGGTGATCTCCGACCCGTACCGCCCCGGCTTCCTGGCGCTGGCCAGCGCCGAGCAGGTCGAGGCCCGGCTGCGGGAGCGCACGGAGTACGACGTGCAGCGCGCGATGCGCCGGATGCGCGCCATCCCGAAGATCACGCACGCGATCCGGCAGGTGCAGCAGCGGGTCGGCCCCGAGGAGGCCGCGGCGGTCGGCGAGGTGTTCATCGCCGGGGCGCGGGAGGCAGACGACGCGCTGTGCCGGGAAGTCGACGCGCTCACCCACGGGTGTGACGTGGTGCAGCCCGGGTTCCGGCCGCCCGAGGTCGTCGCCAGGTCCCGGCGGCACGACGTCGGCGCGCTCGCCGGGGGCGGCTTCCGCTGGCGGGTCGTCTACGACGTGAGCGAGCGCGGCAACGCGGTGCTCGCGGAGTACGTCGCCGCGATGGTGGAGGTCGGCGCGGAGGTGCGGACGACGACGGAGTCGTTCTCCCGGCTGATCCTGGTGGACGGGCGGCACGCGTTCTTCGAGGACCGCGGCCTGGTCGAGGACCCGCGGCGGGGTGGCGGCGGCGGCCCTGGTTCCGGCTCCGGCCCTGGTTCCGGCTCCGGCGGCGTCGCCGTCGCCGAGCCGCGGCCGGGCGCGTGGCACTGCCAGAGCCCCGGGGTGGTCGGGTATCTCGCCACCGCCTACGAGCAGTTGTGGGCCAGGTCCACCGACTGGACCGGCACGGAGGTCAATCCGCCGCACGCGATCACCACCCCGCTCCAGCGGTCCATCCTGTGGGAGTTGGAGAAGGGCAAGGACCAGACGCAGGTGGCCGCGCACTTCCAGACCAGCCGCAAACGGGTGCAGCGCGCCCTGACCGATCTGCGCGAGGCCCTCGGCCTCAAGACGCTGTGGCAGCTGGGGCCTTGGTGGTCGCTCTCGCCCGAACGGCAGATCGACCACCACCCGCGGACTTCCGCGGACCGCGCGGTGCGCTGACGCGAGGCGTGCCGGCCCGGGCGCCGTCCGCCCCATAGAGTCGGGCCCGTGCTCACGGGAATGCTCTGCGCGCTGGCCGCGGCCGTCTGCTTCGGCGTGGCCTCCGTCTTCCAGGCGGTCGCCGCGCGGGCGGCGCACGCGGCGGAGGAGGGTTCCGGCGGCTCGGCCGTCGACCCGCACCTGCTGATCAGCGCGGCCAGGCAGTGGCGTTACGTGCTCGGCCTCGGTCTTGACACCTGCGGTTTCGCGCTGGAACTCGTCGCCCTGCGGGCGTTGCCCATCTACGCGGTGGGCGCGGCGCTCGCGGCGAGCCTCGCGGTGACGGCGGTGACCGCGGCGCGGGTGCTCGGCACCCGCCTGTCCGCCCGGGAGTGGGCCGCGATCGCCGCGGTCTGCGGCGGCCTGGCCCTGCTGGGCCTGTCTGCGGGCAGCGAGGGCGACAGCCACGGCAGCGCCGCCCTGCGCTGGTCCACGCTGGCGGCGGCGGTCGCCATCCTGGCCCTGGGCGCGGCCTCCGGCCCCCTCCCCCCGCGAGCCCGCGCGGCCGTCCTGGGCCTGGGCGCCGGCTTCGGCTTCGGCGTGGTCGAGGTGGCGGTCCGCCTGATCAACGACGTGACACCGTCCGCCCTGTTCACCAACCCGGCGCTGTACGCCTTGCTGCTGGGCGGAGGAGCGGCCTTCCTCCTCCTGACCTCAGCCCTGAGCCGCGGCTCGGTGACCGCGGCGACGGCCGGTATGGTGATCGGCGAAACGGTCGCCCCGGCGCTGGTGGGCGTCCTGGCGCTGGGCGACCAAACCCGCGAGGGCTGGACCCCGGCAGCGGTATCAGGCTTCACCCTGGCAGTCCTGGGAGCCCTGACCCTGGCAAGATTCGGCGAGGTATCGGCTGCGCCGCCCCCCAAAACCCCCCGTGCACCCGAGCAAGCGCGCCCGGACGGCGCCCGATCCCCCCGGTAGCCCCCGGGGCCCGGCCGGAGGCTCGAACGGACTCGTACGGAGAGGTCGTGGGTCAGATGGCCTTCTGGTGCGCCAGTTGCCGGGCGCGCTGGTGTACCTGTCGCGCTTGTGGGTTTGCCAGGTACGGGCGAATGCTGCTCCGGAGGATGCCGAAGTGCTCGTCGGCGCGTGACGAGGACAGGCTCTCGTAGTCGTCGAGGAAGGTGTGCCACGTGCCGCAGGACGCTTCGAGGTGGCCGACCTCCAGCTGCCGTTGAGCGAGCAGGCCGTTTGCGTGGGCCCGGCCCTGCTTCTCGACGGGAGGGCGAACGCGGTTGGACTCCCGCATGGACGCGATGGAACCGTGGACGTCTCCCAGCGCGTAGCGGACGCTGGAAACGTGGAAAAGATAGGCAGCTTGGTCGTAACCGCCGATGGCGTCGCGGCGGCCGTCCGCCTTTGCCAGAGCCGTTTCCGTCTCGGCAAGGCGCGTGAAGGCAAGTCGCTTGTCGCCGACCAAGGCGGCTCCGTGCGCCTGCTGTCCGGCGAGAAAGGCGTGCAGGCGCGGCCCGACTTTGGGTGCTGCCTCGGCGGCGGCGTCCGCAAGTGACAACGCCTTGTTGGAATGTTTGAGATTAGCCGCTTGCAGCGCCATGCCTCGCAGCGTCCGGCAATAGGTGACGTAGTCCTCACCGGCTGCGGCGAACTCAAGAGCTTGCAGGTAGTACCGCTGTCCAAGACCGTGGGCTCGTTCGTACATGGCCATCCAGCCGGTGAGGTAGACCAGGTCGGACACGGCTGACATGAGGTCCTTCCGGACCTCCTCTGACGCCTGCGCGCGCAGGTACGGACCGACGGTGTTCACCAGGAAGGCAGCGGCCATGGGCCGCGCGTGACCGCCCCCCAGTTCGTCAAGAATGTCCGCGATGCGCTCGGTCATGGTGCGGACTGTGGCAACCTCACCTCCCCCGATCCTTGTCGTTCGCCCCGTGGCCTTGCCCCTTGCCCGATCTACCAGATTGGCGTAGACGGGGACGGGTAACGCTGCGGCGTACAGGCTCGCGGCGAGAACCTTGCGGCGGGACGGGTCCATGTCCTCTCTCCCCGTCGTCACCAGGTCCTCCACCATGCCGCAACCGTCGTTGGCTCCGTCACTGCTGGTCGAGGGGAATCCGGCCTCGACGCGAGTCACTGGTCTGCCCAGCCGGCGCGCGAGCGCCTCCAGGACCAGGGGGCGTGCCTCGTCGCGGGGCAGGTGCCCGTCGAGCCACTGGTGAGCCGACTGTGCCCGGTATTTCAAGGGCCTTCCCTGCTCGGTACTGACCCTGTTCACCTCCTGAGCAAACTGGCTCAAGGTCCAGCCTGTCTCTCGGTAAAGCCCTTCCAGACCACGGTTCGGCACACGACCTGTCACCGGCCAACTCCCCGCCTGCGCTTGACGCTCTTGAAAACGGCTGGCGCTTCAACGGTACCGCTCACAGCGACCGCACGGTTGCGTAGAGCAAGACAGACCCCGGCGACCGCGCCAACGGTCCCGGGGCATGGCCAACGCTGCAAAGGAGCGCCGACAGTGCAGGACACTATCGTTCAACTGGCCCCGTGGCTGGTCTACCGGGCCTGGATGCGCCACGTCCAGCAATGCGAGGCGGAATGCCGGACGCAGGGCCGGGACTGCGCTGAGGCCGCAGTCCTGCGTCACGAGATGCGTGGCACGCGGCAACAAGAGGTGCAGTCGTGTGCTGGCCTACCTCATTCCTGTCGGTGGCGGGGTCGAGTGGACCACCGAGCCTGATCGGCTGGAGCGGGTGAAGTGACGTACCGGCCCGGGGCCGTGGCCCGGGCCTGGCGAATCACGGCGTGATCCCGCACCCGTTCTGTGCCCTTGGTCGGCCGGTCCGGGTCGGGCTCTCGACGGAGAAAGCAACATCAATCGAAATCAAACCTTAAGGACGGTTCGTCGGAATGAAGCATGGAATTTTGTGGGGCGGGAGTGCGGCGGCTGCTATGGCGGTTGCGGCTGGCCGTGAGGTGTACCGGCGGTGGGGGGTTCCCGGACTGCGGGCCCCGGGTCCGTACCTGGACGCGCACGTGTGGGACCAGGGGCGGTGCGGGGTGCGGGCCGGCCTCCCGGGGACGCTGATGGCCTCGGCGCTGCTGCTCAACGGCGGTGCGCCGGACGTGGCGGAGATGCCGGAGACGGTTCTCGGCTGTGCGCTGGAGGAGCACACCAGGGGTGCCCATTTCGGGTTCATCCGGGAGCTGGAATGGGTGGGTGTCGGTTCGGTGTGGGGCCGGTGGGCGGATGACAGCACGGTCGTGCGGTCGCTTTCCCTGTTGCCGCTGTGCCCGCACAAGCGGGACAGCGGGCAGTACCTCTGCGCCCGGATCGCCGATCACCGGGGCGGCCACGACTGGCAGTTGACGGAGAGCTGGATCCTGGCGCAGGACATCGGCGTGGACGAGTTCGCGACCGCCCGGCAGAGCTGACGGCTCGGAGACGCAAGGAAAGCAATGACTGAAACGTCTGTCCGGCCTCCACTGTTCTGGGGCCCGAAGAAGCTGCCCGTTCCGTTCGCCGCCGCGTGGAGTGGTGAGGAGCCCGACATCAGCGCGCTGATCGCCCGGCCGTTCGGGGCGGGGTTGGCCTACAGCGACGAGCGGCCCGAGGACCGGGACGAGCAGGGGGTGTTGTGGGCGCGGCTCTCGATCGCGCCGGGGTCGGGGCGGCCGATCTTCGAGGCCATGCACTCCGTCCGCCAGCGCGAGGCGATGCTGCACCGGCTCTGCCAGGTCTGCGGGAAGCCCGCTGAACGCACCGAACAGGGCTGGCTGTTCCTGTCGCAGTACACCCGGCTCACCCACGCCATGGGCGACTCGGCCAACCAGGGCTTCACCTCCAAGCCCCCGATCTGCCCGCCCTGCGCCCGACTGGCCGTCGAACTGTGCCCGCACCTGACCGACCCCGTCGTCATCCGCAGCGCCAACCCCCGCGTCTGGGGCGTCTCCGGCGGCTTCTACGTCCCCAACCGCTACTCGAAGCTCGTGCCGTTCCCGTCGGACGACAACCTCTCCTACCACCAGGACCCGGTCGCCGAACGCTGGTTCCTCGCCTCCCAACTCATCGTCCACCTCACCAAATGCACCCCGGCCACACTCTAGCTTCGACGCGCAGGTGGCCTGGCCGGTCCACGACTGAATGGGCCCGAGCGCGCCCCGCTGGGCTGGAACGTCCAGGACGCCGAAACGGTCGCGGGCACGGCGAGCCGCGTACGCCGGGGTGCTCACGGGGTGGGCGGGAGCGACTCCTTCAGTACCTCGCACAGGAGATCGACCGCTCCGGTGAACGCGTGTTCCGGGGGTGTGCCGTAGCCGATCACCAGGGCCGGCGGGGCCTCGGGTGGGGCGCCGTAGAAGGGGAGGGGGGACAGCGAGAGGCCGCGGGTGTGGGCCTGGGCCACCAGGGGGGTCAACGCCGTTGCGCCGGGCGGGAGTTCGAGGACGGCGTGCAGGCCGGCCGCGATGCCGGAGACGCGTACCGCGGGGACTCGTTCCGCCAGCGCGGCGATCAGACGGTCCCGGCGCCGCCGGTAGTGCAGCCGCATCCGCCGCACGTGCCGGTCGTATCCCCCCGACGCGAGGAACTCCGCCAGCGTCAACTGGTCGAGCACCGGGGAGTGGTGGTCGGCCAGCCGCTTCTCCCGTACCACCGCGTCCAGCAGGTCCGGCGGCACCGCCAGCCACGCCAGCCGCAGGCCGGGCGCCAGGCTCTTGCTCGCCGTGCCCGCGTAGACGACCTGCTCGGGCGCCAACCCCTGGAGTGCGCCGAGCGGTTGGCGGTCGTAGCGGAACTCGCCGTCGTAGTCGTCCTCCACGATCACCCCGCCGGTGTCGCGGGCCCACGCCGTCACGGCGGTCCGGCGGTCGGGGGAGAGCCGCGCGCCGGTCGGGAACTGGTGGGCCGGGGTGAGCAGTACGGCGTCCGCGCGGGCCGCGTGGAGTTGGTCGAGGGCGGCCCCGTCCTCGTCGAGCGGCAGCGGCAGCGTCGTCAGGCCCGCCTTGCGCAGCAGCGTGCGGGTGTCGGGGAAGCCCCACGCCTCCACGCCGATCCGGCGGGCGCCGCGGCCGTGCAGCGCGCGGGCCAGCAGGCCGGTGCCCTGCACGAAACCGGAGCAGACGATGAGGAGTTCGGGGTCGGTGCGGACCCCGCGCACCCGGGCCAGGTACTCGGCGAGCGCCGCCCGCAGTTCGGGCCGGCCGCGCGGATCGGTGTAGCCGAACGCCTCGCTGGGCGCGGCGGCCAGCGCCCGGCGGGCGGCGGCGCCCCACGCCGTCCGGGGGAACGCGGACAGGTCCGGCGAGCCGGGCCACAGGTTGTAGCGCGTCCCGCTCGTGCCCGGCGTGAGGTCGAGCGGCTGCGCGGGCTGCGGTGCCCGCACGGCGGGCGCCGGCTTGCGGGGCGCGGCGGCCGGCGCGCGGCGCGGTGCGACGCTGGTGCCCGAGCCCTGCCGGGCGGTCAGCCAGCCCTCCGCGACGAGCTGGCCGTACGCGTCGGCGACGGTGTTGCGGGCCAGCCCCAGGTCCCTGGCCAGCACGCGGGTGGACGGCAGCCGGGTGCCGGCCGCCAGCCGCCCGTCCCGTACGGCCTCGCGCAGCGCCCGCTCCAGCCCGGCCCTGGCACCGGCACCGGCACCGGCCCTGGCACCGGGCCCCGGCGGCGCCGACCCGGGGCCGCCGCGGGGAGCGGCGAGGTCGAGCAGCAGGTCGTACCCGGCGGTGCGGTCGTCGCGGCCCCGGCGGCCGGTGCTCGGCGTGTGTGAAGTGGCCCGCTCGTTCATCCACCAAGTGGACCACGGGCACGTGCCACTTCGCGCCTACCGTGGAGCCATGACCAGCACTTTCGAGGACACCGCGAAGAACCGGGCGGACGCTGCCGCCGAACCGACCGTGCCGGCGCCGGCCCGCCGGATCAACCTGATGGACAAGGCGCCGGACTTCCACCAGGCGATGTACGCGCTCGACAAGGCCGCGCGGGCCGGGCTCGACCCGGTGGTGCGGGAACTCGTCCGGGTCAGGACCTCGCAGCTCAACGGGTGCGCGTACTGCGTGGACAAGCACGCGGCCGACGCGCGGGCGCTCGGGCTGACCGAGCAGAAGCTCTACGGGGTCACGGTGTGGCGGGAGACGCCGTTCTTCACCGCGCGCGAGCGGGCGGCGCTGGCGCTGGCGGAGGAGGTGGCGGAGCTTGGGCGCCACGGCGTGTCGGAGGCGGTCTACGCGGAGGCCGCGGGGCTCTTCGACGAGGAGGAGTTGCCGCGGTTGATCGCGGTGTGCGTGACGATGAACGCGTGGAACCGGATCGGCGTGACAAGCCGGCTCTCGCCAGAGCTCCGGGGGTAGCGTTCCCGGCCGACCGCCGCCGCACCGGGAGCGTCAGAGCGGGAGCTTGAAGCCCTCGTGGCTCGCGACGAAGCCGAGCGCGTCATAGAACCTGTGGGCGTCCGTGCGCCGCTTGCCGCTGGTGAGTTGGACCAGTCCGCAACCCCGGGTGCGGGCGCGGGCGATGGCCTCGGTGAGGAGGGCGCGGCCGAGGCCCGCGCCACGGCGGTCCGCCCGGACGCGGACGGCCTCGATCAGGGCCCGTTCGATACCGCGCCGGCCGAGGCCGGGGATGTAGGTCAGCTGCAGGCAGCCGAGAACGGTGCCGTCGCCCTCGTCGAGCACGAGGAGTTCGTTGCGCGGATCGGCGTCCACGGCCTCGAACGCCCGGAGGTACGCCTCGCCGACCTCGACGGTGAGCGGGTCGACGAGGACGTCCTCGTCGGGGTTCGAGAGCAGCGCGACCATCGCGGGCAGGTCGCGCCGCGTCGCAAGGCGAAAGATCATGCCCTGAGCATCCCAAACAGCCGCCGGCCCCCGAACCGCCGGGGGCCGGACGCCCGGTGCGGTCAGATCAGGCCGAGTTCCTTGACCGCCGCGCGCTCCTCCTCGAGCTCCTTCACGGACGCGTCGATCCGCGGCCGCGAGAATTCGTTGATGTCCAGGCCCTGGACGATCTCGAACGTGCCGTTCGACGTCGTGACCGGGAAGGAGGAGATCAGGCCGGCCGGGACGCCGTAGGAGCCGTCGGAGACGATGCCCATCGAGGTCCAGTCGCCGGCCGCCGTGCCGTTCACCCACGTGTGGACGTGGTCGAGCGCGGCCGAGGCCGCGGACGCCGCAGAGGAGGCGCCGCGGGCCGCGATGATCGCCGCGCCGCGCTTGGCGACCGTCGGGATGAAGGTGTCGGCGAGCCACTGCTCGTCGTTCACGATCTCCGCCGCGTTCTTGCCGGCCACCTCCGCGTGGAAGATGTCCGGGTACTGGGTCGCCGAGTGGTTGCCCCAGATGGTGACCTTCTTGATGTCCGCCACGGCCGCACCGGTCTTCTTCGCGAGCTGCGCGATCGCCCGGTTGTGGTCGAGCCGGGTCATCGCGGTGAACCGCTCGGCCGGTACGTCGGGGGCCGCGGACCGCGCGATGAGCGCGTTGGTGTTGGCCGGGTTGCCGACCACCAGCACCTTGATGTCGTCCGCCGCGTGGTCGTTGATCGCCTTGCCCTGCGGCTTGAAGATGCCGCCGTTGGCGGAGAGCAGGTCGCCGCGCTCCATGCCGGCGGTCCGCGGCCGGGCGCCGACCAGCAGCGCGACGTTGGCGCCGTCGAAGGCCACGTTCGGGTCGTCGGTGATCTCGATGCCGCGCAGCAGCGGGAAGGCGGCGTCGTCGAGCTCCATGGCGGTGCCCTCGGCGGCCTTGAGGCCCTGCGGGATCTCCAGCAGCCGGAGGTTCACCGGCACGTCCGCGCCGAGCAGGTGGCCCGCGGCGATGCGGAAGAGGAGGGCGTAGCCGATCTGGCCTGCCGCTCCGGTGACGGTGACGTTGACGGGAGTGCGAGTCATGCCTTCTCCTGGCCTTTTCTGCTGCGGGTAACCGGTCGCCCCGGCGGTGGCCCGAGCGGCCCTTCACGTGGTCCCTGGACGATCTCTCGTCGTCAAGAGAGCCGTCCGCCAGGCTATCGCGCGCGGGCCCGGCGGTTCACCCGCGGTGGTGTGGCCCCGGTCACCGGAGCCGGTGGGCAGAGCCCCAGTCACCGGAGCCGGCCAGCGGAGCCCCGGTCGCCGGAGCCGGCCAGCAGAGCCCCGAACAGGGAAGCCGGTCACCGGAGCGTCAGCCGAGGCAGATGCCGAGCACGATCACCTTCAGGCACAGCGGCGAGGAGGACGCGGCCGGCGGCGAGTCGGGGGCCGAACTCGGCGGCGCCGAGGGGGACGTGGAGGGCCCGCCCGTGCCCGGCCGGCCGCCGGTCGCGGTGCCGGTCGGCGCGGCGCCGGTCGGGGCCGCACCACCCGAAGCGGTGGCCCGCGGGGCGCCCGGGGCCGGCGGCCGGGTGGCGCCGGGCGCCCCGGCCGGCGGCGACAGCGCGCCCATCGCCGGCACCGGCCGGTCCGCGCCCGCGGTGCCGTCGGGGCCCGCGGAGGCCGCACCCGTGCCGTCCGGCGCGCTGCCGCCCGTGCCGCCGCGCGCCCCGGCCGGCGGCTTGGACTTCGCACCCGGTGCGGCGCCCGGCGCGGACGCCTGACCGGTCGCCGTCGGCGCCGCGTCCTGCCTGCCGGGCGCGCGCCCGGTGCTCGTGCCGGCCGTGAGGATGACGGCGATCAGCGCGGCGACGGCCAGCGCGCCCGCCGTTGCCAGCAGCAGCACCCGCTTGCGGCGCCCCGGCAGCCCCTCGCTCGGGCCGAGCGGATCCAGCGGATCGGGCTTCGGCAGCGGTTTGCCGCGCCCGCGGTCACCGGTGCCGTTGGACGCCTTCTCCGCCAGCTCCCACAGCGCGCCGATCCGGTCGTAGTCGGCGCCGCTGGCCTGCGCGAGCACCTCGACGGCGTCCAGCGGCGGCAGTTCGCGGCCCGAGAACGCCTTCTCCCAGACCTCCGCGGACTGCGCGGTGCGGGCGGCGAGCGCCGGTACGGTCATGCCGCTGCGGTCCTTCATCCGGCGCAGTTGCGTGGCGAGCCGCCGCATGTCCAGCGGAATGCGGTCTGCCAACGGCTGCCACTGACCCATCGCGCTTCTTCCCCCTGCCACCGACCCCGCACCGGTCCCGCACCGACCCGCGGACCGTTGTTGACGGGCCCTCACCTGCCGGGCCCAGAGCCACGGTAGAACGCCAGTGCCCCGCCCGGAGTGCTTTCGGGACAGGGCACCAAAAACGCGTTCGAGCTGCTATGGGAAGCCGCGGTCGTCAGCCGCTGTGACCGGCGACAGTCAGAGACCGGGAGCCGGGAACGGCAGCGGCGGCAGCCGGAGACCGGGAAGCGGCAGCCGGCGGCGACCGAGCACGGCAGAGCCGGAAGAACCGGTAGCCGGCGACGGCGGCGGCGACAGGTCCGGGGCTCCCGGGGGCCCCACCACCCCATCAGCTCAGCGCAGCGTCAGCGCACCGAGAAGTGGATGATGTCCTCCAGGAACGGCACCCGGATCAGCGGGTCGGGCTGCGCCATCAGCGCGAGCAGCAGGATCGCGAGCCCCAGCAGCCCGTACGTGATCACGTCGGTGAACCTGCTGCGGATCGCGAGCATGCCGACCGCCGTCATCGCCCACCGCAGCAGCGCGCCGACCAGCAGCGAGGCGCCGATCACGATCGTGCCGGGGCGGAAGTGGTCCGCCGCGGTGATGATCAGACCGGCGATCGTCCCGGTGACGACCAGCAGGATCGGCCACTGCCGGGCGGGCGCCGGGGCGTCGCTGCTCGCGGCCCGGCCGCCGCCCTCGGGGCGGGCGACGCTCGGGACGCCGCCGGCCTCCCGGTCAGCCGACATGGCCCGCGCCCGGCTCCGCCGCGGCCCGCTCGGCCGCCTCGACCACGTTCTGCAGCAGCAGCGCCCTGGTCATCGGCCCGACCCCGCCCGGGTTCGGCGACAGCCAGCCGGCCACCTCCGCGACCCCGGGGTGCACATCGCCGACGATCTTGCCGTTCTCGTCCCGGCTGACGCCCACGTCGAGCACGGCCGCGCCCGGCTTGACGTCCTCGGGCTTGATGATGTGCGGCACGCCGGCCGCGGCCACGATGATGTCGGCCTGCTTCAGCAGCGCGGACAGGTCGCGGGTGCCGGTGTGGCACAGGGTCACCGTGGCGTTCTCCGACTTGCGGGTCAGCAGCAGCCCGATCGACCGGCCGACGGTGATGCCGCGGCCGACCACGACCACATGGGCCCCGTTGATCTCCACGCCGTGCCGGCGCAGCAGCTGCACGATGCCGTTGGGCGTGCAGGGCAGCGGGCCCGTCTCGTTGAGCACCAGCCGGCCCAGGCTCATCGGGTGCAGGCCGTCGGCGTCCTTGTCCGGGTCCATCAGCTCCAGCACCCGGTTGGTGTCGATGCCCTTGGGGAGCGGCAGCTGCACGATGTAGCCGGTGCACTCGGGGTTCGCGTTCAGCTCGCGGACCACCGCCTCGATCTCCTCCTGGGTCGCGGTGTCGGGCAGCTCGCGCTGGATGGAGCCGATGCCCACCTGCGCGCAGTCGCGGTGCTTGCCGGCCACGTACCACTTGCTGCCCGGGTCGTCACCGACCAGCAGGGTGCCGAGTCCGGGGGCGATCCCGCGGTCCCTGAGCGCCTGGACGCGAACGGTCAGTTCGTGCTTGATCGCGGCGGAGGTGGCCTTGCCATCGAGAATCTGGGCGGTCATGCCCCCATACTCCCGGATCGGGACCGCCGCCGACCAATCCACAGCCGCTCTGGGTGGCTTTGTCCCTTGCGCACCGCCCCGCCGCGGTCGGACGATGTCCCGTCGGTGGCAGCGCGGCCGTCGCCGCACACCGTGATCGCCGTCCCCGCTCTAAGGAATCCGCACGTGAGTCAACCACCCGGTCAGAACCCGTACGGCGACCAGCCGGAGAAGCAGCCCGGCGGGCAGCCGCCGGAGCAGAATCCGTACGCCCAGGGCTACCCGCAGCAGCCACCGCAGCAGCAGCCGCCCGCGCCGCCGTTCGGCTATCCCGCGCCGGGGGGCCAGGGTCAGGGTCCCGGTCCGGGCCAGGGCGGCCAGCAGGGGTATCCGGGGTATCCGCCCGGGTACGCGGGCCAGCCGCAGCAGGGATACCCCGCGGCCCCGTACGGATACGGCTACCAGCAGGGCCCGATGGGACTGCCGGCCGGCATGCCGCCGTTCGCGAGCTGGGGCGCGCGGGTCGGCGCGCAGCTGCTGGACGGGCTGATGTTCGGGCTGATACCCGCCGGCCTGGTGATCGCGGGCTACGTGAAGTTCATCGTCAAGGTCTACGACGCGCAGCAGAAGTGCGACGACCAGGGCATCTCGTCGGCGAACTGCCCGAACCCGAAGATCCAGAGCAGCTCGCTCTCGCTGATCGCGATCGGCGGCCTGCTGGGCCTGGCCGTCACCCTCTACCTCGCCTACCGCGAGGGCAAGACCGGCCAGACGCCGGGCAAGCGGATCGTCGGCATCCGGCTGCTGCGGCTGGCTGACGGCTCGGCGCTCGGCTTCGGCATGGCGTTCGGCCGCCGGCTGCTGCACGTGCTGGACTCGATGGCCTGCTGCCTGGGCTATCTGTGGCCGCTGTGGGACGACAAGCGGCAGACGTTCGCGGACAAGTGCGTGAGCACGGTGGTGGTCAAGGACCAGCTGTGAGCGCGCGCACCGGCGCGCCCTCTGCCCCCTGAACGCTGAGCGCTGACGTGCGACGGCCGGGCCCCTCGTCGAGCTGGTGAGGGGGCCCGGCCGTCGTACGTGTCGCCGCTCAGTGGAAGAAGTGCCGGGTGCCCGTCATGTACATCGTCACGCCGGCCTTCTTCGCCGCCTCGATCGACAGCTCGTCGCGTACCGAACCGCCCGGCTGCACCACGGCCTTGACGCCCGCCTCGGTGAGCACCTCAAGGCCGTCGGGGAACGGGAAGTACGCGTCGGAGGCCGCGTACGAGCCCGCGGCGCGCTCGGCACCGGCCCGTTCCACCGCCAGCTTCGCCGAATCCACCCGGTTGACCTGGCCCATGCCGACGCCGACCGAGGCGCCGTCCTTGGCCAGCAGGATCGCGTTGGACTTCACCGCGCGGCAGGCCCGCCAGGCGAAGGCCAGGTCGGCCAGCTCGGCGGGGCTGAGCGGCTCGCCGGCGGCCAGCGTCCACTGCGACGGGTCGTCGCCGGCGGCCTGGAGCCGGTCCTTGACCTGGACGAGCAGCCCGCCCTCGATCGGCTTGAGCTCGGTGACGGCGTCCGGCGCGTCCGCGCAGCGCAGCACCCGCAGGTTCTTCCGGGCGGCCAGGATCTCCACGGCGCCCTCCTCGTAGCCAGGCGCGACGATGACCTCGGTGAAGATCTCCGCGACCTGCTCGGCCATCGCCACCGACACCGGCCGGTTGACGGCGATCACCCCGCCGAACGCCGACTTCGGGTCGCAGGCGTGCGCCTTGCGGTGCGCCTCGGCCACGTCCGAACCGACCGCGATGCCGCAGGGGTTGGCGTGCTTGACGACCGCCACGCAGATGCCGTCGTGGTCGTAGGCGGCCCGGCGGGCGGCCTCGGTGTCCACGTAGTTGTTGAACGACATCTCCTTGCCGTGCAGCTGCTCGGCGCCGGCCAGGCCCTTGCCGGAGCCGTCGGTGTAGATCGCGGCGGCCTGGTGCGGGTTCTCGCCGTAGCGCAGGGTGTGCTGGCGGGTGTAGGTGTGCCCGCTGAACGCCGGCAGCGCGTCATCGTCCGAGTAGCCCGCTAGGAACCAGGAGGCGACGGCCACGTCGTAGGCGGCCGTGTGCTGGAACGCCTCGGCGGCGAGCCGCTTGCGGGCGGCCAGGTCGAAGCCGCCGCCGGCGACCGCGGCGAGTACGTCCGCGTACCGCTCCGGGCTGGTGACCACGGCGACCGACGGGTGGTTCTTGGCGGCGGCGCGGACCATCGAGGGGCCGCCGATGTCGATCTGCTCCACGCACTCGTCCGGGCTCGCGCCGGAGGCGACGGTCTCGCGGAACGGGTAGAGGTTCACCACGACCAGGCCGAACGGTTCGATGCCCAGCTCGGTGAGCTGCCGCTGGTGGTCGGGCAGCCGCAGGTCGGCGAGGATGCCGGCGTGCACCTTCGGGTGCAGCGTCTTGACCCGGCCGTCCAGGCACTCGGGGAAGCCGGTCAGCTCCTCGACCTTGGTGACCGGCACGCCGGCGGCGGCGATCCGGCCCGCGGTGGAGCCGGTGGAGACCAGTTCGACACCGGCCTCGTGCAGGCCGCGGGCCAGCTCGTCGAGGCCGGTCTTGTCGTACACACTGATCAGGGCGCGGCGCACCGGCCGCTTGGTGTCGCCCGCCGCGTTGCCGGTGGTGGTGGTGCCGGGGGTGGGGTGCGTGCTGCCTTCGGCGCTCATGCCGGAATCAGAACCTTTCGTCCTTCGATGCGGTAGCCGTCGCGCGACAGCCGCCCTACTACCTCGACAAGCAGTCGCCGTTCGACCTGCTTGATGCGCTCGTGGAGCGCGTCCTCCGTGTCGTCCGGCCGGATCTCGACGGCGCTCTGCGCGATGACCGGCCCGGTGTCCACGCCGTCGTCCACGAAGTGGACGGTGCAGCCGGTCACCTTCGCTCCGTACGCCAGCGCGTCCCGAACCCCGTGCGCGCCGGGGAAGCTCGGCAGCAGCGCCGGGTGGGTGTTGACGAACCGGCCGCCGTAGACCGCGAGGAACTCCTTGCCGACGATCTTCATGAAGCCGGCCGACACGACGAGGTCGGGCTCGTACCGGCGGGTCGCCTCGGTGAGCGCGAGGTCCCACGCGGCGCGGTCGGCGTGGTCGCGGACCCGGACGGTGAAGGTCGGCAGCCCGGCCCGCTCGGCCCGTTCCAGGCCGGCGACGCCCTCGCGGTCCGCCCCCACGGCGACGATCGTGGCACCGTAGGAGGGGTCGGAGTCGATGGCGTCGAGCAGCGCCTGAAGATTCGTCCCGGAACCGGAGACGAGCACGACGAGGCGGGCGGGGGTTCGGGCGGCCACTGGCGGGGGCTCTCTCTCGCGAGTCCTTCGAGTCCGTGCGGAACGACTGCGGATCGCCCGCAGAACTGAAGGAGGGGTATCCGTGACGGATTCCGGGTCGGGCTCCGGGCTGGACTACATGTTGGATGATCGTACGAGTCGGAGGCCGACCGGAATCCGGGGAACCCTACAAGGCCGCCGACCGTCAGCAACGATACCGGCACTCGCGGCGGCCCCCGGGGGACGGGGGAGCGTCCGGGCGGTAGCGTCTGGGTGGAGAGCGGTCGTGCGAGCGCCGTGCGCGGGAGTGGACGTGACGCATCTGACACGGATGCGGGCGTCCGGGAGCGCGCGCAGCGGCGAGCATGAAGCAGAGCGCACGGGCGCAGCGGCGCGCGGGAGCGTGCACTCGGGACTAGTACGAGGAGTCGGGCCCAAGGGGATGGCGCATCACATCATGAGCAGCGGCCGTATTCGTCTCGCGCTGCGCGCGCCCGGGGGCGAGCAGGATCAGGACCAGGGGCGGGGGTCCGGCGCGGGGTCCGGTTCTGGCGCGGGCTCGGGCGCCGGGTCCGGCTCGGGTTCCGGGTCCGGCTCGGGTTCGGGATCCGGCTCGGGTGCCGGCGGGCAGGACGAGCAGGACAACCCGTTCGCGCCGCCCGCCGAGGGCACCCCGGACCGGCCGTGGGAGCCGCGGCAGCCGTCGGGTTCGTCCCCGGCAGGGCCCACCCCTCCCTCGGGCCCGCCCGACCGGCGGCAGCCGCCGGCCTGGGGCAGCCAGTGGAGCAACCAGCAGCCGCAGTCCGGCCGCCCCGACCCGTTCGGCCGCCCGCCGCAGAACACCGGCGGGCCGACCGGGCCGCAGGGCACCGCGCCCCGCTTCGACCCCACCGACCCGGCGCAGCGGCGGTCGCGCTACGCGCTGATCTGCGGGATGTGGGGCCTGCTCTTCTGGATCCTCGGATGGTCCAACGTCTCGATGCTTTTGGGGGCGCTGGCGCTTTACTGGGGGGTCAGCGCGCTGCGGATGTCGCCCGAGACGCGGGCGAAGGCCCGCGCGGAGGCGGCGTCCGCCCTGGCCGACGCGACCCAGACCCCGCGCCCGGCTCCCCCGGCGCCCGGCCCCGACGCCCAGCGCTCCTTCCTGACGGCGGCGTGGACGGGCATCGTCACCAGCGCGGTGACGCTGGCGCTGGTGGCGGCGACGTTCGCCCTCCAGGTCGCGTACCGCGATTACTACACGTGCAAGAAGGACGCGCTGACGCACCCGGCGTCCCAGACGTGCGACAGGCTGCTGCCGTCACCGCTGCGACACGTGCCGTCGCTCCGCAGCTAGCCGCCCTCCGGGCCAGGTAGCCGGGGAGACCCCAGCCCCCCGGCCGGTGGGCCGCCGCGGCCCCGTCGTGGCTGATCGCGCAGTTCCCCGCGCCCCTGACGAGGCACACCTCAGACCCCAGAGGGCGGGCGGCTACCGCCGCGCGAGCACGCCCATGCCCCCGGCCGGTGGACCCGTGCGGGCCCGTCGTAGCTGATCGCGCAGTTCCCCGCGCCCCTGACGGGGCAACACCTCAGGCCCCGGGGGCGGGCGGCTACCGCCGCGCGAGGACGCCCACGCCCCCGGCCGGTGGACCCGTGCGGGCCCGTCGTGGCTAGTCGCGCAGTTCCCCGCGCCCCTGACGGGGCACACCTCGGGCCCCAGGGGCGGGCGGCTACCGCCGCACGAGGACGCCCATGCCGCCGGCCGGTGGACCCGTGCGGGCCCGTCGTGGCTGATCGCGCAGTTCCCCGCGCCCCTGACGGGGCAACACCTCAGGCCCCGACCGATCGGCGGCTGCCGCCGCGTGGGCGCTCCCGGCCGGGACGTGCCCCGAAGGGGCTTGGGGCTGTTGTTGATTTGCGGCTGCCGCCGCGTGGGCGCTCCCGGCCGGGACGTGCCCCCGAAGGGGCGCGGGGAACTGCGCGATCAGCCCACCGCCGGGGCGCAACCGACAACGGCGGGTAGCCCAGGGGCTCGGGCCTGTGATTGATCTGCGGCTGCCGCCGCGTGGGCGCTCCCGGCCGGACGTGCCCCGAAGGGGCGCGGGGAACTGCGCGATCAGCCCACCGGCGGGGCGCGGTCGGGAGCGGGGCGCAATCGACAACGGCGGGTGGCCCAGGGGAGCGGGCCGGGTGTTAGTCGCGGGCGGGCGGGGGGAGCGGGGGCTTCGGGGGGAGCGGCGGGGGGACTGTTGGGGGGTGGGGCGGGGGTGGGGGTAGCGGGGGCGAATCGCGTCGAGTCGCGAAGGGCAGGCGCCACCCGGGCGTGGGGATTCGGCGGGGCCACGTCGGGCGCCACGTCACGGCGGGGAGCGTTGGGCGCCATGGCAGGCGCCACCCGGGCGTGGGGATTCGGCGGGGCCACGTCGGGCGCCACGTCAGGGCCGGGAGCGTTGGGCGCCATGTCAGGGCCAGGGACGTGGGGATCGCGACGGTCAGGGTCCAGGCGAGGGCCGCCAGGGGGGTCCACAGCTCGCTGGGGCCGAACGTCGACAGCCGGGACGTTCCCATGGGGCCCGCGGACCACGCCGCGAGTAGTCCTACCGCCGCGCCGCAGCTGACCGCCGCGCCCGCAGCCACAAGCACCGCCCGGGCCGGCGCCCGGCCCGCCCGGCCGGCCGACCAACCCGCCGCACAACCCGCGAGCACCGGCACCCCCACCGCCGCCCACGTGACCGCTGTCCCCCCGCCCTGGCCCGGGAGGGCCGCGAGCAGCGGGAAGCCGGGCAGCAACGGATACCCCGACGCCCCGGCGGGCGCCACCGCACTGCCGGCGCCCACGGCAAACCCCGTTCCGAGGCCGTACGCCGCGCCCCACACCGCCACGTTCGGCGCCAGCGCGAGCGCCACGAGCAGTACCGCGATCCGCCCCGCCAGCGGCCCGCTGAGCTGCTCGAACGTCCGGCCCACCGCGCCCGCGTGCCATACCAGCGATCCCGCGCCGAGCAGCGCGCCACCGGCCACGAGCACGCCGGTCGCGATCCCGCCGGCCCGCAGCGCCGCGGCGACGTCGCCCGCGCGCGGAAACCACCGTACGATCGGCGGCCGGCCGCACCCGGCCCACGCGCCCGCGGCGACCACGGCCAGCGCGAAGAGCGGCACGTACACCGCGGCGCCGAGCAGATCGACGTGCACGGAGCCGCCGGCGGCGTACGCGGCCACGCCCGAGGCCACCGCCAGGTAACCCCCGAGCACCCACCCGGCGGCGACGGCCGACTCCTGGATGCCGTCATCGCGCCGCGCGGCCGCCGCCGAGGCCGCGGCCCGGTGCAGCAGCCACGCGGGCAGCGCGGTGAGCAGCAGCGGTGTGACCCCGATCGGCGCCGAGTGGCCGGACAGGGTGTGCGTACGGACCAGGTCCGCGCCCTGCGCGAGCAGCCACAGCCCGGCGCCGACGTGCAGCGCGCCGCCGAGCCCGCTGTCGGGGAACGGCGAGCCGATCCACAGCAGCAGGACGAGCGCGCCGAGCACCCCGAGGCTGAGGCACGCGGCGGCGACTCCCGCCGCGAACGCGGAGAAGCGGGCCACGGCGGCCCGCCGCGCGCGGGCGGCGGGGTCGCCGGGGAGAACCGGGGCGTGCTCGGTCATGTGGGTCACGGCGTCCCATGGTGTCAAAAACACCCGATTCGCCTATGCAAGGAGCGAAAGGTCGTCGTGTCGCCCACGATGGGCGTTATGTGTCCTCTTTACACACCGTCATATGTACGGGATGACGGAACGCGCGGCACCGGCAGGCGCGAGCGATGAGCCCTCGCAAGCGGTCGGCGGTCCGCACGAAGGTTCCGGCCTCGACCGGCACGGCGACGGCCGCCGAGCCCGAGACGAAGCCGAAACCGAAGCCGAGGCCCAAACCGGCGCCGCCCCCGAAGCCGGGGCCGCCGGCGCCCGCGAAACCCAAGCCGGACCCGGCCCCGGAGCCCACCCCCGAGGCGATGCCGAAAGCCTCGCCCAAGCCCACGCCGACGCCCGTCACGAAACCCAAGCCCACCCCGCGCCCGAAGCCGGCGCCGAAGCGCACCCCGAGGCCGACGGCGAAGGCCGAGCGCAAGTCCGCGCCCACGCCCACATCCGAGCCCAAGCCCGCACCCGCGCCCGCGCCCGCGCCCGCGCCCGCGCCGGGACCGTCTCCCCGCGCCGACGGCGAGCGCGACGATCCGGCCGATGACCGTACCCGCGAGGACGACACCCGCACCCCGGAAGCCGCCTTCGACCAGCTCTACCTGCGCAGCGCGAGCGGCCTCCTGCGGCAGGTCGAACTCCTCACCGGCAACCCGCCCTTCGCCCGTCACACCGTCGCCCGGGCGTTCGACCTCGCCTGGCAGCACTGGCCCGAGGTGGCCCGTGATCCCGAGCCGGTGGGCTGGGTACGGGCCGCCGCGTACCGGTACGCGCTCGCGCCCTGGCAGCGCTGGGTGCCCGGGCACCGGACGCATCCGCGCATGCTGACCCGGGCGCTGCTCGACCCCGAGGCCGACGGCGCCCTGCGGGCGGCCCTGCTGCGGCTGCCCGCCGACCGCCGGCAGACCGTCCTCCTGCACGACGGCCTCGGCATCGACCTGCCGGAGGCCGCCGAGGAGACCCAGGCGAGCACGATGGCGACGGCCGGACGGGTGGAGCGGGCGCGGGCCGCGCTCGCCGCGGACGTACCGGGCCTCGACGAGGACGGCGACGGCGACGGCGACGGGGTCGCCGTCCGGCTCGGGGCGCTGCTCGACGGGGCGGACGGGGCACCGCCCGACCGGCCCGAGGGGGTGCGGGGGGCGAGCGAGCGGGGGGTGCGGCGGCGGACACTCGGGGTCTACGCGGTGGCGGGGCTCATCGTGGCGGCGACGGTGGTGACGATCGCGGTCTCCCCCGACCACAGCCCTGCGCCTCCGGCGCGGAAGCCGGTCACCACGCCGCACGCTTCCGATGGGAACCCGGCCTCCATCCCGTCCACCACGCCCCACGCCTTCGGCGCGAACCCGGCAACCATCCCGTCCACCACGCCCCACGTTTCCGGTACGGCCGCGGCCCCGCACTTCTTCCACCCGGGCCGCCCCCCGAGGCCCATCCGTCTCCCCCGCTGGCCAACCCCCCGGTAGCCCCGCTGCGCGGACGCTCCCGGCTACGCCCGGTTTTCAGAGCCACGGCGCTGCCGCCGCAAGGAGGCTCCCGGCTACGCCAGGTTTTTCAGGGGCGCGGGGAACTGCGCGACAAGCCACGACGGCGGCGCGCCTTACCACCGGCCCGAAGGGGCTGGTCCTGTTGTTTCCCGACCTCCCCCAACCTTCGGCCGGGGGTGCCCCCAGGCCGGTGGGGGCTGGTGGCGCAGTTCCCCGCGCCCCTGATGATGCCGGGGCCGCCCCGGCAGCGCTGCTCGCGCCCACGCGGCGGCAGCCGCAAATGAAGCGCAGCCCCGTGCTCCTCAAACCGGGCGGAGCCGGGAGCATGGAAACGGCCCGGCGGGCTCGCCTCCTGTGAAGGGGAAGCGGGCCCGCCGGGCCGGGGAGAAGCGGGGAGACGGGGTCAGGCGGAGAGGAGGGTGCGCGCCAGGCGGGCCGTCTCGGACGGCGTCTTGCCGACCTTCACGCCCGCGGCCTCCAACGCTTCCTTCTTCGCCTGGGCCGTGCCCGACGAGCCCGAGACGATCGCGCCCGCGTGCCCCATCGTCTTGCCCTCGGGCGCGGTGAAGCCCGCCACGTAGCCGACGACCGGCTTCGTCACGTTCTTCGCGATGTACGCCGCCGCCCGCTCCTCCGCGTCGCCGCCGATCTCGCCGATCATCACGATCAGGTCGGTGTCGGGGTCCGCCTCGAACGCGGCCAGCGCGTCGATGTGCGTGGTGCCGATCACCGGGTCGCCGCCGATGCCGACCGCGGTCGAGAAGCCGATGTCCCGCAGCTCGTACATCATCTGGTACGTCAGCGTGCCGGACTTCGACACCAGGCCGATCCGGCCGGGCTTGGTGATGTCACCGGGGATGATGCCCGCGTTGGACTGGCCGGGGGTGATCAGGCCGGGGCAGTTCGGGCCGATGATCCGGGTCTTGTTGCCCTTGGCCTGGGCCAGCGCCCAGAACGCGGCGGAGTCGTGCACCGCGACGCCCTCGGTGATGACGACCGCGAGCGGGATCTCGGCCTCGATGGCCTCGACCACCGCGTCCTTGGTGAACTTCTCCGGGACGAAGATGACCGTCACATCAGCGCCGGTGGCCTTGATGGCCTCCTGCACGGAACCGAAGACCGGGACCTCGCCCTGGTCGAAGCTGACGGTGGTGCCGGCCTTGCGCGGGTTGACGCCGCCGACGATGTTCGTGCCGTCGGCCAGCATCAGCTTGGTGTGCTTCATGCCGGTGGCGCCGGTCATGCCCTGGACGATGACCTTGCTGTCCTTGGTCAGGAAGATAGCCATGGTTGTCGGTGTCCTCGTCCCTTACTTCGCAGCCAGCTCGGCGGCCTTGTCGGCCGCTCCGTCCATGGTGTCCACCCGCTGCACCAGCGGGTGGTTGGCGTCGGACAGGATCTTGCGACCCAGCTCCGCGTTGTTGCCGTCCAGCCGGACGACCAGCGGCTTGGTGACCGCCTCGCCCTTGGACTTGAGCAGTTCGAGCGCCTGGACGATGCCGTTGGCCACCTCGTCGCAGGCGGTGATGCCGCCGAAGACGTTGACGAACACGGACTTGACGTCCGGGTCGCCGAGGATGATCTCCAGGCCGTTGGCCATCACCTCGGCGGACGCGCCGCCGCCGATGTCGAGGAAGTTGGCGGGCTTCACGCCGCCGTGCGCCTCGCCGGCGTAGGCGACGACGTCGAGGGTCGACATGACCAGGCCCGCGCCGTTGCCGATGATGCCGACCTGGCCGTCGAGCTTGACGTAGTTCAGGCCCTTGGCCTTGGCGGCGGCCTCCAGCGGGTTGGCGGCGGCCTTGTCTTCGAGCGCCTCGTGCTCCGGCTGCCTGAACGCGGCGTTCTCGTCCAGCGACACCTTGCCGTCCAGCGCGACGATCTTGCCCTCGCCGGTCTTGACCAGCGGGTTGACCTCGACGAGCAGGGCGTCTTCCTTGATGAAGACGGTCCACAGCTGCTGCAGCACGGACGCGACCTGGTCGGCGATCTCGGCCGGGAACTTCGCCGCGGCGACGATCTCGGCGGCCTTGGCCGGGGTCACGCCCTCCAGCGCGTCCACCGGGACCTTGGCCAGCGCGTCGGGGTTCTCCTCCGCGACGATCTCGATCTCGACGCCGCCCTCGACGGACGCCATCGCGAGGAAGGTGCGGTTGGTGCGGTCCAGCAGGAAGGAGACGTAGTACTCCTCCTTGATGTCCGCGGTCTGGGCGAGCATCACCTTGTGGACCGTGTGGCCCTTGATGTCCATGCCCAGGATCGCGTCGGCCTTGGCCACCGCGTCGGCCGGGTCGGCGGCCAGCTTCACGCCGCCCGCCTTGCCCCGGCCGCCGACCTTGACCTGCGCCTTGACGACCGCACGGCCGCCGAGTCGCTCCGCCACCTCGCGCGCCGCCTCAGGCGTGTCGATGACTTCACCGGCCAGCACCGGTACACCGTGCTTGGCGAAGAGGTCCCTCGCCTGGTACTCGAACAGGTCCACGCGCGTCCGTCTCCCTTTTTTCCCTGGAATTCAGTGATTCAGCGGTTGGCTGCCTGGGTTGGTCTGCCTGGGCGTGCCGCTACGGGCAGGGCGACTGCTGCACTGTCACAAGAAAGCGCACACGGTGACCGAGTACGCGGCATGTCCGTCTTGCAGGCTATCGCCGGGGCGCGCCTCGTCCTAAATCACCGATCACATGTGAGCGGTGAGAACGGTCACAGAGCGTCCGGTATCGGGAGCGGGCGCTTCTCGATGGCGGCGGCCATCACCTCGGGGAACAGGTCGGGGGTGCAGGCGAACGCGGGGGCGCCGAGGGCGGCCAGCGCGGCGGCGTGCTCCCGGTCGTAGGCGGGGGTGCCCTCGTCGGACAGCGCGAGCAGCGCGACGAACTGCACGCCCGAGCCCTTCATGGCCGCGACCCGCTTGAGCATCTCGTCCCTTATCCCGCCCTCGTAGAGGTCGCTGATCAGGACGACGACGGTCTCGGCCGGGCGGGTGATCAGCGACTGGCAGTACGCCAGCGCCCTGTTGATGTCGGTGCCGCCGCCGAGCTGGGTGCCGAACAGCACGTCGACCGGGTCGTCCAGCTGCTCGGTGAGGTCGACCACGGCGGTGTCGAAGACCACCAGCTTGGTGTCGATGGAGCGCATCGAGGCGAGGACGGCGCCGAAGACGGAGGCGTAGACGACGGAGGCGGCCATCGAGCCCGACTGGTCGATGCAGAGCACCACGTCCTTCTTCACCGCCTGGTCGGCGCGGCCGTAGCCGATCAGCCGCTCGGGGACGATCGTGCCGTGCTCGGGCAGGTAGTGCTTGAGGTTGGCGCGGATGGTGCGGTCCCAGTCGATGTCCCGGTGCCGGGGGCGGCTGACCTTCGCGGAACGGTCGAGCGCGCCGGTCAGCGTCGCCCGGGTGCGGCCGGCGAGCCGCTTCTCCAGGTCGTCGACGACCTTGCGGACCACCGCCCGCGCGGTCTCCTTGGTCGTCTCGGGCATCGCCTTGTTGAGCGAGAGCAGGGTGCCGACCAGGTGGACGTCTGCCTCCACGGCCTCCAGCATCTCCGGTTCCAGCAGCAGCGCGGACAGCCCGAGCCGGTCGATGGCGTCGCGCTGCATGACCTGGACGACGGAGCTGGGGAAGTACGTCCGGATGTCGCCGAGCCAGCGGGCGACCTGCGGGGCGGAGCCGCCGAGCCCGGCCGAGCGGTCGCCGCCCCTCGCCGCCCCCCGGTCGCCGGGCGCGGAGCCGCCGTAGAGCGCGGTGAGCGTACGGTCCATGGCCGCGTCCCGGCCGGCGAGTTCGCGGCCCGTACCGTCGGCCGACCCGCCGCCGAGGACGAGGCGCCAGCGGCGCAGCCGCTCGTCGGTGTCAGTCATCCTGCGTCCCCCCAGGGGTGGTCGTGCTGGTTTCGGATGCACCCTCGGCGCCGGTCAGTTCCGCTTCGGTCGGGGCCGCCGTGCCGAGCAGCAGCCGTACGGTGTGGACGGCGGCCTCCGCGCGGGCGGCGTCAAGGCCGGGGCCGAAACCGGGCAGGCCGGCCTCGGCGGAGGCGGCCGGGCGGCGCTGCGAGGCGGCGGGGCCGCGCCTGACCAGCTCGCCGACCGTGCGGCGCACCCCGGACTCGAACTCCGCGAACGTCCGCCGCAGCAACGGCAGTACGTCGGTGAAGGCGTCGGCCGGCACGCTCGCCAGCCAGCCGTCCACCAGCGCGAGCAGCCGCTCGTCGTGCACGAGGAGCATCCCGCCGCCGGACAGGAACCCCTCCACCCACGCGGCGGCCTCGCCGGGCCCGGTTCCTGGCGACAGCGCGAGGCCCATCAGCCGCGCGGCCTCCTCCACGTCCAGCCGCCCGTCGTCGAGCAGCAGCCGCGCGGCGGACCCGCGCAGCAGGCCGGGGATCGCCCCGTCCCGCCGCGCGATCCCCCCCAGCATCCCGGCCCACCGCTCCCGGAGGTCGTCCACCGAGGTTCCCTGGCCGGGGTCCGGCGCGGCGGGGGCGGACGGGAGGAGACTGATCGCGCGGTGGACCTCGTCGATGTGCGTACGCATCGCGGAGGCGCCGTCCGCGTCGAGGCCGACGCAGGCCGGGGGCAGGCCGACGCAGATGCGCTGGGACAGGGTGTGGGCGACCCGGGCGAGCGCCGTGGAATCGGTGCCGCGCACGTCGCCGTACCGGACCGCGCGGACCAGCGCGGGCAGCGCGGCGGCCAGGTGTGCCACGTCCGCGTCCAGCGCGGCACGGTCGGCGAGCACCCGCATCACGACCGGCAGCGCGTCCGACAGGCCGGCCAGCAGGCAGGACTCGGCCACGGTCGTGACGTCCGCGAGGGTGCTCGCGTTCGCGGCCGTCTCCTCGGCGCGGGCGGTGGCCGCGCCCTGCACGGTGGTGCCCCAGATCCCGGCCTCGGCGATGCGCACCGCCAACTCCGGTTCCCAGCGCAGCTGCCAGCTCTCCCGGAAGGTGCCCTTGGTGTTGAACGCGGTGGTCCGCTCGCCCCAGCCGATGCCGAGCAGCGCCAGCCGGTGCAGCAGCCGGCTGCGCTCGGCGTCCATGTCCTTGCGCAGGTCGAGCTCCAACTGCCGCTCCAGCGCCTCGGGCTTGAGCCGCAGCCTGCGCTGCTCCTTGGCCAGGTCGCGGGCCAGCGGCACGGCGGGTGCGTCCGGCGGGACCTCGCCGAGCACGTCGCCGACCACCAGCCGGTCCCTGATCAGGGCGAGCGGCACGTCGGAGCCGTCGCACATCACCGCCCTGACCGCGTCGGTGGTCTCGCGCAGCCCGGCCAGCGGGCGGCCGCGCATCGCGGCGAGCGTGTCGGCGAGCCGCACCGCCTCGATCACATGCGCGGACGACACCGGCAGGTCCTCGTCCCTGAGCAGCCCGGCCACCTTGGTCATCCACCGGGTGACGGGGCGGTCGGCGGCGGTGAACAGGTGCCGGTACCAGCCCGGCGAGTCGATCCCGGCGCCGTAGCCGCTCGCGCGGGACAGCCTGCGGTGCGTCCAGGGCACCCAGGTGATCTCCACCTTCGCCTTGGGCAGGCCCTTGAGCGCCTGCCGGTCGGCGCCCGCCGTCGTCCGCTCGGCCAGCGCGGGCACGTGCCAGGCGCCGCAGACCACCGCCGTTCTGCCGTACTGGCGGCGGGCGTCGCGGATCCGCAGCCGCATGTGCGCCTCGCGGACCAGGTCCTGGGCGTGGCCGCCGTCGCCGTAGGTCTCGCGGATGGCGGTCATCGCCTCGGCCAGCGCGGTGAACGCGGTGAGCGCGTCGCCGGCGCCGGCCGCCGAGCCGTCCCGGTGCTCGACGGCGTCCTCCCACCAGCGCTCCGGGTCGTCGTACCCGGCGGTCTCGGCGAGTACGGCGATCGGGTCGATCCGCACGCGGTCGGCCGCCTCGTCGTCGGTGTCGGGTGCTGGGCCGCCGGGGCCGTCAGGGCCGTCGGCTCCGGCTTCGGCTTCGGCTTCGGCTTCGGCGCGCATCGCCAGGCTGTGCGCGGCGGGCAGGTCGATGAAGCGCACCTCGGCGCCGTTGTCCGCGGCCCACCGCAGGGCCACCCACTCGGGCGAGAACTCCGCGAACGGCCAGAACCCGGCCTTGGCCGGCTGATCCACCACATGGGCGAGCAGCGCGACCGGCGGCCGCATCTCAGGGTCGGCAGCGAGCCCCACCATCGCGTCGGCCTCGGGCGGCCCCTCGATCAGTACGACGTCGGGCCGCCACTCCTCCAGCGCCGCGCGCACCCCGCGCGCCGACCCGGGCCCGTGGTGCCGGACCCCCAGCAGCACCAGCTCCCCCAGGCCGCCGCGCGCGCTCCCGCCGGCGCCGGGATCGACGGCGCCGGCCACCGAACGGCTCCCGGCGGCGGCACCGGGAGCCCCCGCCGTGGCGGGCCCGGGCTTTCCGGCCCGGCCGGGCGGGCCGCTCGGGTCATGCGCGGCGACCGCGGTCCGCGCCCGGGCGGTCGACGCCGAGCGGAGCGTGGTGGGCGGGGTCATGCCGACACCTCGCGGCACGCCCGGTAGAAGTCCTTCCAGCCGTCGCGCTCGCGGACGACCGTCTCCAGGTACTCCTGCCAGATCACCCGGTCGGCCGCCGGGTCGCGGACCACCGCCCCGAGGATGCCCGCCGCGATGTCGCCCGCGCGCAGCACCCCGTCGCCGAAGTGCGCGGCCAGCGCGAGTCCGCCGGTGACCACGGAGATCGCTTCGGCCGTGGAGAGCGTGCCCGAGGGCGACTTGAGCTTGGTGCGGCCGTCCTCGGTGATGCCGCCGCGCAGCTCGCGGAAGACCGTGACCACCCGGCGGATCTCGTCCGCGCCGCGCGGGGCGGCGGGCAGTTCGAGGCCGCGGCCGATCTGGTCCACCCTGCGGGAGACGATGTCCACCTCGTCCTCCGCGGAGGCGGGCAGCGGCAGCACCACCGTGTTGAAGCGGCGGCGCAGCGCGCTGGACAGGTCGTTGACCCCGCGGTCGCGGTCGTTGGCGGTGGCGATCAGGTTGAAGCCGCTCACCGCCTGCGTCTCCGAGCCCAACTCCGGTATCGGCAGCGTCTTCTCCGACAGGATCGTGATCAGCGTGTCCTGCACGTCGGCCGGGATGCGGGTCAGCTCCTCCACCCGGGCGATCCGCCCCTCGGCCATCGCCCGCATCACCGGGCTGTGCACCAGCGCGTCCCGGCTCGGGCCGTGGGTGAGCAACTGCGCGTAGTTCCAGCCGTATCGGATGGCCTCCTCGGGGGTGCCCGCGGTGCCCTGCACCAGCAGCGTGGAGTCACCGCTGATCGCGGCCGCCAGATGCTCCGACACCCAGGTCTTCGCGGTGCCGGGCACGCCGAGCAGCAGCAGCGCCCGGTCGGTGGCGAGCGTGGTGACCGCGACCTCCACGATCCGCCGCGGGCCCACGTACTTCGGGGTGATCACCGTGCCGTCCGGCAGCGTGCCGCCGAGCAGGTACGTGGCCACCGCCCACGGCGACATCAGCCAGCGGGCCGGCCGCGGCCGGTCGTCCGCGGCGGCGAGCGCGGCGAGTTCGTCCGCGAAGGCGTCTTCGGCGTGCGGCCGCAGCGCCTGCTCGGCCCCGGAACCGGTGCCGGCGCCCTCGGCCGCCGGCGCCTGTGAGATGCCCGTCAAGGCAGTCATGGAACTCCCCCACTCGATCAGTCAGGACCCCTCGGCCCGTGCTGTCATCCACCTTGCACCCGACCACTGACAATCCGTCACAGCGCGCTATTTCCGCAGGTCAAGGTGATTGTCAGTGGGGGGTTCTACGGTCGTGGGCATGGAGATGGAAGCACGGTGGACAGCGGATCAGGTCCTGGCGCTCGCGCCTGACGCCGCCTCACGAAAGGCGGGCGCGCGGCTCGCCACGCCTGCCCCGTGGTCCGGCGCGGGGACGGTGGGATCGGCGGTGTGGGGGCTGTGCAAAGGCAGTGGCAGCAAGCCCTACCAAACGGTGGTGGATGTCGAGGGGCCGGCCTTCCGGTGCAGTTGCCCGAGCCGGAAGTTCCCGTGCAAGCACGCGCTCGGGCTGCTGCTGCTCTGGGCGGAGGGCGAGCAGGGCCCGGTGGCCGCGGCTCAGCCGGCGGCGGTGCCGGAGTGGGCCGAACTGTGGTTGTCCGCGCGGCGGAAGAAGGCGGAGGCCACCGCGGAGTCGGCGGAGGCGCGGGCCGCCTCCGGACCGGCCGATCCGGACGGCGCGAAGCGGCGGGCCGACCGGCGGGCGGTCCGGGTGGAGGGCGGGGCGGTGGAGCTGGAGCAGCGGCTCGCGGACCTGCTGCGCGGCGGGCTGGCGGGGGCCGATCGGGGCGGATACCGGCAGTGGGACGAGATCGCGGCCCGGATGGTCGACGCGCAGGCGCCCGGGCTGGCCACCCGGGTAAGGGGGTTGGGCGCGGTGGTCGGGGCGGGTGGCGACTGGCCGTCGCGGATGCTGGAGGAGACGGCGCTGCTGCATCTGCTGGCCCGCGGTTTCCTGGGCCGCGAGCGGCTGCCCCGGCCGCTGGAGGAGACGGTACGGGCGAGGGTCGGATTCACCGTGGACACGGCGGAGTTGCTGGCCGGGCCGACGGTGCGGGGCAGCTGGCAGGTGCTCGCGCAGTACGACACGGCGGACGAACGGCTCACCACCCGGCGAATCTGGCTGCGGGACGAGGTGGAGGGGCGGTTCGCGATGCTGCTGTCGTTCGGGGCGGCGGGCCGGGCGCCCGAACTGGCCCTGGCGGTGGGCTCGGTGCTCGACGCGGAGCTGGCCTACCACCCGGCGGCGCTGCCGCTGCGGGCCGCGCTCGGCACCCGGCACGGCGCGGTCGCGGCGTCGGCGGCGGTGCCGACGGGCACGGCGGTCTCCCCCGCGCTCGACTTCTACGGCACGGCGCTGGCCGACGACCCGTGGCTCGACGCGTGGCCGGTCATGCTCTCCGGCGTGGTCCCCATACCCGGCCCCGACCGCTGGCAACTGGCCGACGCCACCGCCGAGGACGCCGTCCCCCTGACGCCCCCGCCCACCCCGTCCGGCCTATGGCGCCTGGCCGCGGTCTCCGCCGGCCACCCGGTCACAGTCTTCGGCGAACTCACCCCCACGGGCCTCCACCCCCTGGCGGTCTGGTCCCCGGAGACGTCCCAACCGATCCCCCTCTAGCCCTGCGGGCGGAAATGGCGGGCGGGGCCGGGGTCGAGGTCAAACGGGGATACGGGGGGCGGCTCGCGGGTCCCGCTGCGGGCGGGGGCCGGGACGGGCAGGGGACGGCCGGTCTGGCGGGTTCGGTGTGAACGGCATGACGGGGGGCGCTCGTTGGGGGCGGCTCGACGGGAACGACGGGTAGAGAGGGGAAAGTCGTGGGGAATCGGTGGGATGACCTCGTGGGGAGCGCTCTGCTCGGGACGGAGCGGCGGCGGCCGGGTGGGGTGGTCGGCGGGGATGCGGAGGAGGCCGCTCTGGGGCTGCTCGACGCTGCTGCCGTGGGGGTCCTGCGGCGGCGGGGCGGGGTGCTTCCCGGGGTGGCGGGGCAGCGGCCCGCGGTGGCGCCGGTGGACGGGCGGGCGCAGATGCCCGCCGCGGCGCAGCAGCGGTTGGGGAAGCTGCTGGCGGACCGGACCGGGGGGAGTTCGGGCGGCCGGCGCGGGGCGGCGCCGAACCTCGCGGAGCTGCTGCCGCAGTGGCTGGCCGCGGCCCGCCGGGAGGGCTTCGCCGCGCCGCCGGCGCAGCTGCCCGCGCTGCTCGAAGCGGCCAGGGCCCGCACCGATCTGCGGGCCGACGCCCTCGCGCTGGCGGGCCCGCGCGGCCTGTGGCTGGCGAAGCTGAACCCGGACTGGAAATTCGCGCTGCGCGCCGGAAGCGGCGCCCTGACCGCCGCGGCGGCCGGCCAGGACGAGGAGCAGGACCCGCAGGAGGCGCAAAAGCTGTGGGAGGAGGGCCTGTTCGCGGAGCGCATCGCCCTGCTGACCCGGCTGCGCCGGTCCGACCCGGCCGGCGCGCTCGCCCTGCTCACCGCGAGCTGGCGCAGCGAACGCGCCGAGGACCGGCTGATGTTCCTGGACTCGCTGCGCATCGGACTGTCCGCCGACGACGAGCCGTTCCTCGAACAGGCGCTGTCCGACCGCAGCCGCAACGTCCGCTCGACGGCGGCCGAGCTGCTGTCCGCGCTGCCCGGTTCGGCGCTGGCGGCGCGGATGGCGGCCCGGGCTCGCAGCCATGTCTCACTGGGCCCGGACGGCATCACGGTGGAGGCGCCCTACGAGTGCGATGCGGCGATGGAGCGGGACGGCGTGGCACCGAAGCCGCCCAGCGGCCGGGGCGAGCGGGCCTGGTGGCTCGGCCAGCTGGTGGACTCGGCGCCGCTGTCCACCTGGCCGGCCAGGTTCGGCGGCCGCGGCCCGGAGCAGATCATCGAGCTGCCGGTGCTGGACGACTGGCAGTCCGATCTGCACGCGGCCTGGTGCCGTGCCGCGGTCAGGCAGCGCGATCCGGCCTGGGCGCGGGCACTGCTCGGCCCGCCGCCGGTCCCGGCAGGACCGGTCGCGGCGGTCGGCGACCCGGCCAAGCTGCTGTCCATACTGCCGCAGGAGGAGCGGGCCCGCTGGGTGGCGGACTTCATAGCGGCGCACGGCCTGTCCGAGGCGTTCCAGATGCTGGGGGTGTGCGCGGTGCCCTGGTCGGAGCGGCTGGGCCGGGCGGTGGTCGACGCCCTGGACATCGCCCGGGACGGCGGCAGCTACCCGTGGAGCTTCAGCGGGGTGATGGGCCTGGCGGAGCGCTGCCTGGACCCGGCGGCGGCCGAGCAGGTGGCGGTGCTCAGCGCGGCGGGCGAGGACCCGCCGGAGGCGTCACCGGGAGCGGCGACGTACTGGTCGGAGGCCTTCCAGCGGCTGACCGGCACGCTGCGGCTGCGCGCGCTGATGCTGGCCGAGCTGCGCGGTTAGCCCGTTCGGGTGGCGGCGCGGGCCGCCCGCCGAGCGGTCAGGCGACGCCCTGCTGGACGTGGGTGTTCACCCAGGTCACCACGTCGCCGGTGGGCGTGCCCGGGGTGAAGATCGCGGCGACGCCGAGTTCCTTGAGCGGGGCGATGTCGGCCTCGGGGATGATGCCGCCGCCGAAGACCTTGATGTCCTCGGCGTCCCGCTCCTTGAGCAGTTCCAGCACCTTCGCGAAGAGCGTCATGTGCGCGCCGGACAGGATGGACAGGCCGATCGCGTCGGCGTCCTCCTGGATGGCGGTGTCCACGACCTGCTCGGGCGTCTGGTGCAGGCCGGTGTAGATGACCTCCATACCGGCGTCCCGCAGTGCCCGCGCGATGACCTTGGCCCCCCGGTCGTGGCCGTCGAGGCCGGGCTTGGCGACCACCACGCGAATCGGACCGGACACTGGCATCACTACCTCCATGCGGACTACGCGGTGAACGAACGTTATCGCCGATGCGAGCCGCCCGTCAGTTTTACGAACCCCGGGGAGGGGGAAATCACACAGTGGGACACATTCACCAGAGGTCGGGTCCCTGACGGTGCCGGGCGCGGGACACGCCCCAGCCGCCGCGGGCCCGGCGCGTTCCAGTGGAGCCGCCGCCAGGATGCCGTATCTCCGCACTCGCAGCCGCAGGGTGCGCCGGTGCGGCATCCGCTCCGGCTCCCGCGAGGGCCCCCGGGGCCAGTGCTGATCCCCCGGGTGCCGCGACGGGAGGTGGGCCATGGCCGCCCAGTCACCGACAGCCGGGACAGGATCCGGAGCGGACCCCGAGGGAGAGCCCGGGGCGGGCAAGCGCAGGAGCAAGGACCAGGAGCCGAAGCGTCCGGCCGCCACCGCGGCGGCCGGGACAGCGGCTGAGGCAGCGGCTGAGGCGGCGGCTGAGGCGGCGGACGCGGCGCAGGCCGCGGAGACGTCCGCCGCGGGCCGGCTGTGGCACAGCGTGAATCTGGCGCGGGCCACGGCGATGGACCTCGCGGTCCTGGCCCGGCACCTGGTCATGTATCCCACCGGCATATTCCCCGAGCGCGACCAGGCCCCGCCGCCACCCAGGGACGCTGCCGACGACGGCCCGCGGAAGGCCGGCAGGAACGCCGGGCCCGCGCTCGCGCCGACGGCCACCGGCCGGGACCTGCCGCCGGCCCTGCTGCTGCACGGCTTCGTGGACAACCGGTCCACTTTCAGCACGCTGCGCCGCTCGCTGCTCGACCACGGCTGGACCCGGGTCCCCGCCCTGAACTACTCGCCGCTGACCAGCGACATCCGCACCGCCGCCGCACTGCTCGGCCGGCAGGTGGAGCAGATCTGCGAGCAGAGCGGCCACCAGCAGGTGGACATCATCGGGCACAGCCTCGGCGGCCTGATCGCGCGTTATTACGTGCAGTGCCTCGGCGGCGACCGCCGGGTCCGCACGCTGGTGACGCTCGGCACCCCGCACACCGGCACCCGGGCCATCCCGGCGCTGCTGCCGCACCCGCTGATCCGCCAGATGCGGCCGGATTCCGAGGTGCTGGCCGAACTCGCGGGCCGGGCGCGCGGCTGCCGGACCCGGTTCGTGGCGTTCTGGAGCGACCTGGACGAGCTGATGATCCCGGTCGAGTCGGCGCGCCTCGAACACAAGGACCTCAGGACGAAAAACATCGAGGTGACCGGAGTCGGACATCTCGGCCTGCCGCTGCACGCCGAAGTGGCCGCGGAGATCCGCCGCACACTGGCCGGACACGGCCCGCTGCCGGACGCGATCGACGCCGCATAACGGACACATAACGGTCGAATATCAACCGAACGCCGGGCAAGGCGGACGTCAGGTCGCCGCCGGAGATTGTCGGCTCAGGGTCCGGGCAGCTACAGTCACCGCTAATTCTCCTGCTGCCGAGGCGAAAGAGAAGTTGGCGGTGAACGAACGTCCCCCGTCGGGGTACTCCCCCGACTACGACGCCTACGGGTATGACGGTTATTCCTCAGGCTCGTACCAGACCGTCGGCACCACCTTCTCCGCGGCGGATCCGCTCTTCGGCCCCTCGCCCGACGCGACCGGCAGCTACGCATACGTCCCGCAGGGCCAGGGCCAGGCGCCCGTCGCCGACCACGGTTACGCCGGCGGCTACGACGCGGCATACGGCGCCGGTTACGGCACGGGCTACGACACCGGATACGTCCCCGCGTACGACACCGCCGCTTACGGCGCCGGCTACGACACGGGCGGCGCGGGCTACAGCACCGGTTACGACCCGTACGCCGCCGGTCAGCCGGCCGGCCAGGAGACCGGTACGTACCCGACGGCGACGGGCACGTACTACGACACCGGTACGTACGACACTTCCGCGCTCTGGCAGCAGCCCGAAACGACCACCGGCTACTACCCGGTGACGGACTACCAGGACCCGTACCAGGCGCAGGCCACCGCGTACCAGACGGCCACGATGCCGACGATCCCGCAGCAGCAGTCGCCCCAGCCGCAGCCCCAGCAGCAACAGCAGCCGGACTGGGACTCGGGCGCGTACCCCGCCTACGGCTACGGGTACGGCTATGACGCCGGCGGCGACACCGGGATATACGAGCAGGTCGCCCCGCCGTACCAGGAGCAGGAGCGGGAACAGCCGCAGCCGGAACGCGACCTGGCGCCGGACCCGCGGCCTGAGCCCGTACCGGCGGCCGCCCCCGACTTCGGCGTCGATCTCGACTTCGACCTCGACGCGGCCTACGCCGCCGCGGAGGCCGCACCGCACGACGACGAGCCGGCCGAGCAGCACGACTACGCGCCCGACGGCCCCGGCGACGACGTGATGCCGGCGGCCCGCAGCCGCCGCCGCAAGCCGCACAAGCGGTCCGCGCTGCTGACCGTCGGAGTGCCGTCGGTCGCCGTGATGGGCGTCGCGGCGGTCGGCGCGGCCGCGGTCAGCGGAGTCGGCGTCGCGCAGGACACCAAGTCGCAGGCGGACGCGCCGGTGTCGACGGCCACGGCCGCGACGAACGCGCCGACCACGCAGCTCGACCGGCAGCTCACCGGAGTCAGCGCCGACGCGGACGACTTCGCGACCCGCGCCAGCAGGACCCAGGAGCGGATCGACCTCAAGGACCGCGAGGCGGCGGCGAAGAAGGCGAAGCAGGAGGCGGCGGCGCGGAAGGAGGCGCTGCGGCCGAAGTACCTGCTGCCGGTGAAGCAGAAGGGGCTCAGCGCGTACTTCGGGCAGGCCGGCGTCAACTGGATGGCGCTGCACACCGGGATCGACTTCCCGGTGCAGGTCGGGACGCCGGTGACCGCGGTGACGGACGGGACGGTCCGCACGCAGTGGAACAGCTCGTACGGGAACATGGCGATCGTCACGGCTCCGGACGGGACGGAGACGTGGTACTGCCACTTGAGCAGTACGAAGGTTCGGAGCGGGTCGGTGAAGGCCGGCGATGTGATCGCGTACTCGGGGAACACCGGGAACACGACCGGGCCGCATCTGCACCTCGAGGTGCGCCCTGGTGGGGGCGCGCCGATCGACCCGTTGCCCTGGTTGCTCTCCCACGGCCTGGACCCCCGGTAACCCCGGGCCGACCTTAACCCCTGCCCCCGCCCTGCCCCTTACGGCCGTCCCGGCACCACCCGCCGGTGGTGGGCTGGTCGCGCAGTTCCCCGCGCCCCTGACGGGGCGCCTTCACCGGGAGCACTCCCTCTGCCGGGAGCGTGCCTAGAGTTTCTGCACCGGGGCGTACCTCAGCAGGAGCTGCTTGGGGCGGGGGTCGCCGAAGTCGATCGTGGCCTTTTCGTCGCCGGGGCGGCCCGTCACGGAGACGACCGTGCCCATGCCGAACTGGTCGTGGGTGACGCGGTCGCCCACGGCGAGGGAGATCACCGGGCGGTCGCCCGCCGCACGGCGGGTGGCGAAGCCGGCGGGGCGGGACGGGGAGGACAGCGGGGAGGACGTCCAGCCGGCCGCGGCGGCGGAACCGGAGGACGAGGAACCCGTCCTGCGCCAGTCGATCAGCGTATCCGGAATCTCCTCCAGGAAGCGCGACGGCGGGTTGTACGAGGGCTGGCCCCAGGCGCTGCGCATCATCGCGCGGGTCAGGTAGAGGCGTTCGCGGGCCCGGGTGATGCCGACGTAGGCCAGCCGCCGTTCCTCTTCCAACTCCTTGACCTGGCCCAATGCCCGCGCGTGCGGGAAGACGCCGTCTTCGAGGCCGGTGAGGAACACCACAGGGAACTCAAGGCCCTTGGCGGTGTGCAGCGTCATCAACGTGATGACGCCGTTGTCCTCCGCGTCGTCATCCGGAATCTGGTCGGAGTCGGCGACCAGCGCCACCCGCTCCAGGAAGTCGGCGAGCGTGCCGGGCTCGTCGGCCTCGCGTTCCTGCTCGAACTCCAGGGCCACCGCGGCGAGTTCCTGGAGGTTCTCCACCCGGGTCTCGTCCTGCGGATCGGTGGACGCCTGCAACTCGGCGAGGTAGCCCGTGCGTTCGAGCACCGCCTCCAGGACGACCGCGGGGCCCGCGCCGGATTCCACGATGGTGCGCAGCTCTTCGAGCAGCGTGTTGAACCGCTTGACCGCGTTGGACGAGCGCGCGGCCATGCCGTACGCCTCGTCCACCCGGCGCAGCGCCTGCGGGAAGGAGATCTTCTCGCGCTGCGCGAGCGCGTCGATCATCGCCTCGGCGCGGTCGCCGATGCCGCGCTTGGGCACGTTGAGGATCCGGCGCAGCGGCACCGCGTCCTCGGGGTTGGCCAGCACCCTCAAGTAGGCGAGCACGTCACGGACTTCACGCCGCTCGTAGAAGCGGACCCCGCCGACGACCTTGTAGGGCAGGCCGACCCGGATGAACACTTCCTCGAAGACCCGGGACTGCGCGTTGGTGCGGTAGAAGACGGCGACATCGCCCGGCCGGGCGTCGCCCGCGTCGGTGAGCCGGTCGATCTCCTCGGCGATGAACTGCGCCTCGTCGTGCTCCTGGTCGGCGACCCAGCCGACGATGGTCGGGCCGTCGCCGGACTCCGTCCACAGGTTCTTGGCGCGCCGCCCGGCGTTCCGCTCGATGACGGCGTTGGCGGCGGTCAGGATGGTCTGGGTGGAGCGGTAGTTCTGCTCCAGCAGGATGGTGGTGGCCTGCGGGTAGTCCTCCTCGAACTGGAGGATGTTGCGGATCGTCGCGCCGCGGAAGGCGTAGATCGACTGGTCCGCGTCACCGACCACGCACAGCTCGGCGACCGGGGTGCCGTCGGGCGAGTCCGCGGTGCCGACCAGTTCGCGCACCAGCGTGTACTGGGCGTGGTTGGTGTCCTGGTACTCGTCCACCAGCACGTGCCGGAAGCGCCGCCGGTAGTGCTCGGCGATGTCGGGGAACGCCTGGAGCAGGTGGACGGTGGTCATGATGATGTCGTCGAAGTCCAGCGCGTTGGCCTCGCGCAGCCGGGCCTGGTAGAGCGCGTACGCCTCGGCGAGCTTCTTCTCGAACGGGTTCTCCGCCTGGCCGGCGAAGGTCTCCTCGTCGATCAGCTCGTTCTTCAGGTTGGAGATCTTCGCGCTGAAGGACTTCGGCGGGTACTGCTTGGGGTCCAGGTCGAGGTCGCGGCAGACCAGTGCCATCAGCCGCTTGGAGTCGGCCGCGTCGTAGATCGAGAACGACGAGGTGAAGCCGAGCGACTTGGACTCGCGGCGCAGGATGCGCACGCACGCGCTGTGGAAGGTGGAGACCCACATCACGTTGGCGCGCGGGCCGACCAGCTGCTCGACCCGCTCCTTCATCTCGCCTGCGGCCTTGTTGGTGAAGGTGATCGCCAGGATCGAGCCGGGGTGCACCTTGCGGGCGCCCAGCAGGTGGGCGATGCGGTGGGTGAGCACCCGGGTCTTGCCGGAGCCGGCGCCGGCCACGATGAGCAGCGGGCCGCCCGCGTGCAGGACGGCGGCGCGCTGCTGCTCGTTCAGCCCTTCGAGCAGTTGCGCGGGGTCGATCGCGGGGCGCGGGGCGCCGTCGCGGTAGTACGCGTCGCGCCCGGCGCCCGGCGGCGGCGGTCCGTCGAACCGGTCGCCGAAGAGGGAGTCCGGCACGTGCTCGGCGCCGGATCCGCCCTCCTCGGGGGGCGGCGGTGCGGCCGGATCGGCCGGTTCCGGTGCCACGTGCAGACCGGCCAGGAAGTTGTCGTCAAAGAGGCTGCTCATCGCCTACCGAGTCTAGGCGCCCGCACCGACAGCCCAGTCCGGTTCCGCCGCACCGGGCTCCGCCGGGCCGGCGCCGTCTCTTACCCGGTAGCTCCACCAGTACGCTCCGTCACCTGAGAAAAAGATTACGAAAAGGTATCGGGCCTATCGGACACCGCCCTTCCCAGCGGCGGGGGGCGTTGGCTACCGTGCGGCCCCAGGCAGCGTCCGGAAGGAGTCCGCCCGGAATGGCGACACACCGTAAGGCCCGTACCGCGATACTCAGCACGCCCGGCCCCCGCGTGGCGGTCGGCGTGACGACGGCGGCGCTGGCCACCATGACTCTCCTCGCGGAGACCGCGGACGCGGCCCCCGCCCCGTCCAAGCCCGCCCAGCCGTCCATCGCCGACGTCAAGGCGAAGGTGGACTCCCTGATGCACCAGGTGGACGCGGCCACCGACCACTACAACGGCACCAAGGAGCAGACCGACGCGCAGAGCGCGAAGGTCAACACGCTGCTGAAGCAGGCCGCGCAGAAGACCCAGCAGCTCAACGACTCCCGGCGGATCCTCGGCCAGTACGCCGCCGCGCAGTACCGCAGCGGCGGCGACGACTCCACCGGCCGCTACCTGCTCTCCGACAACCCGCAGGACCTGCTCGACCAGACGCACCTGACGAGCGTGATGGCCAAGCGGCAGCAGTCGGCCGTGGAGTCCTACCGGGTGCAGCAGGCCGCGGCCACCCAGCAGCGGATCGAGGCGGCCAAGAGCCTGGCCACGCTGACCACCCAGCAGGCCCAGCTCAAGACCGCCAAGCACGACGTGCAGAGCAAGCTGAGCCAGACGCAGACCCTGCTCAACAGCCTCACCGCGCAGGAGAAGAAGCGGCTGGCGGCGCTCCAGGCCAAGCAGGAGGCCGCGGCGAAGGCGGCGGCGGCCAAGATCGCGGCGCAGGAGAAGGCCAAGGAGCAGGCCAGGCTGCAGGCGGCCAAGGACGCCGCGGCGAAGGCCGCGAAGACCACGCCGGGCAAGGCCGTCAAGCCGGTCGTCCCGCCGTCCTCAGGCAGTTCGTCCAAGGCCCAGCAGGCCATCGACTTCGCCCGCGACCAGATCGGCAAGCCCTACGTGTGGGGCGCGACCGGCCCCGACTCCTACGACTGCTCGGGGCTCACCCAGGCGGCGTGGAAGGCTGCCGGGATCGATCTGCCGCGTACGACCTACGACCAGGTGGACTTCGGCACCCGGGTCTCGGAGTCCGACCTCCAGCCGGGCGACCTGATCTTCTTCTACAGCGATGTGAGCCACGTCGGCCTCTACATCGGCGACGGCGAGATGATCCACGCGCCGCACACCGGCACGTCGGTCAAGATCGCCCCCATTACCGAGATGCCCTTCTACGGTGCCGTTCGTCCGTAATTGGACCGCGAATCCACGCTCACAAGACGTAAGACCGCACAGCGATTTCGGTCACAATGGGATCCAAACTTCCCAAGAGTCGCCGAAGTTGACTACGGTATCCCGCTAGGTGACTCGTTCCTCGTCGATGCTGGTGTCGGCAGCGAGACACCTTCGCCTAATCCGGCCGGCGGCCGGAACCGGGGACCCAACAGCATTCCGGGGTGAATCGGGTGAGACGCCGAAAAGCGTCGAACCCGTAGGGCTGCCTTCCAGCCCGAACCCGTCAGCTAACCCGGTCGGCGGTCACGGAAGGAGTCGCCTCCCTTGGCGTCGCACCGCAAGCCGCGTACCCGGATACTCTCCACGACCGCCCCGCGCGCCGCCGTCGGTATCACCACCGCGGCCCTCGCCTCGGTCACCCTGCTGAGCGAGAGCGCGCACGCCGCGCCCGCCAAGCCCTCCATCGCCGAGGTCAAGGCGCAGATCGACACCCTGAACCAGCAGGCCGAGGTCGCGACGCAGCACCTGGACCAGGCCAAGGAGAAGACCGACACGCAGCGGGCGAAGACCAACCAGCTGCTCACGCAGGTCGCGCAGAAGACCGAGAAGATGAACGAGACCCGGCGGGTGCTCGGGCAGTTCGCCTCGGCGCAGTACCGCGACGGCGGCCTCGACCAGACGACGCAGCTGCTGCTCTCCGACGACCCGGCGGCGTTCCTGAACCAGACGCACACCATGGACCGGATGACCACGACGCAGCAGCAGGCGCTGGCCACCTTCCAGGTGCAGCAGGAGCAGGCGTCGATCCAGCGCGGCCAGGCGAGCAGCGCGCTCAAGGACCTGACCACCGCGCAGGCGTCGCTGGCCACCCAGAAGAAGAACGTGAACGCGAAGCTGGCCGCCGCGCACAAGCTGCTCAACTCGCTGACCGCGGAGCAGAAGGCGCAGATCGCCAAGATGCACCCGAAGGCGTCGAACTCCTCGGGCTCCTCGGGTTCCTCCGGCTCGTCCACGGCGTCCAACGCGAGCTACCCGACGTACTCGGGCCCCGCCTCCGGCCGCGCCCAGCAGGCGATCAACTTCGCGCTGGCGCAGCGCGGCAAGCCGTACTCCTCCGGGATGACCGGCCCGAACTCCTACGACTGCTCGGGTCTCACCCAGGCCGCGTACGCCTCGGCCGGCATCCACATCGGCCGCACCACCTACGACCAGTACGACGACGGCACCCACGTCTCGGAGTCCCAGCTGCGCCCCGGCGACCTGGTGTTCTTCTACTCCGGCATCAGCCACGTGGGCATCTACCTCGGCAACGGCAACGTCGTGCACGCGCCGCACACCGGCGGGGTCGTGGAGATCGCGCCGATGAGCTGGATGCCGTTCGCGGGCGCGGTCCGGCTGGCGTAACCGGTCGCACCCGGTCCCGACCGCCGTCCAACGGCGGTCGGTTACGGACAGCGGAGAGCGATAAGGGAACAACCCCGGTCACTTGCCCCGGGCACTCCCCCCTTCAGGTTTAGCGTCACTCCTCAGGTGGCCGATCCCCACAGCCGTCGCAACCGGCGGCACGGCCATCCCCGCCGAAGGTCCGGCGGCGTCCGTTCCCCCGTACGGGCGCCGCCGGGCCGACCCCGGAAGGAGTGACGGCCGGCATGGCCTCACACAGTCCCCAGTCCAGGCCAGCATCACACCGCAGGACGTCACCCCGTACGGTGACGATGACCCGTACGGCCGCCACCCTGGCGCTGGCCTCGGCCGCGTCCGTCACGCTGTTCGGCGAGACCAGCCACGCGGAGCCGCGGCTCACCCCGGCGGAGGTCAAGTCCCAGGTGGACTCCCTCTACCGGCAGGCGGAGCAGGCCACCGAGCAGTACAACGGCGCCAAGGAGCAGGCGGACGCCGCCGGCAGCGCCGTCGACCAGCTCCAGGACGAGCTGGCCCGCAAGACCGCGCGGCTCAACACGCTGCGGGACGAGGTCGGTTCGCTGGCCGCCGCGCAGTACCGGGGCGGTTCGCTCGACCCCACCGTGCAGTTCGCGCTCAGCGGCGCGCCGGACGCGTACCTGGAGCAGACCAGCCTGCTCAGCCAGATCGGCAGCAGGCAGACCGCGACGCTCGACCAACTCACCGTGCAGCAGCGGGAGGTGACCGCCACGCATGACGCGGCCGGCGAGAAGCTGGCCACGCTGCGCGGCGCGCAGACGAAGGTCGCGGACCGCAAGCGGACGGTGGAGCGCAAGCTGCACCAGGCGCAGGCGCTGCTCGACCAGCTGACCGCCGCGCAGCGCGCGGCAGTCGCCGCCGCCGACTACGGCTCGGCGCCGGCCGACGCGGCCAGCCGCGCGGCGCAGCGCACCCCGCTCGGCACGTCCACCGGAAGCGGAAGCGGCACCGGGACCGGCACCGGCACCGGCACCTCCGACGCCGCCCCCGCCGGCTCGGCGCCCGCGGCCTCCGGACGGGCCGCCAAGGCCGTCGCGTTCGCCTACCGCGCGCTCGGCCTGCCCTACGTGTGGGGCGCCACCGGACCCAACGCCTACGACTGCTCCGGCCTCACCCAGGCCGCCTGGCGCGCGGCCGGCGTCTCGCTGCCGCGCACCACGTACACCCAGATCAACGCGGGCACCCGGGTCTCGGAGTCCCAACTCCAGCCCGGCGACCTGGTGTTCTTCTACTCCGGCATCAGCCACGTCGGCCTGTACATCGGCAACGGCCAGATGATCCACGCCCCGCACCCCGGCGCCCCGGTCCGGGTCGCGCCGATCTCCGAGATGCCCTTCGCGGGCGCGACCCGCCCCGCATAGCCCGGCCGGCCAAGCCCCCGCACGGCCGCCCGTCGACCGCCCAACCTCAAGTTCCGCTCAGGAAGCGTGCGACGGGCCCCGCGCGGGCGCAGACTTGTGGTCGGGGTATTCCCACGGCAAGGGGGCTCGGCCATGAAGACTTTCCTCAGGACGGCCGTCACAGAAGTGCGTGACGCGATCACCGGCCGGCGCCGGCTGCGCCGCTACACCCACCCGGACGCGCACCGCACGGCGGTCAACCGCGACAGCAGCCTCGCCGGCAGCTACCGCCCGGCCCCGCCCTCGAACACATACGGGCCGAGCGGCTTCTAGCAGCCCGTTCCTCCCTGAACTCGCGGCGGGTCCGGCGACGTCCTTCCCCGTCTCCCGGCCCGCCGCGCGCCATCCCGCAGCCGCCGGTCGGATCTCAGCGGCACACCGGATGGCCGCCCGAACCGGGCTGCTGCTTCATCGGGAGGCGTTCGGTGGCCGGCTCGCCGTCCCGGCTCACCTGGACGGTCAGCGAGCCGAGGGTGACGGCGGGGAACGTGATCGCGTAGACGATCCGCCGGCCGCCGGTCATGGTGCCGATGTTGTGCACGGCGACCGGCTCCCCGTTGCAGGTCACGGACTTGACGGTCTCGTGCTCCGCGCCGAAGACGACATTCCACGTGTCGACCTCGGTGGCGGCGATGGTCCGCAGCCGCGGACTGCGGCCGACCTCGGGGTCGGTCCCGCAGGTCAGCGGGGACATCGCGGCGGTGGTGGCGATGCCGTGGCACTCCCGGCCGTCCGCGGTCTCCCAGACGAACATCGACCGGCCGGAACCCTCGCTGACCAGCAACGGCCCTTGCGGGCCCGGCGCGTCGTCGCCCAGCTCGCGCTGGTGGGAGAGCATGAAGCGGGTGGACGCGCTCACCGTGGTCCGGTCGTCGCCGGGCGTGGAGACCGTCGCGGTGGGACGGGCGTCGGGCCGGCCCAGGCCGGCCGTCGGCGCGGAGTCGTCAGCGCGCGAACCGCCGGAGCCCCCGGTGCAGGCCGCCGCGGACACCAGCAGCCCCAGCAGGCCGAGCAGCAGCGCCACCGCGGCGAGCGGCGTCCTCCTCATCGCGGTCCCGTCCCCTTCTCACCGGCTCGCCCTCGCGGGCCGGGGGAACAGGATGTCAGACCAGCCGGCGCGCGGTCGCCCACCGGGTCAGCTCGTGCCGGTTGGACAACTGCAGCTTGCGCAGCACCGCCGAGACGTGCGACTCGACCGTCTTGACGGAGATGAACAGCTGCTTGGCGATCTCCTTGTACGCGTACCCGCGGGCGATCAGCCGCAGCACCTCACGCTCGCGCTGGGTGAGCCGGTCCAGGTCCTCGTCGACCGGCGGCGCGTCGGTGGACGCGAACGCGTCCAGGACGAAGCCGGCCAGCCGGGGCGAGAACACGGCGTCGCCGTCCCGCACCCGGAACACGGAGTTGATCAGGTCGGGTCCGGTGATCGTCTTGGTGACGTAGCCGCGGGCGCCGCCGCGGATCACGCCGATCACGTCCTCGGCCGCGTCCGAGACCGACAGCGCCAGGAAGCGCACCGGCTCGTCGGGGTCGGCCATCAGCGGCGCGCAGCGGCGCAGCACCTCCACCCCGCCGCCGCCGGGCAGGTGGACGTCGAGCAGGACGACCTCGGGCCGGGTCGCGGTGACGACGCTGACCGCCTGGTCCACGTCGGCGGCCTCGCCGACCACCTCGACGCCGGTCTCGGCGGTGGCGCCGATCTCCGCCTGCACGCCGGTGCGGAACATCCGGTGGTCGTCGACGAGCACCACCCGCACCCGCCGGCCGCCGTCGCCCGCACCGCCCTCGCCCGTGCCGCCCTCGTCCACGCCGCCGACACCGCCCGTACCGACCGTTCCGCCCATGCCGCTCATGCCGCCGCCCTCTCCATCTCCAGCTCGACTTCCGTACCGCCGCCGGGCGCGGCCCGCAGCCTCGCCTCACCGCCGTTGCGCTGCATCCGGCCGATGATCGACTCGCGGACGCCCATCCGGTCGTCCGGCACCTGATCGAGGTCGAATCCCGGGCCGTGGTCCCTGACCGAGACGAAGACCTTGGTCCCCTCCACCTCCGCGAACACCTGGACGGCCTCGTCGCCACCGTACTTGGCCGCGTTCACCATCGCCTCACGCGCGGCCTGCATCTGTGCCGCCAGGCCCTCGTCGAGCGGGCAGTCGCCGACGCAGACCACCTCGACCGGCACCCCGTGCGCGTCCTCCACCTCGGCGGCGGCGGCCCGTACGGCGTCGGCGAGCGTCTTCGGCTCGTCGTCCTTGCCGGTGCCCTCAGGACGGTACAGCCAGGCGCGCAGCTCGCGCTCCTGCGCGCGGGCGAGCCTGGTGACCTCGCGCGGCTCCTCGGCGTGCCGCTGGATGAGGGTGAGGGTGTGCAGCACGGAGTCGTGGACGTGCGCGGCGACCTCGGCGCGCTCCTGCGCGCGGATCCGCATCAGCCGCTCCGCCGACAGGTCCTGCGCCATCCGCACCAGGTACGGCCCGGCGATCAGCGCCACGCCCACCAGTACCGCGAGCGCGGCTTGCAGGATGCCGCCGAAGTGGCTGTTGCTGCCGCGGACCAGGATGAAGCCGGTGACGCCGGTGACCACCAGGCCGACGCCGGCCGCGGCCCTGGCCAGCGGCCAGAACCGCTTGCCGTGGCTCATCTCGACCCAGCGCGCCTTGCGGGCGTTGTCGGCCTGCCGCCAGATCAGCGCCACGCCGAGGCCGACCACGAGCACCGGCCACACCGCGCGGTTGGCGGCGCCGAGGTTCATGTTGTCGATCAGGATGCCGGTGCCGACGGCCACCGCGATCAGCGCGATGATCTGGCCCTTGTCGGGGCGCTTGCCGGCCAGCCAGGACCGGGCGTCGCGCGGCTCCTTCGCCTCGGCGACACCGCCGACACCCAGCGGTACGAAGAACCAGAAGACGGCGTAGAGCAGCACGCCGATGCCGTCGCAGGCCGTCAGCACCATGAACAGCACCCGCACCCACAGCACCGGCAGCGCGAAGTGGCCGGCCAGGCCGCGTGCCACGCCGCCGATCATCCGGCCCTCGGAGCTGCGGTAGAACTTGCGCACGCCGGAGTCGCCGCTCTGGGCGCCGGGGGCGGCGCCGCCGGCGCCGGAGAGGAAGGAGGCGCCGGTGGGCGCACTCGACGTCGCTCCGGGGTGCGCTCCGCCGGGCGGCCTGCTCGCTGACATACCCCGATCGTCACACGGCGGGCCGGTCGCGGGCATCAGGGTTGACCCCGGGGGTTGCCCCCAGGGGACGGATCAGGGACGGACCAGGGTCGTGACGGGTGCCCGGCGGGCCGCCGACCGGCCACCATGGTCGTCATGAAGGACGAGCCGCCTCCCGACACCGCCGCACCGGGCGACGACGCGCCACGTGCCGCGGCCCCGAGTGACGCCGATCCGACCGCCGATCCCACCGCGGAGCGGGCCGGCGATCCGACCGCGGAACCCACGGAACCGTTCGCGGAACCGGCCGGCGCCACCCGGGCCGACGCCGGCCTGGAGGACGGGACGGTCGCCGCCGGCTCCGACGCCGAGGACGACCTCGCGCCGAAACCCCGCCTCCTGCGCGGCCGCGACCACAAGATGCTGGCCGGCGTCTGCGACGGCGCCGGGCGCTACTTCGACATCGACCCGGTGATCTTCCGGGTGGTGCTCGCCGTGCTGTCGCTGACCGGCGGCATAGGTCTGATCATCTACGGCATGGGCTGGCTGATCGTCCCGCAGGAGGGCGAGCGGCAGAGCGAGGCGCACCGGCTGCTGTCCGGCCGGATCGAGGGCCCGCCGCTGATCGCCGTGCTGATGACGCTGGTCGGCTGCGGCCTGTACGCGTCGATGCTCGGCAACGGCGCCAACCAGGCGTTCTCGCTGATCCTGCTGGCCGCCACGGCCGGCGCCGTCTACTGGTCGATGCTGCGCCGCAGCGGCGGCCTCGACAGCGAGGCGACGGCCGCAGCGGCGGCGGTGATGGTCGACGTGCCGCCCGCGGCGCAGGCGCCCCCCTCCCCCGGCGGCACGCCGTCCTGGTGGCGCGACCCGCTGGCCAAGGACGGCCCCGGCTACCTGTGGGGGCCGGACGACGGGCCGTACGGCGACATCGACCGGCAGCGGTGGAAGGAGCGCAAGAAGGCGGTCAGGCGCGAGCGGTCCTGGCCGCTGAGCGTGACGGCCTTCCTGCTGGCCGGCACGGCCGCGGCCGTCGGCGCCGGGGTGTCGGCGCAGTACCAGTCGCCGACCGCGGCCACCGAGATCGGCCTCGCCGGGGCGCTGAGCGTGTACGGGCTGGCCTTCGTGACCGCCTCGTTCGCCGGCCGGGCCCGCGGCGGGACGGTGTTCATGTCGCTGCTGCTCCTGGCCGGACTGGTCGGCGCGGCCTCGCTGCCGAAGGACCAGGCCGGCTGGACCACCACCTGGCGGCCGTCGGACGCGGCGGCGGTCCAGCCCACGTACCTGCGCGGCGCCGGGAGCGGCAACCTGGACCTGACCGCGCTGGATCTGGACGGCGGCACGGTCAGCACCCATCTGAAGGTGCGGGTCGGCGAGGCCGTGGTGAAGCTGCCGCCGGACCTCACGCTGAACGTGACCTACCACGTCGCGGTGGGCGACGTGCTGCTGTCCGACCACTCGCACAGCGGCGTGGACCTCAAGAACGACAAGGAAGAGAAGCCGCTCATGCTGACACCGCTCAATGGCGCCAGGTCCACCGGCACCGTCAACCTCAGGGTGGACGTCGGCGTCGGAGACCTGCGGGTGACCCGATGAGGCGGCACCGGTTCGAGCCGGCCGCCCTGGTGATGGGCCTGGTGCTGCTGACCCTGGCGGTCTTCTTCTTCCTCGACGCCGGCCAGGTCTGGCACCTGGACGTGCACCGCTCGGTGCCGATCGTGATCGGCGGGCTGGCGCTCGCGGTGCTGACCGCGATCGTCACGCAGGTGGCGCGGAGCGTACGCGATCTCCGTGCTCGCCGGCGGCAGCAGAGCCGGCGGACGTAGCGGGCCGGCCGAGCGCCGTCGCGGGGCCGGACGCGCCGCGGCGGCGCCTGAGCCACTGGTCGAGCGACAGGTACGGGGTGCCGGCCAGCACCATCGGCAGCCAGGCCATCAGGTAGGCGAGGTCGTTGCCGTAGTAGTACGGGGTGGCGTTCCAGCTCACGGTCAGCCACAGGCTCAGCGAGATCGCCGCGCCGCCGAGCGCGGCGATCCGGCCGAGCAGCCCGAAGAACATCCCGAGGCCGGCCGCCAGCTCGCCGAGCGCGATCGCGTAGCCGAAGCCGTGCGGGGCCTTCTCGGCCAGGCTGACCATCGCGGGTATCGCCGCGGTGCTGTGCGAGAAGTGCAGGGTCTGCACCAGGGAGCCGTTCGCCGAGTCGGTGAAGAACGTGTCGCTGGTCAGCTTGTCGAGGCCGGCGTACGTGAAGGTCACGCCGAGGAAGATCCGCAGCGGTAGCAGCGCGTACCGGCCGGCGGTCTCCCGCCAGGTGTCGAGCATCGTCTCCCGCCTCTCCCGCCGCCCGTGCTTCCTGGTGGAAACGGTTCTGCCGGGTACGGCGGTGTCAGTGGGCTATACGTACACCCGGCGGCTGTGACTCAACGCGGCGCCCCGGAAGTTCCGCCGCGCCCCTACTCCCACTCGATGGTGCCCGGCGGCTTGCTGGTCACGTCCAGGACGACCCGGTTGACGTCCTTGACCTCGTTGGTGATCCGGGTGGAGATCCTCGCCAGCACGTCGTAGGGCAGCCGGGACCAGTCGGCGGTCATCGCGTCCTCGGAGGAGACCGGGCGCAGCACCACCGGGTGGCCGTAGGTGCGGCCGTCGCCCTGGACGCCGACCGAGCGGACGTCGGCGAGCAGCACCACCGGGCACTGCCAGATCTCCCGGTCGAGGCCGGCCGCGGTCAGCTCCTCGCGGGCGATGGCGTCGGCCTCGCGCAGCAGGTCGAGACGCTCGCGGGTGACCTCGCCGACGATCCGGATGCCCAGGCCCGGGCCGGGGAACGGCTGGCGCTGCACGATCTCCTCGGGCAGGCCCAGCTCCTGGCCGACCATCCGGACCTCGTCCTTGAACAGCTGGCGCAGCGGCTCGACCAGCTGGAACTGCAGGTCCTCCGGCAGCCCGCCGACGTTGTGGTGCGACTTGATGTTCGCGGTGCCGGTGCCGCCGCCGGACTCCACCACGTCCGGGTAGAGGGTGCCCTGCACCAGGAACTCCACCGGCTGGTCGCCGGGCGCCTCGGCCACGATCTCGGCCTGCGCCTGCTCGAAGACCCGGATGAACTCCCGGCCGATGATCTTGCGCTTCTGCTCCGGGTCGCTGACCCCGGCCAGCGCGGTGAGGAAGCGCTCGCTGGCGTCCACCACCTTGAGCTGGACGCCGGTGGCGGCCACGAAGTCCTTCTCGACCTGCTCGGTCTCGCCCTTGCGCATCAGGCCGTGATCGACGTAGACGCAGGTCAGCTGGGAGCCGATGGCCTTCTGCACGAGCGCGGCGGCGACCGCGGAGTCCACGCCGCCGGACAGCCCGCAGATGGCCCGGCTGCTGCCGACCTGGGCGCGGATCAGCGCGAGCTGCTCCTCGACGACGTTGACCGTGGTCCACTCCGGCTCGATGCCGGCGCCGCGGTAGAGGAAGTGCTCCAGGATCTGCTGGCCGTGCGTGGAGTGCAGGACCTCCGGGTGGTACTGGACGCCGTAGAGCCGCTTCTCGTCGTTCTCGAAGGCGGCGACCGGGACGACGGAGGTGGACGCGGTGACGGTGAAGCCCTCCGGCGCCGCCGAGCAGGCGTCGCCGTGCGACATCCACACGGACTGCTCGGCCGGGGTGCCCTCGAAGAGGGTGGAGCCGGGCCTGGAGACGTCGAGCTCGGTGCGGCCGTACTCGCGGGCGCCGGTGTTGTCGACGGTGCCGCCGAGCGCGGTGGCCATCAGCTGGAAGCCGTAGCACATGCCGAAGACGGGGACGCCGGCTTCGAAGATCGCCCGGTCGAGGGAGGGCGCGCCCTCGGCGTAGACCGAGGAGGGCCCGCCGGACAGGATGATCGCCCGCGGCTTCTTCGCGAGCATCTCGGCGACCGGCATGGTGGACGGCACGATCTCGCTGTAGACCCGCGCTTCGCGCACCCGGCGGGCGATGAGCTGGGCGTACTGGGCGCCGAAGTCGACGACGAGTACGGCGTCGGGGGCGGAGGGGGTCGCTGCTGCCACGGGTTGCCTTCCGGCGGATCGCTACGGGGATACCCCGATCCTACCGGCCCCGGCCGGCCCGGTCGCGCCCCGTCAGGGGCGCGGGGCTTTGCCTGATATGCGGCTCCGCCGCGTGGCCGCGACCCGAAGCCCGGCGGCGGGCGTGACCTCTTTCAGGGGGATCACCCGAACGGCACGTGACCGCCCCGCCGCCTCTTCGTTGGAGGTGATGTCCGTGCCATCCAGGGGCGGTAACCAACACCACGCGTGGAAATGGACACCGCTTAGACGCAGCTAGGCGGGGTGTGACCGATGCGATGAGGCGGGTGCAGTCGTGCGCCCGCCGTGGGACCTCGTATCGGTGAATGTGATCGGAAGGCAGGGGACAGCCGTCCGGTCGCGACTCAAAGAGGCGGTCGGTCACGGGGACGCTCGGGATCGGCCGCTCTGCGAGAACCACATTACTCACGTCAGGCACCCGGCATGGACTTCCGCTCCACGATCGGGTGAAGCACCGCCCGTCTGTACGTACTTCCCCCCTCGATCAGGCGGGCGCGGCGGCACAGCAGGAGGAGTCAGAAGAGTCAGGCGGGCCCGCCGTCCTTCGGCGGCACCGCGGGCACCGGAAGCAACGGGAGCCGGAGCCCCCCGAAGGCCCCCTCCGGCACCACCGGGGCGGCGGGCCGTACCGCGGCGATCCCGCGGTAGCCCTCGCCCTGGCCGGGCCGGGGGTCGGCCTCGCCCTTGTTCGGCCACAGTGCCATCGCGCGCTCCGCCTGCGCGGTGATCGTCAGCGACGGATTGACGCCGAGGTTCGCCGAGACGGCCGAACCGTCCACCACATGGATGCCCGGGTGCCCGTAGAGCCGGTGGTACGGGTCGATGACGCCGTGCTCGGCGTCCGCGCCGATCGGACAGCCGCCCAGGAAGTGCGCGGTCATCGGCCGCTGGGTGGCCTCGCCGATGTTGCTGCCGGCGAACCCGTTGATCTGCTCGGCGATCAGCCGAGCCGCCTCCGCGCCCTCCGGGATGTGCACCGGGTTGGGCGTGCCGTGCCCCTGCCGCGCGGTGAGCAGGCCCTTCCCCAGCCCCTTGGCCTTGCGGTACGTGCTCAGCGAGTTGTCGCTGGTCTGCATGACCAGGCCGATGATGGTCCGCTCCGACCAGCGGCGGTTGGACAGCGACCGCACCGCCACCACCGGGTGCCGCAGGTAGTTGGCCGCGAACTCCAGCCAGCGCGGCTGCCTCCCGCCGTACGGCGCCGCCATGATCGACAGGTTGCCCATCGCGTTGGACCCCTTGCCGTAGCGGACCGGCTCGATGTGCGTGTGGTCGTTGGGGTGCACCGAGGAGGTGATGGCCACGCCCCGGGTGAAGTCCAGCGTCCGGTCCGGGTGCTTCTTGCGGTACCGGGACGGGGTGGTCTGCGCGCCCACCAGCGCCTCGGAGTTGGTCCTGGTCAGCTCGCCGAGCCGGGCGGAGATGCCGGGCAGCCTGCCCTCGTCGCGCATCGCGTGCAGCAGGGTCTGGGTGCCGTAGGTGCCGGCCGCGACCACCACCTGCCCGGCCCGCAGCACCTGCCGCCGGCCCTTCTTGCGCTGGTCGGTGGGCACGGTGGTGACCCGGTAGCCCCCGGCGGGGTCCTCGCTGAGGCCGGTGACGGTGGTCATCGGGTGGATGACGGCGCCGGCGCTCTCGGCCAGGTGCAGGTAGTTCTCGTTGAGGGTGTTCTTGGCGCCGTGCCGGCAGCCGGTCATGCACTCGCCGCACTCGGTGCAGGCCCGCCGGGACGGCCCGGCACCGCCGAAGTACGGGTCCGGCACCTCGCCGCCGGGCTCGGCGGTGGCCTGCCCGTCCGCGTCCTGCCCGTCGCCGAAGAACACTCCGACCGGCGCCAGGTGGAAGGTGTCGCCGGCCCCCATGTGCTCGGCGGCGGCCCGCAGATGCTCGTCGGAGGGGGTCGTGGTCGGGTTGAGCCGGACGCCGAGCATCCTGCGCGCCTGGTCGTAGTACGGCGCCAGTTCCTGCTGCCAGTCGGTGATCCCGCCCCACTGCCGGTCCTCGAAGAACGCCTTCGGCGGCACGTAGAGGGTGTTGGCGTAGTTCAGCGAGCCGCCGCCGACGCCCGCGCCGGCCAGCACCAGGACGTTGCCCAGGACGTGGATGCGCTGGATGCCGTACAGGCCGAGGGCCGGCGCCCACAGGTAGTTGCGCACGTCCCAGGAGGTGCGGGGCAGTTCGGCGCGCGCGAAGCGGCGGCCGGCCTCCAGGACGCCGACCCGGTAGCCCTTCTCGGTCAGCCGCAGCGCCGAGACCGCGCCGCCGAACCCGGAGCCGATGACGAGGACGTCGTAGTCGTAGCCGTCCTGCTGTGACACGTGTTCCTCCGGCTCGGTACGGGTGACGGGACGGGGTGGCGGGTGACGGTGGCGGGACGGGGCCGGCGCGGGTCAGCGCAGCCGCAGGGCCTTCATCACCCGCAGCGAGCGGTTCAGGAAGGCGGCGTAGCTCTCGTCGTCCATGCCGAGCGCCGGGCCCATCGGCAGCAGCCGCTGGGTGGCGACGGTCTGCGCCTCGGTGTACTTCAGGATGCCCTCGGAGCCGTGCCTGCGGCCCAGCCCGGAGTTCTTCATGCCGCCCATCGGCGCCCGGACGCTGCCGTACGCGGAGGCGTACGCCTCATTGACGTTGACGGTGCCGGACCGCAGCCGGGCCGCGATCCGCCGGCCGCGCCGGGTGTCGCGGGTCCAGACGCTGGAGTTGAGGCCGTACTCGGTGGCGTTGGCGCGCTCCACGGCCTCGTCCTCGTCGTGGAACCGGTAGACCGACACCACCGGGCCGAAGGTCTCCTCGGTGCAGACCGCCATCGGGGCCTCGACGCCGGACAGCACGGTGGGCTCGTAGACGTACGGGCCGATGTCGGGGCGCGGCCGGCCGCCGGTGAGCACCGTGGCGCCCTTGTCCCTGGCCTCGTCCACATGCCGGCTGACCACGGCCAACTGCCGCTCGCCCGCCAGCGATCCCATGCCGGCCCCGTACGCGAGCGCGGTGCCGAGCCGGATCGCGCGGGTGCGGGCGACGAACTTCTCGGTGAAGGCGTCGGCGACCGACTCGTCCACGAACAGCCGCTCGATGGAGATGCACAGCTGGCCGGCCGAGGCGAAGCAGGCCCGCACGGCGCCGTCGGCGGCCTTGTCGAGGTCGGCGTCCTTGAGCACCAGCAGGGCGTTCTTGCCGCCGAGTTCGAGGGAGGCGCCGATCAGCCGGGCGGCGGCCCGCTGCGCGACCTCGCGGCCGGTGCGGGTGGAGCCGGTGAAGGACACGTAGTCGGCGTGCTCGACCAGCGCGGGGCCGACCACCGGCCCCTCGCCGATCACGATCTGCCAGACGCCGGCCGGCAGCCCGGCCTCGATCAGCTGCTCGCGGGCCCACAGCGCGGTGAGCGCGGTCTCGGTGTCGGGCTTCATCACCACGGCGTTGCCCGCCACGAAGGCGGGCAGCGCGTCGCCGACGGACAGTTCCAGCGGGTAGTTCCAGGGCGCGATCTGGCCGACCACACCGCGCGGCTGGCGCAGCTCGACGGCCTTGGTCAGCGTCGGGATGGCGCCGGTGTGCCGCTTGGGCTTGAGGTAGTGCGGGGCCGTGCGCCCGTAGTGCCGGGCGGCCATCGCGACCACCTGCACCTCCTCGTGGGCGTGCAGCCTGGCCTTGCCGGTCTCCAGCTGGATCAGGTCGAGCACCTCGGACTGCCGGGCGAGCACCAGGTCGTGGAAGCGCAGCAGCACCGCGGCGCGCTGCCTGGCGGGGGTGGCGGCCCAGCCTCGTTGCGCCTCGCGGGCCTTTTCGAAGGCCGCGGCGACCTCGTCGGGGGTGGCCTCGGGCAGCTCGGCCAGCCGCTCGCCGGTCAGCGGGGTGTGGTTGGCGGTGCGGCCCGTCCCGGTGACGCCGCGGGTGAGCCGGGCGATCAGGTCGGGCGTGACGACGTCCTCGGCCCCGCGGCCCGCGGCGGCGGGCGGCGCGACCGGGTTGCCGTCGGTGGGGGCACCGTCAGTGGGGGCGCTGCGCTGCGGCGAATCCGTCATGCCGGTGAGGTTACGACTCGGGGGCGCCGGTTGGATACCCGTCAGTAGCCCATTTCTCGATGATCCGCGCAATTAAGCCAGCATCTGCTGGCGGTGTGGTGATCATCGCAGTTCAGTGCGGTGCTACCGCGGGTACGTCCAGGGGCCGGTGACGGCGCCGGCGCCGGTGGGCGCGCCGGTACGTTCAGCGGTGCGGGCGGAAGCTCGCCACGGCCTCGTCGAAGATCGCGCGGGCCTGCTCGACCCGGGCGATCGGGGCCGACAGCCACAGGTCGTACATCCGGCCGTCCTGCGTCCAGCACAGGTCGAAGGTGCGGCGGGCGCCCGGCTTGTTCGGGAAGCCGTCGTAGGTGAACTCCCACAGGGCGGCCTCCTGGCCGCGGTGGGTGGTCCTGGTGATCACGCCGTCCCGGTAGCCCTTGTAGCCGTTCGCGCTCGGGCCCGCCACGTCCTGGTCGTGCATCACGCCGTACGGCCCGCGCGGATCGGGCTTCTGCTCGCGCTCGCCGAACCGGAAGCCGCGGTCGGCCGACCAGTAGTACGTACGCGGCGGCTCCGGATCGCGGACGTAGCCGGCCGGCAGCACGACCGAGAAGCCCTTGGGGTCCTCGACCCGGGTGGAGCCGGCCGGCACCGGGGCGGTGTGCGGCGCGCTGCTCGCGGGCGGCTTGGCCGGCCCGGCGGTCGTGGCGGGCGCGGTGCTGCGGACCACCGGTGCCCCGGTGGTGGCGGCCGCCGGGTCGCCGCCGCTCCCCCGGGTCACGAGGACCGCGGCGGTGGCGCCGGCCGCCACGGCGAGGACGGTGAGCACGGCGATCCCGGCCCGCCGCCGGCCGCGGCCGCGCCGGGTCGCCAGCGGCCCCGGTCCGCCACCCGTCGGCAGCTGCGGAGTCCCCGCGCGGTCCGCCGGGGTACGGCCGGCCGGGCCGCCGACATCGGCCGCCGCGCCCGGGTCGGCGCCCGGATCCGCGCCCAGGTCGGGCTCCGGCCGGCGCACCAGCTGCGGGGTCGGCGGCTCGATGCCGTACTCGGCGTAAGCCGTGAGCACCGTCATCGCCTCGGCCGCCGCCATCCGGCGGGCCGGATCGCGGTCGAGCAGCCCGTGCACCACCGGCAGCAGCGCGCCGACCGCCGAGGGCGGCCGGATGTCGTCGATCGCCACCGCGTGCACGATCTCGCCGATCGACTCGCGGTGGAACGGCGAGTGGCCGTCCACGGCCGCGCACAGCAGCGCGCCCAGCGACCACAGGTCGGACTCGGGGCCCGCGCTGCCGCCGCCCGGCATCATCCGCTCCGGCGCGGTGTACTCGGGCGAGCCCACGAAGGCGCCGGTCTCGCTGATCGTGGCACTGCCCGGTATCCGGGCGATGCCGAAGTCGGTCAGCACCACCCGGCCGGTGCGCTGCTCGATCAGCACGTTCGCCGGCTTCACGTCACGGTGCTGGATCTCCCGGTCGTGCGCGGCGCGCAGCGCGCCGGCCACCGCCGCGCCGATCCTGGCGGCCTCGCGCGGCGGCAGCGGACCGTCCTCGGACAGCACCGCCGCCAACGAGCGGCCGTCCACCAGCTCCATCACGATCCACGGGCGGCCGTCCTGCTGCACCACGTCGTAGACCACCACCACGTGCGGGTGCTGGATCCGCGCCACGCTGCGCGCCTCGCGCAGCGCCCGGTCCCGCTGGGTGCTCGACTCGTGCTCGGACAGCCCGTACTCGGGAAGGTGCATCTCCTTGACCGCGACCTGCCGGTCGAGCAGCTCGTCGGTGGCCCGCCAGACCGTGCCCATGCCGCCGCGGCCGAGCCGCCCGGTGATCCGGTACCGGCCGGCGACCACGTCCCGCGGTATCTGCGAGGCCGTGATCCATCCCCCGTCACTTGCCATGCCGCAATCATGCCCCAGGGCAGGGGTCCTCCCGCTGCCGTCACACGATCCGCACACCGGCGGGCCCGGCGTGCGGGATCAGTGCACGGCGTACGTCTCGACGGCCTTGTCGAACGCGCGCTGCACGTCGGCCCGCTGCGCGTCCGGACCGCTGACCACCACCAGGTGGTAGCGGCCGTCGATGATCATCGCGAGGTTGAGCGCGTAGAGCTGGTTGTCGGAGGCGTCGCGGTAGCTGTACTCGCCCTCGGCCGCGTGGTGGCCGCGCACGTCCAGGGTGTGCAGGTTGGAGGCGGCGGACCAGGCCGAGGCCCGGAACGCGGCGAGTTCGGGCTCTTCCAGCTGGTAGGCGAGCGGGTCGTCGCCGTGCTCGGAGACGGTGTCCCGGCCCGGCACGACGGTGAGCTGCAGGCCGCTGCCGGTGTAGTGGACCTGGCCCTGGCCGTTCTTGCCGGCCCGCTGCCAGCCGGTGTGGACGGCCACCGAGAAGCCCGCGGAGTCGCTGCGCACCGCGAAGTCCGAGCCCAGGTCGGGCGGCGGCGGCACAGTGGCGGGCGGCGCCTTCGAGGTGGCCGGCGGTGCGGCGGAGGTCGGCTTGCTCGTGGTGTGCTGCGCGCTGGTGGGCGGGGCGGTGGTCGGGTGGTCCTTGGCGCCGCCCTTGCTGTCGCCGCCGGAGCCGGGCATCTCGGCCGGCACCGTACGGTCGCCGTTCGGGCTGTCGCCCGAGGCCCCGTCGCGGTGCGGCAGGACGAGGACGGCGAAGATCACCAGCGCGGCCAGTACGGCGAGGACGAGGAAGACCAGCCGGGCGCCGAGCTTGCGCGGGGTGCTCCCGCTCTTCTTCGTGCCGCCGCGCTGCGGCTTGCGGTAGACGACCTGCTCGCGGTCCTCGCGGAACAGCTGCTCCTGCCTGACCTGGCCGCGCACCCGCTCGGGACCGGGCTCGGCGGCGACGGCCGCCCTGGCCTGCCGGGCGGGCCTGGTCTGCTTGACCGGCTTGACCTGCCTGGGCGGCTTCGCCTGCTTCGCCTGCTTGCCGCGGGCGTGCTTGCGGTGCGCGGGCGAGCCGGGATCGGCGGCGGCCTCGGCCCTGCGGCGGCGCCGCACCAGCTCGCCCCTGCGCCGCTTGACCGGCAGCCGGGCCGGGTCGGCCGGCACCTGAACCGTGCTGACGCCGAGGTCGGGTTCGGGCGCCGACCTGATCAACGACCGCAGCCAGCCGCCCAGTTCCTCGGCCTCGGGGCGCTCCTCCGGATCGGGCCGCAGCAGCGACTCCACGATCGGCCGCAGCGGTCCGCACTCCTCGGCGAAGGCGGGCGGCTCCGCGCAGACCAGCTGGACGAGTTCGGCCGCGTTGTCCTCGGGGTAGGGCGGGTGGCCCTGCACGGTGCGGAACAGCAGCGAGCCCAGCGCCCACAGATCGGCGGCCGAGCCGACCGGCGGCGACAACCGCCAGTTCTCGTGCACCTCGTGGGCCTGCTCGGGCGCCCAGCGCTCGGTGACGGGGCCGACGACGGTGATCCGGTTCTGCCGGGCGCGTTCCTGTTCGAGGGCGGACTCCGGGCCGCGCCAGGAGTTCTCCGGGCTGTCGGGGCCGCCCGCGAACACCTCCTCGGGCACCGGGTCGTAGCCGCACAGCGCCTCCTGGGCGGCGCCGGCCGCGAGGCCCGCCAGCATCGCCCGGCCGTCGTCGCAGACCAGCACGGTGCCGGCGGTCACATTGCGATGGGTCCAGCCGTGGGCGTGCAGGGCGCGCAGCGCGGTGAGCACGTCGGAGGCGATCTCGGCGGCGCGGTAGGCGTCCAGCGGGCGCTCGGCGAGTAACGCCGCCAGCGGGCGGGCGGACACCAGTTCGCTCGCGATCCACAGGCTGCCGCCTTCGATGAAGATGTCGAAGACCTGCACCAGACGCGGGTGGTCGGGTATCGCGGCGGCGGCCCGCGCGGCCTCCAGCGCCCGCCTGGCGCTGTCGCTCACGGTGTCGGGATCCTCGAACCCGCCCTCGTCGCCCGGCACTTCGGCCGTCACGACGTCGGGCAGCAGCACCTGCCTGACCAGGACCTCCTGGCCGCTGTAGGTGTCGAACGCCCTGGTCTCGGCGAGTTCGAACTCGTCGGCGGGCGGCCGGGGAAGGCGGTAGCGGTCGGCGAGCACCCGTCCCGCGTAGTCGTCCATGGCGCCCCCTCTCCGCACCAGTCCCCGATCGATCAGCATCGATCGGCGTCGATCGGCCTACCTCATGAACCGGTCCACTGCCGACACGATACGGATGCGGACAGTCCACGGCTACTCACGATACGTGCTCTGGCGTTGTCACTTGGCCGGTTCGAAGGTTGCGAAGAAGTCGTCGAGCGTCGTGGCGTTCTTCTCGTTGCCCCAGTCGCCGCTGGGAGTGGTGAACATGATGGCGTAGCCGTGGTGGGCGTCCGTCACGAATCCCCGGTTGAGGACGTGTACCTGCTTACCCCCTTGGCTGCGGGTGTACTCCCAGTCGGCGGCGTCGTAATGGCGGTAGCCGGCCTGCTTCACCGCGATCTGGTGGTAGCCCGAGATGTGGGTGTCGCCGGGCTTAGCGGCCCTCGCCGACGCCGACTGCCAGTCGCCCAGCGCGCTCTTGCCCGGCTTGTGCACCCAGTCCACCAGTAGTTCCCTGCCGTCGGAGCCGCGGAACCGCGAGCCGGAGCCGTAACCGTTGTCGCCGACCCGCTTCCAGCCCTTCGGCAGCGCTATCGAGAAGCCCTCGTCGTCGTGCCACATGTAGAAGCCGGCCGGCAGCCCGTTCCCGGCCGGCGGCTTGCTGCTCGGCGGCGGGGTGGTCGTGGCCGTGGTCGTCGCCGGGGTGGTGGGGGACGAACTGCTGGGCGTCGAGGACGGTGTGCGGTCGTCCTTGCCCGTGGAGTGCGTGCCGGTCGAGGCCGCGGTGGGCTTCTTGCCGCCGCCCTTGCTGTCCCCGTCGCCGCCGCCGGAGTCGGCGAGCGCGACTCCTATCACCGTGCCGAGCAGCGCGACCACCACCGCGGCGACCACGATCAGCAGGGTGCGGCGCGGCACCACGTCGGTCAGCGAGGCGCGGCCGGGCGACGGCCTGCCGGCCGGAACTCCCGGCTCCGGCGCGGGCTTCTGCTTCGGCTTCGCCGACGCGGCGGCGTTGCGCAGCGAGCGCAGCGCGTCCCGCGCCCTGGCCTGGTCCATCGCCGCGGCCCTGGTCTCGGCGGGCGCGTCGGTCGGCACCGGCTGCGGGTCGACCGGCAGGACGGTGGTGCGGGTGGCGTCGGCGGCCGTCGCGGGGGCGGCGGCCGGGCGCTCGGGGGCGTACGCCACGGCGGTCAACTGGGCGCGGGCGCCCGCGTTGTCGAGCCGCCGGTCGGGGTCCTTGGCCAGCAGCCCCCTGATCGCCTCGGCGAGCGGCCCGGCGTTGTGCATCTCGCCGACCGGCTCGGTCATCACCGCGGTCAGGGTGGCGATCGCGGCGCCCTTGTCGTACGGCGGCCGGCCCTCGACGGAGGCGAACAGCAGTGCGCCGAGCGACCACAGGTCGGCGGGCGGGCCCGGCTTCTGGCCGCGGGCGCGCTCGGGTGAGATGTACGAGGGCGCGCCGACCAGCATGCCGGTGGACGTCACCGACGGGTCGCCGTCGATCTGCGCGATGCCGAAGTCGCTGAGCACCACCCGGCCGTCGTCGCCGAGCAATACGTTTGACGGCTTCACGTCACGGTGCAGGATGCCTTCGCGGTGCGCGGCCTTGAGCACGTCGAGTATCACCAGGCCGACCTCGGCGGCGCGCTTGGGGGTGAGCGGGCCGTCCTCGCGGATCGCGTCGGACAGCGACCTGCCCTCGACCAGCTCCATGACGATCCACGGCCGGTCGTCCTCCTTGACCACGTCGTAGACGGTGATCGCGCCGGTGTTGCGGATCCGGGCGGTGGCCTTGGCCTCCCGCAGCGTCCTGGTGACAAGCCGCTGCTTCTCCTCCTCGTCCACGTTGCCGGGGAAGCGCAGCTCCTTCACCGCCACGCTGCGGCCGAGCGTCTCGTCCACGGCACGCCACACCGTGCCCATGCCGCCCTTGCCGAGAACGCCGGTGAGCCGGTACCGGTCGGCCAGCAAGCGTCCGTCGGTACCTTCGTCCTCGCTCATGGGTTCCCTTTGCAGTGCCTGCGGTGTAGGACCCCATCATCCCCGAACGGGGGACGTGGAAGCGAACCCGACGTATCAGCCGGATTGCCGGAAACCGGCCACGGCGTTGTCGAACACCGGCTTCCACTGCTCCCATTGGGCCTTGGGAGCGCTCAGGTAGATGGCGAAGTCGGTGCCACCCTCCTTGCCGAATCCCATGTCCGCGGCCTCCCAGTCGCGGGCGGTGCCCTTGAAGGTGAACATCCACAGGGCGGCCTTCTGGCCGCCGAACAGCGTGGTGGGCACCATCCGTTCGCGGTGGTAGCCGTCAACCTGCCGGCGGGTCTGCGGTTCGAGGTCCAGCCAGTTCTGGTACGGGTCGCCGCTGGCGTACTTGAGCGCGCTGATCTTCAGTCCGACCAGCTTGGACGGGTCGAGGTAGTCGACCTCGTCGCCGTTCTGGTGGACCTCCTTGGTCCAGCCGTCCGGCACCGGGACCGAGTAGCCGTGGTCGGGCTGCCGCGCCAGGTGGTAGCCCTGCGGCACCGCGGGCGGGGTCCAGGCCGGTGTGGTGGGCGGTGTCGTCGGCGGCGTGCTGGGCGCGGTGGTCGGCGGCGTGGTGACCGGGGTGGTCGGCCCGGTCGTGTGGTGGTCGCCCTCCGTGCCGGTGCCGCCGCCGAAGTGCTGGGCGGCGAAGGCGCCGCCGCCGGCCAGGACGACGACGGCGGCCACGGCGGCGAGCCAGGCCCTCCGGCGGCTGCGGCCCGGCGTGGGCGGGGCGGCGTGCGTCGTGGCGGGGGCCGTGGCGGCGTGGGTGGGCGCGGTGTCCTGCTGCGGCGGGATCTGCGCCGGGGGCGGGCCGCCCGGGTACGACTGCCCGCCCGGGTAGGAATGGCTGCCGGAGTAGGTCGGGGCACCGTTCTGGCCGCCGGTCCGGCCACCGTTCTGCCCGTTGGTCTGCCCGCCGGTCTGGCCGCCCGGGTACGACTGGCTCCCCGAGTACGACTGGCTGCCGGTGTACGGCGATCCGCCGCTGTACGACTGGCTGCCCGTGTACGACTGGCCGCCGGCGTAGGACGGTCCGCCCGCGTACGGGCTGCCGCCGGGGCCGAACTGCCCGGAGTGGCCGGGCTGCTCGACCACCGCGGTGTCCTGCTCGCTCGCGGGTATGCGCAGCAACCGCTCGGCCTCGTCCATCGAGAGCCGCCGCTGCGGCTCCTTGGCCAGCAGCCCGTCGATCACCTCGGCGAGCGCCCCGGCGTGCGCGGGCGGCTCGACCGGCTCCTCGGCGATCGCGTACGCCGTCTCGATCGCGGTCGGCCGGCGGAACGGCGAGATGCCCTCCACCGCCTGGTAGAGCGTGGCGCCCAGCGCCCACAGATCGGCCTCGGGCCCGGGCGCGCCGCCGCGGATGCGTTCGGGTGACAGGAAGTCGATGGAGCCGATCAGCTCGCCGGTGCGGGTCAGCGTGGAGGTGCCGGACGCCTGCGCGATGCCGAAGTCGGTGAGCACCACCCGGCCGCCGCTCTGCGCCGCGCCCTCGACGCCGAGCAGGACGTTGCCGGGCTTGACGTCCCGGTGCAGCACGCCGGCCCGGTGCGCGGCCCGCAGCGCGGCGAGCATGCCGCGGCCGATCCTGGCGGCCTCGGCGGGCGGCTGCGCGCCGTCGGACTTCAGCCGCTCGCCGAGCGTGACGGACGGGACGTACTCCATGACGATGGACGGCAGCCCCTCGTCGTCGACCACGTCGTGCACCACGACCACGTTGGGGTGGCTGATCCGGGCGGCGGCGCGCGCCTCGCGGCGGGTGCGCTCGAAGAGGGTGGCCAACTCCTCGTCGTCCATGTGCGGTTGCGGCGGATGCAGCTTCTTGACCGCGACCTGACGGCCGAGCAGTTCGTCCTCGGCCAGCCAGACCGTGCCCATTCCGCCCCGGCCGATCCGCTCAACCAGCCGGTACCGGTCGGCGACCAGCCGCCCCTCGTCGCCGTTTCCGGCCATCTCGCAACCTTCCGCCCGCTCCCCCGATCACGCGTCGCGTGTCGCGCCCAGGCGATTCACGCCTGGAGAGGCACGATATCGGGCGCCCCCAGGCGAGCGGCATCCGCGGTCTGATCGTCGGGCTGCAATTGCGACTCGCGTTCGGCTTCTACCCGCTTCTCGTAGTACGAGACCTCCTTGTCGATCTGCTGCGCGTCCCAGCCCAGCACGGGGGCCATCAGCTCCGCGGCCTCCCGGGCGCTGAGCACTCCGCGGTCGAAGGTCTCGATGGAGATCCGCGTCCTGCGGGCCAGTACGTCGTCAAGATGGCGGGCGCCCTCGTACGCCGCCGCGTAGACGACCTCGGCCCGCAGGTAGTCGTCGGCGGCGGCCAGCGGGGCGCCCAGCGAGGAGTCCTCGGCGATCAGCGCGAGCAGCTCGTCGGAGAGCGCGCCGTACCGCTTGAGCAGGTGCTCCACCCGGGCGACGTGCAGGCCGGTGCGCTCGGCGGTGCGGGCGCGAGCGTTCCACAGCGCGTGGTAGCCCTCGGCGCCGGCCAGCGGGATGTCCTCGGTCACGCACTCGGCGACCTTGTGGTCCAGGCCGTGCACGGCCTCGTCCACCGCGTCCTTGGCCATCACCCGGTACGTCGTGTACTTGCCGCCGGCCACCACGACCAGGCCGGGCAGCGGGTGCGCCACGGTGTGCTCGCGGGACAGCTTGCTGGTGGCGTCCGACTCGCCGGCCAGCAGCGGGCGCAGCCCGGCGTAGACGCCCTGCACGTCGTCCCTGGTCAGCGGGGTGTGCAGCACCGAGTTGACGTGTTCGAGCAGGTAGTCGATGTCCGCGCTGGAGGCGGCCGGGTGCGCCTTGTCCAGGTCCCAGTCGGTGTCGGTGGTGCCGATGATCCAGTGCCGGCCCCACGGGATGACGAAGAGCACGCTCTTCTCGGTGCGCAGGATCAGTCCGGTGCTGGAGTTGATCCGGTCCTTGGGCACCACCAGGTGGATGCCCTTGGACGCGCGGACGTGGAACTGGCCGCGCTCGGCGATCAGCGCCTGCGTGTCGTCGGTGAAGACGCCGGTGGCGTTGACGACCTGCCGGGCGCGCACCTCGTACTCGCCGCCCGCCTCCACGTCCCGCACCCGGGCGCCGACCACCCGCTCGCCCTCGCGCAGGAAGCCGACCACCCGGGTCTCGTTGGCGACCTGCGCCCCGTAGGAGGCGGCGGTCCGCACCAGCGTGGTGACCAGCCGGGCGTCGTCCACCTGGGCGTCGTAGTACTGGAGCGCGCCGACCAGCGCGTCCTTGCGCAGCGCCGGGGCCACCCGCAGCGCGTGCTTGCGGGTGAGGTGGCGGTGCATCGGCAGGCCGCGGCCGTGCCCGGAGGAGACCGACATGGCGTCGTAGAGCGCCACCCCGGAGCCCGCGTAGAGCCGCTCCCAGCCCTTGTGCTGCAACGGGTACAGGAAGGGCACCGGGTGCACCAGGTGCGGGGCCAGCCGCTCCAGCAGCAGGCCGCGCTCCTTGAGCGCCTCCCGCACCAGGGCGAAGTCCAGCATCTCCAGATAGCGCAGACCGCCGTGGATGAGCTTGCTCGATCGGCTGGACGTGCCCGACGCCCAGTCGCGGGCCTCGACGAGCCCGGTGGTCAGGCCCCGGGTGGCGGCGTCGAGCGCGGTGCCCGCGCCGACCACGCCGCCGCCGATGACCAGGATGTCGAGCTCCTGCTCCGCCATCTTGGCCAGGGCCTCGGCTCGCTGGGCGGGGCCGAGAGTTGTCGTACGCATCCGTTCCTCCGTGCCTGCCGCTGCGGTGTTCTTCCGGTCGGTCGATCCGTTCGCTACTGCGCTCCTGCTATTGCGCTCCTGCGCACGTTCCACGTTCACATGCTCCTTCGATAGTGACCGGCCCGGGCGCGGGCTGCCAGTCACGATCACCGGGGCCGCCCGGCGCGGCGTGCGGTCATATCAGTCATTTGTCTGGTTAGCCTGTTTTTGAAGCCATCCGGGAGCCCACCCGTGAGCCCCGCCGTGAGCCATCCGAGGTGGTCGCAAGGGAGGACGCACCCATGCCCGCAGACCTCGCCGTACTCGGACTAGGCCGCACCGGACTTCCGCTCGCGCAGGCGGCCACCGCCGCGGGCGTCGGCGTGATCGGCTACGACCCCGATCCCGCCGTCGCCGCCGACATCAACGCCGGACGGGTGCCGCCCGGCTCGCTGGCAGCAGCCGACCTGCGCAGGATGCTGGCCGGCGGCTTCCGGGCCAGCGCCGAACCCTCGGTGCTCGGCCGGGTGCGTACCGCGGTGATCTGCGCGCCCACCCCGCCCGGCGAGGACCGCGCGCTGGACCTGACCCAGGTGGCGGCCGCCGCCCGGGCGCTGGCGGCGCAGCTGCGCCCGCACACCACGGTCGTCCTGGAGTCGGCCGTCTACCCCGGCACCACCGAGGGATTCCTCCGCCCGCTGCTGGAGGCGCACGGGCTGCGGGCCGGCCGGGACTTCCACCTGGCCTACTCCCCCAGCCGGTTCGACGCCGGCAACCGCGACTTCCAGCTCGCCAACACCCCCAAGGTGGTCGGCGGCTGCACGCCGGCCTGCACGGAGGCCGCCGCCGCCTTCTACGGCCGGTTCACCGAGCGGATCGTGCGGGCCAGGGGGCCGCGGGAGGCCGAGGCGGTCAAGCTGCTGGAAACCAACTATCGGCATGTGAACATCGCGTTCGCCAACGAGATGGCGGTCTACTGCCACGACCTGGGCGTCGACCTGTGGGACGTGATCCGCTGCGCCGAGACCAAGCCGTTCGGCTTCCAGGCGTTCCGCCCCGGGCCCGGCGTCGGCGGCCCCGCGCCGGCGCTCGACCCCAACGCCACCCCGCTGTTCGCCGCCGCGCCGGCCGAGCACGGCCGGCCGCGCACGCTGGGCCACCCGCTGCGGATGGTCGAGCTCGCCCAGGAGGTCAACGGCCGGATGCCCCGGTACGTCGTCCAGCGGGCCGCCGCGCTGCTCAACGAGCACGGCAAGTCGCTGCGCGGCGCCCGGGTGCTGCTGCTCGGCGTCACCTACAAGGCCGACCTCGCCGACCAGGAGGGCGCCCCGGCCCGCGAGATCGGCACCCGGCTGATCGACCTCGGCGCGCAGCTCGGCTACCACGACCCGTACGTGCCGCAGTGGCGCGTTCTCGACCGTCCGGTGCCGCGCGCGGACTCGCTGTGGGAGGCGGCGGCCGAGGCGGATCTGACGGTGCTTCTGCAGCACCACCGCACCTACGATCTCCAGGGCCTGGCGGTGAAGGCCCAGCTCCTGCTGGACACCCGCGGCGCCACCCCGGCGGGCGCGGCGGCCCGGCTCTGACCGGTCCGCGTCAGGGCCGGCGGTGCGGATCCGCTGTAGTGGTCGTGTAACGACCGCATGAATGCACCTGATCCGCCTGTCCGATTGTCATCCCCTACTGCTACATTTCGGCGTCACTCAGCCGAAGGTATTCCGTTTCCGGGGGATGTTCATGAGCTCCAACTACCCACCGCCGCAGCAGCCCGCCGGCGGCGGCAACCCGTACGCACAGCAGCCCGCGGCGGGCGGCAGCCCGTACGCGCCGCAGGGGGCGCCGCAGGCCGGCGGCGGGGGCAACCCGTTCGCCCAGCAGGGGGCCTCCCCCTACCCGGCCCAGCCGCAGGGCGGCCAGGCACCGTACGGCCAGCAGCCGTTCAACGGCGCCGCCTTCCCGCCGCCCAGCCCGTACGCCTCCCAGCGGGTCGGCGGCCGGGACAACGTGGCGATGGGCATCCTGGCCGGGGTCGTGGCGATGGTCGTGGCCGGCCTCGCCTACGGCGGGATCCTGCGCGCGATGTCCGGCGACGACGGCTCGATCCGCGACTTCCGGCTGCTGGCCATCCTGGTCGGCGCGCTGATCGCGGTGGCGGTCGGCAAGGTCGGCGGGCGCAACCCGGTACTGCCCGTCGTGGCCCTGGTACTGGCCCTGGTGGCCATCGTGGGCGGCGAGCTCTACGGCACGGCGCTGACGATCAGCCACTACGCCTCGACCCACGGCGGCCCGAGCGAGCTGACCACCAGCAACATCATCTTCGATCACTTCGGTGACCTGTGGAAGACCTGGAAGCATGACTTCGGCGTCTCGCGCGCCCTGTTCCTGCTCTTCGGCGGGGGTATCGCCTTCGGGCTCACCAAGCGGCTCGGCGAGGGCTGACCGCTCCCGCAGTACGTACGACGACGGGGCCCGTACCGCCTTCCTTCAGGCGGTACGGGCCCCGTCGTCGTACGGTGCCGGGCTCAGCGGTGGTGGGTCGGGGAGACCGTGACCTCGACGCGCTGGAACTCCTTCAGGTCCGAGTAGCCGGTGGTGGCCATCGAGCGGCGCAGCGCGCCGAAGAAGTTCATCGAGCCGTCGGGCGCGTGCGAGGGGCCGAGCAGGATCTCCTCGGTGGTGCCCGCGGTGCCCAGGTTCATCCGCTTGCCGCGCGGCAGCTCGGTGTTGACGGCCTCCATGCCCCAGTGGAAGCCGCGGCCCGGCGCGTCGGTGGCGCGGGCCAGCGGGGAGCCCATCATCACCGCGTCGGCGCCGCAGGCCACCGCCTTGGGCAGGTCGCCGCTGGCGCCGAAGCCGCCGTCGGCGATGACGTGCACGTAGCGGCCGCCGGACTCGTCCATGTAGTCCCGGCGGGCGGCGGCGACGTCGGCCACGGCGGTGGCCATCGGCACCTGGATGCCCAGCACGTTGCGGGTGGTGTGCGCGGCGCCGCCGCCGAAGCCGACCAGGACGCCGGCCGCGCCGGTACGCATCAGGTGCAGCGCGGCGGTGTACGTGGCGCAGCCGCCGACGATCACCGGGACGTCGAGCTCGTAGATGAACTGCTTGAGGTTCAGCGGCTCGTGCGAACCCGAGACGTGCTCGGCGGAGACGGTCGTCCCGCGGATCACGAACAGGTCCACGCCCGCGTCGACCACGGCCTTGGAGAACTGCGCGGTGCGCTGCGGCGACAGCGCGGCGGCGGTCACCACGCCGGCGTCCCGCACCTCCTTGATCCGCTGCCCGATCAGCTCCTCGCGGATCGGGGCGGCGTAGATCTCCTGGAGGCGGGCGGTGGCCCGGGAGTCGTCGAGCTCGGAGATCTCCGCGAGCAGCGGCTCCGGGTCGTCGTACCGGGTCCACAGACCCTCCAGGTTCAGCACGCCCAGGCCGCCCAGGTTGCCGATCCTGATCGCCGTCTCCGGCGAGACGACGGAGTCCATCGGCGCGGCCAGGAACGGCAGCTCGAACCGGTAGGCGTCGATCTGCCAGGCGATCGACACTTCCTTGGGGTCCCGGGTACGCCGGCTCGGCACGACGGCGATGTCGTCAAACGAGTACGCCCTGCGGCCTCGCTTGCCCCGCCCGATCTCGATCTCAGTCACATCCGCGCCTCTCTCATCAGCTTGCGCCGCCAAGTATCCCGCACATCCGCGGTGGGATACCGCTCGGCGGTAGCAGGGCCCCGCATACGGTCCGTAACCCCTTGCCGGAGACGCACGCCAAGTGGTAGTTAATACTGACACAGTTTCACTCAGTGAAAGTGAGAGTAAATGACGCGGACCATCCGGGTTGACGATGAGGTCTTCGCCAAGCTCCAGGGCCTGGCCAAGCCGTTTGTGGACACGCCTAACAGCACCCTGCGCAAATTGCTCGGTCTTGAGGTGACGTCGGCCGGTTCGGGCGCGCCCACCGCCGTCCGCATCTCAGCCAGTGACCAGACGCTGGCACCGCTGCTCGCCGACGGCCGGCTACAGGCGGGCCAGCAACTCGTCTGGCGGCGTCGCAATCTCCGCCGGGAGCACCACGCCGTTGTCCTGCCGACCGGCCAATTGCGTCTGGAGGACGACAGCGTCCACAACACGCCGTCCGGTGCGGCCACGGCTCTGGCGAAGAGCCAGCAGAACGGCTGGACGGCATGGACGACCGAGCACGGCACGCTCCTGGATGATCTGCGTTGAGCCGTGGCCAGGGCGGCCCGAGTGCCTACCATGCGAGAGTCACAGGAGGTGGATCATGGCGGGAATGACCCAGCCGAAGGTCAGCCGCGTCAATCCGCCGCAGCTGGTCGAGTGGGCCGAAGACGGACGCATCCGGATTCCACCTTTCCAGCGCCCGTATCGCTGGGACCCCGTCGACGCGGAGCGGTTGTTCGACAGCGTCCTGCGCGGTTATCCCATCGGCAACCTGCTGATGTGGCGCAAGCCCGCCGCCGAGGGCGACGTCGTCATCGGCGAATTGCGCTTCCACGCAAGGGAGCAGCCCGGTGCCCTGTGGGTGGTGGACGGCCAGCAGCGTCTCACCACTCTGGTAGGCGCCCTGACGGCGTCGGACGAGACGATCGACCGACGGTTCAGGATCTTCTACGACCTCCGCGAGGAGAAGTTCCTTTCCTCCCCCCACTCCCAGCGGCCCCGGGACTTCTGGCTTCCTGTCTGGGTTGCGGCCGACAACCGGCGGCTGCTCGCATGGCAGCGCGAGCGCCCATGGCTGTCGGACCGGGAGTTCGACCTCTGCGACGCCGTGACCACCGCCATCCGTACCTACGAAATCCCCATGTACGAGATCGAAGGCGACGACGAGCAGGCCCTGCGGGAGATCTTCGACCGGATGAACACGTTCGGGAAGGCGCTGAAGCGGGCCGAGATCTTCCAGGCGCTGCACTCCGCCCCCCTCGACGTACAGCCGTCCGACCTGGACGCGCTCCGCCAGCGGGTCAACGCGCTGCGGTTCGGCGAGTTCACCGCGCAGACCCTCATGCAGAGCGTTATGGCCGTGCGGGGCGGAAAGGTGGACCGGGACTTCCGGCAGGAGTTCACGGACGACGCCGACCGGCAGTCCGCTTTCGCGCAGACCGAGAAGGCACTCCGGCTGACCGTGGACTTCCTCCACACCGATGCGGGCATCCCCCATCTGCGTCTGCTGCCGTACGCCCTCTATGTCCCCGTCCTCACCCGGTTCTCCGCCCTCTTCGGACGACCCGAGGGCCGGGCCGCCGAACTGCTGCGCCGGTGGATCTGGCGGGGCGCCGTTGTCGGCGCCGCTCCGCAGGGGAACACCGTGGCACTGCGCCGCAACGCCACCGCTGTGACCGGCGATCCGGTGGCCAGCGCGAACCGGCTGCTGGAACTCCTGCCGCCGGGTGGTGAGGAGTGGAGACCCGATCTGGCACAGGTCGCCCTGAACCGCGCCCAGGCGAAGATCAACATCCTCGGTCTGCTGTCCGCCCACCCCGTCCTGCTCGCCGACGTCCTTGACTCCGACGGTAACCACCACGGGCGAGGATCCCGGATGGACCAGCCGGAGATGCTGGGGGACCTGCTGGGCGACGGCAACTCGCCCCTGACCGCCATCGTGCCGGGGACGAACGGGAACCTAGCCAACCGGATCGTCCATCCCTCCGGCAATGAGTCGGGGGCAGCGCTGCTGGCCCACAGCGCAGACCCGGTCGCCCTGCGCTCGCACTGCGTGGATGAGGCATGCCTGGCGCTGCTGAAAGAAGGGGCTCACGACGCCTTCCTGCTGCGCCGCGCGGTCAATGTCCGGCAAACCATCGCCGACCACGTCCAACGCATGGCGCTGTGGGGCTTCGCGGACGGTCCCGAGCCCGACGCCTGGTTCGAGGGTCCCGGCGAGGGATGGGGAGACACCCATGCAGCGTGACGTCACCGCATCGGTGTTCCTCGGCGACAGGCTGGTGGGCACTCTGGGCTACCACGACGGAAACACCTGGTTCGAGTACACCGATCTGACTCCCGATCACCCGGTCCTGGGGCAGGGGTTCGAACGAGATCCGCGCAAGCGCCGTTCCGCGAGTGGCAGCGTGCCGGAATGGTTCGCCAACCTGCTGCCGGAACCCGGCAGCGGTCTGCGGGGACTGGTTGCGGCGGCGCTCGACAAGAAGCGCGTACACGACTTCGTCCTGCTCAGCCATCTCGGCGACGACCTGCCCGGCGCGGTGCGGGTCGTCCCGGACACTCCACTGGACGGACTCCCTGAACACGAGTCCTCTGTCACGCACCGCGACGAGCACGAACTCCGCTTCTCACTTGCCGGCGTTCAGCCCAAGTTCTCGATGCGTTACGAGGGCAAGGCACTCGTCCTCCCGGCCAGCGGGAGCGGCGGTGACTGGATCGTGAAGCTTCCCGACCAGCGGTTCCACTCCGTGCCCGCGAACGAGTTCGCCATGCTCCGCTGGGCCCGGCAGGCCGGGATCGACGTGCCCGAGACACGACTCGTGCCGGCCACGGAGATCAAGAACCTGCCTGACGGACTCATCGAACCCGGCCAGCACGCCCTGGCTGTCCGACGCTTTGACCGCACGCCCGGGGGCCGGGTGCATCAGGAGGACTTCGCCCAGGTACGAGAGGTCGCCACCGACGCCAAGTACGACAAGGCCACCTATGAGGGCATCGGCCGAGTGATCTCAGCGGTGTGCCCACCCGAGGACGCAATCGAATACGTCCGCAGGCTGGTGGCCGTGGTCACCATGGGCAACGCGGACGCGCATCTGAAGAACTGGACGCTGCGCTATCCCGGAGGCGGCAGGGAGGCCCGGCTGTCCCCTGCCTACGACCTCGTATGTGTCACGGCCTACCCGAACGCGGACCACCAGCTCGCATTTCCGCTCGGGGGTAACGCCAGTACCGATTTGATCACCCCGGAGAGCTTCCGAGGGCTCGCTCCAGCCTTGAGGCTGTCGCCGACCCAAGTCGCCGACACGTTGCGGGAGACCGTCGAGGCCCTGGCGACGTCCTGGGGCGTGATCGAACGCACGCTGCCCGTCCCCGACTTCGTCGCCAGGACGATCAGCGAACGCCTCCGGTCACTGCCGCTGCTGCGCATGTAACCTGCCCCGCGCCCCGCCTGGGGCGCGGGGAACAGCGTCAGCCGTGATAGTTCGGGGCCTCTACTGTCATCTGGATGTCGTGGGGGTGGGACTCCTTCAGGCCGGCCGCTGTGATGCGGACGAAGCGGCCCTTGGATTCCATCTCGGAGATCTGCGCCGCGCCCACGTAGCCCATCGTCTGGCGCAGGCCGCCGACCAGTTGGTGGAGGACTGCGGCGAGGGGGCCGCGGTAGGGGACCTGGCCCTCGATGCCCTCGGGCACCAGTTTGTCGTCGGAGGAGACGTCGGCCTGGAAGTAGCGGTCCTTGGAGTACGAGCGGCCCTGGCCGCGGGACTGCATCGCGCCGAGCGAACCCATGCCCCGGTAGGACTTGAACTGCTTGCCGTTGATGAACATCAGCTCGCCGGGCGACTCCTCGCAGCCCGCCAGCAGGCTGCCGAGCATCACGCTGCTCGCCCCCGCGGCCAGCGCCTTGCCGATGTCGCCGGAATACTGCAGGCCGCCGTCGCCGATCACCGGCACGCCCGCGTCGTGGCAGGCGAGCGCGGCCTCGTAGATCGCGGTGACCTGGGGGACGCCGATGCCGGCCACCACCCGGGTCGTGCAGATCGAGCCGGGGCCGACGCCGACCTTCACGCCGTCCACGCCCGCGTCCAGCAGGGCGCGCGCTCCGTCGCGGGTGGCCACGTTGCCGCCGACGACGTCGATGCCGACGCTCGACTTGATCTTCGCCGTCCAGTTCAGCGCGTTGCTGTTGTGGCCGTGCGAGGTGTCGACGACCAGGAAGTCCACCCCGGCGGCGACCAGCGCCTGCGCCCGCTCCAGCGCCTCGGGCCCGGCGCCGACGGCCGCGCCGACCACCAGCCGGCCCTCCGCGTCCTTCGCCGCGTTCGGGTACTGCTCGGCCTTGACGAAGTCCTTGACGGTGATCAGGCCGCTGAGCCGGCCCTCGTCGTCCACCAGCGGCAGCTTCTCGATCTTGTGCTTGCGCAGCAGGCCGACCGCGTCCACCCGGGAGATGCCGACCTTGCCGGTGACCAGCGGCATCGGCGTCATCACCTCGCGGACCTGCCGGGAGCGGTCGCTCTCGAAGGCCATGTCGCGGTTGGTGACGATGCCCAGCAGCCGGCCGGTGCCGTCGGTGACCGGAACGCCGCTGATCCGGAACTTCGCACAGAGCGCGTCCGCGTCGCCGAGCGTGGCGTCGGGGCGGACGGTGATCGGGTCGGTGACCATGCCGGACTCGGAGCGCTTGACCAGGTCGACCTGGTTGACCTGGTCCTCGACCGACAGATTGCGGTGCAGCACGCCGACGCCGCCCTGCCGGGCCATGGCGATCGCCATCCGCGCCTCGGTGACCTTGTCCATCGCCGCGGACAGCAGCGGGATGTTCACCTTCACGTTCCGGGAGATGTACGACGAGGTGTCCACCTCGTGCGGCAGCACCTCGGACGCCCCCGGCAGGAGCAGCACATCGTCGTAGGTCAGCCCGAGGGTGGCGAACTTCTCGGCTACTCCGTCGGCGTTCAGCGTCATGACACCTTCCCGAATGGTCTTGCCCGGCGAGTTTTTCAATGGTAGTGGCTGTGCCGGTATTCCCTGACCGCTTCGGGGAGGGCCCGCAGGCCAGGGGCTTACGCCGAGAGACCCCGCGCGTCGGCCAGACCGGCCGGCGCCGCCATCTCCTCGGCGATCGCCCGCAGCCGGCTGAGCGCCCGGTGCTGCGCCACCCGGACGGCCCCGGGCGACATCCCGAGCACCTGCCCGGTCTCCTCCGCGCTCAGCCCCACCGCGACCCGCAGCAGCACCAGTTCACGCAGATGGCTGGGCAGCCGGTCGAGCAGCTTCTTGGCCCAGGCGGCGTCGCTGTTGAGCAGCGCGCGCTCCTCGGGGCCGAGCGAGTCGTCCGGCTTCTCCGGCATCTCGTCGGACGGCACCGCGGTACTGCCGGGGCCGCGCATGGCCGCCCGCTGCAGATCGGCGACCTTGTGCGCGGCGATGGAGACGACGAACGCCTCGAACGGGCGGCCCAGGTCGCGGTAGCGCGGCAGCGCGCAGAGCACCGCCAGGCACACCTCCTGGGCGAGGTCGTCCACGAAGTGCCGGGCGTCGCCGGGCAGCCGGGACAACCGGGTGCGGCAATACCGTTCGGCGAGTGGATGGACGAGCGCGAGCAGGTCGTGCATGGCGCGCTCGTCACCTTCGACCGCACGACGTACGAGCGCACCAATGGCAGGGGTGTCGTCGTCGCGCATCCACCCATGGTGCCTCGCCGCGGGACGATCCGTGTCATCGCGGCCGTACTTCTGCACCGAAGCGTTATCAGCCGCCGAAGCCGGCGCTGTCATCTCCGCCATCTGATCCGCCATGTGAAGCCCCCGCCGATCCCCGAGGAAGTCCATACCTCAAGCATGCGTCCTCCCCCGGGAAACCGAGGACTCGTAGGCGACTTCGCCGCCTGCGCCGCCCCGTGCGGGCCCGCACATCCCGGTCTAACGGACCAGGCCCCAGCGGAAGCCGAGCGCCACGGCGTGGGCCCGGTCGGATGCGCCGAGCTTCTTGAACAGCCGCCGGGCGTGCGTCTTGACGGTGTCCTCCGACAGGAACAGCTCGCGGCCGATCTCGGCGTTGGACCTGCCGTGGCTCATGCCCTCGAGCACCTGGATCTCGCGTGCGGTGAGGGTCGGGGCGGCGCCCATCTCGGCGGACCGCAGCCGGCGCGGGGCCAGCCGCCAGGTGGGGTCGGCCAGCGCCTGGGTGACGGTGGCCCGCAACTCGGCGCGCGAGGCGTCCTTGTGCAGGTAGCCGCGGGCGCCGGCGGCGACGGCCAGCGCCACCCCGTCCAGGTCCTCGGCGACGGTGAGCATGATGATGCGGGCGCCGGGGTCGGCCGACAGCAGCCGCCGTACGGTCTCCACCCCGCCGAGGCCGGGCATCCGTACGTCCATCAGGATGAGGTCCGAGCGGTCGGCACCCCAGCGGCGGAGGACTTCCTCACCGTTGGCCGCGGTCGTTACGCGCTCGACACCGGGCACGGTCGCGACCGCGCGGCGAAGGGCCTCTCGGGCGAGCGGGGAGTCGTCGCAGACGAGGACGGAAGTCATGACCGCCCTCCGCAGCTAAACGGCGTCACGTTGTGCCTCCAGGCTGTGCGAAATACGAATCTTCACCGTTGGGGCTGACGACCTCGGGCATATGCCCGAATCGCTTGTGCCGCCAACCGCTTCCGCCAGACTCAACGACCCTCACTCGAAAGAGTTACGAAGTTTGGTCGCGGCCATCGGCACGCTACGTGATCATCCGTGCGCCGCACGACCACATCGCAGGTCAGACGGGTGACGTGGGATTTATTCGGTGGTCGGAATACCTCACCTTCCGCTGCGGCGCCCGCGCGGGACACTGCCGAACGGGTGTTATGGCGAGGTTTGCACTGTTTGGCCGCTCTTTTCTGTTGTGTGGGCTAATCACCGCTAGATTGGCGAAGAGTCATATTTACATCTACTACGACAGTAGATGTACGGTTGAGTGCTTCACGCACCCTTCGAGGGGATGAGCAATGGCAGACTTCTCCCGCCTTCCCGGCCCCAACGCCGACCTGTGGGACTGGCAGCTTGTGGCTGCCTGCCGGGGAGTGGACAGCTCCCTTTTCTTCCACCCCGAGGGCGAACGCGGAGCCGCCCGCAGCGCGCGGGAGACCGCCGCCAAGGAGGTGTGCATGCGCTGCCCGGTCAGGGCGGAGTGCGCCACCCACGCACTGACCGTGCGGGAGCCCTACGGGGTGTGGGGCGGCCTCACCGAGGACGAGCGCGAGGCCATGATGGGGCGCTCGCGGAACCGGGTGCTCAGCCCGCAGTCGCAGTGAGCGCGGGTCGCACGGCGGGTCGTGTGGCGGGTCGTGTGGCGGGTCCTTTGCCGGGCCGGGCCGTCCGCTGCGTGCAGAATCGATTCTTCTGAGCCCGGGTGACGGGGCCGGCGCTCACTGCCCGGCCTTCTCGGGCCGGCGGGCCTGCTCGGTCAGCCGCAGACCCTCCCGGGCGAGCCGGCCGAGCATCATGTCCACGGCCGGCACATGGGCCAGGTCCGGCAGCGTCAGCGCGACGATCTCGCGCCGCACGGACTGCCGCAGCCCGACCACCGCGATCCCCTTCGGCCGCAGCGCGGCCAGCGCGAGGTCCGGCAGCACCGCCACCCCCAGACCGGCCGCCACCAGGCCGACCACCGCCGGGTAGTCGTCGGTGGCGAACTCGATCCGCGGCGTGAACCCCGCCTGCGCGCACACCTCGACCAGGTGTCGGCGGCAGCGCGGGCAGCCCGCGATCCACTCGTCGCCGGCGAGGTCGGCGATGTCCACGGTCGGCTGGCCGCCGGGGTCTTCTGCCGCGGCCAGCGGGTGGCCGGACGGCAGCACGCCGACCAGCCGGTCGCTGAGCAGTGGGCGCACCACCAGGTCGTCCCAGGACTCCTCGTCGGAGGTGTCCACGTCGGTGTAGCGGAAGGCTAGGGTGACGTCGCAGTCGCCGGCCCGCAGCAGCTCGACGGACTCCGGCGGTTCGGCCTCCACCAGTGAGACCTTCGTCCCCGGGTACTGGGCGCGCATCTGCGCGACCGCGCCCGGCACGAGCGCGGAGCTGCCCGAGGGGAACGACGCCAGCCGCACCCGTCCGGCCCGCAGCCCGGCGATGGCGGCGACCTCCTCCTCGGCGGCGGTCAGCCCGGCCAGGATCCCGGCCGCATGCCTGACCAGGGCGTCGCCCGCCTCGGTGAGCCGCATCTCGCGGGCGCCGCGGATCAGCAGCGGGGTGCCGGCGGACAGCTCCAGCGCCTTCATCTGCTGGCTGACGGCGGGCTGGGTGCAGCCCAGCTCGCGCGCGGCGGCGGAGAACGAACCGTTACGGGCCACCGAGCGCAGCACCCGGAGATGGCGAGCCTCGATCATCCGTCAACCATAAGCGTTACTTAGGGCTGTCGAAGAGGTCTCGGCGATGGACTTTGAGAGCGGGGCGGGTGAGGCTGAGGAGCCATGGAGACCACGCGTCATGATTCCGCCGATTCCCTCGATGCGACCGGCTCGACCGGCTCGACCGGGTCCGCCGACTCCGCCGACTCGACCGGCTCCGCCGGTCTGGCCGCGCTGACGGCCGCGGTCGCCGTCGAGTACGCCGGTCTCGCGCCCGGCTATCTGAACACCGCCACGCTGGGCGTCCTGCCGGCCCGCACCGGCGAGGCGCTGCGCGGCTGCGTGGACGCGTGGGCCGCCGGGCGGCCGGACGTGGACGGGTTCGAGTCGGCGGTCGTCGACTGCCGGGCGTCGTTCGCCCGGATCACCGGGGTGCCGGTGGAGCAGGTGGCGCTGGCCGGGACGGTCGCCGGCGCCGTCGGCCTGATCTCCGCGGGGCTGCCGGCCGGGGCGGAGGTGGTGCTCGCGGAGGAGGACTTCAGCTCGCTCGTGCAGCCGTTCGCCGCGCGCACCGACCTGGACGTGCGGCTGGTGCCGCTGGCCGGGATCGCGGAGGCGGTACGGCCCGGTACGGCGCTGGTCGCCGTCAGCGCGGCGCAGTCGGCCGACGGCCGGGTCGCCGACCTCGCCGCGGTCCGCGCGGCGGCGGCCGAGCACGGCGCCCGCACGCTGCTCGACGGCACCCAGTCGGTGGGCTGGCTCCCGGTGGACGCGGGCGACTACGACTACCTCGTCTGCCACGGCTACAAGTGGCTGACCTCGCCGCACGGGGCCTGCTTCCTGACCGTCCGGCCGGGCGCGGAGCCGACGCTCTCCGCGTCGTTCGCGGGCTGGTACGCGGCCGCGGACCCGTGGGCGTCCTGCTACGGCCCGATCGCCGAACTCGCCCCGGGGGCACGGCAGTTCGACGCCCGTCCGGCGTATCCGTCGTTCGTCGGGGCGGCGCGGTCGCTGGCGCTGATCGAGGAGGTGGGGGTGCCGGCGATCCACGCGCGGGCGCTGGCGCTGGCCGAACGCCTGAGGTCGGGCCTGGCCGGCCTGGGCTACGAGCCGGTCGCGCGGCTCGGGGCGGATTCCGCGATCGTCGCAGCCGGGATGCGCCCGGAGACGGCGGACCGCCTGACGGCGGCGGGCGTCACGTTCAGCGCCCGCGCGGGGAACTTGCGACTGTCTCCCCACTTCTACAACTCCGAGGCCGACGTCGACCAGGCGCTGAACGCCCTGACCCCCTGACCCCCCGACCCCGGCGCACCGGGACCCGCTCGCGGCTGCCGCCGCGTGGGCGCGACTTGTCCCGGCATCACCAAGGGGCGCGGCGAACTGCGCGATGGGGGCACCCCCGGCCGAAGGTTGGGGGACACAACGGCGGCGCGCCTCACCCACCGGCCCGAAGGGGCTCGTCCTGTCGCTTCCCGACCACCGGCCGGTGGTCGGCTGGCGGCGCAGTTCCCCGCGCCCCTGGGGTAACCGGGGCACATCCGCGCAGACGCGAGCGGAGCCGCATATCAGGCACAGCCCCGCGCCCCTGGGGTAACCGGGGCAGACGGCTCGCGTCGTGGGCCGGGCGCGTCCCGGTCCCGGGGGCATCGTGGGTCCCGGGGCGGGGGTAATCGCGTTGCGAGGGGTATACGCGGGTGCTGGAATGCGCGGATGGACAACGCCCGGGTGCTCGCCCTCTTCGATGCTCAGATGCGGCGGGACGCTCCTCCCGACGTCGCCACCACGCGGGTGGAACGGGTCGGCGGGGTCGTCCGGCAGTACGGGGCGGGCGCGCACGAGTGGACCGGGGTGCTCTGGTCGGACCTGGACGAGTCCACGGCGGACGCGGCGATCGCCGAGCAGCTGAGCTGGCTGGACGCACCGCAGGGCGCCGGCCGGGAGTTCGAGTGGAAGCTCTACGCGCACGACCGCCCGGCCGACCTCGGCGACCGGCTGCTGGCGGCCGGCTTCACCCCCGAGCCGCCGGAATCGCTGATGGTCGCCGACGCCACCGAGATCATCGACGCGCTCGGCGACGTCGAGCTGCCCGACGGCGTCACGCTGCGCACGGTGACCGACCGCTCCGGGGTCGACCTGATGGCCGAGGTGCACGAGCGGGCCTTCGGCACCAGCGCGGCACGGCTCCGCGAGCGCCTGCTCGACCAGCTCGCGCGGCAGTCGGCCACGGTCAGCATGGTGCTCGCCATGGCCGGCGACGCACCGGTGTGCGGAGCCCGACTGGAACTCTGCCCCGGCACGGAGTTCGCCGGCCTGTGGGGCGGCGGCACGGTCAAGGAGTGGCGCGGCAAGGGCATCTACCGCGCCCTGATCGCCCACCGCGCCCGCCTGGCGAGGTCAGCCGGCTACCGGTACCTCCAGGTCGACGCCTCCGACCAGAGCGCCCCGATCCTCGAACGCCTCGGCTTCACCTGCTTGAGCGTGACCACCCCCTACCTCCGCGAGTCCCGCGCCCAGCCCCGTTGAATGCGCCCCATAAATGCGCCCCAGCGGGCCGGGAGCAGGCGTAGCGTGCGGGGATGATGCGGGTGGTGAGCGTGAACGTGGGGCGGCCGCAGCCGAACCCCTGGAAGGGGCTTGAGGCCACCGGGATCGACAAGTGGCCTGTCGACGGGCCCGTCGGGGTGCGGGCGCCGGGGCCCAAGGGAACCGGGGCCGTCGGGCTCGACGGGGACCGGGTGTACGACGTCAAGCACCACGGGGGCGACGACCAGGCCGTCTACGCCTACGCCCGCGAGGACCTGGACCGCTGGGAGGGCGAGCTCGGCAGCCACTTCGCGAACGGCGCGTTCGGCGAGAACCTCACCACCGCCGGCATCGACGTCAACGCCGCCCTGATCGGCGAGCACTGGGCGATCGGCAGCACGGGCCTGGTCCTTGAGGTGTCCTGCCCGCGCATCCCGTGCGCGACCTTCGCCGGGTGGCTGGGCATTCGCGGCTGGATGAAGCGCTTCACCCAGGACGCGCTGCCCGGCCCGTACCTGCGGGTGGTCACCCCGGGCGAGGTCGCCGCGGGCGACGCGATCACCGTCGTGTCCCGCCCCGACCACCAGGTCACCGTCGCGATGTCCTTCCGCGCGGTCACCACCGAGCCGGACCTGCTGCCGCTGCTTCTCGACGTCGAGGCGTTCCCCGCCACCGACCGGGAGATGATCCGCCGGCGCCTCGCCCGCTGAAAGTCCCTCTACGCTGCCCGCATGACCACTTCCCTCATCACGGGCCCGACCTCGGGCCTCGGCGCGGCCTTCGCCCGGCGGCTGGCGGCCGACGGGCACCGGCTCGTCCTGGTCGCCCGCGACGAGCAGCGGCTCGCGGCCTGCGCCGCCGAACTGCGGGCCGAGTACGGCACCGAGTCCGAGGTGCTGCCCGCCGACCTGGCCACCGAGGACGGGATCGCCGCCGTCGAAGCGCGGCTGCGGGAGGCCGGCCGACCGGTGGACGTCCTGGTCAACAACGCCGGGTTCGGCAACAGCGGCACCTTCCTGGACGCGCCGCTCGACGAGGAGCTGCGGATGCTCCGGGTGCACTGCGAGGCGGTGCTGCGGCTGACCGCGGCGGCGAGCACGGCGATGCGCGAGCGGGGCCGCGGCACCGTGATCAACGTGGCCTCGGTGGCGGCGTTCATGCCGCGCGGCACGTACGGGGCGAGCAAGGCGTGGGTGGTCCGCTTCACCGAGGGCGCCGCCCGCGAACTGTCCGGCAGCGGCATCCGGTTCCTCGCGCTCTGCCCCGGCTTCGTCCGCACCGAGTTCCACCAGCGGGCCGGCATGCACGCCGAGAACCTGCCGTCCTTCGCGTGGCTCGACGCGGACAAGGTCGTCACCGCCGCGCTCCGCGACCTGGCCCGCGGCAGACTCGTCAGCGTCCCCGACCCCCGCTACAAGGTAGCCGTGGCCCTGGCCCGCCACGTCCCCCCGCAGGCCTTCGCCGCCCTCTCCACCCGCACGGCCCGCCGCTACGACCCGAAGACGTGACTCCCGCCAGACGAGTCCGGGGCGAAGCCCCCGGATTCGGGCGCACGACCCCCGCCACGGGGGCCCGGGGCGAAGCCCCCGGATTCGGGCATACGACCCCCGCCACGGGGTCCGGGGCGAAGCCCCCGGATTCGGGCGTACGACCCCCGCGAGGGGGTCCGGGGGCGAAGCCCCCGGACTCGGGCGCACGACCCCCGCCACGGGGGCCCGGGGGCGGAGCCCCCGGAAGACCCACCCACCACGGACGGGTGTGGCCCGCGTCCCCCGGAGGGGGCGCGGGCCACACCCGTCGTGCGAAGCCCAGCGGCAGGCGACTCAGTGAGAGTGCCCGTGTCCCGCCTCCTCGGCCTCCTCTTCCTTCTTCTCCACGACCAGCGTCTCGGTCGTCAGCAGCAGCGACGCGATCGACGCCGCGTTCTCCAGCGCGGAGCGGGTGACCTTGACCGGGTCGATGACGCCGGCCTTCACCAGGTCGCCGTACTCACCGGTGGCCGCGTTGAAGCCGTGGTTCTTCTCCAGCTCGGACACCTTGGAGGTGATCACGTAGCCTTCGAGGCCGGCGTTCTCGGCGATCCAGCGCAGCGGCTCGACGGCGGCGCGGCGGACCACGGCCACACCGGTGGCCTCGTCGCCGGTCTTGCCCAGGTTGTCGTCGAGCACCTTGACCGCGTGCACGAGGGCGGAGCCACCGCCGGAGACGATGCCCTCCTCGACGGCCGCACGGGTCGCGGAGATCGCGTCCTCCAGGCGGTGCTTCTTCTCCTTGAGCTCGACCTCGGTGGCCGCGCCGACCTTGATCACGCAGACACCGCCGGCCAGCTTCGCCAGGCGCTCCTGGAGCTTCTCGCGGTCCCAGTCGGAGTCGGTGGTGCCGATCTCGGCCTTGATCTGGCCGATCCGGCCCTCGATCTCGGACTTGTCGCCGGCGCCGTCGACGATCGTGGTGTCGTCCTTGGTGATGGTGACCCGGCGGGCGCTGCCCAGCAGGTCGAGACCGGCCTGGTCCAGCTTGAGGCCGACCTCCTCGGCGATGACCGTCGCACCGGTCAGCGTCGCGATGTCGCCCAGCATGGCCTTGCGGCGGTCGCCGAACCCGGGCGCCTTGACCGCGACGGCGTTGAACGTGCCGCGGATCTTGTTGACGACCAGGGTGGACAGCGCCTCGCCCTCGACGTCCTCGGCGATGATCAGCAGCGGCTTGGAGCCGCCGGCCTGGATGACCTTCTCCAGCAGCGGCAGCAGGTCCTGGATCGAGCCGATCTTGCCCTGGTGGATGAGGATGTACGGGTCGTCCAGTACCGCCTCCATCCGCTCCTGGTCGGTGACGAAGTACGGCGACAGGTAGCCCTTGTCGAACGCCATGCCCTCGGTGAAGTCCAGGTCCAGGCCGAAGGTGTTGGACTCCTCGACGGAGATCACACCGTCCTTGCCGACCTTGTCCATCGCCTCGGCGATCAGGTCGCCGACCTGCTTGTCCTGCGCGGACAGCGCGGCGACGGCGGCGATGTCCTCCTTGCCCTCGATCGCGCGGGCGGTCGAGAGCAGCTCCTCCGAGACGGCCTTGACGGCCGCGTCGATGCCCTTCTTCAGGGCGGCCGGGGAGGCACCGGCGGCGACGTTGCGCAGGCCCTCGCGGACCAGCGCCTGGGCCAGCACGGTGGCGGTGGTGGTGCCGTCACCGGCGATGTCGTTGGTCTTGGTGGCCACTTCCTTGACCAACTGCGCGCCCAGGTTCTCGTACGGGTCCTCGAGCTCCACCTCACGGGCGATGGTCACGCCGTCGTTGGTGATGGTCGGGGCGCCGAACTTCTTGTCGATGACGACGTTGCGGCCCTTGGGGCCGATCGTCACCTTCACGGTGTCGGCAAGCTTGTTGACGCCGCGCTCAAGGGCGCGACGAGCGTCCTCGTCGAACTTCAGGGTCTTGGCCATGCTGGCGAACTACCTCGTCTACTCGTCAAATCACGTCGTCATGGACGGCAGCGGCGCTCACGGCGGGAGCGTCAAATGACTCCGCCCCGGGCACCCGGCCTGAGGGGCACGGAAACCCGGGGCGGGATCACGGCTGTGCGGTGAAGCGGTCTTACTTCTCGATGATCGCGAGGACGTCGCGAGCCGAGAGGACGAGGTACTCCTCGCCGTTGTACTTCACCTCGGTACCGCCGTACTTGCTGTAGAGCACGACGTCGCCCACGGCGACGTCGAGCGGCAGGCGGTTGCCGTCCTCGAAGCGGCCCGGGCCCACGGCCAGGACGACGCCCTCCTGGGGCTTCTCCTTGGCGGTGTCCGGGATGACCAGGCCGGAGGCCGTGGTCTGCTCGGCATCCAGCGGCTGGACCACGATGCGGTCCTCAAGCGGCTTGATGGCAACCTTGGTGCTGGCGGTCGTCACGATCCGACCTCCCCCTTCAAAGGGCTCACGGGAGTGTCTGTCTGGGTCGGCGACCTGGTAGGCCCGTCGTCGCGGGTGCCGGACCTGCCCGTCGCTGAGTTCTGGCACTCAGCGCTGCCGAGTGCCAGGACCGAGAGTAGGACGGCTCTTAGCACTCGGTCAAGCGGAGTGCCAGGAGCAGCACCCTCCGGGGCCCGGGACGCGGGCGCGCCCCGCCGGGGCCGGGGGGGAGAATGGGGGCGTGGATGTCGACGGGTTCGGGGCGCTGCTCGGGTCGGAGGGGCAGGGCCTGCTCCAGGCCCTCAGGGAGTACGAGGCCGGCGATGAGCTGGCGGTCGCGACCAGGCTGCGGCGGGAGCATGACGCCGGGCTGGTCGGCACGGCCCTCACGCAGGCGCGGCTGCGGCAGCGCGGCGCCGCGAAGTTCGGCGCGGACGCCGGGCGGATGTACTTCACCGCGGACGGGGTCGAGCAGGCCACCCGGACGAGTGTCGCCGCGCACCGGGCCGGCCGGTTCCGGGCGGCCGGGGCCGAGCGGGCCGCGGACCTGTGCGGCGGGGTCGGCGGTGACGCGATCGCGCTGGCCAGGGCGGGGCTCGACGTGCTGGCCATCGACCGCGACCCGCTGACCTGCGCGGTCGCCCGCGCCAACGCCGAGTCGCTGGGCCTGGCAGACCGGATCGAGGTGCGCTGCGCCGACGTCATGACCTACGCACCCCGCCCCGGCGAGGCCCTCTTCGTCGACCCGGCCAGGCGGACGGGCCGCGGCCGGGTGTTCGATCCGGAGGCGTACTCGCCGCCGCTGTCCTGGGCGGTGGCCGCCGCCCGCGCGGGAGCGCCGGGCGCGGTGAAGGTCGCCCCGGGCATCCCGCACGAGGCCGTGCCCGACGACGCCGAGGCGGAGTGGGTCTCCGACGGCGGCGACGTCAAGGAGGCCGTGCTGTGGTTCGGCACCGGGCGGCCGGGAGCGCGCCGGGCCACCCTGCTGCCGAGCGGCGCCACGCTGACCGGCCGCGGCCTGCCCGACCCCGCCGTCCGCCCGGTCGGCCGGTATCTGTACGAGCCCGACGGCGCCGTGATCCGCGCCCATCTGGTCGCCGAGGCGGCCGAGGAGATCGACGGCGGGCTGATCGACCCGACGATCGCCTACGTCACCGCGGACGCGCCGCGGCCGACCCCGTACGCCACCGGCTACGAGATCACCGATGTGCTGCCGTTCCACCTCAAGCGGCTCAAGGCGCTGCTGCGCGAGCGCGGGGTCGGCGTGCTGACGGTCAAGAAGCGCGGCTCGGCCGTGCAGCCCGAGGAGTTGCGCCGCCGGGTCCGCCCGCAGGGCCCGAACGCGGCGACGGTGTTCCTGACCCGGGTGGCCGGGGCCCCGTCGATGCTCGTCGGCCGTCCGCTGGAAGGCCCCTGACCGGCGGTCAGACGTAGTCTTCGAGCGCCGCCACCGAGAAGCCCTGCGCGGCGATCTCCCGCAGCAGGTTCGCGGTCATCGCCGTCATCGACTCGCCCTGGATCTGACTGGGCGTCCTGAAGTGCGCCAGGATGATGTCGCCCGGCTGGAACGCGTGCTCGCCGACCGGGAACTGCACACCGGTCACGTCCATCGCCTCCCGCCAGAGGATCACCGCGCGCAGCCCGCCGCAGGACTTCACGATCTGCACGGTGGCCGCGTTCATGTTCCCGTACGGCGGCCGGAACAGCCCGGGCGTGGCGCCGTACTCCTGGGTGAGCTTGACCTGCTGTCCGCAGATCTCGGCCTGCTGCTCCTGGTCGGTGATGTGGATCAGGTCGGGATGGGTGAGCGTGTGGTTCTCGATCGGGTTGCCGAGCTCCTGGAGCGGCTTGAAGTAGCCGTAGTCGTCCTTGATGAACCGGTCGGTCAGGAACATCGTGAACGGGATGTTCAGCTCCCGCATCATCGTGACGAACTCGGGGTCCTTCTCCAGCCCGTCATCGAACGTCAGGAAGACGACCTTGCGCGAGGTCGGCACGCGGGCCACGTACGGCAGCAGCCCGGGCCCGGTCTTCACCGGCTTGACGGCCGGCGGCAGCGGCGCGAGCGGCATGAGCGGGATGTTCCACTTGTGAAAGGCCGCGGCCCGTCCCGTCTGCGGCATGCGGAACGGGTGACCCACCGTCATCCGCCCGCTCAGGGCGCTCTGTTCCGGCGTGCGGGAGAAGAAGGTGGCCTGGGTGCAGCCCACCGTGACCAGCAGGCCGAACACAGCCAGGAGCGGAAGCACCGCTTTGACTCGCATGAAGCAAGATCCTATGTCTGAGACGGGACCCACCACGACGAGCGCGCGACCGGGGAGGGGGTCGCCGGCCGCGCGCTCACTCTGGACGATGCGGGTTTGTCCCCGCGGGTTCCACCGAAACCGAGGTGAACCGCCAGCGGTGCACCTCGCGCCGGACCAACTCCGGTGCGGGGTCGGGCAGTTCGGGAAGCTGCACCTCATGGCCGCGCGGGGCGTCCCACCAGGTGAGCACCAGCACCCGGTCGCCGGGGGCGACCAGGAACTCCCGGCGCAGGAAGCCGCCGGGCAGCAGGGCCGCCTGCTCCCTGGCCCAGTCCAGGAGTTCGGGGCCGCGGCCTTCCGCGGCGGCGGCCTCCCACATCAGGGTCGCGGTCATCCGTAGAGGTTTTCCTTGCTCAGCTCGTGCAGATGGTCGTGGCCGTGGTCGTGGCCGGGCCCGTGGTCGTGTTCCGGCCGGTCCTGGTAGGTGTGTCCCGGCACCGACACCTCGGTCACCGGCAGCGAGGAGTCGGCCGGCAGGTCCAGGGTGGAGGCGGCCCGGCCGCGGGCCACCATCTCGGCGCCGAGCGCGGCGACCATCGCCCCGTTGTCCGTGCACAGCCCGGGCCGCGGCACCCGCAGCCGGATGCCGGCGTCGGTGCAGCGCTGCTCGGCGAGCGCCCGCAGCCGGGAGTTGGCGGCCACCCCGCCGCCGATCATCAGGTGGTCCACGCCGTTGTCCTTGCAGGCCCGCACGGCCTTGCGGGTCAGCACGTCCACCACGGCCTCCTGGAAGGACGCGGCCACGTCGGCGATCGGCACCTCCTGGCCGTCCCGGCGCCTGGCCTCCACCCAGCGGGCCACCGAGGTCTTCAGCCCGGAGAAGGAGAAGTCGTAGCGCGCGTCCCGGCCGCCGCTCAGGCCGCGCGGGAAGGCGATGGCCGCCGGGTCGCCCTCGCGGGCCCGCCGGTCGATCACCGGGCCGCCGGGGAAGCCGAGGCCGAGCACCCGGGCCACCTTGTCGAACGCCTCGCCGGCCGCGTCGTCGATGGTCGCGCCGAGCGGCCGTACGTCGCTGGTGATGTCGGGGGCGAGCAGCAGCGAGGAGTGGCCGCCGGAGACCAGCAGCGCCATCGTCGGCTCGGGCAGAGCGCCGTGCTCCAGCTGGTCGACGCAGATGTGCGAGGCGAGGTGGTTGACGCCGTAGAGCGGCTTGCCCAGCGCATAGGCGTACGCCTTGGCCGCGGACACCCCGACCAGCAGCGCGCCGGCCAGCCCCGGGCCCGCCGTCACCGCGATGCCGTCCAGGTCGCTCGCGGCCACCCCGGCCTGCTTCAGCGCCCGCTGGATCGTCGGGACCATCGCCTCCAGGTGGGCGCGGCTGGCGACCTCGGGCACCACTCCGCCGTACCGGGCGTGCTCCTCGACGCTGGAGGCGATCGAGTCGGCGAGCAGGGTGTGCCCGCGCACGATGCCGACTCCGGTCTCGTCGCACGAGGTCTCGATGCCGAGCACCAGGGGTTCGTCAGCCATGGTTGTCCGTCTCTCGGGGGCCGGCCGCGGTGGGCAGGGAGGTGGCGGGGTCGGCGAGCCGCATCACCAGTGCGTCCACGTTGCCCGGCTGGTAGTAGCCCTTGCGGATGCCGATCGGCTCGAAGCCGAAGCGCTGGTAGAGCCGCTGGGCGCGCGGGTTGTCCACCCGGACCTCCAGCAGCACCTCGCGGCACTCGGCGGCGGTCGCGGCGCGCAGCAGCACGGTCAGCAGCCGGGCGCCGAGCCCGGTGCCCCAGTGGTCGCGGGCGGTGGCGATGGTCTGCACGTCGCCGGTGCCGGCCACGGCGGCGAGCCCGGCGTAGCCGACGATCCGGCGGGCGCCGGTGCCGGTATCCGTGCCGGTGCCGGCTCCGGTTTCCGTTTCGGCGACTACGTACGTACGGCCGGCCGACGGGTGCCGGGTGTCGGCCAGCTCCGACCAGAACATCCCGCGCGACCAGGCGTCCTCGGGGAACAGCTCGTGTTCGAGTGCGATGACGGCGTCCATGTCCCACCAGCGCATCGCGCGCAGTACGGGGGTCACTTCGGCAGGACCGCCTTGTAGCCGGCCGGCACCTGGGCGTCCGGCCGGCGCAGGTACAGCGGCAGCGCCGGGGCGAACTCCTCGCCGTCGGCCAGCCGCCGCGCGGCGAGCGCGGCCAGCGCGCCGGCCGACTGGTGGGCCGGGTCCGGGCGGTGGCGGGTGAAGACGTCCGGGTAGAGCGCGGCGCCGGCGCCGACCGCGGGCAGCGCGGTGACCTCGGGGTCGATCTCGGCCGGCCGGTCCACGGCCGGTTCGGTGACCCGGTGCCGCGGGCCGTCGTACCTGGCCCAGTAGACCTCTTTGCGGCGGGCGTCGGTGGCCACGGTGAACGGCCCGTCGAGCCCGGCCTCACCGGCCGCCCAGGCGAGGCCGTCCAGCGTGCACACGCCGTGCACGGGCACGCCGAGCACGTCGCCGAACGAGGCCGCGGTGACCAGGCCGACCCGCAGCCCGGTGTACGGGCCGGGGCCGACGCCGACCACAATGCCGGTGACCTCGGCGAGCGGCCGGCCGGCGGCGGACAGCACCCGGTCCACGGCGGGTACGAGCAGTTCGCCGTGCCGGCGGGCGTCGATCACCGTGGACTCGGCGAGCACCCGCTCCCCGTCGTACAGGGCGGCGGTGACGGCGGGCGTGGCGGTGTCGAAGGCAAGCAGCAGCACGCCCCCAGGGTACGGCGCACTCCGGAGCGGGAACCGCGGCGGGCGGTACGGCTGCTACCGTCAACCGGGAGGGAGCGCGCAATCCGACCGGAGGACAACCGTGGCAAGGATCAAGTCCGGCACGATCGTCTCCGGGCTGACCGCGGTGGCGATGGTCATCATCGCCGTGCTCGCGGCGCAGGCGTCGGGCTCCGCGCCCAAGACCCCGGTCGCCGCCAAGCCGTCGGCCACCACGTCGGGGAAGGCGCCGAGCAGCAAGCCGAAGCCCAAGACGTACCCGCTGCCCGGCCGCTCCGGCAGCGGCAAGCGGGTCGTCTACAGCCTCAGCGGCAAGCGGGTCTGGCTGGTCGCCCGCGGCGACCATGTCGCGCGCACGTACCCGGTGGTCGCGGGGAACGTGGCGCCGACGCTCGGCATCCACCGCGTCTACTCGCGCAACCCCCGGGGCACCGGTGGTGACGGGGCGCAGGTCGAGCACGTGGTGCTGTTCGCCACGACGGACGGTCTGAACATCGGGTTCAGCTCCGAGATCCACGGCAAGCTGACGAAGCCGGACCCGTCGAAGAAGACGGGGGCGCTCCGGCAGACCCGGATCGACGGCGCCGCGCTGTGGCTGTGGGCGACAACCGGCAGCGTGATCGACGTCGTGCGCTGAGCCCTGACGGGCCCCGGTTCGACCGGTTCAGTCCTCGGGTTCGGCCGGCGCGTTCTCGTCAGCCGGGTTCACTCGATCGGGTGGCGTGGACACCGTACGGGCGGCCACGCAGGAGGCCAGCAGCGCACGGGTCGTCGGGGGCCGCACGAGCGCGACGGCGGGGGCGGCGGTCTCTGCCGGCGTCTGCTGGTCCTGGGTCTGGGACGACATGCGCGCCTCCCCGTACGAGAAGAAGTTAGGGCCGCCTTACCAGGCGCCTGCCACAAGAAGAACACGGCAGCAGGTACCTACGCAACATCTTCCCGACAGCCTGTCGGTTCATGCGCGGGACGCGGCGATCGGCCCCGTCACGCGTTGCGCGGGGCGCGCCACGACGGGCCGCCGCTAGACCGCCAGGCCGCTGAGATCCTCCGCCGCCCAGCGCGGGCCGACCCCGGTGACGGTCACCTCGCGGACGTCGTCGGCGTCCGGACCGCCGTCCTTCTCGTACGGCGAGCGGGCGATCACCACCTGGAGCCGGGCCTCCGACAGCTCCTCGACCTTGCCCTCGCCCCACTCCACGACCACCACCGACTCCGGCAGCGAGACGTCCAGGTCCAGGTCCTCCATCTCGTCCAGCCCGCCGCCCAGCCGGTACGCGTCCACGTGCACCAGGGCCGGGCCGCCGGTCAGCGACGGGTGGACGCGGGCGATGACGAAGGTCGGCGAGGTGACGGCGCCGCGCACCCCCAGGCCCTCGCCGAGGCCGCGGGTCAGCGTGGTCTTGCCCGCGCCCAGCTCGCCGCTCAGCAGCACCAGGTCGCCGGGGCCGAGCAGGGCGGCGAGTCTGCGGCCCAGTTCGCGCATCAGTTCGGCGGTGCGGACGGTGAGGTGGACGGCGGGAGCGTGCTCCCCGGTGCCCGCGGGGAGCGGGTCGTGCGATGTGCCCATGACCGCGAATGCTACGCGTCGCCGGCCGTCGCCAGTTCCCGGAGTCCCTCGGGAACGGGCGCGCTCACCGCGTCCGCGGCCTGCTCGATCAGCACGGCGAGGGCGGCGTTGACCAGCTCGGGCCGCTCCATTATCACCAGGTGCCCGGCGCCCTCGACGATGATCAGCTCGGCGTCCGGCAGCTTCTCGGCGATGTCCGTGCTGTGGCCGCTGGGCGTGAGCAGGTCCTTGTCGCCGGCCAGCACGAGGCCGGGGCGGCCGGTCAGCACGGCCAGCGCCTCGCCCTTCTCGTGCTCGGTGAAGGCCGGGTAGAACTCGGCGACCACGTCGATCGGGGTGGACTCGATCAGCCGCTCGGCGAACCGGCCGACCGCGGGGTCGGGCTCGGAGCCGAACGAGTAGCGCTTGATGATCCCGGCGAACAGGTCGGCGGTGGCGCGCCGGCCGCGCTCCACCAGTTCGGCCTGGCTGCCCAGTATCCGCAGCAGGCCGGGCGCCACGGCCCGGAAGGCGCGGGCGCCGGCGGCCGGCAGGCCCAGCGTGACGGCGGCGAGCTTGCCCGCGGAGGTGGACAGGAAGGCGACGCCGGCCACCCGCTCGGCCACGTACTCGGGGAACTGGTCGGCGAAGGCCATCACCGTCATGCCGCCCATGGAGTGGCCGACCAGCACGACGGGGCCCTCGGGGACGGCCGCGTCCAGGACGGCCTTCAGGTCCCGGCCGAGCTGGTCGATGCTTCCGGGTTCGCCGGCGCGCTGGTCACGGCCGCGTTCGCTGCGGCCGTGGCTGCGCTGGTCCCAGTAGACCGCGCGGACGGTGTCGCGCAGGGCGGCGCGCTGGAAGTGCCAGGAGTCCTGGTTGAGGCAGTAGCCGTGCGAGAACACGACGGTCAGCGGCCGGGCCGCGCTCTCCTGGCCGGCCCGGCGGCGCAGCCAGCCGCGGCGCGGCGGGTCCTGGACCGCCGGGGGGACGTCCTCGACCTCGTAGTACAGCTCGGTGCCGTCCTCGGCGGCCACGGTGCCCGGTTCCCCGCGGAGCGTTCCGTACGGCCCGCCGGCGTCCAGCGCGAGCTGCGCCCGCCGCCGCATCCCCCGCCCGACGGTCACCCGCTCGATCGCCACCCCGGCGGCGGCCCCGGCCGCGACCACCCCGATGGCCGCGCCGACGAGACCGGCCCGCTCCCACTTCACGTTTTCCCCCACGTCACGTCACCGCCCCGATGGGACGGTTCCCGTCGTTGCCGGACCTACCGCCCGGTGAGGGCTGGTCGCGCAGTTCCCCGCGCCCCTGGCGAAGCCGGGGCAGCCCCGCAAACGACCCGCGCCCCTGGCGAAGCCGGGGCAGCTCCGCGGCGGGGACGGGCGCGGGACGGGGAAGCCGGGTCATGAGCGCGTGCCGACGTAAAGACGGGGGACGCGGGGGCCGATGCGGGTGATGATCTCGTAGGCGATCGTCCCGCACGCGCGGGCCCAGTCCTCGGCGGAGGGCTCGCCCCGGTCACCGGGGCCGAACAGGATCGCCTCGTCGCCGGGAGACGGCAGATCCCCGTCGAGGTCCACCACGAACTGGTCCATCGCCACCCGTCCCGCCACCGTCCGCCACTTCCCGGCCACCAGCACCGGCCCCGCGCTGGACGCGTGCCTCGGTACACCGTCTGCGTACCCCAGCGGCACCAGCGCAAGCGTGGTTTCCGCCGGCGTGACGTACTGGTGCCCGTAGCTGACGCCGTGGCCGGCCGGCACGCGTTTGACCGAGGCCAGCCGGGCGCTGAGCGTCATCACCGGGCGGAGCCCGAAATCCGCCGGGCCGCCGACCTGCGGCACCGGCGAGATCCCGTACATCGCGACCCCCGGCCGCACCAGGTCGAAGTGCGCGGACGGCAGCGTCAGCGTCCCGGGCGAGTTCGCGATGTGCCGCACCTCGGGGTCGAGGCCGGCCTCGGCGGCCTGGGCGAGCGCGGTGCGGAAGACGTCGAGCTCGCGGGCGATCGAGGGGTGGCCGGGCTCGTCCGCGCAGGAGAAGTGCGCCCATACGCCGGTGACCCGGATCAGCCCGGCCCGCTCGGCCTCGCGCGCCGCCGCGGTGAGCTCGGGCCAGTCGGCGGGCTGCGCCCCGTTCCGCCCGAGCCCGGCGTCGATCTTGAGCTGCACGGCCGCGGTGCGCCCGGCCGCCTTCGCCGCCGCGCTGACCTCGCGCAGCGCCCACATCGAGCTGAGCGTGACCTCGACGTCCGCCGCGATGCACGCGGCCCAGGGCGCGCCGGGCGTGAGCAGCCAGCACAGCACCCGGCCGCCGACCCCGGCCGCCCGCAGCGCCAGCGCCTCCTCGGGCGTGGCCACGCCCAGCCAGGTGGCGCCCGCTTCGAGCGCGGCCCGCGCGCAGGGGATCATGCCGTGCCCGTACGCGTCCGCCTTGACGACGGCCATGAACGCGGCGCCCGGGGCCTTCGCGCGGAGCGCCGCCACGTTGGACCGGAGCGCGTCGAGGTCGATCAGCGCGCGGGCGTGCACGGGGGCGGGGACGGCCGCGCCCGCGTCGGGACCCGCCGCCCCGCTGCCCGCCGCCGTCACACCGTTCGCCGTCACACCATCAGCCGTCGCCGCGCCCATCGCCCTGCCACCCATCGCCGTGCCGTCCACCGTCCTGCCGTTCGCCCTCTCGCGCGCTGTGGCCTGCCCGTTCATAGCGGCAAGTGTCGCAGGCGGGACCGGGTCCCGGGGGACCTGCCCGGTCACGTGCCGGGCTTGCGGCCCCAGACGTAGACGGCGTCGCCCTTGTGCAGCACGCTCCACAGCCGCTTGGCGTCCGCCCTGGTGAGGTTGACGCAGCCGTACGAGCCGGGCCGCGAGTAGACGCTGCCGGAGATCGCGTGGAACGCCTGGCCGCCGGAGAAGAACTGGCTGTAGGGCATCGGCGAGCCGTAGATCGTCGAGACGTGGTTGATGTGCCGCCAGTAGACCTTGAACCAGCCGGTGCGGGTGCGGTAGCCCTTGCGGCCGCTGCGGATGTGCACCTTGCCGAAGACGCGGTGCGCGTTCCTGCCCTGCTGGACCCACATCGTCTGGTGGGTCAGGTCCACGCAGGCGACCCGGCCGGTGCGGACGGGGCAGGGGCGGCCGGCTGCCTTCGCCGGCTGCGCCGCCAGGGCGGGGGCAGCCGGGGCCGCGCAGAGGGCGGCGAGCGTGAAGAGGACGGAGGCGAGGCGTCGGCGGCGGAACCGGCTCGGCGTCCGGGGCGGACGCGCGTCGGTGCCCGTGCTCAGGCCCGTGCTCGTGCTCGTGCTCAGGCCCGTGCTCGTACGCGTACTCGTGCCCGTACGCGCGCTCGTCGGGGATTGTGTGATCACCATGAGATGAGCCTTATCCCGTGCCGGGGCCACGGCCGCGCGCCGGAGCGGGAGTTCACCCGGTTCGCCGGAAGGGGGGCGCGCCGCGCCGGGTGCCCACTCCCCCTTGACGGTCATTTACTATGCGCGCATACTAAATACATGATGACACTCGCTGAAGCCCAGATCACCTCCCCCGCCGAGCCCGCCGCCTTCTTCGCCCGCTGGGCGGACATGGCGACCTGGCCGGAGTGGAACACCGACACCGAATGGGTGCGCCTGGACGGCCCGTTCACGCTCGGCGCGACCGGACAGCTCAAACCCAGAGGCGGCCCCAAGGTGGCCTTCGAGGTCACCGGGCTCGTCCCGGAACGGGAGTTCACCGACGTCTCCAAGCTGCTCTGCGCGCGGCTGACCTTCCGTCACCTGGTGGACCGCACGCCGGACGGCGCCACCCGGGTGGCCGTCACCATCACCCTGTCCGGTCCGCTGGCCCGGCTGTGGAACCTCGCGCTCGGCAAGGGCATCAAGGCGAGCGTCGGGGAGGACCTGGCCCGGCTGGCGGCGGCGGCCGAGGCGAAGGGCGCCGGGCCCCGCGCGGGCGGCGAGGTGGCGGCGGCATGACCGGCTGGCTCGGCGTCGTCTCCCGCGACCACGTACGGCGTGCGGTCAGCCTGGGCATCGCCCAGCTCGGCCACGGCAAGCGGCCCGGCCTGGCCCGGCTCAGCCAGGGCGACTGGCTGGTCTACTACTCGCCGCGCACCAGCCTGCACGACGGCGAGTCGATCCAGGCGTTCACCGCGATCGGCGAGGTGTCGGACGAGGAGATCTGGCAGGCCGACGAGGGCGACTTCACACCGTGGCGGCGGCGGGTGGAGTACGCGCCCGGCGCCGTGGACGTGCCCGTCGCCGACTTCGGCGGCGCGCTCGACCTGACCGCCGGCCCGAACTGGGGCTACCAGCTGCGCCGGGGCCTGCTGCCGCTCACCGAGCACGACCTGCGGCTGATCGGCGCGGCGATGGGGGCGGGGGCGTTCCGTTGAGCGAGCGGCTCGCGACCGGGTTCGGATCGGCGGAGGAGAGCCCCGGGTTGCTGCTGTGGCAGGTCACCAACCGCTGGCAGGCGGCGCAGCGGGCCGCACTCAAGCCGTACGGGCTCACCCACGTGCAGTTCGTGCTCCTCGCGTCCCTGAGCTGGCTCCAGGCCGACGGCCCGGTCACCCAGCGGCAGCTGGCCGATCACGCGGCGACCGACGCGATGATGACGTCCCAGGTGTTGCGCGCGCTGGAATCCCGCGCACTCCTGCACCGGCTCCCCCACCCCACGGACGCCCGCGCCCGCGCTCTGACCCTCACGGAAGAGGGCCGCGCGCTGGCCGACCGCGCGGTGACGGCGGTGGAGTCCTGCGACGCGGTTTTTTTCGCCGCCCTGGGCAGGCAGGTGGGAGCGTTCACGTCCTCCCTGCGCAGCCTGCGCGACGCGGCGCCGCGCCCATAGTTCCCCGGCTGTGCGGTCCTCCCGGGGCCCCACCGGGCGGGGTGGTTGCGGTCATCCCGGGATCCACCGGCCGGTGGTCGGTTGAGCGCGCAGTTCCCCGCGCCCCTTCGGGGCGCCCTTGCAACGCCGGGCGCGAGCGGAGCGCTTTTACGGGCGCGGGGCTGCCTCTGATCTGCGGCTGCCGCCGCGTGGGCGCTTGGGGCGAGCGGAGCGCTTTTAAAGGGGCGCGGGGAACTGCGCCACCAGCCACAGCGGGTCCGCACCTGGCCCACCGGCCGGAGTAGGGCCGGTCGTGGTCGGGACCCGCCGGCCGGTGGGTGGTCTTGGTGTGCGAGCCGCAAGCTCAGGCGTGAACGCCGCGCCAGGCGGACGGGACCGCCTCGGCGACGTCGAAGGCCGCGATCGGCGCCCCCGGGTGCCCCGCCGCGTGGCGGGCCGCGAGGCCGTGGAGGTAGGCGGCCACGGAGGCCGCGTCGCGCGGGGCGAGGCCGGTGGCCAGCAGGGAGCCCGTCAGGCCGGACAGGACGTCGCCGCTGCCCGCGGTGGCCAGCCACGCCGTTCCCGTGGGGTTCACGCGCACGGCGCCCTGACCGGGAGCGTCGATCAGCGTCGTGGACCCCTTGAGCAGCACCGTCGCGCCGAACGTCTCGGCGAGCTCGCGCACCGCCGCGAGCCTGCGCGCCTCCACGTCCTCGCGGGCCCGGCCGAGCAGCGCGGCCGCCTCCCCGGCGTGCGGGGTCAGCACGGTCGGCGCGGACCGGCCCCGTACGGCCTCGGGCGTGAGCAGCCGCAGGCCGTCCGCGTCGACGAGGACGGGCACGTCCGACTCCAGCACCTGCGCGACCGCGGAGCGCGCCTCGGCCGAGTCGCCGAGGCCGGGCCCGACCACCCACGCCTGGACCCGGCCGGCGTCGGCCGGGGAGCCCGTCGAGACCAGCGTCTCGGGGTGCCTGGCCAGGACGGCGCCGCCGCCGCGGCCCACGTACCGTACGGCCCCGGCGCCGCCGCGCAGCGCGCCCGACACGGCCAGCACGGCCGCCCCCGGGTACTGCTCGGAGCCGGCCACGACGCCGACCACCCCGCGGCGGTACTTGTCGCTCTCGCCGCTCGGGCCGGGCAGCAGGGCGGCGACGTCGGCGTGCTGGAGCGCTTCCAGTTCGGGCAGGCCGAGGTCGGCGGCCAGGCCGATGTCGATCAGCCGGGGGACGCCGACGAGGGAGGCGGCGGGGTCGATCAGCAGGCCGGGCTTGTACGTGCCGAAGGTGACGGTCACGTCGGCGTGCACGGCGTCGCCGGTGACCTCGCCGGTGTCGGCGTCCACGCCGCTGGGGAGGTCGACGGCGATCACCGCGGCGCGGGAGTCCCGGGCCGCGGCGGCCAGCGGGACGGCGTCCGGGCGGAGGCCGCCTTTGCCGCCGATGCCGATGATGCCGTCGAGGACGAGGTCGGCGCGGGCGAGGAGGGCGGGGCCCTCCTCGGGGGTGGCGGTGCGGCCGCCGGCCGCGCGGAGGTCGGCGAGGGCGGCGGCGTGCGCGCGGTCGGGGTTGAGCAGCACGGCGGTGGCGGCGGCGCCGCGGCGGGCGAGGCGGGCGGCGGCGTAGAGGGCGTCGCCGCCGTTGTCGCCGCTTCCGGTGAGGACGACGACGCGGGCGCCGTAGAGGCGTTGCCCGTTGCCGCCGAGCACGTCGGCGCACACGGCCGCGAGGCCGGCGGCTGCCCGGCGCATCAGCGCGCCGTCGGGGCTGCGGGAGATGAGCGCGGCTTCGGCCGCTCGCACGACGTCAACCCTGTGCGCAACCCGCATCCGCGTCTCCTCCCGCCACACCCGAACCCCGAACGTACCCCCGTTCCCCCCACCCCCGCCCGCCGAACGCTCCCCCGCGGCCCCCACCAGCCCGGTGGCCCGGACCCCGCGCGTGCCCCGCGCGGCCGGTGGGTCGGGTGCGGGTCCGCTGTGGCTGGTGGCGCAGTTCCCCGCGCCCCTTTAAAAGCGCTCCGCTCACCTCTGGCGTTGCAAGGGCGCCCGTCAGGGGCGCGGGGAACTGCGCGACAAGCCACCCACCGGCCGGAAGATCCGGGGACGGCCGCAACCACCCCGCCCGGAGGGCCCCAAAGGGGCGCGGGGAACTGCGCGACAAGCCACCCACCGCCCGGTGGATCCCGGGACGACCCCGACCATCCCGCCCGGAGGGCACCCGCTGCCGAGCCGGAGGCTACGCCTCCGCGATCACCACCGCGGACGCGATCCCCGCGTCGTGGCTCAGCGACACGTGCCACGACCGAACGCCGAGCTCCGTCGCACGCGCGGCCACCGTGCCCTGGACGGTGAGGTGGGGACGCCCCGAGGAGGACGTCGTGATCTCCGCGTCGAGCCAGTGGAGGCCGGGGGGAGCGCCCAGCGACTTCGCCAGGGCCTCTTTCGCCGCGAAGCGGGCCGCCAGGGAGGCGGTGCCGCGGGGGGCGCCGTCGGGGAGGGTCAGTTCGGACGGGGTGAAGAGGCGTTCGGCCATGCCGGGGGTGCGGGCCAGGGCCTCGGCGAAGCGGGCGATCTCGGCCACGTCGATGCCGACTCCGACGATCATTCTGCTGTCACCGCCGCGCCCGCGTATCGCACCATGCCGCCCAGCCTAGAGCCCGCCCCCGCCGCACCCGGCCCGCCCGGCCGACCACACCCCGCCGCACCCGCCCCGGCCGGCCCGAGCACACCCGCCGCGCCGCCCCTCCCTCCCCGGCGACACAATGGGCCCGTGCCCATGACCGCCGCCACGGCCAACAGCCCCTACGTCGATCTCACCCGCGACCAGTGGAGCGCCCTCCGCGAGCGGACACCCCTCCCCCTCACCGCCGACGAAGTGGAAAAGCTGCGCGGGCTCGGCGACGTCATCGATCTGGACGAGGTCGTGGACGTCTACCTGCCGCTGTCCCGGCTGCTCAACCTCTACATCGCCGCGCACAGCGGCCTGCGCGGCGCGCTCAACACGTTTCTCGGGGAGGGCGCGCAGCCGGGCACGCCGTTCGTGATCGGGGTGGCGGGGAGCGTGGCGGTCGGGAAGTCCACCACCGCGCGGCTGCTGCAGGCGCTGCTCGCGCGGTGGCCGGAGCACCCGCGGGTCGAGCTGGTCACCACCGACGGGTTCCTGCTGCCCAACGCGGAGCTGGAAAAGCGCGGGCTGATGTCCCGCAAGGGGTTCCCGGAGTCCTACGACCGCCGCGCCCTCACCCGGTTCGTGTCGGACGTCAAGGCGGGCAGCGCCGAGGTCACCGCGCCGGTGTACTCGCACCTGGTCTACGACATCGTGCCGGACCGGCGGCTGACCGTACGCCGCCCGGACATCCTGATCGTGGAGGGGCTGAACGTACTCCAGCCCGCGCTGCCCGGCGGCGACGGCCGCACCCGCGTCGCGCTCGCCGACTACTTCGACTTCAGCGTGTACGTGGACGCCCGCACCGAGGACATCGAGCAGTGGTACCTCGGCCGGTTCCGCAAGCTGCGCGAGACCGCGTTCCAGGACCCGTCCTCGTACTTCCGCAAGTACACCCAGGTCCCGGAGGAGGAGGCGCTGGACTACGCCCGGCTGATGTGGCGCACCGTCAATCTGCCGAACCTGGAGCAGAATGTGCTCCCGACCCGCGGCCGGGCCACGCTCGTCCTGCGCAAGGGCCCGCAGCACAAGGTGCAGCGCCTCTCGCTGCGCAAGCTCTGACCCTCACGACCACACCCGAAGACCGCACCCGAAGACCGCCTTCACCACCGGGGGAACCGTCCGTGCTCCACCTGCGCCTGATCGTGCCGCCCGACCGCTCCGACGACGTCGCCGCGCTGATCACCAAAACGGTCGGCGCCACCCATCTGACGGTGCTGCGCGGCGCCGCGCTCGACCCGCCGGGCGACCTGATGACGTGTGACGTGGCCCGCGAGGCGGCCGATCCGCTGCTGGTGGAACTGCGCAAGCTGGGTATCGACAAGACCGGGTCGATCGCCGTGGAGTCGATCGACGTGTCGCTGTCGCGGAGCGCGGACCAGGCCGAGGAGGACGCGCCCGGCGAGGGCGCAGACGCGGTGGTCTGGGAATCGCTGGTCGAGGAGACCCACGAGGAGTCCACCCTCACGGTCACCTTTCTGGCGTTCCTGACCGTCGCCACCATGCTCGCCGCCTTCGGCGTGATGCTGGACAGCTCGATCCTGATCGTCGGCGCGATGGTGGTCGGCCCCGAGTTCGGCCCGCTGGCCGGCTTCTGTACCGGCCTGGTGCGCCGCGACCTGCCGCTGGCCCGCCGCTCGGTCGTCGCGGTGACGGTCGGCTTCCTGATCGCCACGCTGCTGACCGGCGCGTTCAGTGCGCTGCTCGACCTGTTCGGGCTCTTCAGCAGGTCCCAGTTCGAGTCGCCGCACCCGGCGACGGAGTTCATCTGGCAGCCGTCCTGGGACTCGCTGGTGGTGGCGATGCTGGCCGGGATCGCCGGCATACTCTCGCTCACCTCCGCCAAGTCCGGCGCGCTGGTGGGCGTGGCGATCTCGGTGACGACGGTGCCGGCCGCCGCGAACGCAGCGCTGGCGATCTCCTACGCCAACTGGCACGAGGCGTCGGGCTCGGCCGTGCAGCTGGTGGTGAACCTGGCCGGCATCGCGCTGGCCGGCACCCTCACGCTGCTCGCCCAGAAGCAGCTCTGGGCGAGGCAGCGGACGCGCAAGGGCACGGCGGGTGGCCCGCAGGCCGGGGGGCGGCGCAAGGGACCACCCCGGGGGCCGTGGTTCAGCCGAGGGTCGATTTGACGACGTCGGCGAGCCGGGCGGCGACCGCCCGCGCGTGGTCGATGTCGGCGGCCTCCACCATGACCCGCACCAGCGGCTCGGTGCCCGACGGGCGCAGCAGCACCCGTCCGGTGCCGCCGAGTTCGGCCTCGGCCTCGGCGACGGCGGCCAGCAGCTCGGGGGTGGAGTCCACCCGGCTCTTGTCCACGTCGGGCACGTTGACGAGCACCTGGGGCAGCCGATTCATCACGGAGGCCAGTTCGGCCAGCGAGCGGCCGGTCTCGGCGACCCGGGCGGCGACCAGCAGGCCGGTCAGGGTGCCGTCGCCGGTGGTGGCGTGGTCGAGCACGATGACGTGCCCGGACTGCTCGCCGCCGAGCGCGTAGCCGTGCTCCTTCATCGCCTCAAGCACGTACCGGTCGCCGACCGCGGTCTCCACGAAGGTGATGCCCTCGCGTTCCATCGCCAGCTTGAAGCCGAGGTTGGACATCACGGTGGCGACGACGGTGTTCTCCCGCAGCGCCCCGCGGTCGCGCAGCGCGAGCGCCAGGATGGACAGGATCTGGTCGCCGTCCACCTCCTCGCCGGTCGCGTCGATGGCCAGGCAGCGGTCGGCGTCGCCGTCGTGCGCGATGCCGAAGTGCGCGCCGTGCTCGACCACGGCGGCCTTGAGCAGGTCCAGGTGCGTGGAGCCGCAGCCGTCGTTGATGTTCAGCCCGTCGGGCTGGGCGCCGATCGTGACGACCTCGGCGCCGGCCCGGGAGAACGCCTCGGGCGACACCCAGGAGGCCGCGCCGTGCGCCTCGTCCAGCACGATCTTCAGGCCGTCGAGCCGGTTGGGCAGGACGCCGATCAGGTGCGCCACGTACTGGTCGAAGCCCTGGTCGTAGTCCTTGACGCGGCCCACGCCGCCGCCGGTCGGACGGTTCCAGGGGGCGCCGGTGCGGTGCTCGGCGTAGACCGACTCGATCCGGTCCTCCAGCACGTCGTCCAGCTTGTGGCCGCCGCGGGCCAGGAACTTGACCCCGTTGTCCGGCATCGCGTTGTGGCTGGCCGAGAGCATCACGCCGAAGTCGGCGCCCAGCGCGCCGGTGAGATACGCCACCGCCGGGGTGGGCAGCACACCGACGCGCAGGACGTCCACGCCCGCGCTGGCCAGGCCGGCCACGACGGCCGCCTCCAGGAACTCGCCGGAGGCCCGCGGGTCCCGGCCCACCACGGCCACCGGACGGTGCCCCGCGAAACTGCCTGCTTCGGCGAGGACATGCGCCGCGGCGACCGACAGGCCGAGCGCCAGCTCGGCGGTCAGGTCGGCATTGGCCATGCCACGCACCCCGTCGGTGCCGAAGAGTCGTCCCACAGTGTTTCCTCCGATGTTCCGTGCGGCGGTCGTGCGGCCGTCCCGACCCGCGACATCCGCTGTGCCGGTGGCGCTCGGAATCACATCAACACACATTTACGCCGATTCCGAGTAATGCGAACGCCTCGGAGGCAAAGACTGCCTCCGAGGCGTTCGATGCGCCCGACGCGGCATGGGTTCCCGCGCCGGAGGCGACTTAGCGCTTGCTGAACTGCGGCGCCTTGCGGGCCTTCTTCAGACCGGCCTTCTTGCGCTCGACCGCGCGGTCGTCGCGGCGCAGGAAGCCCGCCTTCTTCAGCGCGGCGCGGTTGTTGTCCACGTCGGCCTCGTTGAGCGCGCGGGCGACGCCCAGGCGCAGCGCACCGGCCTGGCCGGAGATGCCGCCACCGCTGATGCGGGCCACGACGTCGTACCGGTTGTCCAGTTCGAGCACCTTGAAGGGCTCGTTGACTTCCTGCTGGTGCACCTTGTTGGGGAAGTAGCCCTCAAGGGTGCGGCCGTTGATCTTCCACTTTCCGCTGCCCGGAACGATCCGGACCCGGGCGATGGACTGCTTGCGGCGGCCGGTGCCGGCGGCCGGCTGCGGGTCGCCGAAGCGGGAGGCCATGGACTCGGAGGTGAACTCCGACTCGACGGCGTCCGACTCGAAAGTGGTGACCTCGTCGTAGGTCTCTTCGGCCTCGACGGGGGTCTCGGCAGTGGTCTCAGCCACGATTCTCCTCAGATTCTTTCTGGTAGCTGGTGGCCGGGACTACTGCGCGACCTGGGTGATCTCGAACGGCACCGGCTGCTGGGCAGCGTGCGGGTGCTGGTCGCCCGAGTAGACCTTGAGCTTGGAGATCATCTGACGGCCCAGGCTGTTCTTGGGGATCATGCCCTTGATGGCCTTCTCGATGGCCTTCTCCGGGTTCTTGGCGAGCAGCTCGTCGTAGCGCACGGAGCGCAGACCGCCGGGGTAGCCGGAGTGCCGGTAGGCCAGCTTCTGGGTCTTCTTGTTGCCGGAAAGGTGCACCTTGTCGGCGTTGATGATGATGACGAAGTCACCGGTGTCAACGTGCGGCGCGTAGATGGGCTTGTGCTTGCCCCGCAGGAGATTGGCGGCCTGGCTGGCCAGCCTGCCCAGGACAACGTCCTGCGCGTCGATGACGTGCCACTGGCGGGTGACATCGCCGGGCTTGGGGCTGTACGTACGCACGGTCGTAGCCTTCGCTTCTTCAGTGATGGGGTCGCCCCGGACCCGTGAGGGCACAGGGGACGGGTCCTGTACAAGGCCACCCGAACGATCGACAGCCTTGGCGGCAGCCGGGGACGCAACCCGTCTGCCCGCCGCTGGTCATCGGCCCGGTGGACCGGCGTAAGGGCCCCTCACGTGAGATAGAGCAAGCCAATACGCATAACGAACCATGAGAATACCCGTGCGCCCCCCGACGGGTCAAAACGCGTCAGCGGCGCCCGACCCTGTCAGCGGGGGCGCTGGACCCGGCGCTCGTCCCAGACCGGCTCCGGGGTCTCGCGGACGACGCCGTCCGAGCCGAAGACCAGGTAGCGGTCGAAGCTGCGGGCGAACCAGCGGTCGTGGGTGACCGCGAGCACCGTGCCGTCGTACGACTCCAGGCCCTCCTGCAACGCCTCCGCGCTCTCCAGGTCCAGGTTGTCGGTCGGCTCGTCGAGCAGTAGCGCGGTGGTGCCCTCCAGCTCCATCAGCAGGATCTGGAACCGCGCCTGCTGCCCGCCGGACAGCTTGTCGAACGACTGGTCGCCCTGCCGTTCCAGCTCGTAGCGGCGCAGCACCGACATCGCCCGGCCGCGGTCCCGCGAGTGCTCGGTCCACAGGATGTCCACCAGGGTCCGGCCCATGAGCTCGGGGTGCGCGTGCGTCTGCGCGAAGTGCCCGGGCACCACCCGGGCGCCGAGCCGGTACGTGCCGGTGTGCGCCACCGAGGTGTCGCCCGCGAGCAGCCGCAGGAAGTGCGACTTGCCCGAGCCGTTGGAGCCGAGCACCGCGACCCGCTCGCCGTAGAAGACCTCCAGGTCGAACGGCTGCATCAGGCCGGTCAGCTCCAGCTGCTCGCAGGTCACCGCGCGCACCCCGGTACGGCCGCCGACCAGCCGCATCCTGATGTCCTGCTCGCGCGGCGGCTCCTCGGGCGCGCCCGCGTCCTCGAACCGCTTCAGCCGGGTCTGCGCCGCGTGGTAGCGGGAGGCCATGTCCGGGCTGTTGGCCGCCTGCTGGCGCAGCCGCAGCACCATCGCCTTGAGCTTGGTGTGCTCCTCCTCCCAGCGGCGGCGCAGCTCCTCGAAGCGGGCGAAGCGCTCCTTGCGTGCCGCGTGGAAGGTGTCGAAGCCGCCGCCGTGCACCCAGGCCGTGGATCCGGCCGGACCGGTCTCCAGGCTGACGATCTTCTCCGCGCTGCGGGAGAGCAGTTCGCGGTCGTGGCTGACGAACAGCACGGTCTTCTTGGTCAGCGCGAGCTGCTCCTCGAGCCAGCGCTTGCCGGGGACGTCCAGATAGTTGTCCGGCTCGTCGAGCAGCAGCACCTCGTCGGGGCCGCGCAGCAGCGCTTCGAGCACCAGCCGCTTCTGCTCGCCGCCGGACAGCGTCTTGACCTCGCGCCACTGCGCCCGCTCGTAGGGCACGCCGAGCGCGGCCATCGTGCACATGTCCCAGAGGGTCTCCGCCTCGTAGCCGCGGGCCTCGGCCCACTCGCTGAGGGCGTGGGCGTACGCCATCTGGGCCGGTTCGTCGTCCTGCGCGATCATCGCGAGCTCGGCCGCGTCGACCGCATTCGCGGCGGCCTGGATCCGCGGGTGCGCGACGGAGACCAGCAGGTCGCGTACGGTGCGGTCGTCGCGGACGCTGCCGACGAACTGCCGCATCACGCCGAGGCCGCCGCTGAGGGTGACGCCGCCGCCGTGCGGTTTGAGCTCGCCGGAGATCAGGCGCAGCAAGGTGGTCTTGCCGGCGCCGTTGGGGCCGACCAGGGCCACGGCGGCGCCGTCGCCCACCCGGAACGAGACGTCGCCGAGCAGCGCCCGCCCGTCCGGCAGGTAGTACTCGATGTGCGCTGCTTCGACATGTCCCATGGCTTGAATTCTCCCGGGCGACTCGATTCGCCCCAACTTGTTTTCCTGGAATACGTGTGCGGCCGGACCGGCAATATGATGCGCGACATGACTGATGGGTCCGGGCAGCAGCCACCGCAGGAACCGCGCAGGAACGCCCCCGACGGCGGGCGCGAGGTCCTGGAGGGACGCGTGATCCCCTCCCGGACGCAGCAGGCGTACGAGGCGCGTCCGCCACAGGACGCTCACCAGGCAGAAGACCCGCGCGACCAGTTCCGCCAGCCGGAACCGCAGCCCGGGCCGCAGGCGCCGTCCTCGGGCCCGGCGTGGTCGCCGCAGGCCGACGCGGCGGCGGGTTACGGCCCCGGGCCGTCCCCCGAGCCGTGGTCGCCGACCCCGACGGCACCGGCCCTCGACCAGGGCCACCGCGCGATCACCGGCGCCGCGTCGGAGGGCGCCGAGCAGACCCAGTGGTCTCCGACGACGCCAGGCGCCGAGGCGGGCTACGCCGGGTCTCCCGCCGCCGGTTACGCGGACCCCGCGGCGGTTCAGGGCGCCCCGGGCGGCGGTTACGCGGACCCCGCGGCGGTTCAGGGCGCCCCGGGCGGCGGTTACGCCGACGCCCCCGGCCCCGGCGGCCAGGGCTGGCCGCCCACCGCGGCGGATCCCGATGGACCGGGCCAGACGTGGGTGCCGCAGGACGGCGGCAACGCCCCCGGCGGCTGGCAGGGCCAGCCCGCGGGCGGCCCTGCGGGCCAGGGCCCGCACGCCGGGGGCCAAGGCGCCCCCCAGCAGCCGCACACCGCGGGCCCGGGCCAGATACCCGGCGCCGCGAACCAGGCCCCCCAGGGCCCGCCTGCCGCCTCCGGCCCCACCGCCTACGAGCAGGGCGACTACCCGCAGCAAGGCGCCCCGGGCGCCGCCCCGCACCAGGGAGCCCCGGCGGCAGCCTTCCCGCAGCAGAACGCCCCGGGGGGCTTCGCCCAACAGCAGGCCCACCCCGGCGCCGCCCCAGCAGGCTTCCCGCAGCAAGGCGCCCCGGGAACCCCGCAGCAAGCCGCACCCGGCCAGTTCTCGCAGCAGAACCAGCCCGGCGCAGCCGGCGCCCCGGCGGCCTTCGGACAGCAGGCAGCATCCGGCGGCGCGGGCGCCCCGGCAGGCTTCGCGCAGCAAGGCGCACCCGGGACCGGACCGTCCGCGCAGCAGAACCAGCCCGGCGCCGCCGGCGCCCCGGCCGCCTTCGGGCAGCAAGGCGCACCCGGCGCCGGCCCCGGGGCCCCTCAGCAATCCGCCCCCTCCCCCGGCGGGCCGCGGCCCGCGCAGGCCGCTTCTGACGGGCCCGGGGGGCTGCCCCGGCGCGTCAAGCCCGCTGTGCGGGGGGAAGGGGCCGTGCCCGGGGGTGGGCGGCGGGCCGGCGGCGGCGGGAGCGCGGGGCGGGGTGGCCTCGGGAGCGAGGCCGGGACGCCGGACTGGAGCGCGCTTGCCGAGGTGCAGGAGTCCGGCGCTCGCCGGAAGCGCGTGCTGATGGTCAGCGCGGGCATCGTGGCCGTCGCGGTGATCGCCGGCGGTGTCGCCACCGCCGTCGTGATGTCCGGCAAGAGCGACAGCAACCAGCCGATCGCCGACTCGTCGAGCGCGAGCAGCACCGCGACCCAGCAGCAGCTGCCGCCGGCCCCGTCGTTCTCCTCCGTCGCTCCCCCGCCGCCGGCGAACCCGCTGGACTACCTGTCCACCGCCGCGAAGGACACCGCGCCGATCACCGCCGCCTCCCTCTTCCCGGGCAAGCAGTTCGTGATGAAGGGGCACACGTACCTGAAGGGCAACACCGCCCTGACCTCGCAGTGCGCCACCGGCGCGCATGACGCGCTGGCCTCCGCGCTCAGCGCGAACGGCTGCCGCAAGCTGGTGCGGGCCACCTACGTGCAGGGCAACGTGTCGGTGACCGTCGGCATCGCGGTGTTCGACGACACCGCGCACGCGGCGAAACTCAAGCGCGTCGCGGAGTACCTGAGCCCGCTGCCCGGCGGCGGCGTACGTGACTTCTGCCACGCCGTCGCCTGCCGGATGACGTCCAACCAGACGGGCCGGTACGCGTACTTCGCCATCTCCGGCCTGAAGACCAACAAGACGATCACCGCGTCCGACACCGTCGCGAAGACCGCCGCCAACGAGGTGTCGGACTTCGCCTTCGACCGGATCATCCAGCGCGGCCGGGACGCGGCGGCGGCCGACCGCAAGAACGGCTGACCGCCGGGCGGTCGCTACAGGCACCCCGGCAGCGTCCGCTTGTTGCGCGCGGCGAGATTGCGCGCGGCGAGCTGGTCGTCTGCCGGGTAGCCGACCTCCTCCAGGGTGAGGCCGTGCGGGCGCAGCACCTTGACGGCGGAGTGCCGTACCCGCCCGCCGAGCACCTCCGCGGGGAACTCCGCCGGCCGGTGCCCGTCGCCGACCAGGATCATCGCGCCGATCAGCGCGCGCACCATGTTGTGGCAGAAGGCGTCGGCGCGCACGGTGGCGACGGCGAGGCCGTCGGCGGTCCGCTCCCAGTGCAGGTCGAGCAGCGTGCGGATGGTGGTGGCGCCCTCGCGCTTCTTGCAGTACGCGGCGAAGTCGTGCTCGCCGAGCAGCAGGTCGGCAGCGGTGTTCATGGCGGCCACGTCCACCGGGCGGTCGTGCCACAGCACGTGCCCGCGCAGCAGCGGGTCGACGCCGCCGGGATGGTCGCCGACCCGGTAGGCGTACCGCCGCCAGACCGCCGAGAACCGGGCGTTGAAGCCGGCCGGCGCCGGCGCGACCTGCCAGACCCGCACGTCCCACGGCAGCCGGCCCGCGAGCCGCCGGCGCAGCTTGCCGCCCTCGGCCTCCCACACGTCCTGCGGCAGGTCCAGGTGCGCGACCTGCCCGCGGGCGTGCACGCCGGCGTCCGTTCGGCCCGCGACCGTCAGCTCGACGGGCACGGAGTCGTCCAGCCGCAGCACCGTCCCGATCGCGGCCTCCAACTCCCCCTGCACGGTCCGCTGCGTCCGCTGCCTGGCCCACCCGGAGAACCCGGCCCCGTCATAGGACAGGTCGAGCCGCACCCGCACCAGCCCGGCACCGGGGCCGTTCTCCTCGCTCATCCGCCCAGTCTCCCAGAGCCGCCGACGGGCCCGTTCACCTGCCGAAGGGCAGCACCCGCTCCGATAGGATCTGACCATGACGAACGACGATCCTCAGGCCGCCAAGCCACAACCTCCCGTGGTGATCGAGGATGTCTTCGAGGGGTTGCGGACCGATGTCGAGGTCGAGCAGGATCCGCAGGAAGGTGTCACCGCGGAGGACCACGAGACCGACTCGACGGAATTCTTGGAATCTCCCCAGATCAGGGTAATCACCAGCCAGTTCTCGCTGAGGAACATCCTCGACCTGATCGATGAGGGTTCGATCGAGCTGGCACCGGACTTCCAACGCGCTTATGTGTGGAGACCCGAACAGAAGTCCCGCCTGGTGGAGTCGGTGCTGCTCCAGATCCCTCTGCCGGCTTTCTACTTCGCCGAGAACAGGGACGGCGGGTTCAAGGTCGTGGACGGTTTGCAACGGCTGTCCACTCTGCACGATTTCACTCGCGGCGGCGAGGACGCGTTCAGGCTCGAGAACATGGAATACTTGACATTTGGAAACGGGAAGAAATTCGCCGAACTCCCGCCGCCCTGGCAGCGGCGGATGAACAATGCGCAACTCACCGTCTATGTCATTGACCCCACGACGCCTCCGCACGCTGTGTACGACATCTTCCTGCGCATCAACACCGGCGGCACCCCGCTCAACGCGCAGGAGATCAGGCATTCCATGAGCGAGCCCCGCAGCCGGGAGATCCTCAAGGTGATGACGCGGATGCCCGAGTTCGATGAAGCGACCGGACTCGCCGGCCACGTCAGGATGAACGACCGCGAGGTCGTCCTCCGGTTCGCGGCCTTCTGGCTCCAAGGCGTGGATGGGTACATGAACATGCCGGACATGAATCGCTTTCTCCAGGTCACGACGCAGATCCTGGACGATTCCGAGTCCGCCTCGGATTCCCGGGTGGACGATTTGCGAGTCGACTTTCGCAGAGCCATGCACAACGCGAAACTAGTGTTCGGCGAGCACGCCTTCCGCAAGTGGCCGCTCGGCGACGAGTCACGCAGACCCATCAATCGCGCACTCTTCGAGACCTGGTCCATCGCATTGGCGCGGTACACCGCGGATGACGTCACCCGTCGAAAGAACGAGATCGTGCGGGCAGCTCGCGAGCGTATGGCCTTCGACCTGGACTACCTCGACGCCATCACCTCCTCGACCAGCGACCGCAGGCGGGTCGCCTACCGCTTCGAGAAGGCCGCCGAGGACGCGGCAGCCGGGCTGTGATCACGTCGCTGCGCGTGCAGCACTTCAAATGCTTCTCCGACCTCGCCCTCGCCCTGCGCCCTCTGACCGTGCTCACCGGATTCAACGGGGCGGGCAAGAGCAGCGTGGTCCAGTCCCTCCTGCTCGCCCGGGAGGCCTCGGGGAAGCCGCCGGGGGCCGGCGTCCGCCTGAACGGCCCGTACGGGCTCGCGCTCGGCGAGGCCCAGGAGCTGCTACACCCGGACGCGCCCACGGCCGAGTTCGGCGTCGAACTGCGCGAAGGCGACCGCCGGTGGGACTACCGCTTCGGCGTCCCCGACGAGCGCGCCCTGCACCTGGACGTCCGGGCCGCCCCGGACGCGGCGCCGCCCGGACTGGACCGGACCGGCTTCGGCTTCACCTACCTCGGCGCCGAACGCCTGGGGCCGCGCGACATCCTGGAGGTCTCCGGCGAGGCGCCCGCCGACCTCGGCGTCGGTGTCCGCGGGGAGCACACCGCCCAGGTGCTGGCCCTCAGAGAACTCCGGGTGACCCGGTTGGCACTCAACGTCCGCGCGCCGCTGATGTTTCCCAGCAGCGAGGTGAACCTGCTGCGGACACAGACCGAGGCTTGGGCGTCGCACATCATCCGGCCGCTGCGGATCGAGGCGCAATGGGCCGCCGGAATGGCAGCGAGCGCGCTGCGGCTGCTCGGACCCGGGGGCGATGTCATCCGCCCCGCAAACACCGGGTTCGGAGTGTCGTACGCCCTGCCTGTCATCGTGGCCGGGCTGATGACCGGCCCCGGAGACATGCTGATCGTAGAGAATCCCGAAGCGCACCTCCACCCCGCCGGCCAGTCACGGCTTGGCGGCTTCCTGGCGCGGGTGGCTGGCAGTGGGGTGCAGGTGATCGTGGAGACACACAGCGACCATGTACTCAACGGGGTCCGCCTCGCGGCGGTCGCCGATGAGCTGCTGCCGCCATCCGATGTGGTCATCCACTTCTTCGAGGAGGCGGGGGCGACGGCCATCGATGTTGGCGCCCGGGGCGACCTGTCATCGTGGCCGTCCGGCTTCTTCGACCAGATCGAGGACGACCTGGGAAGGCTGGCCCGTGCCCGGCGCCGCAGGTGAGCCGTACCGGCTGGTCGTCGACCATACGAGCCTGGACTTCAGCGGTCACTCCAGCTCCGCCCTGTCGGACCTGCTCGACGACTTCAGCGACGCGCTGGAGGACCTGCAGACCCAGCACGAGGTAGCCGCGTGGACCGCCTGGGTCGAGCACCCGTGCCGTGCAGGCGAACCACTGCATGTGTTCCTCTACCAGCGCGGCCCAGCTTCGGAGACGGCCTCACCGGATGCCAAACGGCGCCTGAGCCTGCTCATGGACCGATGCCGCCTCTGGGACGACGACGAAGCGGAGCTGACGCCTGATGGCGTGCACGTGGCAGGCGCGCACCATCCGTGGCCGTCGGCAGCGGGACACGCCCTGCGCCGGTCCCTCCAGGGCACCACTACCGCCTGCCTCCTCTTCCCCACCGCGGCCACATCCTCCGGCTGGCAGCCGGTGGAATCGGACGACGGTACGGCGACGGTCTTCTTCCTCCGCGACGGCAGCGAACTGCCCGATTTCTGGCGAGCGCTCTTCGACCGCGAGGATGTCGACGAAACCCGCTTCAGGACACTGGCGGCGACGGCCTTCCCCGCGCTCGTGCTGGCCGATTCGCTCTCCTTCGGCAAGTTCCAGGGCCACTACCGGGATCTGCGCCCATGGGTGGTCCGGGTGCTGGCGGCGACGAATGACCACTTCCCCACGGCGATGACGGCAGGCGCGGGCATCCCGAAACAGGTGCAGGCGGCGCTCGGGGGGCATGGCGTCACGCTCTCCCCGGAGGGCCCGAAGACGCACGCGAACGAGGCGGCGATGAAGGAACGGGACGTCGAGCACGACGGGGAGACGTACCGATGTGAATGGCACGCCAAGCAGCACCCCACCCGCAACCGCGTGCACTTCTCACTGCCTGATCAGCGTCTCGGCGGCCGGATTCTGGTCGGCATCTTCACAGAGCACCTGACCATCTGAACGTGGGCGGGCCCGCACCCCCTCGCAGGGGTGCGGGCCCGCCCGTGGGCATCAGGACGCTCAGGCGTCCTTGGACTCCTCGTCCGCCTCGGCGTCCGCCGGAGCGGCGTCCTCGGTCGGGGCGGCGTCCTTCGTGTCGTCCTTCTTGACGTCGGCCAGGGCCTCGTCGCCCGCCTTGTCCTTGGCGGTGCGCTTGGTCGCGGCCTCGGCCTCGCGGACCGCGGTCTGCTCGACGGTCAGCGCCTCGACCAGCTCGATGATCGCCATCGGCGCGTTGTCGCCGCGGCGCGGGCCGATCTTGGTGATCCGGGTGTAGCCACCCGGGCGGTCGGCGTAGCGCGGGCCGATCTCGGCGAAGAGCTGGTGCACGATGCCCTTGTCCGTGATGGTCTGCAGCACCTGGCGACGGTTGTGCATGTCGCCCTTCTTCGCCTTGGTGATCAGGCGCTCCGCGACCGGGCGCAGCCGGCGCGCCTTGGCCTCGGTGGTCTTGATGTGACCGTGCTCGAAGAGTGCCTTCGCGAGGTTCGCGAGAAGCAGCTTCTCGTGCGCGGCGCTGCCGCCCAGACGGGCACCCTTGGCGGGCTGCGGCATGATCTTTCTCCTTCTGACTGCACCGGCCGTACCAGGTACCGATGTCAGGACCCCGCGAGCGGCTGCGCGCGGGCATATGGTTTCGGGGCTTGCGCCCCGGTGGCCCCGACAGGGGCGCGAGGAACTGCGCGCTCAGCCACAGCGCACCCGCGGGTCGTCACCGGCCCGAAGGGGCTGTTGCGGTCGCATCCGGACCACCGGCCGGTGGCGGGTTGCTCGCGCAGTTCCTCGCGCCCCTGACGGGGCGCATGTCCTCGGTTTAATACTGCTCGGTCTCCACGAAGCCCGCGTCCACGTCGTCGTCGGCGCCGAAGGCGTCGGCCGCGGCCGTGGGGTCGAATCCGGGGGGGCTGTCCTTGAGGGCCAGGCCCATGCCGGCGAGCTTCGCCTTGACCTCGTCGATCGACTTCGCGCCGAAGTTGCGGATGTCGAGCAGGTCCGCCTCGGAGCGGGCCACCAGCTCGCCCACCGAGTGGATGCCCTCGCGCTTGAGGCAGTTGTACGAGCGGACCGTGAGCTCGAGCTCCTCGATCGGCAGCGCCAGGTCCGCGGCCAGGGCCGCGTCCGTCGGCGAGGGGCCCATGTCGATGCCCTCGGCGTCGACGTTGAGCTCGCGGGCCAGGCCGAACAGCTCGACCAGGGTCTTGCCGGCCGACGCCATGGCGTCACGCGGCCGCATGGCCTGCTTGGTCTCGACGTCGACGATCAGCTTGTCGAAGTCGGTGCGCTGCTCGACACGGGTCGCCTCGACCTTGTAGGTGACCTTGAGCACCGGGCTGTAGATGGAGTCGACCGGGATCCGGCCGATCTCCTGGCCCTGCTGCTTGTTCTGCACCGCGGAGACGTAGCCGCGACCGCGCTCGACGGTCAGCTCCATCTCCAGCTTGCCCTTGGCGTTCAGCGTGGCGAGCACCAGGTCGGGGTTGTGCACCTCGACACCGGCCGGCGGCGCGATGTCGGCGGCGGTGACGGCACCCGGGCCCTGCTTGCGCAGGTACATCACGACCGGCTCGTCGTGCTCCGAGGAGACGACCAGCTGCTTGATGTTGAGGATGACGTCGGTCACGTCCTCCTTGACGCCGGGCACGGTGGTGAACTCGTGCAGGACGCCGTCCACCCGGATGCTGGTGACTGCGGCACCGGGAATGGAGGACAGGAGGGTACGGCGGAGGGAGTTGCCGAGGGTGTAGCCGAAGCCCGGCTCCAGCGGCTCGATCACGAACCGGGAGCGGAACTCGTCAACGACCTCTTCGGTCAACGACGGACGCTGAGCGATCAGCATGGGGTGATTCCTTCAGTCGTGGGCGCCCGCTATTTGACGCCCCCTGTACTACGAGGGTACGGGCGGTACGCCGGTTTCCCGTCATACCGCCCGTTCCGCGAACCGCTACCCGGGCTTACTTCGAGTAGAGCTCGACGATCAGCTGCTCCTGCACCTGGGTGTCGATCACCTGGCGCTCGGGCAGGCTGTGCACGAGGATCCGCAGCTTGCCGGCGTTCGACTCGAGCCACGCGGGCACGGTCTTGTCGCCGGCCTCGCCCTGCGCCACCGCGAACGGAGTCAGGTTACGAGAGCGCTCGCGGACCTCGATGATGTCGTTCACGGCGACGCGGGCCGACGGGATGTCGGTCTTGGTGCCGTTGACGGTGATGTGTCCGTGCCGGACCAGCTGACGGGCGTGGTCGCGGGACTTGGCGAAGCCGGCCCGGTAGACCACGTTGTCGAGGCGGGTCTCAAGGATGCGAAGCAGGTTCTCACCGGTCTTGCCGGACTTCTGGTTCGCTTCCTTGTAGTAGTTCACGAACTGCTTCTCGAGGACACCGTAGATGCGAGCGCACTTCTGCTTCTCACGAAGCTGGAGCAGGTACTCGCTGTCCTTGGTGCGCCCGCGTCCGTGCTCACCCGGGGGGTAAGGACGGATCTCGATCGGGCACTTCGCGCTCTCGCACTTAGCTCCCTTGAGGAAGAGCTTCTGCTTCTCCCGACGGCAACGCTTGCAGTCGGCCCCGGTGTATCGCGCCATGTTTTCGTGTCTCCTGTATCAGCTGGTCAGACGCGGCGGCGCTTCGGCGGGCGGCAGCCGTTGTGCGGGGTCGGGGTGACGTCCTGGATCGAGCCGACCTCCAGGCCGGTGGCCTGGAGCGAGCGGATCGCGGTCTCCCGGCCGGAGCCGGGGCCCTTCACGAAGACGTCCACCTTGCGCATGCCGTGCTCCTGCGCGCGACGGGCGGCCGACTCGGCGGCCATCTGCGCGGCGAAGGGAGTGGACTTGCGCGAGCCCTTGAAGCCGACGTGACCGGCGGAGGCCCAGGAGATCACGTTACCCGCGGGGTCGGTGATCGAGACGATGGTGTTGTTGAACGTGCTCTTGATGTGGGCGTGCCCGTGAGCGACGTTCTTCTTTTCCTTGCGGCGCACCTTCTTGGCTGCGCCCTGACGGCCCTTAGGAGGCATGTGTCGAATTCTCCCGGTGGAGGTGGTCGGTCCTGCGGCGAAGACCGTTGGGGGTCTGGCTCAGGACTACTTCTTGCCCGGCTTCTTCTTACCGGCGATGGCGCGACGCGGGCCCTTGCGGGTGCGGGCGTTGGTGTGGGTGCGCTGACCGTGGACCGGCAGGCCACGACGGTGACGCAGACCCTGGTAGCAGCCGATCTCCACCTTGCGGCGGATGTCGGCCTGCACCGAACGACGGAGGTCACCCTCGGTCATGTAGTTCTCGTCCACCCAGCGGGCGATCTTGACGAGGTCTTCCTCGGCGAGGTCGCGCACCCGGGTGTCGGGGTTCACACCGGTGTTCTTCAGGGTCTCCTGCGCACGGGTCCGCCCGATGCCGAAGACGTAGGTCAGTGCGACCTCGACGCGCTTCTCGCGCGGGAGGTCAACGCCTGAAAGGCGTGCCATTTTCTGGGCTCCTGGTGAGTTCGGAGGTCTTCCACAGCACCGGTTCCCGCCCGCCGACCGCTCCCGGTCGGGGAGCAGTGGTACGAACCGGGTCTCCGGCCTCCGCCGGAGGTGTCGTCCCCTTCAGCAGGGGACGGGTGCTGCGTATACACGTGTGTCGCGTCGCGCGAAGTTCTGCGAGTGCGGGTGGTCGGCGTACGTCAGCCCTGGCGCTGCTTGTGGCGCAGGTTGTCGCAGATGACCATGACCCGGCCGTGACGCCGGATCACCTTGCACTTGTCGCAGATCTTCTTGACGCTCGGCTTGACCTTCATGGGATGTCAGGTTCTCCGGGTCTTGAGATCTACTTGTAGCGGTAGACGATCCGTCCGCGCGTCAGGTCGTAGGGAGACAGCTCCACCACGACCCGGTCATCGGGGAGGATACGGATGTAGTGCATCCGCATCTTGCCGCTGATGTGCGCGAGGACCTTGTGACCGTTCTGCAGCTCCACCTTGAACATCGCGTTCGGCAGAGACTCGATCACGGTGCCCTCGATTTCGATGGCGCCTTGCTTTTTGGCCATGTCCTGCTTTCGGGATCGGCTACCTTGGTCGGCTGCGGGCATGCCGGAAGACACGCGACAGCCGACGTGTCAGTCTACGGCACGGCACCCGGAAAGACGAATCCGGCATGTATGCCCGTCATTCAAGATCATTAAGCGGCGACGGCACCGGCGATCGCGCCATCGGCCGGACGGTTCAGGCCAGCGGGTCGGGTGCGGCCGTCACGCCGTACTCGGCGAGCTTGGCCCGGCCGCAGTCACGGGCGGTGAGCACCAGCGGCCCCGCGTCGGTCAGCGCGATCGAGTGCTCCCAGTGCGCGGCCCACGAACCGTCGTCGGTGCGGACCGTCCACTCGTCCGGCATCACATGCGTGCGCGGGGTGCCGAGCGTCACCATCGGCTCGATCGCCAGGCACACCCCGGGGATCAGCTTGATGCCCCGGCCGCGCTTCTTGGTGACGTAGTTCAGCAGGTGCGGGTCCATGTGCATCTCGGTGCCGATGCCGTGGCCGCCGTAGTCCTCGACGATGCCGTACTTGCCGGAGGACGGGCGCGGCTGGCGGCGGATGTACGACTCGATGGCCTGCGAGATGTCCTCAAGCCGGTGGCCCTTGCGGAACGCGGCGATGCCGGCCCACATGGACTCCTCGGTGACCCGGCTCAGCTCGACCAGCTCGGGGGCGTGGCCGGTGCCGACGAAGCAGGTGAAGGCCGCGTCGCCGTGCCAGCCGTCCACGATCGCGCCGGCGTCGATCGAGATGATGTCGCCGTCCTTCAGCACGGTGGCCCGGTCCGGGATGCCGTGCACCACCACGTCGTTGACCGAGGTGCAGATCGAGCCGGGGAAGCCGCCGTAGCCCAGGAAGTTCGGCTTGGCGCCGTGGTCGGCGATCACCTTGGCGGCGACCTCGTCCAGGTCCTTGGTGCTGCTGCCGGCCACCGCCGCCTCGCGGGTGGCCTCGTGGATCGCCGCGACGACCAGGCCGGCCTCGCGCATCTTGGCGATCTGCTCGGGCGTCTTGATCTCCACCATGCGGCTGACGCCTTCCTTGTCTTTCGTCGGCTTCGGTGTCTTCGGTGTCTTCGGTGTCTTCGGGTATCCGTTCAACGATACGGCCGTGGTGCCCGTCGGGGCACCACGGCCGTAGCGCGTGCTGACTGTGCTGTCGCGCGGTTCGGGGGCGCTACGCGGCGCCTTCGCCGTCCTCGTCGCGCCGGTCCTCCAGCGCTTCCATCGCCCGCCGGGTGACGTCCGCCACCGGGCCGAGCGCCGAGATCGTCACCACAAGGTCCTGCCGCTTGTAGTAGTCGATGATCGGCTCGGTCTCGCGGTGGTAGACCTCGATGCGGTTGCGGACGGTGGCCTCGGTGTCGTCCACCCGCTGGTACAGCTCGCCGCCGCACTCGTCGCAGACGCCCTCGGTCTTCGGCTGCTTGTAGTCGATGTGGAAGACGTGCGCGCTGTTGTTGCGGCAGATCCGGCGGCCGGCGATCCGCTTGACCACCTCGTCCTCGGGGACCTCGAGGTCGAGCACGCCGTCCAGCGCGATGCCGTGCGAGGTCAGGTACGCGTCCAGCGCCCGCGCCTGGAACTCGTTGCGCGGGAATCCGTCCAGCAGAAAGCCCTCGGCGGCGTCCGCCTGGTCCAGCCGGTCCTCGGCCATCCCGATGGTCACCTCGTCAGGCACCAGGTTTCCGGCGTCCATGTACGCCTTGGCCTGCTTGCCCAGGTCGGTGCCGCTGGTGATGTTGGCGCGGAACAGGTCGCCCGTGGAGATGTGCGGAATCGACAGGTTCTTGGCGAGGAACGCGGCCTGCGTCCCCTTGCCGGCGCCGGGCGGCCCGACCAGGACGATTCGCATCAGCGGAGGAACCCTTCGTAGTTACGCTGCTGGAGCTGGCTCTCGATCTGCTTCACGGTCTCCAGGCCGACACCCACGATGATCAGGATGCTGGTGCCGCCCAGCGGGAAGCTGCCGTTGCTGCCGTTGAAGATCGCGATGGCGACCGTCGGGACGAGAGCGATGAGCCCCAGGTACAGCGAGCCCGGCCACGTGATGCGGTTCAGCACGTAACTCAGGTACTCGGCGGTGGGCCGGCCTGCCCGGATACCCGGGATGAACCCACCGTACTTCTTCATATTATCCGCCACTTCCTCGGGGTTAAACGAGATGGCGACGTAGAAGAACGCGAAGAAGACGATGAGCAGGAAGTAGGCCGCCATGTACACCGGGTGGTCGCCCTTGGTCATGTTGCGGCTGATCCACTGGGCCCAGCCCGCGGTGGAGCCGGAGAACTGGACGATCAGCGCCGGGATGTAGAGCAGCGAGGACGCGAAGATGACCGGGATCACACCCGCCTGGTTGACCTTCAGCGGGATGTACGTTGACGTGCCGCCGTAGGAGCGGCGGCCGATCATCCGCTTCGCGTACTGCACCGGGATCCGGCGTTGCGCCTGTTCGACGAAGACCACCAGGCCCACGATCGCCAGGCCGACCGCGATCACCGCGAAGAACTCGATCCAGCCGCCGGCCAGCTTGCCGGAGACCTTGATCGCCCACAGCGAGCTCGGGAAGGTGGCGGCGATACCGACGAACATCAGGATCGACATGCCGTTGCCGATGCCGCGGTCGGTGATCAGCTCGCCCAGCCACATGATCGCCACGGTGCCGGCCGTCATCGTGACCACCATGGTGATGGTCGTGAAGATCGACTGGTTCGGCACGATCTGGTCGTTCGCCTGGCAGGTGGAGAACAGGCTGCCGGAGCGGGCGGTGGCCACCAGGCCGGTGCCCTGCAGGATCGCCAGCGCCACCGTCAGGTACCGGGTGTACTGGGTGATCTTGGCGGTGCCCGCCTGGCCTTCCTTCTTCAGCGCCTCGAGCCGCGGAATGACCACGGTGAGCAGCTGGAGGATGATGCTGGCCGTGATGTACGGCATGATCCCCAGCGCGAAGATGGTCAGCTGGAGCAGCGCCCCGCCGCTGAACATGTTCACCAGGCCGAAGAGGCTGTTGTTGCCCTTCGTGTCCTTGATGCACTGGTTGACCACGCTGTAGTCGATCCCCGGCACGGGGATATGCGTTCCGAGGCGGTAGATCACCACGATACTCAGCGTGAACAACAGCTTCTTGCGCAGGTCGGGCGTCCTGAACGCCCGTGCGAACGCGGTGAGCACGGTGCCTCCTGCACCCCCCGCGCAGGGCGGAAGGACGGTCCGGGGGTTTCGAAGAGAGCTTCTGACTGAGCTTGCGACTGGTGGTGTGGCGACGACGCGTGTCACATCCGCGAAAACGCAAAGGCCTTGCGGAGGATAACAGCGAGCGCCACCTTACCGGCGGCGTCGCCCACTAGGAACGACGCGTCAGGGCATGAAAGTTCCATGAACGAGCCAACCGGGGGCGCCCCTTGGCTGGGGCGCCCCCGGTCGGATGTGGCATCGGTCTCAGACCAGCTCGGTCACGGAACCGCCGGCGGCGGCGATCTTCTCCTTGGCGGAGCCGGAGACCGCGTCAACGGTCACCGTCAGCGCCACCGAGACCTCGCCGGTGCCGAGCACCTTGACGAGCTGGTTCTTGCGCACCGCACCCTTGGCGACCAGATCGGCCACCGTGACCTCGCCGCCCTCGGGGTAGAGGACAGCGAGCTTGTCCAGGTTGACGACCTGGTACTCGGTGCGGAACGGGTTCTTGAAGCCCTTGAGCTTCGGCAGCCTCATGTGGAGGGGCATCTGCCCGCCCTCGAAGCGTGCCGGCACCTGGTAGCGGGCCTTGGTGCCCTTGGTGCCACGACCGGCCGTCTTGCCCTTGGACGCCTCGCCGCGACCCACACGGGTCTTGGCGGTCTTGGCGCCCGGGGCCGGACGGAGGTTGTGGATCTTGATGGGGCTGTCACCCATGTCAGTCGACCTCCTCGACCGTGACGAGGTGGCGGACGGTCTGGACCATGCCCCGGATCTCCGGACGGTCCTCCTTGACCACCACGTCGTTCAGCCGCTTCAGGCCGAGCGAACGCAGGGTGTCACGGTGGTTCTGCTTGCTGCCGATGTAGGACTTGGTCTGCGTGACCTTGAGGCGGGCCATTACGCACCCACCCCGGCACGCGCACGCAGCAGGGCGGCGGGCGCGACGTCCTCGATCGGCAGGCCACGGCGGGCCGCGATCTCCTCGGGCCGCTGAAGGCCCTGGAGCGCCGCCACGGTGGCGTGCACGATGTTGATCGCGTTGTCCGAGCCGAGGCTCTTGGACAGCACGTCGTGGATGCCGGCGCACTCCAGGACGGCGCGCACCGGGCCACCGGCGATCACGCCGGTACCGGGCGAAGCCGGCTTGAGCAGCACGACGCCCGCGGCCTTCTCACCCTGGATCGGGTGCGGGATGGTGCCCTGGATACGGGGGACCTTGAAGAAGTGCTTCTTGGCCTCCTCCACACCCTTGGCGATGGCGGCCGGCACCTCCTTGGCCTTGCCGTAGCCGACACCGACGGTGCCGTCACCATCGCCCACCACGACCAGCGCGGTGAAGCTGAAGCGACGACCACCCTTCACAACCTTGGCGACGCGATTGATCGCGACGACACGCTCGACATAAGCGGTCTTCTCGGCCTGCTGGCCGCCGTCCCGCCGGTCCTTACGGTCCCGTCGCTCGCCGCCACCGGCACCGCTTCCGCGGCGCTGGGGTCCAGCCATTGGAATTACCTCTCTTCGTTATCCACTAGCTACGGAACCGGTCAGAACTTCAGACCGGCTTCGCGGGCGGCGTCCGCGAGGGCGGCGATGCGCCCCGCGTACTGGTTGCCGCCACGGTCGAACACGACTGCCTCGACACCCTTGGCCTTCGCACGCTCGGCCACCAACTGGCCGACCTGCTTGGCCTTGGCGCTCTTGTCGCCTTCGCCGCCGCGGATGGACGCGTCGAGGGTTGACGCTGACGCGACCGTGTGGCCGGCCAGGTCGTCGATGACCTGCGCCACGATGCCGCGGTTGGACCGCGTCACCACCAGGCGCGGGCGCTCCGACGTACCCGAGATGCGCTTGCGTACCCGGATGTGGCGCCGCTTGATCGCGGCACCCTTGTACGCCTTGCCCTTGGCGATCTTCACACCGTATGCCATGGCTACTTACCAGCCTTTCCGACCTTGCGGCGGATGACCTCGCCGGCGTACTTGACGCCCTTGGCCTTGTACGGGTCGGGCTTCCGCAGCTTGCGGATGTTGGCCGCCACTTCGCCGACCTTCTGCTTGTCGATGCCCTCGACCGAGAACTTGACCGGGGACTCGACCTTGAAGGAGATGCCGTCAGGCGCCTCGACGAGAATGGGGTGGCTGTAGCCCAGCGCGAACTCCAGGTTGGAGCCCTTCGCCTGGACCCGGTAGCCGACGCCGCTGATCTCCAGCGACTTGCTGTAGCCCGTGGTCACGCCGGTGATCATGTTCGCCACCAGCGTGCGGGACAGGCCGTGCAGGGCCTTCGAGACACGCTCGTCGTTGGGGCGGGTGACCAGCAGCACGCCGTCCTCGCCCTTAGCGACATCGATGGGCGCGGCGACGGTGTGCGAGAGGGAGCCCTTGGGGCCCTTCACCGCAACCGTGCGGCCGTCGATGGTGACGTCCACTCCGGCGGGAACCGAGATGGGCAGCTTGCCGATTCGCGACATTGCTATACCTCGCTTTCCCGGTTACCAGACGTAGGCGAGGACTTCCCCACCCACGCCCTTCTTCTGCGCCTGCTGGCCGGTGAGCAGCCCGTGCGACGTGGAGATGATCGCCACGCCCAGGCCGCCGAGCACCTTCGGCAGGTTGGTGGACTTTGCGTAGACCCGAAGGCCCGGCTTGCTGATCCGCTTGATGCCGGCGATCGAACGCTGGCGCTCCGGACCGAACTTGAGCTCGAGGACGAGGTTCTTGCCGACCTCGGCGTCCTCGACCTTCCAGCCGGTGATGTAACCCTCCTGCTGGAGGATCTCCGCGATGTGCGACTTGATCTTGCTGAAAGGCATCGTCACATCGTCGTGGTACGCCGAGTTGGCGTTACGCAGACGGGTGAGCATGTCTGCGATGGGGTCGGTCATGGTCATGAGTTGGCCCTGGGCCTCTCTCGCCGGGGTTTCCTGATGCTCCGTCCTTCTCCCCCGGGATCCCGGGGACGGGTGCGGTGCGGTGGACCTACGGCGTAGTAAGTCAATACTTACCGAGAGTACCTGGTTGATCCCGGGTGGGATTACCAGGAGCTCTTGGTCACGCCCGGCAGCTCGCCGCGGTGGGCCATCTCACGAAGGCACACACGGCACAGGCCGAACTTGCGGTAGACGGAATGCGGCCGGCCGCAGCGCTGGCAGCGGTTGTAGGCGCGCACAGCGAACTTGGGCTTGCGAGCGGCCTTAGCGATCAGAGCCTTCTTCGCCACGGTCAGTTCTCCTTGAACGGGAAGCCGAGGTGACGAAGGAGGGCACGACCCTCGTCGTCGTTGGTCGCCGTGGTCACCACGGTGATGTCCATGCCCCGGACCCGGTCGATCTTGTCCTGGTCGATCTCGTGGAACATGACCTGCTCCGTGAGACCGAAGGTGTAGTTGCCCCGGCCGTCGAACTGCTTGGGCGAAAGACCGCGGAAGTCGCGGATACGCGGCAGCGCGAGCGACAGCAGCCGGTCCAGGAACTCCCACATCCGGTCGCCGCGCAGCGTGACGTGCGCGCCGATCGGCTGACCCTCACGCAGCTTGAACTGCGCGATGGACTTGCGGGCCTTGGTGACCTGCGGCTTCTGGCCGGTGATCGTGGCGAGGTCGCGGATCGCGCCCTCGATCAGCTTGGAGTCGCGGGCGGCGTCGCCCACACCCATGTTGACCACGATCTTGGTGAGGCCGGGGATCTGCATGACGTTCTCGTAGGAGAACTCCTCACGCAGCTTGCCGGTGATCTCCTCGCGGTAGCGCGTCTTCAGACGCGGCGACGCGTGCGTCGTAGCGGCGGCAGTAGTCATCAGATGTCCTCACCGGTCCGCTTGGCAACGCGGATCTTGTTGCCCTCGTCGTCGAAGCGGTAGCCGACGCGGGTCACGACCTTCTTGCCGTCCTTCTCCACAACGAGCTGAACGTTGCTGATGTGGACGGGGGCCTCGGTGGTGATGATGCCGCCGGTCTTGGAACCGCGGTCGGTCTGGCCGGCCTTGGTGTGCTTCTTGACCCGGTTGACACCCTCGACGAGGACTCGGTCCTGCGTGGGGTAGGCCACGATGACCTTGCCCTGCTTGCCCTTGTCCTTACCGGTGATGACCTGGACCAGGTCGCCCTTCTTGATCTTCATCGGTTACAGCACCTCCGGCGCGAGCGAGACGATCTTCATGAACTTCTTCTCGCGCAGCTCACGGCCCACCGGGCCGAAGATACGGGTGCCGCGGGGGTCGCCGTCGTTCTTGAGCAGCACGGCGGCGTTCTCGTCGAACCGGATGTACGAGCCGTCGGCACGACGGCGCTCCTTGACGGTACGGACGATGACGGCCTTGACGACCTCGCCCTTCTTCACGTTGCCACCGGGGATCGCGTCCTTGACGGTGGCGACGATGACGTCACCGATTCCCGCGTAGCGGCGACCCGAGCCACCGAGAACACGGATGCAAAGGATCTCCTTGGCACCAGTGTTGTCGGCGACACGAAGTCGCGACTCCTGCTGGATCACGTCTATCTCCTGTTTGTCGCGTCGGTTCCCGGCGGGGGCGCATCGCGTGCGCCCACCGCCGAGCCTGACGGAACGGTCCTGAGGGGGTGCCCTCAGGGATTTCTGGTTCCGGCCTGCTGTACTACTTGGCCTTCTCGAGGATCTCCACGACGCGCCAGCGCTTGGTGGCCGAGGTCGGGCGGGTCTCCATCAGGAGGACCCGGTCGCCGATGCCGGCCGCGTTCTGCTCGTCGTGCGCCTTGAGCTTGTTCGTACGGCGGATGACCTTGCCGTACAGGGCGTGCTTCACGCGGTCCTCGACGGCGACCACAACGGTCTTGTCCATCTTGTCGCTGACCACAAGGCCCTCACGGGTCTTGCGGAAGCCGCGCTGCTCAGCAGTCTTGTCAGTCACATTCGTCTCGCTCATCAGGCGCTCTCCACGCTCTCCACCGTCTCGATGCCCAGCTCGCGCTCACGCATGAGGGTGTAGATCCGGGCGATGTCCTTGCGGACCGTCTTGAGCCGGCTGTTGTTCTCAAGCTGTCCGGTGGCGCCCTGGAAGCGGAGGTTGAACAGCTCTTCCTTGGCCTCACGCAGCTTGCCGACGAGCTCCTCGTCGCCGAGCTGGCGCAGCTCGGTCGCCTTGGTACCGGCCGCCATCACGACTCACCTGCCTCGCGCCGCACGATGCGGCACTTCATCGGAAGCTTGTGCGCGGCGCGGGTGAGCGCCTCGCGGGCAACCTTCTCGTTCGGGAAGGACAGCTCGAACATCACCCGACCGGGCTTGACGTTCGCGATCCACCACTCCGGCGAACCCTTACCGGAACCCATGCGGGTCTCGGCCGGCTTCTTGGTCAGCGGGCGGTCCGGGTAGATGTTGATCCAGACCTTGCCGCCACGCTTGATGTGCCGGGTGATGGAGATACGAGCGGACTCGATCTGCCGGTTGGTCACGTAGGCGGGGGTCATCGCCTGGAGGCCGTACTCGCCGAACGCGAGCTCGGTGCCGCCCTTGGCCATACCGCGCCGAGTGGGGTGGTGCTGCTTGCGGTGCTTGACCCTGCGGGGGATCAGCATGGTACTTAGCCTTCCGTTCCGGGGGTCTCGGCGGCCGGAGCCGCGGCCGGGGCCTCGACGGAAGCGGTCGCCTCGGCCTTGGCGGCCGGTGCCGGTGCTCCGTCGGTCTGCGGACGACGGCCGCGGCCGCCGCGCTCGCCACCGCGGCGCTGCGGACGCTCGTTGCCACCGCCGCGGGCCGGACGGTTCCCGGCGCGGGCGGCGGCGTTGTCGGCGCGGACCTCGGCGATGTTCTTGACGTCGCCCTTGTAGATCCACACCTTCACGCCGATGCGGCCGAAGGTGGTCTTGGCCTCGAAGAAGCCGTAGTCCACGTTCGCGCGCAGGGTGTGCAGCGGGACCCGGCCCTCGCGGTAGAACTCCGAGCGGGACATCTCGGCGCCGCCGAGGCGTCCGCCGCACTGGATCTTGATGCCCTTGGCGCCGGCCTTCAGCGTGCCCTGCATGCTCTTGCGCATGGCACGGCGGAAGGAGACACGCGAGGACAGCTGCTCGGCGACGGCCTGGGCCACCAGCTGAGCGTCCATCTCGGGGTTCTTGACCTCGAGGATGTTCAGCTGGACCTGCTTGCCGGTCAGCTTCTCCAGGTCACCGCGGATGCGGTCGGCCTCCGCGCCGCGGCGGCCGATGACGATGCCCGGCCGGGCGGTGTGGATGTCGACGCGGACGCGGTCGCGGGTGCGCTCGATCTCCACCTTGGAGATGCCGGCCCGCTCCATGCCCTGCGTCATCATCTTGCGGATGGCGACGTCTTCCTTGACGTAGTCCTTGTACAGCTTGTCGGCGTACCACCGGGACTTGAAGTCCGTGGTGATGCCGAGCCGGAACCCGTACGGGTTAACCTTCTGGCCCATTACCGGGTCCCTTCCTTGCTGGCGAGGACCACGGTGATGTGACTGGTCCGCTTACGGATCCGGTAGGCACGCCCCTGGGCGCGCGGCCGGAACCGCTTGAGGGTCGGGCCCTCGTCCACGTACGCCTCGCTGACGAACAGCGTCTGGGCGTCGGTGTGGTCGTAGTTGTGCGCGGCGTTGGCGATGGCGCTGTCGAGCACCTTGCCGACCGGCACGCTCGCGGCCTGCGGGGTGAAACGCAGGACCGCCTGAGCCTCCGTGGCATCCATGCCACGGATGAGGTCCACCACGCGGCGGGCCTTCATGGGCGTGACGCGGATGTACCGCGCCTGGGCCCTGGCTTCCATGGTTGTCCCTTCCGTGTCTGACTTGGTCATTGGTACGGCTCTCCCGCCGATCAGCGACGACGCGACTTGCGGTCGTCCTTCTCGTGGCCGCGGAAGGTACGGGTCGGCGCGAATTCGCCGAGCTTGTGGCCGACCATCGACTCAGTGACAAACACCGGGACGTGCTTACGGCCGTCGTGCACCGCGATCGTGTGGCCGAGCATGGCCGGGATGATCATCGAGCGGCGGGACCAGGTCTTGATGACGTTCTTGGTGCCTGCCTCGTTCTGTACGTCCACCTTCTTGCTCAGGTGGTCGTCGACGAAGGGCCCCTTCTTGAGACTGCGCGGCATCTGAACCCGCTCCTAGCGCTTCTTGTTCGTCTTGCGGCGGCGGACGATGTACTTGCTCGATGCCTTCTTCGGCGAGCGCGTACGACCTTCCTTCTGACCCCAGGGCGAGACCGGGTGGCGACCACCGGAGGTCTTGCCCTCACCACCGCCGTGCGGGTGGTCGACCGGGTTCATGGCGACACCGCGGACGGTCGGGCGAACGCCCTTCCACCGCATACGGCCGGCCTTGCCCCAGTTGATGTTCGACTGCTCGGCGTTGCCGACCTCGCCGATGGTGGCGCGGCAGCGCACGTCCACCATCCGGACCTCGCCGGACGGCATGCGAAGGGTGGCCATGGTGCCCTCCTTCGCCAGCAGCTGCACCGAAGCGCCCGCGGAGCGGGAGATCTTCGCGCCGCCGCCGGGCCGCAGCTCGATCGCGTGGATCGTGGTACCCACCGGGATGTTGCGCAGCGGCAGGTTGTTGCCCGGCTTGATGTCGGCGTTGGGGCCGTTCTCGATCCGGTCGCCCTGCGAGAGGCGGGCCGGGGCGAGGATGTAGCGCTTCTCACCGTCGGCGTAGTGCAGCAGTGCGATGCGCGCGGTGCGGTTGGGGTCGTACTCGATGTGCGCGACCTTGGCGGGCACGCCGTCCTTGTCGTGCCGACGGAAGTCGATCACTCGGTAGGCGCGCTTGTGGCCACCACCCTGGTGGCGAACGGTCACACGACCGGCGTTGTTACGGCCGCCCTTGCTGTGCAGCGGGCGGACCAGCGACTTCTCCGGCGTGGACCGCGTGATCTCGACAAAGTCGGCGACGCTGGAGCCACGACGGCCCGGAGTCGTCGGCTTGTACTTGCGGATACCCATTTCTCAGTCCTCGGAAAGATCCGGACTTCTGAACGCTCCGGCCCCCGTTAGGAGACCGGACCGCCGAAGATGTCGATTCGGTCGCCCTCGGCAAGGGTCACGATGGCGCGCTTGGTGTTGGCGCGCTTGCCGAAACCGGTGCGGGTGCGCTTGCGCTTGCCCTGCCGGTTGATCGTGTTCACCCCGGTGACCTTGACCGAGAAGACCGCCTCGACGGCCTGCTTGATCTGGGTCTTGTTCGCACGCGGATCGACGACGAAGGTGTACTTGTTCTCGTCGAGCAGCGCGTAGCTCTTCTCGGAGACCACCGGCTTGATCAGAAGGTCACGGGGGTCCGTGAACGTCTTGCTGGTGATCACCGCGGCCGTGGCCTCGACGGTCTCGGTCGTGTCGCTCATCAGGCGTCGCTCCCTTCGAGCTCGACCTCTTCGACACCGGCGTCCGCACCGGTGAAGCGGTCGAAAGCGCTCTTGGTGAAGACCACGTCGTCGGAGACGAGCACGTCGTACGTGTTCAGCTGGCCGGCCTCCAGGATGTGCACCTGGGGCAGGTTGCGGGCGGACAGCCACCCGGCCTCGTCGGCGCGCTCGATGACCAGCAGCACGTTCTTGCGCTCACTGATCTTGCCGAGCAGCGTCCTGGCGGCCTTGGTGGAAGGCGTCTCGCCCTCGATCAGGTCCGAGACGACGTGGATGCGCTCGTGGCGGGCCCGGTCGGTCAGCGCACCGCGCAGGGCGGCCTTGACCATCTTCTTCGGGGTCCGCTGCGAGTAGTCACGCGGGTGCGGGCCGTGCACGACGCCACCGCCGGCGAACTGCGGGGCGCGGGTCGAACCCTGGCGGGCCCGGCCGGTGCCCTTCTGGCGGTACGGCTTGCGGCCACCACCGCGGACCTCGCCACGCGTCTTGACCTTGTGCGTGCCCTGACGGGCGGCGGCCAGCTGCGCGACGACGACCTGGTGGATCAGCGGGATGCTGACCTTGGCGTCGAAGATCTCGGCCGGGAGCTCTACGGTCCCGGCGGTGTCGCCCGACGGCGACAGGAGGTTAATGGTGCTCATATCCTTCAGGCCCCCTTGGCCGCGGTGCGGACCAGGACGAGGCCGCCGTTCGGACCCGGGATCGCGCCCTTGATGAGCAGCAGTCCCTTCTCCGCGTCAACGGCGTGGACGGTCAGGTTCTGGGTGGTGACCCGCTCGTTGCCCATCCGGCCCGCCATGCGCATGCCCTTGAAGACACGCCCAGGGGTGGCGCAGCCACCGATGGAACCGGGAGAGCGGTGCTTGCGCTGGACACCGTGGCCGGCGCCGAGGCCCTTGAAGTTGTGACGCTTCATGACACCGGCGAAGCCCTTGCCCTTGCTCTTGCCGGTCACGTCCACCTTGAGACCCGCCTCGAACACCTCGGCGGTGATCTCCTGGCCGAGGGTGTACTCGGCGGCGTCGGCGGTGCGCAGCTCCACGAGGTGGCGGCGCGGGGTGACGTCGGCCTTGGCGAAGTGGCCCTTGAGGGGCTTGTTCACCTTGCGCGGGTCGATCTCGCCGAAGGCGATCTGGACCGACTCGTAGCCGTCGGCGTCGTTCGTACGGACCTGGGTCACGACGTTCGGGCCGGCCTTGACGACGGTGACTGGGACGACGCGGTTGTTCTCGTCCCAGACCTGGGTCATGCCGAGCTTCTCGCCCAGGATGCCCTTGATCTGCTTGGTCATCTTCTCCGCGCCTCTCAGAGCTTGATCTCGATGTCGACGCCGGCCGGAAGGTCCAGGCGCATCAACGAGTCAACGGTCTTGGGCGTCGGGTCGAGGATGTCGATCAGGCGCTTGTGCGTGCGCATCTCGAAGTGCTCGCGCGAGTCCTTGTACTTGTGCGGCGACTTGATGACGCAGTACACGTTCTTCTCAGTGGGCAGCGGCACCGGGCCCGCGACCTGTGCACCGGTACGGGTCACCGTCTCGACGATCTTCTTCGCCGAGGAGTCGATGACCTCGTGGTCATAGGCCTTGAGCCGGATGCGGATCTTCTGTCCCGCCATGGCTACTCCGTAGTCCTTGTCTATGGATACGCTCTGGCATCCGCTCGCCGACCCACGCGGTCGGGCGTGTCGCGCCGCTGGCCATGATTTTCCGCATGCGGAAATCCCTGATCAGAGGGTTGCGTGGGAGATAAAACCCACCGGATGCCTGGTCGGAGCCGCGCATACGCTTTCCCGGAAGATTCCCGTACGTCCGCCCCAGTGCTGCCCGCTAAGGCAGATAGGACGACGAGTACCGTGGGACTCGCTTCCGGTCCCCCCGACGGGAGGCGCGCAGCATCGGCGCTCGACCGAGCAACTTGAGTAGTTTGCCATACCGGACAGGCCCGTGGCCAATCGAGCCGGGTAGCTTACCCGGGCGCCGGGTACGGCCAAACCCGAGCCGGCGACCCGGGGCCGCCGGGACCCGGCCGCTGCGGGGTTAGGGTCTGCGAGTGACCCACCGGCGTTCGGAGGCAGCCGTATGAAGGCCAGCACCAGCGGCAGCGCTCTGCTGCGGCTGCGCAAGGTCAGCCGTACGTACGGCACCCGGCAGGCGCTGCACCCGCTGGACCTCAGCCTGGCCGCCGGGCAGTGCACCGCGCTGTTCGGGCACAACGGCTCCGGCAAGTCCACGCTGCTGCGGATCGCCAGCGGCCGGGACGCCCCCAGCAGCGGCCAGGCGCTCTTCGCCGGCCGCCCGGTCTCCGAGGACGACCCGGAGGTACGGGCCAGGGTCGCGGTGGTCGGCGACACCGTCGCCTGCTACCCCGACCTCACCGTGCGCGAACACCTCGAACTGGTGACCGTGGCACACGCCGTTGACGACGCGGCCGGCTGGATCGACCAGGTGCTCGCCGACCGCCGGCTGTCGGACCACGCCAACGCCCTCCCGGGCTCGCTGTCCTCCGGCCAGATGCAGTCGCTGCTGCTGGCCTCGGCGCTGGTCCGCCCCCGCGACCTGCTGGTCCTCGACGAGCCCGAACAGCGCCTGGACCCCGACGCCCGCAAGCGCCTGGCCGACCTCCTCATAGCCGAGAAGGCCGACGGCGTCGCCGTCCTCCTCGCCACCCACCAGGTGGACCTGGCCGAGGCGGTGTCCGACCGGATGATCGCCCTGGAGGACGGCGAGGTGATCGCCCAGGGCCCGACCCGGAAGGTCCTCCGCGAGTTGGGCCTCCGCCCGTGAACGAGACGGACGCCGGAGAGCCGCCGGCCGGCGAACGCGCGGAGCTGCCGGAGGTGCGCCCCGATAGGGGCGCGGGGCTGCATCCGATCTGCGGCTGCCACCGCGCGGGCGCGACCAGCCACGATGGACCGGAACCCGACCAGCCGCCGGCCGGGCCCCAAAGGGGCGCGGGGCTGCATTCGATCTGCGGCTGCCACCGCGCGGGCGCGACAAGCCACGACGAGCCCGAGGACGACCAGCAACCTGACGGCCCCGAAAGGGGCGCGGGGAACTGCGCGACCAGCCACGACGGACCGGAACCTGACCAGCTGCCTGACGGCCCCGGGGGCCGCGACGGCCCCGAGGGCCAGGACGACCCCGGCTGGACCGAGGAGGACGACGACCGCACCGCGGAAACCCTGGGCTGGCTGCGCGCCAAGCGCAAGGCTCACCAGCGCCAGCAGCGCCGCGACACCGCCGTCCTCATCTACTGCGCCCTCCTCGCCGTCATCGGCTACGGCAGCGGCCTCGTCGTCCACTTCCTGCGCGAGCTCGAACACGGCGCGCACTACGGCAACGCCGCCGTGGACCTCCAGCGCTCGATTCCCGCCCTCTTCTGCACGGTGACGGCGGCCGTCGCCCTGCTCGCCGCCCGGGACGCCCTGTGGCGCGGTCCCGTCGTGCTGCCCGGGCCGTCCGTCGGCTGGCTGCTCGCCCAGCCCGTGCGGCGGGCCGCGGTGCTGCGGCCCCGGTACTGGCAGTCGGCCGGGATCGCGCTGGTACCCGGCGTGCTCGTCGGCGTGGCCGGCGCCGTCGTCCTGCGGGTGACCGGGCTCGCGTCGATCGGCGCCGCGCTGCTCGCCGCCGTGCCCGCCGCGCTCTGCCTGCCGGCGCTGGCCGTCGCGCTCGGCATGGTCGTCGAACGGCGGCCGGAACTGACCCGTACGGTACGGCGGTTCAGCGCGCCGGTCGTGCTGCTGCTGGCCGCGCTCGGCGCCCAGACCGTCCTGGCCGGGGCGGGCCACCGGGTGCCGGTCCTGGAGCGGATCGAGCTGTGGTCCGGCCCGTGGGGCTGGGCCGCGCAGCCCGAGGTGCGGGCCGCCGGCGGTTCCGTGCCCGGCTGGCCGGCCGCGATCGCCCTCCTCGTCCTGGCCACCGCGGCAGCGGCCTGGCACGGCCACCGGGACGCCGGCCGGGTGCCGACCACCCAGCTGCGGGCCCGCGCGGCCACCGCGAGCACCGTGTCGGCGGCGATGTACTCGATGGAGCTGCGCACGGTGAAGCTCGCGATGGTGGACGCGGGCGGCGACCTGCCCGCGCACCGGCTGCGGCTGCCGCCGCCGAGGGCCGGCCGGTACGGCAAGTACCTCGTCGTGGTGTGGCGCGACCTGCTCACCCTGCTGCGGACGCCCGGCCGGCTCGGCAAGGCGGCGGTTTGGACGGCCTGCGCGGCCGGCACGGCGGCCCTGGGCGTGGACCTCGGCGGGGAGCGCCGCCCGGTGGGGCTGCTGCTCGGCCTGCTGTTCGGCTACTTCGCGGTCGGCGCGCTCGCGGAGCCGGCGCGGCTGGAGACCGACGATGTGCGCAGGTCGGCGTGGTCGCCGTTCCGCTTCCGGACGCTGATGCTCCAGCACGGCGTGGTGCCGCTGGTGCTCGGCGCGGCGCTCGGGGTGCTCGCCGCGATCCCGTTCGCGGTGCACGGGGCCCCGTGGACCCTCCTCCTGATGCCGCTGTGCGCTGCCCCCTTCACGACGGCCGCCCTCTTCGGCGCGTGCCGCGGCCCGGCCCGCACGCAGCTGCTCTTCATCGGCGGCGCCACCCCGATGGGCGGCCCGGGCCCCTTCCTCTTCATGGCCTGGTACGCGGCCGGCCCGCTGATCTCGGTGGGCGGCCTGACCTTCGCCCTCACCTCGGTCCTGAACCACCCGCTGACCGCCGGCGCGGTGGCCCAGACGGCCCTGGCGGCGTTCGCCCTCTCGGCGCTGCTGACGCTGATGACCACGTTCTCCGCGGACCGCCTGATCCGCCATTCCTGACGCCCGCTCTGCGCGGCGCAGCCCGACGCCACCCCCAGGCAACCCGGAAGCCTTCACCACCGTCAGACCGGGTGAACGGGGGGAGAACAGGTGCCTAAGGGGAAGTGGGGGCGGCGGGTCGCCGGGGGGATCGCGGGGCTGCTCGTGGTGCTCGCCGGGGGCACGGGGTGCTCGTTCAGTGCCGCGCGGACCAGTGCGCGGCTGCCCGTGGACGCGACACCGCACCTCGTCGGCAAGAACATCAGTGCGCGCCAGTGGTCCGTCGCCCGGGAGAACGCCCTGCCGGGGACCAGCGACTGGCGGCTGCGCGATCCGGGGCGCACCAACGCCATCGAGGGGTACGCGAACCGGGTGAGCGTGCTGCCGGGGCAGTCGTTCACGCTCTATGTGTCGACGACTGCCGCCGGGTTCCACGTCGAGGCGTTCCGGATGGGCTGGTACGGCGGCAAGCAGGGCCGCCAGGTCTGGGCCTCGGGGCAGTTCCACGGGCAGCGGCAGGCCGGGCCCAAGGTCGTACCGGGGATCTACGAGGTCACCGCGCCCTGGCGGCCGTCCGCCGTCGTCAGCACCAAGGGGTGGCCGCCCGGCGACTACCTCCTCAAGCTGATCTCCGACCAGGGCCACGACCGCTGGGTGACGATCACCGTCCGCTCCCCCAGCGCCGCCGGCCGCACCGTCTTCGTGAACGCGGTCACCACCTGGGCCGCGTACAACACCTGGGGCATCGGCACCAACGTCTACGGCAGCAAGCTGGGCACCGTCGCCGGCTACGCCCAGCGCTCCCGCAAGGCGAGCTTCGACCGCCCGTACAACAAGGGCGGCTCGTACTTCAACTGGTACGAGCTGCCGATGCTGAGCGTCGCCGAGCGGATGGGCCTCCCGCTGGCCTACGAGACCGACCTCGACCTGGACGCGCACCCCGCCGCGTTCACCCGCGCCAGTGCCCTGGTCTTCGGCGGCCACGACGAGTACTGGTCGCTGGGCATGCGCGACCGCACCCTCGCGCTGCGCGACGCCGGCACGAACGTCGCCTTCTTCTCGTCCAACAACGCCTACCGGCACATCCGGCTCGAACCGTCCGCGCTCGGCCCGGACCGGGTCGTGGTGGTCTACAAGGACGCCGCCGAGGACCCGATGATCCTCAAGGACCCCACCCAGACCACCCAGCAGTGGCGGCTGCCGCCCGACCCGCGGCCGGAGAGCGTACTGACCGGGGTCTACTACGAGTGCAACCCGGTGTACGCCCCCTACGTGGTGACCGACCCCGGCTCGTGGATCTTCCGCGGCACCGGCGCCACCGCGGGCAGCCGCTACCCCGGCCTGGTCGGCGTGGAGACCGACCGGCTGACCTCGGGCGTGCCGGTCCCCCGGCCGATCCAGGTGGTCGCCAGCTCCCCGCTGACCTGCCACGGCTGGCACACCCGCTCGCAGTCCGCGTACTACACGGTCAAGTCCGGGGCGGGCGTGTTCAGTTCGGGGACGATGAACTGGAGCTGCGCGGTGTACGGCACCACCGGCTGCCGCAACCACGGCCAGCGCCCGGTGCCCACCACCTCAGGCGACTTCGCCCGCCGCGCCACCGAGAACATCCTGCGCGCCTTCGCCGCGGGCCCGGCCGGCCGCGCCCACCCGGCCACCGACAACTACGCCCAGTACGTCGGCCGGCCCGGCCCGCTGCAATACACCCACTAGCCTGGGCCAGCCCGCGCTAGCCGATGACGCTCGGCGAGTCCGCGCCGCGCAGCAGCAGCCGGGGCCGGCCGTGCCCGTCGGCGGGCTGCTGCCAGATGTCGAAGGTGCCGCCGCCGTGCGGCAGCGCGTAGCCGACCGTCCGGTTGTCGAGCCAGTCGGCCTGGTCGTCGATGCTGCGGGTGTCGGCGAGTGGGGTCTCGCGCAGGGTGGCGAGGTCCAGGACGTAGAGCCGCCACGGGCGGGACGGGTCGTCCGACACCTTCTTCTTGAAGGCCAGCCGGGTGCCGTCGGGCGAGAGCGACGGGCACTCGACGTTGCGGGTCAGCACCGTCATCCGGCCCGCCCTGAAGTCGCCGCGGACCAGGAACGTGCCGCCCTGGGAGGCGCTGCCGAGGGTGGCGTAGAAGGTGTTGTCGTCCGGCAGGAAGGACACCCCCCAGAAGTTGCGGTCGGTGGGTGCGAAGACCCGGCCGTCGCGGTAGGTGGTGAACTGCTCCAGCGAGGCCACGTAGCGGCCGGTGCTGGTGTCGAGGATGCCGGTACGGGTGGAGAAGCCGATCGAGGTGTACGAGTCGCCGTAGACGAACGCCGTCCAGGCCGCCATCCTGCCGTCCGCGGACAGCCGGGCGCGGCTGGGCAGCCCGGGCAGCCGGATCCGCTTCAAGCGGTGGCCGCCGGCGTCGTACAGGTCGGCGTAGTGCCGCAGGATGAGGCCGCCGGAGCCCGCCAGGCACAGCAGCCGGCCGGCGGCGGCGTAGGAGCGCTCGCAGGAGCGGGAGTCCACCGCGCGCGGGCCCTCCGTACGGAAGCCGGCCGTACCCGCGCCGGCCGTACGCACCCCGGCCGTACGCACCCCGGCCGTACGACCGCGGTGCCGGCCGCCGGACAGCCCCACCGAGGCCAGGTGCCCGAAGCCGGGGCCGAGCGCGGTGTCCCGGAACACCAGCCGGGGGCCGCCGCCGGTCAGCCGTACCGCGCCGACGGCCGGGCGGACCCGCTCGCCGGCCGCGATCCTGGCCCGGTCGCGGTGCAGCGCGTAACCGGTGTACGAGACGGCGACCGTGGCCAGGACGGCGACCACCACCGCGAAGACCGCCAGCCGGGCGCGCAGCCCGGTCACGCCGTCACCGCCGTCGTGGCGGGCGCCGCCTTCGTACGGCCGGGCCGCAGCACCACCGCGCACACCGCGACCGCGACGACCAGCGCGACGGTGAACCCGTGCACGGTGCCGGCCGGCCCCCACCGCATCCAGGCGGCGCCGAACACCACCGAGGACAGCGAGCGGCCCAGCGTCTGGGTGGTCTGGAGTACCGACATCCCGCTGCTGCGCAGGTGTTCGGGCATCAGCGGGGCCGCGTGCGCCATCAGCACGCCGTCGGTGGCCGCGTAGAACAGGCCGTGCAGCACCAGCACGGTCGCGATCAGCGTCAGCCCGCGCAGATTGGAGGCGCCGCCGAGCAGCAGGTAGCCGGCCAGCAGGCAGCCGTGCCCGGCCAGGAACACCCGCCAGCGGCCGAACCGTCCGGCCCGGTCGGCCAGCGTGCCCAGCGGCACCGCGGTCAGCAGGTACACCCCGGTGGTGCCGAGCGGCAGCAGCGGGAAGTACGCCACGGCCAGGTCGGTGCGCTGCTGGAGGCAGAGGTAGACGAACGCGTCGGAGACGGTGGCCAGGCCCAGCAGGCAGGCGCCGGCGCAGGCCCGGCGGAACGGGGCGGCGGCCAGCAGCCGCAGCCCGGACCGCAGCGAGACCGCGGACCGCTCGGTGCGGCGGCGGACGAACGGGTCCCGGACGAACAGCGCGAGGGCGGCCACGCCGACCCCGCCGACGCAGAAGCTCACCACGAACACGGCGTCGTAGGCGGTGCCCAGGTCCGTGCTGAGCAGGGACATCAGCGCGAACGCGACCACCGGGCCGATGAACGCACCGACGGTGTCCATCGCCCGGTGCAGTCCGAAGGCGCGGCCCTGGGACTCGGGCGGGGTGGACAGCGAGATCAGCGCGTCGCGCGGGGCCGTCCTGATGCCCTTGCCCGCGCGGTCGACGGCCATCATCGCGCCGATGCCGGGGACGGAGGCGCCGACGAGCGGGAAGCCCAGCTTGGTGACGGCGGAGGCGAGGTAGCCGGCCGCGGCGACGGCTTTGCGGGCGGTGAAGCGGTCGGCGAGGTAGCCGCCGACGAGGCGGAGGAGGGCGGTGGAGCCGGAGTAGGCGCCGTCGAGAAAGCCGAACTGGATCATGCTGATGCCCAGGCCGGCGACCAGGTAGACGGGCAGCACCGCGGTCACCATCTCGGCGGAGATGTCCGTGATCAGGCTGGTGACCCCGAGCGCCACCACGTTCCCCGCGACCCGCCCACCCCGCCCAACGCCCTTCCCCCCGCTCCCGGCTCGTTCCACCAAATACACCGCGCGGCCCCTTCCCATCCCCCGCCCGTTAAGAGCCCCCCGACTCCACCGAGGTTCCCCGTGGGCGCGAGCGGAGCGCTTTTCAGGGGCGCGGGGAACTGCGCGACCAGCCAGAGCGGACCGCAAGCCGAAAAACGGGCCTACCTCAGGCGGAGCCGGAAACGCAAAGGTGCCCCGGACTGCCGGGGATGGCAGAACCGGGGCACCTCTGACGCGCTGTGCCAGCCGCAGGTGACTACTTGTTGATCTTGGTGACCTGACCCGCGCCCACCGTGCGACCACCCTCACGGATGGCGAACTTCAGGCCCTCTTCCATGGCGATCGGCTGGATGAGCTGCACGCTCATCGCCGTGTTGTCGCCCGGCATGACCATCTCGGTGCCCTCGGGGAGGGTCACGACGCCGGTCACGTCCGTGGTACGGAAGTAGAACTGCGGGCGGTAGTTGTTGAAGAACGGCGTGTGACGGCCACCCTCGTCCTTCGACAGGATGTACGCCTGCGCCTCGAACTCGGTGTGCGGCGTGACCGTGCCCGGCTTGATGATGACCTGGCCGCGCTCGACGTCCTCGCGCTTGATGCCACGAAGCAGCAGACCGACGTTCTCACCGGCCTGGCCCTCGTCGAGCAGCTTGCGGAACATCTCGATGCCGGTGACCGTGGTGGTGGTCTTCTCGGTCTTGATGCCGATGATGTCCACGGTCTCGTTGACCTTGAGGATGCCACGCTCGATACGACCGGTGACGACGGTGCCACGACCGGTGATCGTGAAGACGTCCTCGATCGGCATCAGGAACGGCTTCTCGACGTCACGGACGGGGGTGGGGATCGCCTCGTCCACCGCGGCCATCAGGCCGAGCAGCTTCTCGCCCCACTCCTTGTCGCCCTCGAGCGCCTTGAGCGCCGAGACCCGCACGACCGGCAGGTCGTCACCCGGGAACTCGTACTCGGAGAGCAGCTCGCGGACCTCGAGCTCGACGAGCTCGAGGATCTCCTCGTCGTCCACCATGTCGGCCTTGTTCAGCGCGACGACGATGTACGGCACGCCGACCTGGCGGGCCAGGAGCACGTGCTCCTTGGTCTGCGGCATCGGGCCGTCGGTCGCGGCGACCACCAGGATCGCGCCGTCCATCTGGGCGGCACCGGTGATCATGTTCTTGATGTAGTCCGCGTGACCGGGGCAGTCGACGTGGGCGTAGTGACGCGACTCGGTCTGGTACTCGACGTGCGCGATGGAGATGGTGATACCGCGCTGGCGCTCCTCAGGAGCCTTGTCGATCTGGTCGAAGGCCGAGGCCTCGTTCAGGTCCGGGTACGCGTCATGCAGCACCTTGGTGATCGCCGCGGTAAGGGTCGTCTTACCGTGGTCGATGTGACCGATGGTGCCGATGTTGACGTGCGGCTTAGTCCGCTCGAACTTCGCCTTCGCCACTGGGGTCCTCCTGGGAGTGGATCTGTACGCCTTGGTTCATCGGCGCCAGGTGATCTTTGCTGGATTTCAAGCCTAAAGCGAGTTATTCGCCCTTGGCCTTCGCGATGATCTCCTCGGCGACGTTCCGCGGAACCTCGGCGTAGGAGTCGAACTGCATGGAGTAGCTGGCCCGGCCCGAGGTCTTGGACCGCAGGTCACCGACGTAGCCGAACATCTCGGACAGCGGAACCAGGCCCTTGACGACCCGGGCACCGCTGCGCTCCTCCATGGCCTGGATCTGGCCACGGCGGGAGTTGAGGTCGCCGATCACATCGCCCATGTAGTCCTCGGGCGTGGTGACCTCGACGGCCATCATCGGTTCGAGGAGCACGGGGCTGGCCTTGCGGGCACCCTCCTTGAACGCCTGCGAACCGGCGATCTTGAACGCCAGCTCGGAGGAGTCCACCTCGTGGTAGCCGCCGTCGAGAAGGGTGATGCGAACGCCCACCATCTCGTAGCCGGCCAGGATGCCGAACTTCATGGCCTCCTGCGCGCCCGCGTCCACCGACGGGATGTACTCCCTGGGGATACGGCCACCGGTGACCTTGTTGACGAACTCGTAGGTCGCGTCGCCGCCTTCCAGCGGCTCCATCATGATCTGCACCTTGGCGAACTGACCGGTACCACCGGTCTGCTTCTTGTGGGTGTAGTCGATGCGCTCGACCGTCTTGCGGATGGTCTCGCGGTACGCGACCTGCGGCTTGCCGACGTTGGCCTCGACCCTGAACTCGCGCCGCATCCGGTCCACCAGCACCTCGAGGTGCAGTTCGCCCATGCCGCCGATGATGGTCTGGCCGGTCTCCTCGTCCGAGTGGACCTGGAAGGAGGGGTCCTCCTCCGAGAGCCGCTGGATGGCGACACCCAGCTTCTCCTGGTCGCCCTTGGACTTGGGCTCGATGGCGACCTGGATCACCGGCGCCGGGAAGTCCATGGACTCCAGGATCACCGGGTTCTTGTCGTCACACAGCGTCTCACCGGTGGTGGTCTGCTTCAGGCCCATGACGGCGATGATGTCGCCGGCGCCCACCGACTCGATCTCCTCACGCTTGTTGGCGTGCATGCGGTAGATCTTGCCGATGCGCTCCTTCTTGCCCTTGACCGAGTTCAGCACCGCTGAACCCGACTGCAGGCGGCCCGAGTAGACCCGGACGAAGGTGAGCTTGCCCAGGTGCGGGTCGCTCATGATCTTGAACGCCAGGCCGGAGAAGGGCTCGTCGTCCGACGGCCGGCGCTGGATGATCTCGTCCGCGTTGCCGACGGCGTGGCCCTCGATGGCCTCGACGTCCAGCGGGGACGGGAGGTAGCGCACGACCGCGTCGAGCAGCGGCTGCACGCCCTTGTTCTTGAACGCGGTGCCGCAGAACACGGGGGTGACGGTGACGGAGTCCTTGGTGCCCTTGGACGCCAGGGTGATCCGGCGGATGGCCGCCATCAGCTGGTCCTGGCTGGGCTCCTGGCCCTCCAGGTACAGCTCCATCATCTCGTCGTCGTGCTCGGCGACGGCTTCGAGCAGCTTGCCGTGCCACTCGTCGGCCGCTTCCACGTGCGTGTCCGGGATGTCCACGACGTCGTACATCTCGCCCTTGGTCGCTTCGAGCGACCAGACCAGGGCCTTCATCTGGACGAGGTCGACGACGCCCTTGAAGTCGGCCTCGGCGCCGATCGGCAGCTGCATGACCAGCGGCACCGCACCGAGGCGGTCCACGATCATGTCGACGCAGCGGTGGAACTCGGCGCCGGTGCGGTCGAGCTTGTTGACGAAGCAGATACGCGGAACGCCGTAGCGGTCGGCCTGCCGCCAGACCGTCTCGGACTGCGGCTCCACACCGGCGACACCGTCGAACACGGTGACGGCACCGTCGAGGACGCGGAGCGAACGCTCCACCTCCACGGTGAAGTCCACGTGGCCGGGGGTGTCGATGATGTTGATGGTGTGGTCGACGTCGTCGAGCGGCCAGTGGCAGGTCGTCGCGGCGGACGTGATGGTGATACCGCGCTCCTGCTCCTGCTCCATCCAGTCCATGGTGGCTGCGCCGTCGTGGACCTCACCGATCTTGTAGGAGACACCGGTGTAGAACAGGATCCGCTCGGTGGTCGTCGTCTTGCCCGCGTCGATGTGGGCCATGATCCCGATGTTGCGGACCCTGGCCAGGTCAAGCGAAGTGGTGGCCATAGTGGCTCAGTCTTCTCTCGGTCTCGATGTGGGTGGTGACTACCAGCGGTAGTGCGCGAAGGCCTTGTTGGACTCGGCCATCTTGTGCGTGTCCTCGCGGCGCTTCACGGAGGCGCCGAGGCCGTTGCTGGCGTCGAGGATCTCGTTCATCAGCCGCTCGGTCATGGTCTTCTCCCGGCGGGCGCGGGAGTAGCCGACCAGCCAGCGCAGCGCCAGCGTGTTCTGCCGGCCCGGACGGACCTCGACCGGGACCTGGTAGGTCGCGCCGCCGACGCGGCGGGACTTGACCTCGAGGGTCGGCTTGATGTTCTCCAGCGCGCGCTTCAGTGCGATGACCGGGTCGTTGCCCGACTTCTCGCGAAGGCCCTCAAGGGCGCCGTACACGATGCGCTCAGCGGTCGAGCGCTTTCCGTGCAGGAGGATCTTGTTGACGAGGGACGTCACCAGCGGGGAGCCGTAAACCGGGTCGATGATGACCGGGCGCTTCGGGGCGGGGCCCTTACGAGGCATGCTTACTTCTCCTTCTTGGCGCCGTAGCGGCTGCGAGCCTGCTTACGGTTCTTGACGCCCTGCGTGTCGAGTGAACCGCGGATGATCTTGTAGCGAACACCCGGAAGGTCCTTCACACGACCACCGCGCACCAGCACGATGGAGTGCTCCTGGAGGTTGTGGCCCTCTCCAGGAATGTAGGCCGTGACCTCGATGCCGCTGGTGAGGCGCACACGGGCGACCTTGCGCAGCGCCGAGTTCGGCTTCTTCGGGGTGGTCGTGTAGACACGCGTGCAGACGCCGCGGCGCTGCGGGGAACCCTTCAGCGCGGGCGTCTTGTTCTTCTCGACCTTGTCCTGCCGGCCTTTCCTGACCAGCTGCTGGATCGTAGGCACCGTTTCTCCGGTTTCTGTGTGCCGATCTCGATAAATCTAACCTGGGGACCGACCCACGCGGTCGGGTGTGTCGCGGACCCCGCACGTACCCGCGCGTTGAACGGGAGGTGCGTATGTCGGGTGACGCGGCCTCGGTGCCCCCACGCGGTCACAAGGCACGCGCGAGGACCCGGGCACACCCCAGGCACAAGGTCAGAGCGTACCTACCGCATCGGCTACGGTCAAAACAAATGCATACGGGCAGCTTTCACCCGCCGGACGAAGCCACGCCCACGATCAGCACGATGAATCCGATGACCCCGGCAAGCGTCAGATAGCCCAACACCAGACCACCGGTGGCCATTCCCTCGCCCTGCTCGCCGCTGCGCCGGATCTGCGACTTGGCCACATGGCCGAGTATCACCGCCGGGATCGAGGTGACGCCGAACGTCATCGTGCCCAGGATGCCGCACACCAGCGAGGCGATCGCGTTGCCGTTGTTCGTCGGCGGCCGGAACGGCGGCTGAAAGGGCTGCGGGAACGGCGGCTGCATCGGGAACGGCACCGGCGGCGGCGCCGGCTGGAAGGTCCGCGGCACCGGCGCGTGCGGAATGTCACCGGTCAGCACGTCGAGCTCACCGTAGGTGCGCGCCTGGTAGGCGCGGCCCATCCGGTCCTCGTACTCCCCCTGCGTGAGCCGCCCCTCGGTGAAGGCGTCCTTCAGGACGTTCACCGCGCGCTCCCTGTCAGCATCCCCGGCCAGCATGCTTCCATCATGCCGCAGGGCGGCCGTTCCCGAGGGGAACAGCCGCCCTGTGTGACGAGCTTGGGACGTTGCTATCAGCCGTTGTACGGGCCGTAGTCGTAGTCCTCCAGCGGTACGGCCTGGCCGGAGCCGGTGCCGAACGGGCTGTAGTCGATGTCGTCGTAGCCGACGGCCGAGTACATCGCGGCCTTCGCCTCCTCGGTCGGCTCCACCCGGATGTTGCGGTAGCGGGCCAGGCCCGTACCCGCCGGGATCAGCTTGCCGATGATGACGTTCTCCTTCAGGCCCAGCAGCGAGTCCGACTTGGCGTGGATCGCCGCGTCGGTCAGCACCCTGGTGGTCTCCTGGAAGGAGGCCGCCGACAGCCAGGACTCGGTCGCCAGCGACGCCTTGGTGATACCCATCAGCTGCGGACGACCCGAGGCCGGGTGACCGCCCTCGGACACCACACGGCGGTTCTCGGTCTCGAACCGGCCGCGCTCGACCAGCTCACCGGGCAGCAGCTCCGCGTCGCCGGACTCGATGATCGTCACCCGGCGCAGCATCTGCCGGATGATGATCTCGATGTGCTTGTCGTGGATCGACACGCCCTGCGAGTTGTAGACCTTCTGCACTTCCTGCACCAGGTGGATCTGCACCTGGCGCTGGCCGAGGATCCGCAGCACGTCGTGCGGGTTGGTGGCACCGAAGGTCAGCTTCTGGCCGACCGAGACCGCGTCGCCCTCGCCCACCAGGAGCTTGGCGCGCTTGGAGATCGGGTAGGCGATCTCCTCGGCACCGTCGTCCGGGGTGACGACCAGCTTCTTGGTCTTCTCGGTCTCCTCGATCCGCACCCGGCCCTGGGCCTCGGAGATCGGCGCGACACCCTTGGGCACCCGCGCCTCGAAGAGCTCGACCACACGCGGCAGACCCTGGGTGATGTCGTCACCGGCCACACCACCGGTGTGGAAGGTACGCATCGTCAGCTGGGTGCCGGGCTCACCGATCGACTGGGCCGCGATGATGCCGACGGCCTCGCCGATGTCCACCAGCTTGCCGGTGGCCAGCGAGCGGCCGTAGCAGTAGGCACAGGTGCCCACGGCCGACTCGCAGGTGAGGATCGAGCGGGTCTTGACCTCTTCGACGCCGTGCCGCACGAGCTGGTCGATCAGCACGTCGCCGAGGTCCACGTTGGCCGGCGCGATGACCTTGCCGTCCACCACGACGTCCTCGGCGAGCATCCGCGCGTACACGCTGGTCTCGACGTCGTCCGTCTTGCGCAGCGTGCCGTCCGCGGCGCGCTCGGCGATCCGCAGCTTCAGACCGCGCTCGGTGCCGCAGTCCTCCTCGCGGATGATGACGTCCTGCGAGACGTCCACCAGACGACGGGTCAGGTAACCCGAGTCGGCGGTACGCAGCGCGGTGTCGGCCAGACCCTTACGGGCACCGTGGGTGGAGATGAAGTACTCCAGCACGGACAGGCCCTCACGGAAGGACGCCTTGATCGGACGCGGGATGGTCTCGTTCTTGGCGTTCGACACCAGACCGCGCATACCGGCGATCTGCCGCATCTGCATCATGTTTCCGCGGGCCCCGGAGTCCACCATCATGAAGATGGGGTTGGTCTTCGGGAAGTTCGCGTTCATCGCCACGGCGACCTCGTTGGTCGCCTTGGTCCAGATCGCGATGAGCTCCTGCGTGCGCTCGTCCTTGGTGATCAGACCGCGCTCGTACTGCTTCTGGACCTTCTCGTCCAGCTCCTCGTAGCCCTTGACGATGGCCTTCTTGGCCTCGGGCACGACGATGTCGGTCACCGAGACGGTGACGCCGGAACGGGTCGCCCAGTGGAAGCCGGCCGCCTTCAGGTTGTCGAGCGTCGCCGCCACGATGACCTTCGGGTACCGCTCGGCGAGGTCGTTGACGATCTCGGAGAGCTGCTTCTTGCCGACCGCGTAGTCCACGAACGGGTAGTCCTCGGGCAGCAGCTCGTTGAAGAGCGCGCGGCCCAGCGTCGTACGCAGCCGGAAGGTGTCGCCCAGCTGGTACGGCTCCTCGCCCTCACCGGTCTCCGGCGGGGTCCAGCCGCGCGGCGGGACGGTGCCCACCGGGAACCGGATGTCCACCAGCGACTGCATCGACAGCTCGCGGTTGTCGAACGCCATGACCGCCTCGGCGGTGGCGCCGAACGCCCGGCCCTCGCCCTTGACCTCGCGCTCCTCGGAGTCCGTGGTCAGGAAGAACAGGCCGAGCACCATGTCCTGGGTGGGCATGGTGACCGGACGGCCGTCGGCCGGCTTGAGGATGTTGTTCGAGGACAGCATCAGGATGCGGGCCTCGGCCTGCGCCTCCGCGGACAGCGGAAGGTGCACGGCCATCTGGTCGCCGTCGAAGTCCGCGTTGAACGCGGTGCAGACCAGCGGGTGGATCTGGATGGCCTTGCCCTCGACCAGCTGCGGCTCGAACGCCTGGATGCCCAGCCGGTGCAGGGTCGGTGCGCGGTTCAGCAGCACCGGGTGCTCGGCGATGACCTCTTCCAGCACGTCGTACACGACCGTACGGCCGCGCTCGACCATGCGCTTGGCCGACTTGATGTTCTGCGCGTGGTTCAGGTCCACCAGGCGCTTCATCACGAACGGCTTGAAGAGCTCCAGCGCCATGGCCTTGGGCAGGCCGCACTGGTGCAGCTTGAGCTGCGGGCCGACGACGATCACCGAACGGGCGGAGTAGTCGACGCGCTTGCCGAGCAGGTTCTGCCGGAACCGGCCCTGCTTGCCCTTGAGCATGTCGGACAGCGACTTCAGCGGACGGTTGCCGGGGCCCGTGACCGGGCGGCCGCGGCGGCCGTTGTCGAAGAGCGCGTCGACGGCCTCCTGGAGCATCCGCTTCTCGTTGTTCACGATGATCTCGGGCGCGCCGAGGTCGAGCAGACGCTTCAGCCGGTTGTTGCGGTTGATCACCCGGCGGTACAGGTCGTTGAGGTCGGAGGTCGCGAAGCGGCCACCGTCCAGCTGCACCATCGGACGCAGGTCCGGCGGGATCACCGGGACGCAGTCGAGCACCATGCCGTTGGGCTTGTTGGTGGTCTGCAGGAACGCCGAGACGACCTTGAGGCGCTTGAGCGCCCGGGTCTTCTTCTGGCCCTTGCCGGTGCGGATGATCTCGCGGAGGCGCTCGGCCTCCTGGTCCAGGTCGAAGGACTCCAGGCGCTTCTGCAGCGCCGCGGCACCCATCGAGCCCTGGAAGTACGTGCCGAACCGGTCCCGCAGCTCGCGGTACAGCAGCTCGTCGCCCTCCAGGTCCTGCACCTTGAGGTTCTTGAACCGGGCCCAGACCTCGTCGAGCCGGTCGATCTCGCGCTGCGCGCGGTCGCGCAGCTGCTTCATCTCGCGCTCGGCGCCCTCACGGACCTTGCGGCGGACGTCGGCCTTGGCGCCTTCGTTCTCCAGCTCGGCCAGGTCGGCTTCCAGCTTCTTCTGCCGGTTCTCGACATCGGAGTCGCGGCGCTGCTCGACCTGCTGGCGCTCGACGGAGACCTGGGCCTCCAGCGACGGCAGATCGCGGGTGCGGCGCTCGTCGTCGACCCAGGTGATCATGTACGCCGCGAAGTAGATGACCTTCTCCAGGTCCTTCGGGGCGAGGTCCAGCAGGTAGCCCAGGCGCGAGGGAACGCCCTTGAAGTACCAGATGTGCGTGACAGGCGCGGCCAGCTCGATGTGGCCCATCCGCTCACGGCGCACCTTGGCGCGAGTGACCTCGACGCCGCAGCGCTCGCAGATGATGCCCTTGAAGCGGACACGCTTGTACTTGCCGCAGTAGCACTCCCAGTCCCGGGTGGGGCCGAAGATCTTCTCGCAGAAGAGCCCGTCCTTTTCCGGCTTGAGGGTGCGGTAGTTGATGGTCTCCGGCTTCTTTACCTCGCCGTGGGACCAGGTCCGGATGTCGTCCGCGGTGGCAAGGCCGATCCGCAGCTCGTCGAAGAAGTTGACGTCGAGCACTTGTCGTCAATCCCGCCTTCGGGTTCTACCCGGCACAACACGCTGCCGGGGTCGAGTGTCACACATGGTCTGAACGGTCCTGGGAGAGGCCGCCCGGTCAAGCAGGGACCGGGCGGCCGGCCCGTCAGACCTCTTCGACGCTGCTCGGCTCACGCCGGGACAGGTCGATTCCGAGCTCTTCCGCGGCGCGGAAGACGTCCTCGTCGGTGTCGCGCATCTCGATGGACATGCCGTCCGAGGACAGCACCTCCACGTTGAGGCAGAGCGACTGCATCTCCTTGATGAGCACCTTGAAGGACTCGGGGATGCCCGGCTCGGGGATGTTCTCGCCCTTGACGATGGCCTCGTAGACCTTCACCCGGCCGAGAACGTCGTCGGACTTGATGGTCAGCAGCTCCTGGAGGGCGTAAGCGGCGCCGTACGCCTCCAGCGCCCACACCTCCATCTCGCCGAATCGCTGTCCGCCGAACTGCGCCTTACCGCCCAGCGGCTGCTGGGTGATCATCGAGTACGGACCGGTGGACCGGGCGTGCAGCTTGTCGTCCACCAGGTGGTGCAGCTTGAGGATGTACATGTAGCCGACCGAGATCGGCTCCGGGAACGGCTCGCCGGAGCGGCCGTCGAACATCCGGGCCTTGCCGGACGGCAGCACCATCCGGTCGCCGTCGCGGTTGGGGATCGTGGACTCGAAGAGTCCGGCGATCTCGTCCTCGCGGGCGCCGTCGAAGACCGGGGTGGCCACGTTGGTGTCGGGTGCCACCACGTCCGCGTCGATCGCCTGGAGCCGGCGCGCCCACTCCTCACCGATACCGGAGACGTCCCAGCCCTGTTTGGCCAGCCAGCCGAGGTGGATCTCCAGTACCTGTCCCGGGTTCATCCGGGACGGCACGCCGAGCGGGTTCAGGATGATGTCCACCGCGGTGCCGTCCTCAAGGAACGGCATGTCCTCGACGGGCAGGATCTTGGAGATGACGCCCTTGTTGCCGTGCCGGCCGGCCAGCTTGTCGCCGTCGGTGATCTTCCGCTTCTGCGCCACGTACACGCGCACCAGCTGGTTGACACCGGGCGGCAGCTCGTCGCCCTCCTCGCGGTCGAAGACGCGGACGCCGATGACCTTGCCGACCTCGCCGTGCGGCACCTTCAGCGAGGTGTCGCGGACCTCACGGGCCTTCTCGCCGAAGATCGCGCGCAGCAGCCGCTCCTCCGGGGTCAGCTCGGTCTCGCCCTTGGGCGTGACCTTGCCGACCAGGATGTCGCCGGCCACCACGTCGGCGCCGATCCGGATGATCCCGCGCTCGTCGAGGTCGGCGAGGACCTCCTCGGAGACGTTGGGGATGTCCCGGGTGATCTCCTCCGGGCCCAGCTTGGTGTCCCGGGCGTCGACCTCGTGCTCCTCGATGTGGATCGAGGAGAGGACGTCGTCCTGGACCAGCCGCTGGCTGAGGATGATCGCGTCTTCGTAGTTGTGGCCCTCCCAGGGCATGAACGCCACCAGGAGGTTCTTGCCGAGGGCCATCTCGCCCTCGTCGGTGGACGGCCCGTCCACCAGCACCTGGTTGACGATCACCCGGTCGCCCTCGTTGACGACGACCTTCTGGTTGAAGGAGGTGCCCTGGTTGGAGCGGGAGAACTTGGCCACCCGGTAGGTGGTGTACGTGCCGTCGTCGTTGGTCACCGTGACGTAGTCGGCGGAGACCTCCTGGACCACGCCGTCCTTCTCGGCCTTGATCACGTCACCGGCGTCGACCGCGCAGCGGTACTCCATGCCGGTGCCGACCAGCGGCGCCTCGGACTTGATCAGCGGTACGGCCTGCCGCATCATGTTCGATCCCATGAGCGCGCGGTTGGCGTCGTCGTGCTCCAGGAACGGGATCATCGCGGTGGCGACCGACACCATCTGGCGCGGCGAGACGTCCATGTAGTCCACGTCGTCGCCGGGGATGTAGTCGATCTCCCCGCCGCGGCGGCGGACCAGCACGCGGGACTCGGCGTACCGCAGGTCCTCGGTCAGCGGCGCGTTGGCCTGCGCGATGACGAAGCGGTCCTCCTCGTCGGCGGTCAGGTAGTCCACGTCGTCGGTGACGACGCCGTCGACGACCTTGCGGTACGGGGTCTCGACGAAGCCGAACGCGTTGATCCGGCCGTAGGAGGCCAGCGAGCCGATCAGACCGATGTTGGGACCCTCGGGGGTCTCGATCGGGCACATCCGGCCGTAGTGCGAGGGGTGCACGTCACGGACCTCGAAGCCGGCCCGCTCACGGGACAGACCACCGGGGCCCAGCGAGTTCAGCCGGCGCTTGTGGGTCAGGCCCGACAGCGGGTTCGTCTGGTCCATGAACTGCGACAGCTGGCTGGTGCCGAAGAACTCCTTGATGGAGGCGACGACCGGCCGGATGTTGATCAGGGTCTGCGGCGTGATCGCCTCGACGTCCTGGGTGGTCATCCGCTCGCGGACGACGCGCTCCATCCGGGCCAGGCCGGTACGCACCTGGTTCTGGATCAGCTCGCCGACGTTGCGCAGGCGGCGGTTGCCGAAGTGGTCGATGTCGTCGACCTCGACGACCATCGTCGCGCCGCTGGCACCCTGGGTCTCGGTCTCGCCGGCGTGCAGCTTCACCAGGTACTTGATGGTGGCCAGGATGTCGTCGGTGGTGAGCACCCCGGCGTCCAGCGGGGCGTCGCTGCCCAGCTTCTTGTTGACCTTGTAGCGGCCGACCTTGGCCAGGTCGTAGCGCTTGGGGTTGAAGTAGAGGTTCTCCAGCAGGGTCTGGGCGGCCTCCTTGGTCGGCGGCTCGCCCGGACGCAGCTTGCGGTAGATGTCCAGCAGCGCGTCGTCCTGACCCTGGGTGTGGTCCTTCTCCAGGGTGGCGCGCATCGACTCGTACTCGCCGAACTCCTCGAGGATCTGCTCGGTGCTCCAGCCGAGTGCCTTGAGCAGCACGGTGACCGACTGCTTGCGCTTGCGGTCGATGCGGACACCGACCATGTCGCGCTTGTCGATCTCCATCTCCAGCCAGGCACCCCGGGACGGGATGATCTTGGAGGAGAAGATGTCCTTGTCGGAGGTCTTGTCGATCTGGCTGTCGAAGTAGACACCGGGCGAGCGGACCAGCTGCGACACGACGACACGCTCGGTGCCGTTGATGCAGAAGGTGCCCTTGCTGGTCATCAGCGGGAAGTCGCCCATGAAGACCGTCTGGGACTTGATCTCGCCGGTCTCGTTGTTGGTGAACTCGGCGGTGACGAAGAGCGGGGCGCCGTAGGTGAAGTCCCGCTCCTTGCACTCGTCGAGCGAGTTCTTCGGAGGCTCGAATCGGTGGTCACGGAAAGTGAGCGACATCGACCCGGAGAAGTCCTCGATCGGGGAGATCTCCTCGAAGATCTCCTCCAGACCGGACTTCCTGGGGACGTTCTGCCCACTCTCCAGGGCCGCCTCGACGCGGGCCTTCCACGCGGCGTTGCCGAGCAGCCAGTCAAAGCTCTCGGTCTGGAGCGCGAGGAGGTTCGGAACTTCGAGGGGTTCACGGATCTTCGCGAATGAGATGCGCAGCGGTGCGGTGCTGGCGCCGTTGTTCGAATTGGCAGTCGAGGCGTTGCGCGAGGCGGCCAAGAGGGGGTCCTTCCGAGGGCTCGGACTCACTACGCGCGTACCGGTCCGCCCCTGAGCGGGCGAAGAAGACCCTGATGACGGGCCTCTTCAGCAGTGCTCAGACGTGGGCATGCTCCTGGTGACGGGCCAGGCAGCAGCTAACAGGCAGCGCAAAGGGTCAGTGTAGCCACTCGGCACACTGATGTCCAGAGCAGAGATTCGGAGTACCGAATCATCGCCCCCTCGCCCGTCGTGCGGGTCCAGCCTCGGAACCTGACCCGCGCCCTGCTGCGCTGTGCATTGCCATGCATTCCCGCATCCCCGCCGATCCACACATCCGACCCGGATCGAACTCGCGACGCGTCCTGAGAATTGCGCGCCGCGTGCCATACGTCAAGGCCCCAGCCTCGCGGAGATCCGTACAGCGCCCCGTCCGGCGCGGCCCGGGGGCCCGGCTGGAGCAGGAGGGATCACCTTATCCGGCGAGGCGGCCACGGGCGGGGAAACGGCGCGCGTCGGGGCGGGAACGGCAGCAGGCGGCCACCCGAAAGGGTGACCGCCTGCGGCAGGTGGAGCTGTCCGGGAGTGATCCCGGGGGGGTACTGCTGTGGAGCTGGGTGGTGCTGTGGTGCTCGTGGTGCTCGGGCGAGGTGTTACTTGACCTCGACGCCGGCGCCGGCGGCCGCGAGGGACTCCTTGGCCTTCTCGGCGGCCTCCTTCGTGACCTTCTCCAGGACGGGCTTGGGGGCGCCGTCCACCAGGTCCTTGGCTTCCTTCAGACCCAGCGAGGTCAGCTCACGCACGACCTTGATGACCTGGATCTTCTTGTCGCCGGCACCCGTGAGGATGACGTCGAACTCGTCCTGCTCCTCCGGGGCGTCCGCGACGGCGGCCGGGCCGGCACCGCCGGCGACGGCGACCGGGGCGGCGGCGGTGACGTCGAACTTCGCCTCGAACGCCTTCACGAACTCGGAGAGCTCGATGAGGGTGAGGGACTCGAACTGCTCAAGCAGCTCGTCCTGGCTGAGCTTCGCCATGATGGCGGTCCTTCCACTAATCCGGCTGGTGCCGTGTGTCTACGTGTCGGCGGGCGTACGTGGCCCGCGCCGACCGACGCCGGCGGCGGCGGTCAAAGTGCGAGCCGAATTACTCGGCACCGCCCTGCTCGTCGGCTTCCTTCTTGGCCCGAAGCGCCTCCGCGGTGCGGACGAACTTCGAGGGCAGCGCCTGGAAGAGCGCGGCAGCCTGGGACTGCTTGGCCTTCATGGCGCCCGCCAGCTTGGCGAGCAGAACCTCACGGGACTCGAGGTCCGCGAGCTTCTTGATCTCATCGGCGGACAGCGCCTTACCGTCAAGGACACCGCCCTTGATGATGAGGTCGGGGTTGTCCTTGGCGAAGTCGCGCAGACCCTTCGCCGCCTGGACCGGGTCACCGGTCACGAAGGCGACAGCCGACGGACCCGCGAACAGGTCGTCGAGCGTGCTGATCCCGGCCTCGTTGGCCGCGATCTTGGTCAGCGTGTTCTTCACCACGGCGTACTGGACGTTCTCACCGAGCGAACGGCGCAGCGTCTTGAGCTGCGCCACGGTGAGACCGCGGTACTCGGTCAGCATCGCGGCGTTCGAGGAGCGGAACTGGTCCGTCAACTCGGCCACCGCGGCAGCCTTGTCGGGCCTCGCCATGAGTCTCGGCCTCCTTCCGGGTGATTGCGGACCGCACGGAATGAAGGGGACTTGGCTTGGCGAAAAACGAACGCCCCGGCGCAGGCGCACGGGGCGTGACTCGACGGCACCGGCGTAAGGCTCCCGGCATCCGGAGTTCATCCACGATCACCTGCGCGGGTCGTCCGCAGCTAGCGGATCCTTCGGCCACCGAACCCGTTTCCGGGCACGGCAACGACCAGCGGTCTTTGGCTTCTCGACGAGAGTACGGGAGGGGTGCCCCGGCTGCCAAATCGCCTCCGGCGCGGGGGCGGCTGGACGCGGCGGGCCCCGCCTCCCGGAGGGGAGACGGGGCCCGGTGGTCCTGCTGCGTGCGTCCTGGATCAGACGGACGCGGGGTCTTCCTCGGTGAGGAGGTTGCGGGTGCGGTTGGGGTCGAGCAGGATGCCGGGGCCCATCGTGGTGGACAGCGCGGCCTTCCTGACGTACCGGCCCTTGGCCGCGGACGGCTTCAGACGCAGGATCTCGTCCAGCGCCGCCGCGTAGTTCTCCACCAGCTTGGTCTCGTCGAAGGAGACCTTGCCGATGATGAAGTGCAGGTTCGAGTGCTTGTCGACGCGGAACTCGATCTTGCCGCCCTTGATGTCCGTGACAGCCTTCGCCACGTCCGGCGTCACGGTGCCGGTCTTCGGGTTCGGCATCAGGCCACGCGGGCCGAGCACGCGGCCGAGGCGGCCGACCTTGCCCATCAGGTCCGGGGTGGCGACGACGGCGTCGAAGTCCAGCCGGCCCTTGGAGACCTCGTCGATCAGTTCGTCGGAGCCGACGATGTCGGCTCCCGCGGCTTCCGCGGCCGCAGCACGGTCACCGGTCGCGAAGACCAGGACCCGGGCGGTCTTGCCGGTGCCGTGCGGAAGGTTCACGGTGCCACGGACCATCTGGTCGGCCTTACGCGGGTCAACGCCCAGCCGGAAGGCGACCTCGACGGTCGAGTCGAACTTGGTGGTCGCGGTCTCCCGGGCGAGACGGACAGCCTCCAGGGGCGCGTACAGGCGCTCCTGGTCGATCTTGCTGTCCGCAGCGCGGAGAGACTTGCTGCGCTTGCTCATGGGTTGCTCCTGGGGTGGTGTTTTCGGAGTCGTGGTCCAGGCCGAGCAGGCCCTCCCACAGAGGGGTGCCACACCCCTCGCTGTTACGGCCGGTCAGCCCTCGACGGTGATGCCCATGGAACGGGCGGTGCCGGCGATGATCTTCTCGGCGGCGTCGAGGTCGTTCGCGTTCAGGTCGGGGAGCTTCGTCGTGGCGATCTCCCGCACCTGGTCGCGGCTGAGCTTGGCGACCTTCTTGACGTGCGGCTCGCCGGAGCCCTTGTCCACGCCCGCGGCCTTCAGGATCAGCTTGGCGGCCGGCGGCGTCTTGGTGATGAAGGTGAAGGAGCGGTCCTCGTAGACCGTGATCTCCACCGGCACCACCATGCCGCGCTGCGACTCGGTCGCAGCGTTGTACGCCTTGCAGAACTCCATGATGTTCACGCCGTGCTGGCCCAGCGCGGGGCCGACCGGCGGCGCCGGGTTTGCCGCACCGGCGTTGATCTGGAGCTTGATCAGCCCCGTGACCTTCTTCTTCTTGGGAGGCATTGCTCTCTCCGGGTCCTGTTGAGAGTGTTCGTGCCTGCGAGCAGGCATACCGCACCAAGATAGCGGGTATCACGCCGCGCCCCGAAATCGCCCAGGTCACCCGCGCCGGGATGGCGCGAAACCGATGACGCATCACGATGGTCCGCACACGCTGAGCGATAATCTGGTGCCGCTACCAAGGGGGACCAGATGGCAGAACGGTGGGAGGCCGACCCGACGGCCTCTTTCGCGCGACGGCTGGGCAAATCGTCGCATGAGCTGGGCCAGACGTCCGGCGACTCCAGCTGCCCGGACATGTGGGAGCTGGACAACGGGGCCATCGCCGTGATCGGCGCGGACCTCACAGGCTCGTACGAGGACCGGCTGCCGGAAGGCGTGAGCGTCGATCCCGGTGAGCGGCTGGTGATCCTCCCCCGGGCGACGATCCTCGCGGCCAAGGCGGACATCCCGGATGCCTAGCCCGCTCGGCGGCGCCACGGGCGAGCCGATGGCGCTGGACGACTACTACGCCGACTTCGAGAAGCACTTCTGGAACAGCGGCGAACCGGGCTTCTGGAAGCTGGAGCGGCAGCAGACCTTCAAGGAGCCCGGCTACGACAGCTGGGAGGCCTTCGCCCGCGGCGAATGGGAGGAGTCCCTGCGCCTGCTGGAAGCGGGCCGCGCGGACCTGGAGGAATACCACCGCAAGGCCGACCGGCACGGCTTCACCACGCGGCGGATCCGGGTGGTCGAGGAGCCCCTGAGCGACTACATGCAGTGGGAACTGCACGCCCTGCGCGTCCGGAACGAAAGCGGCGGCCTCATCCGGGTCCTCAGCGCGGACCACGTCACGCGCTTCGAGGCGGACGGGCCCCTCCCCGAGATCTACACGCTCGGCTCCCAGGTGCTGTATCAGGCCGTCTACGACGAGGACGGTGTCCTGGCATCGGGCCGGAAGTTCACCGACCCCGAGCTGGTGCGGCGCTGCCGCCGCTTCATCGCCGACCTCTACGACGCGGGCGTGCCGCTGGAGGACTGGTTCGACGATCACGTGGCTGCGCTGCCGCCGCCGGGGCGCCAAGCCCAGGCATGACGGAGAGCGCAGATCACGTCAACCGGTTCGAGGGCTCTGCCTCGGCCAAGGGCGTCGTACAGGCCGCCCAGGTCCACGGCGGCGTGCACTTCCACCAGGAGGCGTACTCCGCCACCGGCGTCGTCCCCCGACAACTCCGCGGCGACGTACGCCATTTCGTCAACCGCTCGGTGGAACTGGCCCGTCTGGAAAGACTCGTGTCGGAGCCGGACGACGAGCCGCACGTCGTGCCGCTGGTGGTCATCACGGGATCGGCCGGCGTCGGCAAGACCTCGCTCGCACTGCACTGGGCGCACACCGTACGGCCGCGCTTCCCGGGCGGCGAGCTGTACGCCGACCTGCGCGGCTACGCACCCGGCGCCCCGGCGACCCCGGCGGAGGTGCTGGGCCGCTTCATCGAGGATCTCGGCGTTCCCGCCGAGCGGGTGCCGGCCGACGGCGAGCGCCGGGAGACGCTGTTCCGGTCGCTGCTGGCGGACCGCCGGGTGCTCATCGTCCTGGACAACGCGACGAACAGCACCCAGATCCGCCCGCTGCTCCCCTCCGGCGTGGGATGCCTGGTGGTGGCGACCAGCAGGGACGACCTGTCCGGTCTGGTCGCCCGGCACGGCGCTCTCCGCCTTGAGGTGACGACGTTCCCGACGGCGGACTCCGTCAGGCTGTTACGGGCCGCCACCGCCGAATACCGTGCCGGCGACCGCCGCGCGGACATGGCGGAGCTGGCCCGGCTGTGCGCGGGGCTGCCGCTGGCGCTGCGCATCGCGGCGGAGCGCGCGGCGAGCCGGCCCTCGATGCGGCTGGCAGAACTGGTCGACGGCCTGCGTGCCGAGACCGCACGGTGGAGCGTCCTGACCACCGAGGACGAGGAAGGGTCAGGCGCGATGCGCAGTGTCTTCGAGTGGTCCTACCGGGCGTTGTCCGCCCCCGCTGCCCGGCTGTTCCGGCTGCTCGGCCTGCACCCGGGAAATCAGTTCGGCGTGCCGGCGGTGGCCGCACTGGCCGGGGCGGAGCCGCCTCAGACGCGCTCCCTGCTGGAGTCGCTGGTGCGCGCCCACCTGCTGGAGCGGCGCCCGGCGGAGCGCTATGGGTTCCACGACCTGCTGCGGGACTTCGCGGCCGAGCAGGTCGGCCGGGAGGAGTCGGAGCAGGAGCGGACGGAGATCCTCGAACGCTGCCTCGCCTGGTATCTGCACACGGCCGCATCGGCGCAGCGTTCCATCGCGCCGTTCGACAGCTACCTCCTTGATGAGCGCGTCCCGGTACCGGCTGACACCCTCTCCTTCTCCGGATACGAGTCCGCGTTCCGCTGGTACCGGACGGAGAGCGCCAATCTGGTCACCGCCATCCGATCGGCCGCTGACGACGGTTTCCCGCACGTAGCGTGGCGTCTTGCCGTGGTGCTGCGGGCGGTCTACATGCACCACAACGCGTTTGAAGACTGGCTGACGACCGCCCGGATCGCCGTCGACGCGGCCGCCCGCACCGGAGAGCAGGCCGGACAGGCAGAGTCCCTGGAGAACCTGGGCAAGGCGGCTTTTCAGACGCTGCGGCTGGATGAGGCGGAGCAGGACCACCGGGCCGTGCTCGACATCCGCCGGCGCACGGGCGACCGTCGTGGTGCGGCCCGGTCGGTCAACGCCCTCGGCCTGATCGGCTTGCGCCGCCGCCAACTGGACGAGGCCGCCGCCCACTTCGCGGCCGGCGCGGAGATCTTCGGCGAACTCGGTGACCGCCGCTGGACGGCGCTGATGCGGTGCAACCGCGCGGAGGCACTGTGCGAGATGGGCCGTTACGAGGAGGCGGCGCAGATCATCGAGGACGCGGTGACTGACTTCCGTGATCTCGGCGACAACTCCGGCCTGGGAAACGGGCTCTACCTGCTGTGCCGGACCCAACGGGAGGTGGGAAGGCTCGAAGCCGCCGGCCGGACGATCGACGCGGCCCTGGCGATAGCCCGGACCGAGGACAACCAGGTGTGGCGTGGCCACTGGCTGGCGGAGTCGGCCAGGGTCGAACGGGCTCGCGACAACGCGGAAGGGGCCCTCAGCCTCTTCAAGGAGTCGGCAGCCGTGCAGCGGCGGCTCGGCGACGCCGGCAGGGAGGCCGTCGCGCTGGACGGTGCGGGCGAGGCGTGCCAGGTGCTCGGCCGTTTCGAGGAGGCGGCGAAGCTGCACCGCCGGGCTGTTGCCGTCTACCGCGGAGTCGATGCCCGGTGGCAACTGGCGGGAGCCCTGGAGAACCTGGCGGGCGCGCTCGGCCGGCTCGGTGAGCAGGAGTCCGGGCGCGCCGCGTTGGAGGAGTCGTTGCGGCTGTTCGGTTCGTTTCAGGATCCCCAGGCGGTCGCGGGCGCCCAGCGGGTGGCCCGTCAACTGGCTCGTAACGACTAGCCGTTCGCCGGTGCGGGCTCCGACTCGGCAATCCACACAGGGCCGTCGGCGCAGTCGAGGCGGAGGCCGTCGGCAGGGGCAAGGCTGGTGCGCAGCACCTTCAGCCGGCGGCCCGCGACCGTGGCAACCGGGCCGCGGCCCGGGCCGATGAACCGGAAGGTCCGCACCTGGTCGTGCACCTGGCGCGCCGTCCAGGCCGGGTCGACCGCGGAGAACTCCGGCTCCAGCAGCCCCGCGTAGCTCGCGCCCTCGTCCGCCTGCGGTTCACCGGCGGCCGGGTCCCGTACGCGGTCGAGCGCGGTCGCGAGCAGTCGGCGCAGCACCGGCGACAGCCCGCTCCACAACACCTCTGGCGTCACGTCCTCCGGGATCGGGATCCCGTCCTCCTGGGCAAGCACCGGACGCGCGTCGAACTCCTCGTTCATGCGGTGCACGGTCAGTCCGAGGTGCGGGTCGCCGTTGCGGATGGCCCACAACACCGGGGCAGGGCCACGGTACTTGGGAAGCACCGAGCTGTGGACGTTCAGCACGCCGTGGCGCGGGATGTCCAGCACGGAGCGCGGCAGCCGCCACGAGAAGCCGTAGCAGACGACGAGGTCGAGCTCGTACCCGCGCAGTGCCGCGCCCAGCCCTTCCGAACTGCCCGGCAGCAGCAGGTCCGTCCCGGCGGGCAGCGCGGCGGCGATCCGCCCCATCGCGCCGACCGCGCCCTCGTCCGTGGGGGTTCTGGGGCGCATCGAGCGCGAGTAGCCGTAGACGGCGACATCGTGGCCGGCGGCCTCGCAGGTCTCGCGGAGCGTGGCGAACTCGGCTGCGCCGAAGGAGAGTAAGCCGATTCGCATGGGTTTCACCATGCGGCGAAGCATAGGGGGGTGGGCGGGGGTGGATCGTGGGGGCTGCGGGGGCGTCGCCGCCCCGGGGGGCGGCGCTGTTCGGTTTCACGGCTGGGCGCCGTGCCTGCCGTTTTTTCCCACCCCGCCCACCCGTGCAGGTGCGTCCTTAAGGTGCGGGTCTTCTGGTGGGTGGGGTCGGGGCCGGCCCGGGGCACCTCCTCGGGCTGTTCACGGCACCCGGGGTGAATTGCGGATCCCGTGTTGTTCGCAGCCCTGCGGGGGCACCCCGGACCGTCCCCTCCCGGGTCCGTCGGCGGCTTGAGGCCGCAGGGGGGTATCTGGTGGGGGTACGCGTCCGTGGGCATGCGGAGGCCCTCTCCCCCTGTCTTTCGGGGGGCGGGCCGCACCTGCGAAGGGGCAATCCGGTCAGCCCCGGAGGCCGTCCTCGCGGACCGCCGCCACGAACGCGGCGAACGACTCCGCCGGGACCAGCAACGCCGGCCCCGCCTTGTCCTTCGAGTCCCGGATGGCGACGCTGCCGGTGGACTGCGTGAGGTCGGCCACCTCGACGCATGCCGTGGCGTTCTCCTGGCTGTGGGTCGACTTGAACCAGGTGTCCTCGGGGGCGACCTCGGCCGCCAAGTGGTAGATCATGTCGATCAGATCTCTCCCGCTAGTCGGTGCAGAAAGGCAGGGGTGTCGCTGGGTGCGAGAGCCCCTGCGCGCAGGGCGTCAAACTTACGGCTGAACGCCCAGATCGTGGTGTCCTTGTCGCTGACGTTGGAGCCTTCGGGGAGGTCCGACTGCACGACGGTCGGCAGCGGGGCCTCGAAGTCCAGCAGGGTGAAGTTGGCGCTGGAGCGATACGTGGCAGTGGACAGAGGCAGGATCTGTACGGTCACGTTGTCGAGTTGCACCAGCCGGATGATCTCCTCGTACTGCTCACGCATGACGTCTGGACTGCCGATGACACGCCGCAGCACGGCTTCGTCCAGGACTGCCCACAGCTCCATCCCTTTGCCCTTGCGGACGAGTTGGTCCTTGCGTTCCATTCGAAGCTGAATGTTGCGCTCAACGAACTCGGTGTTCGTCTCGTCCACCGGCTTGGCCGCCTCGAACATCTTTCGCGCATACCGCTCCGTCTGGATCAAGCCGAGGACAACGTTCGGTTGCCATGCGCGGATCGATCGCGCGCCGCTCTCCAGCCCGACGTACATCGCCATGCCGGACGGCATGTTGCTGCGGTACTGGGACCACCAGCCCCTGTTGAGGGAATCGCGCTGGATCTCGACGAGGAAGTCGATGTCCTCCTCGTCCGTGACGCCATAGCGCTCCAGCAGCATGCGCAGGTCAGCGGCCGACTTGAGGGCGGTCAGGCCGTTCTCCACGCGGTAGAGCTTGGAGATGGAGAACGTCAACCCATCGACCGCCTCGGCCAGGGTGAACGGGGCCTTCTCGCGTAACCGGCGTAGCTCACCGCCGAGTTGCATGCGCCGGACCGTCGGCCCGGTGGGTGCTGCCATGAGTGTGCCTCCAGGAGGGTCGAGTCTACGAGCCTCCGGCGCGAGTGCCGAGGGCTTTTGGGACAGTCCTGACTCTGCGTCAGAAAGCCTACGTGGTCACATATGCCAACACAGGTGAAACTGCCAGATTCGATTGCACGTTGAGAATCGTTCGCCCCAAGCTGGTTGCTGTAGCTGCTCGGTCACGAGCAGTAGGGGCGTCGGCCTGCCGCGCAGAGAGCTGTTGACGTTGCTGAGACGTCAGGGGCCCGGGGCCCGTCGCGACCCCACGCCCGCACGGAGGCAGCAGTGATGAAGACGACAGCGACGGTGGCGAGTTCGACCGGACACCCCGCGTACTCCCAGACCATGCCGTGTACGGCGCCGAGTGCGGGCGGGGCGCGGCGGCTGGTGGCGGCGGCGCTGGTGCTGTGGCGGCTGGAGGAACTCACCGACGCCGCCGTGCTGGTGGTGTCGGAACTCGTCGGCAACGCCGTACGGCACACCCGCAGCCACCAGGTACTCGTCGCCGTCTCCCGGCCGGCCGCCGGCCTCGTACGGATCGAGGTCACCGACCGCTCCCGGGAACTGCCCGTCCTCCAGGCAGCCGGCGCCGACGCCGTACGCGGGCGCGGACTGCTGACCGTCGACGCCGTCGCCACGCGATGGGGCAGCGAGCCGCTGCCGTCCGGCAAACGCGTCTGGTGCGAACTCGCCCTCCCCGACACCGAGTCGTAGCCGCAACCGCACGACCCCGGACCACGACAGACCGCACGAGGAGTCATACCGTCATGCCCGAAACACCCACCACCACCCGCCAACCCCGGGTGTACACCTGGTCACCGCAGACCTGGGGACCCCACCACATCCCCGTGCCCTTCGCCGCCTCCTGGAGCGGCGAACACCCCGACAACGACCAGCTCCACGTCCGCACCGACCACAAAGGCGTCCCCGGCCTCGCCTTCCGCGACGAACGCCCCGAAGACCGCGACCGGCACGGGGTGTTGTGGGCCCGGATGAGCTGGGCACCCGGCACCGGGAAGCCGCAGTTCGCGCAGATGCACCCGTTACGGCAACGCGACGCGATGCTCCTCAAGCTCTGCCAGGTCTGCGGAAAACCCGCCGACCGCACCCGGGAGGGCTGGCTGTTCCTGGAGGCGCGCGGCCCCCACACCGCCGGGCTGCCCGACCCGGGCGACCCCTATCAGGGCTTCACGCCCAAACCCCCGGTCTGCTCCGGATGCGCGATCCTCGCCGCCCGCATGTGCCCCCACCTCGGCGACCCCATCGCCTTCCGCAGCCGCAAACCCCTCATCGCCGGCGTATTCGGCGGCCTCTACCTCCCCAACCGCAACGGCCGCGTCCTCGCCCTCCCCAAGGACGACCACCTCTACTACGGCCGCACCAACGCCACCCGCTGGTTCCTCGCCAGCCAACTCATCACCGAACTCACCAAATGCACCCCCGCCACCCTCTGACCGACGCGGCGCAAACGAGGGCCCGCACGGAAAGTGCGGGCCCCATGAAATCCAGTAGGCACGGAGCGCGCCCCCGGGCTCAGTTGAACAGGTAGCAGCCATCCCAGAATACGGAGGTTCCGAAGGTGGTCGAGGCGTTCTCGTTGTAGGTGTTGTGCAGCCGGTTCGCGGACGCGTTCTCGGCAATGGCGTCGCACGGCCCCTTCCAATTGCTGTTGTAGTAGATGACCCCGCGATACCCGGTCTCACCTCCGCGCATCCAGTAGTGCGCGGAGGCCGCGTTGTTCTTCACACCCTGGCCCTTGCCGGCACCCGAACTCATGAACTTGTCGTTGGCGAAGTCTTCGTCGCTTCCGAAGAAGGAGGTATGGGAGCCTTGCAGGTTGCTGTTGTAGTAGAGCGTCGTGCACACGTCCCAGATACTCAGGTCACACGTGGCGTAGGGGCCTTTGCCGTCATCGGCCGACGCGGTTCCGGCCGTGGCCAGCCCGGTGGCGCAGAGTATCGCGGCGCCCGCCGCGACCACCGTCATCCGCTTGATCGTCTTCACTTCTCTTTGTGTCCTTTCTTCATGATGACCGGGCGCGCACGGGTCGGCGCGCCCTTTGTCCCAGGGGGAATGGGGGGGATCAGCCCTTGGCGAGGATCGCCCTGGCCCTCGCGACCTGCTGCTGATGCCGGGCCAGGACGGGGGCGAGGACGGCGGTCTTCGGGGCGATCAGCGCGCGCTGTATGCGTGTCTCGGCGTCGAACCACACCCGGGACAGGTTCGTCTTCCGCTTGCAGGCGACATCGGCCACGGCGGCCTTCTTCTCCTTCGCGGAGGCGGTCTTCCCGGTGAACTCGTCGCCGGCGTGCAGCGGGTCGGGATAGGAGAAACGCTTGGCCTTCATGCACCCGGACCAGGCAGTGAAGGCCCGCCGCACGGCCGGGTCCTGCTGGGACTTCTCGAAGCTCTGCGCGGAGATGTCAGAGGCGACGGCCGAACCCGGCAGCGGGGTCGTCATGCCCTGGTCCATCGTGCGCTGCGCCCCGCCCTGACAACCGTCGGGCGGTACCGCGCGCCCCTTGAAGCGGACCGTGGCACCGGCGGTTCGGCCCATCAGATCGGGCCCGATCAGCGCCAGCCGCTCGTCAGCCGACAGCTTGGGGAGGGACGGCTTCGGGTTGGGCGGCAGGTGGTACCCGTTGGCCGCCGGGTCAGTGGCGGCGGTCAGCCCATAACGCCGGTCCTGTACGGCACCGGGAACCACCGGGCTGGCCTTTTCTCCCGTCCAGGCAAAGCCGAACCGCGCCATACAGTGCCCGATAAGGACGTTCACGGCCTCATCAAGGAGCAGCGAGTCGTCGGCCGCAAGGCTGTATTTGGCAATGGGCAGGAACAACGAGGGCTGATTCGTCGGACTCGCCGGCGGAACCGACGCGGTGGCGGCAGTGGCCGCCGACGGCAGCACCTGCGTCGCGGCGGACCTCCCGGCCCCGGCGCACCCGGCAACGGCTCCCATCAGCAGCACGACCGTCATCGCACTGAGCACGCTTCGGCCGGAACTCCCTAACGCATTCCAGGAAAACCCGCGCATGGCAGACCCCGCACCCTCGTTCGCCAGGACATCCCGACAATGCGTTGACCGCAGAATAAAAACGCACGCCGTCGAATCGATCGACAGTGAATCAGGCGCGCTTGAAAGTGTCAATATGCGAACATCGGTGTGCGTTATAGGAACGCCGATAACACCGAATAAATACGAACACGAGGGTGCGCAATAAACCCTCAGGAAATGCGGCCTGAAGCCGCCGTCCGGACCGGCACTGCCCCCCGGTGGGCGACAGCGGCATGCTGGGCTTCGGCCGGGCGCTGGGCCGCAGGGTGCTGCACGTCCTGGACCTGGCGCCCTGCTACGTCGGAATGCTCTGGCCCGCCTGGGGCGCCTTGGCCGCGCCGGCCGCCTTCACGGCCGCGATCAGGCCGGCCATGCCCTGGTCGAAGCGGTCCTGGTATTTCTTGACCTGCTCGGCACCCAGACGCTCCGGACCGAACGTGTGCGCGAAATCGATGAGGTTGAGCTTCGCCGACGCTGCCGAGCTGCCTTCCGCGGGCTCCTCATCCACCGCGATGAGCACGCTTGCCGCGATGAAGGCGAGTCCTGAGCTCTTCGCGGCCGCCCTGACGTGCTCCAGCTTCTCCACGAGGACGGCGCTGAGGCTGCTCTCCTCCGCGAAGTCGTCCACGATCTTCCCGGACTGCTGCCCGATCTGGCGGCGGCTCTTCCCCTTGAGGCCCGTGCCGCCGACCGCCCGGTAGCCGCGGCTCGCGGAGCCGGTCACGAAGTCGGCGACTTTCAGCTTCATCTTTTTCTTCCAGGCGTCCACCTTCGACATGCTTTCGAGCAGTTCATGCCTGCTCGCGGTGCTTTCACCCACTTTGATGTCCAGAAGCTTCGGCTTTGCCATGCCGTGCGTCAGGTTCTCTATGTAGATGTGGGTCGAGTCGTCGCCCGCTTTACCGTCCATCTGCTGGACCTGATCAGCGGTGTACGAGGTGGGAGCCACGCCTTCCAACGCGGGGTGTTTGCCCGCGCGCATGTCGCCGTAGAAATTCCGCTCGACTTCGTTCGTGGGCTTGCCGATGACCCTGCCCTCGGCACGCATTTCCATCCCGCCGTGCCCGCCGGTGCCCTCTTCCGCCACCCGTTGGACCGTCCGACCGGGCGCACCCGCGCGCGCGACGCGCTGGATCATCTGCGGGCCCGCAGACCCGCCACGCCACCCGCCCGCGGCAAGCTGCGCGACGGCGGCGTTTCCCGCGGCCGCCTGCATCGCCTGCATCGCCCCAGGGACGGAGCCGACCTCCACCGGCGGACGCACCGGCGGGGTGGCCACAGGCGCCGGGGCCCGTCGGGTGGGAGCCTCGTGTCCCACATCGCGCCGATCTCCGTGCGAGTTCAACACTGCCCCCTCCAGGGGACCTTCCCGACACACGTTCAGTCGACGGGTGCTGGGAGAGTCGTCGATGAACGGCAACCGTATCAACAGCTAAGGCAACAAGATGAGTTGGCGACCTCCGGCCGCCAACAAACCCCAGCCACCCACCGATCACCCCCCGCGGCCTCGAAGCCGCCGACGGACCCGGGAGGGGACGGGCCGGGGTGCCCCCGCAGGATTTCCGACAGACCGGTCTGCACCCGACGACGAAGCCCGCACGGAGGGAATCCGAGGAGGTGCCACGGACCGGCACCGACCCCACCCACCAGAAGACCCGCACCCAAGGACGCACCCGCACGGGCGGGGCGGTGGGAAAAAACGGCAGGCACGGCGCCCAGCCGGGGCAACGAACCGCACCACCCACCGGCCCGGTCAGAACAGGCGCCCGGACCGGTCCTCGACCGTCCACCCATCACCCAGCTCAGCGCGCAGCGCCGCCAACGCGTCCGCCGACTGCCGTCGGAACAGGGCCTGTTCAGCCCCCGACCACGGTGACGGCCCCGGCGGGTACTCCTCGTTCAACGACCCCTGATACCAAGCGGCCAGCCGCCCAAGCTCCTCGCGCAGCCCCGCCGAGATCGGCAACCGCTCCAGATCACACGGGTACCCGTACGGACTGTCGACCTCGGGCGCCCCCGAACTCCCCGGCCACAGCGGCGTGTCGACGCCGTACTCGAAGAAGTACCGCAACCGGTAAGGCCCGTTCACCCAGCACCCGCCCCCGGGCCGGCGCCCGCACCCGCCCCCGGCCCGGCGCCCGGACCCGCCGCGGGGTCCGCCCCCGCCCGGGCGGCGACCCGGAAGACCGGCCACCCGACCTCCGTCCGCCACAGCGCCGTATCCGGCGTCTCCCGCCGCCCCACCACGTAATACTCCCGCATCGGCCCGTCCACCCCCAGCGCGTGCCGCGCAACAAAAGCTCCGAGGACGCCGTACGCCCGATCCGTCTCCGTCGTCGGTCCGGCGTGCGTGATGACCGCCAGCTCGGCGGGCGGTACCACCAGCGGGACGACCCGGCCGATCTGGCGGACGTCTCCGGCGCAGGGGACGAAGACCGTCGACTGCCCACGGTGGTGGGTGAACAGGTCGTCGGCGAAGATCCCGCCGGCCGGCCCGGCCGGGGCCAGATCCTGGGCCTCCAGGGTGGCCAGCAGTTCGGCGACCGCGCCCCGCAGCCACGGGCCGGCCTCCGCCGCGTCCACGACCTCGGTGATCGCGGCGGCGGGCACGGCCGGGACGCTGCGCAGCTCGATGCCGGCGGCGGCGTCGGGCGGCCCGGCCGCCTCGGGCGCCAGGAGGTCGCGCAGCGAGGCGACGGCCCGCTGCTTCGCTTCGAGCGAGGCTTCAAGGCGGCTGAGGTGCGTGGCGACCCGCTCACCGCGGGTCCGCACGTCAGGCGCGGCCAGAACCGCTGCGATCTCGTCGAGCGGCATGTCGAGCTCGCGGAACCGGCGGACGACCTGCGCGATGGGGATCTGGTCGGCGGTGTAGCGGCGGTAGCCGGTGTGCGGGTCGACGTCGGCGGGTTCGAGCAGGCCGATCTGGTGGTAGTGGCGCAGCATCTTGACGGACATGTGGGTGGCCCGGGAGAAGTCGCCGATGGACAGCTGTGCGTTCACAGGGCCCATTCTGCGGTCTCCCACGGGGGGAGAGTCTGCTCCCCTGATCCGCCTTGACCCTTCCGCCGTGGCAGTGCCGAACGTCGTCCCATCGGCCACACCGGCCGACGGACCCGGCCACACCGGCCGAACGAGAAGGAGCGGGCACCATGACGTGGATGGCAAGCGGCGCGGCACACCCCACCGACCTCGCCTCGCTGGTCGACGGCTACACGGCCGTGTGGAGCGAGGCCGACTCCGAGGCGCGGCGGAAGGCCGTCGGACGGCTCTGGAGGGCGGACGGGGTCGAGTTCGTCGAAGGGGTGCAGTTCCGCGGGCACGAGGAGCTCACGGCGAGGATCGGCCGGTCCTACGACCAGTTCGTGGCGACCGGGGAGTACGCGATCAGGACGGCGGGCGACGCGGCCGGGCACGGAGACGTGGTGACGTTCACCGTCCAGCTGATCGCGCTCGGCGGCGACGCGGCGGGCGAACCGGCCTGGTCGGCACGGGTGTTCCTGCTCCTCGACGAGGACGGCATCATCCGGGAGGACTACCACGTGACGGTGCAGCCGCTGGCGTCCTGACCACCGGGGGCCCCGCCTGGGGCCCCCGGCCGGCGGCCCAACCCCCGCCTCACTGGACCTCGTTGCGCCAGCCCCGGAACGCCACCATCGGCGACCGCTCGTCGAGGTACTGCCACGGCATCTCCGTCACCCGGTCCCCCAGCACCCGGAACATCGCCCGCGCCGCGATCTGGTCGCCGGCCAGGGAGAAGGCCATCGCGAACGCGTTGAACGCGATGGCCCAGTCCCGGGTCCTGACGAACTCCGGGTGGAACACGGACCGTTCGGCGGCCTCGTGCAGCGAGCCGAGCACCCGACCGCTCTGCAGATAGCTCGACTCCGGGTCGGCGCCCCGGTCCACCCACTCCTCCAGGTGTGCCAGGGCGACGAGTTGGCCGAGCGCGCTGCCCTCGGGCGCCGCGAAGGCCGCCTGCTGCGCGAACGCGTGCATCTGCTCCTGGGAGCCGCCCCACCGGGAGGTCAGCTGCTGCAACCGCTCCCGGTGCGCGGCGACATGGCCGGGCGCGCGCCGGCAGGTCTCCGTGAAGCGGCGCTCGGCGACCTCCTGGCCGAGGTCCAGGCCGCGCGCGGAGATCTGCCGGAAGTACCAGGGCGCCGCCCACCCGGGCTCGCGCTCGGCCACGGCGGCGAGTTGCTGCTCCGCCACCGTCAGCCGGTCGCGGAAGAGCTTGGCCTGCGACTCGGCCACGTCCCGGGTCTCCAGCCAGGCGCGTGAGTGCCACGCCCAGCCGATGTGCCGGACGCCGGAGACCAGCAGCGGCAGCGGGTCGCCGGGCGCGGCGGCGATCACGTCCCCGATCCAGCGCTCCACACCCGAGACGGTCTGCAACCCGCCGGCCAGGAACGTCAGTTCCTCCCCGCCGGCCGGCGAACCGTCCGCATCAGCCGCTGCATCAGCCGCCGCCCCGGCCAACTGCTCCCGGATCACCGCCCACCCGTCCGCGCCCTCAAGGCCCGCCGCCCGGATCGCCGCCAGCCTCGGGTCACCGTAGGAGTAGTCGACCCCGGGGGTCTGCCTGCGCCGCCAGAGGAACCGCTCGCCCTCCGCCCGCCGAACGCTCAGATAGCGGCTCCACGACATACGACGACTCTCCGACCTTCCGACACCCCGGGCTCGCCCGGCGCCCGGGCACCCCCTGCTTACCATGTGGCGTATGAAGTTCGGGATCGCCACTTTCATCACCGACCAGAGCACCCGGCCCGCGCCCCTCGGACGGGCCCTGGAAGAACGGGGGTTCGACTCGCTGCTGATCGCCGAGCACAGCCATATCCCGGCCGAGCGCAGCACCCCCTATCCCGGTGGCGGTGAGCTGCCCGACATCTACTACCGCACGCTGGACCCGTTCGTCGCGCTGGCGGCCGTCGCCGCCGCCACGCAGCGGCTGCTGGTGGGCACCGGTGTCGCGCTCGTCGCGCAGCGCGACCCGATCCACACCGCCAAGGAGGTCGCCTCGCTCGACCTGATCTCCGATGGCCGCTTCCTGTTCGGTGTCGGCTCCGGCTGGAACCGCGAGGAGATGGCCGACCACGGCACCGACCCGACGACCCGGGGCCGGCTGGTCAACGAGCGGCTGCGCGCGATGATCGAGCTGTGGACGAAGGAACAGGCCGAGTTCCACGGCGAGTTCGTGGACTTCGGCCCGTCCTTCGCGTGGCCCAAGCCGGTACGGAAGCCCTACCCGCCGATCTACGTGGGCGGCGGCCGTGGCGCGTTCCAGCGCGTCGCCGAACTGGGTGACGCCTGGCTGGCCAACAGCCTGCCGCCCGAGGTGCTCGCCCCGCAGATCGACGAGATGCGCGCGGTGGCGGGCCGGGACGTCCCGGTGACGGTCTACGCGGTGTCCGGCCGCCCCGAGGTGATCGAGGAGTACGCCAAGCTCGACGTGGAGCGCGTGCTCTTCTACCTGCCGTCCGACCCGGAACCGGCCACCCTGACCCGCCTCGACCGCCTCGCCGGCGTCATGGCCCGCTTCAGCTGACGCCGGAGCCGTAGCCGTACCCCGTCAGCCGCCCAGCGGCAGAACCTCCGCCAGCCGGCGCCACTGCGGCAGCGGGATGATGTGCTGCGGGTCGTCGGTGACGGCCTGGACGGCGACGTGGTCGGCGCCGGCCGACAGGAAGTCCGTCACCCGCGCGGCGATCGTGTCCGCGTCGCCGAGGGCGAACACCGCGTCGAGCAAACGGTCGCTGCCGCCGTCGGCGAGGTCGTCCTCGGTGAAGCCGAGCCGGAGCAGACTGCCCGCGTAGTTGGGGAGCTTGAGGTAGTAGGCGAGGTAATTGCGGGCGGTGGTACGGGCCTTGTCGAGGTCGGTGTCCAGGACGACCTTCAACTCGGGCGCCAGCAAGGCGCCTTCGCCGAGGATCTCGCGGGCCTGCGCGGTGTGCTCCGGGGTCACCAGGTAGGGGTGCGCGCCGGCCGCGCGGTCCCGGGACAGCGCCAGCATCTTCGGGCCGAGGGCGGCGAGCACCCTGCCGTCGGCCGGAACCGGATCGGGCGCGGAGTCCAGCGCGTCCAGGAAGTCGACCATCGCCGAGTACGGCCGCGAGTAGTCCTTCGCCAGGCTGCCGTGGCTCACGCCGAGCCCGAGCAGGAAGCGCCCGGGGTGCCGACGTTCCAGCTCGGCCCGCTGCGCGGCCACGTCCGCGGCCTCGTGCTCCCAGATGCTGAGGATCCCGGTGGCCACGGTGATCCGCGGGGTCGCCGCGACCAGCCGGTCCGCCAGCTCGACGCCCGCGCTGCTGCCGAGCCACACCGCGCCGTACCCGAGCGCGTCCAACTCGGCGGCCGCGTCGTCCAGTTCGGCGCGGTAGGAGCCCTCCTTCAGCGCGGTGCTCCAGATCCCGCTCCAGATTCCGATCCTGCCCACCCGGTCAGCCTGCCGCGCCATCGCCGTCTCTCCTGTTCACGTTCGCCGGTCGTACGGTCGGTACCGTCCGTACTCTCGCTACGCACAACGCAAGAGGAGCCCCCACCGATACCGGCGGAGGCTCCTCGGAAGTGCGAGTGACGCGGGTCAGGTGAGTGACGCGGGTCAGTGACGCGTGACGCGTCAGTTCTTCTGGATCTGGTCGAAGCTCAGCTCGACCGGGGTCTCCCGGCCGAAGATCTCAACCAGGCCCTTGACCTTCTTCGAGTCCGGGTTGATCTCGTTGATCGTGGCCTGGAGGGTGGCGAAGGGGCCGTCGGTGACGGTGACCGAGTCGCCGACCTCGAAGTCCAGCACCTGGACCTCGACCTTGCGGGGCTGGGCCGTGCCCTCGGCGATCGCGGCGGCCTCGGCCGCGGCCTCCACCTCGGGGGCGAGCATCTTGACGATCTCGTCGAGCGTCAGCGGATACGGGTCGTACGCGTTGCCGACGAAGCCGGTGACCCCGGGGGTGTTGCGGACGACGCCCCAGGACTCGTTCGTCAGGTCCATCCGCACCAGGACGTAGCCGGGGAGCTTGTTCTGCCGGATGGTCTTGCGGTCGCCGTTCTTGATCTGAACGACTTCCTCCTGCGGGACCTCGGCCTGGTAGATGTACTCCTCGACGTTCAGCGAGACGGCACGCTGTTCGAGGTTGGACTTCACCCGGTTCTCGTAGCCGGCGTAGGTGTGGATGACGTACCACTCGCCGGGCAGCGTGCGCAGTTCCTCGCGGAACGCGGCGACCGCGTCGACCGGCTCGGGGACGTCCTCAGCGGCTTCGTCACCAGCGGTTTCGTCCGCAGCTTCCGCGTCGCCCTCTTCAGCGCCCTCCGCGTCGGCTTCCTCGGCGGCCTCGACCTCGGCGGCTTCCTCAGCGGCGTCGACCTCGGCGGCTTCGTCAGCGGCAGCCTCGTCCTCGACGGCCTCGACCTCAGCGGCTTCGTCCTCGGCAGTCTCGACGTCGGCCGCTTCAGCTTCAGCGGCGACGGATTCGACCTCGACGGACTCGTCGGCGTCGGCGGAGTACACGTTCGGGTCAGACACGGTAACTGCTTCTTCCTGACTTCAAGGGGTGGAACTGGCGGACGGATGCCCTGGTACCGGCATCTGCCGCGGAGGTTCAGCCGAAGACGTACGAGACAAGGTGGGAGAAGCCATAGTCAACCACGCTCACGAACGCGATGACGACGACAACGAACACAATCACCACAGTGGTGTACGTCATCAAGTCGTTCCGGCTCGGCCAGACGACCTTGCGCAGCTCGGCGACGATCTGCCGGTAGAAGAGTGCAAGCCTGCCGAGGGGCCCCTTCTTGCCGCGCTTGCCGCCGCGGCGGGACTTCTTCTCGGTCTCCGTGTCCGCAGACGCGTCGTCCGGTACCTCGACGGAGTCCGTGATCTCAGTCACTGCGTCCTCACCTGACTCCGGATCGTGGCCATGCCGCGCCCGTCGCGCGGTACGGCGAGTGCTTACCTGCCCACGTCCGTTTCACTGGACGTGTGGAGCAGGGTCGGAGGGACTCGAACCCACAACCCCTGGTTTTGGAGACCAGTGCTCTGCCAATTGAGCTACGACCCTTCGCGACTCCTCCCAACGTACCGCAGACGGCAGGCGGAAGGGGCCACCGACGGACGAGTGTACGTGCTCAGGCGCTCTCCGTCGAACGCCTTGCCCGTTCGGCCTCACCGGCCTCGCGATGGCGTCATGAAGCCGTTTGTACTCCCCAGGCAGGAAGGTCGGCAAACCCCCGTGCCACCGCCAGCCGGGTCTGGAACGATGCAGGCATGAGCGCAGCAACTCCCCCAGTACCGTCTGCAACCGACCGGCGGGTCTCGGCCCGTGTCGGGTCGATCTCCGAGTCCGCGACGCTGGCCGTGGACGCCAAGGCGAAGGCCCTCAAGGCCGCCGGGCGCCCGGTGATCGGCTTCGGCGCCGGCGAGCCCGACTTCCCGACCCCCGGCTACATCGTCGATGCCGCCGTCGAGGCCTGCCGCAACCCGAAGTACCACCGCTACACGCCGGCCGGCGGGCTGCCCGAGCTCAAGGCCGCGATCGCCGCCAAGACGCTCCGCGACTCCGGCTACGAGGTGGACGCCTCGCAGGTGCTGGTGACCAACGGCGGCAAGCAGGCCATCTACGAGGCCTTCGCCGCGATCCTCGACCCGGGCGACGAGGTGATCGTCCCGGCGCCGTACTGGACCACCTACCCCGAGTCGATCCGGCTCGCGGGCGGCGTGCCGGTCGAGGTCGTCGCCGACGAGACCACCGGCTATCGGGTCTCGCTGGAGCAGCTGGAGGCGGCCCGCACCGCGCGCACCAAGGTCGTGCTGTTCGTCTCACCGTCCAACCCCACCGGCGCCGTCTACAGCGAGGCCGACACCGAGGCGATCGGCCGCTGGGCCGTCGAGCACGGCCTGTGGGTGCTCACCGACGAGATCTACGAGCACCTGGTGTACGGCGACGCCACCTTCACCTCGCTGCCGGCCGTCGTGCCCGAGCTGCGCGACAAGTGCATCGTCGTCAACGGGGTCGCCAAGACGTACGCCATGACCGGCTGGCGGGTCGGCTGGATCATCGGCCCGAAGGACGTGGTCAAGGCCGCGACCAACCTCCAGTCGCACGCCACGTCCAACGTCGCCAACGTCTCGCAGGTCGCGGCGCTGGCCGCGGTCTCCGGCAACCTGGACGCGGTGGCCGAGATGCGGGCCGCCTTCGACCGGCGGCGCGCCACGATCGTCCGGATGCTCAACGAGATCGACGGCATCGTCTGCCCGACGCCGGAGGGCGCGTTCTACGCGTACCCGTCGGTGAAGGCGCTGCTCGGCAAGGAGATCCGCGGCAAGCGCCCGGCCGACTCCGTCGAGCTGGCCGCGCTGATCCTGGACGAGGCGGAGGTGGCGGTGGTGCCCGGCGAGGCGTTCGGGACGCCCGGGTACCTGCGGCTGTCGTACGCGCTCGGGGACGAGGATCTGGTGGAGGGGATCTCGCGGATGCAGAAGCTGCTCGGCGAGGCGAAGGACTGAGTTTTCCGCGCCGCGGCGCGGCGGTGCGGGATAGCGGCGCGAGATCGGCGTCCGGCACCGGCCGCTCGTGCTTTCGGGCAAGCCCCCGTTCGGAGAAATGGTTCCGAGCGGGGGCTCGCGTTTGGCAGGATCTTGGAATGGCACGTGAAGTACGCGCGGCTCGCGAGATCCGCAGCCTCCCCAAGGCCCACCTGCACCTCCATTTCACCGGGTCGATGCGCCCGACGACCCTGCTCGAACTCGCCGACCTGCACGGCGTCCACCTGCCCGAGGCGCTGACCTCGGGCGAGCCCCCGAAACTGCGGGCCACCGACGAACGCGGCTGGTTCCGCTTCCAGCGGCTCTACGACATCGCCCGCTCCTGCCTGCGCACGCCGGAGGACATCCAGCGGCTGGTCAGGGAGGCCGCGGAGGAGGACGCGGCGGACGGCTCCGGCTGGCTGGAGATCCAGGTCGACCCGACCTCGTACGCGCCCCGGCTCGGCGGGCTCATCCCGACCATCGAGATCATCCTGGACGCCGTCCACACCGCGTCCCGGGACACCGGCGTCGGGATGGCGGTGGTGATCGCCGCGAACCGGATGAAGCACCCGCTGGACGCGCGGACGCTGGCCAGGCTCGCCGTGCGGTACGCCGACCGCGGGGTCGTCGGCTTCGGCCTGTCCAACGACGAGCGGCGCGGGCTCGCCCGCGACTTCGACCGCGCCTTCGCCATCGCCCGCGAGGGCGGGCTGCTGGCCGCCCCGCACGGCGGCGAACTGGCCGGGCCCGCCAGCGTCCGGGACTGCCTGGACGACCTGCACGCGGAACGGGTCGGCCACGGCGTGCGCGCGGCGGAGGACCCGCGGCTGCTGCGCCGGCTGGCGGAGAAGGGCGTCACCTGCGAGGTCTGCCCGGCTTCCAACGTGGCGCTGGGCGTCTACGACAAGCCCGAGGACGTACCCCTGCGCAAGCTGTACGAGGCCGGCGTCCCGATGGCGCTCGGCGCCGACGACCCGCTGCTGTTCGGCTCCCGGCTGGCGGCCCAGTACGAGATCGCCCGCCTGGTGCACGGCTTCAACGACGGCGAGCTCGCCGAACTGGCCCGCCAGTCGATCCGGGCGTCGCGGGCGCCGGAGGAGACGAAGGGGAGGCTGCTGGAGGGGGTCGGGGAGTGGGTGCGGGAGCCTCCGGCGGTTTAGGGGGTCCGCCGGCGCGGCGCGCCGGGGGCTTTGCGGCGCGGGCGCGCCGGGGGCTTTGCGGCGCCGGGCGCGCCGGGGCTTTGGGCGCCGGGGCTCAGGCGGCGACAGGCGCTTCGGGGCGCACGGCGCGGGCGCGCCGGGGTCTTTGCGGCGCCGGGCGCGCCGGGGTCTTTCCGCCGCCCGGCGCGAACCGGCTGCTCCGGCCGGAGGCCGTCCCCCGGCGGCTGCCCGCCGTCCGCTGCCCGCTACCCGCCCGCGGCAGCGGAGGAGGCCGGGGTGGCGCGCCAGGCGTCGGACACCGCCATCATCCGGGCCGTCTTGGCGGCGTCGCGGTCGATCATGCCGTCGAGGATCTCGTCCACCCGCTTCAGCAGGTCGTCGTCGAGCCTTCGGCCGGAGGCGGCGGCGTTCTCCGTCACCTGTTCGGGCCGGGACGCCCCGATGAGCGCCCCCGACACGCCCCGCTGGTGCAGGACCCAGGCGATGGCGAGCTGCGCCATGGACAGGCCCGCGTCCCGGGCGACCGGGGCCAGCAGCCGCACCCGCTCCAGCAGCCTGACGCCGAGCACGCGGCTGACGAAACGCGGCCCGCGGCCCTCCGTGGCGGCCCGGGAGCCCGCCGGCGGCGCCTGGCCCGGCAGGTACTTGCCGGTCAGTACGCCCTGCGCGAGCGGCTGGAAGGCCAGCTGGCCCATCCCGTTCGCCGCGCACAGCGGCACCACCTCGGGCTCGATCACCCGCCACAGCATGTTGTACTGCGCCTGGTTGGCGACCAGCCGGCTGCGCAGCCCGGTGCCGGCGGCGGTCCGCAGCGCCGCGTCGATCTGCGGCGCCGTCCACTCCGACACCCCGACGTACCGCACCTTGCCCTGCCGTACCAGGTCGTCGAAGGCGATGAGCGTCTCCTCGACCGGGGTCGTGTCGTCGAAGCGGTGCGCCTGGTAGAGGTCCACGTAGTCGGTCCCCAGGCGCCGCAGGGACGCGTGGCACGACTCCATGATGTGTTTGCGGGACAGGCCGCGGTCGTTCGGTCCCGATCCGGTCGGGAGGCACACCTTGGTGGCTATCTCCAGCGAGGCACGGCGTTCGCCGCGCAGCGTGGACCCGAGCAGTTCCTCTGCCGCCCCCTGGGCGTAGACGTCGGCGGTGTCGAAGGTCGTGATGCCGCAGTCGAGTGCGGCGCGGACGCACGCGGCGGCCGGTCCGTCGCCCACGGACTCGCCGTGCGTGAGCCAGTTCCCGTAGACGATCTCGCTGATGTGCAGGCCGCTGGTGCCGAGTTGACGCTGTTCCATGATCCCCACGCTAGTACGGAAGATCATCCGGCCCTGCCCCTACAGCGTCACGCCGACCATCACCGGCTCGTTCACGAGCGTCACGCCGAACGCCTCCCGGACGCCGTCGCGGACCTCGCGGGCCAGGGCGAGCAGGTCCTCGGTACGGGCCCGGCCCCGGTTGGTCAGCGCGAGCGTGTGCTTGGTGGAGATGCGGGCCGGGCCGGTGCCGTAGCCCTTGGTGAAGCCGGCCTTGTCGATCAGCCAGGCCGCCGACGTCTTCGTCCCGTCACCGTCGGCCGGGTAGGCGGGCGGGGTCGCGTCGGCGCCGAGCCGGGCGTGGACGCGCTCGGTGAACGCGGCGAATTCCGCCGCGCTCAGCACCGGGTTGGTGAAGAAGGAGCCGGCCGACCAGGTGTCGTGGTCGGCCTCGTCCAGCACCATGCCCTTGCCGGCCCGCAGCGCGAGCACCGTCCTGCTCGCCTCGGCCAGCGGCACCCGGTCGCCGGGTTCGACGCCCAGCGCGCGGGCGGTCTCGGCGTACTTCAGCGGCGCGGACATGCCGTCCGCGTCCTCCAACTCGAACCGGACGCGGAGCACGACGAAGCGGTCCGGGTGCTGCTTGAAGCGGCTGCCCCGGTAGGTGAACGCGCAGTCGGCGGCCGGGATCGTCACCGTCTCGCCGGTGCGGCGGTCGTAGGCGACGACCTCGGTGATCGTGCTCGACACTTCCTGGCCGTAGGCGCCGACGTTCTGAATCGGCGTGGCCCCCGCCGACCCCGGGATCCCCGCCAGGCACTCCACCCCGGCCAGCCCGGCCCCGACCGTGGCGGCCACGGCCGCCGACCAGTTCTCGCCTGCGGCGAGCTCCATGCGGGTGCCTTCGATGCGGCGGCCGGTGGTGGCGAGCTGGATGACGGTGCCGGGGAAGCCGGCGTCGGCGATCACGAGATTGCTCCCGCCGCCGAGCAGGAGAACGTCCTCGCCCTTCCTGTCCGCGTCGCGGACCGCTTCGACGACATCGTCGTCGGACTCCGCCGTCAGGAGGCGGCCGGCGGGGCCGCCGAGGCGGAGGGTGGTGAGGGGGGCGAGGGGGGCGAGGGGGGTGGCGTCTCGAACGTGCACGGCGGTTAGTTTACGGGGCGGGTTGTCGCCGGGGGGTCCGGCGCTCGGTTGCCTGCGGCGCGGGGGGTCGGGTTCGCCCCCGGTGGGCGGTGCGGTTCGTTTTCACGGCTGGGCGCCGTGCCTGCCGTTCTTCCCACCCGCCCCGCCCGTGCAGGTGCGTCCTTGGGTGCGGGTCTTCTGGTGGGTGGGGTCGGGGCCGCCCCGGGGCACCTCCTCGGGCTGATCACGGCACCGGGGTAGATCGTGAAGCCCCATGTCGTTCACAGCCCTGCGGGGGCACCCCGGACCGTCCCCTCCCAGGCCGGACGGCGGCTTGAGGCCGCAGGGGGGTGATCGGTGGGGGCGGGCGTTCGTCGTCAGTTGAAGGTCACTACGGCGGCATTGCACCCTCCGACGACTGCTGGCAGGTGCCGCCGGCGCCATGACATTCAGCCGCCCACGAACCGATGCCATGGGGGCATGAACCCATCAGCGACCGTCAGCGGCACACGAACCGAGCCACGGCCCACCGGGGGCCTTGATGCTCCATCAGTAACCCGCACCCGACAACGAACCCCAACCGCCCACCGATCACCCCCAGCGGCCGTGAAGCCGCCACTCGGCCCGGGAGGGGACGGGCCGGGGTGCCCCCGCAGGATTTCCGACAAACCGGAGTGCACCCGAAACAGAGACCCGCACGGAGGAAATCCGAGGAGGTGCCCCGGACCGGCACCGACCCCACCCACCAGAAAACGTGCACCCAAGGACGCACCCGCACGGGCGGGGCGGTGGGAAACACCGGCAGGCACGGCGCCCAGCCGTGAAAACGAACCGCACCACCCACCGGGCCCCGGGGGCACAAGCCCCCACCCACCCGGCCGGTCAGGCCCCGGAGCCGGGGCTCAGAGATCGAAGGTCGTGGTGGGTGTCGCCACAGACACCGGGCCGGCGTACGTGCGGCGAGCGGCCGTGAGAGCCGCGTCCGGGGGTGTGGCCGGCCACAGGTGGGTGAGGAGGAGGCGGCCGACGCCGGCGCGTTCCGCGTGCTCGCCCGCCTGACGCGCGCTGGAGAGGAAAGCGTGGTCCTCCCGCGGCACCTCCTCCGGATACGTCGCCTCCGCGAGGAACAGATCCGCGCCGCGCGCGAGTTCGACCACGTCGGGACTGGGCCCGGTATCCCCGGTGTACGCCACGCTGCGCCCACCGGCACTGACCCGCACCCCCGCATTGGGCACGAAGTGCGGCAACGCCCACGACGCCACCCTGAACGGCCCCACCTCAAAACCGGCCCCCGCCGCGAACTCATCCAACCGGTAGGAATCATCAAGCATGCCCGGCCGATCCAACGCCAGCACCGCATCAACCGCCCCGGGCAGCGCATAAACAGGCAACGCCACCGGCGGCTCCGCACCGAGCGCCCGCGCCCGCAGCAGCGGGTTGAGGTCCGCGCAGTGATCGGGGTGACCATGGCTGACCAGCACCGCGTCGATCTCCTCGGCCCCGACCCGTTCAAGCAACCGCGGCAACGTCGCGTATCCGGGATCGAGCAGCAGCCGAAACCCCTCGTGCTCCACCAGATACCCGCTGCAAGCCTGCCCAACGCCAGGCCAAGCCCCGCACCCCCCGAGCACCGTGATCTTCATACCCCCGAAGGCTACGTCGCCGGGTCACGCCCCGAAGAGCGGTCAGCGGAGGACCGCGGCCAGGAGGTCGGAGCCCAGGGCGCTCAGGTCGGGGAGGTTGAGGGTGTAGCGGACGTAGCGGCCGTCCCTTCGGGTGGTGAGGAGGCCCGCGCGGCGGAGGACGGCCAGGTGGCGGGAGACCTCTGGTGGGGTGAGTTCCCAGGCGTTCGCCAGTTCGCCCGTCGTGTGGGGGCCGCGGGCCAGCGTGCGCAGGAGTCGTAGCCGTACGGGGTGGGCGAGGGCCTCCAGTCGCAGGGTGACCGTTTCCAGGGGCACCGGTTCCGCCGGGCTCGCCTCCACCGGGTACTGCACCACCGGCTGCCACCCGGGGGCGTGGACCACGACCAGGTGGGGGCGGCCGAAGACGCTCGGCAGGAACGTGACTCCGGCACCATGCGCGGCGGTCGCGTTGTCCTGGAGCTTGTCCACGACGATGCAGTCGCCGTCCGGTGCCAGGGTGACGGCGCCCGACACGGACACGAGGGCCGCGCCGATGCCCTGACGCTTCAGCAGGTCGTTCTTCAGCCGCAGGTCGGTGGCGAGTTGGACGGCGACACCGTCCCAAGCGGCGTCGAAGAACGCCTCGGCGCACTGTTCGAGGGTGTGCCGCACCCGTGCCCGTACGGCGGCCGGGTCCGCGAGCAGCCGCTCCGCGAACGCCTCTTGGAGCGCGCCGCGCGCCTGGGCCAGGTCAAGCGCCCGTTCCCGCGCGCCCGCGTCGGCGAGCGGCGACGGCGAGCCGAAGTGCACCCGGTTGCTGCCGCACGTGGTGATGAGCGCCGCGGACACGTACTTCTCGTCATCGATCCGGTCGACGTCGTCCAACTCCTCGGCCAGGCTCAGCCGGGGACGCGCGGGCACCAGGAAATCGGCCCGCGACGACCGCCACAGGAACTCCGCCTCCCTGAGCCGCTCGGCCAGCTCCGGCGGCAGCCCGGCCCAGACGTCCGCGGCCCACCCGCCGAGCTGCGGGTGATGCGTGGGTTCCGCCAGCACGTGCAGCATCGCGGTCAGCTCGGCCAGCGGCGACGCGGCGAACCGCACTCGCCCGGACGGCGGTCCGCCGATGTCGATCCTCAAGGTCATGCCCCCCATCATCGACGACCGGACACCCCCCGACCTCGTCGATTGACGATGTCCGTCAACCCACGAGGCCGTCCCGGCACCCGAACGCACCGTTGGCGTCATGGCAATCCACCCCCGCACCCTCATCCGCGCCTCCGGAGGCCCCCGCTACGCCGTCGCCGTGGCCGTGGACGCCCTCGGCACCGGCCTGCTGCGCCCCTTCCTCCTCCTGTACGGCGTGACGGTGCTGAGGCTGTCCGCCGCCGCCACCGGCATCGCCATGACGGTCGGCGTCGTCATGGGCCTGGCGTGCATGCCCGCCGTCGGCCGATGGCTCGACCGGGGCACACCGAGCAAGGTCGTGGCCGCCGCCATGCTCATCCGCGTACCCGGCGTGGCCCTCCTGCTGGCCACCCCGGCCGGCCACGTCTGGCTGTTCGCGACGGCCGCGCTCTTCCTCGGCATCGGCAACCAGGCGTGGCCGCCCGCCCACGCGGCCGTCGTGTCCACGGTCTCCCACGGCCGCGAACGCGACGCGGCCCTCGCCGGAGCCCGCGCGCTGCGCAACGCCGGCATGGGCGCGGGCGCCCTCGTCGCCACCGCCTGCCTGACCGGCGGCGCCACCGCCCTCCAGGCCCTCGCGGCCGGCACCGGCCTCGCCTACCTCGCCGCCGCAGCCCTGGCCGGCACGGTCCGCCTCCCCCCGCGCCCGCCCGCCGTCTCGACCGACCCCAGCGGCCCCGCCCCCCGCATGGGACGACTGCTCGCCGCCAACATCGTCTACGCCTTCTGCCTCAACATCACCGAAGTCGCCCTCCCCCTGGTCCTGGTGACCCAACTCCACGCGTCCCCGGCCTGGTCGGCGGCCATCTTCGTCGCGAACACGGTCCTGGTGGTCACCCTCCAGGTCCCGGTCACCGTCCTGATGTCCCGCTTCCCCCGGCGAACCGTCCTGGCCCTCGCCGGCGTGCTCCTCGCCGCGTCCTACCTCGGCTTCCTCGGCGCCACCGAACTGGGCCACGGCTGGAGCGCGCCGGCCGTCGCCGCGGTGTCCGTGGCGAGCACGATCGGCGAGATCATCTACGCGGGCAGCGCCACGGCCCTGGTCGCCGCCCTGGCGCCGCCCCACGCCCTGGGCCGCGCCCTGGCCCGCTTCCAACTCTCCACCGGCTTCGGCCTGGCCATCTCCCCCGCCGTGATCACCACGCTGTCCGCTCCCGGCCCCAGCACTCTCTGGGCCACTCTCGCCGGCGCGACGCTTCTCTCCGCGGGGGCGGTTGCCACGGAGGGGCCTCGCGCCGCGCCGGTCCGCGACGAGGCCGCCCCGATGCGGCCTGCCAACGAGCCCCAGGCCCTACCGGTCACGTCCCGGCGGCCGTGAGCCGCCTTCCCGGTTGCCACCGGGTGGGTTTCCGGGGGGTGGGGGAGGCGGGGATCCGCCGGCCCCGGGCGGGTGGGGGAGGTGGTGGCTCGCTCCCGGTTACCCCCGGGTGGGGGTTATCGCCCCGGTGGGCGGTGCCGTTTCGTTTTCACGGCTGGGCGCCGGGCCTGCCGTTTTTTCCCACCCGCACCACCCGTGCGAGTGCGTCCTTAGGTGCACGTTTTCTGGTGGGTGGGGTCGGTGCCGCCCCGGGGCACCTCCTCGGGCTGATCACGGCACCGGGGCGAATTGGTGAACCCCATGTCGTTCACAGCCCTGCGGGGGCACCCCGGACCGTCCCCTCCCAGGCCGGACGGCGGCTTGAGGCCGCGAGGGGTGATCGGTGGGTGGCTGAGGTAAGTGGTCGGGTGGCGGTCACTGCATGGAGCATTGGCGGCCCTGCCCGTCCCCACCCAGGCCCGGTTGGCGACTCACGGCCGCAGGAGGGTGATCGGTGCCCGGCCGAGGTACGTGGTCGAGTGCCGGTCACTGCATGAAGCATTGCGCCCTCGCCCGTCCCCACCCAGGCCCGGTTGGCGGCTCACGGCCGCAAGGGGTGATCGGTGGGTGGCTGAGGTAAGTGGTCGGGTGGCGGTCACTGCATGGAGCATTGGGAGCCCTGCCCGTCCCCACCCAGGCCCGGACGGCGGCTCACGGCCGCAAGGGGTGATCGGTGGGTGGCTGAGGTAAGTGGTCGGGTGCCGGTCACTGCATGGAGCATTGGGGGCCCTGCCCGTCCCCACCCCGGCCCGGTTGGCGGCTCACGGCCGCAGGGGGGTGATCGGTGGCCGGCCGAGGTGCGTGGTCGGGTGCCGGCCACTGCATGGAGCATTGCGCACCCGCCAGTCCCGTCCCACGCCCGGTTGGCGGCTCAGGGCTTTTGGTGGTGGCGGTCTTGCGCAGGGCGGCCGGTGGAGGCTGGGACTCTGATGGCGGTTATCAGCCCTCATCCACCAGCGACTTGTCAGCCGCCAGACCGGGCCCAGCCAGGAGCCCTCGGGGGGCGCAATGCTCCATCAGTAACCCGCAGCCGACAACGAACCCCAACCGCCCACCGATCACCCCCCGCGGCCTCAAGCCGCCGTCCGGCCCGGGAGGGGACGGACCGGGGTGCCCCCGCAGGATTTCCGACAAGCCGGTGTGCACACGAAAAACAAACCCGCACGGAGGGAATCCGAGGAGGTGCCACGGGCCGGCACCGACCCCACCCACCAGAAAACGTGCACCCAAGGACGCACCTGCACGGGTGGTGCGGGTGGGAAGAACGGCAGGCACGGCGCCCAGCCGTGAAAACGAACCGGCACCACCCACCGGGCCCCGAGGGCACAAGCCCCCACCCACCCGGACCGAAGCAACCCCCGCACCGCACCCCGAAAAGCGACGAGCCCCGCCCCCCGAAAGGGACGAGGACTCGTCAACAGCCGCACCCGGCGCCAAGCCGACCGCAGGTCAGCAGATCAGCAGGTCAGGACGCCCGCTCCAGGTCCAGGACCCGCCCCTCCCCGCTCCCCGCCACCGGCCCCCCGGTGGCCCCCGCGACCCGCCGCGGAATCAAAAGCGCTGCCCCCACCGCAGCAACCAAGATCCCCGCCCCCACCCACAGAGCCGGCGTCAGGCCGTCCACGAAGGCCGCCCCCGACCCGTACCCGCCCTGCGCCGCGAAGATCGACCCGAGCACCGCGATCCCGAGTGCCCCGCCGACCTCCCGCACCGCGTTGTTCGCGCCGGAGGCGACCCCCTGCTCCGAACCCCGCACACTCCCCATCACCAGACTCGTGGCGGGGGCCACGAACAGCGCCATGCCCACCCCGCTGATGATCAGCGCGGGCAGCTGTGCCGCGTACGACACGTCGGGCGAGAGGATCGTCGCGAACCAGCCGAGTCCGATCGCCTGGAGCGCGAGACCCGCCGCGACCACCGGGCGGCCGCCGATCCGGTCGGAGAGGAAGCCGGCGATCGGCGCGACGATCATCGGCGCCCCGGTCCAGGGCAGCATCCGCAGGCCCGCCTCGGTCGGCGCGTAGCCGACCACGTTCTGCAGGAACTGGCTGAGCAGGAAGATCGATCCGAACATCCCGGTGAACATCAGCATGCTCGCCGCGTTGATCGCGCTGAACCCGCGGCTGCGGAACAGCCGCATGGGCAGTATCGGGTTCTGCGCGGTGGCCCCGTGCCGGATGAACGCGGCGACGAACACCGCCCCGCCGATCAGCCCGCCGAGCACCTGCGTGGACGTCCACCCCTTGTCGGTGGCGTTGACGAGCGCGTAGACGATCCCGAAGAGGCCGATGCTGATCAGCGCCGTTCCGCGCGGGTCGAGCCGGGCGCCGGGGGCGGTGGACTCGTTGAGCCGCAGCCGGGCGAGCGGGATGAGGGCGACGCCCAGCGGGACGTTCAGCCAGAAGATCCACTGCCACGAGATGTGCTCGGTGAGGCCGCCGCCGATGAGCGGGCCGCTGGCGATGGCGAGGCCGTTGACGGCACCCCAGATGCCGTACGCCATTCCGCGGCGCTCGGCGGGCACGGCCGCGGTGAGCAGCGTGAGCGTGAGCGGCATCATGATCGCCGCGCCCACTCCCTGTACGGCGCGGAACGCGATCAGCTCTTTGATCCCCGGTGCCATCGCCGCCGCGGCGGACGCGCCGGTGAAGATGGTGATGCCGATGACGAAGAGCCGGCGGCGTCCGAAGCGGTCGCCGAGCGAGGCGCCGAACATGAGCAGGACGGCGAAGGTGAGCGTGTACGCGTTCACCGTCCATTCGAGGTCGGACAGCGCCCCGCCGAGGTCCTTGCGGATCGAGGGCAGTGCCGTGGTGACGACGAGGTTGTCGAGCGCCGCCATGAAGCCGGCGATGCTGGTGATGATGAGCGCCCAGGTGGCGCTCGCCGGACGTCGGTCCGTCTGCTGCTTCATTGCTCCCCCATAAGGGCTCGCGGATCGATTTCGATTAGTTATCAATGACTAACTTTGCCGGGCAAAAAAAGGGGTCCCACCGTGGAGCGGGCGCCCGCGGGCGTCACTCCGGCCTTGCCGTCTTGTAGAAGCCCTCCCAGTTGCGGTGCCCGGGGGGAAAACCCAGCGACAGCAAGGTGTTGCAGAGCATGCCGTAGGCGAGGAAGGTCGTCGTCTCGTCCACATCCCCGCCGAGCTCCACGTGCACGGCGTCCCACAGGTCCTGCCAGCCCTCGCGGACGGCCTCGCCGAACTCGTGGTCGCCCTCCGCCTCGGCCGCGGCCACCGCGACGTACGTCTGCATCTGCATCAGCAGCCGATCGGGGTCGTCGGCGATCAGATCCTGGTAGGCGGTGGCCATCGCGTCGAGCCGCTCCTCCAGCGGCAGGCCCTTCGCCGCCTCCTGGAACGCCTCGCGGGTGATGACCAGACAGTGCTGCGAAGCTGCCAGGAAGATGGCCTGCTTGTTCGGGAAGAGCCGGAAGAGGTACGGCTGCGAGACGCCGACGCGGCGGGCGATCGCCTCGGTGGACGTCCCCTTGTAGCCGCCGTGGGCGAACTCGCCCATCGCCGCGCGAATGACGCTCTCGCGTCGCTCCTCTGCGCTCATCCTGACCATGCCGGCAAAGTTAGTGGCCAATCACTAAGGATGTCAACCGCTGCGGTGAGGTGTCCCTCGCGGGGCTGAGCGCGCGTAAGGGGCGCCCACACTAGGTGAGCGCCCCTTACCGTCCGTACGTCACGCGGCCGTCAGCCGAGCCGCACCACCGCGCGGGACATGCCAAGCACCTTCTGGCCCGCGGACATCGCGACCAGGTCCACCCGCACCTGGTTGTCGTCCAGCTTGGCGGCCACCTTCGCCGTCACCTCGATGACGGCGCCCTTGTCGTCGTCCGGCACCACGACCGGCTTGGTGAACCGCACCCCGTACTCGACGACCGCGCCCGGGTCGCCGGCCCAGTCGGTGACGACCTGGACCGCCGACGCCATGGTGAACATGCCGTGCGCGATCACGTCCGGCAGCCCGACCTCGCGGGCGAAGCGCTCGTTCCAGTGAATCGGGTTGAAGTCGCCGGACGCGCCCGCGTAGCGCACGAGGGCGGCGCGGTCGACCGGGAAGCTGCGGGCGGGCAGTTCGGTGCCGACCTCGACGTCCGCGTAGCCGATTGTGGCCGCCATCACGCGTCTCCCTTGCCTGCCGGCGCCCCGGCGGTCGCGTCCGCCGCCGGATCCGCCGCCGCTCGCGAGACCAACTTCGTCCAGGCGGTCACCACGTGCTCGCCCGACTCGTCGTGGACCTCGCCCTTGATGTCGATGATGTCGTTGCCCGCCAGCGACTTGACCGTCTCGATGGTGGAGGTCACCGTCAGCCGGTCCCCCGCCCGTACCGGCCGGGTATAAGCGAACTTCTGGTCGCCGTGCACCACCCGGCTGTAGTCGAGCCCGAGTTCCGGGTCGGAGATGACCTGGCCGGCCGCCTTGTACGTGATCGCGAAGGCGAACGTCGGCGGCGCGATCACATCCGGGTGCCCGAGCGCCTTCGCGGCCTCGGGGTCGGTGAACGCCGGGTTCCGGTCGCCGATCGCCTCGGCGAACTCGCGGATCTTCTCTCGTCCCACCTCGTAGGCGGGGGTGGGCGGATAACTCCGCCCCACGAAGGACTGGTCCAGAGCCATCGGCACCTCCGGTGCGCACACGTACACGTCAGTCACGTCAGTGGTCAACGCCGCGAGGCCGTTCCCGGTGATGACACGGGAACGGCCTCGCGGATGGAGCTACGGCCTGCTGCGTACGCCTGGCCTGGTGGTGACGGGTGGTGCTGGTACTGCTGAGCGGCGTACGCGGTGGGACCGGCGTAGTGAAGTGCTTGCGTCAGCGCGTTTCGCGGTGTGCGGTGTGCGCGTTGCAGCGGGGGCAGTGCTTCTTCATCTCAAGACGGTCCGGGTTGTTGCGCCGGTTCTTCTTGGTGATGTAGTTCCGCTCCTTGCACTCCACGCAGGCCAGCGTGATCTTCGGGCGGACGTCGGTGGCGGCCACGTGAGTGCTCCTTGCCAAACAGGTATATGAACACAGAAATAGTAGCCGATCGAGGGACCGATCCCGCAATCGGCTACGGAGAGTAGCGGCGACCGGACTTGAACCGGTGACACAGCGATTATGAGCCGCTTGCTCTACCGACTGAGCTACGCCGCTGTGACGAACAGGCCCCCGCCGGTGTGGCGGGGAACCGATCCATCAGAGCCCCAATACGGAATCGAACCGTAGACCTTCTCCTTACCATGGAGACGCTCTACCGACTGAGCTATTGGGGCGAGCGAGGAAGACATTACACGGTCCGCAGCCATACGTGAAATCCGTATCGCGCGGGGCAGATCGGGCCCACCGGGCATCCGGGACGCACCCCTGACGGGCCGTCGGCGGAGCCGTTGCCGGCATCCGGCCGGCCCCCGACCGACCCCTGGTCGAGCCCTGGTCGAGCCCCGCCCGGGCCCGTCGCCGGACCCCTGCCCGTACCCCCGGCGCGCGCTCCCGCGCGACCCTGACCAGTACGACTAATGCTTTCTGCCAGGTGCGCGCCCCGCCGCCCCCTAGGCTCGGCTTCGCGTGATCCTGCCTCCCGCCGCCGCCCGCCTGCCCGCATCGGAGGAGCACGATGACCGAGAGCCCCCGGGGCACCGCCGCCGAGACCGCCACCCTGCTGCTGTGCGGCGCCCGGCTGACCGACGGCCGGACCGTCGACGTACGGCTCAGCGGCTCCCGGATCGAGGCCGTCGGCACCGTCGGCAGCCTCGACGCGCCGCCGGGCCGGGCCGGCCAGTACGGCCCGGCCGCGTCCACCGGCTCATCCGGCCAGCCCGGTTCGCCCGGCCAGTCGGCCCAGTCGGGCCAGTCCGGGCGGGCCGCCCCCGGCACCCGGATCGACCTGCGCGGCTACCTCCTGCTGCCCGCGCCCGCCGAGCCGCACGCGCACCTCGACCTCGCGCTGACCGCGGGCGCCGGCGGGCCGCCGCCCGGCGACGTCGCCGACGTCCAGCGCCGCGCCACCGAGGGCGCCCTGCTCCAGCTCGGCCACGGCGCGACCGCCGTCCGCAGCCACGTACGGGTCGGCGACGTGCAGGGGCTGCGTTCGCTCGAAGCCGTGCTGTCCGCGCGGCGCGCGCTGCGCGGACTGGTGGACGTGCACACCGTCGCCGTACCGCGGCTGCTCACCGGCGTCGCGGGCGCGGACGGGCTCGCGACGCTGCGGGACGCGCTGAAGATGGGCGCCGGGGTGGTCGGCGGCTGCCCTGACCTCGACCCCGACCCGAGCGGTTACGCGGAAGCCGCGCTGTCGCTGGCCGCCGAGTTCGGGGTGCCGGTCGATCTGCACACCGCGGCTGACGACCCCGGGCGGCTGGCCCGGCTGGCCGCGATGGCCGGCGGCCTGCGTCCCGGGGTCACGCTCGGCCCCTGCCACGGCCTGGGCGCGCTGCCGCCCGAGACGCTGGCCGCGGCGGCGGGGCGGCTGGCGGCGGCGGGCGTCTCGGTGACCGTCCTGCCGCAGGGCGGCTGCGGCGGCCTGGAGACGGTACGGCGCGGCGCCGCGCGGTTGCTGACCCCGTTGCGGCTGCTGCGTTCGGCCGGGGTCCGGGTCACGGCGGGCAGCGGGGCGCTCGGCGATCTCGCCAACCCGGTGGGGCGGGGCGATCCGCTGGAGGCCGCGTTCCTGCTCGCGTCGTACGGCGAGTGCGGGGCGGCGCAGGCATACGAGACGATCAGCTGCGGGGCGCGGGAGGTGCTGGGGCTGCCGGCGGTACGGGTGGAGGCGGGCTTCCCGGCGGAGCTGCTCGCGGTGCGCGGGGAGAGCGTCGAGGCGGTGCTTTCGCTGGCGTACAGCCGGATGGTCATTCATCGGGGGCGGGTGGTGTCGCGCACGAGTGCGGTGCGGGAGTACTGCGATTCGGCGAGCGAGGCGGCGTTGGATCTGCCGCGGCAGGCGCATCGGGAGGCGTAGGGGGGCGGGTTCGCGGGCGAGGCGTCCTCCCGCGTTCAAGTCCGTTCCCCCGCGTTCAGGTGCGCTCAGGTGCGTTCACGTGCGCGGGGTGTGGCGCCGGGCTCGCGCGCGAGGCGTTGCGCCGACTTCCTAGGCTTGGGGCGTAGCGTCGAGTCCATGCGCACAGTGATCGCTGGTGGACATGGACAGATCGCGCTGCGGCTGGAGCGTCAGCTCGCCGCGCGCGGTGACAGCACGGTCGGGCTGATCCGCAACCCCGCCCAGGCCGACGATCTCAGGGCGGCCGGCGCGGAACCGGCGGTGCTCGACCTGGAGTCCGCCGACGTCGCCGATGTGGCGGCGGTGCTGTCCGGCGCTGACGCGGTGGTGTTCGCGGCGGGCGCGGGAGCCGGCAGCGGCCCGGACCGCAAGCTGACGGTCGACCGTGACGCCGCCGTCCTGCTCGCCGACGCGGCCGAGCGCGCGGGCGTGCGCCGGTACGTGATCGTCTCCTCGATGGGCGCGGACGCCGAGGCGACCGGTTCCGACGAGGGCTTCACGGCGTACCTGCGCGCGAAGGGCGCGGCCGACGACGCGGTACGGGCGCGTACGTCCCTGGACTGGACGGTGCTGCGCCCCGGCGGCCTGACCGACGAGACCGGCACCGGCCGGGTGAACCTGTCCACCGGCCACACCGGGCGCGGCACCGTGCCGCGGGACGACGTGGCGACCGTACTCGTCGCGCTGCTCGACACGCCCGCGACGGCGGGGCTCACGCTCGAACTGATCTCGGGGGATGTGCCTGTCGCGGCGGCGGTGGAGCGGTTGACGAGCTGAGCGGGGTGGAGGGGTTGACGCGGCACGCTTCGGGGTCGGGGGTTTCCGCGACCCGGGAGCGGGTGGCGCCTGACCGAACCCAGGTCGTCCAGCCGGGCCAAGGCCCTGACCAGGCGGACGGTGCCGACCCCGGAACGTCCCCGGGCCCGGGCCCGGGCCCGTCCTCGTCGCCGTCACCATCGCCGTCCCGGGACCCGTACTTCGACAACGCCAAGCTGCTGGCCGTCGTCCTGGTGGTGTGCGGCCACTTCTGGGAACCGCTGCTCCCCTATACGGGTGAGCGCGGCGTCACGGCGCTCTACCTGCTGACGTACGCGTTCCACATGCCCGCGTTCATCGTCATGTCGGGTTACTTCTCGCGGTCGTTCGCCGCGCAACCGCGGCAGATGCGGCGGCTGGTGACCGGCGTGCTGGTGCCGTTCCTCTTCTGGAACACGCTGCTGACCGGCTACACCGATCTGCTGAACGGGCAGCACGTCACGCTCCGCCCGCTGACCCCGGTGTGGATCACCTGGTTCCTGATGTCGCTGTTCCTGTGGCGGCTGACGGCGCCGCTGTGGTCGACGCTGCGGGCGCCGGTGGCGGTGGCGACGGCGGTCTTCCTGGCGAGCGGCGCCTTCCCGTTCGGCGCGCAGCTCTCCTTGACGCGGACGCTGCAATTCCTGCCGTTCTTCGTACTGGGCCTGACGATCCGCCCGTCCCGCCTGGCGTGGCTGCGCGAGACCCGCTGGGTCCGGCGGGCGGCCGTCCCCGTCCTCGCGGCGGCCCTGGCAGCCGCGTACCTGCTGGCCGGCCACCTCTCCCCCGCCTGGCTCTACCGCAGCGGCGGCGCCCACGACCTGCACGTCTCGTACGCCCGCTGGCTGACCGAGACGACGGCGATCTACGCGGCCGCCCTCGTCCTGACCGCGGCGTTCCTCTCCCTGATCCCCCGCACCCGCACCTGGTTCACCCCCCTGGGAGCGGGCACGATGTACGCCTTCCTGATCCACGCGTTCCTCCGCGAGACCCTGATCCACACGGGCGCGTACCCCCACATCGCCCACAGCGCCTCCGCCGAACTCACCCTGACGGCCACATCCGTGGCCCTAGCCCTGACGCTGTGCACCCCGCGAATCCGCCAAACCCTCCGCCCCCTGGTGGAGCCCCGCCTCACCTTCCTCTTCCGCAACCCGTGACGGGCCGACCGGACGGAACCCTCCGCTCAGAACCCGTCGCAGGAGGCCGTCGCGAAGGGCCCAGAAGCGGTAGCCGTCTTCGGGCTGTCGTTGTCCACGACGACGGAGCAGGTCGCCGTGCCGCCCGCCTCACCCAGCGTGATGCTGAGCGTGCCGCCCTTGATGAACCCCTTGGTGGACAGTTCCTTGTGCCACGGCAGGGTCGCGACGGTCTCTTCGCTCGTGGACAGGTTCTCGTCATGCCAGGTGGAGTACGCGATGTTCACGTTCCTCGCCGTACCGGTGACGCGGTATTTCACCGAGACGGACTTCGTCGCCTCATGCGAGACGCCGGCGATGATGGCCACACATCCGCCGGCGAAGAGGATGACGAGGACGAGCAGCACCCACGGCCACTTTCTGCGCTTCTTCTTCTGAGGAGGCGGCGGACCGTACCCGTACTGCGCGGGCCCGTACGGGTACGGCCCCGCGCCGCCGGGCTGCGGCGCCCCCTGCTGGTGGCTCCACTCACCCCCGGCTTGCGACTCGCCCCCGGCTTGCGGCGGCTGCCACTGCCCAGGCGGAGGCTGCGGACCGGGCTGGGGCTGTCCTCCGGGCTGAGGCTGCGGTCCCTGGGGCTGCTGCGGCCCCGCCCCCTGACCCCACTGGGGCTGATTCTGCTCAGGGCGGGGCTCCTCGCCCGGCTTCGGCTTGCTCATGGAACACACAGTGCGGCCGCCGGAACGTCCCCGCGAGTCGAGATCCCGCGGACCGCCTCCGTTCAGTCGAGGCCGGAGCAGATGCGGGCGGCGAGGGCGGCGGCTTCCGTGGCGGTGGCGGGTTGGGCCACGGGCGGGCCGGACCAGGTTTTCCGGAGGGTGAAGCGGTGGGCGTTGAGGTCGGAGGGTGGCTCCAGGCAGATCTGCCTCGGGTAGAACTCCTCCTCCCAGGAGGACGAGAAGAACAGGACCCAGTACTCGGTGAACGGGAAGAGCGCGCGCAATTCCGGTTCGGCGTAGGCCGCCTCGACCAGCGACTGGAATTCCGGCCAGCCGGCATCACGGGCATGCTGGCGCATGAACTGCCACTCGGAGGCATTGACCTCGGCGGTGTTGCCGTCGGGCACCTCCTGGCGTCCGGTCAGCAGGGGGAAAGGGGCGGCCCGGGCGATCTCGTCGAGCCCGGCCCCGTCGGCCCAGGCGCGGACCACCGCGGGAATGGCGCTCAGTTCCTCAGTGACGCCGCTGACGATGAGCCCGTGTGTGGTGTCGCCCATCACGCTCCACCGCCGCGCGACCTCCGAGGCCGCCACGACGAGCGGTTTGCGGTGCGGGAGCACGCTTTCCGCCGTCGCGTGCCGTAACGGATCGGACGGCGTGGCGGTGAGGGTGACGGACAGTCCGTGCTCGGCCGCCGCTGACTGGACGGCCGCGGCGAGGCTGCCGTGGGCGGCCACGTCCAGGTAGAAGTCGGCGGGTTCCGGGGTCACCGGGTGCACAACCTGTCCAGCGCCGCCTGGCTCGCGGCGTCCGCGGCCCGGAAGATCACCAATCGCTGGTCCGGATCCTGGAGCGGCACGAGCGTCTCGAAATGCACCGCGACCTCGCCGACGTCCGGATGCCGCATCACCTTCCGCCCGCGCCCGTTGACCTTCACGTCCCCCTGCGCCCACAGCCGCGCGAATTCCTCGTCGCGCGCGGTGAATTCGGCGATGAGGTCGGTCAGCACCTGATCGTCCGAATGCGCGGCCCACGCCGCCCGCAAATGCGCGATTCCCTCCCGTACGACCTGCTCGCGGTCGACATAGAACTCGCGCATCTCCGGATGCATCAGGCACAGCCACATCGCATTGCGCTGCGCCGGCGGCAGCCCGTCGAAATCCAGCAGCAGCCTCGCCATTTCGGCGTTCCAGGCCAGGATGTCGTAACGGTGGTTCATCAGCATCGCCGGCAGCGGCGACAAGTCGTTGACCAGCCGGGCCAGCGGCGGCTCTGCGACGGTGGCCGGCTTTTCCGTGTTGCGGGGACGCTGCCGGGCCAGGTCGAAAAGGTAGGCGCGTTCGTCGGGGGCCAGGCGCAGCGCACGGGACAGTGCCTCGACCACTTCCGCTGAGGGCCGCAGCCCGCGGCCCTGTTCCAGCCGGACGACGTAATCGATGCTGACCCCGGCCAGTTCGGCGACCTCTTCGCGGCGCAGTCCGGGGGTCCGCCGGGACTGCCGGCGCGACGGCAGATCGAAATCGCGCGGGTCGAGACGTTCGCGCCGGGACCGCAGGAACGCGGCCAGCTCCTGTGTCGTGTCCACGGTGAGGGCCATCGCCTCCGACCCTACAGCGAGGGTAGGACTGGCGTTCCCAGGAACTTCCCTCCCTTATCCGTGCGGCAGGACGGTCCCAGGCTGGTACCAGGCTTGTTGACGGCACCGGATCGTGCCACGCATCGAAGGCAATGGAGGACACCATGTCGCTCACCCTCGACACCTACCGGCTCCTGGGCCGCTCCGGGCTGCGGGTCTCACCGCTGGCGCTGGGCGCGGCGACGTTCGGCACCGAGTGGGGCTGGGGCGCCGAGCAGGACGAGGCGCGCAAACTGTTCGACCTCTATATCGAGCGCGGCGGCAACTTCATCGACACCGCCAGCACGTACACCAACGGCAGTTCCGAGCGCCTGCTCGGCGAATTCACCCGCGCCAACCGCGAAAGCCTGGTGCTGGCCACCAAATACGCGACGCTGCGCCGCCCCGGCGATCCGAATTCCGGCGGCAATCACCGCAAGACCCTGTTCGGGTCGGTGGAAGCCAGCCTGCGGCAGCTCGACACGGACTACATCGACCTGCTCTACCTGCACCTGTGGGATTTCACGACGCCGGTCGAGGAGATCCTGCGCGGAATGGACGATCTGGTGCGGCAGGGCAAGGTTTTGTACGTCGCGATCTCCAACACCCCGGCCTGGCAGGTGTCACGGATGCAGGCCATCGCCGACCTGCGCGGCTGGTCACCGCTGGTGGCGCTGCAGATCGAGTACAACCTGGTCGAGCGGACCGGGGAACGCGACCTGATCCCGATGGCCCGCGAAATGGGCCTGGGCGTGGTCCCGTGGTCGCCGCTGGCCGGCGGGGTGCTCACCGGCAAGTACAGCCGCGCCGACCTGACCGCGCCGAGCGCCGCGTCCGGCGACGGCACCCGCAAAAGCGTCACCATCGCGGGCGGCACCCTGACCGAACGCAACCTCGCGATCGTGGACGTCGTGAAGGACGTCGCCACGGAACTCGCCCGCACCCCCGCGCAGGTCGCCCTGGCCTGGACCCTGCAGAACCCGGCGGTGACGTCCCCGATCATCGGCGCCCGCACCCCCGCCCAACTGAGCGACAACCTCGGCGCCCTGGACGTCACCTTCACCCCCGCCCAGCTGGCCCGCCTGAACGACGCGAGCGCATTCCCCCTGGGCTTCCCCCACGAAACCCTGTCCCGCCCCTCCACCCTCGCCCTGACCCGCGGCAACCTGACCCTTGAGCCCCGCCCGTGACCGTGACCGCGCCCCTGACCCTGGCCCGGCGGAACGGGGCTTGGGCGATGATGGGCTCCCGTTGACGGTGCGGAGCAGGCGGAAGGGCGAGCCGTGATTCAGCTTCCCGAGGGATCGTGGTGGGACTGGGACGTCGTCTCCTGGGACCCGGGCCTGCTGCGTCTGGGCGCCGGGGCCGACATCTCCTACGCGCACGGCTTGGAACTGGTGTTCAGCGACCCAGTCTTCGTGATGTGCCCGTCCGCCTTCCAGGACCCGACCTTCCGCGAGCCGACCCCCGACGAGGTCCGGCTCGTCGCCCGCCAGATCGGCGAGCCGCCCGCCGTGCTTGTCGCCTTCGACGCGGACGCGGGCGCCCCAGCCCCGGCCGCCGCCCTGATCGCGGCCGCCCACGTCGACATCGTCCAGGGCCTCGTCTTCCGCTACTGGCGCACCCCCTTGAAACCCAGCGAACGCCTGGCGCCCTGGGTCCACCCCCCGGTCGAGGCAGGACGGCTCCCCGCCCGCATGCACGAAAAGGGCCCCCGCCCTGCGCAGACGCAGGGCGGGGGCCCTCTTCGAGGTGTGGCGGCACGTGGATTCGAACCACGGTAGGCATAGCCGACGGATTTACAGTGAGCCGGTTCTCCCCCGTCGGACCAGGAGATGTCTATCTGGCGCGCCTGCTTGGGGACCACATGGGGGATGATCAAGACTGACGCCAGCAGCGCAGGGCCAGAGCGGCGCTGCCGGTGGGTACGCGACCATTCCCGGCTCGCCGAGTTTCAGCCCTGACTTCCATGAGCGTCAGAACCTACGCATCACGGGTTGTCCGAACGGGTTCCGTTGGCGTCCGCCGGAGTCCGTCTCCCGTGGCGAGATGGGTTCGCGGACCAACTCGAACGCCAACGACCGACCCCGGACGCCGGGCCATCTGAGACCCCAATTGAGACCAGCACTGTCATGACGGTGTGCAGCGGCGTTGCCGCCGGAGATTGCAGTCGGGGCCCGCTGAGAGTGCGCCAGCCCAGCAGCGACCAGGCCGCACTTCTCTGGGTCGCCCGACAGCCCGACCAAGATCCCTACGTCATCAAGTGTTGATCCATTGACGTACGCCGTCTCATCATGTCAATCCGGCGCTACTCATCACCTCTTACGGGGTCTTGCAAAGGTCGCGTCGGGTGCTGTAAGCCAGGGGATGATCGTGGCCACTCCTGTCGCTGCGAGATGAGCAATGGGGGGACAGACCGGTGATCGACATGTCGGCGTGGGAAGAAGCGAACGTAGACGTAGTCGATGAACTGCACTTAGACCCGCACAACGTGCGGATTGATCTGCCCGAAACCGCACCCGAGTCCGATATAATTCAGGACCTGTTTCACAACGAGAAGGCCCTGACTCTCGTTGACAGCATCTGCAAAGTCGGACTGCTCACGCATGAGGTCCCCATCGCGATCAAAAGGGACGACCAATTGGTCGTCGTCGAGGGGAATAGAAGAGTTGCCGCTCTCAAGGCTATCCAGAACCCATTTCTGGCTCCCGAACATCGCGCCAGGATCACGAAAGCGACTCAGGGCGTCGACTTTGATTCACTGAGGCGAATCACGGTTAAGGTAGCACCGAACGAGGACGAGGCCAACCAACTAATTGCTGCCATCCACACTGGGAATCAACGGGTTGGATGGTCACCGTCCCGACAGGCAGCCTTCTTTCAAGCACAAATCGAAGCGGGCAAGTCTCCCGAGTACCTCATTTCGCATTACCCCACAGTTGAAGTCAGAAAGTTTATTATCCGGAGCCAGCTGCTCAGTCTATTTCGCGGCGTAGAGTACAAAGACTCCGAGCTAAAGGACTACGTTCGAAGTAGAACCTTCCCCGTTTCCGTACTCGCACGACTCTATGACAACGATGAATTTCTTCTCCTGGCACAAATACGAGTCGCCGAGCAGGCTGCAAGGGTAGTTCTGGAGTCTTCTCCACAACAGTTCAACGCTGTCGCGGAGAAGATCGTGCACGACATAAGGTCCAAGTCGATCAATACGCGCACGCTCAACTCAACAAGGTCTGAGTCGTATACCAACTACATGAACGAGCTGCGCGAACTCATCACTAATCATGTCGACCACACGAAGAATCGCTCTACAAACACCCAGAAAGCTCCAGTCGCATCCTCGCAAAACCAACCCCCTGGCGGGCCTGCGGCGCAGACCTCAAAGAGTAATAGTGGCGGCTCTAACGGCGGCTCGCAACAAGCGCCTACGAATCCCCCGCCCGTAAATACTCAGGGCCAAGCGAAACCCGACGAGAAGATCAAGGGGTCGAATCCCAACTACTTAGATCTGAGTCAGATAAAGATCGATCCCAGTTATCCTCCTACGATCCGGAAGATTTGCGAAGAACTGACACTCATCAATATCAAGAAGTTCCCTAACGCAACCCTCGACCTACTGCGCACGTTCCTCGAAAAAGCGATAAAAGCGTACGCGGAAAAGCTCGGCGTCGATTTGAAGCAGCAGACAGGCCAACAGGCTGGCGGGTACGTGCAACTGGGACACTGTCTGACTTGGCTAGAGGAACACCTTAAGACGGTCCGAAAGACTGCATTCATTCAGGTGCTCAAAAAGATACGTGGCAACAAAATCGGTGGCTACATTCCGACGGTCGACCACATGAACGCCATAAATCACAATCACCACGTATTCGCCACCGCAGACGAAGTGAGAAACTGCTGGGATGGCATGGAAGGCCTGATTCGAATGATGCTGAAGCCATGACCAATTCGGGCACCGACATGAGGCACCACAAAAAGCCGATCATCTCACCCCTGCGCTATCCCGGCGGGAAAGCCTCGCTGTACACGCGGCTGAGGGCCATCGTGAGGGCTAACGAGTTGACTTCAGGTACCTACGTGGAGCCCTACGCAGGTGGTGCAGGTGCCGCGCTCGGACTGCTCGTTACTGGTCAGGTCCGGCGGATTGTTATCAACGACCTCGATCAAGCAATTTACGCATTCTGGAAGGCGGCGATCAGGGAACCTCGGGAAATCTCCCGAATGATCCAGAAGGCCGATCTCACAGTCGCGGAATGGTCTCGGCAAAAGGACATCTACCTTAATGGGCCCCGCGATGACTACCTCAGCCTTGGATTCGCAACCTTTTTCTTGAATAGAACCAACAGGTCTGGCGTTTTGAACGGTGGCCCCATCGGCGGAATGGATCAGACGGGAAAGTACAAAATCGATGCTCGCTTCAATCGTGAAACGCTTGTCGAGCGACTCCGACTGATCTCACTTTATTCGAAGAAGATCACCATCACCAATACAGACGGCCTCAATATTATCAAGCGGTATTCGAAGCGCGAAAATACGCTTATCTACGCCGACCCACCATACTTCGAAAAAGCAGGATCACTCTACCTGAACTCATTCGAGCATGCGCATCACTCTTCGCTCGCCAACTGTCTAAATGGTGCCGGCGAGGCTAAATGGCTGCTTACTTACGACAATGTTCCCACGGTCGCCGAGCTTTACCCGGATCGACGACGCGAGATCTTTTCCCTCAATTACTCTGCCCACAGAGTGACAAAGGCAAATGAAATTATGGTCTTTTCGGACTCTCTAGTCGTTGCGTAACTCCAATCATGCCGTCACAGGACTTTTGACGGCGGTGACACACCAGCCTCTGCGCGCTGCCCCGTGGTGCTCAGAATCGCTGCGAGTTCCCAAGGATCAATGGGCCATGCCGATGGCCAGCAGGTGTGAACTGGCCGCAAGAAGTTCCGGATACGGCTCTGCAAGGCGCGCTGCCGTCAGCGATGACTTAAACAGAGCATCGTCGAGAGCAACGGGGTCGCGCTGCTCAACAGCTTTCAGCAGCGCCCATGCCGGGCCCTCGATACCGAACACAGTGACGCCTGCAAGCCCGGATCTGCGCAGCTCATCAGCTAGTTCCTCCGCTCGGTGGAAGTACGCCAGTGTGAAGCCGCGGTTGCCGTCGTAGACAGCGGTGCGGAGGATTTCGGAGATGGAGGCTTGCATGCGCTCGGTGTGCAGGTGGGCGAGGGCCGCGTGCTCGAAGAGAGACGCGTAATGGTTGATTGCGGCTGCGGCCACGAGGCCACCTGGGCTTACGACGCGGTGCGCTTCGGCGAGTGCCTGCCTGCGGTCCGCGGGGTCGGGCAGGTGGTAGAGCGGGCCCAGTAGCAACACCACGTCGTAGGTGTGATCCGCTGCGTTCAGGTGGCGGGCGTCGCCGACCGAGGATCGGCAGATTCTCGAAGCTTGCTCGACGTGCCGCGCGATCGGGTCGACCAAGTCGACCTCGTAGCCGTCGGCGACGAGCCACCTCGCGTGCGCCCCCGGGCCGCCGCCTACGTCCAGGATCTTGGCGGGTGCCGGCGGGAGGTAGCGCCGTAGGAGTTCCTGCGTTCGGATGAGTTCCAGCCGTCCGTCTGCGGCGATGCTCAGGCGCTCGCTCTCATCGATCGTTTCGGAGTAGAAGCGTTCGACCTCGGGTGGCAGCTCTAGGTTCGACATGGTGGCAGTATCGTGTGTACCGGTGGACCAGTCCAGTACAGCTAGCGCCAGGAGGGCGTATGGCACTGCTGAAATACGAAGAGATCGCGGAGTCCCTGCGCGCCCGTATCGCGAAGGGAGACTTCGCTCCCGGCGAGACCGTGCCGTCCACGCGCGAGTTGTCCGAACAGTGGACAGTCTCGCGGGCTACGGCGATCAAAGCCCTAGACGTCCTGCGTGCTGACGGGGTGGTCGAGGCACGACAAGGCACGGGGTTCGTCGTCACCGAGGTGCCCGTGGCACGGCCGGCGGGTGCGCGGCGCGCGGGCTCGACACGAGTGACCGGAGGGATGCCCTTCCTGCGTGTCGGTGCGCCAGATTGGGCGGAACCGCCGGCCCACGTCGCCGACGCACTGGGCCTAGCAGCTGGCGTACGCGCTCTGCGCAGAGTACGCGTCCAACAACTGCCGGACGGCAGTCCCCACAGCTACACAGAGGCGTGGTTCCCACCGGACATTGCCGAACAGGCCCCGCGGCTCAGCGAGACAGCGCCGCTAACGGAGGGTACGACCCGGTACGTACGCCGATCCACAGGACGCTTCCCGGTGGAGGGCCAAGACGTGACCACGGTGCGATTGGCTACGGAGGTAGAGGCCGCTCACCTCGGTCTCGACGGGCCTACGGCCGTAGCGGTGGTGCTCCACACTGCCTATGACCACGAGCGTCGCGCACTCGTCTGCGAAGAAGGCGCAACGCCCGCTGCCCACTTCGAACAGGTGGAGACCTACGCAATGTAGCGGTCACGACGCCCACCCACGAACCTGGACCGGTCCACCGGTTCGGGTTTTTTCTGCCCTGCGACCCCTCTCATCTGGGCAAATGCATATCGCTTAACTGAGGTCACGGGCGAGGGACTTGACTGGACCGGTCCACCGGTCCAGTCTTCTGTTTGTGGCCACCAGCGGTTCGGCGTTCCGAACCAGCCGATGTGCCGTGCTTATAGGTCCGGCAACTCGGGCCGAGCAGAGGGCGGGGACGCTGCAATCCCGCTAAAGGCCAGGTGGAACAGGGTTTCGGCCCGTACTGGCGAGGTGGCCCGGCGACCGCGAGCAACGGCCGGAGAGTGGGGACCCCGATCCCCCTTGCAGTGCTTCACCCATGCCCACACCACCGAGAGGAGACCCGTGATGGTCCGTCGAAGACCGCCGGGCGCGAGCCGGTTTTGACCAGCCGGCCGCGGCCCTTCGCGTCGTTGCGCGATGCCAAACCAGGCGGGATAGCCGCTGGCGTCGCGAGTGCGTGTCGAGCACGCACGGTCCGGCATCGCTGCCCGAACGGGGGCGGTGCCGGGCCGTGGCTGCTTGAAACCGAGTGGTCACAGGTGCGGCGCCCGGGGTGCGACCCGGACGCCGCCGTACAGGCCGTTCCCTACCGCTAAGGGGTGCACGACCCATGAGAAGTATCGTCGCTGATCACGACCGCGAACCGACCGCCGACGAACTCGCCGCGATCGACGCGGAGATGCCCGTCATCGACGCGGAGATCGCTCTCCTTGACGCGCAGATCATCGTCTTGGACCGGGCGCCGACCGAGCTGGACGCCCGCCGGCTGCGCCGCGCGCACCACCGGCTGATGACCGCCCGCCGCGACTTGGCCAACACCACCACCCGCCAGCTCCCGGCCGGGGGCGCGGCATGAGCACCACCGAGACACTGAAAGCGCGGCCGGAGCTGCCGCCTCTGTCCCGAGGCGAGCGCGCGTTACTGGCGGGCGCTGCCGTGATGGGTGTCGGTGTCGGCGGTGTCGGTCTGGCGCTGTCGTTCGACACGGTGTCGGCTGCGGGCGCGGCGTGGGGTTTCGCTAGTCCGCAGATGCTTCCACTGGCCATCGACCTGGCGATCCCGGTTTTCACGATCGTGAATCTGCTGCTGATCCGGATGGACATGGCGCTGTCGTGGGTCCGTTGGGTGCCATGGCTGCTGACGCTGGTGACGTGCTGGCTCAACATCTCCGCGGGCACGTCGGTGTCGGCGAAGGTCGCGCACGGCACGATGCCGCTGCTGTGGGTGGTGCTCTCCGAGGTCGCCGCCCACGTCTACGCCGCCCGCGCTGCCCTGATCAGCGGGCGGCGTATGGAGAAGATCCGCCGGTCCCGCTGGCTGCTCGCGCCGGTCACGACGTTCGCGCTGTGGCGCCGGATGACGCTGTGGGAGATCACCTCCTACACCACCGCACTGGCCAGGGAGCGGGAGCGGCAGTTGGCCCGCGCCGACCTACGGCAGGAACACGGCCGCGGCTGGCGGAAGAAGACCGACCGTCGCACGAGGGTGCTGCTGAAGCTCGGTGAACTCGCCCCCGCCGACAGCCAGCCCCCGACCGCACCGGTCCAGCTGGCTGCCCCGGCCGCGGCCTCGCCGAAGCCGAAGACGTCCCGGCCGGCCGCGAAGCCCGCGGCCGGCAGCGGCAAGCCGCGGACCGGCCGGCGGACGGTTGACGACGTGCTCGCCGACGCCCGGACCGCCACCACGGATTGGCCAGCAGAGCACCTGACCGCCGACCGTATCCGGACCGCCGTGCAGTGCGGTGCCGGGCACGCCCGGACCGTCCGCGACCTGCTGCGTGCCGAACGCGGCACCGCACCCGCTGCCCCTGCCGTCCCCGCGGTGCCTGAGCCGGTGGCGGCATGACGCGCTCGCTGGTCTTGGACCTGTTCTGCTGCGCCGGCGGGGCCGGTACCGGTTACCACCGTGCCGGGTTCGACGTACACGGCGTGGACATCGCCGACCGGCCCAACTACCCGTACCCGATGCACCGCGGCGACGCGCTGGAACACCTCGCCCGGCTCATCACCACCGGTGAGATCCGCCGGTACGCGATGGTGCACGCCTCGCCGCCGTGCCAGGCAAAGTGCACGCTCACCGTGGGCACCAATGCCTCCCGCGGTTGGGGCGGTGCCCATGTCGATCTGGTGGCGCCCACCCGCGAGCTGCTGTTGCAGACCGGCCTGCCGTACGTGCTCGAACAGCCCAACGGCCGCGCGAAGATCCGCAAAGACCTCACGCTGTGCGGCGAGATGTTCGGCCTGGCCGTGATCCGGCACCGCAACTTCGAGTTGGGCGGCTGGACCACCGCCCGGCCGGCGCACCTGACACACCGCGGCCGGGTCAGCGGGTGGCGGCACGGGCAGAAGCACACCGGCCCGTACGTGGCCGCCTACGGAAACGGCGGCGGCAAACCGTCGGTGCCCGAACTCCAGCGCGCCATGGGCATCACGTGGACCGACGTGCGCGAGGAACTGACCGAGGCGATCCCGCCGGCGTACTCGCAGTGGATCGGCGAGGCGTTCCTGGCCGCCCGCACCGACACCCTGCCGTTTTCTGGGGCGGTGGCGGTGTGACCGCCCGAGAGCACGTCGTCATGTGGTCCGGGGGCATCACCTCATGGGCCACCGCCCGCATCGTCATCGAACGGCACGGCCGGGCAGACACGACCCTGCTGTTCGCCGACACCAATGCCGAAGACGAAGACCTGCACCGCTGGAACCGTGACGCTACCGCGCAGCTCGGCATGGACCTGGTGCGTGTCGCTGACCCTGCCGAGCGTGACCCGTGGCAGGTCTTTGAGGACAAGCGGTGGATCGGGAACACCCGGGTTGCCCAGTGCTCGCACGTCTTGAAGCAGGAGCCCTGCCGGACGTGGTTGGAGGCCAACTGTGACCCGGCCAACACCGTGGTCTACGTCGGCCTTGACTGGTCTGAGCCGCACCGGCTGCCGGGCGTCATCAGCAAGTGGGCACCATGGACGGCTCAAGCACCCCTGACTGAGCCGCCGTACCGCGACAAGGACCAGTGGTTCGCGCTGGCCCGTTCGGTCGGCCTGGTGATCCCTCGCCTGTACCCGCTCGGCTTCGCCCATAACAACTGTGGCGGGGCGTGCGTCAAAGGTGGCCAGGCCCAATGGGTACGGCTGCTGAAAGTGTTCCCCGAGCGCTTCGCGAGGGCCGAAGCCTTCGAGCAGAAGATGCGCTCCCGGCTCGGCAAAGACGTGAGCATCCTCCGCGACCGCAACGGAGGCACCACAACAGCGCTGACGCTGGCCGCGCTCCGTGCCCGCGTGGAAGCCGAGCCGGACCAGCTCGACCTGTTCGACGAAGGCGGCTGCGGCTGCTTCACCGACACTGAGGCGGCCTGATGTCGCCGACGTTCGGCCAGTGCTACGACCCCACCGGCGCGACCTGGGGGATGCCGACGTTCCCGTGGCGGCTCGCCCCGGACGGCATGGCCACCCGCCGGCAACTCCGGGCGAAGGGGTTGCGGCCTGGCGGTCAGCCGATCGCGGCACAGATCATGCGCCGCTCCCGCCGCCGCAAGGCCGGTTACGCGGTCGCCTACCTCTACCGCATCGACCTGGCCCTGCCGGTCCGTCCGATGACGCCGGGCAAGTGGGCCGCGCACGCCGCGGCGATGACCGCCCGCCGCACCTGCCCGCAGTGCCGCACCGATGCCGGATACGTCATCCCCGGCTCGCTCGGCTGCTGCGTGCCCTGCGCCTACCCCGACGAACAGCAAGCGGCCTGACGCACCCGTGCCCGCCTCCAGAAGGCAGCGGCCCTCACGAGCTTTGAGGTGGTGGCCAATCGCCCGGATTCGAACCGGGATCTACCCATCGGGCGAACCCGCGTGGGGCGTCCTGCCGTTGGACCACGAATGGCCACCACCCGCAGCGTATGCGCACGGCCGCTGATCTCGCCTCTCCAATTCCCGCAGGCCCGGCCGGTCACCGACCAAAGCGTCGGCCGGGCCTGCTCACCCTCCGCAGTACGGAAGGAAGTTCAGTGAAGCACCCCGACAACGACAACAACGACAACAACGAGCGCGACCTGTTCGCGCGGCTGGAAGCCGACCTCGCCGCCGACTCCGGCGGTGACGTGGTCGATCTGGGCAAGGCCCGCACCGCCCGCGCGTCGGCCGGCACCGACCCGACCGCACCCGACTCCGGTTCGGCCGGGTCGTCCGACCCGGCGCCCGACTCGGCTGCCGCCGTGACGCCCGACGCGTCGGGTGGAGTGAAGCCGACGCGTGCCGACTCCCCGGACTTCTCCGGACCGGGCTACTTGGAGCGGATCAAGGCCGCGAAGCGGATTCCGGTGGTGCCGGTCTGGCTCACCTCACGGTCGGAGGCTGCCGATGCCGCGAAGTGGGTCGGCGGGCACATCTGGCACACCGTGTGGTTCCACGCGTTCCGCTCGCCGTTGTACGTCGGCAGGCTCACCGCCCGCACCCCGGCCGGCATGGCCCGTGCGCTGTCGCGGGTGATGCGCTGGACGGTGGATGCCGAGGGTGAGCCGCTGCGTCAGGCCGAGGCGCGGCGGGAGAACTCCGAGGTGTATCTGAAGCTGTCGCGGCAGCGTGACCGGCGGGTGCGGCTTCGGGTCGGGATCACGCTGATCAGCGGACTCGGCATGCTGGGTGCCTCTCTGTTCCTGGCCTTTGGTGCCTCGCCGCTGACGCAGGCCATCGCCGCCGCGCTGGCCATCGGCACGTTCGGGGTGTTGGGTGCGCCTGCCGACGCGCCGATCTCGTCTCGTGCGGTGGTCAAGACCGAGGTGCAAAAGCTCACCTCGGACATGGTGGTCAAGGCGATGGCGTCCATCGGGATCGGGCAGATCGCCAGCGCGGTCGCCAAGGGCCGGGACGGCATCACGTTCGTGGCGCCGATCACTCGCGAGGGTCCCGGGTGGCGGGCCGACATTGACCTGCCGTTGGGGGTCACGGTCGCCGACATCGCCGACCGCCGCGCCCGCCTGGCGTCGGCTCTGCGTCGGCCGCTGGGCTGCGTGTGGCCCGACGCCGACCCGACCGAGCACGAGGGACGGTTGGTGCTGTGGGTCGGGGACCGGGACCTGTCCAAGACCGGCATCGTCAAGTGGGGCCTTGCGTCGGCGAAACGGCACGACGTCTTCCAGCGGATCCCGTTCGGCATCGACCCGCGCGGACGCGCCCAGCTCGTGCCGCTGATTCAGCACAACGTGCTGATCGGCTCTTTGCCCGGTCAGGGCAAGACCGCATCGGTCCGCGTGCTGGCCTGCGGCGCGGCACTGGACCCCAGCGCGGAACTGTGGCTGCACGAGAACAAGGGCACCGGCGACCTCGACCCGCTCGAAGGGGTCTCGCACCGGTTCGTGTCCGGGATCGATGACGAGTCGATCAAGTACGCGGCCGACTCCCTGAAGCTGCTGCGGGCGGAGGTGATGCGCAGGGCAGCGGCGATGAAGGCGCTGCCGCGGGACCTGTGCCCGGACAAGCGCATCACCCGGCAGATCGCCGACAAAAGGTCGCTCAAGCTGTGGCCGCTGCTCGCGGTCTTCGATGAGTGCCAGAACCTGTTCGCGCACCCCGAATACGGCAAGCAGGCCGGCGAGGATGCCGAGTTCGTCATCAAGCTCGGCCGGGCGCTCGGGGTGGCGTTGGTGCTGGCCACGCAGCGGCCCGATAAGGACTCGCTGCCGACCGGGATCAGCGGCAACGTGTCGATCCGGTTCTGCCTGCGGGTGGCCGGGCAGGTCGAGAACGACATGATCCTGGGCACGTCGGCGTACAAGAACGGCATCCGCGCCACGCAGTTCCGCCCGGAGATCGACGCCGGTAACGGCTACCTCGCAGGGGCCAGCACCCTGCCGACCGTGGTCCGCACCGCCTACCTCGACACCGCCGCGACCGAGGCCATCGCCAAGCGCGCGTTCGCGCTGCGCACGGCCGCCGGAACCCTGTCCGGGCACGCGCTCGGGGAGGAAGCCCAGCGAGCGGCCGGCCCGTCCTATGACCTGCTCGCCGATATCGCCGCGGTGGTGCCGGTCACCGAGGAGCGGGTGTGGAACGAGCGGATCGCCGCGAGGCTGATCGAGCTGCGCCCGGAGGTCTACGGCGGGTGGAAGGGCGAGACCGTGACCGCCGCGGTCAAGCCGTTCGGTATCCGCACCCGCGACATCGCCGGCACCACCGATGACGGGACGCGCACCACCCGCCGTGGTATCACCCGCGCCGACCTCACCACCGCAATCACCGAGCGTGACGGCAACAGGGGTGCGGCCTAGCCGGAGATGAGTGCTACCGGTAGCAGCATCCCCTGCTACCGGTAGCACTCCCGCTAGCACCCCATCCCGCATCCCATCAGGGATCTAGTACGTAGCACCCCACCTGCGGAAACCTCTGGAAACCGCCCGGAGAGGCTGTCATGACCCTCCCGTTCCTTGCTATCGCCTGCCTACTCGTCATCACAGTGTGTTACGGCGCTGTGTGTGCGGGAAGCCCGTTCGGCCGCTGCCGCCGGTGCCACGGTCTCGGCTTCGCGCTCACCACCGACCGCCGCGGCAAGGTCAAGCGCGGCAAGCCGTGTCGTCGCTGCAAGACCAGCGGCTACCGCATACGCGCCGGCCGCCATCTGTTCAACCTCGCGCAGCGCCTGTACCGCGAGGGCACCACTCCCGCCCCCACCACCCCGCCCGTCGGCCCGCCAGCCGCGCCCGCCCGGGAGGCACGCCGATGATGCTGTCCGTCTCGCTGGTGCTGCTCGTCGGCGCCCTGCTCGCGGTGCTGCTCAAGACCGGCACCGCCAAGCCCGGATCGGTGTTCGTCGCCGCGCTGTTCGGCTTCCTGCTCGCCACCACCGGCGCCGCCGAACCGATCAACCACGCCATCACCGGCACCACCGCCACCGTCGCCACATGGCACCCCTGACCCCGGGATCGGAGACCCGATGAACCAGCCCCACACCCCGCCCGACACCGGCGACCCGATCGCTTACCGGCACTGGACCGCCGACCTCGCCCCCAAGACCGCGCCCGCGCTGGCCACCACCACCGTGCTCGCGCTGGCGCGGATCTGGAACGCCAACGGCGCGCAGCACAGCATCGGGGACGCCTCGGTCATGGGCGTGCTCGCCGTCGGTGCCGCGTTCGCCGGGAACGCCCTGGCCCGCGGCGAGAACGGCGAACCGGTCGCCGCCGCGGTCGGCTTCACCGCCGCCGGCACCCTCGCGCTCGCCGGAGTCGCCGCCTACACCGACGAACTGCCTCTGCCCTTGCTGCTGTGGGCCGTGGCGACCGTGCTGGCCTACGTCCTCGCACACCGGCACTGGCGCACCGAACGACTCGACACGACCGCGTACGAGCGCGCGACCACCGGCCGCCGCGAGACACAGCGGCACGTCGAAACCGTCGAAATCATCCGCGCCCGCGCCGCCGTGGAAACCGCGCAGGCCGGCGGGCAGTACGCCACCGCGCTCGCCGCGGCACTCACCGCCCGCGCCAGCCTGCCCGGCTACGACCCCGCCGCACTCGCCGCGGCCGGACTGCCCGAGCTGCCCGCCACCGCCACCGCCACCGCCAAGGAGGACTGATCGCGTGATCGACCCCCACACCGGGGAGGGCTTTGACGCCCCTGCCCCCGATGCCGCCTATGCCGGTGCGCCCGCGATCGTGCGGGAGATCAGCAACGTGCTGGCCCTGACCACCAGCCTGCACCGCTGCGACCGCACAGCCGACGGGCGCGAGCGGGAACAGCGGTTGCGCAAAGCCGCGCTGCTGGACCGCATCGCGCTGTTCGAGGCGACGGAGTACGCGCCCGGCGTCGCGGCCGAGGCCATCGCCACCGCCGCAACGGCCGCCCGCAAACTCGCCGCCTACGACACCGAACACCACACCAGCACCGGACCGATCGGACCCAACTCGCCGGAATGGGACCCCTGCCACCGGCCCTACGTCCGCCAGGAATACGCCACCTGGGTCCGGCTGCACGCCGACACCTGAACCCGCCCGGGGCGACCGCCCAATCTCGCCAAAGACACGCGGTCGCCCCGGCACCCAGTCACCTACCAAGGAACTGGAGGCACCAGCATGACCCAAACCACCCGTACCGCGCTGCTGTCCGCAGCGCTCGGACTGGCTTCGGCCCGCATCCCGGTGCTGCCCCTGCGCCGCGGCAAGGCCCCGTTCGGGAACTGCCCCGCGTGCGCCCGCAACGCGTGCGGCGGCCGGCCGAACATGAAGACCCCCGGCCCCTGCGCCTGCCCGCACCCCTGCCACGCCTGGGCCGCGGCCACCACCGACCCGGACACTCTCAACTCCCCGGAGTGGGCGCGGGCATGGTGGGACGCCGCGGCGGTGGCCTACCACCCCGGCGGCGCCGGCCTGACCGTCGTGGACCTCGACAACGCCGACGCCATCACCTGGGCCCGCGAGGCCCTGCCCGCCACGCGCACCGTGGCCACGACGCGGGGTGAGCACTGGCTCTACCGGGGCGCCATGCCGTCGGCGAACGCGGTCCGGCCGGGTGTGGACATCAAGTCCGCGATGGCCTACGCCCGCTGGCTCGGTCCCGGCACCGGCACCGTCACGGATCTGCCGGACGTGGTGCGCGCGCTGCCGGTGAAGGCGCCCGCACCGGTCCGGCCGGCCGTCATCCGCGTGCCCGTGCCGGGTGGGGGCGGGGGGTGCCGGCACCGCACCCCGACGTACTTGGAGCGGGGCATTGCCATGGCTGAGCAGGAGATCACCAACGCTGCCAGGGGCGTGCACGCCACGGTCTACCGGACGTTCCTGGCGGTGCTGTCCGCGCATGGCCGGTGCGGCTGCCTCACCGACGCCCACACCGCCCGGCTGTTCGCCGCCGCGCAGGCCAAAGGCGAAACCCCGCGGCACTGCACCGACGCGTGGTCCAACGCCCGCGCACGGCTGGGGATGTGACGATGTCCGAGGACGAAAAGACTCCCGGCCGCGAGGTCATCACCGACTACGCGCAAGCCCACTTCCGGTACTTCCGCACCGCGGAGGGCACCGTGTACGCGCAGCGCAACGGCCACCCCGTGGCCCGCCCGATCCGCTCGCAGGGCACCACCGGCAGCCACCGCCAGGAACTCATGGTCGGCCTGTTCCGCGACGGGCGCGGCGTGTTCAACGGGACCGCCCTCAAAGAGGCGTTGGACCTGATCGAAGCCCTCGCGCTGACCGAGGACACTCAGCCGGTGCACATCCGGGTGGCGCCGGGATTCGACGGGGCGACCTGGCTGGACCTCGGCCGCAATGACGGGCGCTCGGTCCGTATCCACCCCGCCGGCTGGGACATCCTCGTACCCGACCCGCGGGAAGTGTGCTGGCGTCGCACGCAGCTCACCGGGGAACTCCCCATGCCCGTCAAAGACACCGACGGCAAGGGCATCGATCTGCTGCTGCGGTTGTGCAACTTCGCCACCGCCGAAACGGAATGCTTGGCCATCGCCTGGCTGATCGGCTGCCTCGGACCCTCCGTCCCGGTACCGGCACCGTTCCTCACCGGGCCGCAAGGTGCGGGCAAGTCCACCGGCGGGCGGATGCTGATTCGGATCATCGAAGGCATGAGCGGGGACCTGCGCCGGGCACCGAAGGATGAGGAGAACCTGATTGCCGCGGTCGCGGCCGGGTGGGTCACCGCGCTGGACAACCTCAGCCACATGACGCCGGACCTGTCCGATGCGATGTGCTGCATCGTCACCGGTGCCGAGAGCGTCAAGCGGGCCCTGTTCACCGACGGGGACGTGTTCCGCGCCCGCTACCGCCGCCCGCTGCTGCTCACCGGAATCGACGTGGGCGTGATCCGGCCGGACTTGGCCGAGCGGCTCCTGCCTTTGCGGTTGGAGCGCCCGCGGGTCCGCCGCACCGAAGCGGAGTTGTGGGCGGAGTACGCCGAGGTGCTGCCGGTCGTGCTCGGGTCGCTCCTGGACCTCACCGTCAAAGTCCGCGCGGTAGCCGCGGAGACCCCCACCGATCTACGGATGGCCGACTTCGCGCACCTGTGCGCGCAGCTCGACGCCGCGGCCGGCCTCGGAGCCTTGGGCGCCTACCGGGCCAGTCTGGACGACCTCAACGACGACGTGATTGAGGGTGATCTCCTCGCGCAGACCGTCCTGGCGTATGCCGAGACCATCACCCCGGGCGCGGACCAGCGGATGACGTCCACCGAGTGGCTGCACTGCCTCAGTCGCCTCTACAGCGGCGAGGAACTGCGCCCCCTGCCCAAAGGCTGGCCGACCACCGGGAAAGTCCTCTCCGACCGCCTCAAGCGCCTTCAGCCCACCCTCGCCGCCCGAGGCGTCATCATCGACTCCGGCCGCACCAAAGAGGGCCGCTACCTGGAAATCACCCGCCCCGCGCCGCCACCCCCGCCCGAGCAACAGCCGGCGTTCTGACGCGGTCCGGGCGGACAAGCAAGAGGAGCACCAGCGCCCGGGGTGCTCCTCTTGCTGTTCGGCGCCTGCGCCGCCCATGGGTCGCGCCGCGCAGCGGCTCCTTCTTCACGCTGTGAGCCACCCCCGGACTACTACAGACACCCCCTCTTTTGTCCTAAGAGGGAAGACGCTGCGTCACCTGCGTCACCGAACCCAAAAAAGCGGCTCTGGCCTGCGAGAACGGGGGTGACGCAGACGAAAAGCTCTGCGTCATCCTGCGTCACCTGCGTCACCTGATGACGTAGGCGGTGACGCAGGGGTGACGCACGCCTGCACCTCTGCGTCACCCGAAACCGCAGGTCAGAAGCTCAGATGACGCAGGTGACGCGGTGACGCAGAAATCCGAACCTCGGACAGGCACGATCCCCGCGTCCCTTCTCCACCTCGCACAGCCCTGCCGGACACCGCCGCCAAGGAGTGCACAATGCCTCGCCCCCCAATGCTCAAGCTCGCCGAAGTCCTCGAAGAGATCGACATGAGCCGCGCCGCCTTCTACCGCATGCGCGCCCGCGGCCAGGCCCCGCGCCTCCGCAAACTCCCAAACGGCCAACTGCGCGTCAGCCGCGCCGACCTGGACGCCTGGTGGGAGTCCTGCGAACAGCAGGCCGCCTGAACCCAATCCGCACCGACTGAGGGGCCCGCCCGCCGGCGGGCCCCTTTCCCATGGGAGAAACGTGCTCACTTACGACGTACGCATCTACTCAATCGAGACGCGCCGCGACCGACCCAAGCCCTACCGGCTCCGCTGGCTTGTCGGCACCCGAAAGCACTCCAAGAGCTACACCCTGAAAGCCCAAGCCGATGGGCGCCGGTCCGAGCTGATGACCGCACTGCGCAATCAGGAACAGTTCGACGACACCACCGGCCTGCCCGTCTCCGAGCTGCGCGCGAGGCACAGTTCCGTTTCCTGGTACGAGCACGCCCGCGCCTACATCGACCGCAAGTGGGCCGGCGCCCCGGTCAAGAGCCGCAAGGGCTACGCCGATGCGCTGGCGACCATCACGCCCGCCCTCGTCACCAGCACCGCGGGAGCTCCCGCTCCCGCACTGCTGCGAAAGGCCCTATATAGCTGGGCGTTCAACCGGAATCGCTGGTCGGAACAACCGCCGGCCGATGTCGCCACCGCGCTGCGCTGGATCGAGAAGAACTCGCTTCCGGTCTCCGCGCTGGAAGATGCGGCAACACTCCGGCTCGCGCTGGACGCGCTCAGCATGAAGATGGACGGCGCCCCCGCCGCGGCAAGCACCGCCCGCCGCAAGAAAGCCTGCCTGAGCGACGTGCTCGGCATGGCAGCCGAAGCCCGGTACTTCACCACACCGGCCAATCCCCTCAGCGCGGTGAAGTGGCGCGCACCCAAGACCACGGAAACGGTCGATCCGGAGGCAGTCCCGCACCCCGGGCAGGTCGACCTGTTCTTGCGCGAGGTCCGCCGTCAGGGCCCCCGCGGAGAGAAGATGGAGGCGTTCTTCGGCTGCCTGTACTTCGCGGCCATGCGCCCGGCTGAGGCGATGGCCATGCGAGCGGAACAGTGCCACCTGCCGGCAAGCGGTTGGGGCACGCTCGTTCTGCGCGGCGGTGTCGTGCGGGGCGGACGGAGTTGGACCGACGACGGCAGCGCTCACGAGCGGCGCCACCTCAAGGCACGGGCCGCGCAGGACTCCCGGCCGGTGCCCATCCCCCCGAAGTTCGTCGCGCTGCTCCGGCACCACATCGACACCTACGGCACCGCCCCCGACGGCCGGCTGTTCCGCACCGAGCGCGGTGGGATGTTGCAGGAGTCCGGCTACGGCGAGGTGTGGGCCCGCGCACGTCAGGCGGCGCTCGGAGAGACCGCGGGAACCTCGCGGCTGGCTCGACGGCCGTACGACCTGCGTCACGCCGGCGTCTCGCTGTGGCTCAGCTCCGGAGTGGAGCCGATCGAATGCGCGCGCAGGGCAGGGCACTCCGTTGCCGTCCTGTTCCGCGTCTACGCCAAGGTGTTGGCTCAGTCGCAGGACCGGGCCAACCAGAAGATTGACGCCGCCCTGCGCGATTGGGGCGGAGCCCCGCCGTCCCCCGGGGGACACCTGGGGGACACGCGCTGATCAGGGCGTGAGAAACCCTGAAACAAGGTGAGACAAAGCCCTATTTTTCGATCTTCGTTCGAATGAAGGATCCGGGCATGAAAAAACCCTCTCTGATCCAGCGTTCTCGCTGGTCAGAGGGGGTTTCTCCTGAGTGTGGCGGCACGTGGATTCGAACCACGGTAGGCATAGCCGACGGATTTACAGTCCGTTCCCATTGGCCACTCGGGCATACCGCCATGGGACGTCGCCGGGGGACCGGGTGCCGGGGTGCGGCGGGGGTCTTGGCGACGGGGTAAACGATACCTGATGTGCGGGGGTGGTTCGCCACCGGATTGATCAGCGACCGGGGGCGGGTCGGGTGGCTAAGGTGGCGGGGTGGCCCGGGGACGGGCCGCGGAACTGATGGAACACAGTCAAGGAGCCCACTGAAGATGGCCGACTCCAGTTTCGACATCGTCTCGAAGGTCGAGCGGCAGGAGGTCGATAACGCCCTCAACCAGGCCGCCAAGGAGATCTCGCAGCGGTACGACTTCAAGAACGTCGGTGCGTCGATCTCGTGGTCGGGCGAGAAGATCCTGATGGAGGCGAACTCCGAGGAGCGCGTGAAGGCGATCCTGGACGTCTTCGAGACCAAGCTCGTCAAGCGCGGGATCTCGCTCAAGGCGCTGGACGCGGACGAACCGCAGCTGTCCGGCAAGGAGTACAAGATCTTCGCCTCGATCGAGGAGGGCATCTCGCAGGAGAACGCCAAGAAGGTCGCGAAGATCATCCGTGACGAGGGGCCGAAGGGCGTCAAGGCCCAGGTGCAGGGGGACGAGCTGCGGGTCAGCTCGAAGAGCCGGGACGACCTCCAGGCCGTCCAGGCGCTGCTCAAGGGCAAGGACCTGGACTTCGCGCTCCAGTACGTCAACTACCGCTGACGCCGCGGGTGTCCGGCGGTCGTACGGTCGCCGGCGACAACCCGGGCCGACGACGCGCGGCGGCAACCCGGGGCGACCACGCGCGGCGAGGACGCCGAGCGGAAACGGCCGGCGGGGCTGGAACGTCCCCGCCGGCCGCCACCTCCCCGGCCCGCACCCCCGTCACGAGCCGGTACGAGCGGCGGCGCGCCCTCAGGCGCGGCCCGTCGCCCACGGGTGCACCTGCGCGTACTGCTCCTTCCACGTCCCGTACTGCGCGGCCACCGGCGGCGGGAAGACCCCGAGGACCTCGGTGACGCGTTCCGGCGTGGCACCGTCCAGCAGCCAGGGGACGTAGCGCGGTACGAGGCCCATGCCGATCTGGTTGCGCTGGGCGTCGGCGAACCGGGCCCAGTCCACCGGCGGCAGCTCGCGGCCGATGATCGGCAGCGCCTCGTCCTCCTCGTGCACCAGGTGCGCGTTCAGCTCGGTGGCGAAGGCGTCGGCGATGTCGCCGAGGCCGGCGTAACCGCCCTCCTCGTCGGCGAGCGCGGCGTCGATGGCCGTGATCAGCGGGTCGATCCGGCCGTGCTCGGCCTCCATCGCGTCGAGCAGCTCGACGTCGTCGGGCCGGTCGGCCAGCAGCTCGCGCAGCCGGGGCCACAGCACGTCGTCCTCGGCGGTGTGGTGGATGACCAGCAACCGCTTGAACAGGTCCCAGCCGAAGTGGGTGGCCGTCAGCCGGGCCGGGTCGTCGCCGGAGGCCGCCGCCGACTTGGCGATCGTCGCCACATCGCGGCGCAGGCCGTCGTGGAAGGCGTACATCATCGTCAGATCGACCGAGTCGCCCGGTACGTGGGGGCCCGGTACCTGAAGACCGGACGCGCTCTGGCCGGACGCGTTGGGGCCGGACGCGTTCTGCCCGGGTGCGTTCGGGCCCGGTACGTGCGGTGTGGTCATCACATCTCCCTGGAGCCGTCAGTGCGCCGCGAAACACCGTCGCCAGGCAATCGTCGGACACCGGCACGGCCGGTCCGCCGATCCCTCCAGAGGTTTGACCATCATCTGTCGTGGGCGTGACATCCGCCGCCCACCGCGCGCCGCTACGCGCTCTGCAGCTGCTTCACGACCGCCAGCGCGTCGTCGATGTGCCCGCCGATGTTCATCTGCGACGAGAACGCGTGCCGCACGATGCCCTCGCGGTCGATCACGAAGGTGACCCGGCCCGGCAGCACGCCCATCGTGGCGGCGCCGTACTGCTTGCGCACGGTCTTGTCCCGGTCGGCCAGCAGCACGAACGGCAGCTCGTGCCGGCCGGCGAACTTCTCGTGCGACTCCACCGAGTCCGAGCTGATGCCGATCACCTCGGCGCCCGCGTCCGTGAAGTTCTCGTAGCTGTCCCGGAAGCTGCACGCCTCGGCGGTGCAGCCGCGGGTGTTGTCCTTGGGGTAGAAGTACAGGACCACGACCTTCTCGCCCCGGTAGTCGCTGAGCGTCACATTCGCGCCGGACTGGTTGGGGAGAGTGAAGTCGGGGGCCTTGTCTCCGACCTGCGGGGCACTCATGGCGGTCTCCTGGGCTCAGCGGGTGGCGAACGGGCGGTCGGACGGGACGATTTCCTTACCCAGCGGCATCAGTGACAGCGGGATCAGCTTGAAGTTCGCGATGCCGAACGGGATGCCGATGATCGTGATGCACAGCGCGATGCCGGTGAAGATGTGGCCGAGGGCCAGCCACCAGCCGGCCAGGATCACCCACAGCACGTTGCCGACCAGCGAGCCGGCGCCGGCGTCGCGCCGCTCCACGGCGGTGTAGCCGAACGGCCAGAGCGCGTAGATGCCGATCCGGAAGGCGGCGATGCCGAACGGGATGCCGATGATGGTGATGCACAGGATGAGTCCGGCCAGGAAATAGCCGAGGCACATCCAGAGCCCGCACAGCACCAGCCAGATGACGTTCAGGATGGTCTTCATCAGGAGCGGCCTGCCATCTGCTCGAGGCGGGAGATGCGCTCAGCCATCGGGGGATGGGTCGAGAACAGCTTGGAGGCGTCACCCGGCCGGAAGGGATTGGCGATCATCATATGGCTCGCGGTCTCCAGTTGGGGCTTGGGCTGTAGCGGCAACTGCTTCGTGCCGGCGTCGAGCTTGCGCAGCGCGGAGGCCAGCGCGAGCGGGTCGCCGGTCAGCCGGGCCCCCGAGGCGTCGGCCTCGTATTCCCGGGAGCGGGAGACGGCCAGCTGGATGAGGGAGGCGGCCAGCGGGCCGAGGATCATCATCGCGAGCATGCCGAGGATGCCCGGGCCGTCGTCGTCGTCGGAGCGGCCGACCGGGATCAGCCAGGCGAAGTTGGCCAGGAAGACGATCACCGAGGCCAGCGCGCCCGCGACCGAGGAGATCAGGATGTCCCGGTTGTAGACGTGGCTCAGCTCGTGGCCCAGCACTCCGCGCAGCTCGCGCTCGTCGAGGATGCCCAGGATGCCCTGGGTGCAGCAGACCGCCGCGTTGCGCGGGTTGCGGCCGGTGGCGAACGCGTTCGGCGCGTCGGTGGGCGATATGTAGAGCCGGGGCATGGGCTGCCGGGCGGCCGTCGAGAGCTCGCGGACGATCCGGTACATCCCGGGTGCCTCGAACTCGCTGACCGGGCGGGCGTGCATGGCCCGGAGCGCCAGCTTGTCGCTGTTCCAGTACGCGTACGCGTTGGTGCCCAGGGCGATCACCAGCGCGATGATGAGCCCCGTTCGGCCGAAAAAGCTGCCGATGACCAGGATGAGTGCGGACAGCCCGCCGAGGAGTACGGCGGTCTTCAGCCCGTTGTGCCGGCGGTGCACGGTGCGCCCTCCTAAGTGTGCGGTGGGGGAACCTCTCCCCCTCAGGAGAACCTCCTACCCAGGCCAACGCCACCCGAGCGCCGCTGGTTCCCACCCGGGCACGGACAGCGACCGGGGCCGGGCGGGGGCCCGCCGGATCAGAGCAGGGTGCCCTGGGCGTAGCGCAGCACGATCTGCGGCGCCCCGGAGAGCACGATTCCGGCCACGGCGGTCAGCGCGATGGCCGCGGTGAGGCCGACCGGGGTACGGACGGCGACGGCGACGGGCCCGCCGGCCGCGACCGGGGCCCCGGCGGGGACCGAACCCGGGGCACCTGCCGAACCCCCGGCGGAAGCCGCGCCCGCGCCGGAACCCGCGCCCCCCACCCCCTCCGCCGGCGGGGCGAAGAGCAGCCCCGTCCACCGCACGTAGTACACGAGCGCGATGACGACGTTCACCGCCATGATCACCGCGAGCCACCCGTGCTGCGCCCCGACCGCCGACGAGAACACCGCGACCTTCGCGAAGAGCCCGATCACGCCGGGCGGCAGCCCGGCCAGGCAGAGCAGGAAGAAGCCGAGCGCGAGCGCGGCGAGCGGCCGGGACGCGAACAGCCCCCGGTAGTCGTCCAGCCGGCCCTCCGGGGCGCCCCGCGAGACCAGTGCGGCCACCGCGAAGGCGCCCAGGTTCACCACGCTGTACATCAGCGCGTACGCCACGGTGGTGCCGATCTCGTGCGCCGCCCCCGCCTTGGGCCCGGTACCGGTCGCCGAGGACGCGGCGGCCAGCGGCACCAGCAGGTAGCCCGCCTGGCCGATCGAGGACCAGGCGAGCAGCCGTACGGCGCTGCGCGCGGTGTCGGTCCGCTGCCGGAGCGCGCCGACGTTGCCGACCGTCATGGTGAGCGCGGCCAGCACGCCGACCGCCGGGCCCCAGACGTCGTGGTAGGGCCGGAACGCCACCACCGTGACCAGGATCAGCCCGGAGAAGCCGGCCGCCTTGCCGACCACGGACAGGTAGGCGGCGACCGGCAGCGGTGCGCCCGCGTAGGTGTCGGGCACCCAGAAGTGGAACGGGGCCACGGCGAGCTTGAAGGCGAAGCCCACCAGCGTCAGGGCGGCGCCGGCCTTCGCCAGGGTGTCGAGCTGCCCGCTGACGTGGCCGAGGCCGTCGGCGACCTGCGCCAGGTTGAGGGTGCCGGTGGCGGCGTAGACGAAGCTGATGCCGAGCAGCGAGACGGCGGTGGCCGTCACCGAGGACAGGAAGAACTTCAGCGCGGCCTCGCTGGCGAGCCGGTCGCCGCGGCGCAGCGCGACCAGCGCGAACGCGGGCAGCGTGGTGACCTCAAGGGCGACCAGCAGGGTGGCCAGGTCCCTGGAGGCGGGCAGCAGGGCGGCGCCCGCGGCCGAGGAGAGCAGCAGGAACCAGTACTCGCCCACCGGGAGGTCGTCGGTGCTGATCGACAGCAGCGCGGTGAGCAGCCCGCCGCCCAGGACCAGGGCCTGGATGACGAGGGTGAAGTGATCGGCGGCGTAGGAACATGATGCACCGCCGGTCTGACAGAACGTGCTGCGGTGGCCGTCGCGCAGCGGGATCAGGGTGGCCGCGGCGGCGGCGAAGCCCGCGGCGGCGACCCAGCCGAGCAGCGCCTTGCGGTCGGCCGGCAGGAAGAGGTCGGCGACCAGGACGGCCAGCGCGAGCGCGGCCGGGATGACCACCGGGGTCAGGGCCGTCCAGTCGACGGACTGCACGAGGGACGGCATCAGTTGCCTCCGAGCAGGGTGCGGACGGCCGGATCGGTGAGGCCGAGCAGCGCGGCGGGCCACAGCCCGGCCACGACGGTGAGCGCGGCCAGCGGCGTCCAGGCGGCGAATTCGAAGCCCCGCACGTCGGCCGGCGCGGGCCGCAGCTCGGCGGTCTCGCGGTCGCCCATGCAGACCCGGCGGACGACGGTGAGCAGGTAGCCGGCGGTCAGCAGGGTGCCGAACGCGGCGACGGCGGTGAAGGTGAGGTAGGCGGGGCGGCTGAGGCCGTCGCCGGGTTTGAACGCGCCGAACATCGACAGCATCTCGCCCCAGAACCCGGCCAGGCCCGGCAGCCCGAGGGAGGCGACCGCGGCGAACGCGAGCAGGCCGCCGAGCCGCGGCGCCCGGCCGTAGAGCGCGGCGCCGCCGCGGCCGGCCAGCTGGTCGAGGTCGGTGGAGCCGTAGCGGTCCTTGACCGCGCCGACCAGGAAGAACAGCAGGCCGGTGATCAGGCCGTGGGCGATGTTGGCGAACAGCGCGCCGTTGACGCCGGTGCGGGTCATCGAGGCGATGCCGAGCAGGACGAAGCCCATGTGGCCGACCGAGGAGTAGGCGATCAGCCGTTTGAGGTCGCCGCCGTTGCCCTGCCGGGCCAGCGCGAGGCAGGCCAGCGATCCGTAGACGATGCCGACGACCGCGAAGGCGGCCAGGTACGGGGCGAAGGTGTGCATGCCCTCGGGCGCCATCGGCAGCACGATCCTGACGAGACCGTAGGTGCCCATCTTCAGCAGCACGCCCGCGAGCAGCACCGATCCGACGGTGGGGGCGGCGGTGTGGGCGTCGGGCAGCCAGCTGTGCAGCGGCCACATCGGGGCCTTCACGGCCAGGCCGAGGCCGATCGCGAGGACGGCGATCAGTTGCGTGGAGTGACTGAGGTGTGACCCGTTGTCAGTGGCCAGTGTCACCATGTTGAACGTGCCCGCCTTCACGCCGATGAGGAGCAGGCCGAGCAGCATGATCACGGAGCCGAGGAGGGTGTAGACGATGAACCGCAGGGCCGACTTCTCCCGGGCCCCGCCGCCCCAGCGGGCGATGAGGAAGTACATCGGGATCAGCACGGTCTCGAAAGCGAGGAAGAACAGGATCAGGTCGAGGGCGGCGAAGGTGGCGAGGGTGCCGCTCTCCAGGATCAGCAGCAGGGCGACGAAGCCCTTGGGGCCGGGGCCCTCGGGCATTTTGAACAGGCTGTAGAGCGCGCAGAGGAAGGTCAGCAGCGCGGTCAGTACCAGAAGGGGGAGCGAGATGCCGTCGATGCCGAAGTGGAGATGGATCCGCAGCGCGGGGATCCAGTTGACGTCCGTGCTGGCCTGCATCTTCGCCGGGTGGTCATGGTCGAAGCCGATCGCGAGCACGATCGACAGGACCAGCACCATGCCGGAGAAGGACACGCCGTGGCCGCGGACGGCCTGGTCGGGGGTGAGGCCGAAGCGGAAGATCCGCGGCACCGGCAGCACCGCGCCCAGCGCGCCGAGCAGCGGGAGGACGACGATAGCCAGCAGTACGTACTGGAGTGCGGTGTCGTTCACTGGATCTCACGTTCCCACGGCGACGAGGACGGCGAGCACGACCGCACCGGCCAGCAGCGCGCTGAGGTAGGTCTGGACGTTTCCGGTCTGGGCCTTGCGGACGGCCGCGCCGAGCAGCCGCGGGGTGCCGGCCGCGCCCTTGATCCAGGTCTCGACGACCTCGTGGTCGAGGAAGCGGACCAGGTTCGCGGCGGCCAGCACCGGGCGGACGAACAGCGCGCCGTACAGGGCGTCGAGGTCGAAGCCGCGGGCGGCGGGGCCGTGCAGCGGGCCGAGCAGCAGCCGGCCGGGGTCGCCCGGGTCGTCGGCGCCGCCGGCGTCGCCGTAGATCTCCTGGTGGGCGTCGATGGCCTCGGCCTCGATCTCCTCGGGTTCGGCGCCGGGGTCGGTGGTGACGGCGCCGAGCGGGACGGCCTGCCGGGTGGCGGTGGTCGCCGACCAGGCGCCGTAGGTGATGACGAGGCCGACCAGGGCCAGTCCGGTACCGAGGACGGAGGTGATCAGGGTGGGGGCCAGCGGGGTGCCGCCGAACCAGTCGGGCAGCTTGCGGTAGGCCAGGCCGCCGAAGGCGAGGCTGGGGATCGCGAGCACCCACAGCACGGTGGTCATGGCGACCGGCTGCCTGCCGTGGTCGGCGACCTGCGGGCCGCGGCCGCGGAAGGCGAGCAGGAAGAGCCGGCCTGCGTAGCAGCCGGTGAGGACGGCGGCGGCCAGGCCGGCCACCAGGATCGTCCAGCCGACGGCCTGCGGGACGTGGGCGGTGTCACCGGAGGAGGCGTGCTCGGCGGCGCGCAGCACCGACTCCTTGGAGAAGAAGCCGGACAGCGGAGGGAGGGCGGCGAGCGCGGCCAGGGCGATGCCCATCGTCCACATGGCGTCGGGCACCCGCTTGGCCAGGCCGCCCATGCGGGACATGGCGGTCAGCGAGTTGGTGCCGGAGGCGTGGATGACGGCGCCGGCACCCAGGAAGAGCAGCGCCTTGAAGGCGCCGTGCGAGAGGAGGTGGAAGACGGCGGCGTCCCGGTCGCCGACGGCCAGCGCGCCGGCCATGTAGCCGAGCTGACCGATCGTGGAGTAGGCGAGCACCCGTTTGATGTCGTCCTGGGCGAGGGCGGCGAGACCGGAGCCGATCATCGTCACGGCGGCCATCGCGGCGAGCACGGCCAGCGCGGCGGCGGACGCGGTGAACACCGGCAGCAGCCTGGCCACCAGGTAGATGCCGGCCGCCACCATGGTCGCGGCGTGGATCAGCGCGGACACCGGGGTCGGGCCTGCCATCGCGTCGGGCAGCCAGGTGTGCAGCGGGAACTGCGCGGACTTGCCGGCCACCCCGGCGAGCAGCAGCAGGGCGATCACCGTGGGGTGGTGCAGCTGGCCGTGCGCGGCGGCGTCGAGGATCCGGCTGATCCGGAAGCTGTGGGCGTCGGCGGCGAGGGCGAACACGCCGATCAGGAAGGGGACGTCGCCGAGCTTGGTGACCAGGAACGCCTTGATGGAGGCGGCGCGGGCGGTCTCGGTCTCCCAGTGGTGGCCGACAAGGAAGTACGAGCAGATGCCCATCACCTCCCAGCCGACCAGCAGCACCATCAGGTCGCCGGAGTAGACGACGAGCAGCATGGCGGCGGTGAACAGCGAGACCAGCGCCGCATAGGACGGATAGCGCGGATCGTCGCGCAGATAGGCGGTGGAGTAGATCTGCACGCAGGTGGCGACCAGGCCGACGAGGACGGCGATCAGGACGGCGAAGCCGTCCAGGTGCAGGGCGAGGTCGATCGGCGCGGCGCCGGTCACGGTGAGCCGGTGCGAGGCGTCGGTGGGGTCGCCGGTGCCCTGCCGGGCGGCCACGACCACCGCGACGGCGAACGCGGCGAGGGTGGGCAGGACGGCCAGCGGCCGGACGAAGCCGGGGGCGTGCCGGCCGAGCAGCAGTCCGGCTGCCGCGCCCAGGAAAGGCAGGAGGGGGACGAGCACGGCAAGGGCGGTCAGGGTCACGCGGTGGCCTCTGCCTTCTCGTCGTCGGGCCCGGTTCCGGTGCGGGGGTCGGCGCCGCCGCCGTCCGCCGGTTCGGGGCCGGGACCTGGGCCGGAACCGGGACCGGGGCCGCCGTCGGCCAGGCCGGTGAGGCGGTCGATGGCGGAGGTGCCGCGGTTGCGGTAGACGAGCAGCACGATCGCCAGGCCGAGGCCGATCTCGGCGGCGGCGATGGTGATGGTGAACAGGGTCAGCGCCTGGCCCGAGTGGAGGGAGTCGCGCAGCCAGACGTCGAAGGCGACCAGGTTGAGGTTGACGGCGTTGAGCATGAGCTCGACGGACATCAGGACGAGGATCGCGTTGCGGCGGGCGAGCACGCCGTAGACGCCGACGCAGAAGAGGAGGGCGGCGAGGACGGCCGGGTAGGCGAGGTGCATCAGTTCTCCCCGCTGTTCTGGCCGCGGACGGGGCTGCCGCCGGCCTCCTGCTGCGGGCCGTCCCGCCGGGAGAGCACGATCGCGCCGACCAGCGCCGCCAGCAGCAGCACCGACAGCGCCTCGAACGGCAGCACCCAGTGCCGGAACAGGCTCACGCCGGTGGCCTTGGAGGAGCCCTGGACGACGCCGTGCAGGTTGATCCAGGTGGACCGGAAGGCGTCCACGACCACCCACACCAGGGTGGCCGCGGCGGCCAGTGCCACGCCGAGCGCGACCCAGCGGTTCTCCGAGTCGGTGTCAGGGGACCGCCCGATCGGCGCTTTCGTCAGCATCAGGCCGAACAGCAGCAGGATGACGACCGAGCCCACGTAGATCAGTACCTGCACCCACGCGATGAACTCGGCGGTGAGCAGCAGGTACTCCACGGCGAGGCCGCCGAGCGCCACGACCAGCCACAGGGCGGCGTGCACGAGCTGCCGGGTGGTGACGGTGAGCAGGGCGGCGCCGAGGGTGGCGAGGCCGACCAGGACGAAGGTGATCTCGACGCCGGTCGGGGACAGGAAGCCGGGGTGGCCGGCGCCGGCGAGCTGCGGCACGACGTGGTTCACGCGCCCTCCTCCCCCGGCCCGGCGGGCGACCCCGGTCCGGCGGCGGTCCCCGGTCCGGCCGGCGGCGCCTGCGCCGCCTCCGCCTTCGCCGCCGACTTGCGGGCCGCGGCGATCTCCTTGGGCTCCTCGGCCGCCGGGTCGAGCGCGGGCGGCGCCGGCACCGTCCACATCCACTCGCGCAGCTTGTCGCGCTCGTGGGTGAGGTCGAGGATGTCGGTCTCGGCGTACTCGAACTCCGGTGACCAGAAGAGGGCGTCGAACGGGCACACCTCGATGCAGATGCCGCAGTACATGCACAGCGAGAAGTCGATGGCGAAGCGGTCGAGCACGTTGCGGCTGCGCTCGCGCCCGCCCGGCGCGGCGGCCGGCATCGTCTCCTTGTGCGAGTCGATGTAGATGCACCAGTCGGGGCACTCGCGGGCGCACAGCATGCAGACCGTGCAGTTCTCCTCGAACAGCGCGATCACGCCCCGGCTGCGCGGGGGCAGTTCGGGCAGGGCGTCGGGGTACTGGGCGGTGACGGTGCGCTTCGTCATGGTCCGCAGCGTGACGGCCAGGCCCTTGGCCAGGCCGGATCCGGGGATACGGGAGGTGCCGGAGGCACGGGAGGTGCCGGAGCTACCGGGGGGAGGGGCCATGGCTTAGGAGATCACCACCTTGACGACGCCGGTCAGGGCGATCTGGGCGAGGGAGAGCGGGATGAGCACGGTCCAGGCGAGTTTCTGCAGCTGGTCCTCGCGCAGTCGCGGGTAGCTGACCCGCAGCCAGATCACCACGAAGGCGAGCAGGCCGGTCTTGACCAGCGTCCACAGCCAGCCGACGCTGCCGGCCCACGGGCCGTGCCAGCCGCCGAGGAACAGCACGGCGGTCAGCGCGCACAGCACGACGATGCCGGCGTACTCGGCGAGCAGGAACAGCGCGAAGCGCAGGCCGGTGTACTCGGTGTACGCGCCGAAGATGATCTCGGAGTCGGCGACGGGCATGTCGAACGGGGGGCGTTGGAGCTCGGCGAGGCCGGCGGTGAAGAAGACGACGGCGCCGACGAGCTGCCAGGGCGTCCACCACCAGTGGTACGCCGAGACGATGCCGGGCAGTGAGACGGTGCCGGCCGCCATCGCCACCGAGGCGGCGGTGAGCAGCAGCGGCAGCTCGTACGCCATCAGCTGGGCGGCGGTGCGCAGGCCCCCGAGCAGCGAGTACTTGTTGGCCGACGCCCAGCCCGCCATGAGCGAGCCGAGGACGCCGACGCCCATCACGGCGAGGACGAAGACCAGCCCGGCGTCCAGGGCCTGCCCGACGAAGCCGTGCGGGCCGACCGGGATCGCGATCAGGACGACGAGGTAGGGGAGGAGGGCGACGGCCGGCGCGAGCTGGAAGACCTTGCGGTCGGCCTCGGCCGGGACGATGTCCTCCTTCTGGGCGAACTTCACGCCGTCGGCGACGAGCTGCGCCCAGCCGTGGAACCCGCCGGCGTACATCGGCCCGAGCCGCCCCTGCATGTGCGCCATGACCTTGTGCTCGGCCTGCCCGACGACGAGCGGCAGCACGAGGAACGCGACGAGCACGGCAACCAGCCGCAGCACCACGTCCAACACGTCGTTCACGCCCCGTCCCCCCTGTCGGGCTCCGGCCCCGGCTCGCCGCCTCCGGCGGAGGGACCGGCCGACCCTGCGGGCGGCTCGCCGCCTTCGGCGGGAGGCTGCGGGGTGCGCTTCCGCGGCGGGGTCTCCGCCGCATCGGCCGGGGCCTCACCACCTGCGGCGGGCGGTTCGGGCGCAGGCCGTTCGGCCTCGCCAACCGGCGGCACCGTGCCCTCCGCCGCATCGGCCCGGGCCTCGCCGCCTCCGGCGGGCGCTTCGGGCGCAGGCCGTTTGGCCTCGCCAACCGGCGGCACCGTGCCATCGGCCGCATCGGCCGGGGCCTCGCCGCCTCCGGCGGGCGCTTCGGGCGCAGACCGTTCGGCCTCGCCGACCGGCGGCACCGTGCCCTCCGGCGCATCGGCCCCGGCCTCGCCACCTGCGGCGGGCGGTTCGGGCGCAGACCGTTCGGCCTCGCCAACCGGCGGCACCGTGCCCTCCGGCGCAGCCGGCTTCTCCGTCTGCTTCTCTGCCGGCTTCTCCGTCTGCTGCTGCCACGGCGCGTCCGGGGTGCGCCCGGGTGACGGCGGTGGCGCGGGCTGATCCGTGGCGGGCGGCTGAGCGGCCGGCGACGGTGGCTGCTGGGTCGTCGAACCCTCGGACGCCGTGCGGGTGCGGCGCGGCGGGCGGGCGGCGGCGCCTGCGGCACGCGCCGGGCGGGGGGTACGGGCGGGGGCCGGGGGGAGTTGGCCCTTCAGGGGGCCCCACTCGTTGGGGTCGGGGACGCCGGGGGGCTGCATCTGGCGGCGCTTCGGGCCGCCGTCGTGCGACTCGCCGGGCTCCTTCGCGCCCGGCCACGCCTTGGCGACCCGGGCCGCCAGGACGAAGTCCTTGCGCAGCGGGTGGCCCTCGAACTCCTCGGGCAGCAGCAGTGGCGCCAGGTGCGGGTGGCCGGTGAAGGCGACGCCGAACATCTCGTGGGTCTCCCGCTCGTGCCAGCCCGCGCCCGCGTAGACGCCGGTCGCGGTGGGCAGTTCGGGCGTGTCGTGCGGGACGGTGGTGCGGATCAGCAGCCGCGCGGGCGCGGCGCCGGGCGCGCCGACAGCCACGACGTGCGCGCAGACCCGGAAGCCGGTGCCGGGCTCGTCCACCGCGCTCAGCCAGTCGAAGAAGGTGCAGCCGAGCGTGTCGCGGGCGGTGCCGAGGGCCGCGAGCCAGCCGGCCGCGGGCACGTCGACGGTGAGCAGGCCGTACGCCTCCTCGCCGACCGCGCCGTCGCCGAACACCTCCGCCGCCCGCTCGGGCAGCAGGTCGAACCCGGTCACCGCTCCCCCGCCTCCGGCGCGGCACTGCCGGAACCCGACCCGCCATCGCCCGGCGCAACCACCGGCCCACCAGCCGCCCCGGCCCCGCCGCCAGGCAGCGACCCGCCCGCGGTGCCGGCCGCACCCCCGGCGGGCGGCTGCGCCAGGCCGCTGGTCAGAGCGCGCGCGGACGCCCGCGCCCGGCGGCCGGTACCCGGACGCGAACCGGCACCCGCGCCGGAGGCGTCCCCGTACCGCTCCGCCAGCGACTCCCGCGCGATCTTCTCCTGGAGCTTCAGGATGCCCTGGAGCAGCGCCTCGGGCCGCGGCGGGCAGCCGGGCACGTACACGTCGACCGGGATGATCTGGTCGACGCCCTTGGTGACGGAGTACGAGTCCCAGTAGGGGCCGCCGCAGTTGGAGCAGGCGCCGAACGAGATCACGTACTTCGGCTCGGGCATCTGCTCGTACAGCCGCTTCACCGCCGGCGCCATCTTGTCGGTGACGGTGCCGGAGACGACCATCAGGTCCGCCTGCCGGGGCCCGGGCGCGAACGGGATCACGCCGAGCCTGATGAAGTCGTGCCGGGACATCGACGCGGCGATGAACTCGATCGCGCAGCAGGCCAGGCCGAAGTTGAAGACCCACAGGCTGTAGCGGCGGCCCCAGTTGAGCACCACCTTCATCGGCTGCGGCGCCAGCCGGGCCAGCGGCCCGAGCCTGCGCGGCTCCGGCAGCAGCACCGGGGCGGCCTCGGCCGCCGCGCCGATCGCCGGCTCGTGGCCGCCGTGCGTCACGTCCATTCCAGTACGCCCTTCTTCCAGGCGTAGAGCAGCCCGACGGCCAGGAAGCCGAGGAAGACGAACATCTCCACCAGCGTGGCGCCGCCGAAGCCGGGCGCGGCGAAGACCGTGGCCCACGGGAACAGGAAGATCGCGTCCACCGCGAAGATCACGTAGAGGAAGGAGTACACGTAGTACCGGATCTGGGTGTGCGCCCAGCCCTCGCCTACCGGGTCGACCCCGCACTCGTAGGTGAGCATCTTCTCCCGCGTCGGCACGACCGGCCGCAGCAGGCGGCCGGCGGCGAAAGCGACGGTCACGAAGAGCACACCGACGACCACGACCAGGCCGACGACCGAGTACCCGTGGAAGTAGTCCACGTCCGTCCGCCCCTCGCCCATTCGTTTGACCGGTGGTGTCCAGCGATCCGGCGGGAGCGGGTCCCCGCGGAGGAATCCGTTCCGGATGGATCTTTAGACGATCTATACCGAGGAGGAGTCTAGGCCCTGGCTTCACCGTTACCAGCCCCTGGTGACGCTCGCCGGCCGAGCTGGGGATAACCCCACCACTGCGCGTCCCACCCACCCCATGGCGCATACCCCGGTCATCCCGGCAGGCTGGGGGCATGAACACGTCGCCACCGCCGCCCACCTCCGGCTTCACCGGCCGCACCGCGCCCCCGCCCGCCCCGCTGCCCCCGCCGCGGTTCGGGTACGACAGGGTCACGTGGAAGGAGATCGGGTACCTTCTGCTGAACCTCCCGATGGCGATCATCGGCTTCGTCTACGCCGTCACCGCCCTGACCCTCGGCGCCGGGCTGTCCGTCACGGTGATCGGGCTGCCGCTGCTCGCCGCGGGCCTGGCCGGCTGCCGGGCGCTGGGCCGGCTGGAACGCAGCCGGGCCAGGGACCTGATCGGCGTGGACGTGGACGAGCCGCGCCCGCTGCACCGCGGCAGCGGGGACTTCCTGCCCTGGCTGTGGGCCGCGCTGAAGGACCCGGTGTCCTGGCGGCACGCGCTGTATCTGACGGTCAGGCTGCCGTGGGGCATCTTCACCTTCACCGTGACGCTCGCCGGCCTGTTCGTGGCCTGGCCGGTGCTGCCGTTCGCGGTCCGCGCGATGACCCGGTTGGACGGGGCGATGGTGCGCGGGCTGCTCCAGCCGTCGTACGAGCTGGAGGCGCGGATCGCCGAGCTGGAGTCGGACCGCGGGGTGGTGGTGGACACCGCCGCCGCCGACCTGCGGCGGATCGAGCGCGACCTGCACGACGGGGCCCAGGCGCGGCTGGTGGCGCTGGCGATGGGTCTCGGCCTGGCGAAGGAGAAGCTGCTGGAGGACCCGGAGGCGGCGGCGAAGATGGTCGGCGAGGCGCACGGCGAGGTGAAGGTCGCCCTCCAGGAGCTGCGCGACCTGGCCCGCGGCATCCACCCGGCGATCCTCACCGACCGCGGCCTGGACGCGGCGCTGTCGTCGATCGCGTCCCGCTGCACGGTGCCGGTCGCGGTGACCGTCGACCTGCGGGCCCGGCCGGCCGAGGCGATCGAGGGGATCGCGTACTTCACGGTCTCCGAGCTGCTGCAGAACGTCAGCAAGCACAGCCGGGCCCGCAACGCCTCGGTGGACCTGTGGCGCACCGAGAACCGGCTGATGATCCAGGTGCGGGACGACGGCGAGGGCGGCGCCGACGTGTCGTCCGGCTCCGGGCTCGCGGGGCTCGCCGAGCGGCTGGGGTCGGTGGACGGGCTGTTCGTGGTCAGCTCGCCGCCCGGCGGGCCGACCTCGGTCACCGCCGAACTGCCCTGGCGGGACCGGGAGTTCCGCAAGACGCCGGGCGGCGCGGGGCGCGGCGGCCGGTAGCGGCGGCCATCCTGGTCCGGACCCGGTTGGTAGGGGTATCCCCACCTCCAAGACGCCGATCCGCACCATGGGTTCGGGGCCGCCGCCCGACCAGGCTGTAGGTATGACGAGCAGTGCAGAAAGGACGGTCCCGACCATGGCTTACGGCTTCCCCCCCGAGGGGCCCGCGCAGGGGCAACGGCCCGAGGGGCGCGCGCACCGGCTGCCCGCGCCGTTGCGAGCGCCGTTCGAGGCCAGGACCTGGCGCGAGTTCGGCCACCAGCTGCTGAACCTGCCGATGGGGATCATCGGCTTCGTGTGGGCCGTCACCATGCTGACGCTGGGCGCCGGCCTGCTGATCACGTTCATCGGCCTGCCGGTGCTGGTGCTCGCGCTCGGCGGCTGCCGGGCGATCGGGCGGGTGGAACGGGCCAGGGCGCGTTCCCTGCTGTGGATGGAGATCGACGAGCCGGGGCCGGTGCGCACCAGGGGCCGCGGGGCCTTCCCGTGGCTCGGCGGCCAGCTCGGCAGCGGCGTCAACTGGCGGCACGCGGTCTACTGCCTGGTGCACTTCCCGTGGGCGGTCTTCTCCTTCTGCGTGTCGCTGACCTTCATGGTCTACGGCTGGGGCTTCCTGACCTACCCGCTGTGGCAGTGGGTGTTCCCCACCTTCACCAACCGCAACGGCATCCAGATCTACGGCGACGCGGACGGCCGGCACGGCTGGTGGCTGCACACCCCGCTCGACCTCACGCTGTGCGTGGCGACCGGGCTGATCTTCGTGCTCGTCACGCCGTGGGTGATCAGGGCGATGGCGCACGTGGACCGGATGCTCGTCGCCGGGCTGCTCGGGCCGTCCCGGCTGGACGACCGGGTCACCGAGCTCGAGTCCGACCGCGGGGTCGTGGTGGACACCGCGGCGGCCGACCTGCGGCGGATCGAACGCGACCTGCACGACGGCGCGCAGGCGCGGCTGGTGGCGCTGGCGATGGACCTGGGCATGGCGAAGGAGAAGCTGCTCGACGACCCGGCGGTCGGCGCGCAGATGGTGGAGGAGGCGCACGGCGAGGTGAAGGTGGCGCTTCAGGAGTTGCGGGATCTGGCGAGGGGGATCCACCCGGCGATCCTCACCGACCGGGGGCTCGGGCCGGCGCTGTCCGCGGTGGCCGCGAGGTGCACGGTGCCGGTGGCGGTGACGGTGGAACTGCCGGCGCGGCCGGTGCCGGCGATCGAGGGGATCGCCTACTTCACGGTGTCGGAGCTTTTGCAGAACATCAGCAAGCACAGTGGCGCTTCGCGCGGGGCTGTGGATGTGTGGCGCGCGGACGATCGGCTGATGGTCCACGTGACCGACAACGGACGCGGTGGCGCCTCCGGCGCGGGTGGGTCCGGCCTGGCCGGCCTGGCCGAACGCCTCGACTCCGTGGACGGCGTCCTGGCCGTCGACTCCCCGCCCGGCGGCCCCACCCGCATCACCGCCGAACTGCCCTGGCGGGCCTGACCCCCGGCCAGCATGCGCCCTGCAGCGGCGCGGCCGAAAAAAAGCCTCACTCTCCGATCGCCAGGAGCGATTTGCCCCGGCTGCGGCCCGCCTCAAGGGCCTCGTGGAGCTCGCGCGCGCCGCTCAGGGGGCGCTCCGCTGTCACGTCGAGCCGGATCGCACCTGAAGCGAGTAGCGAAAGAGCGGCCAGGGCGTGGGCGCGCAGCGTGCGGGGGGCGCGGCGGGCGAGGTCGGCGATGTGGTAGCCGCTGAGCGTGCGGTTGCTCTTCCAGAACGGGAGCACCGGGAGCGTCAGGTCGGGGTGCCGGGCGGCCTCGCCGTAGACGACCAGGCGGCCGAACGGGGCCAGCAGGGGCAGGCCGGTCAGCCGGGTGGCGCCGCCGACCGGGTCGAGGATGACGTCGAGGTCGCGCAGCCGCTCGGTGAAGTTCTCCCGGGAGTGGATCGCGTCGTAGCCGAACCGCTTGGCGTACGCGGCCTTCTCCGCCGACCCCACCGTGCCGTAGACCGCCGCCGCACCGAGTGCGCGGGCGATCTGCGCGGCCACCGACCCGACCCCGCCCGCCGCCGCGTGAATGAGCACGGTGTCGCCGGCCGCGAGCCGCCCCGCCCCGGCGAGCACCCCGTACGCGGTGGTCAGCACCAGCCCGGCGCCGCCGCCGTCCCGCAGCGAGATCCCGTCGAGCGGGAACGCGAACTCGGCGCGGGCGACGGCGTATTCGGCGTAGCCGCCGCCGTCGGGCAGGTAGGCGGCGACCGGGTCGCCGACGGACAGCCCGGTGACGCCGGTGCCGAGCGCGGTGATCTCGCCCGACGCCTCGAGGCCGGGCACGGTGACGCCGTCGGGTGGGCCGAAGTCGCCGAGCCGGTGCTGCACCTCGCCGTAGTTGACGCCCGCGTACGCGACCCGGATCAGCACCTCGCCGGGCCCCGGCTCGGGTACCGGCAGCTCCACCGGCCGCAGGACTTCAGGACCGCCGATGACGTCGAATCCGACCGCGCGCACACGCTCTCCTATCCCCTCGTCCCCGCCGGTTCGGCGGGAACCGCTCCACACGTCCCGGCCCCGTGCCCGGAGCAAGGGCGCAACCTTGCCCAGCAGAACCGTATTCCCCATTACCCTCCCGATGCTGGGATGCTGTGACAGTCAACGGCAGCCGACGACAGCCGACGACGGTCATGCGGGTTGCGGGACGCGGGAAAACGGTGGAGGAAGCGTGCGGGTGGTCATCGCCGAGGATTCGGTACTGCTCCGGGAGGGCCTGACCCGGCTGCTGACCGACCGGGGCCATGACGTGGTCGCCGGGGTCGGCGACGCCGTGGCGCTGATCAAGGTGGTCGGGGAGCTGGCCGCCGAGGGCGCGCTGCCCGACGTGGTGGTGGCCGACGTCCGGATGCCCCCCACCCACACCGACGAGGGCGTGCGGGCCGCGGTGCAGCTGCGCCGGGACCACCCGAGCGTCGGGGTGCTGGTGCTGTCGCAGTACGTGGAGGAGCAGTACGCCACCGAGCTGCTGGCCGGCAGCAGCCGCGGGGTGGGCTATCTGCTCAAGGACCGGGTGGCCGAGGTCCGCGAGTTCGTGGACGCGGTGGTGCGGGTCGCCGAGGGCGGCACCGCGCTGGACCCGGAGGTGGTCGCCCAGCTGCTGGGCCGCAGCCGCAAGCAGGACGTGCTGGCCGGGCTGACCCCCAGGGAGCGCGAGGTGCTCGGCCTGATGGCGGAGGGCCGGACGAACTCCGCGGTGGCCAAGCAGCTCGTGGTGAGCGACGGAGCCGTCGAGAAGCACGTCAGCAACATCTTCCTGAAGCTGGGCCTGGCGCCGAGTGACGGAGATCACCGTCGGGTGCTGGCGGTACTGACCTACCTGAACTCGTAACACCCTGCGCGGCGGGAACTCGCCTTCCACCATGCGGGACTAACCGGGAAGGCGACCCTTACCGACGTACGATGAGCCCTGAGCCGCCGCGTCGAGGGAGGTCCGTTTCAGTGACCAGTCAGGTCAGCAACCCCATCACCGCGGGACATCAAGCCGTCATCGGAGATGTCCTCGGCGTTCAGCGCGCACCGGGCAAGGAGACCAAACGGCTGGACCGGGTGATCATCCGGTTCGCCGGCGACTCCGGCGACGGCATGCAGCTCACCGGTGACCGCTTCACCTCCGAGACCGCGTCCTTCGGCAACGATCTCTCCACGCTGCCGAACTTCCCGGCCGAGATCAGGGCGCCCGCAGGCACCCTGCCGGGCGTCTCCTCGTTCCAGCTGCACTTCGCCGACCACGACATCCTCACCCCCGGCGACTCGCCGAACGTGCTGGTGGCGATGAACCCGGCGGCGCTGAAGGCGAACATCGGCGACCTGCCGCGCGGCGCGGAGATCATCGTCAACACCGACGAGTTCACCAAGCGGGCGATGGCCAAGGTGGGCTATCCGGCCAATCCGCTCGAAGACGGCTCCCTCGAGGCGTACGCGGTGCATCCGGTGCCGCTGACCTCGATGACCATCGAGGCGCTCAAGGAGAGCGGTCTCGCCCGCAAGGACGCGGAGCGGGCGAAGAACATGTTCGCGCTCGGCCTGCTGTCCTGGATGTACCACCGGCCGACCGACAGCACCGAGGCGTTCCTGCGCAAGAAGTTCGCGAAGAAGCCGGAGATCGCCGAGGCCAACATCATCGCCTACCGGGCGGGCTGGAACTTCGGCGAGACCACCGAGGACTTCGCGGTCAGCTACGAGGTGGCCCCCGCGGCCGGCGCCTTCCCGGCCGGCACCTACCGCAACATCTCGGGCAACCTGGCGCTGTCGTACGGCCTGATCGCGGCCGGCAACCGGTCCGGGCTGCCGCTGTTCCTCGGCTCGTACCCGATCACCCCGGCCTCGGACATCCTGCACGAGCTGAGCCGGCACAAGAACTTCGGCGTGCGGACCTTCCAGGCCGAGGACGAGATCGGTGCGATCGGCGCCGCGCTCGGCGCGGCCTTCGGCGGGTCGCTGGCGCTCACCACGACCTCGGGGCCCGGTGTGGCGCTGAAGTCGGAGACCATCGGCCTGGCCGTCAGCCTGGAGCTGCCGCTGCTGGTGATCGACATCCAGCGCGGCGGCCCGTCCACCGGGCTGCCCACCAAGACCGAGCAGTCCGACCTCCTCCAGGCGATGTACGGGCGCAACGGCGAGGCCCCGGTGCCGGTGGTGGCGCCGTCCACGCCCGGCGACTGCTTCGACGCGGCGCTGGAGGCGGCCCGGATCGCGCTCACCTACCGGACCCCGGTGCTGCTGCTCTCCGACGGCTACCTGGCCAACGGCTCGGAGCCGTGGCGGATCCCGGAGCCGGCCGAACTGCCCGACCTGCGGGTGGAGTTCGCCACCGGCCCGAACCACACGGCCGATGACGGCACCGAGTCCTTCCACCCGTACCAGCGCGACCCGGAGACGCTGGCCCGCCCCTGGGCGGTGCCCGGCACGGCCGGCCTCGAACACCGCATCGGCGGCATCGAGAAGCAGGACGGCACCGGCAACATCAGCTACGACCCGGCCAACCACGACTTCATGGTCCGCACTCGGCAGGCCAAGATCGACGGCATCACGGTGCCCGACGTCGTCGTGGACGACCCGGGCGGCGAGGCCAGGACGCTGGTGCTCGGCTGGGGTTCGACCTACGGGCCGATCACCGCGGCCGTGCGGCGGGTGCGGCGCGAGGGCGGCAGCGTCGCCCAGGCGCACCTGCGGCACCTGAACCCGTTTCCCGCCAATCTCGGTGAGGTGCTCGCCGCGTACGACCGGGTGATCGTCCCCGAGATGAACCTCGGCCAGCTCGCGCACCTGCTGCGGGCCAGGTACCTGGTGGACGCCCGGTCGTACACGCAGGTCACCGGACTGCCGTTCAAGGCGGAGCAGCTCGCGCAGGCCATCGTGGCGGAGAGCGAGATCGAGGACGCGACGACGGGCGCGGCCACCGGCCCGGAGGAGAGTGCACATGTCTGAGGCGCTGGCACTTGTGCCCAAGGCCGAGGCCAAGCAGAGCATGAAGGACTTCAAGTCCGACCAGGAGGTGCGCTGGTGCCCGGGCTGCGGTGACTACGCGGTGCTGGCCGCCGTCCAGTCCTTCATGCCGGAGCTCGGCCTGGCCAAGGAGAACGTGGTGTTCGTGTCGGGCATCGGGTGCTCCTCCCGGTTCCCGTACTACATGAACACCTACGGCATGCACTCCATCCACGGCCGCGCCCCGGCCATCGCGACCGGGCTGGCCACCTCGCGGCGGGACCTGAGCGTGTGGGTGGTCACCGGTGACGGCGACGCGCTGTCCATCGGCGGCAACCACCTGATCCACGCGCTGCGGCGGAACGTCAACCTGAAGATCCTGCTGTTCAACAACCGGATCTACGGGCTGACCAAGGGCCAGTACAGCCCCACCTCCGAGGTCGGCAAGATCACCAAGTCCACCCCGATGGGCTCGCTCGACGCGCCCTTCAACCCGGTCTCGCTGGCGATCGGCGCCGAGGCGTCCTTCGTGGCCCGCACGGTGGACTCCGACCGCAAGCACCTCCAGGGCGTGCTGCGGGCGGCGGCGCAGCACCCGGGCACCGCGCTGGTGGAGATCTACCAGAACTGCAACATCTTCAACGACGGCGCCTTCGAGGTGCTGAAGGACAAGGACCAGGCGCTGGAGGCGGTGATCCGGCTTGAGCACGGCGAGCCGATCCGGTTCGGCACCCCGGCCGAGGACGGCCTCGGCAGCAAGGGCGTCATCCGCGACCCGGCGACCGGTGACCTCCGGGTGATCGACGTGACGGTCGAGGGCAGCGAGTCGGTGCTGGTGCACGACGCCCACGCGGCCTCGCCGACCACGGCCTTCGCGCTGTCCCGGCTGGCCGACCCCGACACCCTGCACCAGACGCCGATCGGCGTGCTGCGCGACGTTCAGCGGCCGGTGTACGACACGCTGATGGCCGACCAGCTGGAGGAGGCCGTGCAGCGGCAGGGCCAGGGCGACCTGTCCGCGCTGCTGCACGGCAACGACAACTGGACGGTGGTCGGCTGACCCCCGGTCGGTAGCCGCCCTTCCGGCTTCTGCTCGCCGCGATGCCCGGCCCGGTGCAGGTCACCGGCCGGGCATCGTCGCGTCCGGGCGCCGTATCGTCCGGGCGCCGTCACGCCCGGGCGCCGTCGCGTCCGCCGCCGGGGCCTGGCCGGCATGTGATTCGCTTCACATTCGGCGGCTGTCACGCCTGCCGCCGCCCGCTTGTCCCCTGGGTGTCACCGGCCCGCACGGCTCGGCATGGTCCCGCGGGGGTGGCGCGAGCGAAGGAGCGAGTGATGGACAAGACCGACAGGAAGCATGTCGTCATCCTCGGCGGCGGGTACACCGGCCTGCTGTGCGCGATCCTGCTTTCCCGCAAGGCCAGAAGGACCGGCGCCGTGATCACCCTGGTCAACCCGGCGGAGCGGTTCAGCGAGCGGCTGCGGTCGCACCAGATCGCCGTCGGCCAGGAACTGGCCGACTGCCGTATCCCGGCGATGCTGGACGGCACCGGCGTGCGCTTCGTCCAGGGCCGGGCGGTCGCGGTGGACCCCGCCGGGCGCCGGGTCCTGGTGCAGGGCGTCAAGGGCAACACCGAGTACGACTACGACAACCTCGTCTACGCGCTCGGCAGCACCGCCGACACCTCCGCCGTGCCGGGCGCCGAGCAGCACGCCTGGACGCTGGACGACCCGCGGCGCGCGCACGAGATGGCCGGCCGGCTGGCCGAGCTGGCCGCCACCGGCGGCAACGTGGTGGTCTGCGGGGCCGGCCTGACCGGCGTCGAGGCGGCGGCGGAGATCGCCGAGAGCCACCCGGCGCTGCGGGTGACGCTGGTCAGCCGCGAGCAGCCGGGGGCGCTGATGGGCGGCAAGGCCCGGGCGTACCTGCACCGTTCGCTCGACCGGCTCGGCGTGGCGGTGCGGTCCGGGGTCGAGATCGCCGAGGTGCTGCCGGAGAAGGTACGGCTGGCCGGCGGCGAGCTGCTGGCCGCCGACCTGTGCCTGTGGACCGCCGGGGTGCGGGTGGCGCCGCTGGCGGCCGAGTCCGGGATCGCGACCGACGCGCGCGGGCAGGTCCTGGTGGACGGGGCGCTGCGCTCGGTCTCGCACCCGGAGGTGTACGCGATCGGCGACGCCGCCGCCGTCCGGCAGCCGTGGGGGGTGCTGCACGGCACCTGCCAGTCCGGGATGCCGACCGCGGAGCACGCCGCCGACACGATCGCGCGGGAGCTGCGCGGCCGGCCGGCCGAGCCGTTCAGGTTCGGCTACGTGCACCAGCCGGTGTGCATCGGCCGGCGGGACGCGGTGATCCAGTTCACCCGGGCCGACGACACCCCGCGCCGGGCGTATCTGACCGGCCGGCTCGCCGTCACCTACAAGAACGTGGTCAGCGGCAGCCCGATCCCGGTCTACCGGATCAGCAAGCGGGTCGCCGTCAGCATCGCGCTGTTCCGGGGCGGCCGGGCGACCCGCGGGGCGACCACCGCGGCCCCGCAGCTCGCGACGCCTTGCCCGGAGGGGCGGGGTGCTGCCAGCATGATCAGGTGAGCGAACCGGCATCGGGGCCCGGCACAGCGGCGGAGCCGTCCAGCGGGACCGACCCTTCCACCGACGGGCCCGGGCCCTCCCCGGACGACCCCGCCGCCGCCCCGTCCGACCCGCCCCCGGAGGCGTCCGACCCCTTCACCGAGCACCGGCGGCTGCTGTTCGGCACCGCCTACCGGATGCTGGGCAGCGTCACCGACGCCGAGGACGTGCTCCAGGACGCCTGGCTGGCCTGGCACCAGGCGGACCGCGGCAACGTCACGCACCCGAAGGCGTACCTGGTGCGGGTGGTGACCAACCTGTCGCTGAACCGGCTGACCTCGGCGCGGGCGGTGCGCGAGAAGTACGTCGGGCCGTGGCTGCCCGAGCCGCTGCTGACCTCGCCCGACGTGGCCGAGGACCTGGAGCGGGCCGACACCGTCTCCACCGCGCTGCTGGTGGTGCTGGAGACGCTGACGCCGGTGGAGCGGGCGGTCTTCGTGCTGCGGGAGGCGTTCGGCTACGCGCACGCCGAGATCGCCGGGATCCTGGAGCGCCCTGAGCCGACCGTCCGGCAGATCGCGCACCGCGCGCACCGGCACGTGGCCGAGCGCAGGCCGCGGTTCGACACCGACCGGGAGCAGCGCGAGCAGGTCACCGCGCGCTTCCTGGCGGCCTGCGCCGGGGGCGACCTGAACGCGGTGATGAGCCTGCTCGCGCCCGACGTCACCTGCTGGGCCGACGGCGGCGGCAAGGTCACCGCGTCCCGCCGCCCGCTGTACGGCGGCGACCACGTGGCGCGCTGGCTGCTCGGCGTGATGGCCAAGCCCTCGGTGTCCGGCGCGGGGATGGAGCCGGTGGTGATCAACGGCGAGCTGAGCCTGCTGATCACCATGGGCGGCCACCGGATCGGCGCGCTGACCTACGACCTGGCCGGCGGCCGGGTGGCCAACCTCCGGGTCCAGGTGAACCCGGACAAGCTCAGGGGGCTGGCCGCCGACCGCTGATGACCTCCTCTCGCCGACCCGGGGACCGCGACTCGGTCCCCGGCCGGACTCGGGCTCGCACCACAGTGCGCTTTCTATTAGTTAGCGCTAACTGTATGGTGGGTGTCAGGCACCGCTTCGGGGTGCCGGGCAGCGTTTTCCGGACAGAGAGAAGCATTCCGTCATGAGCATCGTCATCACCGGAGCCACCGGCCAGCTCGGCCGCCTCGTCATCGAAGACCTGCTGGCCCGCGGGGTCGCGGCGGGCGACATCGTCGCGGTGGCGCGGGACCGGGAACGGGCCGCCGACCTGACCGGCCGCGGGGTGGAGCTGCGGGTGGCGGACTACGAGCGGCCTGAGACGCTGAAGGACGTCTTCGGGGCCGGCGACCGGGTGCTGCTGATCTCCGGCAACGAGGCCGGCCGCCGCGAGGAGCAGCACAAGGCGGTGGTGGACGCGGCGGCCGGGGCGGGCGCGGCCCTGCTGGCGTACACCGGGATCCTCGGCGGCCCCGACGCCGACTTCACGCTGGCCGACGAGCACAAGGCCACCGAGCGGAACATCCTCGCCTCGGGGCTGCCGTACGTCTTCCTGCGCAACGGCTGGTACACCGAGAACTACACCGCCGCCCTGGGCCCGGCCCTGGAGCACGGCGCCGTGGTCAACAACGTCACCGACGGGCGGGTCGCGTCGGCCGCCCGTGCCGACTACGCCGCCGCTGCCGCCGCCGTGCTGACCGGCGAGGGACACGAGAACACGGCGTACGAGCTGAGCGGCGACACCGCGTGGAGCTTCCCCGAGTACGCGGCCGTGATCACCGAGCTGAGCGGCAAGGACGTGGCACACAAGACCGTGCCGGCCGCGGCGTACCGCGAGATCCTGCTCGGCGCCGGGCTGCCGGAGGTCATGGCGGACATCCTGGTGGACGTGGACGCCGCGATCGACCGCGGCAGGCTGGCCGGCACCAGTGGTGACCTGGCGCGGCTGATCGGGCGGCCCACGACGCCGCTGCGCGAGACGGTGGCGGCGGCGCTCGCGAGCTGAGGCCCACCGGCGGTGCCGGGCCCGCGGCCGACGGCCCGCGGACGGTGCCCCGGGCCCGCGGGCTCACGGCCCGCGCGTGGCGACGCGGCCTCGTCCACCCGCCGCGACCGCCGTCCGGAAGGCCGTCCCGGAGGCGGAGCCCACCCTGTCATGACCGTAGTGTGAAACACCCATGACAGGGTGGCCCCGCACCCGCTACCGTCGCCTTGCCGCGCGCTTCCGCGCCCGGCGCGGGGAGGCGGGATGAACGAGCAGCGCGCGGGACTCGTGTACGGCTTCGTGGCCTACGGCATCTGGGGCGCGCTGCCGCTGTTCTGGCCGCTGCTCGAACCCGCGGGAGCGATGGAGATCCTGGCCCACCGGATGGTGTGGTCGCTCGCGGTGGTGGCACTCGTCCTGCTCGCGCTGCGCCGCTGGGCCTGGGTGGCCGAACTCCTGCGGCAGCCGCGGAAGCTGGGCATGGTCGTGGTCGCCGCAGCCGCTGTGTCGGTGAACTGGGGCCTGTACATCTGGGCCGTCAACTCCGGCCACGTGGTGGAGGCCTCGCTCGGCTACTTCATCAACCCGCTGGTCACGATCGCCCTCGGCGTGCTGGTGCTGCACGAGCGGCTGCGCCCGGTGCAGTGGGCGGCGGTCGGCATCGGCGCGCTCGCGGTGGCGGTGCTCACCGTCGGGTACGGGCGGCTGCCGTGGATCGCGCTCACGCTGGCCTTCAGCTTCGGCCTCTACGGCCTGGTGAAGAAGAAGCTGGCGATGGGCGGCCTGGAGTCGCTGGCCGCCGAGACCTCCGTGCAGTTCCTGCCCGCGCTCGGCTTCCTGCTGGTGCTCGGCGGCCGCGGCCACGCCACCTTCGGCCAGCACGGCGCCGGCCACGCCCTGCTGCTCGCCTCCTGCGGCCTGGTCACCGCGATACCGCTGACCTGCTTCGGGATGGCCGCCACCCGGCTGCCGCTGACGACCATGGGCCTGATGCAGTACCTCGCGCCGGTCCTCCAGTTCCTGATCGGTCTGCTGTACTTCCACGAGGACATGCCCGCGGAGCGCTGGGCCGGCTTCGCCCTGGTCTGGGGCGCGCTGGCGCTGCTGGTCTGGGACGCGCTGCGGACGGCTCGGCGGGCCGCGGTGGCCCGCGCCGGGGCTGGGCCGAACGGGCGGGCGGCCGCCGCCGACCGGGTGATCAGGGCGCCGTCGCGCTAGCGGGTCGACGGCGATCGTCCACAGTCGAGAGGTATCCGTCCGGTCGTCCCCGCGCGAGGAGAACCAGCCGTGCGCCTGCCCGCAGCCAGAACCGCCCGTGTGCTGGCGGTCGCCGCCACGGCCGCCCTGACGATCCCGCTGGCCGCCGGGACCGCGTCCGCGGCCGGCTCCGCCTATGGTCAGTGGAGCCCGGGCGCGCTGACCGTGCCGGTGCCCGGCTTCCCCGCCGCGACCTTCACCACCGACGGGACCGGGGTGTCGATGCCGAGCGGCAACTCCGCGTTCCTGGGCGACTCGACGCCCTTCGGCGCCGCCTACGGCAGCTCGCGCGGGCACAACTACCTCTCGCTGGGCGCGGCCCCCGGCGGCGGCCCGTCGAGCACGACGGTCACCTTCGACTCCCCCACCCGGCCCGGCTGGGGCTTCGCGCTGGGCGATGTGGACGCCGACACCGTGCAGGTCACGGCGACCGGCCCCGGCGGGGTGCGGCTGACGGCCGACCAGCTCGGCTGGCAGTCCCCGTTCAACTACTGCGACGCCTCGCCGCGGCCGTCGTCCTGCACCGGCGGGCCGTTCACCGACCTGCCGTCCTGGGACGCCGGCAGCTCCACGCTGGTCGGCGGCGGCTCCGACACCAGCGGGGCGGCCGGCTGGTTCCGGCCGACGGTGCCGGTGGTCTCGCTGTCGCTGCGGTTCACCGTGCAGACCGGCAGCCCGGTCTACCAGGTGTGGCTGGCCGCGCCCACCGCGAAGATCTCCGGCCGGGTCACCTCCGGCTGCGGCCTGCCGCCCGGCACCACGCTGGAGCTGCGGAACACCGACGGGACCCCGGTGCAGGGCGAGTCGGGCGGCCCGCTGACCACGACGGCCGGCGCCGACGGCTCGTACTCCTTCCCCGGTGTCGCCTCCGGCGGCTACCGGGTGGCCCTGCGGGTGCCGGCCGGCTACACGGCGAGCGGGCCGGCCAGCCGCGCGGCGAACCCGGCGGGCGACGACGTGACGGGGGTGGACTTCCGGCTGGCCTGCCGGCCGGTCGAGCAGCCGCCGGTCGACGTGCCGGCGGGCGGCGGGGCGGTGAAGATCCCGGTGGTGTCCGGCACCGACCCCGACCAGCCCGTCGATGTCACCGAGCCGCCGGAACACGGCACGGTGGTGCTGCGGGGCGACGAGTTCTCCTACCTGCCGGAGAAGGGCTACGCGGGGACGGACAGCTTCATCTACCGGGCCACCCTCAAGGACGGGCACACCGAGCTGGTGAAGGTCTCCTTGAAGGTGGCCCCCAAGGCGCAGCCGGCGCCCCCGGCCGGCCGCCCGACCCATCCCGCGCCTCCCGCGCACCCGGCGCCTCCCGCGCCGCAGCACACCGGCCCGCAGCTGGCCGCGACCGGCACCAGCACCGACGGGCTGCTGCTGGCGGCCGGCCTGATCGGCGTGGGCGCCGTCACGACCGCCGCCTCCCGGGCCGCCGCCCGGCGCCGCCGCTGAGGGGCGCGCTGGTCACCACCGATGAGCGGGCCGCACCAGGCATCTTCGTCACGCGCGGCCCGCTCAGTGCGCTCCGGGGCCGCGGAGTCCGCGCTTGACTGAGATGCCTGGCGCGCGCAATATATGCATATGCATTCGTTGTCTGAGACCACCGCTCCGGCGCCCGACCGGCGCTTCCTCTTCCTGCTCGGCAGCACCCGCGCCGGCGGCAACACCGAGACGCTGGCCCGCCGCGCCGCCGAGCACCTGCCGGCCGGCGCCTCGCAGCGCTGGCTGCCGCTGGCCGACCTGGGGCTGCCCGCGTTCGAGGACCTGCGGCACGAGGGCGACGGCGGCTACGAGTCGCCCACCGGACCCGGCCGGACGCTGCTGGACGCGACGCTCGACGCCACCGACCTGGTGATCGCCTCGCCGCTGTACTGGTACTCGGTCTCCACCCTCACCAAGCACTACCTCGACCACTGGTCGGGCTGGATGCGGGTGCCCGGCGTGGACTTCCGCGCCCGGATGGCGGGCCGCACGCTGTGGGGCGTCACCGCGCTGGCCGGCGAGGACCCGGCCGACGCCGACGCGCTGGTGGGCACGCTCACCAAGACCGCGGCCTATATGCGGATGCCGTTCGGCGGGGTGCTGCTCGGCACCGGCAACCGGCCCGGCGACCTGCTCGGCGACACGGAGGCGCTGCTGCGCGCCCGTACCTTCTTCACCGCGGCCGACGCCGACGCCGAGCTGCGCGCGGGACTCGGCCGTGAGGCGCTTCTCACGCCGTGATGTCGCGGGAGGTGAAGCGGGCCCACGCCGCCGAGCCGAACACCGCCGCGTACAGCGCCTGGAGCCCGAGGTTCTTGCCGATGCCGCTCCACGGGACCGGGTCGCGCAGGATGTCGGCGAAGCTCAGCCAGTAGTGCGGGAACAGATACGGCTGCACGACGTGCAGCTGCGGGATGTTGTCCACGATCTGCACGGTGATCAGCAGCCCGACGGTGGCCGCCATCGCGCCGATGCCGCTGTCGGTGAGCGTCGAGATGAACAGGCCGAGCGCCCCGATACCCACCAGTGACGCCGCCACCAGCACGGCGATCAGCAGCGCACGCATGATGCCGTCGGACAGCGGGATGGTGGTGCCCGCCAGGGTCGTGACATCGCCGACCGGGAACAGGATGAAGCCGACGATCATCGCGGCCACCGCCACCACGAGCGTCGCCGCCACGCAGAAGGCCAGCACGGACGCGTACTTGGCCAGCAGCAGCCGGGTGCGGCCGGCCGGGGCGACCAGCAGGTAGCGCAGGGTGCCGGAGCTGGCCTCGCCGGCGATCGAGTCGCCGGCCACCACGCCGATCGCCATCGGCAGGAAGAAAGGCAGGGTCGCGGCGAGCGAGGTGAAGGCGAGGAACAGGCCGTTGTTGCTGACCTGTTCGATGAACGCCGGGCCGCCTCCGTCGCCGCCGCCACCGCCGATCGAGCCGCCGCCCCGGGTCTCGATCCGGACCGCGATACCGACCAGGATCGGCACGCCGGCCAGCACGCCGAACAGTGCCAGGGTGCGGCCGCGCCGGAAGACGGTGACCAGCTCGGACCTGAACAGGCCGAGCGTCCACAGCAGTTGCGGCGACCGGGGCGGGGCGGGCGGCCCGGCGGGCGGCGGCGCGGCCGTCGTCGGCTCAGCCTGCGACATCGAAGCCCTCCCCGGTCAGTCTCACGAACGTGTCCTCAAGCGAGGCCCGCTCCATGCCGAAGCCGCGGACCCGGACGCCGGCCGCGACCAGGGCCGCGTTGACTTCGGCCAGATCCGGCGGGTCGGGGGGCAGCTCGCCGGTGACCCGCTGCCCGCTGGTGGCCAGCGAGGTGACGCCGTGCTCGGCCAGTACCCCGGTGGCCTTGGCCTGGTCGGGGGTGGTCACCACCAGCTGTCCGCGGGCGCCGGCCGACAGCTCCGCCACGGTGCCCTGGGTGATCAGCCGGCCGCGGGCCATCACGGCGGCGTGCGTGCAGACCTGCTCGATCTCGTCCAGCAGGTGCGAGGACAGGAAGACGGTGGTGCCGTCCGCCGACAGGTCCCTGATCAGCCCGCGGATCTCCCGCATGCCCTGCGGGTCCAGGCCGTTGGTCGGCTCGTCGAGCACCAGCAGCTCGCGCGGCTGGAGCAGCGCCGCCGCCAGCCCGAGCCGCTGCTTCATGCCGAGCGAATACGCCTTGGCCTTCTTCTCCGCCGCCGCCGCGAGCCCGACCCGGTCGAGCGCCGAACCGACCCGCGCACCACGGGTGCGCGGGTCGGCGGTCGGGTCGGCGGCGTCGAACCGCAGCAGGTTGTCCCGGCCGGACAGGAAGCCGTAGAGCGCCGGGCCCTCGATCAGCGCGCCCACCTTGGGCAGCACCGACCTGGACGAGCGGGGCATCGGCGCGCCAAGCACCCGGGCGGTGCCCGCGGTCGGCACGATCAGGCCCATCAGCATCCGGATGGTGGTGGTCTTGCCGGAGCCGTTGGGCCCGAGGAAGCCGAACACGCTGCCGCGCGGCACCGACAGGTCGATGCCGTCCACGGCGAGCGTGCCGCGGTAGCGCTTGGCCAGCCCCCGGGTCTCGATCACCACGTCCCCCCGCGCGGCGCCGGCGGCCGGCTCTGCCATCCCCGGGCTACTTCGCGGCGCTGTTCGCGGCGTCGGTCAGCGCGGACTGGGTGACCGCCCCGACGTACACCGTGCCGTTGTCGGTCATCAGCACATTGACCAGCCGGGTGTGGAAGACCGTCCCGGAGCCGAACGCGCCGCTGACCTTGTCGCCGAAGCCGCTCAGCAGCGACTGCGGGTCCTTGCCACCGGGGTGGTTGCCGGCGTTGGACGGCAGGCCCTTGGGGGTCTTGATCACGGCGATCGCATCCCAGCCCTTGCCGATGACGGTCGGCTCGGCGCCGGCCTTCATCGCGGACTGCCCGTCGGCCGACATCCGGTGCTGCCCGTCGGTGGACGAGCCGGACGACTGCGACTTCGCCAGGTCGCCGCCCTCGGTGACCTTCACCCCCTTGGGCGGGGTGAAGTTGAAGGTGCTCGCGGCCGGCTTGTCGAAGCTGACCTTGGTGAAGCCGATGTCCACAATGGCCTTGCCGCCGCCCTTGGGCGTCAGGGTGAACTTCAGCGGCACCCCGGTCTTGGAGTCCACCGCGATCCGGAACGAGCCGACCGTGGTGACGTCCGCGTGCTGCGGGGTGACCAGCAGCTCGTACGCCTTGTGGCCGGCCACCTGGGCGGTGCCGTCCACGGTGATCGACGCGTTGCCCTTGGCCGCCTTCAGCACCTGCTGGGCGGCGGCCTGCGGGGTGGCGGGGAAGTCCTCGGGCAGCTTCTGCGGCGCGCTCTTGGCGCCCTGCTGCGGGACCGTGGCGTGGTACGCCTGGTTGGAGGCGCTGTCGTAGGCCCACACCTGGCCGCCGTTGTGGATGATGCTGTACTCGGCGGTCGGCTGGATGATCGACACCTTCTGCCGGTCCTGGCCGTCGGCCGCGACATGCAGGGTGTGGGTGCCGGCCAGCAACTGGACGAGCTGCGACTGCGGGGCCGCCGGCGAGTCCTTGCCCGAGCCGGACTTGCCCTGGCTCGGCGCCGCCCCGCCGCTGAACAGGCCGCTGGTCGCGCCGCTGGAGAACACGTCGGGCAGCCCGAGATCGGCCTTGAACCGTACCGAGCCGTCCACCGTCTGGGTGTCGGACGCGGCGATCTTCGTCAGCAACTGCTCCGCGGTGATCGAGGGCAGCGACGGGTCGCCGGTGTCCGCGAGCGCCGGCACGAGGGTGATGGTGGCCGCCGCCACCCCCGCCACCGCGACGGGCACCACGAAGCGCATGGCGCGCCGGCCGCCCCTGCCACCGCCTGGTTCGTCCGTCTCCTCGTACCGTGCCGGTTGGATCCGTGCCATTGCGTCCCTACCTCCGTCTAGCGGCGGTCCACTGCCTCGCACTCGTCCACTCCCCAGGCCATTGTCGCCCGGTCCGCCGTGAAGTGGTGTCTCCATCCCACCAAATCGGCCGACGCCGCACATCAGCCGCCGGACCCAATCGAGCGTACGCCGCGGGGATGACAAACCCCGAGTACGTACTCGGGTCGGCGTACGACCACGGCGAGTTCACCGCTCACCGGCACCAGATGCCGGCCGTTCGGCCGCCGGCGGCCGGCCGCGTCAGCCGAGGGACGCCTGCCCCGGCACCCCGCGGTCAGCCCGCGCGGTGCACCACCGCGTCGCACAGCCCGGCCAGCGCCCGCTTGGCCGGGATGTCCGGCAGCGGCGCCAGCGCGGCGCGCGCCTCCTCGGCGTAGCGCAGCGTGTCGCGGCGGGCCTCGGCCAGCGCCGGGTGGGCGCGCAGCAGTTGCAGCGCCTCGGCGTGCAGCGCGTCGTCGGTGAGGTCGCCGTCCAGCAGTTCGTTGAGCCTGCGGTCGTCGGCCGACTCGGCCGGCCCTTGCGCGTGCCAGCGGCGGACGTGCAGCACCGGCAGCGTCGGGATGCCCTCGCGCAGGTCGGTGCCCGGGGTCTTGCCCGACTCGTGGCTGTCGCTGGCGATGTCGAGCACGTCGTCGGCGAGCTGGAAGGCGGCGCCGATCCGCTCGCCGTACTGGGTCAGGGTGCTGACCGTCGCCTCGGGGGCGCCGGACATCATCGCGCCGAACCGTCCGGACACCGCCATCAGCGAGCTGGTCTTGCCCGCGATGACCTCCAGGTAGTGGTCCAGCGGGTCGCGGTCGTCGCGCGGGCCGACGGTCTCCATGATCTGGCCGGTGATCAGCCGCTCGAACGCCTCGGCCTGCACCCGGACCGCCTCGGGGCCGAGGTCGGCCAGGATGTGCGAGGCGCGGGAGAACAGGAAGTCCCCGGTCAGCACGGCCACCGAGTTGCCCCAGCGGGTGTTGGCGCTGGTGACGCCGCGGCGGACGTCGGCCTCGTCCATCACGTCGTCGTGGTACAGCGTGGCGAGGTGGGTCAGCTCGACCACCACGGCCGCGGGCACCACACCGGGCGCGTGCGGGTCGCCGAACTGCGCCCCGAGCAGCACCAGCAGCGGCCGGAAGCGCTTGCCGCCGGCCTCCAGCAGGTGCTTGGCGGTGTCGGTGATGAACGGCACGTCGCTCTTGGTGGCCGACAGCAGGCCCTCCTCGACGGCCGCGAGACCGGCCTGGACATCGGCATCGAGGGTGGCGTCCCACACGCTCAGCCCGAAGGGCCCGACGACGGTCACGAGGGGTACTCCTGTCGCTGTACGGATGCTCGGACGGTGGCGCTGTACGGCACTGACGTGGTGCTCGTTCGCGGTGACTGGTCGCTTTGCCTACACGGGCAGCGTAGCCGGTCGCCCATGGATCACCGCCGGGGCATCGCCCTATGCCGGGGTGGCCGCCGGCCGCCGCCCCGGGCCGTCCTCGGTGACGCGTCGTATGATGCCGATTACGTGGTTCGGGTGGATATGTGCCACCCAAATGAGTGGATGGCCGTTTTCACATGGTTGACCAGGGAGTGTTCAGCATTCCGTAAGACGATCGCACTTCAAGGTCACCTAGACTCGCCAAAGCAACATGTGACATGTCCTCGCTTCGGGGTAAAGCCCCCACAGATGAGAGGAGGTGGACCGATGGCAGCCGACCTACGGGGCCCACAAGGCCCAGGGGATCTACGGCATCTTCCGCACCTGGCGGAGGATGAGGCCGAGGCCCATGTACGCGGTGTCTGCTTCAAGACCGGCCCGCCCGCACGGACCGGTGTGGAACTGGAGTGGCTGGTTCAGCGGCGCTCCGATCCCCGATCACTGATACCCCCCGACCGGCTCGACGCGGTACTCGCGCCGGTCGAGGCCCCCGGCGCACTCCCCCGGGGCAGCAGACTCACCCGCGAGCCGGGTGGGCAGGTGGAGCTCAGCTCCCCGCCCGCCGGCACCCTCGCCGCCTGCGTCACCGCGATGGCGGCGGATCTCGCGGTGCTCCGGCAGGCGATGGACGAGGCCGGATACGTGCTCGTCGGGCGCGGCCTCGATCCGTACCGCGATCCCCCGCGCATACTGGATCATCCCCGCTACCGGGCGATGGAGACCTTCTTCGACCGCGACGGCCCCTGGGGCCGCACGATGATGCGCCGTACCGCCGCCCTCCAGGTCAACCTGGACGCGGGCGACGATTCGGAGGGCGTCTCCGGTTACCGTTTCCGCTGGCGGCTGGCCCATCGGATCGGGCCGGTGCTGGTGGCGGCGTTCGCCAACTCACCCCTCCAGGGCGGCCGGCCCACCGGCTGGCTGTCCACCCGGCAGGCCAACTGGTCCCTGATGGACCCCGGCCGCACCAGGCACCCCCGGCATGACGAGGACCCGCGGGCCGCCTGGGCCGACTACGCGCTGGACGCCCGGCTGCTGTGCCTCAGACCCGACGGCGCCGGCTCCGACGGTGCTGTCAGTGGCCCACCGGGCGGCACCGATTCCGCACGTCCCGACTGGTCCGCTCCCCCGGGGCTGACCTTCCGCGACTGGCTGCGCGGCCGCGCCCCCGGCATCAGGCCGCCGACCGTGGACGATCTGGACTACCACCTGAGCACGCTCTTCCCGCCGATCCGGCCGCGTGGCTGGCTGGAGCTGCGGATGACCGACGCCCAGGACGGTGACGACTGGATCGTCGCGACCGTGCTGACCGCGATCCTGCTGGACGATCCGGTCGCCGCGGCCACCGCCCACGCCGCCACCGAGGCGCTGTGCCGGGACGGCGAGCCGCTGCCGTCCCACGACGTCTGGCGGCGCGCCGCCCGGATCGGCCCGGCCGACCCGGAGCTCGGCAAGGCGGTGCGTGCCTGCTTCGCGGCGGCGGAGAGCGCGCTCGCCCGTACCGGGGCGCCCGCCGCGCTCCGGCAGGCGGTGGCGGGATTCGCCGAGCGCTACGCCGAACGAGGCCGATGTCCGGCCCACGACCAGTTGGACGCGCTGAGCCGCGTCTGACCTGCTGACCTTCGGAAGGCATGTTGTGACTCACCCGCACAGCGGATCCGAAAGCACTGCCCGCGATCCGTTCACTCCTGACTCTTCTGCCACTCCTCTCACTCCCCTCACTTACGACGCGGCGGATACGGCCGCGGCGAGCGATCCGGGGTCGGTTTCCGGCCATAACGAGGGCGGGGCTGAGGCCGGGTCCGGGGCTCCCGGGACCGGCGCCGGGGCCCGGGCTGACGGGCCCGCGCTCGCCGCGAAGGCCCGGGCCGCCCTGGAGACCGCCCGGCGGCGGACCATGGCCCTGACCGACAGCGTGGACGACACCGACCTGGTCGCCCAGCACTCGCCGCTGATGTCCCCGCTGGTCTGGGACCTCGCCCACATCGCCAACCAGGAAGAGCTGTGGCTGGTCCGCGAGGCCGGCGGCCGGCCGGGCCTGCGCCCCGACCTGGACCACCTCTACGACGCCTTCCAGCACCCGCGCGCCGACCGCCCCGCGCTGCCGCTGCTCGGCCCCGCCGAGGCCCGCGCGTACGTGTCCGCCGTCCGCGAGCAGACCCTCGACGTGCTGGCCGGCACCGACACCGACCCGGGTCGGCCGGAGCGGCTGCTCGCGGGAGCGTTCGTCTTCGGCATGCTCGCCCAGCACGAGCAGCAGCACGACGAGACGATGCTCGCCACCCACCAGCTGCGGCAGGGCCCGCCGGTGCTCGACGCCCCCGAGCCGCCGCGCGCGCCCGCCGACGCGGCCGACCTGCCGGCCGAAGTCCTGGTCCCCGGCGGCCCGTTCACCATGGGCACCAGCGACGAGCCGTGGGCGCTGGACAACGAGCGGCCCGAACACCGGGTGGACGTCAGCGCGTTCTGGCTGGACACCGTGCCGGTCACCAACGGCGCCTACCAGCGGTTCATCGCCGCCGGCGGCTACCAGGACCCGGCCTGGTGGACCCCCGAGGGCTGGCGGCACGTGACCGGGACCGGCCTGAGCGCACCGGAGTTCTGGCAGCGCGACGGCGACACCTGGACCAGGCGCAGGTTCGGCCACGTCGAGCAGGTGCCGGCCGACGAGCCGGTGCTGCACGTGTGCTGGTACGAGGCCGACGCGTACGCCCGCTGGGCCGGCCGGCGGCTGCCGACCGAGCCCGAGTGGGAGAAGGCCGCCCGGCACGACCCGGCCACCGGCCGCTCCCGGCGCTACCCGTGGGGCGACGCCGACCCGGGCCCCGAGCACGCCAACCTCGGCCACCGGCACCTGCGTCCGGCGCCCGCGGGCAGCTACCCGGCCGGCGCCGCGCCTTGCGGGGCCCGGCAGTTGATGGGCGACGTCTGGGAGTGGACGGCGTCGGACTTCAGCCCGTACCCGGGCTTCGAGCCGTTCCCGTACAAGGAGTACTCGGAGGTCTTCTTCGGCCCCGACTACAAGGTGCTGCGCGGTGGCGCGTTCGGGGTCGGCGACGTCGCCGGCCGCGGCACGTTCCGCAACTGGGACTACCCGATCCGCCGCCAGATCTTCGCCGGCTTCCGCACCGCGCGGGACGCCGCCCCGGAGGACGGCGGTTCGGCCTGATGTGCCGCCATCTCGCGTACGTGGGACCGCCGTTGCGGCTCGCCCAGCTGCTCACCGAGCCGCCACGGGGCCTGTACGAGCAGTCCTGGCAGCCGCGCCGGCAGCGGCACGGCACCGTCAACGCGGACGGTTTCGGGGTGGGTTGGTACCCGCTCGCCGACCCCGCGCAGCCGGACGGGGACAGCGGGGAGGCCGGCGACGCCGGCCACCCGGTGCCGGCCCGCTACCGGCGGGCGGTGCCGGTCTGGGCCGACGCCAACTTCGCCGAACTGGCCGGCGCCATCCGCAGCGGCGCCGTGCTGGCCGCGGTGCGGTCGGCGACCGAGGGCACCAGCCCCGACGAGTCGGCGGCGGCCCCCTACCGGGACGGCCGCTGGCTGTTCAGCCACAACGGGGCCGTCGCGGACTGGACCCGGCTGCCCACCGGCCTCAGCCCCGCCGAGCTGCTCGCGCTCGAAGCGCGCTGCGACTCCGCGGTGCTGTGGGCGATGGCGGCCGGCCGGCTGCGGCGCGGCGAGTCGCCGGGCGGCGCGCTGGCCGCCGTGGTCAGGGAGGTCGCCGCGGTGCGGCCGGCCGCCCGGCTCAACCTGCTGCTCACCGACGGCCGCACCATCGCGGCCACCGCCTGGGGCGACACCCTCTGGTATCGCGCCGGCCCGGGCCACGTGACGGTCGCCTCGGAGCCGGACGACGCTCCCGGGCAGTGGCACGAGGTGCCCGACCGCTCACTGCTGCTCGCCACCGCCCAAGGAGTACGGATCATCCCGCTGCGCCCGCCCGCGGCGCCGCGCCCGCACCACCACCAGGCATCGGAGGACCCGCTTCCCATGACGCCCCAGAGCCGCTTCACCCTCGAAGACCGGTTGCCCGCCGACTACTTCAGCAACGCGCTGCACGCCGACGTGACCCGCGGCCTCGGCGGCACCCCGCGCACCCTGCCGCCCAAGTGGTTCTACGACAAGCGCGGCAGCGACCTGTTCGAGCAGATCACCCGGCTGCCCGAGTACTACCCGACCCGCGCCGAGCAGGAGATTCTGACCCGGCGCGCCCCGGAGATCGCCGCGCTGACCCGGGCGAGCACCCTGGTCGAGCTGGGCTCGGGCTCGTCCCGCAAGACCCGGCTGCTGCTCGACGCGCTCACCGCCGGCGGCAGCCTGGTGCGCTACGCGCCGCTGGACGTCAGCGCGTCCGCGCTGGAGGAGGCCGGCGAGGCGATCAGGCGGGACTACCCGGGCCTCGAAGTGACCGCCACGGTCGCGGACTTCGAGACCGACCTCGCGCTGTCCGACGAGCCCGGGCCGCGCCTGCTCGCCTTCCTCGGCAGCACCATCGGCAACTTCGACGCGGCGCAGCGGCAGACCTTCTACCGCACCCTGAGCCTGGCGCTGAGCAGCGACGACGTGCTGCTGCTCGGCGCCGACCTGGTCAAGGACCCCGAGGTGCTGGTCCGCGCCTACGACGACAGCCAGGGCGTCACCGCCGAGTTCAACAAGAACGTGCTGTACGTGCTGAACCGCGAACTCGGCGCGGACTTCGACCCGGAGGCGTTCGACCACGTCGCCGTCTGGAACGCGGACGAGGAGCGGATCGAGATGCGGCTGCGCGCCAAGGTCGCGCAGACCGTGAAGGTCCCCGACCTCGACCTGACGGTGGAGTTCGCCGCGGGCGAGGACCTGCGCACGGAGCTGTCCTGCAAGTTCCGCCGCGAGACGCTGACCCGCGAGCTGTACGAGGGCGGCTTCACGGTCCGCGACTGGTGGACCGACCCGGCCTCCCGGTTCGCCCTCCTGCTGGCGGTCCCAAACTAGCCGCCCGCGACGCCGGCCGGCCGGGTCTCCCTCCGGCCGCGGCGAGCAGCCGCGAGATCCGCCCGGTCGGCTAGGGTCTTTCCCCAGCCGCCCCACCCGGCCCACCAGAACGGCCGGCCCCTGACGCACTGCGGGCGCTGGGGGCCGGTCCCGGTCAGGCGGTCTCGTCGGGGGGCGGGGGCCCGGGCAGTTCCCCGGCCAGCCGGACCGCCTCGGCGATGCTGCGGGTCAGCGGGTGGTCCGCGCCCAACGCCTGCTCGCTGACCGCGCGGGCTTCGGCGAGGTCGTCGGCGATGCGGGGGTCAGCCCGGCCGAGCCTGAACCGGGCCCGGTGGAGCACGCCGAGCAGGGTTTCGAGTGCGGGGCCCCCCGGCTGGGAGCCGTCCTCCACATACGCGTGCAGCGTCGCGGGCGACAGCCTGACGAACGCGTCCAGGCCGGCCTCGATCGCGCCGGCCGCCAGCGAGATCCGGGTGTAGCGGTCCTCGCTGGCCCAGTGCACCTGCCCGCCGGACAGCGCCCGCTGGCCCCACTCCACCGCGCCCGCCGGATCGCCGTGCCAGCGCAGGAAGTCGGCTACGCCGAGGAAGAGTTCGGACATCGGCCCGGTGTCGTCCGCCGGGCTGACAGACCCGGCCAGCGCGGCGACGTGGCGCAGCAGCGGCCGCGCGACGGCCTCGTCCTGCCGGAACACCGCCGTGAGGGCCTCGACGGCCAGTTCGGGGTCGGTGGTGGCCGGATTGGGGCGGGCGTCCGCACCGGTGCCGTGGCCCGCGGGATCGCGCAGATCGGCGTGGACGGTGACCCGTTCGGACTCGGCGTCCACCACGGCCATCCCGGCGTCCGCCAGTTCGTCCAGCGCCGACGTCAACTCCTCCTCGGTCGCGACGAGGGGCCGCAGCAGGAAGAACGGGACGGCGTCCGCGAACCACGGCAGCGCGGCGAGGACTCGCCCGGCAGCCGATTCGGGCGGGAAGCGGCGGATCCCGGCCCCGCGGTCCGGTGGCGGGCCGACCCGGAGGACCGGACACGGCCAGTCCGCGTCGCCGTCGGGGCCGTCGGGGCCATCGGGGCCGTCGGGGCCGTCGGGGCCGTCGGGGCCGTCGGGCAGCGTGAACAACACCTGGCCGGAACCGAGTTCGAGCAGCCGGGCCGCCAGCGGATCCGCCGGACTCCGCACACCGTCCAGGACGACCAGCCAGCCGACGTGGGCACTCAGCCATTTCAGCGGAGGTGCCTCGGACCTCGCGCCCCAGGCCAGCCGCTCGCCGTCGCTGAGCAGTTCGGCGCTCATCAGTGCGGACAGGTCGGCCAGGAAGTCGTCGGCGGTCTCCGCCTTTATCCACCAGACGACCGAGTAGTCCGCCCTCCGCCGGGCGGCGAACCCCGCCGCGACCGTCGCTGCGCCGCGGCCGACGAGCGCCCGGGCGCCGTAGACCGTGCGCGGCCCCGCGATGTCGGCGGTCAACTGCCACAGCCCGTTCTGCTCGTCGTCGCTCCACGGCTCCGGGGCCGGGTCCGGGACCCTGGCCGCCAGCCAGTCGAGCGGCAGCGGCCAGGTGTCCCAGTTGCGCGACCAGGTGCGGTTACGGGGCCGCGGGGCAGGTGGCGGCTCGCCCAGCAGCGCGCGGAACTGCTCGTCCGCTTCGAGGTCCGCGACGGGCAGCACATACGGGCTGTCAGCACGGTTTCCGCCATCGAAGAAGCGGTCGGTCACCAGACCGCAGAGCCGTGAGCGCGCGAAGACCGCCGCGCCCTCCCAGCGCGCGGTGGGCGGCAGCGCCCGGGCCCGCAGCCAGAGGCGGCTTCCGCCGTCGGTGGCGGGCCGAACGTCGATGAGATTCCCCTCGATCACCGCAGGGTCCTCGTGGAGCATCGGGGCGCCGGCCGGGGCGGATTCCGCGGGACCCGCCGATTGCGGGTCCGACCGCTCGTGCGCGTAGCCGATCGTCTGGGGGACGGAGTCCCCGTCGATCCGCTCCAGGCGCACGGCCGGGACCGGCGGCGGACTCCACTGCGGATCCGAGATGCGCAGCAGCAGCGCGCCGCCGCCCCACCAGACGGGGTCGGCGGTGTACCAGCCGCCCGTGCCGCCGGCGCCGGTCGCACCGCCAAGTCTCCGGTGCACGCGCACGGCGCAGACGGGGACGGCGGGCTGACCCGGCCGGTGGTCCAGGAAGTACGTCGCCGTGGTGAGGACGACGCGCGGCGCGACCAGGTAGCCGCTGGACAGCCAGTTCTCCCCGCTGGAGACCAACGGCCGGACGCCGACCACGTACTCGACGGCCGGGTGCTCATAGCTCCACAGCGCGGAGCCGCCGTCCGCAGCCGTCGGGGCCCGCGACGCGTCGGGCGCCTCGGGAGCGGTCACCGTCTCCGATCCGTCTCGCGCCGGGAGCTGCGCGAACGGCGCCGCCTGCGGCGGCAGTTCGAGGGTGCCGGTACGGGAGGCGAGCAGCGCGGGGAAGTCGTGGGTGCGGCCCAGGCGGGGCACGATGAAGTCGCTCACCGCGTCGATCGTGGCCTGCGCGTCGGTGGACAGCACCACCGTCCGCAGCAGTGGGCGGACTTCGGGGTCGAAGCCGAAGACGTCGAGGTCGCCGAGCGGGCGCTCCACCCGCATCAGGCCGCTGAGCAGCACCTCCGACAGGCAGGACAGGCTGGAGCCGGGCAGCGCGGCCGACTGCACGACCCGCATCACCGGCAGCGTCAGCGGATCGACGGCGGCGAGGTGGCCGGCCAGTTCGTACGCCTCGGGGCTCACGGTCTCCTGGAAGGCGAGCAGCCGCTGCTCCGGTGCGGCCTCCGCCGACGGCACCTCGGGCCGCGCGGCGGCCGGCGGCGGCGCGGCCGCGTCGATCACCCGGAGGGTGGCCGTACCGCCTTCGGAGGCGGCCAGGGCGGCCCACGGGCGGATTGACCAGCCGCTCAACTCCACGACCGGAACGGGCAGTTCGATCCGCGGTGCGAGCCTCGCGGGCAAGTGCGGGTCGTAGGCGCGCAGTTGGTGGTTGCGCGGCACCGGCCCGCTGCTGCGTACCCGCATCGGGCGGGCGGCCAGCGCGGTGCCTGCCCACAGCCGGACCGGCAGCGGGTGGAGCACGGCGGTGTGGGCCTTGCGCGCCCAGCCGGCCAGGGCGCGCTGCGCGGCGCCGTCCCGCCAGGGCGGCCCGACCCCGTCGGCGACCACCAGGACGACCGTGCGGTCGCCGTCCACCACCACCGTGTCCCGCACGCCGGTGCCGCCTCGCGGGTCGAACGCGCAGCGGCGCACGCTGCGGAAGAAGCCGGAGGTGGAGAGCAGCCGGTCGAGTTCGGCGACGGTGTCCTGCCAGACGCGCATCGACAGGCAGTCGTCCACGGCCAGGACGAGGTCGAGCCAGCGGGCCCGCTGCGGGCGCAGCACCACCTCCAGCCGGCCGCCGCTGTCCGCGGTGGCCGCGGCGGTGGCGGCCTCGTCCAGCTCGTGGCGGTGCGGCGAGGAGACCCGGCGCCCCAGCGGGCGCAGCGCGCGGGTCACCGACAGCGCGTTCGGCAGCCCGTGAACCGCCGGAACCCGTACGGGAGTCGCGGCGTCGCCGGGTGTCGACCCGGTCAGCGCGTAGAGCGGCTGCCGGCCTCCGGGCGGCGGTACGGGGGCAGGGGGGATCGGGGGTGCGGGGTCCCTCGCGGGGCCGGGATCGGGGCCGGGACCTGGCGGTGGGCCGAACGGCGGCTCGGCCCGCGGCGGTTGCACCGGCCTCGCGGCCGACTCCGCTGCGCGCGGCGGCGGTTGCCAGATCCGCTCCCGCGGCTCCCGGCGGCTGTCGTCCGCGAGCGCGAGCCACAGCGCGTCGGCGGTCTCCTCCGCCGTGAACTCGACCCCGGCTTCGGCCAGTACGGTCAGCAGCCGACCGATCCCGCCGACGCGAGCGGCGGAGCCGCCGCTACCGTCCTCCCCCGTCCCGGAGTTCACGCAGCACCGCCTCCCGCAGGTGCCGGGCGTCCGGCTGGATGCCCTGCTGGAGGAGGTGGACGGCGTGCAGCAGCTGGTCGGTGGCCAGGCCGCCGAGGTCGCGGTGGACGGTGAACGTCTCGATCAGCGCCTTGACCCGCGTCCAGTCCGCGTCCAGTCCGGCGAGGTCCGGGCCGGCGAAGTGGGCGCGGACGATCTCTTCCAGCTTGCGCGGCCCCGGGTCGGGCAGTTCGAGCCGGACGCAGCGGCGCAGGAAGGCCGGCGGGAACTCGCGTTCGCCGTTGCTGGTGATGACGACGAACGGGAAGTCCGCGCAGCGCACGACGCCTCGGTGCAGCGTCACCCGCTCCCTTGAGCCCTCGGTGAGGACCGGCACCCGCGCCTGGCTCTCCGGCAGCCGGGCCAGTTCGGGGATGCTGAACTCGCCCTCCTCCAGGACGTGCAGCAGGTCGTTGGGCAGATCGACGTCGCTCTTGTCGAGTTCGTCGATCAGCAGCAGCCGGGGCCGGTCCTGGTGCCGGGTGGCGAGCGCGGTGCCGAGCGGGCCGAGGCGGACGTAACTGCCCACCGTGTCACCGTCGTCGGCCCCGCCCGCCTGGTTCCTTGGGTCCGCCTGGTTCCCCGGTGCCGCCTCCTCGGCCTTCGCGCCGGGCGCCCGGCCCTCGCGCAGCCGTCCGATCGCGTCGTACCGGTACAGCGCGTCGGTCAGCGTGGAGCGGGTGTTGACCGGCCACACCAGCACCGGACCGAGGCCGAGTTCGTCGGCGACGGCGTGCGCGAGCGAGGTCTTTCCGGTGCCGGGGTTGCCGGTGACCAGCAGCGGACGGCGCAGCCGCAGCGCGGCGTTGACGACCTCGACCTGCTCGGCGCCGATCAGGTAGGGCCGCCGGGTCCTGCCGCCGGGGACGGCCGGGGCACGCCGCCAGGGCGGCGGCTGCGGCAGCGGCACGTCGTCGGGCCAGTGCTCGCCGGTGCCGCGGAAGAGCCGCTCCGGCCGGCCGGGGGCGCCTGGGGCCGTCGCACTCACGCGGCACCGCCTTTCGAGGTGGGTTCGGTCAGCCGCGCCCTGCGGGGGTCCCAGCGCGGGTCCTCCCACAGCAGCGCGAGGTGGGCGCCGAGGTGCTGCTCGTCGGCGCGAGCCTTGACACGGTGTCTGCGGACGCCCTCGCGCAGCGTGCTCGGCCAGTCCTCGCCGGCCAGTTCGAGCAGGGTGCCGGCGTCGTCCGCGGCGAGTTCGAGCAGGGCGCCGGCGTCCTCGGCGGCCACCCGCTTCCGCTGCCAGAGCACCACGGGGACGCCGTAGTGCCGGCAGACCCTGACCATCGCGTCGATGTCGTCCGGCGGGCAGGCGGCGATCACGAAGGCGGCGTCCAGGTCCGTGCCGAGCAGGTCGTCGGCGCTGTCCACGTCGTCGAGCACGCTGGCCGCGGCGCCCCGGCACCCCCAGCGGCGCTCCCACCAGCCGCGGGCCGGCGGCTCCTGGCCGCGCAGCACCACGAACCTGTCGACTCCCAGCGGGCGCGGGCCGAGCAGCCTGGTGGGGATCTGCCAGCGGTCGATGGGCAGCCCGAACGAGCCGTCCTCCAGCAGGAACTCGACGCCCGCGTTCTCGCCGTGGTCGGCGAGCATGGCCACCGCGTCGGCCAGTTCGCGGCACAACTGCTCGTGCCCGCGCGGCTCGTCGACCGCCGTCCAGCACTCCACCGGGCGGTCGTCGCCGTCGTAGAGCCGGATGTCGTAGGTGTAGGCGTCCGGCCTGCCGCAGTCGCGCAGCCACACCCGGACCACCGGGCGGCCCGCGCCCTGGTCGCCGGCCCCGGCGCCGGCCCTCGCCCTGGCTCTGGCCAGTGCCCTGACCTGGTCGAGCGCGCCGCCCCGCACCCGCAGCCGGTCCGCGACCCGGGTGCTCCACTCGCGCAACTCGTCCCCGTCGTCCGGGCGTTGTACGGCGATCTCCTCGACCACCTGGAGCAGCGGCGGCATCACGCCGGGCTCCGACTGGCGGTTCTCCAGGCAGTCGATGAACGCCGCGGCGTCGGGCAGCCTGTCGGCGCGCAGCGGCAGGTAGGGCACGGCGGCGCGGGCGGCGGCCAGCAGCCGGCTCATCGGCAGCACGGACAGCATCCCGCACAGCTCCGCGTGATCGGCGGGGGCGAGCAGCCGGAGCGGGCAGGCACGGGCGGCGAGGTCCGCGAGCCGGGCGGACGCGGCGGTCGGACCGCGCTCCTCGGCGTCACGGAAGGCGTCACGGAAGGCGTCGCGCAGCGCGGGAAGGCCGCGCGGGTCGGCGAGTGCGGCCGAGGCCGCCTCCTCCGGGTCGTACGGGCCCGGCGGCAGCCGGAGCATGCGCAGCAGCCGGGCCAGGCCGGCGGTGTACCGGTCCTGCGGTAACGCGTCGAGTGTCTCGGTGAGTTGGCGGTGCAGCCGGGCCCGCCGCGGGTCCCGCGGGGCCTCGCCGCGGCCGGCGGGCAGCGGGAGCCCGGCCCGGACGAGGAGTTGGCGTACGGCGGCGGGCCCGATCGCGTAGTACCGGCGCACGTCGGGCTCGACGCTGACCACGATGCCGGCCAGGCTGCGGGTGGCCGAACTCCACAGCGGGCCGCCGCTGTAGCCGGGGCCGACCGCGAGCCACGCGTTGCGCGGGTCGAGCAGCAGCCACGGGCCGATGACCTTCTGCACGACGACGTCCACCGCGGACCGGCCGTCGCCGTCGGCGTACCAGGCCCACAGCGTGCTGTTCAGCTCCGCGTCCGCCAGCCGCACCGGGGTGACGGCCGGCGCCTGCGCGGGCAGCCGCAGCAGGGCCAGGTCGCCGTCCCAGCCGTGGCCCTGCCCCGGGTTCGCCGACGGCGGCAGCCAGCAGGCGAGTTCGGGCCGGTACGGCTGCGGGCCGCAGTCCGGCAGGGTCAGCGAGACGGCGGCCAGGTCGTCCGAAGTCGGTGCGGCGGCGGCCATCTTGTCCCGGCCGAGAGCGGCGTTCAGCACGTGGGCGCAGGTCAGTACGTGGCCGTCGGCGATCACCACGCCCGCGCCGACCGGATGCGGGGCGCCGGCGGCGGCGACCGAGACCCAGGCGCGGCGCACGGGGGCGTCCGGGTCGGCGATCACGGTGCGGCTGTCGGGGGCGCGGGCGGCAGCTTCCAGGTGGCCGAGACGGTGAAGGACGCTTCGCCGCCGTGCGCCACGATGCCCAGGTTGAGGTCGTCGGTGATCTTGACGGCGAGCTCGACGCTGACGGATTCTGGCGGCGGTTGGACGGCGGAGACGGTGGTGTGCACGCTTTCGAGTACCGGGACGAGGGGGCGGAGCACCTGCCGGAGGGCGCTTCCGGCGGCCCGGGTGATCCGGCCGCCGCCGGCCACGGGGACGAGTTGCCCGCGCGGGGCGGTGTCGGTTGTGCCGCGCGGCTCGGCGAAGACCTCGAGCAGCACTTTATGACCGTCGTCGAACGTGAACTCCACGTAGTCCCCCATATCCACGAGAGTGCCAGAACTCCCGCCCTGGGGTCCCCCGTTCCCCCGATTGCACCCGTGCAGGACGCGCCCCGGCAAGGTATGCGCCCCGTAGGGGCGCGGGGAACTGCGCGACCAGCCCCCACCGACCGGTGGCCGGGAAACGACAGCAACTGCCCCTCTGGGGGCGGTAGTGAGGCGCGCCACCGTCGTGGCTTGTCGCGCAGTTCCCCGCGCCCCTGATGATGCCGGGGCGCCCGGCTCCCCCTGCGGAGGGGGGACCGGGCGCCGGGGGAAAGCCGGGGCTAACGGACGAAGACGCCCGCCTTGTCGGCCAGGTCCAGGAAGTACTGGGGGGCCAGGCCCAGGACCAGGGTGACGGCGACGCCGATCGCGATGGCCACCGATGTGAGGGGGCTGGGGACGGCCACCGAGGGGCCGTCCGGCTTCGGCTCGCTGAAGAACATCAGCACGATCACGCGGACATAGAAGAACGCGGCGATCGCCGACGAGATCACACCCACGATCACCAGCGGCATCGCCCCGCCCTGCGCCGCCGCCTTGAACACCGCGAACTTCCCCGCGAACCCTGAGGTCAGCGGGATGCCGGCGAAGGCGAGCAGGAAGACCGCGAAGACCGCCGCGACCAGCGGCGAGCGGCGGCCGAGGCCGGCCCAGCGGGAGAGGTGGGTGGCCTCGCCGTTGCCGTCGCGGACCAGGGTGACCACGGCGAACGCGCCGAGCGTCACGAAGGAGTACGCGCCGAGGTAGAACAGCACGGAGGACACGCCGTCCGGGCTGGTGGCGATGACACCGGCCAGGATGAACCCGGCGTGCGCGACCGAGGAGTACGCGAGCAGCCGCTTGACGTCGGTCTGGGTGACCGCGATCACCGCGCCGATCACCATCGTGACGATGGCGATGCCCCACATGACCGGCCGCCAGTCCCACCGCATGCCGGGCAGCACCACGTACAGCAGCCGCAGCAGCGCGCCGAACGCGGCCACCTTGGTCGCGGCGGCCATGAAGCCGGTGACCGGGGTGGGCGCGCCCTGGTAGACGTCGGGCGTCCACATGTGGAAGGGCACCGCGCCGACCTTGAACAGCAGCCCGACGCCGACCATCGCCATGCCGATCAGCAGCAGCGCGTCGTTGCCGGTGGTGGAGGCGAGCGCCGGCGTCATCTGCGCGGTGCCGTCGATCACCGACGAGATGCCGGAGTAGGTGACGGTGCCGGAGTAGCCGTAGAGCAGCGCGATGCCGAACAGCAGGAAGGCCGACGAGAAGGCGCCGAGCAGGAAGTACTTGACGGCGGCTTCCTGCGACATCAGCCGGTTGCGGCGGGCCAGCGCGCACAGGATGTACAGCGGCAGCGAGAAGACCTCGAGGGCGACGAACAGCGTCAGCAGGTCGTTGGCGGCTGGGAAGACCAGCATGCCGCCGACCGCGAACATCAGCAGCGGGAAGACCTCGGTGGTGGTGAAGCCGGCCCTGACCGCGGCCTTCTCCTGGTCACCGCCGGGCACCGCGGAGCCCTGCGCGGCGAACGAGTCGACGTGCAGGCCGTGCGCCTTGGGGTCGAGCCGGCGTTCGGCGAAGGTGAACACCGCCACGATCGACACCAGCAGGATCGTGCCCTGGAGGAAGAGCGCGGGACCGTCCACCGCGACCGCGCCCATCGCCGCGATGTGCGCCTTGCTGCCGCCGTAGCCCTTCTCGGCCAGCGCCACCACCGCGGCGAACGCGGCGGCCAGCCCCAGCACGGCGAGCACGACCTGCGCCATGTACCGCTGCCGGCGCGGCAGGAACGCCTCGAACAGGATGCCGACCATCGCCACCCCGAACACGATGAGCACCGGGGAGAGTTGGGCGTATTCGATATGCGGTGCGGGGATCTTGTCCACGGCGGGCGCCGCCGTTGTCCACAGGCTGTGGACCGCGGGCCCGGTTTCCGGTGCGCTCACTTCTTCGCCTCCAGCGCGGGCTTGGGGTCGGTCTTGTGCACGTCGGAGAGCGTGTGCTTGACCGACGGGTTGACGATGTCCGTCACCGGCTTGGGATACACGCCGAGGAAGAGCAGCAGTGCGATCAGCGGTGCCACGACCAGGACTTCACGGACCTTGAGGTCCGCCATCCCCTCGATGCCGGCCTTGACCGGGCCGGTCATGGTGCGCTGGTAGAGCACCAGGACGTACAGCGCGGCCAGCACGATGCCGACCGTCGCGATGATCCCCAGCACCGGGTAGCGGCTGAACGTGCCGACCAGGACGAGGAACTCACTGACGAAGGGCGCGAGCCCCGGCAGCGAGAGGGTGGCGAGGCCGCCGATCAGGAAGGTGCCCGCCAGGACCGGCGCCACCTTCTGCACACCGCCGAAGTCGGAGATCATCCGCGAGCCGCGCCGGGAGATCAGGAAGCCGGCCACCAGCATCAACGCGGCCGTGGAGATGCCGTGGTTGACCATGTAGAGGGTGGCGCCGCTCTGCCCCTGGCTGGTCATCGCGAAGATGCCCATGATGATGAAGCCGAAGTGCGAGATCGAGGCGAACGCGATCAGCCGCTTGATGTCCCGCTGGCCGACCGCGAGCAGCGCGCCGTAGATGATGCCGATCACCGCGAGCACCAGGATCACCGGCGTGGCCCACTTGGACGCCTCGGGGAACAGCTGGAGGCAGTAGCGCAGCATCGCGAACGTGCCGACCTTGTCCACCACGGCGGTGATCAGGACGGCCACCGGCGCGGTGGACTCGCCCATCGCGTTGGGCAGCCAGGTGTGCAGCGGCCACAGCGGGGCCTTCACCGCGAAGGCGAAGAAGAAGCCGAGGAACAGCCAGCGTTCGGTGCCGGTGGCCAGGTCGAGCTTGCCCGAGGCCCGCGCCGCCAGGATCTCCTGGAGCGAGAAGGTGCCGGTGCCCAGCTGCTTGGCGGTGGCCGCGTACAGGCCGATCACCGCGGCCAGCATGATCAGCCCGCCGGCCAGGTTGTACAGCAGGAACTTCACTGCCGCGTACGACCGTTGGCGGGCCGCCTCCTCCTCGCCCGCGGCGTGCGCGCGGTCGCCGAAGCCGCCGATGAGGAAGTACATCGGGATCAGCATGGCTTCGAAGAAGATGTAGAAGAGGAAGACGTCGGTGGCCTCGAACGAGATCACCACCATCGCCTCGACCAGCAGGATCAGTGCGAAGAAGCCCTGCGTGGGCCGCCAGCGGCGGTTGGGGTTGACGTCCTCAAGAGGATCGGCGTCGTGCCAGCCGGCCAGCATCACGAACGGGATCAGCAGCGCGGTCAGCGCGACCAGCGCCACCGCGATGCCGTCGACCCCCAGGTCGTAGCGCAGCCCGAAGTCCTTGATCCAGGCGTGCGACTCGGTCAGCTGGTAGCGGTCGCCGCCCGGGTCGAACCTGACCAGGTCGATCGCCGCGAAAACGAGCGTCGCCAGCGAGAACAGCAGCGCCGTGTACTTCGCCGCCTTGCGCTGGGCCGCCGGCACCGCCGCGGTGACGACGGCGCCGACCGCGGGCAGCGCGGCGGTGACGGTGAGGAGGGGAAAGGACATGAGCTAGACCGCCCTCATGAGAAGGGTCGCGGCGACCAGCACCGCGGCGCCGCCGAGCATCGAGACGGCGTACGACCGTACGTAGCCGTTCTGCAGCTTGCGGAGCCGGCCGGACAGGCCGCCGACCGAGGCGGCGCTGCCGTTGACGACACCATCGACCAGCGAGTGGTCGAGGTAGACCAGCGCGCGGGTCAGGTGCTCGCCGCCGCGGACCAGTACGACGTGGTTGAAGTCGTCCTGGAGCAGGTCGCGGCGGGCCGCCCTGGTGGCCAGCGAGCCGCGCGGCGCGACCGCCGGTACCGGCTTGCGGCCGTACATCAGCCAGGCGATGCCGACGCCGACCACCAGCACGACCATGGTCCCGATGGTGACGGTGGTCGAGCTGATCGGCGAGTCGCCCTCGGTGTGGCCGGTGACCGGCTCCAGCCACTTCACGAACGCCGAGTTGATGCTGAACAGGCCGCCGGCGAAGACCGATCCGATGGCCAGCACGATCATCGGGATGGTCATGGAGGAGGGCGACTCGTGCGGGTGCGGCTCGTTGCCCTCGGCGTCCTTCTCCCAGCGCTTCTCGCCGAAGAACGTCATGAGCATCACGCGGGTCATGTAGAACGCGGTGATCGCCGCGCCCAGCAGGGCCGCGCTGCCCAGGATCCAGCCCTCGGTGCCGCCCTTGGCGAAGGCGGCGTCGATGATCTTGTCCTTGGAGAAGAAGCCGGACAGGCCCGGGAAGCCGATGATCGCCAGGTAGCCGAGGCCGAAGGTGACGAAGGTGACCGGCATGTACTTCCGCAGGCCGCCGTACTTGCGCATGTCGACCTCGTCGTTCATGCCGTGCATGACCGAACCGGCGCCCAGGAACAGGCCCGCCTTGAAGAAGCCGTGCGTGACCAGGTGCATGATCGCGAAGACGTAGCCGATCGGGCCGAGCCCGGCCGCCATGATCATGTAGCCGATCTGCGACATCGTGGAGCCGGCCAGCGCCTTCTTGATGTCGTCCTTCGCGCAACCGACGATCGCACCGAACAGCAGCGTGACCGCGCCGACGGTGACCACCGCGGTCTGCGCGTCGGGCGCCGCGTTGAAGATCGTGCTGGACCGGGTGATCAGGTAGACGCCCGCGGTCACCATGGTGGCGGCGTGGATCAGGGCCGAGACCGGGGTCGGGCCCTCCATCGCGTCACCGAGCCAGGACTGCAGCGGCACCTGCGCGGACTTGCCGCAGGCGGCCAGCAGCAGCATGAAGCCGATGCCGGTGACCGTGGCGTGGTTGTGGCCGCCCGAGGCGCCGACGGCCTCCGGCAGCACGTCGGCGAAGGCGAACGAGCCGAAGGTGGTGAACATCAGCATGATCGCGATCGACAGGCCGACGTCGCCGACCCGGTTGACCAGGAACGCCTTCTTCGCCGCGGTGGCCGCGCTCGGCTTGTGCTGCCAGAAGCCGATCAGCAGGTACGACGCCAGGCCCACGCCCTCCCAGCCGACGTACAGCAGCAGGTAGTTGTCGGCCAGCACCAGCAGCAGCATCGCCGCGAGGAACAGGTTGAGGTAGCCGAAGAACCGCCGGCGGCGCTCGTCGTGCTCCATGTAGCCGATGGAGTAGATGTGGATGAGCGTGCCCACGCCGGTGATCAGCAGGACGAACGTCATCGACAACTGGTCGAGCTGGAAGCCGACATCGGCGCGGAAACCGCCGACCGGCACCCAGGTGAACAGGTGCGAGTGCAGGGCGCGCGCGTCGGTGTCCTTGCCCAGCATGTCGGTGAACAGCACCACGCCGAGGACGAAGGACGCCAGCGCGAACAGCGTGCCGAGCCAGTGGCCGACGCGGTCGAAGCGCCGGCCGCCGGTCAGCAGGATGCCCGCGCCGAGCAACGGCGCAGCGACCAGCAGTCCGATCAGGGTTTCCACTGTCGCAGCCCCTCTACAGCTTCATGAGATTGGCGTCGTCGACCGAGGCCGAGTGGCGGGAACGGAAGATCGACACGATGATCGCGAGTCCGACCACCACCTCGGCGGCGGCCACGACCATCGTGAAGAACGCGATGACCTGCCCGTCGAGGTTGCCGTGCAGCCGGGAGAAGGTGACGAACGCCAGGTTGCAGGCGTTCAGCATCAGCTCGACGCACATGAAGACGACGATCGCGTTCCGCCGGATCAGCACACCGGACGCGCCGATGGTGAACAACAGCGCCGACAGGTACAGGTAGTTGGCGGGATTCACTTGGCGCCCTCCTCTGCCCGCTCGCTGTGCCCGGTGCCGCCGGAGTCGGCCGGTACCGAGGTCTCCCGCGCGGGGTCGAGGACCACGCGCTCCGGATCCCGTTCGAGCCATTCCTCGGAGCGCTGCTCCAGGGCGGCCAGCCGGCGCTTGGCGTCCTCCGACACGTCGCGGATCTGGCCGCGTTCGCGCAGGGTGCTGCTGACCGACAGTTCGGAGATGGTGCCGTCGGGCAGCAGCGCGGGGATGTCCACCGCGTTGTGCCGGGCGTACGTGCCGGGCGCCGGCAGCGGGGTGACCTGCACGCCCTCCCGCACCCGGGCCTCGGACAGTTCGCGCTGGGAGCGCCGCTGCTCGGTGCGCTCGCGGTGGGTGAGCACCATCGCGCCGATCGCGGCGGTGATCAGCAGGGCGCCGGTGATCTCGAAGGCCCATACGTACTTGGTGAAGATCAGCCGGGCCAGGCCCTGCGGGTTGCCGCCGGCGTTGGCCTGGCCGACCCCGGTGAAGGTGTCCAGCGAGGCGTTGGCGATGCCGGCGATCAGCAGGATGCCGAAGCCAAGCCCGCAGGCGGCGGCCATCCAGCGCTGGCCCTTGATCGTCTCCTTGAGCGAGTCGGCGGCGGTGATGCCGACCAGCATGACGACGAACAGGAACAGCATCATGATCGCGCCGGTGTACACCACGATCTGTACGACACCGAGGAAGTACGCCCCTTGGGCGAGGTAGAACACCGCGAGGATGATCATCGTGCCGGCCAGCGACAGCGCGCTGTGCACCGACTTCTTCATCAACACCGTGCCCAGCGCGCCCAGTACGGCGACCGTGCCGAGGACCCAGAACTGGACCGCCTCACCGGTGGAGGTCTGCGAGGCGGTCGCGGCGAGCGCCATCATGCCTCTGCCCCCGTTCCCGCGGGCTGGCTGCCACCGGGCGCGGACGCCGTCTCGGTGCCGGGATCGGGCGCGGCGCCGTCGGCCGTGGGTGCCACGTTCTCGTCGGGCTTCTCGCCCTTGGAGACGGCGACCTGCCGTACGGTGCCGGGCGCGGCCTCGGTGACCGCGCCGCGGTAGTAGTCGCCCTCGTCCATGCCGGGGAAGATCGAGTGCGGCGACTCGACCATGCCCTCCTCAAGACCCGACAGCAGCTGCTCCTTGGTGAAGATCAGCGACTCGCGGGTCCGGTCGGCGAGTTCGTACTCGTTGGTCATCGTCAGCGCCCTGGTCGGGCAGGCCTCGATGCACAGCCCGCACAGGATGCAGCGGGCGTAGTTGATCTGGTAGACGCGGCCGTAGCGCTCACCCGGGGAGTAGCGCTCCTCCTCGGTGTTGTCCGCGCCCTCCACGTAGATCGCGTCCGCCGGGCAGGCCCACGCGCACAGCTCGCAGCCGACGCACTTCTCCAGGCCGTCCGGGTGCCGGTTGAGCTGGTGGCGGCCGTGGAAGCGCGGCGCGGTGGGCTTCTTGTACTCGGGGTACTGCTCGGTCAGCCGCTTCTTGAACATGGCCTTGAAGGTCACGCCGAAGCCTGCGATCGGGCCGAGGAACTCAGGCATCGCCGTCCTCCTTGTTGTCCTGCTCCGGGGTGTCCGGGCCGGCCGCGCCGACGAGTTGGGCCTGCGCGCGGCTGGGCCGCCGCGGTACCCGCTGCGCTTGCTGGCCCGGCAACGGCGGCACCGGATAGCCGCCCGCCATCGGGTCGAAGACCTCCGGTGGCGCCAGGGCGCCGCCCTCGGCCGGCGCGTTGCGCTCCTCGCGGTCCCTGAACACGTCGACCACCAGCGAGAGCAGCAGGATCACGATCACCGCTCCGCCGATGTACAGCACGATCTTGGTGAAGTCGTAGTCCTCGTTGCGCATCGCGCGGACCGCGGCCACCAGCATCAGCCAGACCATCGAGATCGGGATGAGCACCTTCCAGCCGAGCTTCATGAACTGGTCGTAGCGGACCCGGGGCAGGGTGCCGCGCAGCCAGATGAAGAAGAACAGCAGCAGCTGGACCTTGATCACGAACCAGAGCATCGGCCACCAGCCGTGGTTCGCGCCGTCCCAGAAGGTGGTGATCGGCCAGGGCGCGCGCCAGCCGCCGAAGAAGAGCGTGGTGGCGACCGCGGAGACCGTCACCATGTTCACGTACTCGGCGAGCATGAACAGTGCGAACTTGATCGAGCTGTACTCGGTGTTGAAGCCGCCGACGAGGTCGCCCTCGGACTCCGGCATGTCGAACGGCGCCCGGTTGGTCTCACCGACCATCGACACGATGTAGATGATCAGCGACACAGGCAGCAGGATCGCGTACCAGCGGTCGTGCTGCGCCTCGACGATCTGCGAGGTGGACATCGACCCGGAGTAGAGGAAGACCGCCGCGAACGACAGGCCCATCGCGATCTCGTAGGAGATCATCTGCGCGGACGCCCGCAGGCCGCCGAGCAGCGGGTACGTCGAGCCCGAGGACCAGCCGGCCAGCACGATGCCGTAGATGCCGACCGAGGCGGTGGCCAGGATGTAGAGCAGGCCGATCGGCAGGTCGGTCAGCTGCAGCGGGGTGCGCTGGCCGAAGATGGACACCTCGTTGTCGGCCGGGCCGAACGGGATCACCGCGAAGGCCATGAAGGCGGGGATCGCGGCCACGATCGGGGCGAGGATGAACACCACCTTGTCGGCCCGCTTGACGACGATGTCCTCTTTCAGCATCAGCTTGATGCCGTCGGCCAGCGACTGGAGCATGCCCCAGGGGCCGTGCCGGTTCGGCCCGATGCGCAGCTGCATCCACGCGACGACCTTGCGCTCCCACACGATGGAGAACAGCACGGTCAGCATCGCGAACGCGAAGCAGAACACGGCCTTGAGGAGGATCAGCCACCACACGTCCTGGCCGAACATCGACAGGTCCCCGCTCGGAGCGGCGAGTTGGGACATCACGGTCGCACCTCCAGGTGCTCGGAGGCGGCGGACGCCGCACCCACGCTGACGACCTGACCGGGGCGGGCCCCGGTGTCGGCGGCGACCCCGCCGCCCACCGAGTTGAGCGGCAGCCACACCACCCGGTCGGGCATCGGGGTGACGGCCAGCGGCAGCGTCGTACTGCCGCCGGGCCCGGTCACCACCAGCTCTTCGCCGTCGGCCACGCCGGCCTCGGCCGCGGTGGCCGCGGACAGCCGGGCGACCGCGGTGTGCCGGGTGCCGGCCAGCGCGTCGTCGCCGTCCTGGAGCCGGCCCTGGTCGAGCAGCAGCCGGTGGCCGGCCAGTACGGCCTGCCCGGACTCCGGGCGCGGCAGCGGTACGGACGACTCCAGCGGGGCGCTGCCGTAGCCGCCCGTCCACCCGGCGAGGCGGTCGAGTTCGGCGCGCACCGCGCGGACGTCGGCGAGGCCGAGGCGCACGTCCAGTGCGTCGGCCAGCATCGTCAGCACCCGGGCGTCCGGGAGCTGGTGCCGGGTGACGGCCTGGTCGGGCTTGATCGCCGCGTCGAACATCCGGGCCCTGCCCTCCCAGTTGAGGAAGGTGCCGGTCTTCTCCGCGACCGCCGCGACCGGCAGCACCACGTCGGCGCGGTCGGTGACCTCGCTGGGGCGCTGCTCCAGGCTGACCAGGAAGCCGACCGCGTCCAGCGCCGCGCGGGCGCGGGCCGGGTCGGGCAGGTCGGCGACCTCGACGCCGCCGACGACGAGGGCGGCCAGCTCGCCGGCCGCCGCCGCCTCGATGATCTGGCCGGTGTCCCGGCCGAACCGGTTCGGCAGCGCCGGCAGGCCCCACACCCGGGCGACCTCGTCACGGGCCCGCGGGTCGGTGACCGGGCGCCCGCCGGGCAGCAGCCCGGGCAGCGCGCCGGCCTCGACCGCGCCGCGCTCGCCGGCCCTGCGCGGGATCCACGCCAGCGCGGCGCCGGTGGCGGTGGCCAGCCGGACCGCGGCGGTCAGGCCGCCGTGCACGGCGGCGAGCCGCTCGCCGACCAGGATCACCGCGGCGGGCTTGCGCAGCGCCTCGGCGGCCAGCCGGCCGGCCTCGTCGAGCCCGACCCCGCCGGCCAGCGCGTCCAGCCACTCCGCCTCGGTGCCGGGCGCGGCCGGCAGCAGGATGCCGCCGGCCTTGTCCAGGCCGCGGCTGGCGTGGGTGGCGAGCGCGTAGGTCTGCTGCTTGAACTTGCGGTGCGCCTTGCGCAGCCGCAGGAAGACCCCGGGGGCCTCCTCCTCGGCCTCAAGTCCGGCCAGCAGGACGGCCGGTGCCTTCTCCAGCAGCCGGTTGGTCACTCCGGTTCCGTCGAGGTCCAGGCCGCGGCCTGCCACCGTGGAGGCCAGGAAGTCGGCCTCCTCGGCGGAGTGCGGGCGGGCCCTGAAGTCCACGTCGTTGGTGCCGAGCGCGACCCGGGCGAACTTCGCGTAGCCGTAGGCGTCCTCGAAGGTCAGCCGGCCGCCGGGCAGCACCGCGGCCCGGCCGAGCGCGGCGGTCAGGCCCGCGGCGGCGGCGGCCAGCGCCTCCGGCCAGCTGGCGGTGGCCAGTTCACCGTCGGCGCCCCGCACCAGCGGGTGCGAGAGCCGGTCGGGGCGCTGCGCGTAGCGGAAGCCGAACCGGCCCTTGTCGCACAGCCATTCCTCGTTGACCTCGGGGTCCTCGGCGGCCATCCGGCGCATCACCTTGCCGCGCCGGTGATCGGTGCGGGTCGCGCAGCCGCCGGCGCAGTGCTCGCACACCGAGGGCGACGAGACCAGGTCGAACGGGCGGGAGCGGAACCGGTAGGCGGCCGAGGTGAGCGCGCCGACCGGGCAGATCTGGATGGTGTTGCCGGAGAAGTACGAGGCGAACGGGTCGCCCTCACCGGTGCCGACCTGTTCCAGCGCGCCGCGCTCCAGCAGCTCGATCATCGGGTCGCCGGCGATCTGCTGGGAGAACCGGGTGCAGCGCGCGCACAGCACGCACCGCTCGCGGTCGAGCAGCACCTGCGTGGAGATCGGCACCGGCTTCTCGTAGGTCCGCTTGCGGCCCTCGAACCGGCTGTCGGGCGCGCCCACCTGCATCGCCTGGTTCTGCAGCGGGCACTCGCCGCCCTTGTCACAGACCGGGCAGTCCAGCGGGTGGTTGATCAGCAGCAGCTCCATCACGCCGTGCTGCGCCTTCTGCGCGACCGGCGAGGACAGCTGGGTGCTGATCACCATCCCGTCGGTGCAGGTGATCGTGCAGGACGCGACGGGCTTGCGCTGCCCCTCGATCTCCACGATGCACTGCCGGCAGGCGCCGACCGGGTCCAGCAGCGGGTGGTCGCAGAACCGCGGCACCTCGATGCCGAGCAGCTCCGCCGCCCTGATCACCAGGGTGCCCTTGGGGACGGAGATCGCGATGCCGTCGATGGTGACGGACACCAGGTCCTCCGGCGGCACCGCCGCTCCCCCGCCGGAGGCTGCGTTGCTTGTAGTGACGGTCACGCGTGGGCCTCCGTACGGGACTTGTCGGCCCAGGCGGTGGACCGCGCCGGGTCGAAGGGGCAGCCCCTGCGCTCGATGTGCTCCTCGTACTCCGCGCGGAAGAACTTCAGCGAGGAGAAGATCGGGGCGGCGGCGCCGTCGCCGAGCGCGCAGAAGGACTTGCCGTTGATGGTGTCGGCGATGTCGTTCAGCTTGTCGAGGTCTTCCATCCGGCCCTTGCCGGCCTCGATGTCGCGCAGCAACTGCACCAGCCAGTAGGTGCCTTCGCGGCACGGCGTGCACTTGCCGCAGGACTCGTGGGCGTAGAACTCCGTCCAGCGGGTGACCGCCCGCACCACGCAGGTGGTCTCGTCGAAGCACTGGAGCGCCTTGGTACCGAGCATCGAGCCGGCGGCGCCGACGCCCTCGTAGTCCAGGGGGACGTCCAGGTGCTCGTCGGTGAACATCGGGGTGGACGAACCGCCCGGGGTCCAGAACTTGAGCCGGTGGCCGGGCCGCATGCCGCCGCTGAGGTCGAGCAGCTGGCGCAGCGTCACGCCGAGCGGGGCCTCGTACTGGCCGGGCCTGGAGACGTGTCCCGACAGCGAGTAGAGCGTGAAGCCCGGGGACTTCTCGCTGCCCATCGACTTGAACCAGTCCTTGCCGCGCAGCAGGATCGCGGGAACCGACGCGATGGACTCCACGTTGTTCACCACAGTGGGGCAGGCGTACAGGCCCTCGACCGCGGGGAAGGGCGGGCGCAGCCGGGGCTGGCCGCGGCGGCCCTCCAACGAGTCGAGCAGCGCCGTCTCCTCACCGCAGATGTACGCGCCGGCGCCGGCGTGCACCGTGATGTCCAGGTCGAAGCCGCTGCCCTGGATGTCCTTGCCGAGGTAGCCGGCCTCGTAGGCCTCGCGCACGGCCTCGTGCAGCCTGCGCAGCACCGGCACGGTCTCACCGCGGAGGTAGATGAAGGCGTGGCTGGAGCGGATCGCCCAGCAGGCGATGATCATGCCCTCGATGAGGGAGTGCGGGTTGGCGAAGAGCAGCGGGATGTCCTTGCAGGTCCCGGGCTCCGACTCGTCCGCGTTCACCACCAGGTAGTGCGGCTTGCCGTCGCCCTGCGGGATGAACTGCCACTTCATCCCGGTCGGGAAGCCGGCGCCGCCGCGGCCGCGCAGCCCGGAGTCCTTCACGTAGGCGATCAGGTCGTCGGGCGCCATCGCCAGCGCCTTGGTCAGCCCCTGGTAGCCGTCGTGCCTGCGGTAGGTGGCCAGCGTCCACGACTCCGGCTCGTCCCAGAAGGCCGACAGCACGGGCGCGAGCAGCTTCTCCGCCGAGTCCACGGTCATCACTCGCCCTCCTCCTCGGTGGTGTCGGGGTTCCCGGTGGTGCCGCGGGAGTTCTCGCCGACCGGGTCCGAGGCGTTCGCCGGGTCGGACTCGGCGGTCTGCTGCGGGGCGTCGTGCGAGCTGGGGTGCTGGGCCGGCGAGGGCGAGGTCGGCGAGTCGTGCACCGTGGCGTCACCGCGCGGACCCGTCTCGGGGGCCTCGGCGCGCTGGCCGACCACCCGGCCCTGCGGGGCCTCGCCGCGGTGCAGCCGCAGGCCCGCGAGCGAGGCGGGGCCGGCGCCGCCGCCGGCCGCGACCGCGCCTTCGCGCTCGTCGGGGAAGCCGGCCAGGATCCGGGCCGTCTCCTTGTACGTACACAGCGGCGCGCCCCGGGTCGGCCGCACCTCGCGGCCGGCGATCAGGTCGTCCACCAGCTGCCGGGCCGACTGCGGGGTCTGGTTGTCGAAGAACTCCCAGTTGACCATCACCACCGGCGCGAAGTCGCAGGCCGCGTTGCACTCGATGTGCTCCAGCGTGACCTTGCCGTCCGCGGTGGTCTCGTCGTTGCCGACGCCCAGGTGCTGCTGCAAGTCCTCGAAGATCGCGTCGCCGCCCATCACCGCGCACAGGGTGTTGGTGCAGACCCCGACCTGGTAGTCGCCGGACGGCTTGCGGCGGTACATGGTGTAGAAGGTGACGACCGCGGTGACCTCGGCGGTGGTGAGGTCGAGCATCTCGGCGCAGAACCTGATCCCGGTCCTGGTGACGTACCCCTCCTCGGACTGCACCAGGTGCAGCAGCGGCAGCAGCGCGCTGCGGGCGCCGGGGTAGCGGGCGATCACCTCCCGGGCGTCGGTCTCCAACCGGGCACGGACGTCGGCCGGGAAGTCGGGGGCGGGCAGCGCGGGGATGCCCAGGGCGACCTCGGTCATCGGTCGACACCTCCCATCACGGGGTCGATGGACGCCACCGCGACGATGACGTCGGCGACCTGGCCGCCCTCGCACATCGCCGCCATGGACTGCAGGTTGCTGAACGACGGGTCGCGGAAGTGCACCCGGTACGGGCGGGTGCCGCCGTCGCTGACGACGTGCACGCCCAACTCGCCCTTGGCGGACTCGATCGCCGTGTACGCCTGGCCGGCCGGGACCCGGAAGCCCTCGGTGACCAGCTTGAAGTGGTGGATCAGGGCCTCCATGGAGGTGCCCATGATCTTCTTGATGTGGTCCAGCGAGTTGCCGAGGCCGTCGGGGCCGAGGGCCAGTTGGGCCGGCCAGGCGATCTTCTTGTCCTCGACCATCACCGGGCCCGGCGCGAGCCGGTCCAGGCACTGCTCGACGATCTTCAGGCTCTCCCGCATCTCGTCGAGCCTGACCAGGAACCGCCCGTAGGAGTCGCAGGTGTCCTGGGTGGGGATCTCGAAGTCGTAGTTCTCGTAGCCGCAGTACGGGTCGGACTTGCGCAGGTCGTGCGGCAGGCCCGCGGCCCGCAGGATCGGCCCGGTGGCGCCGAGCGCCATGCAGCCGGCCAGGTCCAGGTAGCCGACGTCCTGCATCCGGCCCTTGAAGATCGGGTTGCCGGTGGCGAGCTTGTCGTACTCCGGCAGGTTCTTGCGGAACTTCTTCACGAACTCCCGCACCTGGTCCACCGCGCCGGGCGGCAGGTCCTGGGCGAGGCCGCCGGCCCGGACGTACGCGTGGTTCATCCGCAGGCCGGTGACCAGCTCGAAGATGTCCAGGATCATCTCGCGGTCGCGGAACCCGTAGATCATGATCGTGGTGGCGCCCAGCTCCATGCCGCCGGTGGCGATGGCGACCAGGTGCGAGGCGATCCGGTTGAGCTCCATCATCAGCACCCGGATGACGGTGGCCCGCTCCGGCACCTGCTCGGTGATGCCGAGCAGCTTCTCCACGCCCAGGCAGTACGCCGTCTCGTTGAACAGCGGCGTCAGGTAGTCCATCCGCGTGACGAAGGTGGAGCCCTGGACCCAGGTCCGGTACTCCATGTTCTTCTCGATGCCGGTGTGCAGGTAGCCGATGCCGGACCTGGCCTCGGTGACCGTCTCGCCGTCGATCTCCAGGATCAGCCGGAGCACGCCGTGCGTGGACGGGTGCTGCGGGCCCATGTTGACGATGATCCGCTCGTCGTCGGCCTTGGCGACGGACTCGGCCAGCTCGTCCCAGTCGCCGCCGGTGACGGTGAAGACCCTGCCCTCTGTGGTCTCCCGCTCCTCGGCCTGTGCGGGTGCGTGCGGTGTGCTCATGAGTACGACCTCCGCTGGTCGGGAGCCGGGATCTGGGCGCCCTTGTACTCGACGGGGATGCCACCGAGCGGGTAGTCCTTGCGCTGCGGGTAGCCGGGCCAGTCGTCCGGCATCATGATCCGGGTGAGCGCCGGGTGGCCGTCGAAGACGATGCCGAAGAAGTCGAACGTCTCGCGCTCGTGCCAGTCGTTGGTCGGGTAGACCGAGACCAGCGAGGGGACGTGCGGGTCGGCGTCGGGCGCGCTGACCTCGATCCTGATCAGCCGGCCGTGGGTGAGCGACCGCAGGTGGTACACCGCGTGCAGCTCGCGGCCCTTGTCGCCCGGGTAGTGCACGCCGCTGACTCCGGTGCACAGCTCGAAGCGCAGCGCCGGGTCGTCACGCAGCGTCTTGGCCACCCGCAGCAGGTGCTCGCGGGCGATGTGGAAGGTCAGCTCGCCGCGGTCGACCACGGTCTGGTCGATGGCGTCGCCGGGCGGCAGGCCCTGCTCCTCCAGCGCGCCTTCGAGTTCGTCGGCGATCTCGTCGAAGACGCCGGCACCGGACTCGCCGTTCGGGCCGCCGTACGGGCGGGAGCTGGCGCCGGGCAGCCGGACGGTACGGACCAGGCCGCCGTAACCGGTGGTGTCGCCGCCGTTGTTGGCGCCGAACATGCCCTTGCGGACGCCGATCACCTCGCCTGAGGCGTCCCGCTGCTCCGGCAGGTGGTCCGGGGCCCCGGGGGAACCGCCGGGCTCGGGGGAAACGTTGCTCACCGGAGCAGCCCCTTCATCTCGATCGTGGGCAGCGCCTTGCGGGCCGCCTCCTCCGCCTCACGGGCCGCTTCCTTCTGGTTCACGCCGAGCTTGCCGGCGGCGATCTTCTCGTGCAGCTTGAGGATCGCGTCGAGCAGCATCTCGGGGCGGGGCGGGCAGCCGGGCAGGTAGATGTCCACCGGCACCACGTGGTCGACGCCCTGCACGATCGCGTAGTTGTTGAACATCCCGCCGCTGGAGGCGCACACCCCCATCGAGATGACCCACTTGGGGTTCGGCATCTGGTCGTAGACCTGCCGCAGCACCGGGGCCATCTTCTGGCTGACCCGGCCGGCCACGATCATCAGGTCGGCCTGCCGGGGCGAGCCGCGGAAGACCTCCATGCCGAACCTGGCCATGTCGTAGCGGCCGGCGCCGGTGGTCATCATCTCGATCGCGCAGCAGGCCAGGCCGAAGGTCGCCGGGAAGACCGACGCCTTACGTACCCAGCCCGCCGCGGTCTCCACCGTCGTGAGCAGGAATCCGCTCGGCAGTTTCTCTTCGATACCCATGCGTTGACTCCTGGTCCCCTCGGTCCGCTAGTCCCACTCCAGGCCGCCGCGCCGCCACACGTACGCATAGGCGACGAAGACGGTGAGCACGAAGAGCAGCATCTCGACGAGCCCGAACATCCCCAGGGCGTCGAACGTCACGGCCCAGGGGTAGAGGAAGACGATCTCGATGTCGAAGACGATGAAGAGCATCGCCGTCAGGTAGTACTTGATCGGGAAGCGGCCACCACCGGCCGGCTGCGGAGTGGGTTCGATACCGCACTCATACGCTTCCAGTTTGGCCCGGTTGTACCGTTTCGGCCCGGTGATCGAGGCCATGGTCACCGAGAAGATCGCGAAACCGGCCGCGATGCCTCCCAGCACGAGGATGGGCGCGTAGGCGTTCACGTCCCCCGCTCCTTCCAGTCGTCTATGACTGCGATGTTTCGGACCGCCCGGGGGCGTGTCCCGCGTCACCGAAACCACGAAGATCGCGTCTATGTGAGGCAGTTCACAAGCCCAGGTCGCCTGCATCCTATGCCTCCCGGTCTGTGATCTGCGACACGGGGTGGGGCTGGACCTTTGTGATCTCCACCACCCGGCGGACGATCATGAAGTCGGATCAGCGGCGATCATGGGGCAGTTCGGCCACAAAGGGTCACCGCTCCTCACAACAGGCCGTATTCCCGCTGGTCAGAGCGGTCCGCGCATTATCAAGCGACGGCCGGACGAGGCAAATTGGTGCTGGACGGAGGCCCGTGATAGCGCGGTCCGGGCCCGGCGGAGGCGGCCCGGGAGCCCGGAAACAAGCGCGTGAACGCGTGCACGAGCGCATATGTATCCGGTCACATTAAAACGCCAAAAAGCACCCAAGAACCAAGATCACGAAACGGACGTTTAGGCCGTGAACACGTCAACTGTGGCGCATCCCACCTTTGTTGAACGGAACCATTTATTCCTGATAGCCAGGACCGCATGTCCCCGAACAAGCAACGGACCCACGCGTCCGATTCGCATACAAGCCGCCGGCGGCACGCCGCCCCCGGGCGCCCGAAGTGGGCCCGCAGGGCAGGACTCGTCGGCGGTGTGGTCAGCGCTATCGCTCTCACCGGCTCGGCCGCCCCGGCCCTGGCCAACAGCTCGCACGACACCCAGGTGAAGGCCGCTCCGGCAGCCGCCACCACCAGCGTTGACACCTCCGTCCTGTCCACCGCCGCCAGCGGGGCGCGTGCCGCCGCCGCGATCGAGCAGACCGCTCTCGACCTGTCGCTCCAGGCGCAGAAGGAGAGTTCGGTCGCCGCCGCCATGAAGGCCGCGGCCAAGACGAAGAAGGCGGCCGACGCCAAGGCCGCGGCGGTCGCCGCCGCGAAGGCGAAGGCGGCGAAGGCGGCCGAGGCCGCCAGGGAGCGCGCGGCGGCCGCACAGGCCGCCTCCAGGTCCGCGCAGCGCACCCAGCTGACGGCGGTGGGCGGCTCCGACTCCTCGGCGGCGAACTCCTCGTCCGGTTCGTCCGGTTCATCCGCCTCTGACACGTCGAGCGCGGCGTCCACCGCGGGTTCGACGGCGACCGGCAGCGCGGCGAAGCTGATCAGCTTCCTGAAGTCGCAGCTCGGCAAGCCGTACGTCTACGGCGCCGCGGGACCGGACTCGTACGACTGCTCGGGCCTGACCCAGGTCGCCTACCAGACGGTCGGCGTCAGCCTGCCGCGGACCTCCCAGGAGCAGTCCACGGTCGGCACCCCGGTCTCGGTCAGCGACGTGCAGCCCGGCGACATCATCTTCTGGGGCGGGGAGGGCAGCGCGTACCACGTCGGCGTCTACATCGGCGACGGCCAGTACCTGGACGCGGCCAACCCCTCGACACCGGTGGCCATTCACCAGATGGCCGACTACATGCCCGACTGGGCGGTTCGGGTCCTCTGACCCGGTTCATCCGTAAAAGCCCACACCGGCGGAAGGCCGCCGCGACCTCATGGGGATGTCGCGGCGGCTGCGGCGTTCGCGGGGCCCGTCCCAGGCCCCGTCGCAGGCCCTGTCGCAGGCCCTGTCCTAGGCGCGGGGGGTGATCTTGGTGAGGCCGTTGATGACGCGGTCCATCGCGTCGCCGCCGGCCGGGTCGGTCAGGTTGGCCAGCAGCTTCAGGCAGAAGCGCATCAGCATCGGGTGCGTCAGGCCGCGCTGGGTGGCCAGTTGCAGCACCTTCGGGTTGCCGATCAGCTTCACGAAGACGCGGCCCAGGTTGTAGTAGCCGCCGTAGGTGGACTTCAGGATCCGCGGGTAGTTCTGGAGGGCCAGTTCGCGCTGGGCGCCGGTCGCGCGGGCGTGCGCCTGCGCGATCACGTCGGCGGCGAGCTGACCGGATTCCATCGCATAGGCGATGCCCTCGCCGTTGAACGGGTTGACCAGGCCGCCCGCGTCGCCGACCAGCAACAGGCCCTTGGTGTAGTGCGGTTGGCGGTTGAACGCCATCGGCAGCGCGGCGCCGCGGATCGGCTGCGTCATGTTCTCCGGGGTGTAGCCCCAGTCGGCGGGCATCGAGCCGACCCACGCCTTGAGCACCTCGCGCCAGTCCAGCTCGCGGAACGCGGCGGAGGAGTTGAGGATGCCCAGGCCCACGTTCGACGTGCCGTCACCGAGGCCGAAGATCCAGCCGTAGCCGGGGAGTTGGCGGGGCTGCGCGCCGCGCCGGTCCCACAGTTCGAGCCAGGACTCCAGGTAGTCGTCCTCGTGCCGCGGCGAGGTGAAGTACGTACGGACCGCCACGCCCATCGGCCGGTCCTCGCGGCGGTGCAGGCCCATCGCCAGCGACAGCCGGGTGGAGTTGCCGTCGGCGGCGACCACCAGCGGGGCGTGGAAGGTGACCGGAGTCTTCTCCTCGCCGAGCTTGGCCTCGACGCCGGTGATCCGCCCGGTGCGCTCGTCCAGCACCGGCCCGCCGACGTTGCACCGCTCGTAGAGCCGCGCGCCGGCCTTGACCGCCTGCTGGGCGAGCTGGTCGTCGAAGTCGTCCCGCTTGCGGACCAGTCCGTAGTCCGGGTACGCGGCCAGCTCCGGCCAGTCCATCTCCAGCCGCAGGCCGCCGCTGATGATCCGCAGGCCCTTGTTGCGCAGCCAGCCGGCCTCTTCGGAGATGTCGATGCCCATCGCCACCAACTGCTTGGTGGCGCGCGGCGTCAGCCCGTCACCGCAGACCTTCTCGCGCGGGAAGGCGGTCTTCTCCAGGAGCAGGACGTCGAGTCCCGACTTGGCGAGGTAGTACGCGGTCGTCGAACCGGCGGGACCGGCGCCGACGACGATCACATCGGCGCTGCGCTCGGAAGGGGCGGTGTCGGTCACGGTGGGCTCTCCCGTTTCGGCGAGGGGTGTCGCCCCTGAGTCTAAGAGGCGCGCGCGGGGCGCGGGGCGGCGGCTCTCGGGGGGCCGGGCGATCACCGGGTGACGCGGCCGCGTCGGACCGGGTCCGGCGGTCAGTGGTGCTTCGGCGGCTGCTCGCGGAGCCGGTCGGGCTGGACGATGCCGAGGTCGTGGACGGGGGGCTCGGCGGGGGCGGCCGGCACGGCCGGCGGGGCCGAGGGCTGGGGCGGTACGGGGGCGGCACCGCCGCTGCCCGGCAGCGGTGGCGGGGCGAACGGGGATCGCGGCGGGTACGGGCCCTGGGGGGTGGGGGTTTGGGCGGTGTACGGGCCTTGGGCGGTGGCGGTTTGGGCGGTGTTCGCGCCCTGCGGCGGATTCGGGCCCGGGTACGTACCCGGCGCCGCGTACGGGCCCTGGGCGGCGTACGGGGCCTGGGCCCCGAACAGCCCGCTCCTGTACAGCGCCCGCGCCACGTACGGCCCGGCGGCCACCCCGCCGACCGACCACAGCAGGCTCACCAGCAGCGTCATCGCCACGTCCGACCCGACCGAGGTGTGCGTGCCGCTCAGCGCGGCGAACGGGTACTTGCTGTTCATGGCCAGCCCGCCGATCGCGGTGAGCCCGACGAGCAGCACGCTGAACGCCGCCGCGACCCCGAACTGCTCGGCCCGGTCGCGGCAGTGCCGCACCGCGATCACGCCGATCAGCAGCGCGCACAGCAGGCCGCCGGCCACCGCGCCGATCGCCGCCCAGCCGTCGGCAACGCCGCCGAGGTCGGTCAGGCCGTACGAGTCGTGGTACGTCGGGCCGCCGTACCCCCCGCTGCTGCTGTCCACCGGCGCGCCCCAGCCGAGCGCCAGGCCGCTCACGCCCAGATTGGGCAGGACGAAGAGCGCCGCGATCACGCCCCAGCCGCCCAACTCGTCGTAGTGGTCGAGCGCGACGAAGAACACGACGACGCCGGCGAACAGCACGGTGGCCACCAGCGCGAGCAGCGCGGTGCGCAGCACCCGCCAGGCGGTGACGAGTTGCGGCCGGGCCGCGAGCCACGCTGCGCGGCCCGGGCCGCGCAGCACGGCGAGGGCCGTGACCAGGGAGACCAGGAACGTCCACAGGGCGACCCGGCCGGCGGAGGTGTGGGCGTGGTCGTCGTGGACGCTCACCTGCCCGAGCAGCGCGAGGGCGGTGGCCGCGGCGGTCGCGAGGACGGCGACCCGGACGGCCGCCTCGGGACCCGTCTGATGGCGGCGGCGCATCGCGCGGAGCCCGAGCACCAGCGCGCCGATACCGAACAGGGTGACGGTCAGCGGGACGAGGGCGAGACCGGACGTGCTGTTCCCCGTCAGGAGCAGGGGGCCGCCGTCGGACGCGAAGCCGCTGTTCTCGCTCATCGGCTGGACGATCCGCAGGTGCCCGCCGAACCCGAGCACCAGCAGCGCGAGCGCGGCCCGGCTCCGCGCCCACCACCCCGTCCCCCCGGGATCCAGCGCGCTCCCCCCGGCCGCGGCCCCGAGCATCCCGGCGACCACGAGCACGACGGCCGCGGGCACGCCGACGACCCGGGCCCCGCCCGCCCAGTCCCCGAGCAGCACCCGCCGGGCGAACCCCCCGGGCCCCCCGGGATACGGGCTGCCGCAACGCGAGCAAACGCGCGCGGCTTCGTCGGCGGACGGGGTGCCGCACGCGGGGCACATGGGCATGGCTCACTCCGGGACGTGGGGTGCGGTTGCTGCACGCGAACACCGCAGCGTAGGCGGCTGCGCCTGCACCCGTCTCCCCCTGCGTGCACCCGGGCGTACCGGTTTGCCGCCCACGGCCGGACGCGCCCCGAAGGTGCGCGTCGGGGCACCGGTGAGCGGACCGCTTTTCAAGGGGCGCGGGGAACTGCGCGCTCAGCCCCCACCGGCCGGTGGGCGGGGAACTACAGCAACTGCCCCTCTGGGGACGGTGGTAAGGCGCGCCACCGTCGCTGGCTTGTCGCGCAGTTCCCCGCGCCCCTGAAAAGCGGTCTGCTCGCGCAGAAGCGGTCCGCTCGCGGGGCATCCTCAGGCGCGGGCCGCAGACCGGGTGGCGCGGTGGAGAGCGACCACGCCGCCCGTCAGGTTGCGCCAGGCGACGGAGGTCCAGCCCGCGGACTGGAGGCGGGCGGCCAGTTCCTTCTGGTCGGGCCACGCCCTGATCGACTCCGCCAGGTACACGTACGCGTCGGGATTGCTGCTCACCCGCGTCGCCACCGGCGGCAGCGCCCGCATCAGGTACTCCGTGTAGACGGTCCGGAACGGCCGGTACGTCGGCTGGCTGAACTCACAGATCACCAGCCGCCCCCCGGGCCGCACCACCCGCCGCATCTCCCGCAGCGCCGCATCCGTCTCGTGGACGTTGCGCAGCGCGAAGGAGATCGTGACTGCGTCGAACACGCCGTCGGCGAACGGCAGCCGGGTCGCGTCGCCGGCCGTGAGCGGGAGTTCGGGGTGCCGCTTCTTGCCCTCGCGCAGCATGCCGAGCGAGAAGTCGCACGGGACGACCGTCGCCCCGGCCGCCGCGAACGGCAGCGACGACGTCCCCGTACCGGCCCCGAGGTCAAGCACCCGCTCGCCCGCCTGCACGTCGAGCGCCGTCGCGACGGCCTTGCGCCACAGCCGGGTCTGGCCCAGCGACAGCACGTCATTGGTGAGGTCGTACTTCGCCGCCACGTCGTCGAACATCGAGGCGACTTCGTGCGGCTGCTTGTCCAGCGAGGCTCGGGTCACGCCCCCAGCGTAGTAGGAGCCGGGTACTACGACCGCCGGTGCACCAGCTTGCCCGCGAGCACCGTCGCTACGCAGTCGCCCTGCCCGTCGAACACCGCGAGGTCGGCGCGCCCGCCGACGGCGAGCCCGGGCGTCGGGGCACCGGGCCAGTACCGTACGAGCCCGCTGCGGTCGATCGCGGCCCGCGCGTCCGCGTCGGTGAGGTCGTCGACCACGCCGGTCACCCCGCGCTGGAGCAGCCCGTGGATGCCGCGCCGTACCGACTCCGCCTGGTCCGGCGGGCGCTGCGGGTCGCGCGGGTCGCCGTGGTAGGTGTCCTGGAGCAGTTCCCTGACCCCGGTGGCCACCACGCCGGGCCTGATCGTGCCGCGCCAGCGCCGTACCCGCGCCTCGGGGTGCGCGGCGGCCAGCTCGTCCATCGGGCCGAGTGCGACCACCCGGCCGCCGTCCACCACCACCGCGCCGTCGTGGACCGCCTCGCCGTCGGCGGTCAGCGCGAGCAGCGGGGCGATGTGCATCGTGAGCATCGTCGTAGCGGCGTCGGTCAGCGGGCTTCGAGGAGCTTCAGTTCCGGGTGGGCGGTGCCGCCCTCGATCGCGGTGGACGACAGGTGCGAGACCACATGGTCGTTGACCGGGTCGTTCGCCGGATCGTCGTGCACGATCAGGTGCTCGTACGTGGTGGCGCGCTGCGCCGGCACCCGTCCGGCGGAACGGATCAGGTGGATCAGCTCCATCCGGTTGGAGCGGTGCTTGGCGCCGGCCGACGACACCACGTTCTCCTCCAGCATCACCGAGCCGAGGTCGTCCGCCCCGTAGTGCAGCGACAGCTGGCCGACCTCCTTGCCGGTGGTCAGCCAGGAGCCCTGGATGTGCGCGACGTTGTCGAGGAACAGCCGGGCGATCGCGATCATCCGCAGGTACTCGAACAGGGTCGCCTGCGTCTGGCCCTTGAGGTGGTTGTTCTCCGGCTGGTACGTGTACGGGATGAAGGCCCGGAAGCCGCCGGTGCGGTCCTGCACGTCGCGGATCATCCGCAGGTGCTCGATCCGCTCCGCGTTGGTCTCGCCGGTGCCCATCAGCATCGTGGACGTGGACTCCACGCCCAGGCCGTGCGCGGTCTCCATGATCTCCAGCCAGCGCTCGCCGGACTCCTTCAGCGGGGCGATGGCCTTGCGGGGCCGCTCCGGGAGCAGTTCGGCGCCGGCGCCGGCGAACGAGTCGAGGCCGGCCGCGTGGATCCGGCGGATCGCCTCCTCGGCGGTGACGCCGGAGATCCGCGACATGTGCTCGATCTCGGACGCGCCGAGCGAGTGGATCACCAGCTGCGGGAACGCCGCCTTGATCGCGGCGAAGTGCTCCTCGTAGTACTCGACGCCGTAGTCCGGGTGGTGGCCGCCCTGGAACATGATCTGGGTGCCGCCCAGTTCGACGGTCTCGGCGCACCGCCGCAGGATGTCGTCGAGGTCCCGGCTCCAGCCCTTGGCGGTGTCCTTGGGGGCCGCGTAGAACGCGCAGAACTTGCACGCGGTGACACACACGTTCGTGTAGTTGATGTTGCGCTCGATGATGTACGTGGCGATGTGCTCGGTGCCCGCGTACCTCCGGCGGCGTACGGCGTCGGCCGCGCTGCCCAGCGCGTGCAGCGGCGCGTCGCGGTACAGGACGAGCGCTTCCTCCGGGCTGATCCGACCGCCCGCGGCGGCGCGGTCGAGCACCGCTGCGATGTCGGTCGCCGGGGCTCCTGAGGAGTTCGGAGAGGTCACCGTGGCGGTCCCTTCTGGAGCAGTCATACCCACACCCGGACCACGCCGGCCCCGGCCCTGATCACCCTACGCCAGCCCCCCGGCTCCGCCGGAGGTGACCGCGCGTGGCCCGCACGCGAGGGCCGCGGCCTCACGCGCGGTGCGGGCCGCGGGACATCATCGCCAGGCCCAGCGCCAGCACGCCGGCGGTGGCCGCCAGGGCGACGGGTTCGGCCGCGGGCTGGAGCAGCACCGCCCAGGGGTAGGGGCGGTCGGGGGCGCGCAGCCCGGTGGTCGCGGTGAGGAACAGCCAGCCGGCGGTGACCGAGCCGGCCACGGACGTGCTGCCCGCGGCGCGGACCGCCAGCGCGAGGCCGGTGAGGAACACCACATTGCGGCCCGCGGCCGGCGCCGTTGCCATGTCAAGCAGCGCGGACATCGCCGCACCGATCGCCAGCGCCACCGCCGCGGTGGCAAGTACCAGGCACCGGTCGGCCGCGAGGACCGGCCGGACCCCGGTCCGCTCGGCTGCGTCCAGCCGCCGGTCCAGGCAGTGCAGCACGGCCAGGCAGACGATCAGCGGCAGGAAGTTCATCACCTTGACGCCGGCGCTGCCCTGCATCGTGATGGACGGCACGTTCGCCACGTCCTCCCTGACCACCAGCATCAGGCCGGCGTAGGCGGCCAGCGCCAGCAGGACGGTCCAGGGACGTCGGACCGCTGCCCACGGGCGCAGTGCGCTCATCAGCACGCTGGGCGGTGTCATCGAGGCGAAGTCCCCATCACCCGGGGGTCGCAGCTGCCCAGTTCGCGCATCTCCGCGCGGAACCAGCCGCGCTGCGCGCTCACCGGCTGCGCCCGCACTCGTGAGGCGTCGCGGGCCGCCGCCGCGCCGGTCAGTCCGGCGGTCTCATGGGCGTCCACACCGGCGACGAGCAGCAGCCAGCCGGTCAACGGCCGCGGGTCCGGCCGCGGGTAGTCGTCCGGGAGCGCCGGGCAGCGCGGCGGCGCCGGCACGACGGCCGTGGCGACCGACACCAGCGCCTGCTCCGCCGACAGCGGGCTCTGGACGTAGATCCGCCAACTGTTCGCGCCCAGGTCCGTGTTGCGAGAGACGTAGGCGATGCGTTCCGGCCTCGGCACCCCGGCGGACGCGAGCCTGGGCAGCGCCCGGTCCGCCGCGCCGCGCAGCCGCGGCAGGGTGTCGGACAGTTCCTCGGGCACGCAGACCGGCGGCGCGTCGCCCAGGCACCGCTGGGCGCCGGTGCGGGGAACCATGGGCGTGGCGTAGCCGGAGTCCGCCACGAGCGCCTGCGCGGGGACCGCCCCGGCGGCCAGGCAGGCGACCGCGACACCCGCTCGCAGCAGCCGGCCGCGCAGCGGCAGGGACGCCAGCAGCACGGCGGCGATCACTCCGCCGGCCACCAGCACCGGCGCCACCAGTACGCGCGGGGCCAGGTCGTCGGTGACGGTCGGGGCGTCGTTGACCATCCCGTTCAGGTAGCGCACCCAGGGCGTGCCCAGCGTCGCCGGCACGGCGAGCCAGAGCGTGACCCCGATGAGTGCCGCGGGTGGTGCGACGGCGCGCGGCAGCACGGTGCCCAGGCCGAAGCCGGCGACGATGAGGCCGCCCTGCACGACCAGCACGACCGCCGCGGCGGCGGCGTCCTCGGTCCGGGGGCCCGCGCCCACCAGGCGCGCGGCGTTGGCCAGTGCCGCCGCGTCGGCGGCGAGAGCCAGCGCCAGCACCGGCCGCAGCGCGTCGGCCCCGATCCGGTAGCGGCCGCGGCCGGGAGCCAGCCGCCACACCGCACCGGCACGCAGCCGGCCGGCCTCCCAGGCCGCCAGGGCGGCCAGGCCGCCGGTGACGCCGAGCGCGGCCCGGCAGGTCCAGAAGACGGTGTATCCGCCAAAGTGGCTGCCCTGGTAGTCGGCGGCGCCGCCGGCGAAGAGGAAGGCGACCACGAGCACGGGGGCCGCCAGCCAGATCACCGGCGAGCGGCGCAGGGCGGTCAGAAAGCCCACGCGGTCCCCGTCTCGGTGAGCGCGTGGTAGGCGGCGTCCGCCGTCCGCCCCGGAGCTGTGCCGGCCGCGGCGTGCGCCAGGAAGTCCCGCACCTCGCCGCTGTAGACGACCTTCCCGCTCACCAGGACGACGACGTTGTCGTAGGTGGTGTCCAGGTCCGCGGTGTCGTGGGTCGAGAGGACGACGTGCACCGACCGCCCGAGGTTGCCGAGCACGTCGTGGAAGACCCGCCGCTGCCGGGGGTCCATGCCCGCCGTCGGCTCGTCGAGGAGTAGCAGTTCCGCGCCGTGCACCAGCGACTGGGCGACGCCGACCCGGCGCTGCTGGCCGCCGGACAGCCGGCCGATCCGTTCGTCCGCGCGGTCGGCCAACTCCACCTGGCGCAGGGCTTCGAGGGCCCGCTCCCAGGCGTCGGACCGGCTCATGCCCTTCAGCCAGCCCACGTAGGCCACCTGGTCCCGGACGGTGAGGCCGCGCACCCAGGCGAGCTGCTGCGGCATCCAGGCCACCCGCCGCCGGTAGTCGCCCACCGCCCCACGGTCCGCGGTGGACATCCCTGCGTAGACGACGTCCCCGTCCCGGGGTGCCAGCGCCGAGGCGGCCAGCCCGAGCAGCGTGCTCTTCCCGGCGCCGTTCGGCCCCAGAAGCACAGTCCGCCCGGCGGGCACGTCGAAGTCCAGCCGCTCGATGACGCGTTGACGGCGCCGGTAGCCGAAGGTACAGGCGGAGAATTGCACGGGCATGCTGATCCAAGCGACGGTGGCAGGCGTGCGGCACGGCGAGACGCACCGCACACCCGCCAGGGGAGGACGGGTCAGTACCCGACAGACAGTGACGTGACGCTCAGGTGAGTGAGCGACCGCGCCGATCGTTGGTCTTGTCGGCCACGACGTCTTCGTGGCCCCGGTGTCACCGTCGTCCGTGTGACCATGCCGAGCGCGTCATCGTACGGTGACGCCGGCTCAGCAGGGCCCCTTCGCAGGATCTGGCTGGAACCCGGCCCTCGCGGGCCGAGAACGGCGTTCGTTCAGCGGGCCGGGAGGAGCTCGACCCGCTTGTCCGGGGGGAAGCCGACGCGGCGGGAGAACTCGGCGATGCCGGAGAGCTGGTCGGCGCCCAGGGAGAAATCGAGCGTCGTGAAGTAGCGGCGCAGCACGTCCGCGTCGAAGGACTCCCAGCGCGCGGCCTGTTCCGCGACCTTGTGCACCTCTTCGAGGGACAGGTCGCGGGACGCGAGGAACGCCTGGTGCACCGCGTGTACGGCTTCCGGGCTGGACGCCAGGTAGTCGCGGCGGGCGGCCCAGATCGCGAAGACGAACGGGAGGCCCGTCCAGTCCTTCCACATCTGGCCGAGGTCGTGCACCTCAAGGCCGAGGCGCGGGCCGTCGTGCAGGTTGGCGCGCAGTGCGGCGTCGCCGATCAGCACCGCGGCGGACGCCTCCTGCATCATCAGCGACAGGTCCGGCGGGCAGCGGTAGTAGTCCGGGCTGACCCCGTACCGCTCGCTGAGCAGCAGCTCGGCCAGCCGCACCGACGTCCGGCTGGTGGAGCCGAGCGCGACCCGCTCGCCGTCCAGCCGGTCCAGCGGCAGCTGGCTGACGATCACGCAGGACATCACCGGGCCGTCGCAGCCGACGGCGATGTCGGGCAGCGCGACGAGCTCGTCCGCGTGCTTGAGGTACTCCATGAGGGTGACGGGGCCGATGTCGAGTTGACCGTCGACGAGCTGCTCGCTGAGCTTCTCCGGGGTGTCCTTGGTCAGCTCCAGGTCGAGCAGCGCACCGGTTCTGGCCAGGCCCCAGTACAGAGGCACGCAGTTGAGGAACTGGATGTGGCCGACCCGCGGGCGGATCGCGCCCCCGGTGTGGTCACGGGTGTCGGCAGGTGCGGATGTGTCCATATACCGGACGCTACTCCTGGTGTACGGCGGCGCCGCGGCGGGACCCCGCAGACGTGTCGCGCGGCGGCCTCACGGGGGCCGTCGCGAGGGCTCGCCGGGGGCTCCCGAGGCGGCCGGAAAAACTGATCTTGAGGCTCTTCCGCCCTCCAGACCCCCCATGCTAGGCTCAGCCGCAAGTTGCAGTTTGGTTTCCCTTGCAGTACAGAGCCTGCGGAGCATGTAACCCGCAGGCTTTTGTAGTTTTCAGACTTCTTGCAGGTTCTGGAGCAGGGCAACCCTTTGGGCCCAAGGAGGGCTTTATGGCTACCGGAACCGTGAAGTGGTTCAACGCTGAAAAGGGCTTCGGCTTCATCGCCCAGGACGGCGGCGGCCCGGATGTCTTCGTTCACTACTCCGCGATCAACGCCTCCGGCTTCCGCTCCCTCGAGGAGAACCAGCCGGTGACCTTCGACGTCACTCAGGGTCCGAAGGGCCCGCAGGCCGAGAACGTCACCCCGAGCTAGTAACCACTAGTCCGGGTAGGCAGGCCCTCGCGGCCTGGAACCTGCAGTATCAAGGGGCCCCGCACCAGGTGTGTGGGGCCCCTGCCTCTTGTCTGCCGCCTGTCGTCGCGCACCGGCCGGCCAGCCGGCCGCTCAGCGGTGCCTGCGGTACAGCTCCTCGATCTCCGCCGCGAAGTCCGCCGCGACCGCGGCCCTGCGCAGCTTCATCGACGGCGTGAGGTGCCCGCCCTCCTCGGTGAACTCCACCGGCAGCACCCGGAACCTGCGGATCGACTCCGGCTGCGAGACGGACGAGTTGGCCTCGTCCACCGCCTTCTGCAACTCGGCCAGCAGCTCCGGATCGTCCACCAGCTCCGCCGTCCGCAGCCCCTCCTTGTGGTGCATGCGCCGCCAGTGCTCGATGCCGTCAGCCTCCAGGGTGATCAGCGCGGCGACGTACGACCGGTTGTCGCCGAGCACCATGCACTGGCCGACCAGCGGGTGCGCCCGCAGCCGGTCCTCCAGCGGCGCCGGGGCGACGTTCTTGCCGCCCGCGGTGATCAGGATCTCCTTCTTGCGGCCGGTGATCGTCAGATAGCCGTCGGCGTCCAGCTCGCCGATGTCGCCGGTGCGGAACCAGCCGTCGGGCGGGGGCAGGCTCCCCGGGTCGTTCCAGTACCCGGCGAAGACCTGGCCGCCGCGCAGCAGCACCTCGCCGTCGGCCGCGATCCGTACCGCCGTGCCGGGCAGCGGCCGTCCGACGGTGCCGAGCTTCGGGCGCAGCGGCGGGGTGACGGTGGCGGCGGCCGTCGTCTCCGTCAGGCCGTAGCCCTCGAAGACCATCACCCCGGCGCCGGCGTAGAACGCGGCCATCCGCCGCCCGAGCGGTGAGCCGCCGCAGATCGCGTACCGCACCTTGCCGCCGAGCGCGGCCCTGATCCGCCGGTAGACCAGCGGGTCGTACAGCGCGTGCGCCAGTCGTAGTCCGAGCGACGGACCCGGGCCGGTACCCGACTGGCGGGCGACCAGCGCGTCACCGTACCGGCGGGCGATGGCGGCGGCGCGGTCGAAGGACGAGGCCCGGCCGATCTTCTCCGCCGTCGCGCGGCCGGTGTTGTAGACCTTCTCCAGGACGTAGGGGATGGCCAGCAGGAACGTCGGCTGGAAGCCGGCCAGGTCGGCGAGCAGGTCGTCGGTGGCGATGCTCGGCGCGTGGCCGAGCCGCACCCGGGCCCGCAGGCAGCCGACGGCGACCATCCGGCCGAAGACGTGGGAGAGGGGCAGGAAGAGGAGGGTCGAGGCGGGCTCGGTGCTGACGGACTTGAACACCGGGTGCAGCAGCTCGGTGGCGTTGTCCACCTCGGCGAAGAAGTTGCCGTGCGTCAGCACGCAGCCCTTGGGGCGGCCGGTGGTACCTGAGGTGTAGATCACGGTGGCGACGCTGTCCGGGCCGAGCGCGGCCCGCCGCCCGACGACCAGCGCGTCCGGCAGGGTGCGGCCCTCCAGGCCGAGCTGCCCGATCGCGCCCGCGTCGAGCTGCCACAACTCGCGCAGCTCCGGCAGGTCCCGCCGCTCGCCGCTGATCATCCGGGCCTGCCCGACGTTCTCCACGACGCAGCCGGCCGCCCCGGAGTCCGCCAGGATCCAGCGGGCCTGCGAGGCGGACGAGGTCGGGTAGATCGGCACGGTGATCAGCCCGGCGGCCCACCCCGCGAAGTCCATCAGCGTCCAGGCGTACGACGTCCTGGCCATGATCGCCAACCGGTCCCCCGGCTTCAGCCCGGCCGCGATCAGCCCCTTGGCGACGGCGAGGATCTCCTGCTGGAACGCGGCGGCGGTGACGTCCTGCCAGCGCCCGGTCTGCTCGTCCTTCCGGCTGAGGACGACGTCGTGCGGGGCTTCGGCGCCGTTGGCGAACGGTATGTCGGCGAGGCTGCCTCCCGCAGGGGGTTCGACGAGCGCGGCACTCCCCGCTTCGACCACCCGCCCGTCAGCATCCCGCCTGATCTCCGGCCCACCACTCGCCCCGGTGCCCGCGGGGCCCGGTGCTTGAACCTGCGCCATCAACGCCTCCTGGGAGTTTCGTTCCGTTTCCGTTCCCCCGGCCGCGGCCGGGGTGTCGCGGGTCTCCGCCGCGGTTGCGGCCGGGGTTTGCGGGTCTCCGCCGCGGGGGCGGCGGGACGCCGTAGGGGCCACCGTTACGGACGTTCCAGGATCGCGGTGACGCCCTGGCCGCCCGCCGCGCAGACGGAGATCAGGCCGCGTCCGGGAGCGTCCCGCTCGGCGAGGAGCGTCGCCAGCGTGGCGACGATCCGCGCTCCCGTCGCGGCGAACGGGTGGCCCGTCGCCAGCGACGAACCCGCCACGTTGAGCCGGGACCGGTCCACGCCCCCGAACGGCCCGCTCAAACCGAGCCGCTCCGTGCAATACCCCTTGTCCTCCCAAGCGGCAAGCGTCGCCAGCACCTGCGACGCGAACGCCTCATGAATCTCGTAGAAGTCGAAATCCCCCAACCCCAGCTCCGCCCGCCGCAGCATCCGCGGCACCGCGTACGCCGGTGCCATCAGCAACCCCTCCTCCCCGCCGGCGAAGTCGACCGCCGCCGTCTCGTACGCGGTGAGGAACGCCAGGGGTTCGAGCCCGCGCCGCTCCGCCCACTCCTCGCTCGCGAGAAGCACCACCGCCGCGCCGTCCGTCAGAGGCGTGGAGTTGCCGGCCGTCATCGTGCCGTCGGGCCCGCCGTAAACGGGCCGCAGCCGCGCCAGCTTCTCCACCGTCGAGCCGGGCCGCAGGTTCTCGTCGCGGTCGAGGCCCCGGTACGGGGTGACCAGCGGCTCGAAGAACCCCCGGTCGTAGGCCGCGGCGAGCCGCTGGTGGCTGGCGGCGGCGAGTTCGTCCTGCGCCTGGCGGGTGATGCCCCAGCGCGCGGCGGTGAGCGCGGCGTGCTCGCCCATCGACAGGCCGGTGCGCGGTTCCGCGTTGCGCGGGATGTCGGGGACGAGGTGCCGTGGACGTACCGCGGCCAGTGAACGGGCCCGCGCCGCGGCGGACTTGGCGCGCCGGGTGCGCAGCAGGATCCGGCGCAGCTCGTCGTTGACGGCGAGCGGCGCGTCGCTGGTGGTGTCGGCGCCGCCCGCGATGCCGCTGTCGATCACGCCGAGGGCGATCTTGCTCGCGACGGCGAAGACGGCCTGAAGCCCGGTCCCGCACGCCTGCTGGATGTCGTACGCGGGGGTGTCGGACGGCAGCACGCTGCCGAGCACGGTCTCCCGCGCGAGGTTGAAGTCGCGGCTGTGCTTGAGCACCGCCCCGGCCACGAACTCCCCCACCCCGCCGCCTTGTTCGCCGCCGAGCCCGGTGCGTTCGGCGAGCCCGTCGAGCGCGGCGGTGAGCATCTGCTGGTTGGACGCGGTGGCGTAGCGGCTGTCGGAGCGGGCGAAGGGGATGCGGTTGCCCGCGACGACGGCGACGCGGCGGACGCTCTGCATGCGAACTCCCTCGATCCGTTGGCTGATCCATTGACTGATCGGTTGGCTGATCCGTCGGCTGTTCGGTCGGCGTTCTCGCCGGTGGCGCGGCCGGCGTCACCCGGCGGCCCCGGCGCGCCGCGCGCACCGGGCGCGCCGCGCGCACCGGGCGCACCGGGCGCACCGGTCACCACTCCCACCGGCGGTCTCTTGGCCGGAGTGGTGACCGCCCAGTAGCCTTACCGCCGGTAAACTTACTCCAGAGTAAGGAGAAGGCCAATGGCCGATCGCTATCTCCGTCTGACCGGCACGGCCCCGGGCCGCTTCCTCACCCGGCGGATCGGCCTGCCGCAGCCCACCCCGCTGCGGCGCTGGTCGGCCGGCCGCCCCGACCTGGAGGGGCCGGTGCTGCGGCTGACCGCGGGCGCCGAGCCGCCGCCGGCCGGCGGGAGCCCGTACGGCGCAGTGGTGCTCGACGCGACCGGCGTCGCGGACGTCCCCGGTCTGGCCGGAGTGCACCGCACGCTGCACCCGCTGATGCGCTCGCTGGCCACCTGCGGCCGCATCGTCGTCCTCAGCAGGCCACTTGACCTCGACGGCCCCCAACAGGCCGCTGCCCAGCAGGCGTTGGAGGGCTTCGTCCGCTCGCTCGCCAAGGAGGCCGGCCGGGGCGTCACCGTCCAGCTCGTACGGGTGGCACCGGGCGCGGACCCCGAGTCCGTCCTCGCCTTCCTGCTCTCGCCCAAGTCGGCTTACGTGAGCGGCCAGGTGATCGAGGTGGCCCCCAACGAGCCCGCCCCGCCCGCGAGTTCGCGCACCGCGCTGGTCACCGGCGCGGCCCGCGGCATCGGCGAGGCGGTGGCGGCGACGCTCGCCAGGGACGGGGCCCACGTCGTCTGCCTCGACGTGCCGCAGTCCGCCGACGCGCTGGCCGCGGTCGCCGCCCGGCTCGGCGGCACCGCGCTCCCGCTGGACATCACCGCCCCGGACGCCGGCGAACGCCTCACCGCCGCACTCCCCCGCGGCCTCGACGTCCTCGTCCACAACGCGGGCATCACCCGCGACCGCCGGCTCGCCAACATGGCCGCCGACCGCTGGGAAACCGTCCTCGACGTCAACCTCGCGAGCGTGCTGCGCACCACCGACCACCTGCTGAAGTCCGGCACCCTCAACGACCACGCGCGGATCGTCGCCACCGCGTCCATCGCCGGCATCGCGGGCAACGCCGGCCAGACCAACTACGCCGCCTCCAAAGCCGGCGTGATCGGCTTCGTCCGCGCCCTGGCCGCGGCGCCCCGCACCCGGGACCGCGGCATCACCGTCAACGCGGTCGCGCCCGGTTTCATCGAGACGAAGATGACGGCCGCGGTGCCGTTCCTGATCCGCGAGGCGGGCCGCCGGATGAACTCCCTCGGCCAGGGCGGCCAGCCCGCCGACGTCGCCGAGACCGTCGCCTGGCTGGCGGCGGCCGGCTCCGGCGGGCTGACGGGGCAGGTCGTACGGGTCTGCGGCCAGTCGCTGCTGGGGGCCTGAGGTGGCGCTCGCGCTGACGCTCGGCCACGGCGTGCTGACCGGGATCGGCAAGCGGCCGTCCGCCGGGGCGCGGTTGCCCGACCGGCGGCTGGTCGCCGCGGACGTCCGGATCGATCCGCGGCGGATGGCGGCGTACGCGGAGGTGTGCGGTTACGGGGGCGGCGGGACCGGGGCCGGGGCCGTCGGGAGCGGGACCGGGGCCGTCGGGAGCGGGGCCGGGGCCGTCGGGAGCGGGCCTCCCGACGTGCCGCTGACGTATCCGCACATCCTCGGATTCCCGCTGGCCGCGCGGCTGATGGCGGCCCGGGACTTTCCGCTGCCGCTGGCCGGGCTGATCCACACCGGGATCGACATCCGGGCGTCGACGTCGCTGTCGGCCGCAGACCGGCCCGAACTCGCCGTCCACGCGGAGGAGTTGCGGGCGCATCGGCGCGGCACGGAGGTGGTGGTCGTGACGCGGGCGCGGCTGGACGGGGAGGTGGTGTGGACGGACCGCTCCACGTATCTGGCCCGGCACGGGGCGAACCCAGCGCCGGGCGCGCCGACTCGGGACGCGCGGGCCGGGGAAACACAGACCGGGGACGCGCGGGCCGGGGATGCGCGGGCCGGGGATGCGGAGACCGGGGAGCCGTTGCCCGTTGTCGCGTCGTGGCGGCTGCCCGGTGATCTGGGGCGGCGGCACGCGCGGGTGTCGGGCGACTACAACCCGATCCACCTCTACCCGTTGACAGCGCGGCTGTTCGGCTACCGGCGCCCGATCGCCCACGGGATGTGGCTGGTGGCGCGGTGCGCGGCGGAGGGCGGTGCGACGCGCGCGATCTCGGCGGAATTCCGCCGCCCGGTGCGGTTGCCGTCCCACGTGTCGTACGCGTCGGACGGCTCCACGTTCGAGCTGCGCTCGGAGCAGGGTGCCGTCCACCTGCACGGCACCCTGACGTGACGGGCCCCCGCCCGCGCGGGGACCCGGCCTAGAGGCGGCTCATGGACGCCATGGCGTGCAGGAGTTCCACGATCGCCGTCATATCGCCCTGCTGGCCGACGGCCGCCTGGCGGGGCGGGAGGTGGCCGGCGGCGAGCCGGCAGAACTGGACCTCGGGGAGCACCACATGGCTGACGCAGTTGTCGGGCCCTGCCGGACCGTCCGGAGAGTCGACCGGCAGGTACCAGTCGCCGCCGCTCTCGCCCTTGATCTCCAGGCGGACGCTGCGCTCGGGCGCGCCCGGTTCCGTCATCGGGCGCGGCGGTGAGGCCAGGCCGGCCTGGCGGCGGGCGGCCAGGATGGAGGGGAGCATCTGGATCGCGACGGAGATCAGGGTGCGCAGGTGCTCGGGGACGGGCGGCGGGTAGGGGTAGTTGACGGCGTCGGCGATGTCGGTGGCGTGGATCCAGGTCTCGAACGCCCGGTCCAGGAGGGCGAGTCGCAGCGGCAGCACCACGCCTTCGCCGTACGGCACGCCGATGTCGGCGACCCCGCCGCCACCGAAGGCGCAGGTCCTGATCAGCTCGTACGCCTGCTCGCGCCAGGTGCCGTGCAGGCCGTCCTCGGGCGGTCGTTCGTCGGCGAGGCGCTCGTCGGCGGCCGGTCGCGGATCGTCTTCGAGGCCGGTCTGCCTCCACAGCGCGTCCGTGCGCTCGTCGGGACCCATCGGCTCGTCGGAGGCGCGCTTCAGCGGGTCGGGCAGGCCGAGCGAGACCGACACCATGCCGTCCACGGCGAGCAGATGGCCGACGACGCCGGCGACCGACGTCTGCCGGTTGGCGGACTCCTCGCCCTCGAACCACTCCAGCTGGACGGGGGTGTTCCACTCGCTCCGGTTCATGTCGCGCAGCAGGACGTCGAGTCGGGCCGTCTCGGCGTCGTAGGGCTTGGCGTAGTCGGGCACCGCGATCCGCGGCGCGCGGGCGCTGAGGCAGGTGCCGAGCACCTCGGCGCGGAGGGAGGGCGGCAGGTCGATCACCAGGTGTGGGGTCAACATGTCGGTGCCGGAGCGCAGTTGGTCCGCCTCCTTCGCGCACGCCTCGCACTCGGCGACGTGCTCGTCGAGGCGCCGGGCCTCGGCGTCGGAACAACTGCCCAGTGCCCAGGCACCGAGGAGCGACTGCAGGCGGGAATGGCCGTAGTCGTCGTCACTCATCGTCCGTCCCTCCTGTGCAGACCACTTCCGGCGGCCACCAGCTGGAGGCTCAGCCGCAGCCGGCGACAGGCTTCGTCGTCGGTGATGCCCAACTCCGCTGCGACCTGGCGGTAGTTCATCTTCCTGGCGTAGGCGAGGTGGAGTGCGGCCCGCAGCGAGATCGGCATCGAGCTCAGGACGGACTCGGCCCGCGCGGAGGCGGACGGTTCGGCGCGGTCGTCGGGGTCGGCGCGGTCGGCGGGATTTTCGGGGTTCTCGGGGTTCTCGGGTGGCGGCGGTGCGACGTCGGCCCCGGCCCGGTGGCCGTCGCTGCTCAGCCGCGCGGTGGCGCGCTCGTGGGTCTGGGCGGCGAGCCAGGCGGAGAGCGGGGCTCGCGCGGGGTCGAACGCCTCGGGGTGCTGCCATAGGTGTGAGAAGACCTCGGTGACGAGCTCCCGGGCCGCCTTCTCGTCCACGAGCAGCCGCACGGCGAGCGAGTGCACCAGGTGGGCGCACCTGTCGTATAACTCGCCCAGGGCCGCGGCTTCGCCATCGGCCAGGCGTGCCTGGATGCGGCGCTCCCATTGGGCCTGGGCGTCCGGCGGGTCCGCCATGGGTGCCTCCGCTTCGTCACAGGGTGCGCTCCGCCGACCACATTAGCGGCTGCGCCCGGGCCGGCGGGCGAAGTGCCGCCAGTCCGGCCGACGTTCACCCCGCAGAGTGCGCCGGGCCCCGCGGGTGGTGCAGGGGGGCGCGCCCGAGCGCCGACAGGACCACGGGAAGCGGGTCCTCGCCGGGGGGCGGCGGGAGCGGCGGGCGGAAGGCCGCACCGGGGACGGTGCGGGCGCGGCCGGTGGGGACGGACAGCGCCAGCGGCAGGACCGCCTCGACAAGGTCCTGGTCGGGAGCGAACGGCACGCCGAGCGTGGCGGCCACGTCCCACGCGTGGACGACGTAGTCGAGGAAGTGGAACCCGATCGCCTGGACCGCGGGAAACGTCCGGTCCGTCGTGAACTCGGGCAGCACGAAGGGCTGTTCCTCCGCCTCCACCGCGGCGAACGCGGCGACCACCGCCCCGGCCGCCGCCTCGTACGCGGCGAACGGCTCCGCGCCGAGCGGCCGCACCGCCCAGCGCCCGAGGTCACCGCCCTCCCCCCGGGCCGCCGCCGCGAACCCCTCGTGCTGAACGGTCATGTGCGCGAGCAGGTCCGCCAGGTCCCACCCCGCACACGGCGTGTCCCTGCCGAGGTCGGCCGGCTCCGCCTGCCGCAGCACATCGATACTGAGCCGGACCGCTCTGGCGTCCAACGTCCGGATGCGTTCCACATTAGTAAGCACATACCTACGATCTACCTCCGCTTATCATCTGTCAAGGAGGTACCAAGGAGGTTCACCGACGATGGCAGCCGAACAGCGCCGGCCCGACCTGGCCGCGATGATCGTCCCGCTCGGCCGCGCCCTGATGGCGGCGGAGCTGCCGATCCTGCGCGCGCACGGCCTGACCATGTGGGCGTACGCCGTCCTGCTGCGCCTCGACGAGGACCCGGTCCGCTCGCAGGCCGCCCTCGCGGAGTCGATCGGCGCGGACAAGACCCGGATCATCGACGTCCTGAACGACCTCGAAGCCCGCGGCCTCCTCCTCCGCCGCCCCGACCCCGCCGACCGCCGCGTCCGCCTCCTCTCCCTGACCCCCGAGGGCCGCCGCACCCGCGACGCCACCCAGACCGCGATCCAGTCCCGCGAGAACCACCTCCTCACCCGCCACCTCCCGGCCCCCCAGCGCGCCGCCTTCCTCACCGCCCTCCACACCCTGGCCACCCTCCCCCCGTCCGAACTCGGCTCTCAGGAGGAGTGAAGGCGCCCGCCGGACGGGTGACGGTTCGGGCAGGTGTGCTCGTGGAGGAGGGAGGTGGGGGGCGCCTACAGTTACTTGGTGTCTGGTTACTGCTTCGTAGCGCGGTCACGTCGCGGCGGCGGGTGGTACGGGTCGGGGATGAGGGGGCGGTTGTGGCCAGTGCGTTTCAGGTCGGGAAGCTCAAGGGGATGTTCGACGCCTTCGACGGGGACGGGGACGGGTATCTGCGGGAGGAGGACTTCACCGCGGCCGTCGCGCGGTGGGGGCGGCTGCCGGGGGTCGAGGCCGGGACGGAGCTGCGGGCGCGGGTCGAGGCGTTGATGATGGGGTGGTGGGCGGCCATCCTGGACGCGGGGGACGCGGACGGGGACGGGGCCGTCGATCTGGACGAACTGCTCGTGCTCGTCGACCAGTTGCCCGCCATGGTCGCCGAGGTCAGCGCGACCGCCGGCACCATCTTCGACGCCGTGGACTCCAACGGGGACGGCCGGATCGACCGGGAGGAGCACCGCAGGCTCGTCGAGACCTGGAACGGGCAGCCCGTGGACATGGCGGGCGTCTTCGAACTGCTCGACCTGAACGGCGACGGGCACCTCAGCCGGGACGAGTTCACCCTGCTGTGGCGGCAGTTCTGGATCAGCGACAACCCGGCAGAACCCGGCAACCTGCTCTGCGGCCGGATCCCCGAGCAGCGTTAGAACGGGTACGGGGTGCGGACCGCGCCCGAGTGGATGGCGTCGGCGAACTCCCCCATCACCACCGCGTACCCCGCGTTCCTGGTCAGGATCGCCGCGGCCGTCGGCGGGATCCCGGTGGGGCGCTCGCCCTCGGCGACGGCCCGGATGAACGCCGTGCGGTCCGCGCCGGTGTGCCCGTACAGCTCGGTGACCAGCCAGATCACCAGGAACCAGGCCGTGTACATCCGGTCGTAGCTCTCGTGCCTGCGGAAGAACTCGACCTCGTCCGGGGCCAGTTCGAAGCGGTCGGAGATCGCGAGGCCGTAGTCGGCGAAGAACAGCCGGTGGCCGTCGGTCATGATGTTCTGCAGGTGCGCGTCGAAGTGCAGCAGCCCGTGGCCGTTCATGAACGCGATCCCGGCCGCCAACTCCCGTTCCACCATGGTCAGGGCCGCCTCGGCGGCCTCCTCGCCGAGCGCCAACTGGGCGCTCAGCCACTGGTGCAGGTTCTGCGGCAGGTACTCGAGGAACAGCGTGATCCCGGCGGTGGCCGTCGCCCGCGCCTCGATCCGCCGCCGCACCTGCGGGCCGTGCGTGTCGCCGCCCCAGAAGGCGACGACCTTGTCCACGTCGGCGAGTTCGTCGGGCACCACGAGGTCGGTCTCGGGCAGCACCCGCCAGTGGTGGGTCAGCGGGAACCCGCCGTAGGCCCCCGCGAGCACCCAGTCCGTCGTCATGGTGTGCACGGCCAGCTCCCGCCAGGCCACGGCGCCGGGGCTCGGCGCCAGGCCGTACTGGCAGTAGGTCGGCAGCCCGAACACGTTCGCCGTGGAACGGGAGTTGGCGGGCTCCCGTTCCGGATCGCTGAGCGGGACCGTCTTGACGAAGACCGGCGACCCGTCGATGTCGAGCACCGCCGTCTTGCCGCCGATGCTCGGCGCGAACGCGGGCGCGGCGTCGATCATCGCGCGCAGGTCGCGGTCGCTGTACAGGGCCAGCGCGGTGGACAGGGCGTGGTGGGTGGCGGCCCTCGCGGTGTCGTCCGATGTCGTCACGTGTGTGGTCACCCGGCCCATCCTCGCGCGGACGGGCCCGGCACCGTCGATCGGGGGCCCCGCGCGTCGCACCGACACCTCACCGCGTCGCACCCACGCCTCACGGCGTCACGCCGGATGCCGCTCCCACCGGCGGCCGTTCATCAGGTTGTCCAGGCCCGCCCAGGCGAAGTTCATCAGTGTCGCCGCGAGTTCCTTGCCCGACTGCCGGCCGTCGGCCGCGCCGCGCGACCCCCACCCCGCCAGCGACTCCGCCGCGCCCACCAACGCGTGCGCCAGCGCGGCCACTTCGCGCTCGGCCAGCTCGGCCGGGCAGTCCGCCCGGGCGGCAAGCGCCGCCGCGCCGATCAGTTCGGTGACGAAGGCGACGATCTCCGCGCGCATCGCCGCCACCTCGTCGGCGAACGGCTCGCCGACCGTACGGGCCTGGCTGTACAGGACCGTCCAGCCGTCGGGGTGGGCCGCGGTGTGCTCGAAGAAGCCGAGCAGCCCGCTCCACAGCTGCCGGTCCGCGGGCGCGCCCCGCTCGACCGACGCCCGCACCGCCGCCTTGAGCGCATCCGCCTCGCGCCGGATGCACGCGGTGAACAGGTCGTCCTTGGAGTTGAGGTAGAGGTACACGAGGGGTTTGCTGACGCCCGCGGCCACCGCGATCTCGTCCATCGAGGCGGCCCGGTAGCCGCGCCGCGCGAAGATCGCCACTGCCGCGTCCAGCATCTGCTGCTCCCGTACCGCGCGCGGCACCCGCTTGCCCTGGACCCCCATCGACCTCACCCCGTCCCCTCGAACCACTCGCGGGCAGCGCGCGGACGCGTTACCCGTAGGTAAGGGTACGGGCCGGGGGCCCGTTCGCTCAGGCGGTGTGCGGCTCGCCCTCACGCGTGGACGCGTCCCGGGTGGAGGCCTCGCGCGCGGCCACGGCGCGCGCCGCGTCGTCCGCCTCGTCCTCGTTGCCCGCCGCGGCGACCATGTTGCGGCGGGTCCGCTCCACCCGCTCGGACACGGTGAGCGCGGCCTTCTCGCGGACGCCGCGCAGCAGCACCCAGCTCAGCGGGGCGGACACGATCAGCGCGAGCAGCCCGACCCACAGGTAGTTCGACCGGCCCAGCCCGGCCGGCAGGATGTGCAGCTCGACCAGGCCCCAGATCACGCCGAAGCTCACGACGATGAGGCCGAAGCGCATTGCGGTGTAACGGAACATGGATCCAGTGAAGCACGCCCAGATCTGGATCATCAGGGCGCCCCCGGCGAACCCGGGCCACCGGCCTGGGGCCGCGCTCAGAGCGTGAGCAGCATCATGATGTCGTCCCGGTCGTCACCGGGCGCCACCCGGATCGCGTCCGGCACCCGCCCGACCTCCTTGTACCCGCAGGCACCGTAGAAGACGTCGACGCCGGTGCCGCCCCGGCAGGTCAGCCGGATCGCCTCGACGCCGTGGAAGCCGCGGGCGGCCTGCTCGACGGCGGCCATCAGGGAGCGGCCGTACCCCTTGCCCTGGTGGTCCGGGTGCACCATGAGCGTGTACAGCCAGACCCAGTGGGTCATCAGCCGGTGGCTGTTGTACGCCAGGAAGGCGGTGGCGGCGACCCGCCCGTCCTCGTCGTAGCCGACCAGCAACCGCCGCCGTCCGGCGGCGAGCTCGCTGAGCGCGTGGTCCAGGTCGGGCCGGACGTCGGCCGGGCCGACCGGCGGCACGAAGCCGACGGCCCCGCCCGCGTTGGAGACGTCCGTCCAGAGCGCGAGGATGCCTTCCGTGAGCGCTTCGTCGATCGCCGGGTCCAGCTGACAGGTAAGAGCCATAGGCCAAGACTAGCCATTACGATGACGAGCCCGCAGTGTCCGTCCTCACACCGGCGGCGGCCGGGACGAGAAGAACTCAGATCCGCATCGGCTGCGGCGACTCCCGCCGCTCACCGTCCGGCCCCGGGTACTCCCGGATGATCTCGTACCGCGTGTTCCGCTCCACCGGGCGGAAGCCCGCGTCGCGGATCAGATCCAGGATGTCGTCCCTGGTCAGCTTGTTGGGCGTGCCGTAGTCGTCCGCGTCGTGGGTGATCTTGTACTCGACCACCGAGCCGTCCATGTCGTCGGCGCCGTGGTTGAGCGCCAGCTGCGCGGTGGACAGGCCGTGCATCACCCAGAACACCTTGACGTGCGGCACGTTGTCGAACAACAGCCGGGACACCGCGAAGGTCTTCAGCGCCTCCGCGCCGGACGCCATCGTCGTCCGCGCCTGGAGGGTGTTGCGGATCTTGCCGTCCTTCATGTCCACGAAGTCGTGCTGGTAGCGCAGCGGGATGAAGACCTGGAAGCCGCCGGTCTCGTCCTGGAGCTCGCGCAGCCGCAGGACGTGGTCCACCCGGTGCCGGGGCTCCTCGATGTGGCCGTAGAGCATCGTGCAGGGCGTCTTGAGGCCCTTCTCGTGCGCCAGCCGGTGGATCCTGGACCAGTCCTCCCAGTGCGTGCGGTGGTCCACGATGTGCTGCCTGACCTCCCAGTCGAAGATCTCCGCGCCGCCGCCGGTCAGCGACTCCAGGCCCGCGTCGATCAGCTCGTCCAGGATCTCCGACGCCGACAGGCCGGAGATGGTCTCGAAGTGGTGGATCTCGGTGGCGGTGAACGCCTTCAGCGAGACCTCCGGCAGCGCTTCCTTGAGCGCCTTCAGCGAGCGCGGGTAGTAGCGCCACGGCAGCGTCGGGTGCAGGCCGTTGACGATGTGCAGCTCGGTGAGGCTGTCGGCCTCCATCGCCTTGGCCAGCCGCACGGCCTCCTCGATCCGCATCGTGTACGCGTCCTTCTCGCCCGGCTTGCGCTGGAACGAGCAGTAGGCGCACGACGCGGTGCACACGTTCGTCATGTTGAGGTGCCGGTTGACGTTGAAGTGGACGACGTCGCCGTTCATCCGGGTCCGCACGTGGTGGGCGAGGCCGCCCAGCCAGGCCAGGTCGTCCGACTCGTAGAGGGCGACGCCGTCCTCACGGGTCAGCCGCTCACCGGCGTAGACCTTCTCCTCCAGCTCGCGCTTGAGCCCAGCGTCCATGCGTCCTCCTCATGACAGGTCGATCGGTTCGACAGTACGCCGTCACTCCTCGGGCAGGACGCCGACCCGGTTCTCCCACTTGGTCGACAGCACGATCGTGGTACGGGTGCGGGCCACGCCCTTGGTGCCGGACAGCCGGCGGATGGTGTGTTCGAGGCCGTCCACGTTCTCGACCCTGACCTTGAGCATGTACGAGTCGTCGCCGGCGATGAACCAGCAGTCCTCGATCTCCTCCAGGTCGCGCAGCCGCCTGGCCACCTCCTCGTGGTCGGCGGCGTCCGACAACTGGAGGCCGACCAGTGCGGTGACGCCGAGGCCGAGGGCAGCGGGCGCGACGGTGGCGCGGTAGCCGGTGATCACGCCGGCCTGTTCGAGGCGGTTGATGCGGTCGGTGACGCTCGGTCCTGACAGGCCGACCAGCCGGCCAAGCTCCGCATAGGACGCCCGGCCGTTCTCGCGCAATGCCTGGATGAGCTGCCTGTCCACCGCGTCCATCAGAATGGACCCTCCCGTTCGTGCCGCGACTGCGCTGTCAGGACAAGAATCTAAGGCATTGACCGGGCCGTGCCCTGCGCATCTAGTCTTCCGGGTGCGCTTCGGGCTGGACTTCGGACTGGACTTCGGGCTGCTCTTCGGCCGCCGGAACGCCGTCCGCGAGCGCGCCGAGCCGCCCCGACCAGCGGTGGTACAGGCCGTGCGGGACGCCGGCGGCGTCCAGGACCCGGCCGGCCACGAAGTCCACCAGGTCCTGGATGTGCGTGGCGCCCGCGTAGAAGGCGGGCGACGCGGGCAGGACGACGGCGCCGGCGTCGTCGAGGGTCACCAGGTGCCGCAGCGTCTGACCACTGAGCGGGGTCTCCCGGACGGCGACCACCAGCGGGCGGCGCTCCTTGAGGGTGACGCTCGCGGCGCGTTGCAGCAGGTCCTTGGACAGGCCGAGCGCCACGCCGGCCACGCACGCGGTGCTCGCGGGCACGATCAGCATGCCCTTGACCGGGTACGAGCCCGAGGACGGCCCGGCGGCCAGGTCGCCGGCCGGCCAGTACCGGACGGCGGACAGGCCGGCGGCCCCGGCTCGGGCGGCGGAGGGCTGGGCGGCAGGGGGGTGGGCGGCGGAGGGGTGGGCCTCGGCGCTGAACGTGTCCGGTTTGCCGTCGGCGCCGCGGGCCAGCCAGCGGGCCAGGTCGTCCCGCCAGTGCGCGTCACGGAAAGGCGCGCCGGTCTCGTCCAGCAGGGTGAGCCGGGCGGCCCGGCTGACCACCAGGTCCACGGCCTCGCCGGCGTCCAGCAGGGCGCGCAGGACCGCCGCCGCGAACGGTGTGCCGGACGCCCCGGACACGCCCACGACCCACGGCACCCGCCTGCTGTCCTCCATGCCGTCGAGCCTAACCGGCGGCCGTTGCTCCATTCGAGGTGGTCGGCGGCGGCCGGGAACCGGGCGGGGTCTGGCGGGCGTTGTGCTGGTCGGAGGACACTGCAGGAGGGATGCGGTGGAGGCCGGGGGCTAGGGGGCTTCGATGACGTACGGACCGATGACTGACGGGACGAGGACGGGACGGCCGCAGGGCCGCACCGGGCGCCCGCGCGCGGGCGTGGTCGACCGGGCGCTGGCGCCGCTGCGCGGGGGCAGCCGGGTGATCGCCGCGGCCGTGCTGATGATCGGCTGGGTGGCGCTGCTGTGGCTGCTCGAAGCGGTGGACTCGCTGTCCGGCCACGCGCTCGACACGTTCGGCATCGTCCCGCGCAAGCCCGCCGAGCTGCTCGACATCGTGCCGTCCGCGTTCACCCACTTCGGGTTCGGGCACGTGGCCTCCAACACGCTGCCGCTGCTCGTGCTCGGCTTCATAGCCGCGCTGCGCGGGATAGGCCGCTACCTGGCCGTGGCGTTCACCATCATCGTGATCGGCGGCCTCGGGGTGTGGCTGGTCGCCCCCGCGCACACCAACACCGCGGGCGCCTCCGGGCTGATCTTCGGGCTGTTCGGCTATCTGCTGGTGCGCGGCTTCGTGGACCGGCGGGCGCTGGACGTCGTCATCGGCCTGGTGGTCGGCGCGCTGTACGGCTCGATCCTGTGGGGCGTGCTGCCGAACGCGACCGGGGTGTCCTGGCAGGGCCACCTGTTCGGGCTGATCGGCGGGGTCGCGGCGGCGTTCCTGTTCCGCGAGCGCTCGGTCGCCGCCGGCTAGCGCTGCCGACCGGCGGTGCCCGTGCCCGGACGTGATCGGGCCCACAGGTCTGTCACAGCAACCAACTACCCTGGATCCCTGTCCCTGTTAGCGGCGGCTTCTCTGAGCCGGTCACCTTCTCTTTCTCTTCGCAGCGACCAAGCGTCCCGCGTCCAAGGAGTTCGTCATCAACACCATGCGCAAGGGCCTCGCCGCCGCCGGAGTGGTGGCCGTGATAGCCGCCGGTTCCGCCGCCTGCGGAACGAACACGCCGACGACCCCCGAGGGCAAGGTCAAGAGCGCCTTCGACAAGCTCAGCGACCAGAAGTCGCTCACCCTCGGCCTGCACATCGACGCCACCGGGCAGCAGATCTACACGGCGTCGGGGGGCGGCGACGACGACTTCACCCTGGCCGACGCCAAGCTGCTCGCGTCGCTGAAGGTGTCCCTGTCGGCCAGCTCCGACAAGGCGTTCGCGAACATCAAGGGTGACGACAAGGGCACGTCGGTCGGCCTGCGGATCGACGGCGGGAGCGACGGCAAGCAGGACCTGATCGAGGTCCGCTCGGTGGACCAGAAGCTCTACGTGCGCGCCGACCTCAAGGCGCTGACCACGTCGTTCGACACCGGTGACTCCCACAGCTCCGACGTCGCCGACCTCAACCAGCTCCTCGCCAAGGTCGACCAGCTGCCGTCCTCGCTCGCCTCGGTGAAGGCCGCGCTCAAGGGCCAGTGGGTGAGCATCGACCCCAAGGCGTTCGGCGACTTCGCCAGCAGCATGCTGAAGAACCTGGACAAGGCGGGCGGCACCGGTACGGGCACGGACTCGATCCCCGACCTGACCGACCCCAAGGCGATCGACCCGGCGACCCAGCGCCAGGTGATCACCGCGCTGGAGAAGGCGCTGCAGCGCGACGCCAAGGTGACCGACACCGGCAACCACGGCGGCGCCGACCACCTCACCGTCACCGCGCCGGCCCGCCAGCTGACCAAGGACGTACTCGGCAGCATCACCCCGCTGGTCAAGGACCTGCCCGGCGGCGGGGGCGACAAGGTGAAGAGCCTGACCGACCCCAAGACGTACCAGGACATCCCCAACCGCAACGTCTCGATCGACCTGGCGCTCAAGGGCGGCAAGCTGTCGGCGATCAGCTTCGACGTCTCGCAGCTCGACACCGGCTCCAAGGGGGTCAAGGTGCCGCTGGTGCTGTCCTTCGACAGCGACGCCGACCCGGTGTCGGCCCCGTCCGGCGCCAAGCAGCTCAACCCGCAGGACCTGGTCGGCCTGGCGATGTCGGGCATGTTCAACGACTCCGGCAGCGACACCAGCAGCGGCTCCGGCACCTCGATGCCTGACCTGGGCTCGCTGTTCAGCTCGTCGGACGACGCGGCCAACGCGATCAGCGGCGACACGAACGTCGTCGGCAGCTGACCGGCTGACCGCCGCGCGCGGCCCGGCCTCAGACGCCGAGGCCGCGCGCCATCAGGTCGAACAGCGCGAAGAAGAACAGCGTGATGCCGATCACGCCGTTCACCGTGAAGAACGCCCGGTTCAGCCGGCTCAGGTCGTGCGGCTTGACGATCGAGTGCTCGTAGAGGAAAGCGCAGCCCACGATCGCCAGGCCCACCCACCAGAAGGCCCCGGCGTGGGTGGCGGCCCCGTACCAGGCGAGCAGCGCCGTGGTGACCAGGTGGCAGGCCCTGGCCCCGTAGAGCGCGGCCGGCACCCCGAAGCGGGCCGGCACCGACTTCACGCCGTGCGCCCGGTCGGCGGCCACGTCCTGGCTGCCGAAGATCAGGTCGAAGCCGCCGATCCACACCCCCACCGCGAGGCCGAGGATCACCGGCTGCCAGGCCCAGGAGCCGGTCACCGCGATCCACGCGCCGATCGGCCCCATCGCCTGCGCGAGCCCCAGGATCGCGTGCGGGAAGTCGGTGAACCGCTTCCCGTACGGGTAGACCACCATCGGCACCACCGCGACCGGCGCGAGCGCCAGGCACAGCGGGTTGAGCAGCGCGGCGGCGCCCAGGAAGACCACCACGGCGACCAGAGCGCCGGTCCACGCCGAGCGCACCGACAGCGCGCCGGTGACCAGTTCGCGTTTGGCGGTGCGCGGGTTGCGGGCGTCGATCTCCCGGTCGATGATCCGGTTGCAGGCCATCGCGAAGGTCCGCAGTCCCACCATGGCGACGGTGACGAGCAGCAGCTTGCCCCAGTGCACGCTGCCGTCCTTGCGGAACATCGCGGTCAGCGCCGCGATGTAGGCGAAGGGCAGCGCGAAGACCGAGTGCTCGATCATCACCAGCCGCAGGAAGGCCCGAACTTTGCTGTCGGGCCGGGGCTCGGACTCGAAAAGGTCCGGCGTCGTCGCACTCACAGGCCGTACTCCCTCCACCGCTTGGTCACCAGGTCCGCCGTGTCCGGATCCGAGAGCACCATCTCGGGCCACCCGCCGTCTCGCGTGTACCCCTCTTCGGGCAGCTTACGGGTCGCGTCGATGCCCGCCTTGCCACCCCAGAACTGCTGGTAGGAGGAGTGGTCCAGGTGGTCGACCGGTCCCTCGACCACCGTGAGGTCGCGGGAGTAGTCGGTGTTGCCCAGCGCCCGCCAGGCGACTTCGTGCAGGTCGTGCACGTCGCAGTCGGCGTCCACCACGATCACCAGCTTGGTGAGCGACATCATGTGGGCGCCCCACACCGCGTGCATCGTCTTCTGTGCGTGCTTGGGGTACTTCTTGTCGATCGAGACGATCGCGCAGTTGTGGAAGCCGCCCGCCTCGGGCAGGTGGTAGTCCACGATGTCCGGCACGATGACCTTCAGCAGCGGCAGGAAGAACCGCTCGGTGGCCCGCCCCAGCGGCCCGTCCTCGGTCGGCGGCCGGCCCACCACGATCGACTGGAACAGCGGCCGCTTGCGCATCGTCACGCAGTCGATGGTCAGTGCGGGGAACGGTTCCTGCGGGGTGTAGAAGCCGGTGTGGTCGCCGAACGGCCCCTCGGGAAGCGTCTTCCCGGGCTCCAGCCAGCCTTCGAGCACCACTTCGGCGCGGGCGGGCACCTGTAGCGGCACCGTCTTGCAGTCGACCATCTCCACCCGCTTGCCCTGCACGAACCCGGCGAACAGGTACTCGTCGATGTCGCCGGGCAGCGGCGCGGTGGAGGCGTAGGTGACGGCCGGCGGGCAGCCGAAGGCGATGGCGACCGGGAGGCGTTCGCCGCGCCGCTGCGCCACCTGGTAGTGGTTGCGGCTGTCCTTGTGGATCTGCCAGTGCATGCCGATGGTGTTGCGGTCGTGCCGCTGCAACCGGTACAGGCCCAGGTTGCGGACGCCGGTGTCGGGGTCCTTGGTGTGGGTCAGCCCGAGGTTGAAGAACGACCCGCCGTCCTGCGGCCAGGTGAACAGCGCGGGCAGCGCGTTCAGGTCCACCTCGTCGCCGTTCAGCACGACCTCCTGCACGGGGCCGTCCTTGACCTTCTTCGGCGGCACGTGGGTCATCCCGGCCAGCTTGCCGAACGCCTCCCGCACCCCGACGAAGCCGTGCGGCAGCTCCGGCTTGAGCAGCCCGCCGATCTTGTCGCTGATGTCGGCGTACGAGGCCAGGCCGAGCGCCTTGAGCAGCCGGCGGTCGGTGCCGTAGACGTTCATCGCCAGCGGCGCCGACGAGCCGCGCACGTTCTCGAAGAGCAGCGCGGGCCCGCCGGCCTTGTTCACCCGGTCGGTGATCTCGCCGACCTCCAGGTGCGGATCGACCTCCGCCCTGATCCGCCGGAGGTCGCCGTCCTTCTCCAGGGCCCGCAGGAACGAGCGGAGATCGTCGTAAGCCATGGGCGCAGTCTTCCATCCCGGCCGGGTCCGCCGTGCGGCGGCGCCTCAGACCCCCGCGTACGAGTGCTTTCCGGTGACGAAGATGTTCACGCCGTAGTAGTTGAACAGGAAGCAGGCGAAGGCGACCAGCGCCAGGTAGGCGGCCTTGCGGCCCTTCCAGCCGGCCGTCGCCCGGGCGTGCAGGTAGCAGGCGTAGATGACCCAGGTGATGAACGACCAGGTCTCCTTGGGGTCCCACTCCCAGTAGTGGCCCCAGGCGGCCTGCGCCCAGATCGCGCCCGCGATGATGGTGAACGTCCACAGCGGGAAGACCAGGGCGTTCATCCGGTAGGCGAACTTGTCCAGGGTCGCGGCGGCCGGCATCCGGCGCATGATGTCGCCCCAGCGCCCGCCCTGCGCGCGCCCGGCGGCCATCGCCACCTCGTAGTGGTCGCGGAACAGGTAGAGCAGGGTGCCCAGCGCCGCCAGGTAGAAGATCGCACCGCAGATGATCGCGCAGGAGACGTGGATCCACAGCCAGTACGAGTGCAGGGCCGGCACCAGCTGGTCGCTGGAGGTGTAGAGCACCGACAGGGCCAGGCCGAGGTCCAGCAGCACCGACGTGGTGAGGAACAGCCCGATCCAGCGGACGTCCTTCTTCAGCGCGAGCAGCAGCAGGTACGCGCCGACGGCGACCGCGCCGAAGGTGGTGGAGAACTCGTACATGTTGGCCCACGGGGCGCGCTGTACGGAGGCGGCCCGGAAGCCGACGCCGCCGGCGTGCAGCAGCCAGGCCAGCACGGTGAAGGACACCGCGATCCGGCCGTAGAGGTCGCCCTTCTCGGTGCCGCCGGCCGCGCCGGGCCCGTCCTGCGCGCCGCGGTCGCTGACCGAGGCGCGGGTGACGACCTTGGGACGTTCGATGGTCGTGGTGCCGCCGTCGCGCCGGGCGACGGTGACGGTGACCGGCTTCTCCGCCGCCGCCTCCTCCGCCGCCGCGGTCTCGGCGATCAGGGCGGCCGACTGCACCGCGACCTTGCTGCGGCTCCCGAAGACCCACTCGGCCAGGTGCGCCAGGAAGGCGAGCGCGTAGACGAACATCGCCGAACGGATGAGGTAGTTGCTGTAGTTCGCGAAGTTCTCGTTGACCGCGGCAGCGAGGTTCACGCGCGGGCTCCTTCGTCGTCTGTCTGGTGCGTGGATGTGTCGGGGTCGTCCGGCTTCGCGGCTGCGTCCGGTTCCGTGGTCGCGTCCGGTTCCGTGGTCGCGTCCGGCTTCGGGTCGTCCGGCTTCGGGGGCGCGTCCGGGAGGATCTGTACGGCGACGTCGCCGAGTTCGTCGGCGATCCGCGCCGACTCGCTGCGGCCCAGGCCGCCCAGCTCCACCAGGGTGGCGCCGTCGGCACCGCGCACGGCCCGCACCCAGATCCGGCGGCGCTGGATGAACAGCGACCCCATCAGGCCGAGGATCGCGCAGACGCCGCTGACCAGCGCCAGCATGTTGCCCGACTGGTGGGCGACGTTGAAGCTCGCCCAGGTCTTGACGCCGTCGAAGGTGATCGAGCCCTGCCCGTTCGGCAGTGTCATGGTGGAGCCGGGCTTGAGCAGGTCCTTGAGGATGTCGCCCTTGGCGTCCTTGAACTGCGTGAGGTGGTCGGCGTCCAGCTGGTAGACGTTCTGCCCCACTCCGTCGCGCATGCCGAGGTCGCCGTGGTACGCGTTGACGGCCAGTACCGGGTTGGCGAGTTCGGGGAAGACCGAGTGCGGGCCCATGCTGTCCAGCGTGAAGGTCGGGCTGAACGTGCCCTGGAAGCCGAGCTGGTCAAGGACCTCGGGGCTGGTCTTCGTGGCTGGCTTGGCGTCCTTGCCGACCGCGTCCGGGACCTTGACCACACCGGTGGACGTCAGGCTGCTGTCCTGCGGCAGGAACGGCACGGGGCCGGAGTAGGCCACGGCGCCGGTGGAGTCCTTGACGGTGACGACCGGCGCGTAGCCGTGCGAGATCAGGTAGACCTTCTCGCCGCCGATGTTCAGCGGGTGGTTGATCGCGATGGAGCCCTTGGTCGGCTTGCCGTCGGCGCCGTTCCAGTAGTGGATGTTCGCCTTGAACATCAGCGCCGAGCCCTTGTCGGACCCGGAGGTGGCGTACTTCGAGGTGAAGCTGTCCAGCGTGAAGCCGAACGGCTTGAGGTCGTCCGCCCCGTAGAGGGTGCCGCCGGAGAAGTCGTCGTACTGGGTGAGGTTGTTGGTGAAGCCGTCGCCCTCGACGATCAGCTTGCCGCCCTGCGCGCTCTCCAGCGAGGTCAGCGCGAAGCCGGTCAGCAGGCCGAACAGCGCGATGTGGAACAGCAGGTTGCCGGTCTCACGCAGGTAGCCCTTCTCGCCGGCCACCGACGTACCGGTGACGCTGGTACGGAACCGGCGCCCGCGCAGCACGCCGCGGGCCGCCTCGGTGACCTCCTCCGGGCTCGCGTCGGTGGTCCAGGTGCTGTACGCGGGCAGCCGGGTCAGGTGCCGCGGCGCGGCCGGCGGCCGGGAGCGCAGCTGGCCGACGAACTGCCAGGTGCGCGGCACGATGCAGCCGAGCAGCGAGACGAACAGCAGGATGTAGATCGCCGAGAACCACGGCGAGCTGAAGACGTGGAACATCCCCAGCTTCTCGTACAGCGGGCTGATGTCGGGGTGCGACTTCTTGAACGCGTCGACCTTCAGCTGGTCGGAGTGCTGCGGGATCAGCGAGCCGGGGATCGCCGCCAGCGACAGCAGGAAGAGCAGGATCAGCGCGATCCGCATCGAGGTGAGCTGCCGCCACATCCAGCGCAGCCAGCCGACCACGCCGAGCGCCGGGCCGCTGGCCCAGGTGTCGTTGGGGGCGGTGCTGAGCTGCGCGCCGGCGACGCCGAGGGACTCGCCGTCGGCGGCGGGCTCCGTGCGGCCGTCCTGTGCGACGACGTCGTCCTGCGTGACGCTGCCGTCTTGCGTGACGCTCATGGTCAGACCCCTGTGGTGAAGCCGGATGACCAGATCTGCATCTGGTAGGTGACGTGGTCCCAGATGCCGGTGACGAGCAGCACGCCGATCGCCACGAGCATGCCGCCGCCGATCCGCACCACCCACGCGTAGTGCCGCTTGACCCACGTGAAGGCACCGAGCGTACGGCGGAAGGCGACCGCGGCCACGATGAACGGCAGGCCCAGGCCGAAGCAGTAGAACGCCATCAGCAGCGCGCCGCGCCCCGCGCTGGCGTTGTCGAAGGCCAGCGCGTTGAGCGCGCCGAGCGTCGGTCCGACGCAGGGCGCCCAGCCCAGGCTGAACAGCACGCCGAGCAGCGGCGCGCCGGCCAGGCCCATCGCCGGCTTGTAGTGGAAGCGCACCTCGCGCTGGGTGATGCCGCCGATCATGCCCATGAAGGCCAGGCCGAGCACGATGGTGACGGCGCCGAAGATCTTGTCGAGGGTCTGCCGGTGCTCCAGCAGCGTCGCGCCGAAGTTCCCGAACAGCGCGCCGGAGGAGACGAACACGGCGCTGAAGCCGAGCACGAACAGCGAGGCCGCGGCCACCATCCGGCCGCGCCGGGCCTCGGCGAGGTCGGTGCCGGTGACGCCGGTGACGTACGACAGGTAGCCGGGCACCAGCGGCAGGACGCAGGGCGAGAAGAACGAGACGAGGCCGGCGAAGACGGCGATCGGGATGGCGGCGAGCAGCGCCCCCGTGAGCACGGTCTGGCTCTGGTCGGCCGCGAGCGCGGTGACCTTGGGCGCGGCCGCGAGCGCGGTCAGCGTGACGGTGCCGGCCACGTCACTTCTCCGCGGCGACGGGATCGATGATCTTGTGCAGGTCGTCCTCGTTGAGCGCCTTCAGCGCCCGGGCGGCGACCCGGCCCTGCCGGTCGATGATCAGGGTGGCCGGCAGGCTCTGCGGGTTGAGGCTGCCCCTGGGGAAGCGCAGGATCAGCTTGCCGTACGGGTCGAACAGACTCGGGTACGTGATGTCGTACGTCTTGTCGAAGCGTGCGGCGTTGGAGGCGTCCAGATCGCGGGTGTTGATGCCGAGGAACTGTACGCCCTTGGGCGCCTCCTCCTTGGCCACCTTCGCCAGGCCCGGGGCCTCCGCCCGGCACGGCGCGCACCAGGAGCCCCAGATGTTGATCACCACGACCTTGCCCTTGTACGCGGCCAGGCTGTCCTTGCCGCCGGTCACCGTCTTGCCCGACAGGTCGGGGGCCTTGTGGCGGTCGGCGGCCTTGACGACGTTGACCTCGCCGGTGCCGCTGACGTAGTTCGAGTTGCCGCCGCCACCGGAGGACGAACTCGACGTACAGGCGGCGAGCACCAGCGCCGCCGCGGCCGCCGCGGCCAGGGCGGCGGCACCGCGGAGCGTGCTGCGCCGGGGGACACGCGTAGGACTCATGTGAAAAGTTTCGCATGAGGCTTTCGGCGGCCTTCGACCCCCCCGACGCCAACACCAAAAGCGGCAATTGCCCCAAGTAAGCGGAAGGTGTCGGTGGATCGGTCGGCGCAGGTCAGGTGGTGGCGGACCCGGCGGGGACGTTACTCGGGACGTTGCCGGGGACATCTCCGGGCGCGCTGCCGGGGACGCTGCTCGGCGCGGTCGGGGTGACCGGGGCCGGCGGGGCGGGCGGCGCCAGGAACTGCTTCCAGCCCTCGGCCGGCCGCTGGCCGACCTCCAGCTCGCGCAGCTTGTCGAGCACCGCCGGGTCCTGCGCGTCCAGCCAGTCCACGAACTGCCGGAACGACACCATCCGCACGTCGTCCTGACCGGTGGAGGCGATGTGCTTGAGCGCCTCCTCGACGGCGTCCATGTAGATGCCGCCGTTCCACTGCTCGAAGTGGTTGCCGATGTAGAACGGCGCCCGGTTGGTCTCGTAGGCCCGCTGGAAGCCCGCGATGTACGAGGCGGTGGCCTGCTTGCGCCAGCCCGGGTAGTTGGCCGGGTCGGACTTGGTGGCCGCGTGCGACTGGTTGGCCAGCATGTTGTAGTCCATGGACAGCACCTCGAAGGAGTGCCCGGGGAACGGGATCAGCTGCAGCGGCAGGTCCCAGATGCCGTCGCGCTTGGACGGCCACACCTGGTTGCCGCCCGGCGAGCTCGCGTCGTACCGCCATCCGAGTGCCTTCGCCGTCGGCAGCAGGTTGTCCTGGCCGAGCAGGCACGGGGTGCGGCCGCCGGTCAGCTCGTGCTCGTAGTCGAACGGCAGCGGCTCCTCCTCGTGCCAGCCGGTCTGTGTCTTCCAGGTGGTGACGAATCGCTTCGCCTGGTCGATCTCGCTCTTCCAGTCCGCCGGGGTCCAGCGGCCCACGCTGCCGCTGCCGGCGCAGAAGTGGCCGTTGAAGTGGGTGCCGATCTCATGGCCGGCCATCCAGGCCTGCCGGACGTTGTCCAGCGTCATCCGCAGGTGCTCGTCCTTGAGGTACCCGATGTCGGACGCGCCCTGCGGGCTGTTCGGCGGCGCGTACTGCATCTTCTTCGCCTCCGGCAGCAGGTACAGGCCGGAGAGGAAGAACGTCATCGTGGCGCCGTGGTCCGCCGCGAGCTTGCGGAAACGGGGGAAGAGGCCGTTGCCGACCTCGCCGGCGCCGTCCCAGGAGAAGATCACGAACTGCGGCGGGGTCTGGCCCGGCTCCAGCCGGTCGATCTTCGGCTGGTTCGGCTGGAGGCCGGTCCGCGCGGTGGAGCCGTCGCCGATCAGCGTGACGGCCCTGGCCGGCGCCTTCTTCCCGGCCCCGGCCCCGGCAGGCGCGGCGCCCGCCTGGGCGGCACCCGGCGCACCCGACTTCTCCCCGCCCCCCGCGGCGCACCCCCCGACGGTCAGGGCGGCGGCGGCTCCAGCGGTGGTGCCCAGTAGTTTCCTGCGGCTCATGGCGGTCATGTGCGATCCCGTCTCTCGGCGTCCCGGCCGTACGGCTGAGAAGGGCAGGGGCAGACAAGTGGTCACCCACCCTGACGGGATTCGTTCCTCCGGGTTACGCCCCAGACGGCGTTTCGGCCCGGACGCCCCCCTAACGGCTGATCCGTATCACCGGTTCGCCGTGACCTCGGGCCCATCCGGGGGACGACCGCTCTCGGCTTGGCGGTGATCCCGCCGGCGGCGGAAAGCGAACGTCCAGCGGTTGGTCGCCAGCGCGTCCCCCGGCTCCGGTCGCGGGCCCCGGGCGAAACGGGGGGTGAAGTCGAAGGGCGTGCGGACGGTCGCCTGCCAGCCGCGGGCCGTGAGATCGGCGGCGGAATCGGGGCGCGGGTCCGCGTCGAAGAGGGTGAGCAGGTCGACGCCGATCCGCTCGCGCGCGGCCGTGTAGATGGGGGACGCCCGGACCGCCGCGGACTCCGCACCGGGCTTCGTCTCGAAGGCGAGCGAGCTGCCGGGCGCGCTGTGCCCGTCGATGGCCGCCGTGAGGCGGCGCTCCGCCGCCGAGGCCAGGTAGAGCAGCAGGCCCTCGGCGAGCCACGCGGTCGGCGCCGCCGGGTCGAAGCCGGCCGCGCGCAGCGCGGGGGTCCAGTCCAGCCGGAGGTCCGCGGCGACGGTGATCCGTGAGGCCCGTGGCCGGGCGCCGAGCCCGTCCAGGGTGTGCTGCTTGAAGGCGAGCACGTCCTCGTGGTCGATCTCGAAGACCGTGCGGCCGGCCGGCCAGGGCAACCGGTACGCACGGCTGTCGAGGCCGGCGCCGAGCAGGACCACCTGGCGGGCGCCGGCCGCGGCCTGCCGCAGCAGGTGGTCGTCGAAGACCCGGGTGCGCAGCCCGAAGTAGCGGCCCAGCCTGCCCCAGAGGGGGTCGGCGTCGCCGTCCGGCACGTCGTCGGGGTGCACCGGCCAGTCCGCGCAGGGCCCGGTCGCGCGGACGAAGTGCTCGGCGTATTCGTCCCGGGCCAGCGGGTCAGGGCGGTGGGTCTCGATGGCGCGGGCGGCGGCGACCATGAGGGCGGTCAGCCCGACGCCTCCGTGCGCGCCGGCGGCCTGCGGGGCGGTGCCGGGCATGCCTCCTCCTCTTCCGGGTGCCGTGCCCACAGGGCGGGGTGGTCGTGGGTGGTGACGCGGGCCCCGTAGAGGCGGCGCATGAACCGCAGGATCTGCTCGTCGGGTGTGTGCAGGGCGACCGTGCAGTCGCTGAGGACGGTGATGTGGAAGCCCTTCTGGAACGCGGTGCGGGCGGTGCTGTCCACACAGACGTCGGTGAAGAGCCCGGCGAAGGCGAGGTGCCCGGCGCCCAGCCGGTCGAGGTGCTGCTCGAACCCGTCGGAGAGGAAGGCGTCGAAGCAGGCCCGTTTGGTGAACACCCGCTCGCCGGGGCCCGGTTCACCCAGCGCGGCCGCGAACTCGGCGCCCCAGGTGCCCTCCAGGCACTTGGGCGGCCGGCCCCTTGCCGCGTCCCGGCGCCGCCAGCCCGCTCCCTGGTGGACCGGGTCTCCGACGAAGCGCACGTGCACCACGGGGGTGCCGCGGGCGCGGGCCGCGGTGACCGCGCGGGCGGTGTTCGCCACGACGGTGTCGAGCGCCGCCGGATCGCCGGGGTAGCGCGCGGCCGCGAGCGGCCCGGCGCAGAAGTCGTTCTGCAGGTCGACGACGACCAGGGCCGTGCCCGCGCGGGACCGGGACGCCGTCATGGCCCGGCGGCCGGTGCGATGACGGTGGACGGCTCAGGCTCAGGTTCAGGCTCAGCCCGGGCCGGCGGCAGTTTCCCGGCGGCCGGTTCCAGCGCCGCGAGGACCGCGTCCACCACCGCCGTGGTGGAGTGCCGGCCGCCGAGGTCCGGCGTGCGGACGCCCGCCTCGCGGACCCGGTCGAGCGCCCGCTCCGCCGCGGCCACCGCGCCGTCGCAGCCGGCGTACTGCTCGGCGACCGCCGCGGAGGCCCGTACGGTGGCCACCGGATTGACCAGGTCACGCCCCTCCAGGTCGTCGGCGGAGCCGTGCACCGTCTGGTACTCGACGAGGCCGGCGACGTCCCCGTGCAGATGGACGTTGCGCGTGCAGTGCTCCTCCTGGCGTCCGGCGCCGAAGCGGTCGAGCAGGACGACGTGCATGATGTCCGCCCACTCGTTGCCCGCGACCAGGACCGTACGGTCGGCCGGGCCGTGCGTGATCAGGTTCCGGTTGACCGTGTCCGGCTGGAAGACCTGGACGTCCAGGCCGTGCCGCCGGGCGAACGCGGCGACCCATGCGTCGAGAGCGCCGTCCAGCAGGTGGAACTTGTACGCCATGACGATCCGGGCTGGCCCCTCGTCCGGCCACTCCTGCCAGGCCCGGTCCAGCGCGTGCCGCAGCACCTTCTCGGTGATCTCCCGGCTGAACTCGGTGACCCGGCGGACCCGGCCGGGCAGGTGCTCGTTGTCCCCGGTGTAGAAGCCCTGCGCCTGGTCCCGGACGAGCAGCAGCCGGGCGCCCGCGGCATCGAGGGTGTCCACCTTCACCGCTTGCAGCCGCTGCCGGACCAGATACAGGGTCTGGGCGTTGATCGCCGTCCGGAAGATCACCCGGGTGCCCGCGGCGGCCCGGGCCCGGACGAACCGCTCGTAGTGGTCGGCGTCCAGCCGCGTCAGCCGGCGGATCTCCTCGACGGCGCCGTCGTCGCCCCCCTGGCCGGCGCGGCCCCCGCCGATGCCGGCCCCGCTGATACCGCCCGCGCCGATGCCGGCCTCGTTCTTCAAGGAGACGTACGAGTGGTACGTCCGCGGCCCGCGCTCCACCGTGACGGTCCTGCCGTACAACCGGGCGAACCGGTTCAGGACCCGCTCGAAGACGGCCGCGACCTCCGCCCCCGTACCCCTCCCGACTGCCAGGCCGACGACGTGTCCCGCGTCCGCTGTGCCCATGGCGACCCCCCTTTCCTCTCGTGCGTCCCGGCCCCGGGTCAGGCGACGGACCCGGCTCCGGCTCCGCTGACCAGGTGGTCTCCGGGGATGCCGCTCTTGTCGGGGGCGTAGTAGTCCTTGATCCCCTCGACCCAGGTCCGCACCGGGACGCGGTCGTCCGCGGTGGGGCGGAAGGCGTCGAAGAGCGCGTCGATGTTGGGCCGCGCGAAGCCGATCGCGGTCATCAGGTCCACGAAGAGCGGCCGTTCGACGAATCCGTCACCGTCAGGGTCGCCCAGCGCGGCGAGGGCCTCGGCGAACGTGGCGATCGTCGCCTCGAAGCGCTCCGGCGACAGCACGCAGGCGGTGTACTCCTCGAAGCTGATCTCCCCGTCGCCGTTCGCGTCCAGCTCGGTGAGCAGGGTGGTCCAGTACCGGTCGAAGGCCGCCCGCATCGCGTCCTGGGCCGCGTGGCCGGACAGCGGCGCCGCGGCGATCACCCGGTCGCTCATCAGGCTGAAGTCCACAGCCTCCAAGACGCCGTTCCCGTTCGCGTCGAGCAGCGAAAAGACCAGCGCGACCCGCTGGGTGGCCTCTGCACGCATGACTTCGTCACCTCTCGCTCAGCCGGGCTCCCTCGACCGGGCCGCCCCCACGTGCTGATGCATGTCCGCCCGGCTCACGCCATACGCGAGCAAGGACCTCCATTACCCAGAAAGAGCGAAATACCATGTTTTACTAGCAGGTTGGGCCCAGCCCGTGTATTACGGTGAGCGCGCCGCGGCGGGCGGCGGCCCGTCCGGGCCGCCGCCTCCCCCGCGTGCCCCCGGGTCGGGGCTACTTCAGGCCGCGGCCCTTCGCTCCGGCGCGCAGGCGCTCGGGGACGAGATCGAGCGCCGGCTCGCTGTAGCCGACCGAGACGATCCGGTCGCCCCGATACGTGAAGCTCGTCACGCTCGCGAGGGTGCACTGGCGGCGGCGCGGGTCGTGCCACAACCTGCGGCCCTCCGCGAAGCTCCGGGCCACCCAGATCGGCAACTGGTGGCTGACGCAGACCGCCTCGTGGCCGTGCGCGGCCTCCCGGGCCGCGCCGAGCGCGGCCATCATCCGCACCGCCTGCTCCACGTAGGGCTCGCCCCAGCTGGGGCGGAACGGGTTGGTGAGGTACTTCCAGTTCGCCGGCTTGCGCAGCGCCCCGTCGCCGACCCCGAACGTCTTCCCCGCGAAGACGTTCGCCGCCTCGATCAGCCGCGCGTCCGTCGCGATCTCCAGGCCGTGCGCCGCGGCGATCGGCGCGGCCGTCTCCTGGGCGCGTTCCAGCGGGGACGCCACGACGTGGGTGATGTCGCGGTCGGCGAGGTGCTCGGCGACCCGGTCGGCCATCTTGCGGCCGAGTTCGGACAGGTGGAAGCCGGGCGCCCGGCCGTAGAGGATGCCGTCCGGGTTGTGCACCTCGCCGTGCCGCATCACGTGTACGACGGTGAGTTCGTCGTCCTGCGGGCCGGCGGCCCCGCCGGCCTCGGAAACGGGATTCTCGCTCATGCCTGCGCCTCCGCTGCCGCTCGCGCCGCCGCGGGCAGCGCCGCGGCGATCCGCTCCACGGCCCGTTCGTCGTGCGTGGTGGATACGAACCAGGACTCGAAGGCCGACGGCGGCAGGTACACGCCCTGCGCCAGCATCGAGTGGAAGAAGCCGGTGAACCGGAACGCCTCCTGGCGCCTGGCGGCTTCGAAGTCGTGGACCTCTTCCTCGGTGAAGAAGACCGAGAACATGCTGCCGGCGGTCTGGAGCCGGTGCGCGACCCCCTCCTTGGTGAGCGCCGCGGTCACCAGCTGCTGGATCTCGGCGGAGGCGGCGTCCACCGCCGCGTAGGCCGCGTCGTCGAGCAGCCGCAGCTGCGCCAGGCCCGCCGCGGTGGCCACCGGGTTACCGGACAGCGTGCCGGCCTGGTAGACCGGGCCCGAGGGGGCGAGGTGGGCCATCACGTCGCGCCGGCCGCCGAAGGCCGCCGCGGGGAAGCCGCCGCCCATCACCTTGCCGAAGGTCATCAGGTCGGGGGCGACGCCGTCGAGCCCGTACCAGCCGGAGCGGCTGACCCGGAAGCCGGTCATCACCTCGTCGGAGACGTAGAGCGCGCCGTCGTCGGCGCACAGCTGCTTGAGCGCGGCGTTGAAGCCGTCCCGCGGCGGGACGACGCCCATGTTGCCCGGGGACGCCTCGGTGATGACGCAGGCGATCTCGCCGGGGTGCGCGGCGAAGGCCGCCCGGACCGCCTCGATGTCGTTGTAGGGCAGCACGAGGGTGTCGCCGGCCTGCGCGCCCGTCACCCCCGGGGTGTCGGGCAACCCGAACGTGGCGACCCCGGATCCGGCGGCCACCAGGAGGGCGTCCACATGCCCGTGGTAGCAGCCGGCGAACTTGACGACCTTGCTGCGCCCGGTGAAGCCGCGGGCCAGCCGGATCGCCGACATGGTGGCCTCGGTGCCGGACGACACCAGCCGCACCTGGTCCAGCGGTTCGATCCTGGCCACCATCTCCTCGGCCAGCGCGACCTCGCCCTCGCTGGGCGTGCCGAACGACGTGCCGTGGGCGGCCGCCGCCTGGACGGCCGCGATCACCTCGGGGTGCGCGTGGCCGAGGATCATCGGACCCCACGAGCAGACGAGGTCGACGTACTCCCGGCCGTCGGCGTCGGTGAGGTACGGACCGCTGCCGGACACCATGAACCGGGGCGTACCGCCCACGGCGCGGAAGGCCCGCACCGGGGAGTTCACGCCGCCGGGCGTCACGGCCGCCGCGCGGTCGAAGAGTTCCTGGGACACTGGTGCTTCGAACGGATAGCTCACACGCACATGCTCTCAAACGCCGGGCGTTGCGCGACAACGTCTCAACCCTGCATCTGACACGATGATCGGGTTGCATGGTTGGGTCAGCGAATGGTCGGGTAGTGGAATGCAGCAGCGCGGTGGCGAAGCGGGTGAAGAACCGGGCGAGCACGAGCCTGAGCATGTCCGCCCCACCGGTAGGCGACGCCGTCCCGCCGATCGCGCCTCGGGGCAACCAGAACGGCGCGACGACCGTCCAGCAGGACAGCCGGAGCAACGATCGACCGCGGAAGGCAGGAGCAGGGGTGGCCGAGTGGGGGTGACGTACAAGTACTTCGGCGCGCCCGACGGTGCCACCGCGGCCCGTGTCCCGATCTCCATGCGCCCCGAGGAACTGGGCGGCGACGAACTCGGCCACGGCATGTACACCAAGGTCAAGCCGGAGACGATGGCCGCGATGGTGCTCACCGGCATCGAGGGCATACCCCCGGCGAAGGTGCCGCCGCTCGAACTGGTGGTGCTGCACCCGGACTACGCGGTGGTCCGGCTGCCGGCCTCGGTGGTCGAGCCGCTGCGCACCGCCGACGAGGCCTCGCTCGGCGCCGCCGCCTTCATCTGGTCCACGGTTCCCGACCGGCGCGGCCCGCGGGACGCGTTCGTGATCTATCAAATGCTGCACGAGTGGCAGGATTTCGCCCGCCGCTGCGAAGAGTCGGGACATCAGCTGTATTGCCTGGTGTGGCCCTGATTTTCCGGAACCCACGGAATCCAGCGTAATTTCGGCCGGATTTCCCGGGCTTCCGGTCCCCCGGATTCTGGCGGATCATCGCAACGGCCGGTACACGCCAGTGACCCGTTTTCGGCCATCCCGCCGGGAATCAGCCGCGGCCCCGGAGGGCCGGCGGACCCGGCCGCCGACCACCGCGCCCCCCGCCGCCGCGCCGACCGCCGCGTCAACTGTGGGAGTGCTTGCCCAGGTTGTCGAAGGCGTTGTTCAGACCGCGCTTGATGATCTTCGACAGCGGGCGCTCCACCAGCCGGTGCACCCCGTAGCTGGCGAGCAGGAAGACCGCGATCAGACCGGCCACCAGCACCCGGGCGTCCATCCGGTCGCGCAGGTAGTAGATCGCCGTCGTACCGGCCGCGTAGTGCAGCAGGTAGAACGGGTACGTCAGCGAGCCCGCGGTGGCCAGCCACTTCCACTGGAGCCGGTCGGTCTTGCCGAGCGCGACCGCGACCATGAACAGCAGGAAGACCGTGTAGATCGTCAGCGCCCCGCGCCAGCTGGAGACGTGCTCCACGTGCGTGATCCGCGAGGAGATCTCGTCCTGTGACATCACCCAGGTGAAGCCCAGCATGCCCCAGAGCAGCAGATCAGGCCCGAACCGGTGCATCAGGTAGAGCGTCAGGCCGGCGATGAAGTACCAGACGCCGTTGGAGTTCGCGATCAGCGTCACCACCGGCAGGTTGGCGGCCGGCGCGAAGGCCGCCACCACCGCCCACACGCAGCAGAAGATGACCACCTTGCGGTAGGTCAGGCCGGTCGCGACGACGATCAGGAAGAGCAGGTAGAAGCGCAGCTCCGAGTACAGCGTCCAGTAGACGCCGTCCACGTCGGCGTGGTGGGTGCCCTCCTGGAGCATCGACAGGTTGTAGATCACGTCCCGGGCCGGCAGCGGCTTCCACACCTTGGGCCAGAGGGTGAGCACACCGGTGGTGAAGAGCACACCGAACCAGTACGCCGGGTAGAGCCGGATCACCCGGGAGACGAAGAAGTCCCGCGGGCGGCGGTCCCAGCAGGACATGCAGATCACGAAGCCGCTGATGACGAAGAAGATCTCCACGCCGATCCAGCCGTATGCCGAGACCCGGAAGATGCTCGGCATGATGTGCGAGACCGGCCGGCCCCAGATCGGGTTGTGCGCCTCGTTGACCCGCAGGGTGCCCGCGTAGTGGTGCAGGGCGACGAAGATGGCGGCGAACAGCCGGGTGGCGTCGATGATGTACAGCCGCGGGCGGCGGCGGGCGACCGGGACCGGCGCGGGGGCCGGGGTCACCGGCGGGATCGGGCCCGGGGTCGTCGGCTGCGGCTGCACCGGAGGCACGGTGGTGGTGGCCTGGGCTCCCGGCTGCGCCTGCGGCGGCGCGGTGGTGGCGCCGATCGCCAGCCTCTCGGGGACCCGGAGGGATCCGTTGCCGCCGGGACTGACGTGGTTCTGCGGCCAGTCGTCAGCCGCAGAGCCCCCCGCATGCCTCATGTGCCGTCCTCATCCGTGTGGAGCGCGGTCGCTCGGCCCCGCGATCCGGACGCGCTCAAGAAAGCGTCAGCCTAAGGTAAAGGTGTGACGGGATCCAGACCGGCAGGTGCATAGCCCATCGGTTCACCAGGATGTCACGCCGGGCCGGGTGCTTTGCAACCGAGCGGCGCCCCGGAGTTCAGCCCGCGCGCCTCGCGCGCCCGCCCTGCGGGCCTCGCGCGCCCTCCCCGCGAGGGCCGGCCGCGGCGAGCTGTGCGCCGGCTCCACAGGTCGCGCCGATAGGGTCGGCTGGTGACGCGGAGCTCGGCATGACGCGGAAGGCGGCCCAGGTGCAGGACCAGACGATCGGCGGCTATCTGGAGCGGCTCGCCGCCCGCGAACCCGCCCCCGGCGGCGGGGCGGCGGCGGCGCTGCACGCGGCGCAGGGCGCGGCCCTGCTGGGCATGGTGGCCCGGTACACCAGCGGCGAGAAGTACGCGGCGCACGCGGATCAGGTGACGCGGATCACCATCGAGAGCGACGAACTCCGGTTCAGGGCACTGGAACTGGCGGCGGCCGACGCCGCGGCCTTCACCGCCGTGACCGACGCCTACCGGCTGCCGAAGGCCGACGCGGACCAGAAGGCGGCCCGCTCGGCCGCCATCGCGACGGCCCTCGCCGGCGCGGCCGCCCCGCCGGCGGCGGTGATCACGGTCGCCGACCGGATCGTCACGCTCGCCGAGGAACTGCTCCCGGTCGGCAACCCCAACGTGGTCACGGACGTGGCAGCGGCGGCGGAGGCGGCCCGGGCCGCGGCCACGACGGCCCGCGTGAACGTCGAGATCAACCTGACCGGCCTACCCGCGGACGCGGCAGCCCGCGCGGAACTGACCGCGGCAACGGAGGCGGTGGACACGATCGCCGCCCGAGCGTCGGCGGTCACGGACGCGGTCCGCGAGGTGATCTCCCGATGAGCGGCGGGACGGGCGGGACGCCGGAAGCGGCAACGGGCGGGACGCCGGCCGCCATGCCCGGCACGCAGACGGCCGCCACGGCCGGCCCGGCACCGGACGGGGCGCGGCCCGAAACGCCCCGCACAGCAACGGCCGGCACTCGCAGCACGGCCACGGACGGATCGCCGGGCGCAACGCCCGACCCCACAAGGGGACTTGCTCAGCCGGTGACACCGGGCGGCTCCGCGCCGCAGGTGCCGGGCGATGCCGTCGTCAGCCTGACCGGCGCGGAGCGGGCCAAGCAATTGCGGGGGGAAGCCGCCCTGGTCGCCGGTGAGTTGGCCGCGGCGGGCAGTGCGGTGCGGCTGGCGGTCGTGGTGGCCACGGAGGACGAGTCGACGGGCTGGTACGTACGGTCCATCGCGCGCGCCGCGGACCGGGCCGGTATCGCGTGCGACCTCGTCACGCTGCCACCGGACGCCGAACCCGGCCTGATCCGGGCGAAGTTGGCGCAGCTGAGCGCCGACGACGGGGTGCACGGGATCATCCTGCAGACGCCGCTGCCGCCCGGCGCCGTCGCCGCAGAACTGGCCGCGGACATCGCGCCCGGCAAGGACGTGGACGGCGCGAACCCGTTGAGCCTGGGGCGCCTCGCCGCGGGCCTGCCGGCCTTCGCGCCGGCGACCGCCGAGGCCGTCGTCAGCCTGCTGGACGCGCACAAGATCGACCTCGCCGGGCGCACCGCCGCGGTGGTCGGCCGGTCCACGGTGGTCGGCAAGCCGCTGGCGCACCTGCTGCTCGACCGGGACGCGACCGTCACCGTCTGCCATTCGCGCACCGCGGACCTCGCGGCGGTGACCCGCGGCGCGGACATCGTGGTGGCCGCCGTCGGCCGCGCGGGCCTGATCACCGCCGAGCACCTGAAGCCCGGCGCGGTCGTGGTGGACGTCGGCACCAACGTGCTGCCGGACGGCACGCTGACCGGGGACGTGGACGCGCCCTCGGCGGCCGGCCGCGCGTCGGCGCTGTCCCCGGTGCCGGGCGGGGTCGGCCCGATCACCACGGCGCTGCTGCTGAGCCACACCGTACGGGCCGCGGCGCGCACCGCCGGCCACCCGTTCGGCAACGGGTGACGGGTGAACGCGTCACGAGGGGGCGCCGACCCCCTCGTGACACCCGCCCGCCCGTGCCCATGACATCTGTCATGCCGCTCTCCGGACGGACGGCTCTGCCGCCGCACCCCCGCCGGCCGCGATGCTCATGCCATGGCAATCACCGAGGCACCCGAGGCAGTCACCGCGACCCGCACCGCCACCGCCAGGACGAGCGGCACCGCCAGGACGAGCAGCGCCTCCAGGACGAGCGGCACCGACACCGTCACGACGAAGAACACCGGCGAGTACAAGGCCGTCCCCGTCTGGTTCTTCGCCTTCGAGGGGCTGATCGGCGCGAGCTACGACGTCGTCAAGTCCTCCCCGGACGCCTGGATGTTCCTCGCCGCCGCGGTCGTGGTGAACATCGTGCTGGCCAGGACGGTGCTGCGCGGCCGGCTGAAGATGGCCAAGGCGCTCCTCAAGGGCCGCAGGACCAGGAAGATCGCGGTCGGCCTGATCGCGCTGCGGCTCGGCGTGCACCTCGCGCTCGGCGCGGTCGGCGCGCAGGCCACCTCGGCGCCCGCGCACCTCGCGTTCGCCGTCGTGATGTGCGGCGCCACCGTCGGCCTGCTGGCCTTCGACCAGCGGGTGATGCTGCGGGCGCTGGCCGCCGCCTGAACCGGCCCCGGCCGCGCCGCCTATGCTGCTGCTGCACGGCAGAAGCGCCAAAAAGACGCCGGCGCGAAGCAGAAGCCCGAAGCAGAAGCACGAACCAGCGACACGAACCGTCCGACGGTCACGGAAGGCAGCACCACATGAGCACCCGCACCGCAGTGATCACTGGCGCGAGCAGCGGCATCGGTGCCGCGACCGCCCGCAAGCTCGCCGAGGCCGGTTTCCACGTCGTGCTCACCGCCCGCCGCGCGGACCGGCTCGAAGCGCTCGCCAAGGAACTCGCCGCGGCCGGGCACAGCGCCGCCGCCCACGTCCTCGACGTCACCGACCGGGCCGCCGTGGACGCGTTCGCCGCCTCGCTGCCGCGCTGCGACGTGCTGGTGGACAACGCGGGCGGCGCCCTCGGCACCGAGCCGGTCGCCGCCGCCGACCCGGCCGACTGGCGGGCGATGTACGAGGTCAACGTCATCGGCGTGCTGAACGTGACGCAGGCGCTGCTGCCCGCGCTGACCGCCTCGGGCGACGGCACGATCGTGATCATGTCGTCCACCGCGGGCCTGGCCACCTACGAGGGCGGCGGCGGTTACGTGGCCGCCAAGCACGGCTCCCATGTGATCGCCGAGACGCTGCGGCTGGAGCTCAACGGCACTCCGGTGCGGGTGATCGAGATCGCGCCCGGCATGGTCAGGACCGAGGAGTTCGCCGTCACCCGCTTCCGGGGCGACGCCGACCGCGCCGCCGCCGTCTACCAGGGCGTGGCCGAGCCGCTGACCGCCGAGGACATCGCCGACACCGTCTCGTGGGCGGTCACCCGCCCCTCGCACGTCAACATCGACCTGCTGGTGGTTCGCCCGCGCGCGCAGGCGTCGAACTACAAGGTGCACCGGGAGCAGTAGCCCGGGCCGGGACCAGTCGCAGAACCCGTCGCAGAACCCGTTGCCGAGGGGTGTCACCCGGGCCGGGGCGAAAGCGCGTAGTAGGGGATGGAGAGGCGCCCCTCCCGTACGCGATTCGCCCCGACACAAGGAGAGTCACCCGTGAAACGGATCAGCCGCGCGGCCGTCGTCTGCACCGCCGCCGTCGCGATCGGCGCCCCCACCGCCGCCTACGCCCTCAACGCCCCGGACCACGCCCCCGCCGGGGCGCCCCGGCCGCACGTCCTGGTCGTCAAGCCCGGCCAGAAGGTCAGGGCGCCCAACGGCCGCTCGGTGTGGCTCGGCAAGGACAGCGGGCTCTGCGGGCTCATGAAGGTGAAGGCGAGCAGGACGACCACAAGTTCACACGGTGGCTCGCCGGTGACGCACAACTGGACGGTCTACGCGTGCAGCGGCGGCCCCAAGGCACCGTCGCCCCGGGTGGAGTGGACACTGTCCGACGTCACCAGCAACCATCACATGCTCGTGTCCGGCGACTACATCAGCGGCAAGACCCCCGCAGGGGTACGGGTCCGGCTCAACGACGGCCGGTGGCACGAGGGCACCGTCCTGAGGCTCCCGGGGAACCCCGGCCGGGGTGTCTGGTTCGCCGACCTGGGCCCCGCGCCGAAGTACGTCAAGAGCACCTCCGTCGTCGTCTACGACAAGGCCGGCCACCCCGTCGCACCCCAGAAGCCGGCGTTCGCCACCGGCGCGCAGGTCGACTGACGCCGGCGTGACACCGGACAGTGACGCCGAGTTCAGCGCCTACGCCGCGGCTTCGTGGCGACGGCTGCTGCGCATCGCCTACATGCTCACCGGCGACTTCCATGACGCCGAGGACCTGTTGCAGCACACGTTGACCAAGGTGTGCACGCACTGGCGGCGCATCCGTGACGAGGATGCAGACCTCTACGTGCGGCGCGCGCTGATCAACAACCACCGCAGCAGGCTGCGCAGAAGGCGGGTGGTCCAGTTCCTCACCCCCTTCGTGCCGGAGCGGGGCCACCGGAGCCAGGCGGAGACGGTCGAGCACCGGCTCGCGCTCGACCAGGCGTTGGCGTCACTGTCCGACCGGCAGCGCGCGGCGGTGATCCTTCGGTACTGGGACGACATGACCGAGCAGCAGACGGCGGCCATCCTCGGCTGCTCGCCCAGTTCGGTCAAGGTCCACACCCGCCGCGCGCTGGCGGCCCTGCGCGGTCACCCCGCGCTCGCCGCCTACGCCCCGATCCCGTCTGGAGAGCAGCGATGAACCCCAGCCCCGAGGCAGACCAACTGCGCCGCGCCCTCGACGACTTCGCGGGCGAGGTGCCGAACCTCCCGGCCGACGTGGCCGGTGTCGTACGGGCCGCGCACCGCCGTACCCGCCGCCGCCGGGTCGCCGGACTCGCCGCGTGCTGCGCGGTGTTGCTCGGTCCGCTGCTCTACGCGGTGCTGCCGGCCGCGGCACCGCCCGACGACGGCCGCCAAGTCGGCGCGCCTCCCAGCCTGTTGACGGTGGACCCCGGCGTGAAGGTGCTCGTCGACGGCAGGCAGCTGTGGCTGACGGCGGACGGGAAATACTGCCAGGGCGCCGCGCCCCCCGGTCCGTCCAGCTGCTACGACGCGAAGACCGGCCCGGCGCCGTCCTTCGCCACCCAACTCAGGGCGCACGATCACCCGGAGAACTTCGGCGACAGCTTCGCCCTGGGTACGTACAGGGCGCCGCGCACCCCGGTGGCCGTGGTCACCACGGTCGGCGGCCACACCGTGCGGGGTACGGTCCTCTCCCTTCCGGACAACCCCGGTTGGGGCGTGTGGTACTTCGTCCAGCACAACACGCAGTTGATCAGCCTGGACCCCGACCTCACCTTCCTCGACAGCGGCGGCCGGCCGATCGCCCTCCCCAGCCGCGCACCGACCGTCATCGATCCGAAGGGCAGTCTGGCTCCTTCCGCGGCAGGGTCCAGCCGTCCCCGTTGACCACCACCACGACCGGCGAGACGGCGGTGGGCACGGGGGTCACGGTGGGCGGCGACGGGGGGCCCGCGTGCTCGGCCGCGGAGGGCGCCTGCTCGCTGCCGCCACTGCCTCCGGGCCGGAGGGGCGGCTCGGTGGCGGGGCCGCCCGGCTGCCGGGCGGAGCGCCCGTGCCAGGCCGCCGTCGCGGTGCAGACCAGCTGGTCCACGCCGAGTCGGCTGAGCGGGCCGAGTCCGGGCAGCCCGATGACGAGGGTGCTGCCGTGCACCGACACCTGAGGCGCGATCGGCGTCCGCGGCAGCTGCGTGCGGACCTGTCCGGCCTCCGCGTCGGTGGGCCCGGCGAAGAGCAGCCGGACGGCGGCGGCCGGGTCCGTGCCCCCGTCGCCGGGGCGCGGTACGGCCCGCAGGGTGTCGGCCGGTGACAGGAAGTACAGGGTCAGGCCGGGGCTGAGGCCGGTCGCCGGGTCGCCGGCCTGGATGACGCCGGAAGGCGGCACCCCGCAGCCCGCCAGGGCGAGGGCGGCGGCGAGGCCGGTGAGCAGCGCGGCGGCGCGGGGGCGGTTCACCGGCGCTCCCCCGGTTCCGTCCGGCCGTCGGCGCGGTGGTCGGCCGGGGTGTCGGCGCGGTGGTCGGCCGGGTTGACGCTCGGGGTGTCGGCGCGGTGATCGGCGCGGTGGTCGGCCGGGTCGTGCTCCGAGTGCCGGTGCAGGGGCAGTTCGACGGTGAAGACGGCGCCGCCCGAGGCGCGGTTGCCCGCGTGGATCCGGCCGCCGTGCAGATGGACGTTCTCGGCCGTGATGGCGAGGCCGAGCCCGCTGCTCTCGCTGCGCGTCCGGGTGGTGTCGGCCTTGTAGAAGCGCTCGAAGAGATGCGGCATCGCCTGCTCCGATATTCCGGGGCCCTCGTCGAGCACCTCGATCACCGCCCACTCCCGGTCCCGCACGCCCAGCCGCAGCACCACCGGCGGGGCGCCGTGCCGCAGCGCGTTGCCGACCAGGTTGGCGACCACGACGTCAACCCGGCGCGGATCCACCCGGGTTCGCAAGTGTCCGGGCGGTGGCAGCACCGTCCGCACCTGGTCGCGCCAGCCGCGCGAGGCCAGCGTGCGCTGGACGGACTCGGCCAGGTCGATCTCGTCCAGATTGAGCCGGGCCGCGCCGGCGTCGAAGCGGGAGATCTCCATCAGGTCGTTCACCAGCCGGGTGAGCCGTACGGTCTCCTCGCTGATCAGCCGCACCGCGTCCGCCGTCACCCGGTTCAGGTGCGGCGCCTCCTCGTCCAGGACGTCGGTGACCGCCGACATCGCGGCCAGCGGCGTACGCAGCTCGTGCGAGACGTCGGCCGCGAACCGGCGGGCCTGCGCTTCGAGCCGGCGCAGCTCCGTCACCGACTGTTCGAGGGCCGCGGCGGTCTCGTTGAACGACTTGGACAGGTCGGCGAGTTCGTCGGAGCCGTTGACGGCGAGCCGGATGTCGAGGTGGCCCTCGGCCATCCGGCGGGTGGCCCGGCGCAGCGCCCGCACCGGGCGCAGCACCCCGCGGGCGGCGAGCAGCGCGAGGACCACGGCAAGGCCGAGCGCAGACCAGGTGGCGTGCTCGATCGCGGTGATCATCGCGGTGACGTAGCCCTGTTCGGTGTTCTGCGGCACCGCCAGGTACACCGCGAGCCCGGACAGCGTCGGGGCGTCGCCGGCCCGGTAGGTCACCGGAAGGCCGACGACCAGGACCGGGTGGCCGCCGTTGTTCACCCGCTGGAAGACGGCGGCGGCCTGGTCGCGGACCGACTGCCGCAGCTCCGTGCTGAGTTCGGGGAACGAGTCGCCGGGCACCGAACTGGCCCGCCGGCCGCCGTACGTGGCCAGCACCCGCCAGCCCTGCGACTGGTTGGCGCGGGCCACGGCGGCGACCAGCGTCTCCAGATCCGCCTGGCCCGGGGCCGGGTCGATGGTCGGCGCGACGCCGTCGACGGTGTCGCGGAACTGCCGGATCACCGCGTCCTGGCTCTGCTGGAGCACGCCGGTGCGGGCCTCGCGGAAGGCGAGGGCGCCGGTGCTCAGCGCGCTCACGACGGCGACGATGGCGAAGCCGACGACGAGGCGGAAGCGCAGGGCGAGCAGGGCGCGGGAGGCGAGGTCGCGGGCGGTGGCGGACCGGGTGGTACGCGCGGACCGGGTGTGCTCCTTCGGCTGCCCGGCGCTGTGCCCCGGCTCCGGGCCGGCCTTCGCGGTCCTCATGAGGAGCGGAAGCGGTAGCCGAAGCCCCGTACGGTCTGGATGTGCCGGGCGTCGCCGCTGAGTTCGCCGAGCTTGCCGCGCAGCCGTTTGACGCAGGCGTCCACCAGCCGGATGTCGCCGTGGTAGCTGTGCTCCCAGACCGCTTCGAGCAGTTGCTGCCGGCTCAGCACCTGGCCGGGCGACGCCGACAGGGTCAACAGCAGCCGCAGTTCCGACGGCGCCAGCGGCACCGGCTCGCCGTGCTGGCTGACCAGCAGCCCGGCCCGGTCGATGGTCAGGTCGCCGTGGGTCTCCGGGCGGGGCGTCCCGGTCTCGCCGGCGGGCGGGTTCAGCCGGCGCAGCACCGCGCGGATCCGGGCTTCGAGCACCCGGGCCTGTACGGGCTTGACGACGTAGTCGTCGGCGCCCGCCTCCAGGCCGACGACGATGTCCACGTCGTCGCCCATCGCGGTCACCATGATGATCGGCACCTGGTCGTCCCGGCGTATTCGGCGGCAGACGTCGAGGCCGCCGATGCCGGGCAGCATGAGGTCGAGCACCACGACGTCGGGCCGGAACGAGCGCACCTGCTCGATGCCCTCCTCGCCGGTCGCGGCGGCGGACACGTCATGCCCGTGATGCCGCAGCGCCAGCTCGACGCCGCGCCGGACGGCGGGGTCGTCTTCGATGAGCAGGACGCGGGACATGCAGGTCAGTATGCGTGAGGGGGCCGCCGGCCGGGTGGGCGCGGGTGGCCGGCGGGGGCAGCCGTTACAGAAGGATCACATGGCGGGCCAGCCGCCATCATCCGCGGGCCGCAGGGTCGGCTGGCATGAGCGCGGCACGAAGGTCGGAAGGCGGGTCGGGATCCCGGTCGGCACGGAGTAGTGGCCCTGGGCGGGCGGCGGGGCACGGTGCGGGGCGGGCGGCGGCCCGTTCGGGCGCACGGGGCCGCGCCCGCGGGCGGGGACGGTCGCGTGGCGGCGCGCGGCGGGGTGCGGTGCTGGGAGCGCTGCTGGCCGTCGGGGTGATCGGGGCGGTGCTGGTTTTCGTGAAGGGCGGCGGGACCGACGCGTCGGCGCAGCTCCCGGCGCCGTCGACGCCACCCGGGACGCCCGCGATGGCACCGGTGTCCGCGCCGCCCCGCACGACGCCGGCGGCCACGACCCGCAAGCCGGCGAAGTCGCCTCGGGCGTCGGCCACCACGTCCTGGCCGCCGGGGAACGGGGTCTTCGACACGGCCGACGCGTCGGGGAAGTCGGTCGGCAGCGGCCAGATCCGCCGCTACGAGGTCCAGGTCGAGCAGGGCACCGGCGTCGACCCGGACGCCGCGGCGAACGAGATCGCCGGCATCCTGGCGGACCCGCGCGGCTGGACGGCCGACGGGCATGACGCGTTCCAGCTGGTGTCCGGCGGCCCGCACGACTTCGAGGTCAAGATCGCCAGCCCGGCGACGGTGGACGCGATCTGCGGCGCGGCCGGGCTGCACACGCACGGCGAGGTCAACTGTGACGTGGGCGATCAGGTGATCGTCAACTTGAAGCGGTGGAAGACCGGTTCACCGGAGTTCACCGGCCCGGTGACCGAGTACCGCGCGCTGATCATCAACCACGAGGTCGGCCACCGCATCGGCCACGGCCACGAAACCTGCCCCGGCCCCGGCCGCCCGGCCCCCGCGATGATGCAGCAAATAGACGGCCTGAAGGGCTGCATCCCCAACGCCTGGCCCTACGACCCCCACGGCAATTACCTGGGCGGCCCCCCGGTCCCATAGCCCCCGAGCAGCTTGCGGCCGCCGCCGCACGGGCGCTCCCGGCGAGGGAGCGCCGCGTAGGGGCACGGGGCTGCTGTCGATTTGCGGCTGCCGCCGCGTGGGCGCGAGCACGGGCCCCGTAAGGGGCGCGGGGCTGTTGTCGATTTGCGGCTCCCGCCGCGTGGGCGCGGCTTACCCCGGCATCACCAGGGGCGCGGGGAACTGCGCGACCAGCCACGACGGTGGCGCGCGTGGCCACCGGCCCGAAGGGGCAGTTGCTGTAGTTGCCGGACTACCGGCCGTCTGTGGCTGGTGGCGCAGTTCCCCGCGCCCCTAAAAGCCCGGGCCGGCCGGGCCCCATCGCTCGCGCCACGCCAGCGGCGCGCGGCTGCTGTCGATCTGCGGCTCCCGCCGCGCGGGCGCTCCCGGCCAGCGGGCGCCCCGTAGGGGCGCGGGGAACTGCGCGACAAGCCCCCACCGGGCCGCAGGCCGGGAACCGCGTCGGGGCGCCGCCCGCTCCCGGCCCCCGTGCACCGGGGTCACGACCCCGGAGAAGCCTCAGCGGCAGGCGACGCGTGGCGGTAGAGCGCCACCAGAACCCCGTGCACCGGCTGCGCCGCCCCCTCCTCCTCCGCCTCGTCGACGAGCCGCTCCAACTCCCCCGCCAAAACCCCCGCCCGCTCCGGGCTGAGCCTCACGTTCCGCAACGTGAGCGTCGTCGGCGCCGGCGACCGTTCCATCTCCTCGGCCACCGCCCCGAGCATCGCCGCCGTCCCGGGCCCGCGCGGCTCCGGCACGTGCATCTTCCGAGCCGTCCGCAGGTAATACTGCTCGGTGCCGCCGCGCACCTGCCGGGTCTCGGCGACGTGCACGAGCCCCGCCTCCCGCAGCACCTTCAAGTGGTGCGCCACGCTCCCCTTCTTCGCGTCGAGCCGCACCGCGAGCTGGCTGATCGTCGCCTGCCGGCTGCCCAGCGTGAACAGCAGCCGCTGCCGCAGCGGGTGCGCCAGCGCCGCGAACTGCTCGGGCGTACTGATCTCCTGGACGTCCTGCGGCGGTCGGGCAGGGTTCTCCGGGTCGGCCATGAGCTAAGTGTCCAATTCTCTTGACGCTTTCGCAAGGGCGGTGCTCTACTTCCGTGCCATGACGACTCCCGCCGCCGCTCCGGCCGCCCGCACCCCCGACCCCGGCACCCCCGCCCTGGACCCCGCCTCCGTGGTGGACGCCACCGCGCGCCTGGTCGGGGAGCACTACATCTTTCCCGGCCCGGCCGACGAGATCGCGGCCCTGCTGCGCCGTCGGCTCGCCGAGGGCGGTTACGGCGTCGGCGAGGACGCGGAGGAGCTCGCCGCCCGGGTCACCGCCGACCTCCAGTCCGTCAACGGCGACCTGCACCTGCGGCTGCTGCACCACCCGGACCCCGTCCCGGCGGAGAAGGGCGCCGCCACGATGGCGGCGGTGCGCCGGAAGTTCGACGCGTCGCTGGGCGGCGTGCCCCGGGTGGAGCTGATGGCCGACGGCGTCGTCCTGCTGGAGCTCGGGCCCATGCTGTTCCCGCTGGAGTGGGCCGCCGAGCCGCTGACCGCCGCGCTCACCCTCGCGTCCCGCGGCTCCGCGCTGATCATCGACCTGCGCGGCAACGTCGGCGGCGACCCGGACACCGTCGCCTTCGTGTGCAGCTACCTGCTGGACGAGCGCACCCACCTCACCACCATGCACTGGCGGGACGGCGACCGCGCCGAGCAGACGTGGAGCCTGCCGTACGTACCGGGCCCGCGGTTCGGCGGCAGCCGCCCCGTCCACGTGCTGACGAGCGCGCAGACGTTCTCCGGCGGGGAGGCGCTGGCGTACAACCTCCAGCAGCTCGGCCGGGCCGTCGTCGTCGGCGAGCAGACCCGCGGCGGCGCGCACCCGCGGGAGGGCTGGACCGTCCACCCGCACCTGGAGGCGACGATCCCGGTCGGCCGGGACGAGAACCCGGTCTCCGGCACCAACTGGGAGGGCACGGGCGTCACCCCGGACGTCCGCTGCGGCGCCGACGAGGCACTGGAGCGGGCGCACGCGCTGGCGGTGGCGGCGGTTCAGGAGGCGCCGGCGTCCGCGTCCTCGTCGGCGTCCGTGTCCTGACGGCGGCGGGTCCGGCCGCCCCCCGCTCGGATCGTCGGGTTATCGTTGAAGCCTGATGCCGGAGGGGCGTAGGGGGCGCGGGCATGGGATCACCGGATGTGCAGGAGCTGAACACGCGGGCCGCGCAGTTGCGCGGGCTGGCGGCGGAGGTCGAGGCGCTGCCGAACAAGGCGCGGACGTTCGCCACCCAGACGATGAAGGGCTGGGAGGGCCCGCACGCGGACCGTACCCGCGGCGACATCAACGGCTGGCACACCGCCTGCCAGCACGCCGCGCAGACCCTCCGCGACGAGGCGTTCACCTGCGAGCAGAACGCCAAGGACCTGCAGAAGAAGTAGCGCGCCGGGTCGCGTCGGACCCCGGGTTCCGACCAATCGACCGACCGCCTGCCGTCCCGTTCCCGCCGCTCCCCCACTCCCGCCGCTCCCGCCACGCCGACAGAAAGCGCCGACACCAGATGCCTTCCTACGACAGCTCCCGAGGGCGCTTCCGACTCGCCGACCAGCACATCGCCGTCCTCGGCCACCTGGCCGACCGCGAGACGCCGCCCGACGAACTCGCCCAGCCGCTGGCGGAGTTGCAGCACATCGGGCTGGTCGGCCCGGAGGGCGAGCTGTCCCCGCTGCTGATCGACCTCGTCGGCGCGTTCGCCGACCCGATGGTGATGATCCGGGTCGAGGTCACCGGTGAGCACGGCGCCGTGAACCACGGGATGATCGTCGGCCAGGAGGCCGTCATCGCGCACGACGGCTGGCCGGGCGAGGAGGAGTCGGAGTACGTCTCCGTCGAACCCGCCCGTCTCGTCTGGGAGTTGGCCCGGCTGGTCAACCTGCGCGACATCAAGCCGGTGGAGCTGCCGGTCGCCCGGGTGGAGACGACGATGGGCGTGCTCGACGCCGCTTTCGTCGCACTGGGCGACACCCCCGGCATCGAACTCGTCGAGGCCGCGAGCCTCGCCCGCAAGGCCATCGCGGAGGCCGGCGGCCCGGCCGAGCCCGCGCTGTACGTCTTCGCAGACCTGGTAGCCGCCCTCAACTGCACGTGGCGCGTCACGACGGCATGGGACACCAAGCAGGACGGCGAACGGGCCGCGGCGATCAGGGCGTTGGCCGTCTGGGACTGCGGCCGGCTCGGCTACTGGATCCGCGAACGCCCCGAGGAGCCGATCCTCCCCGGCCAGGTGGGCCCGGACACCGAACTGCACCTGGTACGGGCGGGATCGGGCGAGCTGTGGGACCAACTCGCGGATCTGCTCCCGGACGTGGAGGATCTCATGGTCGAGCCCGAGGAGCCGGAGGAGTCGGCGAAGCCGTAACGGGGAGACGACCGACGAGGCCGCTGGGCTCCCGTCTACTCCCCGCCGCCGTCGCCGGGGCTGTTGAGCAGCCGCCAGGGCGTGATGGCGATCACCCCGCCCAGCGACAGGGACGAGACCTCCACCGCCTCCAGCACGAGCGCGATGGCCAGATCGATCTCGTCCACGCCGTCCCACGCCGTTCCGATCCGGGGGAAGCCCACGTAACGGCGGTGCTTGCCGTTGGCCATCGCGATCCTGGCACCGTCACGGCGCAACTCCACCGCCTCGCCCCCCGGCTTGGACTCGTAGGTGTACGCCCGGTCCTCGTAGCGCAGATGCAGCGCCCGCGACGCGCGGCTGACACCGTGCACGTTGTAGGACACCTCGACCTGCGTCTCCCCCACCCGCATCTTGCCCTTGGCCAGCGACGGCTGCCCCGTCATCCCGGGCGCGGTGAAGGACGCCTCGGGCAGGTGCTCGCTCACCAACTCGGCCCGGAATATCTCACCAGACCGCGCCGGCCGAATCGGCTTGACGAAAAACGCCTGAGCATCCCCGTACGGGCCTACCCTGCCCCGCTTCCCACGCTGAGCATCGTTGTTGAACGGCACCAACTCGAACGTGAAGTCGCCCACCGTGTATCCCCTCTACTCCCCGCCGCCGTCGCCGGTGTTGAGGAGCTTGAACGGCACCCCGCCGATCGCGCCGCCGAGCGTCAGGGATTCCACGTCGACTGCTTCCAGCACGAGCGCGATGGCCAAGTCCACCTCATCCGCGGAACCGTGGGTCGATCCGACGCGGTGAAAGCCGACTCCGGAGACGAACGTGCCGTTCTTCAAGGCCACTTTGGCGCCGTCACGGCTCAACTCCACGCCCTGCCGGGACCCCTTGGCCGCGTACGTGTAGGCGCGGTCCTCATAGCGCAGGTGCAGCGCGCGCGACGCGCGGCGGATACCTCGCCAGTTGTAGGCCACGTCGAGTTGCGTCTGATCGACCTGCATCCTGCCCTTGGCCAGTGAGGGCTGACCGCCCATCCCGGTGCCGGTGAAGTACGTCTCCGGCAGGTGCTCACTCACCAACTCCGCCCGGAACTGCTCCCCCTGCCGCGGCTCCCGAACCGGCTTGACGTAGAAGGCCTGGACGTCTCCATACGGTCCGACCGTGCCCCGTTTGCCGCGCTGGGCATCGTTGTTGTACGGCACCAACTCGAACGTGAAGTCGCCCACCGTGCTCCCCTCTCTCCGGTCTCTCGTCCCGCTGTCTCGTCCTGGCCCTGCCACCCTATGGCGCGCCTCCGGGGGTTCCTCCGCACCCCGGAGGCGCTACCAACTGAACGGGTTGAGTTTCTTCGCGGCGTTCTTCGCTCCGCTGGCCAGGCTTTTCGCGCCCTTGGCCACGTCGTGGCCGACGTTGCTCGCGGTCTTCGCGGTCCAGTCCGCGGCCTTGCTCGCGCCCTTGGAGATGTCGCCCCAGTGCTGGACGATCTTCGCGCCGCCGTAGATGACGCCGGTTCCGATGACGAGGCCGAACGTCACCGGGTTCGGGGCGATCATGGCCGCGGTCAGGGAGGCGTTGAAGCCGACCTCGGCGACGTCGGCGACGTACCCGGCACCGTTGCGCTTGAAGGCCTTGACCGGGTTGCCCTGGGAGATCACGTTCACGGCGCTGTAGACCGTGGACGCCGCGCTGCCGGCGATGCCGAGACCGCGCAGCGCGCCCGACGTCCGGCCTGCGATGCCCACCCCCTCCATCAGCGCGGTGGTGCGGCTGGCGGCTGTCGCCTCGTCACCGAAGCGGGCCGCTGTGTACACGTTCTTGCCGACCCTGAACAGGTTGGCGCTGGCAGCCCTGGCCACCGGCTGACCGGAATGCGTCAGGCCGCCGAATATCCTCGCCATGCTGTCCGAGCCGACGAGGAAGTCGATGGCCCGATTCGCCGAGATTCCGTGCAGCGCGGCGTCCATGAAGGGCATGCGGCGCAGCATGTCCCAGCCGGTGCCGGTCTGGTCGCCGATCCAGCCGTTGAGGCCGGGGATGCGTTGCAGACCGGCGCTGATCTTGCTGGGCAGCCAGGAGCCTGGCGCGCTCAGCGAGCGGATCTTGGGGTTCCACGCGTCCAGCTTCGTGGCCCACGACTGGACCCGGCCGACGGGGATCTTCGCCATCCCCTTCGCCGCCCAGTTTTTCCACGCCTTCCCCCAGCCCTGCTTGAACGAGTTGCCCAGCAGCACCTTCGTCAGCGCCGTCCCGTGCAGGATCACCTTCCCCGACGCGTCCGTGACCGCGCCCCAGTCGCCGTACGCGCCGATCAGGTACTGCACCGCCGGCTCGAACGGCTGCAAGCCCGGAATGCTCGTCAGGGCCGTCGCCTTGAGGCGGTCGAGCCAGTCGTTCAGGGACTCGTCGGGCTTGCGGTGGAAGGCGGACGCCTTCGGGTCGTCGCTGGAGGCGACCGAGTTGGCCAGCAGCAGGTCCTCGGGGGTGACCGCGCCGGCCTTGAGCTTGGAGAGTTCGTCGGGGGTGAAGCCGGCCCACAGCAGGCCGCCGGACAGGTCGCCGTTGTCCATTCTGATCGTGGCGGCGCGGCGGCGCAGGTCGGGGCCGGTGTCGGTGACCCAGGACTCCATCGGGCGGAGGGCGCCGAGCTTCGCGGTGACTCCGAGGGTGGCGGCCTTGCGGAAGACGGAGTCGGTGCCGTTCTTCAGGCTGGCGGGGTCCTTCCCGTCCAGCAGGGTGGCCAGTTGCTCCAGATCGACCGGATTCACGCTGCGCATGTCATCCCCCCGGTTGACGGCGATTTTGCGATCAACTGATCGTACTAAGGGATGGTTATGACCGTCACGGGGGCATCGGCGCAGGGCGGGTCGCGGTGCCGCGACCCGCCCTCCCGGGCTCGCCGGATATTCCGGTGAATTAACCGTTCCGTTTACCCGTTCCGTCTACCCGTGGCGTTTGGCCACGCCGGTTATCGGCCCGGTCATCCGTGCGCGACGGTGAGCGCGTAGAACGCCACCCGGGCCCCGTTGGTGGTGCTGCTTGACGAGGACTGGTTGTACGAACCCGCCTTGAAATACTGCTTGTACGGGCTGAAGGACGACGGGATCGGGTAGTGCGTCGTGCTGCCGTTGATCGTCAGGTCGAGCGTGTTGCCGTTCGAGACGGCGATCGTGTAGCTCCACTTCGTGCCGACCGCGACGTGGCCCACGGTGTGCGTGTTCTGGCCGCCGTCAGGGGAGTTCTCGATGCCGACGACCACGTCGCCGTTCGCGTGGTAGTACAGCTCCAGCAGCGGCTTGGTGGACGATCCGCCGGAGCCGAGGTGGATCTGCCCGACGGCGACGTTGCTCGTCACCGACACCACGCGCAGCGTCGCGCTCAGCTTGTGGTTGCCGCTGAGCGACCAGTCGGCGGCGCTGCCGTTGGTGTTCATCTCGCGCAGTTCGGAGCGCGCGTAGTTGGAGTTGGGGGTGGTGACGCCCTTCTCCGGGGCCCAGAAGGTCATCGCCCCGTCGGACCCGTCGGTGTAGAAGTACGAGTCCTGGAAGCCGCCCGCACCCTGCAGCCGGGACGACGAGATCGTGGTGGGCGAGCCCGGTGAGCCGACCGGCTCCTGCAGTTCCCACACCGACAGGTTGAAGTTCCCGCCGGGCGCGACCGAGGTGTTGAGGCCGCCGCCGGGCGGCGGGCTGGTGGGGGGCGCCGAGCCGTCGGGCAGCGTCCACTTCTGGTTCGCCGCGCCCGTGCAGGTCCAGATCTGCAACTGGTTGCCGTTGGCGGACGATTGGCCGGTGGCGTCCAGGCACTTGCCCGAACCGGTGTTGACCAGCTGGCCGTTGCTCGGCGTCCACTGCTGCGCGGCGGTCCCATTGCAGTCGTAGAGCTGCACCTTGGCGCCGCTCGCGGTGGAGGCGGCCGTCACGTCGAGGCACTTGCCGAGCGCGCGTATGGAGTTGTCGGAGTTGCCGACGGTCCAGCTCTGCGCGGCCGTTCCGTTGCAGTCGTAGAGCTGGACGTGGGCGCCGTTGGCGCTGGACGCGGCGGCGATGTCCACGCACTTGCCGCCGAGTCCGGTGATCGGGCCCGCGGTGGCGGCGGAGGCGGTGGTGTTGCCGAGGACGAGGAGCGTCCCGGCGAGGCCCGCGGCGGAGGCCGCGACGAGCAGCTTGAGGCGGTGCTTCATGTGGGGGTCCTTAAGACTTGGGGGGGTTGGTCTAGTCCAAGGTTCCCGTGTTGAATAACACGCCGCCCACTATCAGTCAACAAACCTTCCAATTCCCAGCAGCTCGCTCCCCGTCCGGTGCACCTTCGCCAACGCGCCCAGCAGGCAGGCGCGTTCCGCCTCCGTGAGGTCCGCGAGCACGCGCTCCTCGATCAACCGCCGCTCCTCCTCGACCGGTTCGCGCAGCGCGCGGCCGGCGTCGGTGAGCCAGAGTCGGACGAGGCGGTTGTCGCGGTCGTCGCGGCGCCGGACGAGCAGTCCGGTGCCGGTCATCCGGTCGGCCATCTTGACGACGTTCGGCGTCGTGACGTTCAGCGCGGCGGCGATCTCGCCGGGCGTGCGGCCGTCCTGCTCCCAGAGCAGCGCGAGCAGGTGGTTCTGCCCGAGGTGCAGCCCGTGCCGGCGCATCGCCGCGTCCGCCAGGGCGCGCAGCACCTTGGACGTCTTGCCGTGCAGGTCGAGGAACTCGGGCATCGCGGTCTTCCGGGTGGTGGGGGGCGGGACGGCCGGGGTGCCGGCCGGGGCCAACGGTAGTCGGCCCGACGGCCGGCAGCGCAGGTTGACGACGGGATCATTAACCGGTTAACGTCTGCCCCGACAGCACTCGATAACCGGTTAACGACCCTTGGGAGCCCTCATGCTACTGGTCACCGGAGCCACCGGGAACGTCGGCCGCGAACTGGCGGCCGAACTCGACGCGCGAGGCGCCGACGTGCGACTTCTCGTCCGCGACCCGGCCCGCGCGGCCGGCCTCCCGCCGAGCGCGGAACGCGTCGTCGGCGACCTCGACGACCCCGCCACCCTGCCGCGCGCCTTCGCAGGCGCCGACGCCCTCTTCCTGCTCACCCCCGGCATCCGCCTCGACCACACCACCGCCGCGGTCGCCGCCGCCCGCGACGCCGGGGTGCGCCGGATCGTCCACCTGTCCTCGTTCAACGTCCTCGGCGACCCGATGCCCGCCATGGGCCGCTGGCACCACGAGCGCGAGCAGGTCATCCGCGCGTCCGGCATCCCCGCGACCTTCCTGCGGCCCGGCGGCTTCATGACCAACGCGCTCGACTGGCTGCCCACCATCCACGAGGGCGGCTACGTGCTCGACCCGGTCGGCCCCGGCCGCTACGCCCCGATCGACCCCGCCGACATCGCCGCGGTCGCGGCCCTCGCGCTGACCGAGGACGGCCACCTCGGGCAGGAGTACGTGCTCACCGGCGAGGAGGTGTTCACGGTCGCCGAGCAGGTGCGGATCCTCGCCGCGGCAGCCGGCCGCGACATCGAGGTGCGCGATGTCGCCACCCCGGAGGAGGCGGTCAAGTCCCGCTTCCCGAACGGCGCTCCGCCGGCGCTCGCCGCCGCCATCGCGGAGGGGTTCGCCGCGATGCGCGCGGACACGGACGGCTTTCGCACCGAGACGGCGGGGCGGCTGCTCGGCCGCCCGCTGCGGACGTTCAGCGACTGGTGCGCGCGCAATGCCGACGCGTTCCGGCAGCGGGCCGGCGCGTGAACGGGCGGACGGGCAGGCCCGGTTGAGCGGGTGGACGGGCGGGCTCGGTTGAACGGGCGGACGGGCAAGCCCGGTTGAACGGGCCGACCGCCGAACGACGGGATCGGGCGCACTGGTTGAACGGCCGGACCGGAGCAGACCGCCAAGGCGCCCCGCACGCCCACCCGCCGCAACCCCGACCGTCAGCCAAGCCCCGGCCGTCAACCAGCGCCGACCGTCAACCCACCCCCGACCGTCAGCCCAGCCCCGACGGTCAACCCAGCGCCGCGTTCACCGGCTCCGCCCCCGCGACACTGCGACCCCCGGGGCCGCCGCCCGTACCGCCCTCCCCTTCCCCGGTCCCCCGCCGCCGGCCGCGCCACCACCCGTAGCCGGCCAGCGCGACGAGCCCGAGCAGCGAGGCGCCGCCGATCGCCTCGCCCTCGTGCAGCCCGGGCGGCGTGAACGAGCACGAGACGTGCGTCGTACGCCCGTCGAGCGGCACCGACAGCAGACCCAGGTACGACTGCGCGGGATGCGAGCCCGATCCCGCCGAGCAGGTCCACCCCTCGATGGCGGGTGCGGCGATCACCGCGAACCCCTGTGAACCCGGGGGCAGTTCGGCGCTGATCCCGTCATCGGTGACGTGCACCCGGGTGGCGGCGGTCGCGGCGAGGCGCTGCTCGGCGGCGGCCAGCCGGGCCGGGTTCAGGCAGCCGATGCCGCCCGCGTCGAGCGTCCCAGGCTCGTACATCTCCACCGACGCGGTGAACGTCCCGCCGCGCGGCGCCGTGCCGAGCGACTGGAGCACCGCCCGGTGGCTGCGCCAGCGGCCGGTGTACCGCACCACCGGCTGCCCGGGCAGCCGCACGCTCGCCATCGCGTACGGCGCCCACAGGTAGATCTGGTCGCCGGCCGGGCAGGACGACTGAAGCGTGTACGTGCTGCCGGGCCCGCCGCCCTTGGTCCCGGTGACGCGGAAGCCGCCGCTGCCCACCCGGACCGGGTGGCCTTGGTGGTCGGAGACCCGCATCCGGCCGGGCGTGTAGACGTCGCTGCCGAGCAGCAACTCCTGGTTGGCGTAAGGGGATTCGCCGTACCCGGCCGGCGCCGCACCGTGCACGGTGACCAGCGGCGGCACCTGCCGCCTGGTGACGGTCGGCGGCTCCACCTTGGCCGTGGCGGCACCGGTGTTGGGGCCCGGCGCGTGCGGGGCGGGCGGGCTGTGCAGCCGGGCGCCGACGGAGAAGATCACGTCCGTGACGGGGTTGTCCAGGCTCTGCAACGAGCGGCCGTCGGACGTCCAGCCGCCGCCGAGTTGCGCGAGGGTGTTCGTCCACACCTCGGGCGTGAAGCTGCTGTAGTACTGCGCGCCCTGGCCGCCGACCACCAACGGGTCGTTGCCGACGGTCTGTTCGCGGCCGGGGTCGGTGCGGTACGCGGGCCAGCCGTCGGCGGCCTGAACGGCGTCGTCCTGCCAGGTCTGCCGCTGTCCCCAGGCGGGGTACGTGTCGAACGCGGCGACCCGCTTGCGGTCCGTCCAGGCGTTGCTGAGCCCGGACTGCGCGAACTGGACGGCGACCAGCACCCCGACGGCGAGCACGGCGGGCAGCGCCCGGCGCAGGCGCTCCGCGCGGCGCAGCAGCAGCAGCGCGCCCACCGCGGCGACCAGCCCGCCGGCCGCACCCGGGTACGTTCCCGGGCCGGCCAGATCCTTGTCCGCGCCGATCCAGCCGACGCCCACGACCGCGACCATCAGCCCTGCCCCGTAGGCCAGTTGGCGCGGCCTGGGCAGCCCGTGCGCGAGGGCCAGCCACGCGGCGATCACCAGCACCCCGCTGAGGACGAACGTCTGCCGGTACTGGCTGCCGTTGGGCGTGGTGAACGCGTACCAGAACAGGTGCGTGGGGTTCCACTGCATGGACGCGACCACGACGACCGCCAGGGCCGACCACACCGCCCTTGTGCGGCGCGGCACTTGGGGGTGGAAGGGCAGCACGAAGGCGAGCAGCAGCGCGGCGGTGTCGACGTAGAGCGACGGGGTCGAGAAGCCGTACGTGCCGGGCAGCAGCCGTACCAGCAGGTCGGGCAGCGGCGCCGGGTCGAAGCCGCGCGTCACGGGGTAGGCCAGGCCCGCGCCCTTGACGATCGCCAGCAGCAGCGGCGCGGTCAGCCCGATGCCCAGCGCCACGCTGAGCGCGCCACGGCCGACCGCGAACAGCTTGCGGCGGACGGTCGATTCGGGATCGGTGTCGGTCAGCAGCCGCGCGGTGAGCACCAGGGCCGCGCCGATCGTGGCGATGTACGCGGTGTAGAAGTTGGCCGTCCAGCACAGCGCGACCACCAGCACCGACACGACCGGCCGCCGCCCGGCCCGCGCCCACTCGCCGACCAGGCACAGCAGCGGGAACGCGATCAGCCCGTCGAGCCACATCGGGTCGTACGACGCCAGCATCAGCGTCCAGCCGCACAGCGCGTACGAGGTGCCGAGCAGCCCGGCCGCCCACCAGCGCCCCGGGCGCAGCCTGAGCAGCAGGCAGGCCATCGCGGCGGCGGCGGTCATCATCTTCAGGAGGGTGATGACGTAGACCGCGAGGTCGATCCGGTCCCGCGGGAAGACCCCGACGAGGAGGGCGAACGGGCTGGAGACGTACGTCCCGAAGTCGGGCAGGAAGCTGGTGCCGTACCCGGACTGCCAGTTGACCAGCAGCCCGCCGTCCGCCCGGCCGTGCAGCAGGTCCCACAGGTGGACGTGGAACGGTACGAACTGGTTGCCCAGGTCGTTCACGTTCCGGTCGCGATGCCCGAACGGGTACTGCCGGGCGACCGCATCCCCCGCGCAGAAGGTGACCACCGTCACCACGGCGGCAAGCACCCCGGCCCGCACCGCACCGGGCGCCCGCCCGACCCGCGCCCACCCCGCGCGCAGCCACGGCCGCAGCCGACCGGCGAACCCCGTGGACAGCGGGGAGACTTCTCTGGGCGCCACGGATTTCCCCCGGTGCAGTTGTTACCCACAAGCAGCCCGTAATTTGTCCGTTCCAGGGCCACCGGATGATGTCACCCGATCAACGCGGAAGCGAACGAGCCGCCCTCAAATGGTAATCGACCCGCAATCCCCCCACCCGTTACCCCATCGTTCCCCCCACCAGGGAACGCCCCCGCCGAAATCCCCGTCAGCCCGGGGACAGCAGACGGGGCCCGGCCGACCGGCCGGACCCCGTACCACCGCGGTACTACCCCCGTACTCCTACCCCTTGACGCAGACGACCTGCTTCAGCTTCGCCACCACCTCGACCAGGTCGCGCTGCTGCTCCATCACCTGCTCGATCGGCTTGTACGCCGCCGGGATCTCGTCCACCACGCCGGAGTCCTTGCGGCACTCCACCCCGCGGGTCTGGTCCTCCAGGTCGCGGGCGGTGTAGCGGCGCTTGGCGGCGGAGCGGCTCATCCGGCGGCCGGCGCCGTGCGAGGCGGAGTTGAACGCGGCGGTGTTGCCCAGGCCGCGGACGATGTACGTGGCGGTACCCATCGAGCCCGGGATGATGCCCAGGTCTCCGCTGCCCGCGCGGATCGCTCCCTTGCGGGTCACCAGCAAGTCGACACCGTCATAGCGCTCCTCCGACACGTAGTTGTGGTGGCAGGAGATCTCCGGCTCGAACACGACCCGGGCTTTCTTGAACTCCCGGCGCAGGACGTCCTGGAAGAGCGCCATCATGATGGCGCGATTCCACTTCGCGTACTCCTGCGCCCAGAAGAGATCGCTGCGGTAGGCCGCCATCTGCGGGGTCTCGGAGATGAAGACCGCGAGGTCGCGGTCGACAAGTCCCTGGTTGTGCGGCAGCTTCTGCGCCTCGCCTATGTGGAATTCGGCGAGCTCCTTGCCGATGTTCCGCGAACCGGAGTGCAGCGTCAGCCAAACCGCGCCCTCCTCGTCCAGCGAGACCTCGAGGTGGTGGTTCCCCGAGCCGAGCGTGCCGATCTGCTGGGCCGCGCGCCCCTCGCGGAAGTGCACCGCCTCCGCGAGGCCCTCGAAGCGGGACCAGAACGCGTCCCAGCCCGCCGTCGGCATGCCGTGGAAGCGGGCGCCGGTCGGGGTGACCGGGCTGGCGTGCAGGCCGCGGCCGACCGGGATGGCCTGCTCGACCTTGGAGCGCAGCCGGGACAGGTCGCCGGGCAGGTCGTTGGCGGTGAGCGAGGTCTTGACCGCGCTCATGCCGCAGCCGATGTCCACGCCGACCGCGGCCGGGCAGACCGCGCCCTGCATGGCGATGACGGAGCCGACGGTGGCGCCCTTGCCGTAGTGGACGTCCGGCATGACGGCCAGGCCCTTGATCCACGGCAGCGACGAGACGTTCCGCAGCTGCTGCATGGCGCCGTCCTCGACGCCGGCCGGGTCGGCCCACATGCGGATCGGTACGCGGGTGCCGGGTACCTCTGTGTACGACATGACAGCTCCCCCCAGCCGTCGGGCCACCCCGAGGGGTGGTTTTGGCGAATCGTGCGGTAGACATTGTGTCCACGGTTCGCTCACGCGCGCCAAGGAATTACCGTCAGCTTCACCAGCAAATGAACATATCCGGCCTGATCCGTTCAAAAGCGGAGCAGCGGCCGGCGCAGGAAACCACAAGGAAGGGGCCCGCCCGTGCGGTCCAGGTCCACCCGCCGCCTGCCGGCCGTCGCCGGCGCGCTGGTCGCGCTCGCGGTCGCCGGCCTGGCCGCCTGCACCGGGGGCGGTTCGGGATCGGACGCGACGGACGACGCCAAGGCCGCGGCCCTGGCCGGCAACCCGTCGGTCTCGCCGGCCCCGCCCGGCAAGTACCAGACGCTGCCGCAGCCGTGCGGCACCGTCGACCTGGGCACGTTGAAGAAGCTGGTGCCGGGCTTGGAGGACTACGCGGGCACCGAGAGCCTGACGTACGACACGGACCGCCGGGTGGGCTGCGGCTGGACGAGTACGGCCAGCGACGGCACCGGCATCTCGCTGCGGGTGGACCTGGAGCGGGTGGTGTCGTACGACCCGCAGGTCAGCGACGAGGTGCAGGCCACGCTCGACTTCGACAAGCAGCAGTCGGCCGCGTCGATCCCGGTGCCGTCGGCCACCACGCCGCCGGCGAGCACCGACGCGGCCGGCGGCTCGCCCGGCGACGGCCCTGAGGTGGCGCCGCGGCGGCTGATGAATGTGGGAAACACCGCATTCATCAACGACCACGTGCACACCGTTCCGGTCGGCCACCGCCGTGATGTGTCACTGGTTTTCCGCACCGCGAACGTCCTGGTGAGCGTGTCGTACTCGCAGTCCTCGGGTCCGCACGATCCGTCACCGTCAAGCGTTGACCTGCAAAAAGGCGCGCAGCAGGTGGCGGGGCAGCTGGAGAAGAAGGTCACGGGCTGACGGCTCGACCCCGTAGGGTGGATGGCCGACCGGCAGCAGTGACCAGCAGCGCGGAAGTGAGCCAAGGACCATGGAACGACGACGACGCACCGCCCGGATAGCCGCGATGCTGGCCTGCGCGGCCGTCCCCGTGGTGCTGCTGGCGGGCTGCTCCTCCTCCGGCTCGGGTTCCGGCTCCGGCTCTGACGGCGGTTCGAGCGCCGGCGCGAGTGCGTCGGCGTCGAGCGGCGGCAAGGACTCGGCGGCGTCGTCCTCCGGTACGACCACCTCCGCGACCCCGGCGCCCGAGCCCGCGAAGTACGCGAAGCTGCCGGACGCCTGCACGTCGCTCACCAAGGAGACGGTCTCGGCGCTGGTGCCGAAGGTGAAGCACGCGGGCGGCAGCAAGGCGGCCGGTTCCGACACCGTCACCCGCGGCGGCTGCTCGTGGACCGGCAACGGGTCGGACGGCTACCAGTACCGCTGGCTGTCGGTGTCCTTCCAGCGGTTCACCGCCTCGCCCGGGCTCGGTTCGCCCGAGGAGCAGGCGCAGAGCAACTACGCCGACCAGGTCTCGGAGGCCGGCAAGGCGATCCCGGGCAGCGCGACCAGCGTGGCGGACGGCATCGGGGACCAGGCGAGTTCGGTGGGCGGCAAGGCGACCGTGGCGAAGGTCACGTCGCAGAACGACTCGGTGGTCGCCAGGACCGGGAACGTGGTGGTGCTGGTGGAGTTCAACGGCGCCGGCCTCGAGGGCAAGAAGAACCCGACGTCGACGACCGTGGCGAACGGTGCGCTGCGTGCGGCGAAGGACGCGGTGGCGGCGGTGGCCGCGGCCAACTCGTAGTCCTCGCGGCGGGAGTGGCGGCGGCCGGCTCGTAGTCCTCGCGGCGGGGGTGGCGGCGGTCGGCTCGTAGTCCTCTCGGTGGACGGGGCCACCGGCTTCCCGGACGCCGCTCCGTCCGCCCCTCCCGCCCCGAATTCGTACAATTGTCCGTCCCCCGTTCGGCGGTGGGCACCGCCGCCGTCGGTCCCGTATGACAGTCTGGGGCCGCCAGTTGCCAACGGCGGGAGGGTCGCGGGTGGCCGCGATACGTATGACCCGGACTCACCGGATACTGATCGGCGTGGTGGTCACCGGTGCGGTGATCATCGCCGGGATCGGCTTCGCCGGTTCGTACGCCGCGGTGCGCCAGCTCGCCCTGGACAAGGGCTTCGGCTGGTTCGCGAACGTCTTCCCGATCGGCGTGGACGCCGGCATCGTGGTGCTGCTGTCCCTGGACCTGCTGCTGACCTGGCTGCGGATCCCGTTCCCGCTGCTGCGGCAGACCGCGTGGCTGCTGACGGCGGCCACCATCGCCTTCAACGGGGCCGCGGCCTGGCCCGACCCGCTCGGCGTGGGCATGCACGCGATCATCCCGGTGCTGTTCGTGGTCTCCGTGGAGGCCGCGCGGCACGCCATCGGCCGGATCGCGGACATCACCGCGGACAAGCACATGGAGGGCGTCCGCTTCACCCGCTGGCTGCTCGCGCCGCTGCCGACGTTCAAGCTGTGGCGGCGGATGAAGCTGTGGGAGCTGCGGTCGTACGAGGAGGTCATCCGGCGGGAGCAGGACCGGCTGGTCTACCGCGCGCGGCTGCGCGCCCGGTACGGGGTGGCGTGGCGGCGGCGGGCGCCGATCGAGGCGATCATGCCGCTGCGGCTGGCGAAGTACGGGGTGCCGCTCGCCGAGACGGCGGAGGCCGGGCTTGAGGCGGCGGGCATCGAGGTGCTGTCGCCGGTCAGGCAGTTGGACGCGGGCGGGCAGCTGGCGGCCGATCCGGCCGCAGGTGCTGGTGTCGGCGTCGCGGCGGACGGGGCCGGGGCGGACGGGACGCAGCAGGCGCAGGCCCAACCGCAGGCCCACGCCCAGGCCCTGGCACCGGGGCAGCAGCCGGCGGGACGGCCGTCGTCCTCACCGTCGTACGAGGAGTACCACCAGGAGTACGCCCAGGGGCACCAGGAGTACGACGAGGCCGCCGCGGCACCGGCGCAGCAGTGGCAGGGCGCGCCGCACGACAGCCCGTGGTTCGCGGCCCAGCAGTACGCGGCGCAGGAGCGGCAGCGCGAGGAAGAGGAGCTGTACGCGCAGCAGCAGATGCAGCAGCAGGCGCAGGCGCAGGGGCAGGGGCAGGCGCCGGTTTCGCTCGCGCAGCAGGAGCAGCAGCTCCGCCAGCAGGCGTACGAGCAGCAGCAGGCGCAGGCCGCGTACGAGCAGCAGCAGGCCCAGGCGGCGCAGGCGGCCGCCGAGGCGGCGGCGTCACAGATCAGGGTCCCGGCCGGCCCCAACCGCACCCGCCCGCTGGGCGGCGCCCCGCTCGCGCCCCTCAACGGCAACGGCAGCAGCAGCAACGGCAACAGCGGCGGCAACGGTCACAGCAACGGGTTCGCGGGCGGCAGCGCGCCGCAGAACGGCCGCAACGGCCGCACGATCCCGGCCCCGCGCGCCGAGGAGATACCCGAGCCCGAACCCGAGCCTCTCCCCGACCCCGCCGACCCCGCCCCGGGGCTCGACCTGCCGGACGGCATCCCGATGGACGAGGCGTTCTTCGCCGCCTACCGCCAGTACGTCCGCAACCAGGGGTCCTTCCCCAACGCCCGCCAGTTCGCCCGCTACCTGCCGGAGATCTACGGCGGCACGGCGCCGGAGGAGCGCGACATGGCCCCCTGGATCCGCGACATGCGCTACCGCTTCCAGTCGGAGTCGGACACCGAGCACATTCCGTAGACCGTGAGGTCCGTTGCGGCGGGACGGGCGTGGCTGCGGCCGGCCGTCACGGTTCCGGGTCGCGGTAGCGGCCCGGCGTGCTGCCGAACGCGTTCCTGAACGCCTCGATGAACGCGCTGGTGTTCGCGTACCCGCACGCGGTCCCGGCCGAGGTCACCGTCGCCCCCGCGGCCAGCAGCGTCAGCGAGTGGTGCAGCCGCAGCTGGGTGCGCCACTGCGGGAAGCTCATCCCCAGTTCGGCGCGGAACAGCCGGCTCAGCGTCCGCTCGCCCGCACCGACGGCCGAGCCGAGCTCGGCCAGCGACCGCGGATCGGCCGGATCGGCGTGCAGCAGGGCGGCCACCGCACGCAGCCGGTCGTCGGCCGGGGTGGGCAGGACGAGCGGCAGCGCGTCGACGCGGCGCAGCTCGTCCAGCGCGACCCGCTCCAGGGCGCGGCACTGCCGCGCGGTGCGGACGGGGTGCGCGACCTCGTCGGTGAGGCTGACGATCACCTCGCGCAGCAGCGGTCCGACGGCGAGCACGGCGGGCCGCTCGGTGTGCAGCGGGTCGGCGGACGCGGCGAAGGAGAGCGTCCGCATCCGGGTCGGACCGTGCGCCTGGTGGGAGTGCGCGACCCCGGCCGGGATCCACACCGCGCGGTAGGGCGGCACGACCCAGGTGCCGTCCGTGGTGGACACCCGCAGCACGCCCCGGCTGGGGTGCACGAGCTGGTGCCTGGCGTGGAAGTGCCACTCGATCCGCTCGCGGTGGGTCAGCTCCGCGGTGGTCGGCCCGTAGAGCGGCAGCCGCAGCACCGCCCCCTGGCCTGGCGGCGGCCCGGCGGACGGTTCTGCGGCCGTCGTCGCTGCTTGGCGGGTTGGCGGCATAAACAGGCAGACTACCGGTGGCCGACCGCGGCCGCCCCCGGACAGGCTGGCGGTATGACCGAGCTGACCGAACCCGTACCGCAACCGTCCACCCCGTCTGCGGATCCCACTCCGGAACCGCCGTCCGCGCGCGGCCGGGAACCCACGTCGGGGGCCGAACCCGGCATCTGGCGGCGGATGCGGATGTGGGGCATCGCGCACGCCGTCGACGACCTCTACCAGGGCCTGGTCCCGGCGACCGTCCCCTACTTCGTGCTCGACCGGCACTACAGCTACGTCGCCGCCTCCGGCCTCACCCTGGCCGCGACGCTCGGCAGTTCCATCCCGCAGCCGTTCATCGGTCTCGCGGTGGACCGGATGAGGCTGGGCTGGCTGGCCGCCGCCGGTGTGGCGCTGGCCGGTCTGGGTCTTGGGCTCTCCGGGCTGATGCCGTCGTACTGGGCGGTGTGGTGCCTGATCCTGCTGTCGGGGCTCGGCGTGGCGATGTTCCACCCGTCGGCGGGCAAGGCGGCCCGCGACTCGGCGGGCGACAGCGCGGCGGCGATGAGCGTCTTCGCCGCCGGCGGCAGCGTCGGCTTCTTCCTGGCGCCGGTGCTGGCCACGCCCGCGCTGATCGCCTGGGGCGTGGGCGCGACGGCGCTGTTCATCCCGCCGGCGGCGCTGACCGCGTTCGTCCTGCTCAGGCACCGCCGCCGGCAGGACGCGGCGGCCCCCGGCTCGGTGCGGACCGGAGCCGACCGGTGGCGGCCGTTCGCCGTGCTGACCTGCGTCGAAGTGGTGCGCTCGGTGGCGTTCTTCGGGGTGAACACCTTCATCGAGCTGTACTGGATCCGGCACCTGCACGCCTCCCGCGCTCTGGCCGGGGCCGCGCTGACCTGCTTCCTGGCCGGCGGGGTCGGCGGCACGCTGCTGGGCGGCCGGCTCGCCGACCGGATCGGGATGGTGCGGACGGTCCAGCTCGGTGCCGCGCTGATGCTGCCGATGCTGGCGGGGCTGCTGCTCACCCCGGGCGGCGGCGCTCCGCTGCTCTTCGCGCTGCTGACCGGTGTGTGCCTCAACCTGCCGTTCGCGGTGCTGGTCAAGCTGGGCCAGGACTACCTGCCGGCCCGCCCCGGCACGGCGGCGGGCGTGACCTTGGGTCTGGGGGTCAGCGTGGGCGGCCTGATCTCCCCGGTGCTGGGCGTGATCGCCGACGCCCACGGCCCCCGGGGCGCCCTGGCCTCCCTCGCCGTCGTCCCGCCGATCGCGCTGGCCCTGGGGCTCCTCCTCCCGGAGCCGGGCCGGGAGGAGAAGCCGGCCGCCTGACGGCGACGGCCCGCGCTCAGCTGTCCGTCCCGCCTGGGGCCGTGTCTGACAAATCCCTCCCCCAGACTTCGTCCGGGAGGTGCCCCCAGCCCGCGACGCCTGGCACGCGCGCTCACTGCGTTGTCGGGCTCGTCCGAGTAGCCCACTACGAGGACGACCCTCCGCCTTGCGATCGCACGCACCAGACGCCGCGGGCCCCGCCCTCCGGGCGGACGGCGCTATTTGTCAGACACGGCCCAGCAGCAGCCTCACCCGGTCCTCCCCCACCGCCAGCAGCAGCGTCGGCAGCCGCGGGCCGGTGTCCCGGCCGACCAGCAGGTCGTAGAGCAGCGCGAAGAACGCCCGCTGGGCCACCTTCAGTTCGGGGGTGGGCTTGGCGTCGGCGGCCAGCCCGGCCCGCAGCTTGGGGACGGCGTAGACGAGGGTGGTCAGGCCGTCCAGCGACCAGTGCGTGTCCAGGCCGTCGAGCAGCAGCTTCAGGCCGGCCCGCTCGTCGTCGGACAGTGCGGCGAGCCGGGCGCGGTCCGGTTCGGCGCGGACGACGGTGCGCTGCTCGGCCGGGACCTGGGTGGTGATCCAGTTCTCGGCCCGGTCGAGCCGGGGCCGCACCTCATCCAGCGAGGCGAGCGGGCGGGACGGGTCGAGCTCGGACAGGATCCGCAGCGTCTGCGCCTGCGCGCCCGCCGTGATGTCGGCGACCGACGCGAGCGTGCGGTAGGGCAGCGGGCGTGGGGTGCGCGGCAGTTCACCGGTGGCGGCGGTGCCCACCGCGCGGCTGTGCGCGGCGACGTCGGCGGGCAGCGCGGACCCGTCGGCGACCTTGCGCTCCAGCGCGTCCCACTCGTCGTACAGCCGCTGGATCTCCTGGTCGAAGGCGATCTTGAACGACTGGTTCGGCCGGCGGCGGGCGTAGAGCCAGCGCAGCAGCTGCGGCTCCATGATCTTCAGGGCGTCGCCGGGGGTGGGCACGCCGCCCTTGGAGGAGGACATCTTGGCCATGCCGGCGATGCCGACGAACGCGTACATCGGTCCGATCGGCTGCTCGCCGCCGAAGATCGGCCCGACGATCTCGCCGCCGACCTGGAACGACGACCCGGGCGAGGAGTGGTCGACGCCGGACGGCTCGAAGATCACGCCCTCGTACGCCCAGCGCATCGGCCAGTCCACCTTCCAGACCAGCTTGCCGCGGTTGAACTCGCTGAGCAGCACGCTCTCGCCGTGCCCGCAGGCGCAGGTGTAGGTGAGCTCGGTGGTCTCGTCGTCGTAGGCGGTGACGGTGGTGAGGTCCTTGCCGCACTGCGCGCAGTACGGCTTGTAGGGGTAGTAGCCGCTGCCGCTGCCCCCGTCGTCCTCCGCGGCGGCGCCGGAGCCCTCGGCGGCCTCCAGCTCCGCGGCGTCCACCGGCTTCTGCGACTGCTTGCCGCCGGGCTTGGCACCGGGGGCGGCCGGTGCCTTCTTGGTGCGGTACTGGGCGAGGATCGCGTCGATGTCCTCGCGGTGCCGCATGGCGTGCAGGATCTGCGCGCGGTAGGTGCCCGCGGTGTACTGGGCGGTCTGGCTGATGCCGTCGTACTCGATGCCGAGCTCGGCGAGGGCCGCGGTCATCTGGTCCTTGAAGTGCTCGGCCCAGTTCGGATGCGGGGATCCGGCCGGGGCGGGCACCGACGTCAGCGGCTTGCCGATGTGCTCGGCCCAGGAGCCGTCCACCCCGGGGACGCCGGCCGGCACCTTGCGGTACCGGTCGTAGTCGTCCCAGGAGATCAGGTGCCGCACCTGGTGGCCGCGGCGGCGGACCTCGTCGCCGACCAGGTGCGGGGTCAGGACCTCGCGCAGGTTGCCCAGGTGGATGGGGCCCGAGGGGCTGAGCCCGGACGCGACGACGACGGGTTTGCCCGGTGCGCGGCGCTCCGACTCGGCGATGACGTCGTCCGCGAAACGGGAGACCCAGTCGGCCTCGGTGCTCTGAGCCACGGTCCTCTTCTTCCTGGGGTCATATGGATGGTGGGCTGGGTGGTGCCGGCTGCCGGTCTCGGGGGGCGGCCCGGCACCGGCGAACTTCCAGCATTCTCCCAGACCTGCCGCCCGCGCCGCTCACGCCCTGTGGATAACCCGGCACCCGACCCGCCGCCTGTGGATAACCCGTCCGGCCGGAAGGCCGCCGCGTGGGAGACTGGGACCTCGCCCCACGTGGGGCGTCGCGATCCGTCCCGACACATGAAACGGCACCCACCCATGGCCTCGGTCCCTTCCCTCGCCGCGTCACTCCAGCAGCGCGTCTCCGCCGCCCTGACGGCCGCCGTGCCGTCGGCCGACGGCGCCGACCCGCTGCTGCGACGAAGCGACCGGGCCGACTTCCAGGCCAACGGGGTGCTGGGCCTGGCCAAGCGCTCCAAGGCCAACCCGCGCGAGCTGGCCGCCGCGGTGCTCGCCGCGCTGCCCGCCGACGAGCTGATCGCCGACATCGAGGTGTCCGGGCCCGGTTTCCTGAACATCTCGGTGGCCGACGCCGCGATCACGGGGAACCTGGCGGCCCGCGCCGCCGACGACCGGCTCGGGGTGCCGACGGCGGCAGCGCCGGGCATCACCGTGATCGACTACGCGCAGCCCAACGTGGCCAAGGAGATGCACGTCGGCCACCTGCGCTCGTCGGTGATCGGCGACGCCATCGTGAAGATCCTGCGGTTCGCCGGCGAGCGGGTGATCCCGCGGCACCACATCGGCGACTGGGGCACCCAGTTCGGCATGCTCATCCAGTACCTGATCGAGCACCCGCACGAGCTCGACCACTCCGCGGCGGCCGACGCCGACGGTGAGGCGTCGATGTCCCGGCTGAACCGGCTCTACAAGTCCTCCCGGACGCTGTTCGACACCGACGAGGAGTTCAAGGACCGGGCCAGGCGCCGGGTGGTGGACCTCCAGGCCGGCGACCAGCGGACCCTGGAGATGTGGCAGCGGTTCGTGGACGAGTCGAAGATCTACTTCTACTCGGTGTACGACAAGCTGGACATCGCGATCCAGGACGAGGACATCGTCGGCGAGTCGGGCTACAACGACATGCTGGCCGAGACCTGCAAGCTGCTGGAGGACTCCGGCGTCGCCGTGCGGTCCAACGGCGCGCTGTGCGTGTTCTTCGACGACATCAAGGGCAAGGACGGCGAGCCGGTCCCGCTCATCGTGCAGAAGGCCGACGGCGGCTACGGCTACGCGGCCACCGACCTGTCCGCGGTCCGCGACCGCACCGGGAACCTGCACGCCTCCACGCTGCTGTACGTGGTGGACGCCCGGCAGGCGCTGCACTTCCGGATGGTCTTCGAGACCGCCCGCAGGGCCGGCTGGCTGACCGACGAGGTGACGGTGCGGCACCTGCCGTTCGGCACCGTGCTCGGCAAGGACGGCAAGCCGTTCAAGACCCGCGAGGGCGAGAGCGTCAAGCTGGAGGACCTGCTCGACGAGGCGGTCGCCCGGGCCACCGCCGTCGTCCAGGAGAAGGGCGAGAAGATCGGCCTGACCCAGGAGGAGATCGCCGCCAACGGCACGCAGGTCGGCATCGGCGCGGTGAAGTACGCCGACCTGTCCACCTCGCTCGGCCGGGACTACATCTTCGACCTGGACCGGATGGTCTCGCTCAACGGCGACACCAGCGTGTACATCCAGTACGCCTACGCCCGCACCCGGTCGATCTTCCGCAAGGCGACGGCGGACCAGCAGGCGGCGGCGCACCCCGAGCTGCCGCTCGCCCCGGCCGAGCGGGCACTCGGACTGCACCTGGACGCGTTCGGCGACACCCTCGCCGAGGTCGCCGGGTCCTACGAGCCGCACCGGCTGGCGGCGTATCTGTTCCAGCTCGCGTCGCTGTTCACCACGTTCTACGAGCAGTGCCCTGTGCTGACCGCCGACGGCGGCCCCGACCAGGTCGCCAACCGGCTCTTCCTGTGCGACCTGACGGCCCGCACCCTGCGCCAGGGCCTGTCGCTGCTCGGCATCAGGACGCCCGAGCGGCTGTAGCGCGCACAGCCCGGTGGGCGGCGGTCAGCGGACCGCCGCCCACACGGCGCCGGCGACGGCCGGCGCGAAGTCGTCCACCGGGTCCACGGTGTCCTCGCCGGAGAAGTGCAGGAAGAACGCCCGCTGGAAGCAGGCGCCGAGCAGCAGCGCGGCAGCCGCCCGCGGGTCGGCGTCGGCCCTGATCCGCCCCCGGCCGCGCTCGCCCTCCAGATAGCCGGCCAGCGCGTCCAGCACCTTGTGCGGGCCCGCGCCGATCTTCTGGATGCCCTCGCGGTGCCGCTTGAGCAGTTCCGGCTCGGCGAAGAGCGAGGCGCCCATCGGCATGCCGTCGGCGTAGAACAGGGCGGCGTGCCGGGCGATGGCCGTCAGCCGGTCGAGTACGGAACGCGGGCTTCCGCTACCGGCGGCGTCGGTGAGCTCGGCGATCAGCGGCCCGGCGTTCGGTGAGCGCTCCATCAGCACCCGGACGAACAGCTCCTCCTTGTTCGTGAAGTGCTTGTAGAGCGCGGCCTCCGAGCAGCCCGCCTCGCGCGCGATGGCCTTGGTGGTGGCGCGGGCCAGGCCGGTGGTGCGCATCAGCTTCTCCGCCGCGTCCAGCAGCCGCTGCGGAGTGGGCCGGCTTGACTTCTGAGTGAGCATTCACCCACCCTACGGGAAGAGGGGGTGAGTGAGTATTCACCCACCCCCAAGAGCCACCACCCTGACCTGCCCCGTCTCGCACAGATCGGACCCAGCTCATGAAGCTCACCGTCTTCGGCGCCTCCGGCGGCGTCGGCCGCCTCGTCGTCCAGCAGGCGCTGGCCGCCGGCCACGACGTCACCGCGGTCGTCCGCGACCCCGGCCGGCTGCCGGCGGCCCCGGCCGAAGGGCTCCAGGTCGCCACCGTGACCGACGTGCTCGACCCGGTCACCCTGGTCCCCGCCCTCACCGGGCGGGACGCCGTGATCAGCGCCATCGGCCCCGCGGGCAACAAGCAGGCCCGCACCGGCCCCATAGCCGGCCCGGCCGCCCGCTCGATCGTGCGGGCCATGGACCAGGCCGGCGTCAGCCGGATCGCGGCGATCAGCGCGGCCCCGGTCGGGCCGCCCGCGCACGACGAGAACGTGCTCGTCCGCGCCCTGGTGCTGCCGCTGCTGCGCCGGCTGCTGAGCGCCCTGTACGCCGACCTCGCCGACCAGGAGGCCGCGCTCGCCGCGAGCGGCACCGACTGGACGGTGGTCCGGCCGCCGATGCTGCTCGACAAGCCGCACACCGGCACCTACCGGCGGGCCCTCGGCGCGAACGTCAGGGTCGGCCGCACCATCCCGCGCGCCGACGTCGCCGACGCGCTGCTGGCCTGCCTGGACGACCCGTCGACGTTCCGCGCCTCGGTCGGCATCGCCACCTGAGCGGGCGTCCCTGAGGCCCTGACCAGCCCCGACGGCCGGTTGTCAGAGGCAGCCCCTAGAGTCCGGAGGCATGGCGATGCTTCCGAATCCACTCCCCCGCCTGGCGGACGACCCGACCGGCGCCGCACAGGGCCTGCGGCTGCCCCCGGGGCGGCTGTTCGACGGCACCCCGGACGGCTCCGGGCCCGAGCCGCTGCTCTGGTACGCCGACCAGTCGGCCGGCCCGAACGCCTGGTCGGAGCTGCTGGCCGCCCGCGCGGCCGGGCTGCTGCCGGTGCTGATCGAGGACGGCGAGCAGTCCGCCGACTTCCAGTCCCCGCGGTTCGCCGACTGGTCGCTGCGCCCCGACCTGATGTCGTACCCGGGCGACCACGACGCCGAGGAGGTACTCGCCGAGACCTGGACGGGGTACACCGACGACGAGGACTACGAGGAGGAGGACCTGCTCGAACTGCTCGACCCCTACGACCAGGAGTGGCCGGGCCTGGCACCCGCCCCGGACTTCGACGCCGACCCGGACGAGACCGCCGCCGAGGTGGCCGCCGAACTGCTGGCGACGGGCTGGTTGGACAACCCGCACGCCGCCCTGGTGCACGCCCGCCGCAGCGCCGACATACCCGCGGCCGTCGGCTGGACGGGACCGGTGAACCACACCGGCGACGTGGGCCCGCTCTGCGCGGTGCTGCGCTCCTGGGAGGACCGGTTCGGCATACGCGTGGTCGCCCTCGGCTTCGACACCCTGACGGTCACCGTCGCGGCCCCGCCCGCCACGGAGGAGGAGGCCGAGGCGCTGGCCGCCGAGCACTTCGGCTTCTGCCCCGACAACATCACCCAGGGCAACCACCGCACGCTGCGCGAGTACGCCCACAAGCGGCTGCTGGGCAGGACCACGTGGCACTTCTGGTGGGACTGACGGGTCGTCCGGGGCAGCTAGGCCACCGGGGCCGCCGGGCCGGCCCGGCGGCGCTCAGAGCTGCTGGGCGACCTCGGTGGCCCAGTAGGTGAGGATCATGTTCGCGCCCGCGCGGTGGATGGAGGTGAGGGTCTCCATGATCGCGCGGTCGCGGTCGATCCAGCCGTTCGCGGCGGCCGACTCGACCATCGCGTACTCGCCGGAGATCTGGTAGGCGGCGACCGGTACGTCGACGGTGTCGGCGACCTTGCGGAGCACGTCGAGGTAGGGCAGGGCGGGCTTGACCATCACCATGTCGGCGCCCTCGGCGAGGTCGAGGGCCAGCTCGCGCATGGCCTCGCGGGCGTTCGCCGGATCCTGCTGGTAGGTCTTGCGGTCACCCTTGAGCGAGGAGTTGACCGCTTCGCGGAACGGGCCGTAGAAGGCGGAGGCGTACTTGGCGGTGTACGCGAGGATCGCCACGTCCTGGTGGCCGGCCTCGTCGAGCGCGCGCCGCACGTGGCCGACCTGGCCGTCCATCATCCCGGACGGGCCGACGACATGGACACCGGCGTCGGCCTGCACGCGGGCCATCTCGGCGTAGCGCTCCAGGGTGGCGTCGTTGTCGACCCGGCCCTGGTCGTCCAGGACGCCGCAGTGGCCGTGGTCGGTGTACTCGTCCAGGCACAGGTCGGACATCACCACGAGCGCGTCGCCGACCTCGGAGACCACATCCCGGATGGCCACCTGGAGGATGCCGTCCGGGTCGGTGCCCTGGCTGCCGACGGCGTCCTTCTGCTCGGGCACGCCGAAGAGCATGATCCCGCCGACCCCGGCCTCGGCCGCCTCCGCCGCGGTTTTGCGGAGGGTGTCGCGGGTGTGCTGGAGCACGCCCGGCATGGAGGAGATCGCGACCGGCTCGCTGATGCCCTCACGGGCGAAGACGGGGAGGATGAGGTCGGCGGGGTGCAGCCGGGTCTCCGCGACGAGGCGGCGGATCGCCGGGCTGGTCCGGAGGCGGCGGGGCCGGGCGCTGGGGAATTCGCCGTACATGGTTCTCCGCTCACGCTGGTGGTGGCGCATCGTGGTCGAGGTCGTTTTCCACGGTACGCCCGCGCGGCAGATGCTCTTCCCGACGCCCAGTCGGCCCCCGCCCGCCCCGCGCCCCTGACGGGACGGGGCGCCCCCGGCGGGGGGAACTACACGCGGGCCCTTCGGCGGGAACCCGGGCGGCGTTCGCTCGGGCGGGTCAGGGGATCTCCCGCGGCCTCGGCGGTACGCCGGCGCGTGGTGCCGAAGTCGGCCAGCGCCTGGGCCAGGGCGTGGACGGAGGGCTCGGGGGCCATCACGTCGACCCGGAGGCCGTGCTCCTCGGCGGTCTTCGCGGTGGCCGGGCCGATGCACGCGATCACCGTCACGTTGTGCGGCTTGCCCGCGATCCCCACCAGGTTCCGCACCGTCGAGGACGACGTGAAGAGCACCGCGTCGAAGCCGCCGCCCTTGATCGCCTCCCGGGTGTCGGCCGGCGGCGGCGAGGCCCGCACCGTCCGGTAGGCGGTGACGTCGTCGACCTCCCAGCCCAGCTCGACCAGGCCGGCCACCAGCGTCTCCGTGGCGATGTCGGCGCGCGGCAGGAACACCCGGTCGATCGGGTCGAACACCGGGTCGTACGGCGGCCAGTCCTCCAGCAGTCCGGCCGCGGACTGCTCCCCGCTCGGCACCAGATCGGGCTTGACGCCGAACTCCACCAGCGCCTGCGCGGTCTGCTCGCCGACCGCGGCGACCTTGATCCCGGCGAAGGCGCGCGCGTCGAGCCCGTACTCCTCGAACTTCTCCCGCACCGCCTTGACCGCGTTGACCGAGGTGAAGGCGATCCACTCGTAGCGCCCGGTGACCAGGCCCTTGACCGCCCGCTCCATCTGCTGCGGGGTGCGCGGCGGTTCGACGGCGATGGTCGGCACCTCGTGCGGCACGGCGCCGTAGGAGCTCAGCTGCTCCGACAGCGAGGCGGCCTGCTCCTTGGTGCGCGGCACCAGCACCCGCCAGCCGAACAGCGGCTTGGTCTCGAACCACGACAGCTGTGCGCGCTGCGCGGTGCGCTCGCCGACCACGGCTATCGCGGCGATCGGCCCCTCGGGGGTGGGCAGCGCCTTGGTGGACTTCAGCTCGGCGGCGATGGTGGCCAGCGTGGCGGTCCAGGTGCGCTGCCGGGTCGTGGTGCCGGCCACGGTGACCGACAGCAGGGTGTCGGGCTTGCGCCCGCCCGCGATCAGTTCGGCGGCGGTGGCGGTGACGGTCTGCAGCGTGGTGGAGATCACCAGTGTGGCGTCGCTCAGCCCGACCTCGTTCCAGCACCGGTCGGATGCGGTGGCCGCGTCCACGAACCGGACGTCGCCGCTGAGCGGCACCCCGGCGTAGGCGGGCACGCCGAGCGCGGCGGACACGCCGGGCACCACCTCGAAGGGGATGCCGGCCATGGCGCAGGCGAGCATCTCCTCGGCGGCGCAGTGGTCGAGGCCCGGGTCGCCGGCGACCGCACGTACCACCCGCTTGCCGGTGCGCGCGGACGCCATGACAAGCTGGGTGGCGACAGCGGAAGCAGCGAACGCGTCCAACTCCTCGCCCTCGGCGGCGGGTTCGGCGGTGCCGACGTCGGCACGCGCGTGGCTGCGTACGACGTCGAGCACGTGCCCCTCGCCGACCAGCACGTCGGCGCGGGACAGCGCCTCCACGGCGCGCAAGGTCAGCAGCCCGGGGTCACCGGGCCCGGCACCAAGGAAGGTGACGTGGCCGGCAGCAGGTCCGTTGGCGCTTCCGGGTGCCGTCTTGACGACCCCGGTAGGCGCGGACGCGGCGGATGCGGCGGTGGTGACGGCACCGGCGGCTCTGGCCGCGGTGGCGGCCGTACCGGTTGCCGTACCGGCGGCGGTGTTCGTCGTTGCAGCGACGGCGGCGGGGTTCAAAGTTCGCGCTCCCCCATAAGACCGGCCGCACCCTTGGCCAGCATCTCGGCGGCGAGCTCGCGGCCGAGGGCGCGCGCTTCGTCGTTCGATGCCGGCACGGGGCCGGTGATGGACATCTGCACCAGCGAGGTGCCGTCGGTGGTGCCGACGACGCCGCGCAGTCGCAGCTCGGTAACCTGCTCGTCGGCCACGAGGTCGGCCAGCGCGCCCACAGGGGCGGAGCAGCCGGCCTCAAGGGCGGCGAGCAGGGATCGCTCGGCGGTTACGGCGGCCCGGGTGAACGGGTCGTCAAGCTCGGCGAGCTGTGCGGCCAACTCCTGGTTGGAGGCGGCGCATTCGACGGCCAGCGCCCCCTGCCCAGGTGCGGGCAGTACGGCATCGGCCGTGATCAGCTCGGTCGCCTCGGCGAGCCTGCCGATACGGTTCAGCCCGGCCGCGGCCAGCACGACCGCGTCAAGCTTGCCGGAAGTAACGTACCCGATCCGGGTGTCAACGTTGCCACGGATCGGCACGGTCTCGACGTTGAGACCGTGTGACCGCGCCCACGCGTTCAACTGCGCCATGCGGCGCGGCGAGCCGGTGCCGACGCGGGCGCCGGGCGGCAGCGACTCGAAGGTCAGCCCGTCGCGGGCGACCAGCGCGTCCCGCGGGTCCTCGCGGACCGGGATCGCGGCCAGCGTCAGCCCTTCGGCGGGCGCGGTCGGCAGGTCTTTCAGGCTGTGCACGGCGAAGTCGATCTCGCCGCGGAGCAGTGCCTCGCGCAGTGCGGAGACGAAGACGCCGGTGCCGCCGATCTGGGCGAGGTTCTCCCGCGAGACGTCGCCGAACGTGGTGATCTCCACCAGTTCGACCGCCCGCCCGGTGAGCGCGCGCACCTGCTCGGCGACCATCCCTGACTGAGCCATGGCGAGTTTGCTGCGCCTGGTGCCCAGTCTCAGCGGCCGCGCCTGCGCGGCGTCTCCTGGGGCTTGTGCCGGGTTGCTCATTCGCCAGCCTCGATTCGGTTCTGCTCCCGGTCCTCGGACCGGTGGTTCTGCTCTCTGGCGGCCGGCAGGACCGCCGTGCTGACGGCGGCCACCGCCTGCGGGTCGAGGTCGAAGAGCTCGCGCAGGGCGTCGGCGTAGCCTGCGCCGCCGGGCTCGCCCGCGAGCTGCTTGACCCGCACGGTGGGCGCGTGCAGGAGCTTGTCCACCACGCGCCGCACGGTCTGGGTGATCTCCGCGCGCTGCTTGCCGTCCAGACCGGGCAGCCTACCGTCGAGCCGGGAAAGTTCACCCGCCACGACATCGGCGGCCATCGCGCGCAGCGCGACCACCGTCGGGGTGATCCGGGCGGCCCGCTGGGCCGCGCCGAAGGCGGCGACCTCGGCGGAGACGATGGCCTGTACGGCGTCCACGTCGGCGGCCATCGGGGCATCCGCGGAGGCCGCGGCCAGCGACTCTATGTCGACCAGGTGCACGCCGGGCAGTTCGTGGGCGGCGCCGTCGATGTCGCGGGGCATCGCCAGGTCGAGCACCGCGAGGTCGGCCGCCGACGTGCGGGACTCCACCGCGGCGCTCAGGTCGTCCGCGGTGAGCACCAGGCCGGTGGCGCCGGTGCAGGAGACCACGATGTCGGCCGCCGGCAGCTGCGCGGTGACCTCGGACATCGGGATGGCGGTGGCGCGGGCGCCCTGCTCGCCGAGGATCTCGGCGAGCCGCTGGGCGCGCTCCACGGTGCGGTTGGCGATCACCACGTCGCGCACCCCGGAGCGGACCAGGGTCGCGGCGGCCAGCGAGGACATCGAGCCGGCGCCGACGACCAGCGCGCGCTGGTCGGCGAGCGGGCCGGTGGCGGGGGCGAGCTGGGCCAGGCCGAAGGTGACCAGCGACTGGCCCGCCCGGTCTATGCCGGTCTCGGAGTGGGCCCGCTTGCCGACCCGCAGCGCCTGCTGGAACAGGTCGTTGAGCAGCCGGCCGGCGGTGTGCAGCTCCTGGCCGAGGGCCAGCGCGTCCTTGATCTGGCCGAGGATCTGGCCCTCGCCGATCACCATCGAGTCCAGTCCGCAGGCCACCGACAGCAGGTGGTGCACGGCCCGGTCCTCGTAGTGCACGTACAGGTACGGGGTGAGCTCCTCCAGGCCGACGCCGCTGTGCTGGGCGAGCAGCGTCGACAGCTCGGCGACCCCGGCGTGGAACTTGTCCACGTCCGCGTACAGCTCGATGCGGTTGCAGGTGGCGAGCACCGCGGCCTCGGCGGCCGGTTCGACGGCCAGCGCGTCCTGCAGCAGCTTGGCGCGGGCGTCACCGGGCAGCGCGGCGCGCTCCAGGACGCTCACCGGTGCGCTGCGGTGGCTCAGGCCCACGACGAGAACGCTCATGCGGGCATCACGGTGGGCACGTCCCCATCCGGTCCCTGACGATCCTCACCGGCCTTGCGCTGCTCGTGGAACGCGAGGATCTGGAGCTCGATGGACAGGTCGACCTTGCGTACGTCCACGCCGTCCGGGACCGTCAGCACGGTCGGGGCGAAGTTCAGGATCGAGGTGACACCGGCGGCGACCAGCCGGTCGGCGACCTCCTGGGCGGCGCCGGCCGGGGTGGCGATCACCCCGATGGACACCTGGCTGTCGGCCACGATCGCCTCCAGCTCGTCGGTGTGCCGCACGGGCAGCCCGGCGACCAGCCGGCCGGCCAGCGCGGGATCCGCGTCCAGCAGGGCGGCCACCCGGAAACCGCGGGAGGCGAACCCGCCATAGTTGGCGAGGGCGGCGCCGAGGTTGCCGATACCGACGATGACGACCGGCCAGTCCTGGGTCAGTCCGAGTTCCCGGCTGATCTGGTAGACGAGGTACTCGACGTCGTAGCCGACGCCCCTCGTCCCGTAGGAGCCGAGGTAGGAGAAGTCCTTGCGCAGCTTGGCCGAGTTGACTCCGGCCGCGGCGGCGAGCTCCTCAGACGAAACGGTGGGCACCGAGCGCTCGGAGAGTGCTGTCAGTGCCCGCAGGTACAGCGGGAGTCTGGCGACGGTGGCCTCGGGAATCCCTCGGCTGCGGGTCGCCGGTCGGTGCGATCGGCCAGTTGCCACGGTGCTCCTGCGGTTAGAGCTGGGCTGAAGACGACCACGGTCTTTGGGGCCGCCCCGTGGATGCCAGGCTATGTCTTTGTGAACGCGTGCACAAAGATGGTGTCCGATTTGCCCGGCGGAAGTGATGGGCATCACGCGCTCTCATTACGGACATTGGACACGATTCGCAGCGCTGAATCGTTGCTGCGCCGGAGCCACAAGGCATCCGGGCCGGTCAGCAGCCCGGCGGTCGAGGGCCATTCGACCTCGGCGGCCAGCCGCAGCTGCTCCGCCAGGCCCGTATCGGCGCCCGCCGCAGTCGCGTCGGCGCCCGTTTCAGCCGGGTGCGTGACGTAGTGCGCGAACAGCCCGGCGGTGGCCCGGGCGTCACCGAGCGCGGTGTGCGGACGCCAGTCGGTGATCCCCAGCGCGTGCGCGCAGGCGCGCAGCGACAGGCCGTACGGTGCCGGGCCGTGCGCCGCCGCCAGCCGCATCGTGCACAGCTCGGGGACGGCCGGCATCCGCAAGCCGACCCGGCCGTACTCCGCCACCAGGAACGCCCGGTCGCAGCCGACGTTGTGGCCGACCAGCACCCGGCCGCGCAGCAGCGCCAGCAGCCTGGCCGCGACCCCGGCGAACCGGGGGGCGCCGCCCAGGTGGCTGCTCTCGATGCCGTGGATGTGGGTGGGGCCGACCGGGCCCTGCGGATCGATCAGCGTGCTGAACTCGCCCTGCGGCGCCAGGTCGGGACCCAGCAGCACGACCGCGAGCTCGACCACCCGGTGCCGCCGCGAGGACGAACCGGTGGCCTCCAGGTCGATGACGGCGTAGCCGTGCGCCTCCTGGATCCGGCCCGAGAGCATGTGTTCTCACTCCTCACACGTGCCCCCGGATGTACAAAACGACCTCGATCGTAATCGAATACCCGCAGTGGCAGGTAACGCCCGCAAAACGCCCTGTCGGCTAACCGGTCACGAGCGCGGCGCGCAGCCGCGCCTCGTCCACCCGCCAGAACGTGTGCTGCTCGCCGTCCACCAGTACCACCGGGATCTGCTCCCAGTACAGGGCGTGGAGCTCCTCGTCCTGGAGGATGTCCCGCTCCCGCACCTCGGCGCCGGTCTCCGCGGCGACCTTCTCCACCACCGCGCGGGCGTCGTCGCACAGGTGGCAGCCCGGCTTGCCGATCAGCGTCACGGTTCGCGCATTCGTACCCGTCATGACGGCCATTGTGCTCCGGCGCGCCACGGATCGGCCGTCCGCGGTGACTATGCTCGCGATATGGCCGCACTCAAATGGCTCACCCCGAGGAAGCACTCCGCCACCGAGCGCAGCGTGCTGGCCGGAGAGGCCGCCGCCGAGGCCGCGGAGGCGGCGGAAGCCGCGAAGGCCGCGGAAGCGGCGCAGGCAGATGCCGCCGAGACCGACGAGTCCGACGACCTCCCGCTCGCGGCGGTCGCCGGCGACGCGCGGGCGGCCGCGTTCTTCGACCTCGACAACACCGTGATGCAGGGCGCCGCGCTCTTCCACTTCGGCCGCGGGCTGTACAAGCGGAAGTTCTTCGACAAGCGCGACCTGCTGCGGTTCGCCTGGCAGCAGGCGTATTTCCGGCTGGCCGGCTCCGAGGACCCCGAGCACATGCAGGACGCCCGCGACAGCGCGCTGTCCATCGTCAAGGGCCACCGCGTCGAGGAACTGATGTCCATCGGCGAGGAGATCTACGACGAGTACATGGCCGGCAAGATCTGGCCCGGCACACGCGCGCTCGCCCAGGCCCACCTGGACGCCGGGCAGCGGGTCTGGCTGGTCACCGCCGCGCCGGTGGAGACCGCCACCATCATCGCCCGCCGCCTCGGCCTCACCGGAGCGCTCGGCACCGTCGCGGAGTCCGTGGACGGCGTCTACACCGGCCGGCTGACCGGCGAGCCGCTGCACGGCCAGGCCAAAGCCGAGGCGGTACGGGCGCTGGCCGCCGCGGAGAACCTGGACCTGGCCCGCTGCGCCGCCTACAGCGACTCCGCCAACGACATCCCGATACTGTCGCTGGTCGGCCACCCGTACGCGATCAACCCCGACGGCCGGCTGCGCAGGCACGCCCGTGCCCAGGGCTGGCGGCTGCGCGACTACCGCACCGGCCGCAAGGCGGCCAGGATCGGCATCCCGGCCGCGGCGGGCATGGGCGCGGTGGCCGGCGGCGCGGTCGCCGCGGTGGCGATCAGCCGCCGCCGTCGCTGAACGCGCCGCTGCCGGCGCCGGGCCCGTCACTGGTGTCCCGGTGCGCACACCCCGTCACACACGCACAACACGCACTCTGCGCGACCAATTCACGAGCAGAAGTGGTCAACGAACAGTCCACGTTCGATAATTGACCGGTCGCCAATCCGCTCAGGAAGTGGCGGAAACGGCGATTTACGCAACTCGGTGTAGCGTCGCCTGTACGAAGCGTTATTCTCCTCAGACGCATTCCGGTACCCACACGTCGCCACGACGGGTGAACGGTCCCGTACTGCACGTGATGGAAGTTCTGCCTCTGGGAGTCCCGTGTACCCACACGACGGGGTTGACACCTCCGGCCTGGCTGCGTTGCGCGCTCTGGTGATCGACTGCCTGACACGCACCGTCCCCACGTATGCCATGCCCGCCCTCGCCACGTCAGGTCCCACCGTCCCCGGTCCGGCGTACGCGCTGGCCGAAGTCAGCACAGCCGCAGGCAGACGCACTCGCAACAGTTCGAGCAACGGCCAGCAGGCCACCGCGAACGGCACGCACGCCAGGCGCCCCGCATCCGACACCGACAGCGGCCGGATGATGGACCTGGTCGAACGCGCCCAGGACGGCGAGACCGAGGCCTTCGGCAAGCTGTACGACCACTACAGCGACACCGTGTATCGCTACATCTACTACCGGGTGGGCAGCAAGGCCACCGCCGAGGACCTGACCAGCGAGACGTTCCTGCGCGCCCTGCGCCGGATCGGCACGTTCACCTGGCAGGGCCGCGACTTCGGCGCCTGGCTGGTCACGATCGCCCGCAACCTGGTCGCCGACCACTTCAAGTCGAGCCGTTTCCGGCTCGAAGTGACCACCGGCGAGATGCTCGACGCCAACGAGGTCGAACGCAGCCCCGAGGACTCCGTGCTGGAGTCGCTGTCCAACGAGGCGCTGCTGACGGCCGTCCGCAAGCTCAACCCGCAGCAGCAGGAGTGCGTGACGCTGCGCTTCCTGCAAGGGCTGTCGGTGGCCGAGACCGCCCGCGTGATGGGCAAGAACGAGGGCGCGATCAAAACGCTGCAATACCGGGCGGTCCGCACCCTGGCACGGCTGCTGCCGGAAGACGCCCGGTGAAGGTGAAGTGTCCCCCCGATGGCCCCGGCCAGATCATCAGACCTGCGTAACCCAACTGGCCAAAGACTCGTTGCATCACATGCAGACACCGCTGTGCCCAACGCCGCCGATTACTGTTCACTCGATCGGGTGGACGGTGATCGGGGGTGCAACTTCCGGGCGGCACGGGGAGTCGAGTGTGGATGACGAGAGGAGGTGCCGCCCGTGATCGGACAGGCAACGGCACACCGCCGGGCGAACGCCTTCGCCCAGGCCCTTGACGACACCGTCGTCACCGGGGAGGCCACCGGCGAGCACGGTTCCGATGGCGCCCGGGGCGAGCAGGGCGCACCAAGCACCCATGCCGCCGCCCGGCACGCCGATCAGGAGCAGGCCACGCTGCTGGCGCTGGCCGCTTCGCTCAGCTCCCGGCCCAGGCCGGTGCTCGACGCGGAGAAGAAGACCGTGCAGCGGGCGCAGCTGCTCGCCGCGATGGAGCAGGCGCTCGCCGACGGCAGCTTCGCAGTGCCCGCCAGGGTGCCCGAGCAGCGCGGCGAGAGCGGCCGCGGCGCACACGCGCTGCGCAAGCTCGCACCGCGCTCCCGGCTGTCCCGCCGGCTCGCGGTCGGCGGCCTCACGGTCGGCGTCGCGGCGGGCGCGTTCGGCGGGGTCGCGGCGGCCAGCACCAACGCGCTGCCCGGCGACACCCTCTACGGCCTCAAGCGGGGCATGGAGGACATCAAGCTGGACATGGCCAACGGGGACGCCTCTCGGGGCAAGGTCTACCTGGACATGGCGGGCACCCGGATGCAGGAGGCCCGCCGGCTGATGGACCGCGGGCGCGGCGGCGATCTGGACCCGGAGTCGGTGGCCGAGGTCCGCAGGACGCTGTCCGGCATGCACCACGAGGTGACCGAGGGGCACCGGCTGCTCAGCCAGGCGTACCAGCAGGACGGCTCGCTGCAGTCGATGGAGACGCTGAACAGGTTCACCGCGAGCAACCGGGTCGGCTGGAGCGAACTGGCGGGCAAGCTGCCCAGCCAGCTCACCGATGTCTCCGACCAGGTGAGCTCGGCCTTCGCCGCCATAGACCAAGAGGTGGCGCCGCTGGAGTCGATGCTGCCGGCTCCGCATGAGGGCAAGGGCAAGCACGCCGCGCCCGGCGGTGACAGCGGCACCGGCCGCACGGGTTCCGCCGGTGGCACCGGCGGCGGCCGGTCCGGCACGAGCTCGGCGACGCCGTCCACGACGGCCTCGGCGGGCATCCCGGCCCGCCCGGGCGACGGCAGCGCCCAGAGCGCGACCCCGGCCCCGTCCCAGACGGCCCCCAACGGCCTGATCGGCGGCTCCGGCAACCTCCTGGACCAGTCCCCGCCCCCCACGTCCCCCGAGACCCCGTCAAGCACTCCCACGACCCCCTCCCACCACTCCGTCACCCTCCCCCCGCTCCTCCCCGGCCTCCTCCCCGGCCTGGGCCTGACAGACGACGACGACTCAGACGGCTGACCCCCCGGCTGCGCCTGCGCGAGCAGCCGACCCCGGCTTCACCAGGGGCGCGGGGAACTGCGCGACAAGCCACGACGGTGGCGCGGGTGGCCACCGGCCCGAAGGGGCTGGTGCTGTTGCTCCCCGGCCTCCGACCGTCCGTGGCTTAGCGCGCAGTTCCCCGCGCCCCTTCAAAACCCCGGGCGAAGCCCGGAGCGCCCGTTCGGCCTCAGAAGAACACCGACCGCCGCTGGACCAGAAGCTCGTAAAGGGTGTGCTGGATCGTCTCGCGGACCTGGTCCGTCAGGTTGAAGACCAGCATCGGGTCCTCCGCTGCCTCCGGCGGGTAGCCGTCCGTCGGGATCGGGGTGCCGAACTGGATCGTCCACTTTGTCGGGAGGGGGACCAGGCCCAGCGGGCCCAGCCAGGGGAAGGTCGGGGTCAGGGGGAAGTAGGGGAAGCCGAGTACCCGGGCCATCGTGCGGGAGTTGCCGACCATCGGGTAGATCTCCTCCGCGCCCACCACCGAGCACGGGATGATCGGCACGCCCGTCTTGAGCGCGGTCGCCACGAAACCTCCGCGGCCGAACCGCTGCAGCTTGTAGCGGTCCGCGAACGGCTTGCCCAGGCCCTTGAAGCCCTCGGGCATCACCCCGACGACCTCGCCCCGCTCCAGCAGCGACTGCGCGTCCTCCGCGCAGGCCAGCGTGTGGCCGAGCTTGCGGGCCAGCTCGTTGATCAGCGGCACCATGAACACCAGGTCCGCGGCGAGCAGCCGCAGGTGCCGGCCGGCCGGGTGGTGGTCGTGCACGGCGACCTGCGTCATCAGGCCGTCCAGCGGCAGCGTCCCCGAGTGGTTGGACACCACCAGCGCGCCGCCCTCGGCCGGGATGTTCTCGATCCCCTTGACCTCGACCCTGAAGTACCCGTCGAACAGCGGCCGCAGCACCGACATCAGCACCTGGTCGGTGAGCTCGGCGTCGTACCCGAACTCGTCCACCTCGTACTCGCCGGTGACCCTGCGGCGCAGGAACGACAGCCCGGAGGCCACCTTCCGCTCCCACGGGCCGCCGAGCATCCGGTCGGCGATCCCGCCGAGCGCGTCGCCGACCGAGCCTGAGCGGGCCGCCTCGGCGGTCTCCGGCCGCGGGCCGTCCTCCGGGCGAACGCCCCTGGCCTGCGCGGGAATCCCGGCGGCCGGATCGGCGGAGGCCGCACCGGGGTCGTCCGGCACCGCGGCCAGCGGCAGCTGCGGCTGCTGCGCCGAGCCGGCGCCCTCATCGCCGCCGCCGGCGACCTGCTTCTTACGCACGCCCGCCGCCGCCCGCCCCCGCGGCGGCCGGCCCGCGCCGCCGCCACGACGCGTCCGCGAATCCTCGTCGAACGGGATGACCTTGGCGTCTGCCATGGGTCGGCTCCTTCTTGCTGGCCTTCTTGCGGGGGGAGGCGGTCACGCGCGGTCGGGACCGGCCGGGAGCGCCGCCGCCAGGCGATCGACGGTCCGTGCCAGCCGCTCGGGCGGCAGCAGACCGGGGCCGCGGCTGCGGGCGAAGTCGTAGAACGTCTCCGCCGTGCTGTACGTGGGTACGAATCCGAGCGTCTCACGCATCTGCCGGGTGTCCACCACCCTGCCGTGGGTGAGCAGCCTGATCTGCTCCCGGGCGAAGTCGGTGACACCCGCGGTGCGCAGCATCTGCCCGATCCAGGTGATCGCGGGAAGCAGCACCGGCACCGTCGGCTTGCCCAGCCGCCGCGCGGTCTGCGACAGCAGCAGGACCCCGTCGCCCGCGATGTTGAACGTGCCGCTGTTGAGCGTGCCGCGCCGCGCGTCGAGGCAGGACAGCACCAGGACGTCGATCACGTCGTCCTCGTGCACGAACTGCAGCCGCGGGTCGTAGCCGAGGACGGTGGGCAGCACCGGCAGCGCGAAGAACTCCGCCAGCGGGGTGTCGGGGTGCGGCCCGAGGATGTTGGCGAACCGCAGCACGGCCACCGCCACGTCGGGCCGCCGCCTGGCGAAGCCGCGCACGTAGCCCTCGACCTCGACGGCGTCCTTGGCGAAGCCTCCGGTGGGCAGCGACTTGACCGGCGTGGTCTCGGTGAAGACCGCGGGATCGCGCGGCGCGGAGCCGTAGACGCTGGTGGTGGACTTCACCACGAGGCGCTGCACGCCGGGCGCCTTCTGGCACGCGCCGAGCAGCTGCATCGTGCCGATGACGTTGGTCTCCTTGGACTGGGTGCGGCCGCCGCTGCCCAGCGCGGTGCCGCTGACGTCCAGGTGCACCACGGTGTCGACCGCGTGCTGCGCGAGGATCTTGGCGATCATCGGCTGCCGGATGTCGGCCCGGACGAACTCCGCGTCCCCGAGCCCGTGCTCCGGCGCGACGGCGTCCACCGCGATCACCCGGCTCACGTCGGGTTCGCTCTGCACGCGCCGGACGAACCGGCCGCCGAGCTGTCGCGCGACGCCGGTGACGAGCACCACCTTGCCCACGGTTCAGCGCCTTCCTGAGGGGATGAGGGAACCGTACCTCCCCCGTGTCACCAGGCGGTGACGCCGGGCGGGCGCGCCGTGAACGACGCTCTGCGGGCGCGCCGTGAACGCCGTCGGACGGCCCCGGGAACGCCACTGCCCCCCTCTGCCGCCTACGGGCGGTGGAGGGGGGCAGGAAGAGCGGCGTAGAGCGTCGCTTACTTCTTGTTGCGGCGCTGAACACGCGTCCGCTTCAGCAGCTTGCGATGCTTCTTCTTGGCCATCCGCTTACGCCGCTTCTTGATGACAGAGCCCACGACTACCCTCGCTTCGTTTTCACTCGGTGCGGGGCGTCCGAGCCCACACGACCTACGTCGGCCAAGCCTACCCGTCCGGAGCGGACGAGCATAAACCGAGGCCCACGCAGGCGGTCATCGGCCCGTCAGGGCTCTCTCAGGCAGATTCCACCCCCACGTAGGACTCGCGGAGGTAGTCGTGCACCGCCTGCTCCGGGACGCGGAACGAACGTCCGACCCGGATCGCCGGCAGATGGCCGCTGTGCACCAAGCGGTACACGGTCATCTTCGACACTCGCATCACTGCGGCCACCTCGGCGACAGTGAGGAATACGACCTCGTTGAGAGGTCGGGTTTCGGTTGTAGTCATGACACACCTGAACCTTCCGCACATGACGGCCCCCGGCTTCCCCTCCGGCGACTCCAACAGCATGTGCGCTCTCAACTAGATTAGGGGCGCATGATGCAAGTGGGGAAGAGGAGTTGCCAATGGTTGACTACTGTGACAGCCACGCCCGATTGAGTACGTAGCGAGTAAGCGGCCGGTAGTAATCCGATCGGACGGTGTCATCGAGGGGCACCGCGACCGATACCCGGCCTTCCGCTTCCGCCACGAAGACGGCCGGATCGTCGGCGTCCGCGAGGCCGATCGACTCGATCCCCAACTGGCCTGCCCCGCATACGAATCCGTGGTCCCCGACCACGAGTTTGGGCAGCACACCGCCCTGTTCCGCGGCGGCCGCGAGGGCCGCTCTGACCGGCAGCGGGGAGTGGGTGTGGGCACCGGAGCGGGGGCCCGGCGGGGGGCCGCCGGAGGGGTGTTCCGCACCCGTCGGGAGGTCTGCGGGGCGGGCGACCGCGACACCTCCGACGTACCAGAGATTGTGTCGGCGTACGCCGAACTGCGTCGGCATGTCCACACTGCGAGCGTAGGCGGGGGTGAGGACGACACAGCCTGCCGCCGACAGGGCAGCGGCCAAAGATGCGTAGAAGCCGAGGAGACGATGTGGATGTCCTGTGCCCAAGAGCACCGGGATCCGGTCATGCGCGGCCCGCGCGAGGCGCTCGGCGAAGGCGTCCAGGGCGGCGAGTGTGCAGTCGGGGTCGATGACGTCCTGGCCCGAGGTGTCCGCGGGGTCGGCGGAGACGCCGCAGCGCTCGGACATGAGTTTGAGGAGCTCGGCGGTGCTCCACTCGCCTTCCGGGTCCAGGCCCAGGGTCTGCCGGGGGTCGCGGGCGGCGAACAGCCGGTAGCTGTGCAGGCTCCGCTCACGCGGGGTGGAGACACGGCCGGCCAGCCCGGCCTTCACCAGATGCGCGCGTAGCGCGCCGACACTCTGCACGAGGTTGATCTTTACGCCCGCGAGCCCGGGTGTCCGCTAAATCGCGAAAAACACCCCGCCCGAGTGAACGCGGCCCCCTGCGGGGAGCTTGCGGAGCACGATCGGGTGCGGCGCCGTCGTGGCTGGTCGCGCAGTTCCCCGCGCCCCTTACGGGGCGACTGCTCGCGCCCACGCGGCGGCAGCCGCACATCAGACACAGCCCCGCCCCTTACGGGGCAACTACGGGAGCAGGCCGTGCAGGGGGAAGACCGTGCGGCGGGTGGTCAGGATGGACTGGTCGACTCGGTTGGAGGGGTCGTAGCCGGCGGTCAGGAAGTCGGGCCAGGCGGGCCGCAGGCCGTCGGTCATGCGGCGGGGGGCCTCCTGGCGGGTGCGGGCGTAGACCTCGTGGCGCCAGTCCTCCGGGGTCGGGGTCTCCGGGGGTACCGGGGCGCCCGCCGCGATGGCGACCAGATGCGCCCAGGAGCGCGGCACGACGTCCGTCACCGCGTAACCGCCGCCGCCGAGCGCCACCCACCGCCCCTCCGCGTGCTCGTGCGCGAGCGCGTGGCACGCCTCCGCGACCACCCGCTGCGCGTCCAGCGACACCGCCAGGTGCGCCTGCGAGTCCTCGACGTGCGTGTCCGCGCCGTGCTGCGTGACGAGCACCTGCGGCCGGAACGCCGCCACCAGCTCCGGCACCACCGCGTGGAACGCCCGCAGCCACCCGGCGTCCCCGGTCCCGGCCGGCAGCGGGACGTTGACGGCGCCCCCCTCGGCCGCCGGCCCGCCCGTCTCCTCCGCCCAGCCGCTCACGAACGGGAAGAGCGTCCGCGGGTGCTCGTGCAGCGAGATCGTCAGCACCCGCGGGTCGTCCCAGAACACCGTCTGCACGCCGTCCCCGTGGTGGACGTCCACATCGACGTAGACCACCCGCTCCGCGCCGAGCTCCAGCAGCCGCGCCACCGCGAGCGCCGGGTCGTTGTAGACGCAGAAGCCGGCCGCCGCCCCGGGCATCGCGTGGTGCAGGCCGCCGGCGAAGTTCACCGCGTGCCGCACGTCGCCGCTCCAGACCGCCTCGGCCGCGCCGACCGACTGCCCGGCGATCAGCGCCGACGCCTCGTGCATCGCGGCGAACGCCGGGTTGTCCATGGTGCCGAGCCCGTAGTCGAGTTCCGGCGCCTTCGGGTCGGCCGAAACCCGCCGCACCGCGGCCACGTAGTCCGCCCGGTGCACCAGGGCGAGCGTGGAGTCCCCGGCGGCCGGCGCCGCCACCACGGAGAGCTCCCGGTCGATGCCCAGGTCCCGTACCAGGCTGCGGGTCAGGGACAGCCGCACCGGGTCCATCGGGTGCCCGGGGCCGAAGTCGTACCGCGTGACCCGCTCATCCCACATCAACTGTGCTCGGCCGCTCATGGCCGACACCGTACCCGGGCGGCCCGGCGGCGAAGGACTTGGCGTAGCGCAGCGTCAGCCCGACGAGCAGCATCGGTACGATCATCGCCGCGCGATAGCTCCACGCCTCCCCCAGCGCCCCCACCAGCGGCGATCCCACCAAGAACCCGACGTAGTTGAAGATGTTCAGCCGGGCGATGGCAGAATCCGACGCGTCGGGGAACATCCGCCCGGCCGCCGCGAACGTCTGCGGCACGATCACGCACAGGCCGAGCCCCAGCAGCGTGAACCCGAGCATCCCCACCCACGGCCCTGGCGCGATCGCGACCACCGCGAACCCGGCCATCGCCACCACCGTGCCCAGCCGTACGACGGCCACGGCACCGTACCGCCGCACCCCGAAGTCGCCGACCGACCGGCCGATCAGCGTGGTGACCATGTAGACGGCGTACGGGACGGTGGACAGCTGCTCCGAGCTGTGCAGGGTGTCTTCCAGGTACTTCGCGCTCCAGTTGGAGACGGTCGAGTCGCCGATGTACGCGAACGCCATCACCAGGCAGAGCGGCATCAGCAGCCGCATCACGACCTGCTGCTGTACGGACGGGCCCGCAGACGTGGCGCCCTCGCGTTCCGCCACCGCCTTCTGCGGCTCCTGGTCGGCGTACCAGCGGCTGGCGACCAGCGTCAGCGGGATCAGCACCGCCACGGCGGGCCCGTACACCGTCACCAGCGACACGTGCCAGTGCGCGCCCGACCAGGCCAGGCACGCCCCGACGATGCCGCCGAGGCTGTACGCGGCGTGGAAGCCGAGCATGATGCTCGTGCCGTACGCCCGCTGCAGGCTCACCCCGAGCATGTTCATCGACGCGTCGAGCCCGCCGACGCACACGCCGAACAGCGCCAGCGTCACCGCCGCCACCCACAGCCGGTCGCCGGCGCCGAGCCCGAGCAGCACCAGGGCGACGACCGGCTGCACCCAGCGCAGTACGACGCTGGGCCTGACCCGCTTCACCAGCTGCTCGGTGCCCACGCTGCCGAACCCGGCCAGGATCGGCACCGCCGCCAGGAACACCGGCAGCAGGCCGTCGCTGATGCCGTAGCGGTCCTGGATGGCCGGAATCCGCGTCACCAGGAGGGCGAACAGCGCCCCCTGCGCGAAGAAGCTGACCGAGAGCGCGGCCCTGCCGTACCGCAGGCGCGGCGGCGGGCCGGCCGTCGTGGCCGGGGCGGCGGCGGGAACGTCGTCCATGAGCGTGCAGCGTAAACGCGGAAGCTACGGATGAGTAGGTACCGGGGATCACAATTGCGCCCGGCGCCGTCGGGAAGTGGTCCAGACCGGTGATAACGCGCCCCTGCACGGGTTGCGGGCGGCGCGGCCCCCGGGTGCGGGCGGCGCGGGATCAGCGCAGCAGCAGGTCGGGCAGCTCCGCCATGGCGCCGAACAGCGCGGTCGCGCCGTCGAGCCGGGCGGCCGGCGTCATCGCCGTGAAGCCGAAGACGTCCATCCCGGCCGCGCGGGCCGCCGCCACGCCCAGCGGGCTGTCCTCGACCACCGCGCACCTTGCGGGCGGTACGCCCATCGTCGCGGCCGCGTGCAGGAACAGGTCAGGCGCCGGCTTCCCGCGCCCCACGTCCTGCGAGGAGAAGATCCGCCCCTCGCCGAACCGGTCGTAGAGCCCGGTGGTGCGCAGCGCCACCCGGATCCTGGCGTGCGTGCCGGACGAGGCCAGGCAGTACGGCACCTCGTCCGCGGCGAGCTTGTCCAGGACGGTGGCCACGCCCGCGACCGGCCGCAGCTCGCGCTCGAACGCGGCGAACACCCGCCGCTGGTACGCCTCGTCGAAGCCCTCGGGCAGCGTCTGCCCCGACCGCTCCCGGACGACGTCGTGGATCCGGTGCGCGGCCCCGCCCATGAAGTCCCTGATCGAGTCCTCGTAGCTGGTCGGATGCCCGAGTTCGGTGAGGTGCGCGGCGAGGATGCGGTTGGAGATCGGCTCGCTGTCCACGAGCACGCCGTCGTTGTCGAAGATGACCAGGTCGTACTGCACGCGCACACTCTAATTGGCGTAACCGGCGCTGAAATACGCTGCCTATTACGGAACTTACGGGGTGCACCCGGCAAAATGATCCGCCACTCGGCCCGATCCACGGGCCGAATCTGGGGGGAATCATGCGAAACACCGCAAAGCGGTTACGGAATCAGCGCTTCCAGGGCGGCCGGGGCGGCCTGCGGGGCGCGGGGGCGGCCAGGGGGGCCGCCGTCGCGTTCGCCACGCTGGCGTGCACCGTGACGGGTGTCACCGCCGCTTCGGCCACCGAGCCCGGGTCCGCGCCGGGATCCGCACCCGGGTCCGCGCCCGCGCCGAGCGCCTGCGGCACCCCGGCCGTGCGGCTGCTCGACCGGCTGCCGTCCACCGGCCCCGCAACCGACACGGTCACCGGCATCGGCGCCGGCTCGCTCACTGTCGGCAGCACCGGGAACGTCCCCGTGTACTGGACCGGCACCACCGTGCACCGCGTGCCGCTGCCCGCCGGCTACACCACCGGCAAGGTCGCGGCCGTCAACAAACTCGGCCTGATGGCCGGTACGGTCAGCGGCCCGTCGGGCAGCCGCGCCTTCCGCTACACCGCCGGCGCCACCACGTCCCAGCTCCTCGACAGCGGCACGTATGCCGCCGGCGTCAACGACAACGGCCGGATCACCGGCGGCAACACCACCACCGGCAAGGCGTACGTGTGGGCGGGCACGCACGTCGAACGCACCCTGGCCGTGCCGGCGGGCCGCAGCCGGCCGACGGTGGCCGGCATCGCCAAGGACGGCACGGTGGTCGGCAGCGTCCAGGCCGCCGACGCGGACGGCAACTCCGGCGAGGTCGCAGCCGTCTGGGCCGCCGTCGCCTCCGGCGCCACCACCACGGTCACCGCGCACGACCTGCTGCCCGTCGTCATCAACAACGACACGGACACCTTCGCCACCGCCGTCGACGAGCACGGCCGGATCGTCGGCAACCTCGACTACTTCCACCAGGACCTGGGCATCGGCGTCTACTGGGACCGCCCCTACACCGCCGACTACACCCAGATCGGCAGCCTGGCCGGCCACGAGGACAAGGGCCTGCTCTCGGCCACCAGCCCCACCACGGGCCTGATCGCCGGCACCGCGCAGTTCCCCGAGGGCATCCCGCCGATCACCCCGGTGGACCAGCCGGAGATCTGGACGCCGGGCGGCCCGTTCCGCGCCCTGCCGAGCCTGGCCGCCGACGCCCCGGCGGGCGCGGAGTCCGCGGGCGACAACGGCTCGGTCGGCGGCTGGGCGTACGACGCCGACCCGTACGACGGGGACGGCGTGCGGCAGCCGGTGGTGTGGACCTGTGCCGTCCAGCAGGCGTTCGTCCCGCCGCAGCGGAGTGCCTCGTGAACCGCCGTACGGTGACCGCCTCGGTGCTGGCTCTGGCCGCCGGGCTGGCCGTCCAACTGCCCGCCGCCACCGGCGCCTCGGCCGCCGGAAGCTGCGCGCACCCGAAGATCAAGGTGCTCGGCACGCTGCCCGGAGGCGGCGGCGTGGTCAACGCGCTGGGCCGCGGCACGATCGCGGCGGGCAGCAGCGCGGGCGTCCCCGCGTACTGGATCGGCGACACCGCACTGAAGGTGCCGTTCCCGGCGGGCTACAGCTACGGCTCGGTCGCCGCGATCAACCGCCACGACCTGATGGTCGGCAACGTGAACGACAACGCCACCGGCAGGGACGTCGCCTTCAGCTACCGGATCGGCGCCGCGAAGGCGAAGTTCCTGCCCGGCGGAACGTACGCGCGGGCCGTCAACGACAGCGGCCAGATCGCCGGCGGCGACGCGTACGACTACCCGCTGAGCGGCTACATCTGGAAGGGTGGCGCCATCCAGCGCACCCTCACCCTTCCCTTCCCGTCCGGTACATCCAGCATCAGCACCATTACCGGCATGAACAACCAGGGCACGGTCATCGGAGCCGGCTCGGAACTCGTCAACGGCACCTTCGCCCAGGTGGGCCTGGTCTGGCCGGCCGACCCCACCGCGCCCGCGGTCGCCCTGCTGCCGATCGACAGCACGGACGACAGCGGCATCTCCGTGGCCCCCCAGGACATCGACGAGCACGGCCGCATCGTCGGCGCCACCGAGAGCTACTGGGCGGACAGCTCCTACGAGACGTACTGGGACGCCCCCTACACCGCCGACGGCACCCGGCTGGCGGGCCTGCCCGGCATCTACAACGGCGGCTACCTGCGCGCGATCAGCCCCACCACCGGCCTGGTGGTGGGCGAGTCCCCCGAGTCGTACTCGGACGCTCCGGGCGTCGCCGAGATCTGGACGGGCACGGGCCCGATCCGCGCTCTGCCAGGACTGCTGCCGGGCGCCGACACCGGCGCCGAAGCCGCCGCCGACAACGGCAACGCCGGCGGCTTCGCGGTCGACGCGGGCGGCGTCGAACCGGTGATCTGGACGTGCGCGGCGCAGCAGGCCCTGCCGTAAGCCGGTAGGCGCCGGTAGAACGCAGAAATGCCTCAGCCCCCGAACCGTGACGGTTCGGGGGCTGAGGCACACTTCAATCTAAAGTTTGTTCGGCGGCGTCCTACTCTCCCACAGGGTCCCCCCTGCAGTACCATCGGCGCTTTGAGGCTTAGCTTCCGGGTTCGGAATGTAACCGGGCGTTTCCCTCACGCTATGACCACCGAAACACAATGAAACAACAGCGGTACAACACGCTGGTTGCCTCAGAACTACACAGTGGACGCGTACAACTATGGACAAGCCCTCGGCCTATTAGTACCGGTCAGCTCCACCCCTCACAGGGCTTCCACATCCGGCCTATCAACCCAGTCGTCTACTGGGAGCCTTACCCCCTCAAGGGGGTGGGAGTCCTCATCTCGAAGCAGGCTTCCCGCTTAGATGCTTTCAGCGGTTATCCCTCCCGAACGTAGCCAACCAGCCATGCCCTTGGCAGGACAACTGGCACACCAGAGGTTCGTCCGTCCCGGTCCTCTCGTACTAGGGACAGCCCTTCTCAAGACTCCTACGCGCGCAGCGGATAGGGACCGAACTGTCTCACGACGTTCTAAACCCAGCTCGCGTACCGCTTTAATGGGCGAACAGCCCAACCCTTGGGACCGACTCCAGCCCCAGGATGCGACGAGCCGACATCGAGGTGCCAAACCATCCCGTCGATATGGACTCTTGGGGAAGATCAGCCTGTTATCCCCGGGGTACCTTTTATCCGTTGAGCGACGGCGCTTCCACAAGCCACCGCCGGATCACTAGTCCCTACTTTCGTACCTGCTCGACCCGTCAGTCTCACAGTCAAGCTCCCTTGTGCACTTACACTCAACACCTGATTGCCAACCAGGCTGAGGGAACCTTTGGGCGCCTCCGTTACTCTTTAGGAGGCAACCGCCCCAGTTAAACTACCCACCAGACACTGTCCCTGATCCGGATCACGGACCGAGGTTAGACATCCAGCACGACCAGAGTGGTATTTCAACGACGACTCCCCGATGGCTGGCGCCACCGGCTCACAGTCTCCCACCTATCCTACACAAGCCGAACCGAACACCAATATCAAGCTATAGTAAAGGTCCCGGGGTCTTTCCGTCCTGCTGCGCGAAACGAGCATCTTTACTCGTAGTGCAATTTCACCGGGCCTATGGTTGAGACAGTCGAGAAGTCGTTACGCCATTCGTGCAGGTCGGAACTTACCCGACAAGGAATTTCGCTACCTTAGGATGGTTATAGTTACCACCGCCGTTTACTGGCGCTTAAGTTCTCAGCTTCGCCACGACGAATCATGACTAACCGGTCCCCTTAACGTTCCAGCACCGGGCAGGCGTCAGTCCGTATACATCGCCTTACGGCTTCGCACGGACCTGTGTTTTTAGTAAACAGTCGCTTCTCGCTGGTCTCTGCGGCCACCCCCAGCTCAAGGAGCAAGTCCTCTCACCAGTGATGGCCCCCTTCTCCCGAAGTTACGGGGGCATTTTGCCGAGTTCCTTAACCATAGTTCACCCGAACGCCTCGGTATTCTCTACCTGACCACCTGAGTCGGTTTAGGGTACGGGCCGCCATAAAACTCGCTAGAGGCTTTTCTCGACAGCATAGGATCATCCACTTCACCACAATCGGCTCGGCATCAGGTCTCAGACTATGTGCGCGACGGATTTACCTACCGCACGTCCTACACCCTTACCCCGGGACAACCACCGCCCGGGCTGGACTACCTTCCTGCGTCACCCCATCGCTTACCTACTACTCCCTCGGGTCAGCGGCTCCACCACTCCCACCTCGTCCGAAGACTCAGCAGGCGGCTTCACGGCTTTAGCATCAGAAGATTCAGCATTGGGCGTTTCATAGCGGGTACCGGAATATCAACCGGTTGTCCATCGACTACGCCTGTCGGCCTCGCCTTAGGTCCCGACTTACCCTGGGCAGATCAGCTTGACCCAGGAACCCTTAGTCAATCGGCGCAAGAGTTTCCCACTCTTGTATCGCTACTCATGCCTGCATTCTCACTCGTGAACCGTCCACCACTGCCTTCCGGCGCGGCTTCACCCGGCACACGACGCTCCCCTACCCATCACAGCGGGCGTTGGCCCTATTGCTGCAATGACACGACTTCGGCGGTACGCTTGAGCCCCGCTACATTGTCGGCGCGGAATCACTTGACCAGTGAGCTATTACGCACTCTTTCAAGGATGGCTGCTTCTAAGCCAACCTCCTGGTTGTCTCTGCGACTCCACATCCTTTCCCACTTAGCGTACGCTTAGGGGCCTTAGTCGATGCTCTGGGCTGTTTCCCTCTCGACCATGGAGCTTATCCCCCACAGTCTCACTGCCGCGCTCTCACTTACCGGCATTCGGAGTTTGGCTAAGGTCAGTAACCCGGCAGGGCCCATCGCCTATCCAGTGCTCTACCTCCGGCAAGAAACACACGACGCTGCACCTAAATGCATTTCGGGGAGAACCAGCTATCACGGAGTTTGATTGGCCTTTCACCCCTAACCACAGGTCATCCCCCAGGTTTTCAACCCTGGTGGGTTCGGTCCTCCACGACCTCTTACAGCCGCTTCAACCTGCCCATGGCTAGATCACTCCGCTTCGGGTCTTGAGCATGCTACTCAGCCGCCCTATTCGGACTCGCTTTCGCTACGGCTTCCCCACACGGGTTAACCTCGCAACACACCGCAAACTCGCAGGCTCATTCTTCAAAAGGCACGCAGTCACGACGATACGTGCAAGCACGTATCGCGACGCTCCCACGGCTTGTAGGCACACGGTTTCAGGTACTATTTCACTCCGCTCCCGCGGTACTTTTCACCATTCCCTCACGGTACTATCCGCTATCGGTCACCAGGGAATATTTAGGCTTAACGGGTGGTCCCGCCAGATTCACACAGGATTTCTCGGGCCCTGTGCTACTTGGGTGGTTCCCAAAAGAGCCGTACAGATTTCAGCTACGGGGGTCTTACCCTCTACGCCGGACCTTTCGCATGTCCTTCGCCTACCCATACGGTTTCTGACTCT
>NZ_CP192103.1:5082500-5322500 GCF_050956065.1 Streptomyces sp. CA-111067 | reverse complement strand
CCGACACCAACCCCATTCCGCAAACGCACACACCAACGCCAACGGACACACCGTTATCGCTCGAGTGTTTACCTGCCGAATGGCTGCCCGGGGACCGACCGTTGAAGGTCGGCGCTCACGTCGGACAACCTGGGGAACCTTACGCATCCGATCCGGGAGTGTCAACTCGGTTCAAGGTGGGTACAGGACGCGGCGCTCCGCGCTACTGTGGTGGACATGACCTCGCGTACGTACAGCTCCCAGTGGCGGGCCGCCTAGAGGCGGCCTGGGACTGACGTATGCATCCAACGGCCGCCGCCTCGGCGGCCGTTTCTGTTTCTCGCGGGCGCGCCGGGCGGTGGCCCCGTCAACGGGAGACAGCGGCAATGACTCGGATCTTCAGCGGCATCAAACCCACTGGTCACCTGACCCTGGGGAACTACCTCGGCGCGCTGCGCCGGTGGGCGGAAGAGGACCAGCACCGGGCTGACGCCCTGTTCTGCGTGGTCGACCTGCACGCCCTCACCGTGGACCACGACCCGGCGCGGGTACGCAGGCTGAGCCGGCAGGCGGCGAGCCTGATGCTGGCGGCGGGGCTCGATCCACAGGTGTGCACGGTGTTCGCGCAGAGCCATGTGGACGAGCACGCGCGATTGTCGTACCTGCTGGAGTGCGTGGCCACCGACGGCGAGATGCGGCGGATGATCCAGTACAAGGAGAAGTCCGTACGCGCGCAGGCCGCCGGGCAGAGCGTGCGGCTGTCGCTGCTGACGTACCCGGCGCTGATGGCGGCGGACATCCTGGCGTACCGGGCCGACGAAGTGCCGGTCGGGGACGACCAGACGCAGCACGTGGAGCTGTCCCGCGATCTGGCGGAGCGCTTCAACCAGCGGTACGGGCACACGTTCGTCATCCCGAAGGCGACGCCGCCGGCCGTGGCCGCGCGGGTGATGGACCTCCAGGACCCGACGTCGAAGATGGGGAAGTCGCACGAGGCGACCGCCGGGATCGTCTACCTGCTGGACGAGCCCGAGGTGATCAGCAAGAAGGTCATGCGGGCGGTGACCGACAGCGCGGACGGGGTCGCGTACGACCGGGCCGAGCGGCCTGGCGTGGCGAACCTGCTGGAGATCCTGTCGGCGTGCACCGGCAAGGAGCCGGAGGTGCTGGCCGACTCCTACGACGGGTACGGCACGCTCAAGCGGGACACGGCCGAGGCGGTCGTGGAGCTGCTGCGTCCGTTGCAGACCCGGCACGCCGAGCTGAGCGCCGACCCGTCGTACGTGGACGGCGTCCTGCGTGAGGGTGCGGCGAAGGCGCGGGCGCTGGCCCGGCCGACCGTGGACGCGGCCTACCGGGCGATCGGGCTCCTCCCGCCGGCCTGACCCCCGTCCCGAACCCCGGTCGGAAAGCGGCCGGAGCCCCGACCCGTGGCCCCACCCGGAGAAGCCCGGAGCCCAGGTCCGGGCCCCGGCCCGGAGAAGCCCGGGGCCCAACTCCCCTCCCGGGAGAGTCAGTTGCCGGAGGCCAGCTCGCGGCTGCGGTCGCGGGCGGCCTCCAGCGCGGCCAGCAGCGCCGCGCGCACGCCGTGGTTCTCCAGCTCCCGGATCGCGCTGATCGTGGTGCCGGCCGGGGAGGTCACGGCCTCGCGCAGCTTGACCGGGTGCTCGCCGCTGTCCCTGAGCATCACGGCCGCGCCGATCGCGGACTGCACGATCAGGTCGTGCGCCTGGGCGCGCGGCAGGCCGAGCAGGATGCCGGCGTCCGTCATGGCCTCGACCAGGTAGTAGAAGTACGCCGGCCCCGACCCGGACAGCGCGGTGGCCGCGTCCTGCTGCTTCTCCGGCACCCGCAGCGTCTTGCCGACCGGTTTGAAGATCGCCTCGGCGCGGGCGAGGTGCGCCTCGGTGGCGTGCGCGCCGGCGGACAGCACGGACATGCCCTCGTCCACCAGGACGGGGGTGTTCGGCATCACCCGGACGACGGCGATGCCGCCGGTCAGCCGCTCCTCGAAGAACGCGGTCGGCACGCCGGCCGCCGCGCTGATCACCAGCCGGTCGACGGTGACGTGCGGGGCCAGCTCGTCCAGCAGGGCGGCCATGTCCTGCGGCTTGACGGCGAGGATGAGGGTGTCGGCGCGCTTGGCGGCCTCGGCGTTGGTCACCGACTCGATGCCGTAGCGGTCGCGCAGCTCCTGCGCGCGCTCCGGGCGGCGGGCGGTGACCAGCACGTCGGCGGGCGCCCAGCCGGCCCGGATCATCCCGGAGAGCAGGGCCTCGCCGATCTTTCCCGCGCCGAGGACGGCGACCTTCTGCGTCTGGGCCTCGCGCGGTTCGGCCTCTTGGGGCTGCGGGGCGGGGGTGGTCATCGGCGGCTCACCTCAAGCGGCTCAAACGGGACGGGGCGGATGCCCGGCCATCCTCCCAGGACGTCCGCCCGGCGGCCCGCTGCGTCCGCCTGCCGATACGGGCCCGGGCCGGGAGCCGGGCGCCGTCAGACCGTGCGGCGGCGCAGGGTGGCGGCGCCCAGGCCGAGCGCGAGCAGCGCGCAGCCGAGCACGACGGCCAGGTCGCGGACGAAGTCCCCGGTCACGCCGGTGTGCCGGACGACCTGGGTCATGCCGTCGGCCGCGTACGACATGGGGAGCACGTCGGACAGGCCGTTGAGCACCGGCTGCATGTCGCCGCGCGGCACGAACAGGCCGCAGAGCAGGATCTGCGGCAGCAGCACGGCCGGCATGAACTGCACGGCCTGGAACTCGCTGGCCGCGAACGCGCTGACGAACAGGCCGAGCGCGATGCCGAGGAACGCGTCCCCGAGGGCGACGACCAGCAGCAGCCACGCGGAGCCGCTGACGTCGAGGCCGAGGACGAAGACGGACAGGCCGGTGGCCAGCAGCGCCTGGACGACGGCGACGACGCCGAACCCGATGGCGTAGCCGGCCAGCAGGTCGCCCTTGCCCAGCGGCATGGACAGCAGGCGCTCCAGGGTGCCCGAGGTGCGTTCGCGCAGCGTGGCGATCGACGTCACCAGGAACATGGTGATCAGCGGGAAGATGCCGAGCAGCGAGGCGCCGGCCGAGTCGTAGGTGCGCGGGCTGTTGTCGAAGACGTACTTCAGCAGGAACAGCAGCAGGCACGGGACGACGATCATCAGCGCGATCGTGCGCGGGTCGTGGCCGAGCTGGCGCAGGACCCGGCGGGCGGTGGCGAGGGTACGGCTGAGGTTCATGACGTGGGTCGATTCGTTGGGGTGGACGTGCTCAGTGGTGGTGCGCGTGCTCGGCGCCGGCTGCGGCGGAGCGCTCTGACGCGTCGGGCTCGTCAGAGCGGTCGGCCGGTTCGTGGCCGCCGGAAGGTCCGGACCCCGCCGAGCCGTCCGTCCCGCCCGACCCGTCCGCCGCACCGTCGACCAGCCGGAGGAACGCCTCCTCCACCGTGTCCGCGCCGGTCCGCTCCCGCAGCCCGTCCGGCGTGTCGTCGGCCAGCATCCGGCCCTCGCGCAGCAACAGCAGCTGGTGGCAGCGTTCGGCCTCGTCCATGACGTGCGACGAGACCAGGACGGTGGCGCCGCGCTCCTCGGCCAGCCGGTGGAACAGCTTCCACAGGTCCCGGCGCAGCACCGGGTCGAGGCCGACGGTGGGCTCGTCGAGTACGAGGAGTTCGGGCGTGCCGAGCAGCGCCACGGCCAGCGAGACCCGGCCGCGCTGGCCGCCGGAGAGCCGTCCGGCCAGCGCGTCGGCGTGCGAGGTGAGATCGACGTCAGTCAGGGCGCGGTCCACCTGTTCGGCGCGTTCGTGGTGCGGGACGCCGAGGACGGCGGCGTAGTAGTCGAGGTTCTGCCGGACCGAGAGGTCGGCGTAGACGGACGGGGCCTGGGTGACGTACCCGACCCGGGAGCGCAGCGCGCGGTGGCCGGCGGGCCGGCCGAGGACCGTGAGGGTCCCGGTGACGTGCGCCTGCGAGCCGACGATGGCGCGCATCAGGGTGGACTTCCCGCAGCCGCTCGGGCCGAGCAGACCGGTGATGCGGCCGCGCGGTACGGCGAACGTGAGGCCGTCGAGAGCGGTGCGGTCGCCGCGTACGACGCGCAGACCGCGGGTCTCGACGGCCGGGTCGGTGGCCGGCTCTTCGGCAATTTTATTCACCATACGGTGAATAAACACCCGGACGGCACCCGGCGTCAAGCTGTGGGGCGAAGTCGGCCCGGCGGCGGGACGGGTGGGGCTCCTGGGAGGGGTCGGGGGCGGGTCAGGGTCATCCCCTATAGCGTTCAAGGACCGCGCGCAGGAGTGTTGCGATATGAGGCGTTCCACCGATGTATCCCGCGTCGAGAAGCGGCAACTGGCCGTTGCCTCGGCGACTCTTGGTCCCTGGCGGCCCGCGGCCGTCGTCGGCGCGCTCGGCGGCGGAGTCTCGTTGGCCCTGCATCTGGTGCACGGGCACTTCGGGCTCGGCATCCTGGCCGGCGCGATCTCGATCGCGGCGCTGCTCTTCTACACGGTCGGCGGCTCGGGGGCGGTCCTCGGCTACAGCTCCCGCGGCACCAGAGGCGACCACCGGCTGCGCCGCTGGGCGCGCTCGCACCCATGGCAGGTCGCGGCGGTGCCGGCCGCGCTGATGTTCGTCAGCGACATGGTGATCCGGCAGGTGCTCACCAGCCAGGGCTTCTTCAGCTCGATCTGGACCGGGCTGTGGCACGGCGCCGTCGTCGCCGCCGTGGTGGGCGTGGTCGGCGTGGTCGGGGCGGCACGACGCTGAGCGGCGGGCCCCGGTACGGCACCGGGGCCCGTACGCTGCTCGACGCGCACGCTGCTGCCGGTCGGCACGGGCCCGGTCGGCACGACCCTGGTCGGCACGTTCCCGGCCGGCACGATCCCGGTCAGTAGCGCACGACGTACTTGGCCCGCCACTCCGGTGACGGGTCCGCGCCGAACTCGGTCCAGTACTCCCGGCCGGCCACGATCACGCCGTCGCTGACGGTCCACACCGACACCGCGCGGAAGACGCCGGTCTCCTCGTGCGGCACCTCCACCTCGGACACGATGGATTCGCCGTCCGCCAGCACCCGCAGCACCCGTATCGCCCAGCCCTTCGGGTACTCGGCCTGGACGCTGATGAAGTTCTCCCGGCCGACTATCCGCTCCCGGCTGACCGGCCACTCCACCACCAGGTCGTCCGCCAACAGCTCGCCTGCCCCTGCCCAGTCACGGGCCCCGATGCGCTCCCACCACGCTTGCACGATCTGTGAAGGCTCCATGGGAAAAGCGTGGCACGGGGGTATGACAATCCCGCCCGGCGCGATGCGCCCGGCCGCCGTACTCCCGGCCGCCCCCGTCGTGCCCCCGCCGCCGGCCTCAGCGCCGCTTGCGCTTGCGCCGTCCCGAGGCCGGGTTGCCCGAGCGGCTCTTGCGCCGCTTCTCGTACTGCTCGCGTGCCTGCTCGAACTCCGCGCGGTGCAGCTTCTCCCCCGGGGCCTCGGCCATGCTGCGCAGGAAGTACGCGAGCAGCGAGCCGAGGAAGCCGATCGCGAGCAGGCCGCGCATGCCGTCCACCTCGGCCGTGGCGCGGCGCCGGGTGAAGCCGCGCCAGGTGCGCTGGAACGCCAGCGCGCTGCACACCGCGAAGCCCACCACGGCGATGCCGGTCACGAACGGGCCGATGTCCGCGTCCGTCAGCCCCTGGAAGCCCAGCCGCAGCACGAACGCGCCCGCCACCGTCGCCAGCAGCGCGCCGATCGGCACCACGGCCCGGCGCCACCAGTAGCCGTCCTCGTACGCCACCCAGCTGGTGCCGAAGAACCGGATCGGCTCGGGGCGCGGCGGCCCGCCCGCCTCGGCCCCCTCGCCCAGCACGGCCTTCACGGCGCCGCTTTTCACGGCACCGGACTTCTCGGCCCCGTTCTTCTCGGTCTCGGTCTCGGTCTCGGTCACGTCATCGATTATGTCCGAAACCGGGACCGGCCCGGCCCGCCCGTCAGGGCCGGGGTCCCGCGCCCGGCCACCCGTCACGCCACGCCGATCCACGTCTCCTGGCCGAAGCTGCCCTTGATGTCCGAGGCGATCGTCTCGTGGTTGACCAGGAAGCCCAGCTCGTAGACCGTGGTGCGCTCCCGGCCCTGGACCTTGATCCGTACCGGGCTCTCCCCCGGGTGGGCGGAGAGGATCCGGCGCAGCTCGCTGATCGCCGGCGGGCTCACCTTGTGCGCCCGCATGAACAGCTGCACCAGCGGCTTGCCGCCGAGCTCGGCCGAGGAGATGTCCAGCTCCAGCAGCTCCTGCCCGGCGATGTTGATCGAGCCGTCCCGGTCGTTGATCCGGCCGGTCACCGCGACCACGCTGTCCTCGATCAGCGCGTGCTGCACCAGCTGGTAGGAGGCGGGGAAGAAGCAGACCTCGATCGACGCGTCACGGTCGGAGAGGTGGACGATCGCCCAGGCGTTGCCCTGCTTGGTCATCCGCCGCTCGACACCGGTGATCAGGCCGGAGATCTTGACCACGCCCTGGGTCTGGCCGGAGGCCAGCAGGTCGGCGATCGAGGTGTTCCGGTTGCGGGCGAGGATGTGCTCGGCGCCGTCGAGCGGGTGCGCGGAGACGTACAGGCCGAGCATCTCCCGTTCGATGGCCAGCAGTTGCTTGCGCGGCCACTCGCCCTCGCCGATCGTCACGTCGAGGCCGAAGTTCGGCTCGTCGCCGGCCTCGGAGTCGTCGAGCTGGCCGAACAGGTCGTCCTGGCCGTACGCCTCGGCCTTCTTCACCGGGATGACCGCGTCGATCGCCGTCTCGTGGGCGGCCGACAGGCCCATCCTGGTGTGGCCGAGCGAGTCGAACGCGCCGGCCTTGATCAGGGATTCCACCGCGCGCTTGTTGAGCGCGTTGATCTCGGACTTCTGCAGGAAGTCGGAGAACGAGGTGTACTTGCCCTTGCCCTTTCGGGAGCCGACCATCGAGTCGATCACGCCGGTGCCCACGTTCCGCACCGACTTCAGGCCGAACCTGACGTCGTCGCCGACGGCGGTGAAGTCGGCCACCGACTCGTTGACGTCCGGCGGCAGTACCCGGATGCCGATCTTGCGGGCGTCGGCGAGGTAGACGGCGGCCTTGTCCTTGTCGTCGTCCACCGAGGTGAGCAGCGCCGCCATGTACTCGGCGGGGTAGTTCGCCTTGAGGTACGCCGTCCAGTAGGACACCAGTCCGTAGCCGGCGGTGTGCGACTTGTTGAACGCGTAGCCGGAGAACGGCAGCATGACGTCCCAGAGAGCCTTGATCGACTCCTCGGAGTAGTTGTTGCCCTCCATGCCGTCGTGGAACTTCTGCCACTGCGCGGCCAGTTCGGCCGGCTTCTTCTTGCCCATCGCGCGGCGCAGCACGTCGGCGCCGCCGAGCGTGTAGCCGGCCAGCTGGCGGGCGATGGCCATGATCTGCTCTTGGTAGACCAGCAGGTGGAAGGTGGTGCCGAGGATCGGCTCCAGCGGGTCCTTGAGCTCGGGGTGGATCGGCTCGATGGCCTGCCGGCCGTTCTTGCGGTGCGCGTAGTTGGTGTGCGCGTTGGCCGCCATCGGTCCTGGCCGGTACAGCGCGAGCACCGCCGCGATGTCCTCGAACCGGGTGGGCTCCATCAGCTTCAGCAGCTGCCGCATCGGCCCGCCGTCGAGCTGGAAGACGCCCAGGGTGTCGCCGCGGGCCAGCAGCTCGTACGTCCTGACGTCGTCCAGCGGCATGCTCTCGGTGGACAGTTCGATCCCGCGGTTGTCCTTGATGACCTTGATCGCGTGGTCGATGATGCCCAGGTTGCGCAGGCCCAGGAAGTCCATCTTGATCATGCCCATGGATTCGCAACTGGGGTAGTCGAATCCGGTGATGATCACGCCGTCCTTGTCCCGCTTGTGCAGCGGGATCAGGTCGAGCAGCGGCGTCTTGGACAGGATGACGGCGCAGGCGTGCACGCCGGTGGTGCGGACCAGGCCCTCGATGCCCTTGGCGGTGTCGATGACCTTCTTGACGTCCGGCTCGTTGTCGTACATCTGCCGGACCTCGCCCGCCTCGCCGTAGCGCGGGTGGCCGGTGTCGAAGATGCCGTCGAGCGGGATGCCCTTGCCCATGACGTCGGGCGGCAGCGCCTTGGTGATCCGGTCGCCCATCGCGAACGGGTAGCCCAGCACCCGCGAGGAGTCCTTGATCGCGGCCTTGGCCTTGATGGTGCCGAACGTGTTGACCTGGGCGGTGTACTCCTCGCCGTACTTGTCGGTGACGTAGCGGACCATCCGGTCGCGCTGGCGGTCGTCGAAGTCGAGGTCGACGTCGGGGGGGCTGATCCGCTCCGGGTTCAGGAACCGCTCGAAGAGCAGACCGTGCTCCAGCGGGTCGAGTTCGGTGATCCGGACGGCGTAGGCGACCAGCGAACCGGTGGCCGAGCCTCGGCCGGGTCCGACCGGTACGCCGTTGTCCCGCGCGTACTTGCAGATGTCGGCGACGACGAGGAAGTAGGAGGAGAAGCCCATCGGACCGATGACCTTCATCTCGATCTCGAAGCGCTCCATCACCTCGGCGGGGACCGGCGTGCCGTAGCGCCGCTCCAGGCCGCGCATGCACTCCTTGCGCAGCCAGCTCTCCTGGGTCTCGCCCTCAGGGACGTCGAACTGCGGCATCTGGTCGACGTACTCGAAGACCTCGTCGTACGACTCGATGCGTTCGGCGACCAGCAGTGTGTTGTCGCAGGCGGCGGGCAGCTCGGAGAACAGCTGCCGCATCTCGGCGGCGGTCTTGATGTAGTAGCCGGTGCCGTTGAAGCGGAAGCGGTTCGGGTCGTCCTTGTTCTTGCCCACGCCGATGCACAGCAGCGTGTCGTGCGCGTCGGCCTCGGACTCGTGCACGTAGTGCGAGTCGTTGGTGGCCAGCAGCGGGATCTCCAGCTGCCTGGCGATCCGCATCAGGTCCTCGCGGACGTTGCGCTCCAGGTCCAGGCCGTGGTCCATCAGCTCAAGGAAGTAGTTCTCCTTGCCGAAGATGTCCTGGTACTCGGAGGCGGCCTTCAGCGCCTCGTCGTACTGGTTCAGCCTGATCCTGGTCTGCACCTCGCCGGACGGGCAGCCGGTGGTGGCGATGATGCCGCCGGCGTGCTCGGCGATGATCTCCTTGTCCATCCGGGGCTTGCTGTAGTAGCCCTCGAAGGAGGCGAGCGAGGACAGCCGGAACAGGTTGCGCAGCCCGGCCGCGTTCTCCGCCCACATGGTCATGTGGGTGAACCGGCCGCCGCCGCTGACGTCCTTGGAGCCCTCGCCGTCGTCCGACATGGCCCGCTGGCCGCCGGGGCCCCAGAAGACCGGCTTCTTGTACCGGCGCGACTCGGGCGAGAGATACGCCTCGATGCCGATGATCGGCTTGACCGGGGTCTTCTTCGCCACCTGGTAGAACTCGTACGCCCCGAACATGTTGCCGTGGTCGCTCATGGCGACCGCGGGCATGCCCTCCTCCTCGATCTTCTTGAAGAGGATCGGCAGCTTCTGAGCGCCGTCCAGGAGTGAGAACTGGGTGTGATTGTGCAGGTGGACGAAGCTTTCGGACACCGGGCAGGCACCTCCGGGCTGGTCGCGGGAAGTCTCCAGCGTATCCCTCCGGATGGTCCCCGGGAGGCGCCTGGGGGACACGTCACGCCGGAGCCGGGCACGCGGCGCGGGCGGAATGACCACTCGAACGGGTGATCATGGCGGCTGACGCTTGGGTAGCCTCCGAGCGGGCGGCCAGGCTCCCGGCTATGGGAGAGATCGCGATCGACAAGGCAGCACCCGAGCCTCGCGGGAGTCACCGGCAGCCGGACGGCTCGGCATGGCCTGTTCCACCGGATGAGGGCTACTCCGTCGATGACTTGATCCGGCTCGACCTTCCGCCGCACACCCAGTTGATCGACGGGACCCTGGTGTTCGTCAGGCCACAGCGGCTGTTCCACTCGCTGGCAGCCGATCTGCTGGAGCCGGGCCTTCGCACCACGCTCCCACAGCACCTACGGGTTCGGCGCCAGATGGCAGTGTTGATCGACCGGCACAGCGTTCCCGAGCCCGATCTGATCGTCGTCACGGCAGATGTGGACGAAGGGCCGGACCAGATCCTTTATGACGCCAAGGACGTCGTCCTGGCCGTCGAAGTCGTCTCACCCGACTCCGAGGCACGGGACCGCGACACCAAGCCGCACAAGTACGCCGCAGCGGGCATCGCCCACTTCTGGCGAGTCGAGATGGCCGGCGAGAACGACCGGCCGGTTGTCCATGTCTACGAGCTGGACACCGTGTCCAAGACCTACGTCCCCACCGGCATCCACCGCGACCAGCTCAAGATCCAGGTCCCCTACCCGATCACGATCGACCTCACCGAGATCGACCACCTCTGACGGGCGGCGGCGCGGCAGGCGCACCACCGCCCGTCGGAAGCGGGACGCTCAGCGCTCCAGCTTGGTGACGTCGCGGACTGCGCCCTTGTCCGCGCTGGTTGCCATCGCCGCGTAGGCGCGCAGCGAGGTGGAGACCTTGCGGGTGCGGGACTTCGGGGCGTAGGTGCCGTTCAGTGCCTCGCGGCGGGTGGCGAGTTCCTCGTCGGGGACCAGGAGCTGCATCGTGCGGGCGGGGATGTCGATGCGGATCCGGTCGCCGTCCTGCACCAGGGCGATCGTGCCGCCGGCCGCGGCCTCCGGGGAGGCGTGGCCGATGGACAGGCCCGAGGTGCCGCCGGAGAAGCGGCCGTCGGTGACCAGCGCGCAGACCTTGCCCAGGCCGCGGCCCTTCAGGAACGAGGTCGGGTAGAGCATCTCCTGCATGCCGGGGCCGCCGCGCGGGCCCTCGTAGCGGATCACCACGACGTCACCGGCCGTGACCTGCTTGGCGAGGATCTTCTCCACCGCCTCCTCCTGCGACTCGCAGACGACCGCCGGGCCCTCGAACGTCCAGATCGACTCGTCGACGCCGGCCGTCTTGACCACCGCGCCGTCCTCGGCGAGGTTGCCGCGCAGCACCGCGAGGCCGCCGTCCTTGGAGTAGGCGTGCTCGACGTCGCGGATACAGCCGCCGGCCGCGTCGGTGTCCAGGGTGTCCCACCGCTCGGACTGCGAGAACGCCTCAGCGGACCGCTTGCAGCCGGGAGCGGCGTGCCACAGCTCCACGGCCTCCTGCGACGGCGAGCCGCCGCGCACGTCCCACGTGTCGAGCCACTGCTTGATGCTCGGCGAGTGGACGGTGTGCACGTCCTCGTTCAGCAGCCCGCCGCGGTAGAGCTCGCCGAGGATCGCGGGGATGCCGCCGGCCCGGTGCACGTCCTCCATGTAGTACGTGCCGCCGGGCGCCACGTTCGGCGCGACCTTGGCCAGGCACGGCACCCGCCGGGAGACGTCGTTGATGTCGGACAGCCCGTAGTCGAGCTCGGCCTCCTGCGCGGCGGCCAGCAGGTGCAGGATCGTGTTGGTCGAGCCGCCCATCGCGATGTCCAGCGCCATCGCGTTGTCGAACGCGGCCCGGGTCGCGATGGCCCGCGGCAGCACCGAGGCGTCGTCCTGCTCGTAGTGCCGCTTGGTCAGCTCCACCACGGTGCGGCCGGCGTTCTCGTACAGCGCCCTGCGCGCGGTGTGGGTGGCGAGCACCGAGCCGTTGCCGGGCAGCGCCAGGCCCATCGCCTCGGTGAGGCAGTTCATCGAGTTCGCGGTGAACATGCCGGAGCAGGAGCCGCAGGTCGGACAGGCGTTCTCCTCGATACGGAGGATGTCCTCGTCCGAGATGTTCTCGTTGACGGCGTCCGAGATCGCGTTGATCAGGTCCAGCTTGCGGACGGTGCCGTCCACCAGCGTGGCCTTGCCGGCCTCCATCGGGCCGCCGGAGACGAAGACCGTCGGGATGTTCAGCCGCAGCGCGGCCATCAGCATGCCGGGGGTGATCTTGTCGCAGTTGGAGATGCAGATCAGCGCGTCGGCGCAGTGCGCCTCGACCATGTACTCGACGGAGTCGGCGATCAGGTCCCGGGAGGGGAGGCTGTAGAGCATGCCGCCGTGGCCCATCGCGATGCCGTCGTCCACGGCGATCGTGTTGAACTCGCGCGGTACGGCCCCGGCCGCGAGGATCGCCTCGGACACGATCCGGCCGACCGGCTGGAGGTGGGTGTGCCCGGGTACGAACTCGGTGAAGCTGTTGGCGACCGCGATGATCGGCTTGCCGATGTCGGCGTTGGCGACTCCGGACGCGCGCATCAGCGCGCGGGCGCCTGCCATGTTGCGGCCGTGGGTGACCGTACGTGACCTCAGCTCGGGCACGGTGTCCACTCCCTCGGGGGTTCGGCTCGTTTCAGCCTGTCCGGCGGACGCTGTCCCGGCCGTCGCGACTGTGCCGTCGAGCGTACGCCGGTCGCCCAGGATCCGGACGGGGAGTCCGGAATGCGGGATGTGGGGTTCGGGGGGCGGGACGGTCGCGGCGCGGGGTGCGGCCGTGCGGGGGGCGCGGTCCAGGCTGCCGGGCGCGGGCCCGGGGGCTCGGGGCGCGCGGTTCGAGGCGCGCGGTTCGGCGTGACGGCTGGTGAGGCGCGGATCACAGCTTCTCGGCGGTCAGGTACCGCTCGATCGTCGGGCCCACGATCAGCGCCAGCTCGTCCGACGTCGCCGAGGCCAGCGGCTCGACCTTCACCACGTACCGCAGCACCGCCATCCCGACGATCTGCGAGGCGGCCAGCTGCACCCTGAACTCCGCGTCGGGCACGTCCAGTTCGCCCGCGACCCGGGACAGCAGCCGGCGGCTGATCATGTCCCGGAAGACCTCCGCGGCCGTCTCGTTGCTCATCGCCGAGCGCAGCACCGCCAGGAACGAGCCGCGGGTGAGCGGGTTCTCCCACACCCCCAGCATCAGCCGGACCACCCGCTCCCCGATGCTGTCCGCGCCGCCCTCGGCCAGCCGGTCGGGCAGGCTGATCGCGGGCGCGAAGGAGAGCTCGATCGCGGCGGCGAAGATCTGCTCCTTGGTGCCGAAGTAGTGGTGCACGAGGGCGGCGTCCACGCCGGCCGCCCGGCCGATCGAGCGGACCGACGTCCGGTCGTAGCCGCGCTCGGCGAACTCCTCGCGGGCGGCGATGAGGATGCGGTCGCGGGTGTCGGTGCTGGTGGCGCGGGTACCGGCGGGACGGCCCCGGCGGCGCGGCGCGGCGGTCTTCGCGGGCGCGGCGGAGGTGGCGGGCTTGGAAGGGCCGGCGGGCTGCCCGCTCACCGGCCGCCCACCTGCGCCGACGCCGCCAGGTGCAACCGCGTGAAGGCCAGCGCCTCCGCGAGATCCGCCTCCCGCTCGACGGCGGTCATCGCCCGCCGCGTGTTCACCTCGACCACCACGTGCCCGTCGAACCCGGTCGTGGCCAGCGACTCCAGCAGCTCCGCGCAGGGCTGGCTGCCGCGCCCCGGCACCAGGTGCTCGTCCTTCGCCGACCCGCTGCCGTCGGCCAGGTGGACATGGGCCAGCCGGTCGCCCATCCGCTCCACCATGTCGAGCGCCTCGCTGCGCGAGGTGGCCGCGTGCGACAGGTCGACGGTGAAGTGCCGGTAGTCGTCCTTGGTGACGTCCCAGTCCGGCGCGTAGGCGAGCATCTCGCGGTCCCGGTAGCGCCACGGGTACATGTTCTCGACGGCGAACCGCACGTCCGTCTCGTCGGCCATCCGCCAGATACCGCGGACGAAGTCCCTGGCGTAGTTGCGCTGCCACCGGAACGGCGGGTGCACGACCACGGTGTCGGCGCCGAGCCGGTCGGCCGCCTTCCTGGCCCGTTGCAGCTTCACCCACGGGTCCGTCGACCACACCCGCTGGGTGATCAGCAGGCAGGGCGCGTGGACGGCGAGGATCGGCATCCGGTGGTATTCCGACAGCCGGCGCAGCGCGTCCACGTCCTGGCTGACGGGGTCGGTCCACACCATCACCTCGACGCCGTCGTACCCGAGCCGCGCGGCGATCTCGAACGCCGTCGCCGTCGACTCCGGATAGACCGACGCGGTGGACAGCGCGACCCGCGCGGCGGGCACCCGTACGGCGCTCCCGCCGCGGCTCCGCGCGTCGTGCGCCTTCCGGTCCGCTGCTTCAGCCACGGGAGCCAGCGTACGGCGGCGGGTCATGACCACGGCACCGTCACCGTCCCCATCGCGCCACGGCCGCCGGCGGTTCGCCGTCCTCGGGTCCTGACGCGCCGTTCCCACCTGCGGCGTTCCCAGCCGCCCCGGCCGCACCATGAACCACGTCACTCCGCACGCCGCGGGCCACGTCGTTGACCATCAGGTCGAGCTTGCGCAGGATGACGCCCTCGCGCAGCGCCCACGGGCAGATGTCCAGCTCCTCGACGCCGAACAGGTCCATCGCGCCCTCCGCGACGAGCGCGCCTGCCAGCAACTGCCGCGCCCTGCCCTCCGACACGCCCGGCAGCGCGGCGCGCTGCTGCCCGGTCATCTCCGCCAGCCGCGGCACCCACTCCTCCAGCGAGCCGCGGCGCAACGTCCGCTGCACGTACAGGCCGTCGGCGCTGCGGGCCGCGCCGGCGATCCTGGCCAGCTGCTTGAACGTCTTGGACGTGCCGACCGCCAGATCGGGCGGGCCGAGCCGGGCGAACTCCGCGACCGTACGGGCGATCTCGGCGCGGACGTCACGGCGCAGCGACCGCACGTCGGCCGCCGACGGCGGGTCGCCGGGCAGCCGGCCGCTGGTCAGCCGTCCCGCGCCGAGCGGCAGCGACACCGCCGCGTCCGGGTACTCGTCCATGCCGTAGCCGACCTCCAGCGAGCCGCCGCCGATGTCCAGCACCAGCAGCCGGCCGGCCGACCAGCCGAACCAGCGGCGTACGGCCAGGAACGTCAGCCGGGACTCGTCCTCGCCGGACAGCACCGTCAGCCGCACCCCGGTCTCCTGCGCGACCCTGGCCAGCACCGATTCGACGTTCGCGGCCTCGCGCACGGCGCTGGTGGCGAACGACAGCACGTCCTCGGCGCCCTTGTCCTCCGCGACCCGCAGCGCGTCCGCGACGGTGGCGACCAGCCGGTCCACGCCGCCCGGGCCGATCGCGCCGTGCTCGTCGAGCAGTTCGGCCAGCCGCAGTTCGGCCTTGTGGGAGTAGGCCGGGAGCGGACGCGCGCCAGGGTGCGCGTCCACCACCAGCAGGTGGACGGTGTTGGAACCGACGTCGAGCACTCCCAGTCGCATGCGATGACGCTAGCGCTAGCCGGGGGTGGGGTGCGCGCCCGGGCGCCGGGCGGGGCGGCGGCATTCGGCGCATTCCGGTCTTACGCTTGGGCGCGTGGCGAAGGCGAAGCCCCGAACGGGCAAAACGGGCAAGAAGCGCACTGTGGGTGCGGGTACGGGTGCGGAGGGTGCCGGCGGCACGGGGCTCGGGGTCGGCGGTGGTGACGAGGCCGACCTCGATTTCGCGCGGGCCTGGGTGGAGTTCGGCGATCCGGCCGACCCGGAGCAGGTGTTCCGGTGCGACCTGACCTGGCTGACGTCCCGCTGGACCTGCATCTTCGGCAGCGGCTGCCAGGGCATCGTGCAGGGCCGGGCCGACGACGGCTGCTGCTCGCTCGGCGCGCACTTCTCCGATGACGACGACGAGAAGCGGGTCGCCGGGCATGTGGCCCGGCTCACCCCCGAGACGTGGCAGTTCCACGGCCTCGGCACCGGCCGCGACGGCTTCTGGGCGGAGGAGAACGAGGACGGCGAGCGGCAGACGCGCGTGGTGGACGGCGCGTGCGTCTTCTCCAACCGCGCCGGCTTCGCCGGCGGCCAGGGCTGCGCCCTGCACGCCCTCGCCCTGCGCGAGGGCCGCGAGCCGCTGGAGACCAAGCCGGACGTGTGCTGGCAGCTGCCCATCCGCCGGACGTTCGACTGGGTCGACCGCCCGGACGAGACGCGCGTCCTGGTCGTCTCGATCGGCGAGTACGACCGCCGGGGCTGGGGCCCCGGCGGCCACGACCTCCACTGGTGGTGCACGTCGGCGACGTCCGCGCACGGGGCGGGGGAGCCGGTTTACGTCTCCTACCGGCCGGAGTTGACGGAGTTGATGGGCACGGCGGCCTACGCGGAACTCGCTGCGCTGTGCGAGTCCCGGTTGTCCTCCTCCCTCCCCCTGATGGCCCCCCACCCGGCGGACCCGGTGGGCCGGTAGGGGCCGGCCGGGGGCCCGATCCCTTCGTTTCCGGGCTCCGCCCGTGCCCCGGTTTCCGGGGCGGGTGGGGGAGGCGGCGGTCCACGGGTGGGTGGGGGAGGCGGGGGTCCACCCCCGGTTGCCACCGGGTGGGCTGTCCGCCCCGGCGGGCGGTGCCGGTTCGTTTTCACGGCTGGGCGCCGTGCCTGCCGGTTTTTCCCACCGCCCCACCCTCCCCCAACCTTCGGCCGGGGGTGCCCCCATGTGCGTCCTTGGGTGCGGGTCTTCTGGTGGGTGGGGTCGGTGCCGGTCCGTGGCACCTCCTCGGATTCCCTCCGCGCGGGTTTCGTTGTCGGGTGCGGGCCGGTCTGTCGGAAATCCTGCGGGGCACCCCGGCCCGTCCCCTCCCGGGTCCGTCGGCGGCTTTGAGGCCGCGGGGGTGATCGGTGGGTGGCTGGGGTTCGTTGTCGGCCGGAGGCCACCGATGGCCCGTACCCGGGCAGATCCCTATGCCCAGCCGACGACCGACCGCAAGCCGCCAACCCCGGCCCAGGGGGACGGGCAGGGGGCGCAATGCCCCATCAGTAACCGGCACCCGACAACAAACGCGCACCCCCACCGATGACCCCCCAGCGGCCTCAAGCCGCCACTCGGCCTGGGAGGGGACGGTCCGGGGTGCCCCCGCAGGGCTGCGAACGACATGGGGTGAACGATGTGCTCCCGGTTCCGTGAGCAGCCCGAGGAGGTGCCCCGGGCCGGCCCCGACCCCCACCCACTACAAGACCCGCACCCAAGGACGCACCCGCACGGGCGAGCGGGGTGGGAAAAACGGCAGGCACGGCGCCCAGCCGTAAAACCGAACGGATCCACCGCCTCCTGACCCCCGCGCCGGAGGCGGCGAGCGGGGCGTCAGCCCTCGAAGCGCCCACCCCGCACGTCAGCAACAAAAGCGGCGAACGCCTGCGGCGCGAGCAGAAGGGCCGGCCCCTCGGGGTCCTTGGAGTCGCGAACGGCAACAGCCGCGTGCACGCTGCGCGTGAGGTCGGCGACCTCCACGCAGTTGTTGCCGTTGTCGCTGTAGGAGGACTTGAACCAGTCCGCGACGTTGGCGAGTTCGGGAGCCGTCACGGTACGGGTGGGAGTCGTCATTCTGAGATCTCTCGTGCTAGTTGGTGCAGGAACTTCGGGGTGTCCTCAGGAGGCAGTGCCGACCTCGACAGCGCCTCGAAGTGCCGGGAGAAACGCCCGACTTCACGAGGCTTGTCGGCGACGGACGCAGTCCCGAACGCGGTGTCCAGTTGGACCGTTGTCGGCAACTTACCGCCAAGGTTCAAGATGCTGAAGTCGTGAACGAACAAATGGCCGCGCATCGCCTGGGGGAGCACCTGAACCGTGACGTTGTTGCGGCCGGCCAGCCGCTCGATCTCGTCGTACTGCTCGCGCATCACCTCGACATCGCCGACGACATGCCGCAGGGCGGGTTCATAAAGGATCACCCACAGCCGGAGCGGCTCGTCCTCCCGCGTCAGCGCTTCCTTGCGCATCATCCTGACCTTGACCCCGTCGTTGACGAACTCGGTCGTGGTCTCGTCGATGGCCTTGGCGGTCTGGTGCCGCGTGCGCGCGTATGCCTCGGTCTGCAACAGGCCGAGCACAATGGTCGGGTGGTAGGCGCGGATCTCCTGCGCGGCGGACTCGATGCCGAGGAAACGGGGCATCCCGGGGTTCATGTTGGCCGCGTGCGGCGACCACCACTCCTGGCTGGACGCGTCGCGCTGCGTCTCCACCAGGCGTTCGACCTCGTCCTCGTCGGTGACGCCGTAGCGGTCGAGGAGTTTCCGCAGATCGCCGGCGCTGCGCAGATCCTGAAGTCCGGTCTCGACGCGTTGCAGCTTGGTGTCGCTGAACGACATGCCCTCCGCCGCGTCCTGGATGCTCAGCCCGGCCTGCTTGCGTAACTCGCGCAGCTCGTGACCCAGCGCGATACGCCGTGCTGTCGGTCGGTGGGGTGCGGCCATGTGCATGCCCTTTCGGTTCATCTGCCCGCCATTCGTGGCGATATGGACAGTCTGACACATCATCAGGTTGCTGCACCAGTCAATGCTTCTGCACTGGCACGTGCCACTTTTGCCTCGATGGGTGATTCAGCGCGGATTCGATTGCCTGCACAGCCGCCAACGCGCCACTGTGATCAGGCCGGGGAAATAGCCGGGCCAAAGCCGTGAACTCCCCGGTGACCAGCGGGATTCCACGCTCTTCGACCCATGAGCTGGAGGCATTGGTGATGAAGACGACAGCGACGGTGGCGAGTTCGACCGGGTATCCGGCGTATCGGCAGACGATGCCGTGTACGGCGCCCAGTGCGGCCGGGGCGCGGCGGCTGGTGGCGGCGGCGTTGGCGACGTGGCGGCTGGAGGAACTCACCGACCCGGCCGTGCTGGTGGTGTCGGAACTCGTCGGGAACGCGGTACGGCACACCCGCAGCCACCGGGTACTCGTCGTGGTCGCCCGGCCGGCCGCCGGCCTGGTACGGATCGAGGTCGTGGACCGCTCCCGCGCCCTGCCCGTCCTCCACACCCCCGACCCGGACGCCGAACGGGGGCGGGGCCTGCTGACCGTCGACGCCGTCGCGACCCGCTGGGGCAGCCAACCGCTGCCGTTCGGCAAACGCGTGTGGTGCGAACTGACCCACCCCGACACCCAGCAGTAACCTCTGATCTAAGACGATGTATCAGTTGGCGTGATCGCTCGGTGGCCGGGCAGGATGCACCGACATGGCAGACCCCGAGCTTGAGCGTGTCAACGGCATTGCCCTCACTGCGGTGCAGGCCCTGCTGGGGCTGATCTCATCCGATGTAGTCGCGGTAGCGGTAGCGGCCGAGGAGCAAAGAGTGCTGCTCTCCTTCTGGGTACGGCGCCATACCGCCGAGATCGACGAGGACATCGCCGAAGTGATCGGTGACCTGGAGGCATTTCTTCACCCAGCCGACCCGCTTGTTGAATCGCAGGTCACCGTGGGTACGCCGACAACGGCCACCAGAGGACCTCACGAGCGCATGATCTATTGGGCCAAGTCCTAGGCCAGCACTGCTCTGCGGTAACAGATGAGGGTGCAGGCGATGCGCGGGACGATCTGCCTGCGCCTCAACCACGCGGGCTTTGGACCCTATCCCCATGCCCGAACAACGATCCGACGCCAATCAAGACATCGTCAATGGCCTGCCGGAAGGGGCCTTCGTCATCGCCGCCAGCCAGGCACGGATGCCCTGCAGGCCCAAGGTGAACTCGATGGTGTCGCGCTCCAGGGAGTCAATGCGCAGCATGCTGGCGAACGTGGACGTGATGTCGTCCCGTGTCAGGCGGTACGGGCCCCCGGCGGCGTGGCCCCCGGGCTCGCGGTCGCTGAAGCAGAGCATGAAGTAGCGGCCCCCTGGGCGCAGAACCGCGTTCAGCGCGGCCACGTAGGCGGCCCGGTCGGCCGGGTCGAGCATGTGGAACAGCCCGCAGTCCAGGACCGTGTCGAACTGCTCCCCCAGGTCCGCCAGCCGTCGCGCGTCATGGTGCAGGAACCGCACGGCCGCGCCACGCCGGCGCGCCTTGTCCTCCGCGGTCCGCAGCGCGGTGGCCGCCAGGTCGAGCCCGGTGGCGTCGAGACCCATGTCGGCGCACATGAGCACGTGCTCCCCGGTACCGCACCCGACGTCCAGCACGCGCCCCCGGATGGCGCCCGACCGCGCGAGTCCGAGGAACGCGGGCTGCGGATGCCCGATCTCCCATGGCGGCCGGTCAGCATAGAGGTCATCCAGCCGCTGCCAGGGATTCACCGCCCCCGGGCCACCCTGCGCGGATCCTCCACTCATACGAACGCCCTCCATCCACGGCCTCGGCGCTGGGCCGCTATGTGGACAGGATGCCGCGGGTTGTCTTCGACGGCACGCCTGAGGGAGTCCCCCGCCCGGTGGGGTGGTGCGGTTAGTTTCTGGGTGCGGCCCGGTTGCCTGCCGGTGTTTCCCACCGCCCCACCCTCCCCCAACCTTCGGCCGGGGGTGCCCCCATGTGCGTCCTTAGGTGCACGTCTTGTGGTGGGTGGGGTCGGGGCCGGACGGCGGCTTGAGGCCGCTGGGGGTGATCGGTGGCCGGGCGAACCATGCTCGGGGGTGGGCCAGATCAACGCGGCGGAGGCTGTTGGATCGTGCCGCCTTGATGAGGTGTAGGGACGTGGCCCTTCGCCCCGGGTGGCAGAGCGTCGAGGCACGCCTGGGAGCAGGCGTTGACCAGGAGCGGCAGGACGTCGGTCGCCACCGCCCGGGAGAGCCAGGCCTGGTGCGGGCCCGTCGCTGAGATCGGCCCGGTGCAGACACTGCAGGTGCGGGCTGTGGTGGTGCCCCAACGGGAGGGATCCAGGCCGTCGAGGTCCAGGACCGTATCGCCGGGCGGGAGGAGCTGTGGGAACGGCGGCCGATACTTGTAGTTGCCGTAGATCGAGCGTGTGCTCACCGTGCTGTCCGCCAGCCGGGCGCACCGCGTGATCTCGTACGGGAACCAGTGCAGCCGTCTCGATGTGTACGGGCTGAACTCCTCCAGGTTCGTCATGTCGCCAATCTCCGGAGGTATCCGCACCAGGTTGCTCCCGTACAGCACAAGGATCCGCACCGCCGTCAGCCGTCCGATCGACGTCGGCAGAGTCACGATCTGCCGCCGCTGCTCCGGGCTCAGCTCCGGCAGCGGGCGGAATTCCTCCCGCCCGTCGGCCGCCGCCTCGTCGATCAGTTCCAGCAACCGCAGCCAGCCCGGGGCATGGGTGTCCTGGGTCTCGGGGTGGAAGGACGTGGCCGCGCCGGGGGCACTCACCCGGATCTGGTTGAAGCAGTGGCAGCGGTCCTGCGGCACCCCGGGCCGGGAGTCCACCGCCTCGGGAAAGCGGTTGGGGTAGACCCGCGCGGGGAGCTGTTCGTCCGTCATGACGCAACGTTAGGGACGCGGCGTCCGGTACGGCATCATCCCTGGGCTCGGTTGGCGGCCTGCGGTCGTCCACGGGTTGGGCGTGGGCCTTCAGCCGACAACCCAACGCGCACCCCCACCGATCACCCCCCGCGGCCTCCAAGCCGCCGGCCGGCCCGGGAGGGGACGGACCGGGGTGCCCCCGCAGGATTTCCGACAGACCGGCCCGCACCCGAAAACGAAACCCGCACGGAGGAAATCCGAGGAGGTGCCCCGGACCGGCACCGACCCCCACCCACCAGAAAGCCCGCACCCAAGGACGCACCCGCACGGGCGGGGCGGTGGGAAAAACGGCAGGCACGGCGCCCAGCCGTGAAAACGAACCGCACCACCCACCGGGGACGGAAACCCGAAGGCGACGGCGCCCAGCCGGAAACGAGCTGCCCCCACCCGCCCCGCGGAACCCCCGCCTCCCCCACCCACCCGGAAAGCTACGGCGCTGACGTGGAAGGTGACGCCGAGGCCGGCGGCGAAGTCGGAGGGGAGGACGACGGCGGCGGGGAGGATGACGGCGGCGGGGTCGGAGACGACGAAGTCGGGGGCGGGGAGGACGACGGCGGCGGCGACGTCGGGGGCTCACTCGTCGGGGAGGACGACGCCGGGGGTGGGACCGAGCGGGTGGAGGAGCCGCGGAGGACCACCGCCGCTCCGCCGGGGGAGAACGAGATCCGGGCCGTCCACGAACCGGGAGGGGCCTCCCCCGACGACACCGTCACGGAGATCGTCACGGACTGGCCCGGGCCCAGCGTCCCCCGGGAGGACGAGAGCCGCAGCCACGGCGCGTCCGCCGTCGCGGCCCAGCGGACCGGGCCGGCCTCCCCCGCCGTCAGGGTGACGAGCGTCGCGCCGGGGACCGACCGGACCGAGACCGTGAGGCCGGACGCGGACGAGCCGCCGTCCACCGCGACGGCCGTGGCGGACGGGGTGGCCGACGCGGGGGGCGAGGCGGAGCCGGACGGGAGGGTCGCCGAGCCGGTGGCGGTGGTGGTGGGGCGGGGGGCGGCGCCGGAGCGGTCGCGGCGGGAGCTGCCGGCGTTCTCGTAGGCGTACGGGCCGTCCGGTTCGCTGGCCGACGCGCGGCCGCCGCCGTGGTCGTCGTCGCCGAGCGGCGCCGCCCGGTAGGCGGCCCACAGGGCGAGTACGGGTGCGGCGACGACGGCCGCCACGACCGTCGTGGTGACGGCCCGGTGCCGCAACTGGGCGCGCCGCGCGGCCCGGTCGCGCAGGTCCATCGGGAAGCCGCGCCGGTCGAACCGCGGGGTGGCCTCCTTGGAACGGCCGGTGCCGGCTTCCATGGCGTGCAGCAGGGCGGCGCACGCGGCGGAACGGGGCGCCTCGATCAGCGCGAGGACGCCGGTGGCCCCGGCGACCGCGCCGGAGGACTCCGCTGCTCCCGGCCAGGGGCCCTCGGCCACCACGCGTTCGGCCGTGCGCCGGCACACCCCGCAGTCGTCCACGTGCCGTACGATCTCGCCGCGCAGCGCGGTGCCGAGCAACACCCGTGCCTCACCGGCCAGTTGGGCGACGGCCGCGCAGTGCCCGGTGTCGACGACGGCGAGCGCGGTCCTGGTGCGCTCCACCTCGCAGGCGGCTCGGGCGAGCAGGCCGCGGGCGGCCTCCGGTTCCATGCCGAGGACGTGCGCGACCTCCTGCGCGGGGAGCTGGTGGCGTACGGCGAGTTCGAGGGCCTCGCGCTGCTCCGGGGTGGTGCCGGCGGCCTCCGGCCAGGCCAGCGCGGCGAGTTGGGCCCGGCGCTGGTCGGCGACGCCCTCCGCGGCGGCGGCCGGTGCGGGCGGGCCGCCGGCGAGCCGGCGCAGGCAGGCCCAGCGGGCCAGGGCGTAGAGCCAGGGGCGGCGCAGCAACGGGTCGCGGAGCCGGGCGCGTTGGCGTTCGGCGAGTGCGAGGACGTCGCCGAGGGCCGCCGCGGCGGCGTCGTGCTCGCAGAGGATGGACAGGCAGTACGTGAACAGGCCGTCGAGATAGGGCTCGTAGTACGCGGGCGGCACCATCGGGAGCGTGCCGTGCGGCTTGGGGGTGCGCGCGGAATCACGCCCGGCCGGCGCGCGGTGCTTTCGGTGTGCGCCGGTGGCAGTGGCGGGGGCGGAGGGGGAAGGGGTGGGGGTACGCGGCCTGCTTGTCACCGGGTGACGGTAGGACGCGGGACGCTCCCGCTTCAGCAGTCCGGGCGCGCGTTAATCCTTACGGGTAAGGATCCGCCCCGAAAGAGCGGCCCCGCGTCACCCGCGAGAGTGAACCCCGCCCCGCACGCCCCCTGACGCGCGGGCGCGCTCCCGGCTTCCCCCGACCGCCCCCTGCGACCCGCACCAGGCCCGCCCGCGAAACCGCACCGAACCCGCGCCCCTGAGAAACCCGCGCCGAACGCGTCTGTCAGACCCGGGGGCTAACGTAACGCGTATGGCTGCCCGCAAACCCGCCGCGAAAGACCGGCCCTCCTACCGGTGTACCGAATGCGGCTGGACCGCGGTCAAATGGCTCGGGCGGTGCGGCGAGTGCCAGGCGTGGGGGACGGTCGAGGAGTACGGGGGCGCGCCCGCCGTGCGGACCACCGCGCCGGGGCGGGTCACCGCGGCCGCGCGGCCGATCGGGCAGGTGGACGGGCGGCAGGCCGCCGCGAGGTCCACCGGGGTCGCGGAGCTGGACCGGGTGCTCGGCGGCGGGTTCGTGCCCGGGGCGGTGGCGCTGCTCGCGGGCGAGCCGGGGGTCGGCAAGTCCACGCTGCTGCTCGACGTCGCCGCGAAGGCGTCCGGGCCGCAGAGCCCGACCCTGTACGTGACCGGCGAGGAGTCCGCCTCCCAGGTGCGGCTTCGCGCCGACCGGATCGGCGCGCTCGCCGACCACCTCTATCTGGCCGCCGAGACCGACCTCGCCGCCGTGCTCGGCCACCTGGACGACGTCAAGCCGTCGCTGCTCGTGCTCGACTCCGTACAGACCGTGGCCTCCGCGGAGCTGGACGGCGCGCCCGGCGGCACCGCGCAGATCCGCGAGGTGGCGGGCGCGCTGATCAGGGCGTCCAAGGACCGCGGGATGTCCACTATCCTGGTCGGCCATGTCACCAAGGACGGCTCCATCGCGGGCCCGCGGCTCCTGGAGCACCTGGTGGACGTCGTCCTGAGCTTCGAGGGCGACCGGCACGCCCGGCTGCGGCTGATCCGCGGCGTCAAGAACCGCTACGGCGCCACCGACGAGGTCGGCTGCTTCGAGCTGCACGACGAGGGGATCACCGGCCTCGCCGACCCGTCCGGACTGTTCCTGACCAGGCGCGACGAGCCGGTGCCCGGCACCTGCCTGACGGTGACGCTGGAGGGCCGCCGGCCGCTGGTCGCCGAGGTGCAGGCGCTCACCGTCGACACCCAGATCCCGTCCCCGCGCCGTACGACCTCCGGCCTGGAGAACTCCCGGGTGTCGATGATGCTGGCGGTGCTGGAGCAGCGTGGCCGGATCAAGTCGATCGGCAAGCAGGACATCTACACCGCGACCGTCGGCGGTGTGAAACTCACAGAACCCGCCGCGGATCTCGCCGTCGCCCTCGCGCTGGCCAGCGCGGCGATCGACACCCCGCTGCCGCAGAACCTGGTCGCGATCGGCGAGGTGGGGCTCGCGGGCGAGGTCAGACGGGTCACGGGGGTGCAGCGCCGGCTGTCGGAGGCGGCCCGGCTGGGCTTCACGCACGCCCTGGTGCCGCCGGATCCGGGGAAGATCCCGCCGGGTATGAAGGTGATCGAAGTGGCGGACATAGGGGACGCTTTGCGCGCCCTGCCGAGGAGGGCCCCGCGTCAGTAGCTCCTCCGAAGGTAAACTTTGCCCTGGTCTCGCCCAGTGGGCATCCGTAGCGACCGGAGGATTGCAGAGTGGCAGCCAATGACCGGGCAGGGGGCCCCGTCCCGGCCCGTAAGGCATCGGGCGACTCCCCCGGCAAATCCGGCGGGTTTTTCGGCTCCGACGGCGGGCTGATGCGCACCTCGTTGAGTGCGGTCGCCCCCGGCACCTCGCTGCGTGACGGCCTGGAGCGCATCCTGCGCGGCAACACCGGCGGCCTGATCGTGCTGGGCATGGACAAGACGGTGGAGTCGCTGTGCTCCGGCGGTTTCGTGATGGACGTGGAGTTCACCGCGACCCGGCTGCGCGAGCTGTGCAAGCTCGACGGCGCGCTCGTCCTGGACAAGGACATGACGAAGATTCTGCGGGCCGGCGTGCAGCTGGTGCCCGACCCGAACATCCCCACCGAGGAGACCGGCACCCGGCACCGCACCGCGGACCGGGTCAGCAAGCAGGTCAACTTCCCGGTGGTCTCGGTCAGCCAGTCGATGCGGCTGATCGCGCTGTACGTCGGCGGGCAGCGCCGGGTGCTGGAGGACTCCGCGGCGATCCTGTCCCGGGCCAACCAGGCGCTGGCCACCCTGGAGCGCTACAAGCTGCGCCTCGACGAGGTGGCGGGCACGCTGTCCGCGCTGGAGATCGAGGACCTGGTCACCGTTCGCGATGTCACCGCCGTGGCGCAGCGGTTGGAGATGGTCCGCCGGATCGCCACCGAGATCGCCGAGTACGTCATCGAGTTGGGCACCGACGGCCGGCTGCTGGCGCTCCAGCTCGACGAGTTGATCGCCGGCGTGGAGCCGGAACGGGAGCTGGTGGCGCGGGACTACGTGCCGGAGCCCACCGCCAAGCGCAGCCGTACGGTGACCGAGGCGATGGCCGAGCTGGACGCGCTGCCGCAGAGCGAGCTGATCGAACTGACCACGGTGGCACGGGCGTTGGGTTACACCGGCTCCCCCGAGTCGCTGGACTCCGCGGTCTCACCGCGCGGTTACCGGCTGCTGGCGAAGGTGCCGCGGCTGCCGAACACCGTCATCGAGCGGCTGGTCGAGCACTTCGGCGGCCTGCAGAAGCTGCTGGCCGCGAGCGTGGACGACCTCCAGACGGTGGACGGCGTCGGCGAGGCCCGGGCCCGCTCGGTCCGCGAGGGCCTGTCCCGGCTGGCGGAGTCCTCGATCCTGGAGCGGTACGTCTAGCCGGTACGAGCCGTATCACCGCGTCCAGCCGGTACGAGCCCTCCCGAGTGGCGGTTCCGCGCCACTGCCGGCCGCCCGCGTCCGGTCGGCGGGGGGAGACGCGAGTCACATCCGGCACTGTCACGTCCGTCCGCGCTGTCCTGTCTTCAGGGTGTATCCCGTCACGACAGCACAGGAGAGCACCATGAACGCTCGTCTGGACCTCGCAGGCAGCCCGCTCGCCATGAAGGTCTCCAAGCACTTCGTCGCGATCAACCAGCTGATCGCCGGCTCGGAACTGCCGATCGCCACGCAGCACCTGGTGGAGATCCGGGCCAGCCAGATCAACGGCTGCGGCTTCTGCACGGACATGCACACCAAGGAGGCCGCGCATGCCGGGGAGACGTCGACCCGGCTGAACCTGGTCGCGGCCTGGCGGGAGGCCACGGTCTTCACCGAGGCCGAGCGCGCGGCCCTCGAACTGGCCGAGGAGGGCACCCGGCTCGCCGACGCGGCCGGCGGGGTTCCGGACGCGGTGTGGGAGAACGCGGCGAAGTTCCACACTGAGGAGCAACTCGTCGCCCTCGTGTCGCTCATCGCCCTGATCAACGCCTTCAACCGGGGCAACGTCATCGTCAGGCAGCCGGCCGGCGACTACGTGGTGCCGAGCTAGCCGGCCTGACGCCTCCCCGGCCCGTGCCGGCCCTGGCCCGTGCCAGCCCTGGCCCGTGCTGAACCCAGCCCGCGCCGGCCCCCGCCACGCTGCCACGGTCCGCCCGGCGGAACGGCCGCGTCAGTCCTTCGACAGGACGAACGACGCCTGCTTCGCCGGGTATCCGGGCAACTGCGCCGACACCAGATACGTACCGGGGCCCGCCTGCGCGCCCTTGGGGGTGGCGCACTGCGGCGAGCTGGTCTTGCCGGTCCAGTGCAGCGTGAAGGTGGTCGTGCCGTGCGCGGGGATCTGGAGCAGGTAGGAGTTCTGACCCGGGGTCGGGCAGTCGTCCGACGCCCATACGTGGTCGTCGCCGGCCGCCGCGGTGATCGTGAACACCGCCTTGGCGGGGGCGAAGTCGACCTTGCACGAGACGGCGCCGGAGTTGGTCGCGCTCAGCTTGAAGGCCGGGGTCTGGCCGGGCGAGTACGCGTTCTGGACGCTGGTCAGGGCGAGTTGGACCGACCCCGCCGTGCAGTCGGGCAGGGTGGAGCCGGCCGCGACCGGCCCGCCGGTGGACGAGGAGCTGCCGGTGCCGCCCGGGCCGCCGACCCCGCCCGGGCCGCCGACACCCGCGCTCGCGCCGTCGGTGCCGCCGTCCTGGCCGCTGCCGGCCGAACTGCCCGCGTCCGTAGTGCCGTTGGTGGTGCCGGACGAGGAACCGGCGCTGCCCGCGGTGGAGGAACCGGCGGTCGAACCCGACGTCGATCCGTCCGAGGAACCCGCTGACGAACCGCCGTCGCTGGGCGCGGTGTCCCGCCCGCCGGGCCGTCCGCCGATGTGCGTGCCGGTCGGCGTGGGGCCGGGGGTGATCGTGGAGACCGGGGTGTGGCTGTCGCTCGGCGCGCTCGAACCCTTGCCGCCGCCGGAGCCGCCCCGGCCGAGTGCCCAGATCACCAGCACGACCACCAGAGCGATCAGGCACAGCACAACTACCCGCCGCCGCCAGTAAATGGAGGACGGCAGAGGTCCCACGGGATTGCGCATCGAGCCCACCCCCGCACTCTAGGGGAGATCACCCGGTCGCCGTCACCACACCCGCCGCGCGGCGGCCGGTCTTTGCCGATCATCACGTTTACGGAGTCGTTCGGTCGCTGTCAGTCCCGTGTGCAAGGATCGGAACGCCATGAGCACTGACCTCCGTGACACCGTCACGCACACCGGCAATGACGAACTGCACGATCAGGTGATCGGCTGGTTCGGCGAGCACGCCCGCGACCTGCCCTGGCGGCGCCCGGAGGCCGGCGCCTGGTCGGTGATGGTCAGCGAGTTCATGCTCCAGCAGACCCCGGTCAGCCGGGTGCTGCCGGTGCACGAGCAGTGGCTGGAGCGCTGGCCGCGGCCGGCCGACCTCGCCGTGGAGTCGCCCGGCGAGGCGGTACGCGCCTGGGGCCGGCTCGGCTACCCGCGCCGCGCGCTGCGGCTGCACGCGGCGGCCGGCGCCATAGCGGAACGGCACGGCGGCGAAGTCCCGCACGCGCACAGCGAGTTGCTGGCGCTTCCCGGGGTCGGCGAGTACACCGCGGCGGCCGTGGCCTCGTTCGCCTACGGCCGCAGGCACGCGGTGCTCGACACCAACGTCCGCCGGGTGTTCGCCCGGCTGGTGAACGGGGTGGAGTTCCCGCCGAACGCGACCACGGCCGCCGAGCGGCGCACCGCGAACGCGCTGCTGCCGGCCGACGAGGGCACGGCGGCGGGCTGGGCCGCGGCCACCATGGAGCTGGGCGCGCTGGTGTGCACCGCGCGCTCCCCGCAGTGCGGGCAGTGCCCGGTGGCCGCGAGCTGCGCGTGGCGGCTGGCCGGTTCGCCCAAGCACGACGGGCCCGCGCGCCGCGGCCAGACCTACGCGGGCACCGACCGGCAGGTACGGGGCCGGCTGCTGGCCGTGCTGCGCGCCTCGGTCGAGCCGGTGCCGCAGGCGGCGCTGGACGCGGTGTGGCACGAGCCGGTGCAGCGGGCCAGGGCACTTGACGGCCTGGTGGAGGACGGCCTCGTGGAGCCGCTCGCCGACGGCGTCTACCGGCTGCCCGGTTAGCCGGGGCCCGGCAGCAACGACGCCGGACCGGCCACCCCGGCACCAGCCGCACCGGCACACCGGCACGCGGGGCACATCGGCACCCGAGACCCGGCCACGCCCGCCGCCCCGCAGAACCGCAGCCCCGCCGCCCCGCCGCCCCGCAGAACCGCACATCAACCCCACACCCTGACCCCCGCCACCCCCCGCTAAACCCCACCCGCCCGGAACGTCACACACCCCCTATCCGCTAACACCGCATTCCTCCCGATTCGCGCCCCGGCCGTTACACAACCGATGGGTTGCTGAGCGGCCACCGTGCGCTGACGGTCGCGGAAGCCAAACATCCGCTCCGTAGCTTCGAAACCGGATCGAGGCGGGCACACGGAGCGGGGCGGAGACACCAATGGCAGCGGACGGCGCGGTACTGGAGTTCGAGGACTACGTCAGGACCCGGCAGGACGCCCTGCTGCGCAGCGCCCGCCGGCTGGTGCCCGACCCGATCGACGCCCAGGACCTGGTGCAGACCGCGCTGGTGCGCACGTATCCGCGCTGGGACGGCATCGCCGACAAGGCGCTGGCCGACGCATACCTCCGCAGGGTGATGATCAACACCCGCACCGAGTGGTGGCGCAACCGCAAGCTGGACGAGGTCCCGACCGGCGAACTCCCCGACGCCAGCGTGGACGACGGCACCGAGCAGCGCGCCGACCGGGAGATGCTGCGCGACGCGCTCGCCGTGCTGGCGCCCAAGCAGCGGCAGGTCGTCATCCTGCGGCACTACGGCCAGCTCAGTACGGAGGAGACCGCCCGCGCGCTGGGGATGTCCACCGGTACGGTGAAGAGCACGCTGCACCGGGCGCTGGCCCGGCTGCGTCATGAGCTGGAGCACGGCCGGTACGGCTATTCACGAGTGGAGGATGTGTGCGCCGCGTAGCCACCACTGTCACGACGGGCGCGCTGGTGTGCGCGTGCGCCGTGGTCGCGGGCTGCGGCAGCACCGTCACCGGCGCCCGGCGGGAGGGCCCGGCGCCGACGGCAACCATGAAGGTCCCGTCCACCGTGGCCCCGGCGATCGCCGCCGACCCGGCCGCGCTCGCCGTGATGGTCCGCAAGGACCCCGGCGTCAGCGAGACCGTCCGGGACAAGCTCACCGCCTGCCGCGACGCCGGCTACCCGCTGGCCACCGACGCGGGCGACCTCACCGAGGGCGACGGCCCCGACCTGGTGGTCAACGTCACCACCTGCGGTGACGGCATAGGCGTGGCGGCCTACGTCTACCGGATGATCAACGGCAAGTACCAGCACGTCTTCGACGACGAGCAGCCCCCGGTGTACGCCAGCGTCGACGACGGCCGGCTGGAGATCATCCACGAGGTGTACAACACCGACGACCTGGCCACCTACCCCAGCGGCGAGGAGTCGTCCTTCTGGGTGTGGCGCGGCCACCAGTTCGTCCAGGTCTCCCGCTGGTACTCCGACTTCGGCGCCAAGACGCCCAGTTCGTCCCCCGAGCCGACCTCCACCGAGCCGGCGCCCACCCCCGGCGCCGATCTGCTCGACCCGGGAGTGCCGACCGTTCCGACCACCGGCGGCGCCACCGCCAGGGCCGTCATCCCGCCGACGGAGACCCCGGCCCCGAGGACGACCACCCCGGCGCCGGCGACCCGCACCCCGCCGGCCGCCGCGCTGACCCAGGCCCGCGGGCAGGACTGAGCCGATGCCCGCCACCCATGTGCTGTTCGTCGAGGACGACGACGTGATCCGCGAGGTCACCACGCTGTCACTCGAACGGGACGGCTTCCAGGTCACCGCCGCCCCCGACGGCCTGACCGGCCTCGCCGCCTTCCGCGAGCGGCAGCCCGACCTGGCGCTGCTCGACGTGATGGTGCCGGGCCTTGACGGGGTCAGCCTGTGCCGCCGGATCCGGGACGAGTCCACGGTGCCGGTGATCATGCTGTCCGCGCGCGCCGAGGCGATCGACGTCGTCCTCGGCCTTGAGGCGGGCGCCGACGACTACGTGACCAAGCCGTTCGACGGCGCCGTGCTGGTGGCCCGGATCCGTGCGGTGCTGCGCCGGTTCCGGGCCACCGCGGCGGACGAGCCGGCCGCGGATCCGGCCCGGCTGGCGTTCGGCGACATCGTGATCGACCCGGAGGGCCTTGAGGTCACCAGGGGCGGCGAGCGGCTGGCGCTCACCCCGACCGAGATGCGGCTGCTGCTGGAGTTCGCCGGCGCGCCCGGCACCGTGCTGTCGCGGGACCGGCTGCTCGCGCGGGTCTGGGACTACGAGTGGGGCGGCGACACCCGCGTGGTCGACGTCCATGTGCAGCGGCTGCGGGCCAAGATCGGCCAGCACCGGCTGGAGACCGTACGCGGCTTCGGCTACAAGCTGAGAGCCTGAGCCCGCCGTGCCCCGCCTGCCCCGTCCGTCCGGTCCGCCCGGAAGATCCAGCCTGCCCCGCCTGCCCGGCGGCAACGCCCTCCGCCGCTTCTTCCGCAGCGGCCTGCGCTGGAAGATCAGCGCGGCCATCGCCGGGGTGTCCGCGCTGGTGGCGATCGCGCTCAGCCTGGTGGTGCACAACGCGGCCCGGGTCAGCATGATCAACAGCACCCGTGACGTCCAGGACGAGCGGGTGCAGTCCGCGCTGCGGATCTACGAGACCACCGGGCGGCTGGTGTTCTACGCGCAGCTCGACGACCCCAAGCTGCCGCCCGAGCTGAAGGCGTACGCGGCCAAGCGGCAGCGCGCCACCTTCGTCCAGAGCACCCCGCACGGCTCGCCTACGGTGTGGGCCGAGACGCCCGCCGACGACGGCCGGGTGCTGTCGCTCAAGACCGGCTTCACCGACCGCTACTCGGTGCTCGGCGACCTGGACCAGGCGCTGGTGGCCGGTTCGGTGTCGGTGGTCGTCGGCGGTACGGCGATCGGCGTGCTGATCGGCGGCCGGATGTCGCGCCGGCTGCGGAAGGCGGCCAGCGCGGCCCGCAAGGTCGCCGGCGGCGACACCCGGGTCCGGGTGCGGGACGAGGTCGGCGGCCGCCGGGTGCGGGACGAGACCGACGAGCTGGCGCGGGCGGTGGACGCGATGGCCGGCGCGCTGCAACTGCGGCTTGAGGCCGAGCGGCGGGTCACCGCGGACATCGCGCACGAGCTGCGCACGCCGGTGACCGGGCTGGTCACCGCCGCCGAGCTGCTGCCGCCGGGGCGGCCGTCGGAGCTGGTGCGGGACCGGGTGCACGCGCTGCGCACCCTGGTCGAGGACGTCCTCGAGGTGGCCAGGCTCGACGGGGCCGCGGAGCACGCCGACCTGCACGAGGTGGCACTCGCGGAGTTCGTCCGCCGCCGGGTGCCGCTGCTGGCGCCGGACGCGGAGGTGATGGTGAGCGAGGACGCCGTGGTGCAGACCGACCCGCGGCGCCTTGAGCGGATCCTCGGCAACCTGCTGGCGAACGCGGCCCGGCACGGCGAGCCGGGGATCGTGGTGATCGTGGACGGGCCGCATCTGCGGGTCCGCGACCACGGGCCGGGGTTCCCCGAGGACCTGCTGCGGGAGGGGCCGAGCCGGTTCCGTACCGGGGTGCCCTCGCGGTCGGGCGGCGGGCACGGCCTGGGGCTGACCATCGCCACCGGCCAGGCCCGGGTGGTCGGCGCCCGGCTGACCTTCCGCAACGCCCCCGCCGATGACGGGGGCGGTGCGGTGGCCCAGCTGCTGCTGCCGCGCCAGGTCTGACGACCCGGCAGAGCCTTCACGGCGGGTGGCTGCGTTACAGCGCTTCCGCCAGCACCGCAGGCTGCTCGTCGGCCGGCTCGGACTTGGCCTTGGGAGCGGTCGGCGCGCCCCGCAGCGGGGTCTCGGTGATGAACCAGGCGGCGATCAGGCCGATGACGCTGACCAGGCCGCCGACCAGGAACACCATGTGGGTGCCGCTGGAGACCGCGTGCAGGTAGGCGTCCTTCACGGCCGGCGGGAACTTCGCGATGGTCGCCGGGTCGAGCTGCGCGCCGCCCTTGGTGGCTGCCGCGCCCGCGCCGCCGGCGCTCTCCATCGAGTGCTGCACCTTGTGCGAGAACAGCGCGCCGAACAGCGAGACGCCGAACGAGCCGCCGATCGTACGGAACAGGGTGGAGGAGGACGAGCCGACGCCGATGTCCCGCATCGACACGCTGTTCTGCGCGATCAGCATGGTGATCTGCATGATCGAGCCCATGCCGGCGCCGAGCACCGCCATGTAGACGCCGGAGCTGAGCCGGCTGGTGTGCACGTCCATGGTGGACAGCAGGAACAGGCCAGCGGTGATCAGCACGCCGCCGACGATCGGGAAGACCTTGTACTTGCCGGTGGCGGTGGTGATCCGGCCGGCCACCAGCGACACGGCCATCATCGCGAGCAGCATCGGCAGCAGGAGCAGGCCGGAGTTGGTCGCCGAGGCGCCCTGCACGGTCTGCTGGTACAGCGGCAGGAACGTCATCGCGCCGAACATCGTGAAGCCGACGAGGAAGGCGACCAGCGAGATCACCGAGAAGTTCCGGCTGCGGAAGATCCGCAGCGGCATCACCGGCTCGGCGGCCCTGGTCTCGGCGAACAGGAAGCCGCCGAGCGCGGCCAGCCCCAGGACGAGCAGTCCGATGATCATCGGGGAGCCCCAGGCGTACTGGGTGCCGCCCCAGGTGGTGAGCAGCACCAGCGAGGTGATCGCGACGGTGAGCAGTGCGGCACCCGGGTAGTCGATCCTGGCCTTGGTCCGCTTCTTCGGCAGGTGCAGCACGATGGTGACCATCGCGAGCGCGACCACGCCGATCGGCAGGTTGATGTAGAAGCTCCAGCGCCAGCCCCAGTTGTCGGTGATGGAGCCGCCGACCAGCGGTCCGCCGATCATCGCGATGGCCATCACGCCGGCGGTCATGCCCTGGTACTTGCCGCGTTCGCGCGGCGGGACCAGCTCGCCGATGATCGCCATCACGCCGACGATCAGACCGCCGGCGCCCAGGCCCTGTACGGCGCGGAACGCGATCAGCTGGTCCATCGTCTGCGACATCCCGGACAGCGCGGAGCCGGCCAGGAAGAGCACGATCGAGGTGAGGAAGATGCCCTTGCGGCCGTACATGTCGCCGAGCTTGCCCCACACGGGGGTGGAGGTGGCGGTGGCCAGTGTGTAGGCGGTGACCACCCAGGACAGGTGGTTGAGGCCGCCGAGGTCGCCCACGATGGTCGGCATCGCGGTGCCGACGATCATGTTGTCGAGCATCGCGAGCAGCATCGCGATCATCAGGCCGACCAGGACGACGCGGACGCTGCGCTGGCGCGGTTCCTTGGTGGTGATCGGCGGCGCTGCGGTGGCAGTGCTGTCAGGCATGACCCGGTTCCTCCCCGTTGAGGGCGGTGCTCGGCGCTGGTGGTGGACCAGGGTTACTTACTTGCCGCCCGGCTAGTACATTGGTGTAGGAGTAAGGTAAGACGCTTACTAGCCGGGCGTCAAGTAAGTGCGTAAGGTCGCAGGCAGGCCGCTACCGTCGAACCCACCGACGCCTGGACAAGCAGGAGAGCACGCCATGGCCACACCGCATCATCCGCGGCGCGGGGACACCCGCCGCAGGATCCAGGACGTCGCGCTGGAGCTGTTCGCCGAGCGCGGCTACGAGAAGACGTCGCTGCGCGAGATCGCGGAGCATCTGGACGTCACCAAGGCCGCGCTGTACTACCACTTCAAGACCAAGGAAGACATCCTGGTCAGCATCGCCGACGACCTGGCCACGCCGGTCGACGAGCTGATCGTCTGGGCCCAGTCGCAGCCGCGCACCCTCGCCACCAGGCAGGAGATGCTGCGCCGCTACAGCGAGGCACTGTGGGGCGCGGCGCCGCTCTTCCGGTTCATCCACGAGAACCAGGCCACCATGCGCGAGCTGAGCATCGGCGAGGCGTTCAAGGACAAGGTGACGGCGCTGAACGCGCTGCTGAAGGAGCCCGGCGCCCCGCTGTCGGCGCAGGTGCGCTCGACCACCGCGCTGTTCGCGATGCACGCGGGGATGTTCGCCCTGCAGAACATCGAGGGCGACCCCGAGGAGAAGCGCGCGGCCATCCTCGACGTCGCCCTGGACCTGCTGGCGCAGGCGGACGCGCTGCTGCCGACCGGGTGAGCCCGGCCGGCAGTCGTTGACGCCGTCACTCGTTGCGGTGAGATCTCGGCGTTCGCGTCGCGGTTCGAGCCCTTCGTTACGGGTTGACGCCGTGGGTGCGCAGGAAGTGCAGCGGCTCGACGGAGGAGCCGTACACCGGGGTGCTCCGGACCTCGAAGTGCAGGTGCGGGCCGGTCGAGTTGCCGGTCGAACCGGACTTGGCGATCTCCTGGCCGGTGATCACCTGCTGGCCGACGTGGACCTCGAACTTCGACAGGTGGCCGTACTGGGTGTACAGCTGCGAGCCGTGCTTGATGACGATGTTGTTGCCGTAGGCGCCGCCCCAGCCGGCGGTGACGATGGTGCCGGAGTGCGCGGCCCGCACGGCGGTGCCGGACGGCACGACGAAGTCCTGGCCGGAGTGGGTGTTGATCCAGTGCTTGCCGACCTGGTGGTAGCCCGCGCCCAGCACGTAGCCGGTGGTCGGGGTCAGCCAGCCGGCGATCCGGGCCTTGCGGTCGGCCGCGGCCTTGGCCTGCGCCCGCTTCTTGGCCTCGGCCTGGGCCTTCGCCTTGGCGGCGGCGGCCTGGGCGGCGGCCTTCTTCTGCGCGGCGGCGGCCTTGGCCGCGTCCTGCTGGCCGGTGGCCTGCTTCGCCATCGCGTCCGAGATGCTGTGCGCGGTCCCGGTCGCGAGGAATCCACCGTGCTGCGTGTCGGCGGCGAGCGCCGCCGTGGAGCCCAGCGCGATCGCCGCGACCAGTCCTCCGGTCACCACGGCGATCCGGCCGCGGTTCACGGACTTCGGGGCACGGTTCTTCATCGTCGAGTTCTTGCGCATGGAGAATTAACCTCGCTCACAAAGGGGGAAGCGACAGTTCCAGCTGCGGTCCGTCGCGAATCCTTGGTAACCCGGACATTCCGGTCTCGGCAAGGACCCCACTTACTACCCGCCTTCGTAGGCCGGACGACAGGGGCACCTGGTTTCCCTGTGTCCACTGACTGGCCAGAAGTCCGTTTCGCCCCTATTTCCCTTAGTAAGTGACCCAGCTCACGTGGGTCACCTCACCAGTGGGGTGAAAAGGAAAGGGCCCGGCCCCCGGATCGTGAGTCACGATCCGGGGGCCGGGCCCTTTGTCGGCGCTACCGCGCCGGAGGCGTCAGGCCTCCTTGGACAGGTTCGGCGGCCCGCCCGCGGTCTCCACCGGCGGGGTGTCGGCCACGGTGACCTTCTCCTCGCCGCGGAAGGTGAACTTGGCGTCCTCGCCCTCACCCTCGACCTCGACCACCACGATGTGGCCCGGACGCAGCTCGCCGAAGAGGATCTTCTCCGACAGCGAGTCCTCGATCTCGCGCTGGATCGTCCGGCGCAGCGGCCGGGCGCCCATCACGGGGTCGTAGCCGTGCTTGGACAGCAGCACCTTGGCCTCGGAGCTGAGCTCGATGCCCATGTCCCGGTCGCGCAGCCGCTCGTCCACCCGGCCGATCATCAGGTCGACGATCTGCAGGATGTCCTCTTCGGTCAGCTGCGGGAAGACCACGACGTCATCCACACGGTTGAGGAACTCCGGGCGGAAGTGCTGCTTCAGCTCGTCGCTGACCTTGTTCTTCATCCGCTCGTAGTTGCTCTTGGTGTCGCCCTGGGCGGCGAAGCCCAGGTTGAAGCCCTTGGAGATGTCCCGGGTGCCGAGGTTGGTGGTCATGATGATCACCGTGTTCTTGAAGTCCACGACCCGGCCCTGGGAGTCGGTCAGCCGACCGTCCTCCAGGATCTGCAGCAGGCTGTTGAAGATGTCCGGGTGGGCCTTCTCGACCTCGTCGAAGAGCACCACGGAGAACGGCTTGCGGCGCACCTTCTCGGTGAGCTGGCCGCCCTCCTCGTACCCGACGTAGCCGGGAGGCGAGCCGAACAGCCGCGAGACGGTGTGCTTCTCGCTGAACTCCGACATGTCGAGGGAGATCAGCGCGTCCTCGTCGCCGAACAGGAACTCCGCCAGCGCCTTGGACAGCTCGGTCTTACCGACACCGGACGGGCCGGCGAAGATGAACGAGCCACCGGGGCGCTTGGGGTCCTTCAGGCCGGCCCTGGTGCGGCGGATGGCCTTGGAGAGCGCCTTGACGGCGTCCCGCTGGCCGATGACGCGCTTGTGCAGCTCGTCTTCCATCCGCAGCAGCCGGGAGGACTCCTCCTCGGTCAGCTTGAAGACCGGGATGCCGGTCGCGGTGGCCAGGACCTCGGCGATCAGCTCGCCGTCGACCTCGGCCACGACGTCCATGTCGCCGGCCTTCCACTCCTTCTCCCGCTTGGACTTCGCGGCGAGCAGCTGCTTCTCGTTGTCCCGCAGCGAGGCGGCCTTCTCGAAGTCCTGCGAGTCGATCGCGGACTCCTTCTCGCGCCGCACGTCGGCGATCTTCTCGTCGAACTCGCGCAGGTCCGGCGGTGCGGTCATCCGGCGGATCCGCATCCGGGAGCCGGCCTCGTCGATCAGGTCGATCGCCTTGTCCGGCAGGAAGCGGTCCGAGATGTACCGGTCGGCCAGGGTGGCGGCCTGCACCAGCGCCTCATCGGTGATGGACACCCGGTGGTGCGCCTCGTAGCGGTCCCGCAGGCCCTTGAGGATCTCGATGGTGTGCGGCAGCGACGGCTCCGCCACCTGGATGGGCTGGAAGCGGCGCTCCAGGGCCGCGTCCTTCTCCAGGTACTTGCGGTACTCGTCCAGCGTGGTGGCGCCGATGGTCTGCAGCTCACCGCGGGCCAGCATCGGCTTCAGGATCGAGGCCGCGTCGATCGCGCCCTCGGCCGCGCCGGCCCCGACCAGGGTGTGCAGCTCGTCGATGAACAGGATGATGTCGCCGCGGGTACGGATCTCCTTGAGCACCTTCTTCAGGCGCTCCTCGAAGTCACCGCGGTACCGGGAGCCGGCCACCAGGGCGCCGAGGTCGAGGGTGTAGAGCTGCTTGTCCTTCAGCGTCTCCGGCACCTCGCCCTTGACGATCGCCTGGGCAAGGCCCTCCACCACGGCGGTCTTGCCGACGCCGGGCTCGCCGATCAGTACGGGGTTGTTCTTGGTGCGGCGGGACAGCACCTGCATGACCCGCTCGATCTCCTTCTCGCGCCCGATCACCGGGTCGAGCTTGGTCTCACGGGCGGCCTGGGTGAGGTTGCGGCCGAACTGGTCGAGGACGAGCGAGGTCGAGGGGGTGCCCTCGGCCGGCCCGCCGGCCGTGGCCGACTCCTTCCCGCCGGAGTAACCGGAGAGCAGCTGGATGACCTGCTGCCGCACCCGGTTCAGATCGGCGCCCAGCTTCACCAGGACCTGGGCGGCGACGCCCTCGCCCTCGCGGATCAGGCCGAGCAGGATGTGCTCGGTGCCGATGTAGTTGTGGCCAAGCTGCAGTGCCTCGCGGAGCGAGAGCTCCAGCACCTTCTTGGCCCGGGGGGTGAAGGGAATGTGGCCGGACGGGGCCTGCTGGCCCTGGCCGATGATCTCCTCCACCTGCTGGCGGACCGCCTCAAGAGAAATCCCGAGGCTCTCCAGGGCCTTAGCGGCGACACCCTCACCCTCGTGGATCAGGCCCAGGAGGATGTGCTCGGTGCCGATGTAGTTGTGGTTGAGCATCCGGGCTTCTTCCTGAGCCAGGACGACAACCCGCCGCGCGCGGTCGGTGAACCTCTCGAACATCGTTAATCGCTCCTCAGAGCGGTCGGGCAGTGAGGGGGCGGTCCCCTCCCTGTCCTTCCGCATGCTAGTCCCGCACAGCGGCGCCGCTCACGTATCCCTCCCCGCTCTCGCGGGTCAAGCTGCGCTACCGGCTGACGTCACTCACACAACCTCGATGGTGCGAGACGATGTTCCCGCAGGCCAGGCGATTAGCCCTTTATCAAGTACGCCCGTGGCGAACGCCCGCCCCACCTGCTCGAACACCAGCCCTTCTCACTAGGTACTTCTTACCCTCGCCTCCGAGCCGTGCACACCGGGATCGCGATATCGAGTGCGCTACGGGCGAACACCCGCGCGCCATCGGCGGGCCATTCGCGCGCCATCCGGGGGACGGCCGCGACCACTACACGTGTTCACCCGTCAACCCGGCGTAACCAGGGTCCGAATCGGACAGTTGCCCACGGCATGGGCTGGTATGAGCACGAGCTGGGCTGGCCGGTGTCGGAGGCGCTGCCGCCGGGGCTGGTCACCGGGGTGCGGTTCGACGCGCTGGACGTACCCGCGGAGGCCGGCTTCGCGATGCTGAACCGCTTTCCGCGGCCCGGCCAGCTGGGCCCGGTGGCGCTCGACGGCCACCGGATCCGGCTGCTGGTCGCCGCCGGCTCGGCGGAGGAGCTGCCGGGACTGCTGGAGTGGCTGGAGTGGGGCGGCATCCCGCTGGACCTGGCGGGCCTGGGCGCCGGCCGCGTGATGCGGGCGCCGGCCCACCCCGAGTGGGGCCGCCGGGAGGCCGCGTACGACCGGTCGTCGCCGGTGTGGCTGCGGCCCCCCAGGCCCGGGTTCGAGGTGGAGTCCACGGTGCCCGCACTGCGTGTCTCGGGCGGTGCCGATGGATCGGGGGTTCCCATCGGCCTGTCGGCACTCGTCGCCGCTCTCGCGACGGCCTGCCATCGGATCACCCTGCGGACGCGCAGCCAGGATCAGCCGTGGGCCTTCTCGTACGCCTCGCGGATGGTCGCCGGAACGCGACCGCGGTCGTTGACCTCGTAGCCCTTCTCCTTGGCCCACGCACGGATCTTCGCGGTGTCGGGACCCGAGGCGCCGCCGCCGCGGACCGCCTTGGTACGGCCCCTTCCGGCCCGTCCACCGGTACGGCGGCCACTGTCCGTGTACGGGTTCAGCAGCCCCCGCAGCTTGTCGGCATTCGCTGTGGTGAGGTCGATCTCGTAGGTCACACCATCGAGTGCGAACGTCACGGTCTCGTCCGCCTCGCCCCCGTCGAGGTCGTCTACAAGAAGGACCTGAACCTTCTGTGCCACCGGCTTCCCTTTCATCGAAAACGGATTAACGGTAAAAGCAAAGCGCCTTTGCGTGAAAAACACAAACCCCTTGCACGAACGGGCCGCCCCGAGGTAGCGCGATCCGGACAAACCGGATCACTCAGAGTTGCAGCAGCATGCGGCTGTTACCCAAGGTGTTCGGTTTCACTCGCTCCAGGTCGAGGAACTCGGCTACGCCCTCGTCATTGGAACGCAGCAGCTCCCCGAAGACATCGCCGTCCACCTGGGAGTCGCCGGTCTCCACGAAGCCGTGCTTGGCGAAGAAGTCCACTTCGAACGTGAGGCAGAAAATTCGCCGGACGCCGAGCCAGCGGGCGGTGTGCAGCAACTTGGCGAGCAACAGGTGGCCGATGCCCTTGCCGCGAACGCCGGGGTGCACGGCGAGCGTTCTGACCTCGGCCAGGTCCTCCCACATCACATGCAGCGCGCCGCAGGCGACCACGGCCGCGTCCTCGTCGCGTTCGGCCACCCAGAACTCCTGGATGTCCTCATAAAGGGTCACCGTGGGCTTGTCGAGCAGGATGCTGTCACGGACATAGGAGTCCAGCAGGTGCCGTACCGCGGCTACATCGCCGGTCCTGGCCCGGCGGATGGTGACGTCATTCGACAGGGAAGCCATGGTCGGGACGCTATCGTCCTTCGGCATCCTCCGGCGCCGAGGGGTCGACGGTCTGGATGATGCGCAATGCGTCCCGCACGGCTTCGCGCTGTTCCGGTGACATCATGCCGAAGAAGTGGACGAGGGCCGCCGCCGGGTTGTCGCTCGCGGACCAGGCTTCGTTCATCAGTGCGGCCGAGTATGCCGCTCTCGTCGATACCGCCTCATAGCGATAAGCGCGGCCTTCCGCCTCGCGGCGGAGCCACCCCTTCTGGCGCAGGTTGTCCATTACGGTCATCACGGTTGTGTACGCGATGGTTCGTTCCCGCGACAGGTCTTCCAGTACCTCACGAACCGTGACCGGGCGGTTCCACTCCCACACTCGGGTCATGATGGCGTCTTCGAGGTCTCCCAATGGCCGGGGCACCCTCGGAATACTACGGGCCCACCGGCGCAAACGCCCTGAATGCCGCTTTAGCGATCCTCCGCGGCCGACTGGCGGGCGGCCTCGGCGCGGGCGAACGCGGCGTCGACCGCCGCGTCCTCCTTGGCCTTGTTGGCGCCGCCCTGGTTCTTGATGATCGTCACGATCAGAACGGTGAAGAAGACGGCCATCACCAGCGGGGGCACGATCGCGGATACGTAGTCCATACCACCCAGGGTAGCCACGGCCGGTTAATTGCCGACGGCGGGTCCCGTATGGGCTATTCAGCCGGCCCGGCGGTGCTCGTGATGATCTGTGTGGTCGGCGAAATCACGGTCGTGCGGCGGGGCCGGCCGGCGGCCGGGCGGCCAGATCTCGGCCGGGGTCGGGGTGCGCCGGCCGGGGTCGGGCGCGGGCTCGGTGCCGGGGCTCTCGGGGTCGGGCGCGGGTGCCGGGGAAGGCGCCGTGCCGGGCCGTGGAGCCGTCGCGGGCTTCTCCTCGGGCTCCGGAGTGCCGGCGGCGGCGTTCGGGCCGGGAAGGGCGAGCAGGCGGCGCGGGGCGGGCATGTGGGCCTCCAGACGCTGTCGTACGTCGTTCTCCGCGAGGGTCTCGCAGCGGCGCAGCAGGGTGGTGCGGCGGCGGTGCTCGACGGTGCCGCTGGGCTGCGCGCGCAGCCGGCGCAGCGCCGCCAGGTCGTCGGACGCCGGCAGGTACCCGGCGGCCAGCGCGCCCGCGAGCCGCTCCAGGTAGCCGCCGGCGCTGCCGGGCAGCGCCTCCCGGTACCGGCGCAGCTCGTCCAGCAGGAAGCCGCGCAGCCGGCCCGCCTCGCTGAGCGCCTCGTCGAGCGACGCGGCGAGCCTGAGGTAGTCCTGCGCGTACTCCGCCGGGCGGTGCGGGACGGCGGTCAGGCCGCCGGATCTGCTCGGGTGCAGCACTTCGGCGAGGGCGCGCCGCAGGACGCGCAACTCCTCGGCGCTGAACGCCATTCCGCCTCGTGTTCCATGTGGCGTGGGCATGAATGGACTTTAAGTGCCAATCGGACAAAATTCGTGTAACGCGATATGCCCGGTGCGTCGCATTGCCGTGCGTGTTGCCGTGCGTGCCACAGAAAAACGTCAGGTGGTCGAGACGTTCCGCTCGTAGACCAGGCGCAGGCCGATCAGCGTCAGCCACGGCTCGTGTTCGTCGATGATCGACGCCTCGCCCAGGACCAGCGGGGCCAGGCCGCCGGTCGCGATCACCGTCACGTCGTCGGGGTCGTCGGCCAGTTCGCGGGCCATCCGCTCGGCGATGCCGTCGGCCTGGCCGGCGAAGCCGTACAGGATGCCGGACTGCATCGCCTCGATCGTGTTCTTGCCGATCACGCTGCGCGGGCGGGCCAGTTCGATCTTGCGCAGCTGCGCGCCGCGCACGCCGAGCGCGTCCACCGAGATCTCGATGCCGGGCGCGATGGCGCCGCCGATGTACTCCCCGCGCGCCGAGACCGCGTCGAACGTCGTCGCGGTGCCGAAGTCCACCACGATGCACGGGCCGCCGTACAGGTGCACCGCCGCCAGCGAGTTGATGATCCGGTCGGAGCCCACCTCCTTGGGGTGGTCCACCAGGATCGGCACCCCGGTCTTGACGCCGGGCTCCACCAGGACCGACGGCACGTCGCCGTAGTAGCGCCTGGTCACCTCGCGCAGCTCGTGCAGCACCGAGGGCACCGTCGAGCAGATCGCGATGCCGTCGATGCCGTCGCCGAGGTCGCCGAGCAGCGGGTGCATGCCCATCAGGCCCTGGAGCAGCACCGCGAGCTCGTCGGCGGTGCGCCGCGGGTCGGTGGAGATCCGCCAGTGCTCGACGATCTCCTCGCCGTCGAACAGGCCGAGGACGGTGTGGGTGTTGCCGACGTCGATGGTGAGCAGCATCCGGCTCTACGCTTCCGCTCGCAGGTCGAGGCCGATGTCCAGGATCGGGGCGGAGTGGGTGAGCGCGCCCACCGCCAGGTAGTCCACGCCGGTCTCCGCGTAGGCGCGGGCGGTGTCCAGCGTGAGCCGCCCGGACGACTCCAGGACCGCCCGGCCGCCGACGATGCCGACCGCCTCGGCGGTCTCCTCCGGGGTGAAGTTGTCCAGCAGGATCAGGTCGGCGCCGGCCTCCAGCACCTCGTGCACCTGGTGCATGGTGTCGACCTCGACCTCCACCGGCAGCCCGGGGAACTCCTCGCGGACCAGCTTGAACGCCTGCGCCACACCGCCGGCCGCGATCACGTGGTTGTCCTTGACCAGGGCCGCGTCCGACAGCGACATCCGGTGGTTGACGCCGCCGCCGCAGCGCACCGCGTACTTCTCCAGCGCCCGCAGTCCCGGGGTGGTCTTGCGGGTGTCGCGGACCCTGGCCTTGGTGCCCTCCAGGGCGTCGGACCAGGCACGGGTCGCGGTGGCCACGCCGGACAGCCGGCACAGCAGGTTCAGCGCGCTGCGCTCGCCGGTCAGCAGGTCGCGGGTGCGGGCCCGTACGGTGAGCAGCTTCTGCCCGGCCGCGACCCGGTCGCCGTCGGCCACGTGCCGCTCCACCTCGAACTCGTCGGTGCACACCACCGACAGCACCGCCTCGGCGATCCGCAGACCCGCCACCGTGCCGGCCTCGCGGGCGGTGAAGTCGCCGGTGGCGCGGGCCTCCTCGGGGACGGTGGCCACGGTGGTGACGTCCACGCCCTGGTCGAGGTCCTCCTCGATGGCCAGGTGCGCGATGTCCTCGACCTGGACGGGGTCGAGCCCGTCCTCGGCGATCAGCTGCGCCAGGTCGGGGTCGAGGCCGCACTCCAGCGGGTCCGTCTCGTACCCGGCTCCCTCGCCGCAGCCGCAGCCGTCACCGCAGCCACCGCCGCCGGCCGGCTCGTCCGGCGGGCCGAACTGCGGCAGCGGGAGGGCGACGGGCCGGGGACGGTCGGGGGTGCTCACGGGGGCTCCTTCGGGGCGGTGTGCGGCGGGTTCGGTGCGGCTGGTTCGGTGCGGTGGGACGGCACAGCGGGTGGTGCGGGCGGCACGGCGGGTGGTGCGGGCGGCGCTTCGGGCGGCGCGCCCATCATCCCCGATCCGGGGACCCGCCGCGGGTCGGCGGGAAGTCGGGCCCGTCCGTCGTGCGGACCTCCAGCGTGCGGTGCGGGGTGAGCCGCACCACCAGGTGCCGGCGCCACTCGCGGTCGTCCCGGTCGGGCCGGTCCTCGCGCCAGTGGCAGCCGCGGGTCTCCTCGCGCCGCCGGGCCGCGGCGACCAGCACCCGGGCGACCAGACTCAGGTTGGTGGACTCCCAGGTCTCCACGCAAGGCTCGGCGGTCTTGCCGTCCCGGTCGTACTCCTCGACGGCGGCGGCGTGCAGCCGCTCCAGCGCGCCCGCGGCCGTCGCCAGGCTGTCGGCGCTGCGCACCACCCCGGCGCCGGCCGTCATGATCCGCTGCACCTGGTAGCGGGCCTCCGACGCCAGCAGCGCGCCGGTCGGGTCGGGCACCACCGGCGGGCCGGGCCGCGGGGCTTCCGCGGCGGCCAGCACGTCGGCGGCGATCCGCTCGGCGAAGACCAGCCCTTCGAGCAGCGAGTTCGAGGCGAGCCGGTTCGCGCCGTGCACGCCGGTGCAGGCCACCTCGCCGCACGCGTAGAGGCCGGCCACGGTGGTCCGGCCGTGCAGGTCGGTGCGCACCCCGCCGGAGGCGTAGTGCGCGGCGGGCGCGACCGGAATCGGCTCGGTCACCGGATCGATGCCGTGCGCCTGGCAGGCGGCCAGGATCGTCGGGAAGCGCTCGGCCCACATCCGCGCGCCGAAGTGCCGGCCGTCGAGGTAGACGTGGTCGGTGCCGGCCTCGGCCATCCGCCGCGTGATGCCCTTGGCGACGATGTCGCGCGGCGCCAGCTCGGCCAGCTCGTGCTGCCCGACCATGAAGCGCACGCCGTCGGCGTCCACCAGGTGCGCGCCCTCGCCGCGTACCGCCTCCGACACCAGCGGCAGCTGCCCTTCGGCCTCCGCGCCGAGCCACATCACGGTGGGGTGGAACTGGACGAACTCCAGGTCGCTGACCTCGGCTCCGGCGCGCAGCGCCAGCGCCACGCCGTCACCGGTGGACACGGCCGGGTTGGTGGTGGCGGAGAACACCTGGCCCATGCCGCCGGTGGCCAGCACCACGGCCGGGGCGTGCACGGCGCCGACCCCGTCGCGGCGGCCCTGGCCCATCACGTGCAGGGTGACGCCCGCGGTGCGGCCCTCGGCGTCGGTCAGCAGGTCCAGCACCAGGGCGTTCTCGATCAGCTCGATCCCGGCCGCCCTGACCGCCTCGATCAGCGCCCGGGAGATCTCCGCGCCGGTCGCGTCGCCGCCGGCGTGCGCGATCCGGCTGCGGTGGTGGCCGCCCTCGCGGCCGAGCAGGATCTCGCCGCTGCCGGCGTCGGTGTCGAACCGGGCGCCGGTGGCGATCAGCCGGCGCAGCGCGCCCGGCCCCTCGGTGACCAGGGTCCGTACGGCCGGCTCGTCGCACAGGCCCACGCCGGCCACCAGCGTGTCGTCCAGGTGCTGCTGCGGGGTGTCGCCGTCGCCGAGGGCCGCGGCGACGCCGCCCTGCGCCCAGCGGGTCGAGCCGTCGCTCAGGTGCGCCTTGGTCACCACCGTGACCTTCGCGCCGGCCGCGGCGCAGCGCAGCGCCACGGTGAGGCCGGCCACGCCGGAGCCGACCACCACCACGTCGGCGGTGAGCGCCCAGCCGGGCTCGGGGGCGTACAGGCGTATGCCGGTGCCGGCGGCGCTGCCGCCGGTTCCTGGTGCGTTCATCGGGCGGCTCCGAGTTCCAGCGGGAAGTCCAGCGGGAGGTTGTCGATCAGGCGGGTGCGGCCGACCCGGGCGGCGACGGCCAGGACGGCGGGGCCGGTGTGGGCGGGGCCCGCGTCGGTGAAGTCGGCGGGGTCGATCAGGGCGGCGTAGTCCAGGACGACCGGGGGCTCGGCCGAGGCGGCGGCGTCCAGCACCGCGCGGGCCGCCCGGAGTGCGACGGCCGGACCCTGGGCGGCGGCGTCGCGGCCGGCGAACAGCGCGCCGGACAGCGCGCGGGCGGAGCGGCGTTCCGGCTCGCTCAGGTAGCGGTTGCGGCTGGACATGGCCACGCCGTCGTCCTCACGCACGGTGGGGACGGCGACGATCTCGACCGGGAAGTTCAGGTCGGTGGCCATCCGGCGGACCAGCGCGAGCTGCTGGGCGTCCTTCTGCCCGAAGAACGCGGCCTCCGGCCTCGTCAGGTGCAGCAGCTTGGCGACGACGGTGAGCATGCCGTCGAAGTGTCCTGGCCGGGAACCGCCCTCGTAGCGTTCGCCCATCGGGCCCGCCGAGATCCGCACCTGCGGCTGCCCGCCCGGGTACACCTCGTCGGCGGGCGGCGCGAAGACGGTGTCGGCGCCGGCCAGTTCGGCGAGCTTCAGGTCGGCGTCCAGGGTGCGGGGGTAGCGGTCCAGGTCCTCGGTCGGCCCGAACTGCAGCGGGTTGACGAAGACGGTCACCGTGACCTGGCCGCGGCCGGCGTGGGCGCGGGCGGCGCGGATCAGGGCGGCGTGGCCCTCGTGCAGCGCGCCCATCGTCATGACGACGGCCGCGGCGGGCGGCAGGTCCGCCGCGTGGTGGACGAGCTCGGTCATCGGGTCACCGGGTCCCCTCGTCGGCGAGGGCGTCGAGCAGCGCCTCGGCGTATTCGGCTTTGAGCATTCCGTTGGCGAGCGCGCGGTCCGCGGTGGCGCGGGCCATCGCCACGTAGCCGGGCACGTCCTCGGGGGCGTGGGTACGCAGCTCGCGCAGGTGGGCGGCCACGGTGCCGGCGTCGCCACGGGCCACCGGGCCGGTCAGGGCGGCGTCCCCGGAGCGCAGCGCGTTGTCCAGGGCGGCGCCCAGCAGCGGGCCGAGCAGCCGGCCGGGCTCGGCGACGCCCGCGGTGCGCAGCAGGTCCATCGCCTGGGCGACCAGGGTGATCAGGTGGTTCGAGCCGATCGTGAGGCTCGCGTGGTAGAGCGGGCGGGCGGCCTCGTCGATCCAGGCCGGCTCGCCGCCCATCTCGATCACCAGCGCTTCGGCGGCGAGCCGCAGCTCGCCGGGGGCGGTGACGCCGAAGGTGCAGCCGGCCAGCCGCTGGACGTCCACGGGGGTGCCGGTGAAGGTCATCGCCGGGTGCAGCGCGAGCGGCAGGGCGCCGGCCCGCAGCGCCGGGTCGAGCACGGCGGTGCCGTGGCGGCCGGAGGTGTGCACGATCAGCTGGCCCGGGCGGACCGCGCCGGTCTCCGCGAGGCCGCTGACCAGGGCGGGGAGGGCGTCGTCGGGGACGGTGAGGAGGACGAGGTCGGCGCGCTCCAGGACGGCGGCGGGTTCGACGAGGGGGACTCCGGGGAGCAGCTTGTCGGCACGTCGCCGGGACGCCTCGGAGACTCCGCTGGCCGCGACGGGGCGGTGGCCGGCGAGCTTCAGCGCGGCGGCGAGCGCGCTTCCGACTCGTCCGGCGCCGACGACCCCCACGTCCAGCCTGGCCGGCCGCTCCGCCACCCCACCCACCCGCCCTCTCCGTTCCCGGTCACCGAACCACTTCTCGTCAATCCTACGCGAACTCCCTCCGGGACGGTCACCCCCCGGCTATTGCCCAGCCCCTTGCGGCCCGCTCCCGGCCGCGGCGCCGCCGTGGCTTGTCGCGCGGTTCCCCGCGCCCCTTCGGGGCCCGGTTGGCGCGAGCGGGCGCGACCAGCGATGGTCCCGGCTTCACCAGGGGCGCGGGGAACTGCGCGACCAGCCCACCACCGGCCGGCAGGCGGGAACGGGGCGCGACCCCGTACGGCGGGACCCCGAAAAAGCTGCCGGGCCGGAGGCCGGGGTCCACCTTGGGGAGTAGGCGGGATCGCTCGCGGGAGTGACCTCGCGGGCGCGTCGCGTACCTACGCTGGATACGTGCAGCGCATCTACGACTTCCTCCGGCGACACCCGACCCTGGTCGACACCTTCTGGGCCGTCGTGCTGTTCGCCGCGTGCGTCACGTGGATCGTCGCCGCACCCCACTCCGACCTGCCGACCACCCGCAGCCGCGTCCTCGCCGTCCCGATCTCGATCGCCCTCGCCCTCGTCGTCGCGCTGCGCCGCCGCGCCCCGGAGCGGATGCTGCTGGTCGCCGCCGGCACCGGCCTGGCCCAGCTCGCGCTGGACGTCCCCACCAACCCCGGCGACGCCGCCATGCTCGCGGCGATCTACACCTGCGCCTCCACCGGCACCCGCTGGTCCTCCCGGGTCGCGCTGATCGGCGGCCTGGCCGCCAGCCCGCTGGCGATGGTCCGCTGGCCGCCGCACGACGAGTACCTGACGATCTGGACGAAGCTGCTCCAGACCTTCTTCCTGACGGTGATCTTCGCCCTGTCCTGGGTCATCGGCGACCGCCTCCGCACCCGCCGCGCCTACTACGCCGAGCTGGAGGAGCGGGCCGCCCGGCTGCACCGGGAGCGCGAGGCGCAGTCGAAGGCCGCGGTCGCCGCGGAGCGCGCCAGGATCGCCCGCGAGCTGCACGACGTCGTCGCGCACAACGTGTCGGTGATGGTGGTCCAGGCCGACGGCGCCGCCTACGTGCTGGACGCCGCCCCCGACCAGGCCAAGCAGGCGCTCGACACGATCTCCTCCACCGGCCGGCAGGCCCTCGCCGAGATGCGCCGGCTGCTCGGCCTGCTGCGCGAGGGCGACGACGCGGGCGGCGAGTACGTGCCGCAGCCCGGCGTGGACCAGCTCGCCGACCTCATCGACCAGGTGCGCGGCGCGGGCCTGCCCGTACGGTTCGAGGTGGCCGGCGAGGCCCGCCCGCTGTCCAGCGGAGTGGAGCTCACCGCGTACCGGATCGTCCAGGAGGCCCTGACCAACGTGCGCAAGCACGGCGGCGACGGCGTCAGCGCCTGCGTCCAGCTCGGCTTCGGCGACGCCGCGCTTGACCTGCTGATCGAGGACGACGGCCGCGGCGCCCGGCACGAGCTGTACGCGCAGGGCGGCCGGGACGGCATGGGGCAGGGCCTGATCGGCATGCGGGAGCGGATCGGGATGGTGGGCGGCACACTTGCGGCGGGCCCGCGGCCCGGCGGCGGCTTCCGGATCAGCGCCGTGCTGCCACTGAGGACCGGCCGCTGAGAACCGCCCGCCGGAGCCGCCGGCGGGCGACCACCGACCACCGCCCTTCGAGGAATGGGGAACCCATGGCGATCCGCGTCATGCTCGTCGACGACCAGGTGCTGCTGCGCACCGGCTTCCGGATGGTGCTCGCCGCCCAGCCGGACATGGAGGTCGTCGCCGAGGCGGGCGACGGCGGGGAGGCCATCGAGGTGCTGCGGCACACCCGGGTGGACGTGGTGCTGATGGACGTCCGGATGCCGCGGATGGACGGCGTCGAGGCCACCCGGCGGATCTGCGCCGACCGGCCCGCCGAGGACGGCGGGCCGCGGGTGCTCATCCTCACCACGTTCGACCTGGACGAGTACGCGTTCACCGCGCTCAAGGCGGGCGCCAGCGGCTTCATGCTCAAGGACGTGCCGCCGGACGAGCTGCTCGGCGCGATCCGCGCGGTGCACAGCGGCGACGCGGTGGTCGCGCCGAGCACCACCCGGCGGCTGCTCGACCGGTTCACGCCGATGCTGCCGAGCGCCGGCACGGACGAGCGGCACAAGGAGATCGACCGGCTCACCGAGCGGGAGCGCGAGGTGCTGCTGCTGGTCGCGCAGGGGATGTCCAACGGGGAGATCGCGGCGAAGCTGGTGCTGTCCGAGGCGACGGTGAAGACGCACGTGGGACGGATCCTGACGAAGCTCAACCTGCGCGACCGGGTGCAGGCGGTGGTGCTGGCGTACGAGTCCGGCCTCGTCCGCGCCGGCGGCGGCGCCGGGTAGCCCCGGCCCTCAGCCGGTGAGGTGGCGGGCGAAGACCACGGCGGCGTCGTGGACGTCGGACTCCGTCCAGTCCAGGGCCGAGGCGCCGATCGTCACCTCCTGCATGGACAGGCCGGGCGGGAACTGCTCGCGGAAGACGCCGGTGCCGAACAGGCTGGCTCTGGTCTCCTCGGCCTGCCGGACCGACGCCTCGTTCAGGGCGTCGGCGGGGTAGGGCAGCCACAGCTGGAACTGGTGGGTGTGCGGCTGCTCGGGGTTGATCCGCGGCCAGGTCAGACCGCCGTCGGTCAGCCCGGCGAGCAGCGCGCGGGCGACGGCCTTGGCGTGCTCGACGTAGGAGGCCAGGCGGGGCAGTTCGGTGCGGAGCCCTTCCAGGGCGGCGAGGGCGGCCGGGAACTGCTGGAAGACGTTGCCGCCGTAGCGGTGCCGCCAGGTCCTGGCCTCCTCGACGAACTCGGCGGGCGCGGCCAGGGCGGCGCCGGACAGGCCGCCGAGCGACTTGTAGAAGCTCACGTAGACGCTGTCGGCGAGGCCGGCGATCTCCGCGAGCGGCCGGCCGAAGTGCGGCGGGCACTCCCAGAGCCGGGCGCCGTCGAAGTGCACGACCGCGTCCCGCTCGCGGGCGGCGGCGACGGTCGCGGTCAGCTCGTCCCAGCCGGGCAGGACGAAGCCGGCGTCGCGCAGCGGGAGTTCGAGCATCAGGGTGCCGAACGGCTCGTCGAAGTCTCGCACCTCGTCGGCGGTGGGCAGCCGGGGGGCGCCGGTGGGGTGCACCGTGCGCAGGCCGGAGACGGTGTGCAGGGCGCCGCGCTCGTGCACCTCGGGGTGGGCGAGGGGGTGCAGGGCGACGGTGTCGTTGCCCGTGCGGGCGGCCCACGCGCGGAGCGCGACCTGCTGGGCCATGGTCCCGGTCGGGAAGAAGGCGGCGTCCTCGGTCTGGAGGAGGTCGGCCACCTGCCGTTCGAGCACGCCGACGATGCCGTCCCCGTACAGGTCGACGGGCTCCTCCACGCCGAGCATGTCCTCGCCCGCGGCGAGCAGCCCCTTCATCCGCTCCCGGATGGGCGCCCGCACATCATGACTGAGCACCCGCCCGGAACACCCCGCGACCGCCTGCCGCCGCCGCACCCGCTCTTCCTCACCGTTACCCATCCGCCCATCATCCCCCGCCCCCGGAACGCGCCCCGATAGGGGCGCGGGGAACTGCGCGCTCAGCCCAGGACGGCCCGCGGACGGCAAGGGGCGGATCTGCAACGGCGGGCTGCCGCCCGGGCGGGAGCCCGGGGCCCGGCTGGGGGACGTGCCCCGTAGGGGCGCGGGGAACGGCGCGGCCAGGCACGACGGCGCTGTAGCCGGGTACGGGCGGGAGCCCGGGGTTTCATCCAGCGCGTCGGTGGTTGGGGCGCGGTGGGTTCGAGCGGGAGCGCTTCTCGACGTACATGCGCTGGTCCGCCGAGTGGAGCACCTCCTCCGCGGTCATGCCGCAGCCGGCCCAGCCGATGCCGAAGCTCGCGCCGACCCGCACGCCGCGGCCGTCCACCCGGATCGGGGGGATGATCGCGTTCCGCAGCCGCACCGCGAGATCCGCCGCGTCGGCCGGCGCCAGGCCGTCCGCCAGGACGACGAACTCGTCGCCGCCGAGCCGAGCCACCGTGTCGCCGTCCCGCACCGCGCCGGTCAGCCGGCGGGCCACCTCGATGAGGACCGCGTCCCCGGTGTGGTGGCCGAACCGGTCGTTGATCGACTTGAAGCCGTCGAGGTCGCAGAAGAGCACCGCGAGGCCCTTGCCCGCGTTCTCCTCGTCCGTCTCGTCCGGCGCCGTGGTGTGGGTGTGCGAGTCGTAGCCGATCGCGCCGAGCGGCTCGGCCAGCTCGTCGGGCCCGTACCCGTAGCTGAACGCGAACTCGTCGAACTCGTCCGCCTCCTCCGCCTGCGCCGCCGCGTCCTTGTCCTGCGGGCGGCCGCACAGCCGGGCGGCCAGCCGGGAGCGCAGCTCGGCGCTGTTGGGCAGCCCGGTCAGCGAGTCGTGGCTGGCCCGGTGGGCGAGCTGGATCTCGCGGCTCTTGCGCTCCTCGATGTCCTCGACGTGCGTGAGCAGGAAGCGCGGCCCGTCGGCGGTGTCGGCGACCACCGAGTTGCGCAGGCTGACCCAGACCCACGTGCCGTCCCTGCGGGCGAGCCGCAGCTCGGCCCGGCCGCCCTCCGCGGAGGTGCGCAGCAGCAGCCCGACGTCCTCGGGGTGCACGAGGTCGGAGAACGAGAACCGCCGCATCGTGGACGCGGACCGCCCGAGCAGCCGGCACAGCGCGTCGTTGGCCCGCAGCAGCTTCCCGTGCTGGTCGCCGCCCATCTCGGCGATGGCCATGCCGCTGGGCGCGTACTCGAACGCCTGCCGGAAGCTCTCCTCGCTGGCCCGCAGCGCCTGCTGGTCGCGTTCGAGCCGGACCAGCGCCCGCTGCATGTTGGCCCGCAGCCGCGCGTTGCTGATCGCGATGCCGGCCTGGAACGCGTACATCTGGAGCGCCTCGCAGCCCCACGGCCCGGGGTGCCGCCCGCTGGTGGGGCGGTCGACGGAGATCACGCCGATCAGCTCGCTGCCGACGGACTGCGAGGAGTGCATGGGCGCGTAGAGCCGGTCGTTGGGGTGCCACTCGTCGGGGAACCGGGGCAGCGGCCCCTCGGTGTGGAACTGCGGCACGTCGTCGTCGGTGAGCACCCAGCCCTCGGTGTGCGGGATGAAGCGCAGCGAACCCCAGCGCTCCCCCATCGTGAGCCGCCGCTCCCAGGAGGCGCGCGGGCCGACCCGGCCGGAGAGCAGCGCCTCGCCCGCGGCGCTGCCGGCGAACGCGGCCACCACGAGGTCGCCGTCGGGCCGTACCAGGTTGACGGCGGCCAGCTCGAAGCCCAGCCCCCGCACCACTCCGTCCGCGACGGTCTGGAGCGTGTCGGCGAGGCTGCGCGCGGTGTTGAGGTCCGCTACGACCTGGTGCAATTGCCGCAGGGTCGCGAGACGGACATACGGCTCCGACTCGGTGTCCATGCCTCTCTCCGCGCCCTCGACAGCAACTCCCCTGATCTCCGCGTGTATCCGTGCGGCGAACGGCGCAGATATCCACGCATGCGTCCGCACCGGTTTCCACGTGATCCATTCGACCGAGTACGACTGCCACCGGCGCACTCCGGCGCGACTCTGCTGCACTCCGGCGTACTTCGACGGCTCACTCAGGTCTACCCCAGGCTTACTCCGGCAACTGAATCACAGCGAGCTGTGCGGCAGGTACACAGGGTCAACAATTCCTGCCTCTTGTGACTCAAGTCACATCATTAGGTGAACACTTGACCACATTGGGCGACGACCGCCGGAGACGGTACCAACTCCGCCGGAAGCCGCCGGAAACCCCGTCCAGGACCGGAAGTCCTAGGTCCGTTTCGCCCCGAGAGGTGGGTCCAGAGCCCGATGCCCAGATTACTTACCGCCCCGTACCGTGAAGAACGTGCTTCGAACTCCGCCCGGACGGCATCCTGAGACCACCATGGGCCATCCCCCAGAAACCGTCGATCTCGACGACTTCCGCGCCGCGATGACCCGCCTCGCGGCGGGCGTCGCCCTCGTCACCGCGCACGACCCGGACGACGGGCCGCGCGGTGAGGACGTCGGCATGACCGCGACCGCGTTCATGTCCGTCTCGCTCGAACCGCCGCTGGTGCTGATCAGCGTCCGGAACGGGTCACGGATGGACGAGCTGCTGGAACGGCAGCCGCGCTGGGCGGTGTCGGTGCTGAGCGAGAGCCAGCGGCACATCGCCGGGCGCTTCGCGCTGCGCGGCAGGATCAGCGACCGGCTGCTGTTCGAGGACATCTCCTACTACCGCGGCCCGCACTCGGGGGCGCCGATCCTGGGCGGCGCGCTGTCGATACTGGAATGCGAGACCGAGCAGCGGGTACCGGCCGGCGACCACACCGTGCTGATCGGCCGGGTGCTCAGCGCGCTCACGCCGAGTGCCGACGGCCGCCCGCTGACGTACTTCCGCGGCCGGTACCGCTACCTGAGCTGAGCCGCGAGCAGGCGGCGGGGCCGGGGATCAGTCCCAGCCACCGCCGCTGCGGCCGCGCTTGGTCTGGCTGCGCTGCTTCTTCACCCGCAGCCGCCGCTCGTTGATCCCGCGCGGGATCTTCGTCGGGCGGCGGGGCCGCGGCGGCGGCGCGGTCGCCTGGGCCAGCAGCGCGGCCAGCCGGGCCGCGGCGGCCTCCCGGTTGCGCCACTGCGAGCGGTGCTCGGACGCCTTGACGGTCAGCACGCCGCCGGTCAGCCGGCCCGCCAGCCGCTCCAGGGCGCGTTCCCGCCATACCGGCGGCAGCGACTTGGTGGCGGCGAGGTCGAAGCGCAGCTCGACCTGGGTGTCGGTGGTGTTCACGTTCTGGCCGCCGGGCCCCGACGAGCGGGAGAAACGCCACATCAGCTCGGCCTCCGGCAGGGAGACCGAGCCGCGGATGGTCAGTGGCCCGGACATGTCTCCCATGATCCGGCACCGGGAGCCGAACGTCACACCCTTTTCGCGCCCGAACCCGACAGGACCGCGGGCGTTATTTCCGGCCACGGCAGGAACCAGCGCATCCCCCGTCCGCGTTCTCACCAATGACGGTAGTTTCGTCGGCAACACCCGCGACCACACATAAGGGGACTTCCCATGGCGGTAAGCCTGTCCAAGGGCGGCAACGTCTCGCTGACCAAAGAGGCGCCCGGCCTGACGGCCGTGACGGTCGGCCTCGGTTGGGACATCCGGACCACCACCGGTACGGACTTCGACCTCGACGCCAGCGCCATCGCCGTGAACGGCGAGGGCAAGGTCTACTCCGACGGTCACTTCGTCTTCTTCAACAACAAGCAGACCCCGGACCAGACCATCGTGCACACCGGTGACAACCGCACCGGCGAGGGCGACGGCGACGACGAGGCGATCAACGTCAACCTGGCGGGCCTGCCCGCCGACATCGACAAGATCGTCTTCCCGGTCTCGATCTACGACGCCGAGACCCGCAGCCAGAACTTCGGCCAGGTCAGGAACGCGTACATCCGCATCATCAACCAGGCCGGCGGCGCGGAGATCGCGCGCTACGACCTGAGCGAGGACGCGGCCACCGAGACGGCGATGGTGTTCGGCGAGCTGTACCGCAACGGCGCGGAGTGGAAGTTCCGCGCCGTCGGCCAGGGCTACGCCTCGGGCCTCGTCGGCATCGCGACCGACTTCGGTGTCACCCTCTGACATCCGGTGACGCCCCGCGAACCCTCCGGGCGCGCACCGCGCCCGGGGGGTGACACCATCTGCGGGTGATCGACCTCGGCTACGCCCTCTCCCGCCGCTTCCCCGACCCCCCGCAGACCGACTACCGGACGGCGGACGTACGGGCGCTGCGGCACGATCTGTTCTGCGGCGACGTGTATCTGGCCGAGGGCGAGCGGGAGCTGTCCACAGCCTGGGGATGGGTGCCGGTACTGGACTTCGCCTGGGCGCTGTGCGACATCGTCGAGCGCCTCGACCGCGATCCGCGCGGCAGCCGGGCGTCCCGGCCGCAGCACGCGGAACTCGACTTCACCGAGTCCACCGACCGGCTGCGGTTCCGCCGCAGGTTCGGGCATGTGGACGTGACGGCGGACTGGGAGCGGGAGGACGCGCCGCCGCTGTCGCTGAGCCACCCGCAGTTGCGCCGCGAGGCGCGGGACTTCCTGCACGACGTGGTCGCCGACCTCACCGACATGCACGACGGCCTGGACGCGAACCCGGCGGTCTGGGCGCTGCTGGCCCGCTTCCCCCGGCTGTGACGTTTCTCCGGCCGTGACGTCCCTCCGGCCGTGACGATCCCCGGGCCGTGGCGCTGCCCGGAGGCAGCCCCCACCGCGCTTGACCTCAAGCCCGCTTGACGTTGTTGGCTGGCAGTCCGTCCACTCCGTTCTCGCCACCGCAACGGGAGCCCGCCATGCACGCCGTACGCCTGCACGCCTTCGGACCGCCGGAGAACCTGCGCTACGAGTCCGCCGCCGACCTCGAGCCGGGCCCCGGCCAGGTGCGGATCGCGGTCGCCGCGGCCGGGGTGCACCTGATCGACACCGTCCTGCGGGCCGGCCTGAGCGGCGGCGGCCCGATGCCGCTGCCCGAACTGCCCACCGTCCCCGGCCGCGAGGCGGCCGGCACCGTGGACGCGCTGGGCCCGGGCACCGACCCGTCCTGGCTCGGCCGCCGGGTGGTCGCCCACCTGGGCATGGTGCCCGGCGGCTACGCGGAACTCGCCGTGGCCGCCGCCGAGCGGCTGCACGCGCTGCCCGACGGCCTCGGCTTCCCGGCGGCCGTCGCGATGATCGGCACCGGCCGGACGACGATGGGCATCCTGCGGCTGTCCGGGCTGCGCCCCGACGACTCCGCCGTGGTGCTCGCGGCGGCCGGCGGCATCGGCACCCTGCTCGTCCAGCACGGTACGGCGCTGGGCGCCACGGTGGTCGGCGCGGCGGGCGGCCGGGACAAGGCCGCCCGGGTCGCCGCGCTGGGCGCCGCCCTCGCCGTGGACTACACCAGGCCGGGCTGGACGGAGGAGGTCAACGGCTTCCTCGGCGCGGACCGCCGGGCCACCGTGGTGTTCGACTCGGTCGGCGGCGACCTCGGCCGGGCCGCCGTCGGGCTGCTGGGCCGGGGCGGGCGGCACCTGGTCTACGGCTGGTCGTCGGGCGGACCGGTGCTGTTCGCCGAGGGCGAACTCGCCGAGCGCGGCATCACCTCGCAGACCGTGGTGGGGCCCGCGCTGCAGAAGCTCACCGGCACCCCGGAGGGCCTGCGCGCCCTGGAGAGCGAGGCGCTGGCGGCAGCGGCGTCCGGGCAACTGCTGCCGGCCGTGCAGACGTTCCCGCTGTCGGACGCGGCCGGCGCGCACGCGGCGCTGGAGGCACGCGCCACCATGGGCAAGGTCGTACTGGTGCCGTGACGGGCGGCGGCGGACCGCCGGGGCGCCCCCGTTCGGCGGCCCGGCGCGGGGCCTGGGAGCATTCGGCTGACCGGGCTTGGGAACTCCTTTACGCTCCCGGAGAGTTCTCAGACCGGACACCCAACCCGTTTCGACCGGGTATCGACCCCGCCGAGGAGAAGAAACGCCATGGCCCTTTGGGACCGTTTCAAGGAATCCGCCACCACCATGCAGACCCAGCTCAACGCGAAGAAGAACGACCTCAAGAGCGGCGCGTTCCGGGACGCCAGCATGGCGATGTGCGCGCTGGTCGCGGCTGCCGACGGCAGCATCGACCCGGCGGAGCGGCAGCGGGTGGCCACCCTGATCGGCACCAACGAGGTGCTGCAGAACTTCCCGGCGCCCGACCTCCAGCGCCGTTTCGAGGACTACGCCAACAAGCTCACCGCCGACTTCGGTCTGGGCAAGGTGGCGATCCTGCAGGAGATCGCCAAGGTGCAGAAGAAGCCCACCGAGGCGCGCGCGGTGATCCAGATCGGCATCGTCATCGGCGGCGCCGACGGCGACTTCGACGCGAGCGAGAAGGGCGTGGTGCGCGAGGCGTGCTTCGCCGTCGGCCTGAACCCGCAGGAGTTCGACCTCTGACCGCTGTCGCCGGCCGCCCGCATCGGCGGCGGTGACAGGCGGGGGGATGCACCGGGTGCCCGGGACGACGGCTGTCGCCCCGGGCACCGGCATGTCCGGGGCGACAGCGTGTCCGGGACACCCGCATGTCCGGGGCTCTGGCGGGGAAGGTTGGCCGAAAACGACCGGAAACCAATAGGACTTGTGCGCCCGACCAGGCGCGGTCATGATGCAGACGGCTTCGGCACACCGTGATCCACAGTGGCCGGGGGGCCGGTCACGAGCCGGCCGCGGCGGACGACAAGTGGAAGAAACACCAGACCCTCCGAGGACCACCGGTAATACTGGCGTGGCACTCTGTGTGTGGCGGTGGATACATGAGGCTCTCGGGGAGCCTCGGGCGTTCGGGGCGCTCTGGGTGTCCGCACAGCCGCCGGGTCATCAGCAATGGAGGACGGCAGATGCTGCCCGTGATCAAGGAGGAGGCATGCCCGCCGGGCGGACCGGGCATGTCGGGGGCTGGAGCTCAGGGGGACGAACACGACGCGCTGGCGCTGTACCGCACGCTGCGCGCGAAGGGAACGGCCACCGCGCTGGCCGAGGTGCGGGCCGACGCCCGGCTGGACGAGGCACGGGCCGCGGCCGGCTGGGAACGGCTGCTGGCGCTCGGCCTGGTGCAGATATCCGACGGGGTCGCCGACGCGCTCGATCCGGACGCGGCACTGAGCCGGGCGATGGACGTGTACAACGCCGATTCCGCCGAGCACCTGCGGGACGGCATCCGGTTGCAGAGCGTCGCGAACAGCCTGATGAGCGTCTACCGGCCGGCCGTCGCCCGCGAGTTCGACGAGGTCGCCACCGAGTACCTGACCGACCCGCGGCGCAAGGAGCGGGTGCGGGTGGAGCTGAGTGACGCGCTGCGGTTCACCTGCGACTCGATGCACCCCGGGCCGATGCCGCCGATGTCCGTGCTCGACGGCTCGCTGCGGCACGACGCCGACATCATCGGCAAGGGGGTGCGGGTCCGCGACATGTACCCGCTGTCGGTCCTGCAGAGCGCGAAGTACGTGCGCTACCTGCAGGATCTGGCCGGCCTCGGCGCCGAGGTCAGGCTGGTGGACCACGCCCCGTTCGACGCGCTGATCTTCGACGGCCACACGGTGGCGATCGCCCCCGACCGGCAGAACCCGTCCCAGTCGATGCTGGTGATCCGCGGCGCCGTCCTGGTCGGCACCTACGTCGAGCTGTACGAGGACTACTGGCTGCGGGCGATCCCGCTGGCCGAGGCGACCGGCAGCGGCCTGGAGGACAAGGAGTTCTCGCCGCAGGAACGGGTGATCATCCGGCTGATGGCGGCGGGGCTCAGCGACGACCAGATCGCCCGCAAGCTCGGGGTGAGCCGCCGGACCGTACAGCGGTCGGTGGCCAGGCTCATGGAGCGCCTCGGGGCGGCCAGCCGGTTCGAGGCGGGGCTCAGACTCGCCCGCGAACCGCTGTTCCGGCTGCCCATACCCGCGCAGCGCACCACCGCGGAGCGCTGATGCTCCCCCCGGCCGCGCCCCCGCCCTCGCCCTCGTCGCCGTCGTCCGCGCATCCGCCGGCCCAGCCGCCGTCCCCCACCGAGGATGCCGCGCTCTCGCTGTATCTGGCGCTGCGCACCCACGGCCCGTGCGGCGAGGACGACTGGTGGGAGGTCCTGGTGCCCTCGGTCGGGCTGAACGACGAACGGATCGCGCAGGGCTGGGCGCTGCTGCGCGACCTGGAACTCGTCCAGGTCGCCGACGGCACCTGCACGGCGGTCGAGCCCGAGACGGCACTCGCCGAGATCACCAACGCCTACCGGGCCAGGACCGCGGAGCACATGCGCACCGCCACCGCGCTCCAGGTCAGCACCCGCTCGCTGACCGAGGTGTTCCGGCCCGCGGTGGCCCGCGAGACGGCCGCCATCGCGACTGAGTACCTCACCAACAAGATGCTCAAGCGGCAGATGATGACCGACCTGACGCTGTCCGCGCGGGTGAGCACCGAGTCGCTGCACCCGGGCCCGATGCCGCCGATGCCGTACCTGGAGCGGTCGCTCGAACTCGACCGGATGTCGATGGAGAAGGGTGCCAGGGTCCGCTGCGTCTACCCGGTCTCGCTGCTGCTCACCCCCAAGTACGCCCGCTACCTGCACGATCTGACCGATCTGGGTGCCGAGGTACGGCTGGTCGACCACGCGCCGTACGATCTGCTGATCGTGGACGGGCTGGTGGCGTGCATACCCGGTGACCCGGAGCACCCCGGAGAGGCGATGCTGGTGATCCGCGGATCCGCGCTGCTGCGGTCCTACCGCTCGCTCTACGAGGACTTCTGGCAGCGCGGACTGCCGCTGGCCGAGGCCGAGTCACTGGCCGCGGGCGGCGCCGCGGCGGTCGTCCAGGAGCGGGCCGTCGTCCGGCTGATGGCGTCCGGGCTCAGCGACGACCAGATCGCCCGCAAGCTCGCCGTCCACCGCAGGACCATCCAGCGGTCGGTCGCCAAACTGATGGACCGGCTCGGCGTCAGCAGCCGCTTCGAGGCGGGGCTGCGGCTCGCCCAGGAGCCGGAGTTCGGCCTGACGGTCCCGGCCCAGCGCACCCCCGCGGAGAACTGATGATCGCCGTGCCCCCGCCGCCACGCCCGCCGTCGCCGTCTCCGTCGCCTTCGCAACCGTCGTCGTCCCCGCCCCCACACCCGCTCCCGCGGCCGTCGGCCCACGAGGACGCCGCGCTCTCGCTGTACCTGGCGCTGCGCTCGCACGGCCCGTGCGGCGAGGAGGACTGGTGGCAGATCGTGGTGCCCTCGGTCGGTCTCGACGAGGAACGGGTCGCGCTGGGCTGGGCGCTGCTGCGCGACCTGGAACTGGTCCGGGTCGACCACGGCATGTGCACGGCGCTGGAACCGGAAACGGCGCTGGCCGAGATCAACGACGCCTACCAGGCCGGCGCGGCCGAGCAGATGCGCAACGCGGTCGCGCTCCAGGTGGCCACCCGCTCACTGACCGAGGTCTTCCGCCCCGCGGTGGCCCGCGAGTCGGCGGAGATCGCCACCGAGTACATCACCAACAAGCAGCGCATCCAGCAGACGAGCGCGGACCTGAGCCGGGCGGCGCGGGTGAGCACCGACTCGCTGCACCCGGGCCCGATGCCGCCGATGCCGTACCTGGAGCGGTCCCTCGAACTCGACCGCAGGTCGATCGAGAAGGGCGTCAAGGTCCGCTGCGTGTACCCGGTCTCGCTGATGCTGACCCCCAAGTACGCCCGCTACCTGCACGATCTGACCGGGATCGGCGCGGAGGTGCGGCTCGTCGACCACGCGCCCTACGACCTGCTGATCATCGACGGGGTGGTGGCCTGCCTGCCGAGCAACCCGGCGCGACCGGCCGAGGCGATGGTCGCCGTCCGCGGCTCCGCGCTGCTGCGGTCCTACCGCTCGCTCTACGAGGACTTCTGGCTGCGCGCCGTCCCGCTGGCCGACGCCGAGCCGCCCACCGCGGCCGGGACCGCGCCCGACGCGCAGGAACTGGTCGTCATCCAGCTGATGGCGTCAGGGCTCAGCGACGACCAGATCGCCCGCAAGCTGGCCATCCACCGCAGGACGGTGCAGCGGTGCGTCGCCAAGCTGATGGACCGGCTGGGCGTCAGCAGCCGTTTCGAGGCGGGGCTGCGGCTGGCCCGGGATCCCGACTACGCGAGAGCGCTCTCCATCGACCCCGGAGATCCCGCGGAACCCGGCGCCCCCGCCCATCCCGCGGGCCCGTCCGACCCGGCGAACCCCGCCGGCCCGATCAAGGCGGCCCCGCCGGCCGCGACCGAACCCGACTGAGGTGCACCGCCGAGCAGGAGGACAGGAGGACGTCCGATGCAATCCCCCGGTTCCGCCGGCCAGGAGCAGACGACCCGACCCCCCGCAGCACCGCCCACACCACGCGAGGACCTGGTCGCGCTCGCCCTTTACCAGGCGCTGCGCCGGCTCGGCGGCGGGAAACCGGAGGCGGTCCGCACCGCCGCCGGGCTGAACACCGCACAGGCCAAACGCGGCTGGCAGCGCCTGGAGCAGCTGCGCCTGGTGCGGGCGAACGGCGTCGCCGTCGAGGCGGTCGAGCCGGACGCGGCGCTGCTGAAGGCCACCGAGGTCTACCGCGAGAACGCCGCCGAACAGGTGCGCAACGCGATCGAGTTGCAGCAGGCCACCGACACGCTCGCCACCGTCTACCAGCCGGCCGTGGCCCGCGACGACGCGGAGGTGGCCGTGGAGTACTTCGGCGATCTCCGCCGCAAGAAGCAGATCTTCGAGGACCTGTCGGCGTCCAGCCGGGTCGGCGTCGACTCGCTGCATCCGGGGCCGATGCCGCCGATGGGCGTGCTCGAGGTGTCGATACGGCGGGACCGGGAGCAGGTCGACCGGGGCGTCGTCCTGCGCAACATCTATCCGATGTCGCTGCTCCAGACCCCCAAGTACACCCGGTATCTGCACCGCATCACCGAACTCGGCGCCCAGGTCCGGCTGATCGACCACTCGCCGCACGACCTGCTGATCTTCGACGGCGTCGCGGCCTGTCTGACGGCCGATCCGAGCTCGCCGGGACGGGCCCTGGTGGTGGTCCGCGGTGCGGCGCTGCTGCGCAACTACGTCGCGATGTACGAGGACCTCTGGCTGCGCGGGATCCCGATCGCCGAGATGACGGCGGCCCCGCCGCCCGGTGAGGAGCCGGAGAGCGGCACGGCGCAGGAGCGGAACATCGTCCGGCTGCTCGCACTCGGCCTGAGCGACGACCAGATCGCCCGCAAGCTCGGGGTGAGCCGCAGGACCGTTCAGCGCGGGATCGCCAGGCTGATGGACCGTCTCGGCGCCACCAGCCGCTTCGAGGCGGGCCTGAAGCTGGCGCAGTCACCGGAGTTCGCGAAGGCGTTCCGGCTTCCGGCGCCGCGCTGAGGGGGTGCGGACAGGCTGATCAACGGTGCTCGGGTGACGGGGCGCCTTGGGCCGTCCCCGAGGTCAACGGTGCTCAGGTGACGGGGCGTACGTCGCACTCGGCCTCGGGCCGTCCCCGAGGTCAACGGTGCTCAGGCGGCGGGGCGTACGTCGCACTCGGCCTCGGGCCGTCCCCGAGGTCAACGGTGCTCAGGCGGCGGGGCGTACGTCGCACTCGGCCTCGGGCCGTCCCCGAGGTCAACGGTGCTCAGGCGGCGGGGCGTACGTCGCACTCGGCCTCGGGCCGTCCCCGAGGTCAACGGTGCTCAGGCGGCGGGGCGTACCTCAGGTCGGTGTGGCTGGCGGCCGGCAGGTGGTCGGCCAGCCGACGCAGCAGGGCGGCGATCGGGCCCGGCCGGCCGGGGAAGCCGGTGATCAGCAGGTGCACGAGGGTGAAGCCGAGCGCGGCCGAGCCGGGCCGGCCGACGGTGCGCAGCCACGCGGAGACGGCGTGCTCCACCGCCCGGTCCGCGGCGGCGGTCTGCCCGCGGCCGGGGCCGCCCGGCAGGTGCTGGTGGCGGGCCGCCGCCACCGTGAACAGGTGCACCGCGTTCTCCCACTGCGCGGCCTGGGCGGCCGCCTGCGCGGCCCGGTCGAGCGCGGCGGCGATCGCCGGATCGGCCGGGGCGTTGCACAAGTGGTGGTCGAGGGTGCCCGGTTCGCCCCAGCAGGGGTCGGGCGGCTGCCGCGCCACCACCGGCAGGTGGTGCCCCGGCCGGCCGACGGCGGTGCCGTCCGCGGCCACCAGGTACGCCTCCACCCGGCCGTCCGGGTGCCCGACGCTGACCGGGGTCGGCCGGCCCTCGTGCCGGGCCTGCCAGGCCGCCGCGGACCACGCCGGGTGCGTGCCGTCGCGCAGGTCGCTGGCCTGGGACATCACGGTGCTCCAGGTGTGCACGGTGCCGCCGGGCAGCACGGCGATGCTCACCGGACTCGCGATGAACGGATCCCCGGCCGCGGGCACGGGCTCCGGCCCGGCCTGGCGTACTTCCCCGCGATGTCGCCCGACCAACTCAACGCTCCCGCGGATTCGACGCCGCCGGACGGCCGCGGCGGCCGTCGTCGTGGACCCCGGTCCGGCGGGAGCGGAGCCCCCGCCGTCCAGTCGTGCACTTGAACGTGACCCCGAATCTACCGGGACGAGCACCCCCTGTCGCCGGGGTCCACCCCCATACACCGGCCATTGGCCGCAACCGGCCTCCGGCCCGGACACGAGGGGCATTTGCCCCGCGGCCCCCCGCGGCCCCCGGGGCCGCCCCCCGAGCCCCTTACCGTCGTTGCCGGACCACCCGCCCGGTGACGGGCTGGCCGCGCCCACGCGGCGGCAGCCGCACATCAGACACAGCCCCGCGCCCCTCCGGGGCGCTCACCGGGACCCAGCCAGGACCGGTCGTGGCCGTGCGGCGGCAGCCGCATCGCGGTCGAGGCGAACGTGCCCCGTCAGGGGCGCGGGGAACTGCGCGACAAGCCACGACGGCGGCGCGGGCGGCCGGCTGCCAAGCCACTTGCGGTCGTCGCCGGGCCACCCGGCCGGTGGCGGGCGACTCACGGGCGCGGGGAAGTGAGGGCGGCGCAGAGGGTGTCGACTGTCGTGCGGGTGGTCTGGGGGGTGACCGAGAGGCGCGCGGACCGCGTGCCGTCGGTCAGGGTGACGCCCGCCGGGAGGCGGGCTCCGTGGCGGGGGACCGTGAAGTGGACGGTCAGGGAGTGCTCGGGACGGCTGGCCGCGCAGCCAGCCTCGTTCAGCCGGGCCACGGCGTAACCGGCGACCGCGTAGCACTCCATGATCAGCCGGCGCAGCCCCTCGTACCCCCGCTCCCGCAACGCGGCCCAAAGCACCGTGATCGCCAGCGGATTGGACGCCGCCCCGAACGGCCGCCCCTCACCGCCGGCCTCCGCCCCGTTCCCGCTCCGGTGGAGCGCCACCCCGCACGGCACCGGCAGCCCCAGCATCCGGTGCGCCGTGAACGACAGGCTGTCCGCGCCGCTGCGCAGGTCCCAGGCCACCGGCCTGGGCGCGAACGCCGCCGGCAGCCCCGCCTCGCCCGCGTCCGCGTGCAGGTGCACCGGCCCCACCTCGCCCGCGGCCCGCCGCAGCGCCGCCACATCGTCAGCGGCCCCGGCGAGCACGATCGCGCCCCCGCCCCGCTCGGCGGCCAGCTCCCGCAGCGCCCGCGGGTCCATCGTCCCGTCGCTGCGGGCCGGCACCCGCACCGCGTCGAGGCCGAGCAGCGCCGCGTGCCTGCGTGCCGACGGGTGCGCGCCGTCCGCGAAGTAGACGGCCGCACCGGGCACCGCCTGCCGCCCGGCCTGCAGCCCGAACAGCAGGCCCTCCGACCCCCCGGTCGTGACGTGGCCGCGGACCTCCCCGGGATCCCCCAGCGCCAGGTCCGTGCAGAACTCGACCACCGCCCGTTCGAACCGCCAGGACGCCGCCTGGTACCGCTCGGCGCCGGCCGGATCGTCACCGTACGGCGCCGCGGCGGCAAGCTCCGCCGGGTCGGCGTCGAGCACGATGCTCAGCAGGTCGGCGTAGTCGCCGTGGTAGGACTCGGAGAAGTCCTGCGCGTCCGTGGCGTACGGCTCCGCGGCCCGCAGCAGGGCGATGAACTCCGCGATCTGCGCCCGCGTGTCGGCGCCGTCGGCCGGCCCGAAGCCGATCAGCGGGCGGTCGGCGGACGGCTCTACAGGTGGGTCACCGGCGTGGGACCCCGCCCGGCGGGTACCGGCGGGCGGCGCGAGAGACAGTGGAAACGCCATGACGGCCTCCATGAACGGCATCGCCTGTGATGGTGGGGAACGGACCTGCCAGATCCGCTCCCCACCTTCCCGACGAGGGTTTCCCCCCGGAACCGGACGGAGCAGACCGGTGACCCTCGGCGGGCCCTGCCGCGGCGACTCGGGGGGCCGCGACCGGGTGCATCGGATGGTGCCGACCAGTCGCCCGCGTGAGGAAGTCCCCCCGCGAACCGGCCGCGTGGCAAATCTCTACCGGACCCCGTCTCGGCACTGCCACGAACCTCCAGGTTCGCAATGCGTCCCGCGGCCCCTCCGCTTCCCCCCGGTGGAGCCTCCGAGCTGCGAAGTCCCGATTCCGCTCACGGGCTTGTCCAAAATGGGACACGTACCAATGTGGACACACCCGGGGTCGCGCGAGCCGTCGAAGAGCGCATTCCGGGCCGCTGGCGCAAACATCCAGGTCGGTGGCGTGAAGGTGCACCGCGGGAACCGGCCAACGAGCCGGAGGATTCCGGTCCGCAGCATTAAATCGCAGGTCAGGACCATGATCGGTCATTGGTTGACATCAATCGCGACCCACGCACACCATCAGCTCGTCGGTAGTCGCACGGTGACGGCGCGCTGTACAGCGGCCGTATTTCCGGGGGGAGATGCCCATGTCAACGCATACGGAGGTCGCTCCGCCACTCATCCACGGCTTCCTGCGCCAGGCGAGAAAGGCGCAGGCCGGCCGGCTGGACCGGGCGCCCCGCCCGGAGGCCGCCGAGCGCCCGGAGACCGTCCCCCGGCAGGGCATGAAATCCAGGGCCGGCCGGCAGGAAAGCGTCACGGGTCCCGGCCGCCGCCGAGGTTCCGGTCTGAGCCAGCACGACGTGGCCCAGCGGCTCGGCGTGTCCACCCGGCTCTACCAGGACTGGGAGGGCGGGGTCAGGCCGATACCGCTGCACCGGGTGGACGCCCTCGCGGAGGCCCTCGGCCTGGACTCCAACCGGCGCGACGAGCTGTGGTTCATCATCAGCGGCGGCTTCCCGCCGCGCGGCCCGAGCAGCCCCGACCCGGACGCGGCCCGCGGCTGGACCTCGTACCTGCGGGTGCTCCAGGTGCCCACGCTCACCTTCGACGCGGCCTGGCGGATAGAGGAGAGCAACGAGTCCTGGGAGCGGCTGTTCGCCCCGGCCGGCGAGCCGCTGCCGGACAACCTGCTGCGGTTCGTGCTCTTCTCCCCCTACGCCCGCCGGCTGTGCGGCGACTGGGAGAGCGGCTGGGCCAACTCCTACATGCGCCAGCTGCGGCTGGAGGCGGAGACCACCGGACTCGGCGAGCTGCAGGAGATCATCGCCGACCTCTGCGCGGTCCCCGAGCTGGCCCGGCTGTGGCGGGCGGTGGACGAGTCCAGCCGGATCACCCTGCACGACGACGGCCGGCTGCGGATCCTCGTCCCGCCGGGCAACGACGCGCCGCAGTACGTCAGGACGCTGGTCTCGTCGCCGGCCCACGACCCGCGCCGGCGGGTGCTGACGTTCCTGCCGACGTCACAGATCCGGGCGGCGGCGTGACGGCCGCGGGCGGGCCGCTCGCGAGCGGGCCGGCGAGGGGCGGGCCAGCGGCGGGCGGGCCGGCCGCCGCGTGATGACTCCCGGCGGAGGAACAGGGGACCTCCGCCGGGCAGCCTCCCGGTTCCCCGGGGTCGCGTTGCCGCTGGTCGGCCGCATTGTCAGTGGCTGCGCATAGCCTGGGCGCACCATCGACTCGCATCGACCGGATCGTCCCGGGAGGCACCATGAGCACGCTCGTCAACCGACCCAACGCCGCCCTGCTCGTCATCGACGTGCAGAACGGGGTGGTGGCGGAGGCATACGACCGGGACGGCGTCGTGGCGAACGTCGGCACCGTGATCGACAAGGCGCGGGCCGCCGGCGTCGAGGTGATCTGGATCCAGCACAACAGCGACGAGCTGGAGCGCGACAGCGAGGCGTGGCAGTACGTGCCTGAGCTGGTGCGGGGCGAGTCCGAGCCGCTGGTGCAGAAGGCGTACGGCGACTCCTTCGAGGACACCACCCTGGAGGCGCTGCTCGCCGAGCGGTCCGTCGGCCGGCTCTTCGTGGCCGGCGCGCAGACCGACGCGTGCATCCGCTCGACGCTGCACGGCGCCTTCACCCGCGGCTACGACGCGACGCTGATCTCCGACGCGCACACCACGGAGGACCTGTCGGCGTACGGAGCGCCGTCCCCCGACAAGGTCATCTCGCACACGAACCTGTACTGGCGCTTCCAGTCGGCTCCGGGGCGGACGGCGGGCACGGTCAGCACCGAGGAGGTCGACTTCGCGGGCGAGCCGGCCGAGTCCCGGGTCTGAACGGGCGGCCGGGCCGGCGGTCGGCGAACCGGCGGGCCGGCGCGTTCGAACCGGCGAGCCGGCGCGTTGTGACCGGCGCCCCGGCCGGTCACGCGTCCGTCCGGCGGTCCTTCGGGGCCCCGGCCAGCTGGCGGTCGAGCACGGTCATCAGCAGGACGAGGGCGCCGATGCCGATCAGGATCAGCGAGACGTACCGCAGCCCGGTGTCGTCCACGTGGGTGCGGAACGCGACTCCGGTGATGGTGGACGCGGCGATCGAGCCGATGTAGCCGAACGTCCGCAGCAGCCCTGACGCGGTGCCGACCTTCTCCGCCGGCGCCGCCATGTACAGCGCCGTCTGGTTGGTGACGTTGCTCAGCCCCGACGCGAGGCCGAACAGCGCGGTCACCGCGATGATCGCGATCACCGGGCTGTGGCTGGTCAGGAACAGCGCGGCGACGGCCCCGGCGAGCATCACGACCGCGGCGGCGACCAGCGGCCCGCGCACGTCGCCGCGCCGGGACACCACCCGGGCGGCGGCGGCCGACAGCACGCCCATCGGGATCAGTACGAGCCCGGCCCGGTAGGCCGACAGGCCGTACGCGGCCTCCATCCACTGGGTCAGCCCGTAGAGGATCACGTACGTGCCGAGCAGCGTCAGCCCGTTCCTGACGTAGGTCCTGCTCAGCGCCAGGTTCGAGGCGAGCAGCCGCACGTCGAGGAACGGGTTGGCGGCCCGCAGCTCCCACCGGACGAGTCCGGCCGCGACGACCACCGCGATACCGAGGGCGATCCAGTCCGGGTCGGGCAGCGACAGCAGGAACACCAGCAGCGCGGTCATGGCGCCGCCGAAGCCGACCACTCCGGCCGGGTCGATCCGCCCGGCCACCTCGCGGGCCGACCGGCCGCCGACCCGGTCGGGGTCGGTGGCGATCCACCGCAGCGCCATGAAGAACGCGACGACGGCGACCGGCACGTTGATCAGGAACGCGGCCCGCCAGTCGAACCACCCGACCAGCAGCCCGCCGACGGTCGGCCCGATCGCGACGGTCGCGGCGCCCGCGATGGCCAGCCCCCCGAGGACGCTGCCGGGAGGCGACTCCATCCCGACGGCGGTCGCCCGGCGCCGGATGAGCAGCATCGCCGACGGGTATCCGGCGGACGTGCCGAGCCCGATGAGCACCCGGGCGACGACGAGGGTGGGCAGGTTCTGCGCGAGGCCGCCGACGATCCCGCCGAGCAGCACGATGACGATGCCGGTCAGGAACACCCGGCGCGGCCCGAACTCCTCCGACAGCCGGCCGGCGGTCGGCTGGGCTATCGCGCTGGTCAGATACAGGCTGGAGATCAGGATCGAGGTCTGCCCGACCGACACGCCCATGGCGGCGGCGATCGAGACCAGGGCGGTCGCGATGACCGAGCTGTTGATGGGGTTGAGCGCGGAGCCGAGGAACATCGGCGCGACGAATCGGGGCCCGAACGGGCGGTCCGCGCGCGGTGGGTCCGGCGCGCGGGACGTGCCCTCGACGGTGGTGGCCGCCTCCAAAGTGGTGCCTCCTTGCTGCCCGCGTAGATGCGCAGGCTACCTGACTAAATATAGCAGGCAGCCTGCCTACCCGGTAGGCTGGGCGCATGGAGACGGCAGAGGTCGGGGTGGCGTCGGAGGCGGCGCACGAGCTGATGAAGGCGATGACGCGGCTGCGGGCCCGGCTGCGGACGGAGTCCGCGCCGGACGAGATGCCGTGGACGTGGTCCCAGCTCATGACGCTGTCGCGGATCGTGAAGGAGGGGCCGACGACGACCAGCGCGCTGGCCCAGGCGGAGCATGTGCGGCGCCAGTCGATGTCCGAAACGGTGGCGGCGCTCCGCGCCGACGGCCTGATCACCTCGGATCCCGACCCGTCGGACGGCCGCAAAACCCTCATCACGGCGACGCGTAAGGGCGAGACCCTCTCCGCCACGATCCGCGCGGGCCGCGGCGCCTGGCTGGAGGCGACCATCGCGACTCTCCTCCCCCCGGAGGACCACCAAACCCTCCTCCGAGCCGCAACCCTGATGACCCACCTGGCCGACTCCCCCCGCCCGTAGCCGGGCACCCGCGGCCGCGTCGTGGCTGGTCGCGCAGTTCCCCGCGCCCCTAAAAGCCCAGGTCGCACCTCGACTACCGCCCCGGTGGGGGCTGGTGGCGCAGTTCCCCGCGCCCCTTTGGGGCCCGGCCGGGGTGCGCCCCGACAGGGGCGCGAGGCTGTATCCGATCTGCGGCTGCCGCCGCACGGGCGCGACCAGCCCGGGGCGCGGGTGACTCCCGGCCAGCGTGCGCCCCGACAGGGGCGCGAGGCTGTATCCGATCTGCGGCTGCCGCCGCACGGGCGCGACCAGCCCGGGGCGCGGGTGACTCCCGGCCAGCGTGCGCCCCGACAGGGGCGCGGGGCTGTATCTGATCTGCGGCTGCCGCCGCGCGGGCGCGACCACCCCGGGGCGCGGGTGGCTCCCGGCCAGGGTGCGCCCCGTCAGGGGCGCGGGGAACTGCGCCACCAGCCCCCACCGGCGGCAAGTCGGCGACAGCCGGGAAGCGTCACGGCGGCGCTCCGACAGGGGCGCGGGGAACTGCGCCACCAGCCCCCACCGGCCGGAACTCGGCGACGGCCCGGAAGCGTCACGGCGGCGCCCCGATAGGGGCGCGGGGAACTGCGCCGTCAGCCCCCACCGGGCGGCAGAAAAGGGCTACTCGTCGAGGAAGAAGCGGGCGCCGGCGTGTTCGGCCAGGGCGGGGCCGAAGAGGGCGCCGGGGGTGTGGGCGCCCGGCGGAGGAGCGCCGTGAGCCAAGCGGCAGGCGACCTCCGCGGCCACGGATGCCGTGAACGTCATCGCCTCACCCGTTCGCAACCAGCCCACCCGCGTGCCCGCGGGGCCGTCGACCCGCGCTCGCGCCCAGGAGAACTCGCGGCCCCGTTCCCGCGCCGCCACCCGAATCCCCGCCAGCCGCCGCACGGCGAAATCGGCGACCACCCGCCGGGACAGAAGCACCGCCACCCCCGGCAGCAACGCCCGAACCACCCGCCCAGCGGGCACCGCCCCCGACGCCGCGACCACGAAAGGCGCCCCGCTCGCCCGCCGAGCCGCCTCCAGCTCCCCGCTGGGCACGCCCCCGCTGTGCACGGCCGTCCCGTCGGGCAGCGTGAACCGCTCCACGTCACCCCCGAGCCGCACCCGCACGAGCCGCCCGTCCTCGTAACGGCGCCCGCCCCCGGCGAGTCCCTCCACGATGCTCGCCGCGAGCGCCGTACCGAGAGCGCCGGGCTCGCCGGCGACCGACGGCAGCGCGTCGACCCGTACCCGCGTGACGGGACCCCCGTCCGCGCAAAGCTTCAGCAGGACGCTCTCCGTGCCGAGCACCCCGAACCCCGCCCCCGTCACCAGGCACCGCCCGTCGGCGACCGCCTCGTCCCGCAGCCCGAGCAGCCCGCTGACGGCGGGGAGTTCGTTCGCGAGGTCCACGTAGTGCGTGCCGGGCGGGCAGGCCCGGGCGATCGGCAGCGCCGTCCTGGTGAACGGGCCGATCGTGTTGACCACCACGGCCGGCCGGGCCGCAGGCAGCAGCGCGGCGATCGCCTCGACCCCGTCGGCCACCACGGTCCGGCACTCCCCCGCCAGCGCCCCCGCCGCCTCGCCCAGCCGGGCGGCGTCCCGTCCCACCAGGACGACGGCCTCACCCGCCGCCACCAGCCGCGCGGCAATCGCCCGGCCCGCCCGCCCGGTGGCCCCCAGAATCCAGATCTCGTTCGCATCCGCTGTCCCACTCATAGCGCCACCCTGCGGTCGCCGCCCGCGCCGGGTCCAATGAATCTTCCGGATCACGCATCGCGTTTCCCGCAACACCCCAGCTCAACGGCATCACAAGCCTTCGACCGACCTCACCCCCCGTTACGCTGAACGCATGACCGACCCGCCCTCCCCACCCGCCGACCTCGACCTCCGGCTGGTGCGCTGCTTCACCGTCGTCGCCGAGCACCGGCACTTCGGGCGGGCCGCGACCGCCCTGCACGTCACCCAGTCCTCGCTGAGCCGGCAGATCCGCCGCCTCGAAGCGGACGTGGGCGCCCGGCTGCTCGACCGCACCCCGCGGGGCACCGCGCTGACCGAGGCCGGCGAGGTCTTCCTGCCGCTGGCGACCGCCGTGCTGCGGTCCTCCGAGCAGGCCGCGTCCCGCGCCCGCGCCGCCGCGGAACCGAGCCGCATCACCGTCGGCTACATCGCGAACACCATCGTCACCCCGGCGGTCCGCGAGCTGCGCCGCCGGCACCCGGACGCCGACGTCCGGTCCCTGCACCTGGCCTGGCACGAAGCGCGCCCGGCGCTGCTCGACCACCGGGTGGACGCGGTGGTGACCCGGCTCCCGTTCAGCACCGCCGGCCTGCACGTGACCGTCCTGTACGACGAGCCCCGGATGCTGCTCGTGCCGATCGACCACCGGCTGGCCGGCCGGGCCTCCGCCACGCTCGACGACATCGCCGACGAGCCGCTGCCGCGCGGCACCGACCCGGACTGGAACGCCTTCTGGCGGATCGACCCGCGGCCCGACGGCCGCCCGGCGCCCGGCGGTCCGCTGGTCGACTCCGTCGAGGAGAAGATCGAGCTCATCGCGGCGGGCCAGGCCGTGGCGATCGTCCCGGCCGGCGCGGGCTTCACCGGCCTCACCGGTTTCCGCCCCGACCTCGCCGTGGTCCCGCTGGAGGGCGTCGAGCCGAGCCACGTCGTCCTGGCCACGCGCGCGGGCGAGCGCAGCCGGCTGGTGGCCGCTTTCCGCAAGTACGCGGAAGCGCTCCTCACGGGCTCGGGCGCGGGCACGGGCGCGGGCGCGGGCTCGGGCGCGGAGGCCGCCTCACGGGTTGAGGACTGAGCCGAGGAATACCCCCTAGGGGTATATGGTTGAGGTCGAACGTCCGCGAGAACCCGACCTGGGGGCAGCAATGGACCACGAGCACGTACACCAGCCGTCCGGCAGCCCGACACCCCCGCACCCCGGCCCGCACGGCGGCGGCCACCACCAGGAGGGCGGCCACGGCCCCGCCGGCGCCACCTGGGCCATGGCCGCGCAAGCCACCCTCCACTGCCTGACCGGCTGCGCGATCGGCGAAGTCCTCGGCATGGTCATCGGCACGGCGGCCGGCCTGAACAACGCCACCACCGTCGTCATCTCCATCGCGCTGGCGTTCGTCTTCGGCTACGCGCTGACCATGCGCGGCGTGCTGCGCGCCGGACTGCCGGTGCGGCAGGCACTCAAGGTGGCGCTCGCCGCCGACACCGTCTCGATCGCCGTCATGGAGCTGATCGACAACGGCTTCATGGTCGCCGTACCGGGCGCGATCGACGCGGGCCTGGCCGACGCGCTGTTCTGGGTGTCGCTGGCCGGTTCCCTCGTGCTGGCCTTCGTGGTGACGACGCCGGTCAACCGGTGGATGATCGGCCGCGGCAAGGGGCACGCGGTCGTGCACGCGTTCCACTGACCGCGGCGCCGGCCGCCGGCCGCCGGGCGGTAGGCCCCGGGCGTTCGCGAGGCCGGCCGCCCCGGCGCCCCGCACTCACCCCTCGCCGCGATCCCCGAAGTGCACCACCCGCGCGGTGAGTTGGTAGACGTCAGTACGGCGGCCGAGCCAGTGCGGCCCGTCCTCGTCGAGCAGCCGCCGCCACACCTCGGCGTCCTCCGCGTCGAGCAGTCCCGACTCCGTGAGGTCGGCCGCCTGGTGGCCGAGGGTGTGCAGGACGTCCCCCATCGCCCGGCTGCCGGGCGGCGCCTGCCGGTCCATCAGGAAGCTCCGGCTGGTCACGTCCACGAGGCCGGCCCGGCGCAGGACGTCCTGCCAGCCGTACGGCATCGGCACCGTACCCGGCAGGCCCGCGCGCAGGGCGACGAGGCGCGCGTGCTGCGCGTCCTCCATCCGCGATTCGAGCCCCGGGCGGCCGAGGCCGAGGTCCCACGGCAGGAAGCGCATCGGCAGCCCGCCCTCGGACAGCGCGATCCGGCCGCCGGGCGCGAGCAGCGCGGCCATGTCGTCCACCGCGCCCTGCTGGTCGGGGATGTGGTGGACGACGGCGGACGCCCAGATGAGGTCGGGCCGGGTGCCGATGACCGCGGCCAGCGTGTCGCGCCCGTCCTCGAAGCGGATCCGCTCGTACCGGTTGTCGGCCGCCGGGCCGCCGCGCTCGGCGGCGGCCCGCCGGGCCACCTCGATGAGCACGGGCTCGCCGTCCACGCCGATCACCGTCGCGTCGGGCGCCGCCTCGGCGAGCGCGATGGCCATGCCGCCGGCCCCGCAGCCGTAGTCGAGCAGCGTGCGCCGTCCGGGAGTCAGGACGGCGGCGGCCTCGGCGAGCCAGTGCTCGTCGCGCCGCAGCGAGCGTATGAGGTGCTCGGCCTCCTGCGACCAGTCGACGTCCTGCCCCTGCTGCTCCGTGGTCATGCGCGGCCTCCCGTGACAGCTCCGGCGCGGCTCCGGCCGGAGAGATGACGTCAGAATATGCGCGCCGCACGCCGCCGCCGCGCGCCGCCGCCCGGTGGTCGAGAGCGCTCTCCCCGCCCATCTTGACGGCGACACATGTACACGGGTTCAATCAAAGTCGGTCAGATGTCTACACCACCGGACGCCCGCCGCCAGGCCGCCCCAGCACCGCCCCGGCGCCGCGTCCGGAACGTGCCCCGCACCCGCCGCACCTGCTCCGCGTGCGGCACCGGTTCCCCACGCCGTACAGCTCTCCCCCCACCCGTGCGCACCCCGGCACCTCTGCTCGCCCGCCAACTGGCGGGCCGTCAGGAGCTGTTCCATGCCTCACCGCAGCCACCGCCCGTCCCCCCGCGGCAGATCCGCGCTCCTCCCCGTCCTCCACCCGGCTCGCCGCCCCGCCCTCCTCCCCGCACTTTTCCGCACATGGCGCCGGCTCGCGCTCGCGGCGGCGCTCGCCGCGCTCGGCGCCCTCGCGGTGTTCGCCGCCGGCGCGCCCGCGGCCAACGCGGTCACCGTTCCCGGGCCGCCGTCCGGCTGGTCCACCGTCTTCAGCGACGACTTCGCCGGCGGGGCCGGCAGCGCGCCCAACGGATCGAAGTGGACGTACGACACCGGCCCCGGCTCGAACTTCGGCACCGGCGAGATCGAGACGATGACCAACTCCACCAGCAACGTCCACCTGGACGGCAGCGGCCACCTCGACATCACCGCCCTCGGCAGCGGCAACAACTGGACCTCGGGCCGCATCCACACGCCGAGCGCCGTCGTGGGCGCGCCGGCCGGCGGCAAGTTGCAGGTCACCGCGTCGATCCAGCAGCCGAGCACCGGCAACGGACTGGGCTACTGGCCGGCGTTCTGGATGCTGGGCCCGGGCCAGTGGCCGGAGAACGGCGAGATCGACATCATGGAGGACGTCAACACGCTGTCGCAGGTGGCCGGCACGATCCACTGCGGCACGTTCCCCGGCGGCGTCTGCAACGAGGGCAACGGCATCGGCAGCGGCCTGCGGGCCTGCCCCGGCTGCCAGAGCGGCTTCCACACGTACTCGATGATCCTGGACCGGACGAACACGTCCAACGAGTCGATCACCTTCTACCTCGACGGCGCCTCGTACTTCAGCGTCAGCGAGGGCCAGGTCGGCGCCGCCACCTGGCAGGCCGCGTACGACCACAACCTGACGATCATCTTCGACCTCGCGATGGGCGGCGGCTTCCCCAACGGCGTCTGCGGCTGCACGTCGCCGAGTTCGGGGACGACGTCCGGCGGGACGATGAGCGTGGGGTACGTGGCCGCGTACACGACGGGCGGTGGCGGCGGCACCACCCCGCCGCCGGCCGGCGGCAAGGCCATCACCGGCTACGGCGGCCTGTGCCTGGACGACCGCGCGGCGAGCACCGCGAACTTCAACCCGGTGCAGGTCTACACGTGCAACGGAACGGCCGCGCAGCAGTGGTCCGTTGTGCAGGCGGGCAGCACGCTGCACGTGCTGGGCAAGTGCCTTGACGTCGCGAACGGCGGCACCGGCAACGGGACGCCGGTGGACCTCTACGACTGCAACAACACCGGCTCCCAGGTGTGGATCCCGCAGTCCAACGGCTCGTTGTACAACCCGCAGTCCAACAGGTGCCTGGACGACACCGGTTGGTCCACGACCGCCGGCACCCAAGTAGAGCTCTGGGACTGCACGGGAGGCGCCAACCAGGTCTGGCACCTGCCTTCCTGACTCTCCCTCACCTCGCCCGGGTCACGGTCGTGGCCTCGCAGTTCCTCCCTCGCGGTTCCCCCCACGCGGAGCACCGCCGTCCGGACGCAGCACCGGACGGCGGCCCGCCTGCACACCTCCCAGGAGGAGTACGTGGTCTCCAGACGTTCCTTCGTCACGGCGGTCGGCACCGGCGCCGTCGCCGCGAGTTCCCCGCTGTGGGCGCGCGGCCTCACCTCGCGCGCGGCGGCCGCCGGCCCGTCGCTGCCGATCTCGCTGAAGAACAACTCCGGCAGCGGCAGCACGGTCTACGCCTACATCAGCGGCTCCGACAGCAGCGGCTGGCCCGGATTCGTCACCTCGTCCGGGCACTTCCAGCGGCTGCCGAGCCCGTCGTCGGTGCTCACCCCGATCGCCGACTTCGCCATACCGCTGGGCGCCTCGGGCTCGGCCGCCACCACCTTCACGCTCCAGGACTACGTGATCGGCGGCCGGGTCTGGTTCTCGGTCGGCAAGAAGATCCAGTTCTTCGTCAACCCGGGCGCCGTACCCGGCCTCGTCCAGCCCGGTTTCACCAGCAGCGACCCCAACTGGCTGACCGACTGGACGTTCTGCGAGTTCACTTACAACAGCGCCAACCTGTACGCGAACATCAGCTACGTCGACATGGTGGCCCTCCCCGTCTCCATGGCGACCACCGGCAGCGGCGGGGCGCAGTCGGTCAGCCCGCTGCCGTCGGGCGCGCTGGCCTCGATCGCCGCCGGGCTCCAGGCGCAGCACGCGGCGGACGGTGCCCCGTGGGACCAGCTGGTCGCCCGTGACTCCTCGGGTGCGGCGCTGCGCATCCTGGCGCCCGCGCACTCGCCCACCGACTTCGGCGGGTACTGGACGAACTACCTGAACAACGTGTGGAGTTACTACCAGTCGCACACGCTGACCATCAACGGGCAGGGCAGCATCGGCGCGTACTCCGGCACGGTGTCCGGCAACACGCTGGTCTTCGCGGGCCTGAACACCAACGGCGTGCCGTTCACCAAGCCCAGCGCCGTGGACATCTTCGGCTGCGCCAGCGGGCCGCTCTACAACTCCGGCGGCGACGCCCGGGGCGCGGTGGCGGCCCGGCTCGCGGCGGCGCTCAACCGCAGCTCGCTGCTGGTGGGCGGCGGCGGCAACCAGCCGGACGGCGTCCCGCCGTCGGGCTACTACACGGACCCGACGACCAACCACTACGCGCGCCTGGTCCACCAGTACGCCACCGTCGGATACGCCTTCCCCTACGACGACGTCGGCCCGACCGGCGCCGCCCCCGTGGACGGCCACATCCAGGACGGCGCGCCGACCTCCTGGACGGTCGCGCTGGGCCCGGGCGCCGGCTCCGGCAGCACCACCCCGCCGCCCGGCGGCGGCGGAACGGGCGCGTACGCCACGATCCAGGCGGAGTCGTACAGCGCGCAGAGCGGCACCCAGACCGAGAGCTGCACGGACTCCGGCGGCGGCCAGGACGTCGGCTACCTCGCGAACGGCGACTGGCTCAAGTACGCCTCCGTGGACTTCGGTTCGTCCTCCCCCGCCCAGTTCACCGCCCGGCTGGCCTCCGGCGCGCCGAGCGGTGTGAGCGGCGCGATCCAGGTCCGGGTGGACGGCACCGCCGGCACGAAGATCGCCGAGATCGACTTCGCCAACAACGGCGGCTGGCAGACCTGGCAGACCGTCCCGGCGAACATCACCACCCCGGTGACCGGGGTCCACGACGTGTACCTGGTCCTCGCCGGCTCCCCCTCCGACTTCGTGAACATCAACTGGTTCCGCTTCACCCACTAGCCCCGACGGCCCGGCGGGGCCCTGTGTGCCGGGGCCCGCCGGGACGCCAACCTGCTGTCCGGCGGGGGGGGCAGGGGTCAGCGGGCGGCGAGGCGTTCCATCAGGGCGGCGCTGCGGGCCAGGGACTCGCGTTCCTCGGCGGTGAGTTCGAGCTCGATGGCCTGGGCGAGCCAGCCGGCCCGGCGGCCGCGTTCGGCCTCCAGGGCGGCGCGGCCCGCCGGGGAGAGCTCGACCAGGGACTTGCGGCCGTCGGTGGGGTGGGCGCGGCGGACGACGAGGCCCTGGTCCATCAGCAGGCCGACCGCGCGGGCCATCGACTGGGGGCGTACCCGCTGGTCGGCCGCCAGGTCGCTGGTGGTCATGGCGCCGTCGCGGTCGAGCGTGCCGAGCACCGAGACCTGGCCGAGCGGCATCCGGTCCTCGTGCTTCACGCGGCGGGTGAGCTTGCCCATCGCGTTGCGCAGTTCGGTGGCGACGGCGGCGGGTTCCGGGGTGGGCATAGGGCACTTTAACCGGTGGTGACCAGCGAAGCTGTGCACCTCATCTGTGCAGCTCAGCTGTTTAGCAGACCTGTACAGCAACACTGAACAGCACAACTGAACAGCGAATCTGCACAGCATTGCTGTAGAGTCAGTGCTGTCGCGGCACGCGCCAGCGTTGTCGCAGCAGGCCGCGGCGCGCGCCGACGCGAAGGGCCTCCCATGGTTTCCAGCACCCCCGCCGCTCCCCCCGCCTCCCCAGGCGCCGGCTCCACCGCCATCCGGTCGGTCACCGCCCGCCGGGTCCTCGACAGCCGGGGCAACCCCACCGTCGAGGCGGACGTCCTGCTCGCCGACGGATCGCTCGGCCGCGCCGCCGTCCCCTCCGGCGCCTCCACCGGCGCCCGCGAGGCCGTCGAGCTGCGGGACGCGGACCCCGCGCGCTGGCACGGCAAGGGCGTCGACCGCGCGGTCGCCCACGTCAACGGGGACATCGCGGCAGCGGTCCTCGGGCGTGACGCCGACGACCAGGCCGGGCTCGACGCCGCGCTCGTCGCGCTCGACGGCACCCCCGACAAGTCCCGGCTCGGCGCCAACGCGCTGCTCGGCGTCTCCCTCGCCGCCGCGAAGGCCGCCGCCACCTCGCACCGCCAGCCGCTCTACCGCTACCTCGGCGGCGCCGACGCCCGGCTGCTCCCGCTGCCGATGATGAACATCGTCAACGGCGGTGCGCACGCCGACAACCCGCTGGACTTCCAGGAGTTCATGATCGCCCCGATCGGCGCCCCGACCTTCGCCGAGGCCGTCCGCATGGGTTCCGAGATCTTCCACACGCTGCGCCGCGACCTGCTCGCCGCCGGCCACTCCACGGGCGTCGGCGACGAGGGCGGCTTCGCGCCCGCGCTCCGCACCGCCGAGGAGGCGCTCGACTTCGTCATGGCGGCCGTCGAACGCACCGGCTACCGGCCCGGTACGGACATCGGCCTGGTGATGGACCCGGCCTCGTCGGAGTTCTTCCGGGACGGCGCCTACGTGTACACCGGCGAGGGCGTGCGCCGCACACCGTCCGAACAGGCCGACTACCTGGCCAAGTTGATCGACGCGTACCCGATCGTCTCGATCGAGGACCCGATGGCCGAGGACGACCTCGACGGCTGGCGCGAGCTGACCGCCCGCGTCGGCGACCGCTGCCAGCTCACCGGCGACGACGTGTTCTGCACGAACGAGACGCTGCTGCGCGAAGGCATCCGCACCGGCGTCGGCAACTCCGTCCTGGTCAAGGTCAACCAGATCGGCACCCTGACCGAGGCCCTCACCACCGTCGCCACCGCCCACCGCGCCGGCTGGACGGTCGTGATGTCCCACCGCTCCGGCGAGACGGAGGACACCACCATCGCCGACCTGGCAGTGGCCACCAACTGCGGCCAGATCAAAACAGGCTCCCTCTCCCGCTCCGACCGCACGGCGAAGTACAACCAACTCATCCGCATCGAGGAGGAGTTGGGCTCCTCAGCCCGCTACGCGGGCGGCACGATCCTCACCCGCGCCTGACAACCGGCACGCCCCGACCGGGCGCGGCGAAACCGTCGCACTATTGTTCCCAGTGGTGCGGGTGGGGGATGATGCCGCGGGTCGCGTCTGCGTGGGGCGTGGCGGTGGTGCTCGGGTCCGGGTGCCGAGTCCAGTGCTGGGAGCGGTTGAACGGCCATGAGCGGCGACGGCGACCTGGCTCTGATCCGGTCCAGTTTCGAACGGGTGCAGCGGCGGGCCTCGCATGTCGTCACGTTCTTCTACGTGCACCTCTTCGACGCGCACCCCGAGGTGCGGGGGCTGTTTCCCGCTGACATGAGCGAGCAGTTCGACCGGTTGTTCGCCGCGCTGGGGTATGTCGTGGCGCATCTGGACGATCCCGGGCTCGGTGAGTACCTGGCCCAACTCGGGCGCGACCACCGCAAGTTCGACATCGCGCCGGAGCACTTCGACGCGGTCGGGCAGAGTCTGATCGCGGCTCTGCGCTTCGGCAGCGGGCAGGTGTGGGACGAGGCCACCGAGGCCGCCTGGCTCGGCGCCTACGGGGTCGCCGCCGGCGCGATGCAGGAGGGTGCGCGGCAGGCCGCGGCGGCCGGCGAGCCGCGCTGGTGGCAGGCGTTGGTGCTGCAGCACCGGCTGCACGAGGGGCACACCGCCGTCTTCACCGTGCTGCCCGACCACCACTACCCCTACCGGCCAGGGCAGTTCGCCACCCTCCAACTGCCGCACCTGCCAGGGGTGTGGCGGCCGTACTCGATCGCGCGGGCCCCGCGCCGGGACGGCATCCTGGAGTTCCATGTCTCCCGCGTCGACGGCGGCCTGCTCAGCCCGGTGATCTGCGACCGGCTGGAGGAGGGCGACCGGATCCGGCTCGGCCCGGCGTCCGGCGCGGCGCTCACCCCGTCGCAGGACGCCCCGTGGATCACGCTGATCGCGGCGGGCTCCGGCTGGTCGGCGGTCAAACCGGTGGTGGAGGAGCTGACGTCACGGCGGCCCGCGCCCCGGGTGCGGGTCGACCTGGTGGCACGCACCCGGCGGCACCTGTACGACCTGCCGACGCTGTCCGCCCTGGCAGAACGCTACTCGTGGCTGGACGTGGCGCTCTGGCACGCCGACCCGTCCGAGAGCGAGACGCGCGCGACGGAGCGGCTGTTCGCGGACCTGGCCGCCCGCCGCGACTGGCACAGCCGGCACGTCTACGTGTCGGGCCCGCCCGGTTTCGTCGCCGAGGTCGGCGCCCTGCTCACCGAATGCGGACTCCCGGCGAACCGCCTCACCCACGACCCGCTGCGCCCGCCGGGCGCCCGGATCCAGTACCAGGGCCACGCGGACCGCTTCCTCGACCCCAAGCCGGTCCCCTGGATCGACCCGGCCACCCGCACGGGCGAACCCGTCCCACCCCCGCGGCCCGCACCCCGACCGCAGCCCGCCCCGTACGAGCCGACCCGCACAAGGAGCACGCCGGCCAGCCCGGCCGAGGAAAGCGACCGGGCGGCGCGCTAGTTGTCAGCCGGCGCCTCGGATACCAGCCCGGCGAGGCCCAGTTAACGGTCAGGGACGCTCGCCGAGCGCGGATTCACCCTCACCGGGCAGGAGTTCCACAGCTCCACCCCGGCCCCGACCAGCTCCAGCACCGCCCGTTCCTCACCGGCGGTCCACGCGGCGGACTCGCCGCCGAACAGCTTGTCGTAGGCGCTGTCGTGCACCGCTTCCTGCCGGGGCAGCCGGTCGGTCGCGTGCAGGCCGCGGGCCAGGTCGTCGAAGAAGTTCCACGCGTCCAGCACCGCCCCCGGCGGGACCTTCCGGCGCACCGGATCCTCCATCCAGTGCTGGACCCGGGCGAGTTCGCACGTGTTGGCCCCCGGCGCGGCCGGCCGCCACCCCCGCCGGCGGGCGTACGCCAGCGCCTGCCGGACGGTCCCGAACACCGGCACGTACCGGCGGCCGGCCTCCGTCACCGCGCACACCCGGTCGGGCTCATCGCCCGGCCCGCCGAGCCACAGCACCACCGCGCTCCGGCCGCGCCCGCGCACCCGGTAGGCGTACAGGCGTTGGGGAGTCAGCGGCACGCGACGGTGGAGGAGCCGTTGCCGGACGCCGCCGCGGGGTCGGTGGAGACGGTCAGGCCGATGTACGGGCGGGCGCTGTTGGACTTGAAGGTGAACGTGGAGGTGAAGGTGTAGCTCTTCGAACCCTTCGGGAAGCTCGCGGTCTGCGGGGTCATCGTGGTGGCCCCCTGCGGGCTCCCCTTGCTGTTGCGCCACCACGTGACGTGCAGCGTGCCGGCGGCCGTTCCGTCGTACCGGACCAGGACGGCGGCGGTCGCGGCGTGCTCGGCGGTGGAGCAGGTGGCGCTCACCCCGACGGACGAGACGTGCGAACCGGTCGGCGGCCTGGTGCTCGTGACGGGGTTCGCCGAGTGGGTGGCCGGGGGCGCGGCCGGGCTGCCGGTCGGCGTGCCCTTGGGCGTGGCTGTGGTGCCGGCCGCGGTGGTGGGGGCGGTGGAGCTGCCGGCGGTCGTCGTGACCGTCGGGGACGTCGAGGGAGTGCCGGCCGGGGCCGTGGTGGCGTCGGCGGCAGGCGTGGTGGCCGCCGTGGACGGGGCAGCGGCCGGTGAAGTGGCCACCGGACGGGTGGGGTTGGCGCTCGCGTCGCTGCTGTCGCTGTCGCCGGTCGCCACGGCGGTGACGGTGACGGCGCCCGCGACGATCACGGCCGCGACGACCACCGCGAGGATCTTGGCCCGGCGGCCGAAACGCGGTGCGCGCTCCTCGGGGCCGGCGGGAAGAACTGCCGGCGGGTCCGGAGGAACCGGGACCAGGGGTACGAGGACCGGGGCCGGCGGCACGGGTGCCGGCGGAGCGGCGTCCGCGACGGGCGGGAGCGGCACCGGGGCAGCCGCCTCGGGCGAGGCGGCGGGGGCCGCCTTCTTCGCCGCGGCGGACTTCGCCGCGGCGGACTTCGCCGCGGCGGACTTCGCCGCGGCGGACTTCTGCGCCGCCGTCTTCTGCGCGGTCTTCTTCTGGGCCGACTTGGCCGGCGCCGCGGCCTTCTTCGCGGGTACGGCCTTCGCGGGTACGGCGGCCTTCTTGGCCGGTGCCGCGGCCGACTTGGCGGACGCCGCGGCGGTCTTAGCGGGTACGGCGGCCGACTTGGCGGGAGTCGCGGCCTTCTTGGCCGGCGCCGCGGCCGTCTTCGCGGGTACGGCCTTCGCGGGTACGGCGGCCCTCTTGGCCGGCGCCGCCTTCTTGGCCGCCGCCTTCTTCGCTGCCGCCGACTTGGCCGGAGCCGTGGCCGCCGCTGCGCCGGTCGCCGCGGGCGCCGCTTCGGGCGCCGCCTGGCCCTCCGCCGCGGGCAGCACCACCTTCGCGAGTTGCATGGTCGGCGGATCCGCCGCAACAGGTTCGGCCGGGACGTTCGCCGGCTGAGCCGGCTGCGCTTCGCCCGTAGCCGCGGGCTCGTCAACGGGCGGCGCGGGTATCTCCTGCGCGGCACCGTCCGCCGCAACTGCTCCCGGGCCAGCGGCCGTTGCCGGGCCTCCCGGCGCCGCCTTCGCGTCGGCCGCCTTCCGGGGCCGCGCCGCCGTCTTCCGCGCCGGCCGCGCGCCGGAGCGCCCGCCCGGCCGCGCCGCCGCGGCCGTCCCGTCGTCGTCGCTGCCGCCGGGTATGCCCGTGCCGTCGTGGTCGTCGTCCACCTGGTTCCGTCCCTCGCGCCGCACCTTGCGGAGGAGCCGCGGTTCGCAACTCCTCGCCCACCCGGTTCCGTTCTCGGATTCCCGCCGGCAGCCGGGCCGGCCCGCCGGGGCCCACGGAAGCCGTCCGTCCGACCCGCGCCCGGAAGGGCGGAACGTTCCGACCCGCGGGCGACGACCGGGGATCGCCCGCCGGCCGGACAGGAGGCGCCGTGAGGATCAGCAGAGTACAGGCGCGCGTCCCACCCCCGTCCACCGTCCCGCGGCCGGACGCCGACTCGCCCGCGCGAGGCGGGGCCGGCCTTCCGGTCTGACAGCGGGCCACCAGGCAGCGCCGCATCGGAGCATTCCGCACAATTCCAGGAACCGGCCGACCACTTCGGGGACTGACAGACCTCTTGACCGCTGTCACCGGGAGTTCTAGCGTCCCTTGCGTATCGTATATGAGATCTCACGTGGGAGCCGTTTCCTTGTCCGATGCCCTCACCCAGTCCGGCGGGTTCCGCCCCGGTTCGCTGCCCTCGCGAACCGAGGCGGTGCTGGACGCGGTCAAACACGCCATCCTCACCGGCGAGTTGAAGCCCGGACAGCCGCTGGTGGAGACCGAACTCGCCGCGCGGCTCGGGGTGTCCAAGACGCCGGTGCGTGAGGCGCTGAAGACGCTGGCGGGCTCGGGGCTGGTCACCATGAGCGCCTACAAGGGGGCTTCGGTGCGCGAGGTGGACGACATCCTCGCGCGCAGCGTCTACGACATGCGGCTGCTGCTCGAACCGGTCGCCGCGACCAGGACGGCGGCCACCGGACCGCACTCCTGGTCCGACGCGAGCGCCGCGCTCGACCGTGCCGACCGGGCCTCCGACGCCGCCGAACGCTCGCTGTCCAACCGGGACTTCCACCGGGCGCTGTACGCGGGCTGCGGCAATCCGCTGCTCGTGCGGACGCTGGACGAACTGCGCGACCAGACCGCCCTGGTGTCCAGTGCCGCCTGGGCGGTCCGGCCGTCCTGGGAGCTGGAGGCGCGCGAGCACCGGGCGATCCTGCGGGCCGCGCAGGACGGCGACCCGGAGCTTGTCGGCCGGCTGGTCCGCGACCACATCAGCGCGTTCCTGGCCCGCAACTTCCCCGAGACACCGAAGGAGTGACCCGGATGGCACCGGACGACGCCGCACCTCTGGCTGCCTTGAACGACACGGACGCGCCGCACAGCCTGGAGGCTCTGCGCGCCCGGCTCGGCACCGTGATCGCCGTCCCGGTGGCCCCCTTCGGCGACGGCGGCGGCGTGGACTGGGACAACCACGCGGAGTCCGTGCGCCGGCTGGTCGACCACGGCATCGAGGTGGTCACCCCCAACGGCAACACCGGCGAGTTCTACACCCTCAGCCCGGCCGAGGCCCGGCAGGCCGTGGAGTCGGCCGTCGCGGCGGCCGGCGGCCGGGCGGAGGTGATGGCGGGCGTCGGGCTCGACCTGGCCGGCGCGGTCGCCGCCGCCCGGCACGCGCGGGAGGCCGGGGCGGGCTCGCTGATGGTGCACCAGCCCGTGCACCCGTACCGCTCCGCGGAGGGCTGGATCGCGTACCACCGGGCCATCGCGGAGGCGGTGCCCGACCTGGGCGTCGTCCTCTACATCCGCGACGAGCGGGTCAGCGGCGCGCACATCCGGACGCTGGCCGAGCAGTGCGCGAACGTCGTCGGGGTGAAGTACGGGGTCCCGGACGCGGTGCGCTTCGCGCGGGTGGCGCGGGAGGCCGGCCTCGACCGGTTCGCCTGGATCGCCGGGCTCGCCGAGCTGTTCGCCCCGAGCTGCTGGGCCGGCGGCGCGGTCGGATTCACCTCGGGACTGGCCAACGTGGCACCGAAGTTGTCGCTCGCGATGCTCGCGGCGCTGCGCGGCGGCGACTACCCGGCGGCCATGCGGGTGTGGGAGTCGGTGCGGCCTTTCGAGGAGATGCGCGCCGCCGACGCGTCCGCGGACAACGTCAGCGTCATCAAGGAGGCGCTGTCCCAACTGGGCCTGTCCTCCAGTGCGGTGCGCCCGCCGTCACGGAACCTGCCGGAGCCGCTGCGCGACCGGATCGGTGAACTGCTCAAGCAGTGGCGGACGGAGGGCTGGCTGTGAACGGGGACGCTGCCGCCGCAACGGGTGACGGGCCCGCGCCGGCCCGGGCGCTGCGCAGTGCGGCCTGGTTCGGCGAGGCCGACGACGTGGCCGGCGGCGGTCTGCGCGCGTTCAGCCACCGCTCGCGGATGCGCCAACTCGGCTACCTGCCGGAGGAGCACCTCGGCAAGCCGGTGATCGCGATCCTCAACACCTGGTCCGAAATCAACCCCTGCCACATGCACCTGCGTGAGCGCGCCGAGCAGGTCAAACGCGGTGTGTGGCAGGCCGGCGGCTTCCCGCTGGAGTTCCCCGTCGCGACGCTCTCCGAGACGTTCCAGAAGCCCACGCCCATGCTCTACCGCAACCTGCTGTCGATGGAGACCGAGGAGCTGCTGCGCTCCTACCCGGTGGACGGCGCGGTGCTGATGGGCGGCTGCGACAAGACCGTTCCGGCGCTGCTCATGGGCGCCGCGAGCGCCAACCTCCCTGCCCTGGTGGTGCCTTCGGGGCCGATGCTGCGCGGCCACCACCGCGGGAAGCCGCTCGGCAGCGGCACCGACCTGTGGGCGTACTGGGACGAGTACCGGGCCGGGCGGATCGGCGCCTGCGAGATGGCCGAGGTGGAGTGCGGCCTGGCCCGGTCGCCCGGCCACTGCATGACCATGGGCACCGCGTCCACGATGACCGCCGCCGCCGAGGCGCTGGGCATGGCGCTGCCGGGTTCCTCCGCCATCCCCGCGGTCGATTCCGCGCACCACCGGATGGCGGCGGCCGCGGGCCGGCGGATCGTCGGCCTGGTCGAGGAGGACGTCACCCCGGCCGCGGTGATGACCCGGGAGGCGTTCGAGGACGCCGCCGCGACCGTCCTCGCGCTCGGCGGCTCCACCAACGCGCTGATCCACCTGATCGCGATGGCCGGACGGCTCCAAGTCCTTTTGCGCCTGGCGGACTTCGACGCCCTCGGCCGCCGCATCCCGGTGCTCGCGGACGTCCGCCCGGTCGGCGCCCACCTGATGGAGGACTTCTACTACGCGGGCGGACTCCCGGCGCTGCTGCGGCAGTTGGACGAGGTCCCGGGGGCGCTGCACCCGGACCGGATCACCGTCGCCGGCCACTCGTTCGCCGGCTACTTCGCCGGCGCCGAGATCACCGGGCCGGCCATCCGCGCCCGGGACAGCCCCGTCTCCCCCGAGGGCGGCGTCGCCGTGCTGCACGGCAACCTCGCGCCGGACGGCGCCGTGATCAAACACCTCGCCGCCACCCCGGCGCTGCTGCGGCACACCGGCCCCGCGGTCGTCTTCGACTCCTACGCCGAGCTGCGCAGGAACATCGACGACCCGGCCCTCGGCATCACCGCGGACACCGTACTGGTGCTGCGCGGCGCGGGCCCGCTCGGCGGCCCCGGCATGCCGGAGCACGGCATGCTGCCCATCCCCGCCTACCTGCTGGAGAAGGGCGTCACCGACCTGGTGCGGATCTCCGACGCCCGTATGAGCGGCACCAGTTACGGCACCTGCGTGCTGCACATCTCCCCCGAGTCGTACGCGGGCGGCCCGCTGGCACTGGTCCGCACCGGCGACCCGATCACCCTCGACGTGGAGCGCCGGATGCTCCAACTGAACGTTGCCCCGAGCGAGTTGGAGAGCCGCCGGCTCGCCTGGACGGCACCGGAACCGGCGTTCACCCGCGGCTACGGCTCTCTGTATGCCGCGCACGTCACGCAGGCCGACCAGGGCTGCGACTTCGACTTCCTCGCCGCGCCGGGTCGCGATCCGCTGCCCGACCCCCGCTGAACCGGTCCCCCCTCCCTTCTCTCCGACCTCTGCGTTCGTCGTCACACCAACGAAGGGCCATATTTGTCATGCCCGAGATAACTGGAAGCAGATCGAGTGTTCCCGTTCCGTCGCGTCGCCGGGTGCTGTCCACGCTCGCGGCGGGCGCGGCGGCCGTTCCGGTGCTCGCCGCGTGTTCGGCGCCGAGCAGCCACGACGGCGCCGGCACCTCCAGCGCGCCGACCTCGCTCGGCAGCACGCCAGGCAAGGCGGTGACGCTCAACGTCCTTGACGTGGCCGGGAATCTGGCCCTGACCAAGCCGATGATCGAGGCGTTCAAGTCCGCGCACCCCGAGGTCGTCTCGCACGTCACGTACAGCACGGGAACGGCGCCGCAGCTGGCGTCGAAGGTGCAGGCGCAGCAGCAGGCCGGGAACGTGCAGATCCATCTGGTGCTGACCGGGACGGACGGTCTGGCGGCCGGAATCCAGAAGGGCCTGTGGTACGGGCTGAAGCCGTACTACGACACGTTCTTCCCCGGCCTGATGGCCAACTACCAGCCGGGCGCGGCCTCGATGGCGTCGCTGGCGCAGGACCAGGGCATCGAGCTGGTGTGGTACCCGTCCGGGCCGCTGCTGGAGTACGACCCGGCCAAGGTCCCCACCCCGCCGGCGACGACCGACGCGCTGCTGGACTGGGCGAAGGCCAACGGGGGCAAGTTCCAGTACGCGCGGCCGGCCAACTCCGGCCCCGGGCGGACGTTCTTGATGGGCCTGCCCTACCTGCTGGGCGATTCCGACCCGACGGATCCGACCAACGGCTGGTCGAAGACGTGGGCGTATCTGACCGAGCTCAACAAGCACGTCGACTCGTATCCGGCCGGTACGAGCGCGGTGATGAAGAACCTCGCGGCCGGCACGGTGCACATGATCGCCTCGACGACGGGCTGGTACATCAACCCGCGGGCGCTGGGGACGGTGCCGCCGGGAATGAAGGTCGCGAAGTTCTCCTCGTTCACGTGGGTGTCGGACGCGCAGTACGGGGTGATTCCCAAGGGCGTCTCGACCGATGAACTGACCGCCGTCCTGCGGCTGTTGGCGTGGATGCTGACCCCCGAGCAGCAGGCGTTCGCCTACGACGAGGGCTACTTCTACCCCGGCCCCGCGGTCAAGGACGTGCCGCTGAGCAAGGCCCCGGCGTCCTCGCAGAACGTGATGTCGAAGTTCGGCGAGCCCGAGTTCGACGGCTGGATCAAGCAGTTCCCGATCAAGAACTCGCTGCCGGCCACCGCCCAGGTCACCGCGTTCGACCTGTGGGACCGCCGGATCGGATCGACGAAGTGAGTGCGGTGTCCGCCATGACCGATACGACCCTGGACAAGAAGCAGCCTCCGGGCGGGCGGCCCGACTCGCAGGTGGGTGAGCTGCGGTTGGAGGGCGTCACCCGCGACTACGGCGCGCTGACCGCGCTGTATCCGCTCGATCTGACCGTGCACGGCGGCGAGTTCGTCGCGCTGCTCGGGCCCTCGGGGTGCGGGAAGACCACGGCGTTGAACTGCCTGGCGGGACTGCTGCCGCTCACCGGCGGGCGGATCACCTTGGACGGGCGGCGGATCGACACGCTGCCGCCGGAGAAGCGCGGCTTCGGCATGGTCTTCCAGAACTACGCCCTGTTCCCGCACCTGACCGTGCGGGCCAACATCGCGTTCGGCCTGAAGATGCGGAAGCTCCCGAAGGCGGAGGTCGAACGGCGGGTGGAGGAGGTGCTGCGGCTGGTGCGGCTGTCCGGGCAGGCCGGAAAGCACCCGGGGCAGTTGTCCGGCGGCCAGCAGCAGCGGGTCGCGATCGCCCGGGCCATCGTGTTGGAACCGCCGCTGGTGCTGATGGACGAGCCGCTGTCGAACCTGGACGCGGCGCTGCGGCTGGAGATGCGGACCGAGATCCGGCGGATCCACCAGCAGTTCGGCCTCACCACGCTCTACGTGACGCACGACCAGGAGGAGGCGCTGTCGCTGGCCGACCGCCTGGTGGTGCTGCACGAGGGGCGGGTCAGCCAGATCGGCACTCCCGCGGAGCTGTACGAGCACCCGGCCAATCCGCATGTGGCCGCGTTCATGGGCTACCGCAACCTGCTCCACCTCCAGGTCGCACCGGACGACGACGGCGAGGGTGTGCTCGCCAAAAGCGACGAGGGCGAGGGTCTGCTCGCCAAAGGCGGCCGGGGTGACGGGGTGGTCGCCACCGGGCGCGGGCTCACGTTCCGCGGCACCCCGGTCGGCGACCGGGCACCGGCCGCCGGTGAGCCGGTGGTGGTCGCGATCCGCCCGGAGGACTTCCACCTCGCGGAAGGCGACGAGCGGGCCGACGTACAGGCCGTCGCGGAGATCGTCGAGTACCACGGGCGGGAGCTGCACGTGGAGGCCGTCACCGGCGCCGGCGACCGCATCCACTTCACCACCGCCGGCCACGTCCGCCCGCACGACGCCCTGTCGTTGACCGTCCCCGCCGACCGGGCGCTGGTCTACCCCGGCAACCCGCCGGAGCAGGAGGGGTCGGCATGACCGGTACCGTCACGCCGCCCGCCCCGCCACCGGCCCCGCCGCCGGCTCATCCGGCCCGGGAACGTACCGCGTTGCGGCACCGGCTGGCCGAACGGGGCGTGGACCGCACCCTGTTGCTGCTGCTGCCCGGGCTGCTCGCGGTGATCGTGCTGTTCTGCTACCCGTTCCTCTACGGCTTGCAGATCTCCTTCCAGCCGGAGAAGGGCGGCTTCTTCGGCTCCTACCGGGCCTTCTTCGGCAGCTCCTTCGCCGTCGGCTCGATCGGCATCACCTTCAAACTGGCCGTGCCCGCCGCCCTGATCAACGTCGGCGCGGCCGTGCCGATCTCGTACCGGATGCGCCGCGACTTCCGCGGCAAGCGGCTGCTGCTGGCGCTGCTCGTCGTCCCGATCACGCTGGGCACGGTGCTGACCGCCGAAGGCATCCTGGAGTTCTTCGGCCCGGTCGGCTGGTTCAACCAGACGCTGCACGCCCTGCACTTGACGGACTCACCGGTCAAACTCACGTACAACTACTGGGGCGTTCTGCTGTCGCTGATCATCAGCGGCTTCCCGTTCGCGTTCCTGCTCACCCACTCCTACCTGTCCGGCATCCACCCCGCGCTGGAGAGCGCCGCCGCGACGCTGGGCGCGGACTGGCGGCAGCGGTTCCGGCACATCACGTTCCCGCTGCTGCTGCCCGGCCTGATGACCACGTTCGTGCTCACGTTCGTGCTGGCCTTCGCGGTGTTCCCGTCCGCGATGATGGTCGGCGATCCCGACGGCAGCACGCACGTCATCTCCGTCGAGGCGTACGAGACCGCGCTGGAGCACTTCAACTACTCGCAGGGCTCGGCGATCGCGATGGTGATGACCGCGCTCATGCTCGCCGTCATCGGCCTCACGCTGGCGCTGCGCTCGCGCCTCTACCGCGGCTCGACCGGAGGCAAGGGATGACCTACAGCAGCCCCACGGCGACCACCAAGTCTGCTTTCACGGAGGGGAGTTCGGGCGGACGTCCGAGCGGGCCCCCCGGCCGGCGGCGGAGCATCACGCTGCGCCCCGGGGCCTGGCTGGTCTGGGCCGCCCTGGCCGTCTTCTTCCTGGCCATGCTCGGCGTGATCGGCTCGGTCGTCCTGAACTCCTTCGGCCGCACCTGGTTCTCCGGCTGGGCACCGCACGGCTACACCACCACCTGGTACAGCAAGGCCTGGTCGGAGTTCAACCTCGGCCAGGTCATGTGGGTCACCGTCGAAGTCAGCGTGCTGGTCGTCGCGTTGTCGCTGATCCTGGCGGTGCCCGCCTCCTACGCGCTGGCCCGCCGCGACTTCCCCGGTAAGCGCGCGGTCACCACCCTGTTCGTGCTGCCGATCCTGGTGCCGCCGATCGCGTACGGCATCCCGCTGGCCACCGTCCTGTACAAGGTCCACCTGGCGGGCACGCTCACCGGCGTCATCATCGCCAACCTCGTCCCGTCCATCCCCTTCGTCATCTTCACGATGACGCCGTTCATCGAGCAGATCGACCCCCGGCTGGAGGCCGCCGCGCGCATGTGCGGGGCGCCGACCCGGGCCGTCCTGCTGCGCATCCTCGGCCCGCTGCTGCTGCCCGGGATGCTCGCGGCGGGCATCCTCGTGCTGGTCCGCACGTTCGGCATGTTCGAGCTGACGTTCCTCACCTCGGGCCCCGACAGCCAGACCCTCGTCGTGTCGCTGTTCTCGGCCGTGTTCTCGGCCGGCATCCGCAGCCCGCAGTCCATCGACGCGATGGCCGTCATCTACACCGGCTCGATGGCCGTCCTCCTCCTCGTCGCGCTGCGCTTCGTCAACCCCACCCAGCTCGTGGCGCGGACCGCCGACTGACCTGCGCGATCCCTCCAGCAGTGGACGCCGGGCTGATACACCCGCGTGACAAACGGGACGGTCCTGTGGCAGTGGGACCTACAACGTCCTGTGGGGCCGGCGGGTCTGACCTGGTGCACGACCAACCATGGTGATTCGAGGGGGAGAACATGATGGATCGTGGAAACCGGGTCACGCGCCGAACGGGCCGTCTGATGGGTGCGGCGGCGGTGGCCGCGGCCGGCGTCGTCGCACTGGGGGTGGCGGCGCCGGGAGCGTCAGCGGCAACGCCGAAGACGTCCCCGGTGGCGAAAGCCTCCGCGGCGCCGGCCCCGTACAACGGCGTCTGCGGCGCGGGCTACAAAGTCGTCAACTCCGCACCCGTCGGAACGGTCGGCATGGCCTACCTGACATGGAACGCGACCACCGGCCTGAACTGCGTCGTGGAGATCCGCAACGTCCCCGGCACCCCGGTGCCGATGAGCCTCGGCATCGCCAACGACGAGATCCGCAACAACAACGACGACGGCGACTACAGCTTCTACGCCGGCCCCCTGTACGAGCCCGGCAGGGCAACGTGCATGAACTGGTGGGGCAGCATCGGCACCGCCAGTTTCAGCAGGTGGCAGACCAACTGCGGCTGACCCACTGCGGCTGCGGCTACCACTACCGCTGCCACTGCCACTGCCACTGCCACTGCCACTGCCACTGCCACTGAGCAGACACGATTCGGCCCCCTGACCGGTGATGACGGCCAGGGGGCCGATTCGCTTGCCTCCGCCACCTCTTGCCGGGGGCAGCGGTAAAGGATTCAGGAGTAGGGCAGCAGCGTCGCGGTGTCCAGGTCGAAGCCGAACGGTTCGGGGACGCGGAGGCTCTCACCGAAGTCGGCGTCCTCGCGGCGGTGGTACTTACGTCCGTCGGGGTGGCTGAAGAGCGTGACGGTCTTCAACCGGGCCTCGACCACCAGGTACAGCGGGATTCCCATCGTGGGGTAGTCCCTGACCTTGCCCACCCAGTCGTTCTCCGGGTTCGAAGGTGACACCAGCTCGACGGCGATGGCCGCGGTCTCGGCGGGGACCTGGTTGTCCGTGGTCTCCAGGACGCCGGCCGGCAGGTAGGTCAGGTCGGGATTCCGGCTCTTGCCCACGCCGGGAGAGACGAGGTCGGTGTTCTCGCTCGGCAGCAGTTCGCCCGGGCAGTGCGCGTCGAACTGGCGCCGCACCTTCAGGAGATTGCGTTGGTGAACGCCGGATGGTCCGACGGTCATGACAATGGTGTCGCCAGAGATCTCCGCCTTGAACCCGTCGGGCAGACTCCTGCGGGCCTCGTCGAGGAGTGCGAAGCGCTGCGGATCCACGCTGCTGTGCCTCCCGTGAGCGAACCGACCGGTCTCCAAGCGTAACGGCGACGTGCCCGGTCAGGGCCCGCGCCGCTCGCGGCGGGGACCCGGCGCCGGGCGGAATGGCGCGGCGCTCGATTGTCTGTAACGTTTCCGGGCTCCCGTCGCGTCAATGGAGTGTGGGCGACGGGAGGAGCGGGCCGGGATGCGTGGGGCGGCGGTTCAGGGTTATCACGAGTTCGCGGCGGCGCGGACGGGGCACCTTTTTCGGTCCGCGTGTCTGCTGACCGGCGGGGACACCTATCTGGCCGAGGATCTCGTCCAGGAGACGCTCGGGCGCCTGTACTTGGCGTGGAACCGGATGAGCGAGGTCGACAATCCGGCCGGCTACGCGCAGACGACGCTGGTGCGGGTGTTCCTCAGCCATCAGCGGCGGCAGAGCAACCAGGAGCGTCCGGCGGCCGAGCTGCCCGATCGCGTGGTCCGCGACGCCGGGGAGGACGCCACGTTACGTGTGGCCCTGCTGGCGGCGCTGGCCGTGCTCGGTCCCAAGGACCGCGCGGTGCTGATCCTGCGCTACTGGGAGGACCGCAGTGTCGAGGAGACCGCCGCGATCATGCGGGCCAGCGCGGGCGCGGTACGCACCCGGTCCACCCGCGCGCTCGCCCAGCTCCGCCGGCACCTGAACGGCAGCCACGCTGACCTCATCACCGGCTGAAGCGCCGGCTCAACCACCGCACCAGCAGCGCCCGTTCGACCGCGACGGCCACCGCCACGATCACCACCGCCACCGCCGCTCTCGCGCAAAGCGCCGACACCCGAAACCCGACATCCGACATCCGACATCCGACATCCGACATCGACGAAGGAGACCGCGATCCGCCATGCCCTTTCCCCCTGAAGACACCCCCGCCTCCCCCGACTCCACCGAGGCCGCGGCCTTCGCCGACGCCCTGCACCGCGTCGCCGACGACCTCGCGCCCGCCGACCGCCGCGCCCTGATGTCGGCCGGCTTCGCCCGCGGCCGCACCCTGCGCCGCCGCCGTACCGCCGCCGTCACCGCGGGTGTTGCCGTACTGGCCCTGGCCGGCGGCGGCGGCCTGCTCGCGGCGACCTCAGGCAACGGCGCCGGCCACACCGCGGCGACCGGGACCACCACCGGGGTCGCCGCCCCGGCCCTGCAGAACACCGCGTCGGTGGCCTCCACCGCCTCCGCCCCCTCGTACACCGCGCGCCAGGTGGAGAACCTCCTGGTCTCGATGCTCCCGCACGGCAAGATCTCCGATCGCCTGGGCCGCGGCACCGAAGACACCGCCCCGTACGCCCAGTTGGTCTTCGACGACGGCCACGGCCCGGCCGAGGTCAGCGTCGTCCTCCAGACGCAGAGCGACGTGCCGCAGAACTGCGCGGCCGCCCACGCCGCGGGTGACTACTGCCGGCAGACCACCGTCCACGGCGGCACCCTCACCATCTGGAAGGGCTGGGAGTACTCCGACCACCGCAACAACACCAAGGAGTGGATGGCCGAGTACCGCCACCAGGACGGCGCGCAGGTCTCCGTCAGCGAGTGGAACGCCCCCTCCGAGAAGGACGTCCCCGCCAGCCGCCCCAACCCGCCCCTGACCGCCGCCCGCCTGGCCTCGATCGCCACGGCCCCCGCCTGGAACAAGGTCCTCGCCGTCACCCCGGACGGCGTGACGGGAAAGAAGTAGCCCCGCCCCCTGCTCCCCGCCGACGGCCCGGTCCCCCGCACAGGGGCGGCCGGGCCCTGGCCTGAAGGTCCGCGCCCTGGCCTGAAGGCCGGACTCTGGCCGGAAAGCCGGACCCTGGCCGGAAAGAACAGCACTCGCCCCATCCCCCTGCCGTCCGGCTGTTACGGTGCCCCGGACCGACGATCTCAGGGGAGTGGATGGGGGCCGGCAGAGAGTTGGTTGCGGAACGGCGGCGCCGAGCGGAGATCCTGCGCTTCTGGCGGGCGGTGGAGTACTTCAGCCCGCCCAAGGTGGATCCGGTCAACGCGAAGAAGCGGATGTTCCCCGTCGCGGCGAACCGGCCGCTCCCGTGGGAGCCCGGGTCGTCGGTGGGCCGGGAGCGGATCCGTCCCAACCTCGTCTGGCAGCACACCGTTTACGCCGGCATCTTCTCCATCGCCAAGGTGCGTGACGTCCTGCTGGACGCGTTCCGCGCCCCGGAGAACGAGCAGGACTTCGACGGCCGCGTCGGCGGCGACAGCGCCCTGCTCTCCTTCACCGTGAACGACGAGGGGCTGCTGGTCAAGGACAGCGCCACGCTGTCGTCCTGCGCCTGGGCCGTGGGCCACACCCTGGTCCTGGGCCCGCAGGACAGCCGGTGGCTGACCGGTTTCGCGGAGGAGGGCACGCAGCTCCTCCAGAGCCTGCTGGACCTCGGTGACGGGAAGATCGACGTCGAGCGCCGGCCGTCGTCCGGCGCGGAGGCGTCCTCGTCACCGCTCGGTCCCGTCGCGGGACTCATGTCGAGGCTGGCCGTCACCGCCGCGAAGAGCGGGCTGGGAGCGGCGTCCGCCGCGGTCGGCACGGCGCTCGGGCCCGGGGTGGGAGCCGTCGCCGCGCGGATGGTCGAGGACGTGGGCGGCGAGCTGGTCGACGCCATCGCCGCCCGGCTCTCCGGGCAGGGGACGGACGCGGACGCCGGCGGCGGCGCGGAGCCGGAGACGGACGAGGCGGCGACGGACGAGGCGGAACCGGCCGACCAGCGCGAGGAGAGCCCCGAGGACCTGGAGGACCCGGAGGGGCCGCCGCCCGAGGTCGGCACGAAGGTCCTCGACGTGTACGACCTGGCGGCGATCACCCGCTGGGTGGCCGAGCAGTTGGGCGTGGCCGCCGCACTCGCGCCGGACGCGATCCGCGTCAAGAGCTACCTGGTATCGGCCAAGCACGCCGACGAGTCGGCCGGCGACACCTTCCTCAACAGCTTCTACGCCGACGACCTCAAGCGGGTCGCCGACGAGCTCGAGTCGGGCCAGGCCGGTGCCGCCCTGCTGGACTACCTGCGGGCCGAGTCGGAACTGGACGCGCTGCCCCGCCACGACGTACGGCGCGCACCCGAGACCGTCCTCCAGCACGTCCAGCCGACGAGCATGCCGCTGGGGCGGTGGCCCGCCGACAACGACAAGCCGCTCGTCCTCAGCCAGCAGTTCGCGGTCAACCGCATCCTGGAGACGCTCGGGGCCGACGAGGGGCGCGTCGGCGGTGACGGGCGGGTCGGCGGTGACGGGCGCCGCGGCGGCGAGGGGCGCGGCATCTACGCCGTGAACGGGCCGCCGGGCACCGGCAAGACGACCATGCTGCGCGACCTGATCGCGGCCGTCGTCGTCAGGCGGGCCGAACAACTGGCGGCGCTGGCCCGCCCGGAGGACGCCTTCGCCCGCACACCGTTGTTCTGGCGTACGGAGGAGATCGCGGGCAAGCAGTACCCGCGCACCATCCACCCCCTGATACCCGCGCTCACCGGCTTCGAGATGGTGATCGCCTCGTCCAACAACGGGGCGGTGGAGAACGTGACACTTGAGGTGCCCGGGGCCCACGCGATCGGCGAGACGTGGAAGCAGCGAGCCGACTACCTGTCGGGGCCGGCCGGCATCCTGCTCGACGGTGACGCCTGGGGCGCCGTCGCCGCGCGCCTCGGACGGCGGAGCAACCGTTCCGACTTCGTCCAGCGGTTCTGGTGGGGCGAGGCTCCGAAGTCGGCGGGTTCCGGGCCGAGTTCGGGAACGGGTTCGGGTTCGGGTTCGGGCCCGGGTTCGACCTCCGGCTCCGGCTCCGGCGGGCGTGCGACCGGCACCCCACCGCCGCCGCTGGGCCTCCAGAAGATGCTGCAACGTCAGATCGACCACGTCGCCGCCACCCCCGGGAGCACCGGCACGTCGACCTCCGCCGGCGGCGGCGCGGCCGGCACCGTCCAAGAACCGCCGCTGGGACGGGAGACATGGAAGGACGCCGTCCGCCGCTTCACCCGAGCCCGCGGCAAGGTCCACGAACTCGCCGCGGAACGGCAGGAGATCGCCGACCTCACCGCGCGGACGGCGGGCCCGGATGCCCTCCTGGACGACATGCTGGCGCGCGAGTCCGACGCGTACGCCGTCGTCCTGCGGCTCGGGGAGGAGTTGGGGCGCGCGGAGGCCGCGGTCGCCGACAGCAGGGCCGAACAGGCCCGGCGCCAGGGGGAATTGTCTGCGGCGCAGGCCCGGCGCGACCTGGCCGAGGGCGCGGCGCGCGACGGGATGGAGCACGTCAGGGCACGGGAGGCGGCCCTGCGCACGTACGACGCCGGCAAACCCGGCCTCGTCAAGCGGGTGTTCGTCCGCGAGGCCATGCGGCGCTGGGAGTCCGGCCGTGCCCCGTTGGTCGCGGCCCTCGCAACCGTGGACGCCCGTCTCGCGTCCGTGGAGTCCGCGCGCGCCACCGCGGGTACCGAACTCCGCGCCGCGCAGATGCAGTTGGACGAGGCGCTGGTCGCCGTCCGGCGCCGCGAGGAGGCGCTCGCCCAGTGCGAGCAGCTTCGCGACCGGCAGGCCGCGACCGCCGCCGACGCCGGGCAGCAGGCGGACCGCAGACGCCGCGAGCGGGAGGCCGAGAACCGCCGGATCGCCGCCGCCAGGGAGCGGTGGGGCGCTTCGGTGCCGGGGCCGGAGTGGCAGGCCGACTCCGCTGACCGCGAGGCGATGGAGACGCGGGAGCTGTCGGCGCCCTGGATGGACCCGGAGTTCGCGGAGGCCCGCGCCGAACTCTTCCTCGCGGCCCTCGACCTGCACCGCGCGCTGCTCGCGACGGCCCCCGACCGTATGCGCAAGAACCTCCAGGCCGCGATGGACGTGGTCAAGGGCGCCGCGCCGGCCGAACTTCCCGCGAAGACCGTGCTGGCCGCCTGGCAGATGCTGTTCCTGGTGGTGCCGGTGGTGTCGACGACGTTCGCGTCGATGGGGCGGATGTTCGACCGGCTGGGCGGCGAGGCGCTGGGCTGGCTCTTCGTCGACGAGGCGGGGCAGGCCGCGCCGCAGGAGGTGGTGGGCGCGCTGTGGAGGTCGCGGCGCGCCGTGATCGTCGGCGATCCGCTGCAACTCGAACCCGTCGTCACCCTGCCGTGGACCGGCCAGCGGCGGCTGGCGGCGCACTTCTCGGTGGACCGCCGCTGGGCCCCGGCCGCGTCCTCCGTCCAGACCCTGGCCGACCGGCTCAACCCGTACGGGACCTGGCTGAGCCAGGAGGACGGCGAACACGTCTGGCTCGGCTCGCCGCTACGGGTGCACCGCCGCTGCGACCGGCTGATGTTCGACGTCAGCAACAAGATCGCCTACGACGGGATGATGGTCTACGGCGTCACCCGCGACCAGGACGCGTTCCCACTCGCCCAGTGGAGCGTCTGGATGAACGTGGACTCCGTGCCGGGCGAGGACAAGTGGAACCCGCAGGAGGGCAGGGCGCTGGAGCAGTCCCTGGAGCTGATCCGGCGGCGCGTCATGGCGGTGATCGAGGAGGAACAGGCGGACGGGGCCGACGAGTTGGGCGGCGTGGACGGCCTGCTCGGCACGGACGGGCCGCTCGGCCAGGGCCCGACCGGTGACGACGTCGCCAGGGAGCTGACCCGCCGCCTCAACGAGTCGGTGTTCGTCGTCAGCCCGTTCCGCGACGTCGTCAACGGCATCGGCAGGGTGGCGGGCAAATACCTCGACCCGCGGCGCTACGGGACGGTCCACACCACGCAGGGCAAGGAGGCGGACATCGTGATCCTCGTCCTCGGCACCGGTTCCGGCCAGGTGGGTTCCCGCAACTGGGCGTCCGCGAAGCCCAATCTGCTGAACGTCGCGGTCACCCGGGCCCGGCGCCGCCTCATCGTCATCGGCGACATCGCCGACTGGTCGCGTCAGCAGTTCTTCAAGGACCTCGCCGAGCACGACCAGATCCGCACCTGGACGGCCGCGCCCTAGACCGCGCCGACCGGGGTCGGGGGCCGGCGGCGGATCACGACCGTGCCGGCGATCGTGTCGAACGAACTGTGGTGGTACGGGCGCTCCTTGGCCACGTTCCCGAGCCGGACGAGCACGACCACGACGTTCACCAGCGGAATCAGCCAGGCCATCGCCGCCAGGAACCGGGCCCGGCGCAGTGCCTGCGCCCAGGTCGGCCGCTCGTAGCCGTCCCAGACCCGCGCGACACGCAGCCCGGTCAGCAGCAGCCCCGGCGTCCCGCCCCAGAGCGCCACGCAGGCCGCGCCGTAGAACGTCAGCCAGACGTAGCCGAGCAGCCAGACCCCGAGCACGAAGTACCCGTTGCTGTCCGGATCGATCACGCTCTGCAGCCCCGACGCGGCAAGCGCCGGCACCGCCAGACTGACCGCCGCGACCACGAGATCGATCACCGCCCCCGCGAACCGCGCCCCGGCCGGCGCCAGTTCCACCACCACGTCCCCGCCTTCAACGGGCAGCACCCCCTCAACCCCGGCCCGCAAATAAGCCGTCCCCGACCCGGCAGCCCGCACCCCATTAAGCGGATTCTTCCCCCGCGCAGCCTCTCGGGCCGCCCCCTCCACAACCCCACCGCGCCCCGTCGTCACAGTTCTCCCCATGCCGGCCTCCCCCTCCACAGCATCCAATTCCGCGGCTGAGCCGCCCCCACCCCAACCGTGACCCACGGTAAACAACCGGCACCGTGGAGTTGGCGCGCCCGATCTTGACAGCCAAATCCCCAAGCCCGGGCAATGAAACCCCCACGAGACGGCAACCCCTCCCCCCCCAACGGAAAACGCCCCACGGACCACCTGCGAACCAGCAGCCTTCACGCCGCCCCGGGAAACGCGAGGTGCGCCCTGTGGGGCTCGAACCGACGACCCCCGCCTTACAAGTTCCCCCGGGGCGAGGCGGTGACCTGCGGCGATGCGATGGGATGACCCATTGACCAGGCAAACACCGTTCACCGGTTGCCGTCGGTTCGCATCGGTTCACCGGCCCAGGCGTGCTGAATCCGCGCTCGGCCAACAGCCCACATGAACGCCTGAGGCTTCAGGAATCGAGCAACAGCGTCGCGGTGTCCAGGACGAAGGCGAACGGTTCCGGGATGCGGAGGCTTTCACCAAAGTCGGCGTCCTCGCGGCGGTGGTACTTACGGCCGTAGGGGTGGCTGAAGAGCGTGATGGTCTTCAACCTGGCGTCGACCACGAGCTACAGCGGGATTCCCATCGTGGGGTAGTCCCTGACCTTGCCCACCCAGTCGTTCTCCGGGTTCGACGGCGAGACGAGGTCGGTGTTCTCGCTCGGCAGCATGTCGCCCGGGCAGTGCGCGTCGAATCACGCATCGCTCACGCAGAACGCCCCGGACGAGGGGTCCGAGGCCGACGGAGAGGTGGCCAGACGACCGAAACTGCAGGTCATCCGGCGTGAGAAAAAGAGCCCCCTGTCGGGTTCGAACCGACGACCCCCGCTTTACAAGAGAGGCTTGCAAATGGGGTCGCTGACCTGTGCCTTTGCCTGATTGGGCATCGCCGAAGCCTTTGGCTGCGGCTCGCCGCCGTTCCCCGTGACTCCCCGCTCGATCTGGCGCGCTTGTGGCACGACTCCGCTACCCTCTTCGCCTACCTCAACCACCCCTCCCCCGCTTCCATCCCGTCTGCCGTCGGCCCGCACTCCTGTGGAGCGGGCGTGGTTCAGGGCGTCAAGGTGGAGCGCGCCACTGTACGAACGACCTTGACGCCCTGGGCCGCGACTGCTCGGCTTGCCCGGGTCGATGGCAGGTGGGATGGAAGCTCCCTCGCTCGCCACGATGAACGGGCAGACGCCGGCGGGTCGGGTCCATCCTGGAAGCCTGAGCGCCCCCGCCGGAGGCAAGCCCTGACCTGAGCCTGGTGTTTGCGGATTCATGCCGATGCCCTGGGCCTCCCGCGTGCGCGCGAGGCGCTGGCCGGGCCGAGCGGGGCGGAGACAGGAGCGACGGCGCGGCCGGGCGCCGGACGCGCGCCCGGCGGAGCGCCAGCGGAGCCGGGAGCCTTGATGAGGTAGGGAAACCCGTAACCGCCAACGGTTCGAGGTCCAAGGCAACCTGTTCGCATGAAGGCGCGGCAGACGCTATGGTTGCTGGTGGCCTAGTCCACAGGCGGCAGAATCCAAGGGAAGGTGAACCGTGGCACCGCAGATTGAGAGGGCGCTCCCGCCGTATTTGCAGATCTTGCAGGCAATTAGGGCACAGATCGCTGAAGGTACGCTGAACGCGGGCGACGTAGTTCCGTCTGAGCGCCAGATCAGTTCTGAGTGGTCAGTCTCACGCGCGACCGCCACAAAGGTTCTCGCTGCTCTACGGGCCGAAGGGTTGGTCGACTCGATCCAGGGCGTGGGTACGGTGGTGAGCGAGCAAACAACCGTCGGCCGCTCTGCGCGCGATCGTGTGGCCTCCATGCGCCGGACAGGTCGGATCTACCCGCCCAACGAGCATGCCAAGATCGTATCCACAGAACTCGTGCAGGCTCCGGAAGGCGTCGCAGCCTCTCTCGGAGTCCCTTCGGGATCTCAGGTCATCCGGCGTCAGCGGATCACCTATCGCGATGACTCCCCCGTCTCGACGTCTACGTCGTGGTTCGCGGGAAGCCTTGCGGAGTCTTCTCCGAAGCTCCTCGTTAGAGAGCGACTGACCGAAGGTACGCCGGGATACATCGAGGCAACGACAGGTCGTAAGTTCTCAACCGGTCGCGATCAAGTCGCCGCACGACCTGCCACGCAAGACGACGCAGAGACTCTCGGCGTCTCGGAGGGAACTGCGGTTCTCGCCGGCCGGAATTGGATCTACGACACGGAAGGTGAAGTGCTGGAGTATGGCGAGTCCGTTGCGCTTGCCGACCGATGGTCCTCCTACGATTACACGATCGCCAGCACGTGAGGTAGGTCAAATCGGCTGAAAACGAGAGGGGCGAGCTGTCGCCCCTTTTTTCATTTCCCGAATCAGTGGACAGTGGCCTAGGCCACCGCTAGCCTATGCAGTAGTTCGGACATGCAGGGAGCGGCGTCCTACCGCCAAGCAGACCGCCGCTCCCGCCCCTCTCTCAAGGGAGTTCCATCATGCCTGTGGTCGCGCCCAATCCGGTCATCGCGTTACCTGTCGCTCGTACTGAGCCGTTGCGGCTGGTGCGCTCGGGTCGGGGATGCCCGTCCTGCGGTGACGCGTTCTGCGCGGACCCTGCTGACTGCCTGCGCCTGCTGACGTCCCGCCCGTGGGGCGAGTGCTACCGCTGTGACGGTACCGGGTGGGCCGATGAGGACTCGCTGTCGATCTTCTGCGAGTCCTGCACCGGCACGGGCCTGGAAGAGCGCACTCCCGGTGACACGCCCCGGCTGAACGCTCGCGCTGCCGCCCGTCTGGTGGCCCAGGTTGCGCGACTGCGTACGCGGGTGGGGACGGGTGCGTGATGGGCCTGTTCCGGAAGTCCGCGCCCGCTCCGGCCAATCCCGCGATGGCGGAGTTGGGCCGGGAGTTCGCCAACGCCCGGCGGCACGGTGACCGCAACGCGGCACGGCGCATTGCCCGCGAGTTCGACCGAACCGCCAACGGCGAGGCTGACGTGGCCTCGTTCCAGCAGGGCCAGGACGCGTTCAACGCGATCCCGCCCGCGTACTCCCGGCGTGGCCGACGCCGCTGAAAGCCAGCTCCCGGGGCGGTCTCAACCGCCAAGTTTCCGCCGCCTCGGGCGCCTCACCCACTTCCTGATCCAACCGACCCGAAAAGGGGTTCCCTATCGTGCCGCATCCCGTCTTACTCCCGCTGCCCCCCGCTGCTGCCGCTGACGTGGCGGCGGCTGTCGGCACGGATCCGGTGACCATGGCCGACCTGCTGCGGGTGGCCAACAGCCCTGGGTTCGAGCGGTGGCAGGAACAGGTCCGCCGGACCGGCGGCTGCTCCGATCCGATCCACCTGTCGGGCCTGACGGTCACCCGCGACCGCGCCTCGGGCAACGTCCTGTACTCGTACTCCACTGAGGGGGAGCCGGGTGGCCGGCTGCGGGTGGCCTGCGGCAACCGGCGTGCCTCGCGCTGCCCCTCCTGCGCCTGGCTGTACGCGGGTGACACCTTCCACCTGATCCGGGCGGGGCTGACCGGTGATCCGGGCAAGGGCACACCGCGTACGGTGCGGGCGCATCCGAAGGTGTTCGCGACGCTGACGGCCCCGTCGTTCGGGCCGGTCCACAACCGCCCCTCGACGGGCCGCTGCCGGTGCGGTGTCGAGCACGGCGAGGGAGCCTCGGAGCTGGGCACGGCCCTGGACCCGGGCGCGTACGACTACGCGGGCGCGGTGCTGTGGAACAACCACGCCGGGGACCTGTGGCGGCGCTTCACGATCTACCTTCGCCGTGAGCTGGCTGCCCGGGTGGGCATGACGCAGTCCGCCCTGGGTGACGCGTGCCGGGTGTCGTTCGGGAAGGTCGCGGAGTTCCAGAAGCGCGGAGCGGTGCACTTCCACGCGATCGTGCGCCTGGACGGGCCCGACGGCCCGCAGGATGCCCCTCCGGTCTGGGCCAGTACCGGTCTGCTCGATGAGGCGATCCGGGCTGCTGCCGACCGGGTGTCGGTGCCGGTGCCTGCTGCGGGGGAACGCCCCGCGGTGGTGCTGCGCTGGGGGGCACAGGTCGATGTGCAGCCGATCGGCAGCACCGCCACCGACGGCGCCGAGCTGACCGAACAGGCCGTGGCCTCCTATGTGGCGAAGTACGCGACCAAGGCGGCGGAGACGACCGGCACGGTTGACCGCCGGATCGGGGAGCTCCCGGAGCTGGACAAACTGCCGGGCCTGCCCGCGCACGCCCGGCGGCTGATCGAAGCCTGCTTCGACCTCGACGCGGACTATCCGGATCGCAGGCTCGCGCAGTGGGCTCACATGCTCGGCTTCCGGGGTCACTTCTCGACCAAGTCCCGCCACTACTCCACCACCTTGGGCGCACTGCGGCAGGTGCGGGCGGACTACCGGGCTCGCCAGGAACGCCGGGAACGGGGCCTGCCCGACCCGGACGACGCACCGGAGGGCTCCACGCTGACCCTGGCGCACTGGACGTATGCCGGGCACGGCCACACCCCCGGTGAGTCCTGGCTCGCCACGCAGATGCACCGCGACCTCGCCGCCGGCCGCACCGCAGCACGCGAAGCACGCGCCGAACTCGACGACCAGGAAGGGGAGGACTGGTGACCATGGCCGATCGCCTGTTGAGCGTTGAGGAAGTGGCCGAACGCCTCGGGACCTCGGTGCGGTTCCCCCGGCGGCTGATCGAGGAACGGCGGATCACGTTCGTCAAGGTGGGCCGACACGTGCGCATCCCGGAGAGCGCGCTGGATGCCTACGTGACCGCGAACACGGTCCTGCCGATGGTGCGCCAGCTTCGGGCGGTGGCCTGATGGCGAACGCCAAGGGCAATCGGCGACGCTTCGGCTCCGTGCGGCAACTGCGCTCGGGACGCTGGCAGATCCGCTATCCCGACCCCACCACGGGCCTGATGCGGCCGGGTGAGAAGACCTACCCGACCAAGACCGATGCGGAGATCGCGCTCTCGCTGATCGAGGCCGACCTGACGCGCGGGCAGTGGGCGGACCCTGACGCGGGGAAGGTCAACTTCGGGGACTTCGCCGATGCCTGGCTGCGGGATCGCAAGCTCGCCGACCGGACTCGGGAGCGGAACGAGTCGGTGATCCGGCTGCACATCAAGCCCACCTTCGGCGCGGGCACCGTAGCCGACATCACCACGTCCCGCGTGCGGGCCTGGCGTACTCGGCTGCTGGCCGGCGGGGTCGGTGAGCCGACCGTGGTCAAGGCGTACCAAGTCCTGCGCGCGGTCCTGAACACGGCTGTTGAGGATGAGCTGATCCGCCGCAACCCGTGCCGGGTCAAGGGGGCTGACCGGTACGACGTTCCGGAACGGCCGGTGCTGACGGTTGATCAGGTGTACGCGGTGGCCGATGCGATCCTGCCCCGGTACCGGCTCCTCGTGCTCCTGGCGGCCTTCACCACGCTCCGTTTCGGAGAGCTGGCGGCGCTCCGACGCCGTGACATCGACATCGACAGCGACCGGTGCACGGTGCGGGTCCGTCGTGCGCAGTCCGAGACGCAGAACGGCAGGCTGAAGGACAAGGCACCCAAGTCGGCGGCCGGCGTGCGACCGGTGGCCTTCCCTGCGGAGCTGCTGCCCGACGTGCTGAGCCATCTTGAGCGCTTCGCTGGTAAGGGCCAGGAAGGGCACGTGTTCCAGGGCGCGAAGGGCGGTCTTCTGCGGCGGAGCAACTTCCGGGACGACTGGACGGCGGCTCGTGACGCGGCGGGCATCCCGGCTGACGTGCACTTCCATGATCTGCGCCACACCGGCAACACCCTGGCCTCGGCCGCCGGGGCGAGCACCCGGGAACTCATGACGCGGATGGGGCACAACACCGCACGGGCCGCGCTGATCTACCAGCACATGACCAGTGAGCGTGATCAGCACATCGCGGGCGCGCTCGGCGAGATGATTCGCAAGAGCCGGGGCGAGGAAGATCCGAAGTCTTCTGGCACGTGAGTGGCACGGCCGTGATCATGAGACAGGGCCAGGCTCGGGGAACGCTCCCCTGACCTGGCCCTGATGCGTGAGCCTCCTGTCGGGTTCGAACCGACGACCCCCGCTTTACAAGAGCGGTGCTCTGGCCAACTGAGCTAAGGAGGCGCAGGGACGAGTGTAGCGGGCGGGGGGAGGGGGGTCGGGGGGAAATAGGGGAGGTGGGGCTGGTGACAAGGGGGGATGCGGGAGGTAGCGTCTCGGGGAGTCCGTGTCCGGCTTCGTGGCGGGTGCGGGCGGACCACACATCCTTCCTTTACTCGGATCGTCCGGCACGTTCCTGCCGGTGAAGGGACTGCTCAGCTATGGCTACAGTCACGTTCGACAAGGCGACCCGCATATACCCGGGTGGCGACAAGCCCGCGGTTGACGGGCTGGACATCGAGGTCGGGGACGGCGAGTTCCTCGTCCTGGTCGGGCCCTCGGGTTGCGGCAAGTCCACCTCGCTGCGGATGCTCGCGGGGCTCGAGGACGTCAACGCCGGCACCATCAGGATCGGTGACCGCGACGTCACGCACCTGCCGCCGAAGGACCGGGACATCGCGATGGTGTTCCAGAACTACGCGCTGTACCCGCACATGACCGTCGCCGACAACATGGGCTTCGCCCTGAAGATCGCCGGCGTCAACAAGGCCGAGATCCGCAAGCGGGTCGAGGAGGCCGCCAAGATCCTGGACCTCTCCGAGTACCTGGCGCGCAAGCCCAAGGCGCTCTCCGGTGGTCAGCGGCAGCGTGTCGCGATGGGCCGCGCGATCGTGCGTGAGCCGCAGGTGTTCCTCATGGACGAGCCGCTGTCGAACCTCGACGCCAAGCTCCGTGTGCAGACCCGTACGCAGATCGCCAGCCTGCAGCGCCGGCTCGGCGTCACCACCGTCTACGTCACCCACGACCAGGTCGAGGCCATGACGATGGGCGACCGCGTGGCGGTACTCAAGGACGGTCTGCTGCAGCAGGTCGACAGCCCGCGCAACATGTACGACCGCCCGGCGAACCTCTTCGTCGCCGGCTTCATCGGCTCCCCCGCGATGAACCTCATCGAGGTGCCGATCACCGACGGCGGTGTGATGTTCGGCAACGCGGTCGTCAACGTGCCGCGTGACGCGGTGCAGGCCGCGGCGGACAAGGGTGACCGCACGGTCACCGTCGGTGTCCGCCCGGAGCACTTCGACATCGACTCCGGTGAGTCCGGTGCCAAGTCGCTCTCCAAGGAGTCCGGCCCGGCCGGCCTGGCCGTCACCGTCAACGTCGTCGAGGAGCTCGGCGCGGACGGCTACGTCTACGGCACCGCGAAGGTCGGCGACGAGGACAAGGAGATCGTCATCCGCGTCGGCGGCCGGACGATCCCGGAGAAGGGTTCCGTCCTGCACGTCGTGCCGCGGGGCGGCGAGACGCACGTGTTCGCCACGTCCTCGGGCGAGCGGCTCACCAACCAGGACTGATCGCGTCCCGCTGAGGTTTGCGGGGTTGCGGGGTTCAACGGTGGCGGCGGCCGGTACGAGAACGTACCGGCCGCCGCCACCGGCGTTTTCGGGGGCGCGGCCCCGGACCCCGGGTCGTGCGTACGCACGGAGGGTACGGACACGTTGTCGATAAATACACCCGCATAAGGGGCCTTTCGAGGGTGTTCGTCAACGTCCGAACGGGGGCTCGGCAATTTTCACTCCCTCGTCCGAGTGACTAAATGTCGCCAAATCATCACCAGTCGCTACGATCCGATGCGTGAACCAGGTAGCTCGCCGTCTCGGCAAGACATTCGCGCTCGTTCTTCCGGTCGTTCTCGTCCTGTCGGGAACGCTCGCGGTCACCCGCGTCCCGTGGTCGTCCTCCAGTTCCGACGGGCAGGTGCTCAACGCCTCGTCGGAGACGAAGGAGGACGTGTCCGCCAAGGACACGGCCGCGCGGGCACCGCAGGAGGTGCTGCGTCAGCGGCTGCTGGACGAACTCCAGCAGAAGGACCCGGGGGCGGCCCTGACCGACCTCCAGCTCGCAGTGGCCAAGCAGCCGTCGCTGGCCCGGTACTGCACGTCGATCGCGCGCTCGCTGGGGCGGGCGGCGGTGGCCAAGTACGACGGGGCCGCGCAGCGTGCGCAGTCGTGGTCGCGGCCGGTGTGCGACACCGCGTTCGCGACGGGCGTCGCGTCCGTCGGCTGAACTCGGCATGGCGTCGCGTCCGTCGGCTGAACCCCGGCATGGCGTCGCGTCCGTCGGCTGAACCGGCGCGGCGCGGAACGGGATCCGGCCGGCCGGGCACGAGCACCTGACTGCTCGCGCCCGGTCGGCCGGACGGGTACCCGCGCCCGGTGCGGCTCGGGGCGCTGATCCGGCGGTACGGGGCCGGGCCCGTCGCATAAGGTGCGCTGCATGACGCGCGCCGAGCAGCACGACCACGCCCCCGCTGACGCCCGACGCCTGGACGCCGGGCACTCCCCCGCCGGGCGCTTCGCCGGCGACCCCGGCCGGGCTCCCGACGCGGCCCCCGGTACGGGCTCGGCTTCCGGTACGGGCTCGGCCCCCGTCGCCGTCACGCAGGCCGTCATCCTGGCCGGCGGGCAGGGCTCACGGCTGCGGCCGTACACCGACGACCGGCCCAAGCCGATGGTCGAGATCCCCGGCACCGGGACGCCCATCATCGGGCACCAGCTCGCGTGGCTCGCCGCGGAAGGCGTCACGGACGCCGTCGTGTCCTGCGGGCACCTCGCCGAGGTGCTCCAGGAGTGGCTGGCGGCGGCGCCGCTGCCGCTGAACGTGACCACGGTCGTGGAGGGGGAGCCGCTCGGGCGCGGCGGCGGACTGAAGTACGCGGCGGGGTCGCTGCCGCGGCCCGAGGAGCCCTGGTACGCCACGAACGGGGACATCTGGACCCGGTTCTCGCTGCGCGAGATGGCGGCTTTCCACGAGGAACGGGACGCGGTGGCGACGCTCGCGCTGGCGCGGCCGCGGATTCCGTGGGGAGCGGTGGAGACGAACGAGTTCGGGCAGGTGCTTGACTTCATCGAGTCGCCGCCGTCGCCGTTCCTGATCAACGCGGGGGTGTACGTGTTCGCGCCCGGGTTCACCGGGATGCTGCCGGATCTGGGGGATCACGAGCGGACGACGTTTCCGCGGTTGGCGCGGGAGCGGAGGTTGGCGGGGTTTCCGATTCCGCAGGGGGCTTATTGGCGGGCGATCGACACGGCGAAGGATCTTCGCGAGGCGGCGAAGGAACTCAGCGGGGCGCCGCGCCGCTAGCGATCCCCCCACCCGGGCCTGGCGGCCCGGCTCCCGCACTCCCGGCTGCCCGCCGGCGCCCGGTACGGCAACCCGCCGCGACGCTCCCCGGCTCGTCGCCGGCCGACCCCCGGTGGGGGCTGATCGCGCAGTTCCCCGCGCCCCTTTCGGGGCGCCGCCGCGACGCTTCACGACCGCTGCCGACCTACAGCACCGTCGTGGCCCTTCGCGCACAGGTGGCCCCGGTGACGTGCCCCGAAGGGGCGCGGGGAACTGCGCTGCCAGCCACGACGGGCCCGCAGCGAACCATCCACCGCAAGGGGCTAGGGCCCCTCAGGGGCGCGGGGAACTGCGCGACAAGCCCCCACCGGGGCCCCGCGCCGGGGCCGCGGCGAAGGGGGTGGGGGACCGTCGTATGGGGTCAGGCCGTGTTCGTGGCGGGGCCCGAGCGGGAGGCGTCGGGGTGCATGCCCAGGAGGAGGCCGGTTGGGGAGTGGCTGCCCAGGAGGCCGCCGATCGTGCCCTGGGTGGGCTTCGGGGGGGCCGGGGGCTGGGCTGCCGGGGGCGGGGGTGGCGGGGCCTGGGAGGACGGCGGGGGCGGCGGCTTCTGGGGGGTGGAGGACGTGCCGCCCGAGCCGGACCGGGTCGGGGCGCTGCTCGTGCCGCCCGTGCCCGTGCTCCGGGGAGTGACCACCACCGCACCGGGCGGCGCGGTGTGCGCGCCGGGCGCCGTGGCCCCGGGCGCCTTGGTGGGCGGCTGCTTCGTCGCCCCGGGCGCCTTGCGCCGCGCCTTGGCCCCCGCGCCCGGCGAGGGCGCGACCGCCGCGGGCGTGGACCCGCCGCTGGAGACCTCGGGCAGCGGCTGCCCGGGCAGCACGTTGGTCGGCGTCACGGCCGGACCCGTCCGGTGCCCGGGCGCGGTCGAGGCGCGAACCGCCGCCCCGAGCACCGACCCGATCACCAGCGAGAGCCCCACGATCACCGAAGCGAGCACAGTGCCACGCCGCAGCACGCGCCGCCGCAGGTCCCACACGCTGACCCGCGGCCCGAGCCGCCGCCACGCGTCGCCGGCGAGGTGGCCGTCGATCGAGTAGACGGGAGCGCCCGCGATCACCAGCGGGCTCCACGCGGCGAGGTAGATGAAGTCCGGCGCGTCGTACACCGGGACGGTCCGCCAGCTCACGGTGACCAGCAGCGCGATCGACAGGGTGGCGCCGAACGCCGCCGCGACCCGTTGCCACAGCCCGCAGATCGTCAGCACGCCGACCACCACCTGGAGGAAGGCGATGCTCAGCCCGGCGCCCACCGGGTGGTTGAGCGCGGTGTCGCGCAGCGGTTCCGCGACCGCCCACGGGTGCAGCGAGTTGAGCCAGGTGACCATCGAGCCGCGCCGGCCGCCGTCGAAGTAGACGCGGTCGCACAGCTTGCCCATGCCGGCGTAGATGGAGACGAAGCCGAGGAAGATCCGCAGCGGCAGCAGCACGATGCCGAGGTTCATCCGGCGGCCGGGATACCAGGCGTGCTTGACGGCGTCGCCGCGCCGGTCGCGGTCGGGACCGTCGAAGCCCTCGGAGCCGTCCGAATCGTCGTAGCCGGCCGCGCCGACGTAGCCGACCTGCTGCTCGTCGTCGCCCTGGTCGTACGCGCCACGGGCCGGCCGGACGCCGCTGAGCAGGCCGGTCGGTGCTTCCGCGGCCCGCTGGCGGCCCACGACGGGCGGCAGCACGGTGGTCTCGTCGATCCGCGGCAGCACCTGGGTGCCGCCGCCACCGGACGCGCCGGCCGCGGTGGTGGCGCCGGCCCTGCGCACCGCCTGGAGCAGCTCGCCGGCCAGCGGGTCGCCGGGCTGGCTGTGCCCGGACCACACCACCGGCGCCAGCCTGCGCTTTCCGGCGGCGGACTGGGGCACGACGGGCAGCTGCGCCGTCTCGTCCAGGCTCAGGGCGCGGCCGGAGTTCGCTCCGAGCTGCACCCGGAAGCTCGCATGGTTGACGATGACCTGGGCGGGATCGCTCGGCACCCTTGCCATGCTGAACAACGACGGGGGCTCGTCGAATCCCGGCGACCCTCCCCCCGTAGGAGTGCGCGGTGTTCTGGTGTCCACACTCATCTAACCGAGTGACACACGTTTAGGACACTGCCTTGCCGCCCCCGTGATGTCCGAGACGCGTCAACCCACGGACAGGGCGCCCGACTCGGGCGTCATGGCCCCCGTACCCACGGCCGCGCTCAGACCGCGCTCACGCCCTGCGCCGCGACGCCTCGTAGAGCACGACCCCCGCCGCCACCCCCGCGTTCAGCGACTCCGCCGCGCCGCCCGGCATCGGGATCCGCACCAGCAGGTCGCACGTCTCGGAGACCAGCCGGGACAGGCCCTTGCCCTCGCTGCCGGCCACCACCACGACCGGGCCTTCGAGCGCGTCGAGCCGGTGCAGTTCGACGTCGCCGTCGGCGGCCAGTCCGACCACCGTCAGACCGGCCTTCTGGTAGGACTCCAGGGTCCTGGTGAGGTTGGTGGCGCGGGCCACCTGGACCCGGGCGGCGGTGCCCGCCGAGGTCTTCCACGCGCCGGCCGTCATGCCGGCCGCCCGCCGCTCGGGGACGACGACGCCGTGCCCGCCGAAGGCCGCCACGGAGCGGACGACCGCGCCGAGGTTGCGCGGGTCGGTGACCCCGTCGAGCGCGACGATCAGCGGCGACTCGCCGACGTCGTGCGCGGCGGCGACCAGGTCGTCGGGGTGCGCGTACTCGTACGGCGGGATCTGGAGCACCAGGCCCTGGTGGTTCAGGCCCGAGGTGAGCCGGTCGAGCTCCGGCCTGGCCGCTTCGAGCAGCGGCACCCCGCGGTCGGTCGCCAGCTTCAGCGCCTCGCGCACCCGGTCGTCGTTGTCGATGAACTGCTGGACGTAGACGGCGGTCGCCGGGATGTCCGCGCGCAGCGCCTCGACCACCGGGTTGCGCCCGACGACCAGCTCGGCGGTGGACTTCGAGCCGCGGCCCGACGGGCGGCGCGACTGCGCCGACACCGTGCGCTTGGCCGCCGCGTTGGCGACCCGGTTCTTCTTGTGGCCCTTGCGCGCCTCGGCGGGCGGCGTCGGGCCCTTGCCCTCAAGACCCCTGCGCCGCTGCCCGCCGCTGCCGACCGTGGCGCCCTTCTTGTTGCTCGTACGGCGGTTCTTGCGCTGGCTGTTGCCGGCCATGGGGCACTCTCAATTCTTCGGTCGAGCTCGCCTCGTCGGTCGAGTTCATCGGTCGTAGCGGCGGGACGGGAACGTAGACGGGGACGGGGCCGGCTCAGCCGCGGATCGTCCACCGCGATCCGGACGGTGTGTCCTCGATCTCCAGGCCCGCCTGGACGAGCCGGTCACGGATCGCGTCGGCGGTGCCGTAGTCCTTGCGGGACCGGGCGGACTGGCGCTGCTCGAGCACCAGCTGGACCAGCGAGTCCACCACGCCGTGCAGATCGTCGCCGCGGTCGGCGCCCGTCCAGTGCGCGTCCAGCGGGTCGAGGCCCAGTACACCGAGCATCGCACGGACCTCGGCGAGACGCGCGACCGCGGTCTCCTTGTCGTCCGCCGTCAGCGCGCTGTTGCCCTGCCTGACGGTGGTGTGCACGACGGCCAGCGCCTGCGGGACGCCCAGGTCGTCGTCCATCGCCTCGGCGAACGCGGGCGGCACCTCGGCGGCCGGCTCGACGTGCCCGGCCTTCTCCACCACCCGCTGGACGAAGCCCTCGATCCGCGCGAACGCCGACTCGGCCTCGCGCAGCGCCTCCTCGCTGTACTCGATCATCGACCGGTAGTGCGGGGTGCCCAGGTAGTAGCGCAGCACGATCGGCCGCCAGCTCTTGACCATCTCGCTGACCAGCACGGAGTTGCCGAGCGACTTGCTCATCTTCTCGCCGCTCATGGTGACCCACGCGTTGTGCACCCAGTAGCGGGCGAACTCGTCGCCGTACGCCTTGGCCTGCGCGATCTCGTTGTCGTGGTGCGGGAAGATCAGGTCCATGCCGCCGCCGTGGATGTCGAAGGCGGGGCCGAGGTACCGGTGCGCCATCACGGAGCACTCCAGGTGCCAGCCGGGACGGCCGCGGCCCCACGGGGTCTCCCAGGACGGCTCGCCGGGCTTGACGGCCTTCCACATCGCGAAGTCGCGCTGGTCGCGCTTGCCCAGCTCGCCCTCGCCCTCGGGCTGCCGCAGGTTGTCCAGCTCCTGGTTGGACAGCTGCAGGTAGTCGGGGTACGAGCGCACGTCGAAGTAGACGTTGCCCTCGGAGACGTAGGCGTGGCCGCGCTCGATCAGGCCGCGCATCATCTCGATCATCTCGGGGATGTGCCCGGTGGCCCGCGGCTCGTACGTGGGCGGCTCGCAGCCCAGCGCGTCGTAGCCGGCGGTGAACTTCCGCTCGTTCTCGTAGCCGATCGCCCACCAGGGGCGGCCCTGGTCGGCGGACTTGACGAGGATCTTGTCGTCGATGTCGGTGACGTTGCGGACGAACGTGACGTCGTAGCCGCGGTAGCTGAACCAGCGGCGGATGATGTCGAAGTTCAGCCCGGACCGGATGTGCCCGATGTGCGGGGCCGCCTGCACGGTGGCGCCACACAGGTAGATCGAGACGCAGCCCGGCGTGAGCGGGACGAAATCACGGACCTGGCGCGCGTTGGTGTCGTACAGGCGAATAGTCACGCCGTTAAGGGTAGTGGGCCCGGGCGAGTGCGGTGCGCGCTCTGGTGGACGAGCCCCGAAGGGGCGCGGGGAACTGCGCGACAAGCCACAACGGACCGGCAGCCGGGAGCGCACCGCAACCCCCGCGGCGGGATGCCGCCTAAGTACGAACCACAAGCGCCGTGGCGATCGCCGCCAAGCCCTCACCGCGCCCGGTGAAGCCCAGCCCGTCGGATGTGGCGGCGCTCACCGAGACCGGAGCGCCGACCGCCGCGCCGAGCGCGGCCTGCGCCTCGTCGCGGCGCTTGCCGATCTTCGGCCGGGAGCCGACGACCTGCACAGCGACGTTCCCGATCACGTACCCCTCCGCGCGGACGATCCGCGCCGCCTCCGCGAGCAGCTTCAGGCCGGACGCGCCTGACCACTCCGGCCGCCCCGTCCCGAAGTGCGCCCCGAGGTCGCCGAGGCCGGCCGCGGAGAAGAGCGCGTTGCAGGCGGCGTGCGCGACCACGTCCGCGTCGGAGTGGCCGGCCAGGCCGGGGCCCTCGCCGTCCCAGCGCAGGCCCGCGCACCACAGCTCGCGGCCCTCCTCGAACGCGTGGATGTCGCTGCCGATGCCGACCTGCGGCAGCAGCGGGAGCGACGGGGAGACAGGTACCGGCTCAGTAGCCATCGGTGGCCCTCCTGCGGGCGAGTACGGCCTCGGCGAGGACCAGGTCGAGCGGGCGGGTCACCTTGAACGCCTCCTCGTGGCCGGGTACGAGCAGTACCGGCAGTCCGAGGTGCTCGACCATGCTCGCGTCGTCCGTGACGTCCTTGGTGACGCTCTCGTGCGCCCGCACCAGCGTGGCCCGGTCGAAGCCCTGCGGGGTCTGCACGGCGCGCAGCAGCGCGCGTTCCGGCGTGCCGGTGACCAGATCGGTGACCGGGTCGACGCTTTTGACGGTGTCGGCCAGCGGCAGCGCGGGCACCACGGCGGGCGCCCCGGCGCGCACGGCGTTCACCACGGCGTCGACGGTCTCCACCGGCACCAGCGGGCGGGCCGCGTCGTGCACGAGCACCACGTCGACGTCGGGGGGCAGCACGGCGAGGCCGAGGCGTACCGAGTCCTGCCGCTCGTCGCCGCCGGGGACGACGAGCAGTTCGGTGGACTCGGGCAGCCCGTGCGCGTCCAGCAGCGCCCTGACCTCGGCGGCGCCGTCGGCGGGGGCCACCACGACGATGACGGTGACGGCACGGGCGCGGGCCATCGCGCGCACCGCGTGGACCAGGATCGGGACCCCGCCCAGGGTGCGCAGCGCCTTGGGCGTGCCGGGGCCGAGCCGGACGCCACGTCCGGCGGCGGGAATGACAGCGGCGGTACGCAGGTTTGTGTCCTTGTATGAGTTGGGTATCGCACTCAAGGTGCCCAGGTGGGCCTTCGCCGCGGACCCCTTCCGTGAAGTCCGCGGGGGAAGCGCCCACCGCCAAGCATGCCGCAGCACCCGGTCGTCCTGCTCAACCGGGTGCCGCGGCAGGGTCCCCGGGTCGGCCCGGGGTTGGTGCGTCTGCGTAAGTCAGTACGTCCAGTACGTTCAGTACGTCGGATGACGTGACACGAGAGCGTCCAGAAGGAGGACGGTCTTACGACGCGAGAACTTCGTCGAGCAGAGCCTCGGCCTTGTCCTCGTTGGTGTTCTCCGCCAGTGCGAGTTCGCTGACCAGGATCTGCCGGGCCTTGGCGAGCATGCGCTTCTCGCCGGCCGACAGGCCGCGCTCCCGCTCACGGCGCCATAGGTCGCGCACGACCTCCGCGACCTTGATGACATCACCGGAGGCGAGCTTCTCCAGATTTGCCTTGTAGCGCCGGGACCAGTTGGTGGGCTCCTCGGTGTACGGCGCGCGCAGCACCTCGAAGACCCGGTCCAGACCCTCCTGACCGACCACGTCGCGTACGCCGACGAACTCCGCATTGTCCGCGGGCACGCGTACCGTCAAGTCGCCCTGAGCGACCTTGAGCACCAAGTAGGTCTTGTCCACGCCTTTGATCTGGCGAATTTCGATAGCCTCGATCAGCGCGGCCCCGTGATGGGGATAGACCACGGTGTCGCCAACCTTGAACGTCATGTGACAGGTACCCCTTCCGTGGCTATCCAGGGTAACACGGGAACGGCCTCATCTGAATGGCGTTTTCGCAGGTCAGGGCATATCTCAGGGCTTGACAAGCGCCCCTGGAACGTGCTGGAGGATGCCCCACTCGGTGGGTATTCGCAGGTCGGAGCGGGTATACGGCGAAGCCGAAACGCAGCCGTTACAGGCCTCGAAGCCCTCGAACAAGGGGCGTTACGTCCGGATTTGTCCCTCCCGGACGAGTGCATGTTCGCTACTCCGTTCGGGTTCTTGGCCGTTGAAGATCCAATTTTGCACAGTCATGGAAATAGCACCGCCGAGGGACCGCCGGGGAATGCCGGATTGTATTGCGGAACGTGCTGCTCCGGCCGACGCGGCGTCAGCAGCCGTACCCGGCGCGACCGGCCGGTCGGGTGAGCCGCGCCACCGAGGGACCACCCGGTGTGTGGGCCTCGTCGCGGCTCGGTAATCTAAGCCCGCTGGAAGATCGCCCGAATCTGCTCTAGGAGATGCCGCCGCCGTGGTCCGCAGCTTCCGACGCGGCGCCCTCGCCGCCGTATTCGCCCTCGCGCTCGCCCCGCTCGCGGCCGCCTGCGCCTCGGGCAACAGCGCCGAGACGCTCAAGATCCAGAACGACGCTCCGGCCGCCTCCGTCGGTGACATCAAGGTGCAGAACGCCTTCGTGCTGACCCAGCCCGGCGGCCCGGCCACCGTCACCGCCCGGCTCTTCAACAGCGGCTCGTCGAGCCAGACGCTGCAGGCCCTCCAGGTGGCCGGCTCGCTGAACGCGCAGCTGTCGGGCAAGGGCGGCGCGCAGTCCGTCGTCGTGCCCGCGCACGGCAGCGTGCTGCTCGGCGGCAAGGGGAACCCGTCTGCGACCATCGCCGGCGGCACCGAGGCGCTGCGCGACGGCGACGTGCAGGACGCGATCTTCCTGTTCAGCGCCACCGGGCGGGTCCCCGTGCAGCTCAACGTGTCGCCGGCGGTCAGCTACTTCGAGAAGTACGGCCCCAGCTCGCTGCCGACCACCCCGCCGCCGGTCCCCACGACGCCGACGACCACGCCGCCGACCTCGCCGGGCACGACGAAGAACACCACGACCCCGACGGGTACGTCCACGCCGACGGACACGTCCACCCCGACGGGTACGTCCACCCCGACGGGTACGTCGACCAGCTGAGCCACGTCAGAAGGGGTGCGGCGGTCCGCCGTACCCCTTCGTGGTGTCTACGGCTCGAACTTGTAGCCCAGGCCGCGGACCGTCACCAGGTAGCGCGGCGCGCCCGGGTCCGGCTCGATCTTGGCGCGCAGCCGCTTCACGTGGACGTCGAGGGTCTTGGTGTCGCCGACGTAGTCGGCGCCCCACACCCGGTCGATGAGCTGCATCCGGGTCAGCACCCGGCCCGCGTTGCGCAGCAGCATCTCCAGCAGGTCGAACTCCTTGAGCGGGAGGTCCACCTTGCCGCCGGAGACGGTGACCACGTGCCGGTCCACGTCCATCCTGACCGGTCCCGCCTCCAGGGCGGCCGGCGAGATCTCCTCGGGCTCGCCGCGGCGGCGCAGCACCGCGCGGATCCTGGCCACCAGCTCGCGCGAGGAGAACGGCTTGGTCACATAGTCGTCAGCGCCTATTTCCAGGCCCACGACCTTGTCGATCTCGCTGTCCTTGGCGGTCACCATGATCACCGGGACATTGGACTTCAGCCGCAGCTGGCGGCAGACCTCGGTGCCGGGCAGCCCCGGCAGCATGAGGTCAAGCAGCACCAGGTCGGCACCATTGCGCTCGAACTCGTCCAGCGCGTCGGGCCCGGTCGCGGAGATGGCGACCTCGAAGCCCTCCTTGCGGAGCATGTACGACAGCGCGTCACTGAAGGACTCTTCGTCCTCGACGACGAGTACGCGGGTCACGGGAGGACCTCCGGGGCGGGGATGTGTTCAGGGAGGGTCTGGAAGAGCTGGTCGTCCGACGGTTCGTCGGCCGGGTCGGCTTCGTCCGCCTCGGCTTCCGGGTCGGTGCCTGGCGGCAGTGCGCGGTCGCGGGCGATCCCGGCTTCGGGAAGCCGCAGGGTGAAGGTGGAGCCCTGTCCTTCGGCGCTCCACACCGTGACCTCCCCGCCGTGCGAGGCGGCCACGTGCTTGACGATCGACAGACCGAGTCCGGTGCCGCCGGTGGCCCGCGAGCGCGCCGGGTCCACCCGGTAGAAGCGCTCGAAGACCCGGTCGCGGTCCTTCTCCGATATGCCGATGCCCTGGTCGGTGACTGATATCTCGATGAGGTCGCCTCCGGACGCGGGGATCCTGCGCCCCGCTATGCCGACCCTGGTCTTGGCCGGGCTGTAGTTGACGGCGTTCTCCACGAGGTTGCCGAGGGCCGCGGCGAGCTGGCCGCGGTTGCCCCAGATGAAGAGGTCGGGGTCGTTGCCGGTGGCCATGGTGATCTGCTTGGTGTTGGCCTGGTGCCGGCAGCGGTCGGTGGCCTCGGCGACCAGGTCGTCCACGGCCACCGGCTCCGCGTCGTCCAGCAGGTCGTCGTCCTGGACCCGGGACAGGTCGATGATCTCCTGCACCAGGCTGGTCAGCCGGGTGGCCTCGGTCTGCATCCGGCCGGCGAACCGGATCACCGCCTCGGGGTCGTCCGAGGCGTCCATCACCGCCTCGGACAGCAGCGACAGGGCGCCCACCGGGGTCTTGAGCTCATGGCTGACGTTGGCCACGAAGTCGCGGCGCACCGCCTCGATCCGCCGGGCCTCGGTCAGGTCCTCGACCAGCAGCAGCACCAGCCGGGAGCCCAGCGGGGCGACCCGGGCGGAGACCGCCAGGCCCTCGCCGCGCCCGGCGCCGCGGCGCGGCAGGTCGAGCTCGACCTGCCGTATCTCGCCGTCGCGGCGGGTCTCGCGGGCCATCTGGAGCATCTGGTCGACCGCCAGCCGTCCGCCGCGCACCAGCCCGAGGGCGTACGCGGCCGAGCTGGCCTTGACCACCGTGTCGCCCTCGTCGAGGACCACCGCCGAGGAGCGCAGCACCGACAGAACGGTGTCCACGCCGGGCGGCAGTACGGCCGTCATGCCGTCCGGCCGCAGCGCGGTACGGGTCGGGCGGGCCTGCTCCCGCTCGCTCCAGCGGAACGCGAGCACGGCGATCACACCGGTCAGCAGACCGGCGATCGCGCTGGCTGCGGCGACTGCCGCGTTCACGTCCATGGTCCCCAGGTTAGGTGGCCTGCGCACTTGCTCCACAACCCTGCGAGTTATCTCTCGGACGCCCGTTGCCAAGAGTTCACCTTGACGTGGGGGCCGGTTCACTCCGGATGCGCGGCAGGTACGCGTACACCCATCAGCGTGACAACGTGGGGAGGCGGGGCCTCTTTGCGGGGCCTCTTTTACGACATGGTTCGCGCCTGGTTTCGCACCTGGTGCAGACGGAGGGAAAGCGATGCGGGACGCATACCACGAGGAACTGGACTCGATCGGTGACGGGCTGGTCGACATGGCCAGGCTCGTCGGGTCCGCGATCGGCCGGGCCACCACCGCGCTGCTCGACGCCGATCTCAAGATCGCCGAGAGCGTCATCGCCGCCGACGAGCGGGTGGACGACCTCCAGCGCGAGCTGGAGAACCGGGCGATCAACCTGCTCGCCCGGCAGCAGCCGGTGGCCACCGACCTGCGGATCGTCGTCACCAGCCTGCGGATGAGCGCGGACCTGGAGCGGTCCGGCGACCTGGCGCGGCACGTGGCCAAGCTGGCCAGGCTGCGCTTCCCCGAGTCCGCCGTGCCGCGCGACCTGCACGCCACGATCCTGGAGATGGGGCAGCTGGCGCAGCGGCTGGTGGCCAAGGCCGGCGAGGTCATCGTCAGCAAGGACGTGGACGAGGCGCTCAAGCTGGAGGCCGAGGACGACCGGATGGACGAGCTGCACCGGCTGCTCTTCCAGCACCTGCTCGACGACCGCTGGAAGCACGGCATCGAGACGGCGGTGGACGTCACCCTGGTCGGCCGGTACTACGAGCGGTTCGCCGACCACGCGGTGTCGGTCGCCAAGCGGGTCGTCTACCTGGTCACCGGCGAGCACCCCGACGAGATGTCGCCGACGCCGACCGAGGTCAGCGGCACCTGAGGCCCGGGCCGGGGGCGTACGCGCCCCCGGCGTGCGCGCGGTGCCGGAGTGGACGGTCGTGCGCTTGTGCGCCCTTGATGCGCGCAGGCGCGAGGGCGTTCACTGGTGGGCAGGTAAGCCTGAGGAGGGTGTACTGATGCCGCAAACCCCCACGCCAACCCCCGTACGCGACCAGCCGACCCCTGAAGCCGCCCCACTGCGGGCCCCGCTCCCCCTGGTCGCCGCGTGCGGCTGCGGCTCCGGCTGCGGCTGCGGCTGCCAGTCCGGCGCTCCCTGCCAATGCGGCGGCTGCACTCACTGAGACCCGGTCACCGCGCTTTCTGCCCGTCTTTCGTTTTTGCCTCGTCACCTTGTCGTTTCCGCTGACGGCCCGCGTTCCTCCCGGGGAGCGCGGGCCGTCGGCGTGGGCGGGGTGATCGGGGTGGTCGGGGTGAAGAGGTTGACGAGGGTGCCGTCGGGGTCGCGCAGGAGGAGGGAGCGGTTGCCCCAGGGCATGGTGGTGGGCTTCTGGACGAGGTCGGCGGGGTCGAGGGACAGGTTCGCGTACACCTGGTCGACGTCCTCGACGCGGAATTCGACGATGACGCTCTGGTTGGCGGCCGGGCGGGCGGAGCCGGGGTCGTCCGGGGTGAACAGCGGGACGGTGCGGGTGGAGCCGATGGCGAGGGTCGCGGTGGGGGTGCGGATCTCGGCGAAGTCCTCGGTGGCCCAGGCGGCCGGGAGGCCGGTGGCCTTCTCGTAGAAGGCGACGAGGCGGCCGATGTCGGCGGTGATGACGCGGATCGAGACGAAGTCCATGGGGTGCTCCCGGGGGGGTGGTCTGATGGATCCGGCGGATCTGGTTGATCTGGTCGATCTGGTTGGTTCGGCGGATCCGGTGGACGGGACACAGCCGAGGCTAGGACCGATACCGGACAGATTCGGTCCACTATTGGCGCTAGATTTGCCGGCATGTCCCGACCGACCGGACGCGTACTGACCCTGCTGGAGCTGCTGCAGTCCGGCGGCGTCCGCACCGTCGCCGAGCTGGCCGAACGCCTCGGCGTGGACGGCCGGACCGTACGGCGCTACGTCGAGCAGCTCGCCGAGCTCGACGTACCGGTGGAGGCGGTACGCGGCCGGTACGGCGGGTACCGCCTCGGCTCCGGGTACCGGCTGCCTCCGCTGATGCTCAGCGACGACGAGGCGCTCGCCGTGCTGCTCGGGTTGCTGGCGGGGCGGCGCTCGGGGTTGATCGCGGGAGCGGGGGGGTCGGTTGGTACGGGGGCCGGGGCGGCGGCCGGGGCGGCCACGAATTCCTCAGCCGGTGCGTTGGCCGATACCGCGAGCGAGACGGCGGCGGCCAAGATCCGGCGCGTGCTGCCCGTGCGCCTCGCCCGCCGGCTGGACGCGCTCCTGGAGTCGCTGGCCTTCACCGCGGCTCCCGGCGAGGCCGCGCCGCCCGACGCCGAGGTGCTGCTCACCGTCGCCGACGCGGTACGCCACCGGCGCCCGCTCACCGTCCGCTACACCGACCGCCACGGCCGCCGCACCGAACGCCCGCTGCACCCGTACGGCGTCGTCGCGCACGCGGGCCGCTGGTACATCACCGGCTTCGACCCCGCGAAGGCGGAGGACCGCACGTTCCGCCTGGACCGGGTGGCCACCGCCCGCCCCGGCCCCGGCACCTTCGAGCCCCCGGCCGGCCCGGGCCCGGCCGAGCGGGTCGTCGCCGCGCTGGCCACCGCCCCGTACCGGCACCAGGTCAGCGTGCGGATCCGCACCACCCCCGCCCACGTCCGCACCCGTCTCCCGGCCACGGTCGCGACCCTCACCGAGTCCGCGACCGCCCCCGGGTGGCTCCGCGCCGACATCCGCGCCGAATCCCTCGACTGGCTGCCGCCGCTGCTCGCCGCCCTCGATCGTCCTTTCGTCATCGACGGCCCGCCCGAACTCCGCTCCCTGGTCGCGGACTTCGCCGCCCGTCTGGCCGCGAGCGCGGCGGCGGAGGGGGCCGACGGGGACGACCGGGACACCCCTAGAGCTCGATGACGACCTTGCCGTGCACGTGCCGTCCGGCCTGGAGTTCGGCCGCGCGGCGGATCTCCTCGACCGGGAAGCTCGCCGCGACGGGCACCCGGTCACCGGCCGCGAAGCCCGTCACACCGTCACCGACCTGATCGACCACCCCCGCGTAGTCCGTCCCGAACCCGCACGGAAGCCCCAGCCCGAACCGCGCGGCGGTCTCCGCGTCACCCGTCATGATCCAGTCCATCGGATTAAGCCCCGCCGCCCCGACCCGCACCCGCACCTCCCCGGGCCCGGCCTGCGGGGCCGGAATCTCCCGAACGTGGAGGACGCCGGGCCCGCCGAACGCGTCAAGCACAACCGCCCGACCGCCACCCGTCGCCGCCTGCTCACTGCCCTGTTGCTCCATCTGCGCCTGCCTCCTCCAGATCGGGAACCGCGTCGCCCAACCCAGTCTGGCGGCCCGCGGGCCGGCCCGGACGCAGACATGCCCCCGGTCCGCGGGAGAATCCGCAGGTCGGGGGCATGGGTGTGGCGGGAGGGCTACTTCTTCTTGCCCTGGTTCTTGACGGCCTCGATTGCTGCCGCCGCGGCGTCGGGGTCGAGGTAGGTGCCGCCGGGGGTCAGGGGGTGGAAGTCGGCGTCCAGCTCGTAGGACAGGGGGATGCCGGTGGGGATGTTCAGGCCGGCGATGTCGGCGTCGGAGATGTTGTCGAGGTGCTTGACCAGGGCGCGCAGGGAGTTGCCGTGGGCGGCGACCAGGACCGTGCGGCCGGCCAGCAGGTCGGGGACGATGCCGTCGTACCAGTACGGCAGCATCCGGACCACGACGTCCTTGAGGCACTCGGTGCGCGGGCGCAGCTCCGGCGGGATCGTGGCGTAGCGCGGGTCGTCGGACTGGGAGAACTCGGCGCCGTCGGCGAGCGGCGGCGGCGGGGTGTCGTACGAGCGGCGCCACAGCATGAACTGCTCCTCGCCGAACTCCGCGAGGGTCTGCGCCTTGTCCTTGCCCTGGAGCGCGCCGTAGTGCCGCTCGTTCAGCCGCCAGCTGCGGTGCACCGGGATCCAGTGCCGGTCGGCGGCTTCGAGGGAGAGCTGCGCGGTGCGGATCGCGCGCTTCTGCAGTGAGGTGTGCACCACGTCGGGGAGCAGGCCGGCGTCCTTGAGCAGCTCGCCGCCCCTGACCGCCTCCTTCTCGCCCTTCTCGTTGAGATTGACGTCCACCCAGCCGGTGAACAGGTTCTTCGCGTTCCACTCGCTCTCGCCGTGGCGGAGCAGAATCAGCTTGTACTGAGCAGCAGCCATGGGTCGAGCCTAATAGAAAAGGGTGGGGCGGCACCGACCGGCCTCTGTAAGATCCCCTGGTTGGATAGGACTATTACGAGGGGAGCGCGGATGGCGGCGCTGACGCGCGCGGTGCGGGAGACGGTCGAAGGGCTCCCCCGCCAGTTCTGGTGGCTGTGGACCAGCACCCTCGTCAACCGCCTCGGCGGCTTCGTCGTCACCTTCCTCGCCCTCTACCTGACCGTGCAGCGCGGGTACTCCGCCTCGTACGCGGGCCTGGTCGCCGCGCTGTTCGGGCTCGGCGGCGCGGCCGGCGCCGTGCTCGGCGGCGTGCTGGCCGACCGGATCGGCCGCCGCCGCACGATGCTGGCCGCGCAGGTCGGCGCCGCCGCCAGTACGGCCGTACTCGGCCTGGTCGCGCAGCCGGCCGCGATCGCCGGCTGCGCCGCGCTCGTCGGCCTGACCAGCAACGCGTCCAGGCCCGCGCTCCAGGCGATGATGGCCGACCTGGTCCCGCGCGAGGACCGGGCCAGGGCCTTCGCACTCAACTACTGGGCGATCAACATCGGCTTCGGCGTCTCCGCCGCCGCGGCCGGCTTCATCGCCGCCGAGGGCTATCTGTGGCTTTTCCTCGGTGACGCGGCGACCACGCTGCTGTGCGCGCTGCTCGTCTACGCGAAGGCCCGGGAGACGCTGGTGCCGGCGGCCGGGCCGGACCCGGCGGCCGGGGCCCGTCCGATGCCGGCGGCTGATGCGGAGGCGGGTGCGGAGGCGGGTGCGACGGTGGCCACGAGGGCCGGTGCGAAGGCGGCCGCGAAGACGGGTGCGAAGGTGGCCGCGAAGACGAGCGGCCGGGCGATCCGGACCGGAGGACGGGCAGCGGCTCCCGTCGGCCTCGGCCACGTACTGCGCGACCGCCGCTTCATGGCCCTGGTCGGCCTGACCCTGCTGCTCGGCGTCGTCACCACCCAGGGCTCGTCCACGCTGGCCATCGACATGGGCGACGCGGGCCTGTCCGCCCGCCAGTACGGCACGGTCATCGCGCTCAACGGGCTGGCCATCGTGCTGCTCCAGATCCCGGTCACCCGGCTGCTCAGATCACGCCCCAGCGGCCCGCTGCTCGCGGCCGGTTCCGCGATCCTGGCGTGGGGCTTCGGCCTGACGTACTTCGCCGGGTCGGTCAGCTGGTACGCGCTGACGGTGCTGGTCTGGACGCTCGGCGAGATCGTGCACGCGCCGGCGTCGATGGCGGTGGTCGTCGACCTCGCCCCGTCCACCGCCCGCGGCCGCTACCAGGGCATGTACAGCCTGTCCTGGTCGGCCGCGTCCTTCGCCGGACCGCTGGCCGGCGGCCTGGCCCTCGACCACCTCGGCCGCGGCGCGCTGTGGGCCGGCTGCGCGCTGGTCGGCACGGTGGCGGGCGCGGGGTACTACGTGCTGCTGCGGACCGGGCCGGGGGCGGAGGCGCGGCGCTCGGAGGCGGTGCGCTTGGAAGCGCCGGCGCAAGGGCCGGCCGAGCGCGGGGCGGCCGTCGCGGCGGAAGGTTCGGCGGCGGGCGTGGTCGAGAGCCTGGCCGGTGTCCCGGTGGCGGGCCCGGCCGAGGGTCCGGCTGGCGCCCCGGTGGCGGCCCCGGCCGAGGGTCCGGTGGCCGCTCCGATCGGCGGCCCGGTCGAGGACCCGGCCGGCGGCCCGGGCGCGGCCCCGGTCGCGGCTCAGGCCCCGGGCGACCCGTCCAGCGGGAACTCGTCCCGCAGCACGCTGTAGCGCAGCCCGTCCCGCCACTTGCCGTCCCGGAACGCACCGCTGCGCACCACACCCTCCCGGGTGAACCCGGCCTTCTCCAGGGCGCGTTGCTCCGCGAAGTTCTCCGCCTCGGTCTCGGCCTCGATCCTGACCACCGTGGTGTTGGCGAACAGGTACGCGACCAGCATCCGCTGCGCCCGGCTGCCGATTCCGCGGCCGCGGGCCTCGGGCAGCAGCTGCGCGCCCATGTTCCAGTAGTGGCCGCCGCCCCACGCCTCTATCCGGCGCCAGGAGACGAAGCCGAACAGCTCGTCGGACTCCGACACCACCATCAGCTGGCTGGACTCCTCGCTCAGCAGGCCGTTCTCCTCCCAGCGGCGCCGCCAGCGCCGCGGGTCGGGCCAGCCGATCCACTGGAAGGCGCCGGTCTCCTCCGGGCCGGCGAGGAATCGTTCGAGTACCGGCAGGTCGGCTTCGCGCACGGGGCGCAGCATCACGGAATCATCGCTCACCCCGGTCACCCTACGGCCCGGGCCCGGCCGACCCCAGGCCCCGGGCCCCGTCCCGATCCCGGCCGCTCTACGCCTCGGGCTCCTCACCCGTGAGGTGGGTGAACGCCGCCAGGTTGCGGGTGGGCTCCCCGCGCGCCACCCGCCACGCGTACTCCTTGCGGATCGACGCCGCGAAACCCAGCTCCAGCAGCGTGTTGAACGACCCGTCCGCGTTCTCCAGCACCGCGCCGAGCAGCCGGTCGACCTCCTCGACGGAGACGGCCGCGAGCGGCAGCCGGCCGGACAGGTAGACGTCGCCGAGCCGGTCCACGGCGTAAGTCACTCCGTACAGACGGAGGTTGCGCTCCAGCAGCCAGCGGTAGAACGCCTCGTGGTTCTCGTCCGGGTGCCGGACGACGAAGGCGTTCACGGACAGGGTGTGCCGGCCGACGATCAGCTGGCAGGTGGTGGACAGCTTGCGGGTGCCGGGGAGTTGGGTGACGAACGTGCCGGGGGTCGGGGTCTCCCACTCCAACCCGGCTTCGTGCAGGGCCTGTTCGACGAGACGGACGGCGGCGGCCTCGCCTCCGACGAGGCGTACGGCCCCGGCTTCGGCACCGGCACCGGCTTCGGCCGCGACCTCGGCCCCGGACTCGCCGCCGCCCCGGTCCGTACGGTCAGCGCGGTCCTCCGCCAGGTGCGTCCGGTCCGCCGGGCCCGTCGAACCCGTCGGGGCCGTCGAACCCGCCGGGCCCGTCGAACCCGTCAGCTCCGTGCGGCCCGGGCCGCCGCCGCCCCGACCCTTCTCCTCCTGCTCAGCCATGCGCCGATCGTAGGTGACCGTGGTGGTCACACCGCGCTCCCGCGTACACCGCCGCGGTGTCGGCCGCCGCCTTGTCCCAGCCGAACCCGCGCGCGTGCAGCGCCGCCGCCGCGCCCAGCTCGGCGCCCAGCGAAGGATGGTCCACGAAGCGGCGCAGCACCGCCGCGTAGTCCCGCGGGTCGTGCCCGCGCACCAGGAAGCCGGTCTGCCCGTCGCGCACCGCCACCGGCAGCCCGCCGACCGCCGCCGCGAGCACCGGCGTGCCGCACGCCTGCGCCTCTATCGCGACCAGCCCGAAGGACTCGTTGTACGAGGGCATCACCAGGACGGTGGCCGCCCGGTACCAGTCGGCGAGCCGCTCCTGGTCCACCGGCGGCTGGAACCGTACGACGTCCGAGACGCCGAGGGTCGCGGCCAGCTTGTGCAGCGCCTCCGGCTTGGCCAGGCCGCTGCCGCTGGGGCCGCCGACGATCGGCACGACCAGCCGGTCGCGCAGCGCGGGCTCCTCGTCGAGCAGCACCGCGACCGCGCGGATCAGTACGTCGGGCGCCTTCAGCGGCTGTATCCGGCCGGCGAACAGCGGCACCACCGCGTCCTGCGGCAGGCTCAGCCGGGCGCGGGCGGCGCCGCGTCCGCCGGGGTCGGGGCGGAACCGGTCCAGGTTCACCCCAGGGTGGACGACGGCGACCTTGCCGGGCTCGGCCTCGTAGTGCCGGACCAGCTCGGCGGCCTCCTCGTCGGTGTTCGCGATCAACCGGTCGGCGGCGGCCACGATCTGCGTCTCGCCGATCACCCGCGCGGGCGGCTCGGGGCAGTCGCCGTCGGCCATCGCCGCGTTCTTGACCTTGGCCATGGTGTGCATGGCGTGCACCAGCGGTACGCCCCAGCGCTGCGCGGCCAGCCAGCCGACGTGCCCCGACAGCCAGTAGTGCGAGTGCACCAGGTCGTAGTGGCCGGGGCCGTGCCCGGCCCACGCCTGCATCACGCCGTGCGTGAAGGCGCACATCTGGGCGGGCAGCTCCTCCTTGGCCAGCCCCTCGTACGGGCCGGCGTCCACATGCCGGACGAGCACGCCCGGCGCCAGCTCCACGCTCTGCGGCAGCGCGCCGGTGGTGGCCCGGGTGAAGATCTCCACCTCTATGTTCTGCTCGGCGAGACGCTTGGCCAGCTCGACCATGTACACGTTCATGCCGCCCGCGTCGCCGGTGCCCGGCTGGTGCAGCGGCGAGGTGTGGACGCTGAGCATCGCCACCCGGCGCACCCGACGGCCGCCGACCCAGCGCTTGTACGCGTTGCGTGTGTACGCATTACCGCGCCGTGCTCCGAGCCGGGACGTGTGCTGGGTCACCTTCGAGTCCTTCCGCTGGCCATATCCCCGCCGCCAACCTCGGTCAACGCGGGATGCGGCCATTACATTTCCGTTCCGGTGCATGAATTCATGTGATGTTCGCGGTGGGGGTGGTGCGGACGTGGCTGCTGGGGTTCTGGGGGCCCGCGGGGATGCGGGTTCCCGGTCTGGCGGCGATTACGCTCGGGGCATGGCGGGCGTACGGGCGGTGGGAGCGGTGACGCGCGGCACCACCAACCCCAACCGGTTGCGCCGGATGGACCGCTGGATCGCAGTGACGCACGCCGCTGAGCTGCGCCGCAGCGCGGATCCGGTCGCCGTGGACCTCGGTTACGGCGCCGCGCCGTGGACGGCCGTGGAGCTGCTCGGCCGGCTGCGCGCGGTACGGCCGGACGCCGAGGTGGTCGGCGTCGAGATCGACCCGGCGCGGGTCGCGGCGGCCCGCCCGTACGAACGCGACGGGCTGCGCTTCGTGCACGGCGGCTTCGAGGTGCCGCTGCCGGACGGGCGGCGGCCCGTGCTCATTCGCGCGGCGAACGTGCTGCGGCAGTACGACGAGGCCGAGGTGGCGGCGGTGTGGACCCGCCTCCGGGCCCGGCTGGCGCCGGGCGGCCTGGTGGTCGAGGGCACCTGCGACGAGATCGGACGCCGCCACGTGTGGGTGACGCTCGGCCCCGAGGGCCCGCGGACAGTGACGTTCGCGACCCGCCTCGGATCGCTGGCGCACCCTTCCGACCTGGCCGAACGTCTGCCGAAGGCGCTGATCCACCGCAACGTCCCCGGCGAACCGGTGCACGCGTTCCTGACGGCGTTCGACCGCGCATGGGCGACGGCGTCCCCCCTTTCCACCCTCGGCGCCCGCCAGAGGTGGGTGGCAGCGGTGACCGCCCTCCGCTCCCAGGGCTGGCCGATCCTGGACCGCCCGGCCCGATGGCGCACGGGCGAGGTAACCCTCCCGTGGCCAGCACTGGCCCCGCGCGGGGCGGGCTAACGGGTCCCCGGCGGCGCGCCGGGGGGTCCCCGGCGGCGCGCCGCCGGTCAGACGAGGAAGCGCCCGGCTTTCACATCCGCGACGAACGCGGACCAAGCCGAACGGTTGAACACCAGGGCAGGACCGTGCGGGTCCTTGGAATCACGCACCGGCATCACCCCGCTGAAACCGTCAGCGACCTCGACGCAGTCGCCGCCCTCCTGATTGCTGTAACTGGCTTTGCGCCAAGCGGCGCCGCTGAGTTCGAGACGGGAGACGGCGGGAGTCACAGTGGTCCTCCATCAGTCAGCGAATCAAGTCCAGGGACGTCAGACGGGAAAGTACCCGGCCTTCACATCCGCAACGAACGCGGACCAGGCCGCACCGGTGAACACCAGGGCAGGGCCCTGCGGGTCCTTGGAATCACGCACCGGCATCACCCCGCTGAAGCCGTCAGCGACCTCGACGCAGTCGCCGCCCTCCTGATTGCTGTAACTGGCTTTGCGCCAGACGGCGACGCTGAGTTCGGGACGGGAGACGGCGGGAGTCACGGTGGTCCTCCATCAGGGAGCGGATCAGGTCCAGGGACGTGTCTGGCGGCAGCGCATGCCCCCGAAGCTGATCGTAGGCCAACAAGTACGACTTCACTTCTGCCGGTTCTTCGATCAGCCGGCCGAAGTCCGCACCCTCCGTGTATGCCGACTCTGTCCCGTCCGGCAGGGTCAGCAGAGTGAGCGAGCCGCCCATTGCCGGGTGCGCTCCGACGGAGAAGGGTAGGACCTGCACCGTGGTGTGGGGGTCGTCGCGGGTGTCCAGGAGCCGTTGGAGCTGTTTCGTCATGACCTCCGCGCCGCCGATCGGACGCCGGAGGACGGCCTCGTCGAGGATGACCACCAACTCCGGTCGGTCGTCCCGGTAGAGCCGATCCTGGCGGTCGATGCGAACAGCCAGCCGTTCCCTGAGTTGTCCACGTGTCTTGAGCGTCCGTCCGGCGCTCAGCACGGCACGGGCGTAGTCCTCGACCTGGAGCAGCCCCGCAACGGTGTGCGCCGCATACGCTGCGATACGAGTCGCTTTGGCCGACTGCTCCATGAAGGCCCGCGACCAGTCCGGGAACGCCTCGCGGTACACGTGCGGCCAGAGATCGGTCAACAGCCCGTCGGCGCCCAGGGCTTGGTCGATGTCCCTGGCCAGGTCGAGCGTGGGCTTGTGGCCGGTCACCCGCTCGATCTGATTGATCCGGCTGGGATGGACCCGCACCACTTCCGCGAGCTTCACCTGACTCCAGCCCTTGGCCGTGCGCAGCCGGGTCACCCGCCGGCCGAAGACCGCAGCAACCGATGCCTCCGGGTCAACTTTGGTAGTGGCCATCGCCGTGGGATTCCTTTCCCCGGATCTTTACGGATGAAGGCTTAAAGCCGTGCCCCCTGCCGATCGTAACCGCGAACCGCAACCCTTGCGTAGAGAAGCTCTTGACTGCCCGTCAAGGAGTGAGACCACACCGGCAGGGCGCGGCGAAAGGACAGTTGGCTATGCGAACGGCCGCTCGAAATAAGGTTGTTGCGGCTGCGGTGGTCACGCCGCCACGCGTAATTACGCAATGGCCGTGCGCCGCCTCCTCCATTTCGCGGGCGCGGCACGATCTCAGGGCCGTCATGGGTGACTGGGGGCTGCCCGAACTCGCCGACGCCGCCGAGCTCGTGCTCAGTGAACTCCTCACCAACGCTGTCCGGCACGCCGCTGCGCGGACCCGCGAGGTCGGGACCAGGTACGAACGCGACGGCACGGGTGGGGTGCGCCTTGAGGTGTCGGACGGCAGCCCCGTCGCACCCCAGCTGCGGGTCGCCGGGCCGGACGCCGAAAACGGGCGCGGGCTCGGGCTCGTGGACGCCTTGACCGGGGGCCGGTGGGGCGTCGTGAGGGACCCGCACGGCGGCGGGAAAACCGTCTGGGCCCGAATCGCCGCCAGTTGATCGAGAGCGGCGCTACCGCACGGGCTGTTCAAGAACGCGAGAAAGGGAAAACCGATGTCCACGACCGGGGCACAGCCGCCACAACTCACCTGGGGCGCCAAGAAATTGCCCGTTCCGTTCGCCGCCGCGTGGAGCGGTGAGGAACCGGATATCAGCCGGTTGATCGCGAGGCCGTTCGGGGCGGGGCTCGCGTACAGCGACGAGCGGCCCGAAGACCGCGACGAGCACGGGGTGTTGTGGGCGCGGATTCCGGCCGCGCCCGGGTCGGGGCGGCCCATCTTCGAGGCGATGCATTCGGTACGGCAGCGCGAGGCGCTCCTGCACCGGTTGTGCCAAGTCTGCGGGAAGCCGGCCGAACGCACCGAACAGGGCTGGCTGTTCCTGTCGCAGTACACCCGACTGACGCAGGCGATGGGGGATTCGGCGGACCAGGGCTTCACCTCCAAGCCGCCGATCTGCCCGCCCTGCGCCCGCCTCGCCGTCCGGTTGTGCCCGCACCTGACCGACCCCGTCTGCGTCCGCAGCGCCAACCCCCGCGTGTGGGGCGTGTCCGGCGGCTTCTACGTTCCCAACCACGACGCGAAAGCCGTCCCCTACCCCGCCGACGAGAACCTCCCCTACCGCCACCGCCCCGACCTGGAGAAGTGGTTCCTCGCCTCCCAACTCATCGTCCACCTCACCAAATGCACACCCGCCACGCTGTAGCCCGCGCCGCGCCCCGACCCCGCTGGAGGACGTCCATGTCAGATCTGGCCGCCGAGCTCACCGCGTTCATGACCCGGTACGAGCAGGCCACCAACAGCCACGACATCGACCGTGTCGTGCCGTTGATCGTCCCGGACGCCGTCTACTGGTTCTCCGACGGCTCCCATCGGGGCCTCGGGGAGATCGGGGGCGCGATCGAGCGGACCTTCGCGGCCATCCAGCACGAGGTGTACGAGATAAGGGATCTCGAATGGATCGTCATGACCGCCGACCACGCGGTGTGCCGATACCGCTTCTCCTGGACGGGCCTGGTCGACGGCCGGCCCCGTTCCGGCGGGGGCCGCGGCACCAACGTGATCGTGCGGCGCGACGGCACGTGGAAAATGCAGCACGAGCACTTGAGCACCTGAGCACCTGCCCGGCGGGGCCTCCGCCCCGCGTGCTGCTCCTCCGCCGCGCGAGGCGGTCGCACGGCGGAAACCGTTCGACAGACGTGGCCCGGATGGAGAAAGATCCGCACCCGTGACGACGCCGAAGCAGCTCCTGGTCCAGGCCGCCGCGCGCAACAACGCCGAGTGGTGCGCGGCGATGAGCCGGTCTCACGGCCTGGCGGGCGACTTCACGGCACAGTCCTGGGCCGCCCCGGTCCGAACGCCGCTGTATTACCCCGACGCGGTGACGCTGGTACCGGGTGCCGACCCGGCCGCACTGGCAGCCCGGATCGACACCGTCGCGCCCGGCGCCTCCGTCAAGGACAGCTTCGCCGACCTCGACCTGGTGGAGGCCGGCTTCCAGGTGCTGTTCGAAGCACAGTGGATCCACCGCCCGGCGCGTGCGGCCGCCACCGGGGCGGACCTCGCCTGGGACGTGGTCGGCGACCCGGACGCGCTGCGCGCCTGGGCGCTCGCCTGGGACGACGGGGCCGGCCACGCGGACCTCTTCCGGGCCGAACTGCTCGACGACCCGGCCACGTTCGTACTCGCCGGACAGTCTGCTGACGGCCACGTGGTCGTCGGAGCGGTGGCGAGCCGCAGCGACCGGGTGGTCGGAATCTCCAATGTCTTCGCCCTGGACGGCAGCCCTGACGCGGCCTGGCCACTCGTACTCGACGCGGTGCAGCGGCTGTTCCCCACCCTGCCGGTGGTCGGCTACGAGCACGGCGACGACCTGGCGGTCGCCCTCCGCCACGGCTTCGAGCCGGTCGGTCCGCTGCGGATCTGGCTGCACGGCTAGGCGGGCCGGCTCCGGGGCCGGCCGAGCCGCCGCTCGCGGCCATCGTCGCCACGGAGAACGTCGCCGATCTTGTGATCGGGGTCAGGACTGTGCCGAATCCGCAGGCGCAGCGTCGTACACCAGGCTGTACCGCCAGAACAGGCGGCGGCGTATCCGGGCGCCGGGCAGCTCTCGCCCGGCCGCGGTCCGGATATCGCTCAGGGTCTCCTGCGGGTCTGCGGTAGGCGCCGTCATGTGCAGGGGCGGCGCGGCGGCGCGGGCCGGATGTCTGATCAGGCCCATGACCGGATTCAGGAGCACGGACAGCAGGGAGACGAGCCGATCGACGGGCCCGCTCTCCCGGTAGCAGCCGACGATCACGAGCCGCCCGCCCGGGGCGAGGCAGCCGCGCAGCTCCCGCAGAGTGGGCGCCAGGGGCAGGTGGTGCAGGACGGCGACCAGGGTGATCGCGTCGAAGCGCCGCTGCGGGTCCCGCCGCCCGGCGAAGCCGGCTTCAACGATGGTGACCGCGGGGTCGTCAGCGAAGCGCTCCGCCGCGGCCCGGGCCATCTGGGGGTCGGGTTCGAGCCCGGTGACGGTGACGGCCCGCCGGCGCAGCAGCGCGGCAAGGTTCCCCGTGCCGCACCCGACGTCAAGGACGTGACGCGCCCCGGCTCCGGCCACCCGGCGGGCGATCCAGGGGCCGAAGTGGTCGTTGTGGCTCCATGGGTGCCGCTGGTTGAGCCGGTGGAGGTGAGCACGTAGCGCCATGGAGCCACGGTAAGCAGGAGCAGCACCGGTCACCGGTGGATCGGCGGCGCGGATGCTGTCGAGGCCGGCCAGTACCCGCGCTCGGTGACAGGAAGTCACTCGGCCCGCACGTCCTGATCTGCCGCCGGGGGCGGCGTTACGGCAGCTCGCGGCGCACGAGCGCCCGAGCGAAGGGCTCGCCGGTCCGCCGCGCGTACGCCATCCGCTCGCGTACCTCGCGGCGGGTGCGGGGGCGGTAACCGGTGACGCCGCAGCAGCTCTTGTGGAACCGGACGCCCGCGTTGAGCAGCACGGTGAGGGTCCGCCAGGCCGCGACGTCCCGGCGCCGGGGGGCGGCGAAGGCCGACCCCACGTGGATCAGAGGCTCTGCGCAGCGCGGGCAGATCCGCTCGTGGTCCCCGCGGTAGGGCTGTTTGTACGAGGCTCTGCACGGCAGGCAGACGTACGAGGTCTTCGCGTGGGACATGCCACCAGGCTAGGGGCGGACCCGCGAGGCCGTCGATGGATTTTCCGGGCGCCGGGCCTCAGTCCCGGGCACGTTCCCGCGAGCGCCAAAGCCGCCTGAGGGCTTCGAGTTCGAACCCGGGGAAGGGCCTCCCCCACGTCTCGTCGTAGCCGCTCTCACCGTAGGTCCGTGCCACCTCGTCGAAGCAGCGGATCACCGCCCGCGCGAGCGGGTGAACGCCGGCCCGGCCGGACCAGACCACCGACCCCCTGTCGTCGCCGTCCCGCCCGTCGCGCAGGTACAGCACCCGGATCCGGACGTCGTCGCCCTCGCGAGAGAAGATCCACCGGTAGGCGGTCGGCTCGGCCTCGAACTGGACACGGGCCTCCGTCCCACCCGTGACAAGCCGGGTCACCGCGGCCAGAAGCTCCTCGGGCGCACTAGTGATGTAGGACGCGGTGAGCTCGGCCTTCGCGTACTGATCCTCAAGGATGCAGCCGGCCCATCCGCGGCCCTCCAGCGTCCAGCTCATGCGCAGCCCGGACGTCACTGCTGCTCCCCGGCGAGGAAGTGCCGGACGCCGGCCGCCAGAGAAGCCATCTGCTCGCCGCCCTCCAACCAGGTCGTCACCGAAGCGTCCCAGCCGCCTGCGGCCCTCGGCCACGGCCGCAAGGTCCAGGTCAGTCCGACGTGCCCGCCGGAACGGAAGACCGCCGACACCGCAAGATCCCGGTCGTTCGTCTGCCAGCTCCGCTCGCCGTCCCACCCCCGGTAGTCGGCGGCGAGCCTCGCCAGGAACGGGGCGAGATCGCCGTCCCAGACCCAGGCCACCACCTCGTCCACACGAGCGGTCAGCCCCGGGGCCCAAATCTCGACCGCATAGTGCACCGAGTCCTCGTCGAAGCTGAACCGATCACAGAACTTCACGCCCACGGCCCGGCTGTCCTGACAGCGGATGACCACACCCGCCGACTCGTCCATGGCGTCGGCACCGTCCGGAGATCTCATGAGCCGAACGCTAGGCCGCCACCACGCCCCTCGTCACCGGAGTTCCTCCGTCGTGCGCGTACGACACGTGTCGTGCTCAGTCATGTCCTTTGCGATTTATGTCTGCGACACCTTGGCGTGGTGGTCTGCGACTCGCAGGGATGGAGTCTCGCGTGTCGCAAGATCTGTGCAGGGTCACCTTGCGAATTCGATGAGCGGGGTGCTCGTTCAGGGGCGCAGCGCTTTCTCGCCGTGCACGGCTGTGTATTCGGCTGCGAGCCATGGAGCCAGGTCGTCGATGAGCAGGGTGAGTACGGCCGGATCAGCTGAAGGGCTGCGGCCGGTGGCCGCGGCCACGCGCATCTGCTGAGTTCGCTCGGGGTAGTAGCGGCCGAAGAGTTCGGCGGACTGGCCGAGGTCACTGGTCCAGCCGCCCCAGCGGGGCATGATCAGTGTGAACCCTGTGCGGACGAGCCGGCGGGCGACTCCTCGGCTGAGAACCTTGCGTTCGGCGTCGGTCACGGCTTCGGCGGCTCGGGTGCGCCAGCGCGGAAGCGCGAGGGCGAGGTCGCCGTTCGTCTCGCGGGCCAGCAGGGCCGTGGGGCAGTAGCGGGGGAGCTGCTCGGCGAGGTCGCTGCCCAGCAGCGGGGTGCACAGGCAGGCGACAAAGAAGCCGAGGTCATGGCGTTCGAGTTCGCTGAGCAGGGTGCGCGAGCTGAACAGGAGGATGCCGACCCCGTTGATCTGGGGGAAGGAATGGTCGAGTGCGGCCTCGATCGTCTCGGCCTCGGCGCGGTCGGCTTCGGTCGGTTCGTTGTGGAGGGCGAGTAGCAGGTCGAGGTCGGAGACCCCGGCGACGGCGGTGCCTCGGGGGATGCTGCCGTAGAGGTAGGCGCTGTGCAGCCGTGCGCTGACGAATGTCTCGGTGATCTGATCTCGGGCCGCGGCGACGACAGGGGCGAATGCTTCGGGCACTCGGTCCAGCACGCCCTCCCGTGTGATCGTCCCGTCGTGGTTCAGCCCTTTGTCGCTCATGGGGTCACGGTGCCTCATGTTTCTGTTGGACGGCGAGCGATTTTGGGCGGCAGCCAGCGTCCCTGGACCCTATGCCGACCTGCGTAAGGCTGGCCGTCAGCCGGTTGCTGATTGGGGTTGGACTGGAGCCCTCGGGGTTGGCAGGCGCACTGTGCCCTCGCCTCGTTCGCGGCGGCGCGTGGCGTCGTTCTTAATGAGGTCGTCGATGCGTGTGCTGTGCCAGATGGTGCCTTCCCAGCGCTCGTACTTCGGTGTCCACTTGCGGGCGAGGACTGGCTTGAGGTGTCCGTGGAAGAGGAGTGTGCGGCCCTGGTTCCGGCGGAGCCGGCTGAACCACATCGCGCTCTTCTCGTGTCGGGCGAGCCGGTTCGCTGCGAGGCCGGGGAGGTTGCCGCGGACGCCGCCGGGTGTGTAGGTGGTCAGGGGCCGACCTCGAACCCCTCGTTCGGCGGACCAACCGCCCCACCGCGTACACCGCGCAGTTCAACCACCACGACGGAGCCAACGCCACCGCGATTCGCAAGGTCACGCCAACGCTCGCAACTCCCCTCGCAAGGTTGAACTGGAATCCGCAAGGTTCAGCCTTACGGGACACACACCGCCCGCCCGCGTGTCGGGGGACACACTTGCAAGCGGTGTGCTTGCAAAAGTTAGCGGGGTGGGGCAGGCTCGGGGTATGGCGGCGTTGAAGGTCGGGAATCTCGGGGAGTACCTGCGGGAGCAGCGGCGCGGGGCGTCGTTGAGTTTGCGGCAGTTGGCGGAGGCGGCCGGTGTGTCGAATCCGTATCTGAGCCAGATCGAGCGCGGGCTGCGGAAGCCTAGTGCGGAGATCCTCCAGCAGCTGGCCAAGGCGCTGCGGATCTCGGCGGAGACGCTCTACGTGCAGGCCGGGATGCTGGACGCGCGGGAGCGGGACGAGCTGGAGGTGCCGGCGGCGATCCTGACGGATCCGTCGATCAACGAGCGGCAGAAGCAGGTGCTCATTCAGATCTACGAGTCCTTCCGCAAGGAGAACGCCACCGCCGCGGACCTCGGAAGTGCGGCCCCGGACTCGGTGCGGAGCCCGGGAACAGACGAAGAAGCAGCGGGTACGGGGACGCAGTCGAGCCTCGGCCTCGTACAGGAGGAATCCGAAAAATGACCATGACCGATGACATGATGAAGACCCTGCGCAACCCCACCCCCCTCTACGCGGTCGCCGGCACCGCCGACCTCGCCGCGGAGAAGCTCCGCGAGGTGCCCGTCCTGCTCGAGAAGCTCCGGGTGCAGGCGCCCGAGCAGTTCGAGAAGCTGCGCGGCACCGACCCCAAGGTCGTGCAGGAGCGGGTCACCACGCAGGCCAAGGGCGCCCAGAGCAGGCTCAACGAGACCTTCGCCGGCCTCGACCTGAACCTGGACCTGAAGAAGCTCGGCGAGTCCGTGCAGGACCTGGCCCTCCAGTCGGTCGGCCGCGCCGCCGAGTACGCGGTCAAGGCCCGCGAGACCTACGACGACCTGGCCGTACGCGGCAAGGGCGCGGTGGCCGGCTGGCGCGGCGAGGCGGCCGACGAGGTCGTGGAGATCGCCGCCGTGGTCGAGCCGAAGCCGGCGCCCAAGGCGCAGAAGGCCGCGCCCAAGGCCGCCGACCCGGCCAAGAAGGCGCCGGCCGCCCGCAAGGCCGCGCCGAAGAAGACGGACAAGTAGGCAGATGGGCTGGTAGGACGGTTGCGCCTGCCGGGTGACGGCGGCACCTCCGTGACACGGGCCGGGCACGCTTTGCGGGCCCGGTCCGTTCTCCTGTCATCTCCCCCGTCACGACCGGTACGGTTGCGGTAACGGCGGCAACGGCGGTGACAGCGTTTCGGCAGCAGGTGCGGTAACGGCTGGTGCGGCAGCAGCCACAGCAGCGGATCAGGCGACAAGAAGGCGGTGGACGGCGTGTTGGTCACGGGGTTCTTCGGGGCGATCGCCCTGCTCTCGTGGGCGCTCTTCCTCTTCGCGCTGTTCGCGTTCGTCGACGCGGTCTTCCGCCGTCCGGACGCCTACCGCGCCGCGAACAAGCAGAACAAGGGCATGTGGCTGATCTTCCTCGGTATCGCCGCCGTGGTGATGAAGTTCTTCTCGATCCTGTCGTTCCTGCCGGTGCTGGGCCTGATCGCGGTGATCGTGTACATGGTCGACGTGCGGCCGGCGCTCCGTGAGGTCACCGCGAACAGCCAGACGCCGCGCCGGATAGGGCGCGGCGGGTTCCCCGGCCGGCGGGGCGGCCCGCGCCGCGGCGGCCGGGGCGGCAGCAGCAGCGACGGGCCCTACGGCCCCTACAACGGCTGAGCCCGGGGCCCCGAGCTGATCCCCGGCTGACGCGCGCCCAGGCCCCGGCCTCCTACAACGAGCCGCCTCAGCCGATCTCGGCCAACCGCGGCAGCACGCCCCCCGCCAGCGCCTCCACGAACTCCCGCGGGTCGCGGTCCGGCACCACCTCCACCTGCGTCACGCCGAGGCCGGCGTAACCCCGCACGTCCGACAGGAACGCCTCCGGGTCGTCCAGCACCGGCTTCCGGCTGTGCAGCACCGTCTTCTTGATCTCGTCGTAGTCGCGCCCGACGTCCGCGCAGTGCGCGCGCAGTACGTCCAGCTTGTGCGTGACATCGTCCACCGACGTGCCGAACAGGTTGCACGCGTCCCCGTACTGCGCCACCAGCCGCAGCGTCTTCTTCTCACCGCCGCCGCCGATCATGATCGGCGGACGGGGGCGGCGCAGCGGCGCGGGGACGCACAGGGTCTCGGCGAGCTGGTAGTGCCGGCCCTCGTACGGGCCGTTGTCGTCGCTCCACATCTGGAGGCAGATCTGCAACGTCTCCTCCAGCCGTTCGAACCGCTCCGTCACCGGCACCACCGGCACGCCCAGGCCGCGCTGCTCCCGCTCGTACCAGGACGCGCCGATGCCCAGCACCGCCCGGCCGGCGGAGAGCACGTCGAGCGTGGTGACGATCTTCGCGAGCAGGCCGGGGTGCCGGTACATCACCCCGGTGACCATCAGGCCGAGCGACATGCGCTCGGTCAGCGCGGCCACGTAGCCGAGCGTGGTGTAGCCCTCCAGCATCGGCTCCTCGGCCCGGCCGCCGTTGAACTCCATCTGGAAGTAGTGGTCCATGACGGTGAACGAGGTGATCCCGGCCTGTTCGGCGGCCCGTGCGGTCTCGGCGAGGGTCGGCGCGATCTGGGTCGGATCGGCCGGGGTGCTGTAGTTCCAGTAGTGCAGCCCGAGTTCCATGAAGACCTCCACAACGGGGGCTCGCGGTCGCCGTTGCCGGCCGGGCCGCCGCCCCTGACGTACGCGACGCGCACCGACGTTACTCGCGGAGGACGGCAACGGGGCTCGCGGCGGGCCGCCAAACGGGCACAACTGGTACGGGTATGGCGCCGCCGGTACGGGGATGGCGCCGCCGGTACGGGTATGGCGCCGCCCGGCGCCCGCGCCCCGGTGGTCCCGGGCGTACGTGCCCGCCCGCCGTCCCCGTTACGGGCGGCGCTCCAGCAGGACGAGGGCCACGTCGTCGGTCAGCTCGCCGCCGTTCAGCTCCCGCGCCTCCGTGACGGCCGCGTCGAGCAACGCCTCGCCGCCCAGGCCCTGTTCGAGCAGCCGGGTGGTGATCGTCAGCATGCCGTCCTGGCCGAGCCGCCGGCTGCCCTGGCCGATCCGGCCCTCGATCAGGCCGTCGGTGTAGAGCATCAGCCGCCAGTCGCCGTCCAGCCGCACCGGGACGGGCTGCCAGTCGGCGTCCGGCAGCAGGCCGAGGGCCGGGCCGCCGTCGTCGGACGGTAGCAGCTCCGGCGCGGCGCCGGGGCGGGCCAGCAGCGGGGCCGGGTGGCCGGCCAGATAGAGGTCGGCGGAGCGGCGGTCGGGCGCGATGACCAGAGTGCACAGGGTCGCGAAGATCTCGTCGTCGGCGCGCTCGTGCTCCAGCACCTGCTGGAGGGTGCGCAGCAGGACGTCGCCGCCGAGCCCGGCGAAGATCAACGCGCGCCAGGCGATGCGGAGTTGGACGCCCAGCGCGGCGGCGTCCGGGCCGTGGCCGCAGACGTCGCCGATCATCGCGTGCACGGTGCCGTCCGGGGTGCGGACGGTGTCGTAGAAGTCACCGCCGAGCAGCGCGCGGCTGCGGCCGGGGCGGTAGCGGGCGGCGAACCGCAGGTCGGCGCCCTCCAGCAGCGGGGTCGGCAGCAGGCCGCGCTCCAGCCGGGTGTTCTCCTGGGCGATCAGCGCGGTCTCGCTGAGCTGGTGCTGGGCGAGGTCGGCGCGTTTTCGCTCGATCGCGTAGCGGACGGCGCGGGTGATGGTGGCGGCGTCGACCTCGTCGCGGGCGAGGTGGTCCTGCGCGCCGATCCGTACCGCCTCGGCGGCCTGGCCGAGATCCGGCCCATGGCCCGGGGCCCCGCCTTCCCGGCCGTCGCGGCCGTCACGACTTTCACGGCCTTCCCGCGGCTCGACGTCGCTGTCGCCGTCGGTGAGGACCAGGATCGCGGTGTCCGGGGCCACCCGCTGGAAGTGGCGTACGGCGTCCAGGACGTCGGGCAGGTCGAGCAGGATGCAGTGCACGTCGTCGGTGAGCAGCCGGCCGGCGGCGGTGAGGTTGCGGGCCCGCAGCACGCGGATCCGGGGGCCGCCGCCGTCCTGGAAGGAGGGTGCGGTGAAGGCGCCGGTCGGGTCGTCGCCGACGACGAGGAGGGTGAGCGGGGCCGGGGCCGACGGGTCCTGCCGCTGGCGCGGCAGGCTGATGGCGCCCGGCGGGGGCGGGCCGGGGTCGGCGTGCGCGGTGACGTCGTCCCGCCCAGTGCCGTCGGCGCGGCCGGTGCCATCGTCGTGGCCGGTGCGGTCGGCGTGCGCGGTGCCGTCGGCGTCGTGCGCCGTGACGTCGGCGTCGTCAGCGGGTTCCTGCGCGTGCTGGTGCTCGCGCTCGTGCGCTCGCGCTCCGCGGCTGCGGGTGGGGTCAGGGGCGTCCGTCGGCATGCCGCCGGGGCCCTCGGCCCCGGTGCGGGTGGCTGAGGGCCGTTCGGTGCCGCGCTTGGCAGCGGACATCAAGCGACTCCATCTCTCCCCCGAAGACCTCACGCGACCCTAGTGGTTTCCGGCGGTGTGACGGGAGGGGCGAAGGTAAAACGTCAGAGTCATATGCGGGGACGGGGTGGGGATTTCGGTGCGGATGGGGGGATCCGCCCATGACGAACATCACCCGCCCGGCCCACAACCGTTCCCCGCCCCCGGCCCGATCCCGGCCCCCCGAAGGTCCGCGACCGGCCCCCGACCGGCAACGGACGGCCCGCGACGGCCCGCGGCGGCTCGCGACGGCCCGCCAGGAGGCTTTTACGGGGCGCCGGGCTTCGTCCGGCGGCCGATCAGGACCTCGATCCCGTCCAGGATGCGGGTCAGGCCGAACTCCACGTCGTCCTCGTGGACCTCGTCGTCGTACTCGTTCTCCGTCATCATCGACGCCAGGATGGGGTAGCCGTGCTCCCGCAGGAGCGGCTGGAGGAACCGGCTCACGGCGGCCGACTGGACCGGGGCCGCACTGCTTTCGCGCACGTCGCGGCGGGCAGCGGCGATGCGCCGCGCGTAACCGTCGAGCAGCAGCGCGCACCCCAGTGATTCGGCGGTGCTCAGTCCGGCGCCGGTGAGCGCTTGGAGCAGCACTTCCGTCCAGCGCAGCAGGTTCGGGGTCACCGGCGCCCCCCGGATGGGCAGGTCGGACAGCCAGGGGTGGGTGTCGCACCGCTCGATCATCGCCCTGGTCCAGGTGGCCGCCGAGGCTCGCCACCGGCCCGCGCCGGCTCGCGGGTCCGGGCCGGCTCCCCGGTCCGGGCCGGCTCCCGTGCCCGTTTCCTGGCCCGCGCCAGCCCCCGGGCCCCCGCCGCCCTCCGGGCCCGTCCCCGTCCCCGTCCCCGATTCCAGGTCAGGCGCCGGCCCCCACGCCGCCTCGGCGGCGAGCACCAGCAGCTCGTCCCGCGAGCTGACGTACCGGTAGACCGCGTTCGCGCTGAGCCCCACCCGCTTGGCGACGTTCGGCATGGACAGCGCCGCGAAGCCTTCCTCGTCGGCCAGCCGGACGGCCGCCTCGACGATGCCCTCGACGCTCTGCGAGGGCTTGCGGCCCAGTCGCCCCGTCTTGGCGGGCAGCCCCCACGCCAGGGCGAGGCCAGGTGGCAGCGGCTCGTCGTCACTCGTCGGCATCGGGCCAGTCTCCCAGTCTCCCTGTCGCGCCATCTCTCATCCAGGCGGCCATTGACTTTGTGGGTGCCCCACACTTTATATTAGTGTGGACCCCACACGAACTGTATGAGGATGTGAGCACCGATGGATCCCACACGCGCGGATCACTCACGAGGGCATCGCTGGTCGCAGGTCGCGCGGCGGACGCGGCTACGGGCCCTGCTGACCGCCCTGCTCTGCGGCGCCATGCTCAGCGGCGCGGCCGGATACTCGCAGGCAGCGCAGCAGAAAGGACAGGAGGCCGACGGCGGCCGGGGCGCCCCCGTGGTCAGGACGGACACCGGCCTGGTCGAGGGCCGCCTCGGCACGGACACCCGGCTGTTCCAGGGCATCCCTTACGCCGCCCCGCCGAAGGGCCCGCTGCGCTGGGCCTCGCCGCAGCCGGCCGCGTCCTGGTCGGGCGTACGGAAGGCGACCGCACCCGGCGACCGGTGCGCACAGGCGGAAGGGCTCATCGACAAGGAGAGCATCAGCGAGGACTGCCTCTATCTGAACGTCACCACGCCGCAACGCACCAGCAGCGCCCGCAAGTTGCCGGTGATGGTGTGGATCCACGGCAACGGCTACATCAACGGCGCCGGGAGCCTGTACGACGCGCAGCGGCTGGCCGCCACGGGCCAGGTGATCGTGGTCAGCTTCAACTACCGGCTCGGCATCTTCGGCTTCCTCGACCACCCGGCGCTTGACCACGGCCGGGCCGAGCACCTGTCGGGCAACTTCGGCCTGGAGGACCAGCAGGCCGCCCTGCGGTGGGTGCATCGCAACGCGGCGGCGTTCGGCGGCGACGCGGCGAACGTCACGCTCTTCGGCGAGTCGGCCGGCGGCACCAGCGTCTGCTCGCACCTCGTGGCGCCGGGGTCGGCGGGCCTGTTCCAGAAGGCGATCCTGCAGAGCGCCGAGTGCACGGGACGCAACTGGTCGCCGGGACCGCCGACTTGGTTCCCACTGCCGCGCGCCGAGCGCGAGCAGCACGGGCTCGACGTGGCGGCGCAGGTCGGCTGCTCCGACCCCCGGACAGCGGCGGCCTGCCTGCGCGAACTGTCCGTGCCGGAGCTCTTGAAGTGGTCCGACGACGGACTCGGGTCAGGACCGTCGGTCGGCGGCGGCGTCCTGCCCGTCAGCCCGCAACAGGGCTTCGCCAGCGGCCACTTCAACCGGGTCCCGATCATCCAGGGAACCACCCGGGACGAACACCGCCTGTTCACCGCGGCCATCGAGGCCGCCACCGGCCAGACGACGACCGACGCCAGTTACCAGGAGCAGATCCGGACGCTCTTCAGCCCGGCCGACGCGGCCCGCGTCCTGGCCCGTTACCCCGCCGACGGCTTCACGTCCCCCGGCGAGGCGCTGTCCACGGTCGTCACCGACTGGGCCTGGGGATGCACGACCCTCGGCCGGGACCAGGCCCTGAACCGTCAAGTGCCCACCTACGCGTACGAGTTCGACGACCAGGACGCCCCCTGGTTCAGCACGCTCAAGAAGCCGAACTTCCCCACCGGGGCGTTCCACGGCAGCGAGTTGGAGTACCTCTTCGACGACGAGCAGCTGCCCGGCCCGGCCACCCCCGCGCAGCACCAGCTCGCGGACACGATGGTGCGCTACTGGGCCCACTTCGCCTACACCGGCGACCCGAACGGTCCCGGTACGGCGCCCTGGCCGCGGTTCGGAACCGGCCAGCACGTGCAGTCGCTGCAACCGGGGAAGACCGAGCCGGTCGATCTCGCCCAGGAGCACCAGTGCGGCTTCTGGAAGACCATCGGCAGCTGACGGCGGCCGCACCGTACGGGGCTGGGCGGCGACGCGGCCCCGCGGGCCGGGCCGTCACGGCCGGGCCGTCACGGCCGGGCTGTCAGGGCCGGGCCGTCAGGGCCGGGCCGTCACGGCTGGGTGAAGTAGTGGGGCTCGGTCAGGTCTTCGAGCAGGCCCGGGTGGGTCGGGGACCAGTCGAGCAGGGCGCGGGTCGTCTCGCTGGACGACGGGTTGTCCAGGGCCACGGCCGGGCCGAGGAAGGCGAAGCGGCCGGCGGCCTCCTCGGCCGTCACGCTGACCACGGGCACGTCCGCGCCGCGGGCGATGGCGGACGCTATGGCGCGGAACGGGATGCCCTCGTCCGCGACCGCGTGCAGCCGGCTGCCGGGCGGGGCCGTCTCCAGGGCCAGCCGGTAGACCCGGGCCGCGTCGAGGGTGTGCACCGACGGCCAGCGGTTGGCGCCGTCGCCCACGTAGGCGGACGCGCCGGTCTGCCGGGCGATGGCGACCAGGATGCGGGTGAAGCCGTGGTGGTCGAGCGGGCTGTGCACGATGGGCGGCAGCCGGACGACGGACGACCGCACGCCGCGTTCGGCCAGCCCGATCACCAGGTTCTCGGCGTCGGCCCGCGGACCGCCGGCGGCGACGTCGGCCTCGGTGCCGGACCGTCCGGTGATGCCGAGCGGGATGAGCATGAGGGTGCCGGAGGTGATGACGAGCGGCTTGCCCGTCCCTTCGAGCGGCGCGCCGAGCGCTTCGACGGCGGCGAGGTCGGCGGCGACCGCGTCGTCCATCCGGCCCGCGCCCATCAGGTCGTGCTTGAAGGCGAGGTGGATGACGCCGTCGGCCGCCGCGGCGGCCTCGTGCAGCCCGTCGAGGTCGTCGAGGTCACCGCGCCTGACCTCGGCGCCGGCGGCCTTCAGCGTCTCGGCGGCGCGGTCGGAACGCGCGAGGCCCACGACCTGGTGGCCGGCCCGCAGCAGCTCGGGGACGACTGCCGAGCCCATGTGCCCGGACGCACCCGTGACGAAAACACGCATGAGAACTCTCCTCGACGATGGCTCCTGGTGGCTGATGTCACCTGGTGCCATCAGCTTAGCGCCGTCATGACACCAGGTGACATCGGCTAGGCTTCCCGCATGGGCAGATGGGCGCCGGACGCGCGGCAACGGCTTCAGGAGGCGGCCCTGACGCTCTACGGCGAGCGCGGGTACGAGGAGACGACCGTCGCGGAGATCGCCGAACGCGCCGGGCTCACGAAGCGGACGTTCTTCCGCTACTTCACCGACAAGCGCGAGGTGCTCTTCTGGGGCTCCGAGCTGCTCGAACAGCAGATGGTGACCGCGATCGAGGCGGCCCCGGACGGGACCTCGGCGCTCGGCATGCTCGAGGCGGCGCTCTCCGCGGCGGCGGTCCGCTTCGAGGAGGCGAGCGAGTTCGCCGGGACGCGGCACCGGATCATCGCGTCCAGCCCCGAACTCCAGGAACGCGAGCTGATCAAGGGGGCGGCCCTTTCCGCGGGCGTGGCCCGGGCACTGCGCGAGCGCGGCGTCCCCGAGCGGGGCGCTGCGCTGGCGGGGCTGGTGGGGGCGAGCGTGATGCGGGTGGCTTTCGAGGAGTGGATCCGCGATCCCGGTGCCACCCCGTTCGAACGCTTTGCCGCTGGCGCTCTGGCCGAACTCCACACTTTGACCCGCACGCCATAGCCCCGGGCTCCGTTCTCCAGGGACGGCCCCGGCCGCCACTTCCGCGGCTCGGCGCCGGGCCCCGGTCACGGTTGCGCCCCGGTTCCGCGGCTCGGCGCCGGGCCCCGGTTCCGCGGCTCGGCGCCGGGTCCCGGTTACGGTTGCGCCCCGGTTGCGCGGCTCGGCGCCGGGTCCCGGTTACGGTTGCGCCCCGGTTGCACGGCTCGGCGCCGGGCCCCGGTTGCGCGGCTCGGCGCCGGGCCCCGGTTACGGTTGCGCCCCGTAGGGGGCGCGGGGAACTGCGCGACCAGCCACGACGATGCTGAAGCCGGCTACGGGCGGCAACCCGCCGTTGCAGATCCGGTCTTTCGCCGACCACCGGCCGGTGGGGGCTTGTCGCGCAGTTCCCCGCGCCCCTGGTGAAGCCGGGACTCGCGCTGGTCGCGCCCACGCGGCGGAGCCGCAAACCAACAGCAGCCCCGCGCCCCGCTTACGGTTGCGCCCCGGTTTCCCGTCGCGCCTCGGGGTTAGGCGCCGCGCCCCGAGTGCGTTTCCCGGCTTGGCCGCAGGGGCCCCGGCCCCGGACGTGCCCCGTAGGGGCGCGGGGAACTGCGCGACCAGCCACGACGATGCTGAAGCCGGGTACGGGCGGCAACCCGCCGTTGCAGATCCGGTCTTTTGCCGTCCACCGGCCGGTGGGGGCTTGTCGCGCAGTTCCCCGCGCCCCTGGTGAAGCCGGGACTCGCGCTGGTCGCGCCCACGCGGCGGAGCCGCAGATCAGACACAGCCTCGCACCCCTGGTGAAGCCAGGACCCGCACTGATCGCGCCCACGCGGCGAAGCCGCTAAACACCAGCAGCCCCGCGCTCCTATGGGCACGTCCCCCGGCCGGGGCGCAACCGGGGCCGGCCCGGGGTCAGGGTGGGGGCGTGCGCCGTTGGGAGGGCTACCGGGCCCCGGCCGGGGGGATATCGCGTAACCGGGACCCGAGGTCAGAAGCCGATCGGGGTGCGAAGGAGGAGAATCGTCGCGCGGCCGGGGAAGGGCTCCGCGTTCATGATCAGCAAGCGGTTGATCGCGCTCGGCACCCCGTACACCTCCTTCGAGCGGACGTTCTCCAGCGGAAAAGCGTGCTCCTCCACGCGGCGCAGCGCCGTCCCCAGGTCCGGCACGACCTTCTGCGCGCCGACGATCCAGATCGCCCGCCCCGCCCCGCCGGAGTAAGCGGGCAGTTGGCTGCCGCTGCCCGACGCGACCACGACGGACCCCGTCTCGGTCACCGCGGCGACGCTCCCCACGACGTAGTCGGGGCAGGACGTCAGCCGCCGGATGTCGTCCCCTTCCGTGGCCCGGTCCATCGCCAGGACCCGCGGCCTGACCGGCAGGTACCGCCCGCTGGTGTTGAGGTCCTCGTTGATGCCGGACAGCCGCAGCGTCTCGCTGGCCGAGGTGAACACCTCGACCCCGGCCGGAATCAGATCCCTGACGCGGGTCCGCGCCGCGGAGACGTCGTCGAGCACTTCGACGGCGAACCCGTGGGCCGTCAGCGCGGTCGCGGCCCGCCGCAGCGCCTCCTCGGACGCCGGGCCGGCGAACTCCGTCGTGGGAAGCGAGGTGGCCGGCGTGGTCGGGGTGATCGGGGTGATCGGGGTGGCGGTCATGGTGTCTCCCTGGGCTGGTCGCGGCGGGTCTCCCCCGCCGGTCCGCTCGCGCCGGCAGCTGCCGCCGGCGCCCGCACCGCCGTCTCAGCGGTGCCTCGACCGTCCGACGAGACGGCTCCCCGGAATGTCAGGCCGCGCGCGCCGCCTCACAGATCGGCGCGGTATCCCGTCGGATGAGTGGGGCGGGCTCCAGGGGACCCCGCGGAAGGAGAATGGCAGCACGATGAACACCGGATCCGAGCCAGAACGCGGCAGCCGCGCGCCCGACGGCAAGGGCCCCGGCCGGCAAGGCCCCGGCGGGCAGGGGCCCGGCCAGCAAAGCCCCGGCGGGCAAGAACCCGGGGAGCAGGGGCCCGGCCAGCAAAACCCCGGCAGCCAAAACCCAAGCGCGCAGAGTCCCGGCCAGCAAAACCCCAGCGGCCACGGTCCCGGCGGCCCAGATTCCAGTCGCCCCCGGCCCGGCCGCCAGGCGGCCCACGGCCAACCGGGGCATGGCCAGCCCGACGCCGCGCTGAGCGCGATCATGAGCGAGCGTCGTCAGCTCATCAACCTCACCTACCGCCTGCTCGGCTCGCTCGCCGACGCCGAGGACGCCGTCCAGGAGACGTACGCCCGGTGGTACGCGATGCCACGGCAGCAGCAGGACGCGATCCACAGCCCCGGGGCGTGGCTGACGACGGTCGCCAGCCGCATCTGTCTGGATCTGCTCGGTTCGGCGCGGGCTCGGCGGGAGCGGTATGTGGGCGAGTGGATTCCCGAGCCGCTGCCGGAGCCGACGGAGTGGGCGGCCGTACGGACGGGTGGCGCGGCGGTCGATCCGGCGGACCGGGTGACGCTCGACGAGTCCGTCAACATGGCGTTCCTCGTCGTGCTCGACGCGATGACCCCGGCCGAGCGCGTCGCGTTCATCCTGCACGACGTCTTCCGCTACCCCTTCACCGAGATCGCCGAGATCACCGGCCGCACGCCGGCCGCGTGCCGCCAGCTGGCCTCGTCGGCCCGCCGCCGTATCCGCGCGTCGCGGGCGGCGGTGACGCCCACCGCCCAGCAGGCCGGCATCGTCAGGGACTTCAAACTCGCCTGGCAGGCCAAGGACATCGACGCCCTCGTCGGCCTCCTCGACCCCGACGCCACGCTGATCGCCGACGGCGGCGGGCTGGCCAGGACGGTGCTGGAACCGGTCCAGGGCAGCCTGGAGATCGCCCGCGTCTACCTGAACATCGCGCAGTCGCGGCCCGGCGTCACGATCCTGGAGACCACCGTCAACGGGCAGCCCGGCCTGGTCATCCAGGAGGACGGGGTCACGGACGGGGTGACGGCGTTCCACATCGTGGACGGGCGGATCAAGCACATCTGGTCGGTGCGGAACCCGGAGAAGCTCCGTCCCTGGCGGACCGCCTGACCGGCCCGGGCCCGTACGCCCCCTGTACGCGCAGGGCGCCCGTACCCGGCCCCGCGCCCCGCGTCAGGCGCCCGACGTCACGCCAGCGACCCGCCGTCCACCCGCAGCACCGTCCCGTTCACGTACGACGCGCGGTCGCTGAGCAGCCACGCCGCTGCCTCGGCGATCTCGGCGGGGTCGGCGGCGCGGCGCAGCGGCGACCTGGCCGTGATCCGCTCGACGAGGCCGGGCGAGTGGCCCTCCCAGGTGCGGATCATCTCGGTGAGCGTGCCGCCGGGGGCGATCGCGTTGACCCGGATGCCCTCGGGGCCGAAGGTGACGGCGGCGGACTCGGTCAGGCTGTTGACGGCCCGCTTCATCGCGCCGTACGCGGGCAGTTCGGGGTTGGCCTTCAGGCTGCCGACGCTGGAGTTGTTGACGATCGCGCCGGTGCCGGCCGTGGCCCGGATGGCGGCGACCTCGGCGGCCATCGCCAGCCACGGGCCCCTGAGGTTGACGGCGTAGAGGTGGTCGAAGTCGGCCTCCGGCACCTGGTCGACGGGGCCGGGCGGGGTGATGGTCGCGCCGTTGTTGAAGGCGAGGTCCATGCGGCCGTACAGCTGTACGGCACGGTCGACGGCGGCGCGTACGGAGGTGGCGTCGGCCAGATCGCACACGACGTACTCGGCGGTGCCGCCCGCCGCCCTGACCTGCTCGGTGACGGCCTTGAGCTCGGCCTCGGTACGGGCCGCGAGCAGCAGGCTCGCGCCCTCCCGGGCGAACAGCCGGGCCGCGGCGGCGCCGATGCCGCGGCCGGCGCCGGTGATGAAGGCGATCTTGCCGGCCAGGAGGCCGGCGGTCGGCGCGCTCTCGTTCTGCTGTGTCGTGTCCGTGGTGTCCGTGGTGTTCATGGCACCGAGCGTGCGGCGGGCGCCGGGGCGCATCCAGGCACCGGTGGTACCTGGCTCGGCCGGGAGGGCCGGCGCACACTGGAAGCGTGGACAGACAAGAGCTGGCGGCGTTCCTGCGCAGCAGGCGTGAGCGGATCAGCCCCGCTGACGTGGGGCTGCCGGCCGGGACGCGGCGCCGCACGCCGGGGCTGCGGCGCGAGGAGGCGGCGCAGCTCGCGTACATCTCGGTCGAGTACTACACGCGCCTTGAGCAGGCGCGCGGCCCGCGCCCGTCGCGGGAGGTGCTGGCCGGGCTCGCCCGCGCGCTGCGGCTCTCGGACGCCGAACGCGACCACCTGCACCACCTCGCGGGCGCGCCGCCCGGACCGCCGCCCGGGCCGTCGCGCGAGGTGCGGCAGAGCATCCTGGATTTGATCCAACGGCTGCCGCAGTCCGCGGCGTTCGTGACCTCGGCGACGTACGAGGTGATCGCCTGGAACGACCTCGCCGCCGCTCTGATGGAGGACTTCTCCGCGCTGCCGCGCCGCGAACGCAACCTCCTGCGCCGGGCGTTCCTGCTGCCGCACCCCGACGGGCGCCGGCTGTACGGGGTTTCGGACGTGGACGGGTTCGCCCGGACCGCGGCCCAGAACTTGCGTGCCACCGCGGCTCGTTACCCCGACGATCCGGAGGTGACCGGTCTGGTGCGCGAACTCCGCGCGGGGAGTGAGGAGTTCGCCCGGTTGTGGGCGTCACACGATGTCGCGGCGGAGCCGACGCTCTGCAAGACGTTCCAGCACCCGGTGGTGGGTGCGGTGACCGTGAACTGCGACGCGCTCGATATCGCGGATCGGGACCAGCGGGTCGTGATCTATACGGCTACGCCGGGTTCGCGCTCGGAGGAGGCGCTGCGGTTGCTCTCGGTGATCGGGACGCAGCGGATGTCCCTCCCCGGCTAACCGGCCTCCGGCCGGTGGTTGACCCTCTGCCCCGCTGGGGCCGGTGTTCAAGGTGCAGCACCGTCGTGGGCTGGCCGCGCCCACGCGGCGGAGCCGCACACCAGACGCAGCCCCGCGCCCGTTAAGACCCCGGTCTCGCCCGCCCCCGCCCCGGACGTGCCCCGTAGGGGCGCGGGGAACTGCGCGACCAGCCACGACGGTGCTGCAGCCGGCTACGGGCGGCAACCCACCGTTGCAGATCCGGTCTTTCGCCGTCCACCGGCCGGTGGGGGCTTGTCGCGCAGTTCCCCGCGCCCCTGGTGAAGCCGGGGCCAGCGCTGGTCGCGCCCACGCGGCGGAGCCGCAAATCAGACACAGCCCCGCGCCCCTACGGGGCGCACCCGGGGGCCGGGGCCAACCCCGGGGGCAGCCGAGGCCCGGGCGGGACGGGGCATCGGTGGTGGGAGGCGGGGTCAGCGGGGCTGTTCGGCCAGGAACTGTTCCCACGTCTGCTCGCCCGTCTCCGCCGCGTCGAGCGACAAGTTCTCCCCCGCCCGGTACGCGCGGCCCGTCTTGCCGGGGAGGCGGAGCGGGAGCCGGGGGCGGCGGCGTTTGCCGTGGGCCGCGAGGTAGTCGGCCGTCAGCTCGCCGAAGTCGTAGAGCTTCGGACCGGCCAGGTCCGGCACGTAACCGGCGGGCTCGCCGAGCGTCAGTTCTGCCAGCCGCACGGCGACCTCGCGCGCGGCGACCGGCTGGAGCCGCAGACCGCCCGGCACGGGCGTCACCGGGAGTCTCGTCATCGTCCGCGCCATCGTGAGCACCAGCTCGTGGAACTGCGCGGCCCGCAGAATGGTGAACGGGATGCCCGACCCCGCCACCGCCTGCTCCGCGCGCAGCTTCGTCTTCAGGTACCCGATCGGCACCCGGTCCGCCCCGATGATCGAGATGTAGACGAAGTGCCGCACGCCGGCCCGGGCCGCGGCCCGCACCAGGTTCGCGGTCGCCACGTCGTCCCCCTTGTTGGCCCCGGCCAGGTGCAGCACCGTCTCGATGCCGTCGAGCGCGGGCTCGATCCCGTCCCCCTCGATCAGGTCGCAGGCCACGTACTCGATGCCGTCCGCGGCCTCCCGCTCGTGCCGGCTCAGCACCCGCAGCTCGTGCCCCGCGGCCCGCAGCAGCGGCGTGGTGTGCCGGCCCAGCGTGCCCGTGCCGCCGGTGACCAGGATCGTTGGCGTCATGATTGCTCCCGTTCTCATGCCCGGCCCCGGCCCTGCCGGCGGGGTTTCGTAGGCTCTGCCTTGTTGACACGGCACGGACGGGGAATGTGACCGATGGACGAGAACGACCGGCTCCTTGACGCGTTCGAGCAGCAGCGCGGGCGGCTGCGCGCGGTGGCGTACCGGATGCTCGGCTCGGCGAGCGAGGCCGACGACGCCGTCCAGGAGACGTGGCTGCGCGCCACCCGCGCCGGCACCGCCGACGTCGAGAACCTCGCCGCGTGGCTGACCACCGTCACCGGCCGGATCTGCCTGAACATGCTGCGGACGCGGGCCACCCGCCGCGAGGAACCGCTGGAGATCCCCGGCGAGGGGGCGCCCGCGCTGCGCCCCGACGTGCTGCCCGAGCTGCGCGTCCCCGACCAGATCGGCGGCCACGAGGAGGGCGCGCTCGACCCGGAGGGCGAGGCGCTGCTCGCCGATTCGGTGGGGCTGGCGATGCTGGTGGTGCTCGACCGGCTGACCCCGGCGGAGCGCCTCGCCTTCGTCCTGCACGACCTGTTCGCCGTCCCCTTCGACGAGATCGGCCCGCTGGTCGAACGTTCCGCCGCCGCGACCCGGCAGCTCGCCAGCCGCGCCCGCCGCCGCGTCAGGGGCGGCGCCCCGGCGCCGGGCGCCGACCTGGCAAGGCAGCGCCGCGTGATCGACGCCTTCCTCGCCGCCTCCCGCGGCGGCGACCTCGACGCGCTGGTCGCCGTCCTCGACCCGGATGTCGTCCTGCGCGCCGACCCCGAGGCCGGCCCCACCCCCGCTCCGCTGGTGATCCGCGGCGCGAAGTTCGTGGCGCAGGGCGCGGGCGCCGCGGCGGCCCGCGTGCAGCACACCGACTTCGCGCTGATCGACGGCGAGGTCGGGCTGGTGATGGCGCCGTACGGGCGGCTGTTCCTGGTGCTGCGGTTCCGCTTCGACGGCGACAGGATCACGGCCATCGACGTGGTGGCGGCGCCGGAACGGCTGGAGGGGGTGGAGCTGGCGGTGCTCGGGGAGTGAGGCCCCGCCGGTTACGGGGGGCGGGTCGGCTCGTACGGCGCGGGGCTTGTACGGTGCGGGGCCTGTACGGTGCGGGGCCGGATCGACGGTGCTGGGCCGGCTCGTACGGCGGCAGGTCCGCGGTCACGGAGCCGAGCTTGTCCTTACGGTGCCGGGTCCGCTCTTACGGTGCCGGGCTCGTTCTTACGGTGCCGGGTCCGCCTACGGCTGCGGGCCGTCCGGGGTGACGCGGCGGGTGACGTCGGCGGAGAGCTTGCCGAGCAGCGCGATCAGCGTGTGCCGCTCGTCCTCCGTGAGGGACGTCACCAGGGCGGCTTCGCGGCTGAGCACGCCGTCCACCGAGCGTTCGATCAGGGCGTGGCCGGCCGGGGTCAGGCTGACGAGTACGGCGCGGCGGCCGGTCGGGGCGGCGGCGCGGGTGACGAGGCCGTCGCGTTCGGCGCGGGCGACGCGCTGCGAGACGGCGCCCGCGGTCACCAGCGTGCGGCGGCCGATCTCCCGGGTGGTGAGCGCGTACGGCGGCCCTGAGCGGCGGATCACCGAGAGCAGGTCGAGGGTGGCGGCGTCGATGCCGGCGGCGTGCAGCGCGCGGGCGCGGTCGTCGGTGAAGAGCTTCGCGAGCCGGAAGATGGGGGTCACGATCTCGATGGACTCGGTCGGGGTGCCCGGGCTCTCGCGCTGCCAGGCGGCGGCGATCTCGGCGACGGGGTAGGGGGTGGCGGGCCCGGGCCCGTCGCGTTCGTCCGTCCCGCCGGGACCGCCGGGACCGCCGGGACCGCCGGAGTGACCGGAGCCGCCACCGGGATCAGCGCTGACGCCGTCGTCGGGATCGTCGGGCATCGAGGAGCGCCGCCTTTCCGGCCGGGTGCTGTACGTTGGAGCTGACGTTTAGACCTAAACGTACCAGGAGGAAGCGTGACCCGCACCGTACTCATCACCGGCGCCACCAGCGGCCTGGGGCTCGCGACGGCCGAGCGCTTCGCCGCCGACGGGGCGACGGTCTTCATCACCGGCCGGCACGAGGAGAGCGTGACCAAGGCCGCCGCCCAACTCGGCGGCAGGGCAAGGGGGTTCGTCTGCGATGCGGCCGATCCACAGCAGGCGGCGGCGCTGCCCGGGCGGCTCGGCGCCGGGGTCGGCCTCGACGTCCTCGTCAACGCGGCGGGCGGACTGCCGGAAGCGCCGGCCGCCTCGGGCGCGGGGCCGGCTGCCGCGTCAGATCCGGACGCCGACCGGCTGGCCGCGATCGTCGCGGAGTGGGACTCCAGCCTGCGGCAGAACCTGCTGACCGCCGTCGTCACCACCACCGCCGTACGGCACCGGCTCGTCCCCGGCGCGGCCGTGATCAGCATCGGGTCGATCGGCGCGGAGCGCCGCGGCGGCTCGTACGGCGCGGCGAAGGCGGCGCTCGCCGCGTGGAACGCCACGCTGTCAGCGGAGTTGGCGCCCACCGGCGTGACCGCGAACGTCATCTCGCCCGGCTACATCGAGAACACGAACTTCTTCCGGGGCGCGATGACGCCGGAGCGCCGCGCGGCGCTGATCGCGGAGACGCACGACAAGCGTCCGGGCGCGCCGGAGGACGTGGCGGAGGCCGCGTTCTTCCTGGCGTCTGCGGGCGCCCGGCACGTCACCGGGCAGACGATTCACGTCAACGGGGGTGCGTACACGACTCGTTGAGGCGGCGGGGGCTGCGCCGGAGTCAGTCGACCGGGGCCAGCGTCAGGTAGGCCAGGCCGAGCACACCGTGGTAGCCGCGCAGCCAGGACGACCGGTGGTTGTCGAGCCGTTCGCGGGTCTCGGCGGCCAGCGGGTGCGTGCTGTTCGCGGCCAACCACGCCTCGGCGTCGGCCTGGTAGCCGGATTCGAAGTCCTCCCACTCGCCGGGGTCCGCCGTCTCCGTCCACACGGGGCGGAAGCCGGCGGCGACGGCGAGGTCCAGGAGGCCGGCCAGGTCGGGGTACTCGCCGGCGTGCGCGCCGGGCCACATCGCGCCCAGTTCGGCGGCGGTGGGCGGGCGCTGCCAGAACCCCTCCCCCACCAGCACGCGTCCGCCCGGCGCCACCAGCCGCCGCAACTCGCCCAGCGCGGCGGCGATATACCCCGGCGGCTCCTCCTCACTCAACGCCTGAGTGGCCCCCAGGCACAGCACGACGTCCGCGGGCCCGCGCGAGGTGCCGACGGCGGACTCCTCGACGAACTCGACCCGGTCGCCGATCCCCCGCGCCTCAGCCCCGGCCCGCCCCCGGGCGAGGTCCTCGCCGTTCCGATCGACGCCGATCCCGGTGGCCCCGGGTACGGCTTCGAGCAGCCGCAGCATCAACTCGCCCCAGCCGCAGCCGATGTCGAGCACGGTGGCGGGTTCGGCCCGGCCAAGCCGGTCGACCATGCGGTCGGCTCGGGCGCCGGAAAGGGGCCCATGAAACGTAAGCGAGCCGAGCCGCGGGAGAGGAATCGAAGTCACCCCGCGAACGTAACCCCCCGCTTCGAGCACCGCGCGGCAATTTCCCCCCGGCCGGCACCCGGCCGCACCGCCGTCGTGGCTGATCGCGCAGTTCCCCGCGCCCCTACGGGGCACGTACATCGGACCCCGGCCAGGCCATTCCTGGGGGCGCGGGGAACTGCGCGAGCAACCCACCACCGGCCGAAAGCCGAAAAACGACCGGGGTTTTCAGGGGCGCGGGGAACTGCGCCAACAGCCCACCACCGGGCGGCAGCCGGGACCGAGCCGGATGCCCCGCGGCCGGGGCGGGTCAGGCGAGGAGGCGGGTGGCCGCTTCCCACAGGCGGCGCGCGTTGCCCGCATCGAGGGCGAAGGGCGCCACGCCGCCCCCATAAAGCTCGGGCCGCTCGCCCAACACCTCCGCCTCCCCGCAATCCTCGAAGTACCTCCCGCTCACCCCACCCAGAAGCGGCGAAGCCGCCACAAGCACCGACGTCGCCGCCCCCTGCCCCACACTCTTTCGCCGCTCCACCGGCGTCCGCAGCCCCCCGGTGTGCTGCTGCAGGTTCGTCGCGATGGCACCGGGGTGCACCGCGTTCGCGCGGATGCCGTCGGCGGCCCACCGCCGTCCCGCCTCCACCGCGAGCAGCACCGTCGCCGTCTTCGAATCCCCGTACGCGCCAATGGGGTTGTACACCCGCCACCGGTAGTCGAGATCGTCGAGGACCGGCGGGCAGAACGTGTGCGCGTTGGAGCTGAGCGAGACGATCCGTGCGCCTTCCGCGCGGGCGAGCGCGTCGTGCAGGCCGGTGGTGAGCGCGAAGTGGCCGAGGAAGTTGACCGCGAACTGCATCTCGCGGCCTTCGGGGGTGCGGGTCAGTTCGGGCAGCGCCATGATCCCGGCGTTGTTGACGAGCATGTGCAGTGGCCCGTCCCACTGCTCGGCGAACGCCCGGACCGAGCCGAGGTCGACGAGGTCGAGCCGGCCGACCGTGACGTCCCGGTTGCCGGTGGACTCGGTGATCGCGGCGGCCGTCGCCCTGCCCGCGTCCACGTTGCGCACACCCAGCGTGACGGCGGCCCCGGCGGCGGCCAGGGCGCGGGCCGTCTCCGTACCGACGCCGGAGGTGGCGCCGGTGACCAGCGCGCGGGTGCCGGCCAGGTCGACGCCGGCCAGCACCTCGTCGGCGGTGGACGCGAAGCCGAAAGGCGTGGTCAGACGGGCGGGGGGCGTCGGGGACATGGGGGAGGTGTGTGCAGCCATGCGTCCGATGATGCGGCGATTCGTCACGCACAGTAAGACCCTGCCGACACTGGTACCCGCGGGGACAGGCTGAGCCACCCGCCCGGCCGTACGCTGGAGATCATGGCGACGGCGAGCGGGCTGACCGCGAGCGGACTCGGCGACTACCTGCGGGTGCGCCGCGAACGGCTGCGCCCGCAGGACGTCGGCCTGCCGCCGGGCGAGCGGCGGCGGGTGCCGGGGCTGCGCCGCGAGGAGGTCGCGCTGCTCGCCGGGATCAGCGTGGAGTACTACCTGCGGCTGGAGCAGGGCCGCGACCAGCATCCGTCCGACCAGGTGCTCGACGGTCTGGGTCGGGCGCTCCGGCTCGACCACGACGCCGAGACGTACCTGCGCGAGCTCGCCCGCCCGCCGCGCGCGTCCCGCCGCGGGCCGGCTCCGCCGGAGGAGGTGAGCGCGAGCGTCCGCGGGCTGATCGACGACTGGACGACGACCCCGGCGCTCGTGCACGGCCGCTACATGACGACGCTGGCCGCCAACTCCCTTGCGGTGGCGCTGTGTCCGTACTTCGCGCCCGGCGTGAACACCCTGCGGGCGGCCTTTCTCGAACCCGAGATGCGGGAGTTCTACCGGGACTGGGACGAGATGACGGCCAAGGCCGTCGCCTACCTGCGTTCGCTGGTCGCGGGCGCGGGGGACGACCCGCGGCTGGCCGAGATGATCGGCGAACTCAGCGCGGGGAGCGGGCGGTTCCGGGGGTTGTGGGCGCGGCAGGATGTGCGGCGGAAGACGAGCGGGGTGACGCGCATGCTTCATCCCCTGGTGGGACCGCTGGATCTCCACTACGAGAAGCTCGCGCTTCCGGCCGCGCCCGGCCAGATGCTCATCACGTACCACGCGAAGCGCGATTCCCCCTCCCACACCCGCCTGTCCCGCCTCACCACCCTCCCGAAGTAGCCCCCGCCCCGCCGCGATGCTCCCGGCCCGCTCCCGACTCCAGCGCCGTCGTGGCTGGTCGCGCAGTTCCCCGCGCCCCTACGGGGGCGCGTACATCGGGCCCCGGCCAGGCCATTCTTGGGGGCGCGGGGAACTGCGCGACAAGCCCCCACCGGCCGGGGCCGGGAGTCAGCCGGGGGGAGGGGCCGCGTCAGCGGGGCGGTGGGGTGCGGGGGATGAGGAGGAGGGCGGTCGACGCGGCGACCGCGACCAAGCCGCCCGCCGCCAGGATCGCCGCCCCGAAACCGTGCGCCTCCCCCGACCTCCCCCCGGCCGCCGCCGCGAGAGCCTCAAGGCCGGCCAGGCCGATCGAACCCCCCACCTGCCGCGAGCTGTTGATCAAGCCGGACGCCATCCCCGCCGATGCCTCCCCGACCCCGGCGGTCGCCGCCGTCCCCAACGGCACGAAGCACATCCCGATCCCGATGCTCGCCAGCAGCGTCGGCCCGAGAATCGCCCCCGCGAACCCGGCCCCGGCCGTGAACTCCGCCCCCATCCACACCAGTCCGGCCGCCCCGGCGAACCCGCCGCCCGCCAGCAGCAGCCGCAGGCCCGTCCGTGCCACCGCCCGGGTGGCGATCGCCGCTCCGATCACCGTTCCCACGCAGAACGGCAGGAACGACGCCCCGGTCGCCACGGGCCCGTACCCGAGCACCTCGTGCAGGTACAGCGAGCAGAAGTAGAACGCCGCGAACTGCGCGGAGAACAGCAGCATCATGAACACGTTCGCCCCGACCACCGGCCGCCGCGTCAGCAGCGACAGCCGCAACAGCGGCTCGGCGGACCGGAGTTCGACGAGGGCGAACGCCCCGAGCAGCAGCACCGCCGCTCCGAGCGTGACTCCCGTCGTGGCCGACCCCCACGACACGGACTGCGCCCGCACCACCCCGAGCACGAGCAGCGCCGCACCGGAGGTGACCAGCGCGGCCCCGCCCAGGTCGAGCCGGGGACGTGCCCCCTCGCGCCGGTCGGGCGCCAGCCGCAGGCCCACGACCAGTGCGAATGCCACGATCGGCACGTTGATCAGCAGCACCGAGCGCCAGCCGAACCACCCCGTGAGCAGCCCGCCGCCCAGCACCCCCACCGCGCCGCCGGCCGCCGCCGTGACGCCCCACAGGCCGAGCGCGCGGGACAGCGCGGGGCCCGGCGGGAAGTTGACCGTCAGCAGGGCGAGCGCGACCGGGGTGAGCGCGGCGGCGCCCGCGCCCTGCACCGCGCGGGCGGCGATCAGCCCGCCGGGGCTCTGCATCAGCCCGCCGGCCAGGCTGGCGAGCCCGAACACCACCAGCCCGCCGAGCAGCGTGCGCCGCCGCCCGATGACGTCGCCGAGCCGCCCGCCGAGCATCATCAGGCCGCCGAACGTGAGCGCGTACGCGTTGACCGTCCAGGTCAGGCCCTGGTCGGAGAAGCCGAGGCCGGAGCGGATGGCGGGCAGTGCGACGTTCACCACGGAGACGTCCAGCGAGACCATGAACTGCACCAGCAGGACGATGACCAGCAGCCATGTGCCCATCCCGGGCGGGGCGCCCCGCGGCGGGGGTTCGACGCGCGGCGGGCGGGTGCCCGTTCCGGTGGCCTCGCCGGTTTCCGTGCCTGGATCCATGACTGGCTCCTCTCGCGCCCGAACGTTCACGTACGACGTACGTGAACTGGGACGAGTAGAGCACGTACGATGTACGTGAATCAAGACGAGCAGGTCGCAGCCCGCTTGACGAGAGGTGGCGAGACGTCCCCGATGGCCGCACCGCGCAAGTTCTCCCAGCAGCAACTGCAGGCCGCCGCACTGGAGTTGGTCCGCGAACACGGCCTGGCCGGCCTCACCATGCGCAATCTGGCGACCGCGCTCGGCACCGGGGCGATGACGATCTACAACTACGTCGACGGCCGGGACGGGCTGGAGGCGCTGCTCGTGGACGTGGTGCAGGCGGAGGTCCGGGCCGTGCCCGGGGTTCCGTCGGCGGACTGGCGGGCCGACGTCCGGGCCATCGCCGAGGCCCAGTGGCGCGCGGTCCGCGCACACCCCGACGTGATCCCGCTCGTCCTCACGAGGCGCAGCGTCGACCGCCCGACGCTTGAGGGCGCGGAGCTCCTGCTCGACGCGCTGGCGCGCGGGGGGCGGACCGGCAAGGACCTGCTCATGGCGTTCCGCGCGGTGTCCGGTTTCGTGATGGGTTACGCCCAGGCCGAGCTGGCCGGCCCCCTGACCGTGGCCCCCGACGAGAACGCGGACTCCGTCGTCACCCGCGTCCGCGCCCTCCCGGCGGACCGCTTCCCCCACCTCCTCGACATCGCCGAGGCGGCGGCGAAAAGCGGCCCCGAGGAGGAGTTCCGCGCCGGCCTCGCAATCGTGATCGCCGGCCTCGCCGGGTAGCCCCCTGCGGGGTTGCTGACGCGCCCCGGCTGCCCCGCCGTCGTGGCTGTTCGCGCAGTTCCCCGCGCCCCTTCGGGGCACGATCACCGGGGTGCAAAAGCGACCCGACCCACCCCCCGCCGGCGGCCAGCCGGGACCCGACCGGAAGCGAGACGACCCGAAGGGGCGCGGGGAACTGCGCGCTCGGCCGGCCACCGGGCCGCAGCCGGGGGAAAACCGGAAACGTCACGGCGCGGCCCAAAAGGGGCGCGGGGAACTGCGCCACCAGCCCCCACCGGCCGAAAGCCGAAGAACGACCGGGGTTTTCAGGGGCGCGGGGAACTGCGCCACCAGCCACGGCGGCGGGGCAGCCGGCAAACCCGCCAGGGCCAGCACGGCGGCTACCCGAAATCGCGGAGCCGGGAGCATCCCATCCCGCATCATGGGGGACGTGAACCACGCCGCCGTCTACGACGTCGTCAACCCCTGGGGCCGCGCCCCGGACGACGCGTTCTACCTCTCGCGCGTCATGGCCGCGCGCGCCGTGCTCGATGTCGGCTGCGGCACCGGCATGCTGCTGCGCCAGGCGCGCGCCTCGGGCCACCAGGGGCGTCTGTGCGGGCTCGACCCGGACGACGCCATGCTCGCGCGGGCCCGGGAGTCCTCGGCCGGCGCGGGGATCGACTGGGTGCTCGGCGACCTCGGATCCGCTTCCTGGCAGGGCGAGTTCGACCTCGTCGTGATGACCGGCCACGCCTTCCAGGAGCTCCGCACAGACGAAGAGCTGCGCGGCTCCCTGCGCGCGATCCACACCGCCCTCACCGAAGACGGCCGCTTCGTCTTCGAGACCCGCAACCCCGCCGCCCGTGCCTGGCTCCGCTGGACCCCGGAGCACGCGCGGGAGAGCGTCGACCCGGCCACCGGCGCCACCGTACGCACCGCCCATCAGGTCCAACTCCCCCCGGACGGTGACCTGGTCACCTTCACGACCACCGTCACCAGCACCGACTGGGCGGCCCCGGCCACCGGCCGCAGCACCCTCCGCTTCCTGGACGCGCCCGCGCTCGCCGCGCACTTGGCCGATGCCGGGCTCACCGTCCTTGCCCAGTACGGCGATTGGGACGGCTCGCCGCTGACCGAGGCGAGCCCCGAGATCATCACGACCGTGGCCCGTTGAGCGGCATGTTCAGCGTCGAGGAACGGGACCGGGTCCGTGACCGGCTGCTCCAACTGGCCGCCGACGACCCCCTGGTGAGCGGCGCCGCGCTCACCGGCTCGCTGGCCGGCGAGGACGGCAAGGCGGGCGACCGCTGGTCGGACATCGACCTCGTCCTCGGGATCGACACGGACGACGGCGACCTCGGCCCGGCGCTCGCGGCCTGGACGGCAACGCTCTACGCGGAGTTCGGCGCGCTGCACCACTGGGACGTCACGTCGGGCCCGACCGTCTACCGGGTGTTCCTGCTGCCCGACCTGCTCGAAGTGGACCTGTCGTTCAGCCCGGCCGCGGAGTTCGGCCCGCGCGGCCCGCAGTGGCGTACGGTCTTCGGCACCCCCGCGCCGCGCCCGCCGGCACCGGACGGAAGCGCGGACGAAAACGAGGCCGGGACGGCGGACGGGGCGACCGGCCCGGAGGCCGACCACCTGGCCGGCCTCGCCTGGCACCACCTGCTGCACTCCCGCGTCTGCATCGAACGCAACCGCCTCTGGCAGGCCGAGCACTGGATCAGCGCCGTCCGCGGCCACCTGCTGGCCCTGATGGAGCTCCAGGCCGGCCACCCCACCGCCTACGCCAAGGGCGCGCACCTGCTGCCCCGGGCGCGGACCGCCGCCCTCGAACCCACCCTGGTCCGTACCCTCACCCGCCCGGAACTGGCCCGTGCCCACCGCGCCGCGGCCAACGCCCTGCACGACGAACTCACCCGCACCGACCCCGACTTGGCAGCCCGGCTGGCCCCGCTGTTCGCCGAACTCTCCACCACGGCGCCCTGACCCCGGGCGCGGACGTGATGTCCGAAACCCGCCGGATCACCGGCCTCCCGGTGGCGAGACTGGGGGCATGAGCACTGATGAGAGGCCCGCGGGCCGCACCTACCGGGACGACACCATCACCGGCATCGGGGCCGGCAGCGTACCCACCGCCGTCGAGCCCGCCGCGCCCGTCGCGCCCACCGCTCCCGTCGAGCCGCACACCCGCATCGAACCCGGCATCCTCTACTTCGGCACGCCCGTCGTCCTGCTGTCCACCAGCAACGAGGACGGGTCGGCGAATCTCGCGCCGATGTCGTCGGCCTTCTGGCTCGGCTGGCGGGCCATGCTCGGGCTCGGCGCGCGGTCGCAGACCGCCGTGAACCTGCTGCGGGACGGCCAGTGCGTGCTGAACCTGCCCGACGACGGCCTCGCCGACGCCGTCGACCGGCTCGCGCTGACCACCGGCCGGGACCCGGTGCCGGCCGGGAAGGCCGAGCGCGGATACCGGTACGTGGGCGACAAGTTCGGGCGGGCCGGGCTGACGGCCGTCGACTCGGAGACGGTACGGCCGCCGCGGGTGGCGCAGTGCCCGGTGGCGATGGAGGCGGTGGTCGAGGCCACGCACCCCCTCGCTGACGACGACGAACAACAGCGCGGCGGCATCGTGGTGTTCGAGGTGCGGATCCAACGGGTGCTGGTGCACGAGCGGATCAGGATGGCCGGCACCCGGGACCGGATCGACCCGGACCGGTGGCGTCCGCTCATCATGAGTTTCCAGGAGCTGTACGGGCTCGGGCCGCGGGTCCGCGAATCGACGCTGGCAAGCATCCCTGAACGGATGTACCGGGGCCCGGACATCGAGCGCTCCCGGGCCGAACCGGCTGCCGTGGGGCGCCCTTGACACCTGCGGGCGGCCCGCAGAGTCTGGCAGGGCGCGGCTGCGGCATGGCGGCCGGAAGCCGCTTCGGCGCCGTCCGGGGGCCGACTCCCGTAGGCGCGCCTGGAGTTGCGCCGGCACCGGCGCGACCGGATGTCCGGGGAACGGGGTGGGCGCCCCGGGCCGGGCGCGAACCGAGAAGGAGCCGTCATGCGCGGGCCCGACGCGTTTCCGACCGTGTCCGGGGTGGCGGCGGCGGCCCGGATGCTCACCAGGCGGCATCCCGACCTGTGCAGGATGCGGCTGGCCGGGGAGTCGCGGGCCGGGCGCCCGCTGTGGCTGCTGTCGGTCGGGCACGGCACCCGGCACGTGCTGGTCGTCGCCGGGCCGCACCCCGACGAACAGGCAGGCGGGGCAACGGCGTTGTTGCTCGCCGAGCAGGCGGTGCACGACCGGCGCCGGCTCACCGAGGACGACCTGAGCTGGGACTTCCTGCTCTGCCTCGACCCCGACGGCGCGCTGCTCAACGAGACCGGGCCGGCCGGGCCGCGCCCCGGAGCCGTCCACTACCGGCACACGTACCGGCCTGCGGCGGCCGAACAGCCCGAGTGCGCGGGGGTGTTGCGGACGTCAGTGGAGGAACTCCCGGAGACGCTGGCGCTGTTGGCGGTGATCGACGAGCTGCGACCGGTGCTTCAGTGCTCGCTGCACGGTACGGACGTGGGCGGCGGGTTGGTGCGGCTCACTGCCGATGTGCCCGGGCTGGCCGAGCCGTTCGGGAAGTACGCGGCCGAGCTCGACATCCCCGTGCAGACCGGTTCGTACGACGCTTTGGGCTGGGACGGCGCCGGGCCCGGCGTCTTCGTGCGCGGCGCGACGGCCGGCTCCACGTGGGAACGCCCGCACCGGTACGGCGGGTTGACGGCCGTGGTCGGCGTCCCGATGTGGGCGAGCCGCCGGGTCGCGGACCCGACCCCGCACCCCGAGCCCGAGCGCGCGGTCGCCTCGCTCGCGGCGCGGCTCCGCAAAGACGCGGCGGTCTCGGCAAGCACGCTGGACCGGGCCCGGCCCTATCTCGCCGAGCGGGACGGCCCGTTGCTGCGAGGCGTCGAGGACGCGACGGAGTCGCTGGGGCGGCTCGCCGACGAGTACGAGACGCTGGCGCTGGCCGGGACGGGCCGGGTTCCGCTGACGATGGCGCACGTCGCGGCACTCGACATCGCGGCGCGGCGGATGCCGCTGCTGGCGGCGGGCATGCTTTTGCGGCTGCTGGACCAGCAGCGCCACGGGGATGACGACCCGGCCGGCGAGCCGGGGCGGTTGCACACGCGGCTGGAGCGGAGGTTGGACGCGGGGGCGCGGGATCTGCTCACGGCGGCGGGGGCGAGGTGGGTGCCGGTGGGGGATCAGGTCGAGCTCCAGGCTCGAACGGTGCTGGCCGCGTCCCGCGCGGTGACGCGACCCGCCCCCGGCCCCCGGGTCCCGGCCGCGCGGCCGGACGGCGTTCCCACCGGGTTGATGCCCCGATGATCCTCCCCCTACGGGGTGCCCCGCGCACGGCGTCCCGCCACGGGGGTTCCGGACCGCCCCCGGCTGCCGGCCCGTCGTGCCTTGTCGCGCAGTTCCCCGCGCCCCTGACGGGGCCCCGCCATACGGGTTCCGGACCATCCCCGGCTGCCGCCCGGTGGGGGCAGGTGACGCAGTTCCCCGCGCCCCCAACGGCCCGCCGCCGTCGCAGTTCCCGACCGTCCCCGGCCGTCGGCCCGTCGTGGCTGATCGCGCAGTTCCTCGCGCCCCTAACGGGGCCCCGCCGTCTCGGTTCCCGACCGTCCCCGGCCGACCGTCCGCCGTGGCTGATCGCGCCCACGCGGCGCCAGCCGCACATCAGAAACAGCCCCGCGCCCCCAACGGGACGCCGCCGTCGCAGTTCCCGACCGTCCCCGGCCAACCGACCGCCCTGGCTGATCGCGCCCACGCGGCGCCAGCCGCACATCAGAAACAGCCCCACGCCCCCAACGGGGCCCCGCCGTCCCGGTTCCGGGCCGTCCCCGGCCAACCGCCCGCCCCGGCTGAACGCGCCCACGTGGCGGCAGCCGCGCATCAGAAACAGCCCCACGCCCCCGACGGGACGCCGCCGTACGGGTTCTCGACCATCGCCGACTGACCGCCCGCTCTGGCTGGCGGCGCAGTTCCCCGCGCCCCTGATCGGGCCCCGCCGTCCCCGTTCCCGACCGTCCCCGGCCAACCGCCTGTTCTGGCGGATCACGCCCACGTGGCGGCAGCCGCGCATCAGGAGCAGCCGGGCGGGGCTCGTGGGGGTCGGGGGAGGGAGGGGGTGATCGGGGTGGGCGGGGGTGTTTATCCCGGGGTGGAGGCGGGGGTGGCGGGGGGGATGGCCCTGGTGCGGGGGATGCCGGATGGGTGTCGGTTGCGGGTGGTGGGGGGGTCGCGGGCGGGGCGGGGGGTGCACGTTCTTTCTGTGGGGGGTGCGGCCGCGCAGCGGAGCGTCGTGGTGGTTGGTGGGGGGTGTGGCGATGAGCGGGTGGGGTCTGCTACTGCGCTGCGGCTTGCTGAGCGGGTCGCCGGGCGGCCTGAACTGCATGCCGGGCTCGGGGTCAGCTGGCATTTCTTGCTCTGCCTCGATCCTGACGGCGCCGCGCTCACCGAGGGCGCGCCCACCGGGCCGCGCAGCCTCGTGCGGCATTTCCGGTATGCCTACCGCGCGCCGGACGACGAGCAGCCCGAGGTGGCACCGGCGATCAGGGCCGCCGGGGATCAACTGCCCGAATCCCAGGCGCTGGTGGATCTCATCGACGAGCTGCGGCCCCGGCTGCAGTGCTCGTTGCACGGCGACGTCGTCGGCGGCAGCCGGGTGCGGCTCACCCGGGCGCTGCCCGGACTCGCGGAGTCAGCAGCCGAGTTGTCCGCCGAGCGCAAGATACCCGTGCACGTCGGCGGCTGCGACGAGCCGTACCGGGCCGCACACCCCACCTGGTTCAGGCCGCACCGCCACGGCGGCATGACCGCCGTCATCGAGGTGCCGATGTGGGCGAGCCACCGGGTCGCCGACCCGGCCCCGCACCCGGACCCGTCCCGCGCGCTGCACGACCTCGCGGCGCTGCGCCGCGCCCAGTCGGACCGTACGAAAGCGCTGCTCGCCGACGTCCGCGCGCTGCTGCCCGGCACCGGCAGCCCCGTCACCCTGGCCTCGGAGCCTCACTACTCCCCCGTGCCGCTGACCCGGGGCCACGTCGCCGCGCTGGACATCGCCGTCCGCCGGACGTCCCTGCGGGCGGTCGGCACGCTGCTGCGGCTGCTCGACGCGTTACCCGAGACCGTCAGAACGCAAGCCGTACGGGCTGACTGCGAGCGCCAACTCGCGCACTGGTCAGGTGAGTTGGAACGCGAGCACCAGCCCGTCTGGGTGCCGGTCCCCGACCAGGTTGAGCTCCAGTCGGAGACCGTACTCGCCGCCGTCCGCCTGCTGCTCGCGAACGACTGACCCCCGGGGCGCCGGGCGGCGCGTCAGACGACCGCCGCGCCCAGCTCCGCGGCGACCAGCTCCGCCACCTGCACCGCGTTGAGCGCCGCGCCCTTGCGCAGGTTGTCGGTGGACATGAACAGCGCGAGACCGTTGTCCACCGTCTCGTCGCGCCGGATCCGGCCGACGTAGGACGGGTCGCGGCCGGCGGCCTGGAGCGGGGTCGGGATCTCGGAGAGCTCGACGCCGGGCGCCGCCGCCAGCAGCTCGTACGCCCGCTCGACGCTGATCGGCCGCGCGAACCGCGCGTTGACCTGGAGCGAGTGCCCGGAGAAGACCGGCACCCTGACGCACGTGCCCGACACCTTCAGGTCCGGGATCTCCAGGATCTTCCGCGACTCGTGCCGCAGCTTCTGCTCCTCGTCGGTCTCGAAGCTGCCGTCGTCCACCAGCTTGCCGGCCAGCGGCAGCACGTTGAACGCGATCGGCCGCGCGTACAGGCCCGGCGCCGGGAACTCCACGGCGCCGCCGTCGAACGCGAGCTGGTCGGCGCCCTCGGTGACCGCGCGCGCCTGGCCGTACAGCTCGGCCACGCCGGACAGGCCGGAGCCCGACACCGCCTGGTACGTGGTCGCGACCATCGACACCAGGCCGGCTTCCTCGTGCAGCGGGCGCAGCACGGGCATGGCGCCCATCGTGGTGCAGTTCGGGTTGGCGATGATGCCCTTGGGGCGGTGCGCGGCGGCGTGCGGGTTGACCTCGGAGACGACCAGCGGCACGTCGGGGTCGCGGCGCCAGGCGGAGGAGTTGTCGATCACGACCGCGCCCTGGGCGGCCACCTTCTCCGCCAGCACCCGGGAGGTGGCGCCGCCAGCCGAGAACAGCACGATGTCCAGGCCGCTGTAGTCGGCGGTGGCCGCGTCCTCGACGGCGATCTCGCCGTCGCCCCACGGCAGCGTGCGGCCGACCGAACGCGCGGACGCCAGCAGCCGCAGCTCGGTGAGCGGGAACGCGCGCTCCGCGAGCACCTTGCGCATGACCCCGCCGACCTGCCCGGTCGCTCCGACGATTCCGATCCTCATGCGGTCTCTCTCCGATCTGGTCGCGGCTGGTCGCCTCTGGGTCGCGGCCGGCCTCCGGTTTCCGTCCGGCCGCGGCTGGACGCGTCCGGTCGCGCCGATCCGTGGCGCGGGACTGCCCGCTCGTCCGAGTATCCCCGGCGGGGCGGCGGGACGACGAATGGTTTCAGGTGACGAGACGGGCGCGGCGGGCGCGGGCGCCTTGACCTCGGACAACGCGGTGTCCTCGGCCGACACCGTGTCCTCGGCCGACGTGGCGCGCGCTGTCGTCCGCCCGGCGCGGCCTGGCGCGGCGCACAGGCCCTCACCCCACCCTGCGCAGGCCCGCCAGCGCTCCCGCCAGCGCCTCCGCGCTCGCCGGTTGCAGCGGCAGCCGCACGTCGGGCGTCGGGATCCGCCCCTGCGCGTGCAGCACCGCCTTAACGACGGCCGGATTCGGCTCCCGGAAGACGGCCGCGGCCAGTGCGGCCAGCCGGTGCCCGAGCCCGGGATCCGCCGGCGTCCCACCCGTGCGGCCGGCCGCCAGCTCCACCCAGCGCGCGGTCGCCAGATGCGCCGAGGCCAGGATGCCGCCGGCCGCGCCGAGCGCGAGCAGCGCGGGCGCGAAGACGTCGTCGCCGGACAGCACCTCGAAGCCGGCCGGCAGGGCCCGCGCGGGGTCGCCCGCGCCGTGCGCCGCGCCCAGCAGCGCCACGGCTTCGGCGTCGATCCCGCCGGGCGCGTACTTCACCCCGACCACGCCCGGCAGCCCGGCCAGCTCAGCGATCGCGCGGGCGGTCAGCGGCTGACCGGTGCGGTACGGGACGTGGTAGACGATCAACGGGACCGGGCTCGCCGCGGCCAGCGCCGTGAAGTGGGCGAGCACGCCGGACTCGCCCGGACGGGTGAACGGCGGGACGGTGACCAGCGCCGCGTCCGGTACGACCGGCAGGTCGGCGAGCGCGGCCAGCTCAGCGGCCGCCTGCCGGGTGCTCCCCCGGCCCGCGCCGAGGGTGAAGCGCGCGCCCTGCTCCCGGCAGACCCGGCCGACGGCCTCGACGACCACCGCCCGCTCGGCCTCGTCGAGCCCGCCCGGCTCCCCGGTGGTGCCGAGCGCGACGATCCCGGCGGCGCCGTCCCGCAGCACCGCGCGGGCCAGCTCCTCAAGCGGGCCGACGGCTACCCGGTCGTCCGCGTCGAAGGGGGTGATCAGCGGCACGTGCACGTGGGGGACGGGCGCGGGCGGGACGCGGCCAGGCAGCGGGACGTCGGCGGGCGCGACGTCGGCAGGTGGGACGTCGGCGGGCGGGACGGGAACCAGCGGTACGTCGGTCATGCCGTCGAGTCTGGCCGGGGCCAATGCGAAGGTCCAGTTAAATGTTGTGGAGGCAATCGTTAAGCAGCACTACGATACCGGTCATGTCTGAACTCGCCGCCGCCTACGAATTCTCCACCGACCCGGCCCGCCTCGACGTCGCCCGCGTCCACCACTGGCTGTCCACCGACGCGTACTGGGCGCTCGGCCGCCCGCTCGCGAAGCAGCAGGCCGCCATCGCGGGCTCGCTCAACTTCGGCGGGTACGAGGCCGGCACCGGCGAGCAGCGCGCCTACGCGCGGGTGATCACCGACCTGGCCACGTTCGGCTGGCTGTGTGACGTCTACGTCGACCCGGCGGCTCGCGGCCGGGGCCTGGGCAGCGCGCTGGTCGCGGCGGTCCGCGAGCACCTGGCCCCGTACGGGCTGCGCCGCGTGCTGCTGGCGACGGCGGACGCGCACGGGGTCTACGCGAAGTTCGGCTTCGAGCCGCTGAGCGAGCCGGAGAAGTGGATGGCGCTCGGCGCGCAGTAGCCGCCGCAGAGGGCCTGCCGACCGGTCACGCGGCGAGCGCGCGCCGCGACCGCCGTCCCCGTACCCAGCGCAGCAGCGCCCGCTCGACCTCCGTACGGCTCGGCACGCGGCTCAGCCGCAGCGGCCCGGCCGCCAGGTGCAGCGCGTTGCGGATCCGGCTCACCGCCGCGCCGACGGCGCCGGGCGCCGGGACGTCGGCGAGGCCGTGCGCGGCACGCAGCGTGTCGGCGAACAGCGACTGCGCGCGCTCGTAGTTGACGTACTCCGGCAGGTCCCGCTCCAGCCCGACCGAGAACTCCGGCCGTACGGCGACCCGCCAGCGCTCGACGACCTCCCAGCGCTGGTCGGCCGGGTAGCGCATCCGCACCAGGTGGATGGCCAGGTCGTGCAGCGGATCGCCCCACATCGCCAGTTCCCAGTCCACGATGGTGAGTTCACCGTCGGGGCGGGCGATCATGTTGTGCCGGTGCAGGTCGCCGTGCAGCAGGGCGAACGGGCGCGAGCGCAGCGGCGGCCGCCGGTCGCGCAGCACGCGCAGCGCGTTCGCCGGGATCTCCAGCGCGGTGAACAGGTCGCCGTAATCAGCCCAGTTGGCCGCGCGCACCTCGCGCTCGGCGAAGTCCGCCCGCGCCTTCAGGAAGGCCCGGGAGTCGCCGTCGGGAACCCAGCCGGCCGGCAGCGGCGGCAGGTCGGTCGCCGACACCTCGGTGAACAGGGCGAGTTGGCCGACGATCGAGTCGAGGTGGATCGGGTCGAGCGGCTTGCCGGGCGGGCAGAGCTCGGACAGCGCCGTCCCGGCCACGTACTCGTGGACCGAGATGCCGTCAGAACCGCCGTAGTAGCGCGGGGTGTTGCTGACGGCGGCGGTACGGTCGAGCGCGCGGAGGATGGCTCCCTCGTCCGCCCAGGACCGCTCCACGACCTTGAGTCCCTTGCGGGCCAGCCGGACCTTGACCGGGGTTCCGGCCGCCACACCAAGCAGTTGGGCGTGCCCGGCAGCCTCGGGCAGCATGTAGTTGACGTTGTGGAAGCCGGCCAGGGCGGACCCGTATCGCACCGCATCGGTGCGCAGCGCGTCCCAGGCGGCAGCCGGGACCCGCTCCCGGCTGGTCGTCAGGCCGCCCAAGATGACGCTCCCACGCTCTCGTATGTGGGCAACTTGAATGACCCACGTTTGGCAGGAACGATAGTGGGTAACCCGGCATCCGGCCATGCGTGCCGGTGAACTCCTTGTAACGCCGGGGCCGTTGTCACCCGTTCAGCCGCATACCGTCACCCGTTCGGCGGTATCAGCGAGCGGGCCGCCGCCACCAGACCGGCCATGCCGATGACCACCGGGTGCGGATCGACTGCCCGCAGCCGTGCCACCCGGTCCTCGCTGCGCGCATAGCCGAGAAATCCGATCCCGGCGGCCACTGCTGCCTGTGCGTCCGGCAGCGAGTCGCCGATCATCAGGCAGTCCTGCGGCGCCGCGCCCAGCGCCTCCACCGCGCGCAGCAGGCAGTCCGGGTGCGGCTTCATCAACGACGGATCGTCGCCGCGGCCGAAGATGCGCGAGCCGAAGTAGCCGTCGAGACCGTGCTCCTTGAGGTAGACCGCGACGGCCGAGGGCGCGTTGTTGGTGGTGATCGCCAGCAGTCTGCCGGCCGCGTCGGCCGCCCGGATGAAATCGTCCGCGCCCGGGGTCGGTGCCGCCGACAGCGCGGCCAGCTCCTCGGCGTTGGTGAGCACCGCCCCCAGATGAGCGGTCAGCCGGTCCGGCATGGGCGCGCGCAGCAGCAGGTGCGGGTCGCTTCTCTGGGCCGGTGCGAGATGGTCCAGTGTCGTGCGGCCCTTGATGAGCTGCCGCATCTCGGCGGCGACCAGGGCGGCCGGGCGGCCGGAGAAGAGCCGGCAGATCGGCCCGTCGAAGTCGAGGAGCAGGCACTTCGACCGGTCGAGCAGCGCGCGTAGAACGGTCGGTTCGGGTCCGATGTGCGTAGGTGTCACTCAGAGAGTCTCAGCGGCGTGGCGATCGTTGACCAGAGCGAGTTGAACCATGCCTGCGACTCCTGCACGAACAGGGAGTCGCGCGAGCCCGGATCCGCCGGGTCCGATCGGTACGGGAACAGCTGCGCGGACAGGCCGAGGACGTCGTGGATCTCGCCCCTCTCGCCGTCTCCGAGCGGGACTTCGCGCGGCACCACCCGGTAGTAACCGCCCAGCACCGTATGCCCGTTGAACAGGTAGAGCTTCTGCATCGGGGTGAGCGGCACGGTCTTGAACTCCACGGAGCTCTGGATCCAGGGGGCGAGTTCTGACAGCGCGGTGAACGTGCTGCGCAGGGAGATCACATGCCCCTCGACGATCTGCCGCAGCCGGCGCAGCGGCCGGTCGTCGGTGGGATCGCCGACCAGTTGCGGTACGCCCAGGTGGGCGTCGAGGCTCGGCAGCAGCAGCCGGATGGTGACCGACTCGGGCCGCAACTCGCCCTGCTCGACCCGCTGGACGGCCGGCACCAGCGCGCGGGCCAGCGTCTCGGTGGTCAGCGAGTACGAGTCGATCGTCACCTCGCGCTGCTCGAACGCCTCGGCGACATACGCGACCAGCGAGGTGGACGCGGGTGCGGGCTGGTCCGACCAGTCACCGGTCGCGCCGCCGCTCTCCTGCCAGGGCAGCACCTCGGCCGGCCGGCCGCGCTGGTTGTCGATGTAGCCGTCCTTGCGCAGCTCGCCGAGCGCGCGCTGCACGGTCGGGCGGGAGACGTTGAACCGCTCTTCCAACTCTGCCTGGGACGGGATGCGTTCGCCCACCGGGTAGCTGCCGTCCACGATCTCGCCGCGCAGCACATCGGCGATGTGCAGGTACGGCGGGACGGAGCCGCCGGCGGACTCCCGGGTCGCACCGTTGACTGAGCGATGTTCTTCATCCACGGGGCAACATTACAACTTCCGCTCAGATATGGGTGCTTACCTGAATCTAGTTTACCGATCTCAGTCAACCGGGAACATCATGAGTGAGGCCACATCATTCAACTCACCTCAACCAACCCACACTAGCAGCGAGTTGAGTGAGCCAACCTCACGGGGGTTGCCAACCTTCCCGTCCGACGATGTGCGGGACGCACGCCGCCACCCACCTTCAGCAATCGCACGGTGCTGTGAAGGAGGGACCGGTAATGATCATCGCTCTCAGCTTGTGTGCGTACCTGTTCGAGCAAGCCTTCCAGTCGCGGTACGGGGCCGTGGGAGCAGTGGCGCTCGGCTGTGTCTCTCTGGGACACAAGACCCGCAACGCCAAGTGCACCGCGATCGGTGTCGCCGCCCTCCTCCTGCTGCTCGCCCACTGAGCGGGCGGGCATTACCGGAGGGACCCGAGGTCAGAAGACGTCCGGGCACCAGGGGCGGCGGGGGGTGTGGAAGGCGGTGTCCGCGGCTGCGGCGGCGGCCGGGCGGTGTTCGGTGAGGCGGCCGAGGGCCGCGAGGCGCAGGGCGGACTCGTCGCCGAGGTAGAGGCAGGCCAGGTCGCCGACGTCGAGGGAGAGGTCGGTCGGGGTGGCCGACGGGGCCGGGACGCAGACGGCGGCGCCGGACGTGTCGGTCTCCAGCAGGAAGCGGCCGGACGCGAGGCCCGCGCGGTCCTGCACGTCGAGCACCAGGGAGGTGGCGGCGCCCGCGTAGGTGCGGGCGGACAGGGCGGCGGGGACGTCGAGGATCCGCAGCCACATGAAGTCCGCGATGGACGAGAGCCGGGCCGCGCGGGGGTCGCCGAGCAGCAGCGGCAGCAGGTCGTCCGGCGGGCGGAAGCCCGTCTTGATCAGGTTGACCCAGTCGAGGGCGAACAGGTAGCGCCACAGGGCGGTTTCGGCGGCCGGGGTGGCCGCGGTCAGGTTGCGCACCGAGGCGTGGACGTCGGGCAGCTTGTGCTCCCACTCGCCGTCGTGGATGTCGTAGCCGACCATGCCGTCGATCCGGCCGTCCGCGTCGCGGTAGACGGCGAAGAACGGCTCCTTCCAGGAGCCAGGCGGCAACTGCCGCTCGCCGGTGGCGACTTCCCAGTACTCGGTGGTGCGGTTGATCGCGCCCGGGGTCAACGTGCGGACCCGTTCGTGTAGTTCGGGTCCGGCCTTGCGGATCTCGGCCGCGCCGACGAGTTCCACCCGGCCCTCGGGCGGGCCGGGATAGCGCTGGTCGAGGGCGGCGCGCGGCAGGTCCACGTCCCACTGGGCGACCCAGGTGGCCGGGCCGAAGCCGTAGCGGCCGTAGATGGGGTACTCGGCGGCGATCAGGATCGAGACGGGGTTGCCGCGTTCCTTGGCGTCGGCGAGGTCGGCGGCCATCATCTGGCTGGCCAGGCCGCGGCGGCGGTGCGTGCCGGTGACGGAGACGTTGGTGACCGCGCTCGCGTCCACGGCGCGGCCGCCGGGGACGGTCAGTTCGCGCGGCATGCTGCGGAGGGTGGCGACGCAGCGGTCACCTTCGAACACGCCGCGGGTGCGCGCCAGGTCGTAGGAGGCGCGGCGCAGTTCGACTTCCTCGGCGCCGACGGTGAAGCCCCGGTAGAAACCGGTGTTCAGCGCGCGGATCCATTCGGCGACGTCGGACTCGGTGAGCGTGCGCATCTCTGACCCCATCCCCCCAAACTATGCAGCCTGCGGCTCGCCCGCACCCGAATAACCGACCCCCGCCGGCGGGGCGCCCCCGCACCCCTGCCGGGGCGCACCGTGGCCCGGGCACGACATGGTCCGGTTGCGCGCCGCGAAGGCTAAGGCTCGGAGAGGAGGTCGTCCACGTTGGCCTCGCCGTTTCGGTAGCGGCGGGTGATTTCGGCGCTGCAGCCGTCGACTGTCTGCTGGAGGGTCTGGCGGCGGGCGGAGACCTCGTGTTCGTGGCGGGCCAGGCGGGACATCGCCGCGTGGAGTTCGGGGTCGGTGCGGGCGGCCAGGTCGGAGAGTTCGACCTCGGCGAGCATCTCCTCGGCGAGCAGCCGGACCCGTTCGGTCAGCGGGGTGCCCAGGGTGACGTGCCGGGCCGAGGTGCGGATCCGGGAGGGGCCGTCCGCCAGGATCTCGGAGAGCCGGTCGAGCACCGGAGCGTCCTGCACCGGTGCGTCGGGCGAGCCGCGGCGGGCCAGCTCCGCGCGCAGGATGTCGATCCGCCCGTGCAGCATCCGCCGCAGGTAGGACAGGTCGGCCTCCTCCTGCTGGGCGTCCCGGCGCAGCGCGCGCAGCGCGGCCAGGCCGAGCGCGGCCAGATCGGGTGCGGTGGCGTCCGTGAGCGGCCCGCGCGGCGCGGGCGGGCGCAGCGGTCCCAGGGCGTCGGCCTTCGGCATGCGGTGGGCCTTCCTGATGGTCGCCGTCGGTGCGGTGGTGCCGGAAGTCTCTCCAGCGCCGGGTGTGCTCATGCTTTCGTCCCCTCCTGCGGCTTGTGGGCCGCCCAGAGTTGATGCTGCCACTTGCCACTGACACACCGCAGCGACTCTGCACCCGAACGGCCGTCGCAACAGTTGTGCGAGCCCGCCGACCGGGCGTACGGCACACCCTCCGCGCGCCCCCTCACCCGTGCGGGTGGTGTCCGGGGGCGCACGGCACAATGTCCGCATGCGAGCGGTGGCCCAGCGGGTGAGCGAGGCGAAGGTCGTGGTGGCCGGCGAGACCGTCGGCGCCGTCCAGGGGCCGGGACTGTGCGTCCTGGTCGGGGTGACGCACGACGACACCGAGGAGAAGGCGGCCGCCCTGGCCCGCAAGCTGTGGACGCTGCGCATCCTGCCCGGCGAGCAGTCCTGCTCCGACGTCGACGGCCAGTTGCTGGTGATCAGCCAGTTCACGCTTTACGGTGACGCCCGGAAGGGTCGCCGCCCCACCTGGAACGCCGCCGCCCCCGGGCAGGTCGCCGAGCCGCTGGTGGACGAGGTGGTCGCCCGGTTGCGCGCGCTCGGCGCGACCGTGCGCACCGGCGTGTTCGGCGCCGAGATGAAGGTCACCCTCACCAACGAGGGGCCCTTCACCGTCGTCATCGACGTATAGGACCCATGGGCCGCATAAGACGGGCCCCGGCCCCACCGCGGGCCCCGCGGACCCTAACCCGCGACCACCGTCTCCTGCGTCGCCGCCGTGTCCTCCGCCAGCAGCGTCGCCTCCGCCGGTGTGTTGCGCTTCACCAGCGCCAGCGCGATCGGCCCGAGCTCCCAGTGCCGGGCCGAGGACGTGATGAAGCCGACCGGGCGGCCCTCCTCGCCGTCGGCCGCGAGCCGCACCGGCGTGCCGTGGCCGGGCAGCCGCACCTCGCTGCCGTCCAGGTGCAGGAAGACCAGGCGGCGCGGCGGGCGGCCCAGGTTGTGCACCCGGGCGACCGTCTCCTGGCCGCGGTAGCAGCCCTTCTGCAGGTGCACCGCGGATTCGAGCCAGCCCAGCTCGTGCGGGATCGTACGGTGGTCGGTCTCCAGGCCGAGCCGCGGCCGGTGCGCCTCGATCCGCAGCGCCTCGTGGGCCAGCGAGCCGATCGCCGGGCCCGCCGTCCCGGCGAAGTCCTCGAACTCGGCGCGCGGTACGAACACGTCACGCCCGTACGGGGTCTCCCGCACCGGCCAGCCGGCCGGCACCGCCGTGATCGAACCGGCCGGCAGGTACACCAGCGCGTACTGCTCGGAGGCGTCGGCGGCCTCCACCCGGTAGAAGAACTTCATGCTCTCCAGGTAGGCGAGCAGCGCGCCCTGGGTGCCGGGCTCGACGTGGATCCAGGTCGTGCTGCCGTCGTCCACCAGGTACAGGGCGTGCTCGATGTGGCCGTGCGCGGAGAGCACCAGCGCCTCGGTGGCCTGCCCGGGCGGCAGGTTCTCCACGTGCTGGGTGAGCAGCAGGTGCAGCCAGGCCAGCCGGTCGTCTCCGCTGACCGTCACGATCCCGCGGTGGGACAGGTCCACGAAACCGGTGCCGCCGGCGAGGGCGCGCTGTTCACGGAAGAGGTCGCCGTAGTGCGCGGCCACTCCCTCGTCGGGGCCTTCCGCCGCGACGGCGCCGGGCAGCGACAGCAAAGGGCTCTTCGTCATGCGTTCAAGACTACGACCCTACGAGCGGATGACCCGGCCGCCTCCGGAAGGCCGCCACCCCGCACCCGCCCGCGGGCTCCGGCGCCGCCCCCGCCCCGTCCTACGACCCGCTCGCGCCCGGCTCCCCCTCCGCCGCCTTGCGCGCGCAATCCTGGCACCGGCCGAAGATCGCGAAGTGCTTCATGTCGGGCTGGAAGCCGAACTCCGCCCGCAGCCCGTCCTTGAGCGGTGCCGCGAGCTCCACCTGCGCCTCGGTGACCGAGTCGCAGTCGCGGCACACCAGGTGCATGTGGTCGTGCCGGTCGGCGAGGTGGTACGTGGGGGCGCCGTGGCCGAGGTGGGCGTGGCTGACCAGGCCCAGTTCCTCAAGGAGCTCCAGCGTCCGGTAGACGGTGGAGATGTTGACGCCCGAGGCGGTCTTGCGCACCTGGCACAGGATGTCGTCGGGCGTGGAGTGTTCGAGCGCGTCCACGGCTTCCAGGACCAGCTGCCGCTGCGGCGTCAGCCGGTAGCCGCGCCGCCGCAGATCGGTCTTCCAGTCGGTGGTCGCCACCCGGCCAGTGTAGGTCGGCCCGGCGGGTCGGGGCCCTGGGTGAGCACCGGTGCGCCCCGGCCCACGCGAAGTGGGTGAGCCCCGGCCTACTTGAAGAACGCGATCCCGTCGTCCGGCAGGTCCTTCACGTCGGCGGCCCACTCGCGCGGGTCCACCAGCTTCTTCAGGTGCGCCGACATGTACGCCCGCATCGGCACCGCAGGCGTGGCCTTCTCGCCGACCCACATCAGGTCGCTGTTCACGTACCCGTACAGCCGGGTGCCGCCGCTGTACTCGGGTGCCTGCGGCAGCCGGGCCACCGCGTCCGTGACCAGGTCGATCTGCGGCTTGCCCTCGGCCAGCTGCCCGGTCCAGACCTCGGCCACGCCCTCGTCGCGGGTGAGCGTGACGTCGACCTTGTGCTCGGCGTCGATCCGCCAGTAGCCGCTCTCGTTCTCCAGCGGCCTGACCTTCTTGCCGTCGGCGTCCAGCACCCAGGTACGCGAGCGGTACTCCAGGAACGGCCGGCCGTCGTGGCTGAAGACGACCTCCTGCCCGAAGTTGCACTTCTCCGAGCCGGGGAAGTCGTGCACGCCCGCGCCCTCCCACCGGCCGAGCAGGAACACCAGCGGGACCAGGTCGGGGTGCAGGTCCGACGGGATCTCGATCATGTCAGCGCTGGCCCTGGTAGAGCTTCTTCACCGCGTAGAGCGCGAACGCGGCGACGCCGAGGCAGACCAGGACGAGCAGAGCGTCGAAGTAGTACTCAATGTGCACGGACGTGCTCCTCGGACGGGCGGGCGGTCAGGGCCGCGTACGAGTCTAGTGCGGCCCCGATCCCCGGGCACGGGCAGGCGCCCCGCACGGCCGGCTGCCCGCCCCTTGCTGACGGGAGCTGACCCCCGCCCGCCGGCGCCGCCGGCCCGGCGTAATCCGGCCGACCACCCCGCCGTACCGGCGTTTCCGGCTCCGCCAAGCCCGCCCGCACCCGCGATCCGCCGCCCGCCCGGCGCAACGGCGGCGTTACCGCGACGACCCTGCGCTCACACCTTCGGCACGCACGGTAGCGGCGTGTCGTCGTCCGGGCCGGACCCGGGACCCGGGCGACGCGCGGCACACCCGACATCCGGATGTTCCCGGGAAAGGACGGAGGCCGCCCATGACGATCATCGCCACAGTGGCGCTCGAAGGCAGCTACGACATCGAGATCAGCACCAAGCGCCACCTCACGCTGATGGCGGAGGCCGCCGAGGCGGGGGCGGAGCTGGTGGTCTTCCCCGAGATCAGCCTCCAGGGCTACCCGCCCGACCTGACCAGCTTCTACCCGGAGCGGATCCAGGCGGCCTACGACAACGCCGAGTCGGTGGCCGACGGGCCGCATGTGCGGCAGATCGTGGAGCAGGCGCGGGCGCTCGGCGTCCACACGATCTTCGGCATGAACGAGACCGGCGACGCGCCCGGCGTCATCTACAACACGATGGTGCTCACCGGCCCCGAGGGGCTGATCGGCACCTACCGCAAGGTCCATGTCGGCATCACCGAGCAGCTGACCTGGCGGCGCGGCGACGACTGGCCGGTGTACGAGACCGCGCTCGGCCGGATCGGGATGCTGATCTGCTACGACAAGATGTGGCCGGAGTCCACCCGTGAGCTGATGCTGCGCGGCGCGGACCTGCTGGTGATGTCCACCGCGTGGCCGATGGTCAACGGCGAGCAGGACCCGGAGACCAACATCTGGGCGGAGCTGTACCGGCTCTACGACCGGGCCCGCGCCGCCGAGAACTCCCGCTGGTTCGTGTCGTCCAACTTCGCCGGCGACTTCGGCGGCTGCCGGTTCCTCGGCCTCAGCCAGATCGTCGACCCGATGGGCCGGGTGGTGGCGACCACCGGTGCCCTGACGCCCGGGATCGCCGTGGCCGACATCGACATCGCCGGCGGCATCGCGGCGGCCAACGCCCACCTGATGGGCGCGCGGCTGATCCGCGACCGGCGGCCCGACACGTACGACGCCGTCAGCGGCCGGATCCCGAACGCGGTGGACGGCTGACCGACCGGGCTCAGGGCCCGGACGGCTGACCGACCGCCGCAAAGCCGGCCCGGGGCCCGCCCCAGGCCGGTGCCGGGCCGGTCCCGTACGGTCGGGGGCCGGCCGCCCCGCTCACTCCGGCGGGCGGCTGGCCTTGGAGAACATCACGCTGCGATCGCCCCGCGCCCTGACCAGCGCGAAGTTGAACGGCACCTCGTCCTTGCCGAAGATCACCTGCTCGTAGAGCAGCACCGGCGCCCCGGGCGACACCTTCAGCAGGGCCGCGTCGTGCGTGTCGGCGAGCGACGCCTCCATCAGCAGGGTGCTGCCGGTGAGGGTGATGCCGGACTCGTCGAGCAGCCGGTACCAGTCCGTCTGGAACCGCTCGCGCTCCATGTTCAACGCCTCCGGCATCCGTACGTAGTTGGTGGCGATCACGAACGGCTCGTGGTCGCACCAGCCGACGTAGTCCACCCGCAACCCCGGGTAGCCCGGGGCGAGTCCGAGCGCCTTGGTCGCGATGTCGGGCAGCCGCAGCACGCCCCAGTCCCGGATCTGCGCGCTGAGCCTGCCGTCCAGGACGCTGCCGCGCTGCGGCTTCACCGCGCCGTGGTACTCGGCCAGGTCCAGTTGCGTCCTGGTGTTGCTGACCCGGGTGCCGACGCCCTGGATGCGCTCCACCAGGCCCTCGGAACGCAGCAGGTCCAGCGCGTCGCGCACCACCGCCCGGCTCACGCCGAACTTGGCCATCAGCCGGTCCTCGGGCAGCAGCCGCTCGTCGAGTGCGCCGTGCACGACCTCGACGCGGAGCAGATCGCGGATCCGCCGGGCCTCGTCGGCCCGGCGGTGGTCGCCTGCACGTCTGCCACTTTCCATTTTTTCATGGTTGACGTGATGTGTGTTCACCGTATTTCCCTCCGGTGAATGCGGTGAATCCGGCGAGTCCCGTGCCTCAGACGCCCTCGAAGGCGCCCTCGAAGGCGAACCCGACCTGGTAGAGCAGCCGTTCGGCGTAGCGCGGCCCGACGATCTGGAGGCCGACCGGCAGGTCCGCCTCGCCCCGGCCGCACGGCACGGTCAGCGACGGGTGGCCGGTGAGGTCGGTCGGCGAGGTGTTCGCGGTGGCCTTGCCGACCCGGCCGCCGCCGCGCAGGAACGCGGCGGGGCTGCTGCGTTCGGTCAGCAGCTCGTGCGCGACGGTCGGGATCGTCGGCATGATCAGCACGTCGACGCCGGCCAGCGCCGCGTCCACCTGCTTGCGCAGCTCGAGCCGCAGGTTGTGGCCCTTCACGAACGGCAGGCCGTCGTAGTGGGTGTTGACGTGCTCGGCGGTGAACATCATCGACTTCAGCAGCGGCGGCAGGTCGTCGCCGCCGGTCCGCGACTGCGCCGCGAGCACCGCGACCATCTGCGGGTCGATCCGGCCCAGGTGGCCGAAGTTGCCGGTGCCGTTGCTCTTGACCATGGCGGAGGTGGCGGCCGGCATCGAGGCGAGCGAGATCGCCCAGCCCTTCTCCCACAGCGGCGCCGACACCTCGGCGACGGTCGCGCCCAGGCCGCGCAGGGTCTTCACGGCGGCCTCGAACGCGGTCCGCACGTCGTCGGTCACGCCGACCGGCTCAAGTGCCTCGGCCAGCACGCCGATCCGCAGGCCCTCGACGCCGAGGCCGGCCGCCGAGCCGTACGCGTCCGGCTGCGCCGGCAGGTCGCGGGTCCACTGCGGGTCGCGCCAGTCCGGGCCCGCCATGACGTCGAGCATCAGCGCGTTGTCGGCGACCGTCCTGGTGATCGGCCCGATGTGGTCGAGCGTGTGGTTCATGTAGCTCATGCCGTAGGACGGGACCAGGCCGTGGGTGGCCTTCATCCCGACAAGTCCGCACCACGCGGCGGGTATCCGCACGCTGCCGCCCTCGTCCGCGCCGAGCGCGAGATCGACCAGGCCGGCGGCGACGGCCGCGCCGGAACCCGAGGAGGAGCCGCCGGTGGAGCGGGTCGGATCGACCGGATTGCGGGACGGGCCGAAGGCCGAGCCCTCGCCGAGGCCGAAGCCGAGGTCCTCCAGGTTGGTCTTGGCGGTGACGGTGACGCCCGCGTCGAGCAGCCGCTCGATCACGGTGGCGTCCTCGGTGGGCACCAGCACCGGCTGCCGCCGGCCGCCGTTGGTCATCGGCACCCCGGCGACCGCGATGCAGTCCTTGACGCCCAACGTCCGCCCGGCGAGCGGCCCTTCGGCGGCGCCCCGTACCTCGCAGAACCTGATCACTGCGTTGTACGGGTCCTCGCCGGGCTGCGGCGGGCGCCCGGGGTCGCGGTGAGTGTGCTTCAACGGCACGGAGACGTCAGGCAGTTCCTCGATCTCGTCGAGCCCGGCCAGCGTGGCCCGTACGGCCTCGGTGTAGAGCCCGGTCTCCTGAGCGGTCAGCTGCCAGCCCAACGCGCTCGCGTACGCGTCGATCTGGGCGGGCTCGGGGTAACGCAGATGTCCCCAGGGGCGGTTCGACACGGAATCCTCGTTTCGTCGGTGGCGCGGTGAGGTGGCTCGTGAGGTGGTCAGGGGGATGTGGCGGACGGGGAGGCGGCGGCCCGGCCTACGGCAGCGGGCTGAAGATCAGCTGCGGCTCCTCCTCGTGCCCGATCGGCACGGCGTGCAGCGCGTCGAGCGAGACGCGCAACGCCGGGTAGGACGCGACGAGTTCGGCCTCCTCGTCGGCCGGCACGCTGACGCCGGCCGCGTGCAGCAGCACGGCGACGGCCTGCTCGGGGGTGGGACCGGACGTGGGACCGGGGCTGGTGGTGGCGCTCATGCGAGCAGCTCCTTGACGATCGGGGACTCGGTCAGGTGGTGGCCGGTGAGCGACTGGAAGGCGTCGGCGGCGCGGAACACGGTGGTCTCCTCGAACGGCCGCCCGGCGAGCTGGAGTCCGACCGGCAGCCCGGCGGAGGTGAGGCCCATCGGGACGGACATCGCCGGGTTGCCGAGCGAGTTCCAGTACGGCGTGAGGATCGACGGGGCCAGCGTGGCCAGGCTGAGCTCGTCCAGCGGGATGCTCGGCGTCAGGCAGGTGGGGGTCACCAACAGGTCCTGGGTGGTGAGGAGTTCGGCCATCGCCTTGACGCCGGCCCGCCTGACCCGCTGCGTCTGCACGTAGTCGGGGCCGGTCACCAGCGCGCCGAGCGCCAGCGTGCCGCGGGTGGGGCGGCCGTAGTCGTTCCAGCGTGCGCCGAGGTCGCCGCGGTGGTAGGCGAACGCCTCCGCCATGAACCCGGACATGGCGGCCGTGACCAGCTCGTCCCAGAGCGGCAGCCGGATCTCGCTGACGACCGCCCCCGCGGCGGCGAGGACGTCGAGCGCGGCCCTGGTCAGCGCGGCGACCTCGGGGTCGCAGGCCGGCCGGTCGAGCAGGCTGGTGTCCACCCCGATCCGCAGGCCCTCGACCGAACCGGTGAGCGCGCCGGTGTAGTCGTCCACCGGCCGGTCGGCGCTGCACGGGTCGGAGCCGTCGTGTCCGGCCATGACCGCGAGCATCGCCGCCGCGTCGCGGGCGCTGCGGGTCAGCGGGCCGATGTTGTCGTAGCTGAAGCCGAGCGGCACGCAGCCGGACTTGGGCACCCGGCCGAAGGTCTGCTTCATGCCGGTCACCCCGCACCAGGACGCGGGGAGCCGGACGCTGCCGCCGGTGTCGGTGCCGAGGCCGCCGAGGAACATGCCGGCCGCGACACCGCTGCCGGTGCCGGAGGACGAGCCGCCCGGGTAGTGGTCGAGCGCGTAGGGGCTGCGCGGGGTCGGGAAGCCCTTGCCCGGGTCGGGCATGCCGATCGCGTACTCGGCGGTGGTGGTCTTCCCGGTGATCACCGCACCGGCGGCCCGCAGCCGGGACACCACCACGGCGTCGCCCTGGGCGCCGAAGGCCGGGTCGAGGATCAGGCTCTGCGCGGTGGAGGGCGCGTCGGAGGTGGCGATGATGTCCTTCACGCCGAGCGGGATGCCGTGCAGCGGCCCCCGGTCGATGCCGGCGGCGAGTTCCTCGTCGGCCCGGGCCGCCGCGGCCTGCGCGGCCTCGTCGGTGCGGACGATGTACGTGCCGATCGAGGCGTCGAGCCGTTCGGCCCGCGCCGTGACCGCCCGCAGCAGGGCGGTCGAGGTCAGCGAGCCGTCGCGGAGCGCGGCGGCAGCGGCGGTGATGGTCAGCGGGAGCCGGTCGGGGGCGGCGGAGAACTCCGCGGCGGCCGGGGCGGCCGTCCCGCTGGTACCGGCCGTACTGGTCGTGATGGTGGTCATGCCGAACACACCTTTCGGTCGGACGAAGGCAGGTGAGCAGGGGGAGGAGCGGGCAGGCTCAGTCGAGGTGGACGGTGGTGAGGTCGCAGAACCACGACTTCGGCTCCACGAACCCGCGCACGGACCCGAGCAGCGCCCGCGGATTGCGGTCGTCCACGATGAAGACCCACGGCGCCTGGTCGGTGAGGATCTCCACCGCCTCGGCGTACAGGTCGCTGCGCCTGGTGTCGTCGAAGGTCGCCTTGGCCTGCGCGAACAGCGCGTCCACCTTGGCGTTCTTGTAGTGGCTGACGTTCAGCGGGCTGTCGCCGCCGAAGAAGCTGGCCCAGAAGCCTTCCTGCTGCATCGTCAGGCTGATGTTGATCAGGTCGGCGCCGCCGGGGATCTTGCCGACGTAGTAGCTGGAGATCATCGAGGCCCACTCGATGGGTTCGAGCTTCACCTTGATGCCGACCTCGGCGAGGTTCTGCTGAAGTGCCTCGTTCATTGGGATCGGCACCATGTTCCCGCTGCCGCTGGTCGGATACGACAGCGACGCCGTGAAGCCGTGCGGGTAGCCGGCCGCCGCGAGCAGCCTTCTGGCCTTGGCCGGGTCGTGCCGGTAGACGTTGTTCTTCGGCCGGTAGGCGGCGTTGGCGCGGGCCACCGCCTGGTACTCGGGGTCGGCCGTGCCCTGGAGGACGTCCTTGGTGAGCGCCTCGCGGTCGATCGCGTAGTTCATCGCCTGCCGGACCCGTACGTCGTCGAACGGCTTCTTGGCGGTGTCGATGATCCACGGCCAGACGTGGTCGTAGCTGTTGGTGAGGACCTGGTAGCCCTCCTTGGACAGCCCGGGCACGTCGTCCGGCGGCGGCACCTCGATCCAGTCCACCTGGCCGGCCCGCAGCGCGGCGACCCGCGCGGTGGCGTCGGGGATCGGCAGCAGTACGACGTAGCCGACCTTGGGCCTGCCCCGCCAGTAGCTCGGGTTGGCCTTCATGACCAGCTGCTGGCCGCGGGTCACGCTCTGGTACATGAACGGGCCGGTGCCGACCGGGTGCTTCTGGAAGCCCTCGTTGCCGTACCTGCGCACCGCCGTGGGGCTGGCGAGCAGCACGGTGGTCAGGTTGGAGGGCAGGTACGACAGCGGCCCGTCGGTGCTGATCACGACGGTCATCGGCCCGGTCTTGCGCACCGCCTTGATGCCGCTGATCGCCAGCCCGGCCTGGGAGTTGAGCGCGGGATAGTAGTGCGGGCTGGTCTTGTCGAGGTAGCGCTCGAAGTTGAACACCACGGCGTCGGCGTCGAAGGGCGTGCCGTCGTGGAAGGTGACGCCCTCTCGCAGGGTGAACGTCCAGTCGGTCTTGTTGGCGGCCACCGTCCAGCCGGTCGCGAGGCCGGGCACCACCGGCGGGATCTCGGTGGCCTGGCGGAGGTCGAACCTGGTCAGCCCGTCCCAGAGCTGGTTGCCGACGAAACGGGTGCCCTCGTAGCCCTGGTTGGAGCTGAGGCCGGTGTCGAGGATCGGGATGTCGGAGGCGGTCATCGCGATGACCAGCACGTCCTTGGCCGAGGTGCCGGGCACGGTGCCGGTGGCGCCCCTGGCGCCCGGCACGCAGCCGGCCAGCGCCCCGGCGGCGCCGAGCGCGCCCGCGCCGATCAGGAAGGAGCGGCGGGTGCCGGCCCCCGGCAACCGGCGGGTGGCGGCCTCCGGCAGCGGGCGGGTGGCGGCTCCCGGCAGCGGCAGGGCCCTCGGGGCACCGGTGGTGCCGCGGGATTCGTCGGTCATGGCGTCTCCCCCGGGGCCGCGCCGACGCCGACGGGAGCCTTCGCTTCCGCGGTCAGCCAGCACGAGCTGTTGTGGGACTTGCCGACGGTGAGCAGCGTCGGCCGGTCGTGCGCGCACCGGTCGATCGCGACCGGGCAGCGGGTGTGGAAGCCGCAGCCCGGCGGCGGGGCGGCCGGGTTCGGCGGGTCGCCGCGCAGCACGATCCGGCTGCGCCCCTCGCCGGGCGACGCCGAGAGCAGCGTCTGCGTGTACGGGTGCGAGGGCGCGTTCCACACGTCGGCGGCGCTGCCCTCCTCGACGACCTTGCCGAGGTACATCACCACCACCCGGTCGCTGATGTGCTCGACGACCGAGAGGTCGTGCGAGATGAACAGGTAGGCCACGCCCAACTCCTGCTGGAGCTCCACGAGCAGGTTCAGCACCTGCGCCTGCACCGACTTGTCGAGCGCGGAGACCGCCTCGTCGCAGACCACCAGGTCCGGTTCCGTCGCCAGCGCCCGCGCGATGGCCGCGCGCTGCAACTGGCCGCCCGACATCTCGTGCGGGAAGGCGTCGGCGTGCCGCTCGGCGAGGCCCACCCGGTCCAGCAGCCGCGAGACCCGCGGGCCCCACTCCTCCCGCGGGTACCGGTGCACGCGCAGGTTGAACTCGATCGAGGAGCGGACGGTGAGCCGCGGGTTCAGTGAGGTCTGCGGATTCTGCGGCACCACCTGGAGCCGTTTGCGCAGCTCGCGCAGCCGCCGGCCGCGGGACGCCGACACGTCGGTGCCGTCGAAGGTGACGGTGCCGGCGTCGGGGGTGAGCAGCCGCAGCAGCATCTTGGCGGTGGTGGACTTGCCGCAGCCCGACTCCCCCACCAGGCCGACGGTCTCGCCCCGGTGGACGGTGAGGCTGACGGAGTCCACGGCCCGGACGCCGTTGCCGAAGGTCTTGGTCAGATCGACCGCGTCGAGCAGCACCTGATCGCTCATCACGCCACCTCGGCTTCGAGGGCGGCCGGCAGCGCGGCGCCGGCGCCCTGCTTCTCGGCGCCCTGCTTGTCGGCGCCCCGGTTCTCGGCGCCCTGACCCCCGGCGGCCGTCTCGGTGTCCGGCCCGGCGGACTCGTTCAGCACCGGGCAGGCGGCCAGGTGCCGCGGGCCGACCTGGAGCAGCTGCGGGGTGCTCTCCCGGCACTCCGGCCGGGCGAGCGCGCACCGCGCGGCGAACGCGCAGCCGCCGAACTCCGCCCCGGCCACCGGCGGCGCGCCCGGGATCGACTTCAGCGCGCCGCGCGCGGTCTCCCTGGTGGGCAGCGCGCCGAGCAGCGCCTCGGTGTACGGGTGCCGCGGGTGTGCGAGCACGTCCCTGGCGGGGCCGGTCTCCACGATGCTGCCGGCATACATCACCGCGATGACGTCGGCGATGTCGGAGGCCACCAGCACGTCGTGCGTGACCATCAGCAGCGCGGTGGACATGCGCTCCTGGAGGTCGGCGAAGAGGTCGAGGATCTGCGCCTGCACGGTGACGTCGAGCGCCGTGGTCGGCTCGTCGGCGATCAGTACGGACGGGTCGCAGCTGATGCCGATGGCGATCACCACCCGCTGCCGCATGCCGCCGGACAGCTCGTGCGGGAACGACCGGTAGGCGCGCACCGGGTCGGGGATGCCGACCAGGCGCAGCAGCTCCAGGGCCCGTTCCTTGGCGGCTGCGCGGGAGCCGGCCATCTTGTGGAGCAGCAGTACCTCGGTGATCTGCCGGCCGACCCGGCGCAGCGGGTCGAGCGCGGCGGTCGGGTCCTGCGGGACGAGCGCCACCCGCGAGCCGCGGACCCGGCGGATCCCCTCGGCGTCCAGCGGCAGCAGCGACTCTCCTTCGATCGCCACCTCGCCCTCGACGGTGGCCCGCGGGCCGTGCAGCCGCATGATCGACCGGGCGGTGACCGACTTGCCGCTGCCGCTCTCGCCGAGCAGCACCAGCGTCTGTCCGCGGTCCACCTCGAAGCTGACCGAGCGCACCGCCTCCACCCGGGTCCCCGACGAGGTGCTGAAACTGGTCCGCAGGCCGCGCACCCGCAGCGCGGGCCCGGTCGGGGCCGCCGCGGCCGATGACTCCCTGAGTGCCGTTGACTGCTCGGTGTCGGTCACGCCGTGTCCAATCGAACGTTGAGATAGCTGCGCAGACCGTCGCCGAGGACGTTGAAGGCGACGGAGACGACGAGGATCGCGACGACCGGCACGAGCAGCAGCTGCGGCTCGGTGAAGATGTACTGCTGGAGGTCGCTGATCATCAGGCCCCACTCGGCGGCCGGCGGGGAGATGCCGAGGCCGAGGAAGCTCAGGCCGGCGGCGGAGACGATCGACAGGCCGATCAGCGCGGTGCAGTAAACCATCACGGCGGGCGCGATGTTCGGCAGCACCTGGCGCAGGGCGATCGACGCCTTGGAGGCGCCGCTCGCCCGGGCCGCCTCGATGAAGTCGGCCGAGCGGAACCGCGCGGTCTCGGCCTCGGCGACCCGGGCCACCGGCGGGATCAGGATCACCGAGAGCGCGATGATCGAGTTGGAGATGCCGGAGCCGAGGGCCGCGGCGATCGCGATGGCGAGCAGCACCGCGGGGAAGGCGTAGAAGACGTCGAGCACCCGCATGACCAGGCCCCGGGTGACCTTCGCGCCGAGCCCGGCGACCAGGCCGAGCACCGTACCGGCGGAACCGGACACGGCGACCGGGATCAGCCCGGTGAGCAGCGAGGGCCGGGCGCCGTAGAGCATCCGGCTGAGGATGTCCCGGCCCTGCCCGTCGGTGCCGAGCAGGTGCCCGGACGAGCCGATGGTGTGCAGCCGGTCGGCCAGCGACCCTTGCGTCGGCGAGGACGGGGCGAGCAGCGGGGCGAAGAGCGCGGCGAGTACGACCAGCAGGACGACGGCGGCGGCGATCTTCGCCGGCAGCGGCAGCGTTCTCCTGGACCTGGCGCCGGGCACGGAAGCGGGGCGGTCGTCGGTGGACGCCTTGACGGGGACGTCGGTGGCACCGGTGGTGTCGGTGAGAGCGGACACGGCTGCTCCTTTCGTGATGTCAGGCGCGGACGCGGGGATCGACGGCCGCCTGGAGCGTGTCCACGACGATGTTGATCAGGACGAAGGCCAGCGCCGAGACGATGACGCCGGCCTGGATCACCGGCAGGTCGCGCTGCGAGATGGACTGGTAGACCAGCAGCCCGATCCCGGGCCAGCTGAACACCGTCTCGATGAAGATCACGCCGCCGAGCAGATAGCCGAGTTGCAGTCCCGCGATCGTCAGCAGCGTCGGCAGTGTGTTGTGAAAGGCGTGCCCGAGAATGCGCCGCTCGGAAAGTCCGCGGGAGCGCAGCGCGTCGATGAAATCCATACTCATGACGTCGGAGACGGTCGCCCTGAACATTCTCGCGATGATTCCCATCGGCACCAGCGCGGCGGCGATTCCGGGCAGCACGATATGGCGGGCGAGATCGCCCCAGGTGCCGCCGTCGATGGCGTTGAACATGCCCGAGGTCGGAAACCAGTGGGTGCGCGCGGCCACGTAGATGATGAGCAGCAGGCTGATCGAGTACTGGGGGACGGAGATCGACACCAGCGAGATGATGTTGCTGATCGTCGCCGACAGCCGGCCGCGGCGCAGCGCCGAGACCGCGCCGAGCGCGATGCCGCCGGTGAAGGCCAGCGCCGCGGCGAACACCGTCAGCACGATGGTGTTCTCGAAAGCCGAGGTCACCAGCGGTTCCACCGCTGTCTGCTTGGCGATCGAGGTGCCCAGGTCGCCGCGGCAGACATGGCCGATCCACGCCAGGTACTGCATCGGCAGCGCCCGGTCCAGGCCCAGCCGGGCGGTGAGGTCGGCACGCTGCTGAGCCGTGCCGGTCGGTCCCAGGAGACTCGCGATCGGGTCACCGGGGATGATCTTGATCATGATGAACACGACGATCGAGACGCCGACCACAATAGGAATGGCGGAGAGAATTCGCTTGGCCACGAAACTGGTCACGCACGACCTCCGGAATGATTTCCGCGGTCAATGGGAGGTGTCGTCACCGCCCCATTGCGTGTGCCGGAACCCGGAAACCGATTCCGATCACCGCGACGACATGGCCGGAGCGTAGAAAGATCGCGTTTCTCCGGTACGTCGGCGAGGTTGCCCTGAAGTTACGCCGATTCGGCGCGGCCGGCGAAGGCGTGACAGCGGCGATTTCCGGCCGGGCAGCACCCGTTCCGCCGAATTCGGCCGGCGGGTCAGCCGAGCAGCTGGGACTGGAGGGTCACCGTCTGCTTGAACGGCAGATCCGGCAGATAGCCCTTGCGGGTCTGGATCAGCACGGCCAGCGTGTCGCCCTCCACCAGGAAGCAGTAGCGGCCCATGGTGGCGCCGTACGGCTCGGCCTCGGTGTAGGCGTAGAGCTTGGTGTCCACCGGCATGGACTTCGACTCCAGGGAGGCGTCCTCGGGGGCGGTGTCGATACCGGCGATCCCGGCCGAGTCGGCGAGGTACTGGTACGCGATCGCATAGCCCTCGGTGACGAACTGGAGCAGGTAGACCTCTGTCCTGGTGCCGTCCGGCATCGTCCACGCACGGGCGGCGATGTGCCGCAGCCCGTCCTCCTGGAGCAGCCCGGCGGCGTCGGGTCCCCGCTCGCCGCCCTGCGTCTTGACATACGCGGCGCTGGACAGCCAGCCCTTCCCGCCGGGGAACGCCGGGTCGGCCGCCGCGTCCTTCGGCAGCGGCAGCAGCAGCGAGCGCAGGTCGGCGTAGTGCTGCCGGCCCGGGTTGTGGTCCCCGTCCAGCGGGCGCGGACTGCCCGCGGGCAGTCGCGGCAGCGCGACGGCCGGGTAGTGCCAGCGGCCGTCGCTCTGCGTGCCGAGACCCGGTATGTGGGTACGGTCGGGGCGCGTCACGGCGTACGCACTGGCGCCGCCGAGCACCGCGAAGGCCAGCACGGCGGCGGTCCAGCGCGCGAGGGCGCGCAGCCTGGGGCGCGGCGGACGGACGGGGGCGGTGCTGCCGTCGTCGTCAGGGGCGGCGGCTTCGCCGGCGGGCACGGTTTCACCGGCCGGTGCGGGCTCGCCGGACGGTGCGGACTCACCAACGGGCCCGGACACGCTGACGGGCGCGGGCTCACTGGTCGGTGCGGGCTCGGGCAGGCTGACCTCTGTCATCAGACCGCACTCCCCGTCGCGTCGATCCGGTCGAGCTGCCCGGCCACCAGCTCGGTGGACTGCTGCTTGAACGGCAGCGGGCCGCTGACATGGGCGTTGAGCATCAGATCCCCCTCGGTGGCCTCGCAGGTCATCAAGCCGATCCCGGCGTACGCGGGGTCGGAGCCGACGGCGGAATCCGGGTGGTCGTCCGGCTCGGAGTCCGAGCGCACGCAGATCGCCTCGGGGTGGCCCTCGACCGCGGGCCCCTTGCGCAGGAAGCCGTTCTTGGCGGCGGCCGCTCGGAGGCGGTCGCCCTGCTCCTTCGCCGCCTGCCGGTCCCCGACCTGGATCACTTCGAGCTGGACGGCGATCGTGCCGTCCTCGGTGCGGTAGGTCCTGAAGGCGGCGCCCTTGGCGTGCAGACCGGTCGCCAGGGCGGTCGCCTTCTTGCGCAGCGCCGCGCTGAGGGCGCTGGTGTCGCCGGTCAGCAGGCCCTCGGTCTCCTTGACGTCCAGGACGCCGTCGTTGCCGTACTGCTTGAGATCGGCGCCGGGCTCGTACCCGGACGGGATCGGCAGCAGCGCCTGGCGCAGGTCCCCGTAGTGGGCGCCGTCGGCCCGCACGCCGAAGCTCCTGCCGGTCGCCGCGGCGGTCGGCGAGGAGGCCGCCCGGGCGCCTGACGATCCGCCCCCGTCGTCCCCCCGGAACACGAGGTAGCCGCCGACCAGCGCCCCGGCCAGCACGACCGCCCCCGCCCCGAGCGCGATCCCGCGCCCCGACCGCCTGCGCCCGACGGCCGGCGCGGCCCCAGGCGCGGCCTCCGCGACCGGCTCAGGCACGACCGGCTCAGGCACGACGGGCTCAGGCAGCACCGGCTCGGGCACGACCGGCTCCCGCGCGGGCGAAGGCCCCGCCGAAGGCCCGGTCACAGCCGCTCCAGTTGCTGCTTCATCAGCGCCAGCATGGACGCGGTCGTCACCGGGCTGGCGGAGGTGGTCCAGCACTCCACCAGGATGTTGCCCCGCTGCGCCACGCCCTGGCCCTCGAACGGCGAATCCCCCTCATCGCCCTGGAAGTAGTCGCCGGGGTCGTCCTGCGTGTCGGACGAGCCCCAGACCTCCCCTCCCACCGTGCCCGGGATGGACACTCCCGGGCCCAGCCCGAAGTCGTCCTCCGCCTCGTTGCGCGCCTTGCTGACCAGCTCCGGCACATACGGGTTCACGTAGTCGCGCACCTGGGTCAGGCTCACGCCCGTGTAACCCGGATGCGCGCCCCCGGTGGACCAGGCGACCAGCACCCCGCGCCGGTAGTCGTGCGAGGCCAGGTCGGTGAACGTCCTGCCCGACTCGTAGTAGGCGGACGCGTAGTCGGCGAGCGACACCCACTGCCGGGCGACCTGCTTGCCGCCCTTGGGGGTGGGCAGCAGCTCCTTCATCAGGTCTCCGTCGTAGACGGCGATCCGGTCCTGCGCGGCCGGCAGTGCGGGCACCGCGGGTGCCGCGCCCTTGGGCTGGGCGAGCACCGGGCCGGTCAGCGGCGGCAGCGGGGTCGGCCGGCGTACGTACTGGATCCGGTAGCCGAGCCCGGCGCCGGCCACGACGCCGAGCAGCGCGGCGGCGGCGATCAGCCGCGGGGTGCGGCCGGGACGGCGCAAGCGGCGTACCGGCGCGGGCGGCGGCTCGACGGGCGGCTGCCCGACGAGCTGCTGTCCGACGAGCGGCTGCCCGCTCGGTGCGTCCGGTGCTTCCGGGCCGTCCGGCACTTCCCATGCGTCCGGCGCCGACGGCTCCGCCGTCCACTCCTCGACCTCGGAGATCGCGGCGTGCCGAAACCCCTCGTCCCTGCGCTTCACTGAGCCCCCCCGGGCTTACGTACACGCGTACGACGGACGTACGCGGAGTCGTATTATGGCACCCCTTACGCTGTGGCCATGGCCAATAAACTGGTGATCAAAGTGACCGCGGGCGCGGACGCCCCGGAGCGCTGCTCGCAGGCCTTCACCGTGGCCGCGGTCGCGGTGGCCAGCGGGGTCGAGGTGTCGCTGTGGCTGACCGGGGAGTCCGCGTGGTTCGCACTGCCGGGGCGGGCGGCGGAGTTCGAGCTGCCGCACTCGGCGCCGCTGCCCGATCTGATCGACTCGGTGCTCGCGGCCGGGCAGGTCACCCTGTGCACGCAGTGCGCGGCCCGGCGGGAGATCAGCCAGCAGGACGTGATCGAGGGCGTGCGGATCGCGGGCGCCCAGGTCTTCGTCAGCGAGATCATGCCTGACGGCGTCAAGTCGCTGGTCTACTGACCGGCCACCGCTCAGTGTCTGCGGTCCTCGCCGTCGAGCTCCTCCCACCAGCGGTCGGACTCCGGGTCTCCTGAGGGGCCCTTGCGCGGCGGGATGTACGGCTCCTGCGGCGGCGGGGGTGTCGGTGGCGGCGCGTTCAGCGGCGGGTCGTCCCACCAGCGGTCGTCCGGGCCCCGGCGGTTCGCCACGATCGCGGCGACCGGCGGGATCACCATCGCCACCACGCACATCGCGATGGCGGCGGGCACGGACCACAGGCGCACGACAGACCACGCCAGGACGAAGAGCACTACACAAGCGCCCATCATGGCGAAATACCAGTGCCGGCGGCGTGCGTACACACTTCAACGGTACGTCGGCGAGCCCCGTCCCGGAACCTGTGGGACAGGGCTCGCCGACGTCAGTGGATCCTCAGACCGCGATGGCCACCTCGGCGGCCGCGCCCTGCTGCGCCACGACGGTGCGGTCCACCGTCGCGCCGGGGACGAGCGCGCGCAGCGTCCACGTGCCCGGGGCCGCGAAGAACCGGAACTGCCCGGTCGCCGAGGTGGGCACCTCGGCGGTGAACTCGCCGCCGCCGTCGAGCAGCCGCACGTAGCCGCTGACCGGCTCGCCGTCCCGGGTCACCGACCCCTGGATGATCGTCTCGTTCGCCACGTCAACTCCTGCCAGATCCGGCCCGCCGGCCTTAGCTCCACACATAACGTTCTGCCCTCGCCTCGGTCGTCCTGTGGTCGGTCAGTTGGCGCCGAGCTCGATCGGCACGCCGACCAGCGAGCCGTACTCGGTCCACGAGCCGTCGTAGTTCTTGACGTTGGCCTGGCCGAGCAGCTCGTGCAGCACGAACCAGGTGAGCGCCGAGCGCTCACCGATGCGGCAGTACGCGATGGTGTCCTTGGCCAGGTCGACCTGCTCCTCGGCGTAGAGCGCGGTGAGCTCCTCGTCCGACTTGAAGGTGCCGTCGTCGTTGGCGTTCTTCGACCACGGGATGTTGCGGGCGGTCGGCACGTGGCCGGGGCGCTGCGACTGCTCCTGCGGGAGGTGCGCCGGGGCCAGCAGCTTGCCGGAGAACTCGTCGGGCGAGCGCACGTCGACCAGGTTCAGGCTGCCGATGGCCGCCGCCACGTCGTCGCGGAAGGCGCGGATCGAGGTGTCCTGGGCCTTGGCGGTGTACGAGGTCGCCGCGCGCTCCGGGACGGCCGCGACCAGGTCGCGGGAGTCGAGCTCCCACTTCTTGCGGCCGCCGTCGAGCAGCTTGACCGACTCGTGGCCGTACAGCTTGAAGTACCAGTAGGCGTACGACGCGAACCAGTTGTTGTTGCCGCCGTAGAGCACCACGGTGTCGTCGTTGGCGACGCCCTTGGCGGACAGCAGCGCCTCGAAGCCGGCCTGGTCGATGAAGTCGCGGCGGACCGGGTCCTGGAGGTCCTGCTTCCAGTCGATCCTGACCGCGTTCTTGATGTGGTTCTTCTCGTAGGCCGAGGTGTCCTCGTCCACCTCGACGATGACCACCTTGGGGTCGTCGATGTGGGCCTCGACCCAGTCGGCGTCCACCAGGACGTCACTGCGGCTCATGTTGCTCTCCTCCGGGGCAGTACGGATGTGCGGTGGGGCGCGGTGCGGTGCGGGTGCGCGACAGCGCGCAGGGGGGATGTGCCGCGGGGCGGCGGCACGGAGCGGGGCAGGCAGGCGGCGCCGGGGGCCTTGCGGCCGGCTTCGGCACGGGGGAGCTGCCGCCCCTAGGGCATGCGACAGAGCATGGCGGCGACGCGGCACAGGTCTACTGCCCGCCGCTTCGTGAGATCCGCCTGTCGCTTCATGGTCCCGATCGTAGGGAAATGAACCCGTAGGTGTCACCGTCGTGTCATATACCGAGACAAGATTGTCCGAATGGCGGAAGAATCGAACCCGGGTGTCATCGCACCACGCTGCGGACGCCACCGTCTCAGCGGGCGAGAACCACCTGCTGGCCGTCCGCGGCCACCGAGATGCCGTCCGGCGTGGAGGTCACACTGGTCAGCGAGATGCCGGACGGCAGGTGGGTGAGCGGCCGGGTGAAGTCGATCTGACGCCGGATCTCGTCGTCAAGACCCAGTGCGGTGAACGCCTTCGGCAGCGTCTGCGCGCGCAGCCTGATCGAGTCGGGGCGCACCACGCTGACCTCGCTGAGCACGCTGACCTTGTTCGCGATCCCGGGCACCTGGGCGCTCAGCTTGACCAGCGTCTTCCCGTCCTTGGTCGGGCCGCCGTACGACACGGTGATCCCGTCCGGCGCGGCCTTGGTCAGGTCGGCATAGGTGAGGAAAGCGATGCCGTCGGCGCTGTCGGCGACCGCGCGGCGGTAGCTGTCGGAGAACTTCACCCCGTGCAGGTCGGCGTGGAAGCTGTCGATCCGCAGCACGCCCTGGCCGTCGTCGGCGGCGATGTCCTTGGCGGAGATCTTCACGTCGTCCAGCTTGCCCGACAGCACCTGGGTCAGGAACGGGAAGCCCTCGATGCTCACCTTCGGCTTCTCGGTGAGGTTCTCGGTGGTCTGGGCCCGCTCGGCGGCCTTGTTCTGCGCCACCCGGACCGTGACGCGGTCGGCCACGACGAACAGGATGCCGACGATCACCACGACGATCAGGACTATCCGCGCCACACGCATCCGTACGACTCCCCGGGCTCAGCTGCCGTTCGAAGTTCCGCCGGCGTGCTGCCGACGTTCCGCAACGCCTGACGGGCGGCGGGGCCCGGGTGGTTCCCGGCGGTAGTGATCTGTTATCCGACCCACAGGCGGTGGGACGGGTTCCGGTTCGGCTTCCCGGCCGCGCCGCCTTCACTCCCCGGCCGGCGCCGCCTTCACTCCCCGGCCGCTCCCCCGGGCGCTCCCCGGGGCGCGCGTGAAGCCTCAGGCCAGCGCCCTGCTCAGCACGTAGACCACCGGCGCGGCGGCCGTCAGCGGCAGCGCCACGCCCGCCGTGAAGTGCACGAAGCGGGACGGGAAGTCGTAGCTGGCCACCCGCAGCCCGATCAGCGCGCAGGCGCCCGCGGCGGCGGCGAGCAGCACGGCGTGACCGGTCGGGTAGCCGGCCGCGTGCCCGGTGGCGTAGCCACTGGCCGCGGCGAGCAGCAGCGACCCGGCGATCGACACCGCGGCCCCCGGCAGCGGCAGCGCCCTGACCAGGGTCGCGACGGCCACGGCGATCGCGGCGACCACCACCGGGTCGGTGCCGGTGTGCGCGGTGGCGGTGGCGAGGTAGCCGGCGGCGAGGACGGTGAGCAGCGTGGAGGCGGAGGTCGCCGTCAGCGACGACAGCCGCTCGTCGGGGCTGCCGTGGTGCCGCAGTTGCAGGACCAGGACGAGCAGCAGCCAGACGCCGAGCGTCCCGACCAGGGCGGCCGGGCCGTGCGCGCCGGTCACCGCGAGCACGGCGGCGTCGGCGACGACCCCGCCGAGGAACGCCAGCGCGATGCCCTGCCGGGCCGGCCACATCCCGTTCAGCCGGAACCACCCGGCGGCGGTCACCGCCTGGAGCACGACGAGGACCACGGCGAGCCCCGGCTTCCCGATCGCCGCCCCGGCGGCGAGCAGCCCGCCGAGCACGTCGGTGAGCGCGGCCGGCTGGATCCCGGGCGCGATGATCGGCGACCCGCTCCGCACGGGCGGGGCTTCGGCGCCGTCCGGGCCAGGCCCGTCCTCGATGACGGGCAGGACGGCGGTCTGCCCGACCGCCTGCGCCGGGCTCTCCTGGTACCCGGCACGGGCGTAGGGGTGCTGGACGGCGCCGTAGACGTTCGGATCGCCGGTGCTGTGGGTGTCGGCGGCGCCGTAGCCGCTGTGGGGGGTGCCGGCGCCGTAGCCGCTGGGGGCGGAGCCGGCGCTGTACGGGTCGGCGGGCGCGGGAACGCTGTACGGGTCCTGCGGCTGCTGGGCGGGGGCGCCGTACGCGTTCGGGTCGGCGGTGCCGTAGCCGTTGCCGTTGCCGTTGCCGCCGGGGTACGCGCTGTCGGTGCCGTAGGTGGTGCCGGCGCCGTACCCGCCGTCCGTGCCGTACCCGTTGTCGGTGCCGTACGGGTAGGTGCTGTCGGCGGCGTACTGCTGCGGGTCGGCTGCCGCGGGGGTCGGGTCCCAGCTCTGGGCGCCGGCGGGTGCCGCGTAGTCGCCGGTCCAGCCGTTGCCGGTCAGCGGTTCGGGTACGTACGCCCCGCCCTGCGGGCCGGGCGCGTAACCGTCACCCTCCGGGCCGGCGGCATACCCGTACCCGTCGCTCTGCGGCTGCGGGCCGGGCGGGTAGCCGTACCCCTCCTGCTGGCCCGGCGGGTAACCGTAGCCGTCACTGCGGCCGCCGGCCGGAGCCTGGCCTTCGTACTCGTACGCGCCGGCACCGTCCGCGCCCGGGCGCGGGTGGTTCGGGGTGTCCTCACCGGATGGCGGGTAGGGCATGGGGGCTCAGCCTCCTGCGAAGGGGGGGAGGACTTCCACGGTGCCGCCCGCGGCCAGCGGGACCTTCGTGTGGTCGCGGCTGCCGACCGGGTGGCCGTCCACCAGGAAGGAGCTGCGCAGCAGGACCTGGGCGAACTCGGGGCGGCGGGCGTGCCGGGCCCGGGCGCCGGCCAGCGCCTCGGCGAGGGTGGCCGCGCGGTACGGCTCCTCCGCGGTGCCCGCGGCGGCCTTGGCCGCGGCCCAGTAGCGGATCCTGCCCGCCACAGGGCGCGGGTCCGTCTCCGTTCCTGCTCCGGGTGCTGGTGCCGCCATCACGCTTCCGTCCTCACCGGGCCCGTGCCGCGAGCCGCGTTTCGCCGTACCGCGCTCCGCGTTCCCCGGGTCCGAAAGATCTTCCGCGGTTCTTCCACCGCGCCATCGTTCGCGTCCATCATGGCCCGTCCGCGTCACATCTCGGCAACGCGCCCGGTGAGCCACTGCCCGATCCGGGCCAGCAGGTCCGGCCCGGCGGCGTTCTCGGCGTGCCCGAAGCCGGGCTCGATCCACAGCTCGGCGCCGTCGGGGCCGGCCGCGGCGGCCAGCGAGCGCGGGTGGTCGAGCGGGAAGTAGCCGTCCTGGTCGCCGTGCACGATCAGCAGCGGCGTCGGGGCGATGTACGGCACGGACTCCACCGGTGACAGCGGCACCGGGTCCCAGTCCCGTGAGTTGATCCGGGTCTTCAGGCCGAACCGGGTCACCGCCCGGCCGGTCCGCCGGGTGACCAGCCAGTGCACCCGCCGCATCGGCGCCGTTCCCCGGTAGTACCAGCGGGCCGGCGAGCTGACCGACACCACGGCGTCGACCTGGGTGTCCGCCGCGTCAACCTCGGTACCGGCCGCGTCAACCTCCGGCCCCGTGTTCAACACCTCCGTGCGGTTTCCCAGCCGTCCGGCCTGCCGCAGCACCACCGAGCCGCCCATCGAGAAGCCCACCGTGGCCACCCGCCGGTAGCCCAGCTCCCGAGCCCAGCGCACCGCCGCGTCCAGGTCGAGCACCTCCAGGTCGCCGACCGTGGACCGGCCGCCGGACCCGCCGTGGCCGCGGAAGGAGAAGGTCACCACCGCCCCGAACGCGCTCAGGTCGCGGGCCGTCCGCCGCACCGCGGGCCGCTCCAGGGCGCCGGTGAACCCGTGCGCGACGACGATGGCCAGCTGGCTGGATCCGCTACGCGCCGGACGGTACTCGGCGTCGATCGAAACACCGTCCGACGTCAACAGAAACACCCGCCGGCCACCCGAAGTGATCGGCGAAACACGCAAACGCTCGTCATAGGCCTCGGCAGCGGTGTCCATATCGGCTATTCTTCCGTGCACGAGGACCTGGGCAATGTCGCCCCCGGGTCCTTTCGTGCTTTCCCGCACGAAACATGCCGTCCTCGCGGGGAACCGAGGAGAGGTTCACTTTGAGCCAGTCGAACGTGCGAGTTCAGACCGACGGGAGTGCCCGGTGAGTTCTCTTCTGCTGCTGACCAACGCCCTCCAGCCGTCCACCGAAGTGCTGCCCGCGCTCGGGCTGCTGCTGCACAGCGTGCGTGTGGCGCCCGCCGAGGGGCCCGCGCTGGTGGACACCCCCGGCGCCGACGTGATCCTGATCGACGGGCGCCGCGATCTTCCGCAGGTGCGCAGCCTGTGCCAGCTGCTGCGCTCCACCGGCCCCGGCTGCCCGCTGATGCTGGTGGTCACCGAGGGCGGCCTCGCCGCCGTCACCGCGGACTGGGGCATCGACGACGTCCTGCTCGACACCGCGGGCCCGGCCGAGGTCGAGGCGCGGCTGCGGCTGGCCATGGGCCGCCAGCAGATCACCACCGACGACAGCCCGATGGAGATCCGCAACGGCGACCTGTCGGTCGACGAGGCCACCTACAGCGCCAAGCTCAAGGGCCGGGTCCTGGACCTGACCTTCAAGGAGTTCGAGCTGCTCAAGTACCTGGCCCAGCACCCGGGCCGGGTCTTCACCCGCGCCCAGCTGCTGCAAGAGGTGTGGGGCTACGACTACTTCGGCGGTACCCGCACCGTGGACGTCCACGTGCGGCGGCTGCGCGCCAAGCTCGGCGTCGAGCACGAGTCGCTGATCGGCACCGTGCGCAACGTCGGCTACCGCTTCGTGACACCGGAGAAGGTGGAGCGGGCGGCCGAGGAGGCCGCCAGGAGCGAGGCGGCGCAGGGCCGCGGCGAGAAGCCGGCCGAGCAGCCGGGCCAGTCCGGCTCCGGGCAGGCCGGGACCTCCGCCCGGGCCACCGGGCAGACCGTATGACGACCTGTGTGGCGGGCGGATAGACACGCGTAGACTGCGCGACGTGCCCAAGGTGACGCGCGACGACGTGGCCAGGCTGGCGGGGACCTCCACCGCGGTCGTCAGCTACGTCATCAACAACGGACCGAGGCCGGTCGCCCCGGCCACCCGCGAGCGCGTGCTCGCGGCCATCAAGCAGCTCGGCTATCGCCCGGACCGGGTGGCCCAGGCGATGGCCAGCCGCCGTACCGACCTGATCGGCCTGATCGTGCCGGACGCGCGGCAGCCGTTCTTCGCGGAGATGGCGCACGCGGTCGAACAGGCCGCGTCCGACCGCGGAAAGATGGTGCTGGTCGGCAACTCCGACTACCTCGACGAGCGCGAGGTGCACTATCTGCGGGCGTTCCTCGGCATGCGGGTCTCCGGTCTGATCCTGATCAGCCAGGGCCCCAGCGAGAACGCGGCCACCGAGATCGAGGCGTGGGACGCGCGGGTGGTGCTGCTGCACGAGCGGCCCGAGGCGATCGACGACATCGCGGTGGTCACCGACGACATCGGCGGCGCCCAACTGGCCACCCGGCACCTGCTGGAGCACGGCCACCCGTATGTGGCGTGCCTGGGCGGCACCGAGGTCACACCGGAGATCGGCGACCCGGTGACCGACCACGTCGTCGGCTGGAGACGGGCGATGGAGGAGGCGGGGCGGTCCACCGAGGGCCGCCTTTTCCAGGCCCCGTACAACCGCTACGACGCGTACGAGGTCGCGCTCGGCCTGCTGGCCGGCCCGGACCGGCCGCCGGCCATCTTCTGCGCGACCGACGACCAGGCGATCGGCGTGCTCCGCGCGGCCCGCGAGCTCCGGCTCGACGTGCCGGGCCAGCTCGCGGTCGCCGGCTTCGACGACGTGAAGGAGGCGGCCCTCGCCGACCCGCCCCTCACGACGGTGGCCTCCGACCGCCAGGCCATGGCCCGCGCGGCGGTCGACGCGGTGCTCGACGACTCGCTGCGGGTGCCCGGCGTGCGGAGGGAACGGCTGCGGACGTTCCCCTCGCGCCTGGTGGTCCGCGGCTCCTGCGGCTGCCACTAGCCGGCCTCCGGCCCGGTGCCGCGGAGATCCCCGTTCCGCAGGGGGTGCTTGCGGTCGTTCCGGGCCTGCCAGCCGTCCGTGGCTTGTCGCGCGGTTCCCCGCGCCCCTTCGGGGCCCGACCGGGGCCCGACCGGCGACGATCTTCCTTACAACGGGCATACCCACTTCTGCCGGGCTTCTCAGCGTGTGCTCAGCGAGCTCTCATCTTCGGAGCCCACAGTCAATGACATGACCGAGAGCAGCGACCGCAACGGCGGCGAATCCCCGTACCAGCACGACCCCGCTCTTCCCAGCTACTTCGGACCCACGGGTCCGGCCCAGTACCAGCAGGCCGGTCACGACCAGGGCTTCCCGCCGCCGCCCCCGTACGAGGCGGGCCTCGCCGGAGCCCCCGGTGACGGCGCCCCGCCCCGGCGGCGCAGGGCCGGCCGGCCGGCCGCGCTGTTCGCCGCGGTCGCGCTCGCGGCCGGTGTGATCGGCGGCGGCGCGGGCGCGCTGATCGGCAACGCGACCGACAACCACAGCAACAGCACCACCACGGCCAGCGCGGCGGTCAACGCCGCCAAGATCGACGGCAGCGTCTCCAGCGTGGCCAAGGCGCTCAGCCCCAGCGTCGTGGAGATCGACGCGACGTCCAACGAGGGCAAGTCCACCGGCGCCGGCGTCATCATCACCGGTGACGGCCAGATCATCACCAACAACCACGTCATCGCCGGCGCGGACTCGGTGTCGGTGACCTACAGCAACGGCAAGTCCGCCAAGGCCACCGTGGTCGGCACCGACTCCAAGAAGGACCTCGCGCTGATCAAGGTGACCGGCGCCAGCGGCCTGCCCGCCGCCGTCCTCGGCGACTCCTCCGGGCTGGCGATCGGTGACTCGGTGGTCGCGATCGGCTCCCCCGAGGGCCTGAGCAACACCGTGACCAGCGGCATCGTCTCGGCGCTCAACCGCGATGTGACCGTGCCGGTCGAGGACGGCCAGAGCCAGGGCCAGCAGCAGGAGCAGAGCCCGTACGGCCAGGGCGGCGGTCAGAGCGGCGGCCTCGGCGGCGGCAACAGCAACGGCGACCAGTGGCCGTTCTCCTTCGGCGGCAACCAGTACAACGGCGACACCGGCAGCTCCACCACCACGTACAAGGCGATCCAGACCGACGCCTCGCTCAACCCCGGCAACTCCGGCGGTGCCCTGATCAACATGAGCGGTCAGATCATCGGCATCAACTCCGCGATGTACGCGGACTCCTCCTCGTCGAGCGACTCCTCGAGCGCCGGCAGCGTCGGCCTCGGCTTCGCCATCCCGATCAACACCGTCAAGGCCGACCTGGCCACCCTGCGCGCCGGCGGCACGAACTGACCGTGCCACCGCTCCGCCAGGGCCGTGCCGTGCGACGCTGAAAGGGCCCGATCCCGATGATCCCGACCCCTTCGACGCCGAGCAGCGAGGTCACCATGAGTTCCGCCATAAGTTCAGGTGAGAGCGGCGAGGCGCCGGCCCGCGTGCTGATCGTGGACGACGAGCCCGCGGTGCGCGAGGCGCTTCGCCGCAGTCTGGCCTTCGAGGGCTACGACACGGCGCTGGCCGCCGACGGGATGGCGGCGCTCGAACAGGCCGAGGCGTACCGCCCGGACGCGATCGTGCTCGACGTGCTGATGCCGCGGATGGACGGCCTCACCACCGCACGCCGGCTGCGCTCCACCGGGGTGACCACGCCGATCCTGATGCTCACCGCCCGCGACACCGTCGGCGACCGGGTCACCGGCCTCGACGCGGGCGCCGACGACTACCTCGTCAAGCCGTTCGAGCTCGACGAGCTGCTCGCCAGGCTGCGCGCCCTGCTGCGGCGCAGCTCCTACGCGGCCCCCGCCGGCCAGTCCGGCGACGGGGGCCACGCGCTGACGTTCGCCGACCTGCGGATGGACCTGACCACCCGCGAGGTGACCCGGGCGGACCGCCCGGTGGAGCTGACCCGCACCGAGTACACCCTCCTCGAACTCTTCCTCAGCCACCCGCGCCAGGTGCTCACCCGCGAGCAGATCCTCAAATCGGTGTGGGGCTTCGACTTCGAGCCGTCCTCCAACTCGCTGGACGTGTACGTGATGTATCTGCGCCGCAAGACCGAGGCCGGCGGCATGCCGCGGGTCGTGCACACGGTGCGCGGGGTGGGTTACGTCCTCCGCGCGCCAGACGGCGGCCACGCGTGAACCGGCTGTCCCTGCGCTCCCGGCTGGCGCTGCTGACGGCCGCAGCGGTGGCGGTCGCGGTGGCGGCGGCGGCACTGGCGTGCTGGCTGATCACCAGGGACCAGCTGATGAAGGAGCTGGACAAGTCGCTGCGCCAGCCGGACCTCGTGTCCGTAGGGGTGATCTCCAACACCCTGCACCAGGACGGCTGCCACGCCACCGCGCCCACGCAGGGCGACGCTCCCGGGCGTTACATCTCAGCCACCACCTCCGCCCAGGTGGTGCTGGCCGACGGCACGTCCTGCTGGGTGCAGGGCCACATCACGATCCCCACGAACGAGACCGACCGCCAGATCGCGGCCCGCGAAGTGCCCGACGGCGTGCTGCGCACCGTCACCGCGAACGGCCAGAAGCTCCGCGTCTTCACCGCGCCCACGAACATCACCGTGGGCGGGGTTCCCGCCGCTGTCTCCGTGGCCCGCCCACTCAGCGATGTCACCGATCCGCTCACCACGCTGGCCTGGGTGCTGCTCGCGGTCGCCGGCATCGGCGTCGTCGGGGCGGGGGCCGCGGGCACGGTGATCGCCCGGACGGGACTGCGGCCGGTCGACCGGCTGACCGGCACCGTCGAGCACATCGCCCGCACCGAGGACCTGAACGTGCGGATCCCCGTCGAGGGCGAGGACGAGATCGCCCGGCTCGGCTCGTCGTTCAACGCGATGACCGCCGCGCTGGCGTCCTCCCGGGACCGGCAGCAGCAGCTCATCGCCGACGCCGGGCACGAGCTGCGGACGCCTTTGACGTCGCTGCGCACCAACATCGAGCTGCTGGAGCGCAGCGAGGCCACCGGGCGGGCGCTGCCGCCCGAGGACCGCAAGGCGCTGCTCGCGTCGGTGAAGGCGCAGATGACCGAGCTGGCCGCGCTGATCGGCGACCTCCAGGAGCTGTCCCGGCCGGACGCCGTGCGCACCCTGGACGTGGTGGCCGTGCACGAGGTGACCGGTACCGCGATCGAGCGGGCCAGGCTGCGCGGCCCCGACCTGAAGCTGATCGCGGACGTGCAGCCGTGGTTCGTCCGCGGTGAGGCCGCCGCGCTGGAGCGGGCGATCGTCAACCTGCTGGACAACGCGGTGAAGTTCAGTCCGCCCGGCGGCGAGATCGAGGTGCGGCTGTACCGCGGGCAGTTGACGGTCCGCGACCACGGTCCCGGCATCCCGGCCGAGGAACTGCCGCACGTCTTCGAACGGTTCTGGCGCTCGTCGTCGGCGCGGTCGCTGCCGGGCAGCGGGCTCGGCCTGTCGATCGTGGCCAGGACCGTGCAGCAGTCGGGCGGCGAGGTCTCGCTCGGCCCGGCGCCCGGCGGGGGCACGCTGGCCACCGTGACGCTGCCGGGCGCGCCGACCGCGCCGCCGGACGGGCCGGTGCCGACCGGCTGAACCGCCCCGGATCAGGGCGGGTCCAGGGTCGGCGCAGGTCTCAGTATCCGGAATGATCTGTCTCAATCAGTGGATCACCTCCATAGTTGTCGGTACCACCGACCTGAGGAGGTGCGTGCACCCGTGCGCCGCTGGATCATGCTGGCCCTGGGCACCGCCGCGCAGACCGCCGCCTGTGCGTTCGTCTACGGAATCCCCTACCTGGCCGACGAGTTGCGCGACCGGGAGCACCTCAGCCTCACCCAGGTCGGGCTGCTGGTGGCCTGCCCCACCGCCGGCCTGGTGCTCGCCCTGTACCTGTGGGGCGCCGCCGCCGACCGGTGGGGCGAGCGGGTGGTGATCTCGCTCGGCCTCGGCGCCGCCGCCGCCGCGCTGGCCGGTGCCGCCTGGGGCGCGCACGGCATGGTGGCGCTCGGCCTGCTGCTGATGCTGGCCGGCGCGGCCGGCGCCTCGGTGTACTCGGCCAGCGGGCGGCTGGTGATGGGCTGGTTCGCCGCGAAGGAACGCGGCCTGGCGATGGGCATCCGGCAGACCTCCACCCCGCTGGGCATGGGACTGGCCGCGCTGGCCATGCCGCCGCTGGCCGCCGACCACGGGCTGACCGGCGCGATCGGCTTCCTCTCGGTGCTGTGCGGGGTGATCGCCGTACTGATCGCGCTGTTCGCCGCCGACCCGGCCAGGTCCGCCAAGGCCGCGGCCGGCGAGCCGGCCGGGAACCCGTACCGCGGGTCCCGGCTGCTGTGGCGGATCCACGGGTCGGCCGCGCTGCTGGTGATCCCGCAGTTCACCGCGGGCGCGTTCGCGCTGGTGCTGCTGGTGGACGTACGCGGCTGGTCGCCGGTGCACGCCGGGCAGCTGATCGCCGGTGCCCAGGGGCTGGGCGCGCTGTCCCGCATCCTGGTCGGCCGCTGGTCGGACCGGGTCGGCAACCGGCTGCGCCCGATGCGGCAGCTGGCCGTACTGACCGCGGCCGTGGTCGGCGGCGCCGCGGTGGCCACCGCGTTCCCGTCCCCGCTGACCCCGGTGCTGCTGGTGGTCGCGATCGCCATCACGTCCAGCACCAACGGCCTGTCCTTCACCTCCACCGCGGAGATCGCGGGCCCGGCCTGGTCCGGCAGGGCGCTCGGCGTCCACAACACCGGCCAGAACCTCACCGCCGCCCTGGTGCCGCCGGCGATGGCCGCGCTGATCTCGGCCACCGCCTACTGGCCGGGCTTCGCCCTCGCCGCGGCGGCCACCTGCGCCTCCGCCGTGCTGATCCCGGTGCCGGCGGCCCGGCAGGCATCCCGTCCGGTGGCGGAGCCCGCCCGTACGATCGGGGCATGAGCGAGCGGCGGATCGAGACCCTGGACGAACTGACCCCGGAGGCCGCCGACGCGGTGCTCGGCCTGATCGGCGCCGCCGCGGCGGCCGACGGCCAGCCCGCGGTCTCCGAGCAGGGCAGGCTGTACGTACGGCGCGGGGCCCGGGAGGGCGTACGGCATCTGCTGCTGTGGACCGGCGGCGACGGTGACCCGGTGCTCACCGGGTACGGGCAGCTCGACGGGGCCGATCCCGTCGAGGCGCCGGCCGCCGAGTTCCTGGTGCACCCCGAGCACCGCTCGCAGGGCCACGGCACCGCCCTGGCCCGGGCCCTGCTCGACGCCAGCGGGCGCCGGCTGCGGGTGTGGGCGCACGGCGGACACCCGGCGGCCCGGCACCTGGCCAGGCAGCTGAACCTGAAGCTCTTCCGCGAGCTGCGGCAGATGCGCCGCCCGCTGGGCCCGGACGCCGAGCCGCTGCCGGACCCGGCGCTGCCCGCGGACGTCACCGTGCGCGCCTTCGTACCCGGCCAGGACGAGGACGCCTGGCTCGCGGTGAACGCGGCGGCCTTCGCGCACCACCCCGAGCAGGGCGGCCTGACCGCGCAGGACCTGTCCGACCGCGAGGCCGAGCCGTGGTTCGACCCGGCCGGCTTCTTCCTGGCCTTCCGCGACGGCGAGCTGGCCGGCTTCCACTGGACGAAGGTCCACGCGGACGCCGGCGCCGAGCCTCTGGGCGAGGTCTACGTCGTCGGCGTGGCCCCCGGCCGCCAGGGCGGCGGCCTCGGCCGCGCGCTCACGGCGATCGGCCTGCGCCACCTGGAGCAGGACCGCGCCCTGCGCACCGTCCTCCTCTACGTGGACGCCGACAACACCGCCGCCGTACACGTGTACGAAAAGCTCGGCTTCACGACGTACGAGGTCGACCTGATGTACCGGACAGAAAACTGACGGAATTCAGCCAGGTCCCTTGCGGCGCCCGGGGCGCGGCCCGAAACCGCCCCCGCCGGAAGCGCCCCGGATGCCTGGCGGCAACGCTCTCGTTACCAGTGATTCAACCTCGCTTGCGAGCATCGCAGAATGCAGCACCCGGCCCCTCCCCCCACGCCCCCGCCCGACCTGCCGAAACCCCCGTCCGCACGGGACAATGGATCGACGGCGCCAGGTCGCCCCGCACAGGCCGCCGGCCGGGCGTTCCCCGTGCCGGAACCGGAGGAGGGCTCGCAGTCCATGGCCCAGACGAATCACCCCAGTGTCCCCGCCCAGCCCCAGCAGTCAGGGGGTGCGGGCACCACCGATGCCTTCGGCACCTTCAGGCCGCGGGTCGTACCCGACCTCGAACCGGAGGGCGCGGGTCTGGAGGCGGCCAGCGAGGAGTTCGGCGACGAGCTGCCGCAGGGCAGGTTCCTGGACCGCGAGCGCAGCTGGCTGGCGTTCAACGAGCGGGTGCTCGAACTGGCCGAGGATCCGAGCACCCCGCTCCTCGAACGGGCTAACTTCCTGGCGATATTCGCCAGCAACCTGGACGAGTTCTTCATGGTGCGGGTGGCCGGCCTCAAGCGCCGGATGGCGACCGGTGTCGCCACCCGCTCGGTGTCCGGGCTGCAACCGCGCGATGTGCTCGACCTGATCCTGACCCGGTCCCGCGAGCTGATGGCCCGGCACGCCGCCTGCTTCCAGAACGACGTGGCGCCGCAGCTGTCCGACGAGGGCATCCACGTCATCCGCTGGCACGACCTGACCGACAAGGAGCAGGCCAGGCTGGCGACGCTCTTCCGGCAGCAGATCTTCCCGGTGCTGACCCCGCTGGCGGTCGACCCGGCGCACCCCTTCCCCTATATCTCCGGGCTCTCGCTGAACCTGGCGGTGGTGGTCCGCAACCCGGTCTCCGGGCACGAGCACTTCGCCCGGGTGAAGGTGCCGCCGATCCTGTCCCGGCTGCTGGAGGCCGGGCCGCAGCGGTACGTGCCCCTTGAGGACGTCATCGCCGCGCACCTGGCGGAGCTTTTCCCCGGCATGGAGGTGCTCGACCACCACATGTTCCGGGTCACCAGGAACGAGGACCTGGAGGTCGAGGAGGACGACGCGGAGAACCTGCTCCAGGCGCTGGAGAAGGAGCTCATGCGGCGCCGCTTCGGGCCGCCGGTCCGGCTGGAGGTCGAGGAGTCCATCGCCCCCCGGGTGCTCGACCTGCTGGTGCACGAGCTGAAGATGAAGCACACCGAGGTCTACCCGCTGCCCGGGCCGCTGGACCTGACCGGCCTGTTCGCCATCGCCGGGCTGGACCGTCCGGAGCTGAAGTTCCCCAAGTTCATCGCGGGCACCCACCGCGACCTGGCCGAGGTGGAGTCCGCCTCGGCGCCGGACATCTTCGCGGCGATGCGCGAGCGGGACGTGCTGCTGCACCACCCCTACGACTCGTTCTCGACCTCCGTGCAGGCGTTCCTCGACCAGGCCGCCGCCGACCCCGACGTGCTGGCGATCAAGCAGACGCTCTACCGCACCTCGGGCGACTCGCCGATCGTCGACGCGCTGATCGACGCGGCCGAGGCCGGCAAGCAGGTGCTGGTGCTGGTCGAGCTGAAGGCGCGCTTCGACGAGCAGGCCAACATCAAGTGGGCCCGCAAGCTGGAGGAGGCGGGCTGCCATGTGGTGTACGGGCTGGTCGGCCTCAAGACGCACTGCAAGCTGTCGCTGGTGGTCCGCCAGGAGGGCGACACCCTGCGCCGCTACAGCCACGTCGGCACCGGCAACTACCACCCCAAGACCGCCAGGCTCTACGAGGACCTGGGGCTGCTCACCGCCGACCCGCTGGTCGGCGCGGACCTGTCGCACCTGTTCAACCGGCTGTCGGGCTACTCGCGGCGCGAGGAGTACAACCGGCTGCTGGTCGCCCCGCGCAGCCTGCGGGACGGCCTGGTCGCCCGGATCATGGCCGAGATAGCCCACCACAAGGCGGGCCGGCCGGCGTACGTCCGGCTGAAGGTCAACTCGATCGTGGACGAGGCGCTGATCGACGCGCTGTACCGGGCCTCGCAGTCCGGGGTGCCGGTGGACATCTGGGTGCGCGGGATCTGCGCGGTGCGGCCGGGCGTGGCCGGGCTGTCGGAGAACATCCGGGTGCGCAGCGTGCTCGGCCGGTTCCTGGAGCACTCGCGGGTGTTCGCCTTCGGCAGCGGCGGCGAGCCCGAGGTGTGGATCGGCAGCGCCGACATGATGCACCGCAACCTCGACCGCCGGATCGAGGCGCTGGTCAGAGTCGCCGATCCGACGCACGTCAGCACCCTCAACCGCCTGCTGGAGACGGGGATGTCGGATGACACGGCGTCCTGGCACCTGGCGGCCGACGGCAACTGGACCCGGCACAGCACCGATGCCGAGGGGCATCCGCTGCGCAACGTCCAGGAGTCGCTCATCGAGGCCCGGAGGCGCCGGCGTGGCCCCTCAGCAACGACCTGACCGCCCGCCCGCCGAGGGCGTTCCGACCCCCTCGGCCCGCCCGGCACCCGCCGGGCACCCGGGGCCTGGCAGCCCCTCAAGCACGCCGTCCGAGCCGCCACACCGGGATACGGGGACATCCACGATGCACGCCAAGCCGCCGAGCGACGACGACGGGCAGAGTGCCGCGAACGCCGCGCAGACCGGCCCCCCGGGGCGCAGAGAACCGGCCCCGCCCGGGGGCGCCGGGCGCCATGAAGCTGCGGGAAGCACCGGATCCGGCGGCACCGCGCCCGGCAGCTCCGGGTTCGGCGGCACCGCGCCCGGCGCGTCCGGGTCCACCGCGCTCAGCGGGACCGCTGGGGAGGTGCTTACGCGTTACCTGCGGGAGCGGGCCACTGACTTTCTGCGCGGGCTGGCGCTGCGTGGCGAGAACGAGGCGGAGGCGGACGCGCTGCTGCGCGGGAGCGCCCGCAGGATCGGTGGGGCGCTGCACACGTTCGCGCCGCTGACCGACCCCGCGTGGGCAGAACCGCTGCGCGCGGAGCTGGGGTGGCTGGCGTCCACGCTGTCCAGGGAGGCGCAGTACACCGGCCGGCTGGCCCGGCTGCAGGAGGCGCTGCGGCGGCTGTCGGTGCTCGCCGACCCGGTCGTCGACCCGGAGGCGCTGGCCGCCGAGGCCGTCCTGTCGGGCGCGGGCCGCGGCCCCGTCCGGATGCCGGCGAACGCCTCGCCCGCCGAGCAAGAGGCCCCGGTCAGCCGTGGCGCGGGACTGCCGGTGAGCGCCCCCGCCGGCCAGGAGGCCCCCGCCGGCCGCGGCGCGCGGCTGCCGGTGAACGCGCCCGCCGACCAGGATGCCCCCACAGGCCGCGGCGCCCTGCGGCTGCCCGCCGCCTCGGCGGCGGATCCCGGCGGCGGCAGCCGGATGGGGCTGCGCCGCCCCGCGGCGACCGGCGGCCCGCTCGCGCTCGGCGCGGCCCGCGCCGCCGCGCTGCTGGAGCGGCAGCTCACCCTGGCCAGGACGCGGGCGCACTCGGCGGCGCTCCAGGCGGTGGGCTCGTCCCGCTTCCACGCGCTGGCCGACTCCGTGGCCGTACTGGCCTCCGACGTGCCGCTGTCGCCGGTCGCCTCGGGCCCGGCCGCCTCCGTGCTGCCGCCGCTGGCCGCGCAGGCCCACCAGCGGCTGGCCGAAGCGGCCGGCGCGCTGCCGCTGCACCGGGCCGCGCACCCGTACAACGCCGACGCCGTACAGGCCGCGCTCGGCGCGGAACTGACCGCGGACCTGCAGGACGCGCCCTGGCACCAGGTGCGAATACTGCTCCGTCTGAGCCGCTACGCCACCGAGGTCTGCCGGCCGCGGGCGGCCGCCCCCGAGCCCGAGGCGGCAGGCGAGGCCGGCGACCCGGAGTCGCGGCGGCTGGCCGAGGCGGCCGGGCTGCTCGGGCGGCACCGGGAGGCCGCCGAGTCCGCCGCGGCCGTGGCCGCCGCGGCCCGCACCCCGCGGATCGCGCCGGCCACCGCCTACGCGCTGGGCGTGCTGCACGCCGACCAGCGGCACGAGGTGGAGGCGGCCAGGTTCGCCTTCTCCCGGCTGTGGCAGCGCACCGCCACCGTCCCCGGAGCGCGGCACGAATGACCCCCCAAGGCGAAGGCCCCGAAACCCCCGCCCGCGGCAACGGCGACGGACCTGACACGCACCCGACCGACCGGGGCCGCGGCCCCACCGACGCCGACGGCACAGACACGGCCCCCGACACCGACCCCGACGACACAGGCACGGCCGCCGACACCGACGCCGACCCCGACGACACAGGCACGGCCGCCGACACCGACGGCACAAGCACGGCCGCCGACGTCGGCGGCACACGCACGGCCACCTCCGCCGACACCGACGTCACACGCACGGCCGCCGACGCCGACGCCGGCGGCACCGCGACCACCGCCGGCGGCACCGCGACCACCCCCGGCAGCGGCCACCGCCCCGGCGCGGAGCCGGTCCTCGCCGCGGGCACGGTGCTGTGGCGGCGCACCAGCACCGATCCCCGCACCCCCGACGGAGTCGAGATCGCTCTGATCCACCGGCCGCGCTACGACGACTGGAGCCTCCCCAAGGGCAAGCTCAAGCGCGGCGAGGAGCCGGTGGCCGCGGCGCTGCGCGAGACCCGCGAGGAGACCGGCCTGGACTGCGAGCTCGGCGGCCCGCTGCCCACCACCCGCTACCCGGTGGACGGCCGCCCCAAGGAGGTCCGCTACTGGGCGGCCCGCGCGATGCCCGGCTCCTTCGTCGCCAACGACGAGGTGGACCGGATGGTCTGGCTGCCGCCCGCCGCGGCCCGGCACCGGCTCACCCATGACCACGACCGCCCGCTCGTGGACGCCCTGCTGCGGGTCCTGGAGAGCTGAACGGGGCTCGTGGGGGCGTCGGTCCGGATGGCCGAGCGGTGAACCGCTATACCACCGGGCCCCGGGCCGGCCGCCGCCGGGGCCGTAACCGGGCCGTGTCAGGCCCGTGACCTGGTCGTGTTCGTCACTTACGCAACGACACCACCGGATATCACTTCGTTACCACGGTGCGCTTGACGCGCGTAGCAAAACCACCCTGATAGACGAGGTTCACCATGCGTTCACCTCGCTCCATCGGCCGCTTCACTTCATCTGCCTAATTTCGGGCTTACCGGTGAGCATCACGCGACGCCGGGTGGATGCAGAACTCCATTACCTCTGCTTCGCCGTCCACCGGCGGGCTCTCGGAAGGAACACACGAAGGTGAAGCTTCAGCGTAAGAGCGGGCTGCGGGCCCTGACCGTCGGCGCGGTCACCCTTACCGGCGCGCTGGTCATGACCGCCTGCGGCTCGGACAACAACAACGACGGCGGCTCGACCCCGTCGGCCTCGTCCACGTCCGCCACCGCCGGCGGCACCAGCAGCACCGCGGCCAACGCCTCTGACATCTCCTGCGCGAACGGCAGCATCCTCTCCTCCGGCTCCACCGCGCAGCAGAACGCGATCGAGTCCTGGGTCAAGGACTACCAGCAGGCGTGCAGCGGCGCGAAGATCAACTACAAGCCGTCGTCCTCGGGCGAGGGCATCATCGACTTCAACAACGGCACGGACGCCTTCGCCGGCTCCGACTCCCCGCTGAAGCCGGAGGAGGCCGCCAAGTCCAAGAGCGTCTGCACCGGCGGCACCGGCATCGACATCCCGATGGTCGGCGGACCGATCGCCATCGGTTACAACCTGCCCGGCGTCAAGGACCTCGTGCTGGACGCGCCGACCCTGGCGAAGATCTTCGACTCGAAGATCACCAGCTGGAACGACAAGGCGATCAAGGCCCTCAACCCGAGCGCCACGCTGCCGAGCACCAAGATCCAGTCCGTGCACCGCCAGGACGACTCCGGCACCACGGACAACCTGACCAAGTACCTCGGCGGCGCCGCCAAGGCCCAGTGGCCCTACGAGCACGCCAAGGCATGGGCGGGCCACGGCGGCCAGGCCGCCGCGCAGTCCTCGGGTGTGGCCGCGCTGGTGAAGCAGACCGAAGGCAGCATCGGCTACTTCGAGCTCTCCTACGCGACCTCGCAGCAGATCCCGACCGTCAAGATCAACACCGGTGCCGCCGCCCCGGTCGAGGCCACCTCCGCCAACGCCTCCGCGGGCATCGCCTCCGCGAAGGTCACCGGCACCGGCTCCGACCTGGCCCTCGACCTGGGTGCCGCGTACACCACCAAGGCGGACAACGCCTACCCGATCGTCCTGGTGACGTACGAGATCGCCTGCGACAAGGGCAACAAGGCCGGCACCCTGCCGCTCACCAAGTCCTTCCTGAACTACATCTCCAGTGAGGCCGGCCAGGCCAAGCTGTCGGCCGCCGGCTACGCGCCGCTGCCGACCGAGATCGCCACGAAGGTCCGCGCCACCGTGAACTCGCTGTCCTGAACCACCGCGGCGGGTCCCGCGGCCACCACGGCCGCGGGACCCTCCGCGTATCCGGTGCACCGCCGCCGGGGAAGCCGGGAAGACCCCGGCCCCCACCCAGACCGGAGAATCCCATGACAACCACCGCACCACCCCCCACCGTTCCCGACCCACCCCGCACCAAGGGCGCCGTGACCCGCCCCGGCGACCGGATCTTCGCCGGCATGGCCCGCGGCTCCGGCATCCTGCTCCTCGTGGTGATGGCCGCCATCGCCGTGTTCCTCACCGTCCGGGCGGTCCACGCGATCTCCAAGGACCACGGGAACTTCCTGACCACCTTCGAGTGGACGCCCAGCCTGAACCCGCCGGTCTTCGGCATCGCGGTGCTGGCGTACGGCACCGTGGTCAGCTCGATCATCGCGATGATCATCGCCGTACCGATCGCGCTCGGCATCGCGCTGTTCATCACCCACTACGCGCCCCGCCGGCTCGGCGGCCCGATCGCGTACGTCATCGACCTGCTCGCCGCGGTGCCCAGCATCATCTACGGCCTGTGGGGGGCGCTGTACCTGGTCCCGCATCTGCGCGGGCTGAACCTGTGGATGGACAAGTACCTCGGCTGGACGGTGATCTTCGGCAAGGCCGACCCGAACTCCTCGGCCAGGTCGCTGTTCACCGTCGGCATCCTGCTGGCCATCATGATCCTGCCGATCATCACCAACGTCAGCCGTGAGGTGATCAACCAGGTGCCCCGGATGCACGAGGAGGCGGCGCTCGCGCTCGGCGCGACCCGCTGGGAGGTGATCCGGCTGTCGGTGCTGCCGTTCGCCCGCTCCGGCATCATCAGCGCCTCGATGCTGGGCCTGGGCCGCGCGCTCGGCGAGACCATGGCGGTGGCCACCGTGCTGTCCGCCTCGCCGACGCTGTCCGCGCACATCCTGGACCCGGTCGGCGGCACCTTCTCGCAGAACATCGTGGCCAAGTTCGGTGAGTCCGACGACTTCGGCCGGGACGCGCTGATCGCCTCCGGCCTGGTGCTGTTCCTGATCACCCTGCTGGTCAACGGCGCCGCGCGGATCATCATCCAGCGCCGCAAGGAGTACTCGGGGGCCAACGCGTGAACGAGCGTAGCGAGCGAACAATGAAAAGGTGCGTAGGTCGCGAAGCCGCCCCGAGCGCTGCGAGGGGCTGGCATGAGTGACATCGTCATGGACAAGGCGCCGGAGTCGGCAGAGCCGATGACGCCCCGTCTGGCTTCCAGGCAGCTGCCCCGCTGGGCCCCGCTGGCGATCGCCGCGGTGGCCATCGCGCTGGGCTGCGCGATCGGCGCCGGCGCCGGGTTCAGCAGCCACATCCAGTGGGGCCTGATGGCCCTGGTGTTCTTCGTCGGCGGCTCCTACGCCATCACCGCCCGGGTCGAGGGCCGCAGGCAGGCCAAGGACCGGGTGGCGACCAGCCTGATCTGGTCCAGCTTCGTCCTCGCCGTCATCCCGCTGTACTCGCTGGTGGCGACCACCATCAGCAAGGGCCAGAAGGTGCTGGACGGCACGTTCCTGACCCACTCGATGAACAACGTGCTGACCATCGGCCCTGGCGGCGGCGTCTACCACGCCATCATCGGCAGCCTTGAGCAGGTCGGCATCGCCGCCGTCATCGCCGCCCCGCTCGGCCTGCTCACCGCGGTCTACCTGGTGGAGTACGGCAAGGGCGCGCTGGCGAAGTGGGTGACGTTCTTCGTGGACGTCATGACCGGCATCCCGTCGATCGTGGCCGGTCTGTTCATCCTGTCGATCTGGTTCGTGGTCGTCGGCTCCGCGCCCGCCTCCGGCTTCGCCGGTTCACTGGCGCTGGCCATCCTGATGATGCCGATCGTGGTGCGCTCCACCGAGGAGATGCTCAAGCTGGTGCCCAACGAGCTGCGGGAGGCCTCGCTCGCGCTGGGCGTCCCGAAGTGGCGCACCATCACGAAGGTGGTCCTGCCGACCGCCATCGGCGGCATCAGCACCGGCGTGATGCTGGCCATCTCGCGCATCGCGGGCGAGAGCGCCCCGATCGCCCTGCTGGTGTTCGGCAGCGCCGTGATCAACACCGACCCGTTCCACGGCGCCCAGTCGTCACTGCCGTACTACATCTACGAGCAGTGGAAGAACGGCAACCCGGCCAGTTACGACCGCGCCTGGTCGGCGGCGCTGGTGCTGATCGCGTTCGTGATGATCCTGAACCTGGTGGCCCGTGCCATCGCCCGCTGGAAAGCGCCGAAGAACAGCCGCTGACGCGGCCATCAGCAGAAAAGAAGTGATCCCCATGGCCAAGCGCATCGACATCAGCGGCCTCTCCGCCTTCTACGGCAACTTCAAGGCGATCGACGACATCTCGATGACCGTCGAGCCCCGCACCGTGACCGCCTTCATCGGCCCGTCCGGCTGCGGCAAGTCCACCTTCCTGCGCACCCTGAACCGCATGCACGAGGTCACCCCCGGTGGCCGCGTCGAGGGCAAGGTGCTGCTGGACGACGAGAACCTGTACGGGCCCGGCGTCGACCCGGTGACCGTACGCCGTACGGTCGGCATGGTCTTCCAGCGGCCGAACCCGTTCCCCACGATGTCGATCTACGACAACGTGGCGGCCGGCCTGAAGCTCAACGGCGTCCGCAAGAAGGGCGAACTCGACACGATCGTGGAGAAGTCGCTCAAGGGCGCCAACCTCTGGAACGAGGTCAAGGACCGGCTGAACAAGCCCGGTTCCGGCCTGTCCGGCGGCCAGCAGCAGCGGCTGTGCATCGCCCGCGCGATCGCGGTCGAGCCGCAGGTGCTGCTGATGGACGAGCCGTGCTCGGCGCTCGACCCGATCTCCACCCTCGCCATCGAGGACCTGATCGGCGAGCTGAAGACCTCGTACACGATCGTGATCGTCACGCACAACATGCAGCAGGCGGCCCGGGTCTCGGACCGCACCGCCTTCTTCAACCTCTCGGCGGTGGGCCAGCCCGGCAAGCTGATCGAGATCGACGACACCCAGCGCATATTCTCCAACCCGTCCGTGCAGGCCACCGAGGACTACATCTCCGGCCGCTTCGGATAACCCCGACCGCCGTGCGGTGCTGCATGGCGGTGCCACCGCAAGGCGCAGGCCCCGCCTCCCCGATGGGGAGGCGGGGCCTGATGCGTGAGTGGACCTAGCCGAACGCGAGCCGCACCAGGTAGAAGATCCCGGCTGCTACCACGGCGGCAGCCGGCATCGTGATGAACCAGCCCGCCACGATGTTCTTGGCGACCCCCCACCGCACCGCCTTCACCCGCTTCGTCGCCCCGACCCCCATGATCGCCGAGGTGATCACATGCGTCGTGGACACCGGCGCGTTGAACAGGTACGACGTCGTGTACAGAATCCCCGCCGACGTCGTCTCCGCCGCGAACCCCTGCGGCGGATCGAGGTCGATGATCCGCCGCCCGAGCGTCCGCATGATCCGCCAGCCACCCGCGTACGTACCGAGCGACATCATCGCCGCGCAGACGAACTTCACCCAGATCGGGATCCCGTACCCCTTGGCCGGGTCGTGGATCACCAGCGCGAGCACCACCACGCCCATGGTCTTCTGCGCGTCCTGGAGCCCGTGGCCGAGCGCCATGCCGGCCGCCGAGATCGTCTGGGCGATCCGGAAGCCCCGCTTCGCCTTGTGCGGGTTGGACCGCCGGAAGAACCACAGGATCGCCAGCATCACCAGATAGCCGACCACCAGGCCGACCACCGGCGACACGAACATCGGGATGATCACCTTGTCCACCACGCCCGACCAGTGCACCGTCACCCCGCCGGCCAGCGCCGCGCCCACCAGCCCGCCGAAGAGCGCGTGCGTGGAGCTCGACGGCAGCCCGAAGTACCAGGTCAGCAGGTTCCAGACGATCGCCCCCGCGAGCCCGGCGAACAGCACGCCCATCCCGTTGCGGCCCTCGGGCGTGGCGATCAGGCCCTTGCTGACCGTGCCGGCCACCCCGCTGCCGAGGAACGCGCCGAGCAGGTTCATCACCGCGGCCATCGCCAGCGCGGCCTTCGGCGTGAGCGCCCGGGTGGAGACCGAGGTGGCGATGGCGTTCGCCGAGTCGTGGAAGCCGTTGGTGTACGTGAAGAAGAGCGCGACCCCGACGGTCACGATCAGTACGAAGGTGTCCACGTAGGTCAGGACTCCTTGACCGCGATGGTCTCCACGGTGTTCGCCACGTGCTCGAAAGCGTCCGCCGCCTCCTCGAGGACGTCCACGATCTGCTTGAGCTTCAGCACCTCGATGGCGTCGTACTTGCCGTTGAAGAGGTGGGCGAGCAGCTTGCGGTGGATCTGGTCGGCCTGGTTCTCCAGCCGGTTGATCTCGATCCAGTACTCGGTGAGGTTGGCCATCGTGCGCAGGTTGGGCATCGCCGCGGCCGTCAGGTCCGCGGCCCTGGCCAGCACCTCGACCTGCTGCTCGACGCCCTTCGGCAGCTCCTCGACGTTGTAGAGGACGACCAGGTCAACGGCCTCCTCCATGTAGTCCATGATGTCGTCGAGCGAGCCCGCCAGGGTGTAGATGTCCTCGCGGTCGAAGGGCGTGATGAAGGAGGAGTTGAGTTGGTGGAAGATCGCGTGGGTCGCGTCGTCCCCGGCGTGCTCCGCGGCCCTCATCCGCTCGGCGATCTCGGTCCGGGTTGCCGAATCGGCCCCGAGCAGTTCCATGAGGAGCTTCGAACCAGTGACGATGTTGTCCGCGGAGGCGGCAAACATGTCATAGAAGCTCGTCTCCCTGGGGGTCAGACGAAAGCGCACGTGAGGTCCTCGGGATACATCGGGTCAGGTCTCGTTGATGCTAGGCGCATCTTCCAGCCACGACTAACGGGCGTCACCCAGTGTCGCCTATCGCTCGGCATCCCCTGGACTGGGGATGCCTCGCACACTGTATCGATTCGGTAAGATATACCCACCAGGGGTATAACGGGACAGAAGAGGGCGGCAGGGATGGCAGCGGCGGACACGACACGGGCGAGTGACGGCAAGGCGGACATGACGGAAAGCACGGCTGATCCGGCGCGGAGCCCCGCGGGCGAGGGTTCCGCGGACGCCGGAGACCCCGCGGACAAGATTGTTCCGCCGCCGGGACCACATGGCTATAGCCACGACAAGGAGTCGCACCTCAAGCGGCTGCGCCGGATCGAGGGCCAGATCCGGGGCCTGCAGCGGATGGTGGAGGGGGACGTCTACTGCATCGACATCCTCACCCAGGTCTCGGCGAGTACCAAGGGGCTCCAGTCCTTCGCGCTGCAACTGCTGGAGGAGCACCTGCGGCACTGCGTGGCCGCGGCGGCGGTCGGCGGCGGGCCGGAGGTCGACGAGAAGGTGGCGGAGGCGACGGCGGCGATAGGCCGGCTGCTGCGGACCTGACGGCTTGCGCCTGCGCCTGCTGCCCGTGATCCGCAGGGGGGTGGGTCGCCCGTGCCGTCCTAGGTCCGAGGTCCTAGAGGCCGTGGTAGGCGAACAGCGGCCGTACCGCCGGCTCGCGGTCCCGTCCCACCTCGAGCACCTCGTCGATCCGGGCGAAGCTCAGCCGCTCCTCGCCGGCGGCGGACGCGGCGATCATCAGCTCACCGCAGAGCTCGATCTCGGCCAGAGCCACCGGATCGTCCTGCACCGAAGTTCCGGGCGACGGCGCCATACGCGCACCACCTCCTCCTCCAGAGTCCCGCGCGCCGGTCACCATGCGTCACAGATGAGCCGTTGCGCGACCGCGCACGCCCGCGACGGCCGCCATCAAGCGTAGGCAACCGACCCCGTTCCGCGCATGGCACGGAAGGACCATTTCGGCGCGGCCCGATCCGGCGGGACCCTTACCCAGGTTGGGCAGAAACGATCTTTCCGGTCCAGATGTCCGCAGCTCGGGGCATACTCACGGGCACCGCGGCGCCGAAGTCGTCGAAGCTGGTGGTAGAGACCACTGTCACATCGGGTCCCGCGCTGTGCCCGGCGGAGCCGGAACTGAACGTGAACGTCTGGCTCAACTGGCGCAGCCGCCCCTGCCCGTCCAGCCACGCGTCGAACGGCACCCGGGTCACCGAGAAGCCCTTCGACGCCGCCGTCAGCGGTCCCTGCCCGGACGGCTCCGCGACCTTCGCGGCCCGGGCGATGTCCGCGGTGCCCCGGTAGTGGCTGACCTTCGTACCGGCCAGGGTCTCCTTGCCGACCAGCCGGACGTCCCGCGCGCCGCACAGCAGTTGGGCCGCGGCCAGCGGCTCGGTGGCGCCGCCGGTGACCAGGTTGCCGTCCGGCAGCCGGGCGGTGTCCACCCGCACCCACTTACCGGCCGGCACGCCCGCGCCGCGGTCCTTCATATAGAGGGCGCCGGGCGTGAGCAGCTCGGTGAGCGGCTTGTGCTCCTCGGTGCCGGCCGCGTCCGGGGGCAGCAGCAGCCGCAGCTCGCCCTGCCGCCTGGCGTAGTCGAAGCCGCCGCTGCCGGTGATGGTCAGCCAGGTGCCGCCGCTGGCCATCCGCATCGTGGTGTGAACGTGCGAGGTGCCGGCCTTCACCAGGGTGTCGGCCGCCGCGCTGATCGCCTCGGCGGAGTCGCCCGCGCCGGTGGGCGGCCGGCTGTCGGCGGCGGCGCCGTCGCCGGCGCACCCGGCCAGCAGCGCGGCGCAGAGCCCGGCCCCGAGAGCCGCCGCCCCGGCCCTGGCCTTGTGCTTGTGCTCGTCCCCGGCCGGACCGGGTCGCCGGGGCCGCCGCCCCGGCCGCTCCCGTACCGACGCCGTCTCCCGTCGCCCCGTGGACATCGCCGCCACCATTCCGCATCGTCCTGCACCGCCCGTACCGGCGGAATCGCCGGTATGCCTGTACCGCCCTGGCCTCACCGGGATAACGACGGTCGGAAGCGGGCCGTCACGCCCGTTACCGTGGTGTCGTGCTCAAGTGGGATCACACGGCCGACGGGCCCGGCAGCGCCGACGGCACTTCCGGCAACGCGCACCGCGCAACCGTCGACGAACGAGGCGCATTCGCCCACGCCAGATGCACCTGCGGCTGGCGCGGCCCCGCCCGCCGCGCCCGAGACCGCGCCCGCCGCGACGCCCAGGAACACGTCGCTACGCGCTGAGCGAAGCGAAGCGGGCTCGGCCCGTCGACACCGGGGTCACCCGCGAACGGCGCGCGTGGCCACCGGCCCGAGGTGGCTGGTCCTGTCGTCTCCCGGCCACCGGCCGGTGGGTGGCTGAGCGCGCAGTTCCCCGCGCCCCTGCGGGGCGCTTGCCCGACCGGGCGCGACTTCCCCGGCATCACCAGGGGCGCGGGGCTGTTTCCGATGTGCGGCTGGCGCCGCGTGGGCGCGACAAGCCACGACGATGGCGCGCGTGGCCACCGGCCCGAAGGGGCAGTTGCTGTCGTTACCGGCCACCGGCCGGTGGATGGCCGAGCGCGCAGTTCCCCGCGCCCCTGCGGGGCGCTTGCCCGACCGGGCGCGGGGGCGGGGGCAGGGCGCTCCAGGGCCGGGGCGGGGGCGCCCCGTTGGCACCTGGCGTCCCCTACGTCACAGCCCCGCAACCGAGCGCCGAGCTTCCGTTTGCCGCAACCGCCGCCGGTCAGGCTACGTCTCGGTAGTCAAGGAGGCGCGCCGGGCGGTGCGCCCGGCGGGGAAGTGGCGGTGGTGCAGGTGGAGTCGGGCGCGGACGCGGGTACTGGTGCAGACGCGGGCGTCGGTACGGAGACGGGGACAGCCCCGGGGCCGGCTTACGGCGCCGAGCCGCGGCGCGCCCGCCGCGCCACGGCGGTGCAGCGGCGCGCAGCGCTCAAAGCCGGGGGCGGCGTCCTCGCCGCCGCGTGGCTGACCGGCTGCGGCCCCTCCGACAGCGGCGACGACGCCAAGAACACCGGGAGTTCGTCCTCCCCGAGCACCCCGTCCGCCTCCAGCGCCCCGCCGACCTCCGCCCCCACCACCACCGCCCACGTCCCACCGGACTGGACCGCGCTCGGCAAGACCCTCGACGGCACCCTCGTACGCCCCCAGGACCACGACTACGCCGCCGACCGGATCCTCTACAACACCCGTTACGACAACCTGCGCCCGGCCGGCATCGCCTACGTCACCGGCGCCGACGACATCCGCGGCTGCCTGGACTTCGCCCGCCGCACCGGCGTCCCGATCGCCATCCGCAGCGGCGGCCACTCCTACGCGGGCTGGTCGAGCGGCAACGGCCGGCTGATCATCGACGTCTCCAAACTCAACTCCGTGACGCTCGACGGCACCACGGCCACGGTCGGCGCGGGCGCCAAGCTCATCGACGTCTACAACACGCTCGGCGAGAAGGGCCGTACCGTGCCGGGCGGCTCCTGCCCCAGCGTCGGCATATCCGGCCTCACGCTCGGCGGCGGCCACGGCGTGATGAGCCGGTCCATGGGCCTGACCTGCGACAACCTGATCGCCGCCACCCTGATCACCGCCGACGGCGCCACCCACGAGGTCTCCGCGGACGCCGAGCCCGACATCTTCTGGGCGCTGCGCGGAGCCGGCTGCGGCAACTTCGGCGTCGTCACCTCGCTGCGCTTCCGCACCCACCCCGTGCCCGACGTGGTGGTCGGCTATCTGACCTGGCCGTGGAGCCGGGCCGCCGACGTGATCCGCGGCTGGCAGAGCTGGGGCCCGGACCAGCCGGACGCCATCTGGTCCTCGCTGCACCTGGACTGCGCGCCCGGCGGATCGCCGACCGTCGCGGTGCCGATGCTCTCGACCGGTTCGCGGGACGACCTGGCCGCCGCGGCCGACCGCCTCGCCGACGCGGCCGACGCCCCCGCCGGCTCCGTCTCGCTGCACCCGCACAGCTACCTCGACGCGACCTTCTCGTACGCGGGCTGCTCCGGCCTGACCGCGGCCCAGTGCCACCTGCCGCCGACCGGCGGCCTGCACCGCGAGACGTACACCGCGCGCTCCGACTTCTACGACACGAACCTGCCGGCCGCGGGCATCCAGGCGCTGCTCTCCCAGGTCCAGCGCCTCGCCAACCAGTCCGGCGGCGGCGCCGGCAGCATCGCCCTGACCGCCCTGGGCGGCGCCGTCAACCGCGTCTCCCCCACGGCCACCGCCTTCAGCCACCGCGGCTCACGCTTCCTGGCCCAGTACCTGGCGTCCGACGCCCTCTCGACCACCGACTGGCTCGACACCACCCACGCCTCGATGCGCCGCTACGCCTCAGGCGCCGCCTACCAGAACTACACCGACCCCACCCTGACCACCTGGCGCACCGCCTACTACGGCCAGAACGCCCCCCGCCTGACCACCCTCAAACAAACCCTGGACCCCTCCCGCCTCTTCACCTTCCCCCAGGCGTTGTAGCCGCCACCGGGGCGCCGCCGACGGTCAGGCGACCTGGCACGCTTTGGAGCCCTTCACCCAGGTGTAGTCGTACACCTGCCAATCGCCACCGGAACCCTTCGCCATGGCAAGAGTCCACAGCCGGAAATCCTTCAGGGCAGGAGTCGTCACGAAGACCTTGCCCGTCCGGGGGTCCTTGAGGTAGCCCTTGCGCTGGTCCTCGCAGTACCGAACGGACACATGGCCGCCCTGGAGGGACTTCACCACCGGCTTGTAATAGTGGTATGCCCCGGTGATGACGTTCCCGTCCCTGCCCTCGCTGACGATCGTGTCGGCGTAGCCCGCGCCCTTGGGCCCGGACCAGAAACGCTTGAAGTTCGGCGTCTCCGTCGTATAGGTCTTTCCCTGGAACTCCAGAATCGCCGTCGCCGCGTACGTCGCGTCGGTCAGGGCCGCCTGGGTATTGGCATCGCCGCTCTTGAAGCCCTTGAAATCCGCCGTGAGGCCCGACGGCAGGTCGAACTCCGGCGCGTCAGGCCGCGCCGCCTGCGTGGCCGAAGCCGTCGCCCCCGTAGGCGCGGTCGCGGCTGCCGTCGTCACGGTCTCCGACGGCCCGCTCTCGTCCGAGCCGCCGGAGCCGCTGCCACCACCGCAGCCGGCCAGCAGCAGGCACACCGCTGCGGCCGTCCCCAGGCCGACGGCAGCTCCCGGCCGCGTTGTTCCGCCCGACATGCCAACTCCCCGTTGTGAGGCGGATACCTCAGTCGCGATTGACGGTCTGGATCTCCTGGACGGCGACGTCCTGCGTCGCGGTCGTGTACCCGTCGTCGAGCTGGCCTGCCGCGGGTCCGTTCGGATCGGCACTGGCCGTCCAGTGCACCTGCCAGGTGATCTGGGCCTTCAACGGGTACGACCCGCCGAGGGTCGCCTTCGTGTAGGTGATGTTGCAGTCCGCGTCGGCGGAGTTCACGGTGTAACTGTCGCCGACCTGCTTGAAGAGATAATCGCAGCTCTGCGGATTCGCGTTGGCGGTCCCCGCATCGATGTGCAGCGAGTGCGGCCTGGCCACCACCGTCGCGGCGATCGGCGGGTTGGGGATCTGCGCGGTCACGAACACCTGCGGCAGCGGGTCGCCGAATGACACGTATGTGGGAATATTGACCTTCTGGTTACCGGCGACAGGACTCAACGTCACGGTGTGCACCGGCAGTTTGGTCGCGGCATAGGCCGCCTGCGACAGCATCTCCACGGTGATCACGCCGGCCGGCGGCGGGTCACCCTGCTTCACCCACTTCCAACCCTCGGTGAGCGTGCACGAACCGCCGGTGTTGGGAGGCAGGTCGGGGTTGTAGACGAGCAGCCACCAGTCGCCCTTGTCACCCTTGTGGTACTTGATGGCGGTCATGTCGCTGTTGACCTGGTAGTAGTAGTTGTAGATCGTCCCCGCGTTGTCATTACCCGCCTTGTAGTAGCGCCCCATGATGACGCTCTTGAACTCGTCCGGGGTGAATGCCTCATACCAGCAGTCGGGTGGCGACCAGTTGGCGTTCGACGAGGTGATCGGCTGGGTTCCGGGGCCGCCGGTGTAGCCGGTGCCGCCCAGGGAGATACGCGAGGAGAGGGTGCCGTCTCTGTCCACGGGCGTGACCACAGGATTCTTCTTCTTGTTGCGGTCCGCGTGGGCATGCGGCGACGCCGCGAAGAGTGCCGTCAGGCTCAGTGCCACCACCAGGAGAAGGTTCCTGCGGCTTATCAGGAGACTGCGCACTTCGACACCCCCTTCTGCTGCGAGTAACTGGCGACCTGCCAGTCACCAGCCGCGTTCTTGGCCATTCCCATCCGCCACAGGCTGAAGTCCTGGAGCGACGGCTTGCTCCGGTCGATCTTTCCGCTCGCGATCTCCTTGTCGAACGCCTGACGCTCGTCCTCGCAGTAAGTGACCTGCGCGCGATTGGGGGCGTCGAACTTCACCGTCGGCAGGTAGTCCTTGACCGTGCCGGTGATGGTGTAGCCGGACTTGCGGTAGTCAATGGACGAATCCGCCGCGACCGCGGCTTGCAACGGAATGAAGTAACGCTTGAGGTTGGCGGTGGACTGCCCTTTGCTGTCCGCTTCCTGCATGCTCATCACCGCGTTCTTGACGTCCCGCAGCACGCTCTTCGTGGCGGCGTCCGGGCTGTCATAACCGGTGAACACCACCTTGGCGTCAGGCGGCAGGCTGAACGTCGGCGTGGCCGGCTGCGGTGTCGTCGCCGTCGGAGACGGCTTCGCCGTCGTCGCGGTCACCGTGGGTGTTCCCGTCGACGACGACTGGATCTTGTCCGAGCTGTCGGAACCGCCTCCGCCGCAGGCAGTCAGGAGCAGCCCGGCCGAGACCGCGACCGCCGCGGCAACGGGCAGGGAAGTGCGGGTCACGATATGTCCCCCGTGAGGTGCGTGAACAAGTCTGAACAGGTGTTGTGCGCAACCTGACGCTACCGGCGATGCCAATGTGACTGAAAGCCCTCAGGCCGGACTGTGACCGTCTCGGCACTCTGCTGCGGCTGCGCCATGACCACACGCGGCCGGCGCCCCTGCACCGGTTCCGGTTGGCCACCCGGACCGGTCGGCGCCGTGGCCGGAAATCGCCGCAACGGGCCTACGCCGCCAGGTCCTTGTCGTGCGGTGACGGGGCCGGGCGGGTGGTGGCCGGGGTCGGGTGGGGGTGGGGCGGGGGGACGTGGGGGTGGATCAGGCGGGCGGCGGGGGTACGGGTGAGGCGGGTGGCCAGGGCCGTCAGCAGGGACAGGGCCGGGGGCGCCAGCAGCAGCGTCGTGGCCGCGCCCAGCGCGAAGCCGCCGATCACGTCGGTCGGATACTGCACGCCGAGGTAGATCCGGCAGAAGCCCTCGGCCAGCGCGAGGAGTATGGCCACCGTGCCGGCCTTGCGGCTGACCATGAAGACGCCGACCGCGACCGCCGCCGCCAGCGTGGCGTGCGCGCTGACGAAGGCGAAACCGCTGTTGCCGTGGGCGAGTACGTCGAGGCCGTCGTAGTCGGCCGACGGGCGCGGGCGGGCGACCAGCGAGCGGATCGGCATCCCGACCAGCAGCGCGATCCCCGCGGCGATCCCGGCCCAGGCGATCCCGGCGACCGCGGCCGGCGCGTCGGTGCTCCGCCGCGCGACGCGCCACCAGCACCAGCCGGCCACCAGGACGAGCAGCGCGATCAGCCCGTACTCGCCGAGGAACTGCACCGTACGGTCGACGCCGCGCGGGGCCTGCTTGGCGAGGTCGTTGATCTCCCGGAGCAGGCTGACGTCGGGATTGGTGCTGTCGCTAACGACCACTGCCAAAGCTGTCATAGCGCTGGGGCCCCTTAACTGGCATGTGACTGTCGGTCGTCCAAGGCTCGGCTCGTCTGCAACCCCCGTCGCTTGCGTCCCTCACCATTCTCCCCCGTACAACGGCCGACACGGTACGTAGTGTTCCGGTCTTCGCCAGAAGATCACCATGCCGTTATCCAAGGGTGACCAGGGAGAACGTTCCGAGGGCCAATCGCAGGCCAGAACGTGACGTTGCGACACCAGTCACATGGGTCACACCCGTCACGCCCACGCGAGCCGCACCCGTCACGCCTTCGGCAGCGCCCTCGCCCCGTCCTGCGTGACCCGCGTCGCCCCGATGTAGTCCGCCGAGTCGACCTTGTCGAACCGGATCACCGCGCCCGTGTGCGGCGCGTCGATCATGTACCCGCCGCCCACGTAGATACCCACATGGTGGATGGACCGCGGATCTGACAGATCGTTGGCGAAGAAGACCAGGTCACCGGGTTGCAGCTCGGCGCGGGCCGGATGCGGCCCGGCGTTCCACTGGTCGTTGGCGACCCGCGGCAGCTCGATGCCCACCGAGTGGTACGCGGCCTGCGTCAGCCCCGAGCAGTCGAACCGGCCGCCCTGCGCCGCCGTGCCCTCGCCGCCCCACAGATAAGGAGTCCCTATCCGCTGCTGCGCGTAGTAGATCGCCCCGGCCGCCTGCTGCGACGGGGCCACCTGGCTGGCGGGCGCGGCGAAGCTCTTCTCCAGGGTGCGGATGGTCTTCACATAGTTCTGCGTCTCCCGGTACGGCGGGATGCCGCCGGCCTGTATCACCGCGTACGCGCCCGCGTTGTACGACGCCAGCATGTTGTCGGTGTTGTTCCCCGGCACGTTCTTGACGTACGAGGCCAGCTCGCAGTCGTACGAGGCCGCCGACGGGATCGCGTCCGCCGGGTCCCAGACGTCCGCCCTGCCGTCGCCGTCGCCGTCGATGCCGTGCGAGGCCCACGTGCCGGGGATGAACTGCGCTATCCCCTGTGCCTGCGCCCCGCTCTGCGCCCGGGCGTCCCAGCCGCTCTCCTGGTACAGCTGCGCGGCCAGCAGCGCCGGGTTGAGCGCCGGGCAGAGGTTGCCCCACTTCTGCACCAGCGGCTGGTACTCCGCGGGCACCGCGCCCTTGGCCAGGTTCACCGAGCCGCCGGCGCCGTTCGCCAGTCCGGACGCCGCCGAGTACGTGCCGATCAGCAGCAGCGCGATGAACGAGAAGAACAGCCCGGGAAGGATGATGACGAGGAGCCAGACCTTACGGGTCATCAGCCGCCGTCCCTCCTGCCTGCGTCTTCTGCCCGAGTCCGTACCGGCCAGGCACGGTCCGTACGGGTCCGTACGAGAACGGACGTTCCTATCGTTGCCCAGGGGTTATGCTCGTGATACACAGAGTAGTCGTGCTTGTCCCATCGAACACCGGTCCGCGTAACAGTTTGACGGCTAAGGGCCGGATCAGACGGACGATCCGCCGAGAAAGTCGCTGAGCCGACATGCAACAGCGGATTCCTCGGCGAAGATAGACCCTGGCCCCTTGCGCCCCGGCGAGGGAGCCAACTGATCGAGCGGGGTGGTGAGTTACATGTTTGTGGCAGCCGCGAAGGGCGACATCAACACCATCATCGGTGGCATCGCCCCAGACTGGGGACCCTTCGGGTCCCTCGGGAACGAAGCGCGTGTGATGATCGAAGTGGTCATGGCGGTGGCGATCCTGCTGTGCCTGGCCATCGCGATCTGGGGCGCGGCAAAGCAGAGGATCGGTGCGACGGCCCTGCGTGACACCTTCAGCGCGGAGCAGGGCAAGGGCCTGATCATCGCCGGGCTGACCGGCGTGTTCATCATCGGCTCGCTCGGCACGCTGTTCACCATCGTGTACGGGATGGCCATCTAGTCACCGTCGTCCAGTCGTGTACGGGGCGGCCGGCCGGCCCGGTCACCCGTCCGGACCACGGCCACCCACCTCGTCCCTGGAGCCCGTCCCGGCTCCACCTCCCCTCAGAGGCTGCGTGCTGATGCCCACTCAACCAAGCAGCGGTGCCGTCCGCGACAGGCGCCGCTCCGGCGTGCCCGCGGCACCCCGGGGGGCGACGCCGCGATGAGCCTCGGCCAGGACGGTCCCCCGACCCGCACCCGGATGCCCGAGGGCCACGGCGGCCACTCAGGGGGCAGCGGCGGCGGCCGCCGCTCCCAGCCGCGGCGCGCCCTGGTCACGGTGGTGAGCATCATCGTGCTGCTGATCGCCGCGCTGGCCTTCGCCAACCGCGGCCAGCACCGCACCGACGGCGGCGGCACCGACACCGGCACCGGGACCACCGCCGGGACGAGCAGCTCGGCGGACTCCGGCAGCGCCAAGGACGGCGCCGCCACCTCCACCGCGCCCAGCGGCGGCAAGCCGGCCACCGGCAAGGCGGACGGCATCCCGGCCGGATACACCCACGACGCGCCGGGCGCCCAGTCGGCTGCGGCGAACTACGCGGTGGCGCTCGGCTCCGCCGACATGTTCAACACCGACCGGCGGCACCAGATCGTGGCCGCCATCCACGACCCGTCGGTGACCGCCAAGCTCCAGGGCTCCCTGGACCAGGCGTATTCCGGCGAGGCCCTCAAGCGCCTCGGCCTCCAGCCGGACGGCACCGCGCCGGCCGGCCTCACCTTCGTCTCCCGCACCGTGCCGGTCGGCACCAAGGTCACCACGAACGCGGCCGACACGATGACCGTCCAGGTCTGGTGCACCGATCTGATCGGCCTGGCAGGCACCGGCTCCACGAAGCCGGTCACCAGCGACTGGTTCACCGTCACCGAGAAGCTCGTCTGGCTCAGCGGCGACTGGAAGATCCAGTCGTCCAGCCAGACCGCCGGCCCCGCCCCGGTGAGCAGCGACGGCCAGGCCGCCACCGCTGACGAGATCGCCGGTGCCGTACGGGACTTCGGAGGTTTCACTTATGCCAGGTAACCCCCGCCCCCGCGCGCCAAGGGACGCCCGGCTCAGTGCCCGTCTGGCGGCCTCCGCCGCCTTCGTCGGCGCCGCCGTCCCCGCGGCCCTCCTGACACTGCCGGCGCGCGCCTGGGCGGCCCCGCCGGCCCCGACCCCGTCGGCCACCACCTCGAACCCGTGCGACGCGCTGATCGGCGCCGCCAAGGACTACTGCAGCAAGGGCGATTCCGGCCCGGCCAAGAGCACCAACCCCACCGACACCCTCGACCCCCTCGCCTCCCTCGGCCGCGGCTGCGCCGACGCCGCCGCGTGGACGATCGACAAGCTGTCCGCCGCGGTCACCAAGACCAGCCAGGTGGATTTCACCAACACCGCGTTCCTGCGCCAGTACGCCGTCGTCTTCGCCGCGTCCACCATCCTCACCCTCATCCTGTGGCTGCTCGCGGTCGCCAAGCGCGCGGTGCGCGGCGTCCCGCTGACCGAGGCGATCACCGAGGCGGTCGGCTTCCTGTGGCTGACGGTGCTGGCCTCCGCGTTCACCCCGCTGATCCTCTACACCGTGGTGTCGGCCACCGACGCCGTCACCGAGGTGATCTCCTCGGGCACCGACTCCAACACCGACGTCTTCTTCGGCTCGTTCTCCGGCGCCCTCACCAAGGGCAAGGACATCGGCGGCGGCCCGATCATGCTGATCGTCGTGTCGATGGTGTCGGTCCTCGCGGCCGGCATCCTGTGGCTGGAACTGGTCATCAGGGCGGCCCTGCTCTACGTCGGCGCACTGCTCGGCACCGCCGTCTACGCGGGCCTGGTGGACAAGAACATGTGGCACCACGTACGCCGCTGGGCCGGCATCATGATCGCGGTGATCCTGGTCAAACCGGTGATCGTGATCGTACTGAGCCTGGCCGGCGCGCTGTCCTCCTCCGACAACGGCCCCGACGCGTTCTCCGCCGTCGTCTCCGGTCTCGCCATCATCCTGCTGGCGATCTTCGCCAGCGCCATGATCTACCGCTTCGTGCCGGGCTTCGGCGACGACGTGGTGAGCCTGCGCAACAGCCGCAAGGCGAGCGGCCAGAGCTCGGCCGCCGCGGTGATCTCCTCGCCCGCCACCATGGTCAGGCAGGGCATCAACACCCACAGCGCCCGCGGCGGCCCGCAGGAGCAGGCCCAGGGCGGCGGCGCGCAGCCGTCCAACCCGGTGGCCGGCGGCGTGGCCGCGCACGGCAGCCGCGGCGGCGGCAGCGGTTCCGGGGGCGCCGGCGCCGGCCAGGGGGCCGGCGGCCAGGGCAGCGCGAAGGACAGCTTCGGCTCCTCCCCCTTCAGATCGACCCCGGGCTCGAACAACGGCACTTCGCAGGGAGGTGATCGCCGGTGACGACCCAGCCTTTCGCCCAGCCGCGCCGCACGTATCTGATCGGCAAGGCGCGACCGAACGCGATCGTGGGCAAGAACCGGGAGACCGGTGAGATCGCACTGATCGTGGCCGGTGCCGGTATCGGCATGATGTGCGGCCTGCTGGTGCCGATACTCCTGCTGCGGATCGTCGGCCTGATCGGGCCGCCGATCCTGGCGTTCGCGGCGGTCTACATGCCCTACCGGCGGCGCACGTTCTACCGCTGGTTCGAGATCAACCGCACCTTCCGCCGCACCCTGCGGGTCGCGCCGACCTACCGGTCGAGCGTGCAGGAGGCCGGGATCGCGCTCGACGGGCGCGAGGTCGAGGTCGGGCCGCCGCCGGGCATCGGCCGGATCTCGTGGCTGGCGGCGCCGTTCGGCCCGGACGAGATCGCGGTGCTGCTGCACGTGGACCGGCGTACGGTCACGGCGGCGATCGAGATCGAGGGCCCGGGCGTGGGCCTGCGCGACAGCGAGGACCAGGAGGCGCTGGTCGACCGGTTCGGCACGCTGCTCAAGCACGTGGCCAACGGCGACGGCTTCGTGACCCGGCTGCAGATGCTGGCCCGCACGCTGCCCGCCGACCCCGACGCGCACGCCAAGGACGTGGCGCAGCGCGGCGACCCGGCGGCCGAGCCCTGGCTCAAGGACTCCTACGACCAGCTGCAGTCGATGGTGTCGACGTCCTCGGAGCAGCACCGCGCCTACCTGGTGGCGTGCATGCACTTCACCCGGGAGCTGTCCGCCGAGGGCAACGCGATGGCCCGCGCCACCGCCACCCGCGGCGCGAAGGTGGACAAGGACTCCGGTCTCGCCGCGGTGATGGCCCGCGAGCTCAACGACATCTGCGCCCGGCTCGCCGAGGCCGACATCCGAGTACGGCAGCCGCTCGGCCAGGCCAGGCTGGCCTCACTGGTGCACTCGATGTACGACCCGGACCACCCCATCGACCACATCCAGGCGATGACCCGGCGCAACGCGTGGCCGGCCGAGCTGGACGCCACCGAGCCGACGTACCTCCAGGCCAAGACCCGCGAGTCCTCGACCCGCGCGCCCTGGGTGCACTCCACGGCCTGGGTCAGGGAGTGGCCGATGACCCCGGTGGGGGTGAACTTCCTGGCGCCGCTGCTGGTGCACACCCCTGACGTGATCAGGACGGTCGCGGTCACCATGGACCTGGAGCCCACCGATGTCGCGATCGAGCGGATGCTGACGGAGAAGACCAACGACGACGCGGAGGCCAGCAGGGCCGCGAAGATGAACCGGGTGGTGGACCCGCGCGACGTGGCGCACCACGGCCGGGTCGACCAGCGCGGCGAGGACTTGGCGAGCGGCGCCGCCGGCGTCAACCTGGTGGGGTACATCACCGTGTCCTCACGCTCCCCGGAAGCGCTGGCGCGCGACAAGCGCACCATCCGCGCATCCGCCGGAAAGTCGTATTTGAAGCTCGAATGGTGCGATCGTGAACACCACCGGGCATTCGTCAACACGTTGCCCTTCGCCACCGGCATCCGCCGCTGACGCCCGAGGAGAGGCTGTAGCCATGCCCATGCTGGACCCTCTCGCGGCACTCACCGACGCTTTCACCAGCTTCCTGTTCGGCCGGGTGGAATCGACGCGGCTGCCGGTGCGCACCTCGACCGGCCAGGCGCAGGCGGTCTACCTGCCGACCGCCGCGCCGGGCCTCGGCGACTCCGGGGTGATCATCGGCCGCGAGGTGTACTCGGGCAAGGGCTACATCTACGACCCGTTCCAGCTGTACGGCCAGCAGCTGCCGGCCCCGCACTGGCTGGTGCTCGGCGAGTCCGGCAACGGCAAGTCGGCGCTGGAGAAGACCTACGTGCTGCGCCAGCTGCGGTTCCGCGACCGGCAGGTCGTGGTGCTCGACGCGCAGGGCGAGGACGGCGTCGGCGAGTGGAACCTGATCGCCAAGGCGCTCGGCTACACCCCGATCCGACTCGACCCGATGGCGGCGCTGGACGGCGGCATCAAGCTCAACCCGCTGGATCCGGCGATCACCCTCACCGGCCAGCTCGCGCTGCTGCGCACCATCATCGAGGTCGCGATGGGCCGCGGCCTGGACGAGCGGTCCGGCTTCGCGCTGAAGGTCGCGCACGCCTACGTGATCGAGACGATCACCGAGCGGCAGCCGATCCTGACCGACATCGTGGACCGGCTGCGGCACCCGATGGCCGACTCCGCCGAGGCCATGAACGTGGACATCGACGACGTCAGGGCCTGGGGCCTGGACGTGGCGCTGGTCCTGGACCGGCTGGTGGACGGCGACCTGCGCGGCATGTTCGACGGGCCGACCACCGTCGGCATCGACCTGGACGCGCCGCTGATCGTCTTCGACCTGTCGCACATCGACCGCAACTCGATCGCGATGCCGATCCTGATGGCGATCGTCGGCGTCTGGCTGGAGCACACCTGGATCAGGCCGGACCGCAGGAAACGTATCTTCCTGGTCGAAGAGGCCTGGCACATCATCAACTCGCCGTTCGTGGCCCAGCTGTTCCAGCGTCTGCTGAAGTTCGGCCGCCGGCTCGGCCTGTCCTTCGTCGCGGTGGTGCACCACCTGTCCGACGTGGTCGACGGCGCCGCCGCCAAGGAGGCCGCCGCGATCCTCAAGATGGCCTCCACCCGGACCATCTACGCGCAGAAGGCCGACGAGGCGCGGGCGACTGGCAAGGTGCTCGGCCTGCCGCGCTGGGCGGTGGAGATCATCCCCACCCTCACCCCCGGCATCGCGGTCTGGGACGTGAACGGCAATGTGCAGGTGGTCAAGCACCTGATCACCGAGACCGAACGGCCCCTGGTGTTCACCGACCGCGCGATGACCGAGACCTCGGTCGAGCACGCCGCCGAGGTGGAGGCCGAGGCAGAGGCGGAAGCGGAGGCGCGCGCCGAGGCGCACGCGGCGGCCCAGGTCGCGCTGGCCAAGCAAATGGCCGACGACGCGGTGGCGTGAGGTGACCTGACGCCATGGCGCAGGAAAGGGAGTCCTCGGGGGGCCTGCCCGACGGTCTGATCGTCGGCGTGATCGGCTTCCTGCTCGGCGTGACGGTACTGGTGTGGACGGGAACCGGCATCGCCGGCGTCCTGTCGCACGGCGGCTGGCCCAGCGGTGTGCACTTCACCCGCACCCCGCAGGCGATGCGCGCGCTGATCGGGCAGCCGCACGACGTGGCCGCCGCCTGGCCGGACGCGAAGCCGGCCGAACTGCCCGGCTCGGGGTTCTTCTGGGGCATCTTCATCGGGCAGCTCATGGTGCTGCTGGTGCTCGCGGTGTGGGTACTGAACATCGTGGCGAGGCTGCGGGACCCGGACCGGGCGGCCCGGCGCCGGGCGGCGATCGCGGCGGCCCGGGCGCGTTCGGACGGCGCGGAGGCAGCCGACACGGACGGGCCCGCGGCAGGGCTCCCGGACCCCCGGGCCTCGGTGCCCGCGCCGCGCACGCGCAGCGCCGGGACGGGGGCAGCGGCGGGGGCCGCCAAGGGCGACGACGGGCTGGACGCCTGGTTCCGTACGGTGCCGGGCGCCGCGCCCTTCCAGCGGGACGGGGCGGGGTCGCCCGAGGGTTCGGGGTCGCCCGAGGACCCGCCGACCACCCAGCTGCCGCCGGTCGGCGACGGGGCCCCGCCCGCCGAACGGCCCGCCACCGTACGGCGTCCTGCCGCCGCCGACCCCGTCGCCGCGGGCGGCGAAGTGCTGCGCACATACGCGCTGTTCGCCGGCCCGCGCGGCGACAAGGCCAAGCGGATCGTGCAGCCGGCCGTCCTGGCCGCCGCGGGACCCGTCGTCGTCAGCACCGCCGACCCCGACACGTACCACCAGACGGTCGGCAACCGGGCCAAGCTCGGCCCCGTCCACGTCTACGACCCCGCACACCTGCTCGACGTGCCCGGGCGGCTGCGCTGGGCGCCGCACGGCGAGTGCGAGTGGCCCGGCACCGCCGCGATACGCGCGGCGGCGCTGCTGGCCCCGCTGCGCACCGCCCGCGCCGACGAGGCCGTGGTGCACGACACCGCCGTGACGCTGCTGCGCTGCTGGCTGCACGCGGCCGCGGTGGACGGCCGCCCGTTCCGCCAGGTGCAGCGCTGGGCGTCCGGCGGGCAGATCGGCGGCGAGGCGGTCCGGATCCTGCGCACCGACATCGACGCGGCGGCCGGCTGGAGCGGCGAGCTGGAGTCCGTGCTGCACGCCCACCCCGAACGCCGGGACGCCGCCCAGGCGTTGATCCGGCAGACCCTCGAACCGCTCAACGCGGTGCACATCCGCGACGCCTGCAATCCGGGCAGGACCGGTGGGCTCGACGTGGAGTCATTCGCCGCGGAACTGGGCACGCTTTACGTGGTGGGCGAGCGGATCGAGGACCCCCGCACCCACCTGGGTGCGATGCCCCTGCTCACCGCACTCGTCTCCAGCGTGGTCGAGCACGGCCGGCGCATGGCCGCAGGGTCATCCGCCAGCCGGCTCGACCCACCAATGACCTTCGTCCTCGACGACGTCGCCGCGCTCGCGCCGTTCCCCGGCCTGCCCGAGCTGCTCGACGCGGGCCACCTCGCGGGCCTGCCCACGCTTGCGGTCTTCCGCTCCACCGAGCAGGCGCTGGCCCGCTGGCACGCCCCGCTGTGGCAACAGGCCGACGTGCGCCTGGCGTTGGGCGACGAGACGGCGAACGCGCTCCCGCCGTCGGTACCGGACGCGCTGCGGATCCACTGAGCGGCCCATCCCCGGGGCGCGGCGCCCTCGTTGCCGCCTCCGCAGCCCGGAAAACCGGCAGAGCCGGGGCCGTACGGGCTGTTACGGTGCCAGGGCCGGCCGCGGGACTCAGGTGCGACTTCCGGAACCTGCCTTTAATGCAACGATTCGCTGCTCGTGCCCTCACACCCCGGCCGGCACCCACCTCTTTCGTTCCGCTTCGTTCCGCGGCCCCGGTCGCGGCTGTCCGCACCACCGAGGAGCTCCGGTGTCCACCGTGCCGCCGCAGCCGCCCGCCGGGGGCCTTACCGGCCCGGCCGGACCGGCCGGGCCCACCAGCCCCACCGGCCCGACCGGCCTGATCGCCGCCGAGGACGTGCTGCTCTTCGTCAACGCCGCCATCACCGCCACCGGCCAGCGCGAGTTCCACACCGACGCCTACGAGCAGCGGCTCTCGCTGGACTTCCTGCATGCGTACCTGCTCGGCAACTACCGCGACCTGTACGCCGCCACGCTCGCCCTCGACATCAACGACCACAACGCGGCGCTGATCATCCGCGGCCTGCTGGCGAGCGCCGCCGAGGTGCCGGTCGAACAGCGCCGCCGGGAGGGCGCGTTGATCGCCGCGCGGCTGCGGCTGCTGCCGCCGCAGCGGGTCTACGCGCTGTTCGGCGCGCTGCGCCGGGCCAGGATCAACAACCGCCGCACCCGGGCCATCATGCGCGACTGGCTGGCCGCCAGGCCCGACCCCACGTTCGACGCGGTCAAGTACCGCGCCGGAATGAAGAGCGCCCTGCGGCACGGCCATCTGCGCCCGGCGCAGGAGGAGTTGGGCCCGTTCCTGTTCGCGCCCGGCAGCCGCCCCCGCTACACCGCCCCGCTGCTGGAGACCTGGCGCCGCGCCCACTACGAGCAGGCGGCGGTCTACGAGCTGCCGTTCACCGTCGCGGAAGGCTTCGCAGCCAAACACGGCATGGACCGCGCGGTGTTCCTCGACCGGATCACCCCGCGGATGACCCGCCTTGAGCGGCTGCGGCTCCAGACCTCCGCCTCGGCACTGGGCGCGGGCTCCGTCGCCACCGACCTCGGCCGGCTGCCGCTGACCCGGCTCGCGACCTACGTACTCGGCCTGCCGCTGGACGAACGGGTCGCGCGCCGGACCGAGTTGACCGGCGCGCTGCGCGCCGCCGCGGCCCGCACGGCGGGCCGGGCCGCCGGCACCTGGGGCCGGCTGTCGGCCGTCCTGGACGACAGCTTCTCCGCCTACGCCTCCGGCCAGAAGCGCCGCCGCCCGCTGGCGGTCGCGCTGGCCGCGCACTTCCTGCTGGAGGCGCTGGCGTCCGGCTACACCCCGCTGTGGACCTCCGGGCGGGACGACGCCCTGCTGGCCTTCCCGTACGGCGCCACACCGCTGGGCGCGCGCATCCTGGACGCGCTCGACACGACGCCGAGCGCCGCACCCGACCAGGTGGTCATCGTCTCCGACGGCTGGGACAACGCGCCCCCGGGCCTGGCGGCCGAGGTGCTGCGCGTCTGGCATGAACGCCTCGACCCCGCGGGCCGGATCGCGATCGTGCACCTCAACCCCGTGTACGACGCGACCGGTTACGAGGTCAGGCGGCTGTCGCCGGCCGTCCCCACGGCGGGCATCCGCGACGCCGAGGACCTGCCGTCGCTGGTGGCACTCGCCCGGTTCGCCACCGGCCGCACCGGCCTGCCGGAACTGCGTGCCCACCTGGAGGCCCGCGTCACCGCGTTCCTCGCACCGCCCCGGACGGAGGCCCCCCGATGACCACCACCCGCGACACGAGCATGCGGCTCGACCTGGCAGGGCTCACCTCCGGCCCCGCGCAGGTATGGGGCGGCATCCGGCTGGTGCCGCTGCTGCGCGCCGAGCCGGTGCCGGGCCTGCGGCTGCACGCGGAGCTGTACGGGCCGGGCCTCGGCGTCGTCCAGGTCGGGCCGCGCACCGACTACGTGTCCTACATCCCGCACGGCTTCGTCGCCGACTGGGGCGCGGGCTCCGGCGACCCCGGGCCGAGCGCCGCCTACGGCACCCAACTGGGCGGCCAGGACCAGCGGCACGGCCGCGGCCGGCCGCACGGCGCCGACGAGCCCGTGGCGTACATGCCGCTCCGGGCGCACCGCCGGATGGCCCGCCGCGAGGCCAAGCACCGGCTGCGCTTCCTGCCGCTGCACCTCGCCCTGGACGGCTACCTGGCGCTGCACTTCGGCGGCCCGGTGATCGCCTGGGAGGAGTGGTCGCGGCGGGCGATCCGCAGCGGCCTGTCGCCGCGCGCGGAAGAGGCGTACGCGGGCACGGAGGTGCGCGGACTCGGCGACGCGCTGCGGATGTTCGAGATCCACCCGGGCCAGTGCGGCGTGCTCCTCTACGCGGCGGACGCCCTCGCGGCGGCCTTCGTCGTCCCGCACCCGGACGACTACCGGGCGCTGCACAGCACGATGGTCCAGGACCTGTACGGCGAACTGATCCACCAGTACGCCCTGTTGAGCGCGCCGGTACCCGACTTCGTACCGCGGCTGGGCGACGACGTGCGCAGCCTCGCCGACCTGCGCGACGCCGTCACCCAACAGCAGCGCGCCTGGGCCGACTTCCACGACGGCACCATGGCCGCCGGACTGCTCGACCCCGCCTACACCGCCCAACGCGTCTACCGGGCCGGCCCGTTCACCCTCAACCGCTTCCTCCCCGACTTCCGCCTCGGCGAGGAGAACCACATCGGCGAGACCATCACCACCCCGGACGGCCACCTCGCCTACCTCAAGACCTTCCGCCTCTCCCAGACCCAAACCCGCCGCGGCCACCTCCTCACCCGCCTGGCAGCCCACGACTGGCACCTCCCCCGCACCGCCGAAGCCCTCCACCTCACCGAGCCCCAGTTGGCCCTCCGCCTAGAATCAGCCGGCTTCGCCTCCCTCCTCCGCCAAGACATCCTCGACGCCTACCGCGCGGCAGCGCGGAGGTCCGGCTGAGGCCCCCGCGAACCTGCATCTGACCCGCGGCTGCCGCCGCGTGGGCGCGACAAGCCACGACGGCGCGGCACACGGCGACGTAACTGCGACGCGGCAGACGCGACCCGAAAGGGGCGCGGGGCTGTTGTCGATCTGCGGCTGCCGCCGCGTGGGCGCGACGTACCCCGGCATCACCAGGGGCGCGGGGCTGTTGTCGATCTGCGGCTGCCGCCGCGTGGGCGCGACAAGCCACGACGGCGCGGCAGACGGGGGCCCCACCGCAACGGGGCATACGCGACCCGCAGGGGCGCGCGCCGGGCAGCGGCGCGAACCGAATCGGGCGAAGCGGGCCGCAGGCCGCTCAGCGTTCGCGACCCCCCACCCTCCGCACCGACTCCCTCAGCACAATGTGCGTACCCAGCACATGCCGTACCTGCCCGCTCCCGCGCGCCGCGCCCCCCTCCGCCAGAGCGAGCCGCACCGCGCTGCGGCCCAACTCGTAGGACGGGATGTTCACCGTGGTGAGCGGCGCGCTCAGATCCTGCGCGATGTCGTCGTTGTTGTACCCGACCACCGAGACGTCCTCCGGCGTTCGCAGCCCGTACTCGCGCAGCGCGGCCATCGCCCCCGCCGCCGACTCGTCGTCGCCGGCGAACACCGCCGTGAAGTCCGGCCGTCCACCGCACCCGGCCAGCAACTCGCGCATCGCCGCGTACCCGTTCGGCCGGCCGAGACCGGCCCCGGCGATCCGCACCTGCTCGGGGCCGAGCCCGTGATCGGCCAGCGCCCGCCGGTACCCGCGGACCCGCGGCTCGACGGTGCTGTGCCCGGGGATCATGCCCAGGTACTGGATCCTGCGGTGGCCGGCGGACAGCAGATGGCTGACGATCGCGTACGCGCCCGCCTCGTTGTCGTACTCGACGACGAGCACCGGCATGTCGGGGCTCGGCGCGGGCCGCCCGCACAGCACCAGCCGGGAGCCGGCGGCGGCCAACCCGTGCGCGTACTCGGCGAGCCGGGCCCGGTAGGACTCGTCCTCGACGGCGCCGCCCACCAGGATCACGATCTCGGCGCGCTGCTCCCGCATCATCTGGATCAGCGCCAACTCGCGGGCCACGTCCCCGCCGTAGGTGCACACCATGCACAACCGGCCCTGCGCGGCGGCCTCCTGCTCGACGCCCTGCGCGACAGCGCCGTAGAACGGGCTGTCGACGGACATGACGACGACGGCCACGGTCTTGGGCCCGGTGCCGGCCAGCGCGCGGGCTCGCCCGTCGATGACGTAGTCGAGGTCCTTCACCGCCCGCAGCACCTTGGCGCGGGCAGCGGCCGACGTCGGGTAGTTCCCGGCGAGCACGCGCGACACCGTGGCGACGGAGACGCCGGCCCGGTCGGCGACGTCCCGGATGGTGGTCCGCCGGGCTCGGTCGCCCGGCCCCGGCACTGGTGCAGTTTCCGCCATCCCCGCCCATCCGATCGCTACCCGCCCACACGCTGCCGCTCAGCGTAGTGGCGCCGGGCCCGGACGGCGGAGGTCCTGGCGGCCACGGCGGCAGACCCGACCGGCGGAGATCGCCGTTGACCGGCCCCGGCAGCACGATTAACCTGCGTGCACCGGAAAGTAACCGATTACATTTGGAGGGCAGTCCATGCCGGACCGGCCGAAACTCGTGCTGGCGATGCGCCCGGACATCGTGGACCTGGTCCTTCCCGCCGCGCTCCGCGCACGCCTCGACGAGCTGGCGGACGTCCACCCCGCCGTACTGACCGAGGACACCCCGGCCGAGGACGCCCACGAAGCACTGACGGACGCCGAACTGCTGCTCACCGGCTGGGAGTCCCCGGTCATCGACAGCGCGATGCTGACCCGCGCTCCCCGGCTGCGGGCCGTGCTGCACGCGGCCGGCAGCGTGAAGGGGCACATCAGGCCGGAGGTCTGGCAGCGCGGCATCGCCGTCTCCTCGGCGGCCGACGCCAACGCCGGCCCGGTCATCCAGTTCACCCTGGCCACCATCACGCTCGCGGCCCGGCGCGCCCTGGGCACCGCCGCCGACTACGCGCACGGCCTGCTCCCCGGCTTCCACGATCGGCGGGGCGCCGACAGCGCGGTCATCGGCGTCATCGGCGCCTCCCGCATCGGCCGGGGCGTGATCGCCGGGCTGCTCGCCTCCCCCGCCGGGTTCCGCGTCCTGGTCGCCGACCCCTACGTCAGTCCCGCGGACGCCGCGGCCCTGGGCGTCGAACTCGTCGGCCTCGACGAGCTGTGCGAGACGTCGGACATCGTGACCGTGCACGCCCCCGACCTCCCCGAGACCCACCACCTGCTGAACGCCCACCGTCTGCACCTGCTCCGCGACGGGACGGCGGTCATCAACACGGCACGCGGCCGGCTCATCGACACCGCCGCGCTCACCCTGGAGTGCGCGACGGGACGGATCGACGCCTACCTCGACGTGACCGACCCCGAACCGCTCCCCGTCGACCACCCGTTGCACGCACTGCCGAACGTGCTGCTCACCCCGCACATCGCCGGCTGCCAGGGCACCGAGGTCCAGCGCTTGGGCGCCTACGCGGTCGACGAGGTGGAGCGCTGGATCAGCGGCGAGCCACTGCTCGGCAAGGTGCTCCCGGACGACCTGGCCCGCATCGCCTGAACGGCCGGCGTCTGAACGCAGAAATGCCTCAGCCCCCGAGTCGAAGACTCGGGGGCTGAGGCACACTTCAATCTAAAATTTGTTCGGCGGCGTCCTACTCTCCCACAGGGTCCCCCCTGCAGTACCATCGGCGCTTTGAGGCTTAGCTTCCGGGTTCGGAATGTAACCGGGCGTTTCCCTCACGCTATGACCACCGAAACACAATGAAACAACAGCGGTACAACACGCTGGTTGCCTCAGAACTACACAGTGGACGCGTACAACTATGGACAAGCCCTCGGCCTATTAGTACCGGTCAGCTCCACCCCTCACAGGGCTTCCACATCCGGCCTATCAACCCAGTCGTCTACTGGGAGCCTTACCCCCTCAAGGGGGTGGGAGTCCTCATCTCGAAGCAGGCTTCCCGCTTAGATGCTTTCAGCGGTTATCCCTCCCGAACGTAGCCAACCAGCCATGCCCTTGGCAGGACAACTGGCACACCAGAGGTTCGTCCGTCCCGGTCCTCTCGTACTAGGGACAGCCCTTCTCAAGACTCCTACGCGCGCAGCGGATAGGGACCGAACTGTCTCACGACGTTCTAAACCCAGCTCGCGTACCGCTTTAATGGGCGAACAGCCCAACCCTTGGGACCGACTCCAGCCCCAGGATGCGACGAGCCGACATCGAGGTGCCAAACCATCCCGTCGATATGGACTCTTGGGGAAGATCAGCCTGTTATCCCCGGGGTACCTTTTATCCGTTGAGCGACGGCGCTTCCACAAGCCACCGCCGGATCACTAGTCCCTACTTTCGTACCTGCTCGACCCGTCAGTCTCACAGTCAAGCTCCCTTGTGCACTTACACTCAACACCTGATTGCCAACCAGGCTGAGGGAACCTTTGGGCGCCTCCGTTACTCTTTAGGAGGCAACCGCCCCAGTTAAACTACCCACCAGACACTGTCCCTGATCCGGATCACGGACCGAGGTTAGACATCCAGCACGACCAGAGTGGTATTTCAACGACGACTCCCCGATGGCTGGCGCCACCGGCTCACAGTCTCCCACCTATCCTACACAAGCCGAACCGAACACCAATATCAAGCTATAGTAAAGGTCCCGGGGTCTTTCCGTCCTGCTGCGCGAAACGAGCATCTTTACTCGTAGTGC